>NZ_QXML01000002.1:0-586063 GCF_003583985.1 Algoriphagus lacus | reverse complement strand
AACTTTATTCTCCGAAATCAATCAAAACACTAAACAGTACACTTCTGGAGTATATTTTAGGATTTGAAATAAATTTAGACTCAATTTGCAATAAATAAATTCTTTCCCATGGATTTTAAGGATACAATTAGTGAAGATACGTTGAAAATATTTGCTTTAGCACGGACCATATCATTAAGTTTCGGCTATGATTATATATCTACCATTCACCTATTCATTGCAGATTGTATGATTAGGAAAGAGCTTTCTTTTAAATCAATTTTCTTTGATGATGAAGAACTATTTGATACTTTTTGCGAAAACCAAAGGAATCTTGAAAAAATTAACCTCGACTATAATGTCACTTTGCCTCTCACCAAAGAAGCTGCATTAGCATTGCAAGAGGGGGAAAAAGAGAGAAAATTATTTGGTGATGAAAAAATCACTATCTCTCATTTGATTTTATCAGCAATGAAAGACGATAATTCACTGATCTTTGCAAGTCTCCCCAAAGTAAAAAATGTGATGATTAAACTAACCAAACATCACATAGAAACTCAATATCACAAATAAAAAAATACATCTCCTGCTGGGAATGGTTAATACATAATAAGGACTGAGTGGAGTTGCCCTCCCCTAAGCGGAGTTTGCAACTTCACTTTTCTATGTTTTGGAATTTGTAATTCCCTCATCGAACTCTGTGGTGAAAAACCCTCTACCAATCAACAAGTTATTTTTTATCAAAAAGCTTAGACATTCCCAAGTCTTCAGTTTTGTTGACTAGGACAATCACCTGCAGCATTCCCCCTTCCATTATTCACCTCAATCTCGGTGGCCAAGCTCGGTTGTTGGGCTTATCGAATTGTCGATGCTGTTTTGAATTACTGGTGTCATTAGGGATATTCACATTAACCGACATAAAAATGAAGCAAAATCTAATTTTCATTTTCCTTATTCTGCTGGCTTGTGGATGCAAAGAGAAAACAGCAGAAGTGATTTCTATTGATGCAATTTTTCAAGAATATCAAAAATTCAAGGACCGAATCAATCCCATTGAGGCAACAAAGGGCGGCAATGATGAATACAATGACTTCATAGCCAATTACATCTCTGATGACTACCAAGAGGACTTGAAAACGAATTACACACACTTTTTGAAGGTATTGAGCGAATTGGATACCACAGCACTATCCGAAGCGGACCTGCTGAGCATGAAAGTGATGAAATGGGACTGTGAAGTGAAGTTGGAAGGATTGAATAACCCCATTGTAACGATGGCATCCCCGATTTACAACTTGCCCAGTTTTGAATTGATGCCTTTGATTCAGGTTCAATCCCTGCATCTCTATGTGGCGCAATTGGCAGCCGGAGGGAGTGTTCAGCCTTTTGAAACAATCGAAGATTATGACAATTGGTTGAAAAGAGTAGATGACTACCTGCTATTTCTGGACACAGCTATTGCGATGATGAAAGAAGGAATGGCTAAAGACATTGTACTTCCCACCGCCTTGGCTCAAAAAATGATTCCTCAGTTGGAAGAATTCATCACCAACCCAGTCGAATCCCATTTATTTTATAAGCCCATCCTATCCCTGGCAGAGGGCATCAATGAAGCCGATAAAAATCGAATTTCTGCTGCCTACAGCACCATGATTACAACGAAGCTGAAGCCCAAATACACCGAACTCAAGGAGTTTTTGGTGAATGAGTATTTGCCTGCCTGTAGAGAAACGTCAGGAATTGGAGCTTTGCCAAATGGACCAGAAACATACAATTACCTCCTCAAGCTGCATACCACTACAAACCTGACAGCTGATGAGATTCACGAACTTGGAAAACGTGAGGTTGCTCGGATTCTCATTGAAATGGAGGAGGCGAAAAATAAAATGGGTTTCAAAGGTGACATCAAAGCATTTTTTGAGTTCGTCCGCAACAGTCCCGACCAAATGCCTTTTACTGACCCTCAACAGGTAATTGATAATTTTAACCGAATCAAGGAACGGATTGATGGTACGCTGAATCAGGTTTTTGACTTGAAACCCAAGGCAGATTTTGTAGTGCGACGTACGGAAGCATTTCGCGAAGCCTCTGCCAGTGCTGAATATGTTCCGGGGACGAAAGACGCTTCAAGACCGGGGATTTTTTATGTGCCCATACCGGATGTTACAACCTACAATAAATATTCAGATGAAGCACTTTTTCTCCATGAAGCCATTCCAGGCCACCATTATCAATTATCCCTACAACAGGAAAATAAAGAGTTGCCGGAATTTTTGCATCCGGAAAGCATGGGAGTCTTTGTGGAAGGCTGGGCGCTGTATGCAGAATCGTTAGGCGCTGAATTGGGTCTTTACGAGGATCCTGTTCAGTATTTTGGCATGCTGAGTATGGAAATGCATCGTGCTATTCGCTTGGTCGTGGATACTGGAATACACAGTAAAGGATGGACACGTGAACAAGCCATTCAGTATTCACTGGATCACGAAGCAGAATCTGAGGATGCGATTATTGCTGAAATTGAACGCTATATGGCCACTCCCGGCCAAGCTGTGTCTTATAAAATCGGTCAATTAAAAATCAGAGAATTAAGAACCAGAGCCGAAACCAAGCTAGGTGACAAGTTCAGCATTAAGGAGTTTCACAATCAAGTGCTAAATTCTGGAAGTTTGCCTTTGGTCTTATTGGAAGAAAAAATTGAGAAGTGGATTGATTCACAGATTTAGATAGAAGCACGCACTAAACAGAGTTTCAAACCTCGCTAAGCGGAGTTTGCAACTCCGCTTTTATATCTTGGGGAATTTGCAATTCCCTTTTTCCTCAAAATCTCACGAAGGCCAAACCCTACTTCTCATACTCAATCTTCTTCACCTTCCAGGCCATCTGCATCGTTGGCGTTTGGACGAGCACTTCCTCACCTACTTCCTTTTTCAGCAGCGCCTGTGCCATGGGTGAATCAATGGAGATGTAATCCCTCCGCTCAAAAATCTCCTCCCCGCCCACAATACGAATGCGGATCTTCTGGCCCTTGGCATTTTCGATCTCGACCCAAGCGCCAAACAACACTTTCCCTTCCTGATATGGGGTATAGGGAATGACCTTCAAGTCATCAATGCATTTGCGCAAGTAGTGAACCCGTCGGTCTATTTCACGGAGCCGCTTTTTGTTGTAGGTGTAGTCAGCGTTTTCCGAGCGATCCCCCAAGCTAGCCGCCCAAGCGACTTTTTGCGTGGTTTCCGGACGCTCGACCCTCCACAAGTGGTCCAATTCAGCCTTCAACTTTTCCAGACCTTCTGGGGTAATCCACAGGGTTTTCATGTTAGTACTCCAAGTTTTTAGACATTTTTTGAAATTCGGCGTTCGTTGTTCAAAGTTCGATGTTCGACATTCAAGATTACAATACTTCTATATGTCCATTTAGCGCAAAGTCTTCAGACTGCCCAGCCCAATAAAAGTACTTCTATACAACGACCTTTGCGACCTACCAAGAAAACTCTGTGTCCTCTATAGTAAAAACCTTTATCTCTCAGAACCTAAGTAATTCCTCAGATTTTTAAAGGTCTCATAAGGCCCTTCAGCTAGTGAAAGATTCATCAACCAAGAGGGGATGGACCCCCCCGGGTCAATCAGGATGCTGTGCCTGATGTGAATGTTGTTTTTATCCAGAACCTTGATGTACCAGTGGGCTTCACTCACCGGAACACGCACAAAACCCTCCCGGGGCGGAATAAAATCAGGCTTCCCAATGGCTGAGAAGTGATATTCCTGTGGGGTAGCGGTCTGTGACATTTTCACATGCAGGATCAAATCCCGGTTGGAAACAGGCCATGGAGTCTCCAGTTCGGCGCGGTAGATAAATTCATCCTTCGAAATCCGCTTCAGCATCTCTGTTTTTATAATCTTGTACTGCCACTTGTGAAAGTTGTTCAAATCGAACAATGCCTCTGAAAGGGTGGTAAAGGAGGAAGAAACCGTGAAAGTGGATTGAATGGAATTGATCTTGGAGTCTTCCATCTTACAGGTGTAAACCTCGATTCCATCAGCGGATTTCCGGAGCTCACAATCCTTCTGCTGCGTGACCAAGATCCAGGAGAAAAAGGTCAATAATGCGATTTTATACGAGTAACCCACTGTCCAAATAGTTTCAAGCTGTATTCCAATTCCAAAATAGGAAGAAAAAGCAGCACAGCCTCAAAAACGGATTGTCGGAGGATCTAAATTCTGAGAAGGAACATGGCATGGTGAATTGGAAGCCAAATGCCATTTTTCTCAAGTGCAGCTTTTCCAAAGTAAAGACCTTTCGCGACTCAGGATTCCTTCATTTAAAAATTCCCCTATCTTGGAAAAGGAATCCTATTCTTTCAAACCTATGCAGTATCGCACTTTAGGCAAAACCGGCCTCGACGTTTCCATCCTTGGTTTTGGAGCCTCTCCGATGGGCAATGTATTTGATCCCGTGGATGAAAAAGAGGCCATTTCGGCTGTTCACCTCGCACTCGATCACGGTGTCAATTTCTTCGATGTATCCCCATTTTATGGATTGACTTTGGCCGAAAGCCGACTCGGAAAAGCCCTCGAAGGAAAACGAAAGGACATCATCCTCGCCAGCAAATGCGGGCGGTACGACTTGCAGGACTTTGACTTTTCCCGCAAAAGAATCCTTCAAAGCATCGACGAATCCCTCACCCGGCTGAAGACCGACTACCTCGATCTCTTCCAGCTTCACGACATCGAGTTTGTGGACAAACGGATCATCCTCGAGGAAGCCGTACCGGCTATTCAGGAAGTGGTCCAATCCGGAAAAGCCCGTTTCTGGGGAATTACGGGACTTCCTGTTCGCTATTTGGCTCAGATCGCCCGTGAAACCAATCCTGATACCGTGCTATCCTGGGCACATTACAACCTGCTCGAGGACGAGATCAACGACGAACTCGTACCTCTTTCCCAGGAAATGGGCTTCGGCCTGATGAATGCCGCCCCGCTGATGCAGCGTATCCTTTCGGATGGTAGCCTTCCTCCTTGGCATCGCTCGCCTGCCGAAGTCAAGGCCATGCAACCGATCCTGTTGGAATTATGCAAAAGCTATGGACTCAGACTGAGTGATGTGGCGCTGAGGTTTGCCATGGACCATCCCCTGATCGCCACTACCATCGTGGGCATGTGCGAAGTGGAAGTGGTACGTCAGAATCTTGAAGCGGTGGACTTGGAAATCCCCGCCGAACTCCTGGAAAAGATCCTCACCCTCGTCGAGCCTGTGAAAAACCGGATGTGGTTTGAAGGAAAAGAGGAGAATAATATTTGATTTCGGATTTCGGATTTCGGATTTGACGGGAAGGGAAGACCCGAGACGGAAGCAGGAACCAACTCCCCCTTTATTCCAAAAACCAATTTGGAACACATAATTTGATCAAAGGGGGCTGGGGGGATTTGGATTGAGGACCGATGTTGGAAAAATAGTATAGGAAGACTGGAGACGGAAGCGGGATGGAGACTGATGGGAGTACCTCGTATTTCTAACTTCGTAATTCGTATTTCCTAGAAACTCGTAAATCGTATATCAAAAAACGTAAATTCTAAACCTGCCGTGGCCTATGGTCCATCGACTGTTGACAACAACCTATGAAAGCACTTTTTCTCACTGAAGTCGGTAAATCCGAAGTCCGCGAAATCGAAAAACCAGCTCCAAAAGCCGGAGAAGTCCTGCTCAAAGTCGGAATGGTTGGATTTTGCGGAGGCGACATGAACGGATTCAAGGGACTTTTCCCCCTTCAGGAATACCCCAACATCCTGGGCCATGAAGTGGGCGCAACTATTGAAGCTTTGGGAACCGATGTTCCCGAACAGATTCGGGTGGGAACCAAAGTCACGCTCTATCCCTACTTGGCCTGCGGTACCTGCGTAGCCTGCCGAAAAGGCCGTCCCAATGCCTGTAAAACCAACAAAACCATGGGCGTACGCCGTCCCGGTGCGATGACCCGGTATGTCTGTGCGCCTTGGCAGGATCTTTTCCCTTCCGAAAAACTGAGCCTCCGCGAACTGGCACTTGCCGAACCCCTCACGGTTGGCTTTCATGCGGCTTCCCGAGGTCGGGTGAGTTCGGAAGATCGGGTCGCTGTCTTGGGTTGCGGGATTGTGGGCTTGGGTGCCGTGGCTTCTGCCGTCAATAAAGGCGCCTTGGTGATCGCTATTGATTTGGACGACTCCAAACTGGAAATCGCCCGCAAAATCGGTGTGGCTCACACCATCAATCCCGGTACCGAAGACCTCCACACTCGCCTCCAACAAATCACCCAAGGAGACGGCCCGGATGTGATCATCGAAGCAGTCGGTAGTCCACACACCTACCGAAGCGCCGTGGAAGAGGTGGCTTTTCTGGGCCGGGTGGTCTGCATCGGCTATGCCAAAGCACCTGTGGAGTTCAATACCTCTCTTTTTGTCCAAAAGGAAATCGAAATCCTGGGTTCACGGAATTGCGTGGGCAAATCCGACTTCCCCGAAGTCATCGCTTACCTCGAGGAAGGAAAATTCCCGGTGGATGAGGTGATTTCCAAGGTCATCGGGATTGAAGAAGGACCGGAAACCCTGGCCAATTGGGCTGCCAATCCGCAGGGAATTATTAAAATCATGATTGACTTTGACCGATAAACGATGATCCGATCTGCTGTCACCATTGCGTTGGTTCCCCAGATAAAGTCCGGGCCATGGATTTTCTGGGAGGATTTGGAAAAGGGGATGGAAAAAGCGGCTGCCTTGGAATTTGACGGGGTAGAGCTTTTTACCCCTTCTTCCGATGCGCTTGAGCCGGACCGATTGAGAAGGCTATTGGAAAAACACCAACTCCAACTCGCAGCAGTGGGAACCGGAGCGGGAAAAGTCCTTCACGGGATGACTCTAACCGACCCCGATCCGGAAATTCGAAAAAAGGCCATTTCCTTCATTTCAGACATGATTTCCTTCGGAGCCCAATTCGGCGCACCGGCAATTATCGGTTCGATGCAGGGAAATGTCCTTGCTTCCGGAAACCGGGAAGAAACACTCGATTGCTTGGCTCAGGGATTGGAGATGTTGGGAAAAAAAGCTGAATCGGAGGGAGTTTTCCTGATCTACGAACCGCTCAATCGCTACGAAACCAACCTACTGAACACCTTGGAGTCAGGAAGTGCCTTTTTGGAAAAAAACAGATTGGGTAACGTCAAACTCCTTGCGGACCTTTTCCACATGAACATCGAAGAGGACAATCTGGCCCAATCCATCCGGGAATTTGGAACCTATATTGGCCACGTTCATTTCGCGGATTCCAACCGGAAGCCCATGGGATTTGGTCATACGGATATGGCACCTATTGCCAAAGCTCTAAAGGAAATTGACTATTCCGGCTATGTCTCTGCCGAGGCTTTCCCCTTTCCCAATCCCGACGCCGCCGCGGAACAGACGATCAAAGCCTTTCAAAGGTTTTTTAGGCACTAAGTAAGAAGTACGATTTACGAAATACGATTTACGTGGTCAATTTTAGGATTGAGCCTGCAAAATATAGAATTGAACCTCTGATTTTTGGCAAAACCAACTCCCCCTTTTCTAAAGGGGGCAAGGGGGAGTTAGCCGTTCATTTACCAGAAATTAGAATTAAAAAATATCGAACACCGAACGCTGAACACCGAACACCAAAGTTTAAAAATCCGAAATCCACAATCCGAAATCACATGAAACGCTTCTGCCTCACTCTTGACCTGATCGACGATCCCGAATCCATCAAACGCTACGAACAACATCACGCCCCCGGGGCTGCATGGCCGGAAGTCACCCAACACGACATCGACTGCGGAATTCTGAATATCGAGATCTTCCGCACCGGCAATCGGATGTTCATGATTTTGGAGACCGTGGACGAGTTTACCTTTGAGAAAAAGGCCGAAATGGACGCCGCCAATCCCATCATCGCCAAGTGGGAAGAACTGATGTGGGGTTTTCAGCAGCCTATTCCCTGGGCCAAGCCAGGAGAAAAATGGGTGCTGATGGATCGGATTTTCAAGTCCGGATTATAATAAATTCACCGCTGAGGAGCAGAGGGACGTCATTGCGAGTGACGCAGGAGCGAAGCAATCTTTATTGAAAATAAGTATCCTAAGAGATTGCTTCTTCGGTCCTACCTCCCTCCTCGCAATGGCGCAGCACTGATGGATCGGATTTTCAAGTCCGGATTATATTAGATTCACCGCAGAGTCGCAGAGGGACGTCATTGCGAGTGACGCAGGAGCGAAGCAATCTTAAAGAAATATAATAAGAGATTGCTTCGTCGGTCATACCTCCCCTCCACGCAATGACGCAGCACTGATGGATCGGATTTTCAAATCAGGTCTGTAAGAAATCACCGCAGAGTCGCAGAGGGACGTCATTGCGAGTGACGCAGGAGCGAAGCAATCTTAAAGAAAAATGAAAAGTGATTGCTTCGTCGGTCATAACACACTCCTCGCAATGGCGCAGCACTGATGGATCGGATTTTCAAGTCCGGATTATATTAGATTCACCGCAGAGTCGCAGAGGGACGTCATTGCGAGTAACGCAGTAGCGAAGCAATCTTAAAGAAAAATAATAAGAGATTGCTTCGTCGGTCGTGCCTCCCTCCTCGCAATGACGCAGCACTGATGGATCGGATTTTCAAGTCCGGATTATAATAAATTCACCGCAGAGTCGCAGAGGGCCGTCATTGAGAGTGACGCAGGAGCGAAGCAATCTTTATTGAAAATAAGTATTTTAAGAGATTGCTTCGTCGGTCGTACCTCCCCTGCTCGCAATGACGCAGAGTACAAAGAACTTTTGAGTAATCCGTAAACAGTCTCGGATTCCAGGATTTCTGCCAACTGAGACTGATTGCTGCAAACTTGATCTTAGCGCCTATGAAAACTGCATTTTTTATCCTGGTGATTTTGCATGGCCTGATCCATGTGATTGGGTTTGTCAAGGGGTATGAGCTCCGGGAAATCAAAGAATTTACCCTGCCGATTTCCAAACCGATGGGAATCGCCTGGCTTATCACCTGCCTGTTCTTTCTGGGCTATGGGCTGCTTTTTTCCATTTCCCACCGCTATGCCTGGGTTGTAGGACTGGCGGCGGTAGTGCTTTCCCAAATCCTGATCTTCTTGGTCTGGAAAGACGCCAAGTTCGGAACGCTACCCAATATCCTGATCCTGCTGGTGACGCTTGTTTCCATGGGTCAGTTTTTCTTTGAAAAGCGGGTTCAGGAGGAAACTGATGCCTTGCTCAGCCAGGTAAACCCAAGCCCTACCCAACCGATTACCGAAGACGAGCTTAGGGATCTGCCCGAACCGGTAAAAAAATGGCTTCACCGTTCGGGAATGGTAGGCCGACCCCGGCTCACCGTGGGCAAGGTCACCCAAAAAGCTGAAATGAAACTCAAGCCTGATCAGGAAAATTGGTTTCCTGCCAAAGCGGTCCAATACACCAGAATGGACGTTCCGGGCTTTATCTGGACAGTGGACGTGAAAATGAATCCGCTGGTTTTCTTCCGCGGCAGGGACAAATTTGCAGAAGGTCAGGGCCAAATGCTTATCCTGCTGGAGGCACTTTTTCCCATCGTGAACGCATCGGGTGAAAAACTCGACGAAGGAAGCCTGCAGCGCTACTTGGGGGAACTGGTTTGGTTTCCCTCCTTTGCCCTGAGCAAGGACATCACTTGGGAGCAACTCAGTGACACCAGTGCCAAAGCCACCCTGCAGGTCGGGGACACCCGGGGAAGCGGAACCTTCTATTTTACTCCGGAAGGGGACTTTTCCAGATTTTCCGCCCTGCGCTACCAAGGCAACGAAGCAGATGCCAAGCGTCAGGAATGGGTCATCCAGGCGACTCAACTCGGGGAGATGGATGGAATCCGCATTCCCACTCAGATGACTGCTACATGGAAACTGGACCAGGGAGACTGGACCTGGCTGAAGCTCCAAGTCACTGACATCCAATACAACGAACAGGCGCTTCGGGATAGAAAACCTGCAGACT
Organism: Algoriphagus lacus; assembly: GCF_003583985.1. Lineage (GTDB taxonomy): Bacteria > Bacteroidota > Bacteroidia > Cytophagales > Cyclobacteriaceae > Algoriphagus > Algoriphagus lacus. Next base: position 576,076 of record NZ_QXML01000002.1, on the reverse strand, counting down.
GAAACTGATCACTTTTTCTTTGCGCCATTTGCGCCTCTGCGGTGAAAAAAGAAGATCTTCGCCCCAAAATAGAATCTCATGACCTTACCCGAAAAAATCAACCAAGCCCCCGAGTCCATTACCTTCCCCGAGGTCATCGCATACATCGACGCGCACTACGACTTCACCCCTACCCGCTTCACCAACGGTACCGCGGTCAACGAAGCCGGACAAAACAACGGCAGCTGCAAGATCTTCTCCTTCGCCAAACTTCAGGGCCTGAACCAAGCCCAAACCCTCGCCCTCTTCGGGGACTACTACCGCATCGATGTGCTGCAAAATCCACAGGGAACCGACCACCAAAACATCCGCAACTTTATCCAATTCGCTTGGGAAGGCATTCAGTTTGAAGGACAGGCGCTGAAGGAAAAGTAAAACCCTAACCCATCCTTCTCTTCAGGATTTGCAATCCTGGAGCCTTGTTTGGGAATTTTCAATTCCCTTATCCGAAGAATCGGATTAAAAATCCTACCACAAGCCCTCGGAATTGCAAATTCCGAGGAACGGAGAAAAGATTTTTTTTTGGGAAAGCCTTCCCTGAAGCTTTAGTAACTAAAAAATAATTTCTATTTTGAATCCGCAGGCGGGGCGGTTCCCGATGCACATTTTTAAACCCTGATTTTTAAACCAAATGACCGGAAAAATTCCAACGCTCAAGAGGCTATTCTCAGACGAGAGCAGCAAAACAACCGAGATCTACACCCACGTGACTTCAAAAGGCTTTGACCAAATCAAAAGCCCCTTGGACCAATTGGACTTGGATGATTAAGAACTAATTCGCAACTACCCGAAACTGGTTTCGCAATGTGTCCAAATAGGCATGCCCTACGAAACTGGTTTCGCAAACACAAACGTTTCCAGCAAGCGTAAAAGACAGACTACCTAATATAAACGAGAATGTAACTTTAAATGAAAGAAAAAAATAAAATACCTGCCGTTTTTAAGGAGGACTTGCAAAAGTTGCTCCAATCAATTAATGAAATGGAGCCGATTGAGAAAGGGGAAAGACTATGCAAAGTTTGTTCTAAAGTTATTTCATTGGAAAATATTCAGCTAATTATTCCAAGACAAGCCAACACTTTCGATTTCATCTGTGATAGTCCTGTTTGCGTGGAAGAGTATAACCGAAAAAAAGAAATTAAGAAATGAATGAGTTGCTAAAAATGATTTTGATTTTCGGTGTTACCCCTTTGCTAATTGCTTTTGGTTACATCTACCTTCTTGGCGAAGTTTGGTCCAAAGGAAAAATTGTTTTGGCGGATATTGCTTCTTTTTTCGGTTGGGCAGGAAAAGGAGTCAGAAAATATAGTGTAGAGCAAGAATACCAAGGAACTATAAACAGCATCATTCAAGATTACAATCAGAATTTTGAAAATCCGATTTTACCAAAATGTAAAATAGAATGGGTAACTGCTGAAAATCAACAAAACATTTTAAAAGAGGGCGAAGCAATCATTTGTTTGAGTTTCGACAAGAAAGACCACAACTTAAATTTTTATAATGCCACTTTGAACTTTGTCCAAACTGCCTTAATTGCAAAAGCAAAGGATTACCTTGATAAGCCCTCTTCAAAAGCAATTGACTTGCTTACAACTCACATTATTTTAAGAAATAATCGTAAAGAAGTCCTTACAACATTCCGAAAAAAACTGAATGAGTTTGATGATGAAACAAAAAAGGAATTTGAAACACTTGTCCCAACAAATGACAAAGGACTTTTCCTAAATATTCTTTTACCCGAATTTCATTTTTACGGGGAACTCATAGATACTTTACCGCCAAGTTCAGAATATAATACCGAAGCAAACGGATTATTTCATTGGTTCAAAGAACTGGCAACAAGAGAATTTGACGAAAGAACCAATCTAAAATACATTTCCAAGAATTTAAAGGTCGGAGTAATACTCGTTGGAAAAGACGAAACTTGGGAAAGTCAGGGTCCAGCAGCATATACAAAATGGGCTGATTATTACGCAACAGAGAACTACAACTCTGTTTATGTTTTGGCGAGAGGTAACAACGGTTACGAAAGAGCAACAACCGTTACCAAAATACTAACTCATTCAAAAGGCTTTGACCAGATAAATAAGAACCCGAAAATTAAATGTGTTTCGGCAGAAGGTCACGAATATATCGTTACATGTTACTCTCTTAGACCGAATAAAGCAACAATAGCATATTTAGCTTGGGAAAGTTTCAAAGACCATAATGCAAATGGAAGTTTAGTTCCTGCAATCGTTGATAGCGTTCAAAAAGAAACTGTAGTTGTAAACGCATTTGGATTGAAGTTTGAACTTCCAAACACTTTGCTTTCTGACATTGAAATTTCAGATGCGAGAAAGGTTTTTAATGTTGAAGATGAGCTTTATTTGACCATTGCAGAGTTTGACAGCGACAAACAACACATAGTTCTATCAAACAAAGGAACAGTTTCCGACCCTAAACACTTCATAGAAGCGGTTCTTAATGCAGATAAAATTTACCCTTGTAAGGTTGAAAAAATTCAGGTTGATAAACAAGGTTTACAAAGTGGTTTGAAAGTTTCAACACCTGAATTAAAGCATTGGGTTTACATTCCTAAATTTAAAGCGACACCGAGTAGGTTTCTTGACCTTACAACCAAGTTTCCAGCAGGAACAGAAGTAAATGTAATCATTGATAAATACTCTTCTTTTTCTTCCAACTTCGTGGGCTATTTAGAAAAATTAACTGACCCATGGGAAAGCAGCACCTTTAAGAAACTACAACCTCACGATATTTTAAATGTGACAGTCAAACAGATTAATGCATTTTCTGTAATCTGTGAGATTGAAGAAGGTCTTGAATGTGGCTTTTCTAAGCAAGAAATTTCATGGAAACCTGAAGAATGCAACACTTCAAAATTTAAAGTTGACGATAAGATTGAAGTAATCGTCGTTGCAATTGATACAGACAAAAAGCGAATTGATGTTTCGATAAAACGACTTTCCAAAACTCCTGAATTGGAATACTTTGATACCAATTCAAACAAGGTCGTTGATGTTGAAATTGCCAAAGTTGTTCCTGAAAAAGGAATTGCGGTGAAATATCCAGGAAGCACAAATACTGGTTTTATTCATTGGTTTGAAATTGGGTATGGTTCTGTTGGTAGGTTTGAAAACATCTACAAACAAGGTGATAAGATAAAAGCCGTAGTATCAGAATTTGATGCTGATAAGAATAGTTTAAAATTCAGTATCAAAAGACAATTCACTCACCAATTTGACGAATGGGCTGCTGCAATTGATGATGACGCCCCATTAAAAGGAAAAGTAATTGGCTACTTTGAAAATGCAGCACAAATTGAATTAACTCAAAACGGCTTTACAGTTCAGGCGTTCATTTTAAGAAAGTTAGTTTCAAATTTTGCCTTTGTTGAAAGTGAGGACTTGCCTTTTTACTTACCGGTTGGAGAGAGTTTCCATTTCTACATTTTTGAAATTAATGAAGACCGTAAAACGATTTCATTGATAAGAACAGAATATTTGGAGCAATCAGAAGAGCCGAATTATGGAGAAAAAATTAAAGTGAAATATGTAAAAGAAAACCACTCAAAAGGTTACTTCTATTCTGATGAATTAGAAGGCTGGACAAATGTTCCTGAAAAAGATATAAAGTTGGGTTCAACAATAGAAGTAATAGCAATTTCACATTCAACAGGGGAATATGAGATTGTCTGAAAAAACAAGAACGCCAGCTGGTAACAGGCGTTTGGCTCAATGAAGGGTGAAGTGGTTAATTGAACATTCTGCCTCGCATCAATCCCGAAAGCTTTCGGGATGATGTTTTGACAGTTTTGCTCCAAAATCCGCCACTACGCCAAGCCCGAAAACGTTCGCTGACTTTTGCCGAAGATGAAAAGTAAGACAAACATAAAACTTCCGCTGACAGAAGTTGAAAAAGCCAATTTGAGAAAGCATAAAATCAAAATTGCCAAGGTCCTTGACTTTGCAGCTGACGAATTGGAAGTTTTGCTTAACGTTACACCGGAACGGGCAAAGGAAATTTATGCCTTAGCAGAATTTCAAACCGTTCCATCAGTCGGAATAAAGTTTGCCGAAGACCTCGTTTTTTTAGGTTACTATTCACTCAACGAATTAAAGCAAAAAGACGGCGCTAAACTCACCGATGAATTCGAACAGAAAAAAGGATATTGGATTGACCCTTGCGTTGAAGACCAATTTAGATTAATCGTGAATTTTGCGAACACAAATGACACGAGTAAAACGTGGTGGGACTTTACTGAAGAACGAAAAAAGTTTCGCGCTGAAAACGGTTATCCAAAAAACAGGCCTCAAAAAGCGTGGTTTGAAGCATTGGGATATAAACTAAAAGACAATAAAGACAGCCACTGACAACAGCTTTAAAACATTACTTTTGGTTAATTATTTTTTGAAGGATAAAAGAAAGGCTTCATAGCCAAGCGTTGGCAATCCTTGGTCGGACAGAAAAAAATAAAAATCATGAGACGATACATCCTAATTGCAACAATACTGATTTCCATTAACTGTTTCGGACAAAGCGACAACCTGACAGTTGAGCAAGAAAGACTTTCCTTCATTAAAGGTAAATGGACAGTTGACGGAAGTGAATTGACCTATATTGAAATATGCGATTGGATACAGGGCAATCATCTTCAATGTGTATCATCCTCAAAAGAGAACAAGGCCGACAACTCAATTAGCTATTTCTCTTATTCTAAATTGGAAAATGCTTACATCTACTATGGACTATATGGAAGCGGTAATTCAAGAACTCTACGAGGACAATGGATTGACGACAGGTTTGTCTTTGAGGGACAGCGACAGACAGGAGATAATCTAACTAAGTGGAGAGTAACAATGAAACCGAACAATGGGAAAATAGATTTTCTTGAAGAAAGGTCGGTAGACAATGGGGAATGGAAAGAAAGTGCAAGATTTCAATACAAACCAGCTCCTGAACAGAACAATTAACGGTTGACCTCAAAAAGACGATTGCAATAATTTTTTACGGAAAAGATTAAATGGGAATTTCCATCAAAAGCATCCTGGATTACTTTTCAGGAAAACCAAAGTCGCTTTTTCTACTGGACGGTTTGGGTGCTGCACTGACCGCATTTTCCTTGTTTTTTGTAGTAAGACCTTACCACGATTACGTGGGTATGCCGGCAAACATGTTGACCTACTTATCAGCATTTGGTTTGGTTTACAGTGTTTATTCGATGTCTTGTTGCTTTTTTCTGAAAGGCTGTTGGACACCCTATTTAAGAATAATCGGTATAAGTAATTCTTTGTATTGTCTGTTGATCATGACCATGCTATATGCTTATTCCAACAGCTTAACACCATTAGGATTAGCCTATTTTCTGGTTGAAATTCTTATTATCGGATTGCTGGTTTACCTAGAGTTAAGTGTAGCAAACAGGTTAATGGCCAAGAAAACAGATTAAACTAGTAAGGAATATTCAGGCGAACTGGCAAGCACTGTTGGTAAAACAGATATTCCAGAATTTCATGCTGTCCCCAACTTTTGCGACTTTGAACCGTACGAAAGAAACAGGTACTTTTTCCCAACTCCACATCCTCTTTTACCATGTCGATTACCAAAGAATCCGAACTCCAGGGAATGAAAAAGGCCAGTGAGGCCGTCGCTTTTACCCTCAAGGAAATGTGCCGCTATGCCGAGCCGGGCATGACCACCCAGGAATTGGATCGGTTTGGGGCATCGCTGCTGTCCAGCTTTGGCGCAAAATCCGCCCCCTATTTGACCTATGGCTTTCCGGGTTGGACCTGCATCAGCGTCAACCGGGAGTTTTGCCATGGTATCCCTTCCTCCCGCCGGGTGTTGCAGGAAGGCGACCTGATCAACATTGATGTTTCCGCCGAACTGGACGGTTTTTGGTCGGACAACGGCAACTCCTTTGTCCTCGGCAAGGACATCCACCAGCACCAAAAACTGATCGATGCCTCCAAGGAAATCCTCCACAAAGCCATCTACTCCATCCAAGGCGGGGTTCGCCTGGCGGATTTGGGACACCTGATCGAAACCGAAGCCAAAAAACGCGGGTATAAGGTGATCAAAAATCTGAGCGGACATGGAATCGGCCGAAGTCTGCACGAAGCTCCTGCCGAAATCACCAATTTCAGAGATCGGTACAATCAGACCCGATTCAGGAAAAACTCGGTGGTTGCAGTGGAAACCTTCATTTCCACAACATCCACCTATGCGGAAACGCTCGAAGATGGCTGGACTATGGTTGGGGACAAAGGCGGATTTATGGCCCAGCACGAGCACACCTTGGTGGTGACCGATGGAAAACCCCTGATCCTGACCGAAATGAACGGCATCTGGAATTAAGTTCCATTGCCTGGATTTGGCTAGACTGAAGTTACTGAGAACCCATTACCCCTGACACGAATGAATACCCAACTAACGATCGAAAAACTTTCGTCGGAAAACCTCAGGGAACTGACCGAGCTGGTAGTGGAATTGTGGACCGACTGCAGGTTTCAGGAGGAATTTGAGCATTATCTAGGCTTGATCAACTCGGAAAACGAAGCTTGCTTCCTTCTCAAGGAACACACCGAATTCGTGGCGTTCCTTCATGTTTCCATTCGTCAGGACTATGTGGAAGGGGCGGAAACCACTCCAACCGCTTACCTGGAAGGGATTTTTGTGAAACCCAATTACCGAAAAAAAGGCCTTGCCAAACTGCTGATCAGTGAGGCGGAAAACTGGGCTCGCCAAAAGGGACTGAAGCAATTTGCCTCAGACACTCCCCTGACCAATCAGGCCAGCATCGATTTCCATAAAAAGGCAGGTTTCCGGGAAGTGGAACAAGTCGTATGCTTCATCAAGAATCTCGATTAAAATTGATTCCCTGACTAACTTCCAACAGGGAATCAATCGGTGGAGATGGTATCCACACCCTTTTACTTTTTTGAATTTGGAATCCAATCAAACATCTTCTCTAGGGGTAGTTTCTCTTTCCAAGCTTTGGAGTTCAGATTGGGGCCGGGTGGGATCCGTGATAGGTATCGGGAGTAAACCCACTCTCCAATCCCTTCAAATTTGCTATTCGCCATCGCCCATATCTCTGGGAAAAAACCGAAAAATAAGCTAGAATCGGGTATTAAAACTTGGCTTTTCCCACTCTAACTACCATGCTACACCTTTTCACCTTGCCCGCCGATGGGCTGATCGATTTCGCCTCTTTTGGGAATCTTCCCGTGAATTCCTTTTCTAGTCGCTAGCCACACCTTACTTATGATTACGAATCACCTCCTGACAGGCTTCACCTTTGGACTTTCCATCTCCATCGTTTCGTGGATGGTCGGAATGATCGGCAATGGTATTCTGGTGAAAACCCAGTACTACCCAAAACTGTCACACCTGAATTTCATCCCAAGCAGGGCAATGAACAAAGCGATCGGAATTGAGCAGTTCAAGTGGATCGTGAAAAACACGTTTTTCAGTTTTTTCAACCAAAGTATCAAGGTGGAAAGCAAAAACACCGATTTAAGCGCCATCCGCCATCAAATGACCCTTGCGGAAATCAGCCACCTGATCGGGTTTCTTTTTGTAGCTGCTTTTGCCTTGTTTCAGAGTTTCAACATAAGCATCGTTTTTGGACTCACCATGATGATCCCGAATGTGTTTCTGAATCTCTACCCTTCCCTACTCCAGCAGGAAAACAAACGAAGAATCGACCTACTTCTCAAACGCCAAAAAACCAGCTAACGCAAGTCATCAGACCTGCCAGTCCTCAGGCAGATTTGAGCTTCTATTCATGCAGTCTTTGCGGGGATTTGTGACTGGATCTGATCCTTTTCAGCATCCTTCCTTTGCCTACTTCCTTTTCCCTTCCTCTTCCTTCAGCCGCTTTTTGATTTTGCTGAGAAACTCCGCTGAAATCCCCAGGTAAGAAGCCACCCACTTCTGAGGGATGCGCAATTCGATCCGGGGATATTTTTGCCGGAAAGCCAAATACCTATCCTCGGCACTCATGCTGATATTCTGGACCACCCGCTGCTGAAACGCCACAAAAGCCCGTTGGGTAATCACCCGGAAGTAGCGCTCCAGTTTGGGGATTTGGTCAAAAAGTGATTCCAGTCCTTCGTAGGGCAGTTCAATCACCACGCTGTCTTCGATCGCCTGCACATTGAAGGTAGCCGGCACCTGCTGGATAAAACTGTTCAGATCGGAAATCCACCACCCCTCGATGGCAAACTGGACGATGTGCTCCTGCCCTTCCCGATCCACAAAATACGTCCTCAGACTCCCCTCCGTCACAAAGTTGGTACAGCGGCAGACGGCTCCCTCGTGAACGAGAAACTGCCCCTTTTTCACTTTTCGCTCCCTCAAAACGGCAGTGATCAGCTCCTTTTCCACCTCCGTGAGCACGATGTGCTTTTCCAGACTCTCCAGTAACAGGTTGGTTTTCATCTTGAACCAGTTCAATCCAATTTGATAATGCAGTTCATTTCTGAGGGCCTGCTTTCCGCGGAACTTTGAGCCATCAAAAAAACAAAGAAATCAAAAAAACAGAGGAAACCGAACATGGTCCCAAGCGAGACACAAGGGAAATCCCCAATCCTCACAAAAAGACATGCAGGAATCCATTTAAACCAATGATTACCATGAAACTACTCATTATCTACCACAGTGGTTTTGGTCACACCCAAGTTGTGGCCGAACACATCCGACTGGGTGCCAGCCGAGTCCTTCCGGATGTCCACCTGCTGACCACCAAAGAAGCGATGGAACAGCCCCAACTCCTCCTAGAGGCAGACACGCTGGTCTTTGGCAGCCCGACCTATTTTGGCAATGTATCGGCCGAGTTTAAGCAGTTTATGGAATCCACGGGTTCGGCCTGGTCCCGTCAACTCTGGAAAAACAAACTCGCTGCAGGCTTTACCAACTCCTCCAGTGTCAACGGGGACAAGCTGGCCACGCTGATCAGCCTTTCCCTTTTTGCCGCGCAACACAGTATGCTCTGGATCTCACTGGGCATGATGCCTCAGTACGATGAAAAAGGCCGGCAATTGCCCGAACACAACGGCATGGCAAGCTACCTCGGGCTGATGACCCTTTCGGACAATTCGCATCTGGAATTTCACCCACCGGCCGACCTGCTGAGTGCGGAGCTGTTTGGGATGCGGATCGCAGAAATCACCCTTCAGGTCAAATCAAAAGAAGCAGTACAACCTGTGAATACCCTTGAACACCAACATAACTACTGATGAAAAAACTACTGATCCTGGCTGGACTGATCCAGCCCTTTCTCGCCTTTGGCCAAGCCAAAGAAGAAGTCGGCCAAAGCCCCTGGGGCAAAGATGATGAAATCGGTGCGCTCAACCGGATGAGTGAGGAATCCAAACTGGCCATCCTGAGCCGAATCGCCTCCGGCAAGACCTACGACCTCAGCGTGGAATACTTTGTGGGCATGCCCAGCTTTCATGCCTTGGGCGATCCGGGCTACCAATTTTGGTTGACCCATACCCCGAGAGGAACGGTCGTCGACAATCCCAACGGACTGGGCGATACGATGAACAACAAAGTGAGCTACACCGGAGATGCCATCTCGATGTACACCCACATGGGCACCCACATCGATGCGCTCAATCACTTTGGGCTGAATGGGAAAATCTGGAACGGATTCAGCGCTGATCAGCACTTGGGGGACAAAGGCTGGAAGAAAACCGGCGCCGAAACCATCCCGACGATCATCGCCCGTGGTGTGCTCCTCGACATTCCTGCTGCGAAAAACACCGAGAGCCTTCCTCCAAACTACCGAATCACGTCCCAGGACCTGAAAGAAGCCCTGACCCGTCAGGGACTTAGCCTCCAGGCGGGAGATGTGGTGCTGATCCGGACCGGTCAGGCGCGGCAGTATGAAGACGCCGCCAAATACCTCGACCAATATCCAGGCATCAACCTCGACGCCGTCAAATGGCTGGTGGAGGAAAACCAGGTGATGTTGCTGGGCGCGGACAACCTGAGTTTTGAGGCCTTTCCACCAGAGCGGGAAGACAATTGGGTGCCGGTGCATACCTATTTACTGGCCGAAAAAGGCGTGATGTTTATCGAACAGATGAATCTCGAGACCTTGGCCCAAGATCAGGTGTATGAATTTGCCTTTATCGCCTCCTCGCTCAAACTCCGGGGTGCGAGCGCCGCACCGATGCGTCCGATTGCGCTGCCGATCCGACCAAAACACTAAACCAACGCTTTTCGGTATCCGGTGCAGCCTATACCTATTGCAGGGGCCGATTAAGCCAAAGGGGCCGGAGGGATCAAAACGCCCTCCTCCCCTTTCCCTTATTTCCCAAAAATCCACTTTCAACTTCCCAATTCCCCTCTTCAAACCCATGAACAAATTCCACTTTCTGACGATCCTCGCAGGCCTGACCTTGCCCCTGCAAATCGCCTTCAACAACAAGCTGACCACCTTTTCCGGCAATCCGGTCACCTCCTCCTTGATCTCCTTTTCGGTGGGTACCATTGCCTTGCTGATATACAGTCTGAGCAAGCTGACCGAACTGCAAAAATCATTGCATCAGGTCCACCAGGCCCCCATCTATGCCTGGATGGGAGGACTGGTCGGGGCTTTCTATATCATCACCACCGTGGTCGCTTCCCCCCGGATCGGGATCGCCACTTTCTTAACCTTAGTCATCGGAGGACAGCTGGTGATGTCTCTTTTATTGGATCACTACGGCTGGTTGGGCACCCCCATCAAACCTATCAACCTCTCCAAAATCCTGGGAATGATACTCGTGGTAGGTGGAATCCTGCTGATCAAAAAGTAAATCCAATCCAGCTACTGGGGATTTCCCCCTCCTAGTTTTTACCCCTTCGGATATGGCCATCCTTAGGCACAAATCCGAGGTAAAAAGCAAGCAAAAGTGCAATTCCGAGGTTCGGTTTGGAGAAATTCAAACAAAGATTCCATTGATCAGGTTACGCGAGTAAGTTTCCTCTTTTTAGGAGGCAATCCGGCTTAGCGTACCCGTTTTGGATTACTTTTTCTCAACCAACCCTCCACCGGCACCATGAATCGAATACTTTTACTTTTGACCTTCCTGCTATTTTCTCACCTTGGCTTTGGGCAGAAAGATTTTGCATCGCTAACGGATTTTTATCAGACTGAAAAAAACTTTAACGGAGTAGTCCTGGTAGCCACAGACGGAAAAATTGATTTCCTGACCGGAGTAGGTCTGGCTAACCGGCAAAGCGGAAATCTCATAGAACCCACCTCCAAGTTCAAAATCGCTTCCATCACGAAGACCTTTACCGCCGTGCTGATTCTTAAGCTGTACGAGCAAGGTAAAATTGATCTTCAGGCGCCATTGGGCACTTACCTTCCTGCCTACCAAGGGGAAGCAAAGGACAAGGTGACCATTCACCAGTTGCTTACTTACAGTTCAGGCATCCCCAACTGCGAAGGAGACACAGGCATCGGCGTGTATCAAAGTATCCTCTCGGTGGATGAGTTTATTGACAAGCACTGCAGCGGCAAGTTGGAGAATGAACCGGGTAAACAGTTTAGTTACAACAATGGCGATTACATAATTCTGGGTCGCATCATTGAAAAAGTCACCGGAAAATCCTTTGCGCAAAATTTAAGGGAAGAAATTTTTCAACCCTTGAACATGGTCAATACCGACTTGCTTTACAGCAGGGATATTATCAAAGGCTTGGTGGAAACCTACAATCTGGATGACAGCTCGCGGTTATTTTACAAAGACGACCCGATGTATATCGAGAATTACTTTTCGGCAGGAGCGATGTATTCCACCGCGGAGGATTTGCTGAAGTTTGACGAAGGGATTTTCAAAGCCAAATTATTGAGCCAAAAAACGTTGGAGTTGATGCTTACCCCCTATCCTGAATTCTATGGGGTAGCATATGGATTTTGGGTCTCGGACACCACCTTTGGGGACCAAACCTTCAAAGCCGCAAACCGGCAAGGGTCCATCTGGGGAGCAAATGCCAATTGGCTGCACCTGACCGAAGGGAACAAAACCTTCCTGGTGCTGAGTAATACGAATGCCACCAATTTGCCGGAGTTTACGGAGCAGTTGGTTATCCTTGCCACGGGCAAAAAAGCAATCGAATTCAATTAATCGCCGATAGGTGGAAATTCTTTGAACAGGACTCCTATTTTAGCAACTCACAAACTTTTCAATCCTTTGCCATGAACCTAATCGAACTGAAAGAAAATGAGCAATTCCTTGCTGAAAAAGGAAGCAAAGAACAGTTTCTAAAACTGAGACGACTTTTAAATGAGCTCAAAAACAGATATTTACCGGAGTCCATCGTGACCTCGATAAATGGGAAACTGGAGGAAATCAATGCCACTTCACTGACAGGCAAGCCCCTTCAAAAATTCCTTACCGCCAAACTCACAGACATTTTAAAACAGTTGGAAAAAGAACTCAAGCTCGTCCCAAAGGACCATTTCCGTACCCAATGGATGGTGGTGGGGATGTCAGCTTTTGGACTTCCTTTTGGGGTAGCGTTTGGATTGAGTCTAGGAAATTTAGCATACTTGGGCTTGGGCTTACCTTTCGGAATGGCGATTGGCATTGCACTTGGAACGAGCATGGATGAGAAAGCGAAGAAGGAAGGCCGGCAACTGAATCTTACTTCTGAAGAGTAATCCGGATATTCACTGCAGTTGAAGCTTTTTTCCTCTTACAGATTATGCAGATCAACACAGATTCCCTGTGGATTAAAAATGAATGATTCACATTGAGACTTAAGGCAGTCAATAAAATTGAAGAATCTGTGCCCTCTGTGAGGGATAATTCTTTTCGAAATCTCCATTTTCCTCCGTGAACGTTGCAGTAAATCTATTGTGCACCTCTCCTATTTTCTGTGTATCTCTGTAGCAGAAAATCACCCTTCCATGAAAAGATTCTTCATCCTCCTTGCCTTCCTGCTTTCCACCGGACTTTTTGCACAGACTCCTGACCGCACCAAACTGGAAGCCCTGACTGAAAAACACTGGCAATCCGGTCTCCGCTTGCTTAATGAGATTGTCGCTATGCCCAATGACGCGGTATTTCCTGAGCAAATCGAGGTGAATATCAAATGGTGTGAGCAGGTTTTCGCCGCAAGAGGCTGGACCCAGGAGCGACTGGAAACGGGAGGAATTCCATTGCTTTTGGTGGAGAAAAAGCAGCCCAACGCCAAGAAAACTGCCCTTTTCTACTTTCACGTAGACGGTCAGGCCGTGGACATCAGCAAGTGGGATCAGCCCAATGCCTATGAACCTGTCCTCAAAGCCCAAACTGCTTCAGGAACTTGGGAGGTTCTTCCTATGGAAAAACTGCGAACCGAATACAATCCGGATTGGCGGGTTTTCGGCCGCTCGACTTCCGATGACAAAGGCCCCTTGGCTATGCTGATTACAGCTTGGGATGCGCTGACCGAGGCGGGAATCTCTCCTGATTATTCGGTGAAAATTATCCTGGACTTCGAAGAGGAACAGGGTTCGCCCCGACTTCCCGCAGCGGTGATTCAATACAAAGACAAACTCGCTGCCGACCTGATGCTAATCATGGACGGCCCACGACATACTTCAAATCTGCCAACACTCAGCTATGGGGCAAGGGGAATTTCAGAGCTTTTTCTGACTACCTACGGGCCCAAACTTCCCCAGCACAGCGGCCACTATGGCAACTATGCTCCCAATCCTGCCCTATTGATGTCTCAGCTGTTGGCCTCCATGAAGGATGAAAACGGACGGGTGGTTATTCCGGGATTTTACGATGGCATCACGTTCACGGATGCGGAGCGGAAGATTTTCGCCGCCGTACCGGACAACGAAACTGCTGTGAAAAAGCGATTGGGCCTAGGCCGAACTGATCAAGTAGGCCAAAGCTATCAGGAAAGCATCAATTACCCATCCCTGAATATCCGGGGCATGTCTGCCGGATACACCGGTGCACAAGCGACCACCATCATCCCGGCTACAGCCGTGGCAGAACTTGATATGCGATTGGTACCGGAATCCGATCCTGTTCGTCTCTTTGGCCTGATCAAAGACCATATCCGAAAGCAGGGTTTCCACATCGTTGAAAAAGACCCCACCGACGAGGAGCGTATGACCTATCCCAAAATCGTGAAGGTGAATACGTCCATTTCTTATCAAGCCTTCCGTACTCCGATGGATTCCCCGACTGGGGCATGGCTGAGAAAAGCGATGAACCGGGCTTTTGGTCAGGATCCGGTACAGATCCGAATTTCCGGCGGTTCGATTCCGATTTCTCCATTTGTGGATGCCTTGGGTATTCCGGCAGTCACCATCCCTACCGTCAATGCCGACAACAATCAGCACAGTCCGAATGAAAATCTCCGACTTGGAAACTACAAAGAGGGGATTCTGACGATTATGAGTGTGTTGAGTGAGAAAATGTATTGAGTTGGGAGGTGATTCAGCGTTCGATATTCGATGTTCTTTGTTTCTAGGTTATCGGGTTGTCAGCTGCGCGTTGTCTTGTTGTACCCTCCGACCCTCCCGAAATTCTTCAGGACAGGCTCTCAAGGGGGAGTGAATGAAACTGCTCGTTATGGATTTGTGCTTTCGAATGGCTAAGCAGTGCTGGGTCAACTTTCTTAACTAGGTCGGAGTCTCGGATTTTTTAAACTTCAGTGTTCGAGATTCGATGTTCGAGATTTTTTTCAGGGTTGTAAAATTCCAAAGTGGGAAGGTATCCTTTGGCTAAAACTTCAACTTTAACCAAAGCTTCGTATTTCGTACTTCCTACCTCGAATTTCGAAGTTCTTCTTCCCCTAAAAACAGCACCAGTCTTAGCGTCCCGTAATCGAATTTCCCTTCGAAATACTCGAAGTAGGTCTTGAGGGAATCGAATTTCCCGGCTACGGACTGAATTTCCTTGATGTCCTTTTCGGCCACCAATTGCTCCAATTTCAACTTCCCGGATTTGACTCCTTGGCCCAAATGGCCCATAATGGTGGACAGAGTAAACTCCCGTTCTTTGGCAATTTCCTCCGGACTTTTGCCGGAAAGGAATAGCTGAACGCTGAGTTCCTTCGTGTTTTCCTTCTTCTCCTTTGGGGGCTTCGGCAGCTTTTCTTTGGATTTTTTCTTTCCGGTCTTGGTGGATGCCTCCGCTTTTTTGGGATTGTTTTCTCTGATTTTAGCGAGGATGGACTTTCGCTTCTTGGCCACCAACTGATCCACGTCGGTCAGTTTTCCGGTATTTTCCCCTTTCAAAATGGCCTGAATCAGTCGGGCACTTCTGGCGATACCGGCATATTTTCGGAGGAGTTCGAATTCGAGTTCCTCCAGTCCGCTTTGATAGGTTTTGATCCGGGAAAAATCCTCCACTTTGACCTCATGTTCCATCAGGATTTCCAGTGCCTGATCCAGAAAGCCCAGGTAATATTCAGTCCCTTTTTCCAGACGCTGCAGGAGCTTTTCCTGCTCTCCCATTCTCAAAAGATTGCCCAATTGAGCGACGAATTTCCCCGTATTTTCCCGCTCAGAGCCCAATAATTCAAACAGCTGAGGAAGATCCTGACGAAGACTTTCATCTTCAAACTCCATACTGCTGTCCTGATTTTTATCAAATTGATTCAGGGAATTTCGGAGGCTTTCAAACTCGAATGTATCCTGAATCAGTTCCGCCAAATATTGGGTTTGACGCTCGGAAAGCAGTTCATTCAAGGAATGCTGATGGGCAGCACCTTGGGTAAAGTCCACCACTTTGGGATCGGAATAGATGACATCCGGCTGGACACGGGTTTGGAGGATCAAGCCATCCAAACTTCTTAGCCTACTCAGTGCCACATAGACCTGCCCCGGAGCAAATGCCTGCCCCACATCAATAATGGCCCGGTCGAAGGTCAATCCCTGACTTTTATGCACCGTGACCGCCCAGGCCAACTTGATCGGATACTGGGAAAAAGTCCCGATCACTTCCTCCTCCAGTTCCTTGGTTTCTGGGTTGATCTTGTACTTTTTGTTCTCCCATAGCTCCTTTTTCAGGACGTATTCCTCACGGGAATCATCCATTTCCACCCAAATCTGATCCTCTTCCAGGTTCGTTACCGTGGCGAGCTTTCCGTTGAAATAGGAAGAAAGTCCCGAG
This sequence comes from Algoriphagus lacus, assembly GCF_003583985.1. Taxonomy (GTDB): domain Bacteria; phylum Bacteroidota; class Bacteroidia; order Cytophagales; family Cyclobacteriaceae; genus Algoriphagus; species Algoriphagus lacus. The sequence continues at coordinate 559,913 of NZ_QXML01000002.1, read as the reverse complement.
GAGTCATTCTTGATAAACATGACCCTGGCTCCCACCTTGAGTTCGATGGATTGTGGAAGGGGAAAAAGGTTTTCGGGAAAGTCCCGCTCCACATCGGCATCATAAAAGAAAGAAGGCGAATCCAAACTTCTCAACTCCCGGAGATTGAGTTCGTCGGCCTTGTAATTGTGAGTGGTCAGGGTGATACAGGGCGGCAGATCACGGATTTCATCCGGAGTCCGAAAGTGCTGATTGAGGACTTTCACATCCTCGGCAGTGGCCCGGTTGTCCCGCAAATGATTCAAAATTCGGATAAAAACGTCATCCTGTTGCCGGAAGATTTTGTCAAGCTCGAGGTAGATCATCCCGGAGTTTTGGAGGGCTTTGGCCTCAAAAAAATGCATGGACTTGTAAAACCGGCTCAGCACCGTCCATTCCTGATCTTTGACTACGGGAGGAAGCTGGTACAAATCCCCGATCAGCAGCACCTGAACTCCTCCAAATGGAATCTTGAAATTTCGTTTGACACTGCGCATGCGGTAGTCAACTGCATCCAGAATGTCCGCACGCAGCATGCTGACCTCATCGATCACAAGCAGATCGATGGACTTCAGTACCGTCCTACGGATATGGTTCAGTGGATGCTTCCTGGCCAGGGTCTGCTGGGTAAAAAACCCATGTTGGTCCGTAAAATTCCCTTCTGCCTCGTTGGTAGGCAGAAAAGAACCAAACGGAAGCAAAAACTGGGAATGGATGGTCACTCCCCGGGCATTGAGCGCTGCAATGCCTGTAGGTGCTACGATCACAAATTGCTTGTGGGTCAGTCGGCTGAGATCCCGCAAAAAAGTCGTCTTGCCTGTACCCGCTTTGCCTGTCAAAAAAATCGGAGCTCCGGTGGTATTGACAAACCTGGCCGCAAACTCCAGTCGGTCAGTTGATTCATTATTCATCAAACTAAATTACCATTAAATCCTGAAGCTGTCTCCCTCGGTAGGAGAATTACAGCTGCATTTCCAAAAACAAATCCGGAATAGGGAAAACCAAGGAGTTGGAAATAATTCAGTAGATTTAAAAGTCATCCGATTATCAATGAAAAAACTTCTTGCGGTAACTTCTGTAATCCTTTTCCCACTTACAGTTTTGTCCCAGGCGAATCACAAAGCTTTCCAACCGATCAGCACCAAAACGCTTTCAGAGCGCTGGGAACTTGGTCTTGAGACCAACCGGGGGACTTTTCGACTTACCTCCTACAAGCCATTTTTCATCAACGCAGTCAAGTGGAGTAACAATCCCAACCAACTTCCTCAAAGCGAAAATCCAGTCTATTCCTCCACTGAGGAATTGGACTTGAAATCCTATGAGGCAACCTTTCAGCTGAGTTTCAAAACCAAAATCGCGCAGTCGCTATTTTCCGGAAAAGGCGATATCTGGTTGGCTTTTACCCAAAAGGCCTTTTGGCAAGTGTACAATTTGGAGCGATCCCGAGCCTTCCGGGAATTGAACTTTGAGCCGGAGTTAATCTTCAATTATCCGGTTGATTTCAACTTTTTTGGAATGAAGGGAAAAATGCTGGGTTTTGCCCTGAATCACCAATCCAACGGCAGGGATATTCCACTTTCCCGAAGCTGGAACCGGATAATTTTCCATGTGGGACTGGAAAGGAATAATTGGTCACTTATCCTAAGGTCGTGGATCAGAATACCGGATAAAGACGATCAAAATCCGGAAATCACCAATTACATCGGAAGAGCTGAGGCCACGGTAACCTATTCCAAAGGAAAGCACAGCATTTACCTGATTGCAACCAATTCCCTGAAAATCAAAGACAATCACGGCGGAGCCCAATTGACTTACGAATACCCGATCATGGAACACCTGAGGGCCCAAGTGCAGTTGTTTACCGGTCACGGGGAAACACTAATTGATTACAATCATCGGCAGACCACCCTTGGGTTTGGGATTTCCTTTGTGGATTGGTAAGTATCAAAATTGGGATTAACCCTGAAAAAGGGAATGCCGTAAGTACTACTTTAGCTTTTAAAAAAATCCCACATCAACATGTACATCCATCCAAAAAACAACTGGGAAGAAGAACCCGAGATCATAGATTTTTTGAAGAAAAATGCCTTTGCAACGCTGGTAAGCCAAGTGGAAGGAAGGCCTTGGGCTACCCATCTCCCTTTTGTCCTGGATAAAAACTCAAGTGGTGACCCTGTCCTCCATGGGCACCTTGCCAAAGCCAATATTCAATGGAAGTCCCTTCCTGAAAACGGAGATGTTTTGGTCATTTTTCAGGGGCCGCATGCCTACATCTCATCCTCTTGGTACAATCACGAGAATGTCCCAACCTGGAATTACTTGGCCGTGCACGTGTACGGGAAAATCAGAATTATCGAAGGGGAAGAACTGATGCATCACCTCAAAACTTTGGTGGATGTGTACGAGCATGGGCGTCCAAACCGGGTGCATGTGGAAACGATGAGTCCAGCTTATGTGGAAAGTCAAGTTCGGGCATTGGTAGGCTTTAAAATCAAAATCGAAGAGGTGCAGGCGAGTGCCAAGCTTTCCCAAAACCGGGACGATGTCAATTATCACAACATTGTGAAAAAACTGGATGAAAGTCCCTTTCCTCTGGATAAAGAAGTATCTGAAGAAATGCGTAAACGAAGACCGCTGTAAACAAAAAAGAGCCCCGATTGGGGCTCTTTCCATTTATGGGAGACTGATCAATTAAAAGGTTGTAACGTTCAATCTTCCTCCGGTTACTGTTTTTCCTGCAAGTGAAGCGGTTGGAGTAGCAGCGCTCATGATAGCAGTTTTGATTTGGGCAGCTGTCGCATTTGGATTTAAAGAAGCATACAAGGCAGCAGCACCCGTCACGTGCGGAGTAGCCATGGAGGTACCGTTGTAGCTGGCATATCCTGAACCAATGGTGGCATTTTTACCTTTTCCTACGGCAACAGGTACCGTAGACCAGATTCCAGAACCCGGAGCTCCGATATCTACGGTAGTTGCACCGTACTGAGAGAAGGAAGATAATCCACCGGTACTAGTGATAGAAGCAACCGCAATGATGTTGGCAGAAGAATATCCTGATGGATAGCTTGCAGTGACGTCATTGTTTGAGGCTGAGTTACCGGCAGCAGCAATGAACAAGATACCAGCATTATTTGCACGGTCAATCGCATCTTTCAGGGCCTGGGAGAATCCTCCGCCACCCCAGGAGTTATTGGTAGCCACGATATTCAAATTATGACGGGTCTTCAAGTCTGTGAAATAATCCACTGCCTTGATTGCATTGGCGGTGGTTCCACCTTGGCTTCCAAGGAATTTAGCACCAATCATTTTTACGTTCCAAACGACACCTGCAACTCCTTTTGTATTTCCACCTTTTCCTCCGATAGTTCCGGCTACGTGAGTACCGTGGTCATCACCTGTTCCGTCAAACAATGAACTGTTGTTTCCGGCGAAATCCCAGCCGTAGATATCGTCTATTAAACCGTTGCCGTCGTCGTCTACTCCATTATTGACAATTTCACCGGGGTTGGTGCCGGCATTATCAACAAGGTCTTCGTGATTGAACATGTAGCCTTCGTCGATGATTCCGATGTAAACTGCAGAAGATCCAATCTTATTAGCAGCCCAAGCTGTAGCAGCTCCAGTACCAAATTGATTGGCTGGAGAAGTACTAGATCCATACATTCCCCAAAGTTGGCTATTTAAGAAATAGGGGTCATTTGAAGTCGCATAGTGCTGATAAATCCAGTTTGGCTCAGCATACTCAATCTCAGGCATGTTGCGAAGACGCTCGATGGCTTCCATGGTACCCAGTCTTGACTCAACAAGTAAAAGGTCTCCGGACTCCCCGCCTTTTCTTGCATTGGCCAATTCCATAGCTCCGGTGGTGATTTCTTCCACAACATTGGCCTGAATCATTGCAAGAATATCCTGGGACAATCTGGATCCTGCCTGGCTAGTCTTGTACTTAATCAAAAGTTGGCCTGGCACATAATTCTCCTGAAGCACACGCTCGGTGGCGTCGCTTACTGCTACATCATTTTCGATGATGTCCGAACAGGACGCTGCCATGCCCAACAAGGCAGAAAAAGACAGCGCAGAATAAAGTTTTCTCATAAGGTAAATTTGGTTGAATGATTTAATGAAAAATAGGAGGTTAACAGAACATATCCTACATCTCATAAAGGGAAGCTTAAAATAATTTTTCATCTCAAAATTCCTGTTTTAGAAAGATCTGATTTTGGATTTGAACATCACTGAAACCTACATCTGTAGTCCATTAGCCGTAACCATCTGATTAACAATTGGCTTTTCGTGAGAAAATGATGCGTTATTTGGCTAACTTAAAGGAATCAACAAATCCATTTTTCAAATGAAAAAAGAAGAAATAAAAGCAAAAGCCTTGGAAGCCTTGGCCGATGCAAAAGCAAAACTTCAGGAATTACAGTCAAAAAGAAGTTCAATCTCAGCTGATCTTAGAGAGGATTTTGACCAAAAGATGGCTGCGATGAAAGCTAAAAAGGATGAATTGGAGGCTAAACTTGACTCCATGGAAGACAAGGCAGAGGAAAAATGGGAGGAAGTGAAAGACGTACTTGGAGATTCACTCAGGTCGTTCAAAGAAGGATTCACCCACTTGGGTAGACTCTTTGACTAAAGGGAAAAGCCGGAATCCCGGCTTTTTATTTTTCCTGGCCACTGAGGATTTCCTTGACCGCCCCGCCCGGCACAATTTTCATCATTCCTTCCTTAGTACTTTGCCATAGGAGGTAAAATGGTCCCCGGTTTGGATTTCTCGCCACGGTATAATTTGCCGTAAGGTATTTTTTCTCTCCGGGCAAATTGGAAGTGTTGAGGGCTACATTGGCCACGGAAGAAAGGAATCTGTTCTTCTTCTGTTCCCCCTTTTTGAAAAGTTCCATTTTTAAATTGGTGTAGTCAAACCTAAAGGTATTGGTTGACTTCTTGGGATCTCCGTGAATTTTCAAGTTCATCTTGACCAAATCGCCGGTGACAATATCCCCGTTCATGATGGGTTTGAGAATTTCATTCACCTTGGGCATGGGGAAATTGGTAAAATCAACTTCCATATCAAATTCATCCTTATCGTAAGGGACTTTCAGATTGATTTTCAGAGAGCCACTTCCTTCGACTTTCCCAGTAAAATTTCCATCGAAATGTTCGAAGCTTTTCTGATACGCATCAATCGTCGTGATATTGACAATGTCGCCGTTCAGATGATCGATATGGAGATTCCAATAATCGTTTTTACCGGGAACAGACTCGCCGTAAGCGATCGCTCCGTTTGTAATCCTTAGCGTATCCAATTTGAGAGGGACGGATATTTTTTTAACCATTCCCTGAAAAAGAGGCTTAATTTCATCCTTGGGTCTGGGAAGATCTTTATTTCTGTAGTCTTCCAAAATCAATCCGGCAACCTCAAGCTTTCTTGCTCTGACATCCAGATCAGAATACAAATTACTGTTGGCTTCCAAACCTGAAAACACCAAGGAATCCAACTCAAAATCAATCAAATCATTCTGAAATTCCATCTTTTTGGAAGCCTCCCTAATCCCTGCGATGTACTTCAGTGAAAGGTCATTCATCTTGAATTGTTGGGTATTGGTATCAAAGATGATCATTCCAGCTTTCAATTGCTGTCCATTAGGCAATCGATAATCCAAACTGTCCATGGACATAAAAATCCTCCCATAATCAAAAGGAATTGGATAGCTCCATTTCAAAGAATCCGTCCGAAGGTCATTGGCAACCAGATTAAAGTCGCTGAAACTTCCGATTTTTTCTTCTCCCAAGAGAATCACCGCACTGGCTTGACCCAACTCAAAGTTTTCGATTCCTCCTCTGGACAAAATATCTCCGAATAGACTTTTCATCGCTTCCCCTGCTTTTTCCTCTTCGGGATTCTCCAAAGGGATATGGATCACAAATTCAGGCTGGGAAAACATCAATTCCCTGATTTGGATGTCTTTTTCCATGAAAAGCTGGTACAGACTGAATTTATTGAGGAAGACCTGGGCGACTTTTCCCTCTACGAAAACCCCCTTCTGGTCACCGACTGGCGTAATTTTCACTTCTGAAATCAGGATAACCTTTTGGAGCAAACTGAATTCAACCTTGTCAAAGGTGAAATCATACTTTCGGTCAGGCTTGGCATTGATTACCGATTCGAGATTTTGGTAGACCCAATTCTTGCCCCAGTATATCCCAAACCCAAGCAAGGCTAAAAAAATCACTGCCAGAATGCCAAAAATTTTTAAAATCTTCATTTCGTATTCGTATTAGTTCCTCTTAATTCCAATGATAAACAATCACCAAAACCATTGACTAAAGGTTACCTTTTTAATTAAGTAAAACCATGATTTTTCTCAGGCCCCAAACCCCGAATTCCAAAACTCGAATTTCCTTTTACCCACACCCAGAAAAGCAGATTTTCTTGTCTCTTCATCAAATTTGCTTACTTGAGTAAATTACAATTTGATACATTTGGGAATGAAGCAATTTTTCTTCGCTTGGATTGCAAGTTGTTGCCTTGCTTTATCCGGATCAGCACAGGATGTCAAAATCCTTACTTATAATGTTTATCATGGGGAGCGGCCGGATAAGCCCGGAACGCCCAATTTTCAGGACATTGCCAATCTACTAATTCAGCGTCAACCTGAGGTAATTGCTCTACAGGAAATCGACAGTATGACGTTGCGATCGGCAACAATCTATGGGGAAAAGCTCGATTTCATAAGCAAACTCTCCAGAGAAACCGGCTATCGTGGATACTTCGGAAAAGCAATGGATTTTGAGGAAGGCGGATATGGAGAGGGACTTTTGGTGAAAAAAGGCTCGAAATACCACACTATCAAGCTCCCAAATCCTGCCGGAGGAGAGCCTAGGTCAATCGCCTGGGTGAAAGCGGAATTAAAAACCATGGAAGAGTTCTACTTTGGAGGAACCCACCTCTGCCATGAATTTGAGGAAAACCGGATCGCCCAACTGGACTCCATTTTGTCTTACGCGGATTCTTTGGACAAGCCCGTGATTTGGGTTGGCGACTTGAATTTTACTCCTGACTCTCCGGAATATCAGCGAATACCTTCCCATTGGAAAGAGGCCGGTGCAATGTCTGACTCTACCATGGTCACCTATGGCACTCCTGAAAATGGCGCACGGATTGACTACATCTGGTATGATTCAAGAAAATTTGAACTGGTCGAATACAAAGTCTTACCTCTCCCATTTTCTGACCATTACCCGGTATGGGCAGTGCTTCGGATGAAAAAAGAAGAACAATGAAAAAATCAGCCCTATACCTTCCCTTGACACTATTACTTCTAGTAGGAATTTTTGGATTCAATGCTATCCATTCCGGTAAAAAAGTTAAGTGGGAAGAGCTTTTCAATGGAAAAGATCTGAAGGATTGGACTGTGAAAATCAGAACCCATGAAGTCGGTGAAAATTTCGCAAACACCTTCAGAGTGGCCGAGGGCATGATGCAAGTCCGTTACGACGGCTACACAAAATTTGACCGTCAATACGGACATATTTTTTATAAAAAACCATTTTCCTACTACCTCCTTCGAGTGGAGTACCGATTTATCGGGGAGCAGTGTCCGGGTGGAGAAGGATGGGCATTGAGAAACAGCGGAGCCATGCTTCACTCTCAAGACCCGAATACCATGCTCAAAGATCAGGATTTCCCGATTTCAATCGAGGCCCAGTTCCTTGGTGGAAACGGCAAAGATCCTCGGACTACCTGCAACCTTTGCACTCCTGGAACCAATGTAGTCTTGGCAGACACGCTTTTCACCCCGCATTGCATCAACTCAAAATCACAAACTTACCATGGGGATCAGTGGGTTACCGCCAATTTCATCGTAATGGGTGATGAGGAAGTCCACCATTTGGTGGGAGCAGATACGGTATTCAGCTATTACAAGCCTCAAATCGGAGGCGGAAATGTGAGTCCTGTGGATCCTGCAGTCAAAATTGACGGCATGCTGCTGAAGTCAGGCTATATTTCCCTGCAAAGCGAAAGCCATCCGATCGATTTCAGAAGAGTGGCTGTGGTGGATTTATCCAAATTAAAAGACGATCCTAAAAAGCTCCGGGAAACCGTAAATCAGGCTTTAGCCGAAAACTAAAAAAGGGAGGTAAAACCTCCCTTTTTTTATACTCTAACCTTTGTTGTTCCGCCGCCGGCTAAGGTGATTGGAACAGGTTTGTTGGTTTTCCAGTTACCGGCTGTGAAATCAGGCACGTCGATCGAATTGGAACGGTTAGCCACAGACCATTCGCTCAGCGGTGTAATGCAACTCCAAAGTGCCGCATCATAGACATCCTGGTCGAGCGGAAGCCCATTTCTGAGGCAGTCAATCAGTCTCCAGTCCATCATGAAGTCCATTCCTCCGTGGCCACCTATCTGCTTGGCCAATTCGCCCACTTTCTGAACGATCTCCGGAGTGTACTTGGTTTGGAGATCTTTCATTTCCTCTTCCTTCATCCAGCTATGTCCCTTGGATACTTTTTGCTCAGGATATTTTTGAGCAAACCCTTCTGTACCGCTGACCACATGCAATCGGGAATAGGGACGGGGTGAAGTCACGTCGTGCTGAATCATGATCGTCTTTCCGTGTTTAGTCTTGACCACAGTGGTATTCATATTTCCACGGTATGACTTGGAAGCAAACGAACCGAAGAAAGGATCTTGCTCTGCAAGTTCCTCCGCTCTTGCTTTCATTTGGAAATCATTGGAAGACATTGAGGTTAGATATTCCATTTGATCTCCTCGATTGATGTTGAGGATTTGGCAGATTGGCCCAAGCCCGTGAGTCGGGTAGAGATTTCCGTTTCTGTAATTTTCTTTCAGTCTCCACATGTCCTGATAGCCGCCCTCCTTCTGGAAATTATGAGCCAGCAAATCGTGGATATAGGCTCCTTCCACATGCAATACCTCTCCGAAGAATCCTTCGCGGGCCATTTTCAAGGTCATTAGCTCGAAGAAATCATAGCAGCAGTTTTCCAATTGCATGCAGTGCTTTTTGGTGCGCTCGGAAGTTTCTACTAACTGCCAGCACTCATCCAGCGTGCGGGCTGCGGGTACTTCCACAGCAGCATGCTTTCCCGACTCCATGGCATAGACCGCCATAGGTACGTGCCAATCCCAAGGAGTGGCAATGTAAATCAGATCCAGATCCGGACGCTCACACATTTTTTTCCATGCATATACACTACCAGAGTATAGTTCCGGATTGTGGGGAGTTCCCTCCAGTGATTTTTTAGCTTTTTCCGCACGCTCGGGAAGAAGATCACAAAGTGCTTTGATCTCGACACCTTCGATTTTGCTTAATCGGGTTACAGCACCGGGACCTCGCTGTCCCAAACCGACAACCCCAACCCGTACGGTTTCAATTTTGGGTGCGGAAAATCCACACATGTTGAAGGATTGGATTCTGGAATTCCCATATTTTGCCTCCATGGGCAAGGTCTGAAAATCTCCCGCCAGTGCGCTTCCGGCTCCAAAAAGGCCCAGCCCCGCCAATCCGGTAGATTTCAAAAATTCTCTTCTTCGGTTCATAGTAATTCGTGCTTTTTTTGGGTTTGCTGAAGCTATTTAGTGAAAAAATCAAAAAAGTCCCTACCGCCAATCAGAAAGGGTATAAAAAAACCGGAAGCAATCGCCTCCGGCCTTTCCCTCAATTTGAAAGCACTATCAATTATTCTTCTATGATTTATGTCGATTTGGATTTTGGAGCACTATTGAGCCCCAGTATGGCATAAAGTGGACAGAAATTAACCATGCTGGTTACCAAAAAAATCACAGCCACCACCAGAGCGACTATACCCCATGTTCCGGAAATAGTCCCTGCATAATACAACCAGGCTAAAACTAAGGCAATGACCAATCGGATGATTTTGTCTGTACTTCCTACGTTCTTTTTCATATGATTTTTTTTATCAATGGGCAATATGGAATCTCGCATGCCAACTCATTATCTCACTGAATCAACTTCGGCAAGTTGGATTTCATGACTTTTGAGGTTGAATTTTGGGTGAAATTGATACTCTCAATCCGCCTTTCAGTGAAGTAAAGCTATATCCAATCCCTTTTCACATCCATGACAAAAGTCACAGATGCATCTGATTTTCAATAGGCAGAGAAGTACTGTGTCATCACCTTTTCGGCAGCTTTTCCCTGCGGGGTGAAGTCAGGTTCCCGCTCATGTCGTTCGGGATACCATTTCCAAAAAAACACCCCGGCGAGCCATTCTTTTTTCCAGGCAGTTTCAAAAAACGCCTCGTAACAAAGGGCCTGGACTTCCTCCGAGAATTGGATTTCCTTCCGTTCATTTGGCCAAACCCAAGGCTCGACGGCTGCATCGACGGTATTGCAATAGCCGATCTCTGTAAAAATCACTGGCTTTTTATACTTCCTGATCACCTTTTCAATTTTTGGGAGGTGACCTTCCCAGGAAACTTTCAACTCGTCCAAATTAGGACTATGATCGGAAGCCAAAGGAAAATAGGCCTGTATACCCACATAATCCAATGCATCCCAAAATTTTACTTTCTCAAACTCCGTAAAATTGGCCGCATAGGTGAGTTTGCCGGAATAGACTTTTCTGACTTCTGCGATAATTTCCCTCCATTCCTTCTCCCGGTCTGATGTCAATTCAAGTTCAGTCCCAACACAAAGCATAGGCATTTTCAGTTCTTCCGCCAGTTGGGCATAATCCAAAATAAATTCGCGGTAATTCTCAAACCAACGCTTCCAGTCCTCTGGATTTTTCATCTCGATTTCTCCCGGCCAACTTCCGCGTACCCAGAGGTGCGGCTTGAGCATATTCATTATCCCGTGTTGAGCGGATGAATCCAAGGTCACCTGAATTCCAGCTGGGGTTTCACCCCACCATTTTTTTTCATTGCTGAGATCCCAACGGATTTCAGGGGAATTTTTGTCCGTCTGCCAACCAAAAGGTGTTTGAGAGATGGCATTGGCCCCGGTGGATTTTAAGGCCTGAAGCTCCCCTCCCTGAAGGGGTTGGCGACTTCCCACCCAACAGACACCCTTCCACTTTTCATCCGTGGTGACCAAGCTTTCCGCAGGAATAAAAAACCAGATAAAAAAACTCAGCAACACCAGGCCCACAGAACTGAAAAGGTATTTGGTGAACCAAGGCTTCATGTGGAGAGGGTTGCTTATAGGTTATTTTGAGAGGGGCTCAACCCGGATATTTTCGAGAATGATCTCGGAGAGCTTTTCCAATTTACCGGAAATATAGAGATCCTGCATCTTTTCCACTGGGGTATTTTTGTCGTCAGGCTTGAGATTCAGGTAGTTTTGAAAGCGAATCCCTCCAACCTCCGTAACGCCGCTGACTTCACGCATTCGCACTCCTCCTCCATCGGTATGGTAGCTGTAAGCCATGTAATCCATCAGGTAATCGTCCTTACCAAACCAATACAGGAATTCATCTTCGTAATGCTCTCCTCCTCCTTCCGGCTGAAAAGTCACTTTAACCAAATGGTACTTTTCACCTTTCAATTCAGTCTCTCCGAGGTAGGTTTTTACAGCTGCGGCATCATTTAGACCATAAGGCAGAAATGCAAAATAAGCTACCGAATTGACCGAGCGGGAAAATGCTCCAATCCGCTCTTCGGTCAAGGTGTCGATTTTTGTTCCGTTCACGGTTCGGACAAATCCGGCATTGTTGAGCACATCCTTCACTGTTCCTGTGGAATCGGTGAATTCACGGATGTACTCATACGCAGTTGGCGTCTTATAAATGGTGTAATGGATGTTTCTAAAATCAAAGTCGATTTTGGAAGTTTCAAAAGCCTTTCCCCCATGGGCTTCAATGGCGGCATCAACGATTTTTTCAGCTTCAGTGCGTTGATCACAGGAGGCCAGTAGTGCTGCAAAAGCCAGGAAGAATGTGTATTTCAGAACGTTTTCCATCTATCAAGTCGTCTAGTTTTCAAATTCAATTTCATAATTCGAGTAAATATATTCAGCTCTCAGGAAAAGCTTCTCCCCTTGTTCATTCACCCGAAAACTTTCCCGCTTACCGTGTAGTTTGAACCCTTCCTTCACTTCAAATCCCAGGTTATAAACCAAGCTTCGGTGGTCTTTGAGTTGAATTTCATTTCCAACCATCAGGAAAGTTTTCGGATCAAAATAATACCACCAGGTATCTGCCTCAGGTCCATAATCCACACGGATTACCTCCACCAGTTTGCCATTTTCCAGTGTCTTTTGGCCTTCATAGCTGAGCATTGTTCCTTCATCCAGTAATTTCCAAGGTTGGGCGAAAGTGTAAAAAGCAGCATCAAAATCCTTCTTTTTGGAAGCCAAAAAACCTTCATTCTTGACCTCGTTGTCACCCATGAAATACCGCATTTGGCTTCCATCCCAAGTTGAGACATGGGAAATGCTGTCCTTGGTCCAGGTAATTTTCCCCTCAAAAAAAGGCTTAAAACGAAACTCATGCCATTGGTCCAGTTCACTTTCGACAGTTCCGTCCTCCTGAAACAGTCGAGTCCATTTGCGGAATTTCAAACTGCTGATAGTGGACCATTTTTCAGCTCCTCCATGGGCTTCCATGGATTTTTGCAAAAGCACTTGGGCTTGCTCCTCCGGACTTTTTGAACAGGAAAACTGAAGCATCAAAGCCAATCCTAGAAGTAAACGAGTCAGTTTGCTCATGACTTGAGATTAAGTGTTTTTTTTGGCAGAAAATAATCCAAATAAATCCCACCTACCACCAACAAATATTCAACTGCCAAGAAAACAGAACTCTCTGACACCGGTTCGCTCGCATAAGCCCGATAGGAAAAAATCGCAGCAAAGGACCAAATCAAAAAGGTATTTCTTCCTGTCAGTAAACTCAAGCCAAAAGCCGGAATCAGGTACCAGGGATGCATCACCGGCTGTAAAATCAGGTAGATGAGGTAGATCAACACCCACAAATCCAGTAAATCCAGAAGAGTGGAAGGCTTTCTTTTCCAGGAAAAATAAATGACCAGTCCCAAAGTCAGAACACTCAGGACTTTAGTCAAATCCGCAATGGTATTGTAACCTACCATCCAAAATCCAACCTCCCGAAGCAGGTAATAAACCGAAGCATTGAATTCAAATTTCCCCTGATACAAGCCGAGACTTTTGAAAAAATTAACCCAAGAGGAATCCACCAAAAGCCAACCAAAACTGAACACCAAAGCCAAAAACACACTCATCCATACCAGTTTGCTTTCTCGGATTTTCTTGAATGAAATCAAGGCAGGCAGGAAAATCAGCGGAACCAACTTCATCCCGATTGCCAAGCCCCAAAACCCTCCAGCCAAAGGAATCTTTTTCATTTCCAATGCCAAAACACTGGCCAAAAGCAGCAGCAATACCAACCCCTCGAAATGAAGATTTCCCGTGATTTCCAAAATCACCAAGGGATTGAGCCAGTATAAAATCACCAGTTTTTGCGGGAGCTGAAATGCTTTCAGCAATCGGATAAAAAGCATGAAAACAGCAATTTCAGCCAAAAACAAGAGTAGTCTTAGACTGATGATCCCGTTGGCAATCAATCCGTCCGAGGCCTTGGCTGCCAACCAAAACACGCCTTGGTTCAAAGGAGGATAAACAGAGTGATACTCCGGTGAATTGAGCAATGGATAAAGCTGATCGAGCATCACCGAAGCCTCTACGGGATGATTTTCAAGAAATTGTTTGGGAGTCTCTGAATAGGGATTCTCCTGCATTCTGACCAACTCCCCATCCCAGAGGAATCGGGCATAGTCCTCCGACCATTGTGGAATAGCCAGAAAAAGGGAAAATCGGATAAGAAGACCGGAAATGAAAATTAAAAACCAGGGAGTCTTTTCTTCTGACAGTGAGAAAATCAGAAACATCAATCCAAACAAGACCACAAACAGTCCAAAAGTGGACTGAAAATCTGTCCTTGGAACCAGGTTTCCCAGAAAATAAACTCCTGCCAGCATCAACAGCGCCAGCAGCACCTGTACAACTAGCTTCAAAGTAGAATTCACAGCCCCAAGTCCTTTCTCAAAGGTTCAAACACCTTTTCATTTTGATTCCAATAGTCCAGCATCTGCATGTTGGTTCGGGTAGCAGTGGTGATTTCCTGCTTCCCGTCAGCTTTGGTCCAGACTTCCTGAAAAGCAATGATTTCATAAGGAAAAAACATCTGGTACCGGACGATGAGCTTGCGTCCGATTTCGGAATAAGCTACTTCGATTTCGGATTGATTGGAGCCGATGTCTCTTTTTGAAACTGTCGCTGATTCTGCTTTGAGCGGAATATGGGCAAATCGCTGGAAGATCAGACTTGGAACCAATCTCAGATTTCCCATCGGCACTAAGTCCGGATTCAGGCGAATCAGGTTAAAAATCTCCTCCTCGGCAGGTGCATCGAGTTTAGTCTCCGCATCACCTTCGTTCTCAAAGTAGGAAAACTGCTTTGCGTTATACTTGCCACTTTTAAAATTCAATTGGGTAAAAGATTGCCCGCACCACTCGGTCACGGAAGCGGTGAGTTTGGGCGACCAGACCTCCTCATACACCGGCGTAAAGACAGAAAGCATGGTGTGGTACGGATATACTCCGGTCACAAATTCACGTGTCATGTTCAGCTTCAGCACCTTTTGTGCATCCGAGGGGCGGTCTTTGGGATTATCAAGTTTGACTTGTTTAGCCTTGGAAAAATCCTCCGTCACGAAGATCATCACGGCCTTACCGGGTCTTACCTGACCGTATCGGCTTTGCTGAAGGTCAAAGACATTGATTTCGGCTTTTCCCTGATACCAATACTTGGCAAACTGCTCTTCCTCTACTCCTTCACGGCCGGAAGGACTGCAGGAAAAAAGAAAAATTGAGAAAGATAGAAGGAAGAATAAAAATTGAAAAATTAGGATTTGGGACTTGGGATTTCGGACGCTAAGAGGTGACGGTTTCATATTGTAAGTTTGAATTAGGGATCGAGTACTTCCTGTTCTTCTGTCAACTGTGATAGTACACTGTTGACTTCACACTGCCAACTGAATCACCAATATTTGAAGATCGTAAAAATAATCTTATAGCCCGCTCCGATCACGCCTTTGACCGTCCCGCTGACTTTGGACACTCCGATCCGCTTGCGGTAATTGACTGGTATCTCTGAATAATTGAGGCCGGCTTTATGGGCTTTGATCTGCATCTCAATGGTCCACCCAAAGTTCTGATCGATCATGTTTATTTCGAGGAGTCTTTTCCAGACAATGGCTCGAAAAGGACCTAAATCCGAAAATTTGGCGCCTTGCATATATCGCATCATCGTAGTCGCCAGCCAGTTTCCAAAGACTTGAGGAAACGTCATCGATCCACTTTCCCGCTGTCCCAAGGCTCTTGACCCGATGACCAGTTCGGCTTTTCCTCCCAAAATCGGCTGAATCAAATCCGTCATTTCCTCCGGATAATCGCTATAATCACCATCCAAAAACACGACAATATCGGGTTGGATTTCCTGTTTTTTTATCCAATCCATGGCCGTGAGGCAGGCTTTTCCATAGCCCTTTTGCGGTTCAAAGACCACAATAGCACCCGCCTCTTGGGCTACTGCTCCAGTCCGATCGGTCGAATTGTTATTTGCCACCACGATGTGGCGGACGAAGTTGGGGATTTCGGCAATGACTTTGGGAATTGACTTTTCCTCATTGTAAGCAGGAATGATGACGTCAATGATCGGGGAATTGAACATTATAAATTAGCGGCCGAGGCCGTAGGATTTGAATGAGGTGATAAAAACCAGGCTATACCCAAAGGCCAGCATGGTGTGAAACGGAAGGAAAAGAAAGTTTTTCTCCCGAAAAGCCAACCAAACCATTCCCCAGAAAACCAGCGCCAAAAGTCCCTCAAACCAAGTAGTGATCGGCATTCGGTGTAGCAGGTAGCGGTTTCCTGAAAGCTGAACATTTCCCGATTCCAGGTTGAATTTTGGGGTTCGAATGAAGGGTGATTTTTTACCTGAAAGGCCTTCCCAAACCGCCTGTGCATTGTGCAAAGCCAATCCCATGGAGACCGACAAAAAGAGCGGAAGCTGCCAAATCACTCCCAAGGCCGAATTGACAAAGGAGCGCTTGCCATAGAAATAGGAGACCAGATATACTCCGGCGATCAGCACAAACCCAATCAGGAAAATCCCGGAAATCCGGATCAAAACCTCCGGAATCAGCCCCTTTTCCCCAGCCCACCAAACCCCGATGCTGCTCAAGCTGGTGAGCAAAACTGCAATGAAAATAGTGGAATTGAACAAGTGGGCGAAGGAGTGAAATTTCACCCTAAAGGGAAGCGCTTCATGACTGACTGCTCCGGCATGCTTCACTGCACACTCTGCTCCACCTTTAGTCCAGCGAAATTGCTGAGATTTGATGGCGGACATGATCGGAGGAAGCTCTGCAGGCGATTCTATTTCGGGTCGATAGACGAATTTCCAGCCCTTGCGCTGGGCCCGATAGCTCAGATCCAAGTCTTCGGTCAAGGTATCATCATGCCAGTTGCCCGCATCGAGGATGCAGCTTTTCCGCCAGATCCCTCCGGTTCCGTTGAAATTGATAAAGGCTCCCTGATGATTTCTTCCCATTTGCTCGATGAAAAAATGTGCATCAAGTGCAAATGCCTGCAACCGGGTCAACAGGGAATAATCCCTGTTTAGGTGAGTCCAACGGGTCTGGATCATCCCGACTTTTTCTGAGGAGAAATAAGGAAGAGTCTTGATCAAAAAGTCCGGATCAGGAACGAAATCCGCATCGAAGATCGCAATAAACTCACCAGTCGCTTTTTCCAAACCTTCTCGCAAAGCTCCTGCTTTAAAGCCTGCTCGGTTGGTGCGGTGAATGTATTGAAAATTGACTTCCGGGTATTCATTCAATTTTTCCCTGATGAGATCAACAGTCTGATCCGTGCTGTCATCCAAAATTTGGATTTGAAGTAAATCTTTGGGATAGTTCAGTTTCGCTGCTGCCTCAATGAGCCGCTCCACTACGTAGAGCTCATTGAACACCGGAAGTTGAACGGTGACTTTTGGCCATTCTTCTGGAGTTTTATTCGGGATATTATCCCACTCTTTTCTGGCTTTTAGAAAATGGAACAACAAATGCCCCTGTGCCAGACTGTAAATCAGGATGAAAAGCATTCCCAGAAAATACAGTCCACAGAGGAAATAGAGGAAAATCATTTACAAGTTGATCTTGATGGAATCGTTGCCGATGATGATCGGCAGGTCGTTGATTCGGTTTTCTTCCGGTCCGTTTTCCAACTTCAACACCCCTCTCGGACAAACTGCCGAGCATACTCCACAACCCACACAGGAGGAACGGACAATATTCTGCCCTCGCTGGGCATACCAGCGGACATCAATTCCCATCTCACAATACGTGGAGCAATTGCCGCAGGAAATGCACTGACCTCCATTGGTGGTGATTCGAAATCTGGATTTGAACCGTTGCACAATTCCCAAATAGGCAGCCAAGGGACATCCGAAACGACACCACACCCGATTCCCCATAAATGGATAGAATCCAGTGCCCACAACTCCTGCAAATGCCGAACCGATCGCAAAACCGTAAAACGAATGTAGCTGGTTGGTTACATTTCCCAAAAAGCTGAAGCCCGAAAAGTAGTTGGCGATGGTCACCACTGTCATCACCACTGCCAAAACGAGGACACTATGAATGATTACCCGCTCGTATTTCCAGGCTTTGACAGACTTGTCAGAAAGCTGCCGAAAGGGATCTCCTACGGTTTCGGCCAAGCCGCCACAACCGCAAACCCAAGAGCAATACCATCTTTTTCCAAAGAAATAGGTAAACACAGGAACTCCCACGATAATCAACAAAATGCCCCAAATCAGCATAAACATGCCTACTCCCCCTCCAGAAAGGAACGCGGAGATCTGATAATCATAGAAAAAATCGTAATCCAAAGGCCAGATATTTTTGAAATCAAAGTAGGGCTGATTGAGCAACACCAGGATTTCAGGGATCAGGAAAGCAAAGGCCGTCTGAAAAAACATGACCGACGCTGTCCGGAGTTGTTGATATTTGTTGCCTCGATACTTTCGAAACATCCGGATTCCCATCACGATAATGGCCAGGGTATAAATCAATCCGTAAAGAAACCATTGACTGGCGGGATTGCCGGACAGGATCTCAGAAATGGGACTCACCATCCAAACGAGATTGACCAAATAAGCCGGAAACCAATACAGAACGACGTAAAACAAGATTAGAAATGATCCTGTCAGCATCCCGATAAGCCCTTTATTCTTCAAAGAGGAATGGAAAATACCGTTGTTTTTGATCCCTGCAGGCTCGTTCTGGTATTGGCGAAAGTTGTATAAAAATCCTCCCAAAACTGCCAAGCCAATTGAAAGGCCAAAGTATAGCCAGGGATTTTCGCGAACCGGACTTTGCAAAGCTGAAAAAGCCAAAGCAAAACTGTAATCATCCCAAATGACCTGATCCCAGAGTTGTTGCGATTTCAGTTGGTCATTGTAGGTGCCAAAATTTTCCCCAAATGCAGCGAGAAACGAAAAACTGGAACCATATTCCTTCCCGTACATCGGCTCAAGAATCTCAGCCATTTTCTCCTGATGAATATCCTTGGTCTTTGCCAAAACCAAGTCTTCGGAAAGGGTGTATGTTCCCAAAAACGGAATGATCAGAAATACAATCAACCCGATCAGAAACAATCCTAAACCTAATTTCTCTATTCCCTTCATACGCTTGCTCCGAAAAGTTTTTGGATAAATGATTTCTTTGCAAGATGAAAATGGCCTCCTATTTCTGTTTTGAAAGCATTTTGAATTTCGATGTAATAGGGAGCAAAAAACTCCGGGTCGAAATTCGCGTGTTTTAACCGGGCCATCACCTTTCCTCCGGACCATTTTTCACGAATCGCACGGTCCATCAACTCATGCCTGAGTCTAAAGCCGAAATTATTGACACCTAATATCTGACCAGAGGAATTCATCAGCATGCGGAAACAGACCTTTCCCGAAGCATGCTCCCAGTAAAAACTTTTGACCTGACTTTCATCCCAAGTCGGAGGCACCGTCCCGTAAGTTTGGTACTCGATATCCAGAAATTTGGCTGAGTTGAACCATACACCCGGCCGATAAGGGACTGGTTTATTGCAGAGGTTGTAGGCTAGCGTTTCCCCGTGCATTCGTCCGGTGTACCATACTTGTTCAATATTTCGCCGGTCTGCAGCAGGTGGTTTTTCAAATTCCGCACAGTCTCCTATGGCAAAAACATCGGGAATATTGGTTTGGAAATACTCATCCACTTTCACTCCCCGATTCACTTGGAGTACAGTATTTCTTAGAAAATCGATGTTTGGTGTTACTCCAGCCGTCAATCCTACAAACTGACAAGGGATTTCCTCCCCTATTGAGGTGATTACTGCACGGACTCGACCGTTGGAATCCGAAAGAATCTCTTTTAGCTCGGTCTCCAATCGCAAATCGATATGATGCTCGCGGATGTGTCTGCTGACCAATTCGGATTCTTCTTTGGGGAGGACATTGTCCCAGAATCCTTTTTCGCGGACAAGGAAAGTCACCGGTATCTTTTTGTAGGCAAGCATTTCAGCCATTTCGATTCCGATCAATCCACCGCCGACAATCGCGGCCCGCTGTACACCTGATTGAGTATTTTTTTCCATCAACTCCAAATCCTGCTTGGAATACAATCCCTGAACTCCAATCAGATCTTGGCCCGGCCAACCGAATTTATTGGGCTTGGAACCCGTAGCAATGACCAATGCATCATAAGCCAGTTTTTCGCCCGAGCTAAAAAGGAGCGATTTTCCTTCAAAATCCACCTGCTTGACCCATGCTTCTTTCAGGTCAATTCTGTTTTTCTCCCAAAACCACGGCTCGTAAGGTTGGGTATGCTCAAATTTCATGTGCCCCATGAACACATACATCAACGCGGTGCGGGAAAAAAAATACTTCGATTCCCCGGAAATCAGGGTGATTCTTGCTCCCGAATCCAGTTTTCTCAGATTTCTAGCACAAGTAACACCGGAAATTCCGTTGCCGATAATGACGATATGCCGGGATTGGCTCATGGGTAAAAAAAATGGGATGGGGTTAAGTTACCGAAAATGTTTCGGCTATTCGTTCAGATTCCAGTTGTAATCCAAATGTGAAATTTTGGCGCTTGGCTTAAGTTTCACTTTTGAATAGGTATTCAGAAAATCAATCAGAGATCCTTTTTTGGTAAAATCACCTTTAAACCAGGAAAAAATGGAGGAAATCTGAGCCTGATCAGGAGTGATTTTATTGCGGGAAGGATCATTGATGAATGTGGTTGCCACCTTAGTTAATTGAGCCTCGATTTTCTCAGCAACAAATGCCTCATTCAATAATGGAGGACAGGAAACGGAAGCACAATTGATCGCAAAATGGATTCGAGGTTCGTCAAATTCTTTTCTCAGAATGGAATGCTCAATCTCATCAAGACTGGAATCAACTCCTCCGATCTTAAAAAACTGGTAATGCCAGACATCCTTAATCATCGGTATTTTTAGCGCCGGACCCAAATCCCGTATGCTTTTGACTGGGTAATTATCCACGATCAATTTGACCGTAAAAGCATTGTAGGCATTGATCCAATAGGCGAGTTGCTGATTTTTTGACCAGGTTTTGCGGTCGGGAGCGTTGGCAGAAAGGAGTTTCAGATAGCTCTCCAGCTTAGCCTTTTCCCGGATAAATCCTTTGTAATCGACCATCCCATTTGGTTTGACATGAGCTTTAACGAGCTGATCCCAGAGTTGATGACTTGGAGGAGTGGTGCCTGCCATTCCCAAGGTTGAACCTTGACATGAAAAAAGAAAAAGAGCAATCAGGAAAACTGGAAGAAAGCGAAGGGATTTCATAAATAGGAGTTTGATGGGCATCTACGGAAAGAATTCAAATAGGGATGAATGGCTATTGGCCCAATTGAGAATATGGGGCAATTTTCACTCTAATTAACTTTTTCTCCTTTGGTGAGCCAAATCCCCCAAGTCTTGGAATAGGTATGGACTTTTCGGGTGGGCTTACCTTGGGACTCCAAGGGTTTCTCGGAATTGGACCATTGGATGATCCCCCCATATAAATTGTAAACTCGGGTAAATCCAGCTTCCTGAAGCTTTTTGCCGATTTCCTGAGACCTGGCTCCCACGGTACAATAAATTAAAACCGGCTCATTTCGATCCAGATTTTCTACATTCTTCAAATCAAACGTCTCATAGCCAACCCATTTGGCACCTGAAAGATGACTTACCTCAAACTCCTCCCGTTCCCTGGCATCAAGCACCTGGTAATTGGAAAGGTCACTTATTTGCTCCGCTTTGACTACAGGAAAATTTTTGTCATATAATCCATCCAGCAAAGTCTTGTAAGCGAGAGACTGTGAATAGGAAAAAAACGGCATCATGAGAAGCCCGAAAAAAAGAAATCGGGTTTTCCGGAATGTCAGCCAACTGATAAGTGTACTGTTCATGTCCGAAAAACCCGAATCCTGGGGAAGAGGTTCTAATCAGGCGTAAAAATCTGATAAGCGGGCGAGTCCCCGCCGGTCTTTGATAATGATTTTCTTTCCATCCAGATCGATCAGCTTGTCTTTTTTGAACTCGGAAAGCAGGCGAATAACGGATTCTGTAGCTGTCCCGACGATCCCGGCAATTTCTTCTCGGCTAAGAATAAGATCAATTTTTTGACTACCGGCTCCTTCTACACCATAGGAATTTCCCAACTGAAGGAGGACAAAGGCAAGTCGCTCCCGGATACTTTTCTGGGTAGCATCAGTAAGCTTTTCCTCCATTACTCCGATTTCATGGCTCAATGCCTTTGCAACACGTCTAAAAAATTGCGTATTGTGGAGAAGGGAGTTAATAAAGGCTTCTTTAGGGACAAAACAGATTTTGGCATCCTCGATGATCATAGCAGAATTGGAATAGTTTTCCTCTCCCAAAAGTGCTGCATAACCCAGAAAGTCTCCTTTTTGAGCTAAGTGAATGATTTGTTCCTTGCCGTTTGAGGCGGTTTTATAGACTTTGACTACACCGGCATTGATGCAGAAAATACCCAAAGGCTTGGTTCCTTCGTAATAGAGAATCTGTCCTTTTCGATGGGATATCAGATTCTTATGATCAGATATTGTGCAAATCTGAGCTTCCGGGAGGTCAGAGAAAAGTGAATACTTCCTGCTGGCGCAAAGCTCACATGGCGTATTGTGAGGATGACTAGACATAATTGTAATTGCTGGGTAAAAATTGTTCTTTGAATTTAAAAAATGACTGATTTAAATCATAAAAAAAGACTAGTTATTTGGGACAAATCGGTAAACTTTGACGTTGAATAAATTTTTTTTCGTCACTGTCATATGCCATATAAAAATGTTTTATGCCATTCGAAAGAATCAGATTGGGACAATTTAATTCCCGGTTGTAAGCCATGGCCTGCCCCAAGGTTTGATCATTAATCCTTATCGTAGGGGCTTTACACTCGACCAATAGGTAGGGCTTACCTTCCCGGTCAAAAACAACCAAATCAGTCCTTTTTTGTAATTTATTGTATTTCAATCCTTTTTCCAAAGAAAAAAGTCCTCCAGGGTAATCCTGATGATTGATTAAATAATTGGTCCAATGTTGTCGAACCCACTCTTCCGGAGTTAATACCAAATACTTTTTCCTCAATGAGTCAAAAATCCAAAGCTTCCCATCTGACTGACGAATCGTTGGCTCAAAATGAGGAAGATTTAAAATGGGAAGGTTGATTTTCTGATCTTGAGTGGAACTCATGCCTCAAAGATGAGCAAAAATTCAATTTACATTTCCGTGGAAAATTCCGGATTAATCAAAATTCAGGTAGGGACTGATTTTCTCAACCCACTCGGATTTGAAAATTTTGATTTTCAACAGGTCCGCTTCCGAAAGGAATTTCCCGTGCTGGTTACGATATGCCAACAAAACTTTGGCCTCACCATAGCTGATGTAGGGATGGGCTGACAAATCTTCAAGTGCGACTGAATTGATTGGAATTTTTCGAAAAATCAAAGGTTCAAACTCAAAAAACTCCCAAAGTGATACAGCCGTTTCTTCTTTGACTCCAAATACTTCCAATAACTGCCCTTGACTGTGAAATCCACCAAGATTTTCACGGTATTTGATGATCCTGCCCGCTGTAGCTTGACCAATACCGGGCACAATCTGAAGGGTGATTGAATCTGCTTCCGCAAACGGAATCCGGTTTAGATTTTCGAGTTGTTTTTGATTTCGGGTATTTTTAGCTGTATCCTGTGGGTTAAAGGTCGGATAGGGAGAACTGACCAATTGGACTTCCAACTTCCCGAGACTATCCAACTGACCTAAATAATGGGCAAAATTTTGTTCTGCTTGCCTGTTTTTGTAAAAACGAACCAATGAAGGTGACAATCCAGAGAGAAGCAAAACGGGAATCAGTAAAAGAAATCCACGGGATTCTTTTCGGGAAAATCCCAGATAAGATTTCATCCAATAAAAAAACCTGTCGGTCATCAGTCAAAAAGTATAGCCCAAAACAATAACTTATAAGTTAATACATACTGTTTAAGAAAACAAAATGGGTTCTGGAAACTAAGAATTTTAAGATCATTATTTAGATATATTCTAAATTAATTCACAATTACACGAAACAAACTTAAAAGGAGCATTGTCTGTTAAATTTGCGATGCAAAACTTGTAAAGATGCAGATCAAGTTTCGAGCGATCAGTCTATCCTATAAAACCGCCCCTGTTCAGATCCGGGAATTAATTTCTTTGGACGAAGAATCAAGCCATCGTATTCTCCTGAAACTTAAAGAGTTTTTCAGTTTGAGCGATGCATTGATTCTATCTACCTGCAACAGAACTGAGGTATACTACAGCCATGAGTTAGATCTAAGTACAGAGATCATCAAATTGGTAGGGCTTGAAAAAGGTCTTATCGATGTGGTCAATTACATGGACTATTTCGAGATTTTTAATGATGACCGTCAGGCTATATCGCATCTTTTTCGAGTTTCAATGGGCTTGGAAGCCCAGGTCGTCGGAGACATCCAAATCTCGAATCAGGTAAAAAGAGCCTATCAAACCTCTGCTGACTTGGAAATGGCAGGTCCATTTTTGCATAGGCTGATGCACACGATCTTTTTTACCAACAAACGGATTGTTCAGGAAACTTCCTTTCGAGATGGTGCCGCCTCCCTCTCATATGCAACCATTGAGCTGATTGAAAGCCTTACTTCAAATACCTATCAACCTCGCATTCTTCTAATCGGCGTAGGTGAAATAGGCGAAGATGTAGCAAAAAATATGGTTCATTTGCCGGATGCTAAGGTGAAGATCACTAACCGGACACTATCCAAAGCCCAGGAAATTGCAGCTCCTTTGGGACTTGAAGTGGTTCCATTTGAGGAATGCAGAGAGGCTATGAACGAGGCAGATGTGATTGTCTGCTCGATAATGAAAAATGAGCCGTTTATTACCAAAGAGATTGTCAAAAAATTTGACATCCAGAGCTACAAGTTACTGGTGGATCTATCTGTACCAAGAAGCATTGAAACTTCAGTTGAGGATGTGCCAGGTGTAGTCCTATACAACGTTGACAATATTCGCAGCAAAGCATCCGAAGCTCTGGAAAAGCGGCTTGCCTCAGTACCTCAAGTCGAGGAAATAATAAACGAGAGCATTGAGGAGTTTTACAACTGGAAGAAGGAAATGATGGTATCCCCTACCATTAATAAGCTCAAGCAGTCACTCGAGCAAATCCGCCAGGAAGAGCTCAGCCGGTATCTTAAAAACGTGGAAGAAAAAGATTATGTCCTGATTGATAAAATCACCAAAAGCATGATGCAAAAAATTCTCAAAGTACCGGTGGTACAGTTAAGAGCAGCATGCCAGCGAAATCAGGCAGAGGAAATGATTGAAATCATCACCGATCTTTTCGACCTCGAAAAAGTAAAAACAGAAAAATAAACACAGTTTCTTTTCTGGAAATGACCAAAGGATTACACAGAATCCTTTGGTCATTTTATCTTTAGCCCTTTCAGAATTTTATCACCCGATATGATTTCCAATTCATCCCGATTCTTTCTAGCCACCCTGATTTCCCTGCTTTTTTCCTCAAGCGTGTTTGCTCAAACTTGGGACGTGTATGATTTACAGGGAAAACTAAAATCCAGAGCAATCTTCGAACGGATAGAGGTTCTCAGCGAAACTGTAATCACCGGAAAAAATCAGGATGGGCTTTTTTTGCTATCCAGAGAATTAAAACCCATGGTAGATCTGAAGGGAACAGAAATTTACCAATACCTCGCTCCTTGGATTTTGGTCAAAGGGCCACAAGGGATTGGCGCATTTCATGAATATGGCCAACTTGTGATGCCACTGGAATACGAGGAAATACAAACCTATTTCAACTACCTGTTAGGGAGAAAGGGAAATGAATTCTGGCTTTTTGAACGTGGAAATGGCAAGACCACTGCCCTTGGAACCCTGGAAGAAGCCAAGCTTACGAAAAATGGCATGGTCATTATCAAAAAAGGGGAATCCTATTATCTCCCCTTATCCAATGATCCAGAACGGCCATATCAACTTCTACAGGAAAATGATGGAAAGTATCTCCTGGCAAAAGAATCCTCCGGATATGGTATCATCAATATTGACGGTGACTATGTCATGGATCCCGTTGTGGATCAACTTGAGCACACTCGTGGGGATTACTTTTACGGATTTGATGAGAACCAATATTTACTCATCAAAGGCGATGAAGTCCAATCCGACGTTGCGTACAATTCCTATCACAAAATCACCAAGGAAGGAGACTTAATGCTGGAGTATATCCACGGCAAACTCCGGAGAGTAATGGAGGAGGACGGGATATTGTTTGATGGCGTAGGAATGGAATCGGTGCAGCTAATTGAACCAGGATTATACAATGTCAGGTTTAGGGAAAACAAACTTGGGCTTTTGAGCAAAAAAGGATGGTTGGTTCAGCCTGTCGCTGAAGCAGACTGGATCAAAGGTGGAAGCGAAGGCTTATTTCCTGCAGGCAAAAACGGAAAGTCCGGATTTATCAATCAAAATGGGGATTGGACAATTGAGCCAAATTTTGCTGAGACAGGCATTTTCTCCGAGCAACGTGCCACATTTAGAAATTCCGACTCGTGGGGACTTATAGATAGAGAGGGCAGAATAATCAGCGAAGCAAAATGGGATGAGATCAAAGAATTTTCATCAGGTACCGCTATAGCCAAAGCAGGAGGTCAATATTTCATTCTAAACTCCAGCGGACAAACGCTGAATGAGCTAGGATTTGATCAAGTTTGCAGACTGAAAGAAGGTTATTTTTTAGTGGAAAAAGAGGGGAAAAGAGGCCTATTGAACAGTACTGGCCAAGAAATCCTACCCATTGAATTTGAAAATATCCAAGTTGAAAAACCGGGCTTTTTTATCGTTAGAAAACAGGGGCTTTCCGGAGTATTAAATGAAAAAGCTGACGTGATTTTCCCGGTTCATTACCAGCAGGTGGTTCCGGATTGGGCTGGAAATCAAATCCTGGTAAAAGAACTCTACGTTCCGGTGGTGATTCAGGAACCCGAACCGACAAACGGTAAACGAAAAAAGGGAGCTTAATAGCTCCCTTTTCTTATTTCTTCTCCGATTTACCTATTCCTGAATCTTTCGAATCCTTATCGGAATTGGCTATTGATTCCCGCATAGAAGTATCGGATTTGATGTTTTCCATTTTATAATAATCCATCACTCCAAGCTGACCGGAACGGAATGCCTCTGCCAAAGCTCTCGGAACTTCAGCTTCTGCCTCTATTACTTTCGCTCGCATTTCCACATTTCTGGCTTTCATTTCCTGTTCCAATGCTACAGCCATCGCCCGTCTTTCTTCGGCTTTAGCCTCAGCCACTTTCAAATCTGCAGAGGCCTGATCGATCTGAAGTTTCGCTCCTATGTTTGTTCCCACATCAATATCAGCAATATCAATTGACAAAATTTCAAATGCCGTACCCGCATCCAAACCTCTTGAAAGCACGAGTTTGGATATTTTATCCGGATTCTCAAGTACACTTTTATGTGTAGCCGCAGAACCAATTGATGTTACGATACCTTCACCCACACGGGCTAGGATAGTTTCTTCTCCAGCGCCACCTACTAGCTGGGCAATGTTGGCTCGTACGGTTACTCGTGCTTTTGCGATGAGTTGAATCCCATCAGCAGCCACAGCGGCTACATTTGGCGTATTGATAACCTTGGGATTAACGGAGATTTGAACAGCCTCAAACACATCACGGCCGGCTAGATCGATCGCAGTTGCCTGCTTGAAAGTCAAGCTGATGTTTGCTTTGTCAGCAGAGATCAAAGCCCTTATTACAGTAGGTACATTTCCACCTGCGAGATAGTGCGTTTCCAGGTCATTGGAGGTCAATTGCAATCCTGCCTTTGTTGCGGTGATCAATGAATTCACGATTACGCTTGGCGGTACTTTCCGGATTCTCATCCCGATCAATTCACCGATTCCGACTTTTACATTCGAAAACTGGGCGGTAATCCAAAGATTAACCGGAACGAAGTATAAAAAAATGAATAATAAAACGATCCCTGCAAAAGCAGCGACCAAGACAAACATTGAACTTGAAGGATCCATAAGAGTTATTTTACCAGAATTTTATTGTTTTCAATTTTAATAATACTGACTTCTTTGCCGACTTCAATAAAGCCTTCTTCGGATTTCACTTCCAAAACCAATTCACCAAAAGCAGCTTTTCCGAAGGGCTTGATATCCGAAACAGCCTTTCCGTTCATTCCAACAGAAACCCCATCAGTTCGACCGTCAAACGCTCCACCCTGCATCGAAGATTTAAGAGAAAATTTTTTCCAAACTCCCGAACTGAACCCGTACCAAACTGTGACAAGATTGAGAACCGCTGCAATTGCTGTGATCCAAAGAGCGGTCTGAAAATCGAAAGAGGCAAAAGCATATGCCACTCCTGCTAAGCTAACCGCCAAACCAAAAATACCAACCACAGTGGTACCCGGAATGAAGAGGATTTCTACTAAAAGCAGTATCAATCCGATAATCAGTAGGCTAGCTAGAATTAAAAGAGTCATTGGTAGATAATGATCAAAGAGGAAGAATAAAGCCTAAAATACAAGAAACAGGATGAATCCCACGATCAAAAAAGAAAAAACCCGGAAGTTTCCGGGTTTTGAGGTTTAGTAGGCTTTGGCGAAATAAACTCGACCTTGAGAAGGTTTGCCGGTAAGTACACATTTCCCGGTTTCCTCTTTCCTGTCTAAAGGAATACACCGAATAGTGGCTTTTGTCAGCTCCTTGATCTTTTCTTCTGTCTCGGAAGTACCATCCCAATGGGCGGAGATAAATCCTCCTTTTTCTTCCAACACCTGCTGAAACTCCTCCCAGGAATTCACTTCCGTGGTAACGGAGGCCCTAAAGTCAAAAGCCTTTTTGTAAATACCTTGTTGAATTTCTTCTAAAAGTCCACTGATTTTTTCAGCAATGGGTTGAGAAGACAAATCGAAGGTCTCTTTGCTCAGGTTATCTCTTCTGGCAATTTCGATAGTTCCATTTTCTAGATCTCTTGGACCAAGAGCAATTCTGACAGGAACCCCCTTCAATTCATATTCCGCAAATTTCCAACCTGGTTTTTGAGTATCCCGGTCATCATATTTCACAGAAACTCCCACTTTTCGGAGATCAGACATGATTTCTTTTGCCTTCACAGAAATCATTTCCAACTCGGCTTCTCCCCGATAAATCGGCACGATGACGACTTGGATGGGAGCAAGTTTTGGAGGAAGGAGAAGTCCGTTGTCATCGGAATGGGCCATGATTAATGCTCCCATCAGGCGTGTACTTACGCCCCAAGAAGTTCCCCAGACATATTCCAAACCACCTTCTTTTGTGGCAAACTTGACGTCAAAAGCCTTTGCAAAATTTTGTCCCAAGAAATGGGAAGTACCTGCTTGTAGGGCTTTCCCATCTTGCATCATTGCCTCAATACATAGTGTATCATCTGCTCCGGCAAAGCGCTCATTTTCTGTTTTGCGGCCTTTTACCACCGGTACGGCCATGTATTCCTCAGCAAACTGAGCGTAAACATTCATCATCTGAATGGTCTCATCCATAGCTTCTTTTGCAGTAGCGTGTGCAGTATGGCCTTCCTGCCATAAGAATTCAGATGTTCTTAAAAAAAGCCTTGTCCTCATTTCCCAACGGACCACATTAGCCCATTGATTGACCAACAAAGGAAGATCTCTGTAAGATTGAATCCAATTTTTGTAAGTGCTCCAGATTACTGTCTCAGAGGTTGGCCGCACAATCAGTTCTTCTTCCAATTTCGCTTCCGGATCGACGATTACACCCGAGCCATCTTCCGCATTTTTTAATCTATAGTGAGTCACCACAGCACATTCTTTGGCAAAGCCTTCCACATGGCTTGCTTCTTTGCTCAGAAAAGACTTGGGGATAAAAAGAGGAAAATAGGCGTTGGTATGACCGGTTTCTTTGAACATTTTGTCCAACTGAGCCTGCATTTTTTCCCAAATGGAATAACCGTAAGGCTTAATGACCATGCATCCTCTTACAGCTGAATTTTCAGCCAAATCTGCTCTTTTCACCAATTCATTGTACCACAGGGAATAATCTTCACTGCGCTTTGGAAGTCCTTTACTCATTCGGTTGTGAGGTATATTAAAATGTATGTATTTTTGCTTAATTAGGGTTGGCAAATATAATCCAAAAAGTATAACCTCAGGATTGCCAGTCCGTATAACAAAGCAACAATCAACTTCAATTATGAAGAAATTACCCTTAATACCGGCCTCTTTGCTTTTGGGATCGTTAGTTATCTCTTCCTGCAGCACCAATAAAATGGCGACTAGCGGCGTAGATGACAACCTGTATTTCATGGCTTCAGACGTCAAAATGGCTACCCAGTATGCGGTGGAAAATAACAATCCACAATCATTCAAAAACATTGCTGCGGAACCTACTGTGACTGAACAAAACTTCAGTTCCAGAAATGTAAACCCTGAGTACATTTCCAGATATCAGGCAACTTCAGGATCAACAACTACCGAAGAGGGGGTTGTTTATTTTGACGAAACAGCACCTGCTCAGAAAACGACTGGGAATGTCAATGCCTATGACAATTATTACGCAAACAGCGAGGGACAAAACTCCAACTCCCCTAACATCAATTTTAACTTTGGTCTAGGATTTGGCTACAGTCCTTATGGATGGGGAATGTCTCCTTATATGGGATTTGGCTGGGGATATCCAATGGGATTTGGAATGAGTATTGGATTTGGGTTTGGCTGGGGATATCCGATGTATGGCTACCCAATGTATGGATATCCAATGTATGGATTCGGTTATCCGATGTATCCAGGTTATGGATTCGGATATCCTATGTATCCTGTATATCCGGGTTATCCCGCCTATATTCTACCAGGGGGTGAATACGGGGACCGAAGGGTGGTTTACGGTGCAAGACCAACGAGAGGCTCTTCCATAACTAACACAGGGATCAGGTCAAGCGAGGCTTCAATTATGCCAAGCACCGCCAGAGCTCAAGCAAGAGGAAATGCCGCTGCAGTCAATTCATCAGCTAGAAGATTGGTGTCTTCCGAAAATTCCAGGGTAGCAAGTAGAGACTTTAGCAATTCGCAAAACGACTATTATAACTCAGGAAGAAGCAGAGTGACCAGTACAAGAAATGTCAATTCTCCTGCTGCTGACCGTGCTGTTAGTACAAGATCCAGAAGTTCTATTCCTTCTGCAAGACCATCATCTACATATAGTCCTGGAACAAACACCAGGAGCTATACTTCTCCTTCGAGAAGTTCATCCGGATACGATGGAAGAGCGACTTCCCCTTCTTACAACAACAGAAGCACAAGTCCTTCTTACAACCGATCTACGAGTCCATCTTATAATAACAGGTCAACCTCTCCTTCTTATAACAGAGGCGGATCTCCGACATACAACAGAGGTACAACTCCTTCTTACAATAGGTCAGTTGCACCAAGTAGATCAAATGACAACTCTTCCAGCTTCAGTGCTCCAAGCAGAATGAGTACTGGTGGCGGAAGTGGATTTAGCGCTCCGAGCAGAAGCTCAGGAGGATCTTCCGGCGGAAGTATTGGCGGATCCAGAGGAGGAAGGGGGAATTAATTTCCCCCTTTTTTTTGCGGAAATGCCGCACAAAAACAAAAAACATCCGTTATCTCTTAACAACAAAATGACGATTTAATGAGGTTATTGACATTATTTCTTACCCTCAGCACTATTTCTATAGCAGGTGCTTTTGCCCAAAGCGGATACTATGAAGATGCCTATCGATTTGGAAAATCCAATCCTACGGGTTCTGCCAGAATCATCGGGATCGGAGGAACTCAATGGTCATTAGGCGGTGATGTTTCCAATATAGCAGGTAACCCTGCCGGACTGGGATTTTTCAGATCCTCAGAAGCCAGTATCAGCTTGGGATATTCTGACTGGGGAGTGGATACTCGCTATTTGGGACAAAGCAAATCGTATAACACGACTAACTTTTCTCTGCCCAACATGAGCTATGTGATGGCAAGTCCCAAGGAAAGTCTTGAATCAGGATCTTTCAAAGGTGGGGCATTTGGCTTCAGTTTTCAAAGAATAGCCAATTTCAATACAGAATACGGCTACTTTTCAGATGAACTCGGTGAAAGTTCCATCATTGATTTCTACTTGGATGACGCTTTTGGAATTCCTGAAAATCAAATTGAAAACTATGGCCTAACTGGCCTGGCTTATCAGACTTACCAAATTAATCCCATCGTATTCGATGAGAATGGAAAACCGATTGACAATCCGACTTCCTATGATTCATTCATCTTAGGTTTTCCTTTTCAGGATGAAAACATTACTCAGGAGGGAAGTGCCAACCAGATCACCTTTTCTTATGGAGCCAATTTCGATCACAAATTCTTTGTTGGTGGAAGTCTAGGAATCCGAACCCTTTCCTTTTCCTCATTTAAAACTTACAACGAGGAATTTGTGGATCAGCCTTTGGCCAATTCAAGCCTGCGGGAAAACCTCTTCATCAATGGTGCTGGTGTCAACGTGAACCTGGGAGTCATTTACAAACCCATTGATTACTTGAATCTGGGCTTTATTTTCCAATCTCCTACTTGGTATGGGCTCAACGAAGAGTATGAGGCTGGAATGACCGCTAATTACAACAATTATTACTTTGAGCAGGAAGACATTACTCTTGGCAGACAGGAAGCCATTACAGATCTGGTAATCAGCAATTATGGCCTGAATACCCCGCTAAAAATCGGAGGAGGAGCAACATTCTTCATCGGGAAAAACGGCTTTATTTCTGCTGATGTGGATTGGGTGGATTACAGCGCTGGTCGCATCAATTCAAATGACTTTGACGAAGGTCCCGACAATCAGGTAATCAATGATATTTATACCAGCACAATCAATTACAGAATTGGCGGCGAAGCAAAATTTGACATGTTTAGGGTAAGGGCCGGTTATGCCCATTTTGGAGATCCCTTCTCCAATTCACCCGGATTTGATCAAAGCACTCAACAAATCAGCGGTGGTATAGGAGTGAGAATCAAATCATTCTCCATTGATTTTGCCTTGGTCAACCAAAAATTCAATGCCCTATATCGTAGTTATCAAGTCTTGGATGAAGATGGATTCAACTACGGCCCCTTGACAGAATTGGAAAACAACATAACCTCTGGGGTATTAACCCTTGGTTTTAACTTTTGAGCTGATTGATCAGCTCATACATCAACAGCTCAGCGGAAAAATCCTCACCGCTGAGCTTTATTTTTGCCTGATTGTAAAAATACTCTCGTTGGGATAGTAAGCTCTTCAGCTTCAATGTGATTTCACCCTGATCCAACCCTTGAAACATGGGTCGGTTTTGAACCTTTGAGACTCTTAATCTCTCAGAAATTGCATCCAACGGTACATCCAAGTATACAGATATGGCTGCTTCATTGATCATATCCATATTGTCATTGAAGCAGGGAGCTCCACCACCGGTCGCTAACACAAAAGAAGATTCCCGTTTCAGTAATTCCGAAAGCGTCTCAGTTTCCCATTCTCTGAATTTCCCTTCTCCGTAAATGGAAAAAATTTCCGGTATTTTCTGCTGAAATTTTTCCTCCACCTGAATATCCAAGTCCAAATAGGGAAACTTCAACTCTTGGGCAAGTTGACGCCCAAAGGTGCTCTTCCCGCAACCCGGTAAACCAACCAAAACAACTTTGAGATTCTTACTCATAGAAAAAAGTCCAAAACATCGGTTGCCTCCGGAGTATTGTTGTGGTGGAATTTCTCCATCACCACACCGTCTTTCAAGATCATTATTCCGGGATTTGCACGCATAATGGTTTTAACAACTGTCGCATCGGCTTGAAGACCGATGACACTCCAGTTATTTTTGGACAAAAAGGCATCAATCTCCTCTTGAGTTGCAGCAGCCATAAACACCACGTCAACCGGAGCCCCTTCCAATGATTTGACCAACTCAGTCAACGCATCAAGGTTGGCGTCACTCATTTTGGACATGTTGCTGCTTAGAATGACCACTTTGTTTCCCGCAAAAAGGAACTCAGTCTGATCGCTCTCCGCATTCCATGCAGCAAAATCAGAAATCTTGGGTAAAGCCTCGGGATTTTTCAAAACCATCTCCACAAACTCATAGCTTTCGTCTGTAGGATATTGATCAAACTTGAACGTCTCTCCTCCCTTTTTCATCACATAAGTATATTGAAGCGGTGCGGAAGGCTGCATGTTTGTCGGGATACTTACTCCGTTTTTGTAAGCTCTGAAATCAATAAAGGGTAAGTTTTGAATCGCCCAAACTGCCAAACCTAGGGAAAGGATTAAGCTTACAACAGCTGAAACACTCGCCCATTTTGGCGTTTCCTCCGGAAGGTCTTTTCTGAAAATGAACAGAAAAGAAATCATCACCAACAAGATAATGTCCTTATAAAACGACTCCCAAGGTGTCAATTTGATGGCATCGCCAAAGCAGCCACAATCCGTAACCTTATTAAAATAAGCAGAATAAAAGGTCAAAAACGTAAAGAAAAGGATCATCAGGCCAAGAGCCCAAATGGTCTGCTTCAACTTAACTCCCAAAATCAGCATTAAACCGAGCACCACTTCTGCCACTACCAAGGCCGTCGCGATATAAAGTGCAAACGGCTTAAAGGCGTAGAAAAACCCTGCTATATCATTGGAAAAAACGTCAAAGTATTCCTCCAACTTGATGGCCGTCCCAACTGGATCATTGACCTTAATGAGCCCTGAGAAAATAAAAAGCCCTCCCACCAAAAGACGGAGGACCCAAAGTATGGCTTGCTTATTCATGGTATCCTAATTTAATAAGGCAAAAAACTGAGTAATTTATCATATCCTGATAGTTGGCCTCGATTCCTTCCGAGACGATTGTTTTTCCCTGATTATCCTCAATTTGCTTCACTCTGAAAAGCTTCATGAGTATTATATCGGTCATCGAACTGACACGCATATCTCTCCAAGCTTCTCCGTAATCATGATTTTTATTCTCCAAAAGTGCCTTGGTATCCGCTGTCCATCTGTCATAAAGCGGCTCTAATTCATCAAATGGAATATCCATCCGGTCGTCTCCTCTCAGGCTAATTTGGATGAGTGCAATCAGGCAATAATTGATAATTCCCACAAACTCGTCAACGATTGGATCATTGACCTTCTGACTACCTTTTTCCTGAATGGAACGAATTCGCTGAGCTTTTATAAAAATCTGGTCTGTAATCGATGAAAGCCTCAAAATCCTCCAAGCAGTCCCATAATCCAGGGTTTTCTTCCGGAATAAATCTTTACATCGGGCGATTACTTGCTTATATTCGTTGCTGGTTTTAGTCTCCAAAACACTTTAGTTTAATGCTCTCCGGATCAAGTCCGTCTTCTTCGATCGAAGATAAATTATTTCCCCAAAAATATACACTTCAAATCAAGGGAAGGCTGATTAGCCTGGACAAACCCAAGGTAATGGGAATTCTGAATCTGACTCCGGATTCATTTTTTGAAGGCAGTCGGGTGGCAAAAAGCCCTGATTCCATCCTTTTCATCGCCGAAAAAATGATTCGGGAAGGCGCTGATTTTTTGGATCTCGGAGGCTACAGTACCCGACCTGGAGCAGTGGATATTTCTGTGGAAGAAGAATTGCAGCGTGTCGTTCCAGCAGTAGAAGTGATTCGCCGGGAATTTCCTGAAATCTTGATTTCAATTGACACATTTCGATCTAAGGTTGCTCTGGAATCCGTAACTGCAGGTGCGGATTTGGTCAATGATATTTCTGCCGGCAACCTAGGTAAGGCAATGCTTCCATTGGTAGCGAAACTTGGAGTACCCTACATTGCCATGCACATGAAGGGAAATCCTCAAAACATGCAAAGCCAAGCGAATTATTCAGATATTTTGACAGAAACTCTGTACTATTTCGCGGAAAAAGTGGATCTTATTAAAAAACTTGGCATCAAAGATGTAATTATCGATCCTGGGTTTGGATTTGCAAAAACCATCGAACAAAATTTCTTTCTACTGAGAAATCTTAAAAGTTTTGAAGTCATGGGATTCCCACTTCTTGCAGGGGTTTCAAGAAAATCAATGATTTACAAAACCTTGCAAATCGAACCAAAGGATGCCCTTAACGGGACTACAGCTTTGAATATGTTTGCTTTATTGCAAGGAGCGAACATCCTCAGAGTGCACGACGTTAAGGAAGCCAAAGAAACGATTAAACTTTACGAAAAAATATACCCTTGAGCCTGCTGTTTAAAATAGGATTTTTAGATATCTCCATTGTCAATATGATCGATATTGCATTGGTGGCAGCGCTATTGTACCAAGTGTATAAATTGCTCAAAGGCAGTGTTGCGATCAAAATCTTCCTTGGATTTCTATCTCTATATCTGATCTATTTGCTCGTAAGGGCAGTTAGGATGGAACTCCTATCAGCCATTTTAGGCCAATTTATGGGAGTGGGTGTGATTGCTGCCATTATCATTTTTGCTCCGGAAATCCGAAAGTTCCTCCTGATTTTGGGTCGTTCCTCAATTTTCTCCGATGACAATGTCTGGAAAGACCTCCTGTTTTTTTGGAGAAAAAAAGAAAACTCAGCCTTCAACATCAGCCCAATCATCGATGCTACCAAGTCACTGTCTGGAAGCAATACCGGTGCACTGATCGTTATTTCCAGTACGGTTGAATTGAAATTCTATGCAGAAAGTGGTGACATCCTGGATGCAGAACTATCCAAAAGACTCCTAATTTCGATTTTC
Organism: Algoriphagus lacus; assembly: GCF_003583985.1. GTDB lineage: Bacteria > Bacteroidota > Bacteroidia > Cytophagales > Cyclobacteriaceae > Algoriphagus > Algoriphagus lacus. The sequence continues at coordinate 523,484 of NZ_QXML01000002.1, read as the reverse complement.
AACAAATACAGTCCGCTTCATGACGGTGCGGTGATCATCCACAAAGGAAGAATTAAAGCTGCCCGCTGTATTTTACCGGTAACAGAACGCGAAGTTCCGGCACAGTTTGGACTGAGACACCGAGCCGCCATAGGTATGTCAGAAGCGACAGATGCTTTGATTTTGGTGGTATCTGAAGAGACCGGACAAATCTCCATGATGAAAAACGGAAAGGTGCTACATAACTTATCGTTTCAGGAAATTCGTGAAATCATCAACGATTACCTGAACAATGAAGACTTGGATGACCGCTTCGAAAATCTTTCCGAATACGACCTTTCAACCAAACGGAAGTTGGCAATGACCAGTAAGTCTTTGTGACCAAATACTGGTTTGAAAAAATGACAAAACCGGCAAAATTCGCTTTTGCCGGTTTTTTTTAATCTAGGTCCAGACGGAACGGAACTTACTTAACGACCCCCAATTCTTTGCCTACTTCTATAAAAGCGGCAATCGCTTTATCCAAATGATGCCGTTCGTGACCAGCGGAAATCTGGACCCGGATTCTGGCCTGACCTTTTGGAACCACCGGATAATAAAATCCGATCACGTAGATTCCTTTTTCAAGAAGCTTTTCGGCCATCTTCTGAGAAAGCACTGCATCGTAAAGCATAATCGGCACAATCGCATGCTCACCCGGCTTGATGTCAAATCCTGCCGCGGTCATTTTTTCACGGAAATACATCGTGTTTTCCTCGAGTTTGTCGCGAAGCTCTGTGGTCTCAGAAAGCAGATCAAACACGGCTATGGATGCTCCGGTAATGGAAGGAGCCAAGGTATTCGAAAACAAATACGGTCTGGATCGCTGACGTAGCAACTCGATGATTTCCTTTCGGCCTGATGTAAAACCACCGGAGGCTCCACCCAATGCTTTACCCAGCGTACCGGTGATGATGTCGATTTTGCCCATCACCCCGCGATGCTCATGGACTCCTCGACCTGTTTTTCCCATAAATCCGGTAGAATGGCATTCGTCTGACATGATCAATGCTTCGTATTTCTCAGCCAATTCGACGATTTTATCCAACTGGGCGATGGTTCCGTCCATGGAGAAAACGCCATCGGTCACGATGATTTTTTGCTTGGCTCCGGCAGCGATGGCGTCCTGAAGCTGCTTTTCCAGGTCCGCCATATTGTTATGCTCATAGCGGTAGCGCATCGCCTTGCAAAGTCGAACACCATCGATGATGGATGCGTGATTCAAAGCATCGGAAATAATCGCATCCTCCGGACCAAAGAGTGGTTCAAACACTCCTCCGTTTGCATCAAAGGCCGCAGCATATAGAATGGTATCTTCTGTACCCAAAAACTCGGAGATCTTTCGCTCGAGCTCCTTGTGAATATCCTGAGTACCGCAAATGAATCGAACGGATGACATGCCAAATCCATGGGTATCAATAGCAGCTTTGGCAGCTTCGATCACTCTCGGATGGGAGGAAAGTCCCAAGTAATTATTCGCACAGAAGTTGAGTACTTTCTGACCGCCAGCAATGGTGATTTCTGCGGCTTGCGGTGAAGTGATGATTCTTTCCCTTTTGAATAGTCCTGCTTCCTCGATGGATTTAAGCTCTTGCTCCAATTTGGGTTTAAACTGATCGTACATGCTCGATGGATTAAAATTGTTTTTGTTTTTTGAGGATTTCCGCTGATCAAAAAACCAATGCGGAGAGGTCTTTTTTACTACTTTTGCGCAAGCAAACCCAAATATAAACAAAAACCCTCAAGGCGACTTTCGGGCTTTTTTTGAAGGAAAGACATGGAAAAAATCCTCATCATCGGCGCTGCCGGGCAGCTAGGTTCAGAACTCACTCGTTCTCTTGCGGATCAGTTTGGCGGTGAGCAAGTTATCGCAACAGACCTCCGAGATTCAGCTCGAGTTGCTTTTGATTATTGCCGATTTGAAGTATTGGACGCAATGAACAAGGAAGCCCTCCGGGATCTGGTCAAAGAAGAACATGTCACGCAGATCTATCATTTGGCTGCAGTGCTTTCAGCAACTGGTGAAAAGAACCCGCTCTTTGCCTGGCATCTCAACATGGAGAGTTTGCTTTATGTCCTGGAATTGGCCAAAGACCTGAAACTGGATAAAATCTACTGGCCCTCTTCAATTGCCGTTTTCGGACCCAATACTCCAAAGGTAAATACGCCCCAATTCTGCGTCAAAGAACCCAACACCGTGTACGGGATCAGCAAGCAGGCAGGAGAACGATGGTGCGAATATTACTTCCAAAAGTATGGAGTGGATGTCCGAAGCCTCCGTTATCCGGGATTGATCGGATACAAATCCCTACCGGGTGGTGGCACGACTGATTATGCAGTCGACATTTACCACAAAGCCTTGGCCGGGGAAAAATTCACCTGCTTCCTCCGCGAAAACAGCTACCTGCCGATGATGTATATGCCGGATGCGATCAAGGCTACCTTGGACCTGATGAATGCACCCAGGGAATCGGTGAAAATCCGCTCCAGCTACAACCTTTCCGGTATGAGTTTTTCCCCAAAAGAAATCTACGAAAGCATCAAAAAACACGTACCAAACTTCCAAATCGACTATGATCCAGACTTCCGTCAAGCCATTGCCGACTCTTGGCCGGATAGCATCGACGACAGCCGGGCCAGAGAGGATTGGGGATGGAGACCCGACTACGACTTGGATGCGATGACAGCTGATATTCTGAAAAACCTACCGAATTTCTTTCCGTTGAAAAAATAAATTACCGAAGCCTCTTTGCTTGCAAGGAGGCTTTTCAATTTTTTAGCCTCCAGTCAAGAGATTCAACTTCCATCCTACACTGAAAATCTCTATTTTTCATTTCTGACCCTGAGAAATGAACCGGAATCAACTTGCCATCCTTCTAAGCCTTCTGATCGGAATCTCCGTGATCGGTTTTTTCTTTTTTGGAAGAGAAAAAGAAGTCGACTACAGTTCGGAGATCAAACCTATCCTCAACAAACACTGCATCACCTGCCATGGAGGTGTAAAAAAAAGTGGTGGATTCAGCTTGCTGTTTGAAGAGGAGGCCTTCGCACCGACTGAGTCCGGTCATCCGGCGATTATTCCCGGTGATCCCAATTCCAGCGAACTGATCAAACGCCTCACACATTCCGATCCGGAACTTCGGATGCCCTATCAACGACCCGCACTTTCGGAAGAGGAAATTGAACTGCTGAAAACCTGGATCAAACAGGGTGCAAAATGGGGAAAACATTGGGCCTATGAACCAGTAAAAGAACCCGAGATTACCAGCCAAATCCAATCTGCAGGTATCGGTAGTACAGACAGGGAAGCCAATTTGGCTCCGATCGACCTATTGATCCGGGAAAAACTTACGGAAAAAGGAATGATCCCTTCCATGGAGGAACAGCCACTCCGCCTTCTTCGCAGGGTGGCTTTGGACTTGACTGGCTTGCCACCTTCCGACTCGTTGGTTTCGGATTTTTCTGCCGGAAAAATCACCTATGAGCAAGCCGTCGACCAGTTGCTTTCATCCCCTGCTTATGGAGAAAAATGGGCGGCCTGGTGGCTTGACCTTGCCCGATATGCCGATACCAAAGGTTACGAACGCGACGTCTCCCGTACGATGTGGCCTTATCGGGATTGGGTGATTCGTGCGTTCAACGATGATAAACCTTTCGATGAATTCACCATCGAGCAGCTGGCCGGAGACCTGCTTCCCAATCCAACTCAGGACCAACTGACGGCCACGGCTTTTCATCGAAACACGATGAACAATGACGAGGGAGGTACTCAGGACGAAGAATTCCGGGTGGCTGCATTGTTGGATCGGGTCAATACTACCTATGAAGTATGGCAAAGTACTACCATGGCCTGTGTGCAATGCCACAGCCATACCTATGATCCGATTCGTCATGAGGAATATTACCAGTCTGCCGCCTTTTTCAACAATACCCGGGATGAAGATACCCATGATGAGGAGCCTAGACTTCGGTTTTACGAGGAAGCCCAACAAGGTCAAATTGAAGCAGTGCTCAACTGGACCAAAGCCCAGGAGGGAGAAAAAGCAGCAAAAATCCGGGGAGATTTCCTCAAATTCTTCGAGCCAAAATATGCTGCTCACCTAGCCACAGATTTCAACAAGGCCGAATTGATCGACACAAAATGGCTGGGACTGTGGCCGGGAGGATCTGCGGTGTATAAAAATATCGACACGCAAGGCTCCGACCAGATGCTACTGGACTATTGGACCGGAATAAACGGAACCCAAATGACCATTCGAAAGGACGGGCCGGAGGGAGAAGTACTGGCCTCTTTCGTGATCAATAAAACAGAAGGTGAAATCGTTCGGCAGATTCCTTTCAAGCCAGTTTCCGGGAAAGTCAATCTTTATTTTGAAGCTAAAAATCCTTCTGCCAAACCTCAGCAAAACACCTCAGCCATAGTCTGGTTTGCTTTTGTGCCAAGCTTGAAGGGAAAAGACAAACCGGGTTTTGCCCAAGTCCAAAACAGCTGGGAAGAACTCCTGAAATTTCGCGGAACAAGACTCCCAATCCTAATCGAAAATCCCCCTTACATGAGCAGGACAACTCAGGTATTTGAGCGGGGCAATTGGATGGTACCGGGCGACCAGGTCAAACCAAAAACACCTGCTGAATTTGGAGGCTGGCAGGAAAAGTGGCCTGCCAACCGATTGGGATTTGCCTATTGGCTGACTTCCGCTGAAAATCCACTGACTTCCAGAACGTTGGTCAACCGAATTTGGGATCAACTTTTCGGCAGAGGCATCGTCCGAACTTTGGAAGACATGGGCAGCCAGTCAGATCCCCCCACCCATCCGGAGCTGCTGGATTACCTGGCTTGGAAGACGATGAATGACTACGATTGGAGCATCAAGTCTTTGATCCGGGAGATCGTAACCTCTCAGACCTACAAGCAGTCTTCCGCAATTTCGGCTGAGGCTTACCGACAAGATCCCGACAATCAATGGTACGCGCGAGGTCCACGATTCCGGCTTTCTGCGGAGCAGGTCAGGGACCAAGCCTTGGCAGTGAGCGGCTTGCTCAGTAGAAAAATGTATGGCCCGGGAGTTAAACCTCCCCAGCCTGAAGGAATCTGGCAGACCGTTTACAATGGAGAATCCTGGACAGAAAGTGAGGGAGAAGATCGATATCGGAGAGGGATTTATACCTTTTTGAAGCGAACCAGCCCCTACCCTTCCTTTATTTCATTCGATGCGGGCAGTCGGGAAGTTTGCCTGAGCAAACGACTCGTCACCAACACACCGCTTCAAGCTTTGGTCACACTTAATGATCCAGTTTATCTCGAAGCCGCGAAAAATCTGGGAAAAAAGACCTGGGAAAAAAGCTCCGGAAATGCTGAGCGGGCAATTTCCCAAGCCTACGAGCAGTTGGTTCTGAGCCCGATTTCTGAAGGAAAAAAGAAAACTCTCCTCGAATTATATGCTTCCGCAAAAACTGAATTCACCCAAGACCCAAAGGCATTGGAAGAATTTTACCCGGGAGCAAAACCTGAAGAAGCTGCCATGGCGGTGGTCGCAAATGCTATGATGAATCTGGATGAATTTTTAACCAAGCCATAAGATGAACAGTCTGGAAAAACTCTTCGCCGAACTAGCGGTGCAAAAGCTGCAACACCAAACCCGTCGTCATTTTCTGATGGACTGTGTCAGCAAAATGGGTGGATTGGCTATGGCTCCTTTACTTTTTGGCTGTGAACCCGGAAAGCTTTCCAAATCCACCTCAGGCCTTCAATTATCGGAACGGGACTTGAATCCCTTGGCCCCCTTGCCTCCACCGTTTTTAGGCAAAGCCAAATCCATCATTTACCTCCACATGGCTGGTGCCCCATCCCAACTGGAACTCTTTGATTACAAACCCGAGCTTGCCAAATACCACGATCAGGCTTGTCCGGAGAGTTTGCTGGAAGGACGAAAGTTTGCCTTTATCCGGGGAGTCCCCAAAATGCTCGGCCCTCAGGCCAAATTTTCCCAACATGGGGAATCCGGGGCATGGGTTTCTGATTACTTACCTCATTTCGCCAAAGTTGCCGATGAGGTGGCCTTTCTGAAAGCCATGCACACCGATCAGTTTAACCATGGACCCGCTCAATTATTTATGCAGACGGGCTCGGCAAGGTTGGGAAGACCAAGCTTGGGTAGCTGGGTGACGTATGGATTGGGTACCGAAAACCAAAATCTTCCCGGCTTTGTGGTGCTGACTTCCGGAGGAAAAACGCCTGATGCAGGCAAAAGTGTCTGGGGTTCGGGATTTTTGCCTTCGGTCTACCAAGGTGTGCAATGCCGCTCCAAAGGCGACCCCGTTCTGTACCTCGAAGATCCCAGCGGGATGTCCCGTGATCTGAAGAAAAATGTCATTTCCGCCATTAATCAGGCGAATCAGGAGGATTTCGAGACGTTTGGTGATCCTGAAATTCTTTCCAGAATCAACCAATACGAAATGGCCTACCGGATGCAGATTGAGGTTCCCGAAGTCATGAATATCAACGACGAGCCGGAATATATGCATGAGCTATACGGGACCAAATCAGGTGAGGAATCCTTTGCCAACAACTGCCTCTTAGCCCGCAAACTGGTGGAAAAAGGCGTTCGGGTAGTTCAACTTTACGACTGGGGTTGGGACACTCACGGAACAGATCACGACGGTTCGATCGACATGGGACTCAGAAATAAATGCCGTGAAATCGACCGGCCGATGGCAGCCTTACTATTGGATCTTAAACAGCGAGGCCTCTTGGAAGAAACCTTGGTAGTGTGGGGAGGAGAGTTTGGACGGACGCCAATGCAGGAAAACCGGGAAGGTAAACAAATGGGCTTCCTTGGTCGGGATCATCATGTGGATGCCTTCACCATGTGGATGGCAGGCGGGGGAGTGAAAAAGGGAACCAGCTATGGAATAACGGACGATTTTGGTTTTGCCGGAGTCGATGAGCGGGTTTCAGTACATGACCTTCATGCTACGATTCTTCACCTGATGGGCTTTGATCATGAGAAATTCACTTATGATTTCCAAGGCAGACCCTTCCGATTGACCGATGTCCATGGGGAATTGATCCATTCTGTATTAGCTTAAAAATCCAAAATTGAATGCAAGGAGTCTTTACCCCACGTTGATTTATGTTTGATTTCCTCTGGCCACTTTTCGGCCGAATGCATCCACTTTTGGTTCACCTGCCGATTGGTATCCTGGTTTTTGGGATTCTGCTTTGCTTTCTTCCAAAAAAAGAAAATCACGACTTTCTCCCAACCATCCGACTTGCTTTTCTTTTGGGAGGAGTTGCCGCTTTAGTAGCAGGATTAAGCGGATTCCTCCAATATCAATTTGAGGGTTTTGCCTGGGAAGATGTCCAAATCCATTTGGTTGGTGGCATTAGTACTGCCTTGGGAAGTTTTTGGCTTTACGTTCAGGCAAAAAAATCAGATCGCCTGGACACCAAAATCAAAGTATCCGCTTTAGGGTTAGGCCTGGTTATGACCGTTACTGGACATTTGGGAGGAACGCTGACTCATGGAGAAAATTACTTTACTGAGGTCCTTCCAGCTGATTTTCAATCCCTTCTTGGAGCTGAAATCGAACCGGAAAAAGGTCCGCAGCTTCCCGAAGAAAACTGGGAAAATGCAGAGCTCTATGCAGAAGTCATTCAGCCAATCCTCAATAAAAACTGCAAAAGCTGTCACAATCCCAGAAATAAAAAAGGGGAATTGGACTTGAGCAACCTTGCCAACTTATTGAAAGGTGGTGAAGATGGATTGGTGCTGACTGCAGGTGACGCTGAACACAGTGCCTTGTTTGCACGGCTGATTTTACCGAAGGAGGACGAAAAACACATGCCTCCTTCCGAAAAGCCCCAACCCTCCAAGGAAGAAATCGCGCTGATAGAAAGCTGGATCAAGACTGGTGCAAAAGAAAATCAAACCCTGGCAGAAGCGGGGATTCCCAGGAAACTGATCGAGCGGTTTATCCTGAAAAATCAGACTCCATTTTACCCAATCACCCAGATGCAGCCCATTTCTGCTGATTCCTTGGCTGACTTGAAATCCTCTGGATTTTTTGCGGAAGCGGTGGAATCGGGATCGGGATTACTAAAAATCACCTGTACCAATTTCCCTGAATTCCAAGACAAAGACTGGGAAAAGCTGGCTCCTGTTAAACGCCGTTTGGCCTATTTGGACTTGGGCGGCACCCAAATGACTGATGTGTTGTTGGACAGCCTGGCAGGTTTACCCAATCTGACGGTTTTGAAGTTGAACAGCACTGCCATTTCCGGAAACTCATTGGAAAAATTGGCCCAATTGCCCAACCTGAAGCTGCTCTACCTGAATAAAACCCAGGTGAGTTTATCGCAGATTCAAGCCTTGAAGGCGAGCAAATCCCTGCAGAAAGTCTTTGCCTTTGATACGCCCGCCTCTACCGAACTGCCCAATGCGGGCAACCTTAACTTTCCATTTTTATTTGAAGCAGGCAATTATTCCCTTCCTAAATTACCCACAGATACAATCGTGTATTAAAAAAAATCCGACCACTTAGGGTCGGATTTGCGAATTAAAGCTTTTGGCTGATTTGGTCAGGGACAAATCCCATGGTCAGGGATCCGTCCGGATAGGTAATTATTGGGCGTTTGATCATGCTGGAATTTTCGATCAGAAGAGGCAAAGCTGTTTCCTTTTTCTCCAAGGCAGCTTTCTGGGAATCATCCATTTTTCGGTATGTCGTACCCTGTTTATTGACCAAGGATTCCAAGGTGGTTTTAGCTAAAAAGCCTTCCAGGAGTTCCTGAGTTGGTTTTTGTTTTTTGTAATCAATGAAGTCGTAAGTCACTCCCTTTCCTTCCAAAAAAGTGAATGCCTTTTTCATCGTGTCACAATTCTTGATGCCGTATACTTTGATTGCCATTTTTCTTACGGATACAATTCTTACAAGATCTCTTTGATGCTCTCCTCGTGTGCTTGGAGTATTTTCCCAATCAGCTCATCAGTCAGTGCCGTGGAAAGAAACAAACTTTCAAACTGGGATGGCGCCAAATACACACCGCGCTTCAGCATGGCTTGGAAATACTTGCCAAAAAGGGCAGTGTCGGATTTCTTGGCGGATTCAAAATCGGTTACTGACTCCTCTGTAAAGAACAGAGAATACATACTTCCCAACTGATTGATGGTGAAGTCATGTCCCAACTTATGGTTGATGGAAGCCATACCTGCAGCGATTTGCATCCCGATTTCTTTTAATCGGGAATAGACTTCAGGATGTGTATTCAGATAGTTGAGCATGGTCAAACCGGCAGCCATGGCTATCGGATTTCCGGAAAGTGTTCCTGCCTGGTAGACTGGACCGGCAGGGGAAACAAATTCCATGATTTCCTTTTTGCCTCCATAAGCACCGACAGGCATACCTCCACCAATGATTTTGCCAAGCGTTGTCATATCAGGAGTCACCCCGAAAAGCTCCTGTGCTCCGCCTTTCGCCAATCGAAAACCTGTCATCACCTCGTCAAAGATCAACACGATTCCTTCCCGTGTACAGATGTCTCTCAATCCCTGAAGGTATCCCGGCTTGGGAAGGCAAAGGCCCATATTTCCCGGCACAGGCTCCAAAATCAAGGCTGCGATCTCTCCTTTATTTGCAGCCACCAGCGTTTCGATAGCCTCCAAATCATTGTAAGGAGCCAATAGCGTATCCTTGGCGGTCCCCACTGTTACTCCCGGTGAATCGGGATTGCCCATGGTAATCGCACCGGAACCAGCTGAAATGAGGAATGAATCCCCATGTCCGTGGTAATGGCCTTCCATTTTGATGAATTTGTCGCGACCTGTGTATCCGCGGGCCACACGGATAGCCGACATGGTGGCTTCAGTTCCGGAATTGACCATACGGACCTTCTCCACCGAGGGCACCATACTTACGATCAGTTCGGCGATTTCCACCTCTCTGGCTGTGGGAGCTCCGAAGGAAGTCCCGTTTTCCATTGCCTTGATAACTGCTTCCCGGATCATCGGGTGATTATGACCCAGAATCATCGGACCCCAGCTGTTGATCAGCTCGATGTAGGAATTTCCATCCTCGTCGTAAAGAAATGCTCCGTCAGCCCGCTTAATGAAAATAGGTTCTCCACCCACTGCACGGAAGGCACGGACAGGCGAATTAACTCCACCTGGGATAAAGTTTTTTGCATGGGCAAAAAGCCGCTTGCTTTCAGTAATCTGCATGATTTAGTTTAATGGAATCAGCTCACCGGCTTCCAGTTTGAATACCGGAGCATAGCTGTTGTTGTTCGAATTTTGAAAATTGAAACCCCAGGTCAATTTGCCGGGCTGGAAGGCGTTTTGATTTAGACTTCTTCTGAGATCAAAGTCAAAGGTTACAGTTTCGTTTTCACCCAACCAGTAGACCAACTCCAATCCAAGAATAGCATTCAAGCTAGGAAAGCCCAAATACTGCTCATAAAATTGATCACGGAACTGATCAATCGCTTCAGAACCAAACTTTGGTGTATTGTTTGCGATGAAATAGAAGTTTGGAAACTCCAGCATTTCGTAGTTGGCAAAGTTGAAACCCAACCATGAATCCATCACCAAAACTGGAACCGAGGCAGTAATACTTTCCATCAGGGAAAAAACCGGCTGAGCGATGGCTGGATCGTCAGTCAACAAAATGATTTGATCAACGGCAGGATTATTACCTCTTCTCACTCCAATTCCCTGAAGAAAACTTGCTGCATTTCTTGGGTCAATTTTTTCGATTTTAGTCACCTGGAATCCTGCTTTCTGCAATTCAGTCTGAAGTAAAAGTCCCAACTTTTCATCTCTTGCACTTCCGCTGTATCCAACCGCGACCCGGGTGCCCCAGCGTTGAGATTTAAGACTGGATATGACTCCCGTGGAGAGGGAATTGACAGAAGGCCGAAACAAATAGCTGAAATCGGTCTGCTCAAAACGCTCTCCCAAATTCGAAAGTGGATGGATAAATGGAATCTGTTCTTTTTCCGCAAAAGCACTTACGAGATCACTTTCCTCAGGATAAATCGGGCCTATAATCACATCGGCTTGCTTTATTGTTGGATCGTTCAGGAGATTAGACAGATGATTCAAATCCCGCTTGGAATCAAAAGTCATCAAATTGACCTTTCGCCCCTCATTTTTGAGCTGATCGACACCGAATTCAATTCCCTGATACAACTCAAACATGAAATCGGTATATCCAATTCCTGAAATGGAAGAGGCTCCCGAACCTGTAAAGGGCAAAATCACCACCAGATCCAAGACGTCATCCTTTACTGGACTTACTTTTGGGTTTGTCGCTCTGATTTGATTCAAAGCTTCCTTTTCGCTGGCAGACATGATTGTTTGCTTCTGTAAAACAGCAGCGAGTGCCGCAGTGTAGCCTTCATTTGTCTGAAATTCATTCAGATTCGCCACCAAAAAACTTGCTGTGGAGTTGTTTAGGTACTCAAATGTCGCATTATAGGATTGCTTGAGGATTTGCTCGTTTTTAATGGTTTTGATTACCCGAAGCGCCTCTGGGTTCTGTTTATTCTTAAAATAAGCCACTGCAAGGAGGAATTTTGCCTCATCGGATTTGTTCCACGTTTTGCTGTAAATCGGCTGCAAGGCAGAGATGGCCTGCATCGGCTGATTGGCTCCAAGAGCTGCCTCTGCCAAATGAAACGCCGCATAATTGGCCAGATTCCCATATTTCTCCAAATCGGTAAAAGGCTTGAACCCATTCATAGCAGCCCAATAGTCTTTGGCAAGCAGCGCTGTTTTTGCTTTTTGGTAATCCTCAGGAACGCCTTGGGCATTTGATAGATGGAATGAAAAAAGTAGGAAAAGGAAAATGAACAGTTTACGCATGATTCCGGGAGAGTGACAGGATGATTGACGTACGAGCAAATTTAAGCCATTATTTCCAAACCCAAAGATTGTGCCTCAAGCCGGATACAAATCAAAAACCCGAAGATTCGGCTTCGGGTTTTGAATTATTCAATATTTGAATGAAAATCCAAGGCTATTGAAGCCCCTTTCATTCAATAAAGTCGGTGGATCCTATTTTTTTAACAAGTTCAAGAAGCCTTTCCTCATTTCCCCGGTCTTGGGAAAATTCAAAATCCAATAATAAGTTCCTTCCGGCAATGCACGGCCTTGGTATATGCCATCCCATCTTTCTTCGGGATTTTCAGTGGAGAAAATCAAGGACCCACTTCTTTCGAAAACCTGTACTCTGGCACCCTCTGAAACACCCAAAGCCGAGATACCCCAAGTATCATTGATTCCATCACCGTCTGGCGTGAATGTATTAGTCACCTCGATATCGCTGATCCGTACAAATTCCGCTTTCAGTTGAAACGCTTTTTCTATGGTATTTCCTCCCCGATCTAAAACTTTGACCAGGATTGAGTATTGGCTTTTGATTTTAGGTTTTCCTTCATTTTTCCAAGAAAGGGAATGGCCATTTATCCTAAAGAGGTTATTGTCCAAACTCCCCTCAACCAAAGTAATATCATGCAGGTCGTCAACTTTGTCCATTACCGTGAACTTTCCGATTTCAAAAACAGACTTTGAAGACCCCGGCTCAAACTTATTATTGCTTAAAAGAATATCATCCGGAGCAGGCTTAGGCAAGACAGTGAGTTTTTGTATCGGTTTGCGCATTTCTGGATTGAGAATTCCTTCTGGCAATTCGAGAATTCCAGGCAATGAACAAGTTCCTTTGGCCAATAGGTTGAGTTGACTTGTCTCCCAATTTACAGGCAATTCCAGAATCTGTCCATCCTTTGTAAGTGCTGAGACATGCGAAGGAAGATTAGGCAAGACAGCCCATGGTGTTTCAATTTCCTTGGGATCCATGATAGTAGCCAACTCGGCTGGGAAAATTTCAAAAAGCCCTTCTTTAAAATCAATCTCATAATTGGGACTAGCCTTCAAATCGCCCGAACCAATCACATATTTGCCAACTTTCTCTCCGGCCTGTCTTATAATATTTCCGGAAAGAACCTTTGAAACTTCCTGCAAATCCAAGCCTGAAACTTGGAAAGTCAATTCGGGATCCTCGCTACCAAAGATTTTTTGTTTTCCTTGAGCCTCCAGAACCACCACTCTTTTGGTAATCTCAAAATGACCCGGAGTAAATTCGATTTCATAATTCCCTCCAGCATCCAAAGTACCTTGATTGATTTGGTATAAACCAACATTCTCTCCCGGTTCACGGACCAATTCTCCCGATAGAATTTCCAGATTGTCATCGTATTTAAAACCGGATAGGGTAAATCCCAGCTTCTGATCCTCAGAACCAAAAGTTTTCTTTTGATTGGCTATAACAGATACTTTCAAGGGAGCTGGTTCAATCGTCAAAACCTGCTCAAGGGGAATTAAATCAGCAATATTATACGTGTTTGTAACTTCTGCTTTGATTTTGGTAGTTCCAGCTTTCAAAATCATCGCCATATTTCCCTCAATTTTAAGTATTGAAGGATCTTCGGCGGAATAAATTACCTTCTGACCCAAACGATCCACTTCTTCTCCCAAGATGTAATCCGGATCTCCATAGGTTTTCACCAATACCAATGGAAAATTAATTCCACTGGGAATTTTTGCAGATTCAAGTCCAGGAATGGGATTTTTTCCCTCTTTCAGGTTTACCGGATCGTATTTAATTGCTTTAAGAAAAGGATAGGAAATCAAAGGCTCTAATGCGGTTGGTTCCTTGATTTCCCAGATTTCAGTAAAATTCCAGGCTCCAGACTGCAAGGATTCTTTTCCCTTAAGTGACTTGGTGTTGATTCCAGAGCCTCCGCCTGAGTTGGCATCCTGTCCGGTTTTTTCCACATCCCAAAAAGAATCCATAACGGAAACTTTTGACTCTGCCCAACCAAAAAGGCCTCCGGCTTTGCTTTTTGCGACGACATGCCCAGCGGCATAAGAAGTCCGGAGAATTGCTCCGCTTATTCTACCAACCAAGCCTCCCACAACTTCATTGGCAGAAATATTGGAAACACTGTATGAATCTTGGATCGAATTATTGGAATAAGAATGAAAAAAGCCCACTAATCCGCCCGCTTCCATGTTTGCATTGACACTCCCTGAGGCAAAACTGCGACTTAAATTAGTCTGGTAGGCATTTCCTGCAATTCCTCCGACACCTCGGAATCCTGAAATTCCCCCAAGTGAAAAACTGTCAGCAATTTCCGAATTACCGATGGTCCCAACCAATCCTCCTACATAGTATTTCCCTTCTACTCGCCCGTCAAAGGAACAATTGGAGATTTTAACTTTTATTGCTATACCCAATAAACCGCCAATATCACTTGCTCCCCAGATTTTGAATCTGCTCAAATGAAGGTTTCTAAACTGAGCATTTCCTGCTTTTTTGAAAAGTCCGATAGTACTCTCAGTTGGTCTGTTTATTACCACGTCCGAAATCGAGTTACCATTGCCGTCAAATACTCCCATAAAATTCGCAATTGGAATCCAGCCCATTCCGGAATTGGCATTGGACCCAGCGAATTGGTCGTATCCGGGAGTGGTTCTATCCAAGTTTTCAACTAAACGAAATGCCGCAGATTGCTTGTCCTTGATAAGAGCAAGTTGTTCCCAGGTGCTAATTCTGTAAGGATCCTCCTTGGTACCTTTTCCTCCTGAGAATTGAGCAAAGAGATCAGAAGCATTCAGAAAATGAAAACCAAAAACCAAAACCATCACCTTAAGGGAAATTCTATACACAAAAAGAATCTGCATCAAATCCACCACTCTACTTATCATGGATAGAAAACTATTGACAAACAATTCAACCTTTGACCCGTGATAAGCCATCATAGAAAATATACCCCTTTTCATCTCTCTTATCTTTATTTTTTGGAAACAAAAACAATAATATCAAGTCGATTTTCAATAAGTTAAACAACTTATGTAAAGGAGAGGCTTAGCTAGTTTATTATCAAAAAACAGGTGTTTCAAAAACAACTTTTGAAACATATTATGTGATCAAATAATTTTTACTTTATTTGAAATACATTTTTCACCAAACAATAGAATTATTAAAAACGGCGGTGAATCATAGTGCTTTTATAGGAGAACCGTATTAATGTAATATAAAACACCAAAAAAACATTAAAAAATCACTCTTGATCTATTGGATAAAAAAAATCAAATTAACTAACTCGAAACATTATTATATAATTTTAAAATATACAATAAAACAAAAAGCCCGTGTTCCAGCAAACACAGGCTTATGTAAAAAAATCAACAAACAACCCAATCTATTTTCTTTCTAGGCGGCCTCTGCCAAGTAATTTTTCCAATATTCACTCGGGCATATTCCAATCTCCTTTTTAAACACATTGAAAAAGGTGGTCCTGGAGCTAAAACCAGCCTCTTTTCCCAAGGCATCCAAGGTGTACAAATCAAGGTAACCCTCTTCAATCCTTTCCTTGGCGTATTCTACTCGATACATATTAGTCAATTCTTTGAATGTATGACCGTAGAGTTTGTCAAGAATTTGAGTTACAATCCTTGCTTGGACTCCAAGCTTTTTCGCAAAATCCCCAACGGTCAAACCTTGCTGTTGATAAATTTTTTCAAGAACCAGAAGCTTATAGATTCTCTTAGTCAACTCCAATTCGTCAAAGTACTCAAGGATATCTTCAGCTTTAGATTTTACTTCACTATTAGCTTCTTCAGCTTCCACTAACTTGGAGGAAACTGAAAAAGTCAATTGGGATTTTTCAGGAGTTTTAGACTTTGCAAAAACGTAGATAACTTTTACAACCACAGCTAAAATCACTATGCTCAAACCAAAAAGAGTTAGTGTGCTGAACAATTCCATTTGCTTTACCTAAGATTTATTTATCCTTAAAATCTAACTTTTGAAAATTCCTTTTCCCCGTATTTTATCCCCCCGTTTTTATTCGGCGGACAGGAGGTTTTAGGGTTCTTTTAAACTGATGGAATAAAAATAATATAACAAACTACACCTTACATTCTACCTGCTCCAAATTGTAAATGAATTGCAAAATCCAAAAAGGCATAAAAAAACCAGGCCTTTTAAACCTGGTCTTCTCAATTTATTTCACTTATGAATCAATAACTTACTCCCATTCAATTGTTGCCGGTGGCTTGGAAGAAATATCATACACGACTCGGTTGACTCCTTTGACTCGGTTGATGATCTCATTAGACATTTTACCCAAAAACTCATAGGGAAGGTGAATCCAATCTGCTGTCATCCCATCAACTGAACCTACGGCACGAAGGGCAACTACACGCTCGTAGGTACGCTCATCCCCCATTACACCAACTGACTGAATCGGAAGGAGGATTGCTCCAGCCTGCCAAACCTGATCGTAAAGGCCATGATTTTTTAATCCTTGGATGAAAATATGATCTACTTCCTGAAGGGTTTTTACTTTCTCCTCAGTGATATCTCCTAAGATACGGATCGCCAAACCTGGTCCGGGGAAAGGATGACGGCCGATAATCGTCTCCACAATTTCCAAAGCTCGACCCACCTCACGAACCTCATCTTTGAAAAGGGTATTTAAAGGCTCAACTACAGAAAGCTTCATGAAATCCGGCAAACCACCCACATTGTGATGCGATTTGATTGTAGCAGATGGCCCTTTTACAGAAACAGACTCAATGACGTCTGGGTAAATCGTACCCTGTCCGAGCCATTTTACACCTTCGATCTTGTGTGCCTCGTCGTCGAAAACCTCGATAAAAACTCTTCCTATTGCTTTACGCTTCGCTTCTGGATCAGTCAGGCCTGCGAGTGCATCGTAGAAACGCAGCTTGGCATCTACCCCGATCACATTCAAACCCATGTGCTTGTAGGAATCTAGCACTTCTTCAAACTCATTTTTGCGAAGCAGACCATTGTCTACAAACACACAAGTCAATTGGTCACCGATAGCCCGATGGATAAGAGTAGCAGCGACGGAAGAATCAACTCCTCCTGAAAGTCCCATCACCACTTTATCCGAACCGATTTTCTTTTTCAGATCTGCTACGGTAGTGTCGATAAACGTATCCGAAGTCCAGTCCTGAGAACAACCGCAAATTCCAACCACGAAGTTTCTCAGGAGATTTTTGCCTTCCAAGGAGTGCGTAACCTCAGGGTGAAATTGGATTCCGTAAGTTTTTTCACCTTCAACTTTGAAAGCCGCTACCCGTACGGATGAAGTACTGGCAATCACCTCAAAACCAGCCGGAAGCTCCTTGATAGTATCTCCATGGGACATCCACACTTGGGATCCATGGGTCATTTCCTTTAATAAATCGTGATGAAGATCGATATGATCTAGATTGGCGCGACCATACTCACGAATAGTGGATGGCAAAACTTCACCTCCGTATTTACTGGCTAAAAGTTGTGCCCCATAACAAACGCCCAGTACAGGCAACTTGCCACGGAATGCATCTGTATCCACGTCTGGGGCACCCGAATCGCGAACAGAGCAAGGCGAACCGGAAAGGATGATTCCTTTGATGTCCGAGGTAATGTTTGGAACCTTATTGTAAGGATGAATTTCACAGTAAACATTCAGTTCTCTAACTCTTCGGGCGATGAGCTGGGTGTACTGAGAACCGAAATCGAGGATGAGGATTTGTTCTGCCATGCGCAAAGGTAAGCAGGCTAAACGGCTTGCTGAAATGCGGCAAAGAAAATTTGGGGGAAGATTGAAAGATTAGAAAATTGGAAAACTGGAAAATTATGAAAACCAAATAATTAACGATTCTGAAAAGCTGATTTTGGATTATCTTCCAAAAGCAACTTCAAGTCTTTTTCTGTAAAACCTTGGGGTTTTAGCTCAGGAATCAACTTTTCAAAAATATTGGTAAAGGGCTGAAAATCTCCACCTCCTGCTTTAGCTGGATCATACCAACCAGCATCGTGTGAAATCAATACCCGATTTAAGATTCCTTTTTCCTTGGCAAAAACCAGCCGCTCCACATAGGGTTCAATTGCCCAACCTATGCCATCCAAACTAATCCAAACGCCCATTTCGGCAGCTTTGCGGTAATTTTCAAAATCTTTTTCGGCCTGTGCATGAACCCAAACAAATTCCGAAGGCTTTACTCCCATTTCTTGCAGAATCTTCACTTCCTGTGCCGCAGTCTTCCAGGTTCCGGTGTGGGAAGCAATCGTCAAACCTGTGTTTAAGTGTGTGATTGCAGCGGCACGAACGAGCTTTTGATCAGTTTCCGAAAGTGTATCTGCTTCGTTGACAGAAATCTTGATAAATCCCGGCTTGATGCCTGTACCTTCGATTCCGTTTTCAAATTCAGCGACCCATCGCTCGGCGAGCTGCTCGGCAGATTCGGTTTGGACAAAGTCAGGAAGGTATTTCCCCCCAACTGCTCCATAAAATCCTGTGTTGGTCAAAATCTGAATTCCTGACTTTTCACTCAGCGTTTTCAAAAGCAACGGATCCTTGGCCAGATAGCTTGGTGTGCAATCCAGAATGGTCTTTACGCCATGTTCTTTGACTTGCAAAAGGTAAGGAAGCACTTTAGCCACCACTGAATCCCGATTCCATCGATCCGGGCTGATTGAATCTGCCCCGATAAAATCCACCAACATGTGCTCATGAATCAGCGTCAATCCAATCGAATCGATGGATATCGGTCCGGTGACTGTATTGATATAATCGTCAATTTTATTTGAAGGAGGATTTTGACAAGAAGCTAAATGGATGCTTAAGAAAATGAAAATCAAAAACTTGGACATAAAGTGGGAATTTGAATCTGGTCCTAAGGTATCGGTCGATCTTCAATTTTTCAATTTTGGAATCTTCCAATTTTTCAATCCTGCCTTAATTTCCTTATTCCACTTCCTCCGCTCCAAAAAGTGTTTGCAGCTCCACCGCATGGATGCCTTTTTCCTCCTGGAGAAATTTCCCAAACACTGCCGTACTTCCGTGTGTGAGGTACACTTTTTCGGCTTCTGTGGCAGTAATCGCCGAGATTAATCCCTCCCAATCGGCGTGATCCGAAAGTACAAATCCCCGATCTGCAGCTCTTCTCCTGCGGGTTCCTCGAACTGCCATCCAACCCGAGCAGATTCCTGTTCGGTAAGGGGAAAACTTCTTCATCCAAGGTGTCCCCATGGCCGAAGGAGGTGCGATAATCATGGCTCCTTTGAATCGTGACTTTTGATGTTCCTGGGTCACTTTTGGCACTTCTCTTATCGGAATTCCACTGGCAATCAACGCTTGATTGGTATTCCAGATGGCTCCATGGACAAAGACTTCGCCAATTTCCCGGTTGAGGTGTTGGATGATCCGTTGGGCTTTCCCCAAGGAGTAGGCAAAAAGAACCGAATTGCGACCCTCGGAAGCATTAGCTTTCCACCAGGCGTTGATTTGTAAAAAAATCTCTGCCTGAGATTCCCATTTGTAAATCGGCAGGCCAAAGGTACATTCCGAAACAAATTCGTGGCATTTGACAGGCTCAAAAGGCGTGGAAAGTCCGTCATTCTCGACTTTGTAATCTCCGCTGACTACGGCAACCTTTCCTTGATATTCCAGACGGACTTGAGCCGATCCAGGAATATGTCCGGCTGGATGCAGGGAAATTTCCACTCCACTGACCTCCAACTTTTCATTATAATCCACTGTATGAAGACTGATCTCCGCTCCTAACCTCAGCTTCATCACCTCGGCGGAATCCCGATGCGCCAGGTAATGCTTCATTCCCCATCGGGCATGATCTGAATGTGCATGGGTAATCACAGCCCGTTCGACAGGCCTCCAAGGATCAATGAAAATCCCTGCAGGAGGACAAAACAGTCCGGAATCGGTAAGTTCAAGCAGATTCACTAGTTTGAATTGGAGATGTCTATTGCCTTTATTGGCTCAACTCTGGTTAAGGATTTTACGGAAATTAACCTTTTGAATTAAATCTCTTCTGGAAATTTCCCTGATTTCGCATAGGTGAGTCGTGCAAGCTTTCTGCCGACATGATATTCATCCAACCCGGAAACGGTCACAGTTTCAAGCGCATTTAAATCTAAGGAACCATCGGGACGCAACCCTTTCTCATCCAAAAAAATGTGGTCAATCCCTCCAATCAATAGCACCGTTTGATTGATTTTTAAAGTTTGAGTTTCCACCAGACTGCATCCTAACTGCACAGGACTACCAAGAACAAATGGTGCAGAAAAATCCTCCTTATATTCTTCCTGTAAGCCTGTCGCCTCAAACTCACTTTGTTCCCAATCGGCCGCAGTCCAGTGAGCCTCCTTGAAAAATTCGGGAGTGACATGGTTTAGAGTGAAAAATCCTGTTTCGAGAATGTTTTCCAATGTATCCCGCTTAACAGTATGAGGACGAAACAATATCCCAACCAGAGGAGGAGAAGCTCCAATATGAAACACTTGTGAAAAGGGAGCAAGGTTGGAAATTCCTTTTGTGTTCTTAGTCCCGATCAGATTTAGGCTTTTATAGCCGGAAAGGCAATTTATCAGGTTCCTTCTAAAAAAGGAGTCTTCTTCCTTGATCTGATCCAGACTAAAATGCCGCATCACATTGAAATTGCTTCGTCAATGGTATCACAATACTTGATATCCAGTTGGTTAATGATATTGTCCGGATAAGTTTGCAGGATCTGGTTTTTGGCGATTTGCACCATTTTCTCAAACCACTTCTCAGCAGGAAGTATTTTCCGGTGAGTTTTCACCCCATACTCCAGCATTTCCTTTTTCCAGTGAATAAAATACCACTCCATCGTAGGCTGGTGAAAAGCTCTCAGAGCACGCTTGTCGAAGATGAACTTTTCAAATCCACCGGTTTTCACGATTTCTCCAATCTGTCCAAAGGCTATCTTAAAATCTTCAATAGGCACGTAATCTGTCAAGAGCTCACAGATTACTGTTTTTTTGTCCCGATTTACCCATACTCTGGCATAGCGCTGCTCAAAGGCTACCACAAAGTCCTGGATCTCGGAAGAGTTTATCGTTGAGTTCATTGCTGAGTGGGTTTAATAAATGGAGTTTTTGTTTCTGGAGGTAGCATGCGAGACTTCCTCCTTGACTTCAGTCAAGCGAGCTTCAAGATTGGAAGCATATTCAAGCGTAGTTCGCATCATATCCTGTTGGGATTGAATTTGCTCTTTCAGGCGACAGAGTTCCTGATTGACTTCTGCCAATTTTTGCTCGTAATGATGTTTCAGCCTTTCTTTTTCGAGTTGGGCCTTCCTCAATTCTTCCTTAAAAAGCAGGAATGATTCAGGTGGAGTCTTCATATTCACAGATCTTTCATCTCGGGACCGTACCCGCAATACAGACAAGTAGGACAGGGTAATTGTTTTAAATTATTTTAGATTGGACATTCCTCCATCCAGGTGCAGGATCTGCCCGGTCATCCAGGATGACTGAGATGACAACAAAAAGACTGTTGCGTTAGCAATGTCCTCAGATGTACCGATCCTGCCAAGTGGGTGACGCTTATCTGAAGCTTCTTTTTTCTCAGGTGTGGAAAGCAAGGCTGAAGCTAGGGGAGTTTCAGTGAGTGAAGGCGCAATGGCATTCACCCGGATCTTGGAAGGCGCCCATTCTGCAGCCAATGATCGGGTCAATCCTTCAATGGCACCCTTTGCTGATGCAATGCCGGCATGAAATCCCATCCCTGTCTGCACCGCAACAGTGCTGTATAAAACTACAGATGGGGCAGCGGATTTTTTCAATCCTTTCAGGCAAGCCTGAAGTACTCTCACGGCTCCATAGAAATTGACTTCCATTTCCTGCTTGAAATCCTCGATCGAAATCCGATGAAAGGGTTTAAGATTGATCGTGCCCGGACAATATATCAGTCCGTCGATAACTTCAGGGAGATTTGGAATCTGGTCAAAATCTTTAGCTGTATCCAAAGCCGTGGTTTCTTCACCACTTTTGGAATACAAAAAGAGATTTGCACCAGCAGCTCGAAGCAAATTGGCTGTGGCTTTTCCTATTCCGGAGTTCCCCCCTACAATCACAATATTCTTTCCTGTCATGGACATACAATTTTCTTATTAAATCAAAATGAGACGCTTTTGTTTGCATTACTAACAAAAAAACCCTGCTTTTTTGAGCAGGGCATAAAGTTGGTCTAGCGAGTAGGCTAATTTATTTTTTTAAGCTGATGTATTTGAGAAACTCATTACGGCTTTGCTCGTCCGTTTCAAATTTCCCTGAATAGAAGGAAGTCACTGTAGAACTGTTAGTATCATTGACACCTCTGGAACTTACACACATGTGATAGGCATCCATGATAACGGCTACGTCTTCAGTGCCCAAAACCTCTTTTAGCTCATTTCCGATTTGCATAGTCAATCTCTCCTGAACCTGAGGACGCTTGGAAAAATACTGCACGATTCGGTTAATTTTTGATAACCCGATTACATTTCCATTGGAAATATATGCCACGTGGGCTTTTCCATAGATTGGCACAAAGTGATGCTCGCAATGTGAGTGGAAAGTAATGTCTTTTTCCACCAGCATTTCACTGTACTTGTACTTGTTTTCGAAAAGCTTGGCAGCCGGCTTATTTTTAGGATTCAGACCTGCAAAAACTTCCTTAACGTACATTTTTGCAACTCGGTGAGGAGTCCCCTTGAGGCTATCGTCGGTCAAGTCAAGACCCATGATGTGCATAATTTCACGAAAATGCTTTTCGATCAACTCCACTTTCAAATCATCATCCATTACAAATGCATCCTCTCTTAGCGGGGTCTGAAGGGAAGTACCGACATGCTCTTCGCCTATTTCTTCGAATGAAGCTCGGGCAATATCAATTCCCATCGTATTCAACATAGTTTCTTTCTGTTTCATAAAGCCGAACTGTTAATTCGAATTTCCGATCAATTTTTTCCCTCAAAATATTCCAAATAACCACTGCAATGTTTTCAGCAGATGGATTGAGATTTCTGAATTCATCGGTATCGAGGTTTAAATTTTTGTGGTCAAATTTGTTTAATACGTGCTCTTTGATAAGATCACTAAGCACCTTCATGTCATATACATATCCCGTTTCAGGATCAACCTCCCCTTTCAATTGGACAATCAATTCGTAATTGTGACCATGGAAATTAGGATTGTTACACTTTCCGAAAACCGCTTCATTCCTTTCATCCGACCAATTGGGATTGTTCAGGCGATGAGCAGCGTTGAAGTGTTCTTTGCGATATACTGATACTTTCATTGTAGACATTAACAGGAGATGTATTTTTTTTGTTTAATCAATTTAAATATTTATTAAACAAAATAAATCAATTCCCTGCTGATCAATCGATTAATTTAAATAAAGATTACAAAAGTAGCCATATTCCATACGTACCCAAAACCGCGCCTTTTGCATTCTAAATCCCAAACCTCAAATCATCTTAATTTGGTTCCAACTGGGATTTTTACAAAACCTGACAAAATTGACATTCAAGGAGTTGGCAATATTTTTGCCCACTCCGGCAAAAGCTTATCTTTGTCAGTCACCCGACCCTCCCAACTATGACTTTAACTCAAGGATTTCTTCTTCCTTTAATCTGGGCTTTGTCCCTATCAAGTTTAACCGGGAAAAGCGAAGCTGCTCCCACCGAGGTCGAATCTAAAGATGAATCCGAAATTCTTTTGGAATCCCTCACCGAAAAACACGAAAACACGCCTTCACTTTCTGCTTTGGACTTAGCCATGGAAGGCTACGAAAAACTGGAAAATGAACTCAAAAAACCTATTTTAACGGTAATTGATTTCACGCTTCCCTCTACAGAAAAACGACTTTGGATCATTGATGTAGAAAAAAAGGAAATCCTGCTCAACACGGTTGTTTCCCATGGAAGAAATTCCGGAATGCTGATGGCTGAGAAGTTTTCAAATCTCCCTGAATCCTTCCAAAGCAGTCTTGGATTTTATAAAACTGCAGAGACTTATTCAGGCAAACATGGCTATTCGCTACGGTTGGACGGATTGGAAAAAGGCATCAATGATCAGGCAAGAAACCGGGCTATAGTTATTCACGGTGCTGACTATGCAAGAGAAGAGGTTGCTAAAATGTCAGGTAGATTAGGAAGAAGTCTTGGATGTCCTGCCGTTCCGACAGAACTCTCACAAGAAGTAATTGACTTGATTAAAGACGGTTCTTTATTGTTTATCTACGGCCAAGACCAAAAATACCTGGCTGAATCCCCACTTTTGCAGCCTTGATCAATTTTTCAATTTCATGAGCAAGTCAGCATCTCTGCCATAAATATCCTGTCTGAAATGCGGCTTTCCTTTGGAGTCAGCCCAAAACGTAAGATAAACTAGAATAACAGGAATTTTTCGTGGCAGATTTACAATTTGCTCTTTTTCCTGATGCATGGCTTGATCGATTTTTTCCAAGGTCCAACTAGGGTCATCCTTTAGAAGAATCTGGGCAAACTTGACCGGGTTTTGAAGGCGGATACATCCATGACTGAGTGCACGATCTTCTTTCTCAAAAAGTGATTTTGAGGGGGTATCGTGGATATAAACGCTGTGGCTATTGGGAAACATAAACTTGACTAAACCAAGAGAATTGCTACCCCCGGGCTTTTGCCTGATCATATATGGAAAAGATCTGGAGGACCAGTTGATAGTCGAAGGATCAACCACTTTTCCAGAGCCTGTCACTACCTCCATGTTTTTCTGGTTGAGGTAATTTGGGTTCTTTCTGATGGCAGGAATGATTTCATTTTTAGCGATAGAAGTCGGGATATTCCAATAGGGGCTAAAAACGATGTAGCTCATCTGAGCTGAGAAAATGGGTGATTCATGGTAACGCTTTCCTACAATCACCTTGGAGGAAAAAACGGTATCCAGCTTATTGATATAATCCAGCTGATAGTTGGCAATATTCACCAAAATAAACTCAGCATCCCGTACGGTATCCGGTAACCAACGAAGACGCTCCAGGTTGATGGAAGCTTTGTCCATAAGAAAAGACGGAGAAGCGTTGAGTCCTGCAACCGTATTTTTTCCGATCGCTCCGTCAGGCTCCATCCCGTTTTCTTCCTGGAAACTCTTCACTGCAAAAAACAATGTGGAATCGTATAATCGTGCATCCCCTACCTCAGCAGATTTCAAATGCCCCCAAAACTGAAGCCTTTGACGAATCTGAGGAATGGCATTATTCACTTCTCCTACCTTAATTGACTTATCTATTTTGATTGGCTTCCAATCCAGGGAGTCCTTCTTTGCAAGCTCATCCAAGGCACGGATAACCTCCCTCCCTTTCCGGTAAATGGTGAAATCGGGATACAATTGCTCCAGATTTCTCCTGATCGCTTTTTCCTGGAGGCCTTTGTTGAGTAAGTTAATGTAATCAGCTTTTTGAGGCTTTCTGGAAATTCCCCACTTAGAGTCCAGTTGAGAAGGATCGACTTTTCCTCGCTCAAGATGAGCCGCCAGCTTAAAAAAAGCATCAGTCAACAAAAGGTCTAAATCGGCCAACTCCATGAAATCATTCGCTTTCCCTGCTTTTTTATTGGCTTCAAAGGTCTTGAAAAACGCATCAATCAACCCGATATGGTAGTCAGAAGGGTTTAACCCGTCGAATTTCGCCTGCTTGATTTCAAATCTGAGTTCATAGGCCTGTTCGGTGAGAATTCCATTTTCAGACCATGACTCGTCATAATTCCGTCCATCGTAAAAAACATAGATTTGCTCGGTATTTTGTAGTGGTATTTCCCGGACAGTAATTTTCTCACCGGGATTGTCCTGCTCAAGAATAGTCCGAAGTTGCTCAGAGGTGGAGTTGACAAAAAAGGGTTTGCCACTGGCAAATCCAAGCGAGGTAAAAACTATTAAAAATGTGAAAAAAGTAAACTTACCCATAACTGATTTTTTATTGAATCTGAAAATCCTGATACTTCCTTCCCAAAGTCCATGCCTCTTTGAGCATGCTGAGAAAATCCCCCATTCGGTGTAGCGGAATTAAATTGGGCCCATCACTCAATGCTTTTGCCGGCTCAGGGTGAGTTTCAATAAAGAACCCGTCAATCCCAGTCGCTGCCGCGGCTCTTGCCAATATCGGAGCAAATTCCCGCTGACCTCCACTACTCCCTCCCTGTCCACCTGGCTGCTGAACAGAATGTGTTATGTCAAATACAACAGGAGCAAACTGACGCATGATCGGAAGGCCCCTCATGTCGACCACAAGATTGTGGTAGCCAAGCGAAAAACCACGTTCGGTTAGGCAGACATTTTCATTTCCAGTTGACCGAACTTTCTTTACGGCATATTGCATGTCCTCAGGGGCCATAAACTGTCCTCTTTTGATCTTTACGGCCTTTCCGGTATTTCCCGCCGCCAGAAGTAAGTCTGTCTGTCGACATAAAAAGGCTGGGATTTGCAACACATCGACGACCTCGGCTACTTCAGCCGCCTGATAGCTTTCATGAATATCAGTCACTAATGGGACATTCAGCTCCTGCCCTACGCGCTGAAGTACTTCCAAAGATTTGTCCATTCCTATACTTCGGAAAGAACCTGAGGAAGTACGATTGGCTTTGTCAAAAGAGGCTTTAAAGACGTAAGAAAATCCGTTTTCATCTGCCCAAGCTTTGACTTTTGTCCCGATCTCGAGGCAAATATCAAAACTCTCGACTGCGCAAGGGCCTGAAAAAAGTACCGGCTTATCTGATCCCAGCACGATTCCTTCACGAATGTGCATAGGTTGGGTATTTCTGATCATGATTCCTTTTTGGATAAATTTTCAATTAATGGAACTAGCTGACCCTTGGCATGCAAAAGGATATCTGCTACATCCCGAAAAACGCCTTTTCCACCTGCAAATGGGGAAATGTAGTGGGCATGCACCTTGACATAAGGCAAAGCATCAGAGGGACATATTGCCAATCCTACCTTAGCCAAAATCGGCAAATCAATTAGATCATCCCCGATAAAAGCTACTTCTTCAAGGGAAACCTCGATGGTCTCAAGGACCTCTCCGAGTTTCTTTCCCTTGTCTTTGATGCCGTGGTAGTGAAAGTCAAACTTGAGTTCTTCGCAACGGTTTTCCACCACTTGGGAAGCCCTGCCGGTAATAGCGCCTACCAACATCTTTGTCTTACGGAGGTGCTGCACAATGTATCCGTCCTTGACATTGAACTTTTTATATTCTGTGCCCATGTCATCGTAAATGATGCCACCATCCGTCAAGACTCCGTCAATATCCGTAATGAGTACTTTGATGGATTTTGCCCTTTCGAAAACTTCCTGAGGTACGTGGGCGAGGTATTCGCTGACTATTTTTTCTGTTTCCATTGAATCGAGTAAAGATCAAGTCTGCGCTGCTCCAGGTTTCGTAC
Organism: Algoriphagus lacus; assembly: GCF_003583985.1. Taxonomy (GTDB): domain Bacteria; phylum Bacteroidota; class Bacteroidia; order Cytophagales; family Cyclobacteriaceae; genus Algoriphagus; species Algoriphagus lacus. Next base: position 496,161 of record NZ_QXML01000002.1, on the reverse strand, counting down.
GCTTCCTGCCTTGCGCTGCTTGGTAAGTAAATCCAAATCCACATCCGCTACGATGATGGTTTCCTCATTTTCAGAGGCTTGAGCCACCACTGCATCGTGAGGGAAGGAAAAATCTGACGGAGAAAAAATCGCCGCCTGTGAATATTGAATGTCCATGTTTTCCACTTTGGGAAGGTTACCGACAGACCCTGTTATGGCCACGTAGCATTCATTTTCAATTGCACGGGATTTGGCACAGGTATTTACACGGAGGAAGGCGTTTTTGGTATCGGTCCAAAACGGAACAAACAAAATATCCATTTCCTGCTCAGCAAGGATTCTACCCAATTCAGGGAATTCGACGTCATAACAAATCAAAATCCCGATTCTGCCGGCATCAGTATCGAAAACATTGATTCCATTTCCTCCTTGCAAACCCCAATAAGCTGCCTCATCAGGAGTGATATGCAGTTTGTATTGCTTGTCCTGGGTGCCATCCCTGCGGCAGAGGTAGCTGACGTTTCGGAGCTTTTTCCCGTCATATTCCGGCATTGATCCTCCAACGATGTTCACATTGTAAGAGACAGCCAGTTCACTCATCCGACCGACGATTTCATCGGTATAATCTGCCAAATTTCGGATTGCTTCAGAGGCATCCATATCATTGAATTCAGCAAGCAAAGGAGCATTGAAAAATTCAGGGAGTAGGCAAAAATCCGCCTTGTATCCCGAAACAGTGTCCACAAAAAACTCCACTTGCTGCATCAGGTCATCCACATTGGAAAAGCGGCGCATTTTCCACTGCACCAATCCCAAACGAACGATTGATTTCTTGTTTCCAATGAGTTTTTCATCCTTTTCGTAATAGATATTAATCCATTCGAGTAGGGTCGCGTAGGCACGGGAATCTGTATCTTCAGGCAAATACTTGGTAATCACCTTACGGACGTGAAATTCATTTGCCAACTGAAATGAAAGAACCGGATCAAAAATCTCCCTGTTTTTCACCAAGTCGATGTATTTACGGGGAGTCATTTCATCGGCATATTTGGAGTACCCTGGAATCCTCCCCCCGGCGATAATGGAACGAAGATTTAGGTTTTCGCAGAGTTCCTTTCTTGCATCATATAATCGGCGTCCCAAGCGCATGCCCCGATAATCAGAATGAACAAAGACATCCGTGCCATACAAGGTGTCACCGTCATCATCATGCGTATCAAACTTGCCATACCCGGTTATCTGATCGTAGGTATGGTTATCACCAAATTTGCCATAATCAACAATGATACTTAGCGCTGCCGCAATAACTTTCCCGTTGTCTTCAATACAAATTTGTCCTTCGGGGAAGACTTTGAGTTGATTTTTTAACTCAGCTTTTGTCCATGCGCCACCTTGATTCTTATAAATAGTCACCATGATCTCACGGATATCATCGTAATCTGACAACTTGATATTCCGGAGTTTGAGTCGGTGCTCTAATTCTTCTCTTTGCTTACTCATGGTTCAAAATTAACTAATGCCCATCAATAAATTTTAAAATCTCCTATCGGGCAGGTCTTAAGTCTGAATCTCTTCAAATTCAAAATAATTACGACCAGCTTGGTAATCATTTTAGTAGAAAATCCAGGTTCCTTATGGGGTGCTCTAAAGTTTGAAAACCAGTAGAAATGGGGGGCTCTATCCTTGTATAAATTTGAAATTCTGATAAATACCGTTAATTTTCATCGTTTAACCGCCCTTGCGGAAATACGTGGAGTACGGAAACATGAAAAGGTTATTCTCTATTTTTCTTTTTTTAGTGAGCTTTAGCGCTTATCCCCAAAGCTTTTATCGTTATCGATTTGAGGCACCTTGGTCTATCTCAGCAGGCATCGGACCAACCCAATATTTTGGAGAACTTTATTCCTTTTGGAAGTATGAAGAAGGGGTGCAGCCTGATTGGAATGCTAACTTTTCAGTAAACTATGTATTTGGCACACATTTAAAAGCAAGGCTGGAAGGGACTTATTATAAGATGTCCGGCTCGGATGTGCCTTCAGATCCACGGGCATACCGAACACCCAGAAACTTAACCTTTCAAGCAAAAAACTGGGAAGCTTCGGGTATCATCGAATACTATTGGCATCCTGTAAAACTGAACAACATCACCCGCCACCTTTGGAATCCTTACATATTTTTTGGAGTGGGAATGTCCACCAATAATCCTCAGACACTCCTTCGGGGAGAATGGGTTGACCTGAGACCTTTCCAACTGGAAAACAACCCTTATGAGAAAAACATCATCGTTTTTCCCATGGGATTGGGATTCAAATACAAGCTCAATGTCTACATGGACATGAAGTTTGAGGGAAATTATCGCTACACGTTAACGGACTACATGGACGATATTTCTGCCTATAATGTCAGGGAATTCTACCTGGATTTGGTGGATGATTACGTAACAGGAAAAAACCCGGATCGATTAAGACTTGCCATCCGGAACCCTAAATATGTTCTGGACAATGGAGAACCTGATGTAGCAGGTATCCTTAGAAACGGAGGGGCAATCCGACGGGGATCAGGATTGGATCACCGGTTTGACGGATACCTGACTTTTAGTTTAGGCCTGGAAATCTACCTATCAGAGGACATCTGGGACAACTGGATCTTCCGGGACAGAATCTACGAAAAGCGGTTTAGATTCTGGTAATCAGGCCTTCAAACTCAAAATCCCAAGCTCAGATTTGAAAATCAAGGTCTCAGTGGTACCTATCACGTAAGATGAGGCATGTCTTCGATCTGCTGAAACCAAACCTACAAGCTGAATTCCGGCCTTTGCACAAAATTCCATAATCCCCAGCTCGGCATCTTCATGATTGTATACATGACGATGGATCACAAATTGTTCGTGCCCTTTACCAAATTCAGCCATTTCAATATCTGACTGGGAAGAACTTGTAAAATGGGACGGGGTATTTACAAACAACAGGTGAATGGAGGTTTTAAATGCTTTAGCCAATGGAAGGATCTTTTCAAAAGCAATTTTTCCGGCGGGATTAAATACCGTCGCAAATGCGATCTTTCGGAATGCATTTCCGTCGAGGGCATGCTTCACAGCTAAAACAGGACAGTTGGCATTGCGAAGGACTTTCTGAAGGGTTGAACCAATAAATTTCCCATCAGTATATCCTTTTCCGTAGGCACCCAAAATAATAATATCTGCCTTGGATTTCTCAGCCACCCGAACGATTTGCTCATTGGGCACGCCTATTTTTACAACCTGCTCAATTTGAGATTTGGCCGGAGCCACGGATTTGATGTGTCCTGGAAGTACATCCACGGCTTCATTATACTCTCTTATCAGTTCTTGATGCTTTGACTTGGCCTCATCAGATAGTAAATCCCAATCAAGCTCAGATGGTATCACAGTGACACAAATGATCTTAGCATGATTCTTCGCACTTATCCGCTGGGCAGTCTGAAGAGCCGCAAGCGAGTAGGGTGAAAAGTCGAAAGGAACAACGATGGTTTTCATAAAATTGGGCTTTTGGATTGAGCTTCAAGTTCCCAATTCAATTGGAGAAACCACTTGTGAAAAATCAGGGAAAAACCTGATAAATGTTAGGATTTATGAATAGCATCAGAGTTCTTTTTCCATTTTGATGTCGCATCTGATATAGCCATTACACTCTGCCTTGACTTCATGAAATCCCAATTTTTTATAAAGATGTAAAGCCGCCTTGAGTTTGGTATTGGAATAAAGTGACATTTTGGTAAAACCCATTTTTCCCGCTTCCTCCAAAATAGCCTTTCCAAGAGCAAGCCCCACACCTTTTCCCTGAGCAGAAGGATCTACTCCCATTTTGATCATTTCACAAGTGGAATGATCTTTCGGAATCAATCCCACCGTCCCGATGATTTCATTTTCGATTTTAGCAAAAAGGATCCTCCCTCCTTTCGCCAAAATCGTCTCCTCTGGATGCTCCAATTGGTCAATGTCGAAGGGTTCAAGGGAAAAATAACGAGTCACCCAAGCCTTGTTAATGGACTCGAAAAAGGGCTGAAGCTTAGGTGAAAAAGGGATAATCTCGAGGGTATGCATAGGAACGTCACGAAATGCCTACCAAAAATAAAGAGAATCGATTAGCTTTAGAAACGACAAATTTCATCCCCCTTTATGAAAAAGACTTTACTCGCACTCGGACTTTTGCTTTTCACGGCCGCATTTCATTTAGCAAACGCCCAAACTCCCGAAGAAAAAATCAAACAACTCGGCTTGAAAATCCCGGAAGTAAGCCAACCAATCGCCAATTACGTCAAATGGAGACAAGTCGGAAACCTGCTCTACCTCTCAGGAACCGGGCCTAAAGTTTATGGAAAAGTAGGGGCCGATCTGACAAAAGAGCAAGGGTATGCCGCCGCAAGGGAAACGGGATTGGAAATCATCGCAGTACTTCAGGCAGCAACTGGAGATCTAAGCCGGATCAAGCAGTTTGTAAAAGTCCTGGGAATGGTAAATGCTACTCCTGATTTTACTGCACAGCCTGCCGTAATTAATGGATTCTCAGACTTGATGGTTGAGGTGTTTGGGGAAAAAGGAAAACACGCCCGTTCCGCAGTCGGTATGGGGTCTCTTCCCAACAACATGGCCGTGGAGATCGAAGTGATCGTAGAGCTGGAGGAAAAGTAAGCAGTTAACAGTGGGCAGTCACCCAGTAAACTACCTACTGATCACTGATTACTGCCAACTGATTACTAAAATAAGCTTCCTTGAAAAGCATGGCCTTCCAACTCCAGGAGGGCCTTTTTCTTGTTCAAACCACCGGCGTATCCTGTCAGGTCTCCATCACTCCCCAATACCCTATGGCAGGGAAGGATGATCAAAATCGGATTGGCACCAATTGCCGCACCCGCCGCCCGGATGGCAGAAGGGTTACCGAGTTTCTGAGAAATTTTCATGTAAGTGGTTGTCTGACCAAAAGGAATTTTGGCCACCTCCATCCAGACTTTTCGTTGAAAATCAGTCCCTCCGAGCCCGATGGGCATATCGAAAACTTTGCGTTTCCCGGAAAAGTACTCTTCCAGCTGCTCCTGGGTAGCCAGCAGTACCTGATCCAGAATCTTTCCGTCAGTCGCTTCTTCGGTAAACTGCAATTCAGAAAGACAGCCTTCTTTGGAGTTGATCCGGATATTTCCAATCGGGGAATAGATTACAGGCATGGGAAGAGGGATTGAATTATTGGAAATTGGCTATTGAGCTATTGGTGAATTTTCATGGAACAAAAACCTTGGTCTTTGGCAATTAATCAACTCATTGCCAGCCGGTACCTCCACACCTCCCGAAGCTGCTCAATTTCTATTTCAAACGGGACATAGATCGGATTGGCTGAGCAGAGCAACAATTTTTGCTCTTCTTTGATCTTATTGTAGGCGATTTTGAAGGTCACTCCGTCTTGCTCAGTGACGATCACATAGCGTTCACCGTCCTTGATAGCAGTCCAGTCATCCACGTATTCGCAGACAATCCAAGCCCCATCGGGAATCGGCAGCATGGAATCTCCATCCACCTGAAATACGCGATGTTTTTTGTCCATTGGCAGAAAAGGCAAAGCAAATCTGGGCAATTCTGCAATGTATTCCGGATCCGAAAAGCCCGCGAGGTAGCTGGCTTTTGCCCGCTGGGAGACTACCTCGATCAGTTCCCTACCCTGTTCATCTACCGTGGTGGCCAGAATGCGAAGCTTTCGTCCCCTGAGAAATTGGTCCGTTTCCAGTAGTTCCCGAAGCTTATATTCCGAATAGGAAGACAAGTCCTCCTTCACCAGAATATCGAGTGACACCTTGAAAAAGTCTGAGATCCGAACCATAGCATCAAGCGGCGGAGTAATGGTCAACTCATAGCCGGCCAACTTAGACCGGGAAATCGTCAATGCCTCCGCCAAAGCCTCTTGGGTCAGACCTTTCTTTTTTCGAAGGAATTTGAGGTTTGAGTTTAGATACATATAACATTAAGACAGCTTCAGTCAATCCTTTAGAATTCTACAAACCAAATCTACTCTTTTTGATTAAATTATAAACAGTAAAATGTTTAAATAATTAACAAAAAGCTATGGAAGGGAAAAGGAGTATTGCGCACATGGATCTGGATTCATTTTTTGTGTCAGTTGAGCGGCTTTTTGACAGCAGACTAAATGGCAAACCCATCCTGATCGGAGGATCTGGAGACCGCGGAGTCGTGGCTTCCTGCAGCTATGAAGCGAGAAAATTCGGAGTGCACTCAGCCATGCCCATGCGGACGGCAAGGCAACTTTGCCCCGAGGCATTGATCATCCGCGGGGATTTTGAAAAGTACAGCCAAAAATCCCACGAAGTCACGGAAATCATCCGGGAGAATGTCCCGCTTTTTGAAAAGTCTTCCATCGACGAGTTTTACATTGACATGACCGGGATGGATCGGTTTTTCGGTTGCTTCAAGCTGGCTCATGAGATCCGGCAAAAGATCATCAAAGAAACCGGTCTGCCTATTTCTCTGGGACTTTCCGAAAACAAAACCGTGTCAAAAGTCGCCACCGGAGAAGCCAAACCCAACAATGAAAAGCAGGTGCCTTTTGGAGAAGAAAAACCCTTTCTCGCTCCGCTGTCTGTGCGTAAAATCCCCATGATCGGAGAGAAAACCTCTCAAACACTTTACAGTATGGGGGTCAAAAAAGTCCATACGCTACAGCAGATGCCTGCTCAACTTCTCGAAGCGACTTTCGGAAAAAATGGCACAATGATCTGGGAAAAAGCCAACGGAATCGACCGATCACCGGTAACTCCCTACTCCGAAGCAAAGTCCGTCTCTTCGGAAAATACCTTCGAACAGGACACCATCGATGTAAAACTACTCGAAGCCACACTCGTCGCCATGACCGAGCAGCTCAGCAGCAAGCTCCGCCAAAATCGCCAATTGACCTCCTGCGTGAGTGTGAAGATCCGCTATTCGGACTTCGATACGCATACCGTGCAGCAGCGTATCCCCTACACTTCGGCAGACCACACACTCTTGCCCGTGGTGAAAGAGCTCTTCCGAAAACTCTACAGCCGTCGCCTGCTCATTCGTCTGATTGGGGTACGTTTCAGTGCACTCGTGTACGGCAACTACCAGATCAAGCTCTTCGAAGACACTCAGGAGCAGATCAATCTCTATCAAGCACTCGACCGACTAAACGTGAAATACGGTGACAAAACCGTCTGCCGAGCCGTAGCCATGGGAGTGGGAAGACGGAGATTTAATCCGTTCAACGGGATGGCGATCTAGTTAATGAGTGGTTGAAAAAGGGAAATTCAAAATGGATGAAAAGGTAAAATCTTCGATTTTAACGGAAAATAACCCTGCATTTTATTGATTAAGATCGAGAAAAAAGCAGATTTTAGCCTGAAATGAACCCTTACCTCTTCACCTCTCACCGACTCGGTTTTCGAACCTGGCAGCCCTTTGATTTGGATGACTTCACCGCCATCAATGCCGACCAAGAAGTGATGCGTTTCTTCCAAAAGCCTCTTTCCCGCGAGGAAACCCAAGCCATGATGGACCGGATGCAGCGGATGTTTGAAGAAAGGGGATTTTGCTATTTCGCAGTGAATCTGCTGGAGACCAAAGAACTGATCGGCACGATCGGACTCGGTTGGAAAACCTTTGAAGCAGACTTTACACCATGCGTGGACATCGGCTGGAGAATCAGCAAAAAATGGTGGAATAAGGGCCTGACCACTGAAGGAGCGATAGCCTGTCTGGAATTTGCAAAGCAAAAAGGAATCCGGGAAGTACTCTCGATGGCCTCCATTGGAAACACAGCATCGATCCAAGTGATGAAAAAGATCGGCATGAGTCATTGGAAAGACTTTGATCACTCCGAACTACAAAACTTCCCTGACATTCAGCGCTGCAGCCTATACCGCATCAGTCTTTAAAATAAGTTAGAGTCTAAGACTCCTGACTTGAAGTCTATTGTCTCTGATCATTTTGGAGACTATAAAAAAAGCCATCCCCTATCGGAGATGGCCCGAGTCCCAACTTCTACCCAGCAATTAGTTGGAACCTGCTAAAAATAATCCGGCAATTCCCAGTACCTGTTCTCTGCTCAATGGCTCATCCCAGCCCTCGGAGACAGCCGCAGCATCGATTCCTGTCAGGCTGGACACATTTACACCACCGTGAGTTAAGTTTTCCTCACCTGCATAGATGGCCATCGTCGCTGCAGGTAGCGAGCCGATTGACCCGTTTGTGATCCATCCTTTGATGGCATCCTGACCTTTTTTGGTACGGAGTCTTCTCACCTGCGAGGCATGCCGTGCCTCCACCGAATGAATGGACAAAGCCGCCGTCAACACCACATCGCTTTCTTTCACATTGGCGGCCTGTCCTTTATAAGCCCTTACCCCTGTATCTTCAAATGCTTGGGCAAGTGCCAAAAACGTAGGATAACTCGTGAAGGGAGAGAAATTTCCACCGGCTGTAAAGTCAAACTTAGGCTCAGCAACAGGAGTACCCATCAGCACATTGCCGATGACTTCCTGCAGAAACCGCACGTGAGCCAATTCGTGGTCACGGATTTTCTGGAAAATCACCCGATCAGCCGCTTCGATTACACCTGAATCCAAGGCCAACTGGTAATACCGGTACTCCAAATGCTCAAGAGTCAGAGCATAATTCAGCACCCCAATCAGGCTGGCAGTATCTGCCTTTGCCACATGGGGAATGGAATTCAATACCGCCAATGGGACGGCTGCCAAGGCCATCTTTTTCCCAAAATCTCCAAATTGGCGAAATGCCTCTCTCCTGGAGAAAAAACGGTCCTTGTCTTCGGCACTTTTCGTGTCCGGGCAAATCGTATCTAATAATTTGATCAAGTTCATGTGTTCTGTGAATTAAGGTGAATGATTAGCTTGGCAACTGACTGAAATCGATCTCAGTCTTGACAAATGCACTGGCTGCAGTCAGCACTTGGGTAAAATTGAGGGTTCGCTCCAACCCGTTGGCATCGATGATGTCATCTCCGGCAAAATCCGCCGAACCTGGATTGATCAGGTCTCGGATTGCTGCCGCATGCCGAGCCTCAACGGATACAATCTTACCAGCGATCAACAGAAAATCCGAACTCTCCAAAAACTGTCCAGCACCGTTGTAAGCGGCCACGCCCAAGTCTTCGAAAGTCTTTGCCGCCATCAGAACAGAGGTTCTGCTACTGAAATCAATACTGGAAAAATCAACTTCCAAAGACCCAATGGCACTAGCCCCTAGAGCAGCCTTGAAAAATTCCCTGTGAGCACGCTCGTGCTTTTCCAAGTCACCCATGATGATTTTTTCTTCGGCAGAAGCATTGGCGAAATAACTTCCTTTGATCACTTCCGCATAGAAAGCAGCTTCCAACTGCTCTAAAGCATAGGCATAATTGAGAATCCCGACATCTCCCGAACCCAAACTTACCATGCCTGGCATTGTGGGCATCATTTCATCGTCATCGTTGCAGCCTACGAATAACAAGCCTGCACCGGCTATAGTCAAAGTCCCCATTTTGAGAAACTGACGTCTGTTGGCATTTTTTACCAAGCCCTGAGGCTTGATCAATTCCTTTTTCATTTTGGTTTGTTTTGAGGTTAAGAATTGGTTTTTGTTTTCCATGGAAAAAAGTCAAATCTGAGATCAACTTAAGAGCCGATCGATTTGGAGGGAATTACGAAGTGGATGATCAAGCTGGATTGATCAGATTAAAAAATATTCTCCAAAAGGGTTGAATTATGATTTTTTACTAAAATAAATTCTCCAAAAAATCATTCCATTACCCTAATTTCACTAAGTCAATAAATTGATATTCAATCAATTTGCTCTCGGTACCCTCGAGGTTTTTTTTGATTTCTTTTGATTCAATTCTTTTAAAAACAAAAACCCAAAAACCATGAAGAACATGTCTTCAAATTTCATTTGGGCAGCTTTGCTGATCCTTTCAGCAAGCCTGACCCAAACCGGCTGTATCTCTGATAACAGCAATCCCGCCCTCCCTTTGGATCCCTCAGCGGATCTTGAAAAAGTCTTGGCCGAATCAGCTGACTTTCCTCTGGAAAACTTGCGAATGGATCCTACAACGCTGAAAATGCTGGCGGACTTACGAAGCGCCACTGCTAAATACCACCGGATGGAAGTGGCAGAAGATGATGGATATTCACAGGCCACTCCCTGTATATCTCATCCCAATTTGGGCAGCATGGGCTATCACTTCGTTAATTTTGATCTTGTAGATGGTATATTCGATCCTACCCAACCCGAAGCATTGCTCTATGAAATGGATCAGGAAGGAAACATGAAACTGGTAGCAGTTGAATTCATTGTCGTAACTGAAGCTTGGGAAGAGGAGGAAATCCCCCATTTCGGCAGTCAGATATTCGACATAGCCTTGGCTCCTACTCCTTTGCCTTTCGATAATTACCAGCTCCATGTTTGGGTTTGGAAAAACAATCCTTCGGGGATTTTTACCAAGTTTAATCCCAAAGTGAAATGCGGAGAAAACGGTAGCCATTAATACAGAAAAGCCCTTTAGATATTTCTTAAGGGCTTTTTCATTTTATCCACTGGTAGATTTTTTACCAATTCAATTAATTTTTTTGGCTTATTTTCAGCTTTCTGAACTCCAAAACATTTCTTATGCAACGAATCCTCTTTTCTTTCATTTTTTGCTTTTTCCTAGCCACTGATCTTACTGCTCAAAATTCAATTTCCACCCGCGAAATGGATCGGATCAACTGGATGGAGTTTGCGGAGTTTGTCCCTGAAAAAATTAATACCGTGCTTTTGCCAACAGGCACCTTGGAGCCTCATGGAGTCATTAACAACGGAGCGGACAATACTGCACCCTTTGCGATGGCAAAAGCCATGGCGGATGAGCTGAATGCTTTGATTGCTCCTACCCTGAATTACGGAATCACTGGTTCGATGGCGGCTTACCCGGGAGCTTTTCAAATCACCGAAGAAGCCTATGCTCCGTTTATACGGGATATCTTGAAAGGACTTTCCAAAAACGGGTTTAAAAACATCATCATCCTCAATGGGCATGGAGGTGGACAAACGGCCGTCTTGCAAAAAGTTGCCGCAGATGTCGCCAATGAACAGGGAGTCCGGACCCTGGTGATCAACTGGTGGTCCTTCGCGTCAGACGTGACTTTGGAAGTATTTAAGGAAGACGGAGGTCATGCCGGGCTAAACGAGACGGCTTACATTCAGGCCATCGATCCAACTTTGGTTCACAAAGAGCGCTATAACTCAGACCAAGCCACTGCATATCCTAAACCAGGCACATGGTCAGCAGTACCTTTCCCCTCCTCCATCGGACTCTATCAGGAAGGCCAAGGATATCCCAATTTCAACCAGGCTCAGGCTGATGAGTATTTCAAAAAAGTCAATGCGAAAGTCGCCGATCTGATCAAAGAAACGATCCGGAAGTGGGATTTGGCTGGTTTATAAACTTCGAAATTCGATATTCAGCGTTCGATATTTTTAAATTTTGAACATCGAACATCGAATGATGAATTTCGAAGTGAAATAAAAAGAAACACATCACCTCATGCCCTACTTCTCCGATCAAACTTTCCAAAACTTCAGTGCTGCTGATTTCCAAATCGGAGAATACGAAGGCTGCACCTTTGTCGGATGTAATTTTTCCAACTTGAACTTTCATGGTTGTAGTTTTGAAAACTGCAGCTTCAAAAATTGTGACTTGAGCAATTCCAAAGTTTCTCAGGTAAGTTTTCGGCAGGTAAAGTTTGAGACTTGCAAACTGTTGGGGGTTCATTTCAATGCTGCCAATCCATTTCTTCTGGAATTCGATTTCCAAAACTGTCAGTTGGATTATTGTAACTTTTTCAATCTGCAACTCAAAAAATCAATCTTCAAAAACAGCCGCCTCCGGGAAGTGGACTTTTCACAAGCTGAACTAGGTGGTGCAGATTTTCAAGGATCGGATTTGACCGGGGCAGTTTTCGACCGAACTAATCTGGAAAAAGCGGATTTCCGGGAAGCTATTAATTTCAGGATAGACCCTGAGAGGAATCGGATCAAAGGGGCAAGATTTGACCTGGATGGATTACCGGGCCTTTTGAGTAATTACGGAATTAAAATAGGCTGAAAAAGAAAGCCGGATCGATTTGATCCGGCTTTTTGCTATTACCTTTTCATGTAACTATCCCTGACAGCCTTAAACTCAGATGTCGGTTTCCAATTCGGCCATTTATCGGAATTGGCCAAACTTCTTCCAACATTATAGAGGACCTGTACATCATCTACTGCACCATCCAGATTCCATCGGGCAGGATCATACTCTTCATTGGGCTTATGGTAATAGTTGGCCGTATAGTCTTCCTGAAGCTGTTTCCCATATTCTTTCCCTTTTTCGAAATGGTCGATTCCAGTCCCAAAATACAAGGCCGGAATCCCGATTTTGGCAAAATTGAAATGGTCTGAACGGAAGTAATAACCGGCTATCGGATTTGGCTCTGGAGCACTGTATCGTCCCAATTTTTCCAATTCCACATTGAGCAAGTCTTCCATCTCAGACTGACCTACCCCGATGATCGACACATCCTTCATTTTCCCATAAGGGTTGATGCCGTCCATATTGATATTGGCTACAGTTTTTTCCTTGGGATAAATCGGGTTTTGGGCATAATAAGCCGAGCCCCAAAGCCCCTGTTCCTCAGCGGTCACTGCAAGAAAAACCACAGTTCTTTCAGGAGCCCCATCAGTTTTAAAGGCTTTTGCCAAAGCCAAAAGTGCGGCAGTTCCTGAGGCATTATCCAAGGCTCCGTTGTAGATGCTGTCTCCGGTTTCGTCCGGTTTTCCTATGCCAAAATGATCCCAGTGTGCTGAATAAATAATGTATTCCTCAGGCTTGGATTGACCGGTGATTTTTGCCACTACATTTTGGGAAATATTGTATTCTGCCTCCACTTGAATAGAAGCAGTCAGATTCACACCCAAAGGCATCCCCTGGAATCCTGGTTTTCTTGCCTTCGCCAAAAGCTCCCCATTGTTCATTCCTGCGAGATCAAACAATTTCTTGGCTGAAGGGAGGGTAATCCAGCCTTCAAATCCCATTTTGTAATTTTCCTTTCCCCGATCATCCAGGTAAAGGATTGGGGCGTTGTGTTTTCCTTGGATTACGTTGAATCCATATCCAGCTGGTATGGTATTGTGAACAATTAAGCAACCCAAAGCTCCTTGTCTGGCCGCCTCCTCGTATTTGTAAGTCCAACGGCCGTAGTACGTCATCGTATTTCCCTTGAAAAAAGTAGAATCTTCTGTGCCAAATCCAGGATCATTGACTAGGACAACCACGATTTTTCCCTTGACATCCAGTCCCTCGTAATCATTCCATCCATACTCCGGAGCAACTATTCCAAAGCCAGCGAAGACCACTTCGGCATCTTTCACATCGACCAAAGAATCAGTTTTTTGAGTCCAAATGACAAAGTCATTAAATCCTTTCAAGGAAACAGAAGAATTGGAAGTTTTTAACTCCATGGTTTCCGAAGGTTTGCTCACGATAGAAACCATTGGGACATCCTGAAAGTACGAATCACCATTTCCCGGCTCCAAACCCATTGTTTTGAATTCGGATTCTAAAAAAGATGTGGTGATTTTTTCTCCTTCAGTGAAAGGTAACCTTCCCATGAATTCATCTGAAGCTAGTTTGACCAGATTGGGTTCGAGATCGGAAACTTTGAATTGATAATTGGCTTGCTCTGCTGACTGGCATCCCAAAAGACAGGAAATACCAATTGAGACAACGATAAGTGTTTTTTTCATACGATTAAGGTGGGGATAAAAGTGGAAGGGATTGACCTCTTCCGACCCGAAGTTAAAACTTTTAGCTGTTGATTACCTGAAGGATAAAATCAATTTCAGAACTGCCCATTGCTTGGAGCCAAAATTGACTTACCTTTGTGACCTAGCGGCACGACCAGCTCCTGCTGAATCCCCCAGGTCCGGAAGGAAGCAAGGGTAGGCGGTTGTAGCGGTGCGATGCCGCTTCTTTTTTGCCCTAAATTTTCCAATTCCTCCACTTTTTGGAATTCCTAATCCTGATTTATCTTCTAACTTTGTTCGTTAGCCTAACGAAAATTAATCTCAAGCTTAAGCGTCTAGTTTAAGTGTTAACCAAAAACCTATTCTCATGAAATTCTTTATCGATACCGCCAATCTTGACGAAATCCGCGAAGCCTATGACCTCGGAGTATTGGACGGTGTGACTACCAATCCTTCCCTGATGGCCAAAGAAGGAATCAGCGGCGAAGCCAATGTAAGAGCACACTACAAAGCCATCTGCAATATCGTGGATGACAAAGTTAGCGCAGAAGTGATTGCTACTGACTTTGAAGGAATGATCCGCGAAGGCAAAGAACTGGCAAAAATAGATGACAAAATCGTGGTGAAAATCCCGATGATCAAAGATGGCATCAAAGCCATCAAATATTTTCACAGCGAAGGCATCCGAACTAACTGCACATTGGTGTTTTCTGCTGGTCAAGCAATACTAGCCGCCAAAGCAGGTGCATCTTACCTCTCCCCTTTCATTGGCCGATTGGATGACATCTCTTATGATGGACTGGAATTGATCGGACAGATTGTACATATCTATCAGAACTACGGTTTTGAAACCGAAATTTTGGCGGCTTCTGTGCGCCATACCATGCACCTGATCAAGTGTGCAGAGCTTGGAGCTGATGTAGTCACTTGTCCACTAAAAGTAATCACAGGATTGCTAAAGCATCCCCTGACGGATTCAGGTCTGGCACAGTTTCTGGCAGATCACGCGAAAGCAGCTGGAAAATAAATCCAACAAAGAGGCTGTTTCTTTCCGGACACAGCCTCTTTTTCAATCCCACCGTATGTATATCATCAAAGTAAAAGGAAAAGCCAAAATCCCTGATTACATCCAGATCCGGGATGAGAATTTCGTTTTGGTTGCTTATTTCCGTGCCGACAGACCCCTCAAGAATATCGAGAAATTTGGTCTGGAAGGAAAGGAAGACCAACTCGAAGAAGTAATCAAAAACCTTCCTTTTGGAAAACTTCAAAAACTAGAACTCTAAACCATGGATTTCAGTACCAAACCTGTGTTGCAAATGACACAGGCAACCATTTTTCAGGGAGAATCACCTGTCTTGTCAGATGTAAATTTTGCTGTGGAACAGCATGAATTCGTCTTTCTGATCGGAAGAACGGGAAGCGGTAAAAGCTCCCTTCTGAAAACCCTTTACGCAGATTTGCCTCTGAGATCAGGTCTTGCAGAAATTGTAGGCTATTCCCTTTCCAAAATTAAAACCAGTGAAGTCCCCTATCTCCGAAGGAAAATCGGGATTATTTTTCAGGACTTTCAGCTATTCAGTGACCGGACGATTCAGGAGAATCTTTCCTTCGTATTAAAAGCAACCGGTTGGACCGATCCAGTCAAAATAAAAGAGCGGATCAGCGAAGTTCTCATCCAAGTAGGATTAGTCGATTCCCTTCAAAAAATGCCTCATCAACTCTCCGGTGGGGAACAACAACGTGTGGTAATTGCCAGAGCTTTGCTCAATGAACCCTGCATTCTTTTGGCAGATGAACCGACCGGAAACCTCGATCCTGATGTAGCGGACGGGATTTTTAAACTATTCCAGGAGATAAATAAAAAAGGCACTGCCATTCTCATGGCAACCCACAACCATGAGTTACTTCGTAAGTTCCCTTATCGTGTTTTAAAATGTGAAAAAGGAAAACTTCTGGACAGTCAACTTCACGATGTTTCCTTTGGATCTTCCTTTTGAGATCAAAATTTCATTAATTGAAAACATGATGACGACTTAGTCGTTTTTCAATAAGTAACTAATCAATCCTATGAAAAAGAGGTATTTAATCAGGATTTTTCTCTTTGGCCTGTTGGCTTGGGGAGGATTTGCGTGCAAGGAAGAAGAGGAAATTGAGCCGGTAATCGAAAAACCGAATCCTAATATTGCCATCAACAAGTGGATCAATGAAGTAATGAAGGAGGTTTACCTCTGGTTGGGAGAAATGCGAACTCCGATCGCAGACACCTCTGATCCCGAAGATTATTTTGAGTCGTTGCTTAATCGACCAACCGATCGGTTCTCGGTAATCTACCCGGATTATCAGGAATTGATCAATTCCCTTAATGGAATCACTCTCGAGGCAGGGTATGAATTTACCCTATACCGGGAGAGCCAAAGCAACAACAATGTTGTCGCTGAAATATCTTATGTCAAGAAAAACAGCCCTGCGGCCAGTACTCCATTAAAAAGAGGTGACTACATCACCCGAATCAATGGGACTCAAATGACTTTGGAAAATTACCGCAGTGTAATTGCCCAAATAGACAAGCCTCATACGCTGACTACACTTCGCTTCAATGAAGGAAGTGGAAGCTTTGAGCCGCAGCCTGAAATTTCTCTAACTGCAGTGCAACTTGCTGAAAATCCAAACTTTATGGATTCTGTTTATACCATTAATGGAGAAAAAATCGGCTATGTGGTCTATCATTTCTTTGCACCAGGACCTGGGAACAACAGCACTGCATACGACCAGGAAATGGATGCAATTTTTGCCGATTTCAAGGCTAAAGGAATCCAAAACCTAATTGTTGACTTTCGATACAATGGTGGTGGGTTTGTTTCCTCAGCGGTAAATTTGGCTAGCTTAATCGCTCCGGGAGTGAAAGCAACAGATATTTTTTCCAAAACCAAGTACAACAGTTTTCTGATGCAGTTTGACAACCTCAAGAATGTACAGACCCCATTTAAAGCCAAAGCTGAAAACTTGGGAAAAATTCTTAAAGGAAACAGAGTTTACATCCTTACTTCTTCCCGAACAGCATCTGCCTCTGAGCTGATCATAAACGGCCTTAAACCCTACATGGATGTGTTTTTGATTGGAGATAAGACAACAGGGAAAAATGTGGGTTCCGTGCCTTTTGAGGATGAAGAAAACGCTGACAATAAATATGGGATTTTACCGATTGTCTCCCGAAGCTTCAACAGTCTGGATCAGTCAGATTACACCAATGGTTTTGGGGCTAACATTGAGGCCAAAGAATCCTCCGAAAGGCTAAGACCGCTTGGTGATGTCAATGAATTATTGCTAAGAAAAGCAATCGAACAAATCACGGGTGTACCTTCTGGAGCAAGATTCCAGCAGCTTGACCGTGTAGATATCGCCAGTACTTTGGACCTAAAAAACAGAAACGGTGTAATGATTGAAAATCTAAACGACCGATAAATACAAAAAACTCAAGTACAGAAAAGCCCCCAAAAAGTAAGTTACTTTTTGGGGGCTTTTCTTTTGTCAATCTTTATAAGGGATCGTATTGGAATTGTTTTTTTCAGGAACCGCTCTTACCCGGAGTTCAATGAATTGATTCAAATCATTGTCCTGCTTGACCAACTCAAACGAATCATAAAGCTCCCCAATGGCAGTGAAGGCTTCGAAAATAAGTCGATCCCCTTCCACTGTAATCACTTGAAAAAGTTGGGTATTCTCAGCAATTCGGTCCCGCTGACCGCCTTTGTCCGTCCAATCATCTCCTATTTCATACATTTTTCCCCCACTGACAGAGACCACATAAACAGTTCCGGTAAGATCTCTCATATTTACCCCATCCATAATATTTTCCCCAGGAGCCACTCTTCCTCTGGCATAAGCATGATCATGACCCTGAAGTGCCAAGTCAACCTTATACTTATCAAAAATCGGCTTCCACAGCGCTCTCAATTCTTCATTGTCCCGGCCATTTGATGCCGAGAAAAGGGGGTGGTGATAGCTTACAATCGTCCATTTTTTCGGATTAGAAGCAAGCACATCCTCTAGCCATTTAGCCTGCAGTTGATGGTCACGGTTGGAGTCTAAAAAGATAATCCTGACATCCTGATAATCCATAAAGTAGACGGTTTCCTCCAATCCCTTTGGACCATTTTCAGGAAGGGTAAATTGGGGTTTCCATTGGACTGACAGACTTCTTATTCTTTGATTAGTTTCATCCTGGTTTTTTGCACGGTATTCATGGTTACCAGGTACTGGCATGGAAGGAATCATACTATGAATAAACCCTCCTGCAGTAAACCATTCGTGCCATTCCTGCTCACGATGAGCCCGATTGATCAAATCTCCAGCATGCACAAAAAAACGGGCATCAGGTGCCTTGCGGAATCCCTCCCGGATTAAACGAGACCATAATTCCAGAATATAGTTTTGGGCATCTCCGACATAGAGAAAAGAAAACTTCTCATCGGGATTTTCTGAAGCCGTCCTAAACTGAAACCACTCGCTCCAGCGCTCTCCGTCTCCAACCCGATAAGCATAAGTGGTATCAGGCAATAAATCCCTGAATTCTACAGAATGATAATTGGCGATAACTTCTGCATCCAGCACATCACTGGCATCCAATTCTTCAGTTTTAGCCAGCAAGGTGACTCCGTTTTTCCAAAATCTTGGTGCTGCCGTTGCAATCGCAATTTCAGCATAAGCAATATCGATGTCAATATTGGTACGCCAAGTGACATTGACCTCTGATGAGGGATTCTGTCCAAAGTTCAGCACAATCCGATCAGGATATTCGGAAGGCTTGGACCACTCCAAATGAAACTTAGGTTCCTTATAGACCCGGGATTCCTGTGCAAAAAGGAATGAACTGCTAAACATCAGCACACCAAAAAAAAGGAAAACGTTGCTTTTCATAGTTTAGGGGGTTAATTAATCCAATACTTCTCCAAAATTTTTGGACTAATTGTCAAGCTATTGATTTTCCATAAAACCTCCTGCCCGATCAAATAAAATAATCTTTTCCCGATCTAATTTTAATCGATCGGTAATTTGGGAATAAAAAAACCGGCTTGGAGCCGGTTTTTGCTTAGCTAACTGGAGCTATTAATTGGTTTTTTTCAGATTTTCTTTTGCCTGTTCGAAGGCAGGATCCAAAGCTATAGCTTCGTTGAAAGCAGTCTTTGCTTCTACTTTTGAATTTTGATCTAAGTAAATCAATCCTTTCAAATTAAGTGCGGCGGCTTTCATGCTGACCTCCTGTGTTTCGGTTTGGGTTTTAGGAAACCCGATCTTTTCTTCAGGTTTGGCATTTTTTACCAACATGTTGACCGAATTCATAGCTTCATCATACCGCTTCAAGTTGTATTGGATAAAAGCAGATTTGTATAAGCTGAAGTTGTCCCCGGTGAGGAGATAGAGACTTTCAAACT
This sequence comes from Algoriphagus lacus, assembly GCF_003583985.1. GTDB lineage: Bacteria > Bacteroidota > Bacteroidia > Cytophagales > Cyclobacteriaceae > Algoriphagus > Algoriphagus lacus. Next base: position 476,931 of record NZ_QXML01000002.1, on the reverse strand, counting down.
GAGGCAAAGCTCTGTCTAAGGCTCCAAGTTGCTCCAAGGAATACGCAGCTACCTCCAATGCCCCAATGTTTTTATCGTTCAACTCAAGTAAATCCAAGGAGATCAGAGCAGCTGAGGTGAATTGGCTGGCATCAAAATACAAACTTGCCAAAGCCTCCATGTATCGGATATCCTCCGGATTTCTGATCATAAGCTCATACAACTTAGTTTTGGCTATATCCAAATCATTGTACCTCATGGCCGCCTGATAAACCATCTGATCAGCCGCATTCAAGGCGCTTTTGGTTTTCGGGTCTACTTTAGGAATGGAGTCGTTGGCAGTCTGGGCAGCCAGATTTCCGGCACAAATGGCCAACAGCAGCAAAAGGAATGTGCGCTTCATCGTTACTTCGTTATTTTTTTGTGATTTGATTAATTCTGTATGGGAGTTATTCCCTTGCTTAGGGCAATCTCAAACATGAGCTCTCGAGCTGATTCAGGGTTATTTTGAATTTTGCCCTCCAATATAGCTTCTTTAATTTCTTCTTTGATTTCTCCGATAATTTTTGACGGAGGAAGGCCAAAAATGGCCATTATTTCTTCGCCACTAACAGGAGGTTGGAAGTTTCGTACCTGATCTTTTTCTTCTACTTCCTTGAGTTTCTCTTCCACCTTGTCGAAATTTTCGAGGTAGCGCTGTACTTTCTTGTTATTCTTGGAAGTGATATCAGCCCGACAAAGCTTCATTAGGTCATCAATATCGTCTCCTGAATCAAAAAGTAACCTCCTCAACGCTGAATCCGTCACTTCAACTTTTACCAAGGCAATTGGCCTGAGGTGGAGGCGAACCAATTTTTGGACATATTTCATCCGGTCATCCATTGGGAGTTTCAGCCTGCGAAAGATATGGGGAGTCATTCGGGCGCCTTTATCTTCGTGACCGTGAAAAGTCCACCCAACTTTAGGATTAAATCGCTTGGTGGCAGGCTTGGCAATGTCATGCATAATTGCAGCCCACCTAAGCCAAAGGTTATCAGTGGTAAGACAAACATTATCAAGGACCTGAAGTGTGTGGTAAAAGTTATCCTTGTGCGATTTGTCATCCACTGAATCTACTCCCTGCAATTCGACCATTTCAGGAAAAAATTCATGAAGTAGTTTGGAAGCAAAAAGCAGCTTAAATCCATAGGAGGGCTTCGGCGTCATGATGATTTTATTCAATTCATCAATAATCCGCTCAGCGGAAATAATCTGAAGTCGACTGGCATTTTCTGACAACGCAAAAAAAGTATCCGCATCAATATCGAAAGTCAGTTGAGCCGCAAATCGCACTGCACGCATCATTCGGAGCGGATCATCCGAAAAGGTGATTCCGGGCTCAAGAGGCGTTTTGATATTCTTTCGCTTGATGTCACCCACCCCGTCAAATGGATCGATCAACTCCCCGTAATCTTCCGGATTAAGGGAAATTGCCATCGCATTAATGGTAAAATCTCGGCGCTCTAGATCCTCCTCTAGGCTCCCGTCTTCCACGATTGGTTTGCGGGATTCTAGTCGATACGACTCTTTTCGAGCACCCACAAATTCAAGTTCCCAATCATCCAGCTTGAGCATTGCTGTTCCGAAATTTTTAAAAACTGAAAGCGGCACATGCTGCTCAAAAGATTTGGCGACTTCCTGTGCCAATGCAATTCCACTTCCAACACAGGTAAAGTCAATGTCCTTACTTGGCCGATTGAGAATCAGGTCACGAACATACCCTCCCACGACATAGGTTTTCAATCCAAGCCTTTTTCCTGCTGATCCTACTCGTTCAAAAATCTCATGCTCATCAAGCCTTGACTTCAAATTCATCGGTTGATAATTTTTACGTCTCCGTCCGGACCCAAGAACATTTCTTTGGTGGTAGGGCTTAAAAGTGGAAAATAAACGTCAGTTTGAAATTCTGCAGAGGATTTATCTGATTCAATTTTCATCAAAATAGGTTGTGAAATCTGAAACAACAGTTTGTTCCAATTAGGCTCTCTGATAAGGGAAAATCGAATCACTCCATCTTGAATAGGCCCATGCTTCAATACTCCGCTTGCTGGGCTACGGTAAATGGTGGGCTTGGTTCCAAACTCCACGATATCCAATGAAACCTCAGAAAAAGGCTCACATACCGTACGAATCTGGAAAAGGTCGAACAAAAGATATACCCAATCCTTCCCCATTTCCGGTTTCCAACTCTCCATTTTTAGAAGTGTAAGGATTTTTCCGTTTCCCTCCTTAATAGATACCTGACCCTTTTCGCGAAAGGCTTTGAAAATTGCTTGCTGATCCAAAACTTTAAATTTTGAAACAAAAATAATCAGATTATCCGGCCCAAGAGGTTAAAATCTCAAACTCAAAAAAACCAATTCCATCTTGGGCTTAATTTTAGGATCTTATTTCCATTTTACATCTAATAGTGATCCAAACGCCAACTGAAAAAAAAGCCGTTAGCAACTCAATTCAGCAGAAAATAAATAAAGAAAAGACTCTCACTAAAACAGCCTAATTTTTACTCTTATTTAAAATGTCTTCAAAGATTTTTATGACGTTGGACTTAGTATAAAATCAAGAATCCATGAGAAGAAAAAAATAGACATAAAAAAAAGACAGCCATTTAGCTGTCTTTTTCCTGATTACCAAGTTCAATTAGCTTTTCAACCAGTTGATAAAAGTTTGATAACCCACACCAATTTCTCTGGCAAAAGCAGCTTTGGTTTTCTTTCCAGCTGCCTCTACTTTTTTCCACTCCTCAACAATTTTGTTTTTCTCATGATCAGAAAAAGATCTTCTCTTACCCGCACCTTTTGAAGTTGCGGCGCCACTTAATGCAGCGATCAAATCATTCAATTCAGAAACGAATTTACCATCTGTTAAAAACAATCCTGCTGCTTCTAATTTCTTGATGACTTCATCCTTTGGATTAACCGGAGTTACCGCAATACCTCTTGCAGCAGCTTCATAAAGATCAATTTTCTTTCCGTCGGCTGTTACATAGATAAAGCCGTCTGTTCTTTTCAGATCAGCAATAGCTTCTTTAATAAGTTCTCTCATTGCTAGAATATTTATTTGTGTTAATAAAAATCCATGCAATATATAAATTGCTCTTTTACCAATTAATAGTTTTTAAAAAATATTTTATGAAAATTCCTTTTCAAATCATTTTCAATTGATAATATCAATTCAGGGAATAGGTTTCGAGCCAGTTTTGGATAAGGTTTTTAATTTTAAAATCCTTTGCAAGTACATTGAAATAAGCTTTTTCCAGCTGTCTGTCCACAAACTTTGTTTGATATTTAGACAAATCATTTCCATCCGAAAGCTTCACCAGCATTTCATTAAAGGAATCAAAAAAAGGCAATTGTTTATCCCTTTCCGACGGTTCAATTATTTGATCCGGAGTTATCTCAAAATATTCAGAACTTGAAGCAAATGAGTATCTAACATTTCCGTTAGTTTCCATTCTGAATAAAACAATTGATTCATTTTCTCCTATTAATGTAGCGATCTCATCAAATTGTTCATTCATATGAATATCCTCCATCAGAGATTCAATGAGGAAATAAACAAACTTTTTCCAAGCACTCAGAATCTCTGAACTGAATCCATAATTTTCAGACTCAAAAAGTATATGTTTATAAACTTCCAACTCAAACTGATTGTGGTTACATAAGGAAGCCAATTCAAACCAATCATTACCATATTGTTCTACTAATGGCCAAAAACAAACCAACCGTTTATTGGCAATGACAACCTCTTCAAAAAGGCGGGAGTAAATCTGATTGATCACCTGAACATCTTCCTCGTAGCGGGTCCAATCGATCTCTGCAAATAACTGGACAGGATCCAATATCACCAAGTCTCGGGTTTGATCTGAAAACTCCCCCATCCAAGTTGGGTTCATTTCCATATGTTGATCTACGAGAATAATTTTTTTGATTCTTGAGTTCATAGTATTACGATGGTTAGATTAATATTTATTCAGAATGATATTTAAGATGTTTGGAAAGCAGTGAAAACAAATGGGCACAATAACTTTAAAGGGAAAACCAATGGACTAATTTTTCACTCAAATCATGCTGCTAAACTAGTGGAGTACCCAAACACAACCAATCAATTGACACATATTGTCGGTATATACTTTTTGGATCCCAGCAGTCTTAATCCTTGAAAAAGTCAGGATTTACTAAAAATTCACCGGGAAGAACAGAAGCCAAGTCAGGAAATTTCCCTACTTTTGAACCCCATAAGAATCCAATCAAAATCATCCCGCCACCATTCTTATGGGCCAATCCACCAAGTACATTTTCATCACCGGAGGCGTTACCTCCTCTCTGGGAAAAGGCATTATTGCTGCTTCACTGGGCAAATTGCTGCAATCCAGGGGATTCAGTGTGACCATTCAAAAATTTGATCCTTACCTGAACATTGACCCAGGAACGCTCAATCCCTATGAGCACGGAGAATGTTATGTGACGGATGACGGTGCAGAGACTGATTTGGACCTTGGACATTATGAGAGGTTTCTCAATGTCACTACCTCTCAAAGTAATAACATCACGACTGGCAGGATATACAACAATGTTATCACCAAAGAACGAAAAGGTGAGTTTTTGGGAAAAACTGTACAAGTAATCCCACATATCACCGATGAAATCAAGAGTAACTTCTACAAGCTTGGGCATGATGGGAAATATGATGTAGTCATCACTGAGATTGGAGGGTGCGTGGGTGACATCGAATCACTTCCCTTTATTGAGGCAGTTCGTCAGGCACGTTGGGATTTGGGACCGGGCAACTTCCTTGTCATTCACCTGACTCTTATTCCTTACCTAAAAGCAGCCAAAGAGCTAAAAACAAAGCCTACCCAGCATTCGGTCAAGCAATTGCTCGAGGCGGGTATTCAGCCGGATATTTTAGTTTGCCGTACGGAATATCACCTTCCTCCAGATGTGAAGAAAAAGCTAGCGCTTTTCTGCAACGTCCAGCTCAATAGTGTCATTGAGGCTATGGATGCAGAATCGATCTACGATGTACCGCTTTTGATGAAAAAAGAAAAGCTGGATGAACGGGTGATGAGCAAATTGAAATTATCATCCAAAACACACGCAGACTTAGAGGACTGGAAAGATTTCTTGGGAAGGCTAAAAAATCCAACACAGGAAGTCACCATTGGACTTATCGGTAAGTATGTTTCTCTTCCTGATTCCTATAAGTCCATCATTGAGTCCTTTACCCATGCAGGTGCGGCAGTGGAATGTAAAGTGAATCTTAAATTAATTTCTTCAGAAGAAATCAATTCTGAAAATTTCTCATCCAAACTGGATGAGTTGGATGGAATTCTGGTAGCACCTGGATTTGGAGAAAGAGGATTTGAGGGAAAAATCGAAACAGTTCGTTATGCCCGAGAAAATCAGGTTCCATTCTTCGGAATCTGTTTGGGTATGCAAGTAGCTGTGATTGAATTCTCCAGAAATGTATTGGGTCTTGAGGAGGCAAACTCCACCGAAATGGATCCAAAAACACCCCATCCGGTAATTGGGCTTATGGAAGAGCAAAAGAAAATTGACCAAATGGGTGGAACTATGCGATTGGGTTCGTATGCTTGCGACCTCAAAAAAGGTAGCAAGGCGGCTTTGGCCTATGGCAAAACAAAAATTCAGGAAAGACATCGCCACAGATATGAATTCAACAATGAATACCTGGAGCAAGTTGAGAGTAAAGGAATGATTGCAACCGGAAAAAATCCCAACACAGGTCTGGTAGAAATCATGGAATTGAAAAACCACCCTTGGTTCGTAGGGGTACAATTCCACCCGGAATATAAAAGCACTGTATTGAACCCTCAGCCACTGTTTGTCAAGTTCATTCAAGCGGCTATTGATAATAAAAAACAGAAGTAATTGAATTGAGCTGAGTTTTTCAGCTAAGAAAAGTGAACGTATGGATAAAAATCAAGCAACTGGTTTGATTCTTTTTGCGGCGGTAATTTTGATTTACTCGATCTTTTTTGCGAGTGGTCCTGAAGTTCCTCCGGTAGAAGAAATTCAACAGCAGACTGAAGCGCAAGCAGCTATAAACACCCCGGAATCTCAGCCCGAAATTTTACCGGACAGTTTGGTAGACGTACAGCGTACTGCAAAGTACGGAGCACTTGCTCCCCTGACTTTGGGTGAGGAACAAGACGTGGTTTTGGAAAATGAACAAGTAAAAATTACGTTATCGACCAAAGGTGCAGCAATCAAAGAAGTAATCCTCAAAGATTACAAAAGCTGGTCCATGGAGCCTTTGGCTCTGTTGGATGAAAAGAGTTCCAAAATGAGTTTTACTTTGGAAAGCTCTAAGGGACCTCTGGATATTGCAGAGCTTTACTTCAGCCCAAAATTGTCTGAAGAGGAGATTGAAGGAGTTAAAACTCAGGTTCTGACCCTATCTGCAGGAACAGAATCCGGACAAATCATCCAAAAATTCACCTTGGCTGATGGAAGCTATGAGGTGAAAAGAACCTTGGAAATAGACCGGTTTCAGGGAGTTTTCTCCGGAAACGCCATTAATTTCTCTTGGGAGGATCAGATAAAAGCTCAGGAAAAAGACCTGGCAGAATCCAGAAGACAAACCCAGCTGAATTATTATCTCGCTTCCGAGTCGTTTGAAAATCTGGGTGTCGGAGATGACGCGGAAGAAGAGCAACTGGCCGAACCTGTGAAATGGATTGGTTTCAGCCAAAGGTTCTTCACAGCTGGCATTATTGCAGATTCTGTATTTCAGAATGTGAATGTAGCCCAGTCCACTCCAACAGATTCGACTGTAGTCCGAACGATGAAAACCTCTTTTTCCATTCCGATGGAAAATGGAAAGGCAGAACTTAGTTTTTACTTTGGCCCGGACAAATACAAAATCCTGAAGAAAGTCACCGATGGATTTGAGGATAATGTGGACATGGGTTACTTCTTTGTGAGCTGGGTCAACAAGTACATTGTCGTACACCTATTCGAGTTTCTTGAAAAATATTTTGACAGCTATGGAATTATCATCATTCTGATAGTATTGCTCATCAAGCTTGCTTTGTCTCCCTTGACCTACAAGTCATATATTGGGATGGCAAAAATGCGGGTGATCAAGCCTGAAATCGATGAACTGAAAGAAAAATACGGCGAAGACCCAACCAAAATGCAACAAGAGCAAATGAAGCTCTTCTCGCAACTTGGGGTAAGTCCAATCTCCGGATGCTTGCCTTTGCTGCTTCAGATGCCATTCCTTTTTGCGATGTTCTTCTTCTTCCCAAATGCGGTAGAACTTCGTCAGGAATCATTCCTTTGGGCTAGTGACCTTTCTACGTACGATGAATTCATCAAGCTTCCGTTCACCATTCCTTTCTATGGTGCACACGTGAGTTTATTCACCTTATTGATGACAGTGTCGCAGTTGGTTTACACGCATTTCAACAATCAACTTACCACGGCTACAGGCCCGATGAAAAACTTGGGCTACATCATGCCTGTCATGTTCATGTTTGTCCTCAACTCTTACCCTGCAGGTCTGAGTTTTTATTACTTCGTTTCCAACATGGTTACTTTCGGACAGCAAGCCTTAATTAAGCTTTTTGTCGATGATTCAAAAATTCGTCAAAAAGTTGAGGAGAACAAAGTGAAGAATGTGAATAAAAAGAAATCCAAATTCCAACAAAGACTGGAAGATGCCATGAAAGCCGCAGAGGCGAGCAAAAAAAAATAAGCTAAAAGGAGTCTTTCGAAGGCTCCTTTTTTTATGTCGCTTTTTGTCAGAAAAGATTTGCGGCGAATTCCCCTGTTGGTTGAATGTGAAGGATTTAACCTTTTTTCACCTAAAGTACATCCCAAAAAAAGCCCAAACGACCACAGGAAAAGACCTGAATTTGTTTAATATTGAAGTCCAAATACCCTCTAACTAAACCATGGGAAAAATTATTGCCATAGCCAACCAAAAGGGCGGTGTGGGAAAAACAACCACAGCAATGAATCTGGCAGCCAGCCTAGCGGTATTGGAATTTAAAACCCTGGTGATCGATGCCGATCCTCAGGCCAATACTACCTCAGGGCTTGGACAGGATCCAAAAGCCATAGACACCAGCATCTACGAATGTATGGTGGAGGGTATCGATGTCAAGGACATTGTCATCAAAACCGGAATTGAAAATCTTGACCTTGTACCCTCACACATTGACTTGGTCGGTGCCGAGGTGGAGATGATCAACATGGAAAACAGGGAGGAGAAAATGAAAGGAGTCATTTCGGAAATCAAAGATCTCTATGACTTCATCATCATCGATTGCTCTCCATCTCTTGGTTTAATTACCATTAATGCGCTTACAGCTGCAAATTCTGTAATCATTCCAGTTCAGTGTGAATATTTCGCCCTCGAAGGATTAGGGAAATTGCTTAATACGATCAAGATAATTCAGACCCGACTCAATCCGGACTTGGAGATCGAAGGAATCCTATTGACTATGTATGATGTGCGTCTGCGACTATCCAATCAAGTAGTGGAAGAGGTCAGACTTCACTTCAAAAACATGGTTTTTGATACAATTATCCCAAGGAACGTCCGGCTTTCGGAATCTCCAAGCTTTGGACTTCCCGTTATTGCCTTTGACGCAGACGGAAAAGGCTCCATCGCTTACCTCAATCTGGCAGGGGAAATCGCCCAGAAAAATGGCCTTCAAAAAGTGAATAACTAACCATGTCCGATCAAAAACCGAATCGAAAAAACGCATTAGGCAGAGGGCTTGGAGCACTTTTGGAAGATAGCCCAGCTAAGAACAAACCCACAGAAATACTTCCTGAAGTCGCCAAAACAGGGATTTTTGAAATTTCACTGGAAGAAATCCAAGTCAATCCTTATCAGCCAAGGATTCATTTTGATAAAGATGCGCTCCAGGAACTAGCCGAATCCATCAAAGTCCAAGGCATCATTCAACCGATCACGGTAAGAAAACTTGCTCCTAATGAATATCAGTTAATCTCTGGCGAACGCCGTTTTCAAGCATCCAAACTCGCCGGGCTGACTCAAATTCCGGCCTACGTCAGGACAGCTAACGACCAGCAAATGCTGGAAATGGCCCTGATCGAAAACATACAACGTGAAAACCTGAATGCGCTTGAAATCGCCCATTCTTATCAGCGTTTACTTGCTGAGTGTAATCTAAAACAGGAAGAACTCGGAGATCGAGTTGGTAAAAACCGTACCACAGTCAATAATTACCTTCGCCTCCTGAAACTCCCTCCCACCATCCAGGCTGCCATTCGCGACCAGCAATTGTTCATGGGGCATGCGCGTGCACTAATCAATGTGGAAGATGTGGAAAAGCAGTTGGCGATTTTCAAAAAAGCGGTGGAAGAAGAACTGAGTGTCCGAAAGGTAGAGGCACTAGTGAAGGCGCTAAACGAAGGAAAGCAGGAAAAGGAAACTTCCCAGAAAGGCCTCGATCATGTTCGGAAATATGAAATAAACAAAATCCAACAGCGTCTTGCTTCTCACTTTGGAACCAAAGTCGCTTTAAAAGCAGACGAAAAAAACAGGGGAGAAATCAAAATTCCTTTCAATTCAGCTACCGACCTGAATAGAATCCTAGAAATCCTAGAAATCATCTGAACCAATTGAAAGCCATCTTTTCCACGTTAGATTTCAAAATTAAGACCCCATGGATTTCCTTGGGGCTTTTGCTTTTGGTATTGACTGTGGCTAGACCGGCATTTTCACAAAATCAGACTGAATCGGAGGTTGTGGAAAAAAAGGAAAAAGAGAAAAAGGAAAAACCGGACTATTCCTCCCTTCCCAAAAATCCAAAAAAAGCCACCATTCTTTCGGCAGTTTTGCCGGGAGCAGGTCAGGTTTATAATGGTAAAGCGTGGAAGGTCCCGATTCTTTATGCCGGATTTATGACTGATATTTATTTTATCGGTTACAATAATAAGCGCTATCAAACCTTTCGGGATGCACTCTTTGCCTACGATGAAGGAGATCAAAGTCAGTTTCCATCGCTCAACAGAGACGCATTAGTTCGAAACGTAGACTATTGGAGGCAAAATCGGGATTTGACCATACTTTTGTTAGCGGCGATCTATGCACTCAATCTGATAGATGCCAACGTGGATGCACATTTGTCAGGATTCGATATTTCCGATGATATCGCCATGAAAATTGAACCAAATCTGGGTACTTTCGCTGCTTCCAATTCATCCATGGGGCTAACCCTGAAATTTCAAATTAAATAATGAATATTTTAATTCTTGGATACGGCAAAATGGGGAAAATCATCGGCGAAATCGCTGAATCCCGAGGCCATTCCCTAGTAGCAAAAATAAATATTGACAATCGGGAAGAACTCAACACACTCGATCCTACAATGATTAATGTAGCGATTGAATTTAGCCAACCAGAAGCCGCTGTTGAAAACATTACCTGGGCCATGGAGCGTGGAATTCCAGTGGTCTCAGGAACTACCGGTTGGCTGTCCCGAAAAGCCGAAGTCGAAAAATTGACCCAGGATAAAAAAGGTGCTTTCTTTTACGCATCCAATTACAGCATTGGTGTCAACATTTTCTTCAAAGTCAATGAGTTTTTGGCCAAGCTCATGAATGAAACCAGCGGATATAAAGCATCTCTTGAAGAGATTCACCATACCGAGAAAAAAGATGCTCCATCCGGCACAGCGATCACACTTGCTGAGGGAATTATCCGAAACATGGACAAATTGAAGGATTGGCATTTGGTCGGACAGTCGAACGAAAACGAACACTCTCTGCCGATTACAGCCAAGCGAATTGATCCTGCTCCGGGTACCCACATTATTCGCTATAGCTCTGATATTGATGAAATTGAGATCAGCCACACTGCCCACAGCAGACAGGGATTTGCCCTTGGTGCAGTTTTAGTAGCTGAGTGGATACAGGGCAGAAAAGGAGTACTTTCCATGGACGATTTTCTATCTTTCTGAAACTAATTTTAGATCATGAGTCAAACTAAAAAAACAAAATCAGCAACTCGGGAATGGTTGGATGCGCTGGTTTTTGCAGTTGTCGCAGCAAGCTTAATCCGTTGGCTTTTGCTTGAACCTTTTACTATTCCTACGGCATCCATGGAAAAATCTCTCTTGGTTGGTGATTTCCTTTTTGTGAGCAAAATGCACTATGGAACGCGAATTCCAAAGACCCCTCTTCAAGTCCCTCTGACTCATCAGAAAATTTGGGGGACGGAACTTTCCTCCTATTCGGACGCCATTCAGCTACCATACTATCGCCTGCCAGGGTTTAGTGATGTGGAAAGAAATGATGTGGTCGTATTCAATTACCCTGTCGAATTCCAATTTCCAAGTGATCTGAAAACCAACTACATCAAAAGAGCCGTAGGGATACCTGGAGACATTTTGGAAGTTAAGCAGGGCGAATTGATCGTTAATGGCGAACCGGCTCCAAAACCTGAGGAGATGCAGTATTCCTATGATCTAATCAGCAATAGACCATTGACAGTAGATTTCTTTGCCGATTACGGGATCAATCCGGAAAGCTTTATGGCTTTTACCAATGGTGCAGGTTATTTGGTTTTTGGGACAGATGAAATGATGGAAAGACTGAAATCTTCTCCTGTAGTGGTGTCAATCACCAAGCGAATCGAAAGTCCGGGAGAAAATGATTCAAGAATTTTCCCAAATGGTTCAAATTACGGCTGGAATGCGGATAACTTCGGTCCATTACAGATTCCCGCAAAAGACTGGACCATTGAAATGACTGCCGACAATGTAATGCGGTATGGCTTTACCATTGAAAAGTACGAAGGACACAAGCAGGTTGAAATCAGAAACGGTGAACTATTGATTGATGGTAAAAAAATTGATCAGTATACTTTCAAACAAAATTACTACTTCATGATGGGTGACAACCGCCATGATTCACTGGATTCTAGGTTCTGGGGATTTGTACCTGAAGATCATATTGTTGGAAAAGCCTGGTTCTTATGGCTTTCACTGGACAAATACGAGTCAATGTTCAATAAAATCCGATGGAACAGATTCTTCAAAGGAATTGACTAAGCAAAAGCCTCGAATTGATTCGAGGCTTTTTGTTACCATCTAATTGGTTCCTTACCATTTTCCAAAAGATATCGGTTTGCTTGGGAAAAATGTCGACAACCCAAGAATCCCCTATGTGCAGAAAGCGGACTTGGATGTGGTGCCCTCAAAACCAGATGCTTTTTTGAGTCGATTAATTCGGCCTTTTTTTGAGCATAAGCTCCCCAGAGCATAAAGACCACGTGGTTCTGATTTTGATTAATTATCCGGATTACTTCATCCGTGAATGACTCCCACCCTTGATTCTGGTGTGACCCGGCTTGATTGGCCCGAACCGTCAAAGTAGCATTGAGGAGGAAAACACCCTGATCCGCCCATCGAGTAAGATCTCCATTGGGAGGCATATCCGTTCCGATATCCGATTTGATTTCTTTGAAAATATTCAAAAGACTTGGGGGAAAAGGGACACCTGGCTTCACTGAAAACGACAACCCATGCGCTTGGCCTGGACCATGGTACGGATCCTGACCTAAAATAACTACCTTTACGGCGTTCAATGGACAATGCCAAAAAGCATTAAAAATTTCTTTGCCCGGAGGAAAAACCTGGTAGTTCTGGTATTCGTATTTGACAAAAGTTGCGAGTTTAATAAAAAAGTCATGGTGAAAAACTTCGCTTAATTCGTTTTTCCAACTATCTTCAATTTTGACTTCCATTAACTTATACTTGATTTTATCACAAGAAATTGTAAATTATCGTCATTTTAATGCATTATCCAATGGTTACAGCGGTTACTGAAGGAATCAAAGTTTGCGTAGAAGTCACTTATCAGGCGGAATTTTCAAGTCCGCACCAGCACCATTATGTATTCACTTACAAGGTAACTATTGAAAACAAAAGCCAATTTACCTACCAGCTATTGAGAAGGAAATGGGAAATTTTTGATGCAGCCGAAAATCCAAAAATTATAGAAGGCAATGGAGTAGTAGGGCAACAACCTATTCTTGAGCCTGGAGAATCACACACCTATGTATCCGGCTGTAATTTGAAGTCTGGGTTAGGTAAAATGAAAGGTGTTTTTACCATGGAAAAACTTTTTGATGGAAAACTGATCAATGTAGAGGTTCCGGAATTCCAAATGATTGCCAACATTTTCCATAATTGATTTGGCAAGACTTCTTTTTTCAATAAAATCATACCTAAAATATTGGCTGAAAAAAGAAGATCACTATAGCCAGCAATCTCCATTCATTTTTCAAACGTATAATCGGCTTTATAATTTTTTGAATGAAAACAGAGTCGGTGACCCTGAAATTGAAAAAATCAGAAAGAGATTATTGAAAACCAAAACCAAGATCAACGTTCTTGACTTAGGGGCAGGCTCGAAAATGGTTCCATTACCAACGAGGGAAATCGCTGAGATTACTCGCTATTCAACTAGCAATCCTAAATTTTCTCAACTCTATCAGTTTTTCTGCTCATTAACACCTGGTGAAAAAGTGATTGAGCTTGGTACATGTGTAGGAATCTCCACCCGATACCTTTCCAAAGCCACCCTGGGAAAACTATATACTTTTGAGGGATCTGAGGAAATTCAAAAAATCGCAACCCAAAACCCGACACCGGAAAGAACAGAATTCATTTTAGGGCCCATTGAGGAAAAACTTCCTAAAGTGATAAATGAGGTCCACCACGTCGACTTTGCACTAATCGATGCTAATCATACTTATCAGGGAACCCTCCAATCCTTTTACACTTTGCTTCCTAAAGTTCATAGTAAATCCATAATTGCAGTTGGGGATATCCATTGGACACCTGAAATGGAAAAAGCATGGGAGGAAATTAAATCTTGCCCTCAGGTGAAATTAACCATAGATTTTTTCGAATGCGGAATTGTTTTTTTTAATTATCCCGGAGTAAAAACCCACCTAATTTTGGATATCTAATTTTCTAAGATTGATAAAAAGCTCAGATCCCATTCTAGCCGGATGGGAATTGTAGCATGGTTCAAACTTTTCTAACTCGAAATAGGGCTCAAAATAAGTTCGATACTCCACCTCATTTCCTCCAAAAGGAGGACCCTGGTTTGGAAAATCCCTATTAAACAACACCCCTACTAACTTCCCTCCCGGATTAAGCAATTCATGCATCTTTTGGGCATAAGCAGGTCTTAAACTCGGATTCAAGGCACAAAAAAACGTCTGCTCAAGAATCAAATCATAGCTCCCTTTGTGTTCAAAAAAATCCTCATGGTGAACCTGTGAATTTGGAAAAGATGGATTTTTTTTCAAAAAATGCTCAATCGGGACGAAGGAAATGTCCAACAAATGAATGTTGTGAATGCCCAATCCCCAACCGGCAGCCACTTCATACGCATTACCCGCACCCGGAACGAGCACAGAAATGGTTTTAGTATGAATTTGGCAAAGATATTGATAAAGGGGAGATGAGGCGGAAGCCAGATCCCATCCAGTTGAACCGCTAAGGTATCTGGAGGTCCAAAAATTTTCGTCCAAATTCAGCATATCATAAGCCCCTAAACAGATTATCAAACATGAACACTAATTTTGAAAAGGAATCAAGTCAAAAGAAAGACCAAAATAAGAACATCATAATAATTGTTCTCGTTCTCTTGGTCATCATAAGCGGTATCAAACTTTATACAGACTATGTAGACCGCACAAAGAAGACTGAAGAAATACTTCTCCTTTCCACAGAAAACAACGAATTAAACAAGAGGCTTGACTCTGTCACCTATCAGCTTGACCTTCGAATCCAAGAAATTGAAAAACTTGGAGGAGACATTCAAGCTCTTGAAGCAGTAAGAGATCAATTGATCGCAGAGCGCAATTCATCCAAGCAGAGGAGTTCATCTGAAATTGCAGCTTTGAACAGCAAGATCACCAACCTCAACGGCCTAATCGCACAGAAGGACCAAGAAATCCTCGAACTCAGAGCCGCTAATCAACAGCTTTTTGCAGAAAATGAAGATTTGAAAACTACCAAGGCTCAAATCGAGGAAGAAGTAGCTCAGCTGAACATTCAGAAACAAGATTTACAAGCAAAAGTGGATGTAGCTTCCATGCTAAAAGCTGAAAACATTACTATAACCGCTGTGAACTCAAGAGGTAAAGAGCGTGTAGAGACCACCAAGGATTTCCGTAACAAACAAATGGAAAGACTTAAAGTGAGCTTTAATCTAGCTGATAACAAAGTGGCTCAAAAAGGTCCAAGAAACGTATATGTTCAGGTTTTAGGCCCCAATTCCCAGCCAATCTTTGATGTCGCAAAAGGCTCAGGTACATTCATGATCAATGGTGCAGAGCAATTCTACACCGTAAAGCAGGACATTATCTTTGACAACACTGAGCAGGATCTGGTTTTCTACTATGAGAAGGGATCCGATTATGCCTCCGGAACTCATCAAATAAAGGTTTTTGTCGACAATTATCAAGTCGGATCCAAAACGTTTACCGTTAAATAATCCTTCCACAAAATGAATTCAAAAGCCTCCAAAAATGGAGGCTTTTGTGTTTTACTCATAATTCATTTCAGGTAAAGATTTGGATTTCAGACCTGATTCCCCTACTTTTGCGGTCTGTTTATTCAAATTCCTTAAACACATTAAAAAAATGTTCCAAAGAAATTATGAGACGGTATTCATTTTAACTCCCGTTTTGTCTGAGATTCAGATGAAGGATACCGTCGACAAGTTTGTAAACTTGTTAAAAGAAGAGGGGGCAGATGTAATCAATGTGGAGAACTGGGGTCTGAAGAAAATGGCTTACACCATTGACAAAAAGACTACAGGATTCTATGTATTGGTTGAGTTCAAGGCTAATCCAACCATCATCCGCAAGTTTGAGCTTGAATTCAGACGTGATGAAAAAGTGATGCGCTTCTTGACTACCGTGTTGGACAAGCATTCCATTGCTTATGCTGACAGAAGAAGAAAAGGAGAATTTAACAAAAAAGCAGAAGCTAAGGAGGAGCAAGCCTAATGACACTAGTAAACGAACCAATCAACAGAGGCGAAATCAGAAAGAAATATTGCCGATTCAAAAAGCACGGTATCAAGTATATCGACTACAAGGATCCTAACTTTCTCTTGAAATTCGTTAACGAGCAAGGTAAAATCCTTCCTAGAAGACTTACCGGAAACTCTGCAAAATACCAGAGAAAAGTAGCTCAGGCTATCAAGAAAGCAAGACATTTGGCTTTGTTGCCATTCGTAACCGATGGTTTGAAATAATTCGGTCTTGTATCGTTCAATCACAAAAGATCATTACAAATGGATATCATTCTAAAAACAGACATCAAAGGTCTTGGCTATAAAAATGACTTGGTAAGTGTAAAACCAGGTTATGGCAGAAACTACCTGATACCTCAGGGATTCGCTGTACTTGCTACAGATTCAAACAAAAAAATTCTTGCTGAAAACATCAAGCAAGCTGCTCACAAAGCAGAAAAAATCAAGACTGAAGCTGAAAACATTGCTGCAAAACTTGCTGAAGTAACTCTTGAAATCAAAGCTAAAATTGGCGATTCCGGAAAAATCTTCGGTAAAGTAACTACTCTCCAGATTTCAGACGCTTTGGCTTCACAGGGTTTCGACATTGATAGAAAGAAAATTTCTATCGGCGTACCAGTAGAAGGTGCCGGTGAATTTACAGCTGACGTTGATCTTCACAGAGAGGTGAAAACTAAAGTGAAATTTGTTGTAGTAGGAGAATAATCTTACTTCAAATTCAAAAAGATAAGGCTCGCATCACTGCGAGCCTTTCTTGTTTTTAAGCTAAAGCTTTCTCCAAGTCTTCCACAAGCTTCTTGGCTACAGCCTTTACATTTTTCTCACGCGCCTCCTTGAATGCTGCCAATGCTTGCCCAGCTTTAGCGATTACCCCTACAGGGTTTTGATCATTTTGGTAACTCACCCAGCACCAGCTTAATTCTGAAGCCAATTCTGTCAGTTTCAATTTCTCTAATTTTTCAATGACCTCTGCCACCAATTTTTCCATTTTATCCGCCTTCATAGCACTATCAAATTTTAGTTTAGTTTTCAAAATTTGAATCAAAACAAGATAAATATTTCCAAGTATGCAACATAAGTGATTTAAAATTAACAAAAACGAAATTTCAATCGATTTCGGAACGAAATTTTCCTTTCAAAAAATCCCATTTGAGTCAGAAAGTCAATTTTTCCCTGGCTGATTTGAATTAGTTTTTTTCTGGCTGAATTCAAGGAAATTACAATCAAGTAGAAAAAAACTTCAAAAGCCTGTTTGGAAAAAATAGACCAGAACTCTACCTTTGTGACACTTTAAAAGAAGCGGATGTGCTTCTTATCAATACTGATCCATGGTGTAACTGGCAACACGTCTGATTTTGGTTCAGAAGAGTCTAGGTTCGAGCCCTAGTGGATCAACTAAAGCTTCCAACTTGGAAGCTTTTTTTGTTTTCACCTATTCAAAATCCTCAATCTAAAGGCATTCATGGCATTTTTCCCCAAATGCTCAGTCAATCTAAAGTTGGCAATTGCCCCTACCGGTGCCCCGATAATCGGAACCAATTGTGCCAACTTGGCCAGATCAATGTAATCCCGATAATCCAGCTGAAAAGTCCTCCAATCAAATGAGTCCAGATTTTTAGGCAAAGTTTTGGAATAACTGTCCCAATTTTCCAAAAGTCCAATAAGCTCATTTCGCCTTATTTGCCCCGAGAAACTAAGCTGAAAAACATAAAGTAGAAACAATCGCTCGTGGTAATCCTTGGTATCAAACCCATAGAGAGCTGCAATATCAAAGAGCATTTTCATTTTGATCGTCAAAAAAGCTGGAAAATCGGCTAACCCAAGCAATAAACCTCCCGCTCCAGTCACTGCACCTTCAACAGATGCTGTGTTCCTATACCATTTGATGCGGTTTCTCACTTTCTGTTCTCGTTCTTTTAACAACAATCCGGATTCAGCTTTCGGAACGATCCAACTTGAACCAATAAGAACACCTTTCACCATATTTTCAATTGCAGAAGTGATCGCCTGGTGGATTTTCTCAGGGATCACCTTATTGACCTTAGATTGTAAACCTTGAGTTAGCCGGCCAAGGAGACTAACTGGCTTTTTCATCTCAAAAAGCCAAAGACCTAATTCAGCGTCCACATAATGCTGGTACGAATCCATTCCTTCTAGTGATATAGTGGATTAAACTTATTTTATGCCAATCAAGTTAGAATTCAATATAACCCAATCTTTACCAAACCAAACAGCTATGATCAAACCCTTTTTAGTGCTGATTTTGATTCTGAGCAGCCTTTTCTTTTTTCCAAAGGAAACTACGGTTCCTTCCGATCCCTTCTCAGAAATCACCCTTTGCCATGCTCCATCTGATGACATGGCACAGTTTGTCAATGCCCCTGGATTTGCGGCATTTCACCCATCCCCGGTTTCTTTTGATTTCGATGCCAAAGGCGAAATGGTAAGTTTTCCCACCGGTGATGGAATGCAAGCCAAAGGATATCTGCTAAAAGCTACTTCTCCTTCTGATCAATGGCTTTTTGTTTATCAGGAATGGTGGGGGCTCAACGATCACATCAAGCATCAGGCTGAAGTATTCTACGATGATCTGGGTGGAAAAGTCAATGTAATCGCCTTGGATATGTATGACGGTAAGGTCACCACAAATCCTCAGGAGGCGGGACAATTTATGCAATCTATGAAAGAGGATCGTCTTGAAAACATCGTAAAAGGAGCTAAAAGCATGGCTGGCCCAAAAGCTAAAATTGCCAATGTTGGTTGGTGCTTTGGAGGGAGCTGGTCATTGAAGTCAGCCCTCCTAAATGGCGATCAAAATATCGGTTCGGTAATCTATTATGGCATGCCTGTTCGTGACATTGAAAAGCTTAAGACTTTGAATTCTGATGTTTTGGGCCTTTTTGCCACAGAACAATACATTTCTGAAGCGATTATCAAGGAGTTTGCAGCTAATATGGAAACAGCAGGAAAGAAACTGACCTACAAAATTTTCCCTGCGGTCCACGGTTTCTCCAATCCCAGCAATCCAAAATACGATGAGGCCGCAAGCAAGGAAGCTTATGGCATGGCGATCGACTACCTAAAGGAGAAATTTAAAATCTAAGCAAAAAAAAAAGCTGCCCGAACTTTTATCTCGGGCAGCTTCCATTTTCAACAACAGGCTTTTTACTTATAAAGGCCGTTGAAAAGCATTTTGAATGTTCCATGGGATTGAGCGCGGAAAGTAATCTCGGGGCTAAAAGCGTAAAGCTTGCCTTTCCCAACCTGAGCTTCAAAGGCAGTCACTCCATTTTTCAGGTATTGTTGACCCCAAGCCCAACCGCTTTTCAATGGCGGTTCTGTGCCAAACCAAGCCAAGGGCTTTACCCCTTTCAGTGCCGCATCCGGAGATAATTTGAATACCGGGTTGTTGTTGAAAAGAACGTTAGCCGTCGCACCCATCCCATAGTTGGCAGTAGCAGAATTATCCACATGCATTTCCAGCACACTGCCCGGAATGTAGTATTTATCTCCAGTCAAACTTCTTTCTTTCCCCTCCACAATCTCGACCAAAGCATTGGAAACAGGAAGATTCAAATGGTTTGCCAAGGAAGTCGCTGCTCCCACGGTAATAATCTGCCCGCCATTTTCAAGGTAAGACTTCAACTGAGGAATGGACTTATCCACTGTCAGCCTTCCCAGCATGTTGTGATATTCAGCAGGAATGTCTTCTTTCTTAGGTTGACTTCCTCCACCGTATCCTCCACCGCCTCCTGGCATTCCAGGACCGATAAATAAAATCACATCGTATTTCGAGTTAAGATTTCCACCGTCGATTTCCTGAGCAAAAACCTGTTTGTAATCAAAGTGGAACTGCTCCATCATCCAACGAACCCAGCCTGACGGCATTGAACCTCCATACATATCAAACAATCCTATTCGGGAAGGCTTAACTTCCTTTGAACCGCTAGGTTGTCCTTGTACTCCTACAGGTTTAACACCATAGGACTTTGAAACTGTTTCAAGCGCTTTTTTTCCAGAGCCTGGGATGTAAAAAGAACCAGCAGGAAGACCATTGGAAGCTGTGGAAGTTCTATAGACTTTCACTTTAGCTTTTAACAAATCATTGACTGCAAGGAATGAATCATTCACTCTTGCATCCAGCAAATAGCCAGAGGCAGAAGGTACTGAAGCCGGTTCCGGAGCAAGGAGCTGACCATACGCAATTCTTTCGAATGGTCCCTCAAAACCTTCCATGATTCGGTCAGCCTGCACACCCATTTGGTAGGCCAAGGTCCAACCCGCCGCATCATAAGGGCGAATCGGAGGTCCTCCCGGATACAAGAAATCATTGGGATGATCCTGAGGCTCAAACATATCCAACACGTGCGGTCTGAATGCCTGAGCGGTTTTCACGATGTAAGAACCTTTGGGATAAGACTTCCCATTCACCATAAAGTCAGCTGTAGCCCTATGTACCACAACTCCAGATTTGATCAGAGCATTCAAAAACTTGATAGCCGTAGGGAAATCAGCTTGATCAGCAGGCAAAATATACCCACGAGGATCACGAAGGGATGGGTCTTTGTAAACGGAATCATAAAACTGAATCGGCAATCCTGACCTAAATCCAAAGTATGCAGCATCTTCATCATCAGCCTCTTTCTTTTTCTGAGCCGCATCGAATTCATCCTGAATAGCCTGAGCATACTTTGGGAATCGTGTCCAAGTATCGGTATTTCCTCTTTCGATGGAATTACGGCCCATTTTGTAAAAATTATACAACAATTCATCTCCATGTCTTACTGCATGGTTAAGAATCGCATAATTCAGAGAAACTGAATAGTCAATAGACCTGCGGAAAGGCCAAGGACCTGGAGTGACCGGAAATGGATTTCCATTGTTGGGAATAAGACGATCGGGAACCAATGGAATGGAGTAAGGCGATGGACTTCCCACGATTTCTGTCAAAATACCGATCATGTTGTGGTAATAAGGGGTAGTCCGAAGACCTCCGTTCCACCAAGTAGAAAATACCGAACCGTCTAGCCTGGTATATCCCGGTTTATCTTCCACATGTAATCTATTGATCATTGCAGCTCCTACAGCATCCAAACTGGTAATGATCAGCGGATCAAACACATGGTTGAATGGATCACGATAAGGTGGACCTGCCACCACCGTACCGGCAGGTCCGGCTTGGTGATGGTTGTAGACGATTTGGGGAAGCCACTCCACATATTGCTGAAGGGAAATATTGGATGACTCCGACATGTTGTTCATGTAAAAATCCCGGTTGTTGTCATGACCAACATACTTCTGGTAGAGCACAGGGATGTTCTGATTTCGCTTCGTTTTGTCAGGATTGCTCATGTACCAATCGGACATAATTTCCATTCCATCAGGATTAACATGAACTAGAAGGATGATTACCTCATCAAGAATCTTCAGGGTCTCTTCATCATTTCGCGAAGCCAATTGGTAAAGTGTCTCGATCACCTGCTGCGCTCCTACCACTTCGTTGGCATGCAGTCCTCCATCAATCCAGACAACAGGTTTACCTTCTTTGACAAGGGCTTTTGCTTCTGATTCTGATATCTCAGCTCTGCCCAGTTTTTGAGATATCTCCTTATATCGATCCAGTTGGGAAAAGTTCTTTGGCGCAGTGATAATCATCATGGGTTGAGACCTGCCAAATTCTGTTTTGCCGATCTCCACCAGCTTTACTCGATCACTTGCTTCATCGACTTTTTTGAAATAGGCCTCGGCTTGACTGAAATTTGCCAGCATGTATTCATCCCCAATGTCGAAACCAAAGTGGGATTTGGGAGTGGGAACAGTTTGGGCTTCAGAAAAAGAAACCCAAAAAACCAGGGCAATCAGAAATCCGGACTGCCTTAAAATAGAAAACTTCATAGGCTCAATAATATTTCTTTAAAAATAGCCGATTTACAATGCTTTCATCAACCAAAGATTGAACACTATGCGATTTTTACAGGAAAGGAAATTAGAATCATCAAAGCGGCCTATTCTATTTTGAAATCCTTATAAACTCGGAATACCTCGGATCATTTTGGTTCTGGGCAGACTGAAATCCAGCCCCGTTAAAAAGTCCCGGACGAAGTTCCCAATTTTGAAAATCAATTTTTAAAACTCCTATCGGATATGGAGAATTTACCATCAATCCAACCCTTCCTCCTTTTCCCTTTAAAACCAAGGATTCGGATTTTTGGAATTTATCCTGAACTACTAGGCTAAACCCGACTCCACTATCCCTGTTATTATCGATGTAATTTTTTGATGAAAGCTGATCTAGAATTAACTCCCCGTTACCTTCCAAATAAAGATCTGCTCCCAACATCGAGTTACACAAATCAATTGATTTTCCTGGAGACACGACTATCCGATAAGAAATGAAGAATTCTTCTTTACCGGCTTCTTTTGATTGGTATCCAAAAACTACCCCTTTTTTGTCTCTAACAATTGGATTTAATATCATCGGTACAACTGATTTGGTATTTACTAAAAGTGGCCTTTCTGAAAATTCAACCTCCGGCTCAAACCGATTTTCCAGATTGCTGTACCAACTGATCCTACCCCCTATGATCTGAACCCGTTTGGACGAGTCATTTGTCAATAGTTGCCTCAACCTCA
The DNA here is from genome assembly GCF_003583985.1 of Algoriphagus lacus. Lineage (GTDB taxonomy): Bacteria > Bacteroidota > Bacteroidia > Cytophagales > Cyclobacteriaceae > Algoriphagus > Algoriphagus lacus. The sequence continues at coordinate 454,213 of NZ_QXML01000002.1, read as the reverse complement.
AACCCTGCGGACGATAATCAATCCGCTCGGAATAGCAAGGAGAAAGGTCTTCCTTGATAAATTTTATGTGCTCAAATCTTGATTCAGTAGCAAGTGAAAATAAACCTACAAGAACTGAGTTTTGGGGGAATTCCTGCGAAAGGGTCAAAGGAAGGATCTTTACATCGCCTTGGTTTCCATTAAAATTTTCCGAAAGTTCAACTTGTTGCATTTTGGCTGATTCCGGATGAACCAGCCAAAGTTTATCGCCTTTTTTCCAAATTTGAGACCCCAAAGCATTAACCGAAATCGAATCGATGAATCCTGAATGTCGCCTAGTTGTCTCAGACCAAAGGGGCCTGGAAGTGCTCCGTATCATCCCATGGATTTCAACATTTTTGAGTATCAGATTGACATTGTAATCAATGTACATAAGGTGACCGGGAGCTTCATCACCAATCCCCCAACCCGCTTTGCAACTTTCCCGAAAATCCCCATCCAAGAGATCCTGTAACATGCTTTTTTCAACTTTGAATTGAACCAAAGCCAAGGAATCAGTCACGGGCTTGTCCAGCGTTAGCTCTGTATACGTAATTCTTCTGTCACCCCTTTTTAATCTGTTATCATTCAGAGAATTTTGTTCTGCAAATTGCTCCCAAGTCTTCCATTTTCTTTCTGTAGACTCAATTGTAAATATTTCACCTCTATATGAAACCTGATCTCCAGCTTGAATCGCCCAACCCCAAACTTCAAATCGGGTTTCTGAAATTTTCCCAATCAGTCCACTCTCTTTCAGATTTTGCAAATCATGTTTGATCAGGTCTCCCTGAGTTGGGATTTTATCAAAGATTCTAACTCTCCTTGAGGTGAATGATCTGCCCTCCAAATCATTTTCTCCGTTAGTGAGCCAAAAATCACCATTGGAATTCAACCCAATCCTTTTCCCTTGGATCTCAATAAAGGTAAACTCCGAACCTGTGCTTGTTCCACCGGTCCATTCCTGACAGGCCAAATGATACCAAGTAAATTCAGGGCTATCCACTTCAACCTCGGAATTTGATAGAAACCGCAGTCTGAGGTTTTTAAATTCATAAGCCTTTTGGGATTCGAGTTCCACAAAGCGACCCGGTGATTCCGGTGATTTGCCTATCCACTCAAGTCTCAGACCTCCACTTGTTCTGGCTTTCATATTATTTGGATCTCTGGCAAACCAGTCTCCTTCAAACCGATACGTGCAAAACTCTGTGACATCATATCCATCATGAATTCCACCTCCATTGCAGTAGCCTTGATTCGGCATGGAACAAGTAACTCCAGCTCTGGAAAATCCCAAGGCTTTGGTCATTTGATTCCTGATTCTGAATTGGTCAAAATTTGAAAATCGTTTTAGCCCATATTGGGAGCTTAGGATTGCCCCATCATAAAAAACCACACCGGTTGGGACGCCATATTGAACCACCTTTTGGGAGTAAGTCGGCGGTAGCAATTGCCAGTCAAAATCTATTTCGACACGGCCATTACCCGGCAATTCAAAAATCCTGAGATTCTCTCCAAAGGTCTCCTTAAAACTTTCAGGCATCCCTTCTCCTCTGCCATGCTCATCACCAGTAAAGGCATCCGATAACATTAAATGAATTGCCGGCCTTTCACCTTCTCCCGTCCACTTGAAATTCAGAGTGGAATCAGGCCCAACTGAAATCTTTGGAAAACCCAAACATCCATATACCTGACCAGATTTTGCAACCAAATTTGATTTCCTATTGACAGAAGAGCCCCAAGCCTCTATCGAAAACTTGTTGTCAAAAAAGAATGTCCCATCTTGATTGGTTGATTCTTTTGGCGATTCAATTGATCCACCGTTGTAACAAAAATCAACTATTAAATTTTTCCCGTCACGCACTTCAATTACCCTGGAATAAACCACGGCAATTGCTGAGGGGAAATAATTCCTACCCCTATGAGGGAATTCTTGTGAGCACTTATGAATTCTTGAAGGTTCAAGCCACTTTCCGACAAATTCCTGATCAAAAACTTCTTCATTTCCCAGATATGTAACCAAGGATGTTTTGTCATCCAATGTTTTATAATTCAGTTTACCCCAAAACGACCTGTAAAAAGAATTCCCCCCAAATTCCTCTAAAATATTGTAGTCATAAGTAGGATCAATATTCGCTTTTGAAGTTGCCTCCACTTCTTTTTTCTCTTCAATCGTTGGAGCCCCGTTACTACTTGGAGATATTGTAGTCAATGCTACAATCCCTGGTTCTGATAAGATTGAATCAGAGGTTTTATCAGAATTCTGATCAATTGGTCGCTCTAAGGAAACAAATTCCTTGTTATTGATTTTGAGCGAAGCAATTTGGATTGGGGTACCATCTGATGATTTTACCTCGATTGATAGGTGAATTGGTTTTTCCTGGCTCATAAAAAATCAGTTACGAGGTAAAAAACTACATAAGTTAAAGATACAAGATCGGGTAGCTAGCTCAACAAAAAAATGAATATTGTTTACTATCCACAAAAAAATCCACTTGCCAAAATATAATTCTGAATCGTACCAATCAGACAACCTGCCATCAGTCAAAAATCCTTACTTTTGCTTGTGATTCCTTACCATTCCTCTTCCTCCAAAAAAACTCAACATGTCTGAAGTAAAAATATTTGCAGGCACCAATAGTCTTCATTTGGCCGAGAAAATCGCCAAGAATTATGGGAAAAAGCTCGGAGACTTGACCATGTCCAAGTTTAGCGACGGGGAAATGTCGCCAAGCTTTGATGAGTCAATCCGTGGTTGTACCGTTTTCATTATCCAGAGTACAAATGCTCCCAGCGACAATATTTTGGAGCTTTGCCTGCTAATAGATGCAGCTAAGCGGGCGAGCGCATACAAGGTTTGCGCAGTCATCCCCTATTTCGGATATGCCCGCCAAGACAGAAAAGACCGTCCGAGAGTTTCTATCGCTGCCAAATTGATTGCCAATATGCTGACTTCGGCAGGAGCAGATCGAATCATGACCTGTGACCTTCATGCGGGACAGATTCAGGGATTTTTCGACATACCCTTGGATCATTTGAATGGATCAGCTATTTTTGCACCCTATTTGAGCACGCTTAGGCTTCCGGATATGATTTTTGCAGCTCCGGATGTAGGAGGTGTGGCAAGAGCCAGATCTTTCGCCAAGCATTTCGAAGTAGAAATGGTCGTCTGTGACAAGCACAGAAAAAGAGCCAATGAAATCGCTTCCATGCAAGTAATTGGGGAGGTTGAAGGAAAGGATGTGATTCTTGTGGATGATCTGGTAGACACTGCAGGTACGCTTTGCAAGGCCGCTCAGATAATCAAGGAGAAAGGAGCCAATTCGGTGAGGGCCATCGTAACACACGGTGTACTTTCCGGAAAAGCTTATGAAAACATAGAAAGTTCTGTTTTGGAAGAATTGGTCATCACTGATACTATTCCACTTAAACAGCATTCTTCAAAAATCAGAGTATTGACCGTTGCAGACCTCTTTGCCAAAGCAATTCATGCGGTAACAGGTCATACTTCGATCAGTTCACTATTCATTTGAAAAACCAATTTTAAATACAAATACTTATGAAAACACTAGAGATTATAGGGTTTAAAAGAGCAAATCTCGACAGTGCTGCTTTGAATGAAATCAGAGATTCCGGCAATGTTCCCTGCGTAGTTTATGGACCTGGAATTCCTGAACAAATTCATTTCTATTCTCCAGCTATCCTTTTCCGTGATTTGATTTACACTCCTGAAGTTCACTTGGTGGAACTGAATGTAGAGGGCACCATAATCAAAGCGGTATTGAAGGAAGCACAATATCATCCAGTAAGTGAGACTTTGCTTCATGCAGACTTCATGGCTTACACTGAAGACAAGGCTATCAAATTCGAAATTCCTGTGAAAATCGAAGGTAGTTCTCCAGGTGTAGCAAAGGGTGGTAAATTGGAGTTTAAAACCAGAAAACTCAAAGTAAGAGGTAAGGCTAAAAACCTTCCAGATTACATTGTAGCCGACGTTTCTTCTTTGGATTTGGGTAAATCTTTCAAAGTTGGTGATGTTAAGGCCGAGGGTTTCGAGATCCTTACAGCTCCAAACGTATCAATCGTGTCTGTTGGAATTCCAAGAGCGCTTAGAGGTAAAAAGGGAGAATAATTCAATCCAACCTGAACTTATAAATCCTGCTCGTTACCGGGCAGGATTTTTTTATTTTCGCAGCGCAAAGTTCACTGAACCATGAAATACCTCATCATCGGATTAGGCAATATCGGCCCTGAATACGAACTCACACGGCACAACATCGGCTTTCTAACCCTCGACCGACTGGTGGACAAGGAAGGAGGAAGCTGGAAAAGTGATCGATTGGCTTTCAAATCCGAGGTAAAATACAAAGGGAGGATGCTTCATCTGATCAAGCCAACCACTTACATGAACCTGAGCGGAAAAGCGGTCAACTATTGGATGAAAGAACTCAACATTTCTAAAGAAAACATTCTTGTGCTGGTAGATGATGTAGCCATTCCTTTTGGCAAGATTCGAATGCGCGCAAAAGGAAGTGCTGCCGGTCACAATGGGTTAAAAAATATCGAAGCTCTTTGCGGTGGTAAGGATTATCCCCGACTCCGAATGGGAATCGGTGACAACTTCCCAAAAGGAAGGCAAGTGGACTACGTTTTGGGGAGATTTTCTCAACAGGAGTTTGACGAACTCCCAAGCATGATGGACAAAGCAATTGAAATGATTTACGGCTTTTGCACCATCGGAATTGCACAAACGATGACCCAATTCAACGATTGATTTGAAGGGAGATTTGGATTTACCCAATTCTCCCTTTTTCTTTGCACCACTTCAGGAAACTGATTTATAAAGAAGAGGCGAGAGAATAGGCTCGATGACCCTCTGGCAACCATCCTTTAGTCTGGAAAGGTGCCAAGTCCTACCCTTAGCGGGAACTATAAATTGGCGTAATTTACTACTGCCCCACTTTCTGGTTCGGATTCTGCCTTTGGGAAATTCTTTTTCAGTCCCGAAGATTAAATCCTGTGTTCAAACCGACCAAACCATGAGTCATTTCGAAACCGATTCTATCCGAATTCAGCACCGCTCCGATCAGCGAGAGCACTCCTCTGCGGTTTATCTTACATCCAGCTTTACATTTGAGTCTGCCGAAGAGGCGCGGGCCATGTTTGCAGACGAAATCCAAGGCAATATTTACTCCCGTTATGCCAATCCAAACTCTTCTGATTTAATCGAAAAGGTCTGTCGAGCTGAAGGAACAGAGGACGGAATCGCGACTGCTTCAGGTATGGCAGCCATGTTTGGAAGCATTGCCTCTTTGCTACAGCAAGGGGACCACATTTTGGCATCCCGATCCTTGTTTGGTTCCACTCACCAGCTCCTGACTCGGGTTTTTCCAAAATGGGGAATCACATCCACCTATGGAGATATTTCCGATTGCCAAAACTGGGACAAACTCGTACAGCCCAATACCAAAATGCTTTTTCTGGAAACTCCCTCCAACCCAGGGCTCGAAATCATCGACTTGGAATGGGCTGGCAAGTTTGCCGCAGTACATAATCTGATCTTGGTGGTGGACAATTGCTTCGCTACACCTTACCTGCAACAGCCCGCCAAGTGGGGGGCACACATCGTCACCCACAGCGCCACCAAATACATCGATGGACAGGGGCGAGTTTTGGGAGGATTGATTTTGGGCAAAAAAGAACTGATCAAAGAAGTTCAATTTTTCACCCGACATACCGGCCCATCCATTTCCCCGTTCAATGCCTGGATATTATCAAAAAGCATGGAAACGCTGGCCGTTAGAATGGATCGCCATTGCGAAAATGCACTTAAAGTAGCTGCCTATTTTGAGGGAAATTCAGAGCTGGATGCCGTAAAATATCCTTTTCTGAAATCTCACCCGCAGCATGACTTGGCCCTGAAACAAATGAAAGCAGGTGGAGGAATCATTACCTTGACTCTTAAAGGTGGCGCAGCCAGAGCTCAGCGTTTCATCGACGAGCTCCAAATGATCTCAATCACCCCAAATCTGGGTGATACTCGCAGTATCGTCACTCATCCGGCCTCCACAACTCACAGTAAACTTTCTTCCGAAGAAAGGGCGCAAGTTGGGATCGTGGACGGACTTGTTCGGCTGTCCGTCGGACTGGAGCATTATGAGGACATCATCAAAGACGTGGAACATGCAATAGAAAAATCAAAATGAAAAAAGGCTCCGAAGAATTCCGGAGCCTTTTCAACTTCTACCAGGTTGTATGTTTGAGTTTGGGAAAAGCTCTTATAACATCACTCAAGCTTATTTGGCCAACTAAGTGTCCATTTTTCATTACCGGGAATCGACGGTGTTTGTGCTCCAAAAACTTCTGAGCTGCATCAAAAAGCGACATATCAGGGTCTATGGTCATGACATTAGGACTCATGTGCTCCTTGACTTTCGCAGGAAATCTCACTGTATTGGTGTATTTTCCTTTGATAATTTCTGCTAAACAGTCCCTTTCTGAAATCACCCCTACCAAGGCCCCGGACTCATCCAAAACCGGCGCACCAGAAATTTTTCGCTTGGTCAGTTCCTCCAAAACCTTATCAATTGAATCCTCAGGATGAAAAGTGACCAGATTGGTAGTCATATGATCTTTTACCAATATCTGCTGTATTGGGGCCTTTGGCTCCGCCACTCTCACCCCTTGAAAACTTTTTACCATAGCTTATTAAATTAGAAAGATTAATAAGATACTGATTTTCAAATAAAATGAAAATTAAAAAATGAATAATAAATGCAATTCAGATTATTATTTCTTCTTTGATAAAATCTTCAGGTGATTATTTGACTCGATTCCTCAAAATTACAAAGGGTTTCCAAGTGTCCGTAGGCGGCTTATACAACTGGTCAAATGCAAAGGTACCGATCAACAAATCCTGATCGCCGTCAAGATCCACATCACCTTGTGAAATCGTGAGCCAATGAAATCCCGGTGAATTTGCGAGAATGTGAGGTTCGAATTTACCGCTGCTCGATTGCCTGAAATAAATCAGATCCTGCTTGGGTTGCTGATTTTTGTCCGGGAAAAATGAAATGGAAACCAAATCCATGTCTCCGTCCAGATCAAAATCGCCAACTTCCAATCCACTTGCTCCATGCATCGGATAAAACCAACTTTCCTCAAACTCGCCCTCTCCGGTATTTTTGAAAATCCGAACTCCATGATAATATTTCAAAATCTGGGACTGATCGGCATTATCTCCATTGACTAAAATCAGATCAGGAAGCCCATCTCCAGTCATATCTTGATATCGAAAATCACTGGAACCAAACGCAGGATGAAAAGCCAACAAAACTCTTTCCTGGAACTTCCCTCCTCCTTCATTTTCAAAAAGAATCACGGATTCCTTTGCCTGAGTCATTAATGCCAGGATATCCTGATCCCCATCCTGGTCAAAGTCTATTGCAATCGTCCTACGAGCTCCGGGATCTTTTTTAAGAATCACTTCTTCAAAGGCCCCTGATTTGGATAGATACAGACTCAATTTCCCTACATGATTACCAAAATGGCTAATCAAATAATCCTCAGTTCCATCTCCATTCCATTCGGCAAATTCAACATGGGCAGGCCGAATGAGTTTTTCCTGAACTGAAAAATTCCAGTTGGTCTTGTCCGAGGTGGAATAGGTACTTAAGACACCCAACGAATCATTTGCCGGATCCATCAACCCCATGGACAACAAATCAAAGGATTCGTCCGACTTCCAGCGAATCTCTACGGGTGCCACAGGCGTTGAAATGGAGTCGATTTGGGAGAATTTCTTTTTGGAGTCAAGAACGTACAATGCTCGGAATCTGTGTCCTACCCAAAGATTGCCTGACTTTGGGTGAACCCTCAGCATCGTTGTAAGACTGGATCTTACGAAAGGAAATTCCGGAATTTCCAATTCAAACCCTGGAATTCCAACTTTAGGAGTTTCACTTTTTGCTTGAGGCAGGGGCTTTTCCGGTGCATTTTCCAAATAGTAAGTTTCAAGCTTTTGCCAGTTTTCACGGGAAATCAGCTGAGCCTTTGAATAAATCCCTGGAGGAACACCTTCGTCCTCCGGAAGAGCAGTACCAAAATCTTCCTCCAAATACAAACCCATTCGCTTTCGCATATCGGGAAGGACTTTAGTCTGCCAGGTCAGCTTATCCAAAATCTCCGGTTCCGGTTTCAGGTGACAGGCAGCACAATATCCATTTGCCAATTGCTCTCCACTCAGATCCAAATCTGATTGAGCCAACTGCTGCAAATTAGGGGGTGGCTGCTTCCGCTCCGAAATGGGCCCACAACTCCACAACAACAATCCTACTCCCAAAATGAACCAACGCATGCGCTTACAGAACTGCTTTAAACTCGTTGACTAATGCCGGATCGACTCCAAAATGTTTGGAGAAATCCAAAGGCATGGAAGAAAATGACAATCCACTGTTTACAAACTGATTGGGTGAAGGTTTGGCTATTTTGCAGGAAGCATGAACTTCTTTTAACAATCCACTTTTTTTTAGGATGGGTACATGCTCCGCTTTAGTTCCTCCACCAGGCATGATGATAATTCGATCTTTTGCTTTCTCCAAAAGACTCTCAATTACTGAAAGCCCTTCTGAAAGGGAGTTTCTTCCTCCCGAAGTCAGAATCCGCTGAAAACCCAGGTGAACGATGCGTTCCAATGAATCTTCCAAATCAGCCGAAGCATCAAAGGCGCGGTGAAATGTACAGGGTTTATCGCCCGCTGCCCTGAGCAACCATTCACAGGCGGATTCATCCACTTTCCCCCTGTCATCCAAAATACCAAAAACAAACCCATCAGCACCAAGCTCCCCCAGAAGTTGGATGTCATGTTTCATCACCATCAATTCCTTTTGGGAATAAACAAAATCCCCACCTCTGGGACGAATCATTACAAACACCGGAATATCCACTTCGCTTTTCAAAAAACGAAGCATACCGGCACTAGGCGTTTCTCCTCCTTCGGGAAAATTTGCGCAAAGCTCAAGTCGATCAATTCCAAATTGAGCTGCTTCCATTGCTGCTTGCAGATTGAAAACCGGGGCTTCCAGTAAAATCTTGCTCATGGTTTAAAATGGCTGTTTGAATCAATCAGCGTATTTCCTGATGCAATAGCTTTTGCAAAGTTGAATCCAGGATGTACTGCAAACGCACCGGTTTCTCCATACTTATTAATTGCAAGGAACCCCGCCTGGATGTCTTTTATATTTTTGTTCTTAGCAACCAGTCTTTTAACTGCTTCTTCACAGGCTTCTTGAGGAGTTCTTCCTTGCCGCATTAATTCGACAATCAGGAAACTACCACAAATCCGGATAATGGATTCTCCAAGTCCAGTGGCTGTAGCAGCACCAACTTCATCATCCACATAAAGACCCGCTCCGATGATGGGACTGTCTCCAACCCGGCCGTGCATTTTATAAGCAAGACCACTGGTGGTACAGCTTCCGGCCAGTTTCCCATTGGCATCAATCCCGATCATTCCAATGGTGTCATGATTTTCAATATTGATGATGGGTTTATACTGGCTGGTTACTTTCCATTTGTCGTATTCCACTTGAGCTTTTGGGCTGAGTTTTTCCTCTTCCAAAGGAAAACCTTCTGCAATTGCAAATTGCCTTGCTCCTTCCCCTACCAACATGACGTGAGGTGTTTTCTCCATGACTGCTCTGGCCAAAGAAATCGGATGTTTGACCTGGCGGACAAAAGCCACAGTCCCGCAAGCTCCATCTCCAGTCATGATAGATGCATCCAGCGTAGTGATTCCTTCCCGGTCAGGAAGTCCCTGCAAGCCTACAGAAAGGTTCTCCAGATCAAGTTCGGTCACCCTTACTCCAGCTTCCACAGCATCCAAAATGCTTCCCGTCTCATTGAGTTTGGCCCAAGCGGCGTCATTTGCCGGAATGCCATGATTCCAGGTGGATAAAATAAGGGGTTTTTCGCCAGTTGGGGTTGGAGTAGTTTGAGTTTGGGCACAGGCTGCTGCTACTCCAGGTAAAAATAAAACAGAGCCCACGAGGGATTGCTTGATAAACTTTCTTCTTTGAGACATTGGGACTATTTTAGAATCAGGGATTCAAATTATCAATTTTGACTCAAATCCCCCTGCCACCGATCCAAATCCTGAAAAACAATTATCATGCGACCTTATCTTTTGAAAGAAGCCAACTGGAAAGACCTAAAAACCTTTCGCTATGAATTAGCCGTGTTACCTTGGGGAGCAACTGAAGCGCACAACTATCACATGCCTTACGGAACAGATGTGTATGAAGCGGATGCGATTTCGGCAGAAGGGGCTAGAAAAGCCTGGGAAAAAGGGGCAAAAGTAGTCGTACTTCCGACGATTCCTTTTGGAGTCAATACCGGACAGAGCGATATCTACCTGGACATCAACATCTACCCCAGCACCCAACTGATCATCCTAAACGATGTCATCGAAGTGCTCAATAGGCAGGGCATTAAAAAGCTTTTGATTTTGAACAGCCATGGGGGAAATAACTTTCAGCCTATGCTCCGGGAGTTGGGATTGAAGTACCCGGAGATGCTCCTGTTCACCTGCAACTGGTACCAGGCTTTGGATAAATCCAAATACTTTGAGGAGGCTGGTGACCACGCAGATGAAATGGAAACTGCGTTGATCCAACACCTTCATCCCGAATTGGTCCTTCCTTTGGAAGAAGCCGGTGATGGAACTGAAAAGAAGTCCGTGATCAAAGGAATCCGCGAGAAATGGGCTTGGACAGAACGAAGATGGTCTCAGGTGACGGAAGACACCGGTATAGGAAATCCAAAAAAAGCCTCCCCTGAAAAAGGGAGGCGATATTTTGAGGATGTGACCGATAAGGTCTCTGAGCTTATTTCAGATATTTGTTCAGCAAAATCGGGTGAATTGTACCGCTGATCAATTGCCCATGGTGAAGATTTCCACGGGAATCATCTGACCTTTGTAGTCGATCATTACCGCGGATTTTACACCTTTGGGTAAAATCACCTCCCTGGTGGATTGGGATCCAAAACCTGACCCAAAGCTGAGTTCAACCCGTTGTCTTTTTCCGTTTTCCAGCTCCAATATCAAAGCCATGGCCTCTTGGCCGAGTGATAACGCTTTTCCCTCCGAAGAAGTTGATCGGAAGGCGAGCAATTTACCTCGGTTTTGAGAAGCAAAATAAATTGGACTTCCGGTCGCGGGACTGAGTTTGACCAAGGCTTTTGCATCGCCAGGAACCACAAATCCACTTTCTCGAGGATTGACCGATCTAAAACCGCCCTTTCCATCTCCGAGCAAAAGTAAGCCCACTGAAGCATCCAGCCTACCAATGAAAATCTCATTGCCGTAGTCATTTCCCACCATCAGGATATCCAAAAATCCATCTCCGTTGATATCATCTGCGGTAATCCCATTCGTAGGGGCAATTTGAGCCATCACAGGAAGCTCATGTATGGAAAACTTTCCGTTTCCAAGATTTTCCACCCAAACGGTCCGGTCGTAATTCCCTGTCAAAATCAACACATCTTTCTTCTCTTCCTCGGTAAAGAAGGATTCCTCCGTACTCAATGCGAAGTACTTGTAACGGTCAAATTTCCTTCTAAACATAGGGCTTTGTCCATTCAAGTCATCCCAGAAGTGGCTTGGGAAAGACATATACTTTCCTCCGGGTTTGTCTTTGTAATAGGCGAAAGTGACTGGATCCACACTTCCGTTATTGTCAAAATCTTTGGCATAAATCTTAACCGGCTTTTCTTTGGAAGGATGAAGGGAATTGTTGGCACCCAAGTTTCCAACTACAAAATCGGTATCCCCGTCTTGGTCAAAATCAGCTGTTGCAAGTGAATTCCACCATCCCAACTGATTTTCCAACCCGGTCTCGGCTTGTTTTACAAACTTTCCTCCCTGATTTACAAAAACTGTAATTGGCATCAACTCACCCACCACGATCAGATCAACTTTGCCGTCACCGTTGATATCCGACCAAACCGCGTCTGTGACCATTCCGACCTCACGAAGTCCTGGAGCAACCTGATCTGTCACATCCTTCATCTGACCGCCTTCATTTTTCAGAAGAAAACTCTTTTCAGGAAGTGGGTATTTTCCGATGGGTGATCGTCCCCCGACAAAAAGATCCAGAAATCCATCTCCGTCAAAGTCGGCACCTCGAACTGTGCTCCCGTTTGCTTTTACACTTGAAAAATTCTTATCCAACGTAAAATTCCCCTTGCCGTCATTCAGGTAAATTCGATCTAGATATTCAACCGCATCCGGCAAAAACTCCGAACTCCCACTGACTAGGTAAAGATCTTTGTCACCGTCATTTTCAGCATCAAAAAGGAGTATACCGGTCTCCTCGAAAATCGGGTTTTCTCCAGGAAGCAGTTCCTTTTGAACAAAACTCCCATTGTCCTGCTGGGCATACCATACCGGAGAATAACCCGACGCAGAGCCGATTACCAAATCCTCTTTGCCATTTCCATCCAAATCTCCAACAGCCAGTGCCGGACCAAACTGTGTCAGCTTGTGAGGAAGAGTTCGCTGCACGTTGAAGTCAATTTTATCATCTTCCTGATGGATAAAGGTGATCCCCAATTCATCCGAAACTTCCTTGAGCACTTGCTGGGTATCCCCGAGGTCCAAAACAGCCACTGAATCCTTTCCGGCTTTTGATTCAGCATAATCTACCACTAAGACTTGGTTAGCTGGAACATTGGCAAAATTCGATTCTTTCCCGTCCGGCCAGATCACAGTAAGCTGAGAGACAGACGAAATACTGTCCAAACCAAAATGGAGAATATCTTCGATAGAGGACATATATCCTCTCACCACTTGCATTTCCTGATATAATTGAGTCCCTGAAGTTGGTTTTACCAAAACTTTTGCTCCCAATCCCTGCGGATTTTTAGAAGAGCCTATCAGTTTCACTCGAAGGTAATTCGGTGCCTTTTCAGATTCGTTCAGTTTGTTTTCAAAAACAAAAGCCGGGTCATTGATATTGTTAACCACATAATCCAAGTCGCCATCCTGATCCAAATCGACAAAGGCGGCACCGTTCGAGAAGGAAGGTTTATTCAGCCCCCAATTTTCACCGGTGTCTTCAAATCCTAAGTTCCCGGTATTTCGGTAGGCATAATTGGGAATTTTTACAATTGGAATGGAATCCAAAAGTTGACGGGTGGAAGCTATACTTCCCACATCAGCCCGATAATTTGCAAAATCCTTATCGGTAATATCTCTTGGGAAACCATTGGTGATCAGCAAATCCCGCAAACCATCATTATCGACATCCCCGAAAAGCGGCGCCCAACTCCAGTCTGTCTGATAAACTCCTGCCATCAAGCCGATTTCCGAGAATGGAATCCCGGGACCATTATTGAGGTGTAGCATATTTCGAACATACTGATATTCATAGCCAAACTGCTCGTTGTTGATGTAGGTTTGGTAGACGTTCTTACCTATAGTGGTCTTTTTGCGGTAATTATCTTCACCCAACATGTCAATGGTAATCAAATCAGGCATTGCATCGTTGTTGAAATCGGAAATATCCGAACCCATGGAGAATTGGCTTTGATGCCTTAGGTTCTCCTTGGTTTTATTTGAAAAAGTCCCGTTTTGATTATTGATGTAAAGAATATCATTGGTAATGTAATCGTTGCTGACATGGATATCCGGCCAACCGTCATTGTTCAGATCAGAGATGGCAAGTCCAAGACCAAATCCTTCAAAGGTAATTCCTGCCTCTATAGTGACATTGGTAAAAGTCCCGTCACCATTATTCCTGTAAAAACTATCATTATTGACGGCCGAACCATCCGTCACTTTTGGGCGAAAATTGGTGGGCTTAGCGGTTAATTGCTCATTGTTCAACACGTAAAGGTCCAAATCCCCATCCAGATCATAATCCAAGAAAGCGGCCCCCATAGAATTCCCCGCATCAGCAATTCCATAGTCAGCAGCCATCTCTTTAAATGAAATGTTTCCAGAATCATCTTTGCCTTGGTTAACAAAAAGCAAATTATTCCGCTCACCAGGGCCTTTCTTCATCGCCGCAGCCACATAGATATCCGGAAAACCGTCGAGGTTAATATCAACAATTACGCTTCCCGTACACCACTTCTCAGCAGCCATGATCCCTGCGCTCTCAGAAATATCTCTGAACTTGAACTTTCCTTCATTGAGATATAGGCGATTGGGGACTTGATTGCCTGTAAAAAATAAATCGGGAAGGCCGTTCAGATCAAAGTCTGCTACAGAAACACCCCCTCCGTTAAAAATATATTCGTCTGTAAGAATATTAAAGGAATCGGACTCAATAATCTCATTATTGAAATCAACTCCTGTTTCCTCAGGTGACTTCAATACAAAGAGCGTGTCTTCCTTTTTACAAGAAACTAAAAGACTTATTCCAGCAAGAAAAACAAGATGTAAACGTGGCTTCATAGAGAAATAAAGGGTGCTTATAGGAATCTGAAATTAGCACTTTCTTAATTGAGGTAGGCAAAAGCCTTCGCAAAAAATGCATAAAACAAAAAAGAGAAGGCCTTTCGACCTTCTCTGATTTTTAAGAATCAAGATTCTATTAGAAACCTGGATTCTGCTTAAGGATATCTGCTCCTACTAGGTCAATTTGATCCTGAGGAATTGGAACCCATCTGTACTTGTCTGTGTATTTAGCTCCACCCAAAGCAGCTGGAAGCTTCTTAGCATCATAAGCGAAGTAGAAGTCAAGTTCAGCCTGAACAGTTCCCCAACGAACTAAATCATAGAATCTGTGACCTTCCATACCCAATTCAAGAAGTCTCTCGTGACGAACTGCCAAACGAGCTGTGTCAGCGTTAGTCCAAGGTGCATCATAAGTATTGATCACATAGTTAGCAGCATTGGTTCCGTCAGCTCTTTTGATGAAGGAATTCTTTGCTCTCGTTCTAACTCTGTTTACATACTCACGTGCTTTTTCCAAACCACCTGTTTCAATTTCAGCTTCAGCAGCCATCAATAGAACATCAGCAAAACGGATGATCATAAAGTTGATGCCTGTGTAACCAGGAGTCCAGGAAGAGTTGTCCTGAAAACGACCCTGCTCAGCTCTTGAATACACATACTTCTTAGGTGAATAAGGTCCTGCATTTGGCTGGTTACGAATCCAGGCAGCACCTGGATGATCTTGCCAATCCAAATAAGGAAGACCTCTTCTACCTACAGTATGATCCAAACGTGGATCAAGAGGACCAGCATCCGGAGTGAATGCAGCACCTGAAGCAATCCCCATGTCATTCTTAACTTCATTTGCAGCACTGTTATATGATTTGTCCAATAAAGGCAAACCATTTGCAGTTCTAAATGCATTCACGAAAGTAAAGCTTGGCTGGAAGAATCCGCAACAGTTACCTGGACCTGCAGGACCAGTGTTGTAAGGGAAGTTCAAGTCAAACTCAGGGTTTGCGTTGTTAACAGATCCAGTGTTTGCAGCAGCTTGGTAAGCCCATACAGACTCCTCATGGTTGTCATTTGCAGCACGGAATGCGTTGTCATAATAAGGCACTAAATCATACTTTTTACCATTTGAGGTAACACCGTTATTGATAACATCAGTAAACAAAGCCTTAGCATCAGCAAATTTCTTCTGGTAAAGGTAAACCTTAGCCAAATATGCTTTTGCAGCCCATACGTTTACTCGACCAACCTGACCTTGAGTAGCTGGAAGGTTTTCTACAGCATACTTAAGATCCGCCTCAATGAATGGCCAAAGTGGCTTATCATTTTTAGTATCCTCAAGTCCACTTCCATAATCAACTGTCTCATCTACATAAGGAGTCTGATTGTAGTCACGAGCTAACTCAAAGTAAAAATGAGCTCTGAGGAATCTTGCCTGAGATGTCAATCTGACCTTATCGGCTGCTGTAACATCTGGTGCAGGATCCAATAACAATCTTAACACCGTATTCGCCCGAGCAATACCCTCATAGCAAACATTGTATTTAGAACCCATTTCACCCCCGGCAGCATCGTTTTCGAATCGCTGAATTGGGTTAATTGTGGTAAAGTCACCAGGGTCAGTTCCTTTGTTAGCCTCTCCCCCTCTGATACTCCCCCAAACCCAGTTGGAAGGAGACCCTAATCTGTTGCCACGACCGTTTACTTGAGAATATGCAGCGATCAACGCAGCATCAATTCCCGCCAAAGTAGAAAGCTGATTTTCTGACAGCTGTCCTACCGGCGGTACCTCAAGGAAATCATCGCTACAACTCACTGCTACCATCATCGCTGTGGATGCTAGTAGGGCACCGATTTTTAATTTAAAATTTTTCATTTGATTAATCTATTATAGTTTCTATAACTCGATTCAGATTATGTTGTTTGGCTTAGAAGCTAAGATTCAAACCAAAAGTCCAACCTCTAGTAACAGGGTAGTTTCCTACATCGATACCAAAAGTCGTATCAGCGTTTCCACCTACTGCAGGATCCAAGCCTTCATAGCCTGTAATTGTAAACAGGTTGTTTACAGAAGCAAATACTCTTGCTCTTTCCATTTTCATCTTCTGAAGCAAGCTTGCAGGAGCTGAATAACCCAAGGTCAAGTTCTGCAATCTCAGGTATGAACCATCCTCTACATAGTGAGAATTAGACACGTTAGAAGTAGAGAAGTTTGAAACTCTTTCTACAACTGGAATTTCTGCGTCAAGATTCTCTGGGGTCCAAGCACTCAACAATCTTCTAGCTTTGGCAGCTCCTTCAAATGTCTGAAAGAAATCAGTGAACCAACGAGACTGGTTGAAAATCTCGTTTCCAATTGAAGTGTAGAAGTAAGCAGAAAGGTCAAAGCCTTTGTAGCCCAAAGTGAAATTCATACCACCTGTAAAATCAGGCACTGGATTCCCCATAAACACACGGTCAGCAGGTGAAATTACACCATCTCCATTTACATCCTCAAACTTGAAACGACCTGGAGCCTTACCGTCCTGAGCAGCATGAGAATTTACATCCTCCTGATCTCTAAACAAGCCCAAAACATTGTATCCAAAGAAAGAAGAAAGTGGCTGACCAACTGCATTTCGAATTGGTTCGATACCTCTGAAAGATGGGTTAATAGTAGTAATGAAACTCAATCCAGGAGAAAGAGATACGATCTCATTCTTCAAGGTTGAACCAGTAAATGTCAATTCATAGGTCAAATCACCGGTCAGGTTACCTCTGGTACTTACCAAGAGGTCAAGACCTCTGTTCATCATCTCACCTACGTTTACCGCAGGAGGTGAAGCGTTGGAACCGGCAGTCAAAGGAATTGGAACTGTGAACAACAAGTCTTTGGTATCTTTTTTCCACCAGTCGAAGATTACGTCTAAACGACCGTTGAAGAAGGTACCGTCAAATCCGATATTCTGAGTTACAGCGGTTTCCCACTGTGCATTTGGGTTACCAATACGTGATCTTCTAAAACCAATAGTAGCACCTGAGTTGGAACCGGTGATGTCATAAGAAGATGCACCTACGTTACCACCATAAAGAGAATACTGGTTGTTTGGATCCACGTTGTTGGAGTTACCCATTTGTCCCCAACCACCACGGATTTTCAAATCATCAATCCAGGTAGCACCCTGAAGGAAAGATTCAGAAGAAATTCTCCATGCTGCTGAGAACGCAGGGAAGACACCATATCTGGCATTTTCACCGAATCGGGATGAACCGTCACGACGAACAACAGCACTGAAGATGTATTTGTCATTGTAGGTATATCTCAACTGACCGAAGTAAGAGTTGAAGTTTACCCCCTTGAACTGGTTAGAGTTCACCTGACGGGTACTAACTGGCAAGTTGGACATGGTGATGAAGTCTGGATCTGTAGAGAAAGGATTCTGACCTACCGCATCAATGTTTCTACCTGCACCTGAGTTCAAGGCTTCCTGACCTAACAAGACATTGAAATCATGCTTTTCGATTTTCTTCTTGTAAGACAAAGTATTGGTGAAAGTCCAGCCAAACACGAAACCCGCACCTTCTCCGTAACCGAATGCAGAGTTGTTTTCAGAGTTTTCATACTGCAATCGGGTATAGTTCCAATAGTAGTAGTTGTTGTACTGACCACCGATGGAGGTTCTGAAAGTCAGGTCATCAATGATGTCCCACTCACCGTACACGTTACCAAAAGCATTGGCATTGAAGTTTCTATTGTTAGTTAAACCTTCACGGTTTGCAATAGGGTTTCTAGGGTTGTTGAAACCTCTTGAAGCTGTACCAGCATATCCACCGAATTCGTCATAAACAGGAATGATAGACGGCATACGGAAGGCCTGAAGGATATCGTTTTCATCTGCTGAAACACCACGACCACCATTTCCACCTGTCTGACCCAATACCTGACGGTATGTACCTTGGAAGTTTTGACCAATTCTGATTCTTTTGGTTACATCGAACTCAGAGTTGGCTCTCAATGAATATCTGTTGAAATCGTTACCGATTACAATACCAGCTTGCTCCTGAACACCCAAACCAATGTAGAATCGGCTAGTTTCAGATCCACCGTTGAAACCCAATGAGTGTCTGTGCAATGGAGCAGGAGCAGTAAGCTCATCATACCAGTCGGTTCCTTCACCGGTAGCCGCTCTTGTCAACTGACGGATAGTACCTTTTGCAGGATCAATGTTGTACCATTCTCTTTGCTGATCAAGCTGAGCCTGAGAAAGTGGCCCTGGCTGACCTGATGCAACACCAAACGCACCGGTAGTTGGGTTTCTTGTAATCAAGCTCAAATAATATGGCATTACAGGCGAAGTACCTGTACCAAACTGAGGGTGTCCATAAGCAGGGGCTCTGTTTTGCAATCTTGCAGTATTGGTTTCTGCCGTCCAAGTGATGTCAGCATATTCCTGTGGGTTCAACATATCAAGACCTGTTCCTGGGTCAGTAATACCGAACATACCGTTGTAATCCACTCTCAACTTCTTGTCTCTTGCACCACGCTTGGTAGTGTAAACGATTACACCGTTTGCAGCACGAGCACCATAGATAGACGCTGCAGCAGCATCTTTCAATACAGTGGTAGACTCGATGTCGTCTGGGTTCAAGAAATCAGTAGAAGCAGTTGGTAATCCGTCCACAATGTACAAAGGCTCGTTACCACCGAAGGCACCGAAACCACGAACACGAATAATGGAAGAAGTACCTGGCTGACCGTTAGTAATTACAGTCACACCGGAAACACGACCCTGAAGGGTTTGCTCAACGTTACCAGTTGGGATAACAGTCAAATCCTTAGGATCTACGGTAGCAATCGCACCGGTGGTTTCTCTTCGGGTATCGATAGAGTAACCGGTTACTACCAATTCAGTAAGCGTTCTTTCATCCGGAGCCATGCTTACGTCAATGACGCTTCGGGCACCTACCACCTGCTCGATGGAGGCATAACCTATGAAAGAGAATACCAGGGTTGCCTGGTCATTTGGTACATTGAGGGAGTATTTCCCGTCAATGTCTGTGGCTGTTCCGGTAGTTGTTCCTTTAACAAGGATCGAAACACCTGGAAGGCCTACCCCAAACTCGTCCAAAACCGTACCTGTGACTGTTTTTTGTGCAAAAACAGAGGCAGAGGTGAGGACTAAGAGCGTAAGGCACACACTTAGGAATTTGTAAACATTTTTCATAAACATAGATAGATTGGGTAACAAGATTAATCTCAAAAACTTGTTGGTTAATTGATTATGCAATCGTTTGCGATTATTCTCAAAATAATTGCAATAGATAAGAGCTTGATTTTCAAGATTCTATTGCGACTATACCGAGGTCCGAGGACCAGCTTTTTAAAAGAACCGGTAGGTTTGAATGCATCGGGTGATGCGGATTGAGAGAAGGAATTACGTTAAGTAATGTTGGTCATAGGCGAGCAAATTGGGTTTATTATTAATTCTAATGGCTCAATGTTAAATAATCTAAAACAAATTTCAAACCTGCCAGCCTAAATAAAATTTCGAGATTTTCATCCTGACAGGCGATTTTACCACATTATTAATGCTAAAACCCCCAAAAAAGTAAGTTGGATTAAGGATAAGTAAAACAAAAGATACTTCTATTGAATTGCCAACAACAGAAGCCCTATTTGATTGAATAATTGGAAACCGGGCAAATTTATTTCGTTGATAATTCCGAGAAAAATTCTTGACTCTCCCGAAGCTCGTCAAAAATGGGATCTAAAAAAGCTTTATCCGCGAGTTGTCGGTTTGACTGAATGGCTTTCTTCAATTGAATAACCGCAACTTCCTTTTGACCACTTGCTGCGGCAATCATAGCCAAACCATAGTAGCCATACCCAAAATCTCTTCCGTTGACCACAGATTCTTCAAAGGCAATATTGGAATTGACGTAATCACCAAGGAGATAATAAGCCAATCCTTTGTTGAAATAATCCTTTGGATCGGTAAACTTGTAGTCAAACCGCAAAGTAGCTAGTCTATAGTCCCCCCTCAGTACATCCAAAGCTCCGCGCAAGGCCTCATTGTGTTGAATAAAGTCGGGATTTTGAGTAAGGGTTGATGCAGTTGAAAGCTTCTGATAGGCATCCCAATAAGCCCCTCTAAAGGCTAATATCTGTCCTTGATTATGGAGTGTATGAGGATTTGGTTCGATACGATAGGCCTGTTCCAATAACCTCAATGCTTCATCCCATAAAACTTCCCGTGATTCCCGATCCAGTGTTCGCTGTGCCTGACGAATTCTTACCACAGCCATATTATTGTAAGGTAGCGCTGATCGGAAGAGCTCAGTCATTTTGGAATAAATCGCCGCTTTCTCATCCAGGCTTTGGCTCGCCTCCGCAGCCAATACCCAATCTGCAAATGAAAGGTCTGTAACCATACTTCTATTCGCCAGTGCCTCTTTGAGACGAATACTTTGCTCCATATTCAAACCCATTGTTGGCTTGGCTGTAATTTCAATTTTGGCCACTCGGAGCAAGGGATAGAGATCTTGTGCCACTTGGGAGAATCCGGGGACCTTTTTCAATCGCTCACTTTGCTCCAAATAAGTCTCCTGATTCATTAAAATTGCATAGAGTTCATCTTTTCGGTTGGTGGAGATTCCTTTATAGTCTCTTAGCAATAATCTCAAATCAAACCAGTCATTCCATCGGGAATTGACTTTTAAATCAGATTCCGAAACTGAACTGATCCTACTTAAAAGAACCTTCCTCGCAGATTCAGCACGTGACATTCCCAACGAACTGTTTTTACCCTCTCCGGATTCTGGTGACTGGATTCCTGTGATTCTTATCTGTTGTACATCGGGATTTCTTTCCAGAAATTGATCAAGTCCATTCAATGTTTCCGAGTTAGCTTGATTGGCTTTAAAACTGGAGGATCCCAGATCAAAACCCAACAAAAACTCTTCCTTTTGGATAATTTCTTTGTCCAGAGAGCCAGTAGTAATGTAAAGGCCCACAACGGGAATAGGCTCATCAGGATAGACCTCGCCTAACTTAACCATGAGTTGTGGAGCAATTACACCTTTTGCCAATACTGCATTTTCAAAGGGAACCTGCACCACTTTTTTTCCTTGGAAAAACAAAAGTTCCAAAGACCCTTCCAGCATCCATGGCTCAAATTTCAGAGAAAACTTTTTCTCATATCCGTAATTGGAAACAGTACGCTTAAGCTCAATTTCACCCAATTCCAATTTGAAAGTTGGAGATTGGAAAAGGACAAGCACTTTAGGGTTTTTGGGTGAGAATACAGATTCAATAGGAATAGTTCCTTTTATTGTAAACCGAAGCGAATCTCCTTCAAGTTTAAGTTTTTGTGGTATTAGCCGGGCATCCTTTAAAAATTTGTTTTCAGGCATTATTATTGACCCTGCAAAAGCAACCTGATTCATCAATAAAAAAAACAGAAACAAACTCCGAAACAATCTGAAATTGAATTGATTAATTAAGTTCAAGTCCATTTTTTCTAATTTTGACCAAATAAAACCACCACAAGCCATGGAAAAACTGAAATTATTCTTCGAAGAGCGTGCTTTCGGGGTATGTTCCCGACTAGGAGAGAAACTCAATTTTCCAATTGACAGCATTCGACTATTCTTTATCTATTCTTCATTCGTAACCATGGGGTCCCCCATCATTCTTTACGTGAGCATGGCTATGATGATGAAAATCCGAAAGTACTTCCGCAAAATGAACAATCCAGTTTTATTTGATTAAAGTTGGCTGAATTTCCGCTTCCCTAAAACGAAGTAGTTCCAAAATATAAACCTCACTGGACCTGAATTTGGGATTTCCCGGTCAGTTTTTTTTCTTGTCTTAGGGTATAAAGTCCGCTGCCTCCAAAAATCCCGGTAAGCTCTGAGAATGGCAAAAGCAAAATCTCTTTTACCTTTTATAAGGTAATCAACACCTGCCAAAATCTCGAGGGGTAGTTTGACTAGAAAAATTCCAAAAAATCCGAAGCTTGATTCATTTTTATAAAGCATACTAAGACTGTTCCGGATATTCAGGTAAAGCTTGTTTGGACTGGAGCGGTCCAAAGTAGCACCGCCCTGATGGTAAACCGTTACCAAGCCTAGGTATCCAATTTTTTTACCACTTTTCCTCAATCTCCAACACAAATCGATCTCTTCCATGTGAGCAAAAAAATGGGCATCAAAGCCCTCCTGCTCAAAAAAATCAGCAGCTCGAATCACCATGCACGCCCCGGAGGCCCAATCAGTTTGGATTGAATCATCGTATTGTCCGGTGTCATGCTCAATGGATTCCCATATCCTTCCCCTACAATAGGGATATCCCAAAAAATCGAGGTAACCACCTCCAGCTCCTGCGTAATCAAAAGTCTTCCGGTCTTGCCAGGAAAGGATTTTAGGCTGCAGTGCCACAAAATCATGATTTGCTACCAGCCAATCAATCAAATCCACATCCCAGTTTGGTGTCACCTCTACATCAGAATTGAGCAGAATGAAATATTCGTACTTGCCTCTCAGCTCCTCCAACCCCCAATTGTACCCACCCGCATAGCCAAAATTGGACCTAAGCTCAATGACTGGAATTGAAGGAAATTCTGTTTTTAAAAAATCAAGCGAATTATCGGTACTGGCATTGTCAATCACCCAAATATCATGTTTGCTGTACCGGAGTACAGAAGGCAAAAAAGCAGGCAAAACCTGCCTGCCATTGTAATTAAGGATGACTATTGCACAGGATTTCATCCGAAAAGATTGCCTAAATCCATACCGGGAATATTAGGTATCATTCCCTCGGTGGCTGACTTCATTTCTGTTTTAATTTTTTGCTCGATTGCCTCCATCGCTTTATTCGTAGCGGCCACGATCAGGTCACTCAGCATCTCTTTGTCTTTCGGTGTAAGCAATGATTCATCCATTTCGATCTTGAGAACTTTCCGTTCGCCATTCACATAGACTTTCACCATCCCTGCACCTGACTCACCTTCGGCAGTCAGGTGGACCAATTTGGCTTGTGCTTCTTTAATTTTTGCCTGGGCTTCTTTTACCTTGCCCATCATTCCCATGATATCAAACATCCCTTTCTAATTTTAGAGTAAATATATTGGATATAAATCCATCGAATTCCAAAGTGAAACAAAATAATATTTTGAAATTATGGATCGATAAACTATTTAAATTCCACTCATAAAATCTTTCACTTTCTTTTTGAAAACTTTTTTTACCTTATTCGGTATAATTATTTGATCAACCTAATTAACCCAATGAAAACCATAGAAGTCATCGAAAAGGAAGACATTTCCAATGTCAGCTTTACAAAAAGAGAAGTGATCTCTGATCCTGAGGAACGAAAAAACCGTATGGCAGACCTTTATCGATCCCAAACTCTTGGAAATCTCCTTCGAACCAAAGTGAAATTAACTTTCAAATCGGCTGATGAGAAGATTTTCCAGGTTTACACTACAGTTTGGGCAGTAGGCACTGACTTTGTTTCTTTGAAAGGGGGAGTTTATATCCCGATCAGCTCGATCCTTAAAGTTGATTAAGTCAAAAGTGTTACAGCTCTGTCGATTGAACACGTTTCTTGCTCACCTGAACCAAGGTTTTTGATCGCCACAGTACCTGTCAAAATCTCCTGATCCCCGCAAATCCCCACATAGGGGATTTCTTTTTTGGTAGCAAATTCAAATTGCTTTTTGATCTTGGCTTGGTCCGGATAAATCTCTGTTTTGATGCCTGCCTGTCGGAAATGTTTAAGCAAACTCAGCGCGTATTCAAATCCCTTTTGATCAAAATAAGTCAGCAGCAAGCGGGTACCGGTATATGTCTCCGCAGGAAACCCATTGAGTTCGTCCAATACGTCATACAATCTGTCGACTCCAAAAGAAAAACCAACCCCGGAAACACCCGGCAATCCAAATACACCGGTCAGGTTATCATACCTTCCTCCACCACTCACCGAACCAATGGAAACTCCATGAACTTTGACCTCAAAGATCGCTCCGGTATAGTAAGAAAGCCCCCTGGCCAACATGATATCAAAATCCACATGACTGAGATTTTCTCCCATTTGAGATAAAATCCCGAAAACCTGCTCCAGCTCCTCGACTCCTTTTAGCCCGATTTCCGAGTTTTTCAAAAAGCCTTTCAAAAACTCGATTTTCCCAGGAAGGTCACTTTGCAAAGCAACCAAAGGAGCTAAGTTTTGGACAGAATTTTCTCCAAATCCACGTTGGGACAATTCCTCCTGCACTTTTTCCCAGCCGATTTTATCCAACTTATCAATGGCCACACAAAGCGGTCCCTCTTTTCCTGCTTCACCGATTGCTTCGGCAATTCCGGTTAGGATTTTTCGGTTATTGACCTTAATGCTATAGTCCCTGAGTCCCAATTTTTCAAAAACACGCCGAATCATCAGAACGATCTCTGCTTCACATACCAGGCTGTCGGTCCCTACCACATCGGCATCACATTGATAAAATTCACGGTATCGGCCCTTTTGGGGACGGTCAGCTCTCCAAACAGGCTGAATCTGATAACGCTTGAAGGGAAAAGTCAACTCGTTCCGATTCATCACTACATACCGGGCAAAAGGCACTGTTAAGTCGTATCGTAGACCTTTTTCAGAAACCTTGTTCAAAATTGCTCCTGAGCCCTTTTCCAAATCCGATGCATTTACATCCTTGATAAAATCCCCGCTGTTGAGAATTTTAAACAAGAGTTGATCTCCTTCATCACCATACTTCCCGGTCAAGGTACTGAGGTTTTCCATAGCCGGAGTCTCGATCTGTTGATAACCAAAAAGCTGAAAAGTCTCTTTGATCGCGTCCAAAATGTATGTTCTTCGGGCCATTTGGATGGGGCCAAAATCTCGGGTGCCTTTTGGCAAACTCGGCTTTTGCATGGGTAACTTTTGGTAAATGAGGCCAAATTTATCTAAAAATCAGCAAAAGCCTGTTTCGCTCCTCCAATAAGTCCGGAATAAAATCCGAAGATTTGTAGGCGGAAAAGAATTGTTTCCTTACTTTTGCGCTTCGTTTTGAATTCAAAAATTTAAACATATACGGCCATGGGTGTTACTACACTAAAAAGAAAACTGAGAAGAAAAAGACAGGGTCAGACAGCTCGCGTGATCAAAATCAAGCAGTTGAGCGCTAAGCCAGTGATTAAAAACGTAGACGTTGAAGAGCTTAAAGCTTCTTTCGCTAAGTAATCACAAGTCTTCTTAAAATATAAAGGCGTCCAATTGGTCGCCTTTTTTTATTGCCCTCTTTTACCCAATTCCACCACCCGGAGGTTTTGGATTTTTCCCTTATCCAGATCGAAGAGAAGCATTGTCCGCATGTGATGAAACCCTTGTTGGCCTATTGCACCGGAATTCATATAAAGACAGTTCGTACCAGGATCAAACTCCACCTTGCAGATGTGGGAATGCCCACAAATAAATAACTGCGCACCAAATTCCCTGATTCTTGGCTTGACTCCTTTAGAATATCGCGGAGGTTTGCCTCCAATGTGAGTCATCAACACGTTCACCCCCTCAAGTTCAAACTCCTGCCATTCGGGGTATTCTTGCTGCATTGCTGCATCATCGATATTTCCATAAACTGCACGGACCACCTTCCCCTTTGGCAAAGCATCCATCACCGCTATACTTCCGATATCGCCTGCGTGCCAGATCTCATCCACCTCCTGTAAAAAACTCAGTGTTTTGTGATCAATGTAACTGTGGGAATCTGAAATCAATCCGATCTTTCTGGGCATTTTGAAACGAAACCAAGTAAATTTTCGGTTCAATATGGCGGACCTTACTCATTAATTCAAAAAAATCATGAAAACCAAACTTATCCTGTTATTCGCTTTCCTTCTTATGGGAGCGGCCTCCTTTGCCCAAACCGCTGTCAAGGACTCCATCAATGTCATTTCGATTGCTAAATTTGAAAAAATGGCAACAAAGAAAAAAAACATGGTGGTGGATGTAAGGACACCTGAAGAAGTTGCTGAAGGACATTTGGCTGGATCCGTAAACATCAACTTTCTGGGAGAGGGTTTTCAGCAGGAAATCTCAAAACTCAACAAAAACAAAACCTATCTCCTATACTGCAAATCCGGTAACCGTACCCGAAAAGCCGCAGATCAGATGCAAAAAGCAGGCTTCAAGCATGTTTACATGCTCGAAGGTGGAATCACCGCCTGGAATGCAGCCGGAAAACCTGTTGAAAAATGACATTGATTCAATCCATCAATCCCTGGACCGGAGAAGTTATTAAGGAGTTTCTCCCAACAGGGCCTAAGGAAATTGAGGAAAAACTTCAACTGAGTCAGGAAACTTTTAAGTCCTGGAAGAAAACTCCCATTTCCGATCGTTCCAAACTTTTAAAAGCTGCGGGGGAAATTCTCAGAAACAATAAAAATCACTTTGCCCGATTGATTTCCCTTGAAATGGGGAAAGTCATTCGGGAATCCAGAGCTGAGGTAGAAAAATGCGCCTGGGCATGTGATTTCTACGCTGAAGAAGGTGAAATATTTCTTTCGGAGGAGCACATTTCTTTGTCTGACGGCAAGAAGGCTAAACTCATTCATCAGCCTTTGGGGACCATTTTAGCGGTCATGCCCTGGAACTTTCCCTTTTGGCAGGTATTCCGATTTGCAGCACCCACGCTTATGGCCGGGAACACCGGAATTCTCAAACACGCCTCCAACGTCCCTCAGTGCGCATTGGCAATCGAGTCGGTCTTTCAGGAAGCAGGCTTTCCTGCAGGTGTATTTCAAAGTTTTTTAATCGACTCCACCCAAACGCTCAAGTTATTGGAAGACAACCGAATCAAGGCAGTCTCCCTGACCGGAAGTGAAAAAGCCGGTGCAGCAGTAGCCTCCGCCTCAGGCAAAAACATCAAAAAATCCTTATTGGAACTCGGGGGAAGCGATCCGTTTATCGTATTGGCAGATGCAGATATTGAAAAAGCAGCCGAGACCGCCGTCAAAGCCAGAATGGTCAATTTTGGGCAAAGCTGTATTGCTGGCAAGCGATTTATTATCGAGGAATCGGTTTATGATCGGTTTTTGGAGATTTTCAAAGAAAAAATAAGTCAACTCAAATGTGGTGACCCCATGAATGAAGACTCGGATTACGCCTGTATGGCAAGGCCTGATCTGGCCGCGGAACTGTACGTGCAAGTCCAAAAATCAGCAGCCTTGGGAGCAAAAATCCTGAAAGGAGGACACAAACCTGAAGACGGAATCGCCAAATTTCAACCTACCATACTTACTGACATTCCTGTGAATTCACCAGCGTTTTCAGAGGAACTTTTCGGACCTGTAGCATCTGTATTTAAAGTCAAAAGTGCGCAGGAAGCGATTCAGATAGCCAATTCAACTGAATTTGGTCTTGGTGCATCAATTTGGACAACAGATTTGAAAAGAGGAGAACTTCTCGCTTCTGAAATAGAGAGCGGGGCTGTCTTTCTAAATGCAATGGTGGCATCCCAACCAGCACTTCCTTTTGGAGGAATTAAAAAGTCAGGGTTTGGCAGAGAATTGGGACGACAGGGGATTCTGGAATTCGTCAATACCAAAACCGTTTATCTGGGCTAAAAACCTTCCCGGATAAAGAACCAAGCGACTTTTGCTTTTGCCCGATTCCTTTCTATTTTTACGAGCCAAAATTTTGTCTTAACCAATGAGAGAAATACAATTTCGGGAAGCTTTGAGAGAGGCTATGTCCGAGGAAATGAGACGTGATAAGAACGTTTTTTTAATGGGTGAAGAAGTTGCCGAATACAACGGTGCTTACAAAGTATCCCAGGGAATGTTGGACGAATTCGGTCCTGAGCGAATCATCGATACTCCGATCGCAGAGCTTGGATTTGCCGGTCTTGGTGTTGGTGCTGCCATGAATGGTTTGAGGCCAATCATCGAGTTTATGACATTCAATTTCTCTTTGGTAGCTATCGACCAGATCATCAACTCAGCAGCCAAGATGTATGCCATGTCTGGAGGTGCTTATTCTGTTCCGATCGTTTTCCGGGGCCCGACCGGTAACGCCGGTCAGCTGGGAGCGACCCACTCCTCCAACTTCGAAAACTGGTTTGCAAATACTCCGGGACTTAAAGTGATTGTACCATCTAATCCATACGATGCAAAAGGTCTGATGAAATCTGCGATCCGTGATCCAGATCCGGTCATTTTCATGGAATCCGAAGTAATGTATTCTGACAAAGGTGAAGTACCGGAGGGAGAATACCTTCTTCCTATTGGAGTAGCCGACATCAAGCGAAAAGGTAAAGACGTCACTGTAATATCCTTCGGGAAAATGATGAAAGTAGCTCTTGAAGCTGCTGAGGAAATGGCAAAGCTTGGTGTAGACTGCGAAGTGATCGATTTGAGAACTGTGCGTCCTATCGACTATGCTACTTGTCTTGAATCAGTGAAAAAGACCAACCGAGTGGTAATTGTGGAAGAAGCAAATCCCCTCGCGGCGATTTCTTCGGAATTGACTTACCACTTCCAGCGGTATGCATTTGATTACCTGGATTCTCCGGTTATCCGGGTTAATTCCATGGACATTCCGTTGAGCTATGCCCCAACATACATTGAAGCCACTCTTCCTAATGTAAAGCGAACAGTAGAAGCGATCAAAAAAGTAACTTACAGATCTTAAGTTTTACTTAACTCATAAAAAAGCCCGACTCAACAAGTCGGGTTTTTCATTTTCCACTTATTCTATCTCTGCTGGTTAGACTTTTGAATTCCTGCTAAGTTTAAAGCCGACAAAAAAAAAGCCCGGCCCTACTGAGGCCGGGTTTTTTGTTACCCAATCTATCTATCTATTATTCTTTTAAGCATCTTTTGAAGTAGAAGGTTTGAAAAAACAGGAAGAAAAAACCCTGAGTTTTCAGTTCAGGGTTTTCAATTTTTATCTGTTTCGGACGGGAGCACCGCCTCCACCTTGATTTTCAACCTGACCGCCTTCTCCGTCTTTCAAGTCATCGTTGTTGATGGACTTTCTTCTTCTAGGCTGCTGGTTCATGCTCATTTTACCAATTCTGTAGCTGAAGTTCACTTTGAAATTCAGGTTTCGGATGGCATTGGTACTGTTTTGAACAATGGTTGGCGTGATGATTTCGTTTCTGATGATAAACTCTTTTGCAAGAAAGTTTTCTGCTCCAAATCCAATTGAACCTCTTTTCTCAGCAAACTGCTTGTTGAAATTCAACCCGTAAGCGGCAAATCCTCCGGAGGTACCCTGAAGCTGAACCTGACGACCTCTTGCGAAAGAGAACAACTGGATCTGCCACTCTTTTGGAAGAGAATAGTTACCGAATATACGGCCACCAATTACGAAGCCTTCGTTCTGAGCAGCAAACTGAGGATCAGACAGTCCATTGTCCAAAATGGCATAGTATGCATCAAATCCACCGTTCAAAGAAAGCTTGTTGTTGATGTTTACATTGGCAAACAAACTTCCTCCGATTGCCTGCTCCTGACCTATGTTTTCATAGGTGGTGTATATCACCCCGTCTGCACGAACCGTACGAAGCGGCTGAATCGAACCGGTTGTATTTCTGTAGAAAGAGGTAAAGTTCAGAGTGGTTCCTTTGATAAAGGTACTGTAGCCCAACTCATAGTTATCTGTCAATTCAGGAGACAATTCCGGATTACCCTGAGAAAGCTGCTGAGGATTGGATGCTTCAATGTTAGGATTCAGGAATCTCAGGGAAGGACGCTGAATTCTTCTGTTGTAAGCTGCCTTGATCATGTTTCCGTTTTTCAATTTACGGCTGGCGTTGATGCTAGGCACCCAAGTTCCGTAGGAAGGAATTTCAGCTTCAAATTCAGTTTTGAAATCAGCATTGATCGTAGTGTACTCATACCTCAATCCTGGCTTCAAGGAGTAGTTTTTCAGGAAAGCAAAGGTGTAAGACAGATAACCTGCAGTCACATTCTGATCGTAGCTAAACTCGTTGCTCAAAGTAGGATCCTGCAATTCTACAAATTCACCATCCGCTCCTTGAGCAAGGAAGTAAGAGAAGTCAGAATACGCTTTTCTCAAAATGTTTTTCGCACCGTATTCAAGGATTTGATTTCCCTTTTCGTCCATTGGAGTCACGTAGTCCACCTGGACAGTGAATTCCTCGTTTTTGCTTGGGTTCACGTTTTTCAATCTGGAGAAAATGTCTTCCAAATCTTCCTCATACAGCGTATTTGTAAATGAGTTCTCTCGGTTGTTTCTGCTATACAAAGTCAGGAAGCTTAGCTCTCTGCCCTTTTTCTCAAATGTTCGGGTATAGTTCAAGCTGACGTCTACCGAGTTGGAATTGTCCAAGGTGTTGGTTTCACGGTTTTGGGTTCCTCTCAACACCTCATCTAGGTAGTTTTGAGTTAAGAAATTGTTCTGCCAGTTTTCAGAATTCCGAATACCGATATTCACGGCACCGGTCAGGAAGTTGAATTTGTCGATTTCATAATCCACACCGAAGTTATATCGTCCAAATACCTCCTGTCTTTCTGTATCTGCAGACTGAATTGTCTTGCTTACTGTTCCGTCAGGATTATTGGTAAACTGATTGTTTTCAAAACTTCCAAGGATGTTGTAACCTGCACGGCCAAATCCACCCAAGGAAAAGCCCAACTTTCCTTTTCTGGCACTTCCCTGAAGTCCAAGGTTTGAACCTCTAAGACCGAACCCGGAGTTGACATTAAGGGTCATTCCCTGAAGGTTGTTTTTCTTGGTCACAATATTGATTACACCTGAAGTACCCTCAGCGTCAAATCTTGCTGATGGGGAGGTGATTACCTCAACGGATTTGATTTCATCAGCCGGAATTTGCTTCAATGCATCAGAAATCGAAGAGGCTGCAATAGCAGAAGGTCTGTTGTCAATCAGCACCAAAATATTGGAACTACCTCTCATGGATACGTTTCCGTCAAGGTCAACAGATAGCATTGGAACTCTTCTCAACACGTCTGTAGCATTACCACCGGCGGTAGTTTTGTCGTTTTCGGCCTTGTATATAGTCCGATCTACACGTTCTTCGATCAGTTCACGCTGACCTTGAACGGTCACTTCTTCCAAAGCAACACCTTCATCTGACATTCCGATCTCACCCAGGTTGATATCACCTTCAAGCGAATTGATGTTTACTGTACGTTTTACGGTTTCGTATCCGAGGAAAGTAAGCTGAAGTTCATATTCTCCAACACTGAATCCAGTGATATAAAAAGCACCGTCGCCATCAGCAACAGCACCCGCTGTGCTAATGTCTGTTCCGACTTTGTAAAGTGCAGCTGTAGCGTACCCTACCGGTTCACCGGTTTTCAAGTCTTTGGCCACACCAATAATCCGTGCGGGTTCTTTCTTTTCTGCGGCCTGCTGGGCAAAGCCAGAAGTGATTCCGAAAAAAGTGAGTACTAGAAATAGATTGAGTAATTTTTTCATGGTTTTGTTTTCAAAAGGGGCTTGTGCCTATGAATACCCCAAAGGTGATAGCAAAGTTTTGACTCAAAAAATGTAATAGACCAGCATGGTCACCACGTCGACAAATACCCCCAAAACCAAGACAAAATCCCAAAAAACAGAGATTAAGGCCTTTGTCTATCCAAAACAGGTTTCCGTGGATCGATTGCCCCTATTGGTAGATTTGATTTGAGGGATACCGGTAAATTACTTTAGTTTGGTCATTGAAAATCAACTTCATGCTATCCTTCACCCCCAAAAAACGTCTTTCGGTACTAGTACATATACTGGGTTGGTTTATGCTCTGTATCGTGCTTTTACTCCTTTCTCCCCTTTCATGGAGAATGGGAGAAGTCGAACTCCCCATGCAGTTTTGGTGGAAACAGATTTTCCTGGTTGTCCTGTTGATTTCAATTTTTTACTCGAATGTCTCGTTCATCGTCCCCAAAATTTTGCTCAAAGGCAAAAATTACCTTTATCTATTGATCGTAATTTTAGGGGCCGTTCTTACCTATGGGATCATCATTTACTTTGAGCAGTTTATCCATTACCCTGAAAAAATGCATCAGGTATTCAATCCGGATAAGCCCTTTGACCCTAATCGTGGACGCTGGCTTCCCGGGGATATATTCCAGTTGATGCTCTACATGGTTTCGATTGGATTGAGTACTTCCTTGGCACTAGTCCAGAAATGGCAAAAGGACGAAGCTCTGCGACGGGAATTGGACAGACAAAGAATCAATACCGAATTATCTTACCTCAAAGCACAGATCAATCCCCATTTCTTTTTCAATACACTCAACAACATCTACGCATTGACTAACCTGGATGTAAAAAAGGCCCAGGAAGCACTCCTGAAACTTTCCAGAATGATGCGCTATGTGCTCTATGAGAACCAAAAGAATGAAACCCTTTTGAGTAAAGAAGTAAAATTCATCGAAGATTACATCGAGCTGATGAAGATGCGGATGACTGAAAAAGTAAAACTTACTATTCAAATAGAAGAACCAAAAGAAGACTTGGTCATCGCTCCCATGTTGCTTTTACCTTTTCTTGAAAACTGTTTCAAACATGGCGTGAGCTCCCAGCAGGAAAGCGAAATCCTGATCAAACTGGAAGTCATGGGGGAAACGGTCTTTTTCGAAACCCGCAACCACATCTTCCCTGTCAACCCGGAAAGCCCCGAAGCCAAGGAAAACGGCATTGGACTGGTCAATACTCAGCGTCGCTTGAGTTTGCTTTATCCCGATAAACATCGCTTAAAATTTGGTAAAGACGAATCCAGTCATCAGTATTGGGTAAACCTTACCATCAACCTCGCATGATCCTCAAATGTGTCGCCATCGATGATGAGCCCCTTGCGCTGGAATTACTCAGCAAGTTTATCAGTCAAACCGCTTTTCTGAAGTTGGAAGGTAAATTTTCCAACGCCATCGAAGCCTTGGGATTCATCAATCAAAATGAAGTTCAACTCATTTTTATGGACATCCAGATGCCTGATCTCTCAGGAATGGAACTTGCCCGAATCCTTGATGGGAAAAAGAACTCTGACAAAACCCGGATTATTTTCTGCACAGCCTACCATCAGTTTGCCATCGAAGGATATAAGGTAGAGGCCTTGGATTACCTGCTAAAGCCCTACAGCTATGAGGATTTCCTCAGTGCTGCGACCAAGGCCTACCAATATTTCGACAGGCTGAAAAACCCTCCGTCAGAAAAACCTGCTGAATCTACTCCTCAGACCCAGGATTACATCTTTTTAAAAGTTGAGTATCAACTCGTCAAAGTGATGTTGAAAGACATTACCCATGTGGAAGCCTACAAGGACTATGTCAAAGTTCACCTGAAGTCCAAACCGAATCCGATTCTTTCCCTAACCAGCATGAAAAATATGGAGGAGCTCCTCCCCTCTGACAAATTCATGCGAGTGCATCGATCCTTTATTGTAGCATTGGATCACATCGATTCCGTATCCAAAAACATCATCCAAATCGGCGATCATCAGATTGCTGTTGGGGAAAACTACAAGGAACCGTTTTTGGAGTTCCTCAGTCGCTGGATGAATTGAGTCAGTTGGCAGTAATCAGTCTTCAGTACCCAGGGCCTACTGTAAACTGAGAACTGTTCACTATTTTTGACCATGACCGAATCCCAAAAAAACTTCATGCTTCAGGCCATTGAATTGGCTAAAGAAGGAATGCTTGCCGGCAATGGTGGTCCATTTGGCTGTGTGATTGTGAAAGATGGAAAGATCATCGGCAAAGGCTCCAACATGGTCCTAAAAACCAATGATCCCACCGCCCATGCTGAAGTTGTGGCGATTCGGGAAGCCTGCAAAAATCTCGATAATTTCCAGCTCGACGGCTGTGAAGTCTATACTTCCTGTGAACCATGTCCGATGTGCCTGGGAGCAATTTTTTGGGCAAGACCGGCACGGGTATTTTATGCCTGCACCAAAGAGGATGCTGCAGATGCTGGATTTGACGATGATTTTATCTACCAGGAAATTGAAGTAAAACCATCCGACCGCAAAATCCCGATGATTCCCTTTTTGCGGGAGGAATCCCTTAAAGCCTTTGAACTTTGGAAGGAAAAGGGGGATAAAACACTGTATTAAGGTCGGGAGGTTTGGACGTTGGGAAGCTTGGAGGTTTGGAAGAATAAGTTTGATTTGCCGCAGTCACAAAGCCAAAATTTGGAAGAAAATATCTGTAAAAATCTGCTTGATCTGTGAGTTAAAATTTAGGCAAAAAAAGAACCCAGCCATTTCTGACTGGGCCATTTAAATCCGAAATCGAAAATCAGATATCCGAAATCGACTTATCTTTTTCCCATTCCTGGAGGCATCATTCGGCTCATTGCTTGCTTGGCACCGCCCATTTTATTCATCTGCTTCATCAGCTTTCGCATATCGTCAAACTGCTTCATCAAATTATTGACTTCGGTAATGGTTCTTCCTGAACCGTCAGCAATTCGCTTTCTACGTCTGCCATCGATAATATCCGGATTCTGACGCTCTTTTGGAGTCATACTTCGGATGATCGCTTCGATCGGCTTGAATGAATCATCATCGATATCCAGACCTTTCATTGCCTTACCCATTCCTGGGATCATTCCGATCAGGTCTTTGATGTTACCCATCTTTTTTACCTGCTCAAGCTGAGATAGAAAATCATCAAAATTGAAGTTGTTTTGGCGTATCTTGGCATTGATCCGCTTGGCTTCGTCTTCGTCAAAGGATTGCTGGGCACGCTCCACGAGGGAAATCACGTCACCCATGCCGAGGATTCGCTGAGCCATTCGATCCGGATGGAACACATCCAGATTCTCCATTTTTTCACCAGTAGAGATAAACTTGATCGGCTTGTTGACTACGTGGCGGATCGAAATCGCCGCACCACCTCGGGTGTCACCATCCAATTTGGTTAAGACTACTCCGTCAAAATCCAAGCGCTCGTCAAAGGTCTTTGCGGTGTTCACTGCATCCTGACCGGTCATCGAGTCGACGACGAAAAGAGTTTCAGAAGGATTGAGCGCTTTTTTCAACTGCTCGATCTCTTTCATCATCTGCTCGTCCACTGCCAATCTTCCGGCGGTATCGACTACGACAGTCTTTTTGCCTGTCTTTTTGGCGTAAGCGATCGCATTGTTGGCGATTTCAAGCGCATTTTTATTTTCAGGCTCGGAATATACTTCCACACCGATTTGCTCTCCCAATACTTTCAGCTGATCGATCGCAGCAGGTCGGTAAATGTCACAAGCCACTAACAGCACTTGTCTGCCTTGTCGCTTCAGCAAGCTCCCCAGCTTACCAGTAAATGTCGTCTTACCCGAACCCTGCAAACCTGAAATCAGAATCACTGCCGGGTCACCGCTGAGTTTGATGTCCACCTTGGAGCCTCCCATGAGTTTGGTCAATTCCTCCTGGGTAATTTTGACCAGGAGCTGTCCTGGAGAAACGGAGATCAAAACGTCCCGGCCCATGGCCTCGTCCTTGATCTTGTCGGTGACTTCCTTGGCTACTTTATAGTTGACGTCGGCATCGATCAGGGCTCTTCTGATCTCCTTTACGGTGGATGCTACGTTGATTTCGGTGATTTTTCCGGTACCCTTCAGGGTTTTGAAGGCCCGGTCCAGCTTTAAACTTAAATTATCAAACATTCGGCTCTGCGTCTATTTGCTGCAAAAGTAATGAATTTACCGAGGGATAGAAAGCTGATTTCAGCCTATTCCGGGTATTAATCAACCGGGGTTTAGGTTTAAATTCCTAATTTGCGGCTGCATTTGATGTTTTCCGGAAAATCCCCTTTCATGCAAATTAATTTTCAGAAAGACCTGCTTCCCCACCTGCTGGGTATCGTCCTTTTTTATGCCATTGTAGTCCTGTATTTCTCTCCGATGGTATTCGACGGAAAGATCATCTTCCAAAGCGATATCCTTCAATGGGAAGGCTCCGCCAAAGCCGTGATGGACTATCGGGAAAAAACCGGCGAACAGGCGCTTTGGACCAATAGCATGTTTGGCGGAATGCCTGCCTACTTTGTGAGTCTGGAATTTCCCGGCGACATCACCAATGCTCTGATTTCTGTCCTAACACTTGGACTTCCCCACCCGATTAACGGACTGTTTTTCGGAATGCTGGGCATGTACATTTTGTTGCTCAGTTTTGGTGTACGTCCCGTTTTCTCCATGGCAGGAGCAATCGCTTTTACCCTAAACACCTACAACCTCCTTTCCCTCGAGGCAGGGCACAACGCCAAAATCTGGGCAGTTTGCCTGATTCCGCTGATTTTAGCAGGTATTCATCTCGCCTTTGAGCGAAAAAGAATCCTCGGAGCAGCGCTTTTAGCCTTGGGACTATTACTCCAACTGAAATTCAATCACCTTCAGATCACCTATTACACCCTGATCATTTCAGTGGTTTATGTAGTAGTTCGCTTGATCTTTGACTGGAAAAAGGAAGGTGTTTCCGGCCTTTCCAAGACCATTGGTTTTTTGGTTTTGGGAGCTATTTTGGCAGTGGGTGGCAACCTCGGAAGACTGGCCACAGCCCTCGAATACAGTCCCTATTCTACTCGGGGAAACTCTACCTTGGAAGCGAAATCTTCCGGACTGGACAAGGATTACGCCTTTGATTGGTCCAATGGCAAACTCGAAACCCTAACCCTGCTCGTCCCTGATTTCTATGGCGGCGGAAGCAACACCCCGCTACCCAAAAATTCTGAATCCGAAAAAGCACTTCGAGCCCAAGGGGTAGATGCGGCTCAAATCAATGGTTTTTTGAAAGGAGCCCCAACTTATTGGGGAGATCAGCCATTCACCGGAGGACCAATATACGGGGGAGTAATCCTGGTTTTCCTGGCAATTCTGGGCATTTGGGCAGCACCAAAAGAAAGCCTGATCACGTTTGGAGTGATCATTGTCCTTTCTCTGATGCTGAGCTGGGGAAAAAATCTTGCTTGGTTTAATTACCTGCTGTTTGACATTTTACCCGGATACAACAAGTTTCGGGCAGTTTCGATGGCATTGGGAATGACGCTGTTTGCAATTCCGGTACTTGGAATGATTTCTTTGGAACGGCTTGCGCAAAAAGGGGAACTCAAGCCTTTGCTCTATGCAGGCGGAATTGTCGGTGGATTGATCTTAATATTGGCTGTAGCATCAAGTGCATTTTTTCGGTTTGAAGGAGCAGCGGATGCAAGTTTTCCGGACTGGCTGGCTTCGGCGATGAAGGCCGACCGAAAAGCCATGCTTTCTGCCTCTGCCTGGAAAAGCTTTGCCTTTGTAGCCTTGGCAGCAGGAATGATCTATTTTTACCTCAAAGGAAAAATATCTGACCAACTACTTGGCCTAGGTCTGATTGCATTGATTGCAGTGGATCTTTGGACCATCAACAGACGCTACCTCAATACCGAATCCTTTCAGGGAAATCCCTCGAGACAGTTTTTTGCAGAGACACCCGCAGAAAAATCCATTGCACAGGACCAAGGTTATTTCCGGGTTCTTCCACTTACCGAAGGTCTAACCCAAGGGGCAAGAACCAGCTATCGGTTTAACAGCTTAGGAGGATATCATGGCGCCAAACTACGCCGGTATCAGGATTTAGTGGAAAATCAACTTCAGCCTGAGCTGGAGGAATTTGTCACCAAAGCACAGGAAGGAACCTTTGATTGGGAAGGAACCGGAGTGATCAATATGCTGAACACCAAATACCTGATCGCAGGAGCCGAAGCCAATGGAGTTTTTGAGAATCCACAGGCAAATGGCCCCGCTTGGGTTCCATCTGAGCTCGTCTCGGTAAGCACCAATCAGGAAGAAATGGATCAACTGGGAACCTTGAACACCAAATCTCAGGCAACCCTAAATACCCAGGAATTCGGGCAAATTGCTGCCGGCGCAGGACAGATCACCCTGATTTCAAATGCTCCAAACGAATTGAAATACAAAGCATCCATGACACAGGGAGGATTGGGAGTTTTCTCCGAAATCTACTATCCCAAAGGCTGGACAGCCACGATAGACGGAAAAGAAGTCCCAATTTTGCGGGTGAACTACCTGCTGCGAGGTTTGGAAATCCCTGCAGGAGAACATGAGGTTGTATTTACCTTTGCACCCTCCAGCTACTATTCGACCAAGACCCCGATGGTCATTTTCCAATATCTGATCCTGTTTACCTTGATCGCAGGAGTATTCTTCACTTACAAGGAAAGTCATGCAAACGCCTAAGCCAGAGCAAAAAGAGCAGGTCGTCAGTTTCTACGATCAGTTTGCCGAAAAGCAACAAAAAACCGGCATCAACTCCCGGCATCTCAGCATCCTGGACAAGGTAAAGGCCGCCGGATTGCATTCCAACCATCGGATTTTGGAGGTTGGTTGCGGGATTGGGACAGTGTCTCATCTTCTGGCTACCCAAGTGAAAGACGGTGCTGTACTTGCGGTGGACATTTCTCCGGAAAGCATCGAAAAAGCAAAAGTCCTCTGGAAGGATCAGTCCAACCTGAGCTTTGAAGTTTCGGACATGTCTGACTTTGAGAAAAGCGGAGTAAAATTTGACTTTTTCGTATTCCCTGACGTATTGGAGCACATTCCGGTGGAGCAACATGACCGGCTTTTCCAGAATATCAGCAAACATGCCCATGCAGATTCAGTGATTTTCATTCATATTCCAGCACCCCGCTACCTGCAGTGGATGATCGAAAACCAGCCCGAAAAGCTTCAGGTCATCGACCAGCCTCTGAATACCGGCACCTTGGTTTCCACCATCAGTGCCCATGGTTTTTACCTGGAAAAGATGGAAACTTATCCTCTTTTCTTTGCCGAAAAGGACTACCAATACTTTGTCTTTCGTGCAGAAAAACCGCTAAAAAACTCCACTCCGCTCAGTAAGTGGACGGTGCTGAAAGAACGATTGAGCATTCGCCTGAAATACGGCCTAACCAAATAAAACAACCCGAAAAAATGAAAATTCAGGAAAATGCAGTGGTAGGATTGACCTACGAACTCAAAGTGAGCAAAGAAGAAGACGGTATCGAGTCGGCACCTTTCAGTGTGGAAATCCGCGATGAGGAAGATCCGTTTTATTTCCTGTTTGGGAACAGTGGGCTACCTGAAAAATTCGAAGAACTCCTTGGTGGAAAGGAAGATGGAGAAGACTTTTCTTTCACGCTTAGTATGGTAGATGCTTACGGAGAACCCGATGACGAACTTGTGATTACTTTGCCCAAAAGCCAGTTTTCCGGAGAACGGGGTTTTTCCCCTGAGATGCTGGAGGAAGGCAATTTTCTTCCCCTTATGGATGAGAACGGGTACAGCATGCAGGCAAAAGTCCTGAAAGATTTGGGAGAGAACCTACTTCTTGACTTCAACCATCCCTTGGTTGGTTTTGACCTGCATTTTGAGGGGAAAATCATTGAAGTACGGGAAGCTTCCAAGGAAGAACTTGCCCATGGACATGTGCATGGCGAGCACGGAGCGCATGAATAAGTAGGCAGTTTGCATTGGTCAGTAGGCAATTGGTTTTGTCAGGCTGATCAACTTACCTGGGGTAGTGGGGATACGAAAAAATCAACCTAGAGTGGGATCGAATTTGCTCACAGATTACTCAGATGTTCACAGATGTTTTTAATCTGTGCTGTTCTGCGTCATCTGTGAGCATTTTATTTTAAGACTTCAATACAAGTACTTTCTCATCATCAAAATGAAGGTAAACCCGGTCGCCAACTTGGTATTTTCGGAAGGGATCATCTACCTCCCATACCTGGCCACCATTTTTTAACTGGACCAAAAGAGAATTGTAATGCACCAGATACCGCTGATCTACCACTCTGCCCAGAATTTCTCCTTTGGTGCGAAGGCGGACATCGGCAGGC
Organism: Algoriphagus lacus; assembly: GCF_003583985.1. Taxonomy (GTDB): domain Bacteria; phylum Bacteroidota; class Bacteroidia; order Cytophagales; family Cyclobacteriaceae; genus Algoriphagus; species Algoriphagus lacus. Next base: position 413,919 of record NZ_QXML01000002.1, on the reverse strand, counting down.
CGGATATAGCTGTCGAACCGGTCAGGAATCAAATTGATCGGAGAAAAAAGCCGGGCCACATAGCGAGTCTTAGGATGTTCGCAGAGATCGCGTGAATTCCCTTTTTGAACCACTTTACCTTTTTGAAGAATCAAAATAGAGTCAGTCAATCGAAGTGCATCGTCCAATTCATGGGTTACAAAAATTACTGTGGTTCCCATTTCATGGAGAAGTTCTTTAAGCTCAAAAATCAGTTTATGCTTCTGAATGCGGTCGAGGTGACTGAATGGCTCATCCAAAAGCAAAACTTCCGGCTCAACAGCCAATGCCTGGGCAATTGCCACTTTCTGTTGCTGTCCGCCGCTCAACTGTCTGGGAAATCGCTCACTGTAAGCGTCGAGTCCGAGCTGATCCAACAGCCTTTTCACCCGCTGTTTCCGATAGCTGGGATCAAAGTTTAGCAAGGGTCGGGAGATATTTTCCAGTACGGTGGAATTGGGAAACAGCTGGTAATCTTGGTGAATCAACTTGATTTCATCGTATCCGGGCACCAGTTTTTTGGCGGGATTTTCAATCAGCCGATCACCCAACCAAACCTCCCCGGTGGTCTGCACCGCCAAACCTGCCAAAATTCTCAGCAGTGTGCTTTTACCCGATCCGCTTTCTCCTACAATGGCTAAAAAGGATCCCCGCTCCAGTTCCAAGGAAAATTCCTGAAGCGCAACATGAGAATCATAGGACTTGGAAACTTTTCGGATGGATAGGTAAGGCATTTTCGGATTCGAGATTTGAGATTCGACATTCGACATTCGAAGTTCGATGTTCGATATTACTTGAAAATTTGGAAGTTAGGAAGTTGGAAGTTGGGAAGTGTCACCCTGAGCACCTGACCAACGAGAGTTGGGAAGTTCGAAGGATTGAAAAGTTTTCCGGAGTCTTTGTATGAAAATGACCACCCCCTGCTATTCTTGCCAATTTGTAATTGGCTAATCTCACTAAGGTCACCTAGGTATGAAGATTCTTGGGATAAATTCTAGCTTTCCTGATGTAGTGGCTAATTCTGACCGTCCAACTATTCGTGCACTTATCAAATGGAAAATGGAATCAGTGATATTCAAGACAGCACAGGACAATCCCCAGAGTTAGTTTTCCTATCTATTGCTTTCCAAAATCCTGTCATGAAAAAAACAAGTAATCTTTTACTGCTCCTCATCAACCTTTTCTTTCTTGACTATCAGCCATTGCTTGCCCAGGCGAAAAGCCAAGCAGTCGACCCTGATTCACCGGTAGTAAGCTTCGGATCTACACCCAAAGAGGCCTTGCTGGTGGGAGAAAAGGATGCAGGCCGTCTAGTGATCATCGATCCAGAAACTCTTGAAGTGGTGGCGCGTATTCCCGCTGGAGGAAATCTTCATGAATTGGCGACCGATGGGCGGTATGTGTACATCGGCTCCAATCTTCCCGGAATCACGGTGGTGGATGCGATTGCTCAAAAGCGGGTGGAGCCCATTGACATCAGCGCATTTGGAGACCGTCATGCCATTATTTTTGCAGGCAGTCATCTTTATGTGGGCCATGAAACCAACCGCCTGATCTCACGCTATGATCCGGCAACAAAGAAGTTTGACGAGATCATCGGACTCCCCGGAGGATCGCACATGCTCCTCGTCACTCCCGATGAACAGCGTATCTTTACCGCGAGCAGCAATGGCCAAGTGATTGCCATTATCGATCGGGTAACCAATGAAAGAGGCCGGAAAAATTTGGTGTTCACTACTTTTCCAGGAGACACCCGAATGGAAGGCATGGCCCTTTCACCCGATGGGAAGGAGTTTTGGGCCTTGCACATGAATGCCAAGAAAATATCGATCATCAATGTGCCTGAAAAAAAACTGATCGACACCATTTCATTTGAAGGCGGATTGAACAATCGGATAAAGTTTACAACGGACGGTAAATACGTTTTGATGAATGAGCTGCAGGGAAACGAACTACGGGTCTGGGATGTGGCTACACGTAAAGAGGTCAAGCGAATTGATGTGGGTGCCGGCGGGGAAGGTATCTTCATCGATCCGGTACGTCCCCGGGCCTACTATACGGTAAGTGCCGGGAACAAACTTGTTGTGATTGACACCAACACCATGACGGTGATCAAAGAAATACCCGGCCTTCTGAACCCCGATGGTATGGATTGGTTTAGTGCAAAATAGCTTTCAATACGCTGACTTTAAGCCGATTTAGAACTCCACCCCCATTACATACTTAACTTCTATGTGTCCTCAGACCCATAAATATGGGTACTAACCCCCTTTGGGTGCTGCATAGAACTTGAAATTGACAATTCTTCTTAAGAATACTTTGCCGGACATTGCAGCTCCGAACTGAAACATTGAGGCTTTTAACTGTAATAGAGTTCTATCCAAAACCGGAATAGTTTTAAAACTCGCTGTGGCTGAACACTGCGACTGACTACTCCACAGCTCACGACTTAACCTTCACCACTTACTAAAACGACTGCAACTGTTCAATATGGTTTTGGGTTCGTGGAATTGACCTCGGCAAATTGGGGATTTTAGAACAAAGCCTGGAAGCCTTGGCACGAAAAAAGTAGCCCCCTGCTTCCTGAGTTCGATGCAATTTTAATTGTTTTTCAGGCTGAATTGTGAATGAAACATATATTCAATCAACTGAACCCGTGAGCTGAAATTCCTTTTTCAACGGTTTCATTCCATTTTGTTCAAGGCAATTCAACAAAGTCGTTGATCGAATATTCACTTTTATTCAAAATTTTATTTCCTGTTTGTAGCATTCAGTAAATAGCAAACGTCTAATCTTCAATTCAGGATTCCTCCCATAATCAACCCTACCCGTTATGAAGACTTTTGGAATACGCTTAGTGACTTTGGTCTTGGTGATATCAGGGATTTTTCTTTCCTGTCAGGATGAAATCTCCACCACCTACACCTACCGGACGATGATGCCGATTTACCTGGAAATGAGTGATGTCAGAGCCCGAATGATCTCCGTCTCGCCACCCCAGCCATTGGACAATCCTGGAAAAATCTACATCTATGGGGATTATCTGCTGATCAATGAACCTCAGGAAGGGATCCACATTTTGGACAATTCCAATCCTGCCAACCCGATTAATAAAAGCTTCATCCCTATTCAGGGAAACGTGGACATGGCAATCAATGACAACAAACTCTATGCAGACAGCTATGTGGATTTGTTGGTTTTTGACATCAGTGCGATCAACAACATCAAACTGATCAACAGGGTGAAGGATGTATTTACCCACCTATATTCCCATGATACCGGAGTAGTGGTGACTTTAAAAGATTCGGTTGTGACGGTGGATTCCGAGAGTTGGTTGACCGATCGGGGATTCTTCCTGGCAAATTCCTCTGCATCTTTTGCATCAAACTTTTCCGAAGCTTCCAAGAGCTATGGACAGGGTGGTTCCATGGCTCGATTTACGCTGATGAGTGATCACCTTTACGCTGTTGATCAAACCAGTTTGAAGGTTTTTGATGTTAAAAACCCTTCGGAACCTTCATTTTTGAAAAACATCAATTTGGGTTGGGGCATTGAAACCATCTTCCCTTTTCAGGAAAAACTCTTCATCGGTTCCAACCGGGGAATGCATATCTACGATGCGAAAAATCCCTCTGCACCGACCAAAATGTCGGTTTACGAGCATGTTTTGGCCTGTGATCCAGTGGTAGTCAATGAGGAACATGCCTTTGTCACCTTGAGAAGTGGGAACTTCTGCTTCAATGGAGTCAACGAGTTGCAGATCATTGACATCAAAAATCCTTACTCCCCAAAACTGAAAAAAGCCTATCCCATGTTAAATCCTCATGGATTGGGTTTGGCCGGGGACTATCTCTATTTGGCTGAGGGCACACATGGATTGAAGAGCTTTAAAGTCAACGACGTCATGACAATTGACCAAAACCAGTTGGAATTTCTCCAGTCCATGAAATCAGTGGATTTGATCCCAGGACCAAAATCCCTGATTGTCATCGGTCCTGAAGGAGTTTGTCAGTTTGACTACAGCGTTCCAAACAAGTTGAAAAAGTTGAGTTGCATCGATGTCAAAAATCCGGTGGTGGTGAAGTAAACAGTGAGCAGTGAGCTGTAAGCAGTGTTCAGTCTCAGGCTATCAGGCTGTACAATGTCGAGGCCAGTCTCAGCATCCAATCACACTATTTGTGTACACCGGAAATATTACAACTGTGAGAAATCTATAACCTTTTCCAATTGTAACCCCATTCAGAAAATGAAAGTAATCCTTCTGATTCTTGTGATTTATCTTTTGTTCATCTCCACAGGATATGGTCAGGATAAGGTCTATTACAATCAGACAGAAGTGGGCGCTTTGTTTGGTAAAGGCCAGGAACTTTGGAATGGTGAACATGATTCCAGGCTGGGTTTTTCGCTGATCACTTTTCATGGTGCAAAAATTTCCAAGTACCATGTAGTCGGATTTTCTCTGGGGTTTGACCAGTACGAATCGATTTCCATCATTCCTTTTGCGCTGGGTTGGAGAGGGTTTTTAGGAAAAGAAAACCGACCTCAGCTCATTGGAGGGCTTGATTTTGGGGGAGGTTCAGCCATTTTGGAGAAAAAAGAAAATACAGAATGGTATGAAAGCTGGTACGAAGGAGGCTTGATGTACAGCCCTTCCATCGGGGTAAAGTTGCCTGCAAAAAAAGGAAAGACTTCACTTACCCTAACCATTGCCTACAAAAGTCAGAAAGCAGGATATTTTCAGGGATTCTTTGACCAGGGACTTACTCCCAGACCACTAACGAATTCCAACCTTCCTCCCGGATATAATTCGATTACGGAAACTTTTTACCAATTCCACAGTCTTGTGGCAAGAATTGGTTTAGCCTTCTGATCAAGACCTTACAGATTTGGTCGAAACCACTTCACGGCATTGTGGAAATAAATTTTGTCCACCACTTCTTTGGGGAGCTTTTGGCCCTGAAATCCCCCATTTACCTCGGCCACTTCCATCCAGTCTTCGCTAACAAAATACTTCCAATCTTCCAGCCAAGTGGCTTTTGCATTGGCTTTTACCCGTTCTGCATCCGGATTCCCGGAGATTCCCAAGTCAGTTCCATAGATCAACCGATCCTGGTATTTGATGATAAAATCACGGACTTTTTCCCGATCCTTTTGGCTTTGAAACTGGAGATGCCCAATTCGTGCTGCCATATCCACAGCCATGTTTGGAAAGCGGTCAAGCCGTTTGGCTAATTCGTCCACATTCCATTCCACACTTCCCAAATGCGCCCCCACAAAGCGGATTTGTGGGAATTTAGCCAGTAGATTGTCTCTGGCTTCCACTTGCTGCTCATAGCTGGGATACTCCGGATGAAGGTACATGTGATACTCCGGATGCTCTTTGAAATAGGTTCGGTCATTGTTGACGGTCATTTCTTCCAGGGGAAGCCAGCAGTTTCGTGGCTCACCCAAATGGGCCATCAGCGTTTTATCCTGCCCAATGAGAAATCGAAAAATCGGTTCGAGCCTGGGATGATCCGCCATGATGAACTTGCCATTTTCATCCTTGTAAGTCATTCCGATGTTTTTCCAGATTTTGATCCCGAGGGCACCCTTTTCAAAAGAATCCCTTATTCTTGCAATTTCCTTTTCTGCCCAGTCCGGAGAACTCCAATCTTCGAGAGAAATGGTGGACAAAAAATCGAGGTGTTCTGGATTTTTTGCCTTTTGATGGAGTGCCAATCGAAGCTGTTCCGGGAGTTCTGGATAGCTGGGAGCATCCACATTGACCGTCAGGAGAAAAAAATTGGACTCGATTCCGGCTTCGGCCAATGCTGTACTTTCCGAATTGTGATGGGTATGGGTATCGATTTTCCTGACTTTGGAAAAATCCTCCAACGTGTAGAATTCCTCAGTATCTGTAAGGAACAAACCGGATATCATAGGAATCAAAAAGGGAAGGACAAACTCTAGCATAGGTCAGGTGATTATGGGCTACCTGAATATAAAAAATAAAGGTGTTTAATAAATAAACACCTCGGAATTCAGAAACTGAAATTTATTGATCCAATAAAGACTGGATTTCGGCCTTTTCTCCTCACATCAGCCTTTTGGCCGTCCACACAATCAACGCAAATAGGAAGACGATAATCGAAATCTTGTTGATTCCATGCATCATACGCAGGTTGAAATTGGATTTTGCGTTGGGATCCGGCTTTTGAAATACCCTTACAAAGTAATTACCCACCTCTCCTAACTTGAAGAATTCCTTTACTTGATTTTTTTCTGCCATGATGATTCAGATTTTAAAGTTCAACAGATTGAGGATAGGATAAGTTTAATTTTTTTGAAAGATATGCTTTCGAACTAGGATGGGAGGACTCCATTCAAGCGGATTGAATTGTCGAAACAATCTTGTCACTTTCCGATTTAGTAGGCTCTATTTAAAGCTTTTCAATGAGATCAAGAGTATGTCTGACAGAAACCCGTCAAGTCACACAGCATCCTGCGCTCATTAAATCATCTCCGGCTCGATCCACATCCCATCTTCCCGGATGATGTTGATCAATTCGTCTACTGCTTTTTCGGATGGAACGGATTTTTTCATCACTTCTTTCCCTTTGTAAAGTGTGATTTTTCCTTTTCCTGAACCAACATAACCGTAATCCGCATCGGCCATTTCACCAGGTCCGTTTACGATGCAGCCCATAATGCCGATTTTGACTCCCTTCAGGTGATCGGTTCGCTTGCGGATCATCGCCGTGGTCTCCTGTAAATCAAACAATGTTCTGCCACAGGAAGGACAGGAAATGTATTCCGTCTTGGACATTCTTGTACGAGCTGCCTGAAGCACTCCAAAACCCACTGAATTGTGCAACTTGATCTGGTCAAGGATCTCCTGACGGGAATGATCGCCTTCTTTTTCGAGAGAGATAAAAATCCCGTCTCCAAGCCCGTCAATCAGCAATCCTCCCACATCCGTGGCAGAATAGAGCGTGGTCATATCGGCAGATTGATCCGGATAGCTAACTTTGACCACCACAGGAATTTCTGACTTAGACTCCAGCAAACTCACAAATGCCCGTCTCAAAGCAGGCATGGAATGGGTATTGGCAGTTTTCAAAATTAGAACCGTATCCTTTCGGACTGCTACAGCAGCAATTGTTTCCTCAATTTCGGTATCCCACACTTCCAGGAAGTTCAACTCGGAATGGAATCTTTTTCCCTGCTTGAATTCTTCCAAAGTGAAAAGCGGAAACTTGTTCACTTGATCGGGAGCTTTTTCCCAAACAGAGAAATTTTGAATCTCTTTCATGCCATTTGGAAGCATAAAAGGAATGGGATTGGAACCCGAATACACAAAATCGCAACCCTGATCGTTCATTTTCCACTTGTCGAGTTCCGGCAAATAGAAATGCCCGACAGCCTTCATTTCGCGGTCAGTTATTTTTTCAATTTTGGAAATATCGGTGATCACCCGAGGCACATTATGTCCGCCAAAATTGTAAATCTCGGAGACGTGCCGCTTGTTGTATTCGAATGGGGTAATCGGATATTGAGAGATATAGGAAATCGGAGCATGATTTGACCTACCGGTGTAACGATCGATCAGAGCTTTGGCAACTGGCGCCTCAAACTCCGGATCTTCGGTCAACGAAACACGAACAGTGTCTCCCAATCCATCCTCAAGCAAGGTTCCTATTCCCACAGCTGATTTGATACGCCCGTCTTCTGCTTCTCCAGCCTCAGTCACTCCTAGGTGAAGTGGATATGGCTTAAATCTTCCTTCATTAAGCTTTTGCACCAAAAGTCGGTAGGCCTGTACCATCACTTGGGTATTGGAAGACTTCATGGAAACCACGATGTCGAAAAATTTTTCGTCCTCGCAAATCCGGAGAAATTCCAATGCAGATTCCACCATCCCAATTGGAGTATCTCCGTATCGGCTCATGATTCGGTCAGAAAGTGAGCCGTGATTGGTACCGATTCGCATAGCTGTCCCGTTTTCCTTACAGATTTTCACCAAAGGCAAAAATCGATCGCGGATCCGGTCCAACTCTTCGGCGTAGCTGGCATCGGTATAGTCGATTACTTCAAATTTCTTTTTATCGGCGTAGTTGCCCGGATTGATACGGACTTTCTCCACAATTCGGGCCGCAAGTTCCGCGGCATTGGGAGTGAAGTGGATATCTGCAACCAATGGGGTCTGATAGCCTCTTTTGCGAAGCTCAGCTTTGATATTCCGGAGGTTTTCGGCCTCCTTGATACTTGGAGCCGTGATTCGGATAAGTTCACAGCCCGACTCGATCATCCGAATGGATTGCTCCACCGAGCCAAGTGTATCCATAGTGTCAACCGTTGTCATGGATTGAACCACAATCGGGTTGTCTCCGCCGATGATGACATCACCTACGCGAACGGGAATGGTTTTTCTTCTTGAATAGCGCGTTAAGCTATCGCAATACAGGGAATCGAGGGTGTTGATCAGTGACTCCATAGCTTATATATCTCCTAGTTGGGGGCGGATAACAATTTCTTCAACAACAGTTTGCGGGGAAAGGTTATAAGCGCCCCACACGCTTTCGGCTACATCCTGAGCACGAACAAAACGCTCCATAGGCAGGTCCACTCCTGCCCAGCTGTCGGTCAGCGTGGCACCGGGAAGGATTGAAGTGACTTTGACATAGTGTGGCTTTAGCTCTTCTCTGAGGCACTTGGTCATGCCAAGCATCGCCCATTTGGTCACCGCATAGCTACCTCCATTTGGATAGGCAGTCAATCCCGCGATCGATCCCATGCTGAAAATATGTCCGGACTTTCTGTGGATCATCTCGTTGACAAATGCCCGGGTGAGGTAATAGGCTGAAAAAAGATTGGTTTGAATCATAAATTCAAAGTTTCCTTCGGGCTCATTGTGAATCGAACCTGGCAGAAAAACGCCTGTATTATTCACCAAAACATCAGGAATTTCCACTGCTTTGACAGCCTCGGAAAACAGAGTGACTTCTTCTTTTTTTGAAAGGTCTGCTTCCATCGCCAATACCTTGATTCCCGGGTGATTTTCCTCCAAATGAGTTTTCAAGGACTCCAGATCACGCCTGTTTCTCGCACAGGTATAAATATCAAATCCTTCCTTGGCAAATCGCTCAACGATAGCCCGGCCGATTCCTTTTGTACCGCCTGTGACCAGAATACTTTTGCTCATTTTGTTAGCAGTTTAATAATTAGCATGACAACTAACTACAGCAAGCAAAGTTACATTTTTTTATCAAAACAGTGCGGAGACTTGCATTCTGCCAATATGAACCACTCGCTCCAGGCCCTCGGAATTACGTCCTTCATACACGAGATTGAGCTGTAGGCCCTCTCCGATCTTTTGCAGCCAGTTGAGCGACCAGGTAACGTTTGTTCCCGGAGTCAAGGCCTGTAGCATTTCATAGCCCACAGGAGAATTTACCTCACCGTTGTAATCGATTTGGATGAATTTGAGATTTCCAGTTAGTGTGGTTTTGATAGCTTTCGCGTATCGGATATCCAGACCAAGCTGATGGACTTTAGCTTTCTCTTCAAATTCCAGGTTGGAGGTGTTTTGTTTTCCTGTGAAAGAATAAGACCCGGTAGTTCGGAAAAAGGGTGTCGGCTGCCAAGCCAACTCGGGACCAATTGAAGCCTGCTCAACGGTATAGTTTCGGTTTTCCAGAAAATCAGAAGCCGAAATCCGGTTACCCGTACTTCCAATAATCCGCAAAGTCATCACAGAATTAAAGTTGAACCGGGTATTGAGCTTCCAATCCTGCAGGATTTGGTCTTCAAACCCTCCGGAAAGCAATTGCTTCAACTGGGAATCAAAAAGCGAAAGATCAAATCCGTATTTGGCGGAAGCCCGGTTGAAAAAAAAGCTGGTCCGAATGATCTGCCGAAGCGAAAGAATCTGCTCCCGATCCACCGAACCGATAAAGGGATTCACCCGGTCCCAAAAATCATCGGAGGTTACCTTTTTTTCCACACTCAAACTGGAGGTATTGGAAAACTTATGCAGGAATTGACGCAGCCCTCCTGATTCCTTCCAGCTCTGTGGGAAATTGGCCTGTATGCGGTAATTGAGCAAACTGGTGTACGCTTGAACGTACGTGTCGGTCGGGACAAAAATCTTGATGTACTGCTTTTCTTCCGGATTTATCGCAAGGTAAAATTCGTTGAGTTGCTGGATTCCATCTCCATTGTCGTCCCTCCAGGTGTGGGTTCCGTCTCCGTTAGTGGCAGGCAAATAGACAAATTCCCGCTGAAGTTCCCGGCCATTTCCGATCGCATAACTCACCTCATTTCGGATCAGATTTTTACCCAAATTCCCTGAATAATCGACTTTCCCCAACAGGGTAAGCTCGGTCGGCAAGTCTCGCTGAAGAAACTCCAACTCCCGATAGGTGAATGTGCTGCTCAGGCTGTGATTCGCCCATTGCTTTCGAAAGGTGAAATTGGACGTAAAGGCCCTCGTGTCATCTACCAGTTTCCCAGCAGCAGGAAGCCGGTCTTCCCTCCAAGCTGCATCGGCCGAAAAGGCATAACTCAAGGAATCATTGCTTCGCAAAAAAACCAGATGCTCCTTGAAGTTCATCGCCGTACTGACTATCGAATCGGTCTCGGAATTTTTAAGGGCATTGCGATCCAATGAAAACTGATAGCCTGGAACAAAGATTTTTGACTGAAAACTGGCATTGCCCAAATATCGGGTCCAGTCTGAATTCAGCGTGTCCTGTTCACTGTTGAGCCTAAAAAATTCCTGGCGCAATCGGAGTCTTTTACCGATTTCAGTATTCCAGTTGGCAGTGTGTTGGGAACCGCTCAAGACATTTTCCCGGTTTCGGAGGTAAAGTTTGTAATTGAAGGAATTTCGTGCGTCTTTCTCCAAGCCTACTTGGGTAAGAAAAAACCGCTCTGCAGCTGCCTGTTCCAGCTTTTCCTGAGAAAGCCCCCAATCCCGGTCAAACTCAATGTATCTGAATCGGTCGATGAAATTAAAGTTGGTCGAATTGTATTCGAATTCAGTCAGTCCTTTGAATCGATAGCCTTTGAAAAGACCAAGTTCACGGTCTTCAGACTGTAGCCCGATTTTCCAGCCCAAGCCTTCATTATCTGAGTCGTCCAGTTCCGAAAACAAATTCTTGTCCCTCGAAGAAAGTGCTACTTCGGAATAGATTTTCTCATGTTCCCCAAGTTTTATCCGGGTACCGGCAGTGGTCATTCTTCGGGTATCAGGAGCCGGCAATTGGGTCAAAATGGAATAATCCCCCTGAGGCTGTCCGTTCAATCTCGGTACATATTCATAGACCGTCCCATTGGAGAGTTGATTGAGTCGACGATAATCACCCAAACCGGAACCCACCTGTGAGAACGAAAGCGCAAAATGGGCCACTTCCGGATCAGTGGAATAACGGTAAAAGGTCACCGGGATTCCCAAATCGCTTTCCGAGGTAACCTTTTCATACAAGATTCGGGTGGGATCAAAAGCAACCGAGTCGATTCTCGGGATGACGGCATTTTCCACCTCATCACCAACAGAAGCCAGCAAGGCTTGTTCCTCTTGAGTCAATTCCGTAAACAAAGGCCGGTTTCGGTTGTCTTTTTCCTGGTAATAGTTGACATAGAAATCCACCTTCCCGTTAGTCTGCAGATGATTTGCTCCCAAAATGGATCGGGAATAATTCCGCTCTGCATATTCAAAGTCCACCCTTACCCTGGAATATTGGGTAATCAATACTTTGGGTGTGAAGGTGATTTCAGCTTGATTGTAGTCGATGACATAATCGGCATTGAACCCTCGCTGAAGAAGTTTTCCATCCAAAAACACCCGTTCCGAATTGGCCATAATCACCACAAAACGCTCGTTATTCGGCCCGTTCAGCCGATAGGGCCCCAGAACACCTTCCAAAATCGGAACTTGAATGGAAGCAAATTTCCCTTTGGCCACCGAGACAAAACCCTGGGAACTCGCCTCCCAGTTGTTTTTTAGCTTGTACTTGGAAGTAAACTGAAGGCCTTGGACATTTTTGTAATAACGCAAAAACTCAGACTGCCGCTGCTGCAACACCACATCACCTGCCGCCAATCGGAAATTGTCATTGAACAACTCAATCAGGACATTGTCGAAATCCTGGATTTGCTGTGTATTCCCCTCGGGTTGGAAAGGAACGTTTTGATCAGTAATGCTGGCTCGGATTTTCAGGTTTTCTCCGATATCTCCTTCCAGCTGCAGATTCAGCGCAGAGTTAACAAAGACATTTTGGGTATTTCCAAAAGAAACTCCCCGTGTCAGACTACCCGTTTTGTAGAGATTGCTACTAGGAAATAGCTCCTCCCGGATATCAAAATCCGGCAAAGTCTGGACTCGGTTATCCTTGAATAATGCCGTAGAATCGTAATCGGCCAACAAAGTTCTTTTGGAAAATCGTTGATCCAATCGAATGGCCAAGGTCCTGTAACAAACCTGAACTGAATCCGGGGTTTGATTTTCGGGAAAATCAATCTGAAGTGTCCGTCGGCTTAAATCATATTTGAAGGAATAATTTTTCCCCGTTTTATCTGTGATGCGGATACTTTCCTGAAGGGAGGAAAGGGAATCCAGTTCAGCGGGATTTTCAAAATAGGCCGCAGGAAACCAACGGCATTTTTCCTGAGCCTGAGCAGACCAACTCAAGCAAAAAATCAAAATCCAGGAAATGATCCAAAATCGCATTGAAACTGTCAGCCTATTTCTTTCAAGGTACTAAAAAGCCCTATTTATTGAATCAGAGGAAAGGTGAGATAGAATGTAGTGCCCTTCCCTACCTCCGTATCAAACCAGATTTTTCCGCCGGCGGTTTCTACCCCGCTTTTTGCAATAGCCAAGCCCAGTCCTGAACCGGTAGATTTGGTGCTGAAATTTGGAATAAAAATCTTGTCCCGAAGTTCGAGTGGAATACCTTTTCCATTGTCGGTAATTTCCAAAAACACGGCTTGCTCAGTCATCCAAAGCCAAATCTTGATGTGGGGAGTAGAATCTTGCTTGGCTGCTTGAATACCATTGATGATCAAATTGGAGATTACCCTTCCAAATAGCTTGTCATCTCCCATAATCGGAATTTCATCCGTGTAGGAATCGTCCTGAAAATCCAGCTGAATGCGCTTGTCATTTTTGAAAAGTTCCAAAACCTTCATCACCACCCCTTTGAAATTCATCAGTTCATTTTTTGGAAGCGGCATTTTGGCAAAAGTGGAAAAGGAAGAAGCGATTCCGCTTAATGCATCCACTTGGTGAATCAGTGTTTCAAGAGACTTTCGAAGCTTTTCCTGATCCTCGAGCTTTCCCTCCTGCTCCAGTCGAAGCAAATGCTGAAGGGTCAACTTCATCGGGGTAAGTGGATTTTTGATTTCGTGGGCTACTTGCTTGGCCATTTCTCGCCAGGCGGATTCCTTTTCGGTGGAAGCCAGGACTTTTTTACTGGCTTCCAGCTTGTAAAGCATGTTGTTGTATTCGTTCACTAGAAGACCGATTTCATCTTTGGAAGCCCAGTACATGGGTTCGTTATTTTCCAGGTTGGTGGTCTTCAGCTTTTGAGTAAGTAGTTTGAAAGGCAGGGTCAGATTTTTGGAAACAAAAGAGGATACAATCAAAAACAAGATGAAAATGATCACAAATGCATTGAAGATATTGCTGAGGACATCCGAAATCAAGGAATTGAGTTCTGTCTCGGATTCAAAAAAAGGCACAGCCAAAATGCCGATAATAGACTGATCGACCTGAGAAGGCACCGCTAAGTAAACTGTTTGGTATCGAAGCTTACCGATCTTCTCATCGAGCAGCAGTTGAATTTGGTTTTTTTCCAGTATCCCGGACATGGCGGCTGGGTTGATCCAAGGCGCCAGGATTTTTTTGTCGAAAATATTCGGTCGGTTGGTGGACTCTAAAAATCCTTGTGTGGTGAAGAGATGGATGTCACTTGCAATGGTATTGGCGAGCGTATTCACTTCTTCATTAAGCAGATCTCGATCTACACTCGTCGGATTTTGATTGTTGAAAAATGCCCCCAGATTACTTCGGATCAAGCTGGCTTTTTCGATGTACTGCCTGTTGAGGTCATCCCGGTAGCTTCCTCCCAATAACCCCACCGTTATGATTGAAATAATGATGATGGGGAAAAAGAATGCGAAGTTCAGGTATAACTGAAGTTTCGTCGAGTAATTGAATTCAAAATCCCGATAGCCTTTGAGTAAGGTGTTGAGTAGAATGGCCAGGAAAGTCAGAAATACAAAGGCTACAAAAAACAGGGAGATGTTACCGAAAAACTGGGAAAGGGACAATGTTGGCGATGACAAAACGATCACCTCTTCTCCATTTCTAAGGCCGAAATGGTGATAACCTTGAACTAGAATCCCACTTTCGAATAATTGATTTCTGTCCAGATCATCCAGAAACTCAACCTGATTATAATTGAATGTCCCTGAACTCCTCAGCAATTCCCTTTCTTTGAAAACAGCATAATCATAGGAAAGGGGGTCAAGCTTTTCAGCGTATTTTCGGTCGAGCAAAAGTCGTGGATAAACACTTCCCGGCTGGACCCGAAGTTGGTTTAATTCCAAGTAAATCGTTCCCAGAAGATTATTTTCCCGAACTATCGGAATGAATGCAACAAATCTGTTGCTGGCAGTAGTCTCTTTTCCCCGAATAAAATAAAGATCCCTGACTCCCGTAGCATAGTCACTTTTGACATATTGTTGGCGCAATTCCCGCAATTCAGAAGCCTCTGCAGGTCCCTGAATCTGTTGTCCGGAAGCAGAGAAGATCCGAATTACCACTTCAAACTGGTCAAAATAATTATCCAAGTAGATTTTCCTGATTTTAGTTTCCACTGGATCTTTTGACAGAAGCGGGTCAGCCAATCGATTTTGGACAAAAAGATCACTTTTCACCCGGGTAAAGATATCCCCGAGGAAAAACTCAGTCATCACATCATTTTCGATCAGGTTTTGGTTGGCAAATCGGGTTTTTGACTGAATAAGCCGTTCCCGCTCTGTCTGGAAGGTGCTAATTCCTGCAATAATTGCGGTGATCAATGACGCATAGAAAAAAGTCAAAAATGTATCCAGCCCCAAACGGAAGATGTTTTGATACAATTCAAACCGAATGATGGTGAATAGAAATATCAAGTGAATAAGCCAAATCACCCCTAACCAAAAACTGGAAAACAAGGCGATCGCCAGAACAGGTAGGCCAAGGATTGCTAGGTAATGGTAATAAGTGCGTTTTTCCTTTTGAACACTAAGCAACAGACTAAAAAGCGTGAGAGACAACAATACATAAACCGATCCCCACAGGAACAAAATCAAAAAACTCAAGGCCTTGAATATATCAAAAGTAGGAATGGATCGGATATCCAGAATCCACTGAGAATTGAAAATCAAATCTCTAGGAAGAAACCAGACTAAGCCAAAAAAAACGGTGCTGACAACAAGTGTGAAAATCAGACCATACTCAAAGTTTCGGCCTTCCTTCAGAAAGGTGGCTTTTTGGAATGACGTTTTGGAGGAAAGCTGATATATCACCAACCCCAAAATAAATCCCAAGCAGAACGTATTTAGCAATAAATCTCCTAAGCTTGGATTGAGCCAAGATGATGCATAATTAACCGGATCAAAAAGGGCGAATTCAAAAAAATCTCCCGGGAAATTGAGCAGTAGCATGGACAATCGTATTGCTGCCAAAACCAAAAAACCATATCCTATTGTCTGCCATTGATGACCTTCTTTCCATTTTTTCCTCAGAAAATCAAAACTGAACAAAAAGTAAAGCAAGAAAAGCGAGCAGATGAAAATCAGCAAGGGGGTGTTTGAAACCCTACCCACAGGTTCGTAGCCGAGTTGAAAACTGATTCCAAACATCGCTTTGCCAGATTCTGAAAGAACCTGAAATGCCCCATCGGAAGGATTAGCAAAAAGCTGAAACCGCTCATTCCCAAAGAAATCAGGATTGGGTCCAGTCTTCAGGTAATCATTTTCTATTGATCCTGGCCAAATCAGACGTAATGCCTGGACCAAATAATAGTCAGTTGTATTTCTTTTGATCTTTCTGATTTTCACAAAAAAGGTCCCAAAGGGATCTTCTAAAAGCTGGTACTCCTTGCCAAGATCCAGTTGGGAAAAATCCAAGGTTAGGGTAAAATCCGACCAAAAAAGCAACTTCCCTGAGGTATCAAGCAAAAAGAATGGATGGATATGTTCAGGATTCCCAAGTCGCTCAAAAGTAATGGGGTCCTCAGGTCTCACCTCCATAAGTACCCGGATAAAATCCTCATCAAACTGTTTATCTACCCGCTGAACCCGATGCTGGACAGCCTCAAAGTATTTCTCTTCTTCGCTTTTCTGGAAAACGAAAAAATTTAAAACAAGGACAATGAGAAGGGAAACTACACTGATCAAAATGACCAGTCGTCGGGTATGGAAGCTCATGTAGGTTAAAAATAAAAAAGCAAAGTCTGGTATCAAACTTTGCTTTTGGATCTCTTAGCGAAGAGTAAGTTTTGCTTTCCGTTTTTTGGCAGTTCGATACCAGAAAAAGCCAATGATTGCAGCCATCAAATAAGGCATGACAAAGAGATACAAAATCCCGTTGTTGAGCCCTGCACCGATGGTTGTCTCTCCATTGCTTACGTTATTTTCAACAGAAGCGCGACACATGGCACATTGGGCCCAGGAAGAAACCTGGATTCCAAGAGTGAAAAAGACCAGGAGAAATAATTTTAATTTCATGGCAATCTATTTTGAACTGGATGGGTTGTAGATTTTTTCAACCCGGAATAACTCTTACTTCTGATTCTTAAATTCTACAAGAAGAAATATCTTCCTCAATGCGTGTAGTAAGGACTGATCATGAGGTACACGATCACCCCGGTCACAGACACATAAAACCAGATTGGATAGGCAAATTTAACCACTTTTCGATGCTTTTCACGCTGATCGGTATAGCCGTAGTAATACGCGAAAAGAATGGGAAACAAGGCTACCGCGGCAAAAACGATGTGTGTAATCAGCAGGAAGTAATAAATGCTACGAATTAACCCAACTCCTCCGAAACTAGTGCTTTCAGCAGCACTGTGATAAATCACATACGACACCAGAAAGATCGCTCCCAAGGCAAAAGCCACTGTCATCGTAGCTCCATGGTAGCTGTATTTTTTTTGTTTGATAAAAACCAAACCAAGAATCAAAGCAATTGAAGCAGCTGTGTTAATCACCGCATTCAAATGCGGAAGAAAATAAACCCAATCGCCAAGTGCTGTAATCTTTGTGGGCATGAACAGCAGGACCGCTACTGCCAAAGGAATCGCCACCGAAACTCCAATAATCCAATTCTTCACTTTTGCTTCATTCTGAAGCATCACTCTGCTATTTGTTGACATGCAATAAAACTTTTGTTTCTAACATCAATAAGTCTACATCCTCCCGATTTGTTCCGCTGTAGTACCCTCTTATTCTACCTAATTCATCCACAAGGATAAATTTATCAGTATGGACGAAATCATCCGGAACGCCATTCCCATCAATAGTGGGGATTACAAAACCACATCTTGCTAAACGATATGTTTCATCTTTAGGGCCTGAGAGAAAATGCCATTTCCCAGGAATAGCATTATGCTCTTCTGCATATTCCTTCAAAATCGCCGGAGTATCAAACTCCGGATCAATACTGATGGACATGATTTGAACATCAGGCTCATCACGAAACATGTCATTCACACGTTCCATTTCCTTGGACATCACTGGACAAATACTTGGACAGGAAGTGAAAAAGAAATCAACAATGGTGATTTTGCCTTCCATCTCAGATCGGCCAATTGACTTTCCTTCCTGATTGGTGAATGCAAACTCCGGAATGTAATGTTGAGTGGTATCAGTTACCGGACATTCCTGAAAGGGGTTTTCCACTCCATTTTGGAAAAAGATCGGAAGATCATATTCATTTTTTCCAAAACCTCTCAAAAACATAAATATCAAAACAGGAATCAACAAGATGCAAACCAGCACCATTCCCTGTAGTAATCTCAAACTTTTCATAGTAATTGCTTAACAAAAAAGCAGGTTGAAGTGATTCACCTCAACCTGCTTTTTTTATTTAATCTTTCAGTATTTACCAACGATACATGAAAATATCGGAGCCTTCCTTCATTAGTGCGATCACCAACCAAACCAAGAAGATCAAAGGAACAATAATGGAGTAAAACAAAGGCTTTACTTCATCACCCAAGTGCATGAATTCCATCATGATATACTTGGCTTTCCAAATGGTAAGAATGATGAAAAGAGCATAAAGGAGGATTCCTCTATCCATGGTGAATGCCATGATAAACTCAGCTACAGTGATAGCCAAAAGGATCCCGGCTGTCTTCCAGATTTTTTTTACCTTCTCTTCGTTGCGAGCCTCAACAACAAGTGTTGATTTATTTTCCTGAATTTCCATATTTCAAAGATTTTAACTGCTTAGATCAAATAGAACAACGTGAATACGAATACCCAAACCAAGTCTACAAAGTGCCAATAAAGGCCGATTTTTTCTACCATTTCGTAGTGACCTCTTTTGTCATAAACGCCAACTGCTGCCTGGTAAAAAACCAGGAATAGAAGAAAAACTCCTATGGTAACGTGAAATCCGTGGAATCCTGTAATGAAGAAAAAAAGCTGGGCAAAAGCCGCAGGTCCATATTCATTCACCATCAGATTAGCCCCAAATACAGTTTCTGTAACATTCTGACCTAGACCGTTGACATAAGTCAATACCGAACCTTCATCAGTACCATGAATGAAGTGTGACCATTCCCAAGCCTGGCAACCCAAAAAGGTAGCACCACCAAGAATTGTCCAAAGCATCCACTTAACAACATCATTTCTGTCATTTCTGTGGCCAGCTTCCACAGCCAAAACCATTGTAACCGAGCTTGAGATCAAAATGAAAGTCATGATTCCCACAAATACTAGAGGTGCGTGGATTCCATGAAGGAAAGGAACTGCTTCAAAAACCAATTCCGGTACAGGCCAATATTCATTGGAACCTACAAAGTCAGTGGCAGGGCCAGCATAAGCGGGATAGCTTACACGAATTGACAAATAGGTGATTAGAAATGCAGCAAAAGTGAAGATGTCGGAGAGCAGGAAAAACCACATCATGAGTTTTCCATAACTAGCCTTCATGGGTTCGATACCTCCACCCCAAACGCTTCTTTTTGAGCTTACTCCAATAGCAGTAGAATGCGCAGACATAATTTATTGATTTGTACCAGGTTTAATTTTAATGATTCAGAAGCAAAAACATAAAGAGATATATCCACAAGCCACCGAGAAAATGCCAATAAGTAGTTGCCATTTCCATGGTATTCATAGCTTGAGAATGAACCTTCAGCCTGAAGGTCGAAATTAATACAATAATCAGAAATATCACACCGCTAATCAGGTGAGCCGCGTGAAGACCAGTGAAAACGTATAGGAAAGATCCAGCTGGATTTCCAACAAAAAACACATCCCTATCCACCAAAGCAACCCAACTGTACCACTGACCAACCAAGAAGGCAATACCCAGGATAACTGTCATTACCATTCCAATTCTCAGATTCAAGAGGTTATCTTTTTTAGCAGAGATGTAGGCCCAATGAAGAAAAACAGAGCTTAGGACTACAATCCCGGAAGTGATCCAGAATATTTCAGGCAATTCATATTCAAGCCAATTTCCTTCAGCTTGTCTAACGATATAGGCACTGGTCAAAGCAGCAAATATCATGACCACTGTCACCAAGAAGAGCCACAAGGCGAATTTCTTGGGATGCATGCTAATTGGCTGCTCTACGATGTCAAGGTACTTCAGTTCTCTTTCCATGACTTAAGGCATTTTGTCTAGCAGATAGGCTATCTGCACAATAGGTAAGTATAGAAATGATCCAAACATAATTTTCAATGCTGACTTGCGGGAGCAATCTCTCATCAGTGAGAAAGTCTGCGCAAGAAACAATACCCCGCAAATAGTGGCAACAATGCCGGAATTCAACCCTGTCAATCCAAAATAACTCGGCAATAAACCCAATGGAAGAAGGAATAAAGTATAAATCATGATCTGAATCGCAGTATTCAAATCTTGCCCTCCACCACTTGGGAGTAATTTAAAACCGGCTCTTTTATAATCCTCATCACTTACCCAAGCAATCGCCCAGAAATGAGGAAACTGCCAGATAAATTGGATACCAAAGATGATCAAAGCCTCATAGGTAATTGAACCTGTGGCAGCAGTCCATCCCAATAAGGGAGGCATAGCACCAGGAATTGCACCAACAAAGACTGCTATTGGACCTACCCGCTTGAGAGGTGTGTACGCAAAAACGTACAAAACCATACTTAAAATCCCTAACCAGGTTGTCAGTGGATTTGTAAATATCCAAAGCAATGCAATTCCCGAAATGGCCACCAAGGATGTAAACCAATAAGCTTCCTGAAGGGAAATGATTTGAAGGGGAAGAGGTCTATTTTGAGTCCGCTTCATCAACTTATCCAGATCACGCTCCATGATCTCATTAGCAGCACCTGAAGCTCCAGAAATCAGAAAACCTCCAAGAGCCAATCCAAGAAATCCAGACCAGCCAAAGCTAATCCCTGTGTCACCAAGGATATAACCGAATACAGCAGAGAAGGTGACCAAGGCAGAAAGCCTAAGCTTGATAAGATCTGAATAAGCTTTGATCCGCTCACGGATCAAAGTTGATATCGAATGGTCAGTTACGTCAACTGTCCTCATTTTCAATTTGTGTTTAACTTAAACTGTACATGATCTTTAATCTGAAGAATCAGCATAAACTGGATTCCTAAAATCAAAGACCCAAGCAATAAGTGTATCGGCTGAAGAAAAGCCGGTATGCCAAAGTAAGCCATTCCAATTCCTGATGCGATTTCCAAAAGCAAAACGACCATCAACAGTTGAGACAAAAGCGTGAATTTTGATCTCCTAACTGAAAATTTGTATGCCCAAAAGAAATACAATAAGTGAATTCCAAGGAGAACCAAAGAGAAGGTCCGATGGATTAGAAATGTTAGCCCAACTCGATCCACCCACTCTTCCCTTAGAAGATTCCCAAGAGCAAAAGAAATTTGATCAATTTGCTCTCTTACCTGGGTACCCAGAACTACCTGAATCAACATCAGGAATGTTCCGATCATAAGAACCCACTGGATTTTTTGAGGAACATCCATTTTTACACCATGGCTTCCCTGTAATCTTTCACTGCGGTGGTTGATGTATAACAAAACCGCAACAAGAGCCAAAGCTAGCAACATGTGAAAGGTGATCATCCAAGCAAGCAAATTGGTAGAAACGACAATTGATCCAATCCAACCTGTAAATACCACCAGTACAAGTGAAACCAAAGAATTTATTGGAATCCATTTATCAATACTCCACAGTTTGAACGAACTCCAAACAGTCAGAAGGATAAGAAGACCAATAACAACCCCAATTAACCGATTGATATATTCAATCCATGTTTTGGTAGCATTGAATTCCTCTTCAACCAAAATGGACTTGTCGTTGGAAATTCGAGCAGCAGTTTCTTCAAAACCTAACTTTTCAAGGGTAGCTACAAACCGTTCGTTTTTAGCCAATCTTTTTTCAAGATAAATCTCCTGATAATTTTTTGGGAGCTGATCCACATTTGTAGGTGGAATCACACTCCCAAAACATTTTGGCCAATCGGGACAGCCCATTCCTGAGCCAGTGCTTCGCACAATCCCACCAACCAGAATAAGAAAATAAACAGCTACCACCGTAATCGAAGAAATCCGGCGGAAGCTGTTTATCGCATTATTAGTGCTTTGATTCATTAGCTACCAAAACCTCTGACTCCTCTTTCATGATTTCCATTTCAAGTTTCACGAGCTCTTGCTCATGAGGAAGGTTAGACTCAGGGGTCTGAGAAAGAGGTACTGTCTGAGGGATGAAATCCTCTGGAGCACCTGGCTTTGAATAATCATATGGCCATCTGTAAACTGTAGGAATTTCACCTGGCCAGTTACCATGTCCTGGGTGTAATGGAGTAGTCCATTCCAAAGTATTTGATCTCCAAGGATTAAGAGATGCTTTTCTTCCTCTGTACATACTGTAGAAGAAGTTGAACAAGAAGATAAACTGCGCAGCAAAGGTGATGATAGCCGCCACAGATACAAACATGTTCAAATCAGTATACATTTCGGTAAAGCTGAAGTTAGTCCAGGAATAATATCTTCTTGGGAATCCTGCAATACCGATATAGTGCATCGGGAAGAACACCAAGTAAACTCCGGTAAACGTCAACCAGAAATGAATGTACCCCAATCGAGGATCCATCATTCTACCAAACATTTTAGGGAACCAGTGATATACCCCTGCCACCAATCCAAAGAAGGAAGCGGAACCCATTACCAAGTGGAAGTGGGCCACTACGAAGTAGGTATCATGCAATTGGATATCAATAGCAGAGTTACCTAAGAAAATACCCGTCAAACCTCCAGAGATAAAGAAAGACACCAAGCCGATGGAAAACAGCATCGCAGGTGTGAAGATCAAATTACCTCTCCAAAGCGTGGTCAAATAGTTGAAGACTTTCACTGCAGAAGGAACGGCAATGATCAAAGTCAAGAACATAAAGATAGAACCCAAGAAAGGATTCATACCAGACACAAACATGTGGTGAGCCCAAACGATGAAGGAAAGGATTGTAATCCCTAACATGGAAATAATCATCGCCTTATAACCGAAAATAGGCTTTCTTGAATTTGTTGCAATTACTTCAGAAGTAATACCCAAAGCAGGCAACAAAACGATATAAACTTCAGGGTGTCCTAAGAACCAGAATAAGTGCTGAAACAACACCGGGCTTCCTCCTGTATTAGGAAGGGCTTCACCACCAACGTAGATATCTGCCAAGTAGAACGAAGTTCCAAAGCTTCTGTCAAATACAAGCAACAACGCTGCGGCGAACAATACTGGGAACGAAAGCAACCCGATAACAGCAGTTAGGAAAAACGCCCAAATTGTCAGAGGAAGTCTGGAAAAAGACATTCCTTTTGTTCTAAGGTTGATTACAGTAGTGATGTAGTTGATACCTCCTAATAGAGACGAGGCGATAAACAGGGTCATTGCCACCAACCACAAAGTCATACCTAAACCAGAACCAGGAATAGCTTGCTCTAGGGCAGAAAGTGGAGGATAAACTACCCAACCACCACCGGCAGGACCTGTTTTAATAAACAAAGAGATAAACATAATCACACTTGAACCAAAGAAGAACCAGTATGAAAGCATGTTCATAAAGCCGGAAGCCATATCTCGGGCTCCGATTTGAAGAGGAATCAGGAAGTTTGAGAATGTCCCACTTAATCCGGCAGTCAATACAAAGAATACCATGATAGTTCCGTGCATTGTTACTAAGGCCAAATAGAAAGTTGGATCCAGTTTACCAGACTCATCAATCCAACCACCCAACAAAGGCCGGAGGAATTCCAGATTCATATCCGGGAAACCCAGCTGTAATCTGAAAAGAATGGAAAGGAAACCACCAATTAATGCCCAGAAAATCCCGGTAATCAAAAATTGCTTACCGATCATCTTGTGATCCTGGGTGAAGATATACTTCGTTATAAAATTATCATGATGCTCATGATCGTGATGATCGTGAACTGCTGCGTCATGATGTGCGACAGATGCTGTAGCCATAACCTATAATTTTATTTTTTACTTTCGCTCAATTGAATTTCTGCCAGTTCTTTCATTTCAGCAGGCAGGTTTTCTGCCAAAGCAGGATTTTGCTGAATAAAAGATTTCTGTTCCGCCAACCACTTTTGGTATGCCTCAGGCTCTACCACCTCTATCACCTTCTTCATTGAGAAGTGCCCACGCCCACAGATTTCTGTACAAGCGATTTCATATTCAAATTCAGGATCATTTAATTCTGCTCTCATTTCTGCCGTTGTTTTAGTAGGAACAAACCAGAAACGAGTAGGCATACCAGGAACGGCATCCATTTTAAGTCTCATGTGTGGTGCAAACACTGAATGCAATACATCACGGGCTCTGATTTTGAACAACACCGGCTCACCTTTAGGGATTACTACCTTAGGAGAAGGGAAATCATCGATCGCATTCTTATCAGTAAAGTCAACACCATGGGAATTTGAAGCTGTGATTAGACGATAATCATAATCTCCTAGAACATTGTCTTTGCCGGGATATCTAACTTCCCAAGCAAATTGGTAACCCATGATTTCCACCACATGAGCTTTCTCAGGAGCAGGAGCAGTGATATCTGACCAAGCCATCCAACCGGAAATAACCAAACCTGCAAGAACCACACCCGGAACGGCTGTCCAGATTATTTCCAGTTTGTTATTGTCGGGATAGAAGGTCGCTTTTCTATCTTCCTTGTACTGATACTTGTAAGGGAAAATGAATAGCAATATGTGGGTAATTAGGAAGACAACACCTGTTACTGCCATTGTGATCCAGAACAATTGGTCCGTAATAACACCATGTTCAGACGCAACAGGCATCTGGTAATTGTCAAATTCTTTAATTGAATACCAGAACATCAAAATACCGGTACCCAAAAGGAACAGGACAAATAGAATTGCATTGACCTTGTTACTTCCAGTTGCTACTTTGTTGTCTGAACCCTTTACAACAGAAACCAAGGTTTGAATTCTGTATACCATCCAAATGATGGAAAACAACAGAAGAACCCCTACTCCAATCAGAAATCCGTACATATCTTAGTTTTTTCGGATAATTAATTAAATGTGATGATTATAGCTTTCTACAAGCATTGGATGATTCTTAGCAATCAGGTTTTTCTTCGCCAAACCACTTAACACCACCAACGCCACCGCGGAACCATATACTAGGAACATTCCAACCTCCATAAATCCAATCCCTCCATTGTGTCCAAGGGTACCTGGTTGAACCATCAGGAAGAAATCAATCCAGTGACCAACCAAAAGAATGCTACAAACTAATTTGAGAAAGATGCCGTGTCTTTTTGCATCCCTTGTCATTAGAACCAAGAAAGGAAGGAAGAAGTTTAAGCCGATGTTTACGAAAATGAACGGCCCATACACGTCACTTGTCAGTCTCTCAACAAAATAAACTGTTTCTTCAGGTATGTTGGCATAATAGATCAAAAGGAACTGGGAAAACCACAGGTAAGTCCAGAAAATGGAGAAGCCAAATACAAACTTTCCAAGATCATGGATATGGTTTTGATTGATCATTTCCAGATAACCTCTTCCTTTAAGGAATATGGTCAAAAGTGTAATGGCTGATAAACCTGACACAAACCAAGATGCAAATACATACCATCCAAAGAGTGTAGAGAACCAGTGCGTATCAATTGACATTACCCAATCCCAAGCAGAAATCGAAGATGAAACTGCAAAGAATACAAGAAAGTAAGCAGCCCAACTTCTCATTTTAAACCAGTGAGAAGTCCCTCCCAATTGATCTTCCTGATCACTGATTTTCTTAAACTTATTAAAGAAGAATACCCAGAAACCGAAGAAAATGATCATTCTGGCAACATAGAATACAGGGAATGTACCCTTTTCCATAGGCCAGTAGAAAAACGCTCCTTTACCATCTATGATACTGTCATACTGCGGATCATTTTTATCAAAAAGGTAAGAATGAGTCCAATGGAACAGGTCATGATTTGCAAGGAAGAAAGTGCCAATCATTAGCACTGCAGCAATTGGCAACCAGTTACCAAAAGAAAGCATAACTCTGATCAAAGGTGCAGACCACCCGGCCTGAGCAGCAAACTGAATTGCAAAGAAGAAAACCCCAACGATCGCAATACCTGTAAAGAAGACATTGTTGATCCAAAGGTTGGCATAAAGTCTCTCATACCAATGAAAAGCATGTCCTCCTGCTTCTCCAGCTTCTTCATGACCACCTCCGGTCATAGCCAGAACAATTCCAATCCCTAAAAGGATGGCACCAATGACCAATACGGTCATGATAGACTTCTTGGTAGCAGCGGTAAAATCAAATCGCTGCTCCAAATTATAGTGATGTTCGCCGTGATGAGCCATGATTAGTTAGCTGGGGTTGCTTGTGCTACCGCGGTAGAGTCCGTAGCAGGTGCCGGAGTGGCAGCTGCAGCCTTACCTTGAATAACTTGTTTAACATAGTGAACGATTTTCCATCTGCTCTCTGCAGGGATCTGAGAACCGTGAGCTCCCATTCGACCTTTGCCTTTAGTAATTACATGGAAAATATGACCTTCAGGAAGGTTAATATATGCCCCACCAGTCAAGTTGGCCACACCTCCGATTACCTCACCGGCTTTACCATCACCCTGACCACCTTTTCCATGACAAGCATTGCAATATTGCAGGTACAGTGCTTCACCTTGCTTCAATATCTCTTCCGAAGATTCCAAAGGGTTCTTAACCAAGGCAGCTTGTTCTAACTCAAATGCCTTAAGTCTGTAAGGAAGATATCCTTGTTTATTTCGAGGCACAGTATTTTCAACCGGCTCTCTCATATTCATACTGTGAGGATTGTTAATGTTGGAATTAAAAAACTCACCTTTTCCATCTTCCCTGCTTGAAAGCCACATTCCCTGGCTTTCGTCTTTAATTTGGGAAAGAGGCTCATATGCTACAGAGTTATACATCTGAGGCGCATACTCTCGCCCCGGATTTTCTCCTCCGGCCTTGCAACCAGCCAGTAAGGATACGGCCAGTACTGAACCCGTGAAAATTAATGCTTTAGCACTTTTCATATATCCGGAATTTCTTATTCGAAACTTTTCTTATTAATCTCAGTAGCACCGGAAGATTTAAGAATTTCTTTAATCTTCTCTACCTCCAAGGAACTGTTGTTTGCAATATCAATTGCCATAATGTGCTTGTCGTCAGTTGCTCTCAAGTCAAAAATTCTAGGCTGAGCCCAAGGCTTCAAATTAGAACTGATCATGAAAACACCAACCATACCGAACGCCGCCAAAAGGACAGTCATTTCGAAAGAAACCGGAATGAAATCAGGAAAGGCGGCATAATCTTTACCACCGATAATCATTGGCCAGTCAAAGCGCATCATATAAAACTGCATGGTCAAAGCCAAGCTTGTTCCCAGCATTCCAAAAAGGAATGCGGCAATTGGAAGGCGAGATCTCTTGTAACCAAGGACATGCTCCAATCCATGAACAGGATATGGAGAATATACTTCGTGGATTTTCACACCACTGCCTCTTACTTTTTCAACTGCATGGAGCAATACGTCCTCATCGTCGTACACTCCCAGAATAAAATGTGTATCTCTTTCCATGATTATTTGTGGACTTTTTCAGATGAAGACTTCAATACTGATTTCACTTCAGCCATGTTGATCACAGGGAAGAACTTCGCAAACAAGAAGAACAAGGTGAAGAACAATCCAAACGTGAACAAGTAAACTCCAACATCAGCCCAAGTTGGGTAAAACATCGCCCAAGAAGACGGTAGGTAATCTCTGTGAAGTGAAGTAACGATAATTACAAATCGCTCGAACCACATTCCGATATTCACCACAATTGACAAAGCAAAAGTAGCGGCAATTGAAGTTCTGATCTTTTTGAACCAGAAAAGTTGTGGAGAGATAACGTTACAAGTCATCATTGACCAATAAGCCCACCAGTAAGGTCCAGTAGCACGGTTGATAAAGGCATACTGTTCAGCTTCTACTCCGGAATACCACGCGATGAAGAACTCGGTAATATAAGCGATACCTACAATCGAACCGGTAATAATGATTACGATATTCATTAATTCGATGTGCCCGATAGTAATGTAATCCTCAAGTTTGTAAACCTTTCTGGTAACAATCATCAAAGTCAATACCATCGCAAAACCGGAGAAAATCGCACCGGCAACGAAGTATGGAGGGAAGATGGTGGTATGCCATCCCGGAATTACTGACGTAGCAAAGTCAAAGGATACGATCGTGTGAACAGAAAGTACAAGAGGAGTAGCCAAACCGGCAAGAATCAAGGAAACTGATTCATAACGCATCCAAGTTTTTGCTGCGCCATCCCATCCAAATGAAAGGGCTCCGTAAATTGTCTTTCTTAACCCTGTAGCTCTATCTCTAATCGTTGCAAAATCTGGAATCAAACCGATGTACCAGAAAACCAATGAAACGGAGAAATAAGTAGAAATCGCAAAAACGTCCCAAAGAAGTGGAGAGTTAAAGTTAACCCAAAGCGAACCGAAAGTATTTGGAAGTGGTAGTGCCCAATATGCACCTAACCAAGGACGGCCCATGTGAATAACCGGGAACATCGCGGCACAGATTACAGCGAAAATAGTCATCGCTTCGGCTGCACGGTTGATGGATGTTCTCCACTTTTGTCTAAAGAGCAACAATACTGCTGAAATCAGAGTACCGGCGTGACCAATACCAACCCACCACACGAAGTTGGTGATGTCCCAAGCCCAACCTACAGTTTTGTTGAGTCCCCACATACCAATCCCATTCCAGAGAGTTGATAAAAGGGCAATTGATCCTAAAGCCAATACACCGGCAGCGGTAAGAAAAGCCAGAAACCAAAGCTTGGTTGCCTTGCCTTCTACCTGACGTGCCACATCGTGGGTAACGTCATGGTAGGTCTTACCTCCGGTAACTAAGGGCTGGCGTACGGATGAAGTAACCTGCATAGATTATAAAATTATGATTACGCTTCGTTTTTCTCTTTATTTCTGATTTTGGTAAAGTACCAAACGTTAGGGCTAACGTTGATCTCTTCCAACACATGGTAAGCTCGCTCTTCGCCAACTTCTTTCAAGGCTGAAGTACTTTCTTCAATCTTCAAAAGCTGAGAAACTTTGCTGTTTGGATCATTCATATCTCCGAATACCAACGCATCCGTAGGACAAGCCACAGCACAGGCAACATTTACCTCTCCATCCTGAATCTTTCTCTTTTCACGCTTGGCAGTCAACTTACCTGCTTGGATACGCTGAACGCACATGGAGCATTTTTCAATTACCCCTCGGGAGCGAACTGTTACATCAGGATTCAATACCATCTTACCCATGTCATCGTTTTGAGCGATGTTCACACCGGCAAAGTCTTTATTATCATGGTATTTAAACCAGTTGAATCGACGTACTTTATACGGACAGTTGTTGGCACAATATCTAGTACCCACACATCTGTTGTAAGTCATTTGGTTAAGACCTTCAGAAGAGTGCGTAGTTGCAGCAACCGGGCAAACCGTCTCACAAGGAGCGTTGTTACAGTGCTGACACATCATTGGCTGGAAGGTAACTTCCGGATTTTCTGAGGCTACTTCCAAGCCTGACAAATCATCAGCCGCAGCATCGGAAGAATAGTAACGATCTATTCTGATCCAGGCCATTTCTCTTCTATTGAGAACTTCCTGCTTGCCTACTACCGCTACGTTATTTTCAACCTGACAGGCAACGGTACAAGCACCGCATCCAATACAGGAATTCATGTCAATCGCAAGTCCCCAGTGGTGCTGGCTGTATTTATGCCCACTCCACAATGAAATCTTGGATGGCTTTACAAATTCTCCGTCTTTATATATCTCAGGCTTGTAACGACCAGCAGATGCATCAGTCTTATATTCAGCCAAAGTCGCTTCCTGGATTACGTTTTCACGGCCCATGAAAGTTTGGTGAGTCTGAGTGCGGGCAATTTTATAAGTATCTGCAGTGACCGCCACTTCAACTCCAGAGGTGATATCAAAATTCACAAAACCCTTAGTCGCATCTAGCAAATCGTAGGCATTTACCCCTACTCCATTTGCCACGCGTCCGGCTTTAGTTCTACCATAGCCGAGAGCTAAACCAAAAGTTCCATTTGCCTGACCTGGTTGCACCAAAATCGGAACAATCAGTGACTTACCATTTACAGTGATTTGAGCCTTTCTGGTGTTCTCTTCTACCATGGCAACTCCATTGTCGGTAGCCCATTTTTGAGAAACAGTCAGATAATTGTCCCAAGTTGCTTTGGTAATAGGATCTGGCATTTCCTGAAGCCAAGGAATATTGGCAAAAGCGCCACTTCCAATTCCAACTTTGGAATAGATTACGAGTTCAACTCCTGCATTGTCAGCTTTATAGGCTTTTGCGACCTCCGCAGCAGCTGATGTTGCATCACCAATTGGAGCTACCGGAGTTGGCAGGTTTTCAAGTGTAACTACACCGTTGAACAAAGCTCTATCCCAGAATTCCTGGAAAGGAACACCATTACCTGCAATTGGATATAGCGTAGCATTCCAATTCGCAACCAAATAATCGTAATAATTCGTTGCTGAACCAGACCAAGCCAGGAAGGAATCCTGAGCCTGACGGGTTTTAAACAAAGGTGAGATCGTAGGCTGAGCTAGGGAATATTGCCCTTTCTTGGGCTGATAATCATTCCAAGATTCCAGGAAGTGATGATCAGGAGCAACGATTTGCACCAAGGAAGAAGTCTCGTCAAGAGTCCCGTTAGTGGAGATACTTACTTTCGCTTTGGCAATACCTTCAGCGATTTCTGCACCGCGGGCATGGTCATATACCGGATTACAGTTGTAGAAAATAACAGCTCCAACTTGACCACCTTTCAGTTCGGTTACAAACTGATTCATTCTGGCATCATTGCCTTTTCTAAAGTAGACTGGAGTAGAGAAGTCAACCGTGGCCCCATTATTTGCAAGCAACTCATTGATTGCATAGATAACGATCTGAACGTTTGGATCATTTGATCCTGAAACAACCAAAGAAGCTCCTTTTGAAGCCCAAAGGTCATTTGCTGCTTTGTCAAGATTGGCAATCTCTACTTTCGGAGCCGCTACAGTTGCTACTCCTGCCTTACCTGCAAGTGCATTATAAAGTGCCAACACAGCCAAACCGCTCTGGGAAGGTTTGATTGGAGTTCTATAATCAGCATTTGCTCCCGTCAAAGAAAGGTTGGATTCAAACTGATAATGTCTGGACATTTCAGCCTTTTCCTTACTGATTTTTCTTGTTTTAGCGTAAGCGGCAGCAAATTCAATCGGAGAAATCCAGGTACCTAAAAAGTCGGCGCCGAATGAAACAATTGTTTTTGCCTTATCGAAATGATACGAAGGAATAACTGCAGAACCATAAAAAGATTCAGCAGCTTTGGAAATTCCATAGTTGGAAATCGGATCGTAAGTAATCACTTCCACACCACCAAATGCGGCACCAAAGTCCTGGATTGCTTTTTCGGTTGTAGGGGAAAGGATTGTATTAGCGACGATTTTAATTGTACCTGCAGAAGCAAGTTTAGCTTTCACCTGATCATCAACTGCTTTCCATTCAGCAGCTGCTCCTCCGATCATTGGTCCAGCCAGCCTTTGCTTATCGTAAAGGGAAAGCACTGAAGCTTCCACGATAGCATTGACTTTACCTTTATTAATAGGAGAAAGGTCATTTCCATCAATTTTGATTGGACGACCCTCTCTGGTTTTTACTACTACAGCGGCATAATCACCACCTGAAGCAAAAGTAGAAGCGTAGTAGTTAGGGATGGATGGATTGATATCCACCGGCTTATTCACGTAAGGGATGGCTTTTCTTACAGGGGCCTCGCAGGCAGCCAAAGTAGCTGCAGCCAAGCTGAAACCCATCACTTTGAGAAAATCTCTTCGGGAAGCACCGCCTTCATCATTAAGTGAAGATGGAAGTTCAGCAAACTCCCTGTCGGCATGCTTTACAAACTCCGGATCGTTGCTGAGTTGCTCGAGCCCTTTCCAGTAGGTTTTTTTATTTTCCTTCATTTTTATTTCTAGGAATGAATTAGCAGATAGGATAAGGAATTAATAATGGCATTTCGCGCACTCCAGACCACCGATGTCTTTTACTTTCAAAGCATCTTTGGAGGAAGAGTGAAGCTGAACCAGCTTATCGTAATAGGCATTGCCTTCAGTTGCAACTTCAGTTTGTCTATGGCAATCAATACACCATCCCATGGTCAAAGTGCTATGCTGACCTACCACTTCCATTTCCTGAATAGGACCATGGCATGTCTGACATTCAATGCCACCCACAGCTACGTGCTGGGCGTGATTGAAATAAGCCAAATCCGGAAGGTTGTGAACTCTCACCCATTCGATTGGTTGATTGTTGTCCACTGCATTGTAGATTTTCTGGATTTCAGGTGAGATCCCTTCTTTTCCACCCACATTTTGAATGTGTGTGTGGCAGTTCATACAAATGTTCGCAGAAGGAATGTTTGCCGATTTACCGATTTCAACACCTGTGTGGCAATACTGACAAGCGATTTCATACTGACCAGCGTGAAGCGCATGAGAGAATGCAATAGGCTGAGCTGGAGCATATCCTTGCTGAACACCTACTGAGTATAACCCATCAATGGCTGTTTTGGCCACAAGAGCCACTACTAGGGCTGTCACTATTATAATAAAGGCGTCGCTTTTGAAAACCTTTGAAAAATCAGATTTCTGAGAAACAAATTCTTTGTCTTCTTCAGATAAGTTTTGCTTGTTGATGTATTTGGTCAATACTGAGATAATCAAGCCCAATACCACCAAAATCAAAAGAAGAACGAGAACCAAAACACCCAGGATAATGGTCAGGTATTCGCTTGGAATCCCACCACCTGCTCCACCTGCTGCTACTTCTCCACCTGCGGTAGCCGCAGCTGCTGCTGGATCCACTTTGTCTCCATATTCAATGTAAGCAAGAAGATTGTTGAGATCATCGTCAGACAAAAATTCGTGGGAGGGCATTTGAAGATTAGCATATTCCTTATAAAGGTTTGTATAATATGAATCTCCAGAAGCGATGACCGCAGTAGAGTTTTTAATAAAGCTTTTTACAAGATCAATGGTTTGGCGATCTGTGGCACCACGCAATGCAGGTCCAGTATACTTCTGGTCCAGTTTGTGACATTGTTTACAGTTTGCATTGAAGACAGTCTTACCTGCTGCAATCGCTTCTTCACTGCTTGCCACCGTTGGATCCGCAGCATAAGCCGTAGCACCAATCAGCATGAAAAACAGCACTGCCAGCGTCTGGAAACTCAATCGAATCCCTACTAACGAGCGTTTGAATAACATATTATAGCTAATTAAATAGTTTTAAAGGTTCTCTTTTAACCCCTGCAAAGGTAGTATCCGACGCTAATTTTTCAAACAAGAATACCAAAGCCTTTAATTTGCAAAAGATGTAATAAATTTTCCCTTATCTGCTTGATTTTCAGTTTTTTGACTTGTTTTTTTTCACTGATATTTTATTTAGAATTTATATAAATAAGAGTTTTTTTGATCCAATTTCGTACACCCCTGATTATCAATACCTGATCATAAAAAAGCGTTTTGGAGCTCATCAAATTTGGCTATGCTTTCCAACATCAAAGAGGATTTTCGAAAGGCTGAATTTGGACAAGACGAGATTCTTCCTACATTTGCATTCCGAAATCAAATGGTCGCGTGGCCGAGTGGCTAGGCAGAGGTCTGCAAAACCTTGTACAGCGGTTCGAATCCGCTCGCGACCTCTTCAATAGCATCTACGAAAGTGGATGCTTTTTTCTTTTTGTCCCTTTCTGCACATCTAAAGAATAGGAAGCACTTATTCAAAAACTTAAAAAAAGACCCAACAAAAAACGCCGACTTTTCAGCCGGCGTTTCCTATTGAAATTTCAAATCTCAGATCTGAAATTACTTTTTACCCTCCATTTTTTCCTTCAACTCAGCCAGTGCATCGATGTCACCAAAGGTTGACTTCTCAGCCTGAGCAGGCATTTCAACGGACTCTTCTTTCTTCTTTCCGCCTGCTGCTGGAGCGGCTGCTTTCTTGGCAGCTTTCGCTTCTTCTTTGAAAGTTGCAGTGTGAGAAAGTACTATTCTCTTGTCATCTTTGGAGAACTCAGTTACTTTGAAATCCAAAGAATCACCAACTTCTACCTGAGTACCGTCTTCTTTCTCCAAGTTCTTCACAGTAGCGAAACCTTCCAAACCGTAAGGAAGCTCTAGAACAGCTCCTTTGTCGTTCTTAGAGTTTACAGTACACTTATGAACTGATCCTACAGGGAATACAGTTTCGAAAGTATCCCAAGGGTTTTCTTCCAACTGCTTGTGGCCAAGGGCCAATCTTCTGTTTTCTACGTCAAGTTCAAGAACTGCTACGTCAAGCTCGTCACCAACTTTTACAAACTCAGATGGATGCTTAATCTTCTTAGTCCAAGAAAGGTCAGATACGTGAACCAAGCCGTCGATACCTTCTTCCAATTCAAGGAATAGGCCGAAGTTGGTCAAGTTTCTTACCACTCCTTTGTGCTTGCTGCCTACTTTATACTTAGTAGACATGTCGCCTTTAGTCCATGGATCTTCGGTCAATTGCTTGATTCCCAAAGACATTTTTCTTTCGTCCTTATCCAAAGTCAAGACAACAGCTTCGATTTCGTCTCCTACTTTCACGAAGTCAGCAGGATTTCTCAAATGCTGAGACCAGCTCATTTCAGAAACGTGAATCAACCCTTCTACGCCTGGAGCCAGTTCAAGGAATGCTCCGTAGTCAGCTACGTTAACAATCTTACCTTGTACTCTGGAACCGATTTCAAGGCTTGAAGCCAAAGAATCCCAAGGATGAGAAGTCAACTGCTTCATACCCAAAGAAATTCTTCTCTTGTCATCATCAAAGTCAAGAACAACAACCTGAACCTTCTGGTCAAGCTGCAATACTTCTTCCGGATGATTGATACGTCCCCAAGAAATATCGGTAATGTGTAGTAGACCATCTACACCACCCAAGTCGATGAATACACCGAAGTTGGTCATGTTCTTGATCACACCTTCCAATACCTGACCTTTTTCCAGGTTGTTGAGGATTTCTGCTTTTTGCTTCTCCAAATCCTTTTCGATAAGGACCTTGTGAGAAACTACTACGTTATCATTTGCGTGGTTGATTTTCACCACTTTCACTTCCATCTTCTTACCTACATAGATATCAAAATCTCTGATAGGCTTCACGTCGATTTGAGAACCTGGCAAGAATGCTTCTACTCCGTAGATATCTACGATTAGACCACCTTTGGTTCTTCTCTTCACAAGACCTTCGATCACGCTGTCATTTTCAAGAGCGCTCTCGATATCCTGCCAAGCACGTACGATTTTGGCTTTCTTACGGGAAAGGATCAACTGACCCAAAGCATTTTCCTGCTCTTCGATGAATACCTCAACTTCGTCACCTGGCTTGATGCCAGCTACGTCACGGAATTCAGAAAGCGGCACAAGACCGTCAGATTTGAACCCGATGTTGATGATTACATCCTTGTCGTTTACTCCTACTACCACACCTTTGATCACTTCTTTTTCAGTGATTTCGTTCAATGTGCCGGTGTACATGGCTTCCATCTGAGCTCTTTGCTCTTTGGTGTAGCCTTCTCCGAAACCTTTGGTGTCGAACGCTTCCCAGTTAAATTCTTTTGTACTAGACATATAAAATTGACTCTGATTAGCCTCAGTTCTAGAGTCGTCGAACTGAAGTTTTTTGGTTAGAAATCAGCGTTTTGAACTCTCAAAACACCCCGCTCACCCGAACGGACTGCAAAGGTATTGATTTTCTCCTATTTCCAGAAAAGTTGATGAAAAATTCAGGAAGGAAACAAGCTTAGAAACTCATTGGATTGGTTTTATATCAGATTCCGCCTAAAATTGATTCCGATTTTATAATAAAAGAAAAGCCCCGGATCGCTCCGAGGCTTGCAAGCAAAGAGTTAAAGGATAATTTTCGAACCCAAAAATAAGCATAATTCCGGATGATCAAGTTCTTCCAGTGGATTTATACCATTTATTCAGGCCTGTTATTCATCGCCTTGATGTTGGTTTTCGGATTATTCATTTTGATTCCTTTGCTGATCAGTCAGCGAGGTGATAAAATCTCTTTCTTTTTCATCCGGCTTTGGGGAGGAATCTGGGCAGCACTTTCAGGGATCAGATTTGAAGTATATGGCAAAGAACTTATTGACCGAAGCAAACCCTACATCTACATTTTCAATCACCGTTCTTTTATCGATGCCCCAGTTATCCCTATGGTCATTCCCCAGGAAGTCAGAGTGATTGGGAAAAAAGAACTTTCCAAAATTCCCATCTTCGGGACAATAACCGGACGGCTCGCGGTCTGGGTAGACCGAAGTAATGCCGAATCCAGAAGGATCAGTCTTCAAAAGCTGATCAAACATCTGAACCAGGGGATTTCCGTGGTAGTTGCTCCTGAGGGAACCCGAAATGACACCCAAGCCACACTTTTGCCTTTCCAAAAGGGAGCATTTCGGCTTTCGGTAGAGACAGGAATCCCCATCCTTCCTATGGCCGTGATCGGTGCAGACAAAATCATGAAACGGGGATCAATTCTCCTTACTCCTGGCACAGTGAGTGTTTATTTTTCGGAACCAGTTTTACCTCCGAATCCTTCAGAGACAGCAGTTGGAGATTATTCGGAAAAGTGCCGGAATCGTCTTGAAGCTATGATTCTGACTCATGAGTAGTCGCAGGACCAGACGGCTCACTTGCAAAAACTTCCCGAGTCAATTCTTCAAAAACCACATAGTTCACAAAAAAGGTCATTGGTAGGGTAATAACCAACGCCATACCGAAGGTGATCAAGGTGGCAAGGTTCATAGCAATCAGAATTAGCACCAAAACAAAAAACTTCCACCAGTTCCGGGTTACTAGCTTTCGGCTTAGCTCCATGGAAGTCCAAAAGTCAAATCCTCCAAACATTCCCATCAGCACTGAAAAAAAGTAACCAACAGCGAGATACACCCCAGGTGCCACCAATGCAAACACTCCGAGAACGATCAAAACCTGGGCAATTAACCAGATGGTAAAGGTCAGCCAGAAGTATTGAAAGCCTCCAAAATAATCAGAGTAGGACACTGGCAGCCCTAAACTGATTTTATTAGCTACCAAATAAAATCCAGAATACAGAGGAGGAGCTATCAATAAACTGTATAGCAGCACGTATTCCTTCAAATACAACACAAAACTCGCTTGAACTGTCAGCACCAAAAACATGAAACTCACATGCAGTAAAGCCTGGGATTTGAAAATTTCCCAGGCTTTTACAAATGCAGATTTGATGTCAAAATCTACCTCTGATTCCAGCAATTGCTGCAGTTTTTCAGGATTCATTGGTTTTACTTAGTAAATGCCTCCAGAATATCATGCTTGGTGATGATATGAATGTTGTTTTGGGGGTCTCGGACCAAAACGGCTTTATCTTTTTCCACCATTGAGGAAAGTACATCCAAGGTGGAATCCAGTGCAACAAACTTCATGGATCCTTCCATCACCTCTGCCACATTTCCGTCTTTCAACCCCGGATTTTCGATGATTTTGGACAACAACTTATTGTCTGTCAAGCTTCCTACCACCTCATCCCCTTCCATTACCGGGATCTGGGATACACTTTTTCCGTTCATTAGTTCAATCGCCTCTTTTACTGAATCTGTCTTTTTCACTGAAAGCAAGTGGTAGCTTCCGCTACGTTGTGTAATGATATCCCGTGCCGTTGAGAAGGTTTTATCTTCGAGAAAACCATGATTTCTCATCCATTCGTCATTGTATACTTTGCCCAAATAGCGAGTTCCATGATCTGGCAAAATAATAACCATCACATCCCCCTCCTTCAGGTTATCCTTTGCCCATTCCAATGCGCCATGCACTGCGGATCCGCATGACCAGCCTACAAAAAGTCCTTCCTCTCGAGCCAAACGTCGGGTCATCACAGCAGCATCCTTATCAGTTACTTTGATGAAGTGGTCAATTAGGCTGAAGTCAACATTTTTTGGCAAGATATCCTCTCCAATACCTTCAGTGAGGTAGGGATAGATTTCCTTCTCGTCAAAAATGCCGGTCTCCTTATATTTTTTGAATACTGACCCATAAGTATCAATACCCACGGTGACAATATTCGGATTTTGCTCCTTTAGGAATTTTGCTGTTCCGCACATCGATCCACCTGTCCCCACACCTGCGGCATAGTGCGTAATTCTACCTTCGGTATCCTTCCAGATTTCCGGCCCGGTGGTCTCATAATGAGCCAAAGCATTAGAAAGATTGTCGTATTGGTTGGGGTAAAAAGAATTCGGAATGTCGCGGTTGAGTTTTCTTGCTACGGAGTAGTAAGATCTCGGGTCATCCGGAGTCACATTGGTAGGGCAGACCACTACTTCGGCACCTACTGCTCTTAGGATGTCAATTTTTTCCTTGGACTGTTTATCCGCCATGGTAAAAATACACTTGTAACCTTTAGCCACAGCTGCAAGCGCAAGTCCCATTCCGGTATTGCCACTGGTACCTTCGATGATGGTTCCTCCAGGCTTCAGGATTCCTGCTTTTTCGGCATCCTCCACCATTTTAATCGCCATCCGGTCTTTCATGGAGTTTCCGGGGTTAAAATATTCCACCTTCACCAGGACTTCTCCTTTGAGGTGCTTTGCGATCTTGTTAAGGCGAATCATCGGAGTATTCCCGATGGTGTCGATGATGGAGTTGTAAATCATGCTCAGTTACATTTGGATGGATCAAAATTAGGGGAATTTCTTCGCACTCAGCGAATGGAAGGATAATTAACCAAATAATATTTTGTGATTAATTCACCTTCCACTCGAACTGGAAACAATGACTGAACCTCTTCTTACATTTCCTTAAACTCCAGACGTTTCAACACGTCCAGCGTGACGTGAATAAGTATCGCCGCCACGAAACTCATCATTAAAACTCCCGCAAATAAACCCCAAACAAATTGGTCCGAAAATGCAAACACAAGAATGCTTAAAATCAAGGCCGGAATAATCCCAAAGAGAAAAATGCCTCCAATCATGATTGGCTTAATCAAGAATCTATCCCAACTCTCCTCCAGCGCAATCTGAGGAATCAAATTAATGGCAAATCCAGTCAGGTAAGACACCACCATCCCAACTAAAAACAATGGAATCAACCCTAAACTGGCATGAGCCAAAAAGACAGATGGCACTATCAAAACCGTTGCAAAAAGCAACGTCTGCACAAGGTCAAGCTTGATCATATTCCAGAATTTAGCTGACCAGCTTGCAGGCACAAGGATAAACCAAGGCTTTTTCAGATCCCCAATATTTGCTCGCCCAATCCCAGCCAGGAAGTAAAAACCCAGCATAAAAAGTAGGTAGAAATAAAGAACCTTATGGGAAAACCAGTCAAAATTAGAAAGCCCGGCAAATACAATCCCCAAACCAGC
Source organism: Algoriphagus lacus (assembly GCF_003583985.1). Classification (GTDB taxonomy): domain Bacteria; phylum Bacteroidota; class Bacteroidia; order Cytophagales; family Cyclobacteriaceae; genus Algoriphagus; species Algoriphagus lacus. The sequence goes on along the minus strand of NZ_QXML01000002.1, from coordinate 374,631 downwards.
CAAGCCCATGGAATAAACTCCAAAAAGCGGATGAAAATCCTGCCGACTGCTATGCACATAATTTCTCCAATAGAAAGCCTTTGCCCCAAGCCCGAAATCAGGCAAGGCCAGTTGCTTTTTCGCATTTAGACTATAGGTGTCCTCGGTTATTTCCTGAGTACCCCGAGCTTTTTCCAGTTTGTCTTCATTGGTCTTGGTGGCCTCAAGCACATCTTCGTAATAATACCCCGCAAACTGGATGACCAATTTCACCACCGCGAAATAGGTTACCCCATATAGCCCTATAAAACAAACTGCAAGGATCAGATTTTCATGCGTGATATAACCTAAGATTCCACGACTCCAACCAACGATTGGAAACAGATCAAACCAAGGTGAAGCAATCCATGAAAACATTCCTTGCCAGAACTTTTCAGCCATGAATCCGGGAATCAACACCATCAAACCTAGGGCTATCCCTAAGCCGACGGTTCCTACTCGGATGTATTCCATAACCCCATACTTGGTATGAAGCGTATAGATCAAAAAACGAATCGGGAAAATCATAAAAAAGAACAAAGCGAATCCCAATATGAGAAAAACCGCATTGGCAAAAGTCAACTGAAACTGATCGGCCAGTTGACTGGCTCCGTAAATCATAAACAAAATAGATCCACCCAAAGCAGGTAGAATAGACCTCGCCATGTAGTAAAGCAACAGGTTTTCAGGCTTGACCGGTGCGGTAAACAGCAGATTTACGTCTGCCATTTTGAAAAAACTCACGTTGTTTTTGGTCGCCCTATAAAGTTGAAACACCAAAAAAGCCAACGCAAGAATCGTTGCTCCACCGACTAAATTTTGTATCGCAAAATCCACATCAGCTACTTCACCTACATTTACCCCTTCCAGTTCAGATCCCAAATCTCGGCTCTTGGTGCGTTGGGAATAGATGAAGGTGAAATACCCTACCAAAACCGCATAAGGAATCAATCGAAGCGGGTTTTTAAGAATTAGCTTGATATTGTTGATCAGGAGGAACAGGTCTTTCCTAAACAATAGCCTGAACTCATTCATCTTTGGTCATTTCTAAAAACAGATCCTCCAGCGAGGAACCCTGTCCCTGAAGGGCTTGCTGTTTGAGATTGAAAATGGTGTCATTTCCGATGATTCGCCCATCTTTGAGAATCATTACCCGGTCTGCGATGAGCTCCACACTATCGATGAGGTGGGTGCTGACCAGGATTGTTTTCCCTGCCTCTTTCAACTGCTTAAACACCTGCTTGGTATTTTTAATGGCTTTGGGATCCAATCCAATCATTGGTTCGTCAAAAAACAGCAATTGTGGATCCGGAAGCAAAGCGCAGCAAATCGACACTTTTTGCCTCATTCCTTTGGAAAGGTCTCTGCCCAGTTTGTTTTGCTTATCATCCAGTTCAAAAAGTTCCAGAAGTTCCTTGGCTTTGACCTGCCACTCTGTGACCCCATACGCCTGGGCAATAAACTGCATGTGTTCTTTGACTGTAAGCAAATCATATACATAAGGAGTCTCAGGAATGTAACTGAAAAACCGCTTGGCTTCCACACTCAAGTGATCGTATCCGCCAATGGTGACCTCTCCGGAGGTTTTTCGAAGCAGTCCCACAATGCACTTCATCGTGGTACTTTTTCCGGCGCCGTTTGGTCCGAGCAGACCAACTACCTCTCCCCCTTCGAGTTGGAAAGAAATATCATCGACAGCGTTCTGCTTGCCGTACTTTTTAATAAGGTTCGTTACCGTGAGCATGAAAAATTCATTTTGCGATTTTGCCTAAAATTCCCAGGTTGTCCTAATTCGCAATGGAACAATGAGGAAAAATGTCCATAATCGATGCCGCCAACCTTTTTCGGGTGAAGGTTTTGAGAAAATAACAAAACCCTAAAACTTCAACTCAAAGATCGAACTCAGGTTTTCAAGTCTTGAATTCTTTTTTGATCATATTTGGTAAATCATAAAAATTCTAAAACAACCCATGAAATCGATCATGACGCTAGTTAGACTGAGGTAGCTAATTAGCAATCCTGAAAGATTTTAAATGACACCTAAAAACAATTATAAAAACATGAAAAAACTTCTTGGAGTAATGCTTGTCCTGCTGGCAATGAATACTGCCTATGGACAGCGGGCAGGCGGATTTAGATTTCAAATGGATTTGGGCGCCGCAGTGCCAAAAAATGGGGGAATCGGAGCATTGGTAAATTTGGAACCCCAGATTTTGGTGAAAAACAACATCGCGGTAGGACTTAGACTTGGTGTGGCAGGACTTGCTAAGGATGTAACCTACTACGACATTTCAGAAGATTACGAGGGAGAAGTATCTGGCAATGCCTCGGTCACAGGAACTTTAAACTATTATTTCAACAAAGGGAACAGCCGGGTGGCTCCATACATCGGGGTGGGATTTGGATATTATGCACTCAGCAGCATTGACCTGGAAAACACCGACATTAATGAGGACGAAGTGGGAAATTTGGAAGCTGACTTTGCTTGGGCTCCTATGGCAAGAGCAGGTATCGAGCTTGGAAAATTCAGAATCGGGGCCGAATACAACTTTGTTCCTACAAGTAACCTGCAAAATGTGAGTGGGACTGTGATCGGGGAAGCAATCAATGAGTACTTTGGTTTTACGCTTGGCTTTTTTGTCGGCGGAGGAAAATGGGGTAAATAATTTCCTTCAAGGTTTTACCACAGAAAAAAATGGCGGTTGAGAATTTTTCTCAACCGCCATTTCTTATTTCTAGCGTAAACGCGTTTAACCTTTCGCCCCTGCCAAGAGGTACAATACGGCCATCCGTACGGCAACTCCATTTTCAACCTGATCCAGGATGATGGACTGCTCGGAATCCGCCGCATCCGAACTCAATTCCACTCCACGGTTAATGGGTCCAGGGTGCATGATTATGATTTCCTTATTGAGCGATTGGAGCATTTTTTTATTGATTCCGTAGTAAAGCGAATATTCCCTCAGACTAGGGAAATACTTGATCTGCTGACGCTCCAGTTGGATTCTTAGCACATTGGCCACATCGCACCATTCCAATGCCTTTCTTACGTCCAATTCAACTTTTACCCCAAGGCTGGAAATATACTTGGGCAAAAGGGTAATCGGTCCACAGACCATGACCTCAGCTCCTAGCTTCTGCAGGCAAAAAATATTGGAAAGGGCTACTCTGGAGTGTAGAATATCTCCAATGATGGCGATTTTCTTGCCAGCCAGATCGCCGAGTTTTTCCTGCATGGAAAATGCATCCAACAATGCTTGGGTCGGGTGCTCATGCGTTCCGTCGCCGGCATTCACGATGTTCGCTTTTACATTTCGGGAAAGGAAGTGTGGCGCTCCAGGACTGGCGTGACGCATCACGACCATGTCTACTTTCATCGCCAAAATATTGTTGACCGTATCGACGAGGGTTTCCCCTTTTTTTACCGAACTGTTGGAAGATGAGAAATTGACTACATCGGCGCTAAGTCGCTTCTCCGCCAGTTCAAAAGAAAGCCGGGTCCGGGTGGAGTTTTCAAAGAAAATATTGGCAATGGTAATGTCGCGAAGGGAAGGAACTTTCTTGATCGGTCGGTTGATCACTTCCTTGAAATTGGCTGCTGTTTCCAGAATCAGGCGGATATCTGTCTCAGTGATGTCCTTGATTCCTAGCAGGTGTCTGGTGCTGAGTTGCGACATGATTAGCTTTTATCTTTCTCTGTGATCCAAATTGCATCCTGAGGGAAGCCCTGTTCGGCCCATTCCACGATGACGTGCTGACTGTCGAGGGTATTTACTTTTACCCCGACGTAATCGGGCATGATCGGAAAATCCCGGGTAAGTCTACGATCCACCAACACCATCAATTCCACTTTTTGAGGACGACCGAATGCAATCATTGCATCCATCGCTGCCCTTACAGACCGGCCCTTGTAGAGCACATCGTCTATCAGAATGACTTTCTTTCCTTCGACTAAAAAATCAATTTTGGTCTCGTTGGCTTTGAGCGGAAAGTCTCTTCTCCTGAAGTCATCGCGGTGAAAGGTCGCATCCAAATAGCCTGAAGGCACTTCAATTCCGGAGATTTCCTTGAGCAAGGCTACGATTTTGTCCAAAAGGATGGTTCCTCGGGGCTGAAGGCCAAGAATCACGGTATTTTCGAAATCGTCGTGATTTTCGATGAGTTGATAGCAAAATCGTTTTAGGGTGATGGCGATCTGCTGCTGATCGAGTACAAGCCGCTTTTGCATGGGATGGATTTGCGCGTAAATATAGAAAATAAAACTAGTCCTGTTCTTTCTCCAACTGGTACAAATCCCCGTCCACAAGAATTTTACTCATAAAAAACACATCCCTGATTTGCTCCCTACCGTCAGGTCCCAAAGACCGGATGGTTTGCTGTCCGGTCAAAATAAAGTACCTATCGTACCAATGCACTAACCTAAGGGAAGCAAAATCTGTATTTCGGATACGTTCATTCTCATCCAACAATTCCAGACCAAAATTCTCATGCTCAAAAACACGCTCCCCATTTCTGAAAAAACTGGCCTTGATTTGATCATTTTCGACATAGAGGTGATAGAGATCATTGCCCACTACTGCAATTTCCCCGAAAGGTTCTGGATATGTGGTCGTAAAATCATCGTATCTGGCCGAGTTGTCCCAAATTACCTCACCGGACTTAGCCACTTTCACAAAATGTGCAGAAACATACTGGTACTCCGAAGTCAGGCCATAGACCTGTGTAGCCATATTGGGTGACACAAACGGATCCATATAATAAGGGGCATATCCCATCCGGTTGATTCGGTCATACCTGTAGGAATTGTTTGGAGCCAATCCAGATGGGCGACCGCTTCGGCTGGTAATAAGGTTATATTGATCAAAGTAAACGTAATACGCATCCTCAGTCTGGCGAACATCCCGGATAGAATAGGTATTTCTGATAGATGGGATTTTTGATTTTTCCAAGTCTTCGAGGATTTCCATATCCCGCTTCAACTTCTGCTTTTCTCCCAGGTAATTGTAGAAATTCGGAAAGTCCTCGAGCGTGTACAGCTTGAACTCATATTCTCCAAACTCATTGATTTCCATGATGTACATACCTTGATAGGAACTTCTTCCGTTTAGACCATAAGATCCGATCATCACCTGTTGGTAATTTTCATCCGCCAATAGCAGCCCCTCAAGAATCTCCTGCCCAGGTTCACCGAACTGGTCAACCTTCACTTCACGGACCAAATTGCCCTGCATGTCAAAGGTAATAATGGAAGTTTCCAGGTCCCTGTATTGGCCCTTTCGACTGACTACAACCTCCAATGCCTCCAATTCGGGCATTTTTCGTATCTGCAAAACATTCGTATTGTTTCCATACACCCCCTGCACGGTGCGGATGCTTTTATCATCCAGGTCATAAAGTTGAAGTACCGGTCTGCCCTCCGCGCTTCCCATAAAAATTGCTTTGCGCTTTTGTACCAAAAACTCCACAAGTTCAACTTCGAGGAGGTTTTGAGCAGGAATTTCAAATCCCACATTAGACTCCAGATTTACCTGCAAAATGTATTTGTCGGCATTGGCAGTGAGGCCTTTGGCCATCAAGACAAACAGATTGTTCCCGTCTGTATCATAGCCCACCATTTCATAACCTGACTTTATACTGAGTTCCTTTATTCCAGAAGATTTGAGTTCGGTGTCCGAAACGAGGTATTGAAAAACTTTGGCGGAGGAGAAACCCCTGGCCTGATAAGTTCTAAAAGAAACCAATCCATTGGGAATCCTCATCATCTCAAATAAAGGATCGTACGGGTCTCCCTGGATTTCAAATCTGGACACAAACTTCACCTGCGCTAAGGCATTCCAACCTAAAAGGATGAAAATCAATAATGGCAAAATCTTTTTCATTGAGCCAAAGCTAAGATCAGATTGAACTCTTCCTTGGTAACAGACATCACAGAAAGCCTCGACTGCCGAAGCATCAGCATTTCCGAAAGACGATCTTCAGACTTGATCACTTCCAAACTCACCGGATTTTTCAAAGCTTGTTTTACTCTCAGTCCTACCGCTACCCAAGATTCGTCCTTTGGATCAGGAAAGGCCTCCTGAGAAACTTCTGCCATGCCTACAACGGCTTTGTCTTTTCCACTGTGATAAAACAATACGGGATCTCCCAATTGCATCTCTTTCAGAAAATTTCTCGCCTGATAATTCCTCACGCCATCCCACACATCCTGTCCTTTTTTCACAAAGTCATCCCAGGAATACGAGCTGGGTTCCGTTTTGACCATCCAGTAGTTCATGCGTTGGATACAGTTATTAGTTTTAGGTTATTGGGTATCTGGGGTAAAAAGCTGGGCGGATCAAGGCAGCCTGTTTACCAGCTTGCGTTTTGACCACAACACTGGAAAATTACGGCCTAAAACCCACATCCAACATTCTGCATCAATCATCCGGCAATCAGCATTACCCCTTCGACATAAGATAACCCAAAGACCTTTAAATTGAAACAATAATTAAAGACATTTGTCTGAGTACTGACACGAAATTCTTACTGGTTTGGATCATAAAACGATATTAAAAAAGCTAAAGCTGAGTATCCAACTGATGGAACTCCATGATGAAAACCCCTTTAAAATTCGGGGGTACCAAAGTGCCCTGACCTCCCTGGAGCGTGGGGATCAGGACATTATGGAGCTTAGCGACGCCGAACTATCCCAGATCAACGGGGTCGGAAAAAGCGTTATCGAAGCCATCCAAAACCTTAAGTCCACCGAAACATTTCCCTTGTTGGATCAATTGGTCGGAAAAACACCGGCTGGAATTTTGGAAATCCTGCAGATCAAAGGCCTTGGCCCCAAAAAGGTCAAGACACTTTGGGAAGAACTGGGCATCACCTCCACGCATGAATTGATGGAGGCTTGCCAAAGCGGAAAAGTAGCCCTGATCAAAGGATTCGGGGAAAAAACCCAGGAAACCATCATCCAGAATCTGGAATTCAAAGCCTCAACTGCCGGGAAGTGGCTGTATGCGGATGTGGAAGAACTCGTCAATCAGTTTGCTAATTCCTTGTCCCACCTGCTTACCCATTCCGAGTTGGCCATCGTAGGGGATTTTGCGAGAAAACTTGAGATTATCTCTGAAGCTGAAATTCTGATCGGATCGGAAGGACTCGCTCCGATCAAATCCCACCTGAGCACCTTAGAACCTATCGAGTGGAATTGGCAGCTTTCCGGTCCAAAAACCTGGAAAGGGAAATTCCGGGATCATGACTTGGACATCGTTTTTCACTTTTGCTCCAAAGCTGATTTTCCTTGGAAAAAAATGGCTTTCTCCGCCTCCAAAGCCCACTTATTGAGTTTTGTTGATGACTCAGAAACCATAGCTGAAAAACTGATCAAGCGAAATTATCACTCCGAAGAGGAATTTTTCGCTAAAAATGAGCTCCAATTTATTCCCTCAGAAATGCGGGAGGGTTTTGGAGAAGTAGAACTGGCCAAGGACCGAAAAATTCCTGTATTGCTGGAGGAATCGGATCTCAAAGGAATTCTGCACAACCACTCCACCTACAGCGATGGCAAGCACAGCTTGAGACAGATGGCCGAATACTGCAAATACTTGGGGTATGAATACCTGGGAATAGCGGATCACAGTCGGACAGCAAGCTATGCCGGGGGCCTGGAAATCGAAAAAGTTCTGAAGCAGCATGCCGAAATTGACGAGCTGAACAAAGAATTAGCTCCATTTCGCATTTTCAAAGGGATTGAAAGCGACATCCTAGGAGATGGAAGTTTGGACTATCCCGAGGACGTATTGGCAAGTTTTGATTTTGTGGTTTCATCGGTTCACTCGGTTCTGAATATGGATATCCATCGCGCGACTGAGCGACTGCTTCGTGCCATTGCCAATCCTTACACCACCATATTGGGTCATCCGACCGGCAGGCTTTTACTTCGAAGAGAAGGCTATCCGATCGACCATAAAGCCATCATCGACGCCTGCGCTGAGCACAAAGTAGTCATCGAAATCAACGCCAATCCCTGGAGACTCGACCTCGATTGGAGATGGGTAAACTACGCCTTGGAAAAAGGGATAATGCTCGCCATCAATCCTGACGCCCACGAAATGGAGGGCTATGCCGACATGAAATACGGCGTACTGGTCGGGAGGAAAGGCGGGCTAACCAAAGAAATGACATTCAATACGCTAAGCCGGGAAGAAATTGCTGCTTACTTTGCAAAGCGAAAAGCAAAAATACAGTAGGCAATTTTCAGTGATCAGTTAGCAGAATCGAGAATTTGAAATTATATCTATTCTCTTGCTTCTTGTTTCTCAAATCTTGCTTCTCCCCTCTTGATACCTGATACTAAAATCTAGATACCACCAAATGAAATGGACTGACCAGCCCGAGCCCGTATTACTTCAAAGAGCCTTCCTTTTTGGCATTACAGGAATTATCCTAGGTACACTTTCGATCCTTAATTCCATTTATCACATTTTGGAAGCTCCCATGGGTCCGCTAAACGGAGCGAGTCTTTTGCTCCAGATCATTGGCTTGAGTCTGGCAGTTCTGGTTTTGAAAAAAAGGAAGCTCGCTCAGGAGTACAAGGAAAAGTCCCAAATGATGATCGTGGTCCTGACAGTTGCCTTGCTGTTTTTTATTTTCTCACTCTGACAGGAAAAAAATCAAAAAAAAGAACGCCTGAAATCAACTGATTTTCAGGCGTTTTATTTTATAGGATAAAATTTTTAACTTTTTTTTCAGAACCCAACGCAACCATTTTTTTAAGCCCTGCATCTACCTATTTGAAAGCCAACCGGAATGTTTAACAGATCCAATTTTTCAACTGAAGAAGGACTTATCAAGGGATGCCTCAAGGGTGATCGGTCAGCCCAGCGTCACTTGTACGATTCCTATTCAGGGAAATTTCTGGCCATCTGCATGCGATACCTCAAGGATCGCGAACATGCCGAGGATGTGATGATCGAAAGCTTTATGAAAATCTTCGAAAAGCTTCCCCAGTTTCAGTACAAAGGGAGTTTCGAAGGCTGGATGAAGCGGATCGTCGTCACTCAGGCACTCATGACGTTGAGAAGCAACCGTCATCTGATGATGGAAGTCAATCTGGAAGCCGAGTACGAATACGGCGACCACCATTACGAACTGACTCACCTGGAGGCAGCCGAACTGATGGAACTGGTACAAAGCCTTCCGGTTGGATACCGCACCGTCTTCAACCTCTATGCGATTGAAGGCTATGCACATCAGGAAATTGCGGATCTGCTGGGCATCACCGAAAGCACGTCCAAATCTCAACTCAACCGAGCTCGAACAGCGCTCAAAGAAAAAATTGCCAGTCTGCAACCCAAAACCAAGACGAACCATGGCTAAGACAAACGAACAATTCGACCAGCATTTCAGAGAAAAGCTGGAAGGACATCGGGAAAAACCAAGTGCACTCGCCTGGGAAAGGCTCGAAAGCCAACTCCCAAAAGAATCCAAATCCACTTTTGGAATCTGGTGGGCAATCGCTGCCTCGGTTACTGCCTTGTTGGTGGCCAGTTACCTGTTTTGGCCAAGGGAAGAAGGACTCTCTGAGGAAAACCTGATGGCAACAAAGACCGAACTGCCGGAAGTAATCACTCCAAAGTCCACTGAACAAGCGGAAACTTTGCAAGTGCCAACTCCTCAAACTGAAGAAAAAACCGAAACCACAATACCATCGAGTCAGCCTGAAGAAAAGCCTGCGACCAATACGAAAACTAAACCAACTCCTGCACCGGCATTGACTCAGGCTCCTCAAAACCTGATTGCAAAGGCTGAAAACCCACAAACAGTATCTCCAAAATCAGAAACAATTCCTGAACTCAAGACCGAAGAACTTCAGGTAACCATCCCCGAACTGAAAACCCCGGAAATCCAAAAAACCGTAGCCGAAGCGAAACCTCAGACCGAAGATGAGCCGCTTTACCGGGTGAGTATCTACTCCGATGGGGTCAAAAAAGGAGAACCTGCCAACAAAAATCTGATCACCGAGCTCGGCAAGACTGTAGGCCAGGTGGAAGGATTGCTGGGAAAAGTGGATGACGGACTGATCAGCATCCAGGACAAAAAAGACAACCTCTTCGCTACACTCACAAGCAAGAAAAGCCAAGCGGACGAAAAACCTTAAAACTAAACCAACCCACTTCTTTTAATCGAATCAAAAAATGAAAAAATACCTGCTTTTATTTTGCCTGATGGCACTTGTTCAGGTCGCTTTTGCCTCAGACCTGAAAGACAACCCAATCCTGACCGAGAGCTTGGTCATGAAAGACAGCGTGGTAGTCGAATTCGGAAAATCCGGAAAAGTCGTCATCATCGTGGAGTCCAAAGAGGACTTCGAGAAACTCAAGCTTATGAACATCAACCAGATCATAAGCGAGCTGGATCTGGAGGAAAACAAAGAAACCGGAGAACTGACCATCGTCGAGATCCGCAAGCGTGACGGTTCCGTCAAAGAAGTAGTCAAAGTCTATGAAGACGGTGCGGAAACCGAAGTCAACGTGGCCGGGGTAAGAGTCTACGTTGACGAATCCGGTGAAAATACCCGGGTAAAAGTGGAAACAGGACCCAAAAAGAACACAGATCCTCCTTTCCGATCCTACTTTACTATGGACTTGGGCGTCAACAATTACCTGGAGGACGGCGATTTTCCAACCTCAGACGAACCCTATGCAGTCAAAGGCTGGGGAAGCTGGATGGTAGGCATGAACTGGATGGCTGCTCAGCGAATCTCCAAAGGCTTCCACTGGAACTTCGGAATCGGATTTCACTTCTATAATTTCAAGTTTGAAAACAGAGATTATCAGGCTGTAAGAGGTGAGGACGCCATCGATTTTATCCAAAGAACTGATGTGGATGGATTCAAGAGTAAAATCTCCTCTTCCTACCTGACTGCCACTACCATGCTGGAACTGGACTTTGGGCAAATGAATGATCAGGGCAAAAGAGGAATGAAAATCGCTGCAGGACCATATATCGGTTACCGGTTGGGAGGACAGTCTAAATATGTGTATGAGGAAATCGGTGGTTCAGGCCGTCAGAAAGACAAAGAAGCTACTGGACTTTACCTCGAAAACCTTCGATACGGTATCCGTGGGGAATTGGGCGTCGGACGAGTGAAGTTCTTCACTACCTACGATTTGAATGAACTGTTCCAGGAAGGAAAAGGTCCAGCCCTCAACCCGATCACTTTTGGGGTTGTATTTTAAGAAAACAACGGGGAGAGCAATCTCCCCTTTTTACCTGCTTTTATACTAAACCAACTCTATGAAACCGCTCAGCTTAACCGCGCTATTATTTACCCTTCTTTCCTTCTCTGTTTTTGCTCAGGAAAAGACCGCCATGGAAGGCGAAAAAACGAAGGTTTACACCATGTTTGGCAAAACTTGGCAAGTCACCAAATTCTCAGATGGATCCAAAACCTACGAATGGGATATCGAAGACATCGATTACAGTGATTACAAAGACCACAAGCATTCCAATTTCTCAACCAATTTTCTGGAACCGGAAGTCGGAATCAACATTTGGCCTTTAGATAAAGGGGCCCCTGAAGTAAAGCCTTGGGGAAGCTGGTATGTAGCCCTGAACACTACCGGCACCTGGAAGCCTAGCAAAAATTTCCACCTCAAATCCGCCTTGGGCGTGAATTGGTACAATTTCAAGTTTGAGGACACAGATATCATTGCTGTAAAGACTCCCGATGGAATTGAATTTCAGGAATTTGACGAGGGAGTAGGTACTAAATCCAAAATCTCCGCCTCTTACGTTAATGTCACCCTTGTTCCAACTATTCGTACGAATGACGGGAATTTCAGAGTAGGATTAGGTGGCTATGCCGGCTTAAGAATTGGTGGCAGAGGTAAGTTCGTCTATGACGATGCCGAAGGAGAAGAGAATAAACTCTTCGAAAAATCGAATATGTATGTCGATAATGTACGCTACGGACTCCGATCTGAAATCGGCATCGGGGACCTGACCCTCTTTTTCAATTATGATCTGAATGACCTTTTCGAACCAGGAAAAGGTCCTGAACTCCAGGCAATGAGCTTTGGAATCTTAGTAGACTAATCTTAATCATCACTTACCATGAAAATCCTATACACCAAACTATCACTGGCAATCGTCCTGATGCTAATCGCATCGGCTGCTTTTGCCCAAAATGTCCTTGTGGACACCAAGAAAACCTATCCCGGTATCAAACGAATTGAGGTTGAAAGCGGCTGGCTCAATGTCAGCTATAAAGGAGGTACAGACTCCCAAGTGGCTGTGGAAGCTTATCTGGAATCCAATGACACAGATCAGGACATTGTGTTTATCACTGTTGGAGATGTCTTGAAAATCACCCACACCAAAAAGCAAAACTCCTACAACTGGAATTCCAAAAACAAGGGATACATCAACATCACCGGTCCGGAAAGTATGGCTTTGGACGTCAGAGGAAGCTCAGGAAACCTCACTGTCGATAAGATCAGCAGCGAAAACACCTCTGTCAGAGTATCCTCAGGCAATGTCACCGCCAACAATGTGACCGGAAATCTGAACATCAAAGCTACTTCCGGCAATCTCAATGTCAACGGGGTAAAAGGAAACGTCACTGGAGGAGTCACTTCAGGAAACGCCAATTTTGTCAACGTAACCGGAAATGTGGATTACGAATCGACCAGTGGTTCGGTAGATGCGGACGGAATATCAGGTGAATTCAATGTATCACTGACCTCCGGAAATGCCAAGCTGAACAACATCGGGAAATTGGGAATGCTTCAGTTTACCTCAGGGAATATCCGGGCAACCAATGCAGGACTGGGCGAAAACACCCGTTTCAGCGGAACTTCCGGAAATTTCAATGTCCAGACCGGGTCCAACCTGAAAGAATTCAACTTCTCACTCAAAGCTTCCTCAGGCAACCTAAAAGTAGGCGGCATCAACACCGGAAAATCTTTGGAAATCGACAATGGTGCGCCGAATTGGGTGAAAGGAAACATCACCTCCGGGAACATCACCATCGTGAATTGATGAAAATTTGAGATTTGAGATCAACCTCGAATCTCAAATCTCCGATTGATCAGGCCGGGAAGCTTCTCTGATAAGTTCCCGGTCTTCTTTTTTTAGCCTCATCAAACGGGCCATCCGGTCGGGACTTGGTTTTCCCAAAGAAAAGAAAACCAAGGTCACTGCGAAAATTACTGTAAAAATCGGATTCTTACTGAGCAGCAGTCCTACTGTTGCCAGGATCGAAACCAAAAACAGGATCAAAAATCGCCTCTCTGTTGCAGCACAGTAGGTTTTTACTTTTTCCAAGAGTTCATCCTGACTGAAGGATAGCTTTATTTTTTGATGAAAAAGAACATAATGTGCGGCCAAAATCATGGAGGTAAAACCAGCCAGAAACCACACAAAGAATCCTGACATTTGGGGCAGATTCCAGTTAATATTTCCGGAATTTTGGTAGAGATATACCAAACCAAAAGCCGGCAAAGCCAAGATCAGCAGGATCATTGTCAGACGCTCGGTTTGCCGGTATACGCGGCGGATTTGCTCAATTTCCAAAATAGAGGTATTTATTCGATGGTGATTTTGATGTCGTCGGTAAGTGGTCTTGAAACGCAGCAAAGTACATAACCCGCCGCAAGTTCTTTCTCACTAAGTCCTGCATCCTCGTCCATCTTCACCTGACCTGACAATACTTTTCCGCGACAAGCAGTACATAAGCCACTCTGACAGCTGTAAGGCATATTGAGTCCAGCCGCCAATCCTGCTTCCAGCACGGTTTTTTCCGGACTTACGGTCACGAGGTGCTCCTGGCCTTCCAACACAATTTTCACATCCCGGGACAGGATCCCTTTGTTGATCCCTGCCAGAGCCTCTTCATGTGCCTGATGGGCAGCGGCAGAATAAAAGCTCTCGTGATGAATGCGCTCCTTATCTACCCCCAATTCTTCCAGGACTGTGCGAGTGGTTTCCATGATGCCTTCGGGGCCACAGACGAAGTAAACTTCCTCGTAGCGCTCCTCATATTCCGCTTTTGCAAAAAGCTCTTTCAGCAAGGACGGTGAAAGTCTCCCTTTCAGTCCATTCCAGTTTTCAGAGGGTTGGCTTAGATTATGGATGACTTTCAGACGATCGGAATTCGCTTTTTCCAGGAGTTCCAGTTGATTTCTGAAGATAATCTGTTCCTCATTTCTGCTGCTGTAAATCAGTGTAATGATCGAATTGGGTTCATTGACCAGTACTGACTTAAGAATCCCCATGATCGGAGTAATGCCACTTCCTCCAGCAATCAGAAAAAAATGTCTTCTGTTTTTAGAGTGAAATTCAGTGGTAAAATTTCCCAAAGGCTTGAGGACGTTGATCGTTTTGCCGGGGAAAATCTTCTCATTCAGAAAATTGGAAAAAAGTCCCCCAGTAACACGCTTCACGGAAATACCTGGAAAAGGATCCACAAAAGGAGAAGTGCAAAGGCTGTATGAACGGCGCTGTTCTTTTCCTTCAAAATCCATAACCAAAGTCAAAAACTGACCCGGCTTATACTCCAAAAAAGGCTCCGGCTGCTCAAAATAAAGGGTTACAGTATCCTCCGTTTCCCTCACTACCTCACGCACTTTCAGAGGTAAGTAGGGATTTACCTTCACTTCCTCTTTCTTTTTCTTGAATAAATTGAACATCTGGAATCTTTCTGAGCTGTTATTCGGCTGCAAAATTAAACCCCGGTTTGGGATAATTGTACTGTAGTCCGAGAATTTCCCCATCAAAACCCTAAATGTCGAAAGTAAGTTTGGTTCATAAGGATAATTATCTTTTCCAGTCCCCGATTTTGAGTCTAATACCCTAAATTGCGCCTTCCGAAAATCGGATCTGAATCATCTTTGCGAAGCAAAATCAATATAAAATGGAATTATCTGCCCTGACCGCCGTCTCCTCAGTGGATGGTCGCTATGCCGGCAAAACCGCCCCGCTCCGGGCTTTTTTCTCAGAGTTTGCCCTAATCAAATACCGTGTGCATGTGGAGGTCGAATACTTCATTGCCCTGTGCCAGCTTCCTTTACCCCAGCTAGCCGATTTTGACCACAGCCTTTTTCCTGCATTGCGCAACATCGTGAAGCACTTCAGCCTGTCAGATGCCGAGTGGATCAAGATGACAGAGCGAACCACCAATCACGACGTGAAAGCCGTGGAATATTTTCTGAAGGAAAAGTTTGATCAACTTGGACAGCAAGCATACAAGGAGTTTATCCATTTTGGACTAACTTCTCAGGATATCAACAATACCGCAACTCCCCTGATGCTGAAAAACGGACTTCAGGAGGTGATTTTACCCCAACTCGAAGAAGTGATCGAGAAACTGGCAGATCTTGCAGATCAATGGGGTGAGATTCCGATGCTGGCAAAAACCCACGGACAACCTGCCTCTCCTACCCGACTGGGTAAAGAAATTGAGGTCTTCGTGATTAGATTGAAAAAACAACTTGAACTCCTTGAGCAGGTGCCTTATTCCGCAAAGTTTGGAGGAGCTACAGGCAACATGAATGCGCACGTGGTTGCCTATCCAGACTTTGAATGGAATGAGTTTGCCTTCACTTTCGTGGAAAACTACTTGGGACTAGAGCGCTCTTTCCCAACCACCCAAATCGAGCATTACGACAACCTGGCTGCGACTTTTGATGGATTAAAACGCATCAATACCATCCTGTTGGACCTCTCCAAAGACGTGTGGCAGTATGTAGCGATGAATTACTTCAAGCAAAAAATCAAAGCCGGTGAAGTAGGTTCCTCAGCCATGCCCCATAAGGTCAACCCGATAGATTTTGAAAATGCAGAAGGAAACCTGGGAATCGCCAATGCCCTCCTGGAACATTTGGCAGCGAAGCTTCCAATCTCCAGATTACAACGGGACTTGACCGACAGCACCGTATTGAGAATCATCGGAGTACCTTTGGCACACATGCTAATTTCTCTGGAATCCCTGCAAAAAGGATTGGGCAAGTTGGAATTGAACCGAGCCGCGATTGATGCGGACTTGGAGGAAAACTGGGCTGTGGTGGCCGAGGCGATTCAGACCATTTTGCGAAGAGAAGGATTTCCAAAACCTTACGAAGCCCTGCGCGATCTGACCCGAACCAACTCCAAAATCACCCAGGAGTCCATCGCCAATTTTGTGGATGGTTTGCCGATTTCCCATGAATTAAAAGTGGAATTGAAGGCAATTACACCATTTAATTACACCGGGATTTAATTTTCAGTTTGCAGTATTCAGTGATCAGTTTCCAGTGCCTACTGCCTACTGATCACTGCTTACTGGTCACTGGCCTCTGCCTACTGATTTTTCGCTAGAAAAATCTCAGCCATCATGCATCTGACACTGCCTCCGCCCAACTTTTCGATCGTTGGAATGGATGGACTGATGATGGTCGTATACTTTTCAATTTGTTGAATCTGTCCCACATTCAGTGAATCCAAAGCAGTCTGGGACATCACGGTAAACTTTTCCCCTCCATCATTGCCTACCTCAAGCATATTGCCGGCAAAATTGAATTTCTGCTTGGGGGTGATGGGAATTACCTTTTTACCCGATCGGGTTAAGGATTCCTGAACAAGTCGACGGTCAAATGCTTTTGCAATGCTGTCCAGACAGACCACGGCAAGGTTAGTCCCAACATGCATCATCACATTGGTGTGATAAATCGGGCTGACTTTACCTTGAACCTCCTGAACCGCCTCAAAGCCGACCACTTGATACCCTAGAATTTTAGCCACGTATTCCAGGGGAAGCGGATGGGTTCGATCCGAATAACAGGCATAAATCACCTTTGCCTGATGGTCCAAAACCATACTTCCTGTCCCTTCCAGGAATTGATGGCTCTCTTCAAAAAAACTCAAATCAATGATCTCATTCACCTTAAATCCCCTTTGCATTAGCTGCTCGATGATGTCTTTTCTTCGCTCCAACCTGCGATTTGGAGAAAACATCGGATAAAGAATCACCTTTCCGTCGGGATGTGTGCTGAACCAATTATTTGGAAAAACCGAATCAGTTTTTTTAGGAACGGCTGAGTCGTCAATCACCAGGACATTTACCCCCTGATCTCGAAGCATCGCCACCATTCCGTCAAATTCCTTTCTGGCTAATTCCCGGATATCCTCGGCAGATCGCTCATCCACTTTCTGGTAAAAGTTATTCCCGGCCGTTTCGGGATTGAAACCAAAATTGGCAGGACGAACCATCAAAAGTTGAGAACTGGTTTGCATACTTAGTTTTTTGCTGGAAAGCGATAAAGAACCGGCAGGATGTTAAACCGCTTTTCACTGATGGTATAATAGGCCTTGCCATCCGGCTGAAAGCCAATCGCCTCTCCTTGCGGTTCCGGCACATAAGGCAATTCTTTCGGCGTACGAGATAGCGCTTCCGCAACTGATTCCCCTTTTTTGCGCTCCCAGAAGAAAACTTTAAAGTAATTTTTGATCAGGATTTTACTTCCATCCTGACTGATATCCGCTGCGGTCGAGCTGGTAAAAGGCAGCTTTCCCATTTCCTCCGCAACCACACCTGACTTTCCAAAATCGCCTGATTTGAGACGAAAAAGCGTGTTTTGGCTGTCTCTTTTTGAAACGACAAATATGTCTCCGGAAATCGGATCAACGAAAAGGCTTTCGGCATCCATCGCTCCAGCCGGATAAGTAAAAGTCAGGATTTCGGGCTTTACCCCAACTTCACTTTTGAATCTATCAGGCTCCTGAAACCTGAAAATCTGCACCGATTGGTGGACACCGAGGTTATCTCCTATTTCAGCTACATAAACGAAAGATTTATCACCAGGTCCAGGGGCCACAGCGATATCTTCCCAATCCCGGTTTTCTACACCTTCCAGATTGATTTTCCCTATTTCATTCCCAAGCGCATCCAGGACAAAAACAGCGATTTCCCCTCCGCTGTCTGTGTGGGTATAGAATTTATCCGGATGCTTTTTGGAGAAAGCCAATCCACTCATTTCTTCCAAAACAGGATTTTCAACCGTTCGAACAGGGATTCCGGAAAGATATACCGAATCGGGAATATGCTGTGCAAAAGTTGATAGGGACAGAAAAAACAGAAAAGGAAGTAATTTGTACATTGGCCTAGAACAGAGTGAATATGCGGGAATTGGCAGTTTTTGGTAAAAAAAGGGCCAATCCAGTCCTGTAAATTTGGAAAAGTTATTTCAAAACGAGCGAGTCATGGATCCTATTTTAAAGAAAATGAATTTCAAAGCGGGAATGAAAATCGGGGTTTGGAATGTCCCAACGGATTTGGAATCCCTTATTGAAACTTGGCGGAAAGAAGGTTGGATGGCCGGTTCAAATGAAAAACCGAACTTCCTGCTGGCATTTGTAGAAACGGAAGAAGAGGTTGGGAAAATTTTTCCCCAACTGCATTCCCTATCTCCTGAGGATGAAATCCTATGGATGGCCTACCCTAAAGGAACTTCCAAAAAATACAAAGCCCAAATCAACCGTGATTCGGGCTGGAAAAAAGTTGGGGAACTTGACTATGAGGTCGTTAGACAAATCGCCATCGATGCGGACTGGTCTGCCTTGAGATTCCGAAAAGTGAAATTCATCAAGACCATGACCCGGAAATTCAGCACTAAAGATCAGTAGGCAGTAAACAGAGTTCAGTAGGCAGTCAATGCAAACTGCCTACTGATCACTGCTAATTGAAAACTAGATTTTGAAGGGTAATTCGTAAATCCGCTTCCCGGTCAGTTTATACACCGCATTAGCCAAGGCAGGGATAAAAGGTGGAACGGGAGGCTCTCCGACACCGGTTGGTTTTTCCATACTGGGCACGATATGTACTTCAATCTTCTTCGGTGCCTGAGGCATTCGGATGATCTGATAGGTGTCGAAGTTGTTCTGTTGAACCTGACCGTTTTCGAAAGTGATTGCCGAGGTCGTTGCCAAACTGGTCGCAAACTGGGCACCTCCTTCAAACTGGGAACGAATCCGATCGGTGTTTACCCCGATTCCGCAGTCCACTGCATAATGTACTTCAGGAATGGTGATTTTTCCTGCGGCATCTTTTTCCACCAGCACCACGCAGGCGACATAGGTCAGGAAGCTCTTGTGAGCCGCAAAGCCGACTGCTTTCCCAGCTGCAAGATTTTGCTTCCAGTTGGATTTTTCAGCGACAGTCTGGATGACTTTTTTCATCCTGCCGGTATTCCAGGGAAAGTCTTCGATTTTCTCCCCGTAATTTCCATAGTCACCCACCATTTCACTGGCAAAGGATAGATTCTTATCCTCACCTAGCAGCTGAAGTGCCTGATCGACTGGATCGAGACCTCTGGCTTCAGCTATCTCATCCAACATCGTACAGATCGCAAAGGCATGGTGAATGTTACTTACAGAGCGGAGCCATCCAACCCGGGTATGTGCAGAGGATTCATGAGCCTCGATCTGGATATTGGGCACTTCATAAGGAAAATCCCGAGCACCCAGATCCAATTCCCCGTCTGAGGGTGGAGCAGGAGTATTGGAAGATCCGATGGCCGGGAAAACGGTATGGTGATTCCATCCCGTTAGATTTCCGGTTTTGTCCAAAGTCGCCACAATACGCTGTGCGCTGTGCGAATGGAAGAAATCATGGTGAAGATCATCCTCACGGGTCCACTGAACCCGAACCGGAACTCCAGCTGCTTTGGAAAGGACTGCTGCTTCAGCCACAAAATCAGGCTTGGACTTCCGCCCAAAACCACCTCCCAACAAGGTCACATTCATTTTCACCTTGGCCACATCAATCCCCAAGGCACCGGCAACTGCTCCTCTTGCCCACTGCGGATGTTGGGTTGGAGCCCAGACCTCCACAGATCCATCGGCTTTTGCATCAGCAATTGCTGCTGGCGGCTCAATTGTGGAATGAGCATAAAAAGGAGCCAAATACGTTCGTTCAAGCACTTTTCCGGAGGCAGATTTTGCCTGGTTAAAATTTCCACGGGCACGCTTTACCGTACCTTTTCCTGCAGTACTTTTCAACATTTCCTGCAATTGGGCAGCTGAATTATAGGTTTGATTGGGACCTAGGTCCCATTCGATTTCCAAGGCTTCCCGTCCTTTGATGGCTGCCCAGGTATTTTCCGCCAAAACGGCAATCCCCTCCAAGGGCTTATCCAAACCTGCAGGAAGTCCTGGCCCGTCTATTTTCACAACCTTCTTTACTCCGGGAATGGCCAATGCTTTTGCATCATTAAATGAAACCACCTTCGCACCGACTACAGGACTTCGACGAACGACCGCAATCAACATGTTGGGAAGATTGACATCCGCTCCGAAAACCGCCTGACCCGTAGCAATGGTCTTGGCATCGTAGATCGGAACATCCTTGCCCACCAGCTTGTAGCTGGAAAATTCCTTCATCGTCAGTGCTTCCGGTTTGGGCAATTCCATGGTTTTTATTTTCTCCACCAGATCTCCAAACGGGATTTTCTTACCAGACTCCTTCAAAATGACATGGCTGGCTTCGGTATCACATTCGGCCGGTGTCACACCCCACTCTTTGGCAGCGGCCTCAACCAGCATGTGACGGGCAGTAGCGCCAGCCTTTTTCATTGGCTCGTAAAACATCCTGACGGAAAAAGAACCGTCTGTATTTTGGTTGCCGTATTTTTCCTCGTCTCCCTCGGCCTGAACGATTTTCACCAGGCTCCAATCTGCTCCCAATTCATCTGCCACGATCATGGGCAGGGAAGTCCGGATTCCGGTTCCCATTTCAGAGCGGTGCGCCACGATGGTGACGATATTGTCCGAACCGATGGTGACAAAGACATTCGGAGCAAAGGTGATTACTTCCCCTTTGGGTCCACTGCATTGGAAATTGACTCCCAGGACAAATCCTCCTGCGGCTAAGGAGCCGATTTTGAGGAAATCCCTTCTCGAAGGCATGAAAATCTCACTGCGATCTGCTGTACCGAGCGAAGTGGAAGTATCCGTCTTCTGCTTTTTCAAAAATGGCAATTTAGGCATCATATGCTTGCTGATTTAGGGAGGGTTTAGAGGGATTTGGAAGCGGTAAGGATGGCATCCTTGATTCGATTGTAGGTGCCACAGCGGCAAAGATTACCCTGCATCGCTTCCTCAATATCCGATTCGGACGGAGAAGGATTTTTGGTGAGTAACGCTGCCGCGTTCATAATCTGCCCGGATTGGCAATACCCGCATTGGGGTACCACATGCTCCACCCAAGCGGTCTGCAATGGATGATCGCCGGCTTCCGATAATCCTTCAATTGTGGTGATTTTACCTTCCCCCACCTGAGAAATCGGCAAACTGCAGGATCTCACGGCCTCACCGTCCAAATGAACAGTGCAAGCTCCGCAAAGCGCCTGACCGCAACCAAATTTGGTTCCTTTCATGTCCAATAAATCCCGAATCACCCAGAGTAAGGGCATGTCTTCGGGTGCAGTGACTTCCTGCTTTTTTCCGTTGATCGAAAGCGTGTAGTTTTCCATAGTGTTTGGGTAACAAAGGGTAGAAGGTAATTAAAATCGGAAAATTAAGCACCGATAAGATTCCATTTTTCTCGGTATGGTCTCCAAAGTAGGCTATCCGCTTCCGGATCATTTTTGAATGTCTCTGTCTTTGGGTTCCATTTCAGTTGTTTTTTCAATTTAAAAGAAATCAGTGCGAGGTGCATCGGAAGGGTCATTTCACGGGCGTAGTGAAGGTAGGATTCAGGCTGAGTTCTGGATTTCACTGCATCCAGAAAATTTTGCTGATGGCCTGGAGATCTTGGGATCGTCTTGGGGATTTCGGGAATATCTTTCAAAACTTGACCGTTGATGCGGATTTCTCTGCTGCCGTAATCACAAATCAATGTCCCTTTACTCCCTTCAAAATAGGCACCGATTCCCCGCTCTTGGGCTCCGGGCACATCAGGAGGAATGGAAGTCCAGTGGATATCCAGTTTTTTGAATTTAAAATCCACGTCCAGCCATTTGGGGGTATCACCCACTCCTTCTGATTTTTCGCCGTTTGCCAGAATGCTTTTCAGGCCTTTTGGAGGCATGGACATCCAGACCACATCCGCGATATGAGACCAGAAATCCTGAAAAACCCCTCCTGAGTACTCCATGAAATAGCGGTAGTTAAAATGGCATTTCTCGGGAGCGTAATCTGACATCGGCGCAGGGCCCAACCACATGTCCCAGTCCAGATTGGCCGGTGGCGCTTGGTAGGTGAGCGAAGGGATCAAGGGAGGCTCACCGGTTCTCCAAAGGCGAACGGTTTTGATTTTGCCCAGCTCACCGGATTGGATGAGTTCCACCACCCGATGGTAATTGTCACCGGCATGGATTTGAGTGCCTAATTGGAAAATTCTGCCGGTTTCCTGCTGAGACTTGAGCATCAATTGTCCTTCCCGCATGGAATAAGAAAGCGGCTTTTCCCCATACACATCCTTGCCTGATTGGAACGCCAAAATCGCAATCTGGGCGTGCCAATGATCCGGTGTGGCGATCGTCACTGCATCGATATCCTGCCGATCGAGGATCTTTCTGAAATCCTGAAAAACCTCTGCTTTGGTATCAGGGTGGATTTTTTTCAGGGCGATCAAGGCTTCATTCGCCCGGTTGATATCCACGTCACAAAGAGCCACAATCTCAGCCTCAGGAAGATTGGCAAACCAATTCATGTGGGAAAGCCCCATTCCACCTAGTCCGATGTGAGCTATCCGCACCCGATCAGAAGGAGCGGCACGAAGTCCGGTGTAGGGAAGAAACTGTATTCCAAGAGCCGTGAGGACAGAATAACGGAGAAAATCCCGTCGGTTAAGCTGATGTTTCATGGTGGAACTGGGTTAATGAATATAGTTAGGAAAAATTGACGGAAATGGCAATCGAGGAGCAGGAATTTCGGAAAGTCGAATTCGGAATCCCTAATTTGGACAAAGTCCCTCCTGCACTATTATTGAAAAATCAGGTGATTAAAGCAAAAGTTGAATGTACCTGAGGAACTTCTTTGAGCCTTTCCAAAAAATAAGTCCCTGAAATAGAATCAGAAGAAAGCGGAATAGTGGAGAATAAAAGATTTTTTCAAAAAGTGATTTGGAATAAAAAGGGGATGAACCTACATTTGCAACACGTTTTCCGAAAGGGTACGTCAAACTCCTCCTTAGCTCAGTTGGTTAGAGCACATGACTGTTAATCATGGGGTCCTAGGTTCAAGCCCTAGAGGGGGAGCATAAAAGTCTCAGATCATTAGATTTGAGACTTTTTTTATTCCTTCTGGCGTTGCCTTTTCTCTTCCCTCCCTCGTTTTCCTGCAAAATCCTTATTTTTAATCATCTTATCCTTTTTCTATTCCCAAAACCTGCCTCGGCTATGAAAAAATCAATTTGGTTTATTGTTTCACTCGCACTTTCATTTCTTGCCATTGAAACCAGTTTAGGCCAGACAGTCCTTGAAAAAGGAACTGTTTCCGACCTCAATAAAACACCAAACTACGTCTTCGGGGTACAAGACGAGGATGGCCTAAAAAGCGCCTTGTCAGTTTATGATACCTTTTTAGAAAATGGGGTCCAATTCGAAAATTTTGAAATTGTAGTGAAGGGTCCGGTCGTCAAAACAATGGTAAAAGGATCTGAACTTGAAGAATATTTTAAAAAATACAATGGTAAAGTCCGGGTCAGTATCTGTAGTGTAGCGATGAAAAGACTCGGCGTTTCCAAAGGGCAGCTTTTTCCGGGGTTGGATGTGGTAGAAACTTACACCATACGGATCCTCCAGTTACAGGCTTTGGGCTATAATTCAATCTTGTACTGAGGAAAATAAGGTTTATACACTCGCCAGCAACTGGCTGATGGTAGTTTAAGGCTAGGTCAAAAAAATACTTGGTCTAGGCAAAGCCCAAGAAAAGCCTTCAGATTCAGTTCTGAGGGCTTTTTTGTTTTTTCAACCAAAGATTTTGAATGGAATTTCATTCAATTTGTCCACATTGGAATCATCATTTTAAATGTCAAGAAATAAGAAAGAGAACCTATCTCTTATGATCTAATCAAAAAACCTCCAACAAAAACACCTGAAAATACGCTCCATTCCCCGAATCCACTTTCCTGTTGTAAGCAAGGATTCTCCCCGAGTGGGACCAGTTGATATTGCAGAGTTCACTTTGGCCTTTTGGAGGAGTAGGTCCTACTTTTTGGGTTTTTCCGGTTGCTACTTCCGTAAGGTAAAGTTGGTTTTGGTACCCAAAGGCGATCCAACAATCGTCCGGACTTAGGCTAAAGGCGGTGTCGGGAGAAAATTCATTCCGAGTGATTTGCACCTGCTGACCTCCATTCGGTGATACCTTGAAAATCTGGACGATTCCATCATCCGATTTGGCATAGAAGAAAATCCGGTCGCCGTTTTTGGAGCTTTTCAACCAATGCCGGGGTCCCTGGACTCCAGGATATTTCCTGTCAGAAGTAAAAGTGATTCTGCGCTGAGTGAAGGATTTGGGCATTTCCGGAAAGGAAACCTCGGTACCTCCTAGATTTTGATCCTTCAAATTTTTGTCCCAGTCTTCCGGAATATCCGTCACAAAAACCTCAGTCACGACTTTCCCTTCAGCCGTGACGACATCTCCCAAATAGGCCAAGGCCCGAGGAATTTTTTCTCCCTGCGCATTTACATACCCGTCATGACCTACCCAAGTCTCCTCGCAGGCCTTTTGAATTTCATCCGAACCGGGCTTAGGAAAGGGAACTACCTCCGCTGCCAAGACGGCAAAGTGAGAACCTGAAAATTCATCCCCTTCCCTACCGGGTTCAGCTTGGACCTCCACTTTTTTCCCCCTGACCATAAAAGCCACGGTCCGCAGGTCTTTGAGTTGGGGATTGGTCGCGGCGGCTTTTTCCATCACATCATCATTGTACGTGAAACTCACCCAATTTCCATCTTGGGAATAGCTATACGCATGACTTCCCCCTCGGAGGGCCCCGGGAGTAAACGGTGGGGTAACATCCCTTGCATCCAAATGAAAAAGCTCCGGCGCTTGTTTGTTTTCCAGATTAAGTCCCATGGCGGACCTTCTGGTAAAATAGTAGGGATTCTCCGCATCGGCAGATAGCAACCCTCGGATAAATACTACCTCTTCACGATGCGGATGGTAGCTTACGGCTCCCGAGCCCGGTCCAAAAGCTTGCTGCTTGGGAACTCGATAAACTTCCAGAATTTGCCCAGAATGGATGTTTACCAAACCGATCAAGTCATTTTCGCCCATTTTGGAATCTTCTTTTCTTCCGTCAAAAGCCAACCATTCGTCATTGGGCGAAAAGGCCTGCCGGTGATTGAGAAAATAGCCTTGGCTGCCAAAAGTGAGTTGCCTTTCCACAGGATTTGGGTTTATGACAAGTGTATTCATAGGGTCATTCAATTGAGGAGAGTACGGAATTAAGCCAAATCCCATCAGACTACTGAAGGAAAAAATAAGACCCGATTGCCGTAAGAAGTTAAGCATAGTAGGAAAATATCTCACCTGAGATATACTCAAGTTAAACCTTGTTCGATTAGTTTAAGCTTGAAAGAATAAGCTACACCAAAATTTAAGTCCTTGATTCCACTGTTTCTGCTCCCAAACTTTTTCAATTAACTTCCGGCATGAAAAAAATCCCCTTCTTCCTCCTTATTTTCTTCCTCGGAATCTCGGAGCTTTTTTCCCAGCAAAAACCGGATAGCCAAATCCTTCAGACCATTCTGGAAAGTCAGCTAAATCAGGATGTCCCCGGAATTCTCTTTCATATTCAGTCTGGAGATGGGGAAATCAAGTGGTCCGGTGCAGCAGGAGTTTCAGCTCGGGAAAGCGGTGAAAAGCTACTCCAAGACCAAACCTTTAGGATTGCCAGCGTAACCAAAACATTTGTTGCCGCTTCGATTTTGAAACTTTGGGAAGAAGGCAAACTCAGGCTTGAGGACCCGATTTCTAACTACCTTTCACCTGACCATATCCAAATCCTAAGTCAGGACTATGACTTGGAAAAAATCAGCATACTTCAAGTCCTGAGGCACAATGCCGGATTTTTTGATCATACGCACGCTCCGGTTTTCTTCGAAAAAGTCCTCCAACCTGGAGGCCATGAATGGACCCGAACGGAGCAACTGAAGCTTTGCGTGGAAGCCGGAGAACCCATCAGTGCTCCCGGTGAGAAGTTCAGTTATTCCGATACAGGTTATATCATTCTGGGAGAAATCATTGAAAACATCCAGGGGAAAACGCTGGGGATTACCATCCCCGAAATCCTAGATTTTGAAAAGCTGGGACTTCAGAACACCGCTTTCGAAGGATTGAATCCAAAAGTAGATCAGGCCAGAATCCACCAGTATTTTCAGGGACAGGACACTTATTCGTTTCACCCCAGCATGGATTATTTTGGAGGAGGAGGATTGCTGTCAACGACGGAGGATTTGAGCGGTTTCTTTTTGGCTCTGTTCCATGGGGAAGTTTTTAAAAACCCAAGTACCCTTGAGCAGATGCTTCAACCGGGGAGTTATGCTTCCGCTCCGATGATGGACTATCGAATCGGTATTTACCGAATCGAGATAAATGGCGTGGAAGCCTTTGCCCATGCGGGATTTTGGGGAACTCAGGTGGTTTATTTTCCGAGTTTGGACCTGGCCATGGCAACCAATTACAGCCAAATCTGGAAAGGAAGAGTGCCCCCTGTGTTTGGCGAAGCTTTGAATGCCTTGAGTGGAAAATAAACAAGTCCCACACTTCATGGTATCAAAGTGGGATTTGAAAGTGCCTTAACCTAAGAATTTGTAAACCTTTCTCTTTAACACCAGACCTCTTATCTCAAGAAGAGGGGAGATGAAGCACGATTAGCTTTTCCAAAGAAGTCCTTTCTTTCTTCTCGCTAAAGCGCTAAAGACGCAAAGGCTCTTTGCGACTCTGCGAGAACTCTATTTTTGATCATTAACACCTCACCTCAATCCAACTTGATCACCCGCACCGGCCCAAGCAAACCTGAAGGGACCAAGGGGGAATCTGCACGGTAAAAAGGCATTGTGGTGAAAGTTGACTTTTTTGCTCCGGGCTGGGCATCTCCGATGAGTCGGTTTACCCAAGTATTGACCACCCGGATTTCCACTTGGTTATCCCCGTTTTTCAACGCCTTGCTGATATCAATTCTGAACGGAGTTTTCCAGACGACTCCCAGATTTTGACCGTTTACGATGATTTCAGCCAGGTTTTTTACCTCTCCCAAATCCAGAATGTAAGCCGCTTGACTTTCTTTTTGTGAAATGTTAAACGAATTGGAATAGGCAGCAGTGCCTGAGAAGTACTTGATCTCCGGATCAGAATGGTCTGACCAGGAATTCAGGGTTGCGAAATCAGACTTTTTCGCACTAAAATCAACCTTCCAGATTCCGTTGATCTCAACGGCAACACTTTCGCTTTTCGCGGCAATCGCATAGGAATTTTGGCTTACACTTTCCCTGAAAACAATGAAAAAGGCATCCCAGGATTCAAATTTCAAAGGGACTTCTGTTCTGCCGTTTTTTATTTCGTAGGAAACCTCTTGGACACTTCCATCGATTGGATTCCAAAGCATAGGTTTTTTGCCTGTGATCCGAAAGCTTGCGGTAGCCGTAGTCGGATTTACATTTCTATTGTTCAGCCAAAAGATTTCCTCAGAGTTGGTTTTTCGGTGACGGAAGAGGATTTTATGGTCCGTCCCGGAGAGTTGCACGTCAGCAGCAACCGGAATTTTGACCTCGGAACCCACATTTTCCTTATCCCAAATCTGATCCGCCAAGGCTTGGAATTCAGAATCGGAATCACTCAGACTCGGAGATTTCACCGGACGTTTGCCAATGATTTTTACTCCAGCATCCGCCAATACTTTCAGCTTTTTCAGAACAGGCAAAGTCATCAGACTTGCGCTTTCATCCAACATTAGGACCTCGTAAGTATTTCCACTTTTGGCTTTTAGCTTACCGTTTTCGGCTTGAATGGCTTCCAGCAATGCCGTGGCATTCACGAAGTCAAACTCGTAGCCTTTTGGAATTTGAGGAAGTTTCTCTCTGGCAATCCAGGTGATGTTGGTGTTTTCACCATAGAGGTAAAGGATGTCGGCTACATTTCGGCCTTGCTGAAGCATGGTTGAACTCCTCCCTAAGTAATCCATCCAAGGCTTGGCCATCCCTGCCCAGGATTCCTGTCGTGAAAAATACTGTCCAAAAGGGCCAAGGGAGAATCCAGGCTTCTTATCATCCAATGGCTGGTGAACCGAGGTGTGGATCACAAATCGGTTGAGTCCGGATGCCAATTCCAAATCGGCGGTACGCTTAAGTCGCTCAGGATATTCCTGAAATGGCCGGCCGACAGAAGTCATGGATTCCGCAGCCACGAAGGGCTTTCCGTAAATATTGGCCACAGAAGCCGATTCACGAATATCCGCTTCGCTCCGAACTTCCTCATCGGCACCGCCTGCCAAGCTGCCCGGAGTCCACATGGCCGACATGGGAATTTCAGCATTTCGTTTCACATCCATTCCGTCGGCAAGGTAAATCCGCTTGTTTTCATGAGACTCGGTATAGCGTTTCATCCCGCGCTTATTCAATTCTTCGCCGATCACATCGTAATGATGATCCGAAATCAACTCGCCAATGGTCTTTCGGAAATCCCAAAGAAACTTCTCACTTTCCTCCAGGCTGTTTACTATTCTCCCGGTCAAAGCCGGTAAATAAGGGACCAGGCTGTAGCCTCTTCGCTTCTGAAATTCCTGCGGAAAAGTCACGCTCCAGTTCATATGTCCAGCCTCGTAACTGTCAAGGATCATGAATTCCAAGCCTCCTGCACCGAGTTTGTCACCGGTGGCATTTTGGTACAAATCCAGGTAATGATTGATGTAGCGTCGGACGGCTTCCGCATCCAGTTTGTCCACTTCCAAGCCTGTGGCTTCAGGAGAGGCGGGATGGTTTTGACGACCAGTCAGGGAATAGCCCAAGCGGACGATTTTCCATTTTCCGGCAGGTGCAGTCCAAGTGAGGCCTCCGTCTTCCTTGAGGAGGGCAGTCAAGTCAATGACTTCTTTTGCTGAAATTATTCCCTGTAGTCCTTGGGCATCCAAGCCTGTCGCCAAGCAATTGTCCTCAGGCCAAGGAGAAAATCCCGCCTTATCTTCTACCTGATCAATTCGGGAGGAGGTGTACAACTGAAATTCAGCTACCTGAACTCCATCCGGCTTTTCCTGCTGAGGTAGACCAGCCATGGCAGCAAAGACATTTGGCTGAGGAGGTAAGGTTTCGTAGGTGATTCTCCAATATTTCGCGGTGGTCGGAGGAATGGCTACGGTATTGAATGGAACGGTACTGCCCGAAACCGTGGCAATGGTTTTGAAATTGATCCCATCATCTGAGACTTTGAGACGCCGGTTTTCCGGACCTCCGTTGAATTCTGCTAGAGGTCCATTCATTGCTCCTGCGATGCTGAAAGCATGAAAAGTCCGGGGTTGACCAAAGGCATATTGAATCCACATATCCTGCCCGATTTCCATAGGGGGAAGAAAAGCAGATTGGGCAATGCTTCCGTCGGTCAAGAGGTCCAACGTAAACTCCCCTCCACTGGTGGAAATGGTTGGAGTCAACTCTGCCAAGCTTTTTTCATCTACCGGAAAAGCAATGACTAGGGCATCCCGGTAAAAACTCGGTACTTCTCCAATAAACCCTCCCCCAAGGCCGCCCCCTTCCAGGTGGGCATCCTGGTATTTTCCGGTTTGATCGGATGGCCGGGGAAGTTTTCCGGAGAACGGTTTTCCTCCCTCCACTTCCAACTCCGACCAGACATACTTTTTCATGGCATCCTCCGGCTTGACCCAGGGACCGCCTGTCACGCTCCATCCCGGAGAACCTGCAATCGCCATTTCCAGGCCCTTTTGTCCTGCCAAATCAGAGGCGTACTTGAAGGCGGCTTTCCACTCAGGGGTCATGAAGACCAACTTCTGAGGGACAACCACCGGAGTAAAAAGATTGGCGTCAAAGTTCTGAACACCTCCGATTCCAGTTTTATCCATCCATTCCAGATCCTTGCGAATACCTTCTTGAGTAATGTTGCCATTCATCCAGTGCCACCAAACCCGAGGCTTGGCTTCGTTCGTTGGATTTTGGAACTTGGACAAGAGTGGATCTTGCTGACCGTAAGAGGCGGTAGTCGCAAGTAAAAACAGGCTGAAGGCAATAAATTTCTTCATGGATCAAAGCTTAGGTAATAGGGAGTTACAGATTTGGAAATGGAAATCCATCCTGTTCAGGAGTGCTGTTTATGGAATCAGCTTTCGCTTTCGAAGCCAGTTTTCAAAGTTTTGAGTCTACATGTCCGAGGTGGTGCCTTTAGGCGAAAAGCCAAATCCGTGATCTCCCTTTTCGAAGGCATGCAGTTCGGAAGGCTGACCTGCAGCGACCCACTCCTGATAGAGTTCGATACTGTGCGCCAATAGCCCCAGGCCGTCATCCGTGGCCACAGCAATGAAAATCGGAGTTTCCTTTTTAGGCATATCCTTGCCCAAAACTGCCTTTTTGTAAAGGTAAATCGGGGCGATAAAGTCAGGTTTCCACTCTTCCGCAGCACTAAGCATCACTGACATCGTCACTGTACCTCCGGCCGAAAAACCCATAAATCCTATTTTCCCGGGATCAATTCCCAATTTGGCAGCATTGGATCTAACATACTTCATGGCTACGATCCCGTCGTTTTTGGCCAAGTCGACCACCGGGGCATTGATTGAGTCCAGCTTATCCTTGTTGTTCATCAGAGGAATGAGTGTGGCAAAAGGATTGTCGGTTTCGCTTTTGACCAATCGGTACTTCAGCACAAAAGCCTCGATTCCTAGCGAATTGAGCCACTCTGCGACCCGGATTCCCTCATTGTCAATGGATAGGATGTGAAAAGCCCCTCCCGGTGCCACAATGATGGAAGTTCCGTTAGCCTTGTCCTTCGGTGCAGGGTAGTGCAGCAAGACCGGCTCAGAGACATTATAAAGCATTCGGTTATTGGGAAAAGGATTGGTTTCCTTTTCGGTCCAGTTCCAGTTTTCCGAACCCGGAGCTTTGCCGGGATAGAGTTGGATGACTTCCTGGGAAAAAGCAGAAACCGACCACCCGATCAGGAAGAAACAGAGAAATAAGTGCTTGATGATCATTATTTTGGCTAGATCTGAATAAATTTTTTCTAATGTAACAAAATGAGACAATAATGTAATGAAGATACTTTTTAAAAATTTCCAACCATGTAAATGAATGATGGAATTACCCAAAGTTGGGCTCACTGGTAAAAAGTTTTTTGAATGCCCCGCAAGAATAAAAATTGACTTACTCCTTGAGTAATAGTCTAGGATGTAAAGGAATATTTCAAGCTAAATCTGGTTGATTCCTCAATTTTATAAAACCCACTAATAAATCCTCCAAGATTTAGTCAGAGTTAACATACCATATTTTTTGGATAAAATGATGGACAGATGCAGGAAATCATAAATCTAACTTTATGATACACTTTTCCTTAACCTACATCCATTTAACCAAAAAAACATGAAATCAATACTTACTCGATTAACGAACAAAAAGATAGTTGCCTTGCTGGTGACTGTATTTTTGTGTGGATTATCCATTTCGAATGGATATGCTCAAAGCAGGATTTCAGGAACCGTTGAAGATGAATCCGGTCTTTTTCTTCCAGGTGTTACCGTATTGGTTACAGGTACCACACTCGGGGCAGTAACCGACATTGACGGTAAATTTAGCCTAACCTTACCACAAGGTTCGAATCGGCTTACCTTTTCTTACATCGGTTATATCACGCAGCAAATCGAGGTCGAATCACAAAGTGTAATCCGTGTGATTATGCAAGAAGACTCGAAAAATCTGGATGAATTCGTGGTTACGGCCCTTGGAGTACAACGGGAAAGGAAAGAACTGGGCTATACCGTACAGGCCTTAAAACCGGCAGACTTGGTGACAACCCAAGACAATAACATAGTCAATGCCTTGAGTGGAAAAATCGCAGGGGTTCAGGTTACCTCCAGTGGTTCTCAAATAGGAGCTTCCTCAAGAATCATTATTCGCGGAAATGCATCATTTGCTGGGAATCAGCCACTTTTTGTAGTAGATGGAGTACCAATAGACAATTCCACTACAAATCTTGATGGAAACGGAGGATTGGACTATGGTAACGCCGCAGCTGATATTGACCCAGAAAATATTGAATCCTTGACTGTCTTGAAAGGCGCAAATGCTGCAGCACTTTATGGAAACCGTGCAGCAAACGGAGTAATCTTAATTGAGACCAAGAAAGGAAAAAAGGCCCGTGAAGGCTTCGGTGTGGAGTTTAACTCATCCATGGTTTTTGATGTCCCCAGCTACTATATGAATTTCCAGAATGAATACGGTATAGGTACGCGTGGTGGTGAGTATGACTGGCAACAATACCTCAAAAACAATCCAAATTCAAACCTCTCGTACAACGAATACGCCAAGCGTTTTAGCTACAACTATGTAAATGGAATCGGAGGCGGCGTCCAGGAAAACGCAACTTCTTGGGGCCCCCGACTGGATGCCGGCCTTCTTTTGGACCAGTGGGTGAAAGGACCTAATAGTCCTTGGGAATCGGATCCTGACAATATTAAAGACCACTACTTCCAAACCGGAACAAACTTCATCAATCAGGTGGCAGTAACTGCAAAAGGAAAAGAAGCTTACGGGCGAGTGTCTTTTTCAAACAGAAAAATGACCGGTATATTTTTTAATACCGATCAGACAGTGAATACTTTAAACGCCAATCTCACCCTTAATCCCCATGAAAAACTTACCGTAGGCACCAACTTCAACTATGTCAACAGACGAAGCGATAACCTACCTGTAGTTTCCTATGGATCCATGACCAAACTTGCCTGGGGTGCATTCAGACATATTCCTTTGGATGAAGTGAAAAAAGTTTACGATGAATTCGGAAATGAAAAAGGAAGTGGTTACAACCTAAACCAGAATAATTTCTACTATGAATTGTTGCAAACCAATGGAATGAATCGCGAACGCTTCTATGGAAACGTTAGTCTTACCTACCAAATTAATGACTGGTTGACTGCCAATTCACTTGTCGGACTGGATTATTATGATGAACTGCGAAAATCCATTACGCTATCACGAACTAGGGCAAACATCAATAACAGAATGGGTGGCCAGTTTTCACAAAATGACCAAACCCGGCAAGAATTCAACACCGATGTTAGATTGGATTTTAATAAAACCTTCGAAAATGATTTTTCACTGATAGGCCTTGTAGGTGGAAACTATCGCCAGAACAAGTTCAGCAGCATGACCTTGAGTGCCCCGGATTTGAATGTTCCAGACCTGTTTAACATTGGTAACGTGAAAGGAACCCCGGGTACAGGAATGTTTGATAGCGTAAAAGAAAACTACAGTATTTATTCTTCAGCAACTGTAGGCTACAAAGGGTATTTATTTGCAGGGGTGACGGCCAGAAATGATTGGAGTTCAACTTTGCCAGAGGAAAACAGATCCTATTTCTACCCATCAGGAAACTTATCAGTTACCTTATCGGAAGCCCTTGACATCAAGTCAAAAAATTTCAGTCATCTCCAGTTGAGAGCCAGTATGGCAAAGGTCGGATCGGACACTGATCCGTATCAGTTGATGGGCACTTACACAACGACCCTTTTTAACAACATCGCCTTGTTCAATTCCCCTGCAACCTTGCCTCCTGCTAATCTCAAACCAGAAATGACCACTTCCACTGAAATCGGGGCTGATTTTAGATTTTTCAACGACCGGCTTTCGTTGGATGCTACTTACTACAATCGAGTTACTGAAGACATGATTCTGAATGTTCCGACGGCTCGGACTACAGGATATGCTTCACAATTGATCAATGCAGCAAAAATTAGAAATACGGGTATTGAGCTCGTTGTAAGAGGCTTGGTAATGAATAAAGGTGGATTCCGTTGGGATGCAACCATCAACTGGGCAAAAAATAACAGCACTGTGGTTGAGCTCTACGGAGGATTGGAAAATATCACCATCAGCCCAGGTTTTGGCGGAGCCAGATTGGTAGGAACTCCCGGTCAGCCTTGGGGGGATATTAGCGGGCTTCCTTATGTGAGAGATGAAAGCGGTAATATCAAAATCGCTCCTAACGGAACACCAATGACAACAAACCAACAGAAAATTTTGGGAAATGTCACTCCAAAGTGGATTGGAGGTCTACAGAACACCTTCACTTATAAAAAAATAAGCTTGGGCGCTTTGTTGGATTGGAGAAAAGGTGGAGACTTTTTCAGTGGAACTTATTGGCACTCCTACCCTACCGGAGCATTCACCAATACAGTTCAAAACAATGTACGTGAAGAAGGCATCATAGTTCCAGGTGTAAAAGGTGATGGTTCTCCAAATGATGTTCGAATATCTGCTCAGGATTACTACAATGGTGCATGGGTATGGAACAATCATGAATATTCGATCATCGATGGATCTTATTTGAAACTTCGTGAATTGACCCTTGGATACACCTTTAGCATAGGTAAACTACAAAATGTCGCAGTGTCTGCATTTGGTAGAAACCTCCTAATTATCCACAGAAGTGAAAAAGCCAAAGAATTGGGACTTGACCCAGAAGCAGCTTCCCAAATGGGTGGAGGAGAACGAGGTGTTGGCTTTGAAAATTTCATGCCTCCTACCACCAGATCCTATGGATTTAACCTGAGATTGAATTTCTAACTCATCCGGGTATTGAGAATTAAATGCAGATGTACATTGAAAAACAACCATAAAAAGGTTTCAGATATGAAAAATATACTAACAAATAAGATAGCAAAGTTGCTGGCGATTTGCTCAGTGATGACAGCAATTTCTTGTACCGAAGACTGGACTGAGATGAATATTAATCCAAATCAGCCTTCAGTAGTGCCTGCTTCAAATATTTTCGGTGCTGGTCTTACCGTAGTGGCAGGTCAATTGTTCGGAGAGCGAATTGGCATTTACTACACCGGAACTTGGTCAGGTCACCTGGCAGCAAGCGGGGCAGGTGATTATGAATTCAGGGTTGACATCAACAATGGACAGTGGGACAATCTCTTTAGAGGAATGGCCTATTTTGAGGATGCCAGAATCAATGCGATCCGAGAAGGAAACAACAACCTTGCTGCCGTTTCTCTAATTATGAAGGCATATACAGCACAGCAGGTTTCTGATATGTGGGGGGACATTCCTTACTCTGAGGCTTTTAAATTGGGAACAGAAAACATTTTAAATCCTGCATTCGACTCACATGAAAAAGTCTACACTCAAATATTAAGTGAGTTAGCCGAGGCAAACACCATGTTGACTGCCGGAGCTGGTACAATTGGGGTTGGGGATTTTATGTTTGCTGGAGACATTACCAAGTGGAAAAAATTCGCCAATTCCATCCGATTGAGAGTAGCCATGCGGATGTCCAATGTAGCACCTCAGGCTGCTGCTACCGTGATTTCACAAATTTTAGGCAATCCTGCCACTTTTCCGGTATTCGAAACCAATGCAGATAATGCTTATTTGAAATGGCCTGGAATTGCCACGAATAACATTGAACCTTGGCGAGCCAGACTCGGGGTACCTACCAATAAACAGGATCA
Source organism: Algoriphagus lacus (assembly GCF_003583985.1). Classification (GTDB taxonomy): domain Bacteria; phylum Bacteroidota; class Bacteroidia; order Cytophagales; family Cyclobacteriaceae; genus Algoriphagus; species Algoriphagus lacus. The sequence goes on along the minus strand of NZ_QXML01000002.1, from coordinate 338,969 downwards.
GTATCGAACAAATCATGACCTCATCAGCCGGTTGGTTGAAATGGAGGATCCTCGCCTTCCCATCTATGCTGATAAAAACCAAAATGGCTTTTATAATGGATATAGAATGGGAATAGGTCAATCCGGTTTCCCGTTAAATAACAACCAAAATTTATCCCATATCGGAAACAGATTTGGGTATGATGACCGAGGATTCTCACCTTTTATGCATGCTGCACAAGTTTGGTTTATCAAAGCAGAAGCCTTCGAAAGAGGATTGGTAGCAGGAGGCAATGCACGTGAAGCCTATGAAAGAGGAATCACCATTTCCATGCTGGACAATGGAATCCCCCATGCAGATATTGATAAATATCTTCAAAAAACAGGCGTAGCTTGGGGTTCAGGTACCACTCCAAATCTGGAAAAAATCAGATTGCAAAATTGGATTAGCTTATACAAGCAAAGTGTGGAGGCTTGGGCTGAAAACAGAAGAACCGATGTACCCAAGTTGGTCAATGTGTCCAATGACTATGCCGCCAACCACAACCGTCCTCCTTTCAGAATGGCCTATCCTGCCAATGAAATAGCTTTCAATGAAAGTTATCCTAATACTGTAAAACAGGTAGATATTTTCTACGGTGACAAGTTGTGGTGGGATACCCGCCAGGGAGTTTATTAAATAAATTACCCTGCCATCGGAACATTTCCGATGGCAGGAATTTTTCCCCAACTCGGGTTGGAATTTTCATTTAAATTTTACCAAAAGATAAACCAATGCTTACTCGCTACTCTATCTATCTCCTCATTTTCTCTCTTTTCGGATTTTCCTGCCTGTACTGCAGCACCATTCAAAAAGGGGATTTTTCGGGGGCAACTACAATCACTCAAAACGGAAATGGGTTACACGGCTACATTGGATATAGCACACTGAAGAGACCTGAAGGCTTCGGAGCGGGAATTGGTTTTTACACAGCAGTATGGCCATTGGTAGAGCAGCCACTTGCAGGATTTCAAATCGGCCTTCCGGGAAATTGGATAACCCCCGATAATCCGGATAATAAGGATATTCCATGCTGTCCAGAAGGAACTATTGCCAGGACTTGGGCTCCCCGAGGGCCCACTTGGTCAAGTGTATTCCAAACTCAAGAGGGTGGTCTTGGCTATTGGAGAGGAAACAGGTATCACTACGGCTCGCCAAAATTCAGTATGAACGGAGTACCTGATTGTTACAATTCAGAGATCGCTTCACCGGGTTGGCCATTTTTCTACAGAGCAGAAGCTTTACCGGATGACCAATTAGGGATAGCCCAACTCAGCAACAGAATTCTGGTTCCACCTGATGGGATCACCTTTGAAGGAGACTTGGAAGGAAGATTTTTGGGATACACCCATATGGCACTTCCTCTGACTGAAGCAAAGCCAGGACCTCCTCCTACCGGAAATCAAAGCTGGACGCTGTTCTTAAACTCAGAAAACTTTAAGGGACCTGTCGCCTTCTACATCCCTGAAATGTGGAGCAGATTGTCAAAAGAATATAAAGCCATTGAAGGAATGGGATTGGATGCCCGACCGGGGACCATGGGTGGTGGAGGTGCTATGGAAATCAATACTGTGCCTTCCTTTGAAATGAAAGACCAAAAAGGAGACTTGTACATCAAAATCCCTCAATTACAATTTCCAGTAAATGAAGAGGGTCAGTCTGTGCTGGTTCAGGATGTGACCTACTATTCCAAAGACGCACTCTTCAATTATCTGTTGGAATGGAAAAAAAGTGGAAAAGCCTATTCCGGTAAATTTGATCAAGTACATACCTGGAAACCGGATTTAAACCCCCGACCACTTTCCCTGGATCAAGGGGCAAGCCTTAACAACGGCGGTGAAAAACTGACTGGCCTTGAAAATGTCCTCCAAACCGTGACCACCAAAACCAATGCTTTTGGACTGGAATGGAAGGGAAATACTAACATCTCCAAACCAGGACGCTTCCCCCAATATTTTAAAAAGGTGGGGGACCAGCGAGTAGCGGTTAGTCCTGAGGAAGTTCCTTTAGAGTTACGCGAAAAGGAATTTGCTAAAGCTGGTTCTGAAAGCCATTACATTAACTGGAGAGACGGAAATGAAATCGTGGAAGGAAACTTCAGAATTGACAAAAGCCTGCCTTACACTTCTCCAACAACAGGAGCATGGGCAAACCCGGGACCTTCCTCAGAGACCTCACAGGTTAATCTGAAAGACGGGTCAACTGTTACCTACCGCTGGTATAAGTTCGTTGATCAGCCTTCGTTTCAGTCACTAGGCTGGACAAAGGAAGAAAAGGAAGCTTTGCAGAATTTTGTTGAGCAGATTCACAGGGCCTGGACAATTGACCAAGAATACATGGCCCCTCCCAGTACTGGCAAACTCGTCGCCATTGATCCTGCTCTGATTGTAACTCCTCCTATGGGAATGGAGTATGGCTATGTTCCAATAGTGGTAAGGCAAGAGAAAGCCCTAATTTCATCAAGATGATTATTGGCAAATCTGCTGGATATCGCCAAGGAATAAGCCTATAGGACAAGCACTACATATCCGGTCTCTTACCCAAAAAATCCTTGCCGTAATTCATCATTTTAAACCTTAAAAGGTTGAAATTCTGATAACCGGTCATTTTATTCCTGATCAACCCCTGATGAATCTGTTGAAAACAAAACTTTATTCAAAATCCGGAAAATCCTCAAGAGCTGTATTTCATTGGCTAGCTGTATGGGTAGTATCTGGATTTTGTTGGTTGGATGGGTTTGCTCAGATTAATCCTGAAAACCCTGCCAAACCGAACATCATCATTTTCCTGACAGATGATTTGGGCTATGGTGACCTGGCTTGCTACGGTAATCCCATCATAAAGACCCCTAATTTGGACCAATTTGCAAAAGAAGGGGTCCGGATGACAGACATGCATTCTGCTGGCACCGTATGTTCTCCATCACGTGCGTCCATCCTTACTGGCCGGAATGCCTATCGAAGCGGGTTCTATAACATTACCGGTTTTTTTGGCACCACCTTAAACAAAGGCGAAATCACGCTGCCCCAATTACTCAAAACTGTGGGGTATGAAACTGCATTTTTTGGAAAGTGGCATTTATCCAAGCTTGAATCCTCTACTGAAGTCACTGTCAATCAAATGGGCTTTGATTATTCCCTTGCTACCTCAGTAAATGCCTTCAATACAGGTCCTAAAAATCCGGATAATTTTATTCGAAACGGGAAACCTACAGGAGTGCTGGAAGGCTGGTATGTGGACATAATTACAAATGAAGCTGCCAACTGGATTTCAAAAGTAAGGGACCAAGAAAAACCTTTTTTCATCATCATTTCCAGTAATGAACCTCATACTCCAATTGATCCTCCTACAAAATTTTCAGAATTATACGATAACTCAGAAGTAGCAAGCCTGTCGCAAACCGTAAAATACGGTGGAGTTCCGCGACCTAAAAAAGATCTTTCACCCAACCAAAAGGAATATTATGGTACGGTCTCCCAATTGGATGAAACCTTTGGGAAGTTCATGGATTATTTGGACGAAAAGGGGCTGAGAGAAAATACTTTAGTGATTTTCACCAGTGACAATGGTCCGGAATATCCGGTTACTTTGTTGGAATCAAAGGGAGAGTGGGAAGATCCTATCCGAGACAAAAGCTTTGGTTCACCCGGAGAATTACGGGGCATGAAAAGATACCCCTACGAGGGAGGACATCGAGTTCCCGGACTTATCAGATGGCCCGGACACATTCCTGCCGGAACGGTCAGTGACAAATTATTTAATGGAACCGACTTTCTTCCAACCCTTTGTACACTTGCAGGGGTACCTCTGCCAATGGATAGACCACTTGATGGGACGAATGCTTTCAATGCCTTCCTAAATAAGGACTATGAAAGGGAAGTTCTACCCATTTGGTTTTATCTATTGGACTCTTCTCATTTACCCGGAATGGCTCAGATGGCCATGAGATACCAAGATTATGTGCTTGTAGGTAGGCTTTCGCCAGACAGTAGGAGTTTTTCCACAATGCACAAACCCAACAAATATCTGGCTGTGGATTGGCTAAAAACATCAGTTCCAACTGAATTTGAATTGTATAATATCAAATCCGATTTGGCCCAAAAAAATGATTTGGCCAATGTAGAATATGACACCTTGATGAAACTGATCCCGAAAATGCAAAAACTATGGCTCGAAATCCGGGATGAAGGACCATGGTGGGGGAAAATTCCCGATTGATCATAAGTGACCTAATCTCGAATCAATTGAATAAATTAACCCTAGCCAACACACCCATTTGCTAAAAATGAAGAAAATAGACCTCAGTTTACATACGCTATTGGTAGCCCTGTTTTTGTTTGGTTGTAATCCAAATTCAAAAAATCAGGAAACTGAATCACCTGTGGGATTTACACTCAAGGAATCTGACCTTCCTGAGTATGAAAAAAACATCGATCACAAAGGGCTCCTCACCTCCTTGGGTGACCGTCAGGATGAATCCATCCGGACTGGCGAGCACATTTACAACAACATCTGTTTCAACTGCCATGGGAATCCCGACCAGGAAGGATCAATGCCCAATGCATTCAAATTTTGGAAAGATGAATTCAAGGTAGGCAAAGACCCTTATTCCATCTACCAAACCCTAACCCGAGGCTATGGTTCCATGCCTCCTCAGGTCAACCTTACTCCTGTTGAAAAATATGACATCATCAATTACCTGAGGGAGACTTTCATCAAAGAAAAAAATCCCGGTCAGTTTATTGAAATCGATTCGACCTATCTGGCCAGTTTGCCAATCGGAACGACTACAGGCCCGGCACCCAAGGAATTTAAGCCATGGGCGGAAATGGACTATGGCAATTTTTTAATCAACACTTATGAACTGGTGGGATTGAATGCTCAACCGAGGGAACGATCATCAGGACCGGCACCACTTCCGGATGAAAACCTGGTCAAAGCAAACTTTGCCTACAAAGGAATCGCAGTCAGATTGGATCAGGGAACTGGAGGGGTAGCCTCAGGCAAAGCCTGGATGATGTTTGACCACGACTTGATGCGAGTGGCCGGAGCCTGGACAGGGGAGGAATTTATTGATTGGGAGGCGATTCTGTTCAATGGCAAACACAATATTTCACCCAGGACAGTAGGAGACCTTCATTTTTCAAACCCTGTTGGACCTGCTTGGGCCAATCCTGCGACTGGGAAATTTGATGACCCACGTTTCCAAGCAAGAGACAAAAGAAAGTTTGGACCCCTTCCTCGGGAATGGGCTCATTACAAGGGCCTCTACCAAAACAAGGATCGGGTGATCATCTCCTACACGGTAGGAACTGCCAAAATTCTGGAGACATTTGGATTGGAAACTGTGGAAAACCTCCCTGTTTTTACGAGAACTTTGAATATCTCTTCCTCAGACAAGCCCCTGAAAATGCGAGTGGCTCCAAGCGGCACTTCTGTTGCACTGGTTGGAGAAGGTGCCGTTTTGAAAGATCAAGGTGGGTTTATCGTGATGGAAGTGGCCCCTTCCAAGCCCATAAAAATCAAATTATTGATCGGGAAATCTGGAATAAAAGGCCTCACACAGTACGCTAAAACTTCCAGCCCTCCCGAGGCATTGGATCTTCTGATCAAAGGTGGTCCGGCCCGATATCCTCAAAAATTAACCTCAGAGGTTCAATCAGGAACCCAAGAGGGACCCTTTCAAGTGGACATCATGAATCCACCTTTCGACAGTCCATGGAAAAATCAGTTCCGATTGAGCGGATTGGATTTTTTCAAAGACACCAATAAAGGAGTGATCTGTTCGACAGACGGCGATGTATGGCTGGTGGAAGGATTTACGAAAAACTCCGGCAAACTCACCTGGCAGCGAATCGCATCGGGCCTGTTTCAGCCATTGGGAATTAAAGTCATCAATGAACAAATATTTGTCACCTGCCGGGATCAACTGGTGAAGTTGCACGACTTCAACGGAGATAAGGAAACGGATTTTTATGAAGCTTTTAATAGTGACCACATGGTTACCGACCACTTCCACGAGTTTGCCATGGGCCTTCAAGTGGATAAGGAAGGGAATTTTTATTACGCCAAAAGCGCCCGACATGCCCGGGAAGCCTTGGTGCCTCAGCACGGAACCTTGATTAAAGTAAGCAAGGATGGCCAAAAAACAGAAATCGTTGCCACTGGCTTCAGAGCAGCCAACGGGGTTTGTATCAATCCGGACGGCACCTTCATCGTAACCGATCAGGAGGGACATTGGAATCCCATGAACCGGATCAATTGGGTAAAGAAAGGAGGATTTTATGGAAACATGTTTGGCTTTAATCCGCCTGCCGACAGCACCGAGGCCGGAATGGAGCAGCCCTTGGTTTGGGTAGATCGGGAAAGAGATCAATCTCCATCCGAACTCCTTTGGGTGGACAGTAAAAAGTGGGGGGCATTAAATGGTAAGCTACTGAACTTGTCCTATGGATACGGAAAAGTCTTTGTGGTTCCTTTTGAAAAAATCGGAAATCAAGTACAGGGTGGGATTTTTGAATTACCGGTTCCCAGATTTTCCACCGGCGTGATGCGGGGCCGCTTCAATCCCGGTGATGGGCAACTTTACCTCTGCGGTTTATCGGCTTGGGGTTCTACCCAACCGCAATTGGGAGGCCTTTATAGAATCAGAAAGGTGGAAAAGCCAATGGTCATCCCGGTTGGAATCCAAGCCACCAAAAACGGAATGAAATTGACTTTCACGGACAAACTTGATGCTGCGACCATTCAGAATACTTCCCAATTCACTGTAAAAACCTGGGATCTTCTTCGGTCCAGAAAATATGGATCCAAACACTTAAATGAACAGACTTTGGCTGTAACTAAAGTGGAATTGGAAAAAGACGGCAAGACGTTAAAACTGACCATTCCGAATATCAAACCTACTTGGGGTATGGAAATCCAATACCGAATGAAAGATGAAAGAGGAAATCCTGTCGAGGGATTAATTCAGAATACAATACATCAATTGGGTGAGAGTCCAACTTGGTAGTCCAACCGATTTGAAAAATGAACTTGGATTAAATGAAATAACTAGATAGAGAATGGGAAAAGGCTGCCTATAGGCAGCCCTTTTTATATGGTTAAGGTGGTGGAATTATTACTTTCCCAATAGATCACAGACTAGGTTGAAAGGCAAAAACTCTTTTAAAATGGAATATTAGCAGCTTTTATAAAACTGCTTCTGCCCCAACTTTAACTCAATTTCTTTTGCGGCTTTGGTAATGGAAAGCCCTCCTAGATTTGTGCATCTCAAGGTATTGGGGATACTTTTTCCCACTTCATACATGGTCTCAATCACCTGGTCTAACGGAATCAAATGGTCGTAATCCGCCAAGGCCATGTTTGCGCAGGAAAGCGCATTGGATGCTGCCATCACATTCCTGTTGAGGCATGGTGCTTCCACTCGATTTCCGATGGGATCACAGATCATTCCCAGCGCACTTTGCAAAGCCATGGAAGCAGCACAAATGCTTTGGTTTATATTTCCTCCTGCCAAATAGACAATAGCCGCAGCTGCCATGGTAGAACCTGAACCGCATTCGGCCTGACAACCTCCTACCTCCGCAGCAAAAGTGGAATGTGCAGCGATAAATACTCCGATCAATCCGGCAATCATCAAGGCTTTTACAGTTTCCTCATCCGAAAGTCCCAAGGAATCGGCTACTCCTAGTACTGCTCCTGGCATCGCGCCACAAGATCCGGCTGTCGGCGCGGCGACAATCACTCCCATGGAACTCTTCACCTCCATGATAGCGGATACGTACATGATAATTCGGTTCAAGACATTCCCATCCACAAGCTTTTTATCCTCCATCATGGATTTGAATTTCACCGACTGTGGTCCCAAAATCCGGTCTTCAAATTTTGTCCCCTTCAAACCGGTTTCCACGGCATTTTTCAGGATTATCCGGATGTCGTCCATTTTAGAAAGCACCTCTTCCTCAGAAATATTCCCTCGCATGCTTTCATACCGCACAGCCAATTCCCAAAGGCTCAATTTCTTATCTTCATTATAAGCGAGCATCTCATCGCAAGTAATGAATGGAACGACGGAGTTTTTTCGGGTCAAGACTGGCAAAACAGGTTTGATCTGTTTGATGGAAGTGACTCCTTCAATTTCTTTCAGCTCCTCAAGAATCGCCTTATCCAGAAACGCCTGAGTTTTTACAGCAACAAAATTCCTGTCCTTTGCATGGATTTCCATTTCATCCCCCAATCCGGCCTGCTCGAGGTAATGACTCACTTTTTGCAAATCCGAAGAGTAGATCAGAGTGACAAAGCAGTCCCCAGCCAGAGAAACTTTAGCCTTGTCAATTTCAATCACTTCAATCATCCCGCCTCCGGTGGAAATGGCTATTACCTGATGGGTTTCCCAAGGATTCTTCAAAGTAATTTGGTAGGTATTCGGATGCTCTGCCTGAATATCCCGGATGTTGATTTTTATTCGGATTCCTGCAGCACCAATATGCATTTCGGAGTCAACCAATCTTTCGTCATACGCTTCCCAGCCCAAAAAACCTCCAAACAATCCCATGTCTGATCCCTGTTCTTTGTGCGTGGTAGCCAATGAACCGTTGGGATCAAAATCGATTTCGATCTCAGATATCCTTCCATCCATGATGTCATGGCAAATCCTCCCTATTCTCAAAGAAGCAGCACAGTGCGAGCTTGAAGGACCTCTCATCACCGGTCCGATTACATCATTAAAAATGCTTGGATAATTCATTAGGTAATTTCTTTAGAGTATACTAATAAATTTAGGTGGAAAATCGACTTTTTCAAGTATTAAATTTTGCCAGATATGTGTACTATCTTAACATTAACGAGAATCTTTTTTTTCCATTATTGCTAATTATACCCATTAAAAGTAGATTAATACTACATTATTTTACCAGTGAATAATCGTTTTTTCTCATCTTAAAATTCATCTTCTATGCATCCCCTTCATTTTAAAGTGCCGAGGCTAAAGGAAGAAACAATTAGGGTAGAGTGTTGGGATTTGGAAAATTTCTTTGAGCCTATTCATTTCCATGAGGAATTTCAGATCACCCTGATTCTCGAGGGTGGCGGATCTCTGTTCGTTTCGGATAGTGTCATCCAATTCAAAAAAGGAGAAGTGTACATGTTTGGTAAAAATTTGCCTCATGTTTTTAGAAACAGCGAGAATGAATTTCAAAACAGTGGTCAAAAAAAAGCCAGAGCAATTTCTGTCTTTTTCAACCAGGATGTATTAAAAAACGCGTTAAACGACATACCCGAAGCCTATGCCATAAAAAAGCTAATTGATGTCGCCGTATACGGAATTCGGGTATCCGAAGGGAAACAAATCCCAATCAGTCAAAAACTAAACTCATTACCGGAAAAAAATTCTTTCGAGAAATTCCTAGGCTTGCTTGAAATCCTTGAATGCATTTCAAAAGACAACAATCTAGATTTTATTTCATGCCTTGGGGTCCCAATTCGAACGGTACAAGAAAACATCCCCAAAATTAATATGGTGTTTGAATTTGTGAGGAACAACTACAGTGAAAAAATCACTTTACAGCAGGTTGCAGATTTGGTAAACATGTCTCCCACTGCCTTCTGCCGTTTTTTTAAGTATAAAAGTCAAAAGACCTTTTCCAGGTTCTTGATTGAGGTTAGAATTGCAAATGCTTGCCGATTAATTTCACAAGATGATTTCAATACCTCTGAATGCTGCTTTCATTGCGGTTACAATAATTTGTCAAACTTTCACAAGCATTTTAAAAGTGTAACCGGTATGACACCTCTGGAATTTCGAAAAAACATCCTAAAAACTGCCAGTTAGAAGGAAACTTCCATTTGTCTTAGGACCTACTTCTTTTCTTCAACGCCCTTTGAGAATTGCATTTCACAATTCAATTCTAATCACCTTGATTTATCAATCTTTATTTGAGTGGAAATTATTTCACTTTTAATAAAGAGAAATGATTTTCTATTATATAAATCTTTTATTAATTGAATTAACAAAAAGCATATAATGAAGAAATGCATATTCGTTGGGATCATTTTTTTCTTTGGTTCTCTAAGTGAAATATTCTCCCAAACTGAACTGACCCTCGCTGACATTTATAAAAACGGAGTCTATGCTCAAAAGCGATTCGGCCCAATCCGTTGGATGAAAGACGGAACCGGGTACTCCAGCATCGAGAAAAGTACCAGAGTGAACGGAGACGACATCGTCAGATATGATGCGGTCAAAGGCACTCGATCCATACTGATTTCTGCTGAAGAGTTAACCCCAGCCGGAGAAAGCAAACCACTGTCTGTAGCAGACTACCACTGGTCTGAGGACAACACCAAACTACTGATCTTCACCAACACCCGAAAAGTATGGAGATACCACACTCGGGGTGATTATTGGGTATTGGACTTGAAAACCCGCAAACTGAGCCAGTTGGGCAAGGGAATTCCTGCGACCACCTTGATGTTTGCCAAGTTTTCTCCGGACGCAAGCCGAGTGGCCTATGTGAGCGAAAACAACATTTTCGTGGAAACGCTATCCTCTGGAAAAATAACTCAAATCACTTCTGATGGCGACAAAGACATCATCAACGGCACCTTTGACTGGGTCTATGAAGAAGAGTTGGATTGCAGAGATGGATTTAGATGGAGTCCTGACGGAAAAAATATCGCCTATTGGCAGTCAGACACCAAAGGCGTGGGCACATTTTATCTGATAGACAACATTGACTCCATCTATTCCAAGCCTATTCCCCTGCCTTATCCGAAAGTCGGACATACGCTCTCCGCAGTAAAAATCGGCGTAGTTTCCAGCGAAGGCGGACAAACCAAGTGGTTTGATTTCCCCGGCGATCCGAGAAACAATTACCTGGCAAGAATGGAATTCATCCCAAATTCCCAGGAAGTGATGGTTCAGCAATTGAATCGGCGGCAAAACCAAAACACGGTTTGGGTAGGCAATATCCAAAACTTAGCCCTGTCCAAAATCCTGGTTGAAGAAGATTCAGCCTTTCTGGATGTGCATGACAATATTCGATGGCTGGACGGGGAGAAATCCTTCACTTGGACCAGCGAACGGGATGGTTGGTTGCACTTGTACAAAGTATCCCGGGATGGAAAAAATGTGGAATTGGTGACCGAGGGAGAGTTTGATGTAGAGAGGATCAGCCACATCGATCCCGCCAGCGGATATGTGTATTACATCGCTTCCCCTGACAATTTCACCCAACGTTACCTTTATCGCAGTTCCCTGACCAAAATCGGGAAAGCCGAACGAATCACCCCAATGAATCTTTCCGGGCAAAATGCCTATCAGATTTCGACCGATTCCAAATTTGCCATCCACACGTTTCAAAACACCACAACGCCGCCAGTTTATTCCCTAGTCAGTCTGCCAAAGCATGAAACTGTCCGCGTTTTGGAGGAAAATAAAGAGCTAAAATCCAAGGTTGTCGCTTTGGGATTGAACCCCAAAGAGTTTTTCAAAGTGGACATCGGTGAGGTGATCCTGGATGGCTGGATGATCAAACCCAAAGATTTTGACCCCAGCAAAAAATACCCACTCTTAGCTTATGTCTATGGTGAACCTGCCAGTTCAACTGTTCAGGATAACTGGGCGGACGGTGACTTGTGGCATCACTACATGGCTGACTTGGGCTATGTTGTCATCAGCATCGACAACCGTGGTACCAAAACCCCAAGAGGCCGCGATTGGCGAAAATCGATCTATGGACAAATTGGAATCCTGGCGTCTTACGACCAAAAGGCGGCAGTGGAAAAAGTGCTGAAAACCTACAATTTCATAGATCCTGCCCGGGTCGGATCCTGGGGATGGAGTGGCGGCGGACAGATGACGCTGAATTTGATGTTCCGCTTTCCTGAAGTTTACAAGGCGGGTTTGGCCTTGGCCTTTGTGTCAGACCAACGGCTCTATGATGCCACCTATCAGGAGCGGTACATGGGACTTTTGGAGGACAATGAAGAAGGATACATCAAAGGATCTCCGATTACCTATGCAGAGAATTTACAGGGGGAACTCATGATCATTCACGGCACAGCCGACGATAATGTGCACTATCAAAGTTTTGAAATGCTGGTGGACAAACTGATCAAATACAACAAACCATTTTCCATGATGTCCTATCCAATGCGTTCGCACAGCATCAATGAACGGGAAAACACTTCACTTCACTTAAGGGAAACCATGAAAAACTTCTGGTTGAGAAGTTTACCTGCAGGGGGAAGATAAAATTTGATAAAAAAGGCAGAAAAGGATAAACCCATAACTAAAGCAGAAATTTGACATGAACACTTTTCCGAAGGAAACCTATATCGAAAGAAGAAACCGACTGAAGCAAAAAATGGGGTCGGGTATTTTGCTTTTCCTGGGCAATGAGGAAAGCAGCAGCAACTTCAAAGACAATTGGTATCCTTTCCGTCAGGACAGTTCGTTCCTCTATTTTTTTGGTTTGGACATGCCTGGACTTGCAGCGATCATCGATATCGATCAGGGTCAGGAAATCATCTTTGGGGATAATCTGACCACAGTGGAAGTGATTTGGCAAGGAGCTCATCCGCCGCTCTCCGAGTTAGCCGAATCGGTGGGAATCAAAACCACCCATCCCAAAAATGAACTTCCGAAGTTTTTGGAAAAAGCAGGGAATCAGCAAATCCATTTCCTCCCTCCCTACCGACCGGAAAACTCACAGAAATTGGCCGAATGGCTCCACCTTTCCATACAGGAAATTCCTTCCCGAGTCTCTGTCCCTTTGATCAAAGCGGTGGTAGCGCTTCGGTCCATCAAATCTGAAGAGGAAATCAGGGAAATCAACAAGGCCGTGAACATCAGTGTGAGCATGCACAAAAAAGCAATGCATGAAGCCAAACCCGGCATGAAAGAATACCAACTTTTGGGATTGGTAATTGGAGAAGCATTGGCTCAGGGAGGTCATTTGTCTTTTGCTCCGATCATCACTATTAACGGCCAAATCCTCCACAACCACAACTATTCCAATACCCTAACCCCGGGTAAAATGGTTTTGGGTGATTTTGGAGCGGAATCGGCCATGCGTTATGCTGGCGATATTACCCGGACTTTCCCGGTAGGACCTGAATTTTCTCCCGTTCAAAAGGAAATCTATCAGATCGTATTCCATGCCTACCAAACTGCCGTTGCAGCACTGAAACCTGGAATCCGATTTAAAGACGTGCATCTCCTAGCCTGCAAAAAACTGGCGGAAGGCCTGAAGGATCTAGGTCTCATGAAGGGAAATCTGGATGATGCTGTTTCGCAGGGCGCTCATGCTTTGTTTTTCCAATGTGGATTGGGACACATGATGGGGTTGGATGTACATGACATGGAAGACTTGGGTGAAGAGTATGTAGGCTATACCGAAGAACTCAAAAAGAGCAAAGAGTTTGGCTTGAGGTCCCTCCGACTGGGCAAGGAACTAGAAGCCGGCTATGTGATCACCATTGAGCCTGGCATCTATTTCATCCCTCAACTCATCGATCAATGGCAGGCAGAAAACCTGCACAGCGAGTTCATCAATTACGATAAACTGGCCGAATACCGGAATTTTGGAGGCATCAGGGTGGAAGATGGTTACTTAATCACCGAATCCGGTTCCAAGATTTTAGGAGATCCTCTGGAAATTGAAATCTCAGATGTAGAGCGGATCCGGGGAAAGTAGACTCCCTCGATTCTTTGATTTCCACAATCCTTTTGGTAGCTTTTTCATTCAAAATCACCCGATATGAAAAAAGCTTTCCTGCCTTTCGTCCTACTGTTCTTTGCCTTTTCCCTGGCCTTTTCACAGGAAAAACCCCTGAGAATCCTCATGATCGGTGCGCATCCGGACGACTGCGACATCAAATCCGGCGGAACAGCTGCCTTATTTGCCAAGATGGGCCATGAGGTCAAGTTCCTCTCGGTTACCAACGGGGATGCAGGACATATGGAAATGGGAGGAGGCATGCTGGCTAAACGACGGTATGCCGAGACTCAGGAAGTCGCAAAAAGACTAGGTATCCAATACGATGTGCTGGACAATCATGATGGAGAACTGCTCCCGACCTTGGAAATCCGACTCGATGTAATCCGTAAAATCCGGGAATGGGGAGCAGATGTGGTGATTTCCCATCGCCCAAATGACTACCATCCCGATCACCGATACACCGGCGTTTTGGTGCAGGATGCGGCCTTCATGGTTGGTGTACCCAATATTGCAGCAGACACCCCTCCGGTTCGGAAAAATCCGGTTTTCCTATATTATCAGGACAATTTTCAAAAGCCGAATCCCTTTTCACCGGACATTGTGATCGACATTACTTCGGTGATCGACCAGAAAATTTATGCCTTGGATGCCCACGTTTCTCAGTTTTACGAGTGGCTACCTTGGATCGCCAATGATCCTGATGTGATTCCGGAAGGAAAAGAAGAGCGCATCGCCTGGCTGAAGTCCAAACGGGCTTTGGCTCCAAACTCTTCAGTTCAAAAAGCGCTAGTAGAATGGTATGGGAAAGAAAAAGCGGCTCAGGTAAAATTTGCTGAAGCTTTTGAAATCTGCGAGTACGGAACCCGGCCTACTCGGGAGGATATTTTGAGGTTGTTTCCGATGCTGAAGAATGAACAATGATCATTTTTTAGGGATGGTTTTTGCACTTGACCATTGAAACTTGAGTTTGGGCATTGAAAATTGAACATTCCATAGACTTGTCGTCTAAATGTCGCATCCCCGGGGTTTGAACTCAGGATTAACTCTAAGACTTTTGAACCGTGAATTTGGGAGAACAAATCAAGACCCTTCGAAAAGCGAAATCCTGGACTCAGACCGAGCTAGCAGCCCGCTGTGGGATCACGCTGAGAACGATTCAGCGTATCGAAAGCAATGCCGTAAAGCCAAGTCTATTTTCTCTAAAAAAGCTTAGCGAGGCGCTGGAAACCGATCTTTCCGAACGTTTGACCGAAGTCACAGAAACCTATTCCAACACTTCAAAACCGGTCAAATCTATGAGCACCCTCCTTCTAATTCTTGGGAATTCTTTCCGCAGAAATTCCATCCTTGTTTTGGTAATAGCCGCACTCCTCACCACCTATTTCAACTGGGGAAAAGTCAAAGATTCTTACCTCAGGGCATTTGACGATACTACGATTACGGTTAATACGATCAATTGCGGCTCGGAAACGGAATGTGACATCTTACTGACCAAATCGGACAAATCAGGCATAATCCTCTGGCAAAAAACCTACGGCGGCACTAGCTATGACAAGGCAGGACAAGTGCTCCATACTCGAGATCAGGGATATTTGATTGTGGGTTCGACCAGCTCCTTTGGGAAGGGAAATTATGATGTGATGTTGATCAAAGTCACCTCCGGAGGAGACATCCAGTGGCAGCAAACTTATGGAGAGTTTTTCAACGAATACGGGTACAGTGCTACTCAACTCACCTCAGGGGAAGGATTTGAAATCGAGGGAACTCAACAAACCTGCTCCACTCCCAATGTGTCAAATGATTGCAAAGATTCAGTTTGGAAGTTTCAGATTGATAAAAATGGACAAAGGATAGGCTAAACGGTTTTAAGAAAACTTGATAGGTAATTGAAAGTATTCAATCATCAGATCGCTGCTGCTTAAAAATCCCGCTTGCCAAACACCCTCGATGCCAACATACCCGGCCAAAGCATCCATAGCACCAAAGCACCTGCTGATACCAAAACCCCAAGACCGCTGGAAAAGAACTGCTGGAAAAATGCTCCGGTATAGCCCATTAGCGCCGAGATATCCAGTTGCATTAGCATCAATATCCTCCCCAAGTCCACGGGATTGAGCATCACCAAACCAAGGGTGACTTTTTCCAATGGATAATCCGCAAAGCTGTAAATGAGGTAAAGCACAAAACCATCATAGACCAGCGAAAAGTAAATCCAAAGGGCCAAACTTATCCCGATGGCCTTTGCTTTGTCCCTAGTTATCACACTCGCCAAAAAGGCAAATCCGGTGAAAACAGCACTCAAAATCACCCCTACCGCAAGCAGGGTAATCAGACTGCTATCCGCTCCCCAAAGTACCATTGGAAGTCCAAACCCTATCACAATGGACAAGCTGAGCATCAAAATCACCGCAAACAACTGACTAAGGAAAACCTGAGAACGCTTGACCGGCTGGGCCAGCATTAGTTCGATAAACTCCAGGTTGTTGTAAAAGTGGGTGGTAGCAAAAACCGCTGAAATCAGCGGGACGATCATGATCAGAATGTTCATCAGACTTAGGGAAACCTTACTCAGATCATCCGAAACCTGGTAAATCGATACTGCCACCATCGCCAAAAACACGGTATAAATGATCGCAAATCTGGACTTGAGAATATCGTAAAGCGCGTATTTGAGTAGCTTAAGCATAAGTCAGGACTTTAGTGGTTGACTTTTTTTTTAAAGTCCACTGCATCAGTTTGGCAATGGCGGGGGAAAACTTTTCCTCGGAAGTGATTTCTTTCAGGCTCTCGATAGAGTCGTTGAAAAACACTTCCCCCTCGAAAATGTAAATCGCCTGATTGGTCAACTCTTCCAGATCGCTCAGGATATGGGAAGTGATCAGAATGAGTTTGCCGGACTCCCGTTCTCTTTTAATTTTCGATTTCAGAATCTCCACTGCAATCGGATCCAATCCGGCAGTAGGTTCGTCCAGAATAAGGATTTCGGGATTGAAAAGAAAAGCCAGAGCAGCACTTACTTTTTGCCTCGTGCCACCCGACAGAGTTCCCATGGATTTGTCCTTGATTTTGTCGAGTTCAAACTCCTCCACCAAATCCAGATCATACTGTTTGATTTCTGGGCGCATGTCCTTCATCATGGAGAAGAGTTGCCCTATCTTCATATTTTGAGGATATCGGCCGATTTGAGGCATGTAACCGATCAGCTGTCGGTAGTCGTTTCGCCCTTTGATAGATTGGCCATTGACCAGGATTTCGCCTTTGTCAGGAAGTACCATTCCGAGAATGGACTTGATCAATGTGGTCTTGCCACTGCCGTTGGGGCCCATGATAGCGTAGCTGTTTCCTTTTTCGAAACTGAGCTTGAATTCCTTCAGGACTTCCTGTTTGCCAAACTTTTTGGATATCGCATTAACCGAAATCATAAGGTCTCATTTTTGGGGATTGATCGATCATTTGGTCAGGGGTGAGGGTAGGCAGGATTTTTTCCATACGGTCCAGCAAAGTGACCATAAAACTCCTCCAGAGAATCACCGCTGCAGGGATTTTCTCCACGATCACACTGTATAGGTTGATGGGTCGATAGGGTATATCACCTACATAGTTTTTATCAAGATCATAGCCTTCGTATTTGTCCCAGTAATTTTCGGTGATCGTATTGAGTACTACCGAACCGTTGGAACTCATGTCGAAAGTGTTTTGGGTAAAATTGTTCCCCTTGAAGGTATTCTGGTCGCAGCTCGCCATGAGCTTCAGCGCCCAACCGTTTTCCCGGAAGGTATTTCCTTCAAACTCAATGCGGCTGCTACCTTCCATGTAGATGCCGACTGTGTTTTTCAAAAAGGTATTTCCAATCACCTTGCTGTCACTGATGTCCTTGAGCAAAATGCCGTAGCTACTTGCTCCCCAGTTTTCTTCAAAGCGGTTGTTTTCCATCACCATATTTTTGGTGTACATGACCGCCACTCCGGCACCGTTGCCACGGAAGGTATTTCTTCGGTAACTGTTTTCATGGGAAAACATGAAATGCAGGCCATAGCGCTTGTTTTTGGACACCAGATTGTCCTCCACTTCGGTCTTGGTAACAAACTCCAAGTAGACACCATCCCGATGTCCCGACACCTGATTGTTGGTGATGAGGTTGTTTTTACATTTCCACAAGTGAATCCCATTACCGGTTTGGTACTCGCGCTCGGCATTGGATATGAGGACATTTTCAGTGATGGTCATGTCCGAAGAATTGGAAAAATGCAGGCCAAAAAAGGTGTTTTCCAGCAGGTTATTTTTGATTACACAGTGCTTGGAATCAAAAAACTTAATCCCCGCCGAATCATCCATGGTTGATCTTCCGGTATTGGAAAGTTTCAGTCCCTCGATGCGAACCTGGTCGGCAGCAATGATCAGGATATTTCCTTTTCCTTGACCGTCGATTTCAGGGCGGTTTTCACCGAGAATCGTGAGGGATTTCCGGATCACAATCCCATTCTCCCGGTACACTCCCGATTTCAAAATCAGGGTATCCCCGGCAGAAGCCGCATCCACCGCCTTCTGGATGGAAGTTCCGGGTTTTAGCAGGATGGTTTTGGAAAGTGAAATACTCGAAACCAGCATACCCACCAGAACGAAAAACAAGAATCTAACCGAGGTTTTCATAAGATTAGTATTCACTTAAACTGAGTCTGAAGCTCTCCCCAAGCGAGGTAAACACCTCCTTGGCCATTTTTATACTGCTCCATTCTTTCATAATTCGAAAAAGCTACCACTTGGGAAGCCATCGGAGTCTGAAATGCCTCGCCTTTCAAATAAAAGGCTGTGGATGCATCGATCAGGGCATTGGGAGCTTCAAAGTCCGTTACCAATCTATGCTTGTATTGCTGGGCTTTCCCTTCCTCGGTATCGAGGTATTGCAGCATGCAATTGATATCGTCAAAGACAAAAACTTTTCCTTTTTCGGTGACTAGTTCAGCCCCGAATTTGGGATCCATGAGAGTCATTTTACAGTGATGACAGCCAACCTGACCAAATGCAATGGGTCGTGGATCTGCAGAACACGCTGCAAAAACGACGGTGATAAGTAGAATTAGTGCTAATCGATTCATGAGGTGAAGGATTAAAGGGTGAATGTCATTTTGTTAAGGGTATTGATTTTTCCATTTTATCCCGAACAATAGCCAGAATCAGCAGGCAAGCCCCGCCAATCAATATCCAACTACCAGTATCCGGGCCAGAGTATGCCAGAAAATTCAGAAGTTCTTTGTACCCAATCAGGGGAGGCTGATAACTCATTCCCTCTACTTTGATGGCTGCTTTTGGATCAAGGTTGTGACCGTATTGGTAGCCCCATCGGTACATATCCACCAGCACTCCCATCCCAAAAAGGGCTATCAGCGCAAAAAAACCATACAAACTCCATCGCCTTCCGATCACAAATGCAGCCAATCCCATGGCGATCAATCCCCCGATGACATAAATCAGAAAACAGAATTCGGGAAACATTTCATCTCCGATATGTCTCATTCCGATGTAGTGGTTTACTCCGTTGATTTGATCCACATTGCCGCTCAGGTGATCTATCCAGATTTTCATATTCAGTCCTTCCGGATACTGAGGAGCCCAAAGGCTGATTTGCCAAAGCGGGGTAAAATAGGACGGGATAATTGTGAGCGCGGCAATAAGAATCAAAATCCGGTTGAAAAGACTGAGCGGTTTCATAGAGGGATTGGTAATAGCCGCCGGTCCATAATTACCGGCGGCATGAAAAGAATTTATTGAGCTTCTCCGGTAGAGTATTTGAGCGGAGTGTTGACTCCCTTCGGTGATACTCGGAGATAACCCTGCATTTCCTGGTGAAGTGCAGAACAGAAGTCTGTACAGTAGAATGGGAATACCCCAGGTCGATCCGGAGTCCACTTGTATGTGGAAGTTTCTCCTGGCATGATCAGGATTTCAGCGGTATTGGCACCTTTTATAGAGAATCCGTGTGGTACATCCCAATCTTGCTCCAAATTGGTGACGTGGAAATACACAACATCCCCCACATTGACCCCTTCGATATTGTCAGGTCGGAAATTGGACCGGATGGAAGTCATGTAGACGTGGATTTCATTTCCTTTACGCTCCACTCGGGCATCGGCAACACCCTTCAGTGCATATGGGTGATTGTTTTTCTCCAAAGGATAGAATTTCACTTGCTTGTCTTTGATCAAAGCTGCCGGAAATGCCTCTGCATAATGTGGCTCACCGATGGTCGGGAAGTCCAGGAGCAGTTGCATTTTGTCTCCTGAGATGTCATACAGCTGGGCTGACTGGGTCAATTCCGGACCGGTAGGAAGGTATCTGTCTTTGGTGATCTTGTTGTAAGCAACCATGTATTTTCCGTGAGGCTTGCCGGTAGGTCCACCGGGAATCATCAAGTGACCCACTGAATAGTAGGTTGGCACACGATCCACTACCTCGAGTGTCTCAATGTTCCACTTCACAATCTCAGAGGATACAAACATGGAGGTGTAAGCAAAGCCTTTTCCGTCAAACTCGGTATGCAAGGGTCCAAGACCTGGTTTTTCTACTTCTCCATGAAGCACGGACTCATACTTCAAGACAGGCATGCCATTCACATCTCCTTCAAAATCCTTGTTTTCAATCGCAGCCAGCATTTTGGTAAACGAGAATACCGGAATCACTGCTGCCAATTTCCCACTACCCACGATGTATTCACCGGATGGATCGGTATCTGTTCCGTGCGGAGATTTAGGACATGGAATGAAGTAAACGATGTCTTTTAGTTCAGTAGGATCCAACACCAGCACTTCTTCCATGATGGTTGAGGTAGCGGTATGGGTTTCCTCGTTCATCTTGTTGTGGGCATACTTGGCTTTAACTTTTTTGCCCTTTCCTGCTTTGACATACTCCTCGGCTTTTTTCCAGTTCACCGCCATGATGAAATCCTTGTCCTTTTGAGAAGCATTCACTTCCAAGAGTGTATGGGCCATTTCAGTGTTGTAGGTGGAGAAAAAGAACCAACCGTGGGATTTGTTTTTGCCGGCACGGGCCAGGTCAAAATTGAACGGAGGAGCCTCGATCTGGAAGGAAAGGTCCATGTCCCCTGTCTTAGGGTCCACTCCGATAAAAGAGATGTAGCCTTTGAAATTTTCCTTGTAGGAATCAATCGAGACATCTGAATTCTCCCCTACTGGTACAGAGAAACGAGTTCCTGCTACGACATACTCGGTATTTTGAGTGATGAACGGAGAGGAGTGGTTTCCCGCAGAATTCGGAATCTCGAGGATCTCAACCGTTTTGAATGAAGTCAGGTCAACCCGGGCGATTCGTGGGGTGTTGTTGGCATTTCCAAAAGCCCATCGTGCGTCATGCTCGGCATTTGTCATCGAAATGGCGATATGGTGCAAATCATCCCAAGGCACAAATCCATGGGAAGTATTCAGCATGGGCTTGGTTTCTTCTGAAAATCCCCAACCGTTTTCCGGATGGACTGAGAATACAGGAAGAATTTTAAAAACCCTGCCTGATGGCAGACCGACTACGGACATCTGTCCGTTGAATCCTCCGGAAACGATATTGTAAAACTCATCATGAGTACCCGGGGCAACATACACTTTGGAAGCTGCATCACCTGTAATAGCACTTTGTGCTCCTTTGGGTTTACAGCTTGGTGCCAAAGCAACGGCTATCAAACCGATTGCTAAAAGCCAGACGTTCTTTTTCATGTGTTTAGCATTGTTTTTAAATGGCCACATGAAACCTCGCATAGTGGAAAATATCCCGTTGTGTGATGTTTGCCTCGTGCTCGATTTCATAGTGATGGATTGATTAAAAGGTTGATTATTTGGATGCGGCGTCTCGCTCGCCTGCTTTTTCTTCGTCATTTTTCCTCATGAATTCCAAAATACCTCTGGCATCAGCCTGTGTTATGTTTTGGTTAGGCATTCGGGTAAGACACTCCTCGAGTAGTTTCTGGGCAGTAGGATCCTGCTCCAGCATCACGTCTACATTGGTGATCATATTCAAGATCCACTCGGGTCTTCTTCTGTTGGTTATGCCCTGAAATCCGGGGCCGACCAAGCGCTTATCGTTCAATTGATGACAGGCGGTACATTTCATGTCAACTATTGCTTTTCCGGTTTCGGCCAAGGCAGCATCGACTCCGGTTCCGAGATCTACAGATTTGATTTCACCGATACCTTTTGGATCAGGGGCAGCAGCTTCAGTTGCAACAGGCTCAGAAGATGCGTCAGTTGAGGTAGCAGACTGATCTGTACCTCCACCACAAGCGGTCAGGAGTATCCCCAGGATTCCTGCTGACCAAAGCAGAGATTTTTTCATAGTGTGGATTTTAATTCGATTTGAATGAGTATGAATTGGATTTAAAGGGTATTCGGAGGTAGATTTTTCTCTCAGGAGGGAATAGAAATGGATTCCAAGGCTGACAGGAAAAAGGTTTGAGGCAAGAAAAAGCCAGAGGTGATAGTCAGGGATGAACCCGTGCTGGGCCCATATCATTGTCCCTTGCAGAAAGAGCAGCAACTCCGTCAGAACAAATCCTGCAATAAGGAGGTACCAGCCCGTCAAACTCAATCTGGATACCGGTAGCCAGCCTTTTGCCAAAGCAAAAGCTGAAAGTCCCAAGGTCATGACTCCCAAAAGAACCAAGTGCAGAAAGCCGATCACATACATGCGAATGGTGTAGGACATGACTGCAACTGCCGGAATCACCAAAAGGGCTTGAAGAAGTGCCTTTACTACCAGACTTGCTAGGGCAAGACCCAGCAACAATCTGGAAATGCCGACGAGCTGATTTTTACAGGGTAAAAGCAGTCGGAAAATCCAAGAATAAGCGATCAGCTGTAAAACGACGGCAACACTGTTGACCCGAAAAGCCCAAGGACTAGGCTCAGCCCAAGTCACTGCCAGTGCATAAGTCAAAACCACAGTCAAAGCCGCAAAGCCAAGTTTGAACCGGGTTAATGGAAGCGTTACGCCTTTCTGTTCAAAATGAAGTATCAACAATCCCAACACTCCCAAGACAAACCAGCCATTGAGCTGAAAATGAAGGAACCACTGAATTGACATGAAGTACAGTTCATGCATCCTTCCCAAACTTGAAATGATCGGTCCCAGAGCCCAAAGGCCCAAGGTGGAAAGGAGCTGGAAAACCATGGCCATTCGGATCATTCTCACTCCTGTCTTTTGGCGGTTTTGACTGAGAACCGGTAAAATGATCCATGCGAAACCATAAGTAATCAGGACATGAAGAGTGGAAAAACCTATGCTGATCGGGCCATAACCCTGAAAAGGAAATGAAACGAGCATACCCAGATTGGCAAAAACCGAAGCTCCAAAAAGCCACTTCAATGCGATCTGGCTTTTTGGCTGAAAATTCAGACTGAATACGATCCCGACCAGAAGTACAGTGTATCCCCAGCCCAACAAAGCCAAATGGGAATGTGCATGCAGGATATTTCTATAATCCAAACCAGGAACATCCCAGATATGAAATGACCTCATGATCACTCCCAAAATGGATGCAATCAGAAAAAACCCTACCGCCCAGGTAAGCCACATCGTCCTGTTTCCGATGAAGACAGGTTGAGAAGTGTTGGACATAGAGTGAAGGTCAGTAGTCATATCTCAGTGAGTGATTTTCTCAAAAACCTGTTGGGCCACAGGAAACAGAATGTTGTTTTCCAGATGGATGTGAGTATGCAAGTCGTTCTCAAATTCCTCTAGCATTGCAAAAGCCACGCGATAAGTCTGGCAGGCATCAGCAGGCGGAGTGTATTTGTTGCTCAAAGTCGAAATCCTACGGAATCGCTCCCCTTCAGTATCGTGTTCCTCCTCCATTAATAAGATGGGATTGTCAATGTGCCCAAAGTGGGGTGCCGAAAGATGAAAATCACTTTTGAGGGATTCCTCCATCGCTTTGATGTAAGGAAAAAGTATAAACTCCTCCTTTTTCATGTGAACAGTCAAAGCATCTGCTGCATCGAAAAACAGCGTTTTAATCTCTTCCAATTCCGGGTGTCGCTCCCCATGAACCCGGTTGATTTTTTCCAGGTAGAACTTGAGCGCTGGAATGGTGTCTTCCACATATTTATGGTGAATTTTGAGGATATAATCCACCAATTCCCCCATTCCCATTCCGAGGTAATTTGTGGAATCACCTGTCTGAAATACTTGAAGTAGTTCCTCGATTACCTTTTCGGTATTCAGGCCGCGCATTTCGCAAGCTTCGGACAGTTTTACACCACCTTTGCAACAGAAGTCGATCCCGAGTTCGGTAAAGACCTTTGCAGTGCGGAAATTGTCCGCTACGATTTTTCCTACTTTTTTATCAGCTATTGGATCCATGACTTTAGTAATTTAAAGGACTTTTTTATCCTTTTTTATTTCAAATTTTTTTCAATACTTTAGATACGAAACTCCCTGCCGGATGCCATTGGCCATATCCTCCAGAGTGGTTGTCATCATCATCCCCGTGAGATGATCCCGAATTGCCTTAAATTTATGGTGAGCTGCACAGGGCCGTTTTTCAGTACATTCCTGTAAGCCCAAGGCGCATCCTGTGAATACAGAATCCCCGTCTATCACTTGAACAACCCGATGGAGCGTCACTTTTTTTCCTACTTCTGAAATTTGAAACCCTCCATTTGGGCCTTTTATCGACTCCAGGAGGTTTTCTCTCACCAAGGCTTGGAGGATTTTTGCGGTAAAGGCTTCCGGAGAATTAATCGCCGTTGCAATATCCTTGAGCCCAATTCGCTCTTCTCCTTCCGGCAGTGTTGCCAGAAAAATCATGGAGTTGATTGCGTATTTACAAGCCTTGGAAAACATGGGTTAATCCGATTTATGATTCAAATGTAGAAGGAAAATAATAAAAGACAAAAATATCCTTTTATATTTTTTTATTATTTTTGAACTGTATAGTTTTACCCGAATAAAATTTTAAGAGGAAAATGAAATTTCTAAAACCCTCATTTGTATTACCTCTGGTAGTACTGGGATTAGTGCTGGGAGTTGCGGGTGGATGGATCCGGTTGGGCTACCCTGTCATACCGATTACTGAAGCCGGAGTCAACCATGGGCTTTTGATGGTAGGGGGATTTTTGGGCACCCTGATATCCATCGAGCGGGCTATGGTAATGAAGAAAAAGTTCTGGCTTCTAATCCCAATTCTATCTGGACTTTCAAACATATTCTTTTTGATAGGAGAGGCATCGGCCGGATTGCTCTTTCTACTTTCGGGGTCACTTGGACTTGGACTGATCATTCATTACCAGTCCGTCAAGGACCCAAATTTTCACACCTTCCTCTTGTATTGTGGTGCAGTCTTCTGGTTTATTGGAAATTTTATGGTTTGGAAAAGTGGTTTGATCCCAGCCGGCAGCACATGGTGGATGGGATTCCTCATATTCACCATTGTCGGCGAGCGTTTGGAATTGACCCAGTTCTTGCCCGTCCCATCCTGGTCAAAAAAAGCCCTGGGAGGTTATTTGGGATTATTTTTCATCGGTATGCTTTTCCCTTTTCACGGCTTGGGAAATGAACTGCTGGGTGTGGCTGTCCTAATGATTTCCGCTTGGCTGCTGGTATTTGATATGGCAAAAGTCGCTTCAAAGAAAAAGGGGCAATTCCGCTACACCGGAATTGGACTTCGCATTGGATACCTCTGGATGGGCATTCAGGGGTTGATTTTGCTATTGATGGAAAGTCATCCGCTCTTTTACGATCTGGTTCTACACACCTTTTTCCTAGGCTTCACCTTTTCAATGATTTGGGCACATGCACCGATTATATTCCCGACCTTTTTTGGAATCCGTCAATCACCCTATCACAACATGCTCTGGTGGCCGTGGGCATCTTTTCAGTTGACACTTTTGGGGAGAATTGCCTTTGCCTTGGTAGAAAATTGGGAATGGAGAATAATTATGGGAGTAACCAATGGATTCCTCATCTTCTTGATGTTTTTATCCATGGCAGGAATCCTACTTTGGAAATTAAAATCCAAGAAACTCCAGGTCAAAGAAGCTGAGCAAAATCAGTTATTTATTTAAAGGACTTTTTTGTCTTTTATTATTTTCCAATATACTTTTAGGCATGTATAGTAGAGGTCTAACGAATCACTAAAAAGTAGCCTGGTATCAGGCACCCCCTAAATCCAAAAACCATGAAAAAGTTGTTTAATCACCTGATGGTTGGCTTAGCTTTCGTAGGATTCTCCTGCGGAGGCTCCTCCACCGAAAATCAAAGTTCGGGTACTGAAGGCGCCGCCCTGAACCCCGGACAGTCTGCAGTGGTAGATAATGTCTCGAATCCCAACATTGTACAAGTAGCGGTGGGGTCTGCAGATCACAGCACTTTAGTGGCAGCTTTGAAAGCGGCTGATTATGTGGATGCCCTCACGAATGTGGGACCATTTACCGTGTTTGCTCCGACTAATACTGCATTTGATGCGTTGCCTGCGGGCACTTTGGACGATTTGGTCAAACCTGAAAATCAGCGAAAACTCCGGGATATTCTCGAATACCATGTGCTCTTGGGCGTCTACAAACCTGAAGACTTTGTCAACGGAAGAAATCTGGGAACTGCCGATGGAAGATCTGTCACCATTGCAGTAGCTGAGGACGGATCGGTCACCATCAATGGAGCTAAGATCGTGGGAACGGTCTCCGCCTCCAATGGTATCATCCACGTGATAGACCAAGTATTGCTTCCCAAATAAGAAATTGGTTGTGGTTTTTTTACTAGTTAAAGCCGGATTGAACTTAATCCGGCTTTTCTGTTTTTAAAGAATAATTCAAATTAATTTTCGGACAAATTTATCCGCGATGTTTTCCCAAGCCGCAAAGTACGCTGCCAAAGCAGTCATTTACATCTGGACACAAAGTCTGGAAGACCGAAAAGTAGGTGCAAAAGAAATCGGTAGTAAAATAGATACTCCAGAAGCTTTCACCGCTAAAATCCTCCAAACCTTGGTTAAGGCACACTTGATTGGATCCTCAAAAGGACCCCATGGAGGCTTTTTCGTAGATGAAAGCCATGCTAAATTCACCCTTAAAGACATCATCAAGGCCATTGACGGAGACAATCTGTTTGCCGGATGCAGCTTGGGACTTCCCAAATGCTCTGAAAAAAATCCATGCCCCCTTCACTTCGAGGTGGTTAAAGTCCGAAAGGAACTCGATATAATGCTTACTTCAAAAAGTCTTAAGCATCTGGCCGTGGAAGTAATCAAAGGAGAAACGAGGCTTTCAGCCGTTGTCTGATTTCAATATATTTTCTTTGATATGGGAATAATCCTATATCTAAAGTTTGGAGTCCCCTAGTGGATAGATTCAAAAAAGCCTCTGATTTCGAAATCAGAGGCTTTTTGCTGTTATTTAAATTCATACTCGGCCTTCCGACCGGACTTTTCCAAAATTTCTTTGACAGTTTTTTGGTTGGCTCCAAAAGCCCGTTTTTTGGCAATGTCATCCAAATACCGGTCGATATAGCTTTGACTTAGCTCGGAGCTGTCTCCGTATTTTTCCCGGAGTTTTTCCAGTCGGGCATGCAGGTCTTTTTTGATTTCGGCATAGGCAGGATCATCGTAGACGTTTTTCATTTCTTGAGGATCTTTGACCCGGTCGATCAGTTCCCACTCATCCACATCGAAATAGTAATGCACGAGTTTATACTCTTTGGTCACGATGGCATAGTGCCTCTTAACCATGTGAACAGCCGGATATTCATAGTAATGGTAATAGACCGCATCCCGCGTCCACTTTTCGGTTTCTCCGGTTAGAATTGGCAATAAACTTTCGCCTTGCATATCAGATGGTGCAGGAACACCCGCTGCCTCGAGGAAGGTCTGGGCAAAATCCAGGTTCTGAACCAATTCATCGGATCTGCTGCCCGGCTGAACTTTCCCCGGCCAGGAGACCAAAAGTGGAGTCTTGAACGACTCGTTGTAGATGAATCGCTTGTCAAACCAACCATGCTCACCGAGGTAGAATCCCTGGTCAGAAGTGTACACGATAATCGTATTCTCCATCAATCCGTTGGCCTCCAGGTAATCCAACAAGCGCCCCACATTCTCATCTACTGAAGCGATGGTCCCCAGGTAATCCTGCATGTAGCGCTGATACCTCCACTGCATTTTTTCCTTTTCAGTCATGGTCGGATAGGCTTTTTTGAAGTCTTCGTTCACTCTCATGTACGCCTTATCCCAATTCGCCCGTTGTGCAGGAGTCAATCGACCCACCTCACGTTGGAAGGCCCCTTTGTCCCAGCCCGAGGCATCTGGAATCCCCATTTCGTCCAAAACCTCCGGATACAACTTGGAGTCACCAGACCAGTTCATGTGTTTGAGCAAGTTCATCTCCGCATCTCGTGCAGCCGACCCTCTTCCTGAATAATCATCAAATAGCGTTGCAGGCTCCGGGAATGTTTTCCCGATATAATCCGGCAGATGGCGCTCGGCCATAAGCCATTCCCGATGCGGGGCTTTGTGCAGATACATGAGCAGAAAAGGCTGTTCAGCTTTTCGCTCTTTTTGCAGCCAATCCAAAGTCATGTCGGTGATGATATCCGTCACGTAGCCCTCGACCTTGATTTTTCCTTCATTCTTAGTGATGAAATCGGGGTTGTAATACGAGCCCTGATCCGGCAAAATTTTAAACTGGTCAAAGCCTTTTGGATTGTTGCCAAAGTGGAGTTTGCCAAACATGGCTGTCTGGTAACCGGCCTGTTGAAGGATTTGAGGGAAAGTGATGTTGGTGGTGTCAAATGGAAAATGATTGTCAATTTTCCCGTTGAGGTGACTGTGCTTTCCGGTCAAAATTGTGGCTCGGGAAGGTGCACAGATGGAATTGGTGACGCTGGCGTTGGTAAACAACATCCCCATTTTGGCAATCCGATCGATGTTGGGAGTTTCGATCAGGCGATTGTCATAAGCCGAAATTGCCTGATAGGCATGGTCATCGGACATGATGAAAATGATATTGGGGCGTTGGGGTTCCTCCTTTTGCTCTGTGGCGCACCCGAAAGCTCCCAGAAGCAGGAATATTGAAAAAAAGAGAAAGTTGGGGTTTTTCATGAGTTTCAGAACAGGTTTCTATTGGGTTTCGATGGAAAGGTAAAATCTTGATTTAGAAAGGACCAAACAAATTTTTTCTTTTGTTTCCTGTGTTACTTGGGTCTCCCTTTGGAATAAAGCTCTTTCATGACCCTGATTTTCTCAGGGTCTTCGACCAGCGACTGATCCGAAAACATCATAATTCCAGATGCCGGAGCTTTTGAACCCTCAATCATTACCTGGCGAAATTCTTCAGCGCTGACGATCCCCGGATTGTTATGGGATTGGACTATGGGCCAGATTTGAGTTTGTTTCAGTCTCTCCGGACCAAGAGTCTTGCCCAACCAAGCCACATATTCTCCCACCCAGGTAGTAGGTCTTCCTTTCATGTGGTGAAACAGCATTGGTGCCAGCACATCTGCTCTTTCTGCCAAAGCCACCGGATCCAAACCCATCGTCCGATACAAAGCCGAGTCGTAATCAGCCGGGTACCAAGCGCAGTGAAACACGCCCAACTTTGCCGAAGGCTGCTGAGATTTGAGGATTTTGCCCATATCCTCGACCCATCCGTTGAGAATGCCCACTCGCCATTTTCTCCATTGGGAATCGACATTATTCAATATCCACTCCGCCCGCTGAGGGATAGTTTCTCCTGGAATCACCGTATCGATGGCTGCACCAAAAGCCCCCGTACACCGGTCGCAAAAGCAAGTTTCAGGCAAAATGGGTTCAGGAGTTTCAAATTGGGCATGCCAATGCACGTAATCCAGAAAAACCCCATCCACTTCATATTCCCGTAGAATTTCCTTCAACTGCTCTGACCTAAATTCCTTGAATCCGGGGTGCGTAGGGCAAATCCCCATAAACCAGTCCGCAGGAGGTGATTTTTCTCCTTTTTCGTCAATCGGCCAGGCATCGGGATGATCTTTCAGGTATTCTTTTCCATTTAGAGTAGGGAACTCCACAAATACCTTGACTCCCTGCTTTTTGGAAGTCTCATAAAACTCCCGGTTGAGTGAGACACTTCGCACAAAAACCGCATTCATTCCAAGGGAATCAAAGGAATAGCCTGCCTTCAACAGTGTTCCGGGATTGCCATATACACCCCTGATAAATTCTTCCGGTGCTTCCTGAGCGGGTGTTGACTCACAGGAAAAAACAGCAATCATCAATAGGAATAAAATGGTATTTCTCATGCAATCAGGGGATTATTGGAAAAAACCGGTTCCGTCACTATCAAACGATCGCTGAGGTGTACCAGGTAATTCCACGATTTCGACTAAGCTTGATTTCTCGGGTAAGATGAAAAAAAATACCCCCAATCCCAATCAAAACCCATCGGGAAAGGCGAACCTATGCTTTGGATTTCCAGAGATTTTCCCAACCCAGTCCCAGAAAATTGGGGCCGGTGGTCATTTCGGAGTGGACTATTCCCGGATAGTCGGTATTCCACTCCATGAGCTGCATTTGGTCCGATTTATCCATGACTACGTCCCATCCAATGATCTCTATACTTCCGACGCGCTCGTGAAGTTCGAGGCATTTTTTCACCATAAATTCAAAATCGGGAATCTTCATTCCCTCCCAGCTGATTTTGGAGTCAGGATGTCGGTCCGAAAGCTCCCAATCGGAATTGAGAGCAAAACGATCCATTTCTCCAGTTGGATTCACGCCCACTACCAATCGGGAATCTGCGGTAATCCGATCCGCACCCTTTTGACCAAATCGCATAAATGCCGCCCGATAATGGGCTGCCTGTCCCGGTAGTTTGAGTGTGGTGATTCTAAGCGTTGCAACACTTTCTTGGGTGAATTGGTCGTACCAGTCCGCTTGGTCAATAGGCGCCTGGACTACAAAATCCCGGGAATTTTGAAAATCGAACTGGTCAAACTGACGGGGATTGAGTCTGAAAAATCCCTGTCCCCGCATGGTCGAGTTGAGTTTGATGATGATTTCTGGGAATTGAGAAAAGAAGAAGTCTTTGGCTGCTTGATGGGACAGCACTCGATTATCCACCGTGGTCCAGGTTCCTTTCATAAAATACCCCAAATCCGGCATATCCTCCGTCTGGAGAATCCGCTTGGCAAATTGCCTGAGGTCACTGAGCGGTTTGTGAAATCCATTAGCCTTTGGCAACACATAGCGCCAAAAGTAATTGTCGGGAATCCATCCTTCTTTAAACTCCCCCTGATAGATCGAATAGGCCTTGAGACCCGGGGCAAATCGGAGCGAACCCAATTTCTCCAGAGCATAGGATTCGATCATTTTGTGGCTGGAAGCAGAAAGAGCGTGATTGGGAAGGGTTTTTAGGATGGAACTGGCTGCGAGTTGTGCTTTTTGGTTAAAAGCCTTGTCATGTTCAAAATAGAAATGGGCCTTTGAGATGGCCTTAAGTTTTTTTTTGGCTGAATAAAAAATACCCATGAGTCGAAATGTGATGCGAATGGAAGATAGGGAAAATGGCCTTTTAGAGGATATTTGGGTCAGGAGAAAGTGCGGAAAATTGGAATAGCCTATTCAACCTGAAATATGCATTAGAAAATCTACTACGAATTCTAACACATAATCCAGGTTCAACAATCAAAATCCCTTGGAAGCTGGTGACTTGTCAAAGCAGCTTAAATCATTAATTTGGAATGCTTTAAATCTGATCCACATGACTAATTCCCGATCTCGTTTTTTACTGCTTGCCGGACTGGCGCTAGGCTGGACTTCCTGTCAGCCTCCCAAGTCAGAGCAAGCTTCGATAGAAGATTCCCTCCAGATCCAGCTCCCGCAGTTTAGGTTGGTTGAGACCGACACATTCCATTTCAATAATTTCGTGGACTGCAACATGGCTGAGGTTTGGGTAGGCGATACCCTTCGGATTTTTCCGGGAAAATATGGTGAGGATCCAGTTTGGGGGTATGCGAGGGATCTGAAATTTGCCTCAGGGGCCAATGCTGATGAAGTGTTCAGCACACCTGCCGAACAATACATCGCTCCGACTTTACCAAAAAATGCTCCCGTCGGCCAACCTGGCCTGCATGGGGCGGTATGGTTTGAGACCGTTTACCAAGATCAACGGGACACAACCGGTCGCACCCTCTATGCCATTTATCACAATGAAAACTATCCTGAGACGCTCCCTTTCAATCCTCAAACCGGTGAGGGATATAAGGACAAAGATTGGCCTCTGGGACTGACGGATCGAATCACCCCTGCGGCTGTCCCTCGAATCGGTGTAATGAAATCCACCGATGGAGGCTGGAATTGGGAAAATAAGGGGCTTTTTCTCGAAGATAAAAATGAACGGATGATCCTCAAGCCGCACAATACCTCCAAGACTTTCGCCGGTGGAGTTGGGGATCCATCTGCGGTAGCGGTGGGCGACTACCTCTACCTGTTCTATGGTGAGTACGGCTATCCCGGTAAGTATGATCCAGCCACCTATTCTGCAGAGACCGAATGGAGCGGACAGTGCATCAGTATTGCACGGATAAAACTGGACGATCTGGACGATCCACAGGGAAAAGGAATGAGATGGGATGGAAAAGGCTTCAATGCACCCTGGGATGGCGTTGGACAGCCTGTTTCCTCACTGCAAATCCCCAGATCAGAAGATGGTGGTCCAGCCTCATCCCCTACAGGCGGATTTCATTGGGGACCTTCGGTCAGCTGGAACACCCACCTCGAGTGCTGGGTGATGCTGATGGGCAAAGTGGAAGGTCAGTCCTGGGTCGGAGATGAGTTATACATTTCCTTCAATCCGCACCGGGAGCTGGGTGAAGGAAACAATTCCCAAGCTTGGTCAAAGCCTCAGCTTTTACTCAAAAAACCCGGACATGTACTTTGGTATCCTTCCCTTCAACCCCTGAATTCTCCGGAGGATATCGCCGCCAAAAACACCAGTCTCAAGTTAGGTAAGCGTGCCAGACTGTTTTTCAAATACTCTGACTTGGGGAAATATATGTCAGAGTACATTGTGGAATTTGAAAAGCCAATCCCAAGTCAAAATCCTTGATCAAGCGCGCAGGTTTAAAGAAAATAAATAACACCAGAGGCTGTCTATCGAGAAAGGCAGCCTCGTTCTTTTTTGGGGAA
This sequence comes from Algoriphagus lacus, assembly GCF_003583985.1. Lineage (GTDB taxonomy): Bacteria > Bacteroidota > Bacteroidia > Cytophagales > Cyclobacteriaceae > Algoriphagus > Algoriphagus lacus. The sequence continues at coordinate 306,076 of NZ_QXML01000002.1, read as the reverse complement.
GATTGTGACTTTTACCCAAAGGAAAAGCCAGCCCTGAGTGACTCAGAACTGGCTTTTGGTGAAGTCTTTTTTACTTAAAACTTCAATGCCAGGGTAGCATAGAAGGTTCGTCCGTCAGCAGGCATAATTCCCGGACCAGGATACCCACCTGCTCTTCGGGTGAAGTAGTTTTCATTGGTCAGGTTATTCACCCCTGCTTTTAGGGAATGCTGCTTCCACAAATTCCAGCTGGCAGACAAGTCCTGAACTCGATAAGCGGGAATCACCCCCACAGTGGCAGCAGCATTGGGCAGTTCAGTATTGGATGCATCGGAAAAAGCCTTGCCGATATCACTCAATTGCCAGGTCATGGAAAACTTGCCAAGGTTGTAGGTGGCACCATATCGGTTGATTTTTCGGGGGGCATTTTCTACTTGATTCCCTTTCAGATTTTTGGGCTGGATTTGTCCGTTTGTCACAGAAGTCACCTCAAAGTCACCGTAGGTTGCATCCACAAAAGCTAAGGATGCAAATAGGTGTAGGTATCCAAACCTTGAATTACCAAAAAGCGCTGTCACCGGATCAAATTCCACATAACCCTCAAATCCCTGGCTGACAGAATTACCTAAGTTGGTTCTGAATTGATAGATGCTTCCATCTTCCCGAGTCTGGGCAATGGTACCGATCCGATCTGCATAGTTGAGCAGGAAGTAACTCACATCAAACTGCAGGTAAGAAAACAAGGTGCCTCGGTAACCAAAATCAACATTGTAGCCTTTGGAATCTTTCAGATTAGGATCGATTACATCCGTGGTAGCGGGTGGAGTTAGATCTGAGATGAGGACTGGTCGATAAGCTTGGGAGAAATTGGCGTAAAATTCAGTCCCTGAAGTCAAGTGGTACTCCGCACCCACTCCAACTAAGGCAAAAGAGCGGGCTCGGCTGATCTGATCCAGCAATTGGGGATTTCCATTGACGACATTCAATTGACCCTCCATTACGGAGCGGATGTTTTCTACACGAACACCTGCTGTGACCAAAAACTTGTCCGAAAAACGGAACACATTTTCGACAAAAGCGGCCAGGTTGATATTGGAAAAGTCAAGGTCTCTACGGTAATCCCCTGCCGCAACAGAGTAATCCAAGTCCGATCCCGTGGTTCCAACGCCAAGTTGTTTTCGGTCAATATGGCCATTGAAATATCTCAAACCTGACATCAGCGTCTGATCCTTGCCGAATAGCGTGTAATTGGAGCTCAGTCTAAGTTCGGTGCCGTAAGTGGTGTAATAATCCCGATCCACCTGACGGTTGCCCAAATCATCCTCCACATTGATCGGTCTCATAAAGCCCACACTGTTTCGCTCTGCAAATGTCCCAAAGGCCTTCCAGCTGAGTTTGGTTTTCGGAGAGATAAGATATTCTGCGTATAAAGAAGGAATAAACCATGGCGTACTAAACCAGTTTCTAGCACGGGTACTCTGACGGGAATCCTCTTCAAACTGTGAATCCGTCAATCCTCCCGGTTGCTGCGTATCAGCGGTCATGTAGGTCATTTCCATACCAAGCTTCAATCGGTTGGTAGCAGCATAGCTAACTTCCATGTGGGCATGATCGGTATTGAATTCCCCGTTTTCTCTCCAACCGTTTCCAACTCTTTTTTGGTAGTAGGCGGTGTAGTTCCACTTCCCTTCTGTGCCTCCGATGTAATTGAATGAGCTAAAGAGCCCATTACTTCCGACGGTGTTGATGGTTTCGGCGGTAAACCGTGTTGATTTATCCGGCTTTCTTAAGACAAAGTTCATCAAGCCACCAAACTGTGATCCATACTGCAGGGAAGATGCACCTCGGACAATTTCAATTTGCTCTACCACTTCCATTGGAGGGGTAAAATAAGCTTCCGGATAGCCCATTGGGTCAGGCGTAATGTCGTAACCATTCATCCTCACGTTGAATTCCCAAGAGCGGTTGGGACTAAGTCCGCGGCTCGCCACACCCAATTGAACTCCTGATCCATCATTTTCCCAAATGGTGATTCCGGGAGTTTTTGCAAAAATCTGGCGGCTGTTGTTCATCGCCAGGTTGGCATTGATTTCACTGATCCGGATTACTTCATTCTTTTTGCCGGCATTGATTCGAAAATCATCCACTTCCGGAAGGTGCGTTTGACCCAAGATTCCCCGGCTTGCAGAAAGTCTAAATTCATCCAATAAAAGTGCCTCCTCATTCAGTGTGATTTCCAATGATTTCGTTTCTTTTTCATCAATTGAAAATTCCTTGATCAGGGTCTCAAAACCAACCAAACTGATCTTCAACCGATAATCTCCCTTTGGAAAATCCTTGATTTCAAAATTTCCCTCAAGATCAGACTGAACTCCCCGAACGGTACCTTCCAGCACCACCGAAGCGCCCTGCACTGGAAGCTGCTTCTCATCCACAATCTTTCCCTTCAACACATTCTTCTGAGCAAAAACTGGTACTGACAGCAGCAGAAAAACTCCAACAAACAGGTAAAGCGATCTCATCTCGTAATTTTATCTAGACTTATTATAAATAACGATGCAAACTTATACCCGAATCGTATTCGAGTCAATCTTTATTTAGACTTTTTCTAATTAAAAATGTTTATGAAAAAATTACTTTTCCATAATCACCTGTTTTTGAGATCGCTACAGGTTAAAACCGCCTTAAAGAAAATATTCCAGAACTAAATTGGGCCTAATCAAAGCCTAAAAATCTGTCGATGCCGCCCGCAGCGACATCTGAGATTCCAGACAAATCAGGTAATTCCAAGCTTCCAAAGAAATGAGACTATCCCTGGGAAGGCTTTGATAAACGGATCAAAGTTTTTTACTTATAACCTAAACCTTATCTCATGAATCCTTTACGATTGCTTTTTCTAGGTCTGTTTATCCCCCAGTTGATGTTTGCCCAATCCGAAACGTTGGTCTTTCAAGGAGGTACAGAGGGCCACGCCATCTATCGGATTCCTGCCATCATATCCTTACCTAACGGGGAATTGCTGGCCTTTGCAGAGGGAAGAGTCAACGGAAGCGATGACTTTGGAGATGTGAACTTAGTCCTCAAAAGAAGTTCGGATCAAGGTCTCACGTGGTCAAGTCTTGAAACAATCATGGATTACGACTCCCTTCAGGCCGGGAATCCCGCGCCGGTTGTAGATCTTTTTGATCCAAATCATCCTCAAGGAGTCGTTTACCTTTTCTACAATACCGGCAACAACCATGAATATGACATTCGCTTGAACCGTGGTGTGCGGGAAGTTTGGGTGATGAAATCTTTTGACCTGGGGAAAACTTGGGAAAAACCCGAAAACATTACGCTCCAAGTCCACAAGCCAAACAATCCAAATTTCAATCCATCCTATACTAATCCAGCTGATTGGAGACATTATGCCAATACTCCGGGGCATGCTTTCCAATTTCAAACCGGAAAATACAAAGGGCGAATCGTCGTGGCTGCCAATCACTCGGTGGGGGATCCCATTGAGAACTTTGCGGAATATCAAGCACACAGCTTCTTTACCGACGACCATGGTAAAAGCTTTCAGCTATCCGAATCCGTGGATATTCCCGGTTCGAATGAATCCATCGCTGCCGAACTCAGCAACAGTCGGATGATTATGAGTATCCGAAATCAAAAAGGTGACATCCGCAGCCGAATTCTTGCCTATTCTTCCGATGGTGGAAAGACTTGGGATGAAGCATATTTTGAATCTCAATTACCAGATCCGGTATGTCAGGGTTCTATTCTGAATCTAGGTGAGCAAAATGGAAAAATGATTTTAGCCCACTCCAATGCGGCAGACCAAAAAAACCGAAACAATCTCAGCATCAAAGTCAGCTGGGATGAAGGAAAAACATGGGTAAAAACCATCTTGATCGACCAGGTAGCCGACCCAAAAAATCAAGCTTGGACTGCTTATTCGGATTTGGTAAAACTTACCGAATCCCGGGTTGGGATAATTTACGAGCGGGATAATTACCAGCAAATCGTGTTAAAACAAGTCGATTGGAAGGACTGAAGGAAATTGACAAATCAAGCCTGTTGATTTTTTAAAATGTAATCATTAATCCATTTTTTCCATTCTCAACACACGGCTTTTCCTGAGTTTTTATTTGCCTTTAGCATGATGAATATCATTTTATCCCACCTTTTTATTCGCGTCATTTAATGAAGTAAATGGTTCGGAATAAATTGGTTAAGGGGTCAAAATAGGCTTTCGAAATTTCTGGTTTAGTACGGCAATGAATTCTCAAAACAGGTGATTTTGGATTTAATAAGTTCGGAAATCATGAAAGAGACACTGAAAATTGAACTCGGAAAAATAGCACTTGAGGGAGATTTGACCCTTCCCGCACATTCTAAAGGCTTGGTCATATTTGCCCACGGAAGCGGGAGTGGCCGATATAGTCCCAGAAACCAATTCATCTCCCAATACCTAAACAAACAGAGTTATGCCACTTACCTGCTGGATTTGTATGCGCGGCACGATCCTGAATTGGATCCGGAGGAATTCAACCTCAAGGTCCTTGCCGGTCGACTTCGCGAGGTAACTACCCGACTGAAGTCCTTACCCTATCTGATCAAGCTTCCGGTGGGATTTTATGGTTCGAGTACCGGTGCAGCAGTGGCACTTGTGGCCGCTTCCCTTCTCAAAGATCAGATTCATGCGATTGTGAGTAGAGGGGGCCGAACGGATCTGGCAAATGATGTACTCCATCTGGTCAAAGCCCCTACCCTTCTTCTGGTCGGTGAAAACGATCCACCTATTTTGGATTTCAACCTGGAGTCACTAAGCCTCATTAACGCCCAAAAAGCATTGAAAGTAATACCAGGTGCGAGTCATTTATTCGAGGAACCTGGGGCATTGGAGGCTGTGGCGCTTGAAACAGAGGCTTGGCTTGAAGCCCACTTGAGCAATTCTCCAAGATTAAATAAAAGCAAAACTCCTCATTGACTATAAGCCCAAAGCTATGTTTAAGGATAGAAAAGATGCCGGAAAAAAGCTTGGTGAAGCTTTGATGGTTTATAAAGAAGAGCATCCATTGATTGTTGGAATCCCCAGGGGTGGTATGGAAACGGCCTTTTATGTCGCCCAGAAACTGGAAGCCGAAATGGTACCGGTGATTTCCCGGAAGCTTGGCTATCCCTTCAATCCCGAATTTGCTATGGGGGCAGTGGCGGAGGATGGAAGTCTGTACATGTCTTCGATAGCTTCTGCCAGAGTCAATGAAAGCCAGATTCAGGAGATTTTGGAATCTGAAAAACATGAAATCAGAAGGAGAATCGAACTTCTCCGAAAAGGGAAACCTCTCCCGCCTATGAAAGGCAGGACTGTCATCGTAATAGATGACGGAATTGCGACCGGAGCTACGCTTTTTGCGACTTTGAAACTCTGCAAGAAACTCAAGCCCGCAAAACTGATAGTTGCTGCTCCGATTGGGGCACCCGATACCATCCTACAATTGGAAGAATTAGCGGATAAAATCGTGGTATTGGAGACTCCGGCTGATTTCTATGCTGTATCCCAAGGTTATGAATTCTTCAAAAACCTAAGCGATGAAGAAGCTATGGAATTCATCAAACAATATGAAAAAGACCTAAAGCACATTCACTAGAAATAAATCAAACAACAATCATTAACCCGAACTCTACCATGGAAACGAAAGAAAATAAAAAATTAGGAGTATGGATGGACCAAAGTCATGCCTTTTTGATAAGCTGTGAAAACCATCAGGCCTCCCTTCTTGAAGAGGTGGAATCTCCCGTTGAAAGTATGGTTCGATATCCTGGAGAAACCGACTCTAAAATCCGGGTCGGAAGCACCCACGCCGCTTCCAACAATGAGATTAAAACCAACCACATCCATCAGGAGCAGGTGAAAAGATACTTTTCGCTGTTGGAGGATAAGCTTGCAGGATATGATGAAATCCTACTGAGTGGTCCAGGAGTTCTCAAAACCCAGTTTCTAAAGCAGATTTCTTCCAACAAAGCCTTCAGCAAAGTAAAAGTCCATACGGTGGATGCGGATAAGATGACATCCAATCAGCTGTTGGCATTTGTTAAGAATCACTTTTCCTAAGCCAAAAACGGCCCGGGATGTCAAACAATATTCTCAACGAACACACCTGATGAATTCCGGGCCGGAGGATTTGATTCCCCGATAAAGCAATTGTTGATCGCCTGCTTCATTTCGAAAAACAGTAATCCCCTTGGCTCCCAGCTCCCAGGCTTGTCGGTAAAGTTGATCGACGTCACCAATGGTTGAATCCGAAGGGAGATTGACTGTTTTGGAGACGGCATTATCCGTGAATTTCTGAAAAGCAATTTGATGGCGTAGGTGCCATTCCGGAGAAATTTCGAGGGCTGTCCGGAACAGCTCGCGAAACTTCCCGGGCAATTCCTTGATATGGGTGCAGGTCCCACTGGAAATAACCTGATCCAAAATTTTACCCTCAGCTAACCTTTCGGATTTCAGCATTTCCAAGAAAAGCGGATTGATGGTCTGAAGGGTTTCCCCATTCAGAACATTTTTCCGCTGAAAAGCCAAGGCAAAAAGGGGCTCGACAGAGGAAGAAGTGTCTGCTAAAATGGAAATGGTACCGGTGGGCGCAATGCTCGTTCGGGTGGCATTCCTCATGGGTTGGTCCGGAAAGAATACGCTTTTCTCCCAATTGGGGAAACTTCCCCGCTCAATTCCCAATCTGGAAGATGCCTTGAGGCTTTTCTCCTGAATAAAACTCATGAGTCTTTCAGCCAAACTGATGGCATCTACTGAGGCATAGGGAATTCCAAGACGAATCAGAAGTTCTGCCCAGCCCATGACTCCAAGTCCGATTTTACGGTTGGCCAAGGAGGCTTTGGAGATGGATTCGGATGGAAATTTATTGATGTCCAAGACATTGTCCAAGAACCGGATCGACTTCTCGACAGTTTCTCCAAGCTTTTTCCAATCCAATTCAGTCCTTTCTGCTTCTACAGTTTTTACAAATTTCGTCAGGTTGATCGAACCCAAATTGCAGGATTCATTGGGAAGCAGCGGGACTTCTCCACAGGGATTGGTGGCAGCTATTTCCCCTATGGAGATAACCGGATTGGCCGCGTTGATGGTATCCAAAAAGATCAATCCCGGATTACCGGACAGCCAGGCCTGCTCACATAATTCACTCCAAAGGACACCTGACTTAACCATCCGGACTGATTTTCCGGTTCGTGGATTGATCAGGTTCCAGTCTGCGTTTGCCTCCAGAGCCTTCATAAACGAATCCGAAATTCCAACGGAAAGATTAAAGTTTTTGAGCCTTTTCCCCTCTGTCCTCAATCGGATAAATTCAAAAATATCCGGATGATCCACATTCAAAATCCCCATATTGGCTCCCCGCCTTTTTCCTCCCTGCCTGATGTGCTCAGCTGCAAAATCAAAAACCCGGATGAATGAAACGGGACCTGAAGATTGACCTCCACTTTGACTGATATGGTCTCCGGAGGGCCTCAATTCGGAAAAATTAAACCCGGTACCTCCTCCTTTCTGCTGCACTAAAGCTGCCAGTCGGAGGGTCTGAAAAATCCCGCTTAGGCTGTCCTTGACAGGAAGAACAAAACAGGAGCTCAGCTGTCCATAACCCGTTCCGGCATTCATGAGTGTAGTGGAATTGGGTAAAAAATCAAGATTGGACATCATGCCAAAAAATTCCCGCTCCCACTTTTCCACTCCCTGCTGACTTCCATACTTTTTTTCAGCTTGAGCTACTGTTTTGGCTACCCTGAGCAAAAGCTCCTCCGGCGTTTCCTTTGACCTGCCTGCAGCATCCTTGATCAAATACCTTTCCTGCAGAATCTTCCGTGCATTTTCACTCAGCAGCTCCATGGTTTCAAGGTTTGGGACATTGGAGGAAATTTTCTAAAAACTCAAGTCATTAATTTACTAAAAAACAGGCTGCTTTCGCCTCTAATCCCTCAGATAGGAAACTCGCAGCTTTTGCAATTGCAATCAATTTGACAGGATGTACAATTATGATTAGCTTTTCAGTTCAACAACCCACACTAACCTTCATGAGAAACACTATCTTATCTTTTTTGCCAAAGACTAGCCTTGGGCTCTTTTTGGCTGTGGCCCTTTTTGCCTGTCAAGGGAAAGAGACAACAACTCCCGTAGCTGAAGAAAGAAGCAATACCCTGCTGAAAGATTACGTCCACAAACCGGATTCCACGTTCCGGTATGAAATCGTGCATTCGGTACCCGGAGAAAAGTATGATTTCCATGTGCTGAAGATGTACTCCCAACACTGGCTTACTTCGGATATTTTGGACAAAACTGAATGGTGGCACTGGGTATCTCTGGTAGTACCAAAAGACACTCCACATGAGACCGGCATGCTTTGGATTGGAGGAGGAAGTACCAATTCCAAAATGCCCGAAGAACCTGATCCGCTCATCTTAGCGGCTTCCACCGGAACAAATTCGATTGTGGCCCAAATCCACAACGTTCCTTTTCAACCCATCACTTTTGCCAATGACACCTTTGGAGAGCGCTATGAGGATGAGATCATTTCTTACGGTTGGAGAAAATTCCTGGAAGGTGGTGCTAAGGATGAGGACGCAATCTGGCTTGCGCGTCTTCCGATGACCAAAGCCGCCAAGCTTGCCATGGACGCAGTTACTGCCGTAACAAAAGAAAAATACAACAAAAACCTAAACAGCTTTGTAGTCGGTGGTGCTTCAAAAAGAGGCTGGACCACATGGACCACTGCTGCGGTAGATGACCGGGTAGTGGCAATTGTACCGGTGGTAATCGACTTGCTCAATTTGGTCCCATCCTTTCAGCATCATTGGAAAAACTATGGGTTTTGGGCACCTGCAGTCGGTGATTATGTGCGGGAAGGTGTAATGGATTGGGTAGGTACGCCTGAGTTTGACCGGATGATGGAGATCACCGAACCCTATTCCTTCCGAAAAGAGTATGACATGCCCAAACTCCTGATCAACGCGGCAGGGGATGAGTTTTTCCAACCTGACAGCTGGAAGTTTTATTGGGACAGTTTGCCTGAAGAAAAGCACGTGATGTATGTACCCAACTTTGGACATGACGTGGGAGATTCCGATGCCATTCCCAATCTGATCGCATTCTATTCCTCCGTTTTAAACAAAACTTCCCGACCAACATACAGTTGGAAAGTCGAAGGAGATCAGATCAAAGTCACTTATGACCCAGTCAACAAACCTGCTTCGATCAAACTCTGGTCTGCCTACAATCCAATGGCCAGGGATTTCAGGATTGATGTCTTTGGTCCAAACTGGACTGCGGAGGAAATTCCAGTACCTGATTCCGGAGAATTGACCGTCAACATGACCACCCCTGAGTCAGGATACCGAGGATACTTTGTCGAATTGACCTTTGCCGGTGAGACACCGATGAAAGTAACTTCAGGGATCGATGTCCTTCCAAGAACCTATCCTTTTGAAGCGTTTGTTCCTAAGAGGACTTCCGCTGCTGCCGGAAATTGAGAATCAGCAAGTGATACCCTTCAGGTGATTGGGCAACCCTGCCAATCACCTGATTTCTTTCTTTACCATTTCACAACAGGTCACAGCCGGACGGTTTCTCAAAAAAGTCCGGCTTTTTTGTTAAGGTGATTTTCCTGTTTTTCCACCAAAACCGCTTATCCATGGGTGCTTTGATCAGCTTTTTTAGTCTTCTGGGATTCCTTTCTCTTAGTTCCGAAAAAGAGAATATTGATGTGAAAATAATCTCTTCAGGATTCATTTATGAAACAGCCCCTTTTCCGGAATGCCACGCTTCTACCCTCCTGGAAACACCGGAAGGAATCATGGCTGCGTGGTTTGGTGGCACCTATGAAAAGCACCCGGATGTAAGCATTTACACCTCATTATTCCAAAACGGAGAATGGTCTGAACCTGCGCTGGTGGCGGATGGAGTGGAAAACGAAACCTTTCGAAACCCGACCTGGAACCCAGTTTTGCATCGGCTGGAGGATGGAAAAATCGTCCTTTTTTACAAAGAAGGACCAAATCCACGGGAATGGTGGGGTCTTTACAAAATCTCAGACAATGGAGGAAAAACCTGGTCGAAAGAAACCCAAATTCCTCCCGGTTTTTTGGGACCGGTCAAAAACAAATCCATCGTCCTGCCTGATGGGAGACTTCTGCATCCGAGCAGTTTTGAGACCAGCCGGATCTGGACAAGCCATGTAGAGATCACCGACCCTGAACTCAAACATTGGAAAAAAACAGAAATAGATGGTGCTGGATTCGGAGCAATTCAACCCACCGTACTCATTCATCCTGGTGGAAAACTCCAGCTGCTCTTCCGCACTCAACAAGGAGAAATCGCCACCTCTTGGTCATCTGATACCGGAAACACCTGGAGCAAAATGGAATCCACAGGTCTGGTCCACAACAATTCAGGAATCGATGCTGTGACACTGAAAAACGGGTACCATCTACTCGTTTGTAACCCACTCAAAAAAGGCAGGAACAAGCTTAGTCTTCTTGGATCTACAGACGGTATTTCTTGGGAAGAACTCCTGGTTTTGGAAGATGAAAGCACGGGTGAATTCAGCTATCCGGCGATTATTCAAGCAAAAGACGGCACGATTCACATCAGCTACACTTACCATCGCAAAAAAGTGAAGTACGTCCACCTCAACCTCTGAACAAAAAAACTCAATCTCAAACCTATGAACCTATCCCAACCATTCCAGGGGATTTTTCCTCCGATGATAACGCCGCTAAATCCGGATTTTTCCCTGGATGTAGCCCATACCGAACATGTGATCGAGCACCTGATTGAAGGGGGCGTTCATGGGATTTTTATCCTTGGTACCACCGGTGAATCGGCCAGTTTAAGTTCCGATGTAAAAAGCGATCTCATTCGCCTGACCTGCAAAAAAGTAAACGGAAGGGTACAGGTACTGGTGGGAATCACCGATTGTTCCTTTGTCCAAAGTCTTGACTTGGCAGCTATCGCTCAGGAATCCGGAGCAACCGCCCTGGTCGCCGCACCACCCTTTTACATCAACATCGGGCAGGAAGAATTGATCAACTATTATCAAAAACTAGCTGATGCGGTGGAACTGCCGCTTTTCCTTTACGACATGCCTTCCCACACCAAGATCAACATCGCAGTGGAAACGGCCGTGACACTTTCGGCTCACCCCAATATCATCGGGATCAAGGACAGTTCCGGAAATCCGGAAAATTTTAAGGCCTTGTGTCAGGCATTTAAAGGCAAACCTGATTTCAAAATCTTTGTCGGCCCTGAAGAAATTTTGGCAGACACACTACAAATGGGCGGTCATGGAGGTGTCACAGGCGGAGCAAATCTTTTTCCCAAGCTCTATGTCAGCCTTTATGAAGCTTTCCACAATAAAGATCTGGACCGGGTCAGGACACTTCAGGAGACCATTCTTTACCTGAGTGAAAACCTGTACCAAAACGGCACTTACAAATCAAGCTACCTCAAAGGCCTGAAGGCTTCTATGTCCTTCGAAGGACTTTGTGATGGAAGTCTGGCACTTCCGCTTTATCCCTATTCCGAGGCCGAACAGGCTGTACTTCATGTAAAATATCTGTTGGTGAAAAAACGAGTTGAAGCTATTTTGGAGCAGGTAAAGGTAAATGGGTAAATTTCCTGCCCATTCCCGCTACCTACAGCCAAAAATCACTCCGCCAACAATCCTCCCCTAACTCTCCATGCCAGTACTAGATCTAATTATTTTCATTGTTTACATGCTGGGTATTGTAGGATTTGGGATTTCTTTCTCCTTTCGAAAAAGGACTTCGAGCGATTTCACCACCGGAGGAGGCCGACTACCGGCCTGGGCCATCGGAATGTCCATATTTGCGACTTTCGTCAGCAGCATCAGTTTCCTAGCCTTGCCTGGAAATGCCTATTCCGGCAATTGGAATGGATTTGTCTTTAGCCTTTCCATCCCACTGGCTGCTTGGATTGCAGTGAAATTTTTCGTCCCGCTTTACCGAAAACTCAAAAGCGAATCGGCTTATTTCTACCTCGAGCAGCGATTTGTTACCTGGGCGAGAATCTACGCATCCATTTGCTATCTCCTTACCCAATTGGCCCGAATGGGGGCCATCATGTACCTCTTGGCCCTCCCTATGAATGCATTGCTGGGCTGGAGTATTCCGATGATCATCGTGATTACGGGAATCAGCGTGGTCATTTATTCCATGATGGGAGGAATCGAGGCCGTCATCTGGACAGATACTGTACAAGGAATCCTACTGATCGGAGGAGCTTTGGCTTGCTTGTTCGTGATTTTTTTCACCATCCCAGGGGGAGTCAGTGAAGTCTTCAGAATTGCAGAACAGTCACAAAAATTCAGTCTGGGAAGTTTTGAACTGGATTTTACCACCTCCACCTTCTGGATGATTTTGGTATATGGTCTGTTTATCAACCTTCAAAATTTCGGTATTGACCAAAGCTATGTGCAGCGCTATTTGACTGCCAAAACTGAGGACGAAGCCAAAAAATCCACCTGGCTGGGAAGTTTGCTTTATTTGCCAGTGTCTTTTGTTTTCTTTTTTATCGGCACGGCTTTGTATGCTTATTACGATGCCCAGCCTGGTTTACTTCCGGAAGGACTCACCGGAGATAAAGTTTTCCCCTACTTTATCGTCAATCAGCTTCCAGTGGGATTCACAGGCTTGTTGATTGCATCCATATTTGCGGCAGGGATGAGCACGGTCTCCACTAGTATCAACAGTTCCGCCACGGTGATTCTTTCGGATCACTTCAGCAAATACATTCATCCAAATCCTTCCGAAAGGCTTTCCCTTCGAGTCTTGAAACTTTCCTCCTTGGTCATGGGACTCCTAAGTATTGTGGTGGGTTTGGCCTTCAATGGTGTCACTAGTGCCTTGGATGCCTGGTGGGCGCTTTCCTCGATTTTCAGTGGGGGAATTTTGGGATTGTTTCTGTTGGGCTTGCTCTCCAAGGCTAAAAATCCTCATGCCATTTTTGCCGTAATCCTTGGTGTCCTGGTTATTGGGTGGATGAGCCTATCTAGCGTTTTGGTCAAAAGCGGAATGGATGAATCCTTGGCGAATCCTCTCCACACGAACATGACCATCGTGATGGGAACGTTGACGATTTTCTTGGTAGGGTTTGGATTGACAGCGCTTTTCAACCGAAAAACCAGCTGAAATCAGGAATTGGTGACCCTACTCTCCAAAAACGGCAACCACTCCTCTGCCTGCCGTTCGGCATATTCGGCCAAAAAGTAAGAAAGGGAAGGCTTAAAGGGTTGGGATCGTAAAATCATTCCTGCCTGCTCGGGAGTTTTATCGCCTTTGTTCACATTGCATCGGTTACAGGCAGTAATCAGGTTGGTCCAATTGGTTTTGCCTCCTTTTGACTTGGGTATAATGTGATCGATGGTCAGGTGTCTTTTGCTTCCACAATATTGACACTCTCCATTGTCCCGCTTGAACAAATTGGCTCGGTTGAGTAAAACTCCCCTGAAGGGAATGCTTTTATAATGGGTGAGGCGAATAACCGCCGGGTATTCGAAACTCCGGCTAACCGTTCGAATTTCGAGCAATTCGTAGGTCGAGAGGATGTTTGCTTTTTCCAAAAGCAGCAGGACAATGGCCTTTTGAACCGGCACCACCGCAACCGGAGAATGATCTAAGTTCAGTACCAATACCCTCTTTTCCATAGCTAATTCACCACTGATCTCGCATCAAAAACGACTTGTTCTCCTGTATTGTTTCTCAAAAAGTCTTCCCACTCGTCAATGTCTGAAACCCTCATCCGATTATCCATCCAGAGGATTTCCTCAGCACCGAGAAATAAGCCAAAGTGGGACTCCTGTTTTTCCAAGTCTCTGAAAATAAACAAATCACCCGGCATTGCCTCCTCCGGGGTGATACTTTTACCTGGAATTTTACCGGACTTCCAGGAATAGCCTCCAATGGCGTAAATGATAGCAAAACCCTGATCCCCATCCAAACCGAAAATGCTCCTTCCCCCGGCCTGAAAAGGTGCATTGAGGTACCGGAGGGCAATTTCCACCAGCTCTTCCCGGCTGGCCTTGACAGCATGTGCGCGGTAGTTGCCGGTAAACCCGATGTGGTCTTGCCAGTTGAAAAGTTCGAGTTCGGAAAAATGAAGTCTGCTTCCAGGCAACAGGTAAAGATTGGTCCCGAGGTACTCAATGGCAGCAATTGGGCTGGTGACCACCTGAAAGTCCTGGTTGAGAAACTTCTGGTATTCGTCTCCGGTGATTTCCTTGATGAGTTTGGCCCACACCCATCCGCCCATTCCGGTGTCCTCGTGGTACACCCGAAACCATTGCCTGTCAGAGGTCAGGCCGTTGATTTGGTAACATTCTCCAAAAAGTAACTGAGTGACCAGCGCGGAATCAAAGGTGGGCTGGCGGTAAACCGGAAGGATAGTCTGTCGACATATCCCATATGCATCAATCAAAGGCCATTCGCTGGAGCTCTCTTTTTGCATCTTTTTCCTTCAGGTCCTGTCGTTTATCGTGGGTTTTCTTTCCCCGAGCCAGCGCAATTTCCAGTTTGGCTTTGCCTCGGTCATTGATAAATATACGAACCGGAATGATTGCCAAGCCTTTTTCAGCTGACTTAGTTTCGAGCTTTTCCAATTCTTTTTTCTTCAAAAGCAACTTTCTATCCCGGACTGCCACATGATTGTAGCTTGCAGCCATACTGTATGGCGCAATGTGCATTTGACGGATGTAGAGTTCCCCGTCCAAAAACATGCAATAGGCTTCAGTCAAAGAGACTTTACCCTCACGGATTGATTTAATCTCTGTACCCTTCAGCATCACCCCTGTCACATAGGTATCAATGAATTCAAACTCAAAGTTTACCTTCTTATTCTTGATGTTGACGATTTTTTCGAAGCGGTTGGGCTTGGACATATCAGAGTTTCATTTTGGCGAGGGGAGTTACATCGAGTCCGACGAATTCCCCTTTGAGGTACTTGTAATGAGCCGCCATGGCAATCATGGCTGCATTGTCTGTGCAATATTCGAATTTCGGAATGTAAAGGTTCCAACCTTTCTTTTTTGCAAGATCTGACAAGGTACTGCGCAAACCGGAGTTTGCCGACACTCCACCCGCAATGGCGATTTCCTTTACTCCGTATTGCTTCACGGCTTCCTTGAGTTTGATCAAAAGCATTTCAATCAGCGTGTATTGAATGCTCGCACAAAGATCAGCCAAGTTTTCAGAGATGAAATCAGGATTTTCCTGAAGTCTATCCCGGAGAAAATAAAGTACGGCGGTTTTTATACCCGAAAAAGAATAATTCAAGCCGGGCATTCGGGTAATTGGAAACTGGAAAGCCTTTGGATTCCCCTCTTTCGCGTATTTATCCACCAAAGGTCCACCCGGATAGGGAAGGCCAAGAAGCTTGGCAGTTTTGTCAAAAGCCTCCCCAACCGCATCATCCTGAGTCTCTCCGACCACTTCCATATCGAGGAAATCTTTGACTAGGACCAACTGTGTATGTCCTCCGCTGACGGTCAGGCAGAGGAAGGGGAATTGGGGTTTGGGATCCTCGATGAAATGAGCCAGCACATGGGCTTGCATGTGGTTGACATCAATCAGGGGAATCTCCAATGAACGGGCAAAAGCCTTGGCAAAACTCACCCCAACCAACAAGGAACCCATCAATCCCGGACCTCGGGTAAAGGCCACTGCCGAAAGTTGGTCTTTAGAAATTCCTGAAGTCAAAATCGCCTCCTGAATGACCGGAATGAGGTTTTCCTGATGCGCACGGGAAGCAAGCTCAGGGACAACACCTCCATATTTTTCATGCACTGATTGTGTGGCCACAATATTATTGAGTACTTTGCCATTTACTATAATGGAGGCAGAAGTCTCGTCGCACGAGGATTCGATTGCTAGTATAGAAATATCGTTGGTACCCATTGGAAAAGAACGCGAAAGTTACGGATTTTTTGCACAAAGCTTTCCGAGTGCTTCTTTGGGTGATCTTCAGCTCACTCCTACTTCTGATTGCCTTAGGGTTAGCACTCCAGGTCACCAGTGTACAAAACTGGATGGTAGACAAAGTAACTGCTTACCTCAACACAAATTCCAGCTTCAAAACTGAAATCGGGAAAGTTCGGATTTCCTGGTGGGATGCCTTGGAATTGGAGGATGTCCACATCATTGACCACAAAGACAGTCTGATGATCGGTGCAAGAAGAATTCATGCAGACTTTGCACTCCTTTCCATGATTTCTCCAGGAAATCCACACATCGATGCAGTCAGATTTGAAAAGGCTCAAGTCAATCTGATGACCCACCCGGGGGATTCGGCGATGAACATCAATGTTTGGATCGGGGAATTAAGCACCTTATTTGGTTCGAAAGACACTACCGCATCCACTGCAAAGTTCTCAATACGCTCAATCGAGCTACGGCAGTCGGAATTTTCGTTGATCGATTTCAATTCCGAGCCGATTATCGAAGGCTTGGACTACAACAGACTTACATTTAGGGAAATCACAGGAAATGCAAGCGATTTCAAGTTTCAAAACTCAGAAATCAGCCTGGACATTAAATTACTGACCGGAGTGGAAAACACCTCCGGATTGAAAATCCAGGAGCTAAAAACGAATTTGACCTACGGACCGAAATTTCTGGAACTTGATCAACTCAGTCTGAAATCGGAAAACAGCCATATCAAAAATTACCTCAGGATGGACCTGACTGGTCCGGAAGGCTTTTCGGATTTTTTCCATCAGGTCAAACTGACTGGAAGAATGGAAGAAACCAAAATCCATTTGGCAGACCTTCGCCTTTTTGTGCCTTCCCTGCCTGAAATCGAAGATGATATTTACCTCAGTGGAGAAGTTGTCGGGCCGATAGCCAACATAAAATCTGAGGAATTTTTAATCCGCTTAGGTGAAAAAACCGCGATTTTTGGAGCCTTTGAACTGGACGGTTTACCGGAAATCGAAAAGACATACCTCAATCTTTCACTCAAAAACTCAGTACTCTCAGCCCGGGATCTCGCGCCCTATTTGACTCCTGAAATCCAAAAAGAGATTAACAAATTCAATCTTATCCGTGCTGATGCAGATTTCACTGGGCTGTTGAGCCGCTTTGTCACCAATGGAAAATTCCAAACCAGTATTGGGAATATTGAAGGCCGGGTCAATTTTGACATGGTTAAAGGCATGCCGTCTATCGTATCCCGATTGCGGGTTCAAAATCTGGATTTGGGTGTTTTGGCGGAAGACAGGAATTTGCTCCAAAAGGTAAGCTTGAACGGAAACGTCAACCTCAAAGGGAACTCCCTCCAAAATATCATCCTGGATCTCGATGCCCAAATTTCCGAGCTTGGCATCAACAACTACAACTACACCAACATCAACACGGATGCCGCTTACGGGCTAAACCTGTTCCGCGGAAACCTGTCCATCAACGATCCAAACCTCAAAGCAACCGCAAGAGGCTATGTAAATCTCAAAGAGTCAGTGGACTCTGTCAGGATGCTCGTCCAATTGGACACTGCGTTTTTGGATAAACTTAATCTGATGGAAACTCCGGCCTTTGTGAGCGGAAAGTTGGACATTGACACGAAAGGAATTGACTTGGACGAAATTCAGGGAATCGCACGATTTACTGACATCAAACTGGGGTATGAGGATCGGTTTTTGGATGTGGGAGATTTCTTTTTCCAGTCCCTTTTTGCCGGAGGGACGAGAACCTTATCCATCAATTCGGATTACATCGTTGCGGCAGCTTCCGGCCAGTTTAATGTTGAGCAAATGAGCAGGGATTTGACCATGCTTGGAAGTCAATACTTAGCAATCCTGTTAGATGAGGAACAGCCACTCGCAGATTTGAAGGTCAACTTTTCCGAAACATACAGCTTGGATCTGAATGTCCGGCTTCAGGATTTGAACCCATTAATGCAATTGTTTTATCCTGATTTTACGATTTCCAAAAACACCATTCTGGAAGGTGCATTTTATCAAACCCCTCAAAACACGGTTTTCAACTTTTTTACAAGCATTGATGAGTTTAGCTACCAAGGCAATACCGCACAGGGAATAAACATCGACTTCAACACTTCCAAGATTATCAACAGTGAAGATATCCTCGCATCGTTCTATGTCTATTCCAAGGAACAAAATGTAGGCAATACACTGGAATTCAGAAATTTGGGACTGGAAGCCATCTGGGATCAAGACAAATTGGGCCTCAATCTAAGTTTGGATCAGGATTCGACCCAAAGTAAAGCCCGAGTGGAAGCTGAAACGAGATTTTCAGCCTCTGGTACACAAATCCACTTTAAGCCCTCCCTTCTACGGGTTTTGAGCAAGGAATGGAACTTCAATCCGGAAAATGAAATCCTACTTTCTCAGGGTGAAATTACCTTTGAGAAACTCTTCATTACCAACCAGGAACAGTCTCTGGGAGTGGAAGGTAAAATCAGTGAAAATCCTGAGGAAGTTTTGGATTTGTTTCTCAATAATGTTGGGATTGATTTTTTGAATACAGTCACCGCACAGGAATTTTTGGGCACAGCCAATGGCTCATTTCAGATGAAAGATCTGATGGGGCAACCCCTCATTTCCGGTGACTTGAAAATTGAAAACGCGGAAATCAATGAATTTCCTGTAGGTGATATTTCCTTGACAGCCAGTCTGGATGAGACTGAATTGATTCTCAGCATGGAAAATGAAATCAACGGACAAAAGAAACTGGACCTGAATGGAATCATCGGGTTGGAATATCAAAACTTGGATCTCGAAGCACAGATGACCGAGGCCAATTTGGTTGTTCTCGAACCGTTTCTCTCCCAATACATCACCAATATTGATGGTACTGTCACCGGAAATCTTCAAATCAGGGGAACAGTAGGGGTGCCGGAAATATTGGGAAGCGGAAGAATCCAGGGCGGTAGACTCCATGTCAATTACCTCAATACGGACTACCGGGTGGACGGAAGTATCCTTTTTCAACCAACTCAAGTCAGTTTCAGAGACCTGATTTTCAGAGATTTAAACGGAAATCGGGCTACGTTCACAGGGGGTTTGAATCACCGTGGATTTGACAACATCTATCTGGATATCAACTCCAATCTGACCAACTTCCAGGTAATGAACACAACAGCCAGGGACAACGAGACCTTTTACGGAACTGCTTTTGCCACTGGTACCCTTGCTATACGCGGCAGTACAACCAATTTGGACATTAACGCCCGAGCCACATCCCAACCCAATACCCGAATCTATATCCCTCTGACCAGCAGCAATACCCAATATCAGGAGGATTTTATCCAGTTGATCAATATTCAGGATACAGTTCGGATCAAGCAGCTTTCGGAAGACATCAACAGGCTGGACATTGAAAACGTCCGGATGAATTTTGTACTCGACATCACCCCTGATGCCTACACCCAAATCATCATTGACCCCAAAACCGAGGAAAGTATTGAAGGAAGAGGACGGGGTGTCTTGACAATGAATATCGATACCCAGGGGAATTTTAACCTGACGGGAAATTATGAAATTACCCAAGGGCAGTACAATTTCTCACTCTACAATGTGGTAAAAAGGGAATTCGTAATCCAACCCGGAGGGCGGATCACTTGGTTTGGAGATCCATACCAGGGAGTGATGAACCTCAAGGCTATTTATCAGGAAAGTGTCTCGCTTCAGCCGCTGATTTCCTCAGCAAATGCAGCTTCAGAAAACAGTCAGATGCGCCGAAGATATCCGCTCAAAGTCCTGATGGACCTTCAGGGAGAATTACTCTCTCCTGATATTGCATTTAGCTTTGACTTTGCTGAGTTTCCTTCGAGCGGTGATGTTCAGACAACCATTTCTGCTTTCCAAAGTAGGGTAGCAGCTGATGAGCAAGAGATGAACCGGCAGGTTTTCTCGGTGATCATGACCCAAAATTTCTCACCGGAAGGCCAATTCTCAGGGGTAACCACGCTTTCTTCCAGCCTTGGCAACCTGCTTTCTTCCCAGCTAAACAGCTTTATTGGACAGATGGACAAAAACCTGGAAATCAACATTGATCTGGCCACTTTGGATCAAAATACGCTGGAAAACTTTCAACTCAGCGTGGCTTATACCTTCATGGACGGTCGATTGAGGGTATCCAGAGACGGTGGATTTACCGACAATCAGGGAAATGCCAGCGCAGCTTCTGTCATTGGGGATTGGCAGGCTGAATACCTGATCACGGAAGACGGTGTCTATCGTCTAAGAATTTTTAACCGAAACAATTACAACACCTTCACTTCCTTGTCGCTCACGCAGAATGTCATGAGTTATGGGGCCTCGGTGACCCAAAACGTATCCTTCAACTCCTTTTCAGAGCTGTTCAAAAAAATCACCGGAAAGAAAAATGCCGAACTCAACATCACTGATTCGGATGATATCCTGAGAAATGATTACCAGGGAGAGGAAAACTGGAAACCTTTGGATTTGGAAAATCTTCCTCCCAGAAAAGACCTTCCCCTTCCAATTCAGCGGGAAATGATCCCTCAGAAAGAAGATTACTAAAACATTTTCCCTGCCCCGTTACTTTCTTTCAAAAACGACTTCATGGAAAAAATAACCCTGTTCTGGTTTCGCAGAGACCTTAGACTGGAAGATAACACCGGGCTTTTTTATGCGCTTCAGCAAGAGCAAAATGTCCTGCCGCTCTTCATTTTTGACCAAAATATCCTGGAAAAGCTCGAGGATAAAGCTGACGCACGGGTAGAATTTATACATGCCCAACTTTCCGAAATCAAAACCCAACTCGAACAGAAAGGAAGCACTCTTCTGGTCAAATTCGGAAAGCCGGAGGAAGTTTATGCGTCCCTTTTGACTCAATACGAGATCCAGGCGGTCTACACCAACAGGGACTATGAACCCTATGCCAAGGAGCGGGATCATGCCGTAGATCTCCTTCTCAAAGAAAAAGGCGCCGCTCTGTTCAGTTTCAAGGATCAAGTGATCTTTGAGCCTGGAGAAATCCTGAACGGTTCCGGGGAGTTTTACAAGGTCTTCACACCCTTCAGCAGAAATTGGCTGGACAAGTACAAACAAACCAAGGTTCAGCCCCTTCAAAATCCGAATTGGAAAAACCTCCTTCAAACGTCCCCTATCCCGATGCCTTCCCTGGAAGAAATTGGATTTGTAAAAACAGGCATCCCAATTCCTCCAAAAATCACCGACGAGGCAATCATCAGCCATTACGACCAAACCCGTAATTTCCCCGCACAAAAAGGAACCACCCGACTGGGAATTCACCTGCGATTCGGGACAATCTCCGTCCGTCAGCTCGCGCAGGTAGGTGCCCGGCTCAATGAGACCTATCTCAATGAACTGATCTGGAGGGAATTCTACATGATGATTCTAGCCTTCAACCCTCAAGTAGTGGATAAGGCTTTCAAACCAGCCTATGACCGCATTCCATGGAGAAACAATCCGGAGGAATTTCGGGCTTGGTGTGAAGGTAAAACAGGTTACCCCATCGTGGATGCCGGCATGCGGGAACTCAATGAGACAGGCTACATGCATAACCGGGTCAGGATGATCGTAGCTTCCTTTCTGACCAAGCACTTACTGATCGACTGGAGATGGGGAGAGAGTTATTTTGCCAAAAAACTGCTTGACTTTGAACTTGCTTCCAATAACGGCGGTTGGCAATGGGCTGCCAGTACAGGAACAGACGCCCAGCCTTACTTCAGGGTATTCAATCCGGATTCCCAAACGGAGAAGTTTGACAAGGATTTGAAGTATATCAAAAAATGGATTCCGGAGTTTGGCACAGATAAGTATCCAAAACCCATTGTGGATCATAAATTTGCCCGGGCAAGAGCCTTGGAAACCTACAAAAAAGCCCTAGAGCAATGAACATCGGAGACAGAGTAAGATTACTTCACGGAAAAGAGGAAGGAACAGTACGAAAAGTCTCATCAAGTGGGCGGATCGAAGTGGAAATCGAGGATGGATTTATTGTGCCGGCCCTGAAATCCGAAGTGGTCATTATCGCTGAAGCAGAAAAAAACTACTTTGGTGAACATGCCGGAGTGACTAAAGAACCCGAGGCTCCCCTACCGATTTCGGCCCCGAAAGACCAAGGCCTTTACCTTGCTTTTCTGCCAATTAACGACCAAAATCTCAGCCTGTACCTAATCAACGACAGTCATCAGCCATACCTGGTCCATGCCTCAGAGGTCTATGGAGGCAATCAGCGAACGCTCATTGCTGGGACTTTGAATCCCGGAGAAAGCAAAAAGTTTGACGATCGGTTGATGAAGGAACTGGATGAGTGGCCGGCTTTTTTGCTCCGGTTTATCCCGATCCAAAATAAGCTGGAGAAAGCAATCCCTCCCTTTGAGCGACAGATGAAAATGAAGGCGACCCAGTTTTTCAAGCACCTGAGCAAAGCCCCGATCCTAGGAAAAAATGTCTACCTCTTTGCCATGGAGCAAACCACCAAGGAGCTCGATATCCGCAGCCTCAACGCCCAGCTTCAGGAGATCACTCCTAAGCCAGAACCGATCAAGGCAGTTAAACCATCCCGGTCCATCGACCTACACATCGAGCAACTTCATCCCGATGCGGACAAGTTGAGTAACTCGGAAAAAATGCGAATTCAGCTTGAGGTATTCGAAAAAAACCTAAATCAAGCCATTGCCTCAGGAATGGATGAAATCACGTTTATTCATGGTCTGGGCAACGGAGTCCTTCGAAAAGAAATTCACAAGCGCCTCAGCCAATTAGGAAATATTAAGTACTTTCAGGATACTCAGAAAGACCAATGGGGCTACGGTGCCACCTTGGTTCGAATTTCCTAACCCATGCAGGCGAAGACTTCTCCGGTTTACCAGATTTTTGAGCAGCAGCACCAAGATGCTAAAACCCTCTTTTTGGCACTCGGGAAACAGATCAAATCCAAGAAAGCCATAGAGCTATTGATGAAATTGGAATTTTTGGAACTCTACACTGACCTGATGTCCAAAATCCATTTCGAAACGGAAAATCTAGGAAACGACCTTTTTTCACCTTTCAAAAACCTGAAGAAATCGCTTCGAAAAACCCATCACCTCAAACTGGTGGAGCGAAATCTCAAAGCCCAGGAAGAAAAAACCACCCTGAAATACGACAGCTACAGGGAATACCTTGACGTCCAAAAAAAGAAAATCCAAAAGGAGGCATTTGACCTGGTGGTGGGAAGCACTCTGAAAACCTGGGATGACTTTCAGACAAAATCCCTGCAGTCCAGCCGCGGAATCAAACCATTGATGATCAACACGGCCATCAATCAGCTGGTACAGGAAGAATTGGAATTTCTCCACCGCAACCTGAAGACTCCAATGGAAAGTCAGAGTTTCAGGGATTTGTTTGAGAGCTTGCGCAAAATCATCATGCTGGAAAATCTCCTCATTCAGCTGGGCTTCAACCCCATTTTTATTTCCCAGATTCACGAAGAAATTTCCCAACTCAAGGAAAACCTCAAACCTTGGTACTCCAATCACCTATCCTTCCAGGCACTGTCAGGATTCCTCGCAGAAAAGGAAGACATCTCCAAAAAGTACATGGACTGGATCAAGGAACTGAAGGAAGAAAAGAAAAGCCTGTCTTCCGAGATCGAAAAACAGGCTTTTGAATTACTGAAGAAAGTTCTGGTCTAACTTAAATTTTTGAAAGGGCGTTTGCCAAATCGTTTTTCAGATCCTCGGCATCCTCCACACCCACACTCAATCGGATTAGTGAATCGACCAAACCTACCTTTTCACGCTCGGCCTTTGGAATCGAAGCATGGGTCATTGTAGCCGGATGACCGCAGAGCGACTCCACACCACCCAATGATTCCGCTAAGGCAAAAAGTTCGAAACTTTCCATCACCTTCTTGGCATCATCCAGGCTGTTGCCTTTTAAAGTAAAGGAAATCATTCCCCCAAAGTCACGCATCTGACGTTTGGCAACCAAGTGATTGGGATGATCTTCGAAACCCGGCCAATAGACTTTCTCAACTTTGGGATGGTTTTTAAGGTAAGCCGCGATGGTTTTTCCGTTTTGGCAGTGACGCTCCATTCTTAAGTGCAAAGTCTTGATTCCTCTCAAGACCAAAAAGCAATCCTGAGGTCCTGGAGTTGCCCCGCAGGCATTTTGCAAAAACACCAATCGGGAAGCCAATTCATCATCATTCACCACCAAAGCACCCATCACCACGTCCGAATGTCCTCCGAGGTATTTGGTCACCGAGTGCATCACAATATCAGCACCCAAGTCAAGTGGATTTTGCAGATAAGGTGAAGCAAAGGTATTGTCCACCGCAAGCAGCAATCCATGCTTTTTGGTAAAGGCCGCCATGGCTTCCAAGTCGATGATATTCATCATCGGATTGGTAGGAGTCTCCACCCAAACCATCTTGGTTTTTTCATTCACATAAGTAGAAAGCTGCTCTGGGTCGGCCATGGATACAAAGTGAAACTTAATCCCATAGCGCTCAAAAACTTTGGTGAACAGGCGGTAAGTACCTCCATAAAGGTCATTGGTAGAGATGATTTCATCCCCTGGATTGAAGAGCTTGACCACCGAATCAATGGCGCCAAGGCCGGAAGAAAAACAAATTCCATGTTTCCCGTTCTCCAGCGCTGCGATGCTTTGCTGAAGGGCAGTTCGGGTTGGGTTATGGGTTCGGCTATACTCGTATCCATAATGGTCCCCTGGTGATTTTTGAACGTAAGTGGACGTCTGGAAAATCGGAGTCATGATCGCCCCTGTGGAAGGGTCGGGACTGACGCCGGCATGAATGGCTTTAGTACCAAATTTCATAAGATTATAATTTGATTTTTTAAGGACTTACGGAATCTCGCATGATTGCCCCGATAGCTATTAGCTGTGGCTTCGTCATGCTCGATTTCATAAGCAATAGTTGAGTTTATATTCTTTCAGGAGGGTCATCCGGGTGAATGGGCTTTTTTAGGGGAAAATCCGAATTTGAATGCTAAACTTGTCGGGATTTTCATCGATCCATCTGCCAAAAGCCAGCCAAAGATGACAAAAAAGGGGAGTATTTTCAAGATTTTAGGAGAGTACTTCCTTACTCATCCTGCGGCAGTGGCAGGGTGGATTTGGGTAAGTGTCGTCCCTGCGATTGGCTCTTTGGTTTTGTTCAGTACCTACTTTTGGCTGGAAAAAATCAGCATCGATTCCTTCCTGGATCACCTTCTGCTCAGTCTTTCGATTGCCTTGGTATTGGGACTGGCTTTATTGCCGACCACTCTTACAGCGATGGCAATTGGTTTTTTCCTTGGCTGGATTGGATTCCCGGATTTATTGATCGGATATGTCTTGGCCAATGGACTTGGGTATTTCTTTGGAAAGCGTTTGAATGAGGATTTCCTGAAAATCCTTTACCTGAAAAATCCCCAATTGGAAAAGGAGCTTGAACTGCGAACGCAGCATCCGGAGCGGTTGATTTTCTTTGTGCGAATCAGTCCGGTAATTCCGTTTGCTATTTCCAATTTCCTCTTTGCCTCCTTAAATATCCAACTTCGGAAAGTGATCCTTTTTGGAATACCCGGGATGTTGCCCCGGACTTTTCTGGCATTTGCCACAGGTAAGTTTGCCAACTCCTTTTTGGGAGCCAAAGAATCAACCAATCAACCTCTGCAGGTATCGATCCTGATCGTCCTCACCTTGTTGAGTATTTGGGGGATTTACCGAAGCTGGAAAAAGACACAATCCTAGCGTAACAAGTACATTTTTCCGTAGCCTTTGGTGAACCCTTTATCCCCTGCGGTTGGGCGATGCTCCATAAATTGACCGTTTTTCCTCACCAAAACCCTATAGATGTAGACACCATTAGCCAGTTGATCTCCAAATTCATCCCTGCCATCCCAGGCGTACTCTGTGATGTTGTTCCCGATTCGAATAGGCCCAAGTTCATTTTGAAGAATTTCCCGAACTACTCGGCCAGTCACCGTCATGATCTGAATCTTGATTTCGTCCGGCACTTCTGATCCAGTCAGCGTAAAGACAAACCTCACCGAAGTACTGAACGGATTGGGATAGGGGTAGAAATTGGTGATTTGGGACTCATTGACCACTTCGAAGGTAATTTCAAACGGCTGAGGAGAATCTTCATTTGTGATTCTCAAGGTATATAATCCATCCTCCAATGGCCCTGGAATGAAGGAAACGCGGAAACTTTCCTCCTCAGTGGCAGGGGTCCAAGTCAAATTTGGATTGGAGAAATTGATCTTGCGGAACTGACAGCCCTCGCAGTTTTGCTTCAGAAAAATCTCCATCCCCAAGGTATCTTTCTTGTAAATCAAAGTTTGGTCATTTTTCAACAGGGCGGTTACCATCACATTTGGCGAAACCAAATCCCCATCCATGATGTAGATTCCGTCGAAATTAACATCAAGGAGGGAAGTGGAATTATCAGCTTCCACTTCAAAAGCTACTCCCAGATCTATCAGATTGTTACGATAAGTTTGTTCCTGAAGAATTCGAGGATTGGCAAATACTTCCAATTCAGTTTCCCCTGCCCGACCAATACTGTTGAAGTCAATTGAAAATTCAAATTCCTCACCTGCTTTCAACGCAGGGAATTTCTTGGAAAAGTTTTCGACTTTTTTTGTTGCAACATTGGTCATTTTCCATTCAACCTGGATTGAATCGAGGAAATTATAGATTGATGCATTTTTGAAAATAAAGTCAATTTTCGCGTTTTGCCCTTCTCTGAGCCGGATTCTGTCGGTAGGACTTTTCTCCAAAAGTACGCCCTCCGGCACTCCTTCAAAATTCACCTGCCACCTATCCAACTGAGCAGGGGCTGTCGAATTGACATCGTTCATCGAATATCGCAGTCTGAGGTAAGGATAGCTCTCCGGATCAATGAACGACAAATCGACTTCCCCATTCCCAACATTGCTCACGAGTACCTGCTCCTCTCCCTCCTGATTTACACCCAAGATATCAAATTGGGTAAACTCCTCTTCATTGATCCAATTTCGGGCGTTTACATTCTGAAAAAACCGTTCCCACGATGATGCAGGGCCAATTCGGGGAGTAAGGATTACTCCATTGGTTAAATAGCCATCCAATTCAGTTTCAAAAGTCAACGTTTGTTTAGCGGCAGGAACCTCAAAGTTGGGATTTCCAACAATCTCAATCGCCTCACCAGGCCGCATGCCCTTTCTCCCGTACAAAATATAGGGGTCACCGGATTTTAGAGCCCGCAGAGTTGCTTCATTGGCTCCAAATTCTCTCAGGCTTTGGTAAGCCCTCTCCGGCCAGGCATCAAACGTGACACCCCCCACGGTGAAAATAATGACATAATCTCCGTCTTTTACCCCCCTCACATAATCCTGCAAAATGGTATTCCCCGGAGTGGTAATCCAGCCATTTTGGATGCTTTGGATCATTTGGGGCACCCGTCCGCAAGACCTCGAATCCAGAATATCAAAACCCGGAATCGGAATAGCTAAATAGGGCAACAAGGTTTTCTGATCCACCGCTACCAAGCCAATTGACCCATTAGGACAAAGTCGGGAATTGGCATTGTTGACGTTATCAATGATCTGAGGAATTTGATTTAGGTAGAATTGGGTATTGCGGAAGTTAAGTGTGTCCACACCCGATCCCACTGTAAATACCTCAATTCCTACTTTCTGCTCCAGGTATTTCCAGGAATTGCGTGATTGGTCCAGTTCCAAATTTTCGAGCTGATTTTGGTCAAACTGATCCTTTTTCCGCTGAATCCATCCGTTGCCGGCCTCAGGGATGTAGGTAAAGCTGGAAGTAGTCCAAGAATCTGTTTCCCCGGGTTTGGGATCCTGATATCGGGATCTCCAATAATAAGTCGTAGAATCAGTACCGGCAGAAAGTGTCACAGGCCATTCAGCCATGCCTGATGTAGTGGATCGGATTTCTTTCCTAAAAACTGAATTGAAATTGATCGTGGTATCGAGTTGGATGATCAGGGTTCTGTTTTCCTCAAGTTTACCCGGAGCTTGAGCTAAGAAGTTGATCTCCTTTTGCCCAACTATTCCAAAGTCAGTAGGAAACAAATTGATCGGCCCACTCAATGAAATAAAAGAAGAGTAAGTAATGGAGTTATTAGAAAAAGTCATCTCAGGCACCTCCTGACTGGAATTGACAGAGATAATAAACTGGTTTTCCCCAGCAGCATCCACCAAAATATTTGGCACTGAAAACACCAACGTATCAGACCTGGAAATGGAAGGAATCTTCACTGCATCAAAGCTTATAAGGGTCCCATTGGGAAGCTTCCGATCGACTTTAAAGCTGACCGAATCAGGCAAAACAATTCCAAGATTTCTCAGCACAAAGGAAAGTTTTAAGCTATCTGAAATCGCCGTAAGCGGAGAATCATCAAATGTACCCAAACTGACTTCTTCCACATTGAGGGAATAATCCACCTTGTTTGCTGGAAACATCCTGACGGCAGGATCACCGAGCAAGACCATTTGTTCCATGTGGGAAAAATTCAACGGACTGGTACCATATCGAGTCACAAACAATTTTTCTGCCTCCTTCTTTACCTCTCCAACAGTTCTGTAAATGATGGTGCTGTCTGCAAAGGCCTTTTGATAGAACAACTCAGAATACCTCCTCAAATAGACGTCTACGCCACTGGAAGTATTAGCCATGATATTGGTGGCACCTTTCTCCGGAGTGATTACCCAATCTTCCCCTTGAGTATAAGTAGTCCCATAGGCGCTGCCGTAATCACAGCCATTGAATAACATGATGGGGTATTTGCCTTTGTTGGCATAACCAAGAGTAGGATCGGATGCAAAACCAATTTCGATATCAATAATGGTGGGAGATCCGTGACCAAAAAAGGTGAATAAAGACCTTCCTTCGTTCAAGTCCCCGGTAATGTCAATCACCTCCACGACAGAGTTGGATCTTTTTCGATAGGTAGTGACATTCCCTCCAAGGTATGGTCCCTCGGCTATCGCTTTAAAGCCATTGAGAAATGTATAGTAACGCTCCAATTCAAACTCAGAAAGCCCTCCGCTGAGGTGTACCAATTCTTTTTGCCAAGGTGCAGTCACTCCTACCTGATCCTTCTCGATGGCTTTTTCGAGGTAATCGGTTAATTGCTGGGAGTTTTTTGCAGGAATCCTTCCAACAGCAATTGCCGGGGTATTGGGACTTTTTGGATCAAGATTCAGTGCGTATTGATTGTCAGAAAAGGGATAACCACCCACCGGAACCAAATCCTGGAAAGAAAATGCCTGAGGTGCATTTCGGTAATACACATTCTGGTTGTTCAGTCTCGCTTGGGAATAAATTGCCAAAGACCTGGCTGCCAGAAGCAGGTGTGTGGGTTTATGTAAAGGATAGTAAGCCTTCAGAAATTCAAAAAGTGCCACGGGAGATTTTTCTCCATAGCCAAACTGGTCGTAAATCTCCTCCATTCTGAGGGTCAGGGTATCAAACCCACCGCCCAAAGGGGAAGCTCGGTGTTCAGCGTACTTTTTTAATGGATTGGGGTATTTGGAACTTGGTTTTTCAAGTTCCCGATGACCGACCAACAGGAAATTTGCTGGCTGACTGAGGTAATTTCTAAATTTCACCTTAGCCATAGTTCCAACCGAAATCACACTTTGGGTATTTTGAATCCAAATTTTGCTGGTTTGGCCAGTGACCGATGCAGTAAAATTGAGGGTAGTCCCGCTTTTTGAAACTTGTACTTTTTGTGCGTTAAATAAATCTGCAATGTTCACCGCAACATAATCCTGCTGTACTTGATTGATAGTAGCTCGTTGATTCCCCTCAGGGAAAATCATCACCTGGGAAGTAAAATCCCCGGGGGAGATGGATTTTCTAAATGTGATTTTTGCATATGCAATGGAAATATTATCGGTAGCTTCTGGTCCCTGAGGCAAAACCCGGACAACCAGACTTCCATTGGCATTGAAGTCACTCATCTGCAAATTCAGAGTCAGTTGAGGGTACTCGAAACCTCTAAAACTTGAAAAAGTCAAGGACCTCTGAGTTCCGGGCAATGGTCCTGCGCTGATTGCTGCGACATGGCTATTCTCTGATCTTCCCACCAATCCGATTTCTAGCTTAGCAGTTCCGGAGTTGAGCAGTGAACCCAAATTGGAGAAGGTCAAATCTCTAGCCTGACCTTTCCCGAATGCCGTACCCATCCATCCTTGTCCTTTGTCATAAGAAGAAAGCCGAAATCCTAAAGTATAGGCCACACCCAAGGAATATTGATCTGCAAATACCTGCAGTTGCTCGGTTTCGAAATTGGTTACCTGAGCCAAATTGCCAGCAGGAGCAGCTCGTTGTAACATCCGCTTTCCGGGGGTCCCTGGAGTGACAGTCAGGAAAAAGGCAGTAGTATCAGTATAGGTATTGAAGTAAGGATTGGGAATCGTTTGAAAATTCCTGTAAAGTTTCTTATCCAGTTCGGCATCGTTTCTTCTCCCATAAAAATCAATGTAATCCTGAGGGTCGATTTTCCCGTCAGTTTCCCCTTCGACATGGATTGCAACTTCTTTACCCCGATGAAAAATGCGGATTGCTCTTGGGTCAAGATTTTCAGTATTGATTCCGGAAGCTCTCAGGGCCTCGGGAGAAATCCGGTAAATCCCATCTTTTGCAGTAGGAATTTTGTAATAAGTCTGGGAGTAATCATACCAAACAGGGTCTTGAGCTTGAGCAGTCCCAAAAGCAACTAATAAAAACAAAAAACTTAGCAGGCTCTTTTTCAGACTCATTTTTCCCAACCATTAAATTTTCTAAAATCAGAAGACAGCTTTTCCAAACTCACCTTGACACTGAAAACATGGGAATAAGGACTCTCTGACACATCACCCAAATCAGAAAGCGCATAATCAATCTGAAACCGCTCATTCAATATCACACCAAGTCCTGCCGCGGGCATAAAACTCAGCGACTCTACTCCCTGAAAGTCTTTGATGTATTGAAAATTGCTGACTCCACCTCGTACGAATACCAGCTGCTTAAATCCCAATTCAAGTCCAAACCTGGGATCTACTCTAAATGCTGAATTAGAAATCAGCGTGTTTCGAGGTCCATCAAAGGTAGTCTCCAAATCCAAAGCAGTTAGAAGGGAAAAATGGGTTCCGATTTTCCAATCGTAAGCAATGCTGGCTATGGCTTTTGGCAATGTAATCTCCACCGTATTCAGTGGTACCTCGTTGTTGGTCTGGGAGTAGATATCCCGAACAAGCTCGGCATTATGGGTCCATGCATTGTAGGTAGTGGTAATGTCCCGGAGCATAAGTCCGAGAGTCATTCGTTTTTGGATATAAACTCCTCCGACATCCAAGCCAAAGCCCCAGGCTTGGGCAAATTTTCCCACGTTCCGGTGGATCACTTTTGCGTTGGCTCCAACTTTAATTTTATTAGAAATATCCCTTGCAAAACTTAGCAGTAGCGCATAGTCTGCTGCATTGAAAAACTGGACATTGTCATAGTTGATGGCTCCGTTTGCATCATAGAGGAATCGGGTATCCGGAATGTCATCCACTCCAAAACGGATCAAAGATACGGCTAGTTGATTCTGGTTACCCAAAGGCGTGCTGAATCCCAAGTAATCGTATTGAGCGATTCCGGCGAAATACTCTGAGTGCATGAGTGAAAACTCATATTGATGTTTGATCCCGGTAAGAGCCGCTGGATTCCAATAGGCTGCCGTCACATCACGCACCGCCCCAACCTGTGCGCCTCCCATTCCAAGTGCTCTTGCCCCAACTCCAATACTTAGGAATTCATTGGAATACTTAGGAGTAAGGTCTTGGGAAAAGACCTGAATTCCTCCGGAAATTTGAAGGAGGAAAAGAAAAAGAAGAGTTAAAAATCTCACTCGGCTTTGAATCACAACTACAAAATAATCCAAATTCAAAAACTACTATACAATCTCTCCTTTTTTAATCTTGCGATCTGCAGGTAATTGTACATGATCGGACACTTTCCTGTCACATAGCAGGACATCTCAGCGATCAAGTTGAGAACGAGCTTATTCTCATACAAAAATTCCCTGAATGACTGCATTTGTGAAAAAGGGGGTTAAAATTGGTTAAAACCGACTTTTTGGATTCTTTTCAAAATCAGAACGACTGGCTTTTGCAAGGAATTAGGCAATACAAGGTAGCTTGGAAAAGATTGGTATCATTTTTCTCTCTGAGGTAGAAAGTGAAATGAAAAAAAATCCGAAAGGATACCTAATCACCACATCATGAACGTCGCCAACACACAGATTCAAATGCGCAAAGGACTCCTGGAGTTCTGCGTGCTGCACATCATCTCCCGGGGCGAGGTCTATACTTCCGATCTCATCGATGAGCTTACGCAAGCTCAGATGATTGTGGTCGAAGGCACCCTCTATCCCTTGCTCAATCGGCTCAAGTCTGCCGAACTAGTTACTTATCGCTGGGTAGAATCCGAAGCTGGTCCACCCCGGAAGTACTACTCCATCACCGAAGAAGGAAAAAAATTCCTTCTCACTTTAGCAGACACCTGGGCTTCTCTGGTCAATTCCACCCAAGAAATCACCGCAAAGAATTGATCGGAAGAAACCTTAAACTAGACTTAAAATGAAAAAGACTATAAGCATCAACATCAGCGGCATTCTCTTCCACATCGAAGAAGATGGCTACGACACACTGCGCAAGTACCTGGACGCGATCAACAAGCATTTCTCTACCTACAAGGACAACCAGGAAATCATCTCTGATATCGAAAACCGAATCGCAGAAATCTTCCTTAGCAATCTGAAAAACAACAAGCAGGTCATCACTGCTGAAAACGTAGACAAACTCATCGAAAAGATGGGGACTATCGCTGACTTCACAGCAGTAGAGGACGAAAAGGAGGAAGCTGTGACAGGTGAGTCCGAATCCAAAGAGGAAGACTTCTACAAATATGTAGCGCCTCCTGGCAGCGAAACCGGAGGCTACAAAAAGCTGATGCGATTGGAAAACAAAAAAATCCTGGGTGGAGTATGCGCTGGAATCGCCAATTATTTCTCCATGGATCCGCTTTGGACCCGTCTTATTGCGATCCTTTTGCTATTCAGCGGAAATCTGAATTTGAAATTTCTGGATTTTTTACCCTTTGATAATTTCAGATTCAGCCTAAGCTTCGGCTTCTTTGCCTTCGTAGCCTACATCGTACTTTGGATCATCCTGCCGGTGTCCTATGAAGTAATTGAAGACGCTAAAATCAAAAAGCTGTTCAGAAATCCTGACGATAAGGTTTTGGGAGGCGTGGCCAGTGGTTTGGGTGCCTATTTCGGAGTGGAAGTAGTGTATGCAAGACTTGCTTTGGTACTGCTGGCATTTGCAGGCGGTTCAGGGATTTTGATTTACCTGATTCTTTGGATCATTACTCCGGTGGCCAGTTCCATCACAGAGCGGATCAAGATGAAAGGTGGCGAAATCACCTTGGACAGCATCGATTCCACGATCAAAGAAAGCATCAACCCAATCCCTCCGCAACCGGAATCGCCTACCCGGAAAATCCTTATGGCACCTTTTCGGGTACTGGGAAAAGTAATTGATGCTATCGGTTCGGCTTTGGGGCCTTTGGGTAGATTTATCGGCACGGTGATCCGGGTGATCTTTGGGTTGATTATTTTCTTCCTCGGACTGGCATTGACAGTCGCTCCTCTAGTTGCTTTGGCGGCCTATTTCGGAGTGAGCGATGCAGACTACCGAGTCCTGATGGACAATTTCCCGATCGAACTATTTACTGACATGGTTCCAATTTGGCTAGTTGTGGCAAGTATGGGATTGCTGATCATTCCTGGCATTATCATCTTGCTGCTTGGATTGAGTGTTCTAGCTCAAAAGAACCTCATCGGAAGTCGTTTTGGATTGGTGGCTTTGGGATTGTGGCTACTTTGCATCGGCATCGCGGCATTCCAGATTCCTAAAATCGTAGCACAGTTTAAAGAAGAAAACGTGTTTGAATCGAAGGTAAATCTTCCTGTGACTCCCGGAACGCTCATTTTGAAAGCAAATGACTTGGAGGATGAGGAGCTGTTCAATAAGGCCAACCTGCAACTTGTTGGTAGTCCGGATTCAGTTGTTTCGTTGACACAGGAGTTTTCTGCCCGAGGACGGACCAAGCAGGAAGCACTGGAAAATGCCAAAAAATTAAGCTACTCCTACGCTGTCATGGATTCAGTGGTGACCTTCGAAGAAGGGTATGATCTCAGTTCTTTGGATGTATTTCGTGATCAACGAATCAATCTAACGCTGAGTATTCCCTATGACCGGCCTTTCATCATGGAAAGATCACTTTTGGAAATTTTGAGAAACACCATCTATAACAATGGCTACCGATCTTCAGATGTACGCCCAGAAGCTGTTTGGGTATTCAATCAAGCTGGTTTGATTTGCTTGACTTGTCCAAGTGAAAAAGGGGAATCCGAATCCTGGGATAATTTGGAGGAGGGAAAAGAGGAACTTGACTCCTTACAAAAAGCAAAAATCGACAGTACCACTCGTGCAAAATTTTCAGACTCATTTTTCATGAAAGACTGATTGGCTATTGACAAGGATTAAAACTCAAGAGACACCACCACAGGTGTCTCTTTTTTTGTAACTTCTTTTCAAAAATTACCACAGAATGAACGTCACAGCAAAATTTTTAGGAGGATCAGGAGCAGTTACCGGATCCAAATACCTAATCGATATTGGAGATTTTGAGTTTTTAGTGGATTGCGGACTTTTCCAGGGCCCGAAAGAACTCCGGGAACGAAACTGGGACAAGTTCCCGATGCCTGTGGATCAAATGGAGGCTATTATACTTACCCATGCCCACCTGGATCACATCGGATATTTGCCAAAACTGGTCAAGCAAGGTTATCGTGGACCTATTTACTGCACCGAGGCAACGGCCGAACTGGCTAAAATTCTGTTGTTGGATTCCGGCAAGCTCCAGGAAGAAGAAGCCGAATATGCCCGCAAAAAAGGCTACTCCAGACATGAAGATCCCCAGCCGCTTTACACGATGGAGGATGCAGAGGCAGTTTTTCCGCTTTTCGTTCCACAGCCATTTGACAAACCGTATTCCATTCATCCACGGATTACTGTCACACATTTCCATGCCGGTCACATCTTGGGTGCATCCATAGTAAAAGTGGTCATACAAGGCGATCACCAGACTAAGAAACTGGTATTTTCCGGTGATTTGGGTAGATACCATGACCCTATTCTTCTCCCTCCTACCCCCATCCCAAAAGCAGATATTCTCTGGATTGAGTCTACTTACGGTAACAAAAAAACTCCCACCACCAAACCGGAGGATGAGTTGGCAAGGGCGATTTTGGATACCTTTGACCGGGATGGCTTGGTCATTATTCCTGCTTTTGCCGTAGGGAGGACTCAGTTACTAATGTATCATTTGTATCAATTGATGGAAAAAGGGAAAATCCCAAAAGTCCCAATATTTCTGGATAGCCCTATGGCTATCGACGCCACGAAGCTTTACTTGGATTTTCATACGGATCACCGGCTTTCGGCGATGCTGGAAGAAGAAAATGAGCATCCATTTAAGCATCCTCAGCTTCATTACTTCCAAAAGCAGGAACAATCGAGATCTCTGAATGATTTCAGGGGTAAAGCAATCATTATTTCTGCAAGTGGGATGGCCACCGGAGGCCGGGTATTGCATCACTTGTTTCATCACCTTCCCCATGAAAAAAACGGGGTGATTATCGTAGGGTATCAAGCCGAAGGAACGCGGGGAAGAAGACTGCAGGAAGGCGAACCGACCCTCCGTATTTACGGCCTGGATGTGCCAGTCAATTCCAAAATATACCAGATTGAAGGGCTTTCAGCTCACGCTGACCAAGAGGAGCTGATGGAATGGGCTGAAGGATTTAGCGACAAACCCAAACTGGTTTTTGTGGTTCATGGAGAAAAGGAAAGCTCAGAAGCTTTGGCTTTTAAATTAAAAGAAGAATTAGGCTGGAATACGGTGATTCCACAGTACCTGGAATCATTTGTGCTTTTTGAAGGTATCTAAATTTCACTTCAAAGGGTGGGTGAATAACGTCTGGTTTCCTAAAAGCGAAGGATTTTTCAGCCATTCCAGTCAAATCCAGTAATACAAAAAAGCCCCGAAATCTTTCGATTCCGGGGCTTTACAGTTTTTAATCTATTCTTTTACTTAACCTTATTCTGCTGCTTTCTCTTTTTTCCTTACAGAAATCGTGAGTTCAGTACCTTCTCCGCTATAATCTGCGGTGATCACATCACCTTCAGACAGGTCTCCTTTCAGAATTTCCTCAGCAATTGCATCCTCCAGATACTTTTGGATGGCACGGTTCAGAGGTCTTGCACCATATTGCTGATCATAGCCTTTTTCAGCTAGGAAGTCCTTCGCCTTTTCGGTCAATTCGATTTTGTATCCCAGATCCGTAATTCTTCGGAAGAGTTTACCCAAACTGATGTCAATAATCTTGAAGATGTGCTCCTTGCTCAAGGAATTAAACACGACTACATCATCGAGACGGTTAAGGAATTCAGGACTGAAGGCTTTCTTCAAAGCGGACTGAATCGTGGACTTCATGATGTCGTCCATTCCTTCTGCCTTGGCTTTGTTGGCAAAACCGATACCTGCTCCAAAATCCTTCAGATCACGCACCCCAATGTTGGAGGTCATAATGATGATCGTATTTCGGAAATCCACTCTTCTGCCTAAACCATCTGTCAAAATACCGTCATCCAGGACCTGGAGTAGAATATTAAACACATCCGGGTGAGCCTTTTCGATTTCGTCCAGCAATACAACAGAGTAAGGTTTTCTTCTAACTTTCTCTGTCAACTGTCCGCCTTCTTCATAACCCACATAACCTGGAGGTGCTCCGACCAATCTGGATACGGAGAATTTCTCCATGTATTCAGACATGTCAATTCGTATCAATGCGTCTTCCTTATCGAAAAGGTAGGTTGCAAGAGTTTTTGCCAATTCGGTCTTACCTACACCGGTAGGTCCAAGGAAAATAAATGAACCGATCGGTTTCTTGGGATCTTTCAACCCAACGCGAGTCCGCTGAATCGCCTTAGTCAGTTTCTTGATTGCTTCTTCCTGTCCGATGACTTTTCCTTTGAGTTCCTCGCCCATGTTTAGCAATTTGTTGCCTTCATTTTGGGCAATACGCTTGGCTGGAATACCTGTCATCATGGCAATGACTTCAGCCACGTTATCCTCTTCCACGGTAAAACGCTTGGATTTACTCTCCTCTTCCCAACGATTTTTAGCTGCCTCCAACTGCTCCAGGAGCTTTTTCTCTTTGTCTCGAAGTTGAGCTGCCTCCTCGTATTTCTGCGATTTGACTACCCGGTTTTTCTCCGCTTTGATATTCTCCACTTCAGCCTCCAACTTGAGGATGTCCTCAGGTACGTGGATATTGTTGATGTGAACGCGTGCACCTGCTTCATCCAAAATATCTATGGCTTTGTCAGGTAGGAATCTGTCAGAAATGTATCTGTCAGAAAGTTTCACGCAAGCCTCAATGGCTGCAGGAGTGTAGACCACATTGTGGTGATCTTCATACTTATCCTTAATGTTGTTCAGAATCTGGATGGTCTCGTCAGGCGAAGTCGCATCCACCATCACCATCTGGAATCGACGGGCCAAAGCTCCGTCTTTCTCAATGTATTGACGGTATTCATCTAAAGTTGTCGCTCCGATGCACTGGATTTCCCCACGGGCAAGGGCAGGTTTGAACATATTGGAAGCATCCAGAGATCCGGAAGCACCACCGGCACCCACGATCGTATGCAATTCGTCGATAAAGAGAATTACGTTTGGAGATTTTTCCAGCTCGTTCATAACAGCCTTCATTCTCTCTTCAAACTGACCTCTGTATTTGGTACCTGCAACGAGAGATGCCAGATCCAACGTTACCACGCGCTTATTGAAGAGCACTCGGGACACTTTTTTCTGGACAATTCTCAAAGCTAAACCTTCAGCGATTGCAGTCTTTCCTACACCGGGTTCCCCGATAAGGATTGGGTTGTTTTTCTTTCTTCTGGAAAGAATCTGAGCTACCCGCTCGATTTCTTTTTCACGGCCAATAATCGGATCCAACTTATCGTCTTCCGCCATTTTGGTTAGGTCACGACCGAAGTTATCCAATACAGGAGTTCTGGATTTTTCTGCACCCGGCTTGGCTTGGCCTCCGGCACCACTGCCTGAGGAACCAAAAAGTTTTGAACCATCGTCATCGCCGTCTTCAGCTTCCGCCTTGGCTTTTGGCGCAGACCCGGAATCAGATTGCATTTCCAGCATTTCTTTCACTGAGTCGTAGTTCACTTCAAATTTATTCAGGATCTGAGTTGCGATATTGTCTTCGTCACGTAGGATAGAAAGAAGCAAATGTTCGGTACCGATCAGCTGGCTTTTGAAGATTTTAGCCTCCAGGTAGGTAATTTTCAACACCTTCTCTGACTGTCGGGTCAAAGGGATATTGGCCATGTTTTTCACATTGTGATTTGCGGTGCCTTTGACAGCCCGCTCGATTGCATTGCGCAACTCATCCAGAGGAACGCCCAATTTTTTAAGAATGGAAACAGCCACACCTTCTCCCTCTCGAATCATCCCAAGCAAGAGGTGCTCTGTGCCAATGTAATCATGTCCCAGGCGAAGGGCTTCTTCGCGGCTGAGGGAGATCACCTCTTTGACTCTATTTGAAAATTTCGCTTCCATTTAAATCCTTTCTGATTGTATAATAAACCTGTACGTATGTTACCGAATTTGTTTTAAAAACACAATCCTTTTAACGATTGTTCATTGTTTTTTTGTCGATTCTCCGAGGATTTTGTCTGCCTCAGGACCCGTACAAAATAACAAATCCAGAATGCTAAGATTGGGCTCAAAGTCTAAGCCAAAAAGCTGGGTGTAAGGTGACGGAAGATAGTAGTTTCTCTCCGAAAAAGGCCTTCCAGGCTCAATTTGGCCTCTTATGTCAAAAACATCCTCAGACAGCAAGGAACTATCTACTGCAGTAAGTCTGGCAGTCCTCCTGAGAAGTTTCAGACAGATTGTCAGAAACTTCCGATTTAGATTCCAAAGGTTTTCTTCACCCGACTCAAAAATTTCTTCGAAATAGGGGAAATAATATTCAAAAAACGGAGCCTTTCCATAGGCACTTTTTATTCCTCGTAGATGAACCGATTGCCATTTTTGATTGTAATCGATTCTTACCTGATCCATTGGGATTTTTGGACGACGACCTTGAATCGGAATACTGAGGGTTTCCACCTTGTTGGCAAGCCTAATTCGGGTGCGATTGAGATAGGATTGTCTTTGATACAGGTCTTTTGGGAAAATCAAGATCTCTTCTGCATCTGCCAGTGCTGCAAAAAACTCCAGGCTCGGAAGGTAATGTAAATCGATCGCTACTCGCTTCAACGATAAATTGGTTAAGGGTTATTTCGATTTGAAAATTGAAAGATCTAAAAATTGGAAAATTGCTGGTGAAAATCCGGTCTTACTGCTCAGAGAATATCTTCCAACTGACCCAGGCCCTCCCGGACTACCACTACTTCATCACCTGTGCAGTCCAAAATCGTGGAAGCTACATTTTGACCATAGCCTCCGTCGATCACCAAATCGACTAAGTGCTGATATTTTTCAAAAATCAACTCCGGATCGGTACTGTATTCAATTACATCATCCTCATCCCGAATAGAAGTGGATAAAATAGGCTGACCCAATTCTTCCACTATCGCCTTGGGGATCGAATGGTCCGGTACTCGGATTCCGACTGTCTTTTTGTTGCTGTGCAGGATCTTTGGCACCTGAGAACTTGCCTCCAAAATGAAGGTAAAAGGACCAGGAAGCCCTTTTTTCATCATTTTGAAAACCGGTTTGGTAATCACCCGAGTGTATTGGGCAATATTGCTCAGGTCGGCACAGACGAAGGAAAAATTGTGTTTTTTAGGATTGATTCCCTTGATTTTACAAATCTTTTCGACTGCTCGCTGATTGGTAATGTCACACCCCATACCATACACCGTATCCGTGGGATAAATGATCACCCCACCGTTTCGGAGCACTTCCACCACTTGTCTCACCCGTTTGGGATCGGGGTTTTGCTCATAAAGCCGGATAAATTCAGCTGCCATTACCGTTTCGGTTTGATTTCTTCTACAAGCTTAACCCATTTCTGCTGTAATTCGTGCACAATGGGCACATCCGCTGCTGCCCAATCCACACAAAAAAGTTCTTCCTGATCCAGCCAAATGATTTGACGGTGTTCCAGAAGCTGAATTTCTCCGGTTTCCCAAGTTGCTGCAAAGGGAATCAACCTGATGCTCTTTTCGGAAGAATAAGCGTATTCGCTGATTTTAAGCGATCCAAAAATCCGGATTCCAATCGAAAGTTCCTCCTGGATCTCGCGGATCAGGCAGTCTTCCGGCATCTCACCTTCCTCCACTTTTCCTCCCGGAAACTCCCACTTACCGGGCAAATCCATGGCTTCAGACCGCTGTGCTGCCAGGACTTTCCCCTGATGAAAAATAACAGCACAGGTGACGGGAACAGTTCTCATGACACAAAGAACCAAGTATCAAAAACAAAGTACAAGCTACCTCCAGTTGAAATTGAAAAATCACCCCAGATTAGGGAATTGGAATGACCTAAATAAAGACAAGAGTAAGGGGAAAGGTCAATCTTGAAAAGAGAGGCTGGTTTTACGAAGTAAATTTCCCTTGAGGAAAAGAGAAAATTCTCTCACAAAGGATATTTCCTATTTTTGTGCCCTATGCAAAGTGAAAAGCGTAAAAAACTCCTTCTGGTCTTAGTGATCTCGTTTTCTGTACTGGCGATTTCCATGAGCTTTTATTTCTATCAGGTTTTTTTCAGTCCCAATACCCAGGTGACTTCCGATCAAACCTACATGCTCAAAATCCCCAGCAATGCGGTGTATAAGCAGGTAGTCGATCAGTTGTATGAAGATCAAGTGATCAATGATGCGCTCAGCTTCGGATTTGTATCCAAGGTTTTGGGCTATCAGGAGGCGGTAAAGCCGGGATTGTACAAAATCGATCCTAAAATGAGCAACCTCGAACTGGTACGGATGCTGAGATCTGGGCGTCAGGTTCCGGTGAAAGTGACTTTCAACAATGTCCGAACGAAGGAAGACCTAGCCGAAAAAATCACAGCTAATCTGGAAGTGACCAAAGAGCAGTTTCTACAACTCATTCAGGATTCGGTTTATATCCGCAAGTTTGACTTTGAGGAAGAGACAATCATGAGCATGTTTATTCCCAACACCTATGAGTTTTGGTGGAACACCAGCCCGGATGCACTTTTTGATCGGATGAACAAAGAATATCAATCCTTTTGGACGGAGGAACGAAAAGCCAAAGCAAAAGCCTTAGGGCTTTCCCAAAAGCAAGTCAGCACGCTGGCTTCCATCGTGCAGGCCGAAAGTCAAAAGTCTGACGAACGCCCACGGATTGCCGGTGTTTACCTCAACAGACTTCGAATTGGAATGCCACTTCAGGCAGATCCAACCTTGGTTTTTGCAGCAGGAGACTTCTCCATCAAGCGGATTACTGGAGTGCAAATGGCCATCGACAGTCCTTACAACACCTATAAATATGCCGGCCTACCTCCCGGTCCGATCAACTTGCCTGACATCAATTCCCTGGATGCAGTCTTGAATACCGAAAAGCACGATTACTTGTATTTCTGTGCCAAAGAAGACTTTTCAGGCTATCATTCGTTTGCCAGCAATTACAACGATCACATGGCTAATGCCCGACGCTATCAGCGTGCGCTAAACGCCGCCAACATTTTCTAGGATGTTTTCATCAGAAACTCAACTCCGGGTCCGCTATGCAGAAACTGACCAAATGGGGTACGTGTATTACGGCAATTATGCAATGTACTTTGAAGTGGCCCGGGTAGAAGCCATGCGGTCGGCGGGTTTTTCCTACCGGGAAATGGAAGAAAACGGGGTGATGATGCCCGTGCTGGAAAGTCACATTCGTTACCTTAAACCCGGAAAATACGACGAGCTACTCACCATCAAAACCACCATTCCCGATCTCCCTGGCGCGAGGATCCGATTTGAATATCAGGTTTTCAACGAACTGCAAGAGTTGATCACCGAAGGATGGACCACATTGACTTTCCTCAAAAAAGACAGCCACTTGCCCACCCGGCCTCCGAAGAATTTGCTAGATTTATTGAAACCCTTTTTTGTGTAAAACTTTGATATCGTGATCAGAAAACAAATTTTCAAATGGAGAATACGCTTGCATCTAAAGGCAAGACATTTGAAAAGAATTCATTTTGGTCATCCGGACAAAAACCTTTACCAAGTCAGCCGGATTTTTATCCAGCAGCTCAAAAAAGACGACATCAATGAGCGGGCAGGGTCTATGGCATTTAGCTACACGATAGCCCTTTTCCCGCTTTTGCTTTTTTTGCTCAATCTGATTCCCTATTTGCAGGACTTTTTCCCAATGGTCACAACGGAAAACATCCTCCACTTCGTGCAGAGCATCATGCCGCCGGATATCTATAAAAACATTGAGACAACCCTGATGGACATTGTGTCCAAACCCCGTCAAAGCCTCCTGTCCTTCGGTTTTTTCTTTGCCCTTTTTGCATCC
This sequence comes from Algoriphagus lacus, assembly GCF_003583985.1. Classification (GTDB taxonomy): domain Bacteria; phylum Bacteroidota; class Bacteroidia; order Cytophagales; family Cyclobacteriaceae; genus Algoriphagus; species Algoriphagus lacus. The sequence continues at coordinate 263,433 of NZ_QXML01000002.1, read as the reverse complement.
ACACAGGGAGTCTTGTCTATGATGACTTCGTTTAACTCCGTGTATCGAACCAAGGAAAACAGGAGTTACTTCATGTCACACATGGTAGCAGTGAGTATAGTCTTCGCCTTGGTTATTACCGTAATTCTGGCGAGTTCCGTCATGATCATCGGCAGTTTGATGATTGATGCACTGGGAGAGCTACAGGTATTCAACAGCAACTTCATGGTATTTTTGTTCAATACACTGAAGTTTTTTGTCCTGCTGGCCGTATTCTATCTCACTTCGGCTTACATATTCCGATTTGCTCCAGCAGTCCATGACAAGTGGCACTTTTTTTCGATCGGAGCTCAACTGGCCGGTTTGTTGATCACGATATCCTTTTATGGGTTCATTTTTTACCTTGAAAACTTCGCCAGCTACAACAAACTTTACGGATCTATCGGTACCCTCATCGGCTTGATGCTTTGGCTTTGGATCACTTCTTTGATTATTCTGGTCTGTTTCGAAGTCAATGTCAGCTTGGACCTAGCAGAAGACAAACAAAAAGAGCGTGAAAACCGCCGCAAGGTTCTCAGCCATCCCGGAAATCCCTCAAAAAACTGATTCAAAGGAACTTTTACACCGACTTTTGATCGGATTATAATTCTTAATTTAGCCCTTACCCTTTTACAAAATTCCAACCCTATGAAGCGATTCCTTTTGCCCTTTAGTTTGTTTCTCTGCTTCTCTCTTTTGGTGAGCTGCAAAGAGCCTGCTCCCAAAACCATCCCTGACGCTGAAATAAACGCATGGTTTGATGCGGAATACGAGGAACTCCTCCAAATGAGTCCTTTACAACTGACAACTCAGGGAAGAAAAGACCGCTACGACCAAATTGATGACATGAGCGAAGCTGCGGAAGATCAAAAACTGGCTTGGATGGAAGCGAGTGTAAAGGAAATGAAGGAAAAATTCCCATATGAGCAGCTCAGTCCCCAAGCCAAGGTCTCCTTTGACCTGTGGGAGTATCAGTATGAAATGGAAAAAGGAGATGTGAAATTCAGAAGAATGAATTACGTCTTCAATCAAATGGGTGGAGTACACACCATGATTCCTACCATGCTGATCAATTTCCACAAGGTGGATGAAGCATCAGACATGTCTGCTTTGGTATCGCGGATCAAGGAATCCGGGAGAGCCATTCAGCAGCTGTTGGAGCGGGCAAAACTGCAAACAGAGGCCGGAGTACGTCCTCCCAAATTTGCCTATGAAATCGTGATGCAACAGGCAAATGCCTTGATCCAAGGCCAGCCATTCACCGATGGCAAAACTAACGCTCCGCTTTGGACGGATGCATTGGCCAAAATTGAAAAACTGGAAAAAGACGGAAAAATCACTCCGGAACAGGCGGAAGAATTCCGAACCCAAGCGAAAGATGCCTTGGTCAATAATTTCAAACCAGCCTATGAGGAACTTATCGCCTGGCTGGAGTCAGAATTGCCCAACCTAGAAGAAAAACCAACCGGAGTCAGCAGACATGAGATGGGCAATGCCTTCTATGCGCATAAACTGAAATCTTCCACCACCACCGACCTTACCGCCGACCAAATCCATCAGATCGGACTGGATGAAGTCAAGCGAATCCAACAGGAAATGATTGCCATCAAGGACCAAGTGGGCTTCAAGGGTGATTTGAAGGAGTTTTTCAAATTTGTAAACAGTGATCCACAGTTTTTCTTCCCAAATTCGGACGAAGGAAGACAAGGCTACCTGGATGAATCCACCGCCTACCTTGATTCGATCAAGAAAAAATTACCGGAGTATTTTGGCATACTTCCGAAGGCAGATTTGGTAGTGAAGCGGGTGGAGTCATTCCGGGAACAAGCCGGAGCTCCACAGCACTATAATCAAGGCACTCCCGATGGTTCGCGCCCTGGAACCTATTACGTGCACCTGTTGGACATGAACGCCATGCCCAAGTCCACCATGGAAGGCGTCGCCTACCACGAAGGAAATCCCGGGCATCACATGCAAGTTTCCATCGCCCAAGAACTTGAATCCGTACCTAAGTTCAGAACCCAAATGAACTTCAATGCTTATGCAGAAGGTTGGGCACTATATTCTGAAATCCTAGCCAAAGAAATGGGCGGCTATACGAATCCTTACTACGACTTTGGCCGACTGGTCAATGAAATCTGGCGAGCGATCCGACTGGTAACCGATACCGGCATCCATTCCAAAGGCTGGACTGAAGCCGATGCTATTAAATATTTCTCCGAAAATTCTTCCATCGCTCCTGGCGCTATACAAGCGGAGGTGCGCCGCTATATGGTGATTCCTGGACAGGCGACTGGATATAAAATCGGTATGCTAAAAATCCAGGAGCTTCGAAGACTGGCCGAAACTGAACTTGGGGATAAATTTGATATCCGAAGATTTCATGACCGAATATTGGGAGGTGGAGCTTTGCCTTTGGACATTTTGGAAAAAGAGGTAAAGCGTTGGATTGAAGAGGAGAAAGTCAGTCAGCAGTAGGCAGTATTCAGTCGCAGCTGACAAACCGAAAAAATTAACCGGAAAAAAATCAGGGACTTAGGATAAAAAGGTAAAAAGGACTTGTCCACAAAAAGGAAAGGATATACTTTTGCACACTCGAAAAGAGAGATCACAACACAGAGGAGTGGCAGAGTGGTCGATCGCGGCGGTCTTGAAAACCGTTGTACCGAGAGGTACCGGGGGTTCGAATCCCTCCTCCTCTGCATAAAAAGGCTGAAGAAATTCAGCCTTTTTTCATTTAAAGTCGTCGCGCCTGCCCTGCATTCTGGCCCCACGCTAAATCTTTCCACAGTAAAGATTTTTACGCTCAGTCCTCTCCTCCTCTGCATCAAAAAAGCCAAGCTAATGCTTGGCTTTTTTTATTTATTTGAGCCTTCTTATCCAGCTCCAAATCATTTTCTACCCTACCCTCGACTCCGAAAACAAATCATACGCGGCCACCAACAGCTGTCGGGCTGGAGATTCCCCATATTTCTCATAGCTCTCGATATCTTTCCGCTCTTCAACATAAACTGGAAAGTATTTCCCTTCGATTTCATCCCAAACAACCAGCAAATAGGCATAAGGAATCCTGTTGTTCCTGCCCACTTCAAACCAAGATTCAAAAAGTGATTCATCAAGCGATTTGGGGTAATCCGGACCGTCAAACATGGGGCAATAGATTTCTAAATAGGCAGGCAAGTTAAACTGCCTGGAAGGAAGATTAAAAAAATATTCAATAAACCAATCCAGCAGCCTGACACGTGCAATTCGAAGGGAAATTCCCCCACGAACTGTCCCTGCCCTACTTCAATACATGAAAAGCCAACAGTCTCTGGACTTCGTAGACATTAACTGATTTGTTAAACTGCTTACGGATGCTGGGTTCGACCTCGCTTGAAATCCAGATTTTAAGCTCCGCATCAAGATCGAATGTCCCAGCCGTTTCGATGCTGAATCGGGTGATGCTTTTATAGGTCACCGATTTGTATTCGGTCTTGCTACCTGTTAGTCCCTGCACGTCCACCAAAATCATGCGCTTGTTGGTGAAAATAAAAGTGTCCCGAATCAATTTGAACCCCAATTCCACTTCCTCGCCTTCGGTGAGCAATTGCCCGTATTTTTTTACCAATTCCTCTTGACTGACTGCACCGGCGTTACCCAGTAATGCTGAAAATAGTCCCATGATTTGTCTATTAAAGTTTGAAATACAAGTAGTGATTTTCCCGGGAGAATTAAATACCCAGTAAAGGGTATTTTCAACCAAAGAATTCCGGTTGATCTATAGGTGATTTTGAGAACCCATACCCAATCCAAAAGGAATTTCTGCTCCGCGATTTTTGGCCATTTCCCTTATCTCCCAATGAAAAGTGAGTGACTTTAATCTACTTTCCGGATCCGCTACTTCCCAGCTTTCCAAATATTGAGTGGTTTCACATTCGGTCAGGGCGTAATACTTCTTCACCAAGGGCTCCTGCCTGGATCTAAACCATGCCCAAGTACCAGAAAATGTATCGGCTCCTTTTCCTGTTATTGGTTTCAGGTGATAAGGTATCCGGTAGCCGTCCTTTTCATCCAAAAGGTAATAGACATACTCGTGACCCTCCTCAATGATAATTTTTTCCCCATCCATAATGACCTCCATCAAAACTTCCTCCGGCAGGTCAAGATCTTTTCTCCAAGCCTCCACCACCAGCGAATTTTGCCATTTTCGAAAAAACGAGATATAATTTTCAAATCCTTCAAAAAAATATAGAAATGAATTCCACCTCAAAATTCTACCCGGGTTCTCTGAATGCGTGTGGGAGATAAAATCAAAAGTGGACCGATACTTATCCAACCAAAGCTGCACCTCATCCAAATCAAAGCAATCCCTGCCTTCCAGTATTTCCTGTTCAGCCTTCAAGGCTATTTCGGTATAAATTACCTCATCGGGGCTGAGGTAAAACCCAGGCTTTTCATCATCGCAGATCCATAAGCTCACCTGAATCCCATACCAATCCCTTCGCTGATGACATCGTAAAAAACTACATTCAAAAATATCCTTGATGCAGTGATCCTTGAGATCGGCTGTCGGCTCGAGGATAAACCGAAAATCGAGATAATTGCGGGTCTTGTTTCCCACAAAGCGATAGGCCGTCCGGATGAGATCAGGATTGCAGTTTAACTCGCAACAATTGCCCGTTTCCACTTCGATGTATTCATCACCATCCTTTCTAAACTCCTCGAAAATCTCCTCCATTTTTTTTACAAAAACGGGTTGTGCTACCTCCTGATAGGTTTGATCCGGGTCGAGCAACTCACCCAATAAGCGGGCATCCATGGAGGCAAAAGCGTGTAGAACTTGATTGAGATAGAAATCCATATCCATCCTGGTTTGACAAAAGGGATTACAATCAACCCAATTCGGGAGAAAATAGAAAGACAAACGAAGGCAGACTTTTTGATTTTCGGACATGGAATGTCTCAAAAAAATGGTTGGTCAAGCCAAGCCGTGGTCCATGTCAAGTGCCTTGGTCTGCTCCCTCAAAGACTATTGCCCGTCCCGGAAAAATAAAATTTCAAAACCGCATAAGGCTTATCGCCATAGCCCCCTTCTGGCACTTCTGGCTTCGCGCTCTAGTTTCTGGAAAAGCTCCTGATAACGGACATTAGGAGGATAGGTAGCGACAGTGGCGTATCCTTCCTTAACCAATAACGAATTGATCATTTGGCCGGATTCGAGGTAGGCATAGGCCAGAGTCCTTTTATATCGATCGTATTTCTGCACGTCAAACTCCAGTCTCACCCGCTTATTCAATAGTAGCCGTTTGGCATACTCACTCGCCTCTTTGCCAAAATACTCCACCTCTGTTCGTCCTGTCTTTCTGGATTCCGGGGTATTTATCCCGATCAGGCGAATTTTCTCCTCTTTTCCTGATGGATAAGTCACCCAAAACGTATCTCCATCCGAGACCTTGGTGACTAAAAGAAGTCCAGTCTTACTTTGAGCTAAACCTTCGAGAGGGTGTAAAGTGGAAATCAGGAAGAATGCCAGGAAAAGAAAATAGGATGGCTTGGCAAAATTCATCATTTAAGCTTTTGCAAAAAGGGAATTAGGATCTCAAAATCAATGTTCAATGATCAAACTCAATGTTCAAGGAATTCCAATCCTGAACCTTGAAAATTGCTCATTGAACATTGGTAATTGATCATTGATCATTTTTTCAGTTTCGGAATCACTTCCTCGCCGATGAGTGCGATGGACTCGCTGAGTTGTTGATGACTCAGTCCGGCATTATCCATCTGGAATGTGAAGCGATCAATCCCTCCGAGCGATTCGCTGTGGCGAAGTATTTTCTCGGCCACTTCATCAGAATCCCCGACGAGGTAGGCGCCCCATTTGGAGTTTTGTGCTTCGAAATGTCCACGGGTCACCGGTGGCCAACCTCGCTCTTTTCCGATTCTGGTGAAAGTTTGGGCATAGCCCGGATAGTAATTCTCAACGGCTGATTCGTGGGTTTGAGCCACATATCCCAGCGAGTGGAGTCCTACTTTGAGTTCGTCCTGAGCAAAGCCAGCCTTGTCTCCAGCCTCCCGATACAAATCCACCAAAGGTCGGAATCGATGCGTTTCTCCACCGATCACGGCTACCATCAATGGCAATCCGAGCGAACCTGCACGGGCAAAAGAACCCGGAGTACCTCCCACACCCAACCAAATCGGCAGCTTTTCCTGAACCGGACGTGGGTAGATGGGTTGACTCTGCAAAGCAGGTCGGAATTTACCCGACCAAGTCACTACTTCCTGTTCACGGATTTGGAGCAGAAGGCCAAGCTTTTCGGCAAAAAGCTTATCGTAATCCTGGAGATTGAGCCCAAATAGCGGAAAAGCCTCAGTAAAAGAACCTCTACCCACCACCAGTTCGGCACGGCCTTGAGAAACCAAGTCGAGTGTCGCAAACTGCTGAAACACCCGCACCGGATCAGCGGCACTAAGTACGGTCACGGCACTGCTGAGTCTAATGCGTTTGGTCATCCCGGCTGCTGCGGCCAAAATCACAGAGGTTGCCGAATCCAAAAACTCCTTGCGGTGATGCTCGCCAATGGCAAAGACATCCAAGCCTTTTTCATCCGCCAATTTGATCCGCTCAAGCAACTCCCGCATGGCATCCTGAGCGGTACCCTCTGGATTTCCCTGAGCATCCGTCACAAAAGCCGCAAAACTGTCAATTCCGATTTCCATCGTGTATTCCTTTCTTTTTGATTGAAGGAAAAACCAACAGACCCCTAAAAAGATTCATTCCTTCCACTGTTTGATATCTCCAGATCCTTAACCAAAAATTAACCCTCGACTACTGCTTCCCGAGAAGCCGCAAAACAGCCAAAAACGGAGACAAAACCGCTACTTTTACGCCATGAACCCGGAAATCCTCATCGATCTGGTCACCAAGACCATGCCTTTTGGCAAATACAAGGGGAAATTACTCTGCGATATTCCCGAGCACTACTTGGTGTGGCTCCATGGAAAGGGATTTCCCGAAGGCAAGCTGGGCATGTGGCTGAGCACGCTCTATGAAATCCGGCTCAACGGATTGGAGGATATTCTTCGGGAGTTGAAAACCCGCTATACGGCTAAAAAAGGATGATTTTTTTTCAAAAAACCGGACAACAATCACTTTTTGATCCACTCTTCATACAGGACATTGACTGACTCCCGGATGACACGATTGTAACCTTCTTCGTAGGCTGGACCACATCCGTTGCTGATCACGACAATCCCAAATTTTTCCTCCGGATCAAAAAACATGGCACTGAATAGCCCATAGGCCGAACCGGTATGCCCGGTCAGTTCGATTCCCGGAACCAGCGTATTGGTTTTCCAAAGTGCCAAGCCATAATTTTCATCCGAAGAAAGCGGAGTTTGCATCAGTTGGGAGCTATTTTTTGAAATGATCTTGGCTTTTTCTCCTTTACCATAATTCATGTGCATGATCATGTACTTGGCCAAATCAGGTGCAGAGATTTTCATGCCGCCTGTCGGAGAAAAAATCGGCGTGGAATAGCCCATTACGTAGGTGTCAATCTCTCCTTTCTTGGAAGCATATGCAGCCGGAGAAGGAGAAAATTTAGCTGAATCCGGCAAATACGCATAGATCTTGGCAAAGTGGGAGGCGTCCAATTCATCGACATTGTATCCACCGTAAAGTCCCAAGGGATCGAGAATATGGGTTTTGACATAGTGGTCAAATCGCTCTCCAGAATACTTTTCGATGATTGCACCGACGGTATTAAAATTCAGGTTACAATACTGATAGCCTTTTCCGGGTTCGTAGTCATTGTAGGCCTTTTCCCAATTGGGATTTTTGGCGGGATTGATCGCATCCAAAGTGAAATATCCTTCGGAATCATTGATCGAGGAAGTATGGGAAAGCAGCATCCGAAGCGTAATCACCGTGTCGGGAAACTTGGGATTGCGAACGGTAAAGCCAATCAATTCACTCACGTCATCATCAAGACTCAGCTTTTTCTTTTCGACCAACTGCATGATCGAAGTGGCTGAAAAGGACTTGGAAATTGAAGCAATCCGAAAAATATCCGAAGTCTGGAGTGGCACTTTTCCGTCTTCTTTCCAGCCTAAAGCCTCCTTGTAAACCAATTTATTGTCCTTCACTACTGCCACCGAGAGCCCCATGACCGGATGGGTTCCCATTAGTTGAGTCAATCGCTGTTTCGACTGATTTTGGGCTTGGGCCTGAAATCCGAAAATAAGGAGGAGGAATAGGAACGATATATTCTTCATGAGTCTTTGCGAGTTATTGGTTATTGGGTTATTGAGAAGGCAAATCAAAAACAATCTCTTTTGCCCGTCTGTCTTGCATCTTGCTTCTTCCCTCATTCCACTTTCTGAACCGGATACCAGTCACTTACCCCGTTTTCGTTGATTGCTTCGATGGTGAAATAGTAAGTTTTAGTCCGGTCAAGGGTTTTGAGCCAGTATTCATTGTTCCCCATCACCATGATGGAAGTATAGAGTTTGTCAGGGGCAGTGCCGTAATAGAGGTTATAAGCGTAAGCATCTGACATGGGTGACCACTTGATGAAGGCGCTTCGCTTGTCTTTTTCGGTACGGAAAACCATAAACTGTTTCACCTTTTCCGGTTTGGCTCCACCTCCGTTACCAAAAACCCTAAATCCACTGATGGCAAATTTGCCGGTTGGCATGTGGATGTTTTCCAGTTTGAGATAGCGAGTCTTGACCGGAGTTTTAAGCTCCGCATACTCGTGAGGAATATCCGTGGTGTTTTTGCTTTTGTCGACCAGGACTTCCCACTTTTTCCCATCGAGAGAATGATAGAGGATGTACTGATGAAATTGGTCCGTTCGCTTTCCGAGTCGGTCCTGATCTACATCCTGATCAGCATAGTTGATCTGTATTGCTTGGACCGTGCTGAGCTGGCCAAGGTCAGTTTGGATCCACTCGCCTTTATTGCCTGAGGTAGCGCTCCAGTAGGTTTTGAGATCCTCGTCATTGGCTTTATTGGCAGAAAATCCACCCAAAGTCGAAGATACAGCGATGGGTTTGTCGTAGTTAAGCAGCATCCAACCTGTAAATTTTCCGGCTTTTTCGGTGCCTGGTAGAAAGTGGGGATAATCCCCAAAAGCTGTGCTGCTCCACATCACATCGTCTTTGTCAAAGCCTGCCGGCCAGATTCCCAAGCGCCGTTCAAAGGTGTTTTTCACTGAAATCATGATCGTACTGATGTGCCAATACAGGCCCTGATTGTCCCGAAAGGTACTGCCATGGCCTGCTCCTCGGGCAAATCCACCCAACTTCATGCTCAACGGGTCAGACTGTGGAGTAAAAGGGCCCAAAGGAGTCGGCCCAACCACCACCCCGTCGGAATAGCCACTGAATTCGGTGCCCGGTGCTCCATATTGCAAATAGTACTTTCCGTTGTGTTTGGTCACGTGGGCTCCTTCCATAAATGGATCAAGAAACGTATTGTCCATGTGCTCGCCAAATCGCTGCCAGCCGTATTTGTCTGGCTCAAGCAAGTACAATTCCTTTCGGGTCCCGATAGGCTCCATGGTCTTTCGGTTAAGCTCGATGCCATAGAGAGGATAGCGGTTGGAACTGCCATTGTACATGTAGAGTCGACCATCTTCATCGGTGAAAAAGTCAGGATCCCAACCTCCGATTTCAAACTTTTCGACCAGAGGCTTCCATTCGTTTGCCGTTGGATTGGTACTCATCCAGATGGTAAAATCCTTTTCGTAAGTTGAACCCATCACCAAAACCGTGTCTCCCACGATTCCGACAGCAGGAGCACAGAGTTCGTCGTAGACTTTATTCCAAGGTCGAAGGAAAAGCCGGGAATGAAACTGCCAATTGTACATGTCTGTACTGGTCCAGTAACCCCATTGATTGGTAGAGAAAAGGATATACGTCCCGTCATAGTTTACCACCACAGGATCGGCAGTGGCGCGGTGTCTTCCCCATTCTGAAAAGTTGGGAATAGGCGTGTAGCCATAATCCAGATTGATTGGATTGCAATAGGTCTGCTGCTGGGAAAAAGCCGGAATAACAAGGCAAAAGGCTAAAAGAACAAGTAAGTGTTTTGAGTTCATGAACTATTATTTTGAAAGAAAAACAGTTTTTCCAGTCGCTGCACTTTCCTTTGCTGCTTCCAGAATTTCCATCACGATCAGGTTGTTTTCCAGACTGTAAAGATCGTAAGGCAAAAGTTTCGTTTTACCTAAGACAACCTCTATCAAGACTGAAAAAGGATCATCAAACGGCTTGGCTCGGGGCCCAAGATCAAACTTCTCCTCCTGAAATCCACTGTAGCCCTCTGCCATTCTCACCCGAAGCTGACTTGCATCATCCGCAAAAATCGCCCCGGTAAGACCGTAGATTTCCATGTCTTTGCGCCCGATTGGCCAGTTCCATGAAGCTTCAATGATCGTTTGAGTAGTTGGGTAAGTAAGAACAATAGTTGCTTCGTCGTCAACTTTGGGATTGTCGGCGGGATTGAGTTGCTGAGTGATTGCCGTGACAGAAATTGGCCGTTGACCATCCAATAGCCAGGTGCTGAGATTGGCACCATAGCAGCCAAAATCCATCAAGGCCCCCGCCCCGTTCAACTCAGGATCGGTCAGCCATTCCAAAAACTCGGGCCCTACACCAATTTGCTTTGGACCGCGATGCCCATCCCTAACCACGATTTTTCGGGCTTCCCCAACCTGTCCTTCATGTAGCAATTCATGGGCTTTTTCGGTGGTCGCATACCAGGAAGTCTCGTAATTAGTCAGTAAGTGAATGTTGTGTTTTTTAGCCAAAGAAGCCATTTCTAGGGCATGAGCCAAGCTAACTGCAAGGGGTTTTTCCACCATCACATGGACACCTCGGGGAGCACAGGCTTGGACAATTTCCAGGTGGGCGTAGGTAGTTCCAAAACCTGTAACAGCTTCCGGCTTGGTCTTTTCGAGCATTTCTTCTAGAGAATCAAAAACCAAATCCATCGAAAGTCCGTGCTGCCTGACATACCGCTGAGCCAATTCCCGATTGGGCTCGGCGATGCCCACAATCTCCAAATCAGGGCGTTTATCAGCGTCAAAAACCCAGCCTACGTGACCGTGGTTTAGACCGGCTACGCCGATTTTCAGGGTCTTTTCCTGAGCAAAAGCAGGGGTAAGGACAAGCAAAAGCAGGGAAACTATCCAGATTTTCATTCGAGTAAGTTAAGGTTTTGGATCAAAAAATAAAGCCTCCCACGGATAGGTCCATCCAGGGATCTTTTCAAAAAAGAAAGCTGGTCTTTTGCCAACGAAAAAAGGCAGAACCTCTTCTGCCTCGTTTCAATCCTTCTTTAATGCTTTATTTGATTCTTTCCTTTTGCAGGCGCTCGTATTCTTCGAGCAAAGCAATCAGTTTGATTCGGGTGTTTTTATCCGAGATATCCAGGCCCATTCCTGAAAACTGGGTTTGGATGAATTTCAGCGCGTTGTAGGGAGTGACGCTGATTTTGTTAAAAGCTGCTTCTTCCGGAGTCAGGATGTTGTTGTACATATCCAGAAGGACATATCCACGGTCAGAATTTCGTAAGACTTCCAGTGTCTTATCGATTACAGAGTTCCAATTCATTAAGATGTTAAGTTTTAATCAGGATTAAGTAGGGGGTATCCTGTTGGTGTTAAGCTTGGATTAAAGTAAGTAGATTAGCCCTATCGGTCCAAATAATCATTTCTTTAAAAAACAATCGGAAAGACAAGCTAACAGTGTAAGGCAGATCGGATAAAAGTTTGGGATTTTGTTATATCTATTTACCCTATAATATTACTAGACATATATATTTTTCATAAACTTTCTCTATATATTTGCCACACTAACTATTGGTATGACACAAGAACTATTTGCCCGATACTCCTTCCTGCTCGACCGCACGGCCCGAAAGGTGAAGCAGTACGCGCAACATCAGTTCAAAACAGGGGATTTTGATGTCACCGTAGACCAGTGGTTAGTGTTGAAAAACCTTTCAGAGAACGGATTGTTAAGCCAAACTGAGCTGGCAAATCTTGTTTTCAAAGACCATCCCACGCTCACACGGATCATCGACTTACTGTGCAAAAAGGGCTACGTGGAACGGATTCCCCACCCTCAGGACAGACGCAGTTTTCAGCTTCATTTGACCGAGTCAGGAGTAGCCAAAGTCACTGAGCTCCGTCCCAAAATCCTCGAAATACGTGAGAAGGCCTGGGAAAATCTGACCGAGTCGGACTTTGAAGAATTCAAGCGGATTTTGAATACCATTTACCAAAATCTGGACGGTCAGGTAATCGAAGAGTAAAAGTATTTAGTATACTAATTATATTTGTACGAACATTTTGGAATTTACCGGGGTTAAGCTCCCAAAGAAATGAACACAAACACGATCCATACCGACCTTTGCATCATCGGTGCCGGCCCGGTGGGCCTATTTGCAGTTTTCGAAGCAGGTTTGCTCAAGATGCGGTGTCACCTAATCGATGCTCTACCTCAAGTAGGCGGTCAGCTTTCGGAGATTTATCCCCAAAAACCCATCTATGATATCCCGGGATATCCTGAAGTCAAAGCCCAGGATTTGGTGGATAACCTGATGGAACAGGCAAAGCCTTTCCAGCCGACTTTCACCCTTGGTGAACGCGTGGATCATCTGGACAAGCAAGCTGACGGAAGCTACGTCGTCACTACCAGTGACAAGACTCATGTACATTGCAAAGTGGTCATTATTGCGGGGGGATTGGGCTGCTTTGAGCCGAGAAAACCTGTGTTGACCAACTTGGAAGAGTTTGAGGGCAAAGGGATCAATTACATGGTTAAAAATCCCGAGACCTATCGGGACAAAAATGTGGTCATTGCCGGCGGTGGTGACTCAGCCTTGGACTGGACGATTTTCCTTGCCAAAGTTGCCAAGAAAGTAACCTTGGTGCACCGAAATGAAACCTTCCGTGGAGCACCGGATTCAGCTTCCAAAGTGTTTGATCTGGCCAACAACGGAAAAATCGACCTGATCCTTTCAGCCAACCTGAAGGAGGTCAACGGAAACGGGAAATTGGAAAAGGTCATCCTCGAGGACAAGTGGAAACAAGATCTCAGCATTGATGCAGACTATCTGATCCCATTGTTTGGACTTTCACCAAAATTGGGTCCAATTGCAGACTGGGGACTAAGCATTGACAAAAACGCCATCGAAGTGGATACCCGCGATTACTCCACCGGAGTGGAACGCATCTATGCCATCGGAGATATCAATACCTATCCAGGCAAATTGAAACTCATCCTTTGTGGATTCCATGAGGCAGCGATCATGATGCACTCTGCATTCAAATACGTCTATCCAGACCAAAAGCTCAGCTTCAAATACACTACCGTAAACGGCGTAAACGCATTCTAAACTACCTCCAGCCATGATCAAATTCACAGTAGAAGACCACGACGGCAATAGACAGGAAGTCGAAGCTCCCGAGGACATGGGATTCAGCCTGATGGAAATCCTCAAGGCATCCGAATATCCGGTGTTGGCTACCTGCGGAGGAATGGCACTTTGCGCCACTTGCCATGTGGAGATTTTGGAGGGAAAAGCGGGCCTCGGCGATGCCACTGACATCGAACTGGATCAATTGGAAAACCTGCCGGAATACTATCCCACTTCCCGACTCGCCTGCCAAATCCGGATAGGAGATATTCTCGAAGGTGCGGTTGTTAAGCTCCGAGGGGAAGATGTCGTTTGATTTGAAATTTGATGCTTCATCTTCGCTTAGCATAGAGATTTGAAATTTGAACCACCTGGAAACGGGTGGTTTTTTTATTTTTTCGCGACTCTTTCCTGATCAAAATCAGCCCATTGGGAGAATTACAGTCATAGCTGAATCCTCTTTTTCTACCGAACTTTTTTAAAACAAAACCCAATCGGCCATAAAATCGAGCATGACTAAAAAGTCACATATTGGATTGATTATAAGCCTGCAAGATTCCATCTGACCTTAAAGAAAAAAATATAAACAGATGAAAAGGACATTATTCTTTCTAGCAAGGCTTTTTTCATTCTTAGTGATACTTGCCTTTGCTTCCTGCTCCAGCAGCAGCGACGAGGATACGAGCCCAATCATTCCTCCTATACCACCACCCCCGGTTTCCCCGGAAGATTTCCCTTTTTCGGACTTGGGAAGCGGAAGATTGCTCTATGAGAGTGAGGGGGAAACCTTCGGAGGCTTGGTTTTGGCAGATATTAATCGAAAAACTATAGCCAAGTTTAGCTTGGAGGGAATCAGTACTGATTATCAAATTTCACCGGATGGAGAATTGGTTACCTACTCTGCCAAAATCGATTTGATCAATCACGAATATGGAATTTTTGTCTGCTCCAATACAGGTAAAAACGCCAGACGCCTTATCCCAACCAACAAAAGTGGCTTTAATCCGGGATGGACACCCGATGGTTCAAAAATTATCTTCTGGAGTCAAGTTGGAACTTCAGCTAGTGAATACACACTTAATTCCATTAACAAGGACGGAACCAATCTAACATTACTTTCGGGTGAAAAAACAAATTTAATGTTCAGTGTTCCTTCTGTTTCTTCTTCGGGAACTATGGCTTTTTCAACCAATCAAGGCTATGGAAATCCAATCAACTCCGCGGGAATTTACCTCTTCAACCCATCCAATCAAAAATTAGAACGAATCATACCTCTGGAGTCAGGTAAATTCTATGAATCCCCGGCTTTTTCTCCGGACGGATCCAAAATCGCCTACCTCCGAATAACTCGGCCCGATGGAGAATACAAACTCATCGAGGTGATGATTTGGAATATAAACACAAAGACCAGTACAATTTTAGTCGCTGTTAACGCGAGTGGTACAAAAGAATACAATTTCCCAGATCCAGGAAATCAGGTCAATTTGGCCTGGTCATCGGACGGAAGCAAAATCATCTTCAATGTACCGGAAGGTGATTTGACCTCTCACCTCTATGTGGTCAATTCGAACGGTTCCAATCTCAAAAAAATAACAAACGGCACAAAAACCACCGATTTCAAAGTGAGTTGGGGAAGGTAGGGATTTGGATAAAAAACGATTTTGAATCGTTCCCTTTTCTGATATTGAATATAATTTTCCAACTTCCCCTATCCCCAGTGTTCATTTCCTATGAAATATCTTTTCCTCATTCTCTTTTTAATTCCAGCAACCGCTTTCTCCCAAATCAAATCCGAAAAAAAAGACGATGCGGTAAAAATCCACCACCTGATCAATCATTATTCGGAGGCCAGAGAAAAGCAGGATACCGTTTTGCTTAAAAGTATTTTGACAAACGATGTGGATCAGTTGGTTTCCTCAGGGGAATGGAGAACCGGAATCCGTGAAGCGGTGGATGGCATGCTGAGAAGTTCGACTTCCAATCCGGGTACCCGTACCCTTGAGGTGGAAAAAATCAGATTCCTCGAGGACGAGATTGCGCTGGTGGACTGCCGCTATACGATCAAAAACCCAAATGGAACCGAGCGAAACATGTGGAGCACTTTTGTAGTGCTATTTCACCGGAAAGAATGGAAAATCGCAGCAATCAGAAATATGAATCCAACAGGAGGAAATTAATATCCACAAAAAACCAATTGATTTTAAATTATTTAAATTCAGAAGTGGAGACCAGAGACCACCTTAAAAAAACGGGGCGAAACCGAAAAGCCAAACGAGTAGGTCATCTTCAAATTTTTCTCCAATGCCAAAATATGTAATTGAGCGCGAGATTCCCGGGGCAGGTAATCTCACTGCAGAACAGTTGAAAGGAATCTCTCAGACTTCTTGCGGAGTCCTAAGCAATATGGGCCCACAAATCCAATGGCTTCAAAGCTACGTGACCGGAGACAAAATCTACTGCGTTTACATTGCTCCTAATGAGGAAATGGTGCGTGAACATGCCAAGCAAGGGGGATTTCCAGCCAATTCCGTCAACGAAGTCAAAACCATTATTGATCCCACCACAGCAGAATAAGCATCCACAAATTCCGGTAAAAAGTGCAGCGAATCCTGCACTTTTTACATTTTAGCTTTTGATGAGAAAAGGAACACTAATCGACCAAAACCTTGTGGTCAGTCTGATGGTCCGGATGTTTAAGGATAATCCTGCCGTTGTCTCCTTGATCAAACCCGGAAAAAACATCGAAAACGGAATTCGAAGCCTTGCGAACTCTACCTTTTTCCAAAGCCTCCACCGGGATGGGATTTGGATTTCTTCCAATGAAGGAGCAGTAGCACTTTGCTTTCACTTCAATTCAGGAAAATTCTCATTTCAAGAGTTTCTGTTGGATTTGCGCTTTGCAATCAAGTACATCGGGTTCAAGCGACTTCCGGGAGTTTTGGCGAGAGAAGCCTATCGGAAAAAGCAACGACCGGCCGATGGGAATTACTTCTATTTCTGGTTTTTCGCCGCCTTGCCTGATGCTGGAGAGGCAGCTTTTGAGTTAAAAAACGGAATTTTTGATATGGCAAGAAAAGCTGACTTGCCGATCTTCACAGAGACCTCCGTGGAACGAAACCAAAAAATCTACGAGCGGTACGGGTTCAAGACTTACCAGATATGGGAAGTCCCGACGACAAAGATCAAGTTTTGGTTTTTGAAGTGGGAACCTTAAAAATCCTATCTTCATCCATGCGAAAACCATCCATTATCCTGCTGATCTGCCTGATTTTCTGGAGCTGTAAATCTGAAATTCCTCCTACTTTGATCCTGACCAACGGGAAAATCTGGACAGGTGAAGGCCCTGAAACTTTTGTGGAAGCCCTTGCAATCAATGGAAACATCATCACGGAAACAGGCGATTCCAAGAGCATCCTGGCCTTAGCCGGAGATGATACACAAGTGATTGACCTTCAGGGAAAACTGGTCACTGCCGGCTTTAATGATGCACATATTCATTTTTTGGGTGGCTCAATGGGCCTGACTCAAGTCGATTTACTAGCGACCAAGTCCTTGGAAGAGGTCATTTCCATCACCACCGAATTCATCTCAACTAACCCGGAAAAGGAATGGATCACCGGCCGCGGCTGGCAATACACCTACTTTGAATCAGGACTTCCGGACCATGAGACCATGAAAGCACTCCACATTGACAAGCCGGTTTTCCTTAAGGCCTACGACGGGCATAGTGCCTATGCGAATCCCAAAGCACTTGAATTGGCAGGAATAACTTCCTCGACGGTTTTCGAAGGGTTTGGTGAGGTGGTCAAAGACTCCAACGGAAATCCCACGGGAGCGCTGAAAGAAGGAGCCATGGATTTAGTGGGAAAATTGGTGCCCGAGCCGAGCTACCAAGACAAACTTCAAGCACTCCGAAAAGGCTTGGATCTAGCTGCTTCTCTCGGGATTACCAGCATGCAAAATGCCAGCGGAAGCGAGGAAGAGTTGAAACTTTACCTGGACTTACTTTCCAAAAATGAACTTACCGCCAGATATTCTGCCTCCTTTTCAGTGGGGGAAAACAGCACTCCTGAACAACTCGACCGGTTTAATTTCCTGAAAGACAGTATCGGAAAAGAAAACCCATGGATTCGTGCCGATGCCATCAAGTTCATGATTGACGGAGTAATTGAGTCCCACACCGCCGCCATGCTGGAGCACTACGCTGACCTTTTGCCTAGCGACGAACTCGCACTCGGCATGATCAATATTCCCTCAGAAAAATTTCAAAGTTTAGTCAAAGATCTTGACGCAAAAGGATTCCGCCTTTACACCCATGCCATAGGTGACCGGGGGGTGAGGGAAGTATTTTCTGCTTACGAAAATGCCATTTCCACCAATCCACCAAGAGAACGAAGGCATCGAATCGAACACATCGAAACCATCTCACCGGATGACATTCCGAGGTTTTCAAAGTCAGGCATCCTAGCTAGTATGGAACCGATCCATGCCGATCCTGCCACCGTCGGCGTTTGGTCAAAAGCCATCGGAGCCGAGCGTCTTCCTTGGTCATTTGCGTGGAAATCGATTTTGAACAGCGGGGCTCAATTGATATTTAGTTCTGACTGGCCGGCCTGTATCAGCCTCGACCCGATCCGTGGCATCCATGTGGCGGTAAACCGTCGTGATCCATCCGGTTTCCCCGAGGAGGGCTGGATACCTCAGGAAAAGATCAGTGTCTATGAAGCAATGAAAGCCTACACTTCGATGGGAGCCTATTCTTCCTTTGAGGAAAGTAAAAAAGGCCTTATCAAAGTTGGTTACCTAGCGGATCTAATTGTTCTTTCTGAAGATGTTTTCACCGTGGATCCAATGAAAATCCACGAAATAATGGTGGAAAAGACAATCCTGGACGGGAAGATAATTTTTGAAAAAAAATAGTAAAATTCCAAGAAAAATACCCACCACAGGGTATTTTTTGGCCAATTTAATACTCGAGATTTGGCTAATTAAGATCAATAAGGAGGAAACTTAATATTCACCTGATTGACACTCTTATCGATTTTCACCCAAAACATCGTTTCATCATGCAAAGCCAAACGTCCTCAGCTCAGGATTTTTCCTCTGTTTATGGTCAAATCGAAATCCAGAATTATAGCATTGTTTTCAATGTTCAGGCGAAAAGAGATCATCTTGGATATCATCTTCCTGAAACTATTCACCAAGTAATCCTAAAAGGTAAAAACCTAAGCGGCCACCAGTTTTCAACGGTAGACATCCGTTTTCGCGAACCCAAAAATATTGTCACAAATCCTGCCGGATCAGCGGATACGGTCATCATAGATATGCCAAAATCCGATTATAGCCTGTTTGAAAACTTTTTGAAAAAAACGATCGATTCCAAGGATTCACCACGTAAGCTGTTGATCATGGAATATACCTCCTCACCAAACAAATACGAGTACAACACCACTTTTCTGATCCGATAAAAAAATCGTAAAAAAGTCAAAATTGCAGTTAAAATTTGTAGCGTTGAGGAAATGGCTCCCGTTATAGACTGTAAAATCTAACTTCTCTATGAAAAAATTACTGGTCGTAATCTCGCTGTTTTGGCTAAGCGGATGCGGATTGCTGGAAGATGATTCGAAAAAATATGAACTGGATGAAATCGAGGAGTTATACAGTGAAATCATCGCACTTTCAGAGTCTGTCTCCTGCACCAATTCATCCGAATGGAAATTTACAGCCATGGGAAGCAAGGCCTGCGGTGGCCCTACCAGATATATCGCCTACCACCAAAGCGTAGAAGAAAAATTCCTTAGTTTGGTCGGCCAATACACCAAGCTTCAAGCGGAATACAATCTGAAGTACGATGTCGTATCCGATTGTTCCCTCATTGTGGCTCCCCGAAACATTATCTGCGAAGCAGGTAAACCGGTTTTCATGTCCTGATTCAAACAAAAAAGGCCGGTTTCCCGGCCTTTAGCATTAACAGAAATCAGGGTGTTAAGTAATAAATCTGCTAATTGGGTGGTCAACAACTAGTAGTTGCCGTTCTTATAAAATTTATCATGAAACAGGTATCTGTTATCATGGGTTGCTTTAATTTCTTTGGACTCAGTATCGATGACCATCACAGGTGGATTGGCATCCCCAGCTTTTGCTGCTGACCAGGAAGGATTTCCTGCTCCGTTCGGATTCCCGGTTTTCACAAAGTTTGTGAAGTAATCAAACATGGTTTTGGAGGCTTTGAAGTCATCCGGAGTCCATGCAAATTCCTTTACCAAGTGAAGATTGCCCATTGCATATTCGATCTCGGCTGCGTGTCTTGCACCGATCTGTTTGGGTGCAGGAGTTGGATTTTCACTACGAACTGTTCCTCCAGCTAGTCCAGCTGTCAGACTTTTATCTACCAATGGAGGCGATAGCTTGCTAAACAAGTAACGATACACCGGCTGCTGACTATGGGTGCGATGCAAGTCAAACCACTTCCAAGTACTGTAGGAAATGAACCGATCAGAGGCCAAATCTGTCGCCGAATACTCTACCTGTTCAGGAGTTTCATGGGGATAAAGTGCCAAGATTTCATTGAATCGATCAGGGTAAGCTTCTTTTACTTTTTCGACAAAAGCTTCCTTGGTGTAAGGCTTTCCTTGCATAAAAGACTGCCCGGGAATTTCGGCTGAATTCCAACCCAACAACAGCGGAACTTGGGCCTGCTCTCCGGCACGGAAAATTTCAGGAAGTAATTTGGGTAGAAAATAGCCATCCACAACCACTGGAAAGCCGAATCTTCCAGACTCCTGATAGATTTCAAAGATGTCCTTGGATGACATTTTTCTAAGCTCCGAAATGGATTTGTACCCAGCCTTTTCAACAAACTCCTTCCCTATCTTTTCTGCTTCTTCCAGGGAAACTGGAGCTAAAGTCGGATTAATTCCTGCCCCACTTTCCCCGATCGCACCATGAATGAGATTTTTGGAAAGCGGAGAAGCCATCTGGTAGGAAACTGAAATCGATCCTGCAGACTCTCCTGCAATAGTGACCTGATTTGGGTTTCCTCCAAAAGCAGCAATATTTTCCTTCACCCACTGCAAAGCCAAGGTCTGATCGAGCAAGCCGTAATTTCCTGAGCCTTTGTAGGAGGTCTCAGCGCTTAATTCAGGATGGGCAAAAAATCCAAAAATTCCCAAGCGGTAATTGACCGTAACGACCACCACGCCTTCTTTTGCCATGGATTCGCCATTATAGCGCGGCTCTGAAGCATCTCCCGCCACAAATCCACCTCCATAGAAATATACCAAGACTGGAAGATCCTTGGTGTTTCGTTTGGCAGGGGTCCAAACATTCAGATACAAACAATCCTCAGATACGCCATCGGACCAGGAATTCATATCCCCAAAAACCAGTCCTTGAACCGGTCTAGCGCTGAATTTTTTAGTCATTTTCACCCCTGTCCAGCTATCGGCGGGCACTGGAGCTTTCCAACGGAGATCCCCCACAGGAGGCTTGGCAAAGGGAATTCCGAAATAGGTGGAAATCCCGTTGGTTACATTATAATTTCCCTCTATTACTCCGTTTTTGATGGTTGCTTGGACAGGCATGGAATTGTCACTTTGGGAAAAGGCGACAATCGCGATAAAACAAACTGCCGCCAAACTGAGAAATAACCGCTTCATATATTTTAAGCTTTAAAATCTATTGTTTCACGTTGAGACAATAATAATTGCTCTTCCCGAAAAATCCTATTTACTTAGAATAGAATTACAACCCATTATGCCCCTACCTGACCTCATCCAGTACATCCCACATATAGCTTATGACTCCGTTGTTTTTGGTTTTTCCAAAGGCAAACTCAAAATTCTCCTGATGGAATACCATGACACGGGATGGCATGCACTTCCCGGGGGATTTGTAGAGCGAACAGAAAACCTTGAGGACGCGGTCAAGCGTGGGCTTTTTGAGCGGACTGGCCTACATGAAATCTATCTGGAGCAGTTTCACACCTTTGGGGATATGGCCAGATTTCAGCCTGAAGTAATGAAAACCATCCTGGAGGCCAATGGACATGCCGTACCGGATAATTACTGGATGCTGGACCGATTCTTTTCCATTGCATATTATGCCTTGATCGACCACGAAAAAGTCACCTTGACACCCGATTCACTTTCGGATTCCATCGCTTGGTACGACATCGAGCATTTGCCCGATCTGATACTTGATCACGGAAAAATCGTCCAGAAAGCTCTTCAAACCCTTCGTGAAAACCTGGATCGAAAACTAATCGGAGGCAACTTGCTACCCGAGCGTTTCACGATGAATGAACTTCAGGCGGTCTATGAGGCCATAATGGGTGAAAAACTCCGACGAACCAGTTTTCAGCGAAAGATGCTCAGCATGGATATCCTAGATCGGCACGAAAAACTATTCACCGGCAAAAGTCACAAAGCCCCTTACCTCTACAGCTTTAAAACTTCTTAAATTATGCTCAATCGCCCATTTCTGCTCATCGCTATGATGGGCTACCTTCTTTTCTCCTGCGAAAAAAGCGAAAACACACCAATCCTCTCTGTTGATTCGGTTCCTGTTGAAGGAGGACAGATCTCAGGAAAAACGGATTCCAGCGGACTGGTGAAAATCTTTAAAGGAATTCCTTTTGCAGCGCCCCCGGTGGGGGAATTGCGATGGAAAGCCCCACAACCTGTCCAGCCTTGGGAAGGAATCAAGGCCTGCACGGAAAATCCACCCGCTCCCATGCAAAATCCCCCGGTTCCGTTCTTTGCCTGGTCCGAGGAATTTTTGATCCCGAAGGAACCGATTTCCGAAGACTGCCTTTACCTCAACATTTGGACTGCGGCAGAAAAACCGGATGAAAAACGTCCTGTGATGGTGTGGATTTATGGGGGAGGATTTAGTTCCGGAGGCAATACAGTCCCACTATACGACGGGGAAGAACTCGCGAAAAAAGGCATCGTGGTCGTTGCACTAAATTACCGCGTGGGCATGCTGGGATTCCTGGCCCATCCCGAACTCAGCGCTGAAAACACGGATCAAACTTCCGGAAACTATGGGATTCTGGATCAAATCGCAGGTTTGGAATGGGTGAAAAAGAACATTGCAGCTTTTGGTGGCGATCCGGACAATGTGACCATTGCCGGCCAATCTGCAGGCGCATTTAGCGTCAACGCCTTAGTAGTCTCACCCAAAGCAAAAGGCTTGTTCCACAAAGCAATTGCCCAAAGCGGAGGCATGTTTAACCGAGGATCAGGATTGGTCTCCGGCCTGGAAGGCGCTGAGGAGCGAGGTAAACAACTGACCGACACCTTGGGAATTTCATTGGCAGACCTTCGGAAAATCCCTGCTGATAGCCTTCTGAAAATCCCGGGGAGATTTGGTCCCGTAGTGGATGGCAAGGTTTTGCCTAGTGTGAGACAAGCTTTTGAGGATGGAACCTTTTCTGACGTTCCACTCCTGACCGGTTGGAATGCCGATGACCGGGTTTCAGGAAATCCACCTACCACACCTGCCGAGTTCAAAGCCAACGCCAAAAAACAATATGGAGGCCGGGCTGGGGAATACCTGCAACTTTTCCCTGCAGGTAATGAAGTCGAATTGGAAGAAACTCTGAAAACCATAGGAGTCTTAGGCTTCGGATTCCAGAATTACACTTGGGCTAAGATGCAGACTGAAAAGGGGCAAAATGACGCTTATGTGTACTATTTTACTCGAATCCCGCCTGGCGAACCGAACTTTGGTGCTTTTCATTCGGCCGAGTTCAGCTATGCACTGCACACCCTCCGCAATTGGAATCGACCATTTGAACAGGTGGATTATGACTTGGAAAAAAATATGTCGGACTACTGGGTCAATTTTGTGAAAAACGGAAATCCAAACGGTCCTGGCCTACATGAATGGCCAGTTTTTGATCCCGAAAATCCACTGGTGATTGAACTGGGAACCAATATAAATACCAGAGCTATGCCCAACTGGGAGCAGATGAAGTTTATGGAAAGTTTAAATCGATAAGCTATGCTGGCGTTTCTTGGGCTTCTCACGGTATTGCTGTTACTCTTTTTGGTCATTACCAAAAAAGCTTCTCCTGTCATTGCCTTAATCTTAGTTCCGCTTGTGACTGGAATAGCAGCAGGAAAAACTACAGAACTTCCGGGAATGATTAGCGAGGGACTTCAAGCCATTGCTCCTACAGGGGTAATGTTTGTTTTTGCAATTCTTTTTTTTGGAATCCTACTCGATGCAGGCACATTCCAACCCATCATCAACCGCCTGCTGAAAATCGCAGGAAATGATCCGGTCAAAATTACCTTAGCTACAGCCGTATTGGCCATGCTGATTCACCTAGATGGTTCGGGAGCTGTTACTTTTTTGGTGGTTATCCCTGCACTGGTACCAATTTATGATCAATTGGGCATGAAGCGAATCACCTTGGCTTGCGTCGTCGCCTTGGCTGCAGGAACCATGAACATTCTTCCTTGGGGAGGCCCAACCATCCGAGCGGCAACAGCCTTGGAAGTACCGGTCACGGAGCTGTTTAATCCGATCCTGATTCCCTTCCTCTTCGGTCTGATGACCGTTTTGGTAATTGCTTTTTTCCTGGGAAAGGGTGAGAAAAACAGATTGGGAACGATTGATTTTGAGATCAGAAATGAAGATTTAAATAAATCCAATGATCTGGCTAGGCCAAAGCTTTTCTGGGTCAACATCTTACTGATTTTCCTGGCGATCATTCCGATGATTTTGGGATGGGTACCACCGTATGTAAGCTTTATGATTGCTTTTGCTATAGCACTGCTGATCAACTACCCAAAGGTGGAGGAGCAGAAAAAACGCATCGATGCCCATGCCAAAGAAGCCATGCTGATGGCCAGTATCCTGTTTGCAGCGGGCTGTTTCACCGGAATTCTCAAAGGCACGGGAATGATGGAAGCCATGGCCGGGAATGTGCAGGGTTTTCTTCCAGAGCAGCTCGGTAGGCAATTACCCCTGATCACAGGCTTGTTGTCTATGCCAGCAAGTCTTTTATTTGATCCCGATTCTTTCTATTTCGGCATTTTGCCGCTGATGGCTTCCACAGCTGACCACTTTGGAGTCAGCTCTTTACAGGTCGGCCAGGCTGCCATCATGGGACAGATGACTACCGGGTTTCCAGTGAGTCCATTGACCGGTTCGACTTTCCTGCTGATCGGTTTGGCAGGAGTGGACTTGGGCGAGCATCAGAAAAAGACCATTCCTTTGGCCTTTTTGGTGACCTTGGTGATATTGACTGTTTCGGTTTTGATGGGTATTATTTCGATTTAGGATGAAATCGAGCATAACGAAAACTTTATACTGAGGAATGAATGGTAGAAATGCGAGATTCCATCTGACCGTCAAAAATCAATTACAAACAGATGAATGAAAAAATCAGAATCGGCTGTGGAGCGGGTTTTTCGGGAGACCGATTGGAGCCTGCTTTGATCCTTACGGAAAAGGGATATCTGGATTACCTGGTTTTGGAATGTCTCGCCGAGCGGACCATTGCTTTGGCACAAAAGCGAAAGCAGCAAGATCCTCATACCGGCTACGATGTGCTTTTGGAGAGGAGAATCGAGGGTTTGCTTCCACTTTTACTCCAACATAAAACCCGCCTAATCACCAATATGGGCGCTGCAAATCCCATTGCCGGAGCCAATAAAATCCTTGAAATTGCCAAAAAAGCCGGGTTGAAGGTAAAGGTCGCTATCGTTTTGGGTGATGATGTTTTTGATCAACTCAATGGTGAGGAATTCAGCCTGGAAGGAAGCAAACCACTGAACACGTATGGCAAACTGGTTTCTGCCAATGCCTACCTGGGAGTGGATGCAATTCTTCCTGCTTTAGCCACAGATGCACAAATCATTCTAACGGGTAGAGTAGCTGACCCTTCACTTTTTTTGGCTCCAATGATACATGAATTGGGATGGGATAAAGAAAATGAGGACCTGATGGGAAAAGGAACCGTACTCGGACACTTGATGGAATGTGCCGGACAGATCACGGGAGGATATTTTGCTGACCCCGTTACCAAGCCTGTCCCGAACATGGACATCCTTGGGCATCCGATTGTGGAAGTGAGTCGGGATGGAAGCGGCATCATTACCAAAGTGGAGGAAACCGGAGGATTGATCAACACCCAAACTGCCAAGGAACAGTTGCTTTATGAAGTCCTTGATCCGGGGAATTACTTCACGCCCGATGTGGTGGCGGATTTTCGAAGCGTGCGATTTGAAGAAGTCGGGCCAAATCAATTGAAAGTCAACGGAGGAAGCGGCAAAACCAAACCCGAAACCCTCAAGGTCAGCGTGGGCTATCAGGCAGGCTGGATCGGAGAAGGAAAGATTTCCTACGCGGGAGCCCATGCCGTAGAGCGGGCAAAACTTGCCGGTGAAATCATTGAAAAACGGATTGGAGATCGGTTTGACGAGTTTCGGGTGGATTACATCGGACTGAGTTCCCTGCATGGGGAAAGTGTTTCTAAAGGTACATCTCCTTATGAAGTTCGACTCCGAATCGCTGGAAAATCCAATGAAAAAGCCCTCGCCCAGCTCGTGGGAGAAGAAGTCGAAGCTCTCTATACCAACGGTCCTGCCGGAGGCGGAGGAGCCAGAAAATACCTCAACGAAGTCATCGGTGTAGTCTCTATCCTTATGGATCGAAACCAAATTCACCCTTCCATTCAAGTATTTGAATCATGAGTCAAAAACTTGCCGATATCGCGCACAGCCGTGCCGGAGACAAAGGAAACACGTTGGTCCTTTCCCTTTTTCCTTTGGAGGAAAAGGACTATTCCCTTTTGGTAGAAAAAGTCACGGCCGAAAAAGTGAAGCAACACCTCTCCCACCAACTCAAAGGAAGCGTCACCCGACACGAAATCCCTGAGTTGAAGGCTTTGCTTTTCACCTGTGAAAACGCATTGACAAGCGGGGTCACCACCTCCTTGGCACTGGATGCACATGGAAAAAGTCTGAGTTATGCCCTTTTGGAAATGAAAATTTAAATATCCTCAAAACAGACAAGTTAAATACGGAAATTGGCGTATGGCGCGTCAAGAGGCGGTTAGATACTTTTGAATAAAAACCCACTTGCTATGTGCAAAGCCCTTTTCCTTGCCTTCTTACTTCTTCCTTTTCTGGCACAAAGCCAAGTCACCGACCACGAAGGCCGTACTTACAAAACCGTGAAAATCGGTAACCAAACTTGGATGGCAGAAAACCTGAATGTCACCAAATTCAGAAACGGAGAGGATATTCCTGTAGCTGAGTCGGAAGATGATTGGTTTTTGGCGACAATTGGTGAAATCCCAGCCTATGTGGATGTGGAGTTTGATTCTGAAAACGGGAAATTTTTCGGAAAACTTTACAATTATTATGCGGTAAGTGATCCAAGAGGAATTGCACCAGAGGGATGGAGAGTACCTACTGATGAAGATTGGAATCAACTGGCTGAGGCTTTGGGCGGGCCTGAAGCTGCCACTGCCAAACTCAAGAGTTCGGACGGCTGGGTGTTGGAAAATGAAAATGGGACCGACGAAAGTGGTTTTACAGGCTATGCTATTGGTATGATGGATGAAGAAGGATTTTTTGACATGCTAGGATTTGCGGCTTATTTCTGGAGCTCAACTGAAGATGGCGACTTTGTCCTCAACAGAAATCTAAGCGAAAATAAATATGCCTTCGAAGCTGCGCAAAGCAAAAAAGGCAATGGCCTTTCGCTGAGGCTGATCAAAATTGAGTAACTCCCTAAAGCAAAGAGCCTTTCCGATCTGGAAAGGCTCTTTGCTTTATTCATTCATAAGCTTTTCTAAAATCAGACTAGCCGCCTCAGATAATACCGTCCCAGGGCCAAAGACGGCTGCAACTCCCGCATCAAACAGGAACTCGTAATCCTTTTGAGGAATCACTCCCCCTGCCACCACCATAATATCGGGACGGCCCAACTCCTTCAAAGCCTGAATCAGTTGAGGGATCAAGGTCTTGTGTCCAGCGGCTAAGGAGGAAGCTCCAACGATGTGCACATCGTTTTCGATCGCCTGTTCGGCTACTTCCTGTGGAGTCTGAAAAAGTGGCCCGATATCCACGTCAAAGCCCAAATCCGCAAAACCCGTAGCAATGACTTTTGCTCCGCGATCATGACCATCCTGACCCATTTTTGCCACGAGAATGCGAGGCCTACGTCCTTCCATTTGGGCAAACCGATCCGATAGTTCTTGTGCTTTTTTAAACGATTCCTGATTTTTCACTTCTGCTGAATAGACTCCTGAGATGGATTTGGTTTGGGCTTTATGGCGTCCAAATGCCTTTTCCATCGCATCGGAGATTTCTCCTAAAGTAGCTCTTTTTCGTGCTGCCTCCACAGCCAGAGCGAGTAAATTGCCTGAACCGGTTTGGGCTGCATGCGTGATTTTTTCCAGGCAGGAGTCCACTTCCACTTGATTTCGGGAGGCTTTTACCTGATTGAGTCTGGCGATCTGAGCTTCCTTTACGGCCTGATTATCTACATCTCTAACCTCGATCTGAGAGGCTTCATCCACTTGATATCGGTTGACCCCGACGATGATGTCCTTTCCACTATCGATTCTTGCTTGCTTTTTGGCGGCAGCCTCCTCGATTCGCAGTTTTGGCAAGCCAGCCTCAATGGCTTTGGCCATTCCGCCCATTTCCTCCACTTCCTGGATCAAGGTCCAGGCTCTTTGCGCCAGCTGATCGGTCAGGTATTCGACGTAGTAAGAACCTCCCCAAGGGTCCACCACTTTCGTGATTTCAGTTTCCTCCTGGAGGACCAATTGGGTATTGCGGGCTATTCTGGCAGAGAAATCAGTCGGCAAAGCGATCGCCTCATCCAGAGAATTGGTATGCAAAGACTGTGTATGTCCCATCGCTGCGCCTAGGGCTTCAACGGCCGTTCGGGTCACGTTATTAAATGGATCTTGCTCAGTCAGGGACCAACCGGAGGTCTGACAGTGTGTTCGAAGGGCCAGAGATTTGGAGTCTTTTGGATTAAACTGCTTTACGATTTTGGACCAAAGCAATCGACCTGCCCGCATCTTGGCGATTTCCATGAAATAGTTCATACCGATCGCCCAGAAGAAAGACAATCTCGGCGCAAAGTCATCAATATCAAGCCCGGCCTTTATGCCAGTTCGGAGGTATTCCAGTCCATCGGCCAGCGTATAAGCCAATTCCAAATCCGCAGTCGCTCCTGCCTCCTGCATGTGGTAGCCGGAGATGGAAATGGAGTTGAACTTCGGCATGTGCTTCGAGGTAAATTCAAAAATATCCCCGATGATCCGCATGCTCGGTTGGGGCGGATAGATGTAGGTATTCCGCACCATGAATTCCTTCAAAATATCGTTTTGAATCGTCCCATTGAGCTGCTCAGGTTTTACTCCCTGCTCCTCAGCCGCGACGATGTAAAAAGCCAAAATCGGAATCACTGCCCCATTCATGGTCATGGATACAGACATTTCCTCCAGTGGAATCTGATCAAAAAGGATTTTCATGTCCTCCACCGTATCGATGGCTACACCGGCTTTACCCACATCACCCTGGACTCGTGGGTGATCCGAATCATATCCACGGTGAGTAGCCAAGTCAAAAGCAACGGAAAGCCCCTTCTGCCCGGATGCAAGATTTTTTCGGTAAAACGAATTCGACTCTTCCGCCGTGGAGAATCCCGCATATTGGCGGATCGTCCAGGGACGCTGCACATACATGGAGGCATAAGGACCTCTTAGGAAGGGAGGAATACCCGCAGAAAACCGAAGCTGATCAAGTTCCAAAATGGCTTTCGGATCAAACGAATCCGGTACTGCTATTTGCTCCGGAGATTCCCAGACTTGAGGGGATTTGGGGCTTTCGTTTTTTCTCAACCCAGACTTCCATTGATTTAGATTAGGTCTCATGGCTGATTCAGGGTATGAAGTTCGAAAAGGTAGACAGCCCGGCTTGGTTTAAGTTCGAAGGATTTTTCCTCAAACACCTCAAATTCTAGATTGTATTTTAGTTTTTCGGAAGCGGGATACTTATTGACCCCGATCTTGGAAATACGGGAATCGGCTACATCGTTTTGGATTGTTTGCCGGTGTACCCTTACCTGCCGATGGATTTCACCGGATTCCAAAGCGACTTGCCAGCCACCTTGGGATTCCAATTGCTGAAGTCCGGATTTAAATGTTTCAGTAGTTTTTTCGATCAATTTCCCTAAAAAATAAGAGCCTGCTGCAGGATCTTTAACCTTATCTAAATAGGCTTCTTCTTTTAAAATGGACGAGACGTTCCTTGCAATTCTTCGGTCTCTACTCGAGGCAGAATCTTCCTGAATCGGCTTTACCCAAATCAGGTTTGCTCCTCCCAGCACCGAGGCCATGGCCTCATAGGTTTGTCGGATCAGGTTGGTATGTGCATCCAAAATAGATTTGGACCAGGAGGAAGTTGAGCTTAACAGAACCAAATCCTCGGTCTGCACCTCCAACCCATACAAGCCCGCAAGTTCGGAAACCAAAATCCGCAATGACTTCAATCTGGCGATTTCCCCGAAATGAGCATCTCCTACTGAGGCTTCAATCATTATTTTGTGAAAAATCTGTGCGGGTTCCAATCCGATGCCATCTATGATCTCAATCAACTCGCCCAGCCCAAAAACTACCGCATCCAAAGGATTGCCGCCTGATTCGGAATACCGCGACGTGTTGATTGAAAAAGCCTTGAAATTGGGATATGGCTCCGCCATTTCGAAGAGCTCCTTTAATGTATCCAAGGCAATTCCATAGCTTTCATTATGATCAAAAACTAAATCGGAAGGAGTCCAAAGCAATCCTCCTGTAATCAAATCCGGAGAAGTTCCGGTAGAATCTACCCACTCAAAAAAGGACTTTAGAGCCATGACAGGGTTCCCCAAAGGTTTCACCAAGATCGAAATGTACTGAGGCAAAACACCTTTCAAAAGCTCTTCCAAATCCTCCATTCCATAAATGTGAAGTACCAATCCCTCGGCACCGTTGGAAAGTGCATTTATCACAAAATCATTTGTGTCATCAGGAAAAACAGTGATCAGATTTGACCAAATTCTGGGCGGCATTCCAGGAATTTCAGAATCGCGGTGAAATTTCAACTGGTTTTCCAGCTGTTTGGAGTCAATGTCTTCCGACGTATAGAATGCCTCCAGTTCAATTCTATCCCAAAGCTTGGATTGAAGTGTACTTGATAAATCTTTCCCCTTCAATTCCCTGGCTACCTGGTCCAGCCAGGCCTGCTTGGAGGAAGGTGAAAATTCACTGAAAAGGTCTCGGGTCATAAATGGGTTTAGTTCGGATTCCAATTAGGAATCAATCCAAAAATAAGGAAAGCCAAGGTATTTGTAAGTTGACAAGTCACCCTAAAATCCATCGAACACTAAGAAAAACTAATCCTTTGAAAATCAGACCACATCAATAATGAGAAGAATTTCAGTCATAAGTCAGGAGAAAATTTCAATAAAACAGCTGCTTATCCTTTAAAAATCGGATATCGGAATCCTACTCAAAATTTCCTCCTGTCACTTTCATAAATTGACCAAAATTTGACTTTTTCAAGCCGATTTTGATTTTTTATTTAAGTTAATTTTCCACAAATTTGACGCCCTTGCTATCGCCCGGGGATTACAGAATTTTCAGCAAAATTTTTCTAAATGAGTTTGGAAGCTAGCGCCGTATGGAATGAGTGTCTGCGTGTTATTGAACAACACGTAAACGAGCAGAGCTTTTCAACTTGGTTTAAGCCAATCAATCCGGTCAAACTGGAAGGCTCGAGCCTGACCATTCAGGTACCAAGCCAGTTCTTTTACGAATGGCTGGAAGATAACTATGTTCACGTGTTGAAATTGGCCATCAAAAGTACACTTGGGCCAAACGGTCGCTTGGAATATGCGGTAGTAGTAGACAAAGGCAATTCTTCCAATCAACCTTACGTAGTTTCTTATCCGCAGGGAAATGCTGCTGGAAAAAAACCAGTGTCGGCTCAGGCAGATGTGAGAACCCCTTTTGAAATGCAATCACTGGATGCAGATATGCTTACCCAAAGCAATCTGAATCCAAACTATACCTTCAGCACCTACATTGAAGGAGACTGTAACCGATTGGCACGTTCGGCAGGATTTGCAGTAGCCACCAAACCTGGAATTACCTCTTTCAACCCCTTGATGGTGTATGGAGGAGTTGGTTTGGGAAAGACCCACTTGGTGCAAGCCATCGGAAACGAAATCAAAAACGGCCCCGAAGATAAATTCGTACTTTACGTCTCATCGGAAAAGTTTGTGAATCAGTTCATGGATTCCATCAAGGATGGCAACGTGAAGAGCTTCACCAACTTTTACATGCAGGTTGATGTGCTGATTATCGACGACATCCAGTTTTTGGCCGGAAAAGACCGGACCCAGGAAATGTTTTTCCACATTTTCAATCACCTGCATCAGAATAAAAAGCAGATCATCATGACGTCAGACTGTCCTCCCCGAGATCTGAAAGGATTGGAGGAGCGGTTGCTTTCCCGATTCAAATGGGGACTGACTGCTGATTTGCAGATGCCGGATTTTGAGACTAGGGTTGCCATCATCCGAAGAAAAATGCAGTCTGAGGGAATTTTTATTCCCGACGATGTAGTAGAGTATTTAGCCTATACCGTGGATACCAACGTCCGTGAACTCGAAGGCATTCTGATTTCCCTGATCGCCCATGCTTCCTTAAACCGCGTTGAGATCAGTCTGGAATTGGCAAAAACAGTCATTAAAAACTTCATCAAAGACATTGAAACTGAAGTTGGGATTGACTTTATCCAAAAGTCGGTTTCTGAGTATTACGGTATTCATGCAGACGAACTGAAGGCTAAAACCCGCAAAAAAGAAATTGTAATAGCCAGACAAATGGCAATGTATTTTTCAAAAGAATTCACCAATCACTCGCTCAAGTCGATTGGGTATCACTTTGGTGGAAGGGACCACAGTACTGTAATTCATGCCGTACAAACTGTAAACGACATGATTGAGACTGATTCCAGCTTCCGAAATGCAGTCAATGAGCTGAAGAAGAAATTTAAGATGAGGTCTTATTGATTTGGAATCGGCTTAATCTCAAATTTCAAAGCTCGATTCTCTAATCCTTTTTTTCTACCACCTTACAATTCCTTTTAAATCTTCAGGGGAGAATTCCAATTCGGTATAGCCCATGGCATAAGGACCGATTTCGTAAGGAACATAAACCACCCAAAATTTTCCATCCTGAAATCCCATGGCATTTGCCAAGAAAAACCCAGTTTCTGGAAGGAAAAACCGACCATCATCGGCAATACTTACTCCTTCCGCCACTTGGTGAAATTCACGGAATTTCTTTTCCACCTGCTCACGAAGTTTTTCTTCATCCAAAATCAAGCGATCTGTATTAAGATAGTCTCCCGTCTGAGGATCAAAATTCATGAAAGACTTACCATGATTGGGATGCGCACCGCCCAAAAAACTCATCCAGTTAAATCGTATACTCAAGGTGCTGTCGGACTGATAGGTGACATCTCCTTCCACCTCAATCTCCCATCCCCCATGGGAATCTGGAAACTCACTTTTAAATGATTTAAAGTTTCTGAAGTAATTCTTTTTAGCCGAATCGAGTGGCAAAACTTCTTCACCAGTCTGAACCAAAGACTCGAGTTTTTCCCGAATAAGTTGATTCATTTTTCTTGCCTGTTCCCCACCTTCGGCCACAGGCCAGGTGAGTCTAAGTGTGGCACAACTTTCACCAATACAGGTTTTTTCCTGAAGGGAATCCAACTTGAAGGTGAGCTCAGGAATTTCCGGGATTTCCTCTTTTTTGCTTCCGCAGGAAATCCAAACCAAAATCAGCAACCCGTAAAAAAATCTCATAGCCATCAATTTTTAGAAAGGAACAGTTGGATCAAAGTTTTGGCCAATGTGCCTGGGTTGAGTTCACCTGAACGAACTTGTGGTTTTTCTTTGGTCAGTAGTTCACTCACTTGGGAATTTTTAAAAAAAGCCTGTCCCAATAATTCATGGATTTGATCATCCAACCAGCTGAGCCGTTGTTGTGCCCTGTTAGTCTCCCAAAATCCGTTTCCTTTCATTTTTTCTTCATATTCCCGGATCAGTTCCCAGACATATTCCAATCCCAGGCCTGTGGTAGAGGAGGCCAAAAGGACTTTTGGATTCCAGCTTTTCTCCGACTCCTGCCCGAGATGCAGTGCATTTTGGTAGCTCGATTTGGCCTTTTGGGCCAATTCCAGATTACTTCCGTCAGCCTTGTGAATGACCAAGGCATCGGCCATTTCCATAATGCCTTTTTTGATTCCCTGAAGCTCATCTCCGGCACCGGCAAGCATAAGCAAAAGAAAAAAATCCACCATGTTTTTCACAGCGGTTTCACTTTGACCTACTCCCACTGTCTCCACCAAAATCACATCAAAACCTGCTGCTTCGCACAGCAACATGGCTTCCCGGGTTTTCCCACTTACGCCGCCCAATGTAGTACCGGATGGACTTGGCCGGATAAAAGCCCGCTTGTCTGAAGCTAGATTTTCCATTCGGGTCTTATCCCCAAGGATACTTCCCCGAGTAAGTTGGCTACTGGGATCGATGGCTAGAACTGCCACTTTTTTTCCGCGATCTAAGAGCATCTTGCCAAAAGCCTCTATGAAGGTACTTTTTCCAACACCTGGGACACCGGTAATTCCTATCCGGATCGATTGGCCAGTTTTGGAAATTAATGACTGAACCAAATCAGAAGCCAATTCCTGGTCTGATTCCAAGGTGCTTTCCACCAAGGTAATCGCCTGACTTAGAATCGCACGGTTTCCCGAAAGGATCCCCTGCTGGTAGGCTTTCAGATCAAGTCGCTTTTTCATGGGATGGTGTTTGAAAACCGGCCTTCTCCCATCGGAGTTTTTTCGAATTTGGCTACCAAATACGATTGATATTTCTCCGGGAAATAGGGTTCTTGAGGAGATAAGTCGACTTTTTCTTTCAGGTCGGGGGAAAAGAAAAACACCAAAGTCCTCCCGTATTTGGTATGCGGCTGGGATTCGGCAAAATTCCTCATCCAATCCGAATTGGGGTCTATGGCTCGAATCGCATAGATCCGTACCACCGGACCGGTGTTGTTTTCATTCCGATAAAAGCCAAGTTCTTCGTATTTGCCTTCGAATTGCTCCAACCCAGGCTGGGAAAGACTGGAACTTAGTATCTGATAAATCACGATCAGGACCACAGCTCCGATCAAATAGAAAATGAGTTTGTTCCTTTTCAAAAACTTTAGCGGGTTTACAGGGTTTAGACCTTAATTTAGCCCAAAATTCTGACAATGGGTTTCGAGTACATCAAGTCGCTCCACATCATTTTCGTAGTCACCTGGTTTGCAGGACTTTTTTACATTGTCCGGCTTTTTATCTACCAAACCGAAGCTTTACAAAAACCCGCGCCTGAACGCAGTATCCTCAAACCTCAGCTGGATCTGATGTCCAGCCGTCTTTGGTACATCATCACCTGGCCTTCAGCACTATTAACCCTGCTATTCGGCACTTGGGTGTTAACTTATCGGTGGGGTTATATGGAACAGGGATTTATGCACGCCAAGTTAGGGTTTGTGTTTTTGCTGTATGTCTACCACGGTTTTTGTCACGTCCTGTTCAAAGAATTGCAGGCAGGAAAAGCCCGCTGGACCTCAACTCAACTCAGGATTTGGAACGAAGCTTCCACAATTTTGCTTTTTGCTATAGTGTTCCTGATCGTACTGAAAAACACCCTGAGCATGGTTTGGGGAGTGTTGGCATTGATCGGATTGGCTATTTTGCTGATGCTCGGAATCCAGCTTTACAAAAAATACAGAATCAAAAAAGAACAATGAAAATCTCTTCCATACTATTCGGTTCACTTTTACTGGTGATGGCAGTCGCCTGCAAACCAGCAAGTGATAACGTTGCAGCACCTACAGAGTTGCCCATATTGGGTGAGCGATATGTGGATGACAACCAAGATACCGTGTATCACAAAATCGCGGATTTCGCCTTTATCAACCAACTGGGAGATACTGTCACACAGGCAGACATGATGGGAAAAGTGTATGTCGCAGATTTCTTTTTCACGACTTGCCCAACGATCTGTCCGGTGATGAAAAAGGAAATGCTACGGGTTTTTGAAAAATATCAGTCCAATCCAAATTTCAAAATCCTGAGCCATTCCATTGACCCAACCCATGATACCCAGGAAGTATTAAAGGATTATGCTGAAAAACTGGGCATTGAAGACGCTTCTACTTGGAATTTTCTCACTGGTGACCAGGAGAAAATCTTTGAAATGGGGCAAACCAGCTACCTGACCACGGCCATGTCTGATCAGGCTGAGCCCGGTGGATTTTTGCATAGCGGAGCATTTCTTTTGATCGATCAGGAGGGCAGAATTCGGGGTGTGTATGACGGAACCAAATCGGACCAAGTAGACCGCTTGATTTCAGATATCCCGAAAATCCTTAAACCATGAGGAAACAGGTGATTTTTTCGGGTTTGATTTTAGCTTTTTCCTGCGCACCCAAACCCAGCAACGAAGAAAATACCCTTGCTCAAATCACTGATCCGGAAGTGATGAAATATGCGGTTTCAGGAAAAATTCTTTACGAAAACTATTGTGGCAACTGTCACCAGCCAGACGGGAAAGGCTTGGGTAAACTCATCCCGCCACTTCGGGATTCTGACTATTTTAAAGAAAGTGTTCACCGGACGGTTTGGATCATCCGGCATGGCCAAGTAGGTGAAATCACCGTAAACGGTGAAAAATACAATCAGGAAATGCCCGCAAATCCGAATCTTAAACCTTTGGATATCTCGCAGATCACTACCTATCTGTACAACATTTGGGATTTGAAAGAAGGCGTGATCACTGCTTCGGAAGTCGAAGACTACCTCAAAACCAGACCAGAGAATTACTGAATTTTCAGCAGGGAATCGGCTTTTGAAAGTGCAGTTTTCATGTTTTTATTTACTTCCATCACCAGGATCAACTGCTCATCGAGGTAGGCTTTGATCTCTTCAGGAGTCTGATCACCGTCCTCAGTTTCATACTGCCGCATCCAGACAAACATTCCTTCATAGGCTTTGTCAAGGTCTAGTGCCAGGTTTTTTAATGCCTCAATCTGAACAGAATCCACAGAATCCATCGCGGAAAGTTCTTCTACTTTTTGAAGCGCACTTTTTTCCAGTGATTTTAATTGCCCCATTTTAGGCATCACCTCATCGTGGACAGCAATTATTTCAGCTCTCTTTTTCGTATTCTCCTCCACCTGTCCAGAGCCACAGGACTGAAAAATCAACAACAAACCAAAAATTAAACTAATACGAGCTAATTTCATTTATTCTAAATTTTGCTAGCCAAAGGTACAATTTTTTCTTGCTTAAATTAAAGTTTTAAATCAAAAATCGATCGCAACAAAATTATGCTTTTAGATTGTTAATTTTGAATCCTAATTGCTCTCGACATGAAACCATTTTGCTTTGCTGACGGAAAAATCATCCCAACTGAATCAGCTACCATTCATCCGATGGATTTGGGATTGATCCGTGGATATGGAATTTTCGACTTTTTCCGTACCGTTAATTATCAGCCTCTTTTTCTCGAACATTACCTGGACCGCTTTATCACTTCGGCGGAGAGGACCTATCTTCCACTTCCTTACACTCGCCAGCAACTTAGAGACATCATTGTTGAACTTATTGAAAAAAATGACCTGGAAAATGGGGGTCTGCGAATGGTTTTGAGTGGTGGGGTCTCAGAAAATCACTTTTCACCATCAGAAGGCAAGCTGTTCATTTTCGCCGAACCCTTAGTATTTCCATCTGAGGAAAAATACCAGCAAGGAATCAAATTACTCACTTTGGAATATGTAAGGCCGATTGCAGACATTAAAACTACCAATTACACCTTGCCGGTTTGGCACAGTGTCAATTGGAAAAGACTGGGTGCGGAAGACGTTCTTTATCATTGGAACGGTTGGGTAAGTGAAAGTTCAAGAAGTAACTTTTTTATGGTAAAGGACGGAGTACTCCATACGCCAGACCAGCATATTCTATTGGGTATAACCAGAAAACACATTCTCCAAGTAGCAGGACAAGTGGTGATCCGACCAATTTCGCTTGAAGAAGTATGGGAGGCTGACGAGGCATTTATCAGCAGCACGACAAAAGTCCTTCTTCCAGTGACCCAATTGGATGAGCGAAAAATAGGTAATGGAAAACCCGGAACAGTGACGATGGGAATTCTCGAAAAATTCAGGGAATTGGAAAAAGAGACTGTGGCTTAAGCCAAAAAAAGCTCCCTTGGGAGCTTTTTTTTATTCAATGATCAGTTGTCCTTCTTTAAGGATATACATCAGCTTCTCTGGATCTTTTGCGTTCAAAGTCAATTTACCGCGGACTTTTACACGCTTGGAGGTGTATTTAATGGGATTGGTAAGCATCACTTCCATGACGGTCTCAGGTCCACCCGAACCGCAGAAAAAGCACTCAGCCAATGGCAGGCTGGAAAGAATAATGTGATTAGGCTTAAACATTCCCTCAAAAGGAATGATATACCCCTCAGCCTCCACCACTTTACCTTCCAACTTTTTGATATTTTCGGAGAATACAGGAACATACAACTCCCCAAACTGATCTTCACTGATTTTATAGGATACTTCTGTTAGTGTTTTCCATGTCCCTTGAGCTTTTGCTTCAAGTCCGAAAAAACCAACTATCAAACCCGCTACCAGTAATATACTCCACTTCTTCATAGTCAATTTTCGATTAGGGTCGCTAATTAAGCCTTTGTCAGCTGCTTTGCAATACTTGTTTGATAAGCAGACCAAGCCGGAATGATGGAGGCCACCACTCCCACTCCTAACGCATAAGCTACAATCCAAAGTTCTTGTTTTAGAAATATCCATGGCTGGATGGAGGAGACTATGTTTTGCTCACTGACACCTACCAACAGCCACAGGAAAGAATGCCCCAGCCCAATTCCAAGTACGGCTCCAACAAAAGTCAGCATCAATCCTTCCAAAAAAATCAAAGTTAAAAGCTGCATCCTGGATGCTCCAATTGCTCTCAGAATGGCCAGATCATATTTCCGTTCTTTCAGCGAATTGTATAGCGCGATGAAAATCCCTAATCCTGCCACCAAAATCAGAACTATCGCCAATCCCTGAAGCAAACTAATCCCCACTCCCAATAATTCGAACAGTCGGGACATTTCAAAAGAGGGTGAGGCCGCCTGCATGGAGGTTCCTGAATTGATCATTCTGGGCAACTGAATAGCAGCCATGGGATTTCTGAATTGCAAAAGTACCGTGGTGACTTCTCGCTCCTGATCAGAAATGGGAAAACCGGTCTTGGCAACTGGCAAGTGGAATTTAGCTTCATGATCAGTTTCTCCCAGTGCAGTGGTATCAGCTTGGTGATCTATTGTTGGCTCCTTACTTGCCAGTGAATCTATCGAGGTTTCTTCCGGTGCTGATTCCCCTTCATCATGGGTGTACCAAACGGACTCAATGCTGGTCAGGATCAATCGGTCCACCACATTTCCACGTGGGGAAAGTATCCCGGAGACCACAAAATTATGCAAGTCGTGATCGTGACTTCCCACGCTGATTCCGTGGCTGGAAGTAAACTCATCGCCGAGTTTCAGACCGGACTTTGCGGCGACTTCAGATCCGATCACCACTTCAAATGGAACAGCCCATGGGTTACCTGAAGTAAAACTTACTCCATAAAGCTCCAGATAATCGTGATTGGTCCCTACGATCCGATAGCCTTGGAAATTATCTCCCAAGGCCAATGGAATAACTTTTTTCACCAATCTGTTTTTGGAGAGACGTTGGGCCTCTTCCATTTTGATGTTTCCAGTTGGAAAATCGATGTGATAAACCGAGGAAAGGATCAGTTGCAATGGACTTCCTTTTGCACCTACTACCAAATCTATTCCGGCAGCATCCTGATTCATTTTCTTCTCAAACTGATCCTGAATCAATAGCAAAACCGTGATGATTGCCAGACCCAAAGCCAACAAGAAGACATTCAGTCCTGTGGAAAGTGGCCGGAAAGTCAAATATTTCCAGCCGATCTTAAAAAGATTCATGCGCTTTTGACTTCGATATAGTTGGAAACTTGATTTTTAACCCGATGATCATGGGTGACGATGACTAATGCAGCACCGATTTTAGCGGCCTGTACTTTCAGTAATTGGATGACATTTTCGGTGTTTTCATCATCGAGGCTGGAAGTAGGTTCATCAGCCAATATCAGTTTTGGACTGTTGGCCAAAGCCCTAGCAATAGAAACACGCTGCGCTTCTCCTTCACTCAAGGTTAGTACCGAAGACTTCGCTTTATGATGAATCCCTAATTCGGTGAGGAGCTGATCGATATCCTGACCTTTCTTTTTGCTGAAAAAATGGACCAGTTCGAGATTTTGTCGGACAGGAAGTGCCGCAACTAAGTGGGGCTTTTGAAAGACGATTCCGATGTTTTTACCTCGGAACATATCCAGCTTTTGGCCTTGTAGTGAGGTAAGTTTCACCCCGTCAAGAATTACTTCTCCCTGGATCGGAGCCAATAGCCCTGCCAAAATATTGAGCAGGGTAGTCTTACCACTTCCTGACTTTCCCAAAATCAGCAAAGCCTCACCGGCGTCCAACTTCACATCCGGAAAAGTCATAACCTTCTGACCGGAGTGGGCATATTTTAATGAATTCGCTTCCAGAAGCATAAGTTATTTCACAGGAATTGTAACATGGAAGGTGGTCCCTTTACCAGCTTCACTTTCAAAGGTAATTTCACCGTGGAGAACTTCGAGGCATTTTTTAACAATGGAAAGACCGAGGCCTGAGCCTTCTATGATTCCAACATTTCCAGCACGGAAAAACCGGTCAAAAAGTTTGTTCTGCTCTGCTTTCGGGATTCCAATCCCCTTGTCAACAATCACTGCTTTTAGTTGATTGTCTTCAATTTTAAGGCTAAAATCAACCTGTTTACCTTCTTTGGAATATTTCACTGCATTGGAAAGCAGATTTTCAAGAACCTGATAAATTAATTCAGGATCTGAGGTAATGGTCTTAGGCAATTCTCCTATTTCGGACTTGATGGTGACTTCATTATCAATCCCAGCCTTTACGGTATCCAGAAGTTCTTTGACGAATGCAGCTGTGAAAATCTTTTTCGGCTTGAACTCCAATTTATTTTCATCTGCTTTTCCAAAAAACAATACGCTCGTCAGCAGATTATTCAAAGCCCGAACGGAATGCTCTATTTTGGAAGAATGCTTTGCAATTTTTTGTTTGAACGGATGGTCCTTTTCGGCGTAGAGCTGGAGAAGTTGGGCAGAACTGAGGATGGAAGTGAGGGGAGTTTTGAATCCGTGGGAGACATTGAGCACGATTCTGGACTTCAACTCATTGATTTCGCGTTCTTTTTCCAGTGCTTTTATCAACTCCTTGTTTGCTTCGTAAAGCTCAGCCGTACGCTGCTTTACTTTTTCCTCAAGCTCGTTGTTCAGTTTTTGGAGTTCCTTTTCTTTCCGGTCTTTGAAAATAGCCAACTCAATCACCATGTTCAGTTCACGGATATTGAAAGGCTTGATGACATAGGCGCTTGGATTAGTTCCTACTACTTTATTCAAGGTCTCTGCATCCGAACTTGCACTGAGGTATACCACTGGGATATCATACTTTTCATTGATGATTTCGGTGGTTTTTATCCCATCCAGTTCACCGGCCAAATTGATGTCCATCATGACGATATCTGCCAGATTTTCCTCCAGAATGTCGAGTGCCTTTTCGCCGGTATCTGCGATTCCGATGATTTGGTGAGCATTTTTTTCCAAAGCCCGCTGAAGTAAAAGTGCGGAAACAGAATCGTCCTCTACGATGAGGATTTTCAAAGTAAACATGTGCCGGATAAGGTATGGGTGGTGTTCTGGTGTTGAAAATACAAAAATTAAGCTTTAGGCAATGGGATTTCTACCAAGACTCTGGTACCTGAGTTTTTAGCACTCCAAACCTGGATTTTTCCACCCATGAGTTGCACCAAATTTCGGGTGATACTAAGTCCCAGTCCTGTTCCTTCAAACAACCGATCATTCCCTTTACTTTCCTGCTCAAACGGAACAAACATCTTATTTTGAAAATCTAAAGACATGCCTACTCCGGTATCCGTTACTTCCAGCAATAAAAGATCACCCTCCCGGGCAGCTGTAATTTTCACTTCTCCTTGTTCGGTGTATTTGATCGCATTGCTAACCAGATTGTTCAGGATCATTTCCAAAAAGCGTTGGTCAATTTTCGCCCTAAATCTGGGACTGAGGAAATCGAAGCTAAGATCCAAGCCTTTTCTTTTTGCCGAAGCACTCAAGGGTCGAATTACCGTTTCCAAATAGTCTTTCACATCTGTATCCGAATAAACCACCGGCATCTTATTCGCCTCGATTTTTGCCAAATCCAGCAAAGAAGTAATGGTGCTCAGGAGCCTCTCCCCACTTTGCAGAATGATATCCAACTGGGAAACCAACTCCTCATCTTCCCGCCGATTCATCATAATGTGTTCCGCTCCGCCGATAATTCCATTTAATGGGGTTCTGATCTCATGGCTGATATTGGAAAGTAAACTGGTTTTAAACCTGTTGGCTTGTTCAGCTTTCTCCTTTGCTTCCTTAAGTTTGTTTTCTACTGATTTTTGGGCTGAAATATCCTTGAAAACAGAAAGAACCAAGCCCTTATTTTCAAAATCCTGGTCTACCATTACAGAAAAGACCTCCATTTCCAACATTCCGGTTTTCCAGTTGATAGGAGTCTCGATAGAAACACCCTGTCCCGGGGTTTTTCTGACTCTTTTCAAAAGTACGTCCAGATAAAACTCCTGAAAGTCTTCCTCCTGGAAGAGTACCGACAGTGGCTGATTTTCCAATGCCTCGACCGTAGTGTTCATCATTTGGGCAAATGCAGGATTCACTGTTAGGATTTTTTCTCCCTCCAAGGTCAGCAACATCCCGTCTTGGGAGCTAATCCAGACATTTTTGAACTGCTGTTCCGCCACCACCTTTCCTTTGTTTTCTTTTGCAACAGCGGATTGAAGGATTCCCAAATTCTGAAGCTGTCTGAAAAACACATTTATCAAAATCCCCAAGCCCACCAGAAACAGGACTGCAAAAATCAGAAACCAAGGCTGCAGGTAAAAAGGGGACATCACCTCAAACTGGGGGGAGGTGACTGTATCC
The DNA here is from genome assembly GCF_003583985.1 of Algoriphagus lacus. Classification (GTDB taxonomy): domain Bacteria; phylum Bacteroidota; class Bacteroidia; order Cytophagales; family Cyclobacteriaceae; genus Algoriphagus; species Algoriphagus lacus. The sequence continues at coordinate 220,722 of NZ_QXML01000002.1, read as the reverse complement.
GAAAAATTCTCCCCATCATAGGAAGCTTTCATCTCAAACTGATATTCCCCTGCAGGTAGGTTACTGAAAAATAATTGGTTGGAACCTGGGTTTTTCACCACAACCCATTCTGTATCCTCAGACTCCTTGATCCGATAATGAATCCAAAGGCTTTTGGATTCATTGAATCCTGTGGCTAAAAACTCTACTTCCATCGAGTTTTTGGAATAGTTGATTTTGGGATTTTCAACACCGAGGATTTCCTCATCACCCAATTTCACTGAACTCAAAAACACCTTGGGAGTCCCATCAGCGTAGAAGTCTTCCTCAGCAAAGTAAATCGAAAGTCCCTTTTGGGTGCCGATCATGATTCTTCCTGAAGTAACCTGAACCAAAGCTCCGCGGTTGATCTCATCCCCCACCAAGCCGTTGGTTTCGTTGAAGTGACGAACCTTCTCTTTTCCAAGTACAAAAACTCCGTCGTCCGTACCAGCCCAGATATTATTTTCCTTATCTCTCAATAAGGCAAAAACTGCATTGGAAATAGATCTACCCCCGTAGATGTAGAATCCTTGGTATCCCTCCCGATAGATCTTCAACCCGTATTCTGTTCCGAATAACACACTTCCATCTGGGAGTTCTAAAAAATCATAGCCTTCGGCAAGCAGGTATCGGGGAGTTTCCACGATGGGATATTGATTCTCCAGACGGCTTGCCCTCAAAACTACGATTTTGCCGTTTTTCAATTTTCCCGCTTTTCGAAAGAAGGCAGGGATACCCTGAAGGTGAGATTCAACCTCAGAAGTAAGATCTTTTGAAAAAAACTGCGCTCCTTTTGAATTCAGTGGAGCAATGAAAATCTTTTTTGAAGAAGTGACCAAAAGACTATCTCCTACTACCTGGACGGATGAGACATTGACATCCTTGGGAGCTGGGGTAAGGGATACTTTTTCATTCTTAGGATTAAAAAATCCGATCCCAGCCCAATTGGCTGAAAACCAGACTCCACCTTGATCATCCATTGAAAAATTGATGATACGTTGATTGGGCAGTCCTTTGGCATTGGGATCACGGTAGATAGTCTTGATGCCCGTCTGGCTGAACTTCTGAATCCCGTTGTTGAAGCCAAAAAGGAAAGATCCATCCCCCAAATCAGCAATAGCAGTTAGCTCCTCTCCCAAAAATTCCGTGACTTCCAGCCCGTAATTTTGAAATATCTGACTGTTGTTGTTGGCTAATCCTCGACTGCTTCCTACCCAAAGAATACCTTCCCGGTCAATAAAAGTGGTCTGAAGGTAAATGGTGTTGAAAAAGTCGGTCAAGTTTATCAAAACCGTCCCATTTCGGGAAGGATTATACTTCATTAAGTGCGAATTGAAGTGATAAAAGACATTTTCTCCGGAAAAGACGAGTGAAAAATAGTCAGCTTCCACATACGCTGTCGTAGAAAAACCCTGACTGACAATTTCAGTGGGAAACTCTGCCTGAGGGCCTTTGGCTAAGTAATTATTTCCTAAAAAATAATAGTCCCCTGAGTTTGGGGATTTTTTCACCAGTAACGGTGGTGAGGGCAATGGAATTCCCCGAAAAGCATAAGGCCTCAATTCTCCCTTTTCTAACTTAAATGCCTTGAGTTTGAAGTTGAGCAGGATCTGATTTCCAAATTGAAGGACGGAAACCAAGTGGCCAGTCTGAAGATTCTTCCTGGAAATCAGTTTTTTCTCTGTTTCCCCTTCTTTCCAAGAATACAGCTCGGCTCCGGTATCCATGAAAAAGATTTTTTCAGGAGACTTACCTACTGCGAAAAGATTGATTCGCCCGGAAAAGTGATTTTTGGCTTCTTCGGGAAAAGTAACCTCTTCCCAGCCATTTCTCAATACCTTAAAAACAGTGGGATTTCCATTGGCATTGTACAACCACATCACCCCATCCTCATCTTTTAAAAATGAAATTCGGTAATTGAATCGCCTGACAAGCGTATCCGGCAATTCATAGGTTTGGATTCCGTCTGAATACACTACCCCCCTTGAAGTCGAAAACCACATTCTTCCCAAGGTATCCTGCTCAATCTCCAGGATATTCTGAACTGGAAGCTTGATTCCCTTAGGTTGGGGATTGAATTTGAAACTTTGGGCAAAAAGCAAACTTTCAGACCCCAAAAGCCCGAAAATCAAAATTACCGCCTGAAAGTATCGCCTCAGCATGGGACGAAAATAGGAAAAGATTCCACTCACCAAATTCCCGGGAGAATGTTCACCTTTTCTTTTGTGAGCGGGTGGTTTCTTTTATTTTTGTGCCAAACTTTAAAAATCGAAGCATGAGTGTACTAGTCAATAAAAATTCCAAGGTGATCGTTCAAGGATTCACCGGGTCTGAGGGCTCTTTTCACGCACAGCAAATGATCGAATACGGCACCAACGTAGTAGGTGGCGTAACTCCTGGAAAAGGTGGAACGACTCATTTGGAAAAACCTGTTTTTAATTCCGTAGAAGAAGCCGTTCAGAAGACTGGTGCAGATGTTTCTATCATCTTCGTACCACCTGCATTTGCTGCGGATGCCATTATGGAAGCTGCCGACGCAGGAATCAAAGTGATCATCACGATTACTGAAGGCATTCCAGTGGCGGACATGATGAAAGCTAAGCCTTACATCAAAGAGAGAGGATGCGTTTTGATTGGCCCAAATTGCCCGGGTGTAATCACTCCAGGCGAAGCAAAAGTAGGCATCATGCCTGGCTTCGTATTTAGGTCCGGTAGAATCGGTATTGTCTCCAAGTCAGGAACTCTTACCTATGAAGCAGCGGATCAGGTTGCAAAAGCCGGAATGGGCGTATCTACTGCCATCGGTATCGGCGGTGACCCTATCATCGGAACTTCAACCAAGCAAGCGGTGGAAATGCTGATGAACGATCCTGAAACTGACGCAATCGTCATGATCGGTGAGATCGGTGGTAACTATGAGGCTGAAGCTGCCCGCTGGATCAGAGAAACGGGCAACAGAAAACCTGTCGTTGGATTCATCGCTGGACAGACTGCCCCTGCAGGACGTAGAATGGGCCATGCCGGCGCGATCATCGGAGGTGCTGATGATACTGCTGCCGCCAAAATGCGCATCATGAGAGAAAACGGAATCCATGTGGTAGATTCTCCTGCTGAAATCGGAGTTACCATGGCAAAAGCTCTGGGTGTTCATGCCTAATTCCTTCCTATTGAGAGAAAGTCAAGAATACTAAACCTTTCCAAACCGCTCCGGATGAAAATTCAGAGCGGTTTTTTATTGGCTAATCAGGAAACCCCCTCACTTTTTGTAATTTCAATTTATGCACACTCCCGGCACTTTTGTTTCTGACCAGTTTTACTCCAAAAAAGTAAAAGACCTCCAAATCCGCCGGCTAAGATTGGTTGGTCATCATACTCCAGTTCATGAATGCGCTGCACTGATGGCCAAAGAACAAGTCAGTTGTATTTTTATCGGTAACTCAGCACAGGAAATTGCAGGATATATAACCGACATCACCCTACGGGATCGACTTTTGGCAGTAAGACTTCCTTTGGACATTCCTGTCTCTCAAATCATGGAGTTCGACATGGTTTCCATTTCCCCGGAAGCAACCTTGGTAGAGGCTCTAGTCTTAATGTTTCAGACCAAGGCCAGATACCTTCTGGTGAAAAATCAGGAGGAATACCTGGGCTGGATCAGCCGAACCAAAGTACTCACTGAACAAAGCCAAGGACCGTTTATGTTTATCCAATCGGTCAAGGAGGCCCGACAAATTCCCGAGCTCCAGGAAAAATGGAGGCGAATGCCTGAGATCATCCATTTGCTGATCAGTCGTGGGATGAAAGCCGGGATCGTTAACCAAATCATCACCACCATAGCCGACACGATTACACAACGGGTCATAGAGCGTGTGATGAAGGAAATAGGTCCGGCCCCTGCCAAATTTGTCTTCTTTGTGATGGGAAGCGAAGGACGGGGAGAACTGACCTTAAAAACGGATCAGGACAATGCCATCATCTATGAGGACAAAGCCAATGAACATCGGGAAGAAGTCAGGGCGTACTTTCTTGATTTTGCAACCCGAGTTTCCACGGCTTTAGACCAAATAGGGATTGTTTTTTGTGAAGGAGAGCTCATGGCCATGAACCCCAAGTGGACCCATTCTCTTTCACACTGGAAGAGAAACTATGATAGTTGGATTTCAGATGCCTCCCAGGAAACCGCTATGAATTATGCGACTTTCTTTGACTGTAGGGCGATTTTTGGAGAAGTCAGCCTATTGGAGGAACTCAAGGATTACATGGGTATTTTACTTGAAAAAGCCTCTGAGCGTTTTTTCATCAACCTCGGACACAACGCCTTGCAATACGAACCTCCCCTGACTTTTTTCCGAAAGATTAAAACTGAAGAAATCGACGGTGAAAAACAGTTGAACCTCAAGAAGACCATGCGGCCCATAGTGGACTTGGCTCGGGTTTATGCATTAAAACATAAAATTTTCGAAACCAACACCAGTTCACGGCTTGAAGCTTTGAGAGAAATCGGAGTTTTTACGGCAAAGGAATGCCAGGAATTGGTTCATGCATTTGATTACCTGATGGGATTGAGGCTCGAAAATCAATCGCTTTCTATCTTGGATCGAAAGCTCAAACCAAAAAATTACCTAAAAATTAAAGACCTTACCAAGGTGCAGCAGGTTACGCTAATTGAGATATTTAAAGTTATCGAAGAATTCCAGTCAAGAATCAAATTATCCTTTACCCGAAGTCTATAAATTCGGTGTTAATGAAATACTTTTTTAAATTTTTTATAAAAGTTGTTTTTTATTTACCGAAAGTTTTTAATTTTGTCTGAGCAAAGAAATTGAATAGCTTCATATCTAAAACCAATAATAATTTGGTAAATTGGAATTGAATAATTTTTTATTTGGACTGAATCCTATTTAATGCTTCATAATATTTGGAAATCAAAATTGAACAAAAAATAAATCTTACACACCCTAACCTGTCTCATCAGTATGCTCAGTAAGTATCCCCTCTCCGAAGTAGAAAAAGCATTTCTTGCTGAATCCGGAGTAGAAAAAATCTCGACCCTGATCCCTTACCTCACTGTGGACAATTTCCCAAAAATGGGTTTACTAACTGCCTGCCGCTTTTTAGAGTGGGCAGCAGCGAATCCAGAGGGAGTAATCAGTTTGCCAACCGGTAAAACACCGGAATTTTTTATCAAATGGACCCAATACTTGCTGGAAAACTGGGACAGCAAAAAAGGCAAAGAAATCCGTGAAAAATACGGTCTTGGAAATACCAAAAAGCCTGTATTGAAAGACTTGACGTTCGTACAAATCGACGAATTCTACCCGATTTCTGCCAAGCAGCACAACAGCTTTTACGATTACGTCAACAAATTCTACATCAATGGCTTCGGACTTTCCAAAGAAAAAGCAATTCTGATCAATTCGGATGAGATTCCTTTGGCGAATGGGTTCCATTTCAGCCAGGTTTTTCCTGACCTGAAAGTGGATCTCTCGCTCCGCTTCCGTGATCCAATCAACGATCTTGAAAAACTCCAGCAGCAATCTATCTACATGATCGATCAATGGTGCGGAGAATATGAGCAGAAAATCCGCGACAAAGGCGGCATCGGATTCTTCCTGGGAGGAATCGGACCGGATGGTCACATTGCCTTCAACACCCGAGGCTCACACATTTTCTCAGTGACCCGATTGACTGAAACCAACTTTGAAACCCAAGCTGTAGCAGCAGGTGACTTAGGGGGAATTGAAGTTTCTGCCAACCGGCTGGTAATTACGATCGGGTTGGACACCATCGTATATAATCCTGAGGCTGTCGGAATCATCATTGCAGCAGGTGAAGCAAAAGCGGGTATCGTGAAGGACTCCCTGGAGACCAAAATGAACAACGTTTACCCAGCAACTGTCCTTCAAAAACTGAAAAACGGCCGATTCTACCTGACTAAAGGGGCAGCGGTAAAGCTCACCGACTCCATGGACGCATACTACCAAAAAGGCGAATGGACTTGGGAAAAAACAGAAAGAGCGGTCATCGATCTTTGTAAAAAACTGAATAAATACGGGCACCGTGTCAAAATCGAAGACCTAAAAGCCGATAAATACACCAAACTGATTCCAGGGCTTTCAGAAGACACCGTCAATCAGGTCATGAAAAGCATCGAGGCAAAGCTTGCAAAAGGCCTCGAGCAGGAACGAAATGAAGTAGTCCTTCATACAGGACCTCACCATGATGATATTTCGCTGGGTATCCTTCCACATATCACCAACCAACTTCACGAGCCCAGCAACGAAGCACACTTCTCAGTATTGACTTCAGGTTTTACCGCGGTGACCAACACGTTTGTGATTGATACCCTTCAGCACACCAAAAAACTGCTGGACGAAGGCAAAATCCAAATGGTCAATTTCGAAGACTTCTTCGAAGTGGGATATAGTCTAAAAACAGACAAGGATGTCTACCACTTCCTCACCAATGTGGCTTCCGAAAATCCAGACGCCCGGAAACGGGGACTTTGCCATCGGGTCGTTAGAGCCTTGGTGATTGTCTATGGAGTGAAGAATAAAACCCAACTCCGTGAAACGATCAACGATGTAATCAGCATTTTGAAAAACTCCTACGACGGAGAGAAAAACCCAGCTAAAATCCAGAAGCTGAAAGGAATGATCCGGGAGTTTGAGGAAGAACTGGTATGGGCGCACTTTGGAGTACAGGTGAAAAACGTACATCACCTCAGACTGGGCTTCTACACTGGAGATATTTTCACGGAGCAGCCTGACAAAAAACGTGACGTGGAACCGATCGTGGAAATGTTCAGGAAAATCAAACCAACCAAGATAAGTTTGACCCTCGATCCGGAAGGCTCAGGCCCTGATACCCATTACAAGGTACTTCAGGCCACTGCAGAAGCGGTTCGTCAGTGGAGTGAGGAGCATGACACCAGCAAGTTGAGAATCATCGGTTATCGAAATGTATGGTTCAAGTTTGAGCCGCATGAAGCCAATGTGATCGTTCCGGTATCATTGGGAGACATGTCCGTGATGGAAGATTCTTTTGCCAATTGCTACCTCAGCCAGGTAAACGCCTCCTTCCCAAGCTACTCCCATAACGGCAAGTTCAGCACTGTCGCCAAGCGGACTTGGGTAGGCCAGCTGAATGACATCCAGCTTTTGTTGGGTAAAAATTACTTCTACCTGCACGAGCGGGCCAAAGTCAGAGCCAGCCATGGCCTGATTTTCTTCCGGGACATGAATGTGGAAGAGTTTTTGGCGACGGCTCGAGAGCTTGAAAAATCCATCGAAGGGATGCTTTAATTCCAAAATAAGAACCAATCCACTTGCCGAAAGCGGTCAGGAAATTCCTGACGGCTTTCTGTTTTTAACCGATCGATTAACCTTACAATAAACCTACGCGAATGGAAAAAGCCATTTTAGGATTAGATATCGGAGGTACCGGAATCAAAGGCGGAGTCCTTGTCAAAGGACATCTCGAAGACATTCGCTCTATCCCAACCCCTGCTTTGGAGAGTCAGGAATTTATCCTGGAAACAATTGCTTCTTTTATCGAAACTTACGCGCATTATGATTTTGTTGGAATCGGAATTGGCATTCCTGGACTCGTGGATACCCGTGAGGGGATCGTCTTGGGACTCGCTAACATCCCTTCATTCCAGCATGTCGAGCTGAAAAAATTCCTCACTGGACGGTTTGGAAAGCCAGTTTTTGTCAACAATGACGCCAATTGCTTTGCCATTGGAGTCCACAAATACGGAGTTGGAAAACCCTATAAAAATCTGGTAGGGATCACGCTGGGTACTGGCACCGGAGGTGGAATTGTAATTAACGGTCAACTTTATTCAGGTCTTTTCTCTGCAGCCGGAGAATGGTGTAGCGCTTCCTATCTGGACAACAATTACGAATACTACTGCTCCGGAAAATTTTTCCAAAACTTCTACCACAGCAAACCTAAAGCCTTGGCAAAACAGGCTCTGATTGGAGATGAAGTTGCCATTCGGGCATTCGAGGAATTCGGGCACCACTTAGGAGAATTGCTCAAGGTAATCATGTATTCACTCGCTCCTGAGGCTATTGTGTTGGGTGGCTCGATCCGCAAAACTTTCCCACTGTTCAAAAAATCTCTTTTTGAAACACTGGATACCTTCGCCTATAAAACCGTATTGGCAAACACTAAAATACTGATCTCAGAAATGGATGAAACTGCAATTCATGGTGCAGTGGCATTGGTGGATGTAGAACCGGACATGGTGACGATATAATCTTCTTAAAAGTTGGTTTTTTAGTCAAAAAGGGCGGTTTCTCAGGAACCGCTTTTTTTGTCTTTGTCACCCCCTGGAAGTTGATTTTTTAATCCAGGATAATGGCTGGGTACGATAAACTAAAGACAAACCACTACTTTCCTTCCATGGCCTCCCAAAAGCCCGGCTTGATCCGCTTTTCCCGGTCAAAAAGTAAGGGATAATTGGTCCTGCCCCGCACGGGCCAATTGTTCAGCCAAGTGCGGCCGTCATGCATGCCCCAAAAAGTCACCCGCTCGATTTTGTCCCCATGCTTCTTAAACAACTTCATCAATCCCGCATAGCGTTCGACAAGCTGCTTTTCCACCTCCTTTGGAATACCCGAAACGTAGGGATTCCACTCGGGTGAGGCTGCATAATTTACATTCAAATCCGCTCCTGCCGAGTCACTGGGCCTTGGAAGCACATCCACGTCCAACTCGGTAATATGCACTTCAAATCCAGCCTGATGAATCTCCAAAATCGCCTGTTCGATTTGGTCGAGAGAAGGGACCTGAAGCCGGTAATGACCCTGCATCCCTATTCCATCGATCCGGATTCCTTTGGCACGTAAGTCCTTAGCCAAAGCAAGAATTGCTGCACGCTTTTCCGGCTTCCAGACATTGTAATCATTATAATAAAGAGCCGCTTTTGGATCCATTTCCTGGGCTTTTCGAAAGGCACGTTCGACAAAATCAGGACCAATGAGGATATACCAAGGAGATTTTCTCCAAGTACCGTCATCTTCAAAGACCTCATTCACCACGTCCCAACCCTGAATCCTGCCACGATATCGGCCCATTACAGTAGAGATATGCTCTTCCATTCGGGCCAAAAGGGCCTCACGATCCAGGGGTTGACCCAATTCATTTTTGAAAACCCAAGTGGGCGTTTGCTGATGCCAAACCAGCGTATGTCCAACGGTAAATGCTCCCAACTTTTCCCCCATGGCCACAAATGCATCCCCAAACGCAAAATCATATTGGTCCGGATGAGGATGGACTAAGGCCCACTTTAGTCCATTTTCCGAAGTGATGGAATTATAATGAAGGGATAAAAGAGAATCTGCTCCAGGCTCTTTTCCGCTTACCTGAGCGAGATTGACCGCAGTGCCTACCCGAAAATCATCTTCAAAATAGGTTTTCAGCCCTATTTCATCGCTGGGAATAAAGCCTGAAAAAAGAATGATCACCAGAATTACAATTAGTCGCTTGGCCATAATGGGTAATTTCAGGGATTGGAATTTTGAAAGATTCTTGGCTATCCCTATTACTGATCTAAAATAGAACTTATCCCCAAAGACCAAGTGGAAAAATCCAGAAAGTACCAAAATGCCACCCTGGTCCAGCCCTTGAGAGGATTTTACCACTTCGATTAATATTGGATGGCTGGGGTAATTCAGAAACAGGAACTTTTTTCGAGATTGCCTCAAACTTTCCGAAACCATGACTGATTCCCTGCTCCAAGTTGCCCTAGCTCAGATTTCACCTGTGTGGTGTAACAAATCCGAAACACTGGAGAGAATAAAATCCTCTATTCAGGAAGCTGCTAAACAGGGCTGTGAACTCATCGTCTTCGGGGAAGGAGTATTACCCGGCTATCCTTGGTGGCTGTCCATAACTCACTCATCTGCTTGGGATGACCGGGTCCAAAAAGAAATCCACGCCCACTACGCGAGAAATTCGGTACAAATCGAAAAAGGGGACTTGAAGGAAATACAAGGACTGGCTCAAAAACACCAGATCGCTGTGTACCTCGGAATCATCGAGCGACCTCAGGATCGGGGAGGACATAGCCTCTACTGCTCTTTGGTCTATATCGATCCTAGGGGAGAAATCCGATCCGTTCATCGAAAGCTACAACCGACCTACGACGAACGCCTGACTTGGTCACCCGGCGACGGAAACGGGCTCCAAACCCACCCGCTGAAATACTTTACCCTCGGTGGACTCAACTGCTGGGAAAACTGGATGCCCCTCGCCCGAACAGCCCTTTATGGTTTGGGAGAAAATCTCCACATTGCCGTGTGGCCAGGTGCTGTTCGGAATACCGAAAACATCACGCGAATGATCGCACAGGAAGGAAGGTCTTTTGTGATTTCCGTGTCTAGCTTGATGCGGCGATCGGATTTCCCGGCTAACACTCCTCATTTGGATGTGATCTTAAAAACCTGTCCAGAAGTATTGGCGGATGGTGGCAGCTGCATTGCAGGACCGGATGGAAAATGGGTTCTGGAACCTGTGGCTCTTCAGGAAGGATTGCTGATCGAGACACTGGATTTCAACAGAGTATTGGAGGAGCGCCAAAACTTCGATCCTGTAGGACACTATTCCCGCCCAGATGTATTACAACTTTCCGTAAACAGGGAAAGGCTCAGCTCGGTAAGGTTTGAATAAAATCAGTTTGGATTGCTCTTTTATTTGGCCTGCAAAAGCTCAATAAATTGCATGGACAGTGGATTTTCCACAATTTCGAAATTCTGTTTTTCCGGTTTGCTATGAATAAATTTGGTTTTGGTTTCATTGTCGCTTTGGCCTTGTTTGCTGGGGTTTGGTATTTTTTTCAAGGCAAATCCCAACGGGAAGAACTCCGTGCTTCCTCCGAATTGATTCAAAAACAAGTCAATCAGGTCGGTAAACTGATCGTGACCGAAGGCTACTATTCCAAAGTATTCACCTTCAAAAACTCGCAAAACTTGTTTTTAAACCTTTGGAGCTCAGACAAAAAAGCTCTTGTTGTAGTCAATGCCAAAGCAACAGTGGAGTATGACCTGCGGCAATTGGAAACCGAAATAGACGAGGAAAACAAAACACTAATTCTGAAAAAAATCCCCGAGCCTATCCTAAACATTTATCCAGAGATCGAATACTACGACGTCACACAGGACTACTTCAATGCCTTTGATGCCGCTGACTACAACAAGATCAAAAACTCCGTTTCCTCCCAGATGCGAAGCCAAATCGAAAAATCGGATTTGATGGAAAATTCACGGGACAGGCTGATGGCTGAACTGACCAATTTCTATGTACTCACCAATACTCTAGGTTGGACGCTGATGTATGAGGAAAAGGTGATTGAGAATGAGGAAAGTTTGGAGTTGATCAGAAGATAAAAAGCAAAATACAGGAGGCTAGTCAATAATTTTCCCAAAGAAAACTCGGTTCTACAAATTAATTAGGAGCGGCAATCTGAATATCAAAAGGAAACTCTTTTCGCTCATTTTTCAATCAAATCATTCTGGATATCAGTAATTTGATCTAATGGGAATTTTTTGCTTTTTTATAGTAACCTAAGCCACCAACCCCATGAAGTACAGCATTACATTTTGCCTGGCCTGTCTTTTGGCCTTGCCCCCCGCATTTTCCCAAATCAAACTTAATCCAGCCCCAGACCGCAGGGCGGATGAAGGGGAGGGACCATTTGAAAGGCTTATTATCCGCGGGGCCATTGTAATCGACGGTACAGGGGCACCGCCTGCTGGCCCAGCTGATATCGTGATTGAAGGCAATAAAATCGTGGAAATCCGACAAGTGGGAGTGCCTAAGGTACCCATCAAAGATTCGGACAGACCGCAGGGCGCCACCAAAGAAATCGATGCCCACGGGGCCTATGTAATGCCCGGATTAATCAACCTCCACGCTCACGTGGGTGAAGCCAAAAAATCCCCAAATGCAGAATATCCTTACAAATTGTGGCTGGCTCACGGAATCACCACGATCCGTGGAGTGCCTGCAGAAAACGTTGCCTGGACCCAAAGTGAGAAAAAACGAAGCGCTGCCAATCAGATCGTTGCTCCCCGCATCATTGCTTTTCATACCATGGGTTCGGGTGAAAACTGGAAAGGAGGTCCTGTTCATACACCTGAAAAAGCAAGGGAATGGGTTCAGTGGGCAGCTACACAAGGAGTGGATGGAATCAAATTTTTCAACCATCCGCCGGATGTCCTTCAAGCAGCCATCGATGCCGCGCATGCCAATAAGATGGGAACTGTGGCCCACATTGCCCAACCTATGGTCGCCGAAACGAATGCCTTGGACGCTGCCAGAATGGGATTGGATGTCCTGACTCACTACTACGGACTTTTCGAATCTCTTTACAAAAACGAAGACATTCAGCATTGGCCTGCCGAATTTAACTACAATGACGAGCAGCACCGATTCAGTCAAGTAGCTTATCAATGGGATAAAATTCACCCCAGAGGCAGCAAGCCATGGCAAGACCTGATCGATGAATTTTTGAAACATGATCTGATCCTCGACCCAACCATGACTGCCTACCTAGCCGGTAGGGATCTGATGCGGGAAAGAAATGCCGAATGGCACCAAGAGTACACCTTGCCATCGCTTTGGGACTTCTATACGCCAAACAGGGAAAACCACGGTTCCTACTTCTACAATTGGACCACTTGGGATGAAACCGCTTGGAGAAATTTTTATAAAGTATGGATGTCCTTTCTCAACGATTACAAAAATGCAGGTGGCCGGGTTACCGTTAGTGACGATGCCTCATTCATTTATAATTTGTGGGGATTTGGTTACATCGAGGAAATGGAATTGCTCCAGGAAGCCGGATTTCATCCCCTCGAAGTAATCAGAGGGGCAACCTTGCATGCGGCGGAAGCTATCTTTGATCCAAAGGGTAAACCAATAGAATATGGGGTTATCCGTCCAGGACTTTTGGCAGACTTGGTGATTGTTGATGAAAATCCCATCGAAAACCTCAAGGTTCTGTATGGGACAGGATTTTTGAAGCTTAATGATGAAACCAATCAATTGGAACGGGTGGGCGGAATCAAATATACCATCAAAGACGGGATCATCTACGATGCCGAGAAACTCCGTCAGGATGTCAAAAACATGGTCAAGGCCCAGAAACAACAGCAGTAAATTTTGGGGAGGGTCAGGATGGACGTCCTGACCTTTTCTTTTTCTAATGACTTTTAGTCCTTTTTGAAATGGAAATCTAGGTTCCTTTTTCAGTGGTTTTTTAAACCCGGTCGCGACAATTGCGAAGAAAAGATTCCAAAGGAAATGTCGGAAAAACTCCCATTCCTTGAGGTCAATATTAATAATCCCGCGAGGTGTCGACCCCGCGGGATTTCGTATTTCCATTCTTCGTATTTCTAGCCTCCTACATCGTACTTCACTAAGCTCCTCTGCCCGAAACCGCCAACGGAATATCCGTGAGGTCCTGAATTTTAATCGGCTTGCCCTGCTCGATTGAATTGCGGGCTGCGATTCCGATCAGACAGGACATGGCCCCATCACGGCTACCAGCGGATTGTCTCCATGGATCTGGAGCATTGGTATCGAGGAAGAGTTTGTCTTTCAGTCGGGTATCTCCTCCCCCGTGACCTCCTCCACCCTGAGGCACGGTGATAATATGTCGCTCCCCGAAGTTTTTTACCAAAACGAGTTCGTCCTCGTTCTTTTCATCCCATGGCTGACTTTCCTTGATCCAGGTTTCCAATCTGCCCTTGGTGCCGTTGAAAGCGATTCGATAGCCTTCGTAAGGAGAATAAGTGGTAAGTGAATAGCTGACTTGGACATTGTTTTTGTATTTGATCTGGACGGCCATCTTATCGTAGATGTCGATCTCTTCGCGGAACACACAGCCATCCCGATGATATCCGTCGTACTTCTCATTTTCGACATAGAGTTTGGTTAGATGCTCGTTTTTGGTGATGTCCCAGTGAAAATCACATTTCGATGCATGAGGACAACCTCGGCAGGTCGTGGATCGGAAGGGACCGTTTTTTCCATAAAACTCCAGTGCTCCATAGGCATATACTTCCTCCGGGTCTGAGTCCAACCACCAGTTGAGCAAATCAAAATGGTGTGTGGACTTGTGCACGAGAAGCGTTCCCCCAAACTCTCTTCTGCCATGCCATCTGCGGAAATAATCTGCCCCATGTGAAGTATCCAAATACCAGTGGAAATCCACCGAGGTGATCGTCCCGATCTCTCCAGCGCGCAGGAGTTCATAGAGTTTTTGGCGGTGAGGGGAATAGCGGTAGTTGAACGTCACGATGAGTTTTTTTCCAGATTTTCGCTCTGCATCGAGTATAGCCTGCATCTTCACCTCATCAGTGGTCATAGGTTTTTCGGAAATCACATTCATGCCTGCCATCAGCCCCATGATGATAAATTCATGATGTGTGCTGTCCATCGTGGTGACGATGAGTACATCCGGCTTGGTTTCCTTGAGCATTTGGTCTGCCTTCAGGAAAAGTGGACAATCTACCCCCATGTATTCTTTTCCCACCTTCATCCGGCCTTCGTTTTTGTCCGAAAGTCCCACAAACTCCACCTGATCCTTGTAAGCTCGAATCACATCTCTGCCCCACATAGCCAGACCTCTCACACCGGTTCCGACAAGGGCAAGTTTCATTTTTTGTCCCGGCTTGTCAAAAATTGAAAGCGCCTGGGCTACGGGATGGAGAAAAAGTGAGCCTGCCAAAGCCCCGCCTGTGAGGGCGATAAATTCTCTCCTTGACTGTTTTTGTTCTTTATTCATGGTTAGTTGGGTTGATTCTATTTTGGGAAAAGGAAGTTATACAAAACTTATAGAAGGTCCTTTGAAAATTACGGAATCGATTTTTCTGTCTTATAAATGGTAAATAGACCCTTAATCCGGCCCGATTACCCTATTTTTAAGGGATGAACACACTAAGTATGGAACGCAGCATCTCTATCCGGGGCCTTTTCCGGATCAGTAGGCCTGTCAACCTACTTATGGTGGCATTTGCCCAATTGATGACCGCTTATTTTTTGGTGGAAACGACAGCCCAGGGTCTTCCAGTCTTTCAGGATTTTCGCCTGTACCTGATCGTTTTTTCAACAGTACTGATCACAGCAGCAGGCTACATGATCAACGATTATTACGACGTCAAAATCGACTACGTCAACCGCCCCAATGAAGTAGTGGTGGGCAAAGGAATCAAAAGACGGGTAGTTCTTTTCCTCCATTCCCTGATCAATTTCACAGCAATTGGACTTGGCTATTTGGTTTCTCCACGAATTGCCCTGGTGAATTTTTCTGCGGCGTTTCTGCTTTGGCTGTATAGCAACCGTCTCAAAAGGGAACCCTTTATCGGAAATCTCACAGTCGCTTTTTTGACCGGATTTTCCGTATATCTGATCGGTTATTTTTACCAAAAGTCAGAACTTCTGGTCCTGACCTATGCGATTTTCGCCTTTTTCCTCAATCTGATCCGAGAAATCATCAAGGACATTGAAGATCGCCCTGGAGACCGAAGGCACGGTTGCCGAACCCTTCCCATTGTGATTGGCTTCCGGAAAACCAAACAGGTGATTTTTTTGATCGCAATTGGGTTTGTTTGCTCGATACTGATTGTGACTTTTAAAATTGCCAATCCGGTCCTGTTTATCTATTTCGGGATTTTGGGAGCTGTTTTTATGTGGTTTATGTGGAAAGTCTATCAGGCCGATCGCAAAGATCATTTTAGTGAGTTGAGTACCATCTCAAAAATCCTGATGCTCGTCGGGACATTAAGTATGGCATTCCTTTGATTTGAGATTTAGGGATTGGGATTTGAAATTTGTATGCTCAGATTTCAATTCACAATTCAAAACCTGTGGTTATCTGTGCAATTTGTGAGCGCTTCGTCTTTTGCTGACCAAACTTTCATTCTTGGCTTACGCCAGGATAACGATTTCCAATTTTTCAATTTTTGAAACCATTCTTCGAAATATTTCCATCAAATACCTAACTTTCATGCAAAATATCTAACAAATGCTGGAAAGCAAGGTAGTGGTAATCAAGATCGGCTCCAACGTCTTGACCCAGTCCAATGGGCTGCCGGACTTGGTACGGATGCAGCATCTCGTCAATCAAATCCATGGATTGATTTCGGCAGGAAAAAAGATCGTGCTGGTCAGCTCGGGTGCGGTGGCATTCGGCAGGCAATCCATTACCCTTCCGGAAAAACTCAATCCGGTTTTCAAAAAACAGATTTGGGCCGCTACAGGACAGATCCGTCTGATCAACCAATACCAACAGTTTTTCGAAACCCTGAATCAGCCCGTTGCCCAGATCCTGGTGACCAAGGAGGACTTTCGGGACCGCAAGCATTTTCTCAACATGAAGAACTGCATCGAGGCATTGCTGCAGCAGGGAATTTTGCCCATCATCAACGAGAACGATACGGTCACCATCACCGAGCTGATGTTTACGGACAATGACGAACTGGCCAGCCTCACAGCGGCTATGATCAATGCCGATACCTTGATTCTGCTGACGAATGTGGACGGGATTTTCACCGGAAATCCCTCTGAGCCCGGGTCTGAACTGATTGATAAAGTCAGTTCCGGCATGCCCGAAGTGTCCAATTACATCTCCGCAACCAAATCGTCCTTTGGACGGGGAGGTATGCTGACCAAATATGCCATGGCGAAAAAGTCTGCCGATTTGGGGATTCAGGTGATCATAGCCAACGGTAAGCGGGATGGAATTCTGGATGAGTTTGCACAAAAAAAACTGCGCTGCACCTGGTTTGAACCTCAAAAAGTAAAACATGCGGCCAAAAAATGGCTGGCTCATGGTGCCCAATATTACAAAGGCGAACTGGTGATCAATGAAGGTGCAAAAGCTTCCCTGACCACATCGGTCATCCGAAGCCTACTTCCGGTAGGAATTACCAAAATTGAAGGGGAATTTTCCAAAGGTGACATCCTGCTGATCCGCGACGAAAGTGGCAACAAAATCGGACTTGGGCGGGCAGAGTATACTTCCAAACTTGCAATGGAGCGAATGGGACAAAAGAACCAAAAAGCCCTGATCCACTACGATTACCTCTACCTTTTCGACCATGAGTGAGTATTCATCAATTTTTGAGCAAGTCCAACGCAACAGCCGAAAACTAACTGGGATCAGTGATGCGGTGGTCAATATCGTCTTGGGCGAATTGGCAAGTCTGGCAGAGCGTGAATTCGCATTTATTTTGGCCGAAAATCAAAAGGACCTGGATCGGATGGAAACCTCTAATCCGATGTATGATCGGCTTTTGCTCACAGAAGCCCGAATTAAAAGTATCGCCGGAGAAATCAGACAGGTCATGAGTTTGCCCAGTCCGCTTCAGCAAATGCTGGAGGAAAAGACCTTGGACAACGGGCTTTCAATTCGAAAAATCAGTGTACCGCTGGGCGTGATCGGAATCATTTACGAGGCCCGTCCGAATGTCACCTTTGACGTGTTTGCTTTAGCCTTGAAATCCGGTAACGGATTGGTTTTGAAGGGCGGTTCGGATGCGGATTTTTCCAACAGGGCCATCATGAAACTGATCCACCAAGTCCTCGCCAAGCACGGACTTCCAAGTGATGCGTTTCAGTTGCTGCCTCCAGAGCGTGCAGCGACCAAAGCACTGCTCGAGGCGGTGGGCTATGTGGATGTGATCATCCCGAGAGGATCCCAAGGCCTGATTAACTTTGTGCGGCAAAATGCAAAAGTCCCTGTGATCGAGACGGGAGCTGGCATAGTCCATGTGTTTGTGGACAAATCGGCAGACCTGGAGAAAGCCAAAAAGATCATCCACAACGCCAAGACACGACGCCCTAGCGTCTGTAATTCCCTGGATTGCCTGATTATTCATGAGGATCTTTTGGACGAACTGAGTGAACTTGTGTTTCCCTTGATGCTCGATGGTGTGAAAATCTACGCAGATGATCGCTCCTTTGCCCATCTACAGCGACACGAACTCATCCAAAAGGCGGACGAGAGCCACTTTGGAACGGAATTTCTCAGCCTGAAAATGGCCATCAAAACAGTGAAAAATCTGGAGGAAGCGCTGGACCACATTGCCACCCATTCTTCCAAACATTCAGAAGCGATCATTTCCGAAACTCCGGAAAACATCGAACGATTTCTCCTCGAAGTGGACGCCGCAGCGGTCTACGCCAATGCTTCCACGGCTTTTACCGACGGAAACCAGTTTGGACTCGGAGCCGAAATCGGCATCAGCACCCAAAAACTCCATGCCCGCGGCCCGATGGCCCTCAAAGAACTGACGAGTTACAAATGGGTCATCCGAGGCGATGGACAGGTCAGAAAATAGAAATCGTTTTTCTTAAAGAGCCAAGGCAGGTCAAAGGGAATAACCCAGTTTCTTAGCTTTATTAAACCTGGAAGCTGGTCCCCTCTATCTAGCCTTAGGCTCAGGTCACTTAATTCTTCAGATTGAAAAATCCTAAATGGAAAATCTTAATTTCCAGTTCAATCTACACGGCCATGAAATTCCCCTCACTCCAACATCTCAAGGAAGAAGCAATCACGGCAGCATTTCGGTTTCCGATGAGTTTGCTATGTGCGTTCTTAGGCACCGGATTGGCCATATATCTGGTGGAATTGGATTCGGTCGAGCAAAACTTAGGACTCCTCCACCTCTTGCTGACCCTGGCACTTGGGATTCCTTTGTTTTTTCTGATCGACATTTTTGCTGAAAAACGAGAGCTGACTATGACCCAACGGGGACTGACCTGGATTGGGACCGTTGGAGTATTGGTTTTGATTTACCTGAGTTTTCCTTCCGAAAATCTCCCCGGCAATACCCGCGCACCCTACATCCGATACCTCGTTTACAATCTTGCATTGCACCTGACCGTTGCTTTTATTCCATACCTGGACAGGGGGCAGCTGACAGGATTTTGGAATTACAACAAGGCGCTTTTCATCCGTCTCGTCGTGGCAGTCTTTTTTTCCAATGTCATCAGTTCCGGGATCACGATGGCCCTTGGGGCAATTTCCATCTTGTTTGATGTGGACTTTGAACCGGAGACCTATGCTCATGTCTTCCTCCTAACCCTGGGAATTTTCAACACCTGGTATTTTCTGGCGGGTATCCCTGTGGATTTTATGGCAGAAGCCGCTCTGGAAACCTACCCCAAGGGATTGAAGATTTTTACCCAGTTTATCCTGATTCCTCTGCTGGTAATCTATCTGTTAATTCTGTATTTCTATGGAGGAAAAATCATCCTTCTGTGGGACTGGCCGAGAGGAATAGTTGCCTATTTGATCATTGCGATTTCAGTACTGGGGATATTTACCAACTTGCTACTTTTCCCCTATCAAAAAGAAAAGGAAGGAGGCTGGATCAAGGGATTTTATAGGGCATTTTATTTCCTGCTGGTTCCCCTGGTCGTGCTGCTGTTCATTGCTATCGGAATCCGAATTCAGGAGTATGGCCTTACAGTCAACCGATACATCATTGCTCTGATGGGAGTTTGGCTGGCATTCATCTCCGGATACTTCATCAGCGGCTTCAAAAGCATCAAAACCATTCCCATGTCCCTCGCCATAGTGATGATGCTTTCCTCCTTTGGACCTTGGGGAATGTTCAGCCTGAGTGAGCGCAATCAGCTCGTGCGGCTGGAAAATATCCTGGCTGAAAACAGCATTCTTGTCGATGGAAAAATCAAAAATCAGGTCACTTGGGAGCTGACTTCAACTGGAAATCCACGTCCCAAAAGTGCCAAAAACCGCAATTCCCTAGACCAAAAGCAACTCAACCAAGTCAATTCGATCATTCAGTACCTCGAAAACTATCACGGACTGGAAGGGCTTCGTCCATGGCTTTCCGAAGAGTCTTTTACCGTTTTGGAAACGGCAAACCAACTAGAACTTGACCGAAGCAAATTCATCGTCGAATCTATGGGACTGACATTTGTGCCCGAATATGAGGCCAACTTGGAAGGGGAGTTTGCAATCTCGAAATCAACCTTTTTCCGCTTTGAATTGGAAAAATCCGAAGCCATCCCATTGTCAGGTTTTGATCAGATGGTGCCATTTGTCACCCATCCGGACTATGGGACCGGAGAGCAAATGGAGGTTTTGGATGGCAAAGACTATTCAATCACCAAGCCTGTTTCGATTCGGGAAAATCTGGTTTTCACATGGAAAGGAACTAAAGTGGAATTTAAGACCTCGGAAATGGTTGCGAGCCTAATCGAAAAAAACGGACCCGGTGAAAATCGCACCATGACTTGGGAAGATCTTTCCCTGGACCAGAACAGCGATGGCAGAGCATTTCGACTCATTTTTAAACGACTATCCTTTCAGGCAGGAGACCCCGAATTTGAACGGATTGAAGCGCTCAGTGGAATCATTTTGATACGCGAAAATCCAACACCGGAATAACGTGCCAAAACTCACAGACTCCTACTGTTTGATTTTCCTACTTTTGCTAAAACCAAGCCTTATGAATAACTCTCACTTGGGTAGGATTATTTCCAATCCTAGAAAGGCTCGGCCCCAATAAAAATCAACTTACAATCCGATGAAAAAAATCCTGTTTCTCCTCACAGCAAGTGTATTGGCTTTTACTTCCTGCGAGAGCAAAAAAGAAGTCAACACCGAATCGACAGAGGAAGCATCTACCGTGGCTGTAGTCAATTTGAATCCAACCGAGTTTCAGCAAAAGAGCGCCAACGGAATCGTCTTGGACGTGCGGACTCCAGATGAAGTAGCTCAAGGAAAAATCCCGGGGGCGATGGCGATCGACTACTACGGATCAGACTTCCTAACCAAGGTAAATGAACTTCCTAAAGACAAGGAAATCTACTTGTATTGCGCCGTGGGGGCTAGAAGCCAGGAAGCCGCCAACTTGTTGATCCAGCAGGGATTTTCCAAAGTGTACCACCTGAGCGGAGGCATTCAGGCTTGGAGCCAGAGTGGATTACCGATCAGCCAAAATTAACACTCCACCTAGGTACTTATTCGTCTAAACATTGGGCTGGAAAACAGTCCCAGAGAAAAGAGGATGCTTTTTTCGCATTACCATTGGTTCTACCAATTAAGGCTGTCTCAAAAGTAGTTCGATGTCAGCCTGAGCGGAGTCGAAGGCCATTTCCAAGAACAATGACCACATTTCAACTACGCTCAATTTGACAATCGAAATTTATGAGGCGACCCCATATTTTACCCTGTTATTCCGCTTATCCTTTTTGGGTTGGAGACTTCAATTTTTTTAAAAATCTTTTGAGAAATCGCCCAACCATGAAATGCCCCACCTTGGCTGTATTCCTGCTGTTGTTTGCATCGATGTCTGCATGTACTCAAAGCCTAAAAATCTCCGGACTGAACCAGCCTGTGGAAGTGTACCGGGATTCAAGTGGGATCAACCACATTTTTGCCCAAACGGAACACGATTTGTTTTTCTCACAGGGGTACCTTGCAGCGAAAGATCGACTGTTTCAGTTTGAGCTTTGGAGACGACAAGCGACAGGCACCCTGTCTGAAATTCTGGGTGAGCGGGAACTTGAACGGGACAAAGGGGTTCGTCTTTTCCGATTTAGAGGGTCAAAAAAAGCCGAACTCAACCACTACCATCCCAGGGGGGAGCAAATCGTGGATGCCTTTGTCGCCGGAGTCAACAGCTACATCGAAGAAGCCCGAAAATCCCCCGAACAACTACCTATTGAATTCAGAATGTTGAACATTCTCCCCGAATTTTGGACTTGGGAGGTAGTGATTTCCCGACATCAGGGGTTATTGGGAAATTCGCCTGAAGAACTAAAAATCAGCCGGATCGTCAGTTTGATCGGACCGGAAGAAACCCAAAAACTTTTCCGCTTTCATCCCAATCAACCAGACCTCACGCTCGATCCAAGCATTCCAAAGGAGTTGCTTTTCAAGGATATTTTACATCCATATCAGGCTTTTCGGGCAGCGGTCGTTTTCCACCCCGAAGACATCCAACCTGAATTCAGAAGATCCCAATCCGAGTTTGGAAAAACCCTGACTGAATGGCAAAGTGAATTGGACTTCACACTGGAAGCTGACGCCTTCGCCAAGGGTAGCAACAATTGGGTGGTCTCCGGCAAAAAAACCGAAAGCGGTTTTCCTTACATGGCCAATGACCCTCATCGCCAGAATTCCGTTCCTTCTCTCCGGTATTGGGTACACCTGAACGCACCAGGCTGGAATGTCATCGGTGGCGGGGAACCCGTCATACCGGGAGTTTCGATTGGACATAATGACCATGGAGCTTGGGGATTGACGGTTTTTTCGACGGATTTTGAAGATATCCGCGTCTATGATCTTCATCCCCAGGATCCTGAAAAGTACTGGCACAAGGGAGAATGGCTGAGTTTCCAATCAGTACCTGACACCATTCAGGTGAAGGAGAAAGGCAAGATCCCGGTAATTCACCGCTATTCCATCCATGGACCTGTGACCTTCATCGATGAGGAGCTTCGCAAAGCAGTAGCCTTGGAGTGTGCATGGTTGGAAATTGGCTCGGCACCTTATTTGGCAAGTTTGAGTATGAATCAGGCCAAAACCTGGGAAGAGTTTCGCACTGCGACTACCCTGAATTTTATCCCGGCAGAAAATATGATCTGGGCGGATCGGCAAGGAAACATTGGATGGCAGGCTACGGGAATTCCTGCAATCAGAAAGGGATTTTCGGGATTGGTCGTGACACCTGGAGATGGAAGCAAAGAGTGGGAAGGCTATTTACCCATCGAAAAAAGACCATCATCTCTCAATCCTGCCTCTGGATTTATCGTCACTGCAAATGAAAATGTGACTCCGAAAGACTACCCCTACCCGGAGGCTTTAGGCTATGAGTGGTCGGATGATTTCCGGGGAAAACGGATCGCTGAAGTATTGAACCAAGACAGAAAATTCGCCTTGGAAGAAATGGGTAAACTACAAAATGACTACCTAGCTATTCCAGCCCGTCAGTTGGTCCCCTACCTGGAAAATTTCAGGCTCAACGATCCTCAGGCTGATTCGCTGAGGAAAAGTCTGTTTAGCTGGGATTTTACCCTGGATAAAAATTCCATCCAAGCTGGAATTTACGTGATGTGGGAAAGAGAACTTCGGGATCGAATGAGTGATCTGGTCATTCCAACCTCGGTATCGCCTTACCTTGCAAGCATCTCACTAACCCGGATTTTGGAATGGATGGAAAATCCTGAAAAAATCTTCCCGAAGGATCCTGAAAAAACCCGGGATGAGGTACTCAAAGAAAGTTTCACCAATGCCATAGCTGCACTTCGTGTAAAACTCGGCCCAGATGTCATCAATTGGCAATATGGACAAGCAGCCTACAAGCATGCCCTTATTCGCCATCCTCTAGCCGCAGCGGTAAATCCCTCCTGGGAGAAAAAACTAAACCATGGTCCACTTCCAAGGGGTGGCTATAGCTACACTCCTTCAGCCAATGCATATGGAGACAATAATTCATTTGGAGCTTCCTTTCGAATCTTGGTAGACACCAAAAACTGGGAAAGTACACTGGGAATCAATACTCCCGGACAATCGGGCAATCCTGAAAGTCCTTTCTATGGAAATCTAATTGAACTGTGGGCAAATGACGGGTACTTCAGGGCCCATTTTGAAAAGGCAAAAATCAAAGGTTCTTCCTTCGAACAGTTCACATTACAACCCAAAAACTAATTCTGCCTGACACTAAAAAAGCTGCCCTCACAAGGCAGCTTTTCGGGTAATGAGCAACTTTTGCCAATTAATAAACTTCCAATACCTGATACCGGAGACCATTGAATTCGATCCGGTCTCCTTTTACTTTTCCTTTCATCGCCTCATAAATCGGAGCATGAACTGACAGACCAAAAACTGATTTCCCATTGACCTCCACAGACTCGATAGATGTACTGATGAAAAACACCCGCTGATCGGTCACCACCACGGCTCCTAGTTCCACTTTTTGGCAGACATGGTTCGGATCGATATTTTCCAGAGTCATCAGCTCATTTTTCAGAAAAATCAACTCTCCTTCCATGCGCACTAGCAACTCATTTTTCTCCCGATTGGGCTTTTGATCCTGACTGGCGCTTTCATCATGGGTAGTCAGTTCAGCTCTCATCTGGGTTACTTCTTTTTCAAAATCAGCAATGGTAAGTTGCTGCTTGATGATGCAGGCGTGAAGGATGCTCTCTTTGGAAAGTTCTAGGTTCATGATCAATCAGGGTTTTATTTCACACAAGTATAGACTACTTCCATACTTAAAATCATGATGAAAGTCAGCTTGAAAAATGATTTGAAAATTCTGAATTAATAAACTGAAACCTGGAATTTCTCTTTCGTTTAAACACCCTTCAAACCATTTATTCGCCCAATTTTAAACCTCAACCCTTTTGCCGGTTTCGGCACTTTCCAATATTGACTGGACAATCCGGATATCCCGTAAGCCTTCCTCTCCAGGCACTGCAAATGGCTTTCCACTCCTAATGGCAAGTGCATCCATATCCATCTGATTGGCTTGCTGCCAGGGTACATTGTAGGGGAAATTTATTTCTCCAAGAGGGCTTTTTCCTTTGTTTCCTGCATATCCTTGAAACGGCGACATCTCGATCGTTCCTTTTTCACAGCGGATATTCAGGAAATTGATATTTTCTGCAAAAGAGGTCTTGATTTTGCCTCGCACTCCTCCCGGAAACTCCAATTCCGCTTCCACAATCTCACCCAGTCCATCTCGGTAAACCTCCGGGCGCTCTGTCCAGACTTTGGCGGAAATCACAGCATTAGGCTCCATTCCAGTCCCCAACCGGGCCCCCTGAATGGAATACACTCCCATGTCATAAATCACTCCTCCGCCCATCTCCCGCTTCTGTTTCCAGTGATCAGTTCGACCTTCCCGATATCCGGCCGCACAATCCACCCCCAAAACTTTACCCAAAGTACCCTCGCGGACGATCTTCTGAAATGCCTGCGTGTTGGGTTCATGCTGACAGCGGTATCCAATGGAAAGCCCTACCCCGTTGGCTTTGCATACATCGATCATCGACTGGCATTCCTCCACGGTCACAGCCATGGGCTTTTCGCACCACACCTGCTTTTTTGCCTTGGCTGCACGCTCTACATATTCCCGATGCATGGACGGAGGAAGAACCACATAGACCACGTCGATATCGGGATTATCCTTGATGGAGTCAAAATTCCTGTAGTTGTAAATGTTCTTTTCCGGAATGCCGTATTTGGCCTTCCAAGCTTCTGCCTTGGAAGGTGTTCCGGTGACAATTCCAGCCAAATAGCAATGCTTCGTCTGTTGCAATGCAGGAGCCAGCAAGTCAGTACTGTAATATCCCAAGCCAACCAATGCTACACCGAGTTTATCTTTTTTTAAGGGTTCATTACAGGCCAACAGACTCATGGGGGAAAGTAATCCCAAGCCTCCGGCTAATCCGAGGGTTTTGAGCGTATCGCGTCTTGTCGTCATAGTTAGAAAAGATTTTTATAACCTTAAGGTATTGGATTCCTGCCTTCTTTGAAAATCAGAAGATGCAAGCACCATGGAAAAAACTCGATTATTTCCCTTAATTTGATTGGACACCAATCCCTAACTTCTATGAAAAAGCTCCTTTTTTTAGTGCTGATGGCTTTGCCATTCCTGTCCTATGCTCAAACCAAACCTTACCTGACTTTAGCTGATGCCGAGCGGATCACTGCTGCTGCGGAGGCAAAGGCCAAAGCAGAGGGATGGAATGTGGTCATTGCTATTCTCGACGATGGAGGCCACCTAATTTCCCTCAAGCGGATGGACGGAGTGCAGATCGGCTCGATCGAAGTTGCCCAAGCCAAAGCAAAATCTGCAGTGTACTTTAAGCGTTCCAGCAAAGTCTTTGAGGATGCTATGAAAACCGAGGGCGGAAGCAAAATCGCCACCCTTCCCAGTGCCGTCGGAGTCGAAGGGGGACTGCCGATCTTCAAAGATGGAATCATCGTGGGATCCATCGGGATATCCGGTGTCACTTCCGCTCAGGACGGTATTATCGCAGAAGCCGGTGTGAAAGGGTATTGAACTGTGCCATAGTGAGTATTTGAAATGCCTTTCAGCAAAAGAATTCCTTTGGTTGGACAATACTAGAATCTTGAAAAGTTGAACTACCTCAGCAGAACCGTCTGGATTCTTTCATGGGTCAGCTTGTTTACAGATACCGCAAGTGAAATGCTGTATCCGATCATGCCGATTTATCTGAAAACCATCGGTTTTTCCATCGTGCTGATCGGGGTATTGGAAGGATTTGCAGAGGCTACTGCAGGACTAAGCAAAGGCTATTTCGGAAAGCTTTCTGACCTTTCGGGAAAGCGGGTTCCATTTGTCAGATTTGGCTATGCGCTCAGTGCCATTTCCAAACCCATGATGGCGGTATTCACTTTTCCGATATGGATATTTCTTTCCAGAACAATTGACCGTTTTGGAAAAGGCATTCGAACCGGAGCTCGGGACGCGATGCTTTCTGAGGAAGCCACTCCTCAGACCAAGGGAAAGGTTTTTGGCTTTCATCGATCCATGGATACCCTGGGTGCGGTAATGGGACCTTCAGTGGCTTTGCTTTACCTGTATTTTTATCCTGAAGATTATATCACGCTTTTCCTTCTGGCATTTATCCCAGGAATTTTGGCAGTAGGGGCTACTTTTTTTCTAAAAGACAAAAGGAAAGTTCAGTCTCCTTCCCGGGTTTCCACACCGTTTTTTTCATTTCTGGGCTATTGGAGCGAAAGTCCGAGAGCATATAAAAAGCTAGTGGCTGGGCTCTTGGTTTTCACGCTGTTCAACAGCTCGGACGTTTTCCTCCTCCTTCAGGCCAAGCAATCCGGACTGGACGACTCTGCTGTAATCGGGGTGTATATATTCTACAATCTGGTATATGCGCTGTTTGCGTTTCCGGTTGGAATATTGGCAGATAAACTGGGCCTGAAGTGGGTTTTTATTCTTGGACTTGGGTTGTTTGCTTCAGTCTATTATGGAATGACTGTTACTTCTGGTTTTTATGGTTTTTTGGCACTTTTTTTCCTCTATGGCATATATGGTTCTGCGACTGAAGGAATCTCCAAAGCCTGGATTTCCAACATCACGGAAAAGAAAAATCTTGCCACAGCCATTGGTACTTTTACAGGACTTCAAAGCATTTGCTCCCTTTTTGCCAGTTCCCTGACGGGATTGATCTGGTTTCAGTTTGGAGCTGATATCGCTTTTTTGACGACCGCCACGATGACTGTTTTGGTATTGATTTACTTTCTGTTTGTGCCCAAACCTTAAAAATCCTATTCCGAAATTTATTTATCCCCGTCATTCCCAATTCCAAGAGGGAATCCTTAACTTAATTCTATCCCTTACTTACACTACCATGAAACTCGGAGCTTTTTCCATCAGCCTTTCAGTAAAAAATCTACAGGTTTCCAAAGAATTTTATGAGCGTTTAGGCTTTTCGGTTTTTGCCGGAGGGGAGGCCATGAACTACCTGATCATGAAAAACGAGCAAACGCTGATCGGCCTGTTTCATGAAATGTTTGAAAAAAACATCCTTACTTTCAATCCAGGTTGGGATCAGGATGCAAAAACAGTCGACCCGTTTGATGATGTACGGGAAATCCAAAATCACCTAAAAGAGAAAGGAATACTCTTGGCTCAGGAGACCGATCCAGCAGGAAATGGTCCTGGTAGTATCCTTCTTTTTGATCCGGATGGCAACGCAATTCTGATCGATCAACATGTTTAAAAAGGAATAATTTTTTTTTCCGCCAACTTTCTCATATTTGGGAAAGTTATGAAAATCACCCCCCTCCCTTTCATAATTACTTTACTTTCATTTATTACTCTCTTCCCGGTTTCTGGCCAAGAAAACCCGGACGTCCATTCATTTCCATTTCACATGGAATATCGATGGATTGTTTTTAGAGGGCTGATGAATGGAGTAGAAACTGACTTTGTCTTTGATACAGGGACAAGTTTAGGCATGGCCAACAGTCTAAGTGGGTCACAGGGGAGAATTAGTACTACAGGAAAAACCATGAAAATCCTGGATGTCAACAATGAATTCAAAAACGCAGATCTCGGCAAAACTGACCTTATCCAAATCGGAGGTTTTGAATTCAAAAATGTAATCAGTCTGATCAATGACATGGATCTCCTGTATTGCATGGATGCTTACCTTCTAGGTTCAGATATTATTGGTCAGTTGAATTGGGAAATTGATTTTGAGAAGGAGATCATCAAAGTTTCAAAGAAACCCTTTGCTACCAAGGACGCCGATTTGGTCTTTAAAATTGGATACCTGGATGATAGGCCTTTCACAGGATTGCAAATCGAAAACCTGGCCTATGATCGGTTGGTTTTAATTGACTTTGGCTACACCGGAGTTATCGATATTTCGATAGACCACAAAACCATCCCTTATTTTTTAGCCGAAAAGGAAAAAATGGGGCAGGCAAATTCCTTTTATCGCTATGCCTCCGGAGCGCTGGGATCGAATTCTTTTCCTTCGACCACAATTTTGATGGACAGCATCCGCTTAGGCCAATTTTATCTGCCAATAATCCCGGTGGATTTTGAAGAAAAAACAAAGTCGAAAATAGGTGTGGAATTTTTTAAAACCCTCAGCACAAAAACTATCATCAACAATTCCAAAGCAACGATTGCTATGGATCTCAGGGACCAGCCTGAATTTGAGAAAAGTAACGGAATAGCTATCTCCTTTGAAGAAGGTAAGTTTTTGCTCAAGGGAAAACCCAATGGCCTCACTGCCCAGGATTCACTTATTGATCTGGACGAGGAAATCCTGAGCATCAATGGCTTCAAGGCGGCAGATTTTAAAAATAAATGCCAGTTTCTGGATTGGTATATTTCACAAAGACCGTTTGAAATTCAACTCACGAAGTTGGACGGAACCCAACTGATTTTCCCCAGAATCAACCTAAACTGATTCTTCCAAAAATCATTAATCATCAGGGGTTTGGGCAATGGAAATGAAAAGCTTTATCTTCCCTATAGATAGAAGATTTCATTTTCATGAATCCAACCTCTACCGATGAATCAATCCTCGATTTTCCTTAAGAATCTTTCATTTTTCGCCGTTTTGGCGGTTTTTCTCTCCTCCTGTGCCGACAAAAAAGCACTGGAACCTCACGAGGGATTTGTGGAAGTGACTGGAGGGAAAATCTGGTATGAAGTGGTGGGCGAAGGTCCAAATCCTCCGGTGCTTCTTCTCCATGGTGGTCCGGGAAGTGCAAGCTTTGGTTTTGATCCGCTTCGGGAAATGGGCTATGAGGGGCCAATCATTTTTTGGGATCAACTGGGATGCGGAAGATCCGAAGCACTTACGGATACCACTCTTATGACTCTTGAAAACTTTGTGGATCAGACTGAGCGGCTAAGAAGACATCTAGGCTTGGAAGACTTTGTGCTTTATGGCCATTCCTGGGGCACGATGCTTGGCATTGACTATTACCTGCGGTACCCGGAGGAGGTGAAGGCAATCATTTTCAGCAGTCCGCTATTCAGTACTGACAGATGGATCGCCGATGCAGACACCTTGATCGCCACCTTGCCTGACTCCGTTCAGCAAAATATCCGTCACTATGAATCCACCGGGGAATACGATCATCCCGATTACCTGGCGGCAACTGAGCTTTACTACAGCAAATTTGTAACCCGAAAGGAAAGACCTATGGTGGATCGAAGCCACCTCAAACTCAGCTCAGGTTCAGAAATTTACCGCTACATGTGGGGGCCCAGTGAGTTTATTTCAACCGGCACTCTGAAGGACTTTGACAGACTGGTTGACCTGTCAGCAATCAATGTCCCAACCCTTTTGGTCTGTGGGGAATTTGATGAATCACGGCCTGAGACCATCCAGTTTTATTCCAGCTTGATCCCGGATTCGAAGGTGGAAATTATCCCCGATGCTGCACACAGCACCCTAAATGACAATCGGGAGGCCATGATGACCGTAATCCGTGAGTTTTTGGAAACTGTAAAAAACTAATCCATGACAACAGGATCTGCCTATCTGAGGAAGCGAAAGTCAGCACTGAAATTCCTGATCCGAACTCCAAAAAGGAGGTTTGGTCAGGATCGCTTTCACCTCCTGAGGGTGGAAATCAAAAAATTGAAAGCTGCGCTCTACCGGATGGAATTTCTGCTCCCGGAATTTGACCGAAAAAAATTCTACAAACCTTTCCGTAAACTTTTTGCCCAGGCGGGGCGAGTCCGGGAGTTCCAGATTGAAAAAGATCTTTTGAAATCGTATGGGCAGCCGGAGTCAATTCCGGAATACATGAAATACCTGGACAAAAACATCCAAAAAGAACGAACCCGCTTTTTCCAGCTCCGTAGTTTGCGCCTCAATTCCAAAATCCAAAAACGCCTCAAAGGTCTTGGGAAGCAGATTCGAGAAGTTAAAAACCTAGATCCTTTTCCCTATTTCAAAAGCCTGACAGAAGAAATTAAACTCTTGCTTTCCTCAGGCTCTTTGGAAGTCGAAAGCGCCCATTTGCTCAGAAAAAAGCTCAAAAACCTGAAGTATAATCTGGAAAGTATCCTTGGTGAAAAATTTGCCCTTCAGCATCCGGAGCAGGAAAATCTCGTGAATCTCCTGGGTACATGGCATGACTTGGTGACGGTACATCAGACCATCCAAAACGAACTCCAAATCGCTCCTTTACATGAGGAAGAGAAAAACAGCCTGCGAAAAATCAACCAAAAGATTAAAGCGGATTCGAAGCGGATTTTTGAGGAAATCAACCAGAAAATCCCGCTGTTTGACGATTTCATCCTCCCTCCTAACCTGAAAAAACGTGGAATGAAAAACTCCATTCCCTCATTCTGACCATCGATAATCCGTTAAACATCCGAAAAGCACTTTCACCACACCTCTTTTTTCAATACTCCAAGACGATTTTCCTGCTTTATGAAAGCTTCTGTTCGCCATTCCTACTGCCCCATAGATTCCATCCGACTTGAAAATATCCCCATCCCCGAACCCAAAGCCGGGGAAATACGGGTCCGAGTCATGGTCACCACAATCAATCGCACCGACCTGGGAGTACTGACCGGAAAGCCCTATGCCATGAGGGCTTTTGCGGGATTTCCAAAACCGCGTTACGCTGTAACCGGGACGGATTTTGCAGGAGTCGTGGACCAAGTGGGCGACGGAGTCCAAACGTTCAAAGTCGGCGACCGGGTATGGGGATTTTGGGATCATGGGCAGGGGACCCATGCGGAATTTGCCTGCATTCCGGTCAAATACCCCATTTTACCCATTCCTGATGAAGTGAGCTTTGAAGAAATCGTAGCCTGTGGGGAAGCAGCTCATTATGCATACAATTTCCTGAACAAAGTAAAATTGGAACCCGGAAACCATGTCTTGGTTAATGGGGGAACGGGCGGAATTGGCTCCGCAGCAATCCAATTGCTGAAAACCAGAGGAATCCAGGTCACCGCTGTTTGCCATGCGGTAAATGTGGATCAAGTGAAATCTTTGGGAGCTGACCGGGTGATTGCACTGGAAAAAACAGATTTCACTAGGGAAAACAACTCCTATGATTTTGTCTTTGACGCAGTGGGAAAAAGTCGGTTTTCCCTTTGTAAACCAATCCTCAAACCAGGAGGAATTTACATTTCCTCCGAACTTGGACCGAATTGGGAAAACCTCACCTTGGCCTTGATTACTCCTATCCTAGGTGGAAAAAAGGTCATTTTCCCTGTTCCTGAATTAATTTTCCAAAGTATGGAAGCGATTCAAGCCCTGTTGTTGGAGGGGAAATTTCATCCGTTGATCGATGACCGTCGCTTCCGATTGGGTCAGATCAAAGAGGCTTTTCACTATGTGGCCTCCGCAAAAAAGATCGGGAATGTAATTTTGGAGATCGGAAAAGAATCTATCGGATAAAAATCAGACTATCCATTTTCAGTTGCTCAATCTTACCTTACTAGACTGACCAAAATCAGGAATCATTTCAACTTGGCGTTCAATGGAATATCCATGGGTTTAGTATCTTTATTTTGATAGCCAAACCATTTATGCGTGCAAGAAAAATTCTGAGGCAAACGCTTCTTATCATTCTGCCTTTTTCGATTTGCATGGCAAGTCTAGCACAGGATCTTGATCCACGGGCATATATGCGGTTACCCATTGCCACTACGACAGTTTTCAGCGGATTTGCTTTTTCACATGGTGGAGTAGTCACAGACCCCACTCTTCCCATTGACAATATCAAAGCAAGAGTGCAGGCACTCTCCTTTGGAGTTTCCAGGACCTTTAGCTTTTTAGGAAACACCTCACAGATTTTAGTGGCAATCCCATATTCCTGGGCTCAAGTATCAGGGGATGTGAGAGAACAATACACTGAAATCACCCGATCCGGAATGGCCGATACAAGATTGAGATTCAGTACACTTTTGATTGGAGGCAAAGCCGGAACCCTACAGGAAATTGTCAAAGCTCCGAAAAAAACCATTTTGGGACTGGGACTTAATGTGGTGGTTCCCACCGGTCAATTTTTCCCCGAAAAACTGATCAATTTAGGCACAAACAGATGGGCATTTCGGCCAGAGCTGGCCCTTTCCCAACCTTTGGGCAAACGCTGGTTGGTCGATGTTTATTCAGGACTTTGGCTTTTCACCAACAACAACTCCTTCTATCCCGGTACCTCGGTTCGTAGCCAGGAACCAATGGGAGCATTTCAAACTCACATCAGCTACAACATCAACCCAATTCTTTGGGTGGCATTTGACGCCACCTACTATGTCGGAGGCAGATCGTCCATTGACAATACTTTCAGGGATGACCGTCAGGAAAATTCCCGATTGGGTGTCACAGCAGTGATCCCAACAGGAAAGACAACGTCTTTAAAGTTTGCGGCAAGTACAGGTGCCGTGGTCCGGATTGGACAGGATTTTACCACCTATTCGGTAGGCTGGCAGAAAACGTGGATCAGAGGACTGAAGAAATAGCCAATCGGAGTACGGGAAGAATCAGCCTTTTTTCCAAGCCGATCCAACCCTGACTTTTCCTACAAACTCCAACTTCAAAAGAACCAGGGGAATCGTCACTCCCAAAGTAATCGCCAATAAAACAAACAAAGTCATGGTGCCATTGTATATGGTCCGGTTGACGATTTGCCCATAATTTTCATCCGGAAGATGGGTCAAGGTGATCAATCCTAACATGGCTTTGTAAGCAAAGGCTCCCGGAACCATCGGAATCACAGATGGGATGGTGATGATCATGGGAATCAGCTTTTTCCAATTGCCCAAAAAGACTCCGGAAAAACCGATTACCAGTGCTGCCACAAAAGTGGAGAAAACGATTCTTCCTCCTACCTCTGGAAGCATCAGGCCAAACTTAACCGAGCCTCCCAGGAAACCGACGAGCAAAATCATCCATAGACTTCGCTTAGGAGCATTGAAGAGGATTCCGAACCCCAAAGCTGCGCAGCTACACCAAAATCCCTT
Organism: Algoriphagus lacus; assembly: GCF_003583985.1. Classification (GTDB taxonomy): domain Bacteria; phylum Bacteroidota; class Bacteroidia; order Cytophagales; family Cyclobacteriaceae; genus Algoriphagus; species Algoriphagus lacus. Next base: position 187,201 of record NZ_QXML01000002.1, on the reverse strand, counting down.
ATAAAACACCTCAAGAAGTTCCATCAGAAGGGTATTTGAAAGATGTATAAAACAAACGCCAAGCCTGCGGCTATTCCAAACGCATGCATCAAGGCATTGACTCCCCGTTCAATCCCGTTTAGGATAAACCCATCCAACAGATCCACAAAGGAAATGACCAAAGGAACTCCCGGAACCAAAAACAACACACTGGTTGCAAAAGCCTGATCCAACTGAGTAGGCAATCCTATTTTCCAAAAAAGCCCGATGACTAAAGCTGCCAACACAGCACTGAAAAAGGTAATCAGGTAGGTATTTACACTTCTTTTGGTCAGCTCCTGCTTAAGAAAGAGTCCAAAAAATGTGGCCAGAAAGGTAATTCCCATCTCCAGATAATCTCCTCCAAACGTGTAGCAAAATGCCGACCCGGCCAAGCTTACCACTGTCAAAACAATGATTCGGGGGTAATGAGGCTGACTTTTGATAAGTTTAATCCGCTCCTTCACTTGGTCAAGTGGAAGTTGATTTTCAGCCAATTCCAAACTGAGCGTACTGATCTCCGATACCACTCTGAAATTTACCCCGGGAAGTGAGGGCTTGCTCCTTCCTCCGGAAAAAGCATTTTCCTGCTGCCCCCCCTGCAAACTGATCGAAAGATGCCTGGTACTGAGTGCCAGATGCAATTCATAGCCATAAGCCTTCGCCACACGATACAGGATCAGATTTACACGGCGGGTTGGAGCCCCGGAATGTAGGATAGTGATTCCCATATCGAGCAATAGCCTGCCTAACTGTTGCGGATCATGATGAGAGGGGTTTTTCTCCATAGGATTGGATTTGAAGACTAAGATAATTTGGCAAAAATGAATTCCTTACAAATTCAAGCTATCCTTTATTATATCAAACTAATTCCCCAGCCTGATACCGGAATCTTTGATCACAATCAATTGGTTGTGTGACTTTTATCATTCATTCTTTGGATAATATCAAGGAAATTTACTTTACTTAAACAGATCCAATAAACCTAAAAAACAAAGCCATGAGCGCATTAGCTAAACGAAATGGAAGTTTCTGGCCTAAGATGGTACAGGACTTTTTTGGTACTGAAAATCCCTTCGATTGGGATGAAAAATTCTGGTTTCCGGAAAAATCTATTGAGATACCCTCTGCCAACGTGATCGAAAACGAAAAGGAGTTTAAGCTCGAGCTTTCTGCCCCCGGATTTGATAAAAAGGATTTCAAAATAGACGTTCAGGAAGGTATTCTGAGCATTTCAGCAGAGAAAGAACATAAATCGGAGGAGAAAAAAGAAAACTACCGCAAGAAGGAATTTTCGTACTCCAGTATCCGAAGGTCTTTTGCCCTACCTGAAAATGTCAGTGACGAAAAGATTGATGCGAAATATGACAATGGGATTCTGAACATCGTACTTCCCAAAAAAGCCATCGAAAGCAGCAAACCAAAAAAAGCAATAGAAGTAGGTTAAATAATAGGGTATTTTTTTAGATAGGTTTGAAACCCCGGTCTGGTTAACCGGGGTTTTACTTTTCAATGGCTCAAAACAAACCTGAAATCACTCCTTTCTCATCAATATCCACCGACTCAGCCGAGGGGGTCTCCGGCAGCCCGGGCATCCGTAGAATCTCACCGGCTATGGGAATCAAAAATCCAGCCCCTGCGGCGATTTCAAATTCCCGGATCGTAATGGTAAATTCCTGAGGCCGTCCGATCAGTTTTTCGTTGTCGCTGAGACTTTTTTGGGTTTTGGCAATGCAAATGGGAATCTGGGACAGACCCAATTTTTCGATTTTTTTGAGTTGGCTTTGTGCAGTCTGTGAAAGGACGACATCTGAAGCCCCATAGATGGTTTGGGCCACCTTCTTGATTTTTTCCTGCACTGTATCCTCCAATGCATACGTGGGAGAAAACCGGTTGGTACAGCTTTCAGCGGCCTCTACCACCAATTGACCCAAGCCTTCACACCCTTCGCCACCTTTTGCCCAACCCTCACTCAAGGCAGCTGGAACTCCAATTTCCCGACAGTAATCCAAAATCCGCTTTTTCTCAGCCTCAGTATCGCTATTGAACACATTGACTGCCACTACTACCGGTATTCCAAAACTTCGGACACTATCCAAATGGCGCTGAAGATTTGGAAATCCATTTTCAAGGGCGAAAACATCTTCGGAGGTCAGTTCTTTCAAGGGTTTCCCTCCATGGTATTTCAATGCCCGGATGGTCGCTACAACTACCACGGCTTTGGGAGAAAGTCCAGCCTGTCGGCATTTGATATTGAAAAATTTCTCCGCTCCCAGATCCGATCCAAATCCCGCTTCAGTCACTACAAAATCCCCCAAACTCAACCCCATTTTGGTAGCGATAATAGAGTTGGTTCCCTGCGCAATATTGGCAAATGGGCCACCATGAAGGATCGCAGGATTGTGTCCCAAAGTCTGAACGAGATTCGGCTTGATGGCCTCCTTCATCAAGGTTGCCATCGCTCCCTCGGCTTTCAAATCGGAAGCAAATACTGGAGTGCCGTCAAACCGATCTCCGATGAAAATTTTGGAAAACCGTTCTTTTAGATCTTCAAGGCTTTTGCTCATGCAGAGAATCGCCATCACCTCACTGGCGGCGGTGATATTGAAGCCTGTTTCCCTTGGGATTCCACCGGTTTTACCGCCAAGCCCTACCACCACATTTCTCAGGGCTCGGTCATTCATGTCCATGGACCGCTTCCAAAGTACCGTTCGGGGATCGATCCCCAGATTTCGGGTCTTGCTTTGGATGTTGTTATCGATCAGGGCTGAAAGCAGGTTGTTGGCCTTTTCGATGGCATGAAAATCCCCTGTGAAATGAAGGTTGATGTCCTCCATCGGGATGACCTGAGACCAACCACCTCCGGCAGCACCCCCTTTCATCCCAAAAACCGGCCCGAGACTGGGTTCTCGGATGACAGCAACTGAAGCCTTCCCAAGTCTGTTGAGACCATCATTGAGTCCGATTGTAACCGTGGTTTTGCCTTCCCCAGCAGGCGTCGGTGTGATGGCCGTGACCAAAATCAGGTTGCCTTTCTGGACTTTTTCCTCATCAATAAGCTCGATGGGAAGTTTGGCTTTATATTTCCCGTAGAGTTCAAGGGTATCAGGGGGAACATTCAACCTATAGGCAATCTCCTGAATCGGCCGTGGAGCTACCGAATTGGCAATTTGAAGGTCATTCATGAATGGGTGATTTTTTCAAGTGAAGCAAATACACTAGGGGTTTGTTTGATCTTTAATGGAGAAGTCTGAAAAAGAACAAATGGGCGATACGCGGGAAAGGAAAAAAGCCTTTGGGCTATCCAAAGGCTTTTTTTGATTTTTTTTGAAAGAGGAAATCAAATGCCCTCCTGCTCAATCAGGTACACCAAAGCAGTCATCGCAGCAGCGCCTAACTCCAATTCACGCTGATCCACTGCTTCAAAAACATCGGCTTCGGTGTGATGATAAATGAAATACTTCTGGGAATCCGGCTCCAATCCGATCAAAATCGGCCCCTGATCCCTAAGCGGACCAATGTCAGCGCCTCCTCCTGGTTTGTTCAGACTCCAAACCTGATAGGGAAGAAAATAGGAAACCCAGCTCGCCAGTTTCTCCCGCTGTGCGTCGGTTCCGGTAGAGGAAAAACCTGTAGGCAAAAATCCACCTGAATCTGACTCAATGGCAGCAATGTGCTTTTCGCCTTTTTCTTTGGCCACTTTTGCATATTCCTGACCGCCACGAAGTCCGTTTTCTTCATTCATCCACATCACGGCTCTGATAGTCCGCTTTGGCTTCCAACCCAATTGCTTGTAGATTCTAAGCACTTCTATCGCCTGCATGCAGCCTGCGCCATCGTCATGGGCGCCTTCTCCTACATCCCAGGAGTCCAAGTGTCCGCCTACTGCGATAATTTCCTCCGGCTTTTCCGATCCTCTAATTTCACCGATCACGTTGTAGGAAAGCTTTTCCTCCAGCATCTGTCCATGGGACTCCAGGTAAAGGGTAAGATCGGATTGGTCTTCCAATAAGTCGCTGAGCAGTTCTGCATCTTGGGTACTGATGGCCAAGGCAGGAATTTTTGGAAAATCAGCAGCATAGCGCTGATTTCCGGTATGGGGAATGTCGTCGATTCGATTGCTCAAGGATCGAACGATGGAACCAATGGCCCCGAGCTTGGAAGCTTCGGCAGCTCCGCTACTTCGCTGGGCATTGGCACCTCCATAGGCTTCAAAAGCATCCACTTTGGTCGGGTCCATTGGGCCGTTGAAAAAGACAATCTTTCCCTTTACCTGCATACCCAGACTTTTCAGGTGATCGATGCTTTTTACTTCTACCACTTGCCCTAGGAGGCCTTTTGGCCCAGTTCCTTGGGTATTTCCCAATGCTAACGCAGAGAGTTCCAGCGTTCCGTGCTTTTGGGAATTGACGATTTTGACCACATCTTTCCCTCCCCGGACCCAATGCGGCACCATGACGGGCTGTAGATAAACGGTATCGAAACCATAACTTTCCATCAACTGTCTCGTCCATTCGACAGCCGCAGCGGCACCTGGGGAACCAGCCAGACGATTGCCGATTTCCTTGCATAGGAAGCGGAGATTGTCATAAGTATGTCCGGCGGAAAGTTCCGTATCGTAGATTTTTTTGATGTTGGCTTCGTGAGTTTGACCAAAGGATAATCCCGGCAAAAGCAGTAGGATTGTTAATATTTTTTTCATGGATAGCGTGACTTGGATCAAAATATAAGGAAAGGATAAATCGGTTTTTCGATTTTTTGACAATTGGAAAATTTGCCATTTGTGACATCCAAAAAATGAAGCGGGGCAAAAGCTGCTATTCTCCAAATAATCAGTCATTTCTACACCTCATTTATCCTGATTTTTTACCGCCTCAGAAATAACTTTTGGAATTCGGTTTTCAATTATCCAAAATTGAGACAATAGAAACTGTGTGTTTTTAAAAATCCCTATCAACAATTCCCTATGACAAACCTTTTACTCCGGAGACCGACTTTACTCCTCTTTCTGATGCTTGGATTCCTGGCATGCAAGCCGGAGGACGACCCTACGATCAAACCCGAAGACAACCGATTTACCAAAGTAGTCCTGACTGAAGGAATGGACGAACCGATGGAAATGACCTTTCTCCCAGAAAGCAGAGTGCTAATCGTGGAACGAAAAGGTGGGGTCAAAATTTTCGATGAAAAAACCGGTGAAATGACCTTGGTGGCCACCATCCCTGTCAACACCAAATACACCAACAAAGAAGGAGTGGTCCGGGAGGCCGAGGAAGGCCTGATGGGGGTAATTGCTCACCCCGACTATGCCAAAAACAACTGGATCTACATGTACTATGCAGATTCGGCGGATGCAAAACACGTACTTGCAAGATGGGAGCTGAAAGGAAATGAGTTGGTAGCATCTTCCAAAAAGATCATTCTTGAAGTCCCTACCCAACGTCAGGAATGTTGCCACACGGGAGGCGGTATGGTCTTTGACAAAGAAGGAAACCTTTTCCTGACAGTCGGAAACAATACAGTGAATCCACGTGAGGGATCTTCCAATCTGGACGAAAGACCGGGAATGGAAAACTCGGATGATCAGCGCGCTCCTGGAAACACCAATGACCTGAGAGGAAAAATCCTCAGAATCCATCCGGAAGATGACGGAACTTACACGATTCCTGAAGGAAACCTTTTCCCTCCGGGAACTGAAAAAACCAAACCTGAAATCTACACCATGGGCCACCGCAACCCTTGGAGGCCGACATTGGACTCCAAGACCGGCTACCTCTATTGGGGAGAAGTTGGACCCGATGCCTCAGTGGACTCTATCTGGGGGCCGAAAGGCTATGATGAATTCAATCAAGCAAAGGGCCCTGGCTTCTTTGGTTGGCCGTATTTCATCGGCGACAACTTCCCTTACAATCGCCACAATCACGCGGACAGCTCTTACGGTGCTCCCTATGACGTGAACAATCCGGTCAATGAATCAGTGAATAATACCGGTTTGAGGGAATTGCCAAAGCCGGTCGTTCCTGCGATGATCTACTATCCGTATGGCGTTTCAGAGAAGTTTCCTCAGTTGGGAAGCTCAGGACGAAGTGCGACAGGAGGACCGGTTTTCAGAAAAGCGGACTTCAAAAAAGATGCACCTTATGCGTTTCCTGCTTATTACGAAGGCAAATGGCTGATCGTGGACTTCATGCGAGGATGGATTTTCGCCGTCACTATGGATGAAAACGGAGATTACCAAAGCATGGAGCGATTTCTTCCCAATGAAACGTTCAGCTCAGCCATCGACATGGACTTTGGTCCGGATGGTGCCCTGTATATTTTGGAATATGGCTCAGCCTGGTTTAGAGGAAATGCCAATTCCCGTTTGATCAAAATCGAATACAACAAAGGGAACCGCAAGCCAAACGTAACGGCCGTTGCGGATAAAACTTCCGGGGCTATTCCGCTTGCCGTGAACTTCAGTTCCGAAGGTACCAATGACTATGACGATTACGATCAGGGCAAACTTACTTACGAATGGAAAATCACCAACGGAGCTGGATTTGACCAGACCTTAACTGAAGCAAATCCAAGCTTCACCTTTGCGGAGGCAGGAACCTATCAAGTGACTCTCACCGTCACAGATACCAAAGGCGAGAAAAATTCTGCCTCCATAGAAGTTGTGGCAGGAAACGAGCCTCCGGTCGTGAAGATTGATTTTACAGGAATGAACCAGACCTTCTTCTTCGGTGAAAAAGAACTTTCCTACTCGATCAGTGTCAGCGACAAGGAAGACGGAAGTTCTACTGACGGAAAAATCAAACCGGAGGAAGTGGCAGTAACCTTTGATTATGTGCCTGCTGGTTTTGATCCGATAGAAATCGCCTCCAAACAAAGTGGCGCGGAATCCATGGCTATCCTGAATTTGGGAAAAAATCTGATCGAAAGCAGCGATTGTAAGTCTTGTCACCAGTACGACAAAACCTCTATCGGTCCAAGCTACGAAGCAGTAGCCGCCAAGTATCCAAATTCAGCCGAAAACACCAAATACCTTGTGGGCAAAATCATCAACGGGGGAGCTGGTGTCTGGGGTGATCATGCCATGAGCGCCCACCCTCAGCTCAGCGAAGCGGATGCTAAGCGAATGGTCGATTACATCCTGAGCATGGATGAAGTCCAGCCTACTGTGGCGTCCTTGCCGTTGAGTGGAAAAGTGAATCCAACTGTACCGGAAGGTGAAAACGGACAGGGAAGCTTCCTGTTGAGAGCCTCCTACTCCGACAAAGGCGCCGGATCGATCGGCCCGCTCAATGGAGTGGATTTCATCGCCCTGAGAAACCCTTTCCTCAATCCGCAACTGTCCGTTGACCGAAAAGGAGTACAGCTACTGACCACCCCAAGTGTTAATTTCTTGATGGTCGGAGACAACTCTCACTTTGCCATGAAGCAACTTGACCTTACCGGAATCCAACAAATCGACGTGCTGTCCACCATCAACCAACGAAACGGCGGCATCGGTGGAGCGGTGGAAATTCATCTCGGATCTCCTACCGGCGAACTTTTGGGTCAGTCTGAGAAAATCGGCAGGAAAGAAGGAGGCGGATTTAGACCACCACAAGGAGTCAACCCAATCGAATGGAGAAGACAGAATGCCAATCGGGCAAAGGTGAAAATCAAACCTACGACTGGAATGCAGGACCTGTATTTTGTATTCAAAAATGCGGATGCCAAAGGCGAACAAGTCCTGATGAGTATCCTCGAAATCGAATTTAAAAACAAGGTAGACGAGTAAATCCTCCTAGTCGCAAAAGAGAATAATCATGCCCTGTTTCGAAAGAGACAGGGCTTTTTCGTTTTTAGCCTGCCAACATTCCGACTATTGGCCTCCCCCGGGACACTATTATTCAGCAGAAGTCTTATTTTCAGATTCCTAATTACTTTTCAATTCAGCCCAAAACCCTTCTCCGTGAAAATCCATCTTATTCCGGCTTCCAGTGCAAAACTTGCTACCCTCCTCTGCTTGTTCGTCTTATTTTTTGGAACAGCTCAAGCCCAGGATTCCGGAGGAGATTGGTTGATAGACGGAAAGTCCAGACCTGCCGAAATTCTGAAAATTTCCCCAACTGAAATCCAACTCCGAAACGGACTGATCCAACGGACTTTTTTTCTTTCTCCAAATCCCGCTTGCCATGACTTCACCAATCTGATGACAGGTGAACAACTACTCCGGACCATCATGCCTGAGGCGAGAATTACCGTGGATGGAAAAACTTACGAGGTGGGTGCCCGATTGAATTTCAAAGAAAAGGGGTATTTCAAAAAAGAGTGGCTGGAAATGGTCGAGACCCCAGCAAACAATTTCCAATTTCAGGATTATTCCCTTTCGGAAATCACGGCACATTTCCCTTCCAAAATTCAGTTTTGGACCAGTCAGGACCAGGCTGCAACCGGCAAAAAAATCTCTTTTGCCTACACTCATCCGGACTTGCCAGGGCTCCTGCTCAAAGTTCATTACGAAGTCTATGACAACCTTCCTTTGCTGGGCAAGTACCTTACTTTGGAAAACCCTGGGGGAAATTCTTACCACATCGATCAGGTGGTCAATGAAATTTTGGGTACTGTGGAGGAGGAATCTGCTGTGGTTGGCAAAACCACTCAGATGAAAAAGCCCCATCAGCTGTATATCGAAAACAACTTTGCGTTCAACAATTCAATGAATGCGGAAATCAGTGCTCAGGCCACGCATTGGAAGTCAGACTCGACCTACACTTCTCAGGTCAATTACGACTACCAAACTCCGAGTATCATGGAAGTTTACCCAGAAAAAGGCATTGGAGTCGACTTAAAACCCGGTGAAAATTTTCAGTCCATCCGCACCTACGAACTCATACTGGACAGCTACGACCGGGAGCGAAATGGGCTGGCCCGTCGGAAAATGTACCGGGCTTTGGCGCCTTGGGCAATGCAAAATCCCATTTTCATGCACTTGGTCAGCAAAACAGATGAGCAAGTACGCACGGCCATAGACCAATGTGTGGCCACAGGCTATGAGGCACTGATTCTGAGTTTTGGCAGCCACATCAACATGGAAGACAATTCTCCGGAAAACATCCAGCGCTGGAAAACCCTTGCGGATTATGCCCACGAAAGAGGAATCAAAATCGGAGGATATTCCTTGTTTTCCTCGCGGACCATCGGCCCGGAGACGGACGTCATCAGTCCGGTTACCGGCAAACCCGGAGGAGCTTTCTTTGGCAATGCGCCCTGTCTGGCCAGCGAATGGGGACTGAACTACCTGGATAAACTCAGATTCTTTTTCTCCGAAACGGGATTTGACATCTTCGAAAATGACGGTCCTTATCCAGGAGACGTCTGCGCCTCCATATCGCATCCGGGACACAAGGGACTGGAGGACTCTCAGTGGGTTCAGATCAACCTTCAAAAAGGTCTTTACCAATGGATGAATTCAAAAGGAATCTACATCAATGCTCCGGACTGGTACTTCCTGGACGGCACACACAAGATTGCCATGGGCTATCGGGAAGTGAATTTTGCTTTGCCTAGAGAGCGTCAAAAGATCCTAAACCGACAGAATATCTTCGATGCCACCTGGGAGAAAACTCCTTCCATGGGCTGGGGATTCGTGCCACTTACGGCCTACCATGGAGGAGGTGCGGATGCAGTTTTGGAACCGCTTAATGCCCATTTGGATGACTACAGGCAACTCATGATGCAATATTATGGGGCAGGAATTCAAGCCTGCTACCGCGGTCCAAGGCTTTACGACACTGAGGAAACCAAAGCGGTAGTAATCGGGGTCATCGACTGGTACAAAAAATACAGAAACATCCTCAACTCGGATATCATCCGATTAAGAAGAGCGGATGGCAGAGACTGGGACGGTTGGATGCATGTGGATCCTAATGGAAAAGAAAAAGCACTTGTCATGCTGTTCAACCCCACTGCTGAACCGATGAAAAAGGAGATCCGACTCCCGATGTATTACACGGGTTTGACCGATCAGATCAGTATCCGACAGGAAGATGGGGAAATCCAAAGGTTGCAGCTGAACAGAAACTTCGAAGCAAGCCTCAAAGTGGAAATCCCTGCAAACGGATATACTTGGCTGGTGGTGGAAAAATAGAGCTTTCCATTAAGCCACTGCATTACGTATCAGCATGACATCAAGGAAAATCAATTCTCGATTAATTTGAGAACAAATCCATCCCCTTCCGCAATTTTAACTTTCATTTTTTCTCCGGAATTCATTTGAAAATCCTTTTGCTCCAGGCCAGTGGAAATCCTATCAAAACTAGGCATCTTCTGGATCCTGTATAAGATGAATTGTGCATGTTTTTCCATTTTGAAAACTGACGGGTAATCCAAGTAATTCCTCATAAATGCGCCTTTCAAACCGTATTAGGGGAGTTTGATCAAAATACCTTTCTTATTGTCCCAATACGAGACATTAGATAATATTTTTCCATTTAGATCAACTAAAAAATATTAATTTGATTTTTTGTCAAAACTTGGTTTAAAATTTTTAAAAACTAGGACAGTACAGGACGCTCTTTGATAGGTGGAAAAATAGATTTAACAACCTTAAAGCACTATCAATTTTATCATTCTACTAACGACTAAGCTATGAAACAAAAATTTCAACCCTTTGGTCAGACACTTAAAAAGTATTTGCTCTACGCAATATTCTTTTTTGCCTGCCTTCCCTCATTTGGCCAAAGTACAGGATCGATTTCCGGGAAAGTAATTTCCGCTGATGACCAACAACCCCTCCCTGGGGCGACAGTCATGATCAAAGGCACAAACAGAGTCACCATAACTGATGCGGACGGGAAGTTTACCTTGCAAGCCGCTACAGGTGAAACTTTAGTCTTCAGTTTCATTGGATTTAAAGACAGTGAAATGGCGGTACAATCAGGTTTGTCCCAATATGACGTCGAGCTGTCTCTTTCCACGGAAGATCTCAGCGAAGTGGTTGTAGTAGGATACGGCTCCCAAAGGAAAGCAGACATTACCTCTGCCGTATCAGTCATTAATATGGAAGCTATTGGAAACGTTCCCACCACGAACGTCTCCAGATTACTTCAGGGACAGGCAGCAGGCGTGCAAGTGCGGCAGCAATCCGGTCGACCAGGTGAAGAAATGCAAATCACCATCCGTGGTTTGGGTTCATTGGGCGCAGGTAGTGCACCTCTGTTTGTTGTCGATGGATTCCCCATAGGAAACTCTTTGGGTCAAAATATCAACCCCGCTGATATTGAAAGTATCTCAGTATTGAAAGATGCTGCCTCCACTGCAATCTATGGTGCGAGGGGATCAAATGGGGTAGTACTGATCACAACCAAAAGCGCAAAGGAAGGGAAAGTCGGATTTGAGTTTTTTGCTAATTCAGGCTTTACCAATGTCCCTGACAACAGGAGAACCAAAATGATGAATGGGGTTGAATTTGCCACTTTCAAAAAGGAAAGCTTCGAAGATAAAATTAGATACTTTGAAAAAAGAGAGCCGTCTCTAGAAGAAGTACCAGCAGAATTCCGATATCCAGAGGAGACCAAGTATAACACCGATTGGTTTGATGAAATCATGAACCAAAACGCAAGATTCCAAAATTACAATGCCACACTAACGGCAGGAAAAGGTGATATCCGTTCTTTGGTTTCAGCCGGATATGTAAAGCAGGAAGGCGCAGTCATCAAAACTGACTTTGAAAGGTTCAATCTCCGGGCAAATGTTGACGGCAAGGTCAATGATTTTATAATGATGGGTTTGAATCTGAGTGCTTCCCATGCAAGAGAAAACTATGCACCAACTAGTGGTCGAGATGCCATTATAGGTAGAGCACTTTGGGCTGATCCTCGCTATCCTGTCTATAAGGAAGATGGCACTTTCAATTCTTATATCGGAGGTACCAACGGGATTTTTGGAACTGCTAACGTAGTCCAGGAATTGCATGAAACGACCAGAAAGTTAACCACCAATAACATTTTAGCCAGTGGATTTATAGAATTTAGCTTTTTGAAAGACTTCAAATTTCGATCTGCTGTAAATACCACCATCCTAGGAACTGACCAGCAGGAATTCAGGCCATCAACAATTGCCGGTGCTGGTTTCAACCAGCCACCTCCAAGAGAAGCAACTCTGCTTCAAAGAACTCAGGAAACCCTTAATGTCGGAGCTGATCAGTTGCTTACCTATACTAAGGTGATCAATAAGCACAGAATCGACGCACTTTTGGGTTTCTCTGCACAGACTGAAACCACCAGATTTCTTCAAGGAAACGGGAATGGTTTTGCGAGCAATGAGACCAGATACCTGAGCGCAGCCACCAGAACCACCTCCACATCGGGTGAATTTGGATGGAGCTTACTGGCATATATGGCCAGGGCTAACTATTCTTATGACGATAGATATCTTTTTTCAGCTTCTTTTAGAAGAGAGGGCAGTTCCCGTTTTGGAACTAATAATAAGTACGGAAACTTCCCTGCATTCTCTGCCGGATGGAGAATTTCTGAAGAAGGCTTCTTCCCTAAGACAAGTTGGATTACCGATATGAAGCTAAGAGGCAGCTGGGGTATTACTGGCAACAACGCGATAGGTAACTATTCCAGCCTAAGCTTGATGAGAGCTTCCAACTATGTACTAGGAGGAACCATCGTCAATGGATTGACACTTTCAAACTTCAGCAACAGTGATTTGGGTTGGGAGCAATCTCAGCAAACAGATATCGGATTGGATTTTGCCATGTTCGACAACAAATTGATCTTGACTGCAGAATACTACAATCGTCTTACCAACGACATGTTGCTTTCTGTGGAGCTACCTGCTGCATCGGGTTTTACAACGTCGTTGGGCAATGTTGGAAAGGTTAAAAACACTGGTGTCGAACTTAGTTTGGATTTCCGAACTCGAATTAGCAAAGTAAACCTCCGAACTAATCTAAACCTCACATTCAACAGAAATGAAGTTCTCGAATTAAGAGGTGATGCTGATGCCATTTGGAGCGGAAGTTTCTACGGAACATATAATGTTTCCAAAGTAGGAAGACCGATGGCTATGCTCTATGGATACCAGAAGGTGGGAATGTTCCAAACAGACGAAGAGGTGAAAAACTGGCCAAAACAAGACGGTGCAATCCCCGGGGTATACAAACATGCTGATACTAATGGGGACGGCGTAATTTCATATGATACCAAGGACATGGTTGAAATTGGAAATCCTCATCCTGCCATGATTCTAGGCTGGACCATTGGCGGTGATGTGGGAGGATTTGATTTCAATATTCTATTCAATGGAGCCTTCAATTACGATATGATGAGAAATATCGAGGCTACTACTTTGAATATGGACGGTGTGTTTAACATTCTTCAAGCTGCTGCAACCGATCGTTTCAGATCTGCCGAAATGCCTGGAGATGGAATAATTCCAACTTCAAATACCTGGAAATGGGAAAGAGAAGCAAGCTCAAGATACATTTATGATGCATCCCATTTTTGGATGAGAAACGTCACCTTAGGCTATTCTATCCCTCAAAACACCTTCAAATTTCCAACAAGGGTCTTCTTTAGTGGAGAGAATTTATTCCTGTTCACAGATTACCCAGGTACCAACCCTGATGTGAACGCAAGGGGGGGAGTCAATATTGGGTCTGATGACGAGGCTTATCCTATACCGAGAACATTCACCTTTGGAGCAACCATCAATTTTTAATCGTAACACAAAATGAAAAAGATATCAATCTATATACAAGCCTTAATCTTAACCTTGGGACTTGGTGCCTGTGGAGAGGATTTCCTTGATAAAACCGACCCAACAGTAGTTGTATCCAGTACCTTTTACGAAAACGACCAGGAAGTTGAACAAGCTGTAATCGGAATCTACGGAATGCTGAGAGGCTATTTCAATAACCATTGGCAGTATACGGAGTTTGTCAGCGACAATACCACCTTGCACTTTAATGTTGGTAACCGCGGTCAAGGACCTGCCTTGGAAGCTTTGGAATATTGGCAATATAATGCCGGCACTCCCAACTTCGCTTCACTTTATAACAACGTCTACAATATTCTGGTCAACGTCAATACTACTCTTGAAAATCTGAAAACATCAACGGCAAGTCAAGCGATTAAAGACCGTTCCGAAGGTGAACTAAAAGTAATCAGAGCTTATTTGTATTTTGATATGGTAAGGTTATTCGGTGATGTCATCATTGTAACTGCTCCAATCAAAACTCCAGGTGAGGCATTTCAATTGGCCAGAAGTCCGCAGGAAGAAGTCTACAAATTAATTATCTCTGACTTAACCGAAGCCGCTAACTTACTCCCAACTTCTTATCCTGCTTCACAGATCGGCAGAATCACCAAAGGTGCGGCTCATGGTATTCTAGGAAGGGTAAGACTACAGCGCAAAGAGTATGCAGAGGCAATTAATATTCTAAAACCTGTTTTGACTTTGGGATATGGGCTTCTGCCAAACTATGCAGATGTATTTAAGCCAGAGAACAAAAATCACAAGGAATCGATTTGGGATTGTCAATATCAGGGTGAAAATACATTCGGGGTTAACAGTTCCTTCATCTACACTTTTGCCCCTCTGGCTTCTCAAGGGGCAGTAATTAAATTCCCAGGACAAGATGGTGGTGGATGGAATATCCCATCCAATGAATTTATTGCGCTGTATGAGCCCGGAGACGCTCGAAAGGATGTTTCGCTCAAGGAGGGGTATACCGCAAACAACGGAAGTTGGGTACCGGTACCTTTCATCAACAAGTACAATAATCCGCACTCAATCCGAGGGGTCACCAATGACAACTGGCCTATCCTTCGTTACTCAGACGTGTTGCTAATGCTTGCTGAAGCAATTAATGAACAAAGTGGCCCTACTACCGAGTCCTTCGAATACCTGAATTCGGTAAGAATCCGCGCAAGACTAGCTCCCCTAAGTGGACTCAGCAAAGATCAGTTTAGAGAAGCTGTATTGAAGGAAAGAAGAATTGAACTTGCGTTTGAAAACCACCGTTGGTTTGATCTAAAGAGGACCTTAACCCCTGCTCAAATTAAATCGGTATTAGTGAAGCATGGGCAAGGTGAAAAGGCTAAGCCTACCACCAGCAGAGGAGGAATACCATTCTCAGCAGATGATTACACGTTTGAGGAATATCAGGTATTGTTCCCTATTCCTGCTGACCAAATCCGAATCAACCCTTCAATTACTCAAAACCCGGGTTATTGATTTTATAGAATTTTAAAAATTGATAAGATTATCCGCTTGTTTCTTCAAGTTGAAAATACAATTTGGGTTTAATTGTATTCAGTGGAGAAACAGCGGATGATCTAATCTTTCATTTAATAAGTATCAGGCAATTACGATGAATTCAGATTCCAGTAGATCAGGTAAGTTTTCTAGCTTTTTCAAAAAGTGGATTGCTAGTTCCTTAGGCGTCTTGACTCCTGTTTTTACTTCTTTTGCCCAAGGGGCTGAGCAAGAACAATCCTATTTTTGGCTTTGGCAATTACTCGGGAGACTGCATCCCATGATTGTCCATTTCCCCATTTCCCTGTTGATTTTCGCGGGCATTTTGGAGCTTTTTACTCTGAAAGAATTTAAATCCAAGCTCCGCCCTGGAATTCAAATGTTGGTTTTAACGGGCGGAATTAGCGCCATTTTATCCGCATTATTTGGCTGGCTATTGGCTGATAGTGAAGGCGTAACCGGTGAAACCCTAGACCTGCATCAACAAATTGGTTTTATTACTGCCGGACTAAGTCTGATTCTATTGTATTTTCTCAGAAAGTCTACAATTGAAAAGAATCCCTCCACCATAAAACTGTTTAGAACTTTCTTGTTCATCTCTGGATTAGGTGTCGGGTTAGCTGGTCACTTTGGTGCTTCCCTGACCCACGGAGAGGAGTTTTTAACTGAAGTTTTGCCTTGGAATACAGAATCTGAAGCACCTGAATCTCTAACCATTGACCTCGCGACGTTTACCTCAGATCTTTCCCCCGATCAGGAAATCAAGCTGGTCACCAATGTGAGATCTGTCCTCGCTCACAATTGCTACAAGTGCCACTCCGGCGCTAAAATCGAAGGCGATCTTCGCTTGGATGAAAAGGAGTATGTATTTGCGGGAGGAGAAAACGGTGAGGTGATTGTACCCGGAAATCCCGGTGAAAGTGACCTGATCCGTAGAATTTCCCTGTCAAAAAATCACGACGATGTGATGCCGTCCAAGGGAAAACTTCTAAGCAAAGAAGAAATCCAATTGCTCACGCTTTGGGTAGAAAAAGGAGCACCATGGCCGGATGGTGTAGAGCAACAGTCGATCTATCTCGTAGCTGAACTTGCTCCAAGAAAACCAACTTTGCCTCCAGCCAAGGCTGGATTGGAAAACCCGATAGACCGATTGGTCGATCAGTATTTTGAGCAAAATCAGCTCAGCTGGAGTGAGACCGTCGACGACCGAACTTATCTTAGAAGAATCTACCTTGACATCATCGGTTTACTTCCATCACCCGAAGAATTAGCCGCATTTGAAAAAGATCCAAACCCAGATAAGCGTAAAATCTGGGCAGAAAATCTCCTAAATCGAACCGATGATTTTGCACAACATTGGCTCACATTCTGGAACGATGCCCTGCGAAATGACTACACCGGAACCGGCTACATTACCAAGGGTCGATTTGCCATCACGGATTGGCTTTACACCTCCATCAGGGACAATAAGCCCTACGACCAGTTTGTCAAAGAATTGCTCAACCCTAACGAGAAATCCAAAGGATTCATCGAAGGAATTCGATGGAGAGGGACTGTAAACGCTTCCCAACGCACAGAAATGCAGGCTGCACAAAATGTAGGACAGGTCGTTTTGGGATTGAATCTGAAATGCGCCTCCTGCCATGACAGCTTCATCAGCGACTGGAAGCTGGAAGAAGCGTATGCCTTTGCCAATATCTTTGCCGACACCACCCTGGAAGTCAGCCGTTGCGAGCAACCGACCGGCAAAATGGCCCAAACCAAAATCCTTTGGGAAGAATTGGGATCCATCGATAGTACTGCCGCAAAAGCAGAAAAACTCCGTCAACTCGCCGACCAACTGGTTCAACCTGCCAATGGACGGATGTATCGAACTGTTGTCAACCGAATCTGGAAACAGATGATGGGCCGAGGAATCGTTGAACCGGTGGACGAGATGGACAATCTCCCTTGGAGCCAGGATTTGCTGGATTGGTTGGCAGTGGATTTTGTGGAAAATGGTTACGACCTAAAGCACCTGATTTTACAGATTGCCTCTTCCAAAATTTACCAAAGCCAATCCATCGCAGTGGAATCACCTGAAAAACTGCTAGCCGAGGACTTCAAATTTCAGGGAATCGTGAGAAGACGACTGACCGCAGAGCAGTTTTCCGATGCAGTAAGCCGACTTTCAGCTCCCTTATTTGATTCCACCGAAGTCAAATTCCGCCCTTATGAACTGATCCCGGAAGCCAAAACCGGACTTCCTTTTGACCGGGCCTCCCTAGTCGCCAATAATTCATTCCTGACTGCTTTGGGTCGACCAAACAGAGAAATAGTCTCCACCAGCAGAGATTCTCAAGCCAGCTTACTGCAGGCTTTGGAACTCAGCAACGGCGAGAGACTCAACAAAGCACTGGAAAAAGGAGGACAGGATTGGGCCAAGAATTACTCCGATCCGGAAAAACTTACGAGGGACCTTTACGGAAAAGCGTTACTCAGAACACCAAGTGAAAAAGAACTTGAGGTTGCAAAAAAGGCCTTCGGTGAAAAACCCGAAGCCTCAGAAGTACAGGACTTCCTCTGGGCTGTATTCCTGTTGCCAGAATTTCAAATGATTTATTGATTCCCCTGTGAGTGACCTCACCCACAGAAATTACAACGAATTTCCACAATGAAAACTCTCCAAACCCGACGCGATTTCCTCAAAAAAACCAGTGCTGCAGCGATGGCAACCCTGGGAATGGGAGCCCCTTTGGCGGGCTTGCTCTCCTCCTGTGAAAACAAAATCCCAACTACTGCGGACTCGGTGATCCTGTTGTTTATGGCCGGAGGGATGGCTCATACCGAGACCTTTGATCCAAAGAAATTCACTCCCTTCCGAAAAGGAATGGAGGCCAAAGAAGTCCTAAGTACTTTCCCTTCGATTCCAACCAAACTGGACGGGATTTTCTTCTCCGAAGGTCTGGAAAATATCGCCTCAGTGATGGATAAAGGAACCTTAATCCGATCCTACCAAGCTGCTGACTTGGGACACATTCTTCATACCCGACATCAATATCATTTCCATACTTGCTATGAACCGCCACAATCTGTGGTTGTCCCTCACTTGGGAAGCTGGATTGCCAAAGAAAAAGGCGCGTTGAATCCGGTCATTCCTCCCTTCATCAATATCGGGCAGCGGTTCACTGTGGGCGAAGGTGAAGAACTGAAAGCTTTCCACAGTGCTGGATTTTTGGGTTCAGAATACGGCCCTTTCCTGATTCCTGATCCCACAGCTGGATTGGATGCCGTCCGACCTCCTGTGGGGATGGACACCAAGCGATTTGAATCCAGAAATCAACTTTACAACGAGCTCATTTCCGCAGGCCCGATGGGGGAATTTGGGTCTGATTATCAAAAGGAATCCCTTAAAAGATCCATGGAACAGGCCTACATGCTCCTTAATTCCCCGGAAGCAAAGGCATTTGACCTAAGTCAGGAACCCAAGGAAAGCTATGACAAATACAACACCGGGAAGTTTGGGTTGGGTTGCTTATTGGCAAAACGGCTTGTCGACCAAGGCGCTCGGTACATTACTGTGACAACTGAGTATGAGCCGTTTTTTGGCTGGGATACCCATGACAACGGAAACACCCGCCTAAAGGACATGAAGAAACTGATCGACAGTCCGATCGCCCAACTGATCAAAGACTTGGATCAAAGCGGTAAATTGGATAGGACCCTAGTCATCGTAGCCAGTGAATTCAGCCGCGATATGCTGACAGAAGGTCGGCCTGATTTGAAAGTTCAGGATCAGGTGCAAGTACCGGATATTATCGAAGACATGAAAAACTACGGCATGCACAGGCATTTTACTGATGGATGTTCCGTACTGATGTTTGGCGGGGGAATCAAGAGAGGCCATGTCTTTGGAAAAACTGCCGATGAGCGTCCTTGCAAAACCATCGAAAACCCGATCAAAATCGCAGAAATTCACCAGACTATTTACCATACCTTGGGAATTGCACCGGACAAAAACTATGAGATCGAACGAAGACCTTTCTATACCACACCGGATGGACATGGAAAAGTCGAATTTGGGATTTTGGCTAAATCCTGACTTACAGCTTTTGTTTAGGAGTAGTCCTATTTGAGATTAGAAACCTCAATCCAATCGAGAAAAAACTGTCATTTACCAGGGTGTAATCGCCTATTGGCTCTCCAAGGGTGGAATAGTTATACTGAAGCTCCAACTTGACACCGGGAAGTCCCCCTCGGATCATTAGTCCCGGTTCAAACAAAATCTGATTGTCATTTTGATCGAAATACACACCAGGGTCGATCTGTTGTCCATTTTGAACAAAATTGAAATCGTCCTTTTGGGTATAAGTCAGGTAAGCAATCCTAGGAGTCAAGGCGATGTCAAAATATCGGGATGAAAATGCAACACTCGGCTGAAAAAAGGGCTTGAGGAATTTCACATTGATATACTCCCCTTGATTCACGCGTGATTTGTTTTGGATGCTACCTGTGCCAATTCCAGCAAAAGCTTCGTAGAGAAACAGTTTTTCCGCATCTCCTCCAAATAGCCCTCCTCCGAGTTCAAAATAGGAACCACTTCCTTCCCATTCATCATCAGCATAAGGATCATCGCCTTTCAAGGAATAGAAACTGGACATTACAGCCACTTTGTCGGAAACCGAATAGGCTCCCTGAAGCCCTATCCCATCTGAATCCCAAGCACCAAAGCCCACGGAATAGGCTGCCTGACCGGAAAACTCTCCCTTCTCCTGAAACAAAGGGACGTTTTGGCCAATTGTAGAATACAAAACAGGCCCACAGGAACTCAAAAAAGTGGAGAGGAACAGTAGAGAAATTCGAATAATCAAAAGTGATTTCATGAGTATGCGGTTTTATGTGAGCCACTATCTGAACTTCAAATACTATCCTATTTTAGTAAAAACCCGTTTGCTATTGATTGATTTTCGTCACCCTTTTTCAAAAGTTTATTGTTTCCAAAACCAATCTAAATTTCCTAAACCTGACTTTTCACACCCCTATTAGCCAATTTCATCCTGAAAATTGACCTTTTATCCAGTATCACAAACCTTATCGAATTTGTCCGTTAAACAATTTGGCTTTAAAAAAGTCAAAGAGTAGAGATTGTTTAAAAAACCAAGTTTAATTAACCAAACCATTTAAATCTTATGAAATTGATTACGACATTAATTCTGTCATTCAGTGCACTGTTTACCTTTAGCGAAAACGCTACTCCACCTGTTTCAGTAAACAAAACCGAAAGCACCGTAACCTGGAAAGCTGCGAAAGTAACCGGCGAACACTGGGGATATGTGCCCATCTCAAACGCCAATCTTGACTATTCTAAAGGCAAAATCACCGGAGGTTCATTTGAGATGGACATGGTCAACCTGACCGTAGAAGATTTGACAGATCCTAAATCCAAAGGAAACCTAACAAACCACCTCAAGTCTGATGATTTCTTTTCCGTGGAAAAATTCAACAAATCCACTTTCAAAATCACCGATGCAAAATCCAGCAACGGAACAGACTACACCATCACCGGAACATTGACCATCAAAGGCATCAGCCAGACAGTTTCCTTCCCTGCCAAAGTAAGCGTAGCTGGAAACAAAATGACTGCAACCGGACAGATTACCTTTGACCGTACCAAATTCGATATCAAATACAGATCAGGAAGCTATTTCGAAGATCTTGCAGACAAGATGATTTACGATGAGGTGAAACTTGACGTGAAATTGGTAGCGACTGTTTAATTGAAAAAAAATTCTAAAAATTGAAAAATCAGGCTTGGAAGTAATTCCAAGCCTTTTTTGTTTCTCTTTCTATACCCAATAGAGCATTTTTCTACTCTTACAGGTCAAATTTCACCGTCAGCAAACCATACCTGGGCTGAACCAAATAGGCGTAAGTGCTGATCAGGTTTTCGCTGAAGCTGTCCCTGCGGATCGAGCGGGTATCAAGCATATTCCAAACCGAAATTCGGAATTCCCAAGGACTGGATTTACCCTGATAGCTCAAGAAAGCATTTAAAAACTCAAAATCACTTCGAATTCCACTGGCCTTGTTCAAGTAAGAGTTGTAAGTGTAATCTGCATTTAGCTTAAGTCCTTTCCAGATGTCCAAATCGATTTCGATCTTGGGACTGTGGGTGGTGAAGGTGTTTTTGATTTCCCCGGAATTGTAGGCATTGGCGGTGAAAGAGTAGCCCAAGTCCACCTCCAAAACTTTGAAAAAGGTGGTCGTGGCCTTGAAATCATAAGTCTGTGAAAACTGCTCATTTCGGGTAGGGTTTTCATCGAGAACGAGGTTGGTAGAGAAGGCATTCCATCCCCCTCCCGCTTCAAATTTGAATTTATTATACCTTTTGTCCAGTCTTACATCCCCGTTGAGAGTTTCATTGACAGGTTCCACATTCAGCACTGAAAGGAGTCGGTTGATTCCCGCAAAATCCGTCGTCGTGATAAGTTCATCATGCTTGCGCTGCCAGTTGAGATTTCCAAAGATGTTGAGCCCGGAGAACATGTCGAAATGGGTGTAATCCAGGGTATGGGTATAAAAGAGCCCATTGTCCAAGAATCGGTTTCCCTGGAAAATGGCATTGTAATCCTGAATCACATAGCCTTGGGCCAACTTCTGGATATCCATGAAATTGGCTTCGGATTGGAAGCGATAAGTAAGGGATTTGTTGGTCTTTATGCTCCATTTCGAATAAAATCCGGGTAAAGCCAGAACTTTGTCGTAGCTCAGCTCCTCTCCTAGTTGTCGATCCTGCCAGGCGTATCTGTGGAGATAGACGGAAGGACTGAGTATGAATTTCTTCCATTTGGTTTTGTAGGTCAGACCGAGGTAGATATCCTGGAGGCCGTATTCATTGTCGTTTTCAAATTCTTCGAAAACCTCTTCCGAACCCACTTGATTCAAGGTTCCAGTTAGACCTTGGTAAATGTTTTGGTAGCCCAAAGATCCATTCAGGTGATTGGTCGAGTTGAGAATGTGGTAATAATTGAAGGCCCCTTCAATGGTCCTGGTGTTGATTTCCTGCTGCTGGAGAAACTGGTAGCTCTCTCCGTCCAGAATAGGAAGCAAGTTCACAAACGGCTTCAGGTTAGTGGTCAAATCGTAAAGCGGATCTGAGAATTTCTTCTCCCAGTTTACCTCCATGGAGTAAACCCGCTTTTCGGAAGGGGCATGATACCATTCCCCTTTTTGTTGCAGACTGTAAGGAGTTCGAGATTGGACCGTTGCTAGATTTTGCTCGATTTGACCAAAATTGGAATTCAGGAAATTGCTGTTCTCGATATCTGCTAGCTTTCCGAAGAAGCTGTATTTGAAATAAGTTTCTTCCTTGGGAGTAAAGGTCAGACCATACTTGAGCAAGCCGGATTGATTCTCCACCCGACTCGCAGAAGTAAGCAATTCCTGATTGTTTTCCCCTGAATTCAGATAAGTCCGAAGTGAAGAGCTTCCAAGTTTATTATCAGAAGATGAACCGATCAGAAAACCGGAATGCCTCCATTTTTTGCTGGGTGTGTAATTAAAATTGAACGCTCCGAGTGTGGTTTCAAGGGAAGCTGCATTATCCCTGGTAGCCATTGGAATGCCCAGATCATCGGCACTGAGAGAAACCCTTGATCCTGTCCTACCTCCCAATCCAGCCATACCTCCGCTAAACCGGAAATAGTCCTGGAGGGTAAAAGTCTGCTCGCCCACATTGTTGGTACCCGCAATCAGGTTGAGGTTGAGTTTGGGGGCGTAGTAAAAAGTATTTGCATGTCCGAGGTAGCGCTCCTGAGGGCCTGCGCCTGCAGTAAGGTCACCAAAGACCATGTTCTTTTTTCCTTCTTTGAGCTGTATGTTTAACGCCAGCGTTTCGTCGTTGTCCAATCCTCGGATCGGAGAAATTTCATTGAAGTTTTTTAAGACCTGAACCCGATCCACCGCGTTGGCCGGAAGGTTTTTGGTCGCCAGTTTGGTATCCCCGTCAAAGAAAGTTTTTCCATCCACGAGCACCTTGTCCACCTTCTTCCCCTGGACCTTTACGTCACCATTGTCATCGATCTGAAAACCCGGAAGTTTCTCCAGTACATCCTCCAGTTTTCGCTCGGTGCCCGTGGTGAATGCATCGGTTTTGTAAGTCAGAGTATCCCCTTTCATGGTTACGGGCATCTCCGAAACTACCTCTACCAGCCCAAGTTCCGTATCGCTTTGCTCGAGAACAATTTGCATTTGGACTTCCGAATCCCAGTCTGAAATAAGTCTTTCAAACTGCTTATATCCCACAAAAGAGACTCGTAGCAAGTATTCCGAACCCGGAGCCAAAGTGATCTTGAATCGCCCTTCCTCATTGGTTATTCCAAAGCCCCCGATTTTCTGGGTGCTTTGATTGATGGCCACCACATTGGCATAGGCTATGGGACGGTCAAGAGAATCCAGCACTTGTCCTATTAGAGGTTTGTTTTGGGCAAATGCTACTGTGGAAATCAGGAAAATAATGACAAAGGCAAAAGTTTGCTTTAAAAAAGGCATAGTTGGTTTAGTTTTCATTTTCTGGTAAGACCTGCCAGATTTTTAAAACTTGTCAGGTCTAGTCCTGTCAATTTCCAATTCGAATGGTAAATTGATTGCCGGAGCCTGGTTTGCCTTGGTATTGATTCATCATCTGCTTCATGCTTTCTTCCTGGACAGCGCGAAACTCCTCCCGATTGACCACCTTGCCTCTTTTTGGTTGCTCGATTATCACTGGTTCGGAGGAAGGATTCAGTTCGATTTTTTCACAGATGAGTGTTCTTCCTTGGTTTTGAACTTCAAGAATCAATCCGGGTAGTCCAAAATAATTTTCCGGACCGTGGGAAACAGGAATTTCGGGAGTAAACCAAGCAGTGACACGGATAGTGTCTTTGACGTTTTCCATTTCGGTCATCCCGGTGGAAAACCTTTGCGAATCGACGATTCGAGTGTAGGTTGCTTTCTGGGCGGTATAGTTTCCGATTTTTTTGGATTCGCCGGTAAGTTCCCACTCGGGTGTTTCTAGGTCATCCTTCACCAGAAACTCCTTTCCCATCATGTCTTCTTCACGCTGGAAGGTCTGGTCTGCCAGGTTTTTATACAATACCCTGTCCTGACTTCCTGTATTGATTACCATCGTCATCCCACCTGAAGAAGCTGTAGCTGGCCCCCCGCCGAGACTTTCCGCCTGCTTCCAGTTGGATTCCGTCTGGGTAAAAGAAAGGATGTAGTCACGTTCCATTTGCTTCTTGAGTTGGGCCTGAATTTCGGCCATCTGTTCAGGAGCCATTTGGGTGGAATCCATTTGAAGTTGGATCGAACTGGAGGATTTGTAGTAGGCTCTTCCTGTCAGACCTTGGCCAAGAGCCTGAGGAATAGTCACACTCAGAAAAAAGAGAGGGACAAGTATTAGAAATTTGGCATTCATAGTGTTGATTTTTATTTCTAGTTGAAGTTGCGTTTTGTTTTCGGTACAAACCAATAAAAAGGAATCAAACCAAAGCGTTAAGCACTGTTAACGTGTGTTAACCTCCTACCCGGATTCTTTTCTCATTTTCTCCAGGTTTTCCTTGATAGCGATTTTCCAATTGTTTGATGCTTTCTTTTTGCATCGCATCAAACTCTTTGCTGCTTAAGACTTTTCCTTGACTTGGAATCTGGATCTCGACAGGAGTACCGGAGGGATTGAGTTCGATTTTCTCACAATGGTAGGCCCTCCCTCCATTGTGTACTTCCAAGATCAAACCCGGCAATCCAAAATAATTTTCCGGCCCGTGGGCCACCGGGATTTCCGAAGTATACCAGGCAATAATCTGAATGGAATCCTTGACATTTTCCATTTCAACCATCTCTGCAGAAAATCCCTTAGAATCTATTATTTGGGTAAAAACAGCCTTTCGTACTGTGAATTCACCGATCTTTTTGGTCTCCTCAACCAACTCCCACGCTAGTGATTCTAAATCATCTTGGATCAAAAATTCCTTGCCCATAAACTCCTGCTCCTGCACATAGCTTTGATCTACGAGGTTTTTATAAAGGATTTCATTTCCACTTCCAGAAAGGCTAATGGTCATTCCATCGAAATCGGATGGATCGGTGTCTCCAGCTAAAGTTTCGGACTGTTTCCAATTGGACTCAGTCTGGGAAAATGTCAGGACAAATTCCCTTTGCCAAGGTTTCTTCATGATTTCATGGGCTTCTGCAATTTCCTCAGGACTCATATCAGCGCTGTCTATCCTGATCATGATCTGATTGGAGGCTTGGTAATAAGCCCTGCCAGTAAGTTGCTGGGAGAAACTAGAATTAAACCCAACCATCAAAAAAATAAGTAGTATTAGAATTTTTGTTTTCATAACAGCTTTGGATTTACTGATTTGGAAAATTGATGAATACAAACCAACCCAAAGTGAAAAAGGAAAAGCGTTAAGCACTGTTAACGTGTGTTAACCTCATTTTTTCGCTTTTCCATAAGCTCCTAATTTAGCCTCGTGAAAAAGCTGCAATTCAAGCGAATAGGATTTTTGATCGGATTTACTCTACTGGTAAGCATTGGGGTCCAGGCTTGGCGAATGTATACCCAAGTCCATATTCTCAAAACCCAACTCCTCGTCGACATCCAGCAAAGTCTAGATAATGCTGTGGAAACCTACTTTGCAGAGCGTGCAAAGACTGATGTAATCACCCTGACCGACGAGCTAATCCCCGGAAGTCCTTTCAGAGAAATTGACAGTGATACTAGCCCTTCCCAAAACTTAACTAGAATCAGTGTTCAAAGGTCTGCCAACTCAGAAATGAGGAGTCCAGGTACCCCACCGATTCAAAATTCCTATGACTCAATCACTTTCCCCAAAGAATTTCTAGATCGGGTAGGAAAAAGCGATTTGGTTTTCCGATCCCTTTCTGAGGCACAAAGAGAAAACGTGGAATTGGATTCCATTTTATGGAAAAATGTATCTGAAGATTCTATGCATACCATTATTCGTATGAATTCTTCTCCCAGGATCGGAAGAGATCAAGCAAACAATCTGGGCATTTTTCTAGGGAGATCAGCCGCCGACAGCCTCGAACAGATGAAGTTTTTGACCAACAAAATTATCATCTCCATTACTCGGGATTCATTGGATCTTAACCAAATCGACAGTTTGCTTCAGGAAGAACTTAGACGAAAAAGAATTGAAATTAATTACAAACTCCTTCAAGTCAACAGAAGTTTGCCACAATTAGGTGAAGCTCCTCAGTCCTCGGAAAAATCCAAGGCTTCAAAACCAGAAATGCAATTCACCGTTTCACGGTCCACTTTTTTGCCACCGGGGCAGAGTTTGGAATTGTATTTTGAAAACACCACCCTGACTCTCCTGAAGCGTGGAGTCATCGAAATCGGAATGTCCTTGACATTTATAGGAATCATCGCCTACGCTTTCTATTTCCTTTACCAAACCATCAAAAACCAAAAGGAAATCGCCGAGATCAAGCAGGACTTGATCGCCAACATCACCCACGAGTTCAAAACTCCGATCGCCACTACACTTTCTGCCATCGAGGGAATTCAGCAGTTTAATCCAGAAAATGACCCTGCAAAAACCAGCAGATACCTTGGGATTTCTAAAAACCAAATGCTCAAACTGAACCAAATGGTGGAAAAGCTACTGGAGACTGCCACCTTGGATTCTGATCAGTTGGTGCTTAAAAAGGAGCAAATCGAACCTGAGGTACTTTTGCGCCTGCTGGTCCAGAAATTTCAAACGTTGGCACCGGAAAAGCACATCGACTTGATCTTGCCGGCCCACTGCAAACCCATTTTCGCTGATTCCTTCCATTTTGAAAATGCTTTATCCAATCTGATTGACAATGCGATAAAGTATGGTGGAAATGAAATCCGAATTTGCCTTGATCAAAACGGAATGAACAAAATCCGCATCCACGACAATGGCGGAACAATCCCATCGGAGCAAAAAGATCGGGTCTTTGAGCAATTCTATCGAATCCCAAAAGGTGATGTTCATGATGTGAAAGGCTTTGGAATTGGCCTCTACTACGTCAAAAAAATCCTGGAAAAGCACGAAGGAAAGATCGAATTGGAAACCGGAAAGCAGTCTACCACCTTTATCACCTACTGGCCATGAGCAAAATCAATGTGATACTCGCTGAAGATGAAGTGGCTTTGGGCATGATCATTCAGGAAAGTCTGGAAAGCCGGGATTTCAAAGTGCGACTGTGTTCCGATGGACAAAAAGCCTGGGAAAGCTACCAATCTCAAAAGCCCGATGTACTGGTCCTCGATGTGATGATGCCAAAGAAGGACGGATTTTCCCTAGCCGCTGAAATCCGAAAAATCGATCCCCATACCCCGATCATTTTCCTGACTTCCAAAAGCCAAACAGAAGACGTGGTCAAGGGCTTTGGACTCGGGGCAAACGACTACGTGCGCAAACCCTTCAGCATGGAGGAACTCATCGTGCGGATTAAAGCTCATCTGGATAAAATCCGGGTTCGCCAAAGTCAAAGTGATTGGATCACATTGGGGAAGTATGAATTTCACCCTACTCGCCAACTACTCAAATTTGCAAAAACCGAAACTCCACTGACAGCCCGGGAAAGTCAACTGCTCCAAATGCTTTTGGAAAATGCAAACGACATTACAGACCGAACGCTGATTCTGAACCAAATCTGGGGTTCGGATGACTTTTTCAATGCCCGCAGCATGGACGTATTCATCACCAAGCTCCGTAAAAAACTTCAGGATGATCCCGCCATTCAGATTCTGAATGTGCGGGGCTATGGGTTTAAGCTGGTGTGTTGAATTAATTTGGCAATGCTGGTACCCAAAGCGGAGCTCCTTCCTCCCATTTATTATGCGTCAGTTTGACTTTCTTCCCATCACTGATCCGCATAGCTACAATTTCCCCATACATCTGAGGTGAAAACAGGAAACTTTGAACCAAGGGTTGCTCATCGTTGATCCCAAACTCCTCGGTGGTATAGATGATCCATTCCCCATCAGGAGAAAAATGGGCGTGTGCATCCTGACCTTCACTGAATGTCAATTGCCGTGGACTTGACCATTCCCCTGATTGGGATTTTTCGGATAGATACAAATCCATGGTCTTTATCCCTTCCCCTACATCCAAACCATGTGCGTCGGAGGAAAAGATAATTTTTCTTCCATCCCGGGATATTGCAGGAAAAGTCTCACGATCGGGACTTTGGGTCAGATTTAGAATTTGCTCACCTTCCTGGACAAAAATGTCATGCGAGCCATCCCGATCACTTCTGAAAACCATGGTTTTATTATCCTCTGAAAAATCCCCAAAGCCGTCGTTAAAGTTTGATTGAGTTTTTCTTGAGGGCTCTTGTTCGATAAAATCCCAAAGCCAAACCGAGCCTTTCATCCCCGGAGCCCCTCTGAATGTACCCCGAGTCATCACCAGCCCCGATCCATCCGGAAGGTATTTCATGTCGATTGGAGAAGAATAAGCTGGGTGATTGGTCGGATCTGCTTCAATCTTCCCGATGATTTCAGAATCCATGTTCTCATAATTTACCCGAACCAAATCACCAGACAGGAGAAGGAATCTATTTGAAAAAAGCCCAAAAACAGCGCAAAGAACGGCGAGTGCAAAACCTGAAATAGACACAATTCTCCAGGAGCCTGAAATCGGCAATTGTCTTTCTTTAAGATTTTTAGCTTTTCTGGAAATCAAAAATCCCAGACCTAAAAAAACGAGGAATAGAACTCCCATGAGGATCGGCAATTGATCATATGCCGGAAGATTCATCACGAACAAACTGAAGAAAACTGCCACTACCACTACCAAAGAGAGGAGGACAGAAACTCCAAAAAGCAGATTCTTCCAGAAAGGAACTACTTTTCTCCTCGAGATGGAAAAACTAAGGAGAGCAATAGCAATACCTAAAACCAGGAGAATCAAAAAAGTGCCCAAGTAAAAAAATCCCGAGGCGAACTTACCGATCAACTCCGTCGGATTATCCGGATTCTCATAATGATCGAATACCAAAAAACTTCCTTTTGGATCTGGAGGAGCAGCAAAAGCTCTTCTCACCCCAAAAATCGTGACATCTGTTGAGTCAACTCTACTTTGCCAGGGAGTCCCTGCTGCCAACAACTGACCGGGAAATCCTCCACGATTTATTTCTGTTTCTTTGGCTGTAGGTGCGCCATGTGCTACCATCAGATTCCCTGGCCCAGTGCTGACATTAAAAAAATCCTCTATGCCTGAGTTAAGCGTGTCGATTTCATTGGTTTGGCTATTGAATTCCAAAAGATAGACCCTGTCTTTTTCCCTGTTGAGGGAAGAAAATGCATATCG
The DNA here is from genome assembly GCF_003583985.1 of Algoriphagus lacus. Classification (GTDB taxonomy): domain Bacteria; phylum Bacteroidota; class Bacteroidia; order Cytophagales; family Cyclobacteriaceae; genus Algoriphagus; species Algoriphagus lacus. The sequence goes on along the minus strand of NZ_QXML01000002.1, from coordinate 157,604 downwards.
ATTTTGTCCCAACCAATGGGGGGAAATAGCCATGTAAGAACTATCAGTTAAAACTTTCTGATCCTTGCCATCCGCCTTCATGGTGGCAATTCCGGGTGTTTTACCATGGCGAAGAGAATAAAAATAGATTTCACTTCCATCTTCGGACCATTTGGGACTACCGTCCCAGGTATCGGAATTTGTCAATCGGGTCAGGTCTGAACCATCCGCTTTTATCTTATAGATTTCACCTGTTCTCTGCATGGAAAAGGGATTCTGCTCATCAGGCTTGACTTTATAATCCCTGTCGGAAGAAAAAGCTACCCATTGCCCGTCAGGAGAATAAGATGGACGAAAATCTCCTCCGGGATGATTGGTCAAATTGATGGCTTTAGAAACATCCAAAAGAGAATCCGGCTGAAAAGGGATGTGGTAGATTTCAGCATTCCCTTCATGAGAGCCCACAAAGGCAATAAATTTTCCATCCAAAGAGAAAACAGCCTGATCTTGGAATGAATCACTCTTCAACAATAACCGAGGATCGGATGTCCCATCTATGGGTTGAATGTATAGCTGAGGAATACCGCTTCGTTCAGAAGTAAAAACTACCCACTTTCCGTCCGGAGAAATGACAGCATCATAATCCAAAGCCGGGTGATCCGTGAATTTTGAAAAAGTCTTTCCCTGATCTTTTGACAAGTAAATATCAAAGGCATCAGGAGTGAAGGAGGAGAAAAAAATTCGTTGTTTTTGGGCAATGGAAGAAAATGCTATGATCAGAAAACTTACAGTGAAGAGAAGGTTTTTCATAGCGCTGGTGGATTTAAGTAATTAATTTATAATTAATTACCATAAAACCTCGCAAAAAGACTTTTCGAAATTGAATTACCAGTTAGGTGTTTTTTACCATATTAATTAGTTGTTCCTTCATGAATGATCTTTAGCTCTTTAAAAAATCCCTCGGTTCCGATATCCACCCAAAGGCCTATGGAGCCTGAAGTGGTGGAACCCAGCATTTCTTTAACCAGAAAGGCAGGAGCTTTTTGATCGTTGAGATAAAGCGTAGCTGATTTATCCATGAATTCGATTCGTACGGTAATCCATTCGTCCAACCCGATGTCTGCATAAGTTTCATATTCCCCCTTGGATTCCGCCCGGAGTCGGTCGAATTTGTATTCCGGATAAGCGAAATATTGGATAGTGTGATTTCTCCTAAACTGGTCATCTGCCCTTCCATTGGTGGGCCGGAGGTAAATGGATTCAAAGGCGGAATTGTCAGCGTTGACCCGAAAAGCGAGTCCAATAAATCCCCTGGCCAATGCTGGAGCTGTGGGGAGTAATCGGCTGAGGACCTTCACTTCCACGGTGCCATTTTCCAGATTCACTCCTTTCAATTTGACAAAAGTGGGTTCATCTACAGTCTCACCCATTTTATTTGGATCAAAGGCGAGGGATTCCAAATCCCGCTCCACCCTTAATACTTCCTCGCCATTCAGTTGAACTACCGAGGCTTTCACATGGGAGATATCAAATTCCTTACCTTCAAAAAAAATGGTTTGAGCCTGCACTCCATAGATCATGGAGCACAGGCTCAATATTGTCAGTTTCAACTTATTCATGGGTTGAAAGCAGGGTATTGGAATTAAAACAACTTTTCCTGCGGAGGTGTAGCTCCCGCCAAACGGATGTAAACTGTCGTCTGCCCTCTGTGGTGAGTCTGATGTTCAAAACACTTCTCCAAAGCCTTTCCTTTGCTCATGTCAAACCGGCCAAAGAGCTTAGTCGCCTCATTCAGTTGGGCAGGGTTCATGGTTTTGATGCTGTTAATGACAAAATCATAGCCTGCCATCACGAGTTTGGTCACGTTTTCCTTGGATTGATCTGTGGCTTTTTCGGATTCCCCCATTCCCACGGGACTGGCAACACCGGTAGCAGCGGATGCAAAACCATAATTTCCATCGGTCAGGTGAAGCATTTGCTGTGCGAAAGAACGCATTTCCGGGGTTGGTTTGAGGGCATAGCCTTCAGCTGGCATGGCGTCGAGGTATTCTTTGGTGTAAACCTTGGCGCGTTCCCAGTCTTTGAGCATTTCGTCGATGGGAGATTGGGCTTGTCCAAAAGTGCTGATGCCTAGAAGAAGGCAAAGTGTGCAAAGGATTTTCATAACATTTGATTTTTGATGTAAAAGAAGGTACAAAATTCCTGAAGATTCCTGGCCCTAACCCTTAACCTAGATTAAGAAATCAACCCTTGGACTGGAGGTTTTTGCGGATTTTACTCAAAAATTCCGGAGTGATGCCGAGATAGGAAGCAATCTGAATATTGGGAAGGCGATGAAAAAGTTGTGGATACTGTTCCAAAAAAGCCAAATACCGTTGCTGTGCTGTTGAACTGAAATTTTGAAGCACCCGATTTTGAAGCTCAATGTATTTGTGATCGATCATGACTTTAAAAATCCGGTTGAGCTTGGAAACATGGGTAAACAAAAAGAATAAATCCTGTTGTTGAATCTGAAGTACTTCGGAAGCTTCCAACGCCTCAATGTTTAACTGACTGGATTTTTGGGTATAAAAACTTCCAATATCGGCGATCCAGTCATTCTCTGCGGCAAACTGAATATTGTGTTCAAAGCCTTTGTCATCGACCCCGAACATCCGAAAGCAGCCTTTGACCACAAAGGTATATTTCCTGCAAACCTCCCCTGCCGATAAAATTTTCTCCCTCCGCTTCACCAATCTGAATTCAAATCGATCCTCAACCAGAGCTTTTTCACCCTGATTTAACGGGATAAAACTTTCGAGATGATCGAGAAGGACAGGATGGGACATGGGGAGAAATAACGGTAAACTTTGGAAAAGCTCAAAATTCAAAAAGGGCGGCTACCATTGCATACTTATCACTTCACTTCCGGCAATCTCGCATCGGTCTCCTTCCACCAGTTTTCCAATTTGGTTTTCAGCTGAGAAGCGATAAAAGGAAGCTGCTTGGCCAGATTTTTCTCTTCCAGGGGATCATTGGAAAGATCATAGAGTTCGGCTTCCGACCCGTCAAAATAATGGATCATTTTGTAATCCCCCGACCTAACAATGGAATAAGGAACGACATCAGGAGTTCGGTAGTGAGGAAAATGCCAAAACAGATCTCTCCCTACTTCTTCTTCCGGGTTTTCAAGGACAGCCCTTAGACTTTGACCATCAAAACCTTCCAGTTCAGGCTCACCCAGATAATCCAAAATCGTCGGAATCCAGTCCATTGTCATGATTGGAGTGGCGGACACTTCACCAGCTGCAACTTTAAAAGGCCATCTGACGATGGTCGGAATCCGGATTCCTCCTTCGTAGGGATATCCTTTGTAAGACCTTAATCCCAGATTAATCGTCACTGGGTTTTGGGGATTTCCGATGAGGCCCCCGTTATCCGAAGTAAAAATTATAAGGGTATTTTCACGTAATCCCAATCGGTCCAACTCCTTCAAAACCTTTCCAACATTTTGATCCAGATTTTCCACCAAGGCCGCATAGGTGGGATTTTTTTGGATTCCGGGAGTTTTTGCCTTGTACTTATCCACCAAATCACTCGGCCCCATGATCGGAGTGTGAACTGCATAAGGTGCCCAGTGAATGAAAAACCTTTCTTGTTGGTTTTGGATGAAATTCACGATTTCGTCCCCTTCCCGGTCGGTCAGAAACTCACCTTCTTTTCGGGGAGGCACATTCTTCAATACATAGTCTTTCGAGGCATTTTTGGCCAAATAGGGATCAAAATAGCTAGGCGGCTGCCCCAGATCATTCCCCCCGATGTTGACATCAAATCCCTGGTCTTCGGGATGATTTCCCTCTTCACCCAAATGCCATTTTCCAACGTGAAGATTGGTATAACCATATTCCTTCAAGCGCTCCGCAAGGGTCACTTCTTCCAGAGGCAAGAAGCCCTGATTTTTGGGTGTGCGGAGCTTTTGACCATCATTTTCTTCCAAATCGGTAGGCAAAGCCATCCCTGAACCTCCTTGGAATTTTGCACGGATCCAGTCCGTTATTCCTGTACGCGCAGGGTATTTCCCAGTTAAAAGCGCAGCACGGGAGGGGGAACAAATCGCTGCTGCGGAATAGGATTGGGTGAAAAGCATTCCTTCGGCAGCTAATCGGTCAAGGTTCGGAGTATCATAAAAATCACTTCCAAACACACCCAAATCGGTAGAGCCCAAATCATCCACATGAATCAGAAGGATATTGAAGTCTTCCTTTTCCTGGGAAAAAGCCGGCAAGGATAAAAAGACCAGAAAGTAAAGGATCAATCGGTTCACCGGAATTTTAATTATGGGTTTGATAAAATCAATTCATTAAAAAAATCAGCCAAAGGCTATAATCCAGCCGTTTGTACCAGTAATTATTTTCATTAGGTAGGTTTATTCAGTTTAGTAAAAAGTCAGAGGAAACCGGGAAGGTAATTGCAGGCCTTCCCGAGCCTCTGCACCATTTTTAGACGCAGTAAGAAATTCAAACTTTTCCAAAATTTCAAACTTTCGGAAAATTAACTCACAAAAAAACCGGGATCGCCCGGCTTTTGTATTTTCAGAAGTTATGGTGAACCCCGACTTGAAGCTGCGGCTTTGTATATGCCACCGTGGTCTGGTTCATCACTCCCAGCTGCATTCTTAAATTATTCCGTAACCCATATCCTAATCCGGTGTAGAAACGATTCCTGTCAAACAGTTGCACGGTACGGCCGTCACCGATATCGGTTTGCCCGTTGATAAAGATCTCATTATAAAGCGCCAAATAGACTACGCCCTTTTTGAGTTCCTGTCCATTCAAAGGAACATTCATAAATAAAGTATACCGATATCTGGTGCGAAAATCCTGGTTTTCGAGCCAACGCTGCTCATACCGGAATCGATGAGTCAGGTAAAACCTTCCGCCTACCTTTTGGGGCAAAAGCGCCTCCTGATAGATCCGATGCTCCACAGAGGTACGGTCGCTTTCTCCAAATTCTCCCGTAGCGATGAAGGCGTAACCCAAGGTAAAGGTAACGTTGGTGTTCTTAGGCTGATAGGTTACTCCTGTTCTCAGGAGAAGCTGCTCAAGATCACCTCCAATGTTCCAGTTTCGAAACTGATAATCTCCTTGGATGCCAAACTGACTGCCCTTAAACTTCTTTGTAAAAAAGTACATGTACCAAGCCCCAAGCTGATCATCATCTATGACGGACTGGGCTTGTGCTACTCCAACTGTCAGCCAGAGCAAACAAATTAATAGGTATTTTTTCATCTTTTCCAGAATGAGCGGCAACCTGATAGGTTACCGCTCCTGATTTAGCTCCTTATTTGGAATACTTTGGCAGACTGGTGATCGTCTCCTCTATAAAGTTTACATATCCTGTGCTAATATCATAGACAGCGCCTACAATCACCACTTCGCCGCTTTGGTACCTTCTGCTGAGTACCGGCTCCAAGCCTCTCAGCATATTCACTTGCTCGATCACATTTTCTCTTACCGCAGCAGAAAGTACTTGATTTTCCGGAAGATTCATTTCTTTAACCCGCAAAGCTGCAGGTTTGATGGAATTGATCAGCGTCACAATGTGACCTGGAGGATTTGCAGGGAGCTTGATCGCCGCGTCTACCGCACCACAGGATTCATGTCCCAACACTACGATCAGCTTGGTCTTCAGTGCCTCCACCGAAAACTCAATGGTCCCAAAAGATGCCTCAGCCATTACCTGACCTGCTGTCCGGGTAATGAACAAATCCCCCACTCCTTGATCAAAGATGATCTCATTGGGCACCCGGCTGTCGGCACATCCCACAATGGTCGCAAATGGAGCTTGGCCGGATTTATTGTTGATCAAGTCAGCATCCGTCTGCCGGGGGCGGATACTTTTATTGTCAGTAAATCTCCTGTTGCCATAAATCAACTTCTTCAATCCATAGTAGGGATCTGCATAGGCACTATCTCGATCCGCGAAGTATTGATTGGGTTTTACTTTAAGAAACTGAATCACTTCGGGACTCAATTGCTGCGCTTGTGTTTCAAAAGAAAATAGAAAGAATACTCCCACTAGGAAGCATAGGTATTTTGAACTAGTCATGGTAGTTGGATAATAATTTTAAAGAATAAGAAAAGATCTTTCAAGCTCGATTTGAGCAAAAGAATCATAAGTTGAAAGTCAAAAGGGAGTCCCTCGACTGGAAAAAACTAAGCTTCAGGGGGGATTTCGGCTAATAAATTACCTCCCAAGGGAAAAAATAGTTCGGTAAAACCTAAGGCAACTTCAAAGCCATTTCCGATTCTGGAAAGATGGAAAGATTCAATCCATTCGAATCCGATCTTTATCTCCTCCTCCTTTTCTTCCAATTCCTCCAGTAAATCAATCTCCTGTTGCCAGATCTTATTGATTTCTATTCCATCTTTTAAATACATCGCACCCAATAGAGAAACAGCACTAAAGGGTAGTTGAAGTATAAAGATGAGTAAGGAAACAGATAAGCGCATTTAAAGATCGATTGATCTCGTTAACAGCTTGTTCGCACTTTGGTTTTTATGGAAAAAAGAAATTTTATCCCAATAATCAAGGAATACAATAAGGTCGAAATGGAACGAATGAGCTTTCGAACCTGAAAATCAGACATTTTAGTAAATAAAAAATCAGCGATCGAAAGTTGAAAAAATACGACTCGATGGAAGCGACAACTTTTCCAAAGTTTCGAATTTTGGAAAAGTTGCGGCTAAAAACATCAATATTTCAAACTCTTCAGATAGGCAATGCTCTTGGGCAAAGCCTCCAACTCGTGATCGCTTTCATCTTCGATAAACATGTGCTTGATGCCGATTTTATTGGCTTCGCGAAGAATTGCCGGGAAGTCCAGTTCACCTTCTCCAAGCGGCACATCATTTTCAGGTCCGGTGAGTCCGGTCATATCCTTGGGAGCACCTTTTCTGAAATCCTTTAAGTGAAGTGACACCCAACGCTTTCCGTACTTTTTTAACAAGGCTGCAGGGTCTCCACCCCCAAAATGGGTCCACATCACGTCCATTTGCAAGGAAACGAACTTGGGATCGGTATTTTCTACCAGGTAATCAAATAAAGTCCCTTTTTCATAAGGCTGAAATTCATACCCATGGACGTGATATTTAAAGGTAATTCCATTCTCCTTCAGGACTTTGCCTCCTTCGTTGAATGCCTTGATCGCCCGGTCGGCGTCAGCCTTGCTGAATTCACCTCTTTTGTGAGGAATCCAGGCGCACATCACATACTTGGCACCTAGGGCCTTAGCCCGGTCTGCCACCGCTTGTGGGTCTGACTCCAATTGCTCGAAACCTGTTCCTGTGGAAGGAATCGCAATTCCCCGCTGCTGGCACATTTCTTTGAATTGCTCGGGACTTACTCCCTGAGGAGCACCGCCTTCAAATTCGGTAAATCCCATTTTTTGGATGATGTCGAGAGTTTGAGGCACTCCGTTTTTCCACTGATTCCGGAAGGTATAGGAGGCAATCCCAAGCGGAACCTTAAGCATCGGGTCGCCTTTTTTCTGGGCATGAGTTTCCTGAGGAGTTATCATCCAAGCAAAAGCAAGGAGAAGTAGGACAAGGGAATTTTTCATAGGTTATTTTTCTTTGTCAACGGTCTACAGACGACAGTCTACAGCCGATCCGCTTAAAGTTTATGATTTTGTGCTGATTTAGGAACCAAATGCTTGAATCTATCAACCAGCAGCTGTGGTCCGTGGACTATGGACTGTAGACTATAAATTCATTTTTTTCAACTCCTCTACGGCATAATTTGCTGCCCGGGCAGTCAAGGTCATAAAGGTCAGCGTGGGGTTTTGTGTACTTCCGCTAGTCATACAGGCTCCATCGGTGACAAACACATTTTTGCAATGGTGAAGCTGATTGTACTTGTTGAGCAGGGAGGTCTTTGGATCATTTCCCATTCGTACTCCACCCATTTCATGAATATCTGACCCTGGAGGTGCTCCAGAGTCTTCGACTTTAATGTTTTTGAAGCCCATTCGCTCGAACATCTCGGACTGCTGCTGGACAAAGTCTGCGGTCATCTTGTTGTCATTCTCCTTCCACTCCACCGACATGATGATTTTTGGAATTCCATACTTGTCTTTTTCATCTGAAGAAAGTCGCAAATGGTTGGACTCATCGGGAACCATCTCCCCCTGCATCCAGGCTGACATTCCCCAAAGACCATAGCTTGGATTGAGCAATTTGTCACGAAGTGCATTTCCGATCAGTTCACCATTGCCATCCAATTGACGGCTACCTGACATCCCAATCGCATATCCCCGGAGAAAATCTGTTTCCTGACTGTAGACATTCCGGAATCTTGGAACATAGGCATGTCCCGGATTTCTACCGTCATTGAATTTGTCCAGAAAACCTTCAAAAGTCGCATAGCCTTTACCTCGATAGTTGTGACAAGTGATGAATTTACCCATCAGTCCGTTGTCATTCCCAAGTCCGTTAGGAAAGCGAGTGGACTTGGAATTGAGCAAAATCGCATTGGAATTGATTGTTGAAGCATTTACAAAAATGATTTTTGCATAAAACTCAATCGCTTCCTTGGTATGTCGATCGATGATCCTGACTCCGGTCGCTTTTCCTTGTTGCTCATCGTAAATGATGGATTCAACTACCGAATCAGGACGCAGGGTCAAGTTGCCGGTTTTTTCTGCCCAAGGCAATGTCGATGCATTGGCGGAAAAATACCCTCCATACACACAGCCTCTGTTACACATATTCTGGTTTTGGCACTTATTTCGGCCTTGATCCTTGTGAATCTGCTGCGGATCTGTCAAATGCGCACAACGTCCCTGTATCAGGTGGCGGTCCCCATACATTTCTTTAAGTTGCTGTTTGTAGTAGGTTTCAATGCAGCTTAATTCAAAACCTGGCTGCACCACCTGATCAGGAAGCACGTCCAATCCATCCCGGCTACCGGCAAACCCCACAAATGTCTCCACATAGGTGTACCAAGGCTCCATGTCCTTGTACCGTATCGGCCAATCAACGGCATACCCATCCCGCGCCGGACCTTCCCAATCAAAGTCTGACCAACGCTGGGTTCCCCGTGCCCAAAGCAGAGACTTACCTCCGACATGATAGCCTCGGAACCAGCGGAATGGTTTTTCTTCTATGTAAGGTTGCTCGTCTTCTGCCATTGCCCAATGCATGGTTTCTTCCCTTTTCCATTGAGCTGCACCAATCCCTGACCGCTTGTCGATAGGAACTACACCCCGAAATTCGAACTCCCAGGGCGCTTTGGAGGCGGTGGGGTAATCTTCAATATGCCTGACCATTCTCCCGCGTTCAAGGACTAGCGTTTTTAGCCCTTTTTCGCAAAGTTCCTTGGCTGCCCAGCCTCCGGATGCACCCGAACCGATCACGATCGCATCATAGGTGCGCTTATCTTTTGAATCTTGTAACATGTCGTTTGGTGATTAAACTTGGGGAACGTCCACACATCCGTGATAAAAACCTGGAGCAACTTGGTAGCCCCTGTAGTCGGCCATGACTTCTTTTACGGTAGTAAAACCCATGATCGTATTGGATCGCATCAAGTCGTAAAACTTGTTTTCATCCTCATTTTCAGAATCTTTCAACGCCATCAGTGCTTTTTCCCGTTCTTCTTGGGAAAGATCTTCAAAACCCGACTTTTTTAGGGATTTCAACTGAGCTTTGATCAATTCCTGATCTTCCTTTTCATAGCATTGCTCGAAAAGTTTGATCAAAAACTGATCTGTTCCTGTACTCAGCGCTCCGATAGGTTGCGCATCAGGAGTAGGCAGCTTAGGAGGAAGGCCAGCGGGGATTAAAGTGTCCGCGATCACCGAGATCAATTGCTCATCATCGAAGCTGAAAAAGCCGGTATGAGCGATCCGATCCACGATTTGCCACTTCCAATCGGCAAAAACCAAACCGGCGATTCCAGCCACGGATCCACCGATGATTTTGAGGGATTTACGTCTATCCATAGTATTCGGTATTTTGGGCAAATACAGAATGACAAGATAGATTTTTTTGAAAAAAGCCGGAGTAAATCGGGATATAATTCCACCAACGGAAATTATATCCCAATCTGGTTTAGCGATCTGAATAATTAAAAGAAAGACCGATTGAGAAATAGGTCCTCAGCTTTTTGTCGGCAGAATTGCTCGAAACACCAAATGAAATCGGTCCCATGATCGAATTGTAAGAAATATCGGCACCATAGCCAAAATAGGTCTCATCTCGGAAGACTTTATCCGGAAATTCTGTCTCATCTAAGGGGTATTGTTTGCTGAAGCCGAGAAAATTAAGCCCTCCACGCAGAAATATCTTTTTTACAGGGACAAACTGGAGTTCTGCACCGGCTTTGATGAAATTTGGAGTAGACACCTCAGCGTAATTCAAGCCCCAAAATCGGGTGTCGCCAAATCGGATGTTTTGATATCCCCCTACATAGAAATCCTGGAAAATCTTAGAACCTTCCTCGGTAGAAAGCACCAAACCACCTGCCACTTCAGGCCTGAATTGAAACTTCGGACTCAATCTTAAAAATTTGGAATACCGACCATAAAGCGTTGCATGAGGCTTTGGAGTCAGCGTTTCGACCAGCTTATCCAGAGTAGTCACCGGAACAGGAATCAGTTCTCCGTCTGAGTCAAGGAACAAGGTATCCACTCCGGACTCCAAGTTTAGCCCAATCCAATCCTGAATATTGAAAACCGATTCAATCAATCCCTCCGCACCTTTTGTCGGGAAATTGCGGTCATTCTGCGAATTGCGGTAATAGCGGAATTTTATTCCCATGTAGCGCTGGTATGCACTTTTGATACCTTCCGAAAAAATTGAGTTAAATCGGAATTTGGAATTGCTGTTTTCAAAAATCATCCCAAATGAAAAAGCCTGCTGAAGGGAGGAAGTTGAAATCAACAATGCCTCAGCCCTGGAATTTTTTACAACAGTAAGGTTCTGTTCTTCTCCATTTTCATAAGTCGGTAATTCCTGGTTGAGGTAATTCAAGCGCAGATTGAAGGCGAACTTTTTACTTGGGCCCACATACTTGTAGTGGTCGATCCGGAACTTGGGATTTTCGGATATGTCTGCAATTACAACCGTACGTGAAGATTTACCAATAAGATCCCTCGCCGTGTAATTCAAAAGGATTCCTGCGGAAAACTGGTTGTCGTAGTGAATGGATGTATTGAGAAGTTTTGATGGTTTTTCTTTCACTCGGATCTGAAGGGCATAATCGTTTGCACCTGAGGGAACAAGGCTGTAATCCACCTTGTAAAAACCATTCATTCCAAAAACCCTGTTGATGCCCTCCTGCAACTCGTCTCGAGTCACTTCATCCCCAGCCTGAAGTCCCAGTTTGGATAAAATCAAGGGAGTAGGAAACAAGGAATTTCCTATCACACTGATGTCTTTAAACCGAATGGCACGGGCTTCCAATCCTATACCTTGAGCATGATCCGAAAGTCCAAGGCTATCGGCAACCCGCTTGAATTCGGGGTAAAACTTTTCCCCGGTTTCATCTCCGATTTTTAAGATGGCATCATAGTCTCCGAAGCTGGCTGTGCCGTAAGGCCCAAGTTCTGGCTTGATGTAAATGTCTGTGATTTTGATGTTTTCGGCAGTTTTACCAAGGGATTCTGCCATAGCAATCTGCATCAAAATAGCCCCAAAACCTTCCAGTTTCTCAGCTTTGATAAAATCCTCATCGCTTACATTGACCCCGATGACAAAGTCTGCGCCCATTTCCCTTACCACATCTACGGGAAAATTATTGACCACCCCACCATCCACTACCATGGTGCTGTCCAACTGAAATGCGGTAAATGCAGTAGGAATGGCAATGCTCGATCGGAGTGCATCGTGGAGGTATCCGTCTTTGAAAATTACCGGCTTACCGGTACTGATATCAGTAGCGATGCATCGAAAAGGAATCGGGAATTCATCAAAGTTTTGATACTTCCTGGCAGGCCAGGTATAGTAATGCAAAACCTCAGAGAGCATTTGTCCCTCAATCAGTCCTGAAGGAAGTGAAATTTTTCCGTTCCGAATAGGGAATTCAAGCAGGTACCGATTGTAGTATTCCTTTTCCTCAAAGGCAATATTTTCAAAGCTTACCCGGTTGGAAATGATCAAATCCCAATCAATCCCACGGATGATTTTCTCCAACTCGTCAGCATTGTATCCCATTGCATAGAGGCCGCCTACGACCGAACCCATACTGGTGCCTACGACGTAATCCGGGCGGATCCCGGCTTTTTCCATAGCCCGAATCACGCCCACATGAGCCATTCCTTTGGCTCCACCACCACTGAGAACCAAACCTATTTTGGGCCGATCATCCGCTGATTGAACTTGCTGAAATGCGTTTGATTCGCCACATATTCCTGTCAAAAGCACTAAAAACAAACATATCAGCGTGCACTTCCTTTTCATAAAATCAAAATCAGCCCAAAAATAGGTCTTACTTTCTGTAATCGAGCGGGGCTTTGCGATCCCCGACCAAAGCCTTATAGACGAAATCGTCTCCTCTTCTCCTGTTCAATTCTTCAAGTGCCTTTCCTGTCACTGACGGATCTTTAAAAATATCCATAGCAGTCAAGGTCATCGTTTTAGCTGCAACCATCATCCCTTTTTGACCGATGGATGTTCCTCCGGCAGCTACAGCCTGCCAGGTATGCGCAGAAGTACCTGGAACCCATGTAGCGGCACTCAGGCCAACTGTAGGCACCAGCCAGCTGATGTCACCCACGTCAGTTGAGCCTCCACCGCCTTCTTCACTGACAATAAACGGAGCGATTTTCGTAGCGTCTTCAGGAGTTGATTTGACACCTGAAGGGAAAGTTTTGATAATATCCTCTGCGAATTTTTTCTCTTCTGCAGTGTAGGTCACTCCTCCGATTGTCTCCAGATTCTTGTGCATGATTCTGGCCAAAGTTTCATTGGGTAACAGGTTGTAAACCCCATTGATCACTTCATATTCCATTCGGGTTTGGGTTCCTAAAGCAGCTCCTTCGGCTGCTTTCACCATTCTGGCAAAAATCTCCTGCACCACCAGTGCATTAGGATGGCGGACATAGTGATAGGATTCTGCAAAAGCAGGAACCACATTTGGAGCTTCACCACCTCTGGTGATTACGTAGTGCATTCTGGTTTCCATTGGCACGTGCTCTCGCATAAGGTTGACCATGAAATTCATGGCTTCCACCGCGTCTAGGGATGATTTCCCTCTTTCCGGTGCTGCCGCAGCATGAGATGCTTCTCCGTAAAATCTGAACTTGGTAGAGATATTCGCAAGCGAAGAAGTTGCCCCGGCGGCATTTTGAGACCCGGGATGCCAGTGCATCATCACGTCTACATCCTTGATCAATCCAGCTCGGGCTATGTAAACTTTACCTCCTCCACCTTCTTCGGCAGGAGTACCATATACTCTCAAGGTGCCTTGGATTTTATTTTCTTTCATCCACTCCATGACCGAAATCCCTGCTGCCACAGATGCCGCACCGAACAAATGGTGACCGCAGGCATGGCCAGCTCCACCTTCAACCACTGGGCTTTTGAAAGGGACTGCAGCCTGAGAAACTCCAGGTAATGCATCAAATTCTGCCATTATTCCAATCACTGGCTTTCCTGAGCCAAATTCTGCCACAAATGCAGTAGGTATCTCAGCCACACCGGCTGTCACTTTAAATCCTGCATCAGACAGGGTCTTTTGGAGCAATGCAGAACTGTTAGTTTCGAGATATCCCAATTCCGGGTTTGCCCAAATCTGTCTTGCGATATCACCATAGAAGTCAGCTTTGGAGTCCAGTTTTTTAAGAACATCATCCTGAGCCACTAAGGGAGCAGCGAGTATAAGGAGCAATAGAAGAGATAAATATTTTTTCATGATTGGCTGTTTTTTGGCAAAATACTAATACTTAATGAATGAAGTGCGAATTATTCCCTGAGTTCATTGGTGCATTTCGACAATTCTCAATAGAATCTTATGCAGAAAAAATTTAGTTTTCCTGAAGATTTAGAAACTTTTAAAATGATTAGTTTCCAAAGAGTGGGAATCTTATTAATTTTTGTTACCCAACCTTAAAGCACTATGAAATCGAGCATGATGATATCTTCAAAAAGATGAATGTTAATTCAGCATGCGAGATTCCATATGGCCTATAACTATCAAATTATAACCATATGAAAAAACTTTTGAAAGTAGTAGCCTACCTGCTAGGCATTGTTGTCATTCTTGCAATCGGCGGATTTGCTTTTCTCCAACTGGGTTTTCCCAAAGTAGATCCAGCTCCTGAACTCACCATCGAATACACGCCTGACCGAATCGAACGGGGAGCTTACTTGGCCAACCACGTGGCTGTCTGTATGGATTGCCATTCCAAGCGTGATTTCTCCCTATTCTCCGGTCCTCCCGCTCCGGGTACTTTAGGAGCTGGTGGAGATCGGTTTGATCACTCAATGGGATTGCCTGGAGTTTTTTATGCCAAAAACATCACTCCACATGGCATCTCAGATTACACTGACGGAGAGCTGTTCAGACTTATTACCACCGGAGTGACCAATGATGGCAGACCGATGTTTCCACTGATGCCCTATTCATACTATGGAAAAATGGATCCTGAGGACATCTATGATATCATCGCCTACGTGCGTTCCCTGCCGGCTATAGCGAGTGAAATCCCGGATTCAAAAGCCGACTTTCCTGTCAATCTGATTCTTAGGACCATGCCGGTAAACGCAACACTTAGCAAAAAACCAGACCCGAGTGACCAGGTCGCTTATGGTGCCTATTTGGTCAATGCTTCTGGATGCATTGAATGCCATACGCAAGTGAGTCCCCAAGGGGTGATTATACCGGAGTTGGCCTTTTCCGGAGGCCGAAGCTTTCCTTTTCCCGATGGTTCGGTAGTCACCTCTTCCAATATTACACAGGACAAAGAAACCGGAATCGGAAATTGGACCGAAGAGATGTTTGTAGGCAGATTTAAGCAGTATCAGGATTCTGGCTATGTCGTTCCCAAAATCAATCCGGGTGAATTTAACTCCCTGATGCCTTGGCTGATGTATTCGGGGATGAAGGAAGAAGACCTTAAAGCAATTTATGCCTACCTCAAAACAATCAAGCCAATGAAAAACGAAGTGGTCAAGTTTACGGCGTCTGCCAAGTAAGTCTTAAAAGAATTTTTAAACCTACCCCGTCTCAGTTCGTTATTGGGGTAGGTTTTCTTTTTTGCCAAAAAAGAAGATCTTTGTGCCGAAGTGAAAAAACTACTGTCATCGATATTGCTTCTTATCTTTTTTGCCGGTCAGGTTAACTTGGCTTGGGCAAAGCACTATTGTGACGAAAAGTTGATCAGCAGTGGACTAACGATTAACCCAGAATCTCACGATTGTTGCGATTCAGAGTCCAAGGTCCCAATGGATTGCTGCGAAAATGAAATCGCCCAAGCAGATTCAGATGATTTCTTCAAAAAGTCCGAAATCAAAACACAAATCTCTCCGGAATTTGTGCTGGCTTATGTATTCACAATAGCTGGTTTTGGCTCAACTGAAGCAGATATTCTCATTCCTAACCGGTATTTTCCGGATATTCCTATCCCGGATTTGCTGGTTCTCCACCAGACTTTTTTGATTTAAAATGACTTTCCCCTTCACAGGGGCTTTGTGAATTTTCCAATCACTAAAAAGTCATTTTAATGAAAACTCTACTTATCCTATTCTCAGGACTACTTATTTCAATCACAGCATTTTCCCAGGGCAAAGTCTCCGGGGAAGTAAAAAACAATGCACAGGAGCCCTTGATCGGTGCTACCATTCAGGTTATCGGCAAATCAATCGGCGCTGTCACTCAAATCGACGGTTCCTTTGAACTCCTGGAAATCCAACCTTCTGATCGGTTGATTTTTACTTATATAGGTTACGTGTCGGACACACTTTCTCCGGTATTCGGAGAAAAAATGATGGTCACCCTATTTGAGACAGACGAATCCTTAGAAACTGTCACGGTTCGAGGAAGAACCGAAGCCATTGTCGATGAAGCTCCTTTTCTCAATATTCTGATTACAGAAGCCGAGCTTCAAAAAGCAGCCTGCTGCAATCTCTCGGAAAGCTTCGAGACCAACGCTTCCGTAGATGTATCCTACGCTGATGCGGTGACAGGCACCAAGATGATCCAAATGATGGGTTTGGACGGTCGATATGTCCTGATCAGCAGGGAAGGTATACCCAATATCCGCGGCTTAAATTCCCGTTTAGGTCTGACTTTTGTCCCAGGTACCTGGATCCAATCTATCGATGTGGGAAAGGGTGCAGGATCAGTGATCAATGGGTATGAATCGATGACCGGACAAATCAACGTCGAACTGTTCAAGCCGGAATCCATGGACAAGTGGTACTTGAATTCCTACCTGAATTCCTTTGGAAGACTGGAAATCAACGCCAACAGACAAATTCCAATTTCTGAAAAGTGGAGCTCAGGAGTCATGTTTCACGCCAGCCAGCAATTCCTCGAAATGGATACCAATGGGGATGGCTTCATGGACATGCCCAAAACCCGACAGGTCAACTTCCTGAATCGCTGGAAATATGAAGGCGATCAGCTAATGGCTCAGATCGGAATTAATGTGTTCAGCTCAGAATCCGCAGGCGGTCAGCTTGGGTTCGGATTCAACGATAACTTGGCCACCAGTCCAATGTACGGTTATGAAATGGATACCCGAAAGGCCGAAATCTTTGGAAAAATCGGCATGATTTATCCTTCCAAACCTACTCAAAGCTGGGGATTCCAATATTCCATGTCGTATCAGGACTTCAGCGGAGGAGCTGGCCGAAGAATCTACGAAGGAAAGGAAAAAACGCTTTACGGAAATTTCATTTACCAAAATGTCCTTGGAAGCAGCTTCCACCAGTATAAGACCGGGGTAAGTTTTCTTCTGGATGACTTTGACGAAAGCTTCAATTCCAATCAAACCGGAAGCTTGAACACTTCTTTCCTTAGAACTGAAATTGTTCCTGGAGCTTTCTTCGAATATAACTACATTCCAAACGACAACTTCACTCTGGTGGCAGGAGGTCGAACTGACTTCCACAACTTGTTTGGTACGTACTTCACCCCGAGAGTTCATGCGAGATGGGCTTTCACTCCTAGTTTGACTTTGAGAGGTTCGATCGGAAAAGGGTACAGAACTCCAAATGCCCTGATGGAAAACAGCATGGTGTGGGTAAGCTCTAGAGATATTCAATACGAGGCAGAACTTCAACCTGAGGTTTCCTGGAATTCCGGGTTAAGTTTGGCCGGCAGCTGGATGATCAAGGAGAAGCCGCTATCCGTAGTGGCAGATTATTTCTACACTCAGTTTGAAAGTCAACTTGTCTATGATCAGGACATCAGCTCAGACCTGTTGGTGATCGATAATCTTCAGGGTGATTCGTATGCAAAAAGCTTCCAGTTGGAGGCGAGTTATCCTATTTCAGAACGGTTCGAAGCGAAGGCTGCCTACAAGAATTACCAGAATTTGATGACTACCAATGGAATCCTCCAGCAGGTACCTTACCAGAGTCAGGATCGATTCTTCTTCAATATGGCCTATGCCACCCGATTTGATAAGTGGAAAGCCGATCTGACTGTAAACTGGAATGGTCCACAGCGACTGCCAGACACCAGCGATAGTCCATCTGAGTTCAGATTGGAAACAGAGTCTCCGGACTTCTTTTTGGTCAATGCACAGATATCCAGAGGATTCAGATGGGGAAGCATTTATCTGGGTGGAGAAAATATCTTAAATTTCCGACAGGAAAATCCGATTGTGGACCCATCCAATCCTTTTGGAGAAAACTTTGACGCTTCCATGACTTGGGGGCCGATCGCAGGCAGAATGATCTACACCGGTTTCCGATTAAAAATCAATAACTAAACAAACGACGATATGCAAAAGCTCATTTTATCCCTCTTTGCCCTGGCAATCGCATTTACAGTGAATGCACAAACCAATGTGAAAACTATCGGCATCAAGACTTCAGCGGTCTGTGAAATGTGTAAGGATCGACTGGAGAAGGATTTGACCTTCGAAAAAGGTGTGAAATCGGTTAACCTGGACCTGGAAACCAAAGTGCTTAACATCGCCTACATCGACGGGAAGACCAATCCTGATCAGCTTCGAAAGCGAGTAACCCTAGTCGGTTACAATGCCGACAATCTCCCAAGAGATCCAAAAGCCTATGAAAAACTTGATCCTTGCTGTAAGGACGGTGGAATGACCACACCGAAAAAAAGCGGGACTCACTGATTGAGTATCAGTCAGAACTCAAGAGGATTCTTCGAAAGAGGAATCCTTTTTTTATGTCTTTGTGAGGAATGTCACCGATTTCGATTTTGAGGAATTCATACTTTTGAAAACTTGGACGAGTATTGCTTTCAGTGGATTTCACCTTGATCTGAAATCCACATTGTTCACTCCCCAAAAAATCAACCCGAAATGACGTCCTCACGAAGAAAATTTATCGCCCAATTAGGCGCTATTGGAGTAAGCACAGGACTGGCTGGAATTGCATCTGCCGCTCCTGGTTCTGAAAAATCAAGAAAGGAAGTTCCCAACGGATCTTTTACATTATCCATTCTTCAGACCACCGATGTGCACTGTCAAATTCATGCTCATGACGAGTTGTTTTGGGAAAATGGCCAATCCGTATTTCGTAAAACAGGGGGGTATTCACACCTGAAAACATTCTTGGATAAGCAACGGAAAACGATGGATCATAGCTTCCTGATTGATACCGGGGACATGTTTCAGGGATCAGAGCTATCGGTCAAAACTACCGGAGAAGCAATGGTTCCGATCCTAAATGCGTTAGACTATGATCTTTACCTACCCGGCAACTGGGAGGTGATCTACTATAAAAAATCCATGCAGCACTTGCTGGGGTCTTTGATTGCTCCAAAAGTCTGTGCAAACATGTACCACGACTTGGGTGAGGGAAAAAAGGGTGAATTGATTTTTCCTCCTTACCATATCTGGACTGTCAACGGAGTAAAAATAGGTTTTCTGGGATACACAGATCATCTGGTTCCCGTCAGACAGTCCCCCAACTACAGCAAAGGCATCATTTATACCAAGCCGGAAGAAAATCTTGCCCACTATGTGGATGTACTTAGAAACCAGGAAAAATGTGCATTCGTCGCCATTGTAGCACATTTGGGATTGTCTCAGCAGATTCACCTAGCCAATCTTCCAGCCTGTGAAGGAGTGGACTATATTCTCGGCGGCGATACCCACGAGCGAGTACGAAAACCTATTCAGGCAAAATATGCCAAGGTAGTCGAACCTGGAGCGTTTGGCTCTTTCGTGGGAAAACTCGAACTGAAAATCGAAAACGGTAAAGTGGTATCCGACCACTACGAGCTGATGGAAGTCGATGCCAGGAAATATCCTGAATCCCAGGAAATGAAGCAACTCATCGCTAAAAATGAAGGACCCTACCTGGAGGATATCCAAAAAGTCGTGGGCTATTCTACCATTCCTCTTTATCGCTACTTCGTGATCGAAAACACCATCGACACCATGATTTTGGATGCCCTCAGTTGGCAATTACCGGAAATTGACATCGTACTATCCAATGGATTTCGGTTTTGTCCTCCTCGTGCAACCCCGGATCATACGGGAAACATCCCCATTACGAATGGATTTCTCTACGATATGCTTCCAGTGGACAGTCCGATTCGGATTGGAAAAGCAACGGGAAAACAAATCAGTGAGTGGCTGGAACGTGAAATGAACAATGTGTTTGCGTCTGATGCCTCCAAAAGACTGGGTGGCTGGGTAGTCAAATTCAAAGGCATGGAGGTCAAATTTCTTGCTTTTGGAGAGGAAGGGAAACGAGTCCAATCTGTTTTAGTCAATGGCCAACCCCTCGATCCGACAAAAGAATACAGAATCTCTGCCTGTGAGCGGGATGGAGACCCAGAAGACATGATCTGCAGGATCAAAGGGGTAAAAGATACCGAACATACATCCTACACGCTTCACCAAGCTCTCCGAAATTACCTGGAGAAAAATTCCCCTGTCACCCCCACTCCTCCACAATCTGCTGTGGCGCTCGATGCCCCGGCCACCTTGCTGACTCAGGTGAGTGGAGTCGATTATGAGTTCAGATAATTAAATGCTGACGTCCGAAAAAGGATAGAGAAAAGTGTTTAATCACCCCCAAAAGCCGGCCAAATGGTCGGCTTTTTCTTTTTGGTTACAATCTCAGGAGAAAGAAAACAGATTGCTGTCCGCTATATGCCAATATTGAAACAACGGATTATTTTCTGCCCATCATCTCAAAACGATTAATTATAGTCAAATCAATTAAAACACCCAATCCAACCCCTATTCCATACATTAAAATATCCAATGGGTCATAAGTACTTCCAAAAATTGAAACTTTATTCAGTTGCAAAATTTCCACAAGTATCCCAAAACAAAAGGTGAACCCTGCCCCGATAAATCTGGCTTTGGGTACAGCAACCCAATCTCTTAAAGAAATTTGCAGCAATAAATACAGATCCAAGGGAAGAAGAATATCAATTAGATACCCACGGATAAACTTTTCAAAAGCACCGTGATAGTTTGGCCCAAACAAAAAGTGTAACAACCCAACAAAAAGAGAAATAAAAACTATGAAATAAATACTTTTCTTATTTTTCATTTGACCGTTAATTTGAGTCGATCAAGTGGTGACTCTTGTTGAAAATGTTGCCTTTTAGTTTTTCAGGAAAGGTATCAATTCTTACCTGTTCCAATCCCAATATCGAATTCTGGAAGCAAAATATTCCCCTAAATCGCAAATAGGTTCCTTGCAAATCCTAATTTCCAATTTACCATTGGGTTGTTTACTTTGTTCCGGATACTCATCCCTGTAAGTTTGAAAGACTAACCCAAAAGTTTATTCTTCATTCTAACATTACCTTTCGTTTGGAATTTCTTTGAACATGCAAAAACTGATTTCTCTTTCACTTCTTTTGGTCTTACTCGTTTCTTGTCAACGAGTCCTAAAACCATCCGGCTGGGATACCACCCAAGTGGAGATTGCCCGGGATGAATATGGGGTGCCTCACATTTTTGGCAAAAGAGATGCGGATGTAGCCTATGGCTTGGCTTGGGCACATGCAGAAGATGACTTTGAGACCATTCAAAAGACTGTTTTGGCCGGAAAAGGCCTGGTTGGAAGGGTGTTTGGCGAGCAGGGTGCCGGGGTGGATTTTTTCGTACATCTGCTGGAAACCAAGAAAATTGCCAACGAAAAATACGAAGAGACTTTCTCTCCCGAATTCAAAAAAGTACTGGAAGGCTATGCCGCAGGATTGAATGACTATGCTCTGGCTCATCCGGAGGAGGTTCTGTATCAGCCAGCTTTCCCGATCAATCCCAAGGAAATCGCCTCGGCTTACATTCTTTCCCTTGCCCAAATGTCCGGTGCAGATCGGGCTGTTCAGGCCATAGTCAACGGAAATGTAGACCTGATCCCTGAGGACACGTTGCCCAAGGGCTCCAATGCCATTGCCATTCATTCTTCCCGGACAGATTCCGGAGAAACCTTTCTGGCTATCAATTCACACCAACCCCTCGAAGGACCGGTAGCTTGGTATGAAGCGCATCTCCAGTCCGAAGAAGGATGGAACATTCTGGGAGGATTGTTTCCGGGTGGCGCGATGATTTTCCACGGAGCAAACGAACATTTGGGATGGGCTCATACGGTGAATTCCCCGGACTTTCTGGATCTCTATCAACTGGAAATCAATCCGGAAGATGACGACGAATACCGCGTGGATGGCGAATGGCTGGAATTGGAAGAGCGGATCGTCTGGTTGAAAGTCCGCCTGTGGGACCTGATCACCCTACCTGTACCCAAAAAAGTCTGGAAAAGCATTTACGGACCTACACTCGTGACGGAGCAGGGAGCTTTTGCCATCCGACTTGGAGCTTTGGAACGAATCGGAGCGCCCGAACAATGGTGGAGGATGAACAAGGCAAGGAATTTCTCAGAGTGGAAAGCTGCCATGTCGACCATGCAGCTGACCAATTTCAACACCGTCTATGCAGATAAATACGACACGATTTTCTACGTCAGCAACGGACTTTTGCCCAAAAGAACGCCGGGATTTGACTATTTGGGGACGGTTCCCGGTACAACCAAAAAGACACTTTGGACGGAATTTCATGACTTTGCAGAACTCCCTCAACAAGTGAATCCCCCTTCAGGATATCTCTTCAATACCAATCACTCCCCATTTAAAGCCACCGGATTCGAAGACAATCTTTTTCCGGATGATTATCCCCTGGAAATGGGCTTTGACCTACGAGACAACAACCGTTCGCTGAGGTTTCGGGAACTGATGCCCGACAGTGGAACGATCAGCTGGGAACAGTTTGAACGGATAAAATACGACCAAACCTTGCCGGCCGATTTGGCTTTCCGAACCAATATGAGTTCACTTTTCAGCTTGGATTCAGCCCGATATCCGGAAATAGAAAAGCAAATCAAAGTATTGAAAAACTGGAACAAGGAAGCAGCAGTGGACAGTGAAGGAGCAGCGGTTTTTGCATTCATCTATTACTACTGGTGGGATGAATTTGCGAAAACCGGAAGGAGTTTTGAAACCGTTTTGTCGGAAAAGGAGGCAGTTCAGGGCATTCAAGCTGCAAAATTACATTTTGAAACCCACTTTGGAAAAGAATTGGTGACTCTGGGAGAATACCAAAAATTGGTGCGGGGCGATAAAGTTTTGCCCCTCTGGGGAATCGATGATGTCCTGACGACGATCCGATCGACTCCTTGGGAAAATGGCAGGAGAAAAGCTGCCCAAGGTGAATCCTACATCCTGATGGTCAAGTTTGGAGAAGGACTTCCTGTGATGGAATCAATCAACGTGTATGGATCAAGTAACCGACCGGAAAGTCCCCACTATGCCGATCAGATGGAGCGGTTTGTAAATCGGGAACTAAAGCCGATGACCTTGGACAAAGCGGAAGTTTTGAAGACCGCAAAGCGGGTTTATCGACCTGGGGAGTAAATTTTGGGGTAATGCCGACCCTTTCCTCCCAAATTCTGGCTAGTTTAGCTTGCAGATTACAGACCGCCCAACCCCTGAAGAAATGCAAATCAATCTCACCAGAATTTCTTTCTTTTTCGCTTCTATCATCGCTTTTTCCTGCAGCCCCAAAGCTACCTTTCGAATAATCGACAAACCGATCACCTGGAATGCGGAGCGTGAACAACTCTCCCTCCAATACCTAAAAGACCGTCACGGTCTGGAAAAAACCAAAGCCTCCATCGAGCCACGAATGGTCGTGGTCCATTGGACAGCCATCAATAACATCGAAGTGACCTTTGATGTCTTCAATCCCCCGACTTTGGGTGGGCGGGCTGACCTGACCGGAGCCAGTAACCTGAACGTATCCAGCCAGTTTTTGATTGATCGGGATGGGACCGTTTTTCGACTTTTGCCAGACACCACATTTGCTCGGCACGTGATTGGCTTAAACTATCTGGCCATCGGGATCGAAAATATCGGAAGTGATGAAATGCCGCTTACCAAAGCCCAACTCAAAGCAAATGAGCAACTCATCCGATACCTGAAGCGAAAATATCCGATCGAGTACGTGATCGGCCATCATGAGTACCAGAACTTTCAGACAACCGACCTATGGAAAGAGACAGATCCCAACTATCGTACGGTCAAATCTGACCCAGGAGATAAATTCATGATCAAACTCCGAAAAAATCTAACAGACCTGAATCTCAAACCAGTCCCTAAGCTCTAACAAATGTGGTCTCTGTCTCCCAGGACCACACTTCCAATCCTATTCCTTAAGACATCAAAGCTCCGATTACCTCATGCCCTCTGTTCAAAAGCTCTTTTATCTTTTTATCCTCTGTACACTTTTGTTTGCTGCCTGTAAAACCAAAAAACCAGCGGCTTCAAGCGCCAAACCCAATCCAACCTTATCGCAAAAACCAACCGAAAGTCTTCCAGCAAAAAACCTCCCCAAACCTCCGGTTGCTCTTACACCTTTGAGTTATCAAATGCCGGACATTCCGAGGGAATTTCGCGGAGTGTGGATTGCCACCGTGGCCAATATCGACTGGCCGATTTCCTCCACGGATCCTTGGGAAAAACAAAAGGAGGAATTTATCAGACTACTCGACTACTACAAATCGCTGAATTTCAATGCAGTGATTGTCCAGGTTCGGACGTCCGGAGATGCATTCTACCCCAGCAATCTGGCTCCTTGGTCCAAGTATTTGACGGGAAAGCAGGGAATGGCTCCAAAAACTCAGGAAAATCCGCTGACTTGGATGATCAAAGAATCGCATGATCGAGGGTTGGAGTTTCATGCTTGGCTGAATCCTTACCGAGCCACCATGGATCTGAAAACCGAAGAATTGAGCCCGGAGCATGACTTTTTCAAGCATCGGAATTGGATGCTCAAGTATGGCACCAAGTGGTATTATAACCCTGGTCTTCCGGAAGTAAAAAACCATTTGCTGGCTGTCATCTCCGAAATTGTCGCCAATTATGATGTGGATGCGATCCACTTTGACGACTATTTCTATCCTTACAAGGAACCCAAACTGGAATTTCCGGACAAGGCTACTTATGACAAATACAAAAAGCCCGGACAGATCCGGGACGACTGGAGAAGACAAAATGTAAACGAGTTGATTTTGGCACTCAGTGAAACCATCAAAAGCAAGAAACCTTGGGTGCAGTTTGGGATTTCTCCCTTTGGAGTCTGGAGAAATCAGGACAAAGACCCCAAGGGTTCTCCTACCCGAGCCGGGCAAACCAATTACGATGACTTGTACGCGGATGTGCTCCTTTGGATGAAAAACGGCTGGATCGATTACCTGATTCCGCAGCTGTACTGGAGCATGGAGCATCCTCTCGCGTCCTATCGAAAGCTTGCCGACTGGTGGTCCAACAACAGCTATGGCACCAATGTCTACATTGGCAACGGTCCCTATAAAATCCGCGAAGACTCGGACGAAGCGTGGAAAAATCCGGCAGAACTCACCACCCAAGTCAACTATACCCGGACTTTGCCCCAAATCAACGGAAACGCCTTTTTCTCTGCGAAATCCATCTATGTCAAAAATCAGGACATTGCTTCCAAACTGAAAGATGAAGTCTATGATAGACCGACCTTGCCTCCTTCCTTCGAGCCAAAAAGCTTGGCCATTATCGAAATACCAGTGGTTTTTGACGTGAAAACCACCACGGAAAAAACGCAAATCAGTTTGGAAAAACCACTGGATCCAGCTATTCGGTATGCTTTGGTACAAGGTGGTAACGACCTTGAAACCCTCCATGACACGGTGATCCATCCTGCTTGGGTGGGCGGTTCAAGAGCCAGGTCGCTGGAAGTGCCCAGCCTAAATACGGAGTACCTCGCCATTCGATGGATTGATCATTTTGGAAGAATCGTACAAACTCAGGTATTCCAAACCCCAAAAACCTCACGCCCATGAAAGACATGCTCGTTCGCCTGATGGAACTTCCGAACGCCTCCGAATTGGAGATGAAACTTTTGGAAAAAGAAAAAATAGTGTTTCGCAGGGCGATTGCACCTGAAAAGCACCTGGTCAGCGAATGGGTTATGGAGCAGTTTGGTGCTTATTGGAAATCCGAGGTGGAAGTCGCCTTTTCCCGACAGCCTATCTCTTGCTGGATTGCTCAGCGGGGAAATCAGCTTTTGGGTTTTGCCTGTTACGAATCCACTGCCCGGAATTTTTTTGGACCTACAGGAACACAGGAATCCGAACGGGGAAAAGGAATCGGAAAAGTCCTCCTGATCAAATCCCTGGAATCCATGCGAGAGATGGGCTATGCCTATGCCATCATCGGTGGCGTTGGCCCTGCGGAATTTTATGAAAAAGCCGTGGGAGCCAAACTCATCGATGGCTCCGAAATCAGTATTTACCAGCATTTACTCCGAAAATCATGACCCAAAACACCTCGAAAAACCCTTGGTTTTGGGTTCCCTCCCTTTACCTGACCGAGTCCATCCCCTATGTGGTCATCATCACGGTTTCAGTGATCATGTACAAAAAACTCGGCGTTTCCAATGCAGACATCGGATTGTACACCTCCTTTCTTTACTTGCCTTGGGTGATCAAACCGATCTGGAGCCCGGTTTTGGAGTTGTTTGGCAACAAAAAGAAATGGTTTCTCAGCATGCAGCTCATCCTGGCTGTTGTTTTCCTTGGAGTCGGATTAACCACAGAAACAGATCAGTTTTTCACGGTAACCCTAGCCTTTTTCTGGATGGGTGCCTTTGCTTCCGCAACGAATGACATCGCCTCCGACGGATTGTATCTGATCGCGCTCAAGCCTGATCAACAGAGTTTTTTCGTCGGTATGCGAAGTACATTTTACCGGGTCGGGATGATCACAGGCCAAGGCTTAATCGTGATCATCGCAGGCTATTTAGAAACCAGCCTCGGAGATCCATCCGAAGCTTGGTCATTGACCATGATTGTCGTGGCGGGATTGATGTTGGTCTTAACCGGAGTCAACTATTTGACTACGCCCAATGTGATCGAAGTGCGAGTGGCCAAAGCCGACCAGCCAAGCTTTGGAAAAGTTTTCGCTACGTTTTTCACCAAGAAAAACATCGGACTTTCCTTGGGTTTTGTCCTGCTATACCGCTTAGGAGAATCCCAACTGGTCAAAATGGCCTCCCCGTTTTTCCTCGATGAACGGGCCGATGGAGGTCTTGGCTTAAGCACAACCGAAGTCGGATTTATCTATGGTACCCTGGGCGTAGTGGCTCTTTTGGCAGGTGGAATTCTCGGTGGAATTGCAATTTCACGGGATGGCTTGGGAAAGTGGATGATGCCGATGGCCTTTGCCATCAATGCCCCAAACATCGGTTATGTGATTTTGGCTTGGCTCCAGCCCGAAAGCATCGCATTTGCAACCACTGTGGTGGTCATTGAGCAGTTGGGCTATGGATTTGGGTTCGCTGCGTTCATGGTATTTCTGATTTTCCTGGCCGAAGGCATTTTCAAGACAGCACATTATGCGCTGGCAACAGGCTTTATGGCTATGGGAATGATGCTCCCTGGAATGCTTAGCGGATACATGCAGCAGTGGCTGGGCTACACCGGCTTCTTTGTGTGGGTGGTGATTGCGACTATTCCAGGATTTGTGATGGCTTATTCGGTGAAGTATCCGAGGGAGTTTGGGAAGAAGTCAGAAAGCTAAATTCAGAATTCTTAAACTTCGACATTCGATGTTCAGCGTTCGGTGTTCATTATTGAAAAATATTGAATGTCGAACGCCGAATGAAGAACATCGAAGTTATTAATCGGAAAAAATGATGAGAAAATATCAAAAAATCGCCCAATGCTTCTCGCCTGCGGCGTTTATTCACGATACTGAGGAAAATTACCAGGCCATCGAAACCCTGATCCGAGAACAGGAAATCGGGGGGTTGACTTTTTTTCACAGTCGGCATTCGGCAGCGGCAAACTTTGAAAAGCGGGCTGAAGTTTTGGACGTTTCAGGCACTTTTGAAAAACTGATCGGCCTGATCAACCGATACCAAGCCATCTCCAAAATTCCTCTCCTCATAAGCATCGATGGGGAATACGGCTTGGCCATGCGTGTAGAAAAAACTCCTCAGTACCCTTTTGCCATTACACTTGGCGCTTTGAAGACAGATGCATCAACATGGGTGGAAGAAGTCGGCTATCGAATGGGCCTCGACATGAAGCGGTCGGGTATTCACCTGAACCTTGCCCCTTGCGGAGATGTGAACACCAATCCCGACAACCCGGTGATCGGCTATCGTTCTTTTGGAAATCGGCCAGAAAAAGTTGCCAAATTGGCTTTTTCCTCCTATTCCGGAATGAAAAAAGCAGGAATCGGTGCGTGCCTGAAGCATTTTCCAGGGCATGGAGACACGGCAACTGATTCCCATTTGGGATTGCCGATCCTACACAAAACCAAGGCACAACTTCAAGCTGAAGAGCTGCTTCCTTTCCAATACGGAATCGACCGAGGAGTGGAACTCATCATGGTGGGGCATTTGGCCGTGCCCGCCCTGACCGGAGGAAAAGATATTCCAGCCAGCGTTAGCCGGGAATTGATCACTGATTTGCTCAAAGGAGAAATGGGCTTTAAAGGCCTGGTGATCTCCGATGCGCTGAATATGAAAGCCGTCGCCAATCTCTATCCAGAGCCCGGCGAACTCGAATGTCAGGCTTTCCATGCCGGAAATGACATTCTGTGCTTTTCAGACCATGTGAAAGAAGGGATTGAAAAAATCGCACAACATAGCTCCGATGCGGAAGTGAAGGCGGTTTTTGAAAAGATCATGGCATTGAAAAAGCAACTGGGTGTGATTGGGTTCAAGCCGGTGGAAGTTCCAAGTTTCGATTGGGAAAGTCATTCCCAACTCCAAAAAGACCTGGCAGAAAACTACGTTTCAGTGATTTCTGAAGAGATCAATCCTGGAGAGCTCAGAGCTTTGGCAAAAACCGGAAAACTGGGTTACTGGGAATTTTTCACTCAAAACCCAAGTACCTTTTCCCGGCAACTGGGTTTACCTTTTGCCCCAATCGAAAAGGCAGAAAAAGTGATTTTGGCCGTGTTTGTCCCCAGTCACAAGCCCTTGAATCAGTTTGGAATGGATCAAGCTGTGCTGGATGAAATCAAGAAATTGGCGAAAACCAAGTCTTGCATTCTAGTTCATTTTGGAAATCCACTGGCGCTAAAACATTTGGGAAAACTGGAAGATTTTGAAGCGGTGGTTTGTGCCTATCAGGGATTTGAGGAGGTGCAAGGAGTGGCAACAAAGCTTTTAATTTAAAAAAAGCATAGCTTGAAAAAGAACTTTATTTCTATTGCCTTATTTTTCTTTACTGTAGAAATTAAAGTGTTGCCTCCTCCTGAGTTGGAAGGCTATTTTACTTAAGTGTTCTAAAACAAATGAGCAACTTGTCCAATCGGACAGCTTCAAACTAAAGCACCATTGAAAAAAATAGCCATAAAAAAAGGGACCGTTTTACAGCGAAAAGGAGAAACCAACTCCAAGGTTTATTTTGTGGAAAACGGTTTGTTGCGAAGCTATACAATTGATGAAAAGGGAAAGGAACATATTTATATGTTTGGCCCCGAAAACTGGTTGGTCACAGACAGTTGTGAGCCTGATACTCCTTGCCAATTATTTATAGATGCAATTGAAGATACCGTTTTGAATGTAGCCTCTAAAGAGGAAATGCTAAAAGAGACTCCTGACATTAAAGCCTTGTTTAGACGGTTAAACTCTATGCAAAATAGGATCATCATGTTAATGAGTTCAAGTGCCAAAGAAAGGTATGAGCACTTTATTGATACCTACCCTAATATCATTCAAAGAGTACCTCTCAGAATGGTGGCTTCCTATTTAGGAATCACCCCCGAGGCCCTAAGCCGTGTTAGAAACGAGCTATCCCAAAAAAAATAATCCCATGTCATTTCTTGATGTACATCAAGGCATAAGCTCTTCGAGCTCAGGAGTTTTGTGCTTCAACCTAAAAGAAAGAAAAATGACAACTCAAAAAAGTAACAAGGCTATACATATAGCTTTATGGATTGCACAGGGATTAGTAGCTATCATGTTTGGAATGGCTGGGTTTATGAAAGCCACCCAGCCGCTTGAATTGTTAACAGAATCTCTTCCTTGGGCTTCAGATGTACCTTTGGAATTAATTAGGGTAATTGGTGTGAGCGAAATACTGGGAGGCTTGGGATTATTAATTCCCTCTATTTTCAGATTCAAAACTTTTTTAACTGTTTGGGCAGCCGTCTGTCTGGCTTTAGTTATGGGTTTAGCTGCTGGTTTTCATCTATTACGAGGGGAATTTTCGGCAATTGGAATGAATGCTTTACTGGTGGGAATTGCACTTTGGATTGCTTGGGGTAGAAGTAAAAAAGCTCCAATAATGGCAAAAAGCTAAGTTAATAATAGCTTTTCCTCATTTGGAACTGAAAAATACCTGCAAACAACAGAGTTCGGCAACAACGGTTTGGGTGCTTACCCAAACCGTTGTTGTTTTTATAAACTTTTCACCTAGTTGAAAGTGGAGCCACTAAACCCTTAAAATATAAAGTTTCTCTTTTGTCCTAAAATTCAGAGACTTGGAAAAAAGTTGTGTAACTTCTGAATCCTATTCATCAACTTTTTTGTACCATACCATGGCCAAAATCTTTAAAACTCCAGCAGTATACGTCGAGGAAGTTTCATTCAGGTCTCTATCCATTGCCCAAGTGGAAACAGCAATTCCAGCTTTTGTGGGATACACTGAAAAAGCGGAAATCAATGGGAAATCCGCGCTAAACCAAGCACTAAAAGTTCATTCGCTCTCAGAATTCCAATCCTTTTTTGGCGGGGAGTTTTCGCCCCTTTTCTCCCTTGCACCAAAAACCATTAGAGACCAATATACCATCAGCATAGGAATTCAAGACTATGGAATCGCTCTTTTGCCTTTCCAACGTGCTTATCTTTTCCATAGTGTAATGGACTATTTTGCCAATGGGGGAAGAGCTTGCTATGTGGTATCGGTAGGAACCTACTCAGGAAAAAGTGAAGTAAAAATCAAGAAAGAAGATCTTTTGGGGGCACCAACTTCCAGGATTAAAACTCAAAAACCCAAAGGCCTGAAATGCTTGGAGAAAGTCCTAGAGCCCACCCTAGTCATCATTCCCGATGCGGTTGCTTTGGAAGATCAAGCGTTTGAAATTTTCCGGGAAATGCTCTCTCACTGTCATACGCAGGGGAACCGATTCTCAATACTTGACATTCCCAACGGGTACGAACCCAGAAAATCCGGAGTCAATTGTATCGATCAGTTTAGAAATGGGATTGGAAATGATTATTTAAGCTTCGGCGCTGCATATTATCCCTGGCTTGATCGGGCTGGAAACCAACATTCTCTAAGCTATAAAAATCTGGATCCTGCTGTAAATCTCAGCGAACTCCTGCCGGAACCCAAAGCCCAGGAAGCCCTTACCTCCAATCAGGTCTCCCAAGAAAATATCCATTTGGCACTGTGGAGTACCAGCCTAACCTATCAGAGAATTATCGAATCCATGGCAAAAATCCTCAAGCCAAGTCCTCCTTCGGGAGCAATTGCAGGGATTTATTCCCAGGTAGACAGCACAAGAGGAGTATGGAAAGCTCCGGCTAATGTAAGCTTGAGCGGTTTTGAAAAACCTTCCGTTGCCATTTCCCCAGCAGAACAGGAAACTTTGAAAGTCGATAGCTACTCCGGAAAATCCATAAATGCCCTGCGCCTTTTTCCAGGTGAGGGAATACTCGTTTGGGGAGCCAGAACCCTGGCAGGCAATGACAATGAATGGAGGTACGTGCCAGTCAAGCGCACCGCCTTAATGATAAAACAGTCCACAGAAAACTACTTGCAGCAGTTTGCCTTCGAACCTAATGACGCCAACACCTGGGCCAGAATAAAACTCTCCGTTTCTGATTTTCTGATTGAGCTTTGGAGAAAGGGAGCGCTTTTCGGGACAAAACCAGAACACTCCTTTTTTGTGAAAATAGGGCTTGGAGAGACCATGACGAGCCAGGATATTTTGGAAGGGAAGGGCATTTTGGTTGTGGGACTTGCCCTGGTCAAGCCTGCAGAATTTATTTCTCTTAAATTTGAAATAGCCTTTAATTAGGAATGATTGTCTAACCAATCACCACTTTCAAAGTCTCAATCCTGTTGGATGTTTTTTGAATTCCTTTGGATTTGGAATCCTTACTTTTAGTTTTTTTGGTTTGGCCAAAAACTACAAAAAGAAGCCGCACTTTTCAAATAACTCCCAGTCCATGCAACCCGAAAGGGAGCTTTCCAATCTTGCCTAAAAAAGATGAAAACGCTCACTGCACTTATCGTATTTGTCCATTTGGTTTTTGGGGCCAAAGGGCAGGAATTGGTTTTGGCAACTTACCGCTATGCCGAAAATGACCGAATCAAAAACATCACTCCTCTGGCAGATGAGATCAGCAAGCAAACTGGGATAAGAGTAAGTGTAAAAAGCTATCCAACTGTTCATGAATTTGTCCAAGCGATCCAAAATGATGAAGTGGATATTGCCCTGATCAATACCTTGGGATACCTGCTTTTGGAGGCTGGAAATTCAAGCTATTCCATGTATCCTTCGCTCGTCCTGCAAATCAGAGACGATGCAAAAGACAATTATAAAACCGCCATTGTCTCAAGTACTGCTTCCGGAATCCGCACATTAGCAGATGCAAAGCAACAGGCTGAGAAAACTAATTTGCTTTTGGTAAGTCAGGGGTCCACTTCCGGCAATCTGGTCCCGAGACTGATTTTTAATTCTCAGGGCATTCCAAACCCAGAATCAGTTTTCAACTCGGTCTCCTATGGAAAAACCCATAAGGCCACTTTGGAGTCAATTGCCGATGGGAAAGCGGAGCTCGGTGCCTTGGGAAGCAACGAGTTTTTTGAATCCCAAAAAGATCCTGAAATGGCGAAGAAAGTCCATTTGGTCTGGCTTTCACCTGAAATTCCTTTGGGACCGGTTTTGCTTCACAAAAGAATCGAACCAAAAACCGCCAAATCGATTCAAAACACCTTCCTGAATCTACATGAAAGCAATAAAGCCGCACTGGAGTCAGTCAAATCAGGATGGAGTGAAGCCGCTCAAACCGATCAATACACTCCTATCAGTGAGGATTATTACGATGCATTCATGAAACAGTCCGGAGATAAAAAGGGAATGGAGAAGATCCTCAAGCAGTTTTCAAACTAAAGAAAATCCCGAATCAGAAATCTGATCCGGGATTTATTTGACCTCAGTTTCTCAAGAATTTATACCTGAGAATTCTCTTTCAGGGACTTTAAACTCAAAAAAAAACGGGTAAAATCGCTAGTAATGCCTAACCCAATGCTTTACTTCTCTACAGAAAAGCGATACTCAATGGTATGCACATACTTCTCGCCAGGATTTAGGATCGGGCTTGGAAAGTTGGGCTTGTTGATGGCATCAGGCCAGTTTTGGGATTCCAGGCAGAAGCCCCAATGCTTGTCGTAGACTTTTCCATCCGCCCCGGCGAATTTGTCCAGGAAGTTTCCGGTATAAAACTGTACTCCCAAATTGTCGGAATACATGTCCATCACGCGACCGCTTTCAGTATGGCGCACGCGGACAAAGTGCTTCATATCGGCTGACTTTTCCTGCTTCATGACCATGTTGTGGTCAAATCCACCTCCATTGGCAGCGATCTGATCGCCTAGGATTTTTGGACTGCGGAAGTCGAAGGGAGTTCCGGTCA
Source organism: Algoriphagus lacus (assembly GCF_003583985.1). Taxonomy (GTDB): domain Bacteria; phylum Bacteroidota; class Bacteroidia; order Cytophagales; family Cyclobacteriaceae; genus Algoriphagus; species Algoriphagus lacus. The sequence goes on along the minus strand of NZ_QXML01000002.1, from coordinate 124,288 downwards.
CATCTTTGACCTCTCCGGTAGGAATCAACTCCTCATCCACTGGAGTATAAGCATCTGCCCAAAACTGAAACTCATGATCCTGTGCATCCCGCTCCATCCCACCGAGGTTGAAGTAGGTGTGGTTTGTCAGGTTGACTATGGTTTTTTTGTCCGTTGTAGATTCGAATCGGATTCTCAAAGTATTATCAGGAGTAAGCTCCATCCAAAGCGTGGTTTGCAGATTTCCGGGATAGCCTTCTTCTCCATCTACACTCAGATAAGTCATTTTGACCCCGACTACGGAGTCATTGGAGTAAGTTTCAGGAGTCCAGACTTTCTTGTTAAAGCCTTCCACTCCTCCATGCAAATGGTTGTCCCCGTTAGTCTTTGCAAGTTCGTAGGTAATCCCATCCAGGGAAAATTGAGCATTGGAAATCCGATTGGCCACCCGACCGGCTGTAGCACCAAAAAATGGGTTTGGCTTAGTTAGATACTCTGCCACACTGTCCAGAGTCAAGGTGATATTTTCAAGATTTCCATTCTTATCCGGAGCGATGATTTTGGAGATCAAGCCTCCGTAATTGGACATTTCCACCTGCATGTTTCCATTATCAAGGATGTAGTGGAAAACCGGCTGGCCGTTGTGTTCGGCCACTTGTTCTGATTTAATCATAAGGTTAATTTCTTCTTTAACAGGTTCTTGAGTTGGTTTTTGAGAACAGGCTACCGCTGCTGAGAGCATGGCTGCAGTACCGAAAATAGATAGGTATTTCATGGGTTATTTAATTTCAAAATTGGAAGATTTGGCTTGGTCCGGATCTCAGATAAAACTGAATTAACCATCCTAGATTACATATTCTAGAATAACTGGCCAAGTTGAGGATTTCAAATCCGAGATCATAGATCCAAAATATTACTGTCTGAGATACTTTTGTCGGATCAGATTTAACTGCAACTGCAACTCATCCCGCTGGATAAACTTGCCCTGAATCATGATCGCCTGAGGCTTTTGCATGGTGGTCAAATCCTCCAAGGGATTCTTTTGAACCATCACAAACTCAGCTGCTGCACCCGGCTTCAGCACCCCCCACTGCCCCTCCTGTTCCATATACTTGGCAGGATTGACGGTTCCGGTTTTAAGAATCTCATAATTGGACATCCCCGCCTTGGACATGGATTCGATTTCGCGATGGATTGAAAATCCCGGCACATTGAATACTTGGGGGGAATCCGAGCTCATGATCATCGGAACTCCGGCTTTGTGGAGTTCCAGAAATAGCCACTGACGGAATTCAAGGTAAGGCTTGACTTTCGCTTCGGCCAAGACTCCATCCGATTCCAATTTGGATTTGGTATTAAACCACTGGGTAACCAATAAGCCCGGTAGGTATAGCATCTCCGGCTGCTGTCTCAACTCATAGGCTGGCTGATAGCCAAAATAACGCTCAAACAAGGTCAGCGTCGGAGCCATCCAAGTTTTATTTTCCAAACAAAGCTGGATCAATCCTGCCAGTTTGCTTTTATCTACCTGACCAACCAAGTTCATATTGAACGGTCCAGAAACGGTCGGATCAATAACTGTCCCATCCGGAAGCATTGCCTCCAAAAAACCGTCAATATGCTCAACTGAGCGATAACCACGGGTCACCGAAGTCACCAAGCCTACATCCAAGGACACATGGCCTCCATAGAAAATCCCCTGCTTTTTTGCTTCATCGGCTATCGCCAAAAACTTGGGGGTATCCAATCCCGGATGCAATTTGAGGTGATCATAACCGGCTGCTTTCTGCGCACGAACCATTGCTCGGCCGGCATCCGGATCAGCAACTGAAGTTCCGTTCAGGGAAGGTCCGGAAACAAAAGTCCGGGGTCCCAACAATTCTCCTTTCATCACCCGATCCCGAAGTGCCAAATGGGACTCATGCCCCAGCATGCTTCGAATTCGCAACACCCCATTTGCCAGGTAAAGCATCATGACTTCTTCCTGAAACTCCGGTCCGTATTGCTCCGGATTGGGTAAGTGTCCGTGAAACTCTGCCAAGCCAGGGAAAATATAGTAGCCTCTCCCATCAATGGTGCGGTACCCGGCTACAGTAAGGTCCTCCTCAGGGGCAATTTCCATGATGACCCCATCTTTCACATAAATCGCATGGTTTTCCAGGACTTTGTCATCCTGCATGGTCACGATATTTACGTTTTTCAGAATAAGATCCTGAGAAAAGGAAACAGAACTCAAAAAGCAACTCGCAAAAAGGAGTAGGCACAAAAGTTTGATTGGCTTCATGGCTGGGTGGATTTGGATTTAGAACTTAAGTTCGGCCTTTCCTCCTTCCAAACCAATCCGGTGGTAGATTTTTTTGGATTCACATTTTCATCTCTCGCAAAGACGCTTAAGACGCAGAGAAATTCATTGGCTTTGCGTCCTTGCGACTTAGCGTGAAATACTAAAAAACAAAAAGAGGCTGAATCGCTCCAGCCTCTTTTATTTCAAATTTTGTGATATGCAATTACGAATTCCACTGCGTGTGATAAAACTTTCCACTTGGATCATCTTTGCGCTGGTAGGTGTGCGCTCCGAAATAATCCCGCTGTGCCTGAATCACCGAAGCACTGGACTCTGCTGTGATTCTTCCCAACAAATAATTGATCCCTGCGCTCATCACAGGCAGAGCAAATCCGTGGGTCAGACCAAGCCCGACCAATTCTGCCAAAGCTTTTCTTCCTGAAATAACCTTCTCCTTCACTCCCTTCATTTCGAAGAACGAAACAGAATCTGAATAATTCGAGGAAATATTCTCCATCAAACCGGATCGAATGATGCATCCATTGGTCCAGATTCTGGCAATTTCGTTGAAATTGAGCTTCCAGTCCTTGGTATCGGAGACAGTTTTCATCAATCGGAAACCGACTTCATGATTGATGATGCGAGCCAGGGAATAGGCTGCTTTGATTTTGGGCAGCCATTCTTCCAAGCTTCCTTTCACAGAGACAAACTCATGCTCGAAGGTTTTTGCAAATGCCACTCGCATGGCTTTCTCTCCGGAAACACCCCGTGCATTGACCGACTCAGCCAAAGGACTGTAAGGAATTCCGTATTCCAAGGCAGTAGTCAATGACCAAGCGCCGGTGCCTTTTTGACCTGCCTGATCGAGGATTTTATCCAAAAGTAATTCACCGTTTTCCTTGAAAAGCAGCAGATCAGCAGTGATTTCCAACAGGAAGGACTTCAATTCACCATTTCCCCAATCTGTAAAAATCTCCGAAACTTTCTCCGGTGTACAACCAAAGCCAAACCGAAGCAGGTGTGTCAGCTCCGCCAATACCTGCATTTCTCCATACTCGATGGAATTGTGGACCATTTTGATGAAGTGGCCGGAACCACCCGGTCCCACGTAAGTCACACAAGGTTTGCCGTTTTTGTCTTTGGCGGAAATTCTTCCCAAGAAATCCTCCACCATGGCATAGCCCTCTGCATTTCCGCCTGGCATAATGGATGGACCCCTTCTTGCCCCTTCTTCTCCTCCGGATACCCCCATGGGTAAAAAATGCATGCCCACTTCCTTCAACCGATCCACTCTTCGCTCGGAATCCTTATAGAAGGAATTCCCCCCGTCAATGACCAAATCGTCTTTTTCCAACATCGGAATCAAGGCATCCAACTGGGCATCGATCGCCGCTCCGGCAGGAATCATCATTAAGATCCGTCTCGGCTTTTCAAGCGAATCCACAAAATTTTGCAAATTCTCAAAGGCAAGCATATTGGAAAATTCAGGGTTTTCCTCGAGCACCTTTTGGGCAATCCCTTCTTCTTTTCCGGCAACAAATCGGTTGTAAAGTGATACGGGAACACCTTTTTCGGCGAGATTCAGTGCCAGGCTTTTGCCCATCACTCCCATTCCGATCACTCCCATTTTCATTTTCATAGGTTGAGATTTTAGGTAAGAAAGAGACTCCTTAAGAATGCTTTCTGGAGTCCCGGAAATATCAAGTTCAAATCCAGTCAGTGGTTTCTCCCAAGTTGCAAGTTGAGAATCCAGCATTCCGGCTTTCATGTAGTGGTTTTTGCGGGCAAGCATCCGCTCCCAAATCAGGTCCCGCTCCCCGGTTAGGTGTATCCAACGGAGATTTTCGGACATAGAGAGCTTCTCTCGATAGGAGTTTTTCAAAGCCGAACAGGCCAAAATAGCACCTCCTTTTTGTTCCGATGCAATCAGTTGATCTGCTAATGCCTGAAGCCATGGCTGTCTGTCTTCATCATTGAGGGGATGACCGGCGCTCATTTTTGCGATGTTTTCAGCAGGATGAAAATGATCCGCATCAAAAAAAGGAAGTCGCAGCCTCTCGGCCAAAAGCTTTCCGATGGTGGTTTTCCCAGTTCCTGAAACCCCGGTGACGATTACAAGCATGGGGCGAAGTTAAGTTTTTATAGGGTATAGTCCATAGTCGATAGATCATAGTTGGCATATAATCATGGAGTCGATAGACTATGGACCACTGACCATTGAGTATCAGCTAATTTTCCAATCTTCAAATTTTTCAATCTTCAATTGTCTACCTTTGCCCCTTCAATTTCCAAGTTCATGATTTCAGTTGACAATGTGACCGTCATGCACGGTGGCACTCCGCTCTTCAGCAACATTACCTTCAATATCAACGAAAGCGACAAGATCGCCTTGATGGGCAAAAACGGAGCAGGCAAATCGACTTTGCTCAAGATCATCGCCGGTCAAAGCAAACCAACTTCCGGAGCGATTTCGGCTCCAAAGGGGTACGTAGTCGCCTACCTTCCCCAGCATTTGTTGACAGCAGATGACTGCACGGTCATGGAGGAGACTGCCAAGGCATTCGCTTCCTATCTGGGAATGAAAGAAGAAATTGACCGGATCAACGAGGAATTGACCGTCCGGACGGACTATGAATCTGAAGATTATTACAAACTGATCGAAAAGGTCTCCGAACTCAGTGAGAAATTTTACGCCATTGAGGAAGTCAATTATGAAGCTGAGGTAGAAAAAGTGTTGTTGGGTTTGGGATTCGTTCGCGAGGACTTCCAACGGTCCACTTCCGAATTCTCCGGAGGCTGGAGAATGCGGATCGAGCTGGCCAAGATTCTTTTGCAAAAACCAGACCTGATCCTGCTCGACGAACCAACCAACCACCTCGACATCGAGTCGATCCAGTGGCTGGAGGAATTTCTGATGACCAAAGCAAAAGCCGTAGTTGTAATTTCCCACGACCGGGCCTTTGTGGACAATATCACTACCCGCACCATCGAAGTGACGATGGGCCGCATCTACGACTACAAGGCCAAATACAGTCATTACCTTGAGCTGCGCAAAGAGCGCCGGGAGACCCAACAAAAGCATTACGAAGAACAGCAGAAATTCATTGCCGATACGACGCAGTTTATCGAGCGCTTCAAAGGCACTTATTCCAAAACACTTCAGGTACAGTCCCGTGTGAAAATGCTGGAAAAACTGGAAATCGTGGAAGTGGACGAAGTGGATACTTCCGCACTGAAACTCAGGTTCCCACCTTCTCCCCGATCCGGAAAATATCCGGTTATCGTGGACGAAATGAGCAAAAGCTATGGAGACCATGTAGTGTTCAAAAACGCCTCCATGACCATCGAACTCGGCCAAAAAGTAGCGTTTGTCGGAAAAAACGGGGAAGGAAAATCCACCATGATCAAAGCCATCATGGGGGAGATCGACTTCCAAGGCAAATGCGAACTCGGGCACAATGCCATGATCGGATACTTTGCCCAGAATCAGGCATCGCTTCTGGATGAAAGTCTGAGCATTTTTGAAACGATTGATCAGATTGCCGTTGGAGAAGTTCGAACCAAAATAAAGGACCTATTGGGTGCCTTCATGTTCAAAGGGGACGATATCAACAAGAAGGTTAAAGTGCTTTCAGGAGGTGAAAAGACGCGATTGGCGATGATTAAGCTGTTGCTCGAACCTGTCAACCTGCTGATTCTTGATGAACCGACCAACCACTTGGATATGAAAACCAAGGACATCATCAAGGACGCTTTGAAGGCCTTTGATGGAACGTTGATCGTCGTGTCTCACGATAGGGATTTCCTGGACGGATTGGTCACCAAAGTGTTTGAGTTTGGCAACAAGCGCGTGAAAGAGCACTTCGAAGACATCAACGGCTTCCTGAGAAATAAGAAAATGGAGAATCTGAGGGAAGTGGAGCGGAAGTAGGCTGTTTCCAGTGGGCAGATAGAAAGCCTTAATTCCTTATAAACAAAATTGAAGAAATCCGGAGTGAAAGCTTCGGATTCTTTTTTTGCCAAGGATCTGTCCGCAGCAGGCAGGCAAAAAGATCACATTTTATATTGGTGAATCTTGGGCTTAATTACTCATGAAAAGGAAATCGAATTAACTTTTCCTCCTTACTGGAGTGATAAATTCCCCTGATCAGTTCCAGGGATTTGCGGGCGGAAACACCATCCACGACAATCGGCAAATCCTTGGAAACGGATTCCAAAAATCTCTCCCACTGAGCTTTGTGCAACTGATAACCGATTGCTGTGGGATCTGATGCCCCTGAGGAGCCCTCGGCTTTTGTACCGGAAATCGGACTTTCCTTTCCTCTAACATTCCAAGCGATCAATTTACCTGCTTCCAGAATAGCGCTTCCCTCAGTTCCAAAAATCTCCAAACGCTCCGGATAACCTGGATAAAGCGAAGTCCCAGCCGTAATTGTACCCATCGCGCCGGACTTGAAATTGACCAAAACAGCAACCAAATCTTCCCCTTCAATAGGATAAAGGGTAGTTTTCACCTTGCCGAAAACAGACTCCACCTCTCCCATCACATCCAGAAGCAAGTCCAGGGTGTGGATTGCCTGATTGATTAAAGCTCCTCCTCCATCACCCTTGATCGTTCCTTTCCACTGACTGGAGGAATAGTAAGTGGCATCGCGAAACCAATTCACCTGTGCATTTCCCATGATCAGTCTGCCAAATTCTCCTTCTACCACGGCCTTCTTTAATTTTTGGAAATCCGGAGAAAATCGGTTTTGGAACACTACTGCAAGTTTGACTTGATTATCGGCAGCTGCTTGGATCAATTGGTCAGCACGGTCCAAAGTCACTTCGATGGGCTTCTCAATAAAAACATGCTTTCCGGCTTGGATGGCAGCCAAGGCCGGTTCCAAGTGAACACCGCTTGGAGTACAGATGCAAACGACATCCAAACCTGAGTGACCTAAAAATTTACTCAACTCTGAAAAAACCGAAACCTGAAATTTGGACTCGGCAGCCTTTGCCTTAATAGGATTCGGATGGTAAAAGCCGATGAGTTCCGCATTTGGAATTTCGCGGATGGCCATCGCATGCTTTTCAGCAATGGAGCCGATTCCAATGATCCCTATTCCAGTTTTGTTCATAAGTTGATTTTTTCAAGAATTTGTTGCCAGATTTTCGCGGAGACCGGCACTCCGTTTTCCAGATTTTCACGACGGATTTCCAAGGTTTTTTCACCCGGATAGCGGACTTCATTACCTTCAAAAACCGAAGACTTTTTCAAGTCAGAAAGGACTTCTTCCACTTTATTTTCCATCCAATCCCCCAGATTCAGCCGTTGTGGATCAAAGCAAATGAATACTTGAGAAAGCCCCATTTCAGCACCACTCGACTCGACCTCATGGGTGGAATTACCTCCGGAAAGCAGCGTAGCAAACAAATCCAGCATCAAGGACAACCCGGAACCTTTCCAAAGTCCAATTGGCAAGGCCAACTGATTTTCCAAAATAGTCTTGGGATTGCGAGTCAGGTTTCCTTCCGTGTCAAAGCCTGCATCAAAAGGCATCTCTTGACCCTTTTCTGAAGCGATGCTCATTTTCCCATAGGCAAATTGAGACATGGCCATGTCAAGTACAATTGGACCACTGGGTCTTGGTACCGCCAGGATTAGGGGATTGTTACCAAGTTTGGGCTCATTGCCTCCCCAAGCCGGCATGTTGGCTTTGGTATTGGTGAAGCATATAGCCATCAAACCAGCTTCAGCAGCCTGCCACCCATAGTTTCCACCACGCATCCAGTGGTTGGTATTCCGAACTGAAACACAGCTCATCCCATATTCCATGGCAAGATCGATGGCACGACTCATCGCAAAATCCGCATTCAAATTACCCGGGCCAAACTGACCATCGTAGCGCTCAAATGATCCTGTTTTATCCAAAAGAACGGGTTGCAAGTTGGGTCTTACGTATCCTTTTTGGACATAATCAAGGAAAAGAAAAAAGCGATTTACGCCGTGAGATCTCACCCCATCAAGATCCGCTTGGGCAAAAAGCAAAGCACATTTAGCCGCCTGCTCCTTCTCAAAACCAGCTTGTATCAGGATAGCCTCCAAGCTGGATTTTAATTCTTCGAAGGGGATCAAAAAATCGTTCATTGGCAGCACATATTGAATCGGTCCAATCTATTGGTTTTTCTTTAAAACAATAGGGTTTTGCCTTAGGAGCATGACCAATGAATCGTAAAGCTCTGGTAGATCCTTTTGAAAATCCTCCGGTCTTTCAAAAAAACTTTCCAAGGCTACTGCAAAAAATTCGTGTTCATTCAGACTTGCACTTTCCCTGAAGAACCTGTTTTGGCCGGATATTATTTTCTGAATTTCCAGAGGAGCCAGATTTTTATATGTTGCCCAAGCTTGCTGGTCAAATTCCTTTTCTCCGTCCGAATCGATCTGATTGGCCAGCTTCAAGGCATGTGCAATTTCATGAATACCAAGGTTGACTCCGTCTTTCCCATCGGCCAAGCCCTCCACAAAACATTTCCAGGAAACCACAATCAACCCGTGCTTCGGATTTACCTCGCCTCTATGGTAAACTTTATTGAGGGTACTGTAGTAGGTATTGGGATAGATAACAATGGTGTGAAAATGAGCCAATCGTAATCTGGACCAACCAAACGTAACCATCACCAAGGTGGCCCCAATGAGGATTTCCATTTCTGAGGTAACTTCAGTAATCCCTCCTCTTCCCTGGAATTTTTTACTGGACAAAACTATCTGAAGCTTTTTCCGAAACTGGATTTTATGCTTTTCCCCCAAATGACGATAATATGGAAAATGATTCTCTAGAATCTTAATCTCTTCAATAGTCAGTTTTCTCTGAAAAAGAAGAACTCTTAATTCTTCCATCCACCAATTGGTTCTTCTCAAATAAAAGCTTCTTGACATAGACAAAACAAAAATGGCAACTACCTAAAGGTAATTGCCATAATTTGGGTTTACAAGATGTGGTTAACGCGCGTAGTTGACCGCTCTCATTTCACGGATGACGGTGACTTTGATTTGACCCGGATACTGCATTTCTTTTTCGATCTTCTGAGAGATGTCAAAAGACAGCTTGCTGGCTTTTTGGTCATCAACATTATCCGCATCCACCAGGATCCTCAATTCACGGCCGGCCTGCATGGCAAAGCATTTATTGACTCCGTCAAAATTCAAAGCCAATTCCTCCAATTCTTTCAGGCGCTTCACATAGCTGTCCATGATTTCACGACGGGCACCAGGTCTGGAACCTGAGATTGCATCGGAAGCCTGAACGATCGGTGAAATCATGGAGGTCATTTCGATCTCATCGTGGTGAGCTCCGATCGCATTGCAGATTTCAGGATGCTCCTTGTACCGCTTGGCCAGTTCCATACCGAGAATCGCATGCGGCAATTCCTGCTCCTCATGCCAAACCTTTCCGATATCGTGAAGCAAGCCTGCGCGCTTGGCAAGCTTGGCATTAAGGCCCATTTCGGCAGCCATGGTTGAGGCAAGTTTCGCCACCTCTCTGGAGTGCTGGAGTAAGTTTTGACCGTAGGAGGATCGGAATCTCATTCGACCGACCATTTTGATCAGTTCAGGATGAAGACCGTGAATTCCCAAGTCAATACAAGTTCTTTCCCCGATTTCGACGATTTCTTCCTCGATGTTTTTCTCGGTTTTGGCTACGACTTCTTCGATTCTTGCAGGGTGGATTCGTCCGTCCTGAACCAAACGGTGCAAGGACAATCTGGCAATTTCCCTTCTCACCGGGTCAAATCCGGAAATAATGATCGCTTCCGGAGTGTCATCCACTACGATTTCCACACCAGTTGCTGCCTCGAGGGCGCGGATATTTCTTCCTTCACGACCGATGATTTTACCTTTGATATCGTCACTTTCGATATTGAACACAGACACGCAGTTTTCGACCGCATGCTCTGTTGCAGTTCGCTGGATTGTATCGAGGACTATCTTTTTCGCCTGCTTAGTCGCAGTCAGTTTGGCCTCATCAAGGATGTCCTTGATGTGGGAAGATGCCTTGGACTGCGCTTCTTCAGTCAGCATGTTGACAAGTTGCTCTTTTGCTTCTTCTCGTGTAAGTCCGGCGATTTTTTCCAAATCAGCTATCCGCTGATTGGTAATCTTATCCAGTTCTTCTTTTTTAACCTGAACTGCATGAAGCTGGGCACTGAGATTTTCCTTTTTGCTGTCGAGTTCTGCTTCTTTACGCTTGAGTACTTCCTGCTCTTTTGCTACTTGACTCTGGAGTTGTTTGACTTTGTTTTCGTTGGTGATGATGATGTTTTTCTTGTTGTTCATATCCTCATCAAACTCAGCCTTCATCTTCAGAAACTTCTCTTTTGCTTCGAGAATTCTGTCCTTTTTGATTGTTTCAGCTGTGAGTTCAGCCTCCCTAAGCATGGATTTTACCTTTTCTTTGGTCTCTTCTTCCAGCTTTGCATTTTTATTTTTGATGAAAAATCCCGCTAATGCGGCACCCCCACCGAGCCCTGCCAGGGCTGCGAGGATGATAAATAGTACGTCTGCCATAGGTAATTTATATAGTTAATAACCTACCAGCTCCGAAAATCCCAGAAATAAGTGGATATCAATAATCAAACAGCTTTGGAAAGCAAAGCTGAAATATGGGAAAGACTTTTACGAATATGCTCGCTGTCTTCAGCATTGACCTCATTAGTCTCCAAGGATTCTACCATGCAGTCAAAAGCGACCATTGCTAGTAGATCCTGGCTGTCATCCAGACCAAATTCGGCTTTATACTTCCTCAATTTTTCATTAATCAGTTTCCCCGCATGTCTGATTTTGGCCTCATCTTCAGGCCTCACACGCATGGGATATTCCCTTTCTCCGATTTTCACTCTGATGGCCAGCGTCTCCATTTCATTCGGAAAGGTATGTGATCAAATGATCGATTTCTTGTATATAATTATTGATTAAGTCACTCATTTCGGTGGCATCCTCTGGATTCACCGGTCGGTTGTCCACAATGTTACTAATTTTAATCTTATTTTTAAAATGGTGGATTTCCTGCTCTTTTTCCTGGATTTCCTGCTCAAGCAGAGCCAATCGAGCCTTTAACTGCTCATTTTCAGCACTCACCGAATCAAGTTTTTTACTGACCTGAACGGCCAGCTTTTCCAATTTTTGCAGTTCCTCGTGAATCATTTTTAGCTTCTGATAATGGCGCCTACCTGATCCTGGAAGGCCTGAATCAATTTACTCATTGTTTTCTCAATTACCTTATCGGTCAGGGTATTTTCCAAGTCCTGCAGGATAAAACTTAACGCATAGGCCTTTTTACCAGCCTCAATTTTGTCTCCCTGATACACATCGAATACTCCAATTTTTCGAACCAATTTCCCACCGGCTTTCTCAGCCACGGCTTTTACCTGATCATAGGTCACTGCTTTGTCAATTACCAGGGAGAGGTCACGCCGAACCTCCGGGTACTTGGAAATTTCCTGATATTTCTTGAGCCCGGAGGCCTTTTTGGTGAGCAAATCCCAGTCTAATTCCGCATACCATACCTCCTGGCGGACTTCTGCAAGTTTCAGGATTTTCTCATCCACCAAACCAACCGTACCCAGTTCTTTTTCTCCTACCTTAAGGACTAACCCATAGGTAAAAGGAGCCGATTCCTTCATGGATACCTGCCCGATTTCGATATTGAGTCTTTCCAAAATCCGTTCGACTACAGCATAAATGTCCGAAAACCCAAATGGTTTTTCCGGCTCGATCCAGCTTTCAGCCGAACGGTTTCCAGAATGGAAAATCGCCAGTCTTTTGCCTTCCTTGTATCCTTCGGAGGTCTTTTGGTAAACCGTCCCAAATTCAAAGCACTTGAGATCTGTCTGACGACGGTTGATATTGTGGGCCAAAACCTCCAATCCACTGAACAGCAAGGTCTGTCGCATTACCCCCAGATCTTCGCTCAATTTGTTGAAAATCTCCACATTGACATTGGAATCCAGATACCCTGATTTCTCAGCGTAAACAGGCTTGGTAAGGCTGTTGGTGATCAGTTCAAAATAGCCTTGACCTGCCAGCATTTCTGTCAGACGATACTGAAGCTTGTTCAGGTCTTTGACCGGATGCTCTGCGAGGTAGTCGGTATTGAGATTTTCGGATAGTTCGACCTGATGGAATCCATGGATCCTCAGAATTTCCTCAATGATGTCTGCTTCACGGGTCACGTCCACGCGGTAGGGCTTGACGATGGCAGTGAATCCTTTGGCTGTCTGATTGATCACCCTAATGTCCAGACTTTCCAAAATGGACTTCACTTCAGTAGGATCGATATTCTTTCCGATCAATCGGTTTACGTGTCCATAGGTCACCTCTATTACAAAATCAGCAATTGGCTGAGGATAGAAATCGATGATTTCTGAGGCTACTTTACCTCCTGCGATTTCCTGAAGTAACTGAACAGCCCTTTTCAGCGCGTAAACAGGCATGTTTGGATCTGTTCCCCGCTCAAATCGGAAAGATGCATCGGTTTTCAATCCGTGGAACTGAGATCCTTTTCGAATCACATCCGGTGAGAAATAGGCAGATTCTAAGAAAATCGAAGTGGTGTGATCGCTCACACCAGAATGATTGCCACCAAAAACACCTGCGATACACATTCCGCCGTTTGGATCACAAATCATCAGTTCCTCTCCAGAAAGCTTTCGTTCTTTTTCATCCAAAGTCACGAAAGGAGTTCCTTTGGGAAGCTTACCTACTATGATTTTTCCCTGAGAAATCTTATCCGCATCAAATGCGTGCAGGGGCTGACCCAGATCATGCAGGATAAAATTGGTGATATCGACGACGTTATTAATCGGCTCCAAATCAAGGGAACGCAGGAAATTTTGCAACCACTGAGGCGAAGGTCCGATTTTCAAATCGGTGATGACCACACCGGCATAACGTGGGCAATCGGCTGCATTCTGCACCTCCACGGAAATAGACGGACCGGATTTTTCGACAACCAACGGCTTTTCTTCGGGGAGGCAAATGGGCCTTCCCAAAAGCGCTTTCAAATCCCTAGCTACACCGAGATGAGATGCTGCGTCTGCACGGTTTGGAGTCAACCCGATTTCCAAAACATGATCTTCAGAAACTTCAAAATATTGAGAAGCGGGAGTACCATTAGGGAGATCAGTATCCAACACCATGATTCCGGCATGGGAAGTACCGATTCCGATTTCATCCTCGGCGCAAATCATTCCTTCGGAAACTTGTCCACGGATTTTCGCCTTTTTGATTTCTATGGGTTCGCCTTCAGTTGGAAAAAGCTTTGCTCCCACCGTAGCCACTACCACTTTTTGGCCTTTTGCCACGTTGGATGCACCACAAACAATCGGGACCACTGCAGAACCGACGTCCACTGTGGTCAAGCTCAGTTTATCGGCATCGGGATGCCTTTCACAGGTTAAAACTTCGCCTATCACCACTCCTTCCAGGCCTCCAGGTATCGAAACGAATTCCTCCACACCTTCCACTTCCAATCCTGAACGTGTAAGCAAAGCAGCAATTTCTTCCGGACTTTCAGAAAGTGCGATGTATTGATTTAATCTGTTGATTGAGATTTTCACGTGCTTATAATTTGTTCTTTAATGGCCACATGGAATCTCGCATGTAGGGTATTCTTTCTACTGCATTTTGGCAGCGGCATGCTCGATTTCATGAATTTCTTATTGACAGGAATTCACTCCTGATTTTTAACAAAAAAGGTGCTTGGGCACCTTTTTAAAACGGCTTGGCAAATTTATAAGAATTGCAGGAGGGCTGGCTTATTACTTATAATTTTTCTCCCCTGCGAGAATGGGGATATCCAAAATATTTTCTTTTGGCGGAATAGGACAAGCAAAATCCGGATTATAAGCGCAATAAGGATTGTATGCCAGGTTGAAATCGATGGTGATGCTGTTTTTCCCATCCTGTCGGACGTTTAGGTAGCGTCCCCCTCCATAGGTCTCTCCTGCGCTGGTCGCATCAGCAAAAGCCAGAAAGAAATTCCTCTTGTCTGCTTCATCCATCGCTTGGAGCAAAAGCAATTTGTTGGTTTTACCTTCCAGCTCAAACTCCGCGTAGGCATGCTCAATGTACCGCTGCTTGGATCCGTCCGTCAGGGGTATTTCGCGGACTTTTTTGTTTTCTATCGGAATTACCCGTGCTTTTACTTTGTACTGCGGATCGATATCGAAGAATGTGAGTTTGGTGAAGTTCCGCTTTTGTTCTTCCGTCAAAGGCGATTCAATATTAAATCGGATGAATTTAAACTGTCGCTCACGCTCTTTTTCGATTTTCTCAATGTAATCTTCCGGGCTTTCGGTAGCAGTAAAGGTGTAAGCCACAGCTGCTAGCACCACCAAGGCTACCACAATTAATAAAATCTGACTTGTCTTCATTTAGAGTATGCCTTCATCGGCGAAGCTAAAATAGCCACGATCTCCAAAAATCACATGATCCAGTACAGGTAAATCCAATTCCCTCCCAATCTTAACCAACCGTTCGGTAAGACGCTTGTCCTGCTCGGATGGCGTCAAATTCCCACTGGGATGATTATGAACGAAAATCAGTGATTGAGAAAGATACTCCAGGGCAACCTTAAATACGACTTTGGGATCAACCACTGTACCGGATGTTCCTCCTTGGCTGATTAGATGCTTTTTAATAACGTGATTGGATCGTGTCAAAAGAATCAGGTAAAAATGCTCGACTTGCTCGTCAAAAAGCTCCGGCTTCATTAGCTCGTAAATATCCCGGGAAGATGTAATCTTTGCCCGAAGCTGTGGTTCTTGGTCCTTCCTCCTTCTGCCAAGCTCCAGGGCACTTACGATGGAGATGGCTTTAGCCTCTCCAATTCCTTTGAATTTCATCAAGTCTTTGACAGACATTTTGGCCAAAGATGCCAAATCGTGATTTACCTCCCGAAGGATCAGTCTGGACAAGTCGACCGCACTGATAGTCGGGGTACCAGACCCGATGAGAATGGCGATCAATTCCGCATCTGATAACGCTGCCTTTCCCTTAAGCAATAATTTTTCACGGGGACGATCTTCTTCCGCGAGCTCGGAAATTTTGATGGAAGTGAATTGACTCATAAGTAGTTCTCAAAAAAGTTTAACTAAAACTACCCAGAAAAAGGAAATAAAAAAACCCTGCTTTTGACAGGGTTTAAGTAACAAAGTTTTTCAGAAATTAAGCCAAAGCATTAACGAATTTGGCCAATCTTGATTTCTTGTTGCTAGCGTTGTTTTTGTGAATGACGTTCTTCTTAGCCAATTTGTCCAGCATAGAAACAACCTTCTTGTAAAGCTCCATTGCTTCTACTTTATCAGTTGCAGCCTTCAATCTTTTGATGAAAGTTCTGGTGGTCTTAGACTGATATCTATTTCTCAAACGCTTCGCTTCGTTGGCACGAATTCTCTTAAGAGCTGATTTGTGATTTGCCATATCTCGTTTTTAACTTAAATTCTTTACGTTCCCCTATTCCGAATTGGAGTGCAAAGTTATTGTAAATAATTAATTCTGCCAAAGGAATTTCAAACATTCCTTTCTGTCTGGTCTCTTCCCAAATCCGAAAATTTTGCGAAAAGTGCTAAACAGGGTGCAAATATAGTTTTTTTCTTATCCTGAAAGACAATTGTTTTGATTAATTTCATGTATGAAGTTTTTTATTATTTGGGCATTAGGGTTTCTTTTTTGGCCCCAGAAGCAAGTGGAATGGGGATTTTATGCCCATTCTATGATCAACCGTCAAGCTGTATATTCACTTCCCCCAGAATTGATCCAATTCTACAAACCTCATCTTCAATTCATTGAGGAAAATGCTGTCAATCCCGACCGAAGAAGGTATGCGGTCGTAGGGGAAGCTGAAAAACACTACATCGATTTGGACCATTATGGTGACAGTGCACTTTTTATTTTGCCGAAATATTGGCCGGAAGCAATTGAGAAAATTCCTGAAGATTCGCTCCGAGCTCATGGTATTGGTCCTTGGTCAGCTTACCTGACTATGCTTAGCTTGACCAAAGCCTTCGAACAAAAAAATACAGCCGCGATTCTTAGGCTTTCTGCAGACTTGGGACACTACCTGGGGGACCTTAATGTTCCGCTTCACACCACTAAAAATTACAACGGCCAACTCACCGGTCAGGAAGGAATTCATGGCTTTTGGGAAAGCCGGGTACCCGAATTACAAGCCAAAGATTATTCATTTTGGGTAGGTAAAGCAGCTTACGTTGAGAAACCTCAGCTTGCAATTTGGGATGCGGTGGCATATGCTCATGCACAGGTGGACAGTGTTTTGACTATCGAGAAACAACTTACAACTGATTTCCCGGAGGATCAGAAATTCAGCTTCGAGGAACGAAATGGATTGACCGTTCGGGTCTATTCCAAGGAATTTACAGAGGCTTTTACCTTTGCCTTGGATAATCAAATCGAGCGGCAAATGAAGCGTTCCATCAAAATGATCGCAGACTTTTGGTTTACGGCTTGGGTCAATGCAGGCCAACCAGATCTAAATAGCCTATCAGATTCAACGCTTGTCGAGGAAGAAAAAACAACTCCTGACCCTAAAATTAAGGTCAGGAGCCATGATAATTTGAATTAGTAAGAAATTTCAATTGTCAGTTTTCAGTGCTGAAACCAACTGTTAAGATCCTAAGTATCGCTGAATCGATTTCCCCAATCTTCTGAACGTATCCTTAAAAACCTCCTCATTTTCCTCCAAAAGAGTAACACGAAAGCCTCTGAGATCAGAACAAAACGAAGAAATCGGTACCACACAGATTCGTTCAGCCGCCAGCAAATAATAGACAAAACGCTTGTCCAATGGCATCTCTGGGTCGTTCAACCAAGTATCCAACAACTTTTGTAATCGTTCGTCTTCTATCGGAAGGGTTTGATGAGGAGTCATCAATTTCTCGTCAAACACGATGGTATTGTAAAAAGCACCTTGAGTCGGGTTGAATTTAATCCCAGGAATATCTCCGAGAATTTCCCGCATCCATTGGCTCCGCTGCCCGATTTGCACATTGGCCTGTTCACGATAGGCATGGTAATCCGGATGACTCATGATTCTTGGAATAGCCAATTGAGGCAAAATGGTAGAACAAACCTCAATCATCTTCGCATTTTCCAGTGTCTGACAAAGTTTTGCAAATTCCACAGAGGCATTTCGATTGTAAAACTCCATCCAACCGCATCGGGCTCCCGGCCAAGGAAATTCCTTAGAAATCCCTTTCAAGGAAATAGCCGGTCGGCTACCAATCACTTCTGCTAATGCAACTGCCTTGATTCCGTTGTACGTGATATTTTGGTAGATCTCGTCGGCGATTAACAGCAGGCTGAATTCCTCTGCGATTTTCACAAAGCCTTCCAAAACTTCTTTAGGATAAACCATGCCAGTGGGATTATCCGGATTGATAATCAGGATGCCGACAATGGAGGGATTGTATTTCACCTTCATGTAGAGGTCTTCCATATCGGGCAACCACTGATTGTCCGGATCAAGCTTGTAGGTGATCGGGGCTGTATTGGCGTGGGCGGCTTCAGCCGAGCTGTGGGTGGAGTAAGCGGGAGATGGCCCGATAATCCGTGCGGTCGGAATCAGAAATTGGTACAGCTTTGCAATTGCATCTCCCAATCCGTTGAAGAACAAAATGTCCTCCGCAGTGATTTGAGTGCCTCCTTTTTCATTATTTAGATTGGCGAGAAACTTTCTGGTCTCCAGGACGCCTTTAGAATCAGCGTAGCCATAAGTTTTGTCTTCTTTGAGCAGGTCGGCAATGATTTCCTTCATCCAATCTGGCACATGATTATGCTTTTGGATGGGATCACCGATATTTTCCCAAGTCATGGGATAGCCAAGGGCTTCGATTTGCCGGGCTTTTTTTACGATTCCCCGGATCTCGTAATTCAATTCTTCTGCTCCGGGTCTTAGGAGTAGCTGTCTCATAGGTCAATAGGCTGGTTTGGAAAAAATTCCGCTACAAAGTAAGGGAAAAGGCAGTGGAAAAATCCGAGAATAGCTGAAAATCCAAAACATTTGAAGAGGGAATAGCCAAACAGGTTTGAAGTCAAAAAGCTTGTGCCGATCGTACACCAAATCATGTATTATCGATGCAATCTTGTTTTAAAAAGACCTGATTATCAAAACACTATCCCTCTAAAACAAAAAAAACAAACCCCTCGACGAAAAATCTTCGAGGGGTTCAATCATAGATTTCAAAACTGTCTACTTATTTCAAACTCTTATAGCGAATCCGCTTAGGTGTCACGTCACCAAGTCTCTTCTTCTTGTTTTCCTCGTAATCGGAGAAGTTGCCTTCAAACCAATACACCTGAGAATCCCCTTCAAAGGCCAAGATGTGAGTACAGATTCGATCGAGGAACCAACGGTCGTGGGATATAATAACGGCACAGCCACCGAAGTTTTCCAAAGCTTCTTCCAATGCCCGAAGCGTATTTACATCCAAGTCATTGGTCGGTTCGTCGAGTAGCAGCAAGTTTCCGCCTTCTTTAAGGGTGATCGCCAGGTGCACTCGGTTGCGCTCTCCTCCGGAGAGAACTCCGACTTTTTTCTCCTGATCTGATCCGGCAAAGTTGAATTTGGAAACATAAGCTCTGGCATTCACTTCTTTATTTCCCAACTTCATTAATTCATTTCCTCCGGAAATAATCTGGTAAACTGTCAGATTGGGGTCCAATCGGTCGTGCTCCTGATCAACATAGGCCAGTTTCACAGTTTCACCGACCTCAAAGCTTCCCGAATCAGGTTTTTCCTGTCCGGTAATCAATTTGAAAAGCGTCGTCTTACCTGCCCCGTTTGGACCGATGATCCCCACGATTCCCCCCTGGGGAAGTGAGAAACTTAGATTTTCAAATAACAACTTGTTACCATAAGCTTTGGACACATTATGTGCCTCAATCACTTTGGCACCCAATCTAGGCCCAGGAGGAATGAAAAGCTCCAGCTTGGCTTCCTTTTCCTTTGACTCTTCTCCTATCAGTTTGTCATATGCGTTCAAACGGGCCTTGCCTTTGGACTGACGGGCTTTGGGAGACATCCGGATCCACTCCAATTCCCGCTCAAGGGTTTTCTGTCGCTTGGATTCTGTCTTCTCTTCCTGCTTCAGTCGGTTTTGCTTTTGCTCCAACCAGGAAGAATAATTACCTTTCCATGGAATCCCCTCACCTCGATCCAATTCCAGAATCCATCCAGCAACATTGTCCAGGAAATAACGGTCGTGGGTTACTGCAATGACAGTTCCTTTGTAATTCTGAAGGTGCTGCTCCAACCAAAGCACAGATTCCGCATCCAAATGGTTGGTAGGTTCGTCAAGAAGCAACACATCAGGTTCCTGCAACAACAATCGGCAAAGCGCCACCCTTCGCTTTTCACCACCGGACAGGTTGGCCACATTGGCATCCGCCGGTGGCAGACGAAGGGCATCCATTGCTTTGTCCAGCATCGTATCCAGTTCCCAAGCATTGGCCGCATCGAGTTTTTCCTGGACTTCTCCCTGCCGGGTGATGAGCTTATCCATGGCATCGGGATCTTCCATCAGTGCCGGATCCATGAATTTCTCGTTTATGTCTTCAAATTCCTTCAATAAGGCGACGGTACCGGCTACTGCCTCTTCCACTACTTCCTTTACGGTTTTAGTTGGATCAAGCTTGGGTTCCTGCTCTAACATCCCGACTGTGTAACCCGGGGACCATACCACTTCTCCAAGAAATTCCTTGTCAACTCCCGCAATGATGCGGAGCAAAGAAGACTTTCCTGAGCCGTTTAGACCCAAAACGCCGATTTTGGCGCCGTAAAAAAATGAGAGATAAATATCTTTTAGAACTTTCTTTTGTGGGGGGTAAATCTTGGACACCCAGGCCATGGAAAAGATGATTTTTTCTGCACTCATGATGGTATAATGATCGTTTACTGTCTGTTTGGAGTAAGATGGCAAAAATATACCTTTCTTAGGATAAGTGAGGGCTAAATGATTATTTTGCGAAAAATTGAAAACGACCACCTATAACCTATTGTAGCGTAATGGAACATCCGTATGGATATATCAAGGACGGCAAAGTCTTTTTGAAGGGTTTTTTAGGGAGGGAAGACAGAGAAATCGGTGAGGTCAAGGAGGATGAAGCGTCCACCATTAGCTATTTCTCAGCCCGTTTTGAGCAAATCAAAGACAAGGTAGCCAAACTGAAAACTGATATTCAGGAAAATCAAAACAAAGGTTCCTTCCTGATGAAACTTATCCATTTGCGCGATTCATTATACGAATCCGATGCTTTGGGTGATTTTATTCCTTTGATCGAAGAACTCAATCAGCAGGAAGAATTTTTGAATGAAATCATCCAAGCCAACCGGTCCAAAAACCTGGAAGTAAAAAAGGGGCTGATCCTGGAAGCGGAAGCCTTGAAAAACGACACAGACTGGAAAAATACCGCGGAAGCATTCAAGGAATTGAAGCTTCGATGGATTAAAACAGGCCCAGTGGATAAAGAAATCCACGAAGAAATTGAGCGAGAATTCAATGATGCGATTCAAAATTTCTTCGAAAACAGGAAACATTTCTATGAAGGTCTGGCACTCCAAGCGGAAGAAAATATAAAAGTATACGAAGCTCTAGTTGTGCAAGCCCGAGAAGCCCATGATCTTCCGGATGCCAAAATGGCTTTTGAAATCTCCAAGCGAATTCAAAAAGAATGGAAAGAAGCCGGAAAAGTCCCTGCTGAAAAGCGTCAACCGCTTTGGGATGAGTTTTCCAAACTGAACAACCGCATTTTCTCCAGATACAAACGCACCCTCAATCCAGGACCAAGTATGCACCCCAGGGAGGTCCTAAAAAAGATCGAAGGCATGGTTGAGGAACTGAAGAAGTTGTCCCATCAGCCAACTTCCTACGCAATCACTACCCGGGCAAAGGCAATTCAGGAGGATTGGAAAAAACTTCCTGCCCATAAACCGAAGGAAGCCAACCTTCCTGCTAGATCCTATCAGTTTTTCATGGACATTATCTTTGAAAAATCATTTCTGGAAAAACTGGCACATGGAAAATATCCCGACTTCGATTCCAAGCCAATCCTAGAGCAAAATCAAATCAAGTCTGCCATTCTCAAGGACTTACTCCACCGAGATCAAAGCGAGTTGGAAACTATGCAAAACAATTCAGACAATTTCAGAGTACAGACTCCAGACTTTGAAATGATGATGAGAAAAAAGTTGTCAGGTCTGAAGCGGAAAGTAGACGTAAAAAACTATATTTTGAAGCAACTTTCTCCTCGGATTTGAGTTGAAACTACTTATCCAAAAAATCACTATTCTTGCACCTTTATAAATTTCCGGAACACCTTTTAAAATAAACACTATGTACTGGACACTTGAACTAGCTTCCTATCTTGAGGACGCTCCCTGGCCAGCGACCAAGGATGAGCTGATTGACTACGCCATCCGCTCCGGCGCTCCACTAGAAGTAGTGGAAAATCTCCAAGAACTCGAAGATGACGGCGAGCCTTATGAGACCATCGAAGAAATATGGCCGGACTATCCGACCAAAGATGATTTCTTCTTCAACGAGGACGAATACTAAAACCAAAAGCCCTGCAAATGCGGGGCTTTTTCCTTATCAGACTTTGTTACATCCCCAAGACTTGCCTGAGTTTTGAATAGCCGGTTTTGCTCACGGGAATTTGTTGCCCCCCCCGCAATTTGACCAAATAGGTGTCGCGCTCATAGGTTTCAATCCCGGTGATTCCATTAAGGTTGATGATATACGAGCGATGAACGCGAGCAAACTTGCCGGGATCGAGAGTTTCTTCCAGCGTTTTCATGGTCATTTTTTTGAGGTATTTGCCACTTGGCGTATGAATCGAGATATAGTCATCTTCTGCCTCAAAAAAAGCCACATCCTGAATTGGGATAATCTTAATGTCATTTTTTACTCGAACGACTAATCTATTGCTCTTTTCTGCCAGCTGACTCAACTCAGGCTCAGCGCCTCTTTCAGCTTTACCGATTTCCCAACTCTCCAAAAACCGGTCAATCGCCTGTTTGAATCTTGCCTGAGAAAAAGGCTTTAGCAAGTAATCCATTGCCTTGGCATCAAAGGCTTTCAGTGCATATTGGTCAAACGCTGTAGTAAAAATCACCGCAGGTGGCTCATCCAAGAGCTCCAACATTTCAAATCCGGTGATCTTTGGCATCTGAACATCCAGAAAAATCAAATCCGGCTTATGCTGCTGAATGGCTTTCAATCCCTGAAAACCATCCTGACATACTTCCAAAATCTGGAATTGGGGGAATTCCGCCAAAAACTCCTGCACTATGCTTGCTGCAAGTGGTTCATCATCGATTATTATCGTCCGAATCATTGAAATTGAGGGATTTTAAGTTTTACTCTAAAAAGATTTCCTTCGGGACCATATTCCAACAAGTCTGTCCGCCCAAAGAGCAAAAACAACCTTCGCTCCACTGAACTGAGCCCAAAACCAGTTCCCTCAGCCGATGTAGATTCAGGATCAAAGGGATTATCCACTTCCAACAAGAAGTAACTGCCTTCCTTTTTTCCAGAAATCCCGATTTTCACATTCCCAGTCACTCCATAAAGACCATGTTTGATGGCATTTTCCACCAAAGGTTGAATCAAAAGTTGCGGTAATTTGATGGACAAAAACTCCTGATCTACCTCAAAATCAACCTCCAGACGATGACCAAACCTTACCCGTTCAATCTGCAGGTACAACTTCAGATAGTTTAACTCCTCTTCCAAAGAAATCCATGTTTGGGAGTCCTTTCGGATTGTTCCTCTCAGAAACTCCGAAAGCTGCAATACCATTTCACGTGCCTTTTGAGGCTGGGAAATGACCAGTGCATTGATCGAATTGAGGCTGTTGAAAAGGAAGTGCGGTTGCAATTGTTGACGGAGTTGGGCAAGTTCAGCATCCTTGGATAGCTGAAGCATCTGAGCTTCCCGTTTTTGAATTTCTTCCTGCCTTTCCAATTTGGATACAACCAAAGCCAAAACAGAAACCAGCTGCTCAGCCAAAGCGAGTATTGCCCAGCGCAGGTAAAAGTTGGAACTAAGAAATCCCAGGTAAACTTCTTCGCCCTCATACCACCAGGAAAGTCCATAGAAATGCACCAATACCCCCATCAGACTGAGGAAAAAAGGCACAGCAAAGAGTAACCAAACATTTTTTCCCTTCGGAGCGAAAAGCCCAAAAACACGATCCAACACAAACACCCCTCCCAGAAAAATCAAACTGAAAAAAACAGAATCCAACAGGGCAACTTCTGTTTCAAGGTCATATTCTATGAGTAAAAGAAAACATCCCAGAAGCCAGATAACACCGGCTCCAGGGATGATCCATTTTCCCAATTTGGGATTTGAAAAAGCGTTAAAAAGCAAGGCGGCAGTGGGTTATAGCTGGTTTGAAGGTCGTTAATATGATTTGATTTCCAAACCTCCGAATAGAATCGTGCCTTTAAGAATCACGACTTTGTTAGGGTCGACTCCTCCATCACGGAAGAATCTTTTATCCTCCAAGCCAGCCGCGATATTGCTCACCTCTGTGCGAATGTCCCAATGAGGGGGTACAACCATCTTCACCCCACCGAAAATCACATCTACCTGAATCGTTACCACTCCGTTAAAGTCTGCAGAAGTAAGATCCAGTTCAACACCACCAAATGCAGCAGTAATCTTGCCCCCCTGAAAGTTTTTGGAAATCATCTTTCGGTTAACCCCACTGAAAATGGCGTCGATATTCAGTTTGTCACTGAAAGAAGTTCCAGTGGTTCTGGTAAAACCTGAGTCAGTGGAGGAAGATGTGCTTCCGCCCTCTTCACTGACTATTTTGGCATCCTCCACAGTGGATGATTTGAAAGCACCGGTGGATTTATTTGCCTGCCAGTTGTTTCGGATATCTTCGATGATTCGATTCTCGCGTTTCCGCTGAGTAATCAGGTAAATACCTAAAATGATCAATCCAATTGGCCAGATGTATTGACTGATGCCAAAGTCAAAATCAAACTCGTTTTTCAACAGAAAGTAAGAGCCAATAAAAAGCATCATGAAACCGAAGAAGCTCTTAAACTCATGTTTGATGATGGCAAAAGTACCGATCACAATAAGGATCATGGGCCAGGTCAGAACCCAACTCGGGATGAAAATCCCCATTTTTTTCAACAATAGGATAACGCCTATTCCGAGAATGATAAACCCGAAGGCAATGTTTCCGTCATTTTTTGGTCTTTTGAAATTGTTCATGGCTGTTTTTGATAAAGTTGATGATCAAAAGTACATGCGCTTCAAATTCCTAAGAACAAGCAATAGGCAAAGCCCGAACTAAAGTCGGTAAAGGGGACAATTTGGTCGGTGAAATTGCGGGCGATTTTTTCGCCGATGCTATTTTTTACGGGAAAGCAGAAACTCAGCATACTCCAAATCCTCCGGAGTAGTGATTTTGATATTTTCCGCATTGCCGGGAATGAGACTAACCTCCCATCCCTTATGCTCATAGACCGTGGCGTCATCGGTAAACTGTGGGAGTTCTGTTACTTCGAAGGCCTGTTTGATTTTACTGATCTGAAAAGTTTGGGGAGTTTGGACCAAGCGAAAAAGTTGCCTTTCCTGAAAAGTGCTTTTCCCATCTTCTGTAACTTTTCGAATCGAATCCTTAAGTGGAACCACGGCTATCGCGCTTCCGGATCTGGCAGCCTCTTCAAAACTGAGATTGACCACATGCAAACTGACAAAGGGTCTTACCCCGTCATGGATTGCGACCAAGCCGGATTCAAAAGGCAATGCGTTCAGTCCATTTCTAACTGATTGAAACCTGGAGTTGCCTCCACCGACGATTTGATGAGGCAGATCAAAATTGAATTCCTGACACAGTTTCTTCCAAAAAGAAAAATCCTCCTCCGGCAAAACAAGAATCAGATAAATATCAGGATCAACTTTGGAAAAAACTTCCAGCGTATGCATTAGCACAGGCTTCCCACCGATTGGCAAATATTGCTTGGAAACTGGGCCACCCATTCGGGTACCCTTTCCACCCGCTACCAGAATTGCAGCTTTTTTCATTAATAAATCTTTGAGACAAATATGAACCGGAAAGGTCCTACCTACTTTTCTTCGACTCTCTAATTCCGTGAAGGTATAAAAAAAGCTCCTTTCGGAGCTTTCAAGTGTTAGAGGATCAACATCGCATCTCCATAAGAGAAGAACCGATATTTTTCCTTGACGGCTTCTTTGTATGCCTTCATGATCAAGTCGTATCCTCCAAAAGCCGCTGCAGTCATCAGTAATGTTGACTCTGGCAAATGGAAATTGGTGATCAGAGAATTGGCGATTTTGAATTCGTAAGGTGGGATGATGAACTTATCAGTCCAACCGCTGCTTGCTTTCAGTCTACCACCAGCAGTGACCGAAGATTCCACGGTCTTCAAAGAAGTGGTTCCCACTGCTACTACACGCTTTTTACTGTCAAGCGCCTCATTGACCAATTGCACAGTCTTTTCAGGAATGTTATAATTTTCCGAGTCCATCTTGTGCTTGGTGAGATCTTCCACATCCACCTGACGGAAAGTACCCAAGCCTACATGAAGGGTAATCGGAGCTATCTCCACTCCCTTCAATTCAAGTCTTTTCAGGAGCTGAGGAGTAAAATGAAGTCCTGCAGTAGGTGCAGCGACAGCACCTACATTTTTTGCAAATACGGTCTGATATCTCTCGCGATCTTCCGGCTCGATCTTTCTGTCAATGAATTCCTTCAATAACGGAGTCTCTCCCAAAGAATCAATGGTCTTTTGGAATTCTTCTTCATTCCCATCGAAGAGAAACCGGATCGTACGGCCTCTGGAAGTGGTATTGTCAATAACTTCTGCTACCAGATCACTATCGCCGAAATACAACTTGTTCCCAACACGGATTTTACGTGCTGGATCTACTAAAACATCCCAAAGTCTCAGTTCCGGATTTAGCTCACGAAGGAGGAAAACTTCAATTTTGGCGCCCGTCTTTTCCTTATTCCCATATAATCTGGCCGGGAAAACCTTGGTATCGTTAATCACGAACACATCTCCTTCGCCAAAGTATTCCAGAATGTCTTTGAACAGACGATGTTCGATTTGACCAGTTTTCCGATGAACCACCATCAATCGGGATTCGTCTCGGTTTTCTGTGGGATAAAGGGAAATTAATTTTCTTGGGACGTCAAATTTGAAGTCTGATAATTTCATATGGGAGCTTTATGAGTCTTACTCGATCTTGTAACTCTGTGAATTGCTTTAAAAAATGCAAAGTTAATAACAATAATGCCCAATTTCAGCTAACTTGACAAATTGTTTTAACCAACTATACAAAGCATGCTGTTTTTCCAACTGACCTGGGAAAGTTTCCGCTTCGCAATTACTGCCCTCAAATCCAATCTAACCCGTACGATCTTATCCCTTTTGGGTGTTACAGTGGGGATTTTCGCCATTATTGCCGTATTCACTTTAGTGGATTCACTTGAAAACAACATCAAGTCATCTTTATCTTTTCTTGGAACCAATGTGATTCGGGTTGATAAAATGCCATTTCAATCAGGCCCCCCAACAAATTATCCTTGGTGGAAATATTTCCAAAGACCCTCAAGCACGGTGGCGGAGTACCGGTTCCTCAATGAGAAACTTAAAAATGCTGAAGCCATTACAATATCCGCTTCAGCAAATACCACCGCCAAGGCCGGAAATAATGCTTACCAAGGAATGCAGCTTACTGGCGTGTTTGACACCTACCCCAATGTCTATGACGTTCCAATCGAAAAAGGAAGATTTTTCACAGAAGCAGAAATCAGGGGATCAAGAAATTTCGCAATAATCGGTGCCACAATTGCAAGTACGTTGTTCCCAAACCTAGATCCGGTAGGTCAAGAATTAAAAATAAAAGGCCTTAAGTTTATTGTGATTGGGATTTTTGAGGAAGAGGGCGGGGGTGTTCTTGAGCTTCCGTCTAAGGACGAAGCTTGCCTTATCCCTTATGGTGCATTCACCAAAATGTTCAATACTGGGAAAAACGGAATTAACCCAACCATTGCTGCTAAAGGAAAAGGGGAAGATGTTGGGTTGGTTGCATTGGAAAATGAATTGACCGGACTCATGCGGGCCAAGCGAGGACTTAAGCCAACAGAAGAAGACAACTTTGCCTTAAACAAAACTGAATTTCTTCAAAATGCCATCGGATCGATTTTCGATGTGATTTCAGTGGCAGGCTGGGTAATCGGAGGATTTTCGATCCTGGTTGGAGGCTTTGGTATTGCCAACATCATGTTTGTCTCGGTACGGGAGCGAACCAATATTATTGGAATTCAAAAGTCACTGGGGGCAAAGAATTATTTCATCCTCTTTCAGTTCCTTTTTGAAGCCGTGTGTCTGAGTCTTATCGGAGGAGGTACTGGAATTTTATTGGTCTTTTTCCTGAGTTTTGTCCAACTGGGAAGTTTGGAGTTGATTCTTTCCTTCAGTAATGTTTTGCTGGGACTTGGAGTATCCTCCATCATTGGAGTGGTGGCAGGAATTGTACCCGCTACCTTAGCTGCACGAATGGATCCAGTTGAGGCCATCCGGACCGCTTGATGTCAATTCAATTTTCCAAGAAATCAAAAAAGGAGGCCAAAGCCTCCTTTTTTGATTGTATCTAGTCGAGATCAATCTTCCAAATCAATGGTCGGTTCGGTTGGCAGTAGACCAGATGCAGCCTTGATTTTCCCTTCCAACTCATCCATCAATTCAGGATTATCCAAAAGCAGGCTTTTTACCGCATCTCTACCTTGACCGAGTTTTTCTCCGTTATAAGAAAACCATGAACCGGCTTTTTTGATGATTTCAAGCTCTACACCTAAATCAATGATCTCTCCAACCTTTGAAATCCCCTGGCCATACATGATGTCAAACTCCACCACTTTAAAAGGTGGAGCAACTTTATTTTTCACCACCTTAACCCGGGTACGGTTTCCAAGAATGTTATCCGCCCCTTCTTTGATCTGACCAACTCTTCGGATATCTAGGCGAACTGAGGCGTAGAATTTCAAGGCATTACCACCGGTGGTAGTCTCAGGACTGCCAAACATCACCCCAATCTTATCCCGAAGCTGGTTAATAAATATGCAGGAACATCCGGTCTTGTTGATGGCTCCCGTGAGCTTACGCAAAGCTTGGGACATCAATCTTGCCTGGAGTCCCATTTTGCTCTCACCCATTTCGCCTTCGAGTTCCCCTTTGGGAACTAAAGCAGCAACAGAGTCAATAACAATAATGTCAATAGCTCCTGAACGGATCAAATGCTCGGCAATTTCCAAGGCTTGCTCTCCATTGTCCGGCTGGGAGATGAGTAGGTTTTCAGTATCAATTCCCAACTTCTCAGCATAGTTCTTGTCAAAAGCATGTTCTGCATCGATGAATGCCGCCATACCTCCAGCCTTTTGGGCCTCGGCAATGCAATGCATGGTCAAGGTAGTCTTACCGGAAGATTCCGGACCATAGATTTCTATCACCCTACCTCTTGGAATACCACCAATCCCTAAAGCCATATCCAAGCCCAAAGAACCTGTGGAAATAGCGGGAATATCCTGTACTTTATTATCGCTCAGCTTCATTACGGTACCTTTTCCGTAAGTTTTTTCCAGCTTATCAATAGTCAGCTGTAAAGCTTTCAGTTTTTCTGCGTTATTACTCATGATTTCAAAATAAAGAGGATTAAAATGTTGGTGAAATTAACGAAACATGAAGGCATAACCAAGGTGGAAGGGCCTATTGTTTCCGAAGGCCAAATTCGTATTTTTAATCAATCAAATGATCGTTTTTTTCGTAATACCTTTCAAAGCGACAGAAAATTGTCAGGTATTGTCAAGTATCAAATGAATACTGTGCTCAGAGCCATTCTCCTTATTCTGTTCAGTACCACTCTTGCTTTGGGTCAAAATGGTCCAAAGAATTCCGCATTTACTTTTGGTGAGGAATTACAATTTGAAGTCACTTATGGATGGTTAAGTCTTGCCGAGGCCAAACTACAAGTTAGCAGAAGGACAATCAATGAAGCTTCCAGACCACATTATAAAATAGACGCCTTCGGTAAAACCAAAGGAGCTGCCACAATATTCGGAAGAGTTAACGACAATTGGGGAACCCACCTAGATACCGGAACACTCCTGCCTTCATTATCCTACCGCCATATCGAAGAAGGAAAGTACCGAAAGCATGAAAAGGTCTATTTTGACCAGATAAACCGAAAGGCAAAAATGGAACTCTATGACCGAGACAACCGGGTATTGAAAGACACGAAGGAATTCAAACTACCCGGTCAAGTTCAGGATTTAGTCAGCGGTTTTTATTTCTTGAGGACTATGGATCTGAGCAATTTGAAAAAAGGGCAATCGATTCTGATCACCGGATTTTTTGATAAGGAAATATATAACCTAAAATTAATATACGAAGGTACAGAACAGATCGAAACTAGTCTTGGACTGAAAGACACCTATATATTTTCTCCTCTCATGCCCCAAAACAAACTGTTCAGAGGAGACTATCCTGTAAAAGTATGGGTTACTAAGGATCAGAATAAAATCCCGGTAAAAATCAAAGCAGACCTATTCATAGGATCCCTGAATATCGACATTTCTTCTGCCAAGGGACTTCGAAACAATTGATTTACATAAAGATAACCTTTTATTAACATTGGTGAATTACCACAAAACAAACCTCATATTTCACCTCGATTTTTAACTGTTAGCCAATTTTTGTTTGGTCAGTATCTTCAAATATTCCTTATTTTTAACCGAACCTTTAAGAAATTCCTCCATGAGCGATAAGCAAAAAATCAAAGTCCTGGTAGTCGATGATGAGCCGGATATTGTGGAGATATTGAAATATAACCTTCAAAAAGAGGGGTTTGAGGTGGCCACTGCTGACGACGGAATCAAAGCGGTCAAAACGGCTGTCAAATTTAAGCCCGACGTAATTTTGCTTGACATCATGATGCCCAATCAAGATGGAGTCGAGACATGCCTTCAAATCAGACAGATCCCGGAATTAAAAAACACTTTTATCATCTTCCTAACTGCCCGAATGGAGGAATATTCCGAAGTGGCTGCATTTGATGTCGGCGCGGACGACTACATCACCAAGCCAATCAAACCGAGGGCGCTGATGAGCAGGATTACCGCACTTTTTCGAAGAGAATCAAAAAAAGAGCAAGAACAAGCTCAGATTAAAATCAAAGATCTGACAATCGATCGATCCAGCTACACCATCGATAAAGCAGGCAAAACCATCACCTTACCCAAGAAGGAATTTGAATTGTTGTATTTCCTCGCCAAAAACCCTAATATGGTTTTCAGTAGAGATGAACTTCTTCACAACATCTGGGGAACAGATGTGTTTGTTCTGGCCCGAACGGTCGACGTACACATTCGAAAAGTCCGGGAGAAGATCGGTGAAGATTACATCACTACAGTAAAAGGTGTAGGATACAAGTTCGATTTGGGATAAAATGCTGACCAGTTCCAGGGGAATATCTTTGATTTTGGCTCTAGCCATATCCGCATTGGTAGCTGCCTTCCTTTCCTTGGTGCCGGATTCCAATTGGAGTGTTTTATTGGTTGCAGGTGGGCTTTCTTTTTCTGTATCCTATTTATTGATCACCATTACCTTAGAGTTTTTGGTCTTCAGGGAGATCGGTCAGATTTATTCACTTTTGGAAAAAATCCAGAAAAAAGATCTGTCAGAAATCAATGACAAATCCATTCGGTCTTCACTTTCGCCACTTAGAAAAATCAACACCGTAATCAACTCCTATGCTATAGCCCGGCAAAAGGAAATTGAAACACTTCAGAAAAATGCCGAATTCCGAAGGGAATTCATTGCGGATATTTCACACGAATTGAAAACTCCCATTTTTGCGACTCAGGGCTACATTCACACCTTGCTGGATGGGGCAATCGACGACAAGCAGGTACGGATGAAATTTTTAAAGAGAGCCGCAAAAAGCCTCGATTCTTTGGATGTACTTGTCAAGGACTTGCTCACCCTTAATCAGATGGAAAGTGGTGTGATCAAGTTCAATTTTACTGACTTCGACCTCAAGGACCTGATCCAGGAAGTAATCGATCAACTGGAACACAAAGCCTCTAAAAGAGATGTGGTCATAAAGCTGGAATTTGATCCCGAGAAAAGCCACATCACCCATGCGGACAGACAAAAGATCTACCGGGTTTGCCAAAACCTCATATTCAATGCGGTGAAGTACAATCACGACGGAGGAGAGGTCAAAGTCACACTGAAATCCCAGAAAAACACGATCCAGGTCGATATCAAAGACAACGGACAAGGGATTCCACCGGAGGATCTAAAGCGGATTTTTGAACGTTTTTATAGGGTAGAAAAAAGCCGATC
The DNA here is from genome assembly GCF_003583985.1 of Algoriphagus lacus. Classification (GTDB taxonomy): domain Bacteria; phylum Bacteroidota; class Bacteroidia; order Cytophagales; family Cyclobacteriaceae; genus Algoriphagus; species Algoriphagus lacus. Next base: position 92,569 of record NZ_QXML01000002.1, on the reverse strand, counting down.
GAAAGAGCGAGGCGGAACTGGACTTGGACTTGCTATCGTCAAGCACATCTTGGAGGGACACAAAAGCAAGATTTCGGTCAGCTCAACTGTAGGCAAAGGGTCTATATTTAGTTTTTCACTCCCACTTGAAAAGGAGAAAAAGCCGATTGAAAAAACTCCCGTATTCGAAAACAAGTAACCCTAAATCAGGCAACGTACTGCTCAAAAAGACTTTTCAAGGTCTGATCCAAATCCTCTGAAAATCCGGAATGAGGTCGGGAAGTCTGCAGTATAGAACTTCTCGCAGCCGTTAACCATCGAAATCTGGAAGCCGCATCCTGAAGAGAAATTGGGTTTTCTGAATTTTCACCTTTGCAGACTTTATCAAAAGAGTCCAAATATGATTTCAACAGCTCCAAATCCACCTCCGGATCCAATGCTTGCACCTTTTGCTCATCCAGTTCAATCTGGGACTTGATGTAATTTTGTCTCTTACAGCACATCACCACCCCGACATTTACAAATTCCTCGCGCTCAACTTTTGGGACAAGGCGAATCACAGCATATTCAAATAAGTGCTTTCCGTGCATCGATAGCTTCGTTTACAAACACATGTGATTGGGCAAGTCTCATTTTTAAAAAAGAAACATATACTTCCTTCGCTTCCTGTGCGGTTTCGGTATCCCTGGAAGCCAAAATCCACTCATCTGGCGCCATTTCCACTACTTCTTCAACGAGTTCAGGTGTAACGATACGCTTCATCTCCTCATCCACCCGTTCCAGTGCTGACGCTCTCGGCAGCAGAACGTGGTCCTTGATCGTGGAAAAAGGGCTCGCAGCATGCCTTTCCCAATTTTCCCAGGAATGGTGAAACAAAAATGATGCACCATGATCAATCAACCAAAGTTCCCGATTCCAGATCAGAAGATTGGTATTGCGGAAAGTCCGGTCCACATTGGTAATCCAGCTGTCAAACCAGACAATCCTCGAAGCTAAATCTTCGTCGACCTTAGTGGCGCCGGGATCAAAGGTGATTGCTTTGGAAAGAAAATGTAGCCCCAGGTTCAATCCTTGACTGCTTTTGAGCAAATCCTGGATTTCCTCGTCTCCTTCCGAATTTCCAAAAGCGGCATCCAACTGGGCAAAGACAATCTCTGGAACTTTGAACCCTAATTTTCTCGCCAGCTCTCCACCGATCAGCTCAGCGATCAGGGCCTTTTCCCGCTGACCGGCACCTTTGAATTTCAACACATAATTAAATCCGTCATCTGCCTCGGCCAATGCCGGCAGTGATCCACCTTCCCTTAAGGGCATCACGTAACGAGTCACATTGACCTCTCGGAGGGTTTTTGGAAGTTTTATTTCGTGCATTTGCTAAAAATGGAAAACAAATAAAAGTTGAAATCTTTAAATCAAGGCAATCCCGCGGTTTTAATTTCCAACAGACGGGAGATAATTGTTTTACTTTGAAAGGCTATTTTTTTCGACTTCCCAATTACCTACTTTTGCAGCCTGTTTTGAAGAGGCAGGAGATACATGAAGAAAGTAGATTTTGATAACCTGATTCTGTTTGAAAATGCGGATTACTTGGTAATCAACAAGCCGCCTTACCTGTCGAGCTTAGACGACCGGCACGAGGCGCAGAACATCCTCGACCTTGCCAAGGCCCATACAGCAGATGCCCAGCTGTGTCACCGATTGGACAAGGAGACTTCGGGATGTCTGGTGATTGCCAAAAATCCGGAGGCCTACAGGCACTTGGCCATGCAGTTTGAAAGCAGAAAAGTGGAAAAAGTCTATCATGCAGTGGTCGAGGGGATTAAGGAATTCAGCAATGAGCTGGTGGACCGAAATCTTCTTGCCAACAACAAAGGAATCGCAAAAGTCAGTAAAGAGGGCAAGCCTGCGCAGACCATTTTCAACACGTTGAAAACCTACTATGCACACACCCTGGTGGAGTGTAAACCGATCACAGGTCGATTACACCAAATCAGAGTACACTTGGCTTACCTCAAATCGCCCATTTGTGGTGATACACTTTATGGCGGCAACCCTTTGTACCTTTCTTCACTCAAGCGCAGATTCAATCTGAAAAAAGATACGGAGGAATTACCCATTATGCAGCGGGTCTCTTTACACGCGTATTCAATCACCTTTGAAGGCCTGGACGGCAATCCGATAAAAGTCGAAGCCCCCTACCCCAAAGATTTTCAGGTTTTAGTCCAACAGCTGGAAAAAAACGCCTGAAAAGCGTCAACTGAGAATTGCCAAACCAAATTCCCTTTTGGGATTTTTTCCTAAGCCTATGAAAATTAGGACCTAGGATTGGAAATAGTTTGCATGAAAAATAAAATACTTCTATCTTTGTGTCCCTTTTTGGGGTCGATAAATAAATAACAAGCTAAAAATTAAACAGTTACACAGTGGATACTCTGAGCTATAAAACCATCTCAGCCAACGCCTCCACAGTAGAAAAGCAGTGGGTGGTAGTGGATGCCCAAGCTGCGATTCTTGGACGATTGGCGAGTGAGGTTGCGAAAATCTTGCGAGGAAAGACGAAGCCTAGCTTCACTCCTAACGTGGATTGCGGTGACAACGTCATTGTAATCAACGCTGACAAAGTCAGATTGACAGGTGACAAGTGGGACGCAAAAGTATATGTGCGCCACACCGGTTACCCAGGTGGACAGCGAATCTCTACCCCTAGATTGTTGAAGCAGAAATCTTCAGCAATCCTGATTGAGAAAGCTGTAAGAGGCATGTTGCCTAAAAACAGATTGGGAAGTAAGTTGTACGGTAACCTGTATGTCTATGAAGGATCTGAGCATCCTCATGCCGCACAGCAGCCAAAAGCCATCACACTTTAATCTCCTAAATCATGGAAATGATAAACAAAATCGGTAGAAGAAAGACCTCCGTAGCTCGTATTTATATGACTCCGGGAAATGGCAAAATTACCGTCAACAACAAATCCATCGAAGTTTACTTCCCATTTGATCTTCATCAGATCGTAGTGAAGCAGCCTTTGACACTGGTAGGGGTAGATGGTAACTATGACATCCAGATCAATGTAGATGGAGGCGGTATCAAAGGACAAGCTGAGGCAGCCCGTATGGCTATCTCCAGAGCTTTGTGTGAATTTGACGAAACACACAGAGGTCCTTTGAAGAAAGAAGGTTTCCTTACCCGTGACCCAAGAATGGTCGAGCGTAAGAAACCAGGACGTAGAAAAGCAAGAAGAAGATTCCAGTTCTCCAAGCGTTAATCGGAACGATCTTCATTCAATAGAAAACAATTTCATTCATGTCAAAAATCGAATACAAAGACTTACTGGATGCTGGTGTTCACTTCGGACACTTGACGAGAAAGTGGGATCCAAGAATGGCTCCATACATTTTTATGGAGAAGAATGGTATCCATATTATCGACCTCAACAAAACGCTTGCTTGCCTCGAAGAAGCATCCAACGCAATCAAGCACATCGTACGTTCCGGCAAAAAAATCATGTTTGTCGCTACGAAAAAACAAGCCAAAGACCTGGTAGCAGCAGAAGCACAGCGTCTCAACATGCCTTACGTGACCGAAAGATGGTTGGGCGGTATGTTGACCAACTTCGCTACCATTCGTAAGTCTCTTAAGAAAATGTCTTCCCTTGAGAAATTGATGAAGGAAGATGCTTACAAGAACTTGGCTAAGAAAGAGCGTCTGATGGTCAGCCGTCAGAAAGAAAAAATGGAAAGCGTATTGGGCGGTATCTCCGACCTGAGCAGACTTCCTGCAGCTCTTTTCGTAGTGGATATCAAAAGAGAACATATTGCAATTGCCGAAGCACAAAAGCTTGGTATCCCTGTTTTCGCATTGGTAGATACAAACTCCAACCCTAACGAGGTGGATTTCCCTATCCCAGCCAATGACGATGCATTCAAATCAGTTTCTTTGCTTGTTAAAGCATTTGGCGCAGCTATCGAAGAAGGTCTTTCTGAGCGTAAGAGAGACAAGGACGATGCTAAACTTTCTGAAGAGGAAGAAGCAAAAAGAGCTGTGGACGCTGAAACGCAAGAATAATCCACAATCGATTTGATTATAGAAAAATTGAACATCTGGCTCAGGTCGATGTTCAATTTTTTGTTTTATCCTGACTAACGAACTATATCCCGTTTAAAATAAACAGATCACACAATGGCAATTACTGCACAAGACGTAAACAAACTGAGACAAATGACCGGTGCCGGTATGATGGACTGCAAAAAAGCTTTGACTGAAGCTGAAGGCGACTTCGAAAAAGCAGTTGACATCCTCAGAAAAAAAGGTCAAAAAGTATCTGCTTCCAGAGCTGACCGCGAAACCAAAGAAGGAGTAGTAGTAACCCGAGTAGCCGAAAAAGGCGCAAAAGGCATCTTGCTTTCTTTAACTTGCGAAACTGACTTTGTGGCCAAAAACGAAGAATTCGGTGGTTTTGCTAATACCCTGATCGACCTTGCCGTAGCAAATGGTGCTACCTCAACCGACCAAATCTTGGCTTTACCTTTCGGAAACATCACCGTTTCTGAGAAAATCATTGAAATGACCGGTAAAATCGGCGAGAAAATAGAAATTTCTCACTATGAAGTAATCGCTGCTGAACAAGTAGTGACCTACATCCACTCCAATGGCAAATTGGGTGTGTTAGTAGGATTGGTAAACACTTCTGGCAAAAACGTAGAAGATGCTGGAAAAGACGTAGCGATGCAGATTGCAGCTATGAACCCAGTTGCTGTGGACAAAGATGGCGTTGATGCTACTACCATTCAGCGAGAAATCGAAATCGGAAAAGAGCAAGCGAGAGCTGAAGGTAAGCCTGAAGAAATGCTTGAAAAAATTGCCTTAGGTAAGCTTCAGAAGTTCTACAAGGAAAGCACTTTGTTGAGCCAGCAGTTTGTAAAGGACAATTCTGTGACTATCGCACAGTACCTTGACAGCGTAAGCAAAGGACTGACTGTCAATGCATTCAAGAGGATCTCAATCGGATAATTTTCTGATTCTCTAATTTTAAAAAAAACCCTCTCAGATTGCTCTGAGAGGGTTTTTTGTTTTTAATTGTCAAATAACTTTTCCAAAGTTTTGAACTTTGGAAAAGTTGATGGAGCATATCCGGCTTAACTATTCATTAAGCTCTCAATTTCTTCTGCCTCAATCGGAATATTTCGCATCAGGTCGAAATAACCCTCTTCCTTAATCACAATATTGTTTTCCAGTCGGATTCCGAATCCTTCAGCAGGAATGTAAATCCCCGGCTCTACGGTGAACACCATTCCCGGAGTAACCGGAAAGTGCATCGTTCCCACGTCATGTACATCCAGCCCCAAATGATGTGAAGTTCCATGCATAAAGTACTTTTTGTAAGCAGGCAAGTTGGGGTCCTGATTTTTGATGTCAGTCTGATCAATCAGTCCCAATCCGAGCAGTTCGGACTGCATTATCAATCCAACTTCTTTATGATACTCCTGAATGGTTGTGCCAGGCCTTAACATCTTCGCCGCCTCCTGATGGACTCTAAGCACTGCATCGTATACGGCCCGCTGCCTGGCACTGAACCGACCATTCACCGGAATGGTTCGGGTCATGTCCGCATTGTAGTTTCCGTATTCCGCTCCGACATCCAAGAGGATTAATTCCCCATCCTTGCATGCCTTGTTGTTTTCGACATAATGCAAGACACAGGCAGAAGGTCCGGAAGCAATGATCGGCTCATAGGCAAATCCCTTGCTCCGGTTTTTAACAAACTCGTGGATAAACTCCGCCTCAATCTCATATTCCGTAACTCCCGGTTTGACAAAGGAAAGAATTCTACGGAATCCCTTTTCTGTAATGTCGCAGGCGATCTGCATTTGGTCAATTTCCTCCTGCTCTTTTACCCCACGAAGCTTATGCATAATGGGAGCCAATCGGTCAAACTGATGGAGCGGGAACTTTTCCTTGCAGGATTTGATAAACCGGGAATCGCGGGTCTCAACGACTACACCAGCCCTGAGATGCTCATTGGTATTGAGGTAAATCCGCTCCGAAAGCGCAACCACAGTATTCAGGATATTCTCAAAAGCAGATAGCCACTGGATATTTTTGATCCCGGATGCAGCCTCTGCTTCCTCTTTGGTGTATTTATGCCCTTCCCAAACTGCGATATGCTCATTCGTTTCCCGAAGAAACAACACCTCCCGCATCGTAGGAATTGGGCAATCCGGGGCAAGCAGCAAAATTGACTCTTCCTGATCAATCCCGCAGAGGTAAAACAAATCGTTGTTTTGGCGGAATTTCATTGTACCGTCTGCATTGGTAGGCATAATGTCATTGGAATTGAAAACAGCCACCGAATTCTTGGCGAGTTGGGCCGTAAACTTTGCTCGGTTTCGGATATAAAACTCCTTGGGTAATGGGGTATATTTCATGCTAAACAGGATTATTCTTACAGTTTTTGAAGCCCATTTTTACAAAAAAAACGATGGGCTTCCTGATTTTTTCGCATCAAGGCCAGATTCTCCTCCTGATCCGTCCAACTTTCTTTATGGTATAGATGGTATTGCACAGCTAGGTTTCTGACTGACTTTAAGCGATAGCCCATGCCTTCAAATCTCCACAACAAATCCGCATCCTCTCCTACTGCTGGCTTGGTGTAATCTTCATCAAACCCGTTGATCGCTTCGATAGCGTGTCGATGAAAGGACATGTTACATCCTTTGAGGTGCTTCATTTTTCGGAGTCTTGTGAGAAAGCCAAGAAATCCCTTTGGGTCAATAAAAATCCCCTCTTCCACAAATGCTCCTCCGTTCTTTTTGATGAATGAGGCGCGCTTTCTGATTTCGGAATTCATGTTTTCAAGGCTTAATTCCCCCGAAAGGAGTCTGTCACTGGTTTCCGGATCAAGTTTGATCCGCTTCCCCGCAAGGATGGATTTGTCATCCGCCAAAGTCCAGTGGAACTCCATAAAACGGGGATGGAGTACACAATCCCCGTCTATAAAAACCAACCAATCCGATTTTGCCGATTGGATTGCCCGGTTGAGGGCCTTGTTCTTTCTCCAACCCAAATCTTCCTGGGTGAGGTGTTGCAATGGAAACGGAAATTTTCTGGTGGAAATAAACTCCCGCATTTCAGTGCTATTCCCATCCTCCGAGATGATGACTTCAAAATTCTTCCAGGTTTGATGTTCCAAAGATCTCAATACCGCCTCCAGGAACTTTGTGTTTTTGTAAACTGAAATGATCAGAGAAGCCTGAATCCGGCCAAAATTTGACATAAACGAAGAATTGAACAAACCTCTTCAGAAAATTTGGTGTTTTTTCGCATAGGCTTATTCGCAAACTTAACATTAATAATACGGAGTTAAAAAAGCCGGATTTTTCTGTACTTTCAATTTAAAACTAGTATTCATGTACCAAATCAAAGAGCTGTCCAACGGCATCCGGATTGTCCATCAAGAAGTGACACATACCCGTTTGGTCCACTGTGGCTTTATTCTGAATATGGGTAGCCGGGACGAGGACAAAGATCAGGAAGGCCTCGCACATTTTTGGGAACACATGGCCTTCAAAGGCACTCATAAGCGGAAAACATTTCATATCATCAATCGCCTGGAGTCTCTGGGAGGCGAGCTCAATGCTTACACTACCAAGGAGAAAGTTTGCTTTTATGCCTCCATCCTCAAGGAGCATTACAGCAAAGCTGCCGATCTTCTGTTTGACATCACCTTCAACAGTACCTTCCCAACCAAACAAATCGAAAAAGAACGCCAGGTAATCCTAGAAGAAATGGCGATGTATCGGGATTCTCCGGACGATTCGATTCAGGATGAATTGGATGCCTTGGTGTTTGAAAATCATGCCTTAGGAAGAAATATACTCGGGACCGAAGAAACCGTTGGCCGATTTACCCAGCAGGATTTTTTCGATTACATATCCACGCGGTTGGACACCTCGGAGATCGTCTTCTCCGTCGTCGGCAATATATCATTCGAAAAAGCGCTCAAAGCGATTGAAGGACCTTTGAATCAAATCCAGCCTAAGCATACGCTCTACGTCAGAAACGGCTTTCACGACTATAAGCCCAAGCACAAAACAGTGCAGCGCGACGTCACGCAGTCCCTCTGCGCAATGGGAAGACCAGCCTATTCCCTTCATGACCCAAACCGATACAAACTTTACCTCCTCAATAATATCCTCGGAGGCCCCAGCATGAATAGCCGTCTGAATCTCTCCCTGAGGGAAAATTACGGCTATGTCTACAGCATCGAGTCCAGCTATCAGCCCTTTTCGGACACGGGTTTTTTTGGGATTTATTTTGGCACCGAAAACAAAACCCTCAAAAAATGCCTGTCTATCGTCCATCGGGAAATGGAAAAACTCAGGATCAAAAAACTGGGAAGTCTCCAGCTTCATATGGCCAAAGAACAGGCAATCGGACAAATGGCCATGGCGGAGGAAAATTACGCAGCTTTGATGCTCGTCTATGGCAAAAGCCTCATTGATCATGGTAAAATTGATCCTTTGGAAAAAATATTTGACCAAATCCGGTCAACGACTGCCGAGGAAATTCAGGAAATTGCAGGGGATATTTTCAACCCCGAGCAGCTGACCTATCTTATCTATACCCCAAATTGATCCATGGAATTTATTGATCCGGCCTTACTCGCCTACTGCGAATCCATCACCAGTCCGGAAGATGCCCTACTAAAAAAAATCACCCGGGAAACACAGGCCAAAGTCTTGATGCCCCGGATGATTTCGGGTCATTTACAGGGAAAAATGCTGGAACTTTTTACAAAAATGCTCCAACCCAAAGCCATTCTTGAGATCGGAACCTATACGGGGTATTCTGGAATTTGCCTGGCAAGAGGATTGAAATCCGACGGAAAACTGATCACCCTGGACATCAATGATGAACTGGAAACGATGGTTCGGGGATTTTTTGAAGAAAGCGGACTTGCCTCTCAGATTGATTACCGGTTGGGAAATGCCCGGGAAATCATCCCGACACTTGACGGACCTTTCGACCTGGTATTCATCGATGCTGATAAGTTTTTCTATGCCGAGTATTTTGATTTAATCATCGACAAAGTGCCCAGTGGGGGAATCATCCTGGCTGACAACGTCCTTTGGTCCGGAAAAATCCTCGTGGAAGAAGGTCAGAAAATCGACAAAGACACCCAGGCCATTCTTGATTTCAACAAAAAAGTCCATGAAGATCCCCGGGTGGAAAACATCCTGCTTCCGATCCGGGATGGAGTATTGATGGCCAGAAAACTCTGATTCCGGCAAAAAGGGAATCATTTTTGCTAAAACAGGGATGAGTAAAACGAAAGTAACTTTCGATGAAATCCCGACTATTCTTACTGATTCTTTTTCTTTTCAATCCCTTCTGGGCTCAATCCCTTCTGGCTCAGATTCCTCAGGTTCCTGCAGTAGTGGAATTTGCAGATCTCACGGTTAAAATCACCCCTCAAGCTCAGCGGGAAATCCAGCTCGATGTCGATGCACAATACCGAAATCCGACCTATTTCAAAGTCAAACAGGAACGGGTCAATCTTTACATGCCAATCGTCGAGCGGGAACTGAGAAATCAGGGGGTGCCAGAAGACCTGAAATATCTGGTAATTCAGGAAAGCGGACTGATCCCGGATGCCGTATCGACGTCCAACGCGGTTGGTTTTTGGCAATTCAAACAGGGCACTGCCGAGGAGGTTGGGTTGCGTGTGGATGCACAGATCGACGAGCGAAAAAGCATCGCCGCCTCTTCCCGTGGGGCAGCCGTTTATCTCAAAAAACACAACAGCCAACTCAACAACTGGATGACCGCATTGGTGTCCTATCAAATGGGCCTAGGAGGTGCCAAGGCGTATTTTGGCAGTCAGTATACCGGTAAAAAAATCATTGAAGTGGACAGAAATACCCACTGGTATTTTAAAAAGTACTTGGCCCATAAGATTGCTTATGAAAATCAGATCAGTGTGTTTGTTTCCAATCAGCGACTAGCGGAAGTACAGGTTCAAGGTCCGGTTACCATGGCAGCATTGGCCAAGCGATTTGGAGTCAGCGAAGATCACCTCAAGGAATTCAACAAATGGGCTGCAAATGGCAAAGTACCGGCAGGTTCTTATACCCTTTATTACGTTAAGGGTGGAGAACTTCCCATGGAACCTGCAGTGACAAAATCAGAGGAAAAACCAAAATCAACTCAGACCTATTCTGCCTCCAATAAAAATTCTCCTGCTTACAAACAGGCCAATTCATTTCCGAAAATCTCCGGAAATACCACCAAAGCCAACCAACCCAATCAAATTACGGTCAATGAACTGGATGGGGTTCAGGCTGCAAAAACGACCTCACCCAGCAAGTTTTCTGAAGAAATCGGCTTGAAGGAAAAGAAGTTCCTCAAGCTGAATGACATGGAAGAAGGAGAGCGAATTGAAACCGGCAAATACTATTACACTGAAAAGAAAAAAACCAGTGCAGAGGTAGAAACTCACGTTGTTCAGCCTGGAGAGACCCTTTGGATGATTTCTCAGAAGTATGGAATCCGCCTTTCCTCACTCAAATCCAAAAACCGGATTCGAAGAGATGCGGAGCTCAAGCCAGGAATGGTGCTGAATCTCAGGGAACCAAGAAAGCGCGGGGAACAGATTCCTTTTATACCAGTAACTCAACCCGTCCAGCAAAACAGGACTGTGACAGCAACCACTGAAACCAAACGCGTAGAAACCATCTCAAAGCCCGTTGAAGAGCCTTCCGTCAGAAGTCAACCGGAGCGGATCACCCACACTGTGAGTTCAGGAGAAACCCTCTTTGCAATATCCCGAAAATACGGCGTTTCAGTAGCTGAAGTCAAATCCTGGAACAATATCGGAAGCCAAAACATCATCACCATCGGCCAGAAATTGGTTATCTTCAAGCCCTGATCTACCCGCCAAACTTTGCCTCAATGCGTAAAAATTTCCTTTTTGCGGGAATCTTATTTTTTCTCCTGAGTCTTTCTTCATGGGCTCAGGATCGAAAAATCATTCCCGACACGGTACTGATCGACGGAGACACCTTGCTCATGTTGGGTGACTCGGTATTGGTCCAGGAACCCGTGAAGGAAATATTCTGGAAAACAGGCGGAAACTATGTCCTGAACATCCAACAAGTAACTCTCAGCAACTGGGCGGCCGGTGGGGCCAGCTCATTTGCGCTGAATTCAGGAGTAACCCTTTTTGCCAATTACAAGAAGGACACCAAAGTTTGGGACACTCAAATGACACTCAATCTTGGATTCAACCGTCAAGGGGACCGAGAATTTGAAACCCGAAAAACCAACGACAATTTCGTTTTTGTCAGCAACTACGGCCGTCAACTCTCAAAAGTGATGTACCTGACTACTCAGCTGGATGCTCGGACCCAGCTTTTAGCCGGTTACAAATATTCCCGCCCACCGGGAAGTGAAGTAGATGTGCGAACGAAGATTTCAGACCTCCTATCTCCAGGTTACCTCCAGTCTTCCACAGGTTTGAATCTGAGAAAAACCTACGAAAACAAAAGCAGACTATCAGTCATTCTTTCTCCCTTTACCGGTCGATTTACCATTGTAATGAATGACTCGCTAAGCAATGCAGGGGCATTTGGGGTAGTGCCGGGTGAAAATGTCCGGGCAGAAGCAGGGATGTCCTTTGCCGTTGGGGTGGTGGATTTTGTCCTGATGGAAAACGTGACCTGGAAAGCCGACCTCAACCTTTTCTCAAATTATGAGAGTTTTGGAAATATGGTAGTCAATTTCAATTCGATCATACGCCTGAAAGTGAACAAATTCATCTCCACGCGAATTGAAACAGCGGTGATTTACGATGAAGAGGTATTTATTCAGCAGGATGACGGTTCGTCCAAACAGGCTGTCCAATTACAAAACCTGATCAACTTTGGGGTTTCACTGGATTTTTAGAAATCCACATCCAAGCCAAACTTCCGTTGAAACTCTGCCAAAGCTGGATGTTTTTGTCTTAAGTAATTCAGCTTGTCGGAGTTGGTATAAAGTTTTGGCTTGCCATTATCCACTTCCTCTTTCACTTCCAGCATAATGACTACCCGATCAGCGCCGGTAAACTGACGGATCAAACTTACCAGATCCGGTTTCATTTTCCCGGCGATTTCCTCCTGCATGTGCCCCATTACTTCCAGGATTACTTCACCTCCATCCCGAACTTTGATAGACTGATCCAAAATAGCCAATTCCATATTGCGGTCAGCCTTCCGGAAATGCTCCTGAATTGAAAAAATATGGCTGTCAAGCAGTTCCTGAGTCAGAGAAACCACAGTTGCTGAGGGGCTTAACTCAACTTTTTCCTCTGGCTTCTCTTCTTTGACTTCTTCCACCTGTTTAGCTTTTTCATCAACCAATTTCTTGGTTTGGGAAAGGCTGGTAGGAATGGAAATGGTGGATTTTAAAGGTGTCTTTTTTGCACCGGAAAGATCAACAGGGATTTCAGCTACTGGCTTTGATGGTTCGGATACGACCTCCTGTTCACTCAGTCTTTTTTTTTTGAATCGTCGCTGGAAAGCGTCGCAAGGCGAAAGGCTTGGGGAAGTTTTGCCATTTTCATCAGCGCCAATTCCACATGAAGACGCTGATTTTTACTGGTCTTGTAGTTGATATCACACTGGTTGGCCAAGTTGAGCGCAGAGAGCAAAAAGGAAACGGAAGCTTGTTGAGTTTGCTGCAAATATCGATCGCGGGCTGATTCAGAAACCTGAAGGAGCTCCACCGTTGCCTCATCTTTGACCACGAGCAGATCTCTGAAATGCTCGCTGAGACCTACAATGAAATTGTGACCGTCGAATCCCTTTTTCAGAATTTCATCAAAAATCAAAAGTGTGGAAGATAGATTTTCTGCCAAAAGCGCATCCACCACTTTGAAATAATAGTCGTAATCGAGAATGTTAAGATTCTCTATGGTTTCTTTATAGGTGACTTTTTTTCCTGCGGAATAGGTCACTATCAAGTCAAAAATGGACAAGGCATCCCGAAGCGCGCCATCTGCTTTCGTAGCAATCAATCGAAGTGCCTCCTCTTCGTAATCTACTTTTTCCTTTTCAGCGATGTGCTTCAGATGATCTGAAATATGCTTGATCTGGATCCGGTTGAAGTCAAAAATCTGGCAACGGGAAAGGATCGTAGGAATGATCTTATGTTTTTCTGTAGTGGCCAAAATAAAGATGGCATACTTAGGCGGCTCCTCCAAGGTCTTCAAAAACGCATTGAAGGCCGCAGTCGAAAGCATGTGAACTTCGTCAATGATGTAGACCTTGTAATTCCCCTTTTGCGGAGCATATCGTACCTGATCGACCAGGTTGCGGATATCATCCACGGAGTTGTTGGACGCAGCATCCAACTCATAAATATTGAATGAGGAATTATTCTGAAAGGATACACAGGACTCACATTTTCCGCAAGCTTCAAAGTCCTTAGTGACACTTTCACAGTTGATGGTCTTGGCCAGGATACGGGCACAGGTAGTCTTGCCTACTCCTCGGGGTCCACAAAAAAGGAAGGCTTGGGCGAGATGATTGTTTTTGATGGCATTTTGGAGCGTGGTCGTGATATGCTGCTGCCCCACCACACTTTTGAAATCAACCGGTCTGTATTTTCTTGCCGAAACAACGAAATTTTCCATCGCTGCAAGATATAAAAAAGTGGATATTCAGAAGGAGTGAAATTTGGTCTTTGGGAAAGATTTTCTGTAATCAATTGGGCTTAAGTAGCGTTAAAAAGCCGGGAGGATTGGAGGTCAGGAGGTTAGGAGGTTGGGATACTGGGAGGTAAGTAGATTGGAAATTGATAAGGTGGTAAAGTTGCAAGGGGCTAAGATTGCAAAGCCTTCTCAACTCTAATCAGCCTCTCGTATTTCGTGTCTCGTACTTCGTAATTTTCAGGTCTTGGAACCAAAATTGGATTACTTTTGTCTTCCCAATGTCTATGGGGCTGACCGGTTTTGACAGTAGGTGTAATCATCGGGCTCGCATGCAGGCTGGAGTATGTACGGCCTTAAACCATTCATACGAACGATAAATGGCGAAACTTCTTACGCCATGGCTGCCTAATCTCTCCTAACCAGGACTGATTGCTTAAAGGGTTGAGTCGCGAGAGTGATTCCCCGGCCACATCCCTCCGCGTTTTGCCTGATCGGTGCGGGTTAGGGGTGTCGACTTGATCGGGATGCGGCTTGTGATGCGATTAAGCAGGTCTAAGACAAATCGATAAGCCAAACTCAGGTGTGTCACCCAGCATAGTTTGGTCGAAAACCCAACAGGTGACTAAGCATGTAGACGGTACGGTGCTTCCTTATCTGGACGTGGGTTCGAATCCCACCAGCTCCACTTAAATCCTCCTCAGTTTGCTCTAAGGAGGATTTTTTTATTTCTTCCAACTCAGCATTCCCCAGTTCTTAAATTGACTTTTGCCTATTTTAACTACTTTAGGGAGTGTTACTCGATAAAAAGTCTATTCTCGATTGAATGAAAAAGCTTCCGTTTCTGCTTCTTATTCTTTTTGCCTGCAACAACATTGACCCGGAGCCTTCGGACAACACACTTGAGGTAGTTTCCGTGGAAGGTGGGCAAAACCATAGCGTGCAGGACAGTGTGGGCCTCTTGATCATTACCAGAAACCTTCCACCTACTAACAATTGGAAAATTGTCTGGGAGGTAAACGGACAGGATGTCTTCACCGAAAACATCTCCGGAAAATCTGGGAAGGTTTCCCGTCTAAAAAAATACAAAGGAAGTCAGCCTGGGCAATACATTTTTAAGGGATGCGTCGTATCCAAAACCATGAGGATATGCAATGAGAAGACCTTCTTCCTTCGGTAGGCGTTTAAAATCAATCAACCTGTGAAATAAGCTTCCAACTCACTCATCATTTCTGCTTTTTCTCTCAAGTCACGAATGACTTTTCCTTTTTCAAGGAGTACAATCCGATCACAGATTTCAGTCACGTGATTGAGATCGTGGCTGGAAATCAAAAAGGTCACCTTGGAATTTTCTTTTTCTTTGATGATCAGTTTCTTCAATCGAATCTGGGAACTCGGATCAAGGTTTTCAAATGGTTCGTCCAACATCACCACATCCGGATTGCCCATCAGTGCAGCAGCGATACCCACTTTCTTCAGGTTCCCTTTGGATAGGTCACGGATGTATTTCTTTTTACCCAATACCTCATCGTTGAAGAGTTCGGTGAATTTTTCCAGGTGCTGCTTCAAATCCTCTTCGGACAAGCCATAGATTTTGCGAAGCGTCTCGAAATACTCATCCGGAGTCAGGTAAGCCAGCAGCATATGCTCATCGAGGTAGGCACCTGTTTTGGCTTTCCAAGCTTCAGATTTGCTTACGTCCTCGTCGTTGATCTTCACCTGACCGGAAGTGGCCCGCACCAAGTCCAAAATAATTCGAAATAGGGTAGTTTTTCCTGCGCCGTTGTTACCCACGAGACCGAAGCATTCACCCTTGGGGATTTCCAGGGATTCGACATTCAGGACAACAGCTTCTTTGTATTGTTTTTTAAGTTGGGATATCTGGATCATAATTCTTGACGGAATGAAGATGAAATTTCGTAGCGGTTAGCCAGTACTCGGTTGATGTTGATTTGGGACAAAGGTTTGAATGCAAGCAAGCCCAAAAGGCCAAAAACACCCAGTGCAAGCAAGCCTGCGTATTCGTTGATCAATAACCAAAAGGGGACATACACTGCATATGGAGCCAAAAACATAGGCAATATCATCAGAAACTGGGCAGCGCCTACGCCTTCGTAATTAAACATGGCGCCTTTGTTCAAGTCCATGGGCTTGGGTTTCCAGAGGGAAAAGTAAATGATCAGGTGCATCAGGATTCCCACATTGAAGAAAAAACAGCAGATGTGGAGCAAAAGAAACTGCCAGCCAAAAAAGGTATAAGGAACGGAAGCCAATAGGCAAACAAAGGAAACTCCCATAAACAGAAGGTATTTACCGCGAATCAAAGACTCGACTCCCTGCTTTTTGGAAAGGAAAAAATCAAAATTCCCGGAATTCCAGCTGAGAAACAGCTGTGCATACTGAAGCATGAAAATACCGGTGATGAAAATCCCTACGAAAATGAAAATCCAATTGATTCCTGAACCTTCATCGGCTGCGTAGGCGGGATTTCGATAGAAAATCAAACCATAAAGCAAAAAGAAACCCGCCAACATGAGGTATGTTCGACTCTTTTTGTGCCGAATGATCAGCTTCCACTCCAGATTGGCCAACTCACCCGCCAGACCGAATCTGGAAAAAATACCGATGGACTGATTTACAAACCTGACATCTTCCTCTTCCGACAAGTCCTCCAAATAGGCATTGGAAACATAAAAACGATAACATAGCACATATGCCACTACCATCACCACCACCATTCCGATCAACGGAAATGGACTGGTCAGGGAATAGTCAAAAACCGGCTTCATGAGTTCGCCCAGATTAAACCAACCCATGTAACTGGATCCTGCGCCTAACACCAAAGCCAAAAATATCACAAACAACCCGATCAGGCTATCTTCAAACTTCTGCTTAAACCAAAGCATAAACCAATGGATCGTCCAACTCGTGAGTGTAATAGCCGAAATCCAAGTAATGGCTCCCATTACACCGTATTTTCCACTCACCTCCTCGATAGCGAATGGCAAATACAACAAAATGGCAATAATGCTCAAGGGAGAAACAAAAGACCTGAACAACAGCATCTGGATAATTTTCCGCTTTCCGATCGGGAGGTGGAGCAAACTTTCCAATTCAATCACCGGCAGCTTTTGGATAAAATACCTGTAGAGAAATTCAGCCAGAAAAAAGTAAATCAAAAAGCTGTTGAGCAAAGCAATATGGTCTTCACCAGGGGCTGCCATGTTTAAAATTGCTTTGAGCAAAACCCCCAATCCCACCACGTAACTCAACAGCACCAACACCAAAAATCCCATCAGGACATTGGTCAGCATGCTTTTAGCAAAGGAGGTCGACCGGATACTCTTAAGAAATTGTAAACGGATAAGTGTAAAAAACATAAGTTTGGGTTTAGGTAGGATTTCTTACTTTCTGCAAAATATGTCTAAACCTTGAAATTTTATTCAGGTTTATCCATCTAAAAAGGACAAATGAAGATTATGGTACAGGAATTAGGATTTTTTGAGGCGGTAAACCAACGAAGGTCGGTCAGAATTTTTGACCAAAAGGAACCATTTGATCATGAAGTGGTCCAAAAATGCCTGGAAACCGCTATTCTTTCTCCAAACAGTTCCAATCTGCAACTGTATCATTTCATCCGAGTACCTGAATCCTCTGAGTTGAAGGATCCCCTGGCCAAACTCTGTATGGGCCAAAAAGCGGCAACCACAGCACGGGAATTGGTCGTGGTCGTCACCCGCCGGGATCTTTGGAAATCTAGAGCCAAAGCCAATTACGAATACATCAAAGGGACTTACGAAGGAAAACCTGACAAAAAACTGAAGCAGGCTCTCGGCTATTATGGAAAACTCATTCCCAAGCTTTATGGGAAATATCCAGGTTGGTCTCTACTCAAAAAACTGATCGCATGGGGTGTCGGTCTAAAAAGACCTATGGTCCGGGAAGTTGGAGAAACAGAAGTTCGAATTTCGGTTCACAAAAGCGCAGCGCTTGCCTCAATGACCTTCATGCTTGCGATGAAAGCTGCAGGTTACGATACCTGTCCAATGGAAGGATTTGATTCCAAGCGAGTGAAAAAGCTCCTGGATTTGCCACCAGCCTCTGAAATCTGCATGATTATTGGCTGCGGTAAAGGTCTACCGGAGGGAATATACGGAAAACGATTCCGTGTCCCGTCCTCAGACCTAATCTTCACCAAGTAATCGAAGGAACACATGAAAAGCCTCAAAACCCTTGAATTTTGAGGCTTTTTCCTTTCAAAAATCATCATTAACCTCCAGCCAGTATCCATCCAGATCCTGGAAAAAAATCTGCCTGATTCCGTCTCCCCTCAAATTGACCGTACCGATTGCCCCTTCCCAGTTTCCAAACGGTACTCCGTGTTTTTTCAGGTTTTGCATAAACGCTTCCAAATCGGAAACGCTGAAGCAAAGATGATTCACCTTGGATTTTTCCCTAGGCATGCTGGGTGCTTCAATTAAATGCAAAGAAACCCCGTCTCCGATTTCATACCAGGCATGTAATCCATCCTTGAATGGCTCTTCAATTTCTCTTAGGCCAATTACATGTTGGTAAAAATCCATGCTGTGTCTGAGTTCAGAGACATGGACAGCAATGTGGTTGACTTTGATCTGAGTATTAAGTGACATAGGATAAATGAAAGGACATTTGCAAAATTGATTTTGAGATGGAAATCTCCAATTGTCAAAAATGAAAAAGCCAATCCGATTGGGATTGGCTTTATCCTACTTTCTTAAAAGGGAATTATTGCTCTCCGGTAGTCTTCAGTGTGGTTGCCATTGAAATTTTCTCGGCTTCATCAAACAAATTCAAGGCTTGGAGATATACTTCATTGATGTCATTAATCACTTTGTAGAAGGCACTGTCATCATAGATCTGACGACCCAAATGTGCTTTTACCAGGACTCGAAGATATTCCTTGGACTTATTGTAGTCTTGGGAATCAAATTCCACTTTGTTTTTCTTCCCGTATTCCACCAACTCCATCAACATGGCATCGCTGACTTTATAATCTGTGTAATACTGATTCAAAGTCATCCCTGTGAAACTTTCCTTGTTTTTGGAAACGAACTCCAAAATGAATTCACGGGATGCATCTGTATTGAACAACTTGGAAACATAAGCGCTGTTCATGGTAGTGTCCAGCGGAACGAAGTAATCCGGCATAATTCCCCCTCCACCATATACAGTCCGTCCTTTTTTGGTTTCATATTTAAGACTGTCATTGAACTTGATGCTGTCAGCGGAGAAAAATTCACCATGCTCGTATCGATCCAACCAATCCCGCTCATACGCCTCATAATTGGAGTCGTAAGGTTTTTGGATAGATCTTCCTGAAGGAGTGAAATATCTTGCGATAGTCAATCTCAATTCCGCACCATCTGACAAGTCGATCGGCATCTGAACGAGTCCTTTACCGAAAGATCTTCTACCAACGATCAAGCCTCTATCATTGTCCTGGATGGCACCTGCCAAAATCTCAGAAGCGGATGCCGACCCTTCATTAATCAAAACGATCACAGATCCCTCCTCAAACATTCCAGGCTTGAAGGCAAATGCCTTTTGGCTATACTGGCTAACTTTTCCTTCTTGGGAAACAATCAAATCACGGTCACCTAGCAGTTCATCTGCCATGTTGATCGCCGCACCCATATATCCGCCTGGATTTCCCTGCAAGTCAATGATCAGCTTTTTCATTCCCTGTCCCTGAAGTTGGTTCAGGGCAGTTTTGAATTCCTCATAAGTAGTAGCAGCGAAACGGGTCACCTTGATGTAACCTATTTCATTGTCGATCATGTAGGAAGCATTGATGCTGTATTGAGGGATTTTATCTCTGGTGATCTCATAGGTGATCAGTTCAGGGGCATTTCTCCGCTTGATGTCAACGACCACTTTTGAACCTCTTGGACCGCGCAGGTAGTCAAAGACATCCCTGTTGGTGATCCCAATACCCGCTACAGTTTTCCCGTCTACCTTAATGATTTGATCTCCGGACTGAATACCCAAGGCTTCAGAAGGTCCTCCTGTCAGGGGAGCCACTACATAAATGGTATCACGAATGATCCCAAACTCGACTCCAATCCCATCAAATTCTCCTTCCAACTGTGATTGAGCCAATGACGCATCTCGAGCAGGAATATAGCTGGAGTGAGGATCGAGATTTTCGAGCATTTTTGTTATCCCGTACTCTACCAGTTCATTGGTGTCTACACTGTCCACATAGTCGCGGTTGATGTAGGTCATGATTTCCTGGAGCTTATACAGGGCAGCTCTTAGATCATTCTGATTGCTTTTTGGCTCGGCAAATGTCGCACCGATCCAAATTCCTGCGGAAATGGCAAGTGCAAGAATGATAGGAAGGCGTATTTGTGATTTGGTGTTTTTAGTCTCGCTCACGATTACTTGATTTACTTACTCAATTAACTCAAACTACCGAAAAATGATCCAAATCTGGATCAGATTTTAGATAAAATTAACGATTGTTTATACGACAGGAGAAGATAAAGGTCAGATTAATTCCCCTTTTTTCGTCCAAAAAAAATTATTTTTGTGCAATGTACTTAAATCGGGATTTTGAAAAGTCTTCAGTCGGTGAATTAGTTTCTGAAAACTATGTTTTCGCTGCTGTTTTGCACTACTTCGGAATCAGTTTTTACCAATACCCCACAGATTCTCTCGAGAAAGTTTGCCGCAAGCATAAAGTTAATCCCCGGCTCCTGATTTCTGAACTTGAAGCATGGGCCTTGAGAAAGGATCCAACCCCTGAGGAATTGTACCTGAATCCAATCGAACTATTAGTAGCTTATTTGAAAAAGAAGCACTACTACTTCGTCCGGCAGGAGCTGCCATTTCTGTCCAATATTATTTCGGGCATCCAGCCAGAAAAAGAATTTGCACCCCTGATGGCTGATCTTCGGATCATGTTCCCTCTTTTTGTACAGGATTTCATCCATCACCTTCACGAGGAGGAAAGCCGACTTTTCAAGCGCATTGAACTCCTGCAGGATATCGAAGACGACCATTTCCGGACCCAGGATGCACTTAGAATTTTGGAAAAGGACCCCATTCATTTACTGGCAGACCAGCATGAAATCCATGACGATGAAATGGAAGGCATCCGGCGCCTGACCAAGGATTATTTTCTGGAAGAGTCCGCCCCTTTGAATATGAAGGTGCTTTATCATGAACTTCAGAATTTCGAACGGGAGCTGTCCATTCATGCCAAAATTGAAGATGAGCTGCTTTTTCCCAAAGCAGTAGAACTGGAAAAAGAAGCCCTTCGGAAAATCCGTAAAAAAATCCAGACCAACTGATGCCCAGAGTCCTCGCTATTGATCTGGGAACTAAGCGCACCGGATTGGCTGTTACTGATCCGTTGAAAATTCTGGCCAATCCTCTGGAAACCATTGAGACAAGTCAACTGTTGACCTATCTCAAGTCTTATTGTGCCAAAGAAGACGTGGAGACCTTGGTACTCGGACTCCCTATTCGGCTCAACGGCCAAGACAATGAGATGACTCCGCGAGTCATGAAGCTGAAGGAAGAGCTTGAAAAAGTATTTCCCGACAAAAAAATAGCCCTCGTGGATGAACGATTCACCTCCAAAATGGCCATGCAAAGCATGATTGCCATGGGCAGCAAAAAGAAAGACCGAAAAGAAAAAGCCGGAAACCTGGACAAAGTCTCAGCGGCCATCATTCTACAATCTTACCTCGAAAGACAATGATTTACCCTATAGTTGCTTACGGCAATCCTATCCTAAAAAAAGAAGCGGAAGAAATTACCGAAGGAACAGATTTGAAATCCCTCATTCAGGACATGTATGCCACCATGGATCATGCCAACGGTGTGGGTCTTGCTGCTCCCCAGATCAATCAGGGAGTTCGGCTTTTTGTCATCGACAGCACGCTAATGTTGGACGAAAAGGATGAGGAAAAAGGAATCCGCAGGGCGTTTATCAATCCAATAATTCTGGATGAGTACGGAGATGATTTTGGATTTGAAGAAGGTTGTCTTAGCATTCCTGAGGTAAGGGCTGAGATCATCCGCCCAGACAAACTGACCATCGAATATTTCGACGAAAACTGGAATCTGAAGGAAGAAGAATTTAGCGGAATGACTGCCCGGGTCATCCAGCACGAATACGATCACTTGGAAGGTATTCTTTTCATTGACTACCTAAAAGGTTTGAAAAAACGACTTATCCAAAGTAAATTGATTGATGTCAGTAAGGGGAAAATATCCACTGACTACCGAATGATCTATCCGCTGAAGTAATGGAAAAAAGCCCCGAAATCCGCATCGCCATTGTCCAAACTGACCTTCACTGGCAGGACAAAACCGCCAACTTGGCCATGCTGGAAGAAAAAATCTGGGGCTTAAAAGGACAGGCAGACCTGATCATTCTCCCGGAAATGTTCCCCACCGGATTCAGCATGGAAGCCGAAAAGCTTGCTGAACCCATGAATCTGACCGTCTGCAAGTGGATGAAACAACTTGCCGCTCAGACTCAGGCCACCATTACCGGAAGCGCAATCATCACTGAAGGAGGCAAGTACTTTAATCGACTGCTTTGGGTAAATCCCGATGGCTACGTCGAGCACTACGACAAGCGGCATTTGTTCCGAATGGCAAATGAGCACGAAACCTATTCTTCAGGACAAAAACTCCCCATTTTCCCTCTCAAAGGCTGGGAATTTTGCCCACAGGTTTGCTACGACCTGCGGTTTCCCGTTTGGTCGCGAAATGGTTGGGATGATGGAGTGGCTGGATATGATGTGATTTTTTATGTCGCTTCCTGGCCTGCTGCAAGGGTCTCCGCATGGGATGCTTTGCTTCCTGCCCGAGCTATCGAAAACTTATCCTATTCCATCGGGGTAAACCGGGTTGGAACCGACGGAAATGGAATTGACTATGTGGGACATTCTGCAGCCTATGATTTTAAAGGAGAAAAAGTTTCGGATTTAGGGGAATCCGAGGGAATCCAGATCATTTCATTCTCTGCAAAAAAACTGGAAGAATACCGATCCAAATTCCCTGCCTGGAGAGATGCCGACCAGTTTCGCATTCTTTGATTCTTTTGCCTTTCCCTACGTTTGGGTTTACTTTAGCGGAGTTTGAAACAAGGCTAATTTTTGTATTTTAGGCGCCAATTTCCAACCCTGATTTCCCTTTTTCACCTGATGACCGCTTTTCGGTCGACTCTTCAAAAAAGCGAAACAGGCAAATCCTTTTTAGCATCCTATTGAAACTATGAGTAATCAAACTCCCAAAATCCTCTATACGTTGACCGATGAGGCACCTGCCTTGGCGACGTATTCCCTGCTCCCGATCGTTCAGGCGTTTACAAAATCTGCCGGTGTACAGGTTGAAACTCGAGACATCTCACTTTCTGGCCGAATCATTTCAAGCTTTCCTGAGTACCTGAAGCCCGAACAACGAATCAACGATGATCTGGCAGAGTTGGGACAGATTGCTACCACCCCGGAGGCAAACATCGTGAAGCTGCCAAACATTTCGGCTTCCGTTCCTCAGTTGAAAGCGGCCATCAAAGAATTACAAGCTCAGGGTTATGCCCTTCCTGACTATCCGGAAGAGCCAAAAACAGAGGAAGAAAAATCCATCAAAGCAAAGTACGATAAGATCAAAGGCTCCGCAGTCAACCCTGTCCTTCGTGAAGGAAATTCAGACCGAAGAGCTCCTTTGGCAGTGAAAAATTACGCCAAAAAGCATCCTCACTCCATGGGCAAATGGTCTTCTGAATCCAAATCCCACGTAGACAGCATGAGCGAAGGTGATTTTTACGGAAGTGAAAAATCACTCACCATCTCCGCTGCGACCTCAGTTTCCATCGAGTTGGTGGGAAATGATGGTAAAAAGGAAGTGCTGAAATCCGGCCTGAAACTTCAGGAAGGCGAAGTTATTGACGCCTCCACGTTAAGTATTTCCGCTTTGAAAGCATTTTTGAAAAAGGCCAAAGCCGATGCAAAAGCAAAAGGGGTATTGTTCTCCCTGCACATGAAGGCAACGATGATGAAGGTTTCTGACCCCATCATCTTTGGCCATGCAGTCAAAGTTTTCTTCGAGCCGGTTTTCACCAAGCATGCCGCAACATTGGACTCCATTGGAGTAGATGTCAACAATGGTTTTGGCGATTTGCTAGCCAACCTGGAAAAACTCCCAGCTGACAAAAAAGCTGAAATCCTGGCA
Source organism: Algoriphagus lacus (assembly GCF_003583985.1). Lineage (GTDB taxonomy): Bacteria > Bacteroidota > Bacteroidia > Cytophagales > Cyclobacteriaceae > Algoriphagus > Algoriphagus lacus. Next base: position 68,673 of record NZ_QXML01000002.1, on the reverse strand, counting down.
GATATCGACGCCTGCTATGCAGACAGCCCAGATGTGGCGATGGTCAATTCCGAAAAAGGAATCACCAACCTTCACGTACCCAGTGACGTAATCATCGACGCATCCATGCCTGCCATGATCAGAAGTTCAGGCCAGATGTGGAATAAAGCCGGAAAACTACAGGACACCAAAGCAGTAATTCCGGACAGAAGCTATGCTGGAGTTTACCAGGCCACCATAGATTTCTGCAAGAAAAACGGCGCCTTCAACCCGGCTACCATGGGTAGCGTACCCAATGTGGGATTGATGGCTCAAAAGGCGGAAGAATACGGCTCACATGACAAAACATTCGAAATTCCATTTGCCGGAACTGTCAACGTGGTTGATGCTGACGGAAAAGTATTGCTATCCCATCAAGTGGAAGCTGGAGATATCTGGAGAATGTGCCAGACCAAAGATGCGCCGATTCAGGACTGGGTAAAACTTGCCGTCACTCGCGCCAGACTTTCCAATACTCCTGCAGTATTCTGGTTGGATCCTCAGCGTGGACACGATGCCGAACTGATCAAAAAGGTGAACAAATACCTTCCAAACCACGACACTTCAGGTTTGGAAATTCACATCATGTCTCCGGTCGACGCGACTATTTTCTCCTGTGAGCGAATCAAAGAAGGTAAAGACACCATTTCAGTAACCGGAAACGTATTGCGCGACTATTTGACTGACTTGTTCCCAATCCTTGAGGTGGGCACCTCTGCCAAAATGCTTTCCATCGTTCCGTTGATGAATGGTGGAGGTTTGTTTGAGACCGGTGCAGGGGGATCTGCTCCCAAGCACGTAGAGCAGTTTACCGAAGAAGGTCACCTGAGATGGGATTCTTTGGGTGAATTCTTGGCTCTTGCTGTTTCCCTTGAGCATTTAGGCCAAACATTCCATAATCCTGAAGCCTTGCTCTTGGGTGAAACCCTGGACAAAGCAACCGGTAGATGGCTGGAGGAAGACAAATCACCCGCTCGAGTAGTAGGAAAACTGGACAACAGAGGAGGACATTTCTATTTGGCCATGTATTGGGCTGAGGAACTTGCCAAGCAAACCAAAGATGCTGCTTTGGCTGCCAAGTTTGCTCCATTGGCAAAAGCAATGGAAGAAAACGAAGCCAAGATTGTCGAGGAATACAACAGCTCTCAAGGCAAACCGGTGGATATTGGTGGCTATTACCGACCGGACACCGTCAAAACTTCCGCTGCGATGCGTCCAAGCAAGACGTTTAACGACATCCTAGCGCAACTAGCATAATTCAATAGCCGGGAATCAAAGCCCGGCTTTTTTATTTTCAGGCAGGATGATAACTATTACAAAGCTCAAAGCTTTGTAATAGTTTCTTTCAGCTTAACCTACTTGAAATTTAACTCCATGTTGGGTCATAAACTCTTTGATCACCGAGACATGGATGCATTCCCCCAAATGAATGAAGGCGTAGTCGTTTACCTTTTTGACCTTGCCGTGGGCAATCACCTCTTTTTCCTCGATATCAAATCCCAAATGCAAATGCTTAGTTCGGCTTTGCATTCCTACAATCTTTCCTTCTGAGTCAAACAATGGTCCACCACTTTGACCACGAAGGCCTGGAGTACTCATCTCAATTCCATAGATTTTGCCGTTTTTATCTCCCAAAAACCGAGTCAGCATCCCATCAGTTGGAAATCGGGGAGATCGGGCTTGCCCTGTCTTGGTCCACTCGAGTTGGCCTTTTTCCAAATTGAGTTGAAAATTGGAGAACTCAGGAAACGGAAATCCAAGCCGACAGAGCATTTGTCCCGGCTGGGCTCGCTGATCATCCTGCATGAAAATAGGGCTTCCCGAGTACAGGACTTTTTGAAAACCCTCAAATTTCAACAGGGCCAGGTCATAGTCCGGATGAAGAAAAAAATGGATGTTGCTGACATGATCTATGCAGTCCACAAAGGTCACACGCATCTCAGCCACCTTACTTTCATCCAAATCCATTTTCTTGGCCAATGCCTTTTTCTGCCCGGAATTCAGATTTTTGGATTCACTCATATAAAGCGAATACTTTTTATTAATTGCATCCGCCTGACTGAGCCACTGGGCCACATGTTTGCAAGTCAGTGCCCAACCGTCCTGATTGACAAAAAATAACGTAGCGGCACCTCGTTCCACCTTTTGACTTCCGAAATTCCTCGAAATGGAATGAATGGCTCTGGTAAATCCGGCAACCTTTTGAATCGCTTCAACAAACATGTGATCTGGTTATTTTAGTTTTGAATCTACTAAATCCGCCAAAGAATCAACTTTGAAATTGGATCAAAAAATCTTTTGAAGCGAAATCGATTGAATTTCGCCAAATAGCCTTCGGACAAATGGAGAGCTGTGAGATGTTTTGGCTAACCAGTAATTTGTAATAACTTAGCCTGCCTTCGGGAAATTTTGACCAAAAGAGGTCTCCTGAAACAGTTTGTGAAATCAAACCTATACTCAAAATCAACAATACTTATGAGCAAGATTAAAGTAGGAATCAACGGATTCGGAAGAATCGGACGACTCGCTTTCCGCGTAGCCCAAGAAAGAGAAGACATCCAGGTAGTAGCCATCAACGACTTGATTGACGTGGATTACATGGCATACATGCTGAAATATGATTCTACTCACGGCATTTTTAAAGGTACCGTAGAGGTAAAAGATGGCCAGTTGGTTGTTAATGGCAACGCCATCCGCGTGACAGCTGAAAAAAGCCCTGCTTCCCTGAAGTGGGGAGAAGTTGGTGCTGATTATGTAATCGAATCAACCGGAATTTTCCTTTCAAAAGACACCGCACAGGGACACCTTGATGCCGGTGCCAAGAAAGTGATCATGTCTGCACCTTCCAAGGACGATACACCAATGTTTGTAATGGGGGTAAACGAGCACACATACACTTCCGACATGAACTTTGTCTCCAATGCTTCCTGTACCACCAACTGTCTGGCTCCAATCGCAAAGGTGCTGAATGACAACTGGGGTATTGAAGAAGGCCTAATGACTACTGTCCATGCAACTACCGCCACTCAGAAAACTGTTGACGGTCCTTCAGCAAAAGACTGGAGAGGTGGACGTGGTGCCGGTCAAAACATCATCCCCTCTTCTACCGGTGCAGCAAAAGCTGTAGGCAAAGTAATCCCTGAATTGAATGGCAAACTGACTGGTATGGCATTCCGAGTTCCTACTCCTGACGTTTCTGTGGTGGACTTGACCGTGCGATTGAAGAAGCCAGCCAAATACGCTGAAATCTGCGCTAAAATGAAGGAAGCCTCTGAGACCACCATGAAAGGTGTGCTTGGCTATACTGAAGATGCGGTTGTTTCCAATGATTTCATCGGTGATGCCAGAACTTCCATCTTTGATGCTGAGGCAGGAATCCAGCTTTCTGACACCTTTGTAAAGGTGGTATCCTGGTACGACAACGAGTGGGGCTATTCCAACAAAGTGGTGGACCTTCTCACCTACATTGCGAAAAAATAAAAAGCAAAAGCCCCGGAATATTTCGGGGCTTTTTGGTTTATCAAGGGAAAAAGCGAATTACTCTTCTCGGCTGACCAAATTTTCATGAAAAACCCCATTCAATACCTCCCTTTTTTCCCCTTGAAACTGGTAGCCTTTCCAGGGGAAGAGCTCAACCTTCATATTTTCGAGCCGCGGTACAAAGAACTGATGCAAGACTCTGAGCAAAATGGGACGAGCTTTGGGATCTGCGTGTACCTCAATTCGTTGAGTGGATACGGGACCGAAGTCAAGCTCGAAAAAGTCATCAAACGCTATGAGGATGGTAGGCTGGATATCCAAACCCGAGGATTGAAACCCTTTAGAATTCTGAGTTTCGACAATCCTATGCCTGGAAAATTATACGCTGGAGGGAACGTGGAATTTCTCACCGACGAACCCAAAATCACCACCGTACAACATTACGAGTTTGTTTTCTACCTAAAGGAAATGTTATATCTATTGAATTACCCGGCGGAATTCGATTCCCAAAGTGTCAATTCCTACAGTTTTTCCCACAAACTTGGGCTAAAGTTGGAGGAAGAACTCGAATTGCTAAAAATGGAATCTGAGGCTGATCGAATCAACTTTCTGATCAATCATTTCAAACGGATGATCCCAGTGATCAAAGCAATTGAACAAGCCAAGGAAAAAATCAAACAAAACGGACATTTCAAACACTTGGACCCTTTGAATTTTTGATTTTTTGAAAAATTGAGGCAAGTCCTGGATTCATCGAATATCTGGAAAACAAAAACTAAATACGTGTCAATGTCAACAATCTGAAATCCATCACTTTTCCATTGGGGACATCTATTGCCTTTAGCGTGAGTTTACCGGAACCTTTGGTAACCTTGATTTTACCCAGCTTCATCTTTCCCCAATTTTGCTCATACGACTCTTGTCTGGGCACTCGATCTTCCTCAGATCCTATCATTTGAGGGGAGACTGAATCCAAAACTTTACCCTCTAGCGAGTTTTCCCCCATGTGAAGGCGCAAGGTCGATCCAAGGGCGTCCTGTTCACACGTATAGTATATCTCTACCTCGAATTCTCCATCGGCAAGGACTTCCACCTCCCAAGTCAAGCTATCGTTTGTCGATGTCCAATTAGTAAAGTACGAACTGTTAGGATGGCGACTCGACCTTCGAATATTGCCATGGGCAAAGGCATCTCTTGCTGGCAGTTGATTATACTTAAAGTCAGGATGCCCTAAGGGAAAGCTTCTAGAGTCCACTGTCGGTAATTCGGCCGCTAATTCTTCAATGCGGGTTTGCTTTACCTCCCTCATTTGCGTATGTATTTCCGGGAATTGATCTGAAACGACCCGGTATTGTCCTGGGTCAGACCGCAAATCGAAAAGCTGGTCTTTTTCATCCAGAAGAAATGCTTCATTTCTCAAACTGCTTTTCTTATCCCAATAGGAGAAAACATAACGATCTGGCCAATCAACTCTTTCTTTCAAGAAAAGAGGGCTCAAATCCATACCGTCAAGTGGCTTTTTGGATACATAATTTATTCCCGCCAAAGACAAAAGAGTTGGAAAGAGATCTATCGCACTTGCCACTTTATGTACAGTTATTCCTGCTTCAATTTTCCCTTTCCACTGAATGAACAGGGGGCTTCTGACTCCACCCTCGTCGACAGAACCTTTTCGCCCCTTCATATCACCATTCCAACGATAGCCATTTGGACCATTGTCGCAAAGGAATAGGATAATCGTATTCTCCAACAGACCTTGGTTGCGAACGCTTTCGAGCAGACGTCCCACATTCCAATCGATGTTCTCCACCATAGCCAAGGCAGCACGTGAATGTCCAAAATCTTCCTGCTCTGCATAACGGTGACTGAGGAGCTCCCTGTCTTTAAACTTTTCCCAATAGCTAGCCGGCACCTGCATCGGGCTATGGGGTGAATTGTAAGGTAGATAAAGAAAAAAGGGGTTCTCCCGGTTTGCTGCTACAAACTCGATCGCTTTATCGGTCAAATCATCAATGATAAACCCCTTCCCTTTGACAATTTCCCCATTGTGCTCGAGCATGGGATCAAAGTAGTTACCCCAGTGCCCTGAGCAGAATCCAAAAAAATCACCAAATCCACGGCCGTTTGGATGATAGGGGAATTGTGACCCACTATGCCACTTCCCATATCCAGCCGTTCGATACCCCTCCTGGCTAAATACCTCCGCAAGGAGGACCTCATCTAGATCAATTCGCTCTCCTCCCTGGGAGGTTGAATAAACTCCAGACCGAAAATGATAACGTCCGGTGAGCAGCTCAGCACGTGTCGGAGAGCAAACAGGACTGACGTAAAACCTTTCGAAAGAAACTCCACTACGTGCCAAAAGGTCTAAATTGGGTGTGGATAATGCAGAATTACCCGAGATACTCAAATCTCCCCAACCTTGATCATCGGTGAGAATGAGGATTATGTTTGGTTTACCCCCTTTGTCAGAAGAAGACATTTGCTGTGAAAAACTGGGCCTCGATTGGGCAATCGCCAAAAAGAGAAATACAGCCTTCAAAAAGAAGTGCCCGATACTATTGAAGCCAAATCCATCAGCCATCATGAAAGGAGTAAGTTGTTTGGAGAAGAGTCAATTTAAGACATTCTCCGAGAAATTTTGACCCTGGAATTTCTTTGAAGGTTGTGTTGAAATCAACCAAAAATTCCAAAATCAAGCGAGCCTTTGAGCTGGATTGAAAATCAAAATGGACCTATTTCAATCTGTGCGATACAAGTGATAAAGACGCAAAGGCTTTTCAAACAGGCATTCAGAATCTATCGTCGCAATTGCTGAAACTTCCAATCTCTGTTATTCCAAGATTTTTTGAGCTCTGCTCAGATTGTCCGTTGCCTGAAGGATTTTATTTCTCAACACCGGATTGTAATCGGGATGATTAGCTAAAAAGGACCGAACCATCAAATCCGCTTCCGCAGAAGTATATTGCCCCACCGTGTTGGATACCCATCCCTTTGGAAAGAAAATATCTCCGGTTCGCTGAATTTCCTCCATAAGTTCCAATGCCAAAGGGATATGCTTTAAGCTCTCTTTCTGTCGCAAAGGATGATGAATGTAACCACAGGCACTAAGTACCCAGGCTTCCTTTTCCCTATTTTGGGCTTCCCGAAATGAAACAAAAAGGGAATCACGAACCGCTGGATTCTGAGATAAAGCCGGGACCAAGAAATCAAAACGGGCAAGTTTGTCAGTATTGGTGATCCTAGCCCTTTCTTCCTTCAAAATCAGATCCGCATCCGGATGTCCAAAAACTGCCAGGTTCATCGCCAGATTGGTGAAATTGTCCGGGTTTAGCTTTAGGTTGGCCAGTTCAATCTCTTTGGCCCAAACTTTAAAAAGCCTGTCCTGGCCGGATGGATTAAAAGCAATCCCGCTAAACAGGTTAAAAACCGTCTTTTTTAAATTGGTTGGCAAATCCTGCTGAAGGAGTTGCCACAGCTCCTCTTCCAAAGTCGACAGCTGGGTTTCTCTTTCTTTTTCGGAGAGAAATTTCCAAAAAACCGTACTGAGCTGATTGGAAAGCAACTGGGCCAAAATCTCATTTTTCTCGGTTAGAATCCCGGATCGGAAAACATCAAATGACTTCGCCGGATCCACATTTCCGAGTAGGGTATTTTCGAGCAGGTTGATGTAGGATTGTCCCCGCATTACCTCATTTTCGATCTTGGTTTGTTGAGAGAGATAGTTCAGGTCCAGCGGAAAAACGCCATATCCCAAGCCATTGCTGTTATACAGAATTGTCACTGGTTTTTCCATTCCTTTGACACCTGAGATTTCGAGAGTTTTCCCTTGCATGGAGATAGGAAAAGTTTTTTGCTCTCCCTCATAAATCAGCGTTACATCAAAAAGTTGAGGCCAGACTTTTTCACTCCCATCTTCGGCTTTTTGGGAAAGGGAAAGGGCGGCAATGGATCCATTTTGATCCAGTTTAAGCTCAGCTGAAATAATCGGCCGACCGGATTGATTAACCCATACATCGCTCCATTTTTGCAGATCAATTTCTGTTTCTCGGTCCAGGATATCTACCAAATCATTCCAGTCTGCACTGCCATTTGCGAAGGTTTTGATGTAAGTCTGAATGCCACTTCGGAAAGCCTCCTCTCCCATTGCTGTCTCCAGCTGACGCATCATGATGGGCGCTTTGTCATAGATGATACTTCCATAGACGGAACCGGCGTTTTTGAGATTGGCCAATTCCTGCCGGATGGGATTGGTGCCTTTGGTACGGTCTTCTGCAAAGGCAGAAGGATAATGCGAGGTTAGAAAAAGCAAGTCATGATTGATGGCTGGAAAAGCGGGATTTGCGATTTTGCCGGCCATAAAACCTGCAAAAACCTCCTTCATCCAGACATCATTGAACCATTTCATCGTCACCAAGTCCCCAAACCACATATGTGCAGTTTCATGTCCGATCAATTTGGCTCTGCTGAGCAGTTCCGAATCTGTGGCATTTTGATCCAGAAACAAGGCCCCTTCCCGATATTGGATTGCTCCGACATGCTCCATTCCCCCATACTGAAAAATCGGGATAGTGGCGAAATCGAGCTTCTGAAATGTAAACTTGTACCCGGTATACTCTTCAAGGAAGTCCAAGGACTGCTGGTGAAGCATAAAAATCTCAGGAATACTGGCGCTGACTTTATCAGGATTTGTCTCTCGATACAGCAGGGTTTTAGGTAGGCCATCAGTTGCACTTGCAGTTTCAAATTTCCCGACCACAAAAGAAAACAGATATGTACTCATCAAGTCAGACTTCCCAAATTCATGCTTGGTGAATTCTCCTTGTGGCTCCTGATTGACCAATGGACCACCGGCCAGCACTTTCCAATCCTTTGGGGCAGTAATCGTCAGGGTATAATTTGCTTTCAAATCCGGCTGATCAAAACAAGGAAACAGCGTACTTGCCCGATCCGGCACCAACAGTGTGTAAAGAAAATCATCGTTTCGGTTTAAGGAAAGGTCGCCCGCCACAAATTGGATCTCCAGTTTATTCTTTCCCTTTTTTAGGCTTTCCGGATCAATTATCAAATGCTCCTTTTCATGATGAATTGGTACAAATTTTCCATTTGAATTGACTGAAATGATCTTTTCGGATTTCTCATTAAAATCAAGGATTAATGGATAATCAAGGTTGAGTACAGTTACTTCCAGAGTCAGCTTTGCTGGAATAGGATCATCCTTTTTTTCCGGAATCTGAAAATCCAAGATGTAATGGATTTTATCGAGTTGACTTACTCTTAACTCAGCTAGCTCTTTTGAAATTCCAGCATCATAAATGCGATTACTCGAGGTAGTTTGTCCAAAAACAGGAAAGGATAGAAGGATGATCAGGAAAGAAAGAAACTGTTTCATACCGAAACTTTGTGAAAAGTGGCAGGAAACACAAGTGAATTTCCATGACAAAAAATCCAAAAGGTTTAAAAATAAGAAAAGCAGACCGTTTCGAGTCTGCTTTGGTGATCCCGCTGGGATTCGAACCCAGGACCCATACATTAAAAGTGTATTGCTCTACCAGCTGAGCTACGGAATCGGAAAAGGCAAAATAAAAAGCGGAACGTGATTCCGCTTCTAGAGTGATCCGCTTAGGATTCGAACCTAAGACCTACTGCTTAGAAGGCAGTTGCTCTATCCAGCTGAGCTAGCGGACCCGGTGACTACTGCTAGTCAAATTAAGTCGGGGTGGCAGGATTCGAACCTACGACCTCCACATCCCAAATGTGGCGCGATACCGGGCTACGCTACACCCCGAAACTTTACTTTCCAACTCCTTGCGAGCTAATTTTGTGATCCCGCTGGGATTCGAACCCAGGACCCATACATTAAAAGTGTATTGCTCTACCAGCTGAGCTACGGAATCTTAAATCTTCCAAATTGGCTCCCTAGCCTTGCTTTTTGCTAGATCATTGCCGTAATTGGACTGCAAATTTATGACTCTGAATTCTAAATGCCAAGCCTCAAATCAATCTTTCTAGCAAAACTTTCTATATTTTTTTTACTCTTTTTGCAAAGTATTCATTGTCAGGCCAATGTACCTCAGCTTTTGGTAGCAGATTCTTTGTTTCAGCAAAGAAGCTATAAGGAAGCCATGGAAATATATCAGTTAAATTACCAGTTGGGTATTTATTCACCTTCGATGCTTCTCAAAATGGCTTTCATTTCAGAAGGTATAGGTGACAATGAAAATGCGACTCTTTACCTCAGTAAATACTACGACTTAAGCCCAAATCCTCAAACGATCACCAAAATTAAAAGTCTCACCGGCCAAAACGAGCTCATCGGTTATGAAGTAAGTGACGGGATGAGATTTGTTCTTTTTCTGGTTGAATACAAGGAAATCATCGTCGCAGCACTCACCCTTGTATTGATCATGTCCTTGATTTTCCTTTGGTCAAAAGGGAAAAAACTCACTGAAGCAAGGTTTTATTGGCCTTCCGTGATTTTGATTACTTTGATTTTTGCAACCAATAATTTTCTACAGGCTCCCAATGCAGCATTAGTAACGAAAAGCCCCACTTTGATCGTTTCTGAACCAAGTGCTGGCGGTGAACTGGTGGATCTGGTTGAGCCTGGACATCGTGTAAAAATAAAGGCATCAAAGGACATTTGGTACGAAGTCGAATGGAAGGAAAAAATTGCGTACATCAGAAAAGATAACGTCACTAGACTTTAAAAAATGAAGACTGAAAATCAAAAAGGCTCCGAAAAATCGGAGCCTTTTTGATTAGAGTTTCTTGATCACCAGATTTCGGTAGTGAACCACATCTCCGTGATCCTGAAGGGCAATCTTCCCCTTCTTATACTTACCAAATCCCGGCATATCCTTAAACTTACTTTTCGCGATCAATGCTTCCCACTCAGGAGTGAAAAGTTGAGTGGAAACGATATTTACCCCGTTAAGAAAGAAATCAAGCTTTCCTTGGTTGATGATGATTTCAGCCTGATTCCATTCGCCTGCAGGCTTAACGGTTTCTTGACTGCTCACGATCAGGTCATACAGGTCTCCTGCTCTATGGCTTAAGATCTTCGCATCAGGGTGTCCGGCATTGTCCAAAACCTGCATTTCAGGACCAGTCTGCCAAGGATATTGAAAATCAGGAGATTCATGGACTAGGAAAATAACACCGCTGTTTCCGTTGGGAGCAATTTTCCATTCATATTTGAAATGGAAGTTTTCAAACTCTTCATTGGTCACAATATCGCCACCATCTCCAGTTTGCCAGCCCGCCTTGTTGGCAGCATCCAGGTAAAGCTCCCCGTTTTCAATCTTCCAAGCCTTCCCAACTTCTCCCCCTCCGTACTTGGACCAACCGTTAAAGGTCTGCCCGTCGAAAAGAGGAGTCCATTCTTCAACAGGTGCTGCCACAGCCAAAGTATCTGTAGCTGCCGCTTCTTCTGTTTTTGGGGAAGAGCAGGCTGCAAGAAGTCCTGCAGCTGCCCACATTACCAAATAGCTTTTCTTCATGGGTTATTTCTTAAGAAGCAATACGTAGCGAATCATGTCTTTTGCATCTTCCTCGCTAAGACCCGGATGCGCAGGCATTGGCACTTCACCCCACACACCCACGCCACCGGCGATTACTTTCTGGGCCAGCATGGTTACGTTTTCTTCTGTATTCTCATACTTTGCTGCAACATCTGCATAGGAAGGCCCTACAATTTTACGCTCTACCATGTGGCAAGAGGTACAATCGGAGGCTTTCAGCTTCTCCAGTCCTTTGATGTAAATAGGGTCATCCTTGTATTTGTCTTCCAGGCTGATTTCCTGAGCAGGAGCTGCAGCAGGCGCAGCAGCCTCCGGTGTTGCTGTTTCGGCAGCTTTCTCTCCTCCTCCACATGCAAATGCCAAACCCGCCAAAGCGAGCAATCCGAAGTTTAATGATCTTGTAATTTTCATTGTTTATTGGTTAGTATAATTAAATTCCTAATACTCTTCTGTTGAATGCCTCATCCGCCCCCATGCCGGCAAAATCATCGAATGCCTTTTCGGTCACTCTAATAATATGGGAAGCGATAAACGGAGCACCCTCAGCCGCACCCTGCTCTGGATGCTTGATAGCACATTCCCATTCCAAAACTGCCCAGCCGCTATAATTGTACTGCGAAAGTTTGCTAAATATTCCTGCAAAATCAACCTGACCGTCACCTAATGATCTGAATCGGCCGGCACGTTCTACCCAGCCTTGGAACCCGCCGTACACGCCCTGCTTTCCAGTAGGGTTAAATTCCGCATCCTTAACATGGAACATTTTAATACGATCATGGTAAAAATCAATGAATTGTAAATAATCCAGGCACTGGAGCACAAAGTGGCTTGGATCATATAGAATATTGGCCCGCTTATGACCCCCTACTTTGTCCAAGAACATTTCGAAAGTAATCCCGTCGTGAAGATCTTCACCTGGATGGAGTTCATAACAGACATCCACACCCACCTCATCAAAAGCATCCAGGATAGGCTTCCATCTTTTGGCCAATTCGGTAAAACCTGTCTCCACCAATCCGGCAGGACGCTGTGGCCAAGGGTAAACGGTATGCCACATCAAGGCTCCTGAAAAAGTCGCATGCGCATTCAATCCAAGATTGGCTGAAGCTTTGGCTGCATACTTCAACTGCTGGGTGGCCCATTCGGATTTACCCTTCAAGTCTCCTTTTAAGTTAGCTGGAGCAAAGCCATCAAACAGCTCGTTGTATGCCGGATGTACGGCCACGAGTTGACCTTGTAGGTGGGTGGAAAGTTCAGAAATCTCCATTCCGGCCTCTGCCACAATTCCCTTGATTTCATCCGCATAGGTTTTGCTTTCAGCTGCTTTTTGCAAATCGATCATTCGGGAATCCCAGCTTGGAATCTGAACGGCCTTATATCCCAAATCAGCCATGTAGTGACTGATATTTTTCAGGTTGTTGAAAGGAGCTTTATCATCGGCAAACTGCGCTAAAAAAACAGCAGGTCCTTTAATCGTTTTCATATTTGGTTATGGGTTTTAATAGTTTGAGTAAAAGTTATTTTTCTACGATAAATGGAGTCCACTTAATATCGGACTTGGTGCTACGAAGAACGTGGTCGATGAAAGCCATTCCGCGGATTCCATCCTCAATTCCAGGATAATCTTCCCATTCCCACTTTGGCTTTTGTCCTGCTCGGTCTGCATAAATACAGCGGGCAAAATTCCGATACAAGTTTGCAAAAGCCTCCACATAGCCTTCTGGATGTCCAGCTGGAGTTCGGGTGTTTTCCTGAGCCAAAGAACCCAGGTATCCTGTTCCTGCTCTGAAAATCTGAGCCGGTTGATTTGGGAATCGAACAGTCAGAGAGTTATTGAGCTCCTGCTCCCATTCCAAACCTCCTTTTTCTCCATATACACGAATTTTCAGGTTGTTTTCACACCCGGTATCGGTCTGAGAAGCCATCAAAACACCGGAAGCTCCATTTTCAAATCGAAGCAAAACCACTCCATCGTCATCAATCGGACGACCGTCGATTTTGATATACAGATCAGCACAAACGTGTGACACTTTCTCTCCAGTCACGTATTCCGCCATGTGAAAGGCGTGGGTCCCGATATCGCCCATACATCCCGCCAATCCGTTTCGGGCAGGGTCTGTTCTCCATTCTGCCTGCTTGTTATTTTCGGTTTCCAGGAGTTTGTATAGCCAGCCCTGAGGATATTCCACGTAGACTTTACGCACTTTACCGATAACACCATCAGCCACCATTTGTCTGGCCTGCTTGATCATCGGATATCCGGAATAAGTATGCGTCAGCAAAAAGCGTTTGTCTGAGTTTTTGACGATGTGGTACAATTCTTTTGCCTGCTGGTAATTCAACGTCAAGGGCTTATCCAAAGCCACATGAAAACCATATTTCAAGGCCTTTGCTGTTGGATCAAAGTGCACGTTATTAGGAGTCACGATAGCCACCACATCCATCCGATCTTTCTCCGGAAGTTGGGACTCTTTCTCATACATCTCATCGTAGGAACAATACACCCTGGTCGGATCAAGCATGAGTTCTTCACCTCGTTGCTTGGATTTGGCGGAATTGGAGCTGAATGCCCCGCAAACCAATTCGAACATTCCGTCCATCAGAGCCCCATTAAGGTGAATTGCTCCGATGAAAGAACCAGGCCCACCGCCTACAAGTCCGAGTTTTAATTTTTTAGCTGTTGACATCGGTCAAAAGGTTAGTTTATCAGGTTATTTGAGTAGAAATTCTGGAATTAGAACGGAAATTTCGAGGTTCCTGAGAGTTAGGAAGCTAATATATGATCAGTTGTCTCATTGGGTTATGAGTGGCTTTGACAAAACTTTTCAGCCCCTTTCTTCAGATTCTCAAAGGAGATGCTTAAAATACAGCAAAAAGCCCAAATTCTAAATTTCAAGCAAGTTTTTCAGTACTCAACTCCAAAGCCGATGAATTTCCCAACCAAATTTCGCCTATCCCTGATGATGTTTTTGGAGTTTTTTGTTTGGGGATCCTGGTACGTGACAATGGGGACTTTTCTTGGCAACAATCTGCTGGCAAAAGACCAGGACATTTCTCTGGCTTTTTCCACCCAGTCTTTTGGCGCCATCATCGCTCCTTTTATAGTAGGACTCATCGCTGACCGTTACTTCCATGCGCAACGGATTCTTGGAGTGATCCATTTGATCGGGGCAGGCCTTATGTACTTGCTGTACTCATCTACTGATTTTTCCGAATTTTTTCCCGTACTTCTGTTTTACATGATTTTGTTTATGCCGACCCTGGCTTTGGTCAACTCCATTTCCTTTAATCAGATGAAAAACCCGGAGAAGGAATTCTCGGTAATCCGGATTTGGGGCACAATCGGTTGGGTAGCAGCAGGTTTTTTGATTTCATCCCTTGCCTGGGACAGCCAATCTGGTCTGACCGAGGGATTGTTGAAAAACACCTGGATCATGGCATCTGCGGTTTCTGTGGTCTTGGGCCTATACAGTTTTACACTTCCATCCACTCCACCCCGGGCCAAAACATCGGGTGAATTTAAATTATCGGAGGCACTGGGATTGGACGCACTTGCCTTGCTTAAGCATAGAAACTATGCGATCTTTTTCCTGTCCTCGATACTGATTTGTATCCCATTGGCGTTTTATTATCAAAATGCCAGTCCGTTTTTAACAGAAATCGGCTTGGAAAACTCCACCGGTAAAATGGCCCTCGGGCAGGTATCAGAGGTATTGTTCTTACTGGCCTTACCCATTTTCTTTTCCAGATTTGGGCTGAAAAAAACCTTGATTGTGGCCATGCTCGCATGGGCAATTCGGTATGTTTTCTTTGCTTTTGGGGATGCTGACTCTGGAGTCTGGATGCTATTGGTTGGCATAGCGCTACATGGAGTATGCTATGATTTCTTCTTCGTGAGTGGACAGATTTACACCGATTCTCATGCAGGGGAAAAATTCAAGTCATCAGCACAAGGATTAATCACCTTGGCCACCTATGGAATTGGGATGCTAATTGGCTTTTGGGCAGCCGGTCAAATTTCAAATTTCTATCTCCAAATCGACGGATCACATCAGTGGAATTCAATTTGGTTGATTCCTTCTGGCATTTCCCTTTTGGTTTTACTATTTTTCATTTCTTTTTTCAAAGAAGAAAAAGTCAAGCCTCAACCATAAACCCCAAAACAACCATGACCTTCAATTCAGGTAGAAGATCCTCCTTCAAAAAAATGATCCTAGGCGGAGCTGCAATGGGCTCATTGGCGTCCTTCGATTGGAAGTCAGGAGAGCCCCTCCAACTCAAAGGAAATATCAACCATGGCGTTTGCGCCTGGACCATGCCTTCGCTCAGTCTGGATGAACTTTGCGTGACGATCAAGAAAATAGGTTTCAACGCCATTGACCTGGTTGGTCCGAAAGGTTGGGACACCCTAAAAGCTCACGGAGTGGAATGTTCCATGTGTAATGGGGCCGAACTGGGCATTCCCAAAGGATGGAATGATCCACAATACCATGAGCAACTGATCAAAAACTACACAGAATTGATTCCGGAAGTCGCCAAATACGGCTACAAAAATCTGATTTGCTTCTCCGGAAACCGAAATGGTATGGATGATGAGACCGGGATGAAAAACTGTGCCGAAGGCTTGAAAAAAATCATGGGGGTGGCAGAGAAACACGGGATAATGATCCAAATGGAACTGCTCAATAGCAAAGTAAACCATAAAGATTACATGTGTGATCTTTCTCCTTGGGGAGTTGAATTATGCAAAATGGTGGGAAGCGAAAATTTCAAATTGCTTTTTGATATCTACCACATGCAAATCGATGAGGGAGACATCATCCGTAGTATCCAAACCAACCATCAGTATTTCGGCCATTATCATACTGCAGGAAATCCCGGACGAAATGAACTGGATGAAAACCAGGAAATCAACTATCCAGCCGTAATGAGAGCCATCGTGGCCACGGGTTACAAGGGGTACGTTTCCCATGAATTTATCCCAAAATCTGAAGACAAAATCGCGGCACTAGCCCAGGCAGTGCAGGTTTGTGATGTGTAACTAATTAAACCAAAAATACCATACCTATGGCAAATGAAGCGTATGACGCAATCGTAGTTGGGTCAGGGATTAGCGGCGGATGGGCCGCTAAAGAGCTGACGGAGAAGGGGCTGAAAGTATTGCTCCTGGAGAGAGGCCCAATGGTCGAGCACGTAAAAGATTACAAAACCGCCACTCTTTCCCCTTGGGAAGTGCCTCACAGAGGTCGAAGAACCCAGGAACATTTGAATAATCACCCCAACCTGAAACGAGATTACGTTCTAAACGAACTCAATCTGGATTGGTGGGCACATGAAAGTGACTCTCCTTATATCGAGGAAAAGCCGTTCACCTGGTTTAGAGGATATCAGGTAGGAGGCCGTTCCCTTCTTTGGGGAAGACAATCCTATCGCTGGGCAAATCTTGACTTTGAAGCCAATGCAAAAGAGGGGATCGCCGTAGACTGGCCAATTCGATACAAAGATATTGCGCCCTGGTACAGCTATGTGGAAAAATTCATCGGGGTATCCGGTTCAAAAGACGGCCTGGATATTCTTCCTGATGGAGAATTTCAACCACCTATGCCAATGAATTGCGTGGAAGAAGCAGGTGCCGCAAAAATTAAAGAACACTACAAAGGTGCCAGAACTTGGACCATCGGTCGTCCGGCCAACATTACACAGCCGCTTCCCGGCCGTCCAGGATGTCAGTACCGAAACAAATGTTCTTTGGGCTGTCCTTTTGGAGGATACTTCAGCACACAGGCTTCTACACTTCCAGCTGCTCAGGCTACCGGCAATCTGACTTTGAGACCTTGGTCCATCGTCCGTCGCTTGATCTATGACAAAGACACCCAGAAAGCAACCGGTGTGGAAGTACTCGATGCAGAAACCAATCAGACCGTGGAATATGATGCAAAAATCATCTTCCTCTGCGCTTCAGCATTCAATTCCACGGCCATCCTGATGAGAACCGCCACCGACATTTGGCCGGGAGGTTTGGGTTCGAGCTCAGGTGAATTGGGTCACAACGTGATGGATCACCACTTCCGATTGGGAGCAAATGGCAGAATGGAAGGCTTCGAAGACAAATATTACTTTGGTAGAAGACCAACCGGACTTTACATTCCAAGATTCAGAAACCTCAACGGTGAGAAGCGTGATTACATCCGTGGCTTTGGCTATCAGGGTGGAGCAAGCAGAAGCGGTTGGAGCAGAGATGTCGCCGAATTGGGATTTGGTGCGCCCATGAAAGATGCGTTGGTGGAGCCGGGACCTTGGTCAATGGGTATTACCGCTTTCGGAGAAATCCTTCCTTATCATGAAAACACCATAAAGCTTTCTGACACCGTGAAAGATAAATGGGGAATGGAAGCCTTGGTCATGAATGCTGAGATCAAACAAAATGAGATCAACATGCGAAAAGACATGATGGCTGATGCAGCAGAAATGCTGGAAGTGGCAGGATTCAAAGATGTTAAGACCTTTGATGCCGGGTATACTTTTGGACAAGGTATCCACGAAATGGGCACAGCTCGTATGGGTCGTGATCCAAAAACTTCTGTACTGAACGGCAACAACCAGGTGTGGGATGCGAAAAACGTATTTGTGACTGATGGCGCTTGCATGACCTCTGCAGCCGCACAAAACCCATCGCTGACGTATATGGCGTTAACTGCTAGAGCTGCTGCCTTTGCTGTGGATGAATTGAAAAAGATGAACCTCTAATCTGAGATAGACATGACTGTAATGAATAGAAGAGACGCATTGAAAAGCGTCGTCCTGATGATGGGAGGTACTATGATCGGTGCCACAGCCATCCTAACCGGTTGCTCACCGGAGAGACAACTCAAAGACCTGAATTTCACGCCAGAGGATCTTGCCTTTCTAGACGAAATCGGGGAAACGATCATTCCAACCACTGATACTCCGGGTGCCAAAGCAACCAAAATCGGCGAGTTTATGCAGATGATGATCAAAGACTGCTACGATGCGGATCAGCAAAAAGCCTTTATTGACGGCCTGAATGCTCTGAGCAAAGACTTCAAGGCTGAAAAAGGTGCTGACTTCATGGAGGCTAAACCTGAAGACCGGCTGGCTTTCCTAAATGCAATGAATGAAAAATTCAAAGCAAGCGGGGAAGAGCGTCAGCCAATCGTCATCAACATGCTTCGTGACCTGACCGTTTTGGGGTATTTCACTTCCGAAATTGGTGCGACGCAAGCCCTTCGATTTGTGGAAGTTCCCGGAAGATTTGATCCCTGCATCAACTACAAAAAGGGCGACAAAGCCTGGGCGATCTAATCCCCACAATTCTTCAACCTTTGCCTGCTTCTTCGGAGGCAGGCATTTTCATTCCACCCACTATGAACAAACCCAGAAGAAAATTCATCCAACTAGGAGCCATGCTAGGTTTAGGAGCGGCAGTTATGCCATTGCAATTTTGCGCAGCTCCGAAGAAAGAAGAGGAAGCGATTGGGGATATGGCAAGTGCCAAATCCAAACTCAGCAACTTTGGCATTCAGCTTTACTCCGTCAAAGAGGACATGGCCATCGATCCGGTAGCCACCATGAGAACTTTGGCAAGCTATGGTTATAAACAGTTTGAGGGATTTGATGGAGGAAAAGGCATCCTTTGGGGAATGCAACCTACCGAGTTCAAGGCCTTGATGACCGAAATCGGTGTGGAGATGATCGCTTCCCATGCCAATGTTTTTGAAAACCTGGAAACCCAAGCCGCTCAAGCAGCCGAAGTTGGGATCAAATACCTCATCTGCCCATGGATTGGCCCCCAAAAATCACTGGAGGATTACAAGAAAAAAGCGGCTGAGTTCAATCAAATCGGCGAAAAGCTAAAACCTTTCGGAATCAAATTCGCCTATCACAATCACGACTACACGTTTGTCACCCAGGAAGGGGCCATTCCTCAGGACATCCTCATGGACAATACCGATCCAGCTTTGGTGGATTTCGAAATGGATATCTATTGGGTGCATGTGGCCAATGCCAAACCTGCCGAGTATCTGGCAAAATATCCTGGCCGATTCCGGCTTTGCCACCTGAAAGATGCAGAAGTTGGAACTGGTGATCCACATCAGAGAGGGGTACTACTGGGTGCTGGAGAAATTCCCTACGCAGACCTCATAAAGCAATCGAAGGAATTGGGAATGGAATATTTTATCGTAGAGCAGGAAAGATTCCCAACCGGTACTCCTCTGGAAGCTGCCGCAGCTAATGCGAAATACCTTTCTGCTTTGGAATTTTAAATCATTCCTTGGTTTTTTTCTGACTTTCGGAACAGAAACAGGAACATCACAACCACCAAAATAATCAGCAGAGCCACCTCAAACTGAGCCCAAATCTGGGAACGGTTGATTAGGATCTTGGCTTTGCTGATTAATTTTTCTCCCTCTTCCAGCTGAATTTTGCTCAGGCTATCCAGGTCCTGACGTGCCCGGGTGATTTTTTGATCATAAATTTTGACCTGTTCCCGGTTTACTCCTGAGGAGTCGGTATAAAGCAACTCGTAACTATTAATGTTAAGATCTTTTTCAATGATCTTCTTGAAATCAGTGAGGTACACTGCTTCCTGTTCGGTGAGATTAGTAGCCTCAAATTCAGCAATAATCCCCAAAATTGCCTTTTCGTTATCTGAAATTTCTTTGATCACCTTTGAATAATCATAGTCCAAGTTGCAGTGATCAATCAATTTCTGGATTTGGAAAAGCCTTTCTGAAATTTGAAAAATATAGCCCTCCACCACTAGTCGATCATTGTACACCTCGGTGAATGTACTGCTGATACTTCTGAAAGACCTTCTTTCCAGTAGGTTTTTGCCATATAACATCAACAGCAACACACCGATGATGATCAGCGCCTTGAACTTTCTTCTTTTCAGTACAAAATCTTGCATGGGGAGTGAGTAATTCTAACCGACAGTCTTTTTCTAAGTAATGGACAATCTCAGACAATACAAAAAAAGAAGCCCTTTTTGGTGAATAACACCTCAAATTGAATGAAAATCAAGGTTTTTTATTGTAAACCCTGACGTAATCCACCTCCATACGCTGCGGCCAGATACTGGCGTCGACACCCTTTTGACCTCCCCAGTTTCCTCCCACTGCGATATTGAGAATCAAATGAAATGGCTGACTGAACGGCCATTCCTTGTAGTCTTTTCCGGAATTTTCAAAGGTGAAATACTTGTGTCCGTCAATGAAAAAGTCAATTTTCTCTGCGGACCAATCTATCGCATAAATGTGGAACTTCTCATGAAAATCCGGAACCATCAGTTGCGCACCTTTCTGAGTTCCAATTCCGTGATTGAAAGCTTCCGTATGCACGGTCCCGTGTACTTTTCCAGGATCAAAGCCGACATGCTCCATGATGTCGATCTCACCGTTTTTTGGCCATCCACCATGTCGGTTTTCTTCAGGGAGCATCCAGATCGCAGGCCAGGTTCCCACTCCTTGGGGAAGCTTTGCCTTGACCTCGATGTACCCATATTCCCAGGCTGCTTTACCCTTAGTAACTAATCTTGCTGAGGTATAGCCTTTGGGACGGGAAGGATCGGAATGAGCCTCGATGATCAGAACTCCTTTTTCAATCCTGGCATTTTTGGGATCAGCCTTGGTATAATCCTGAAGTTCATTATTTCCCCAACCATGATCTCCCACATCGTAGCTCCAGTTGGCCGGATCGGGAAGTCCATCTTTTTTGAATTCTTCGGACCAGATTAAATTGGCTTTCGGTTCCTTTTGGGCAAAACAGGAAAGACATATCGTAAGTCCAAAGAATAGAATCAGTGCGGTTTTCATAGGTATTTAGGAGATTCGGAAAATACAAAACTTTCCCAATACGATCGGGTTTGAAAAAAGAAAGAATTCAAACTCTCATGTAGGGCACATCTTGCTCAACCAAAATTGGTAATTTAGCAGTCAATATAAACCCAATGACATGGCCTACTATTTCAGACTGGGACAGATTCCGCCCAAAAGACATACCCAGTTTCGCCAACCGGACGGCAGCTTATACAAAGAGGAATTGGTGAGCTCCAAGGGCTTTTCCGGCATCTATTCCAACCTTTACCACATCTACAATCCCAACGAGGTCAAATCGATCGGGACTCCTAAGCCTTTCAGCTGGGAACCTGCCAAGGCACACGGTCTGAACCAAACCCACCTTAAAACTTCGGGAGTGGACACGACAGGCGAAGACTACCTCAGTGCCCGTCGGATGCTCATGATGAACAATGACGTGATGATGGGAATCTGCTCCCCGCGTCAGCGAAAGATGGACTATTACTTCAAAAATGCCGATGGGGACGAGTTGATCTACATCCACGATGGAGAAGGTGTCCTTTACTCCCAATTTGGCAAACTTGAGGTGAAAAAGGGCGATTATGTAGTAATCCCCCGAACGACCATTTATCGATTTGAATTTGCTGAGGAAGGCCCGTTGAGATTGCTGGTCATCGAGTCACACGGCCCAATTGAAACAGTAAAAAGGTATCGAAATGAAGTAGGTCAGCTTCTGGAGCACTCACCCTATTGCGAGCGGGACATCCGTCCTCCACACGAATTGCATATTGAGCGGGAAAAGGGAGACTACCTCGTGCAGATCAAAAAGCAGGGATTCCTCCACCAATACTCCTATGGTCACAGTCCGTTGGACATCGTGGGTTGGGATGGATACCTGTACCCTTATGCTCTTTCCATCCATGACTTTGAGCCAATCACCGGCAGAATCCATCAGCCGCCACCAGTCCATCAGACCTTCCAAGCTTGGGGATTTGTGATTTGCTCCTTTGTTCCTAGACTGTTTGATTACCATCCGCTGGCTATTCCAGCACCTTATAACCATTCAAACATTGATTCGGATGAAGTCCTCTACTATGCTGAGGGGGAATTTATGAGCCGAAAAGGAATCGACAGGGGATCGTTTACCATTCACATGGGCGGCTTACCCCATGGCCCACATCCTGGCACTGTCGAAAAATCCATCGGAGCCAAAGAAACCCATGAATATGCGGTCATGCTGGACACTCACAGACCGCTATTCATCACCACCGACGCATTGGAGTTTGTCGACAAAAACTATCCGATGAGCTGGACAGAGTAAACAAAAAAAGGCCTCCCAAATAACTGGAAGGCCTTTTTTGTGATTTTTTCATTTCTCTTATTGTACGATCGCCCGAATCGGTTTACCCGTGGTGCCATTGGGGAATTTTATTTTCAGCAACAAGGCCAGCGTCGGGGCTATATCGGTCACCGTTGTATACTCCGAGCTATGACCGTGCTTGATTCCCCAGCCATAAAATGAAAGGGGAACATGGGTGTCGTAACTGTAGCCGGATCCATGAGTGGTTCCGCGCTGACCGCCGGTGAGCCAGGCTGGCTCCAGAACTAAAAGAACATCTCCTGAGGCCTTGTGATTGTATCCCAATTGGAGAAGCCCTGGCCTGTTTTGGGTAAACTCCTGGGTTCGAAGATCCGCTGCGGTGTAGGCTTCTTTAACTCCCTTGAATCGCAACACGAAATCTGCAAAATCCCGCTGCATCTGTTCAAAATCAAGTTTCTTTTCCCGAGCCAAATCCTTGTTTAAGAAAATTTGCTCGTTGGAATAGCTCAGCACCCAGTTGCCTTCTCCATACATAGCCTGAGCAAACCCTTTGAGCTGCCCCAAGATCATCCCGGAGTTAAAATTTCCTGCAGGCACTTCTTCACTCACCATATACGCCGGTACTTCGGCTACGGCATGGTCTGCTGAAAGGAAGACCAAGTATTGGCCCTTTCCGATTTTTTTGTCCAGGTAATCAAAAAACTTGGCCAATTCCTGATCCAATCTCAGGTAGTTGTCTTCCACCTCTATGGAAGAAGGGCCAAATCGGTGACCAATGTAATCTGGACTGGAAAAACTGATGGCCAGAAAATCGGTCTCTCCACGCTGACCTAATTTTTCCCCTTCAATCGCAGCATAAGTGAAGTCGAGCGTAAGGGTATTTCCAAAAGGAGTGGAAGAGATCAGTCCATAGCCACCGTTAGCCGCTTTGAGGGAATCCAGGATGTAAGGGAAAGTAGGGCTGGTCTTCCCGATGAAAATTCCCTCATAGGGATTATCATCCGGAAGGCTGTTTTTATAGGATTCAATTGGGAAAAGTGGATTCCAAGTCTGCTTCAAATACGTGTCCGGAAGTTTTTTAGCATTGAATTCAGACACCCATTTCGGCAAAGTCAACGTATCATAATAATAAGTCGAAGTCATAAAATCCCCATTGACATCGTCATACCAATAGGCATCTCCGGTATGACCTGCAGGAAGACTGGCTCCCCGGTCCTTGATCGCAATTCCCACCACTTTGGATCTTTTGGCAGTGCCAAACCTCAACTCATCCGTGATGGTAGTGGTGAGCATGTTGCGTGGGCTGATTTTTCCGTTTTCCGGCGTTCCTCCAACGTTGGTCACCGTACTGTCTTCTGCGCAATAAATGAATTTCCCCAATTGACGGTTGTACCATTCATTGGCGATAATCCCGTGCGTAGCGGGAGTCGTACCGGTGTAAACCGAGGCATGACCAGGACCTGTGTAAGTCGGGATATAGTTGTAATGCGCGTTGGTCAGCATAAATCCATGGTCCAAAAACCGCTTGAATCCCTCCGCCACAAACCGATCCTTATACCGGTATAAATACTCCTGACGCATTTGGTCTACAATGATTCCGACAACAAGCTTTGGCTTTTCGGGAGGAGTCTGTCCAAAGGCAAAAAATTGAACTCCAAGAAGCAGGACAAGTAAGGCGGCAAGTTTTCGCATAGAGGTTTTATTTAATCCTTAAGATAAAGATATGGCTCTTTCGATAGAATAGCACTTTGTTTCCTGAACAAAAGGGTGCAGATTGATAAACCTAACCGTTGTTTTCATGAAACAATCCCTGTTGACAGCATTACTTCTTTTAAGTTTCTGCTTATCCGCATTCCCTCAATCCTATTTCGAAGATGGACTTTCGGCTGATTTTCACAAAGATCGGAGAGAGGCGCTTCGGTCCCTAATGCCCAAAAACAGCGTGGCGGTGATCTTCACCAATCCAGTAAAAAACCGCTCCAACGATGTCGACTTTATCTACCATCCCAACACGGATTTCTTTTATTTGACCGGCTTGAGGGAACCCAATTCGGTCTTGGTCATTTTCAGTGAATCCAGGGACTTTGGGAGCTTTTCGGCGGATGAACTCATCTACGTCCAGCCCCGAGATCCGCGGGCAGAGCAATGGAACGGAAAAAGACTCGGGGTAGAAGGTGTGAAAGAAAAACTGGGATTTACTCAGGTGTTTCTTCATGACGACTTTGGGAAATCTCCCAAGCTGGAATTCCAGCAGTTTGACCAGATTCTTTCTTTCGATTTGGGAAAGGCGCAGGAGGAAAGCAGTGCCAATACTCCCATGTTGGAGATGATGGCTCAGTTTAAAACATCGACGGATTATCCGAAGGAGGTTTCTGAAGTGACCCAACGAATGTATGAACTGATTCGGGCGACCGAAATCGAAAACTCGGCAAACGTGGCCCAAGTAATCGGGCGGTATCAGCGGACCTATCCCGAAGTAGAAAAAGACCCCATTTTGAATGACTTTGTGAAGGCAGACACGCCCGAAGGAAGAATGGCCGTCAAAGAAAAAATCCCGACCCCCAAACTGAACCTTACCGCACTGCCTGCCATACTGGATCAACTTCGCGAGGTCAAGTCTGCAGAAGAAATTGCTTTGTTGAAGAAGGCGGTGAAAATCTCAGCCATCGGACAGATCGAAGTGATGAAAGCCGCCAAAGTCGGCATGTCAGAGCGCGAAGTGCAGGGAATCCATGAATTCATCTACAAACGCTACGGTGCCGAAAGTGTCGGCTACCCTTCAATTGTCGGCGGCGGTAACAACGGCTGTATCCTGCACTACATCGACAATGACCTAAAAAACCTGAATCAGCGGCTATTGCTCATGGACCTTGGGGCAGAATGGAAGGGCTACACCGCAGATGTGACCCGAACCATCCCGATCGATGGCTCCTTCAACGATGAAGAAAAGGCGATCTACGAACTGGTTTTCAAAGCACAGGAAGCAGGGATAGCACTGTGCAAAGTGGGGACTGAATTTTCGGAAATCGGTCAGGTCACCCGTCAGATTATCAACGAGGGCCTGGCGGAATTGGGAATCATCAAGGCTGGTGAGCAGCACAATTATTTCCCTCACGGCACCTCGCACCACTTAGGCCTCGATGTCCATGACCGAGGCGAATACGGTTCCTTGAAAGAAGGTGCGGTACTTACGGTCGAGCCTGGAATTTACATTCCAGAAGGAAGCAAGTGTGACAAAAAATGGTGGGGAATCGCCGTTCGGATAGAGGATGATATTCTGATTACTTCCAATGGTCCGATCAATCTTTCGGCGGACGCTCCACGGACAGTCCAATCAATCGAGCAAATGATGCGGATCCCAAGTGTGTTGGAAAACTGGGTATTACCAGAAATTGACTAGAAGAGCTAGATCCCAACAGTGACCTGGTCAGCTCCAAAGCAAATTGATCAGGTCATTTTTTGGATAGCCCGCTTCAATTTTCCAATTCTTTTCTAGCTTTAAGCAATGCAAAAATTGACCTGCCATCGACTTTTAGGCCTTTTTGTTTTTGGGTTAGGCCTCCTGATCAATACTGAGTTTAGCTTTGGCCAAGGTGCCTACATCCCCTACGACCGGGATTACTATCACAAATTCGAGCGATATGAAATCCTTCAGGGAAAGACGAATCCCTTTTTCAATACCGGATATAAACCTCTGCGGAGAGATATCCTGGCCAATTACTTGGACAGCCTGGCGGAAAATCCGGAGGTAATCCAATCCAAAGCGGACCAATTCAATCTCGACTACTTGAGTCAGGACAACTGGGAGTTTTCCGATAGGGAAATTCCCAATTCCAAAAAACCTTTCCTCAAATCCCTCTACCGAAAACCCGGGGATTTTGCCCACTACGAGGGAGAGGAATTTGGCATCCACCTGAGTCCGGTGATTTACCTGAGCGGTGGTACTGAAACCGACAATGAACGTAATCCTGCCCGCCTTGCCCGAGGCTTGGTGGTAAGAGGGTCAGTGGACAAAAAAGTGGGCTTTTACACCTATCTGACTACTTCTGAGGTGTTTTTTCCGAGTTGGGTAAAAGACTATGCAGAATACAACGGCGCAGTACCGGGGGAAGGATTTTGGAAAGAATATGACGGGGATGGCTATAGCTACTTTTCAGCCCTTGGCCATGTGAATTTCCAAATCACCAAACACATCGAGGTGCAAGTAGGACATGACCGCAACTTTGCTGGTGAGGGTTACCGTTCTTTCCAGATTTCGGATTTTTCAAATCCCTACATGTTTGTGAAATTCAATACCAAAGTGTGGAAATTTCAGTTGACCAACCTCTGGACCCAGATGACTGCGGATGTCTTTTACAACAGGGGAAGACCGACCGACGGACGCTATCCTCAGAAATATTTTGCTTACAACCGGTTGGGATTTAATGTGGGAAAAAACCTAAACCTGGGCTTTTTCTCTTCGATCATGACCAGTAAAATCAACTTCAACTACTTCAACCCTTTTATCTTTCTCCGCTGGGTAGAGCAGCAGCAGGGTTCACCGGACAAGGTCATGCTGGGATTTGACGGAAAGTGGATTTTTGTGCCGGGCATGGAGCTTTACGGACAGTTTGCCTTGGATGAGTTTGTCTTCAATGAGTTTTTCGAAATCGACGGCGAGGGATCCAAACGAAACAAATACGGCGCACAACTGGGTTACAAATACATCAATGTTTTTGGACTGAAAAACCTCGATTTCCAATTGGAATGGAATCAGGCCCGCCCTTACACCTTCCAGGAAAAAGTCGATTACCAGTCCTATTCCAATTGGAGAACTCCCCTTACCCATCCCCGGGGCGCGAATTTCAGGGAGTTTGTCGGAATTGTGCGCTATCAGCCTTTGCCCAGATTGGATCTGAATCTGACCGGCTTCTACCAGTATTTTGGAGCGGATGAAAATGCAGAAACCAACTGGGGTGGAGACGTGCTGAAAAACCGACTGGAAGGAAGCCCAACGGGTTTATTCAACAATTACATCGGGCAAGGGGTGGAAAACAAAATCATCCAAACCAACCTTACGGCTTCCTACATGCTCAAGCACAATTTCTTCGTGGACGCATCTCACACCTTCCGCAGAAGGACGGCCCAAGACTTGGATGCGCCAGTCAGCAGTCATTACTTGCAGTTGGCATTCCGCTGGAACTTTATCCGGCCGGATTTCAACTATTGATCGGAGTGGCACTGCGAGCCAAGCGAATCAGTCTCATTAATAGTTCTATTTCCCCAGATCCAGAAAAGATTGCTTCGAAAAGTATTTCTATCACTAGATCACCGCACTCCAACCAGCCCCTCGTAATGATGAAATGAACTTCGATTTCAAACAAAAACCTGTGCAATCAATTTTCCGTAACTTGCAGGCTGATTCACTCTGATTCTTTAGATGCAAACCTACCTTCGGATTCTGTCTTACGCCCGTCCATTTGGCAGATTCGTTCCCTCCTATATTTTTTACACGCTCTTTTCCATCATTTTTGGCCTGATCAACTTTACCCTGCTAAAGCCGCTTTTTGATGTAATCTTTGAGCAGGTGGAGCCGGAGGCTTTGGAAAAATACCGCGTCCTTCCTCCATTCAGTTTCTCCGTGGACTATTTCACCGGGCTATTCAACCATCAGTTTCTGAGCGTTCAGGATGACTATGGAAAGATGGGGACCCTGATTTTCGTCTGCATCATCATCGTGATTTCGGTCTTCCTGTCCAACCTATTCACCTACCTTTCCGGAGTAGTCCTGGCCAAAGTCCGCGCCACCGTGATCAAAGGCATGCGGATGGACATCTTTCAAAAAGTCGGTGGCCTTCACATCGGATACTTTTCCAATGAGCGCAAAGGCGATCTAATGTCCAAAATGACCAACGATGTGCAGGAAGTGGAAAACACCATCGTTCAGTCGCTCCGGGTGGTTTTCCGCGAACCGGCTACCATTATTCTCTACTTCTCGGTGCTGTTTTTCATGTCGGTGAAACTGACCTTATTTACAATTCTGATTATACCGATTTCGGGAGCCATCATCGGAGGCATTACCCGCCGGCTGAAAAAGCGGGCAGTTCAAAGCCAGCAATCTCTCGGACGGATTGTCAATATTCTCGATGAAACCTTGGGAGGCATGCGGGTCATCAAAGCCTTCAATGCAAGTCGGTTTGTGGAGAAAAAGTTTGACGTGGAGACGGACTACTATTCCCGGGTAAATGTCAGCATGGCCAGGAAAAATGAACTGGCCTCTCCGATTTCCCAGTTTTTGGGAGTCAGTGTAGTGGCCGGGATCCTCGTTTACGGTGGCAGCCTGGTGCTAAGTGGAGAATCCGATCTGAGTGCCTCGGACTTTATTACCTACATCATCATCTTTACCCAAGTCCTCAATCCTGCCAAAGAAATCTCCCGGGCAGTATCCAGCATTCAGCGGGGAATTGCCTCTGCCGAGCGGATTTTCGAGGTTGTGGATACCGAAAGCCAAATCAAATCCCCGGCTAATCCAAGGAAACTTTCCGGGTTCCAACATACCATTGAATTCCAAAACGTGTCTTTTGCCTACGAGGACAAACTGGTATTAAAGGACATCAACTTCAAGCTGGAGCGTGGGAAAACCATCGCTCTAGTCGGGCCTTCCGGAGGGGGAAAATCCACTTTGGCGGATTTGGTTCCCAGATTCTATGACCCAAGTTCGGGGGCAATTTTGCTGGATGGCGTTGATCTGAGAGACTTTGTGACGGAAGACCTGAGAGGATTGATGGGGATCGTGACCCAGGAATCGATCCTTTTCAACGATACCGTTTTCAACAACATCGCATTTGGAATGGAGCACGCCACCGAGGCTCAGGTGATAGAGGCGGCGAAAATCGCCAATGCCCACAACTTCATTTCCCAACTGGAAAACGGCTACCAAACCTCCATCGGGGAGCGGGGATCCAAACTTTCCGGAGGGCAAAGACAACGGCTAAGCATCGCCCGGGCAGTGTTGAAAAATCCTCCAATTCTGATCCTGGATGAAGCTACTTCGGCCTTGGATTCCGAGTCGGAGCTGTTGGTACAGGAAGCATTAACCAAGCTCATGACCAACCGGACTACGCTGGTGATTGCCCATCGCCTGAGCACCATTCAGCATGCGGATGAAATTTTGGTCATCGAAAAAGGCCAAATTGTACAACGGGGCACGCATACCGAACTGATGGCCTTGGACGGCATCTACCAAAAACTGTCAAGTATCCAATCCGTTTGATTAAATTGGTTACTACTAATTGACATCCTTATGAAAACCATAGCCCACTACCTACAACTGGCAGTTTTGATCTTCTTCCTGTTGTTTTTGATCTTTTTCCTTTCCTTCAATGTGTTGGGGTCAACTTTTGGAATGGATCCATTGACTCCGGAGTCTATGGTCAAGGTGTTTCTGACTGGGTTTATCCTGTTTTTGGCCGCATGGGGTGCAGGTCTGATTCACAAAAGCAACCTGAATGACCAGATCAAAAAAATGCAGACTGAAATGAATGAGTTGAAAGCCAAACTCTACGATTTTGAACATCCCAAAACGCCTCAGCCCAGCAAACCTGTTCCTCAAAAGAATCAGGAGGAAAACCCCGGAATCCTACGGCCACGCCAAAATTTCACGGATCAATAAAGATTTAATTTTCACAAACGAGTAAATTGAGGAGACCAAACGTCTCCTTTTTTTATTGTCCTATGGTAGCAAAAACTTTTGGAAGTGCCGTCTCCGGCGTGGATGCAAACTTGATCACAATTGAAGTAAATGTGGGCCAGGGCACCAGTTTTTTCATGGTAGGACTCCCCGACTCTGCGGTCAAAGAATCCCAACAACGTGTGGAATCTGCCCTGAAGTATTTCAATTACAGAATGCCACGTCAAAAAGTAGTCATCAACCTTGCCCCAGCTGATGTCCGAAAGGAAGGCTCAGCCTATGATTTGCCCATTGCCATGGGAATACTTCAGGCTTCTGAACAGGTCAATTTTCCAGAACTCGACCGCTATGTGATCATGGGCGAGCTCTCCCTCGACGGAAACCTCCGGCCGATCAAAGGCGTGCTCCCCATTGCGATTGAAGCACGAAAACGTGGATTCAAGGGCTTCATCCTTCCGCTGGAAAATGCCAAGGAAGCCTCCATCGTCAACAACATCGATATCATCGGAGTGGAGACCATGGATCAAGCAGTGGATTTCCTGCAAGGAACACTTGCCATCGAGCCCCTGGTCACCGATACCCGGGAGATCTTTTACCATTCTTTGGACCAAAGCGAATTTGACTTTGCCGATGTGCAAGGCCAGGAAAACATCAAACGGGCCATGGAAATCGCAGCTGCCGGAGGTCATAATGTGATCATGATCGGGCCTCCCGGTGCAGGAAAAACCATGCTGGCCAAACGCCTGCCTTCGATATTGCCTCCACTCTCCCTGCAGGAGGCTTTGGAGACGACCAAGATCCATTCCGTAGCCGGAAAGCTCGGAAGAAATGCCTCGCTCCTTGCTCAACGTCCTTTCCGCAGTCCACACCACACCATTTCGGACGTAGCGTTGGTCGGAGGCGGAGGCAATCCCCAACCGGGAGAAATCTCCTTAGCACACAACGGGGTGCTTTTTCTGGATGAACTTCCCGAATTCAAGCGGACGGTTTTGGAAGTCATGCGCCAACCGCTAGAGGAGCGCAAAGTCACCATTTCCCGAGCCAAAGTCTCGGTGGACTACCCCGCCAACTTTATGCTGATTGCCAGTATGAATCCCTGTCCCTGCGGCTACTATAACCACCCCGAAAAGGAATGCGTCTGCGGCCCCGGGATAGTGCAGCGCTACCTGAATAAGGTCAGCGGGCCACTGCTCGACCGGATCGACTTGCATGTGGAAGTGACCCCGGTGAAGTTTGACGAGATGACCTCCACCCGCAAAAGCGAATCCAGCAAAGCCATCCGGGAGCGGGTGATCAAGGGAAGGGAAAGGCAAAAGTTACGGTTTGAAAACAATCCCGAAGTGTTCTGTAATGCCATGATGCCTTCGCATATGGTCAAGGAAGTCTGCCAGATCAACGAAGCTGGCAAGGCTTTGCTGAAAACTGCCATGGAGCGACTTGGACTTTCTGCCCGGGCCTACGACCGGATCCTGAAAGTAGCACGCACCATCGCCGATATCGCCGGAAGTGAGGCTATTAAAGTGGAGCATTTGGCAGAAGCGATTCAGTATCGGAGCCTGGATAGAGAAGGCTGGGCGGGATAAAATAGGAATGAAAAATTTAAAACTATAAAATGAAAAAAAGGAAAGGTCAATCAGAGTTTGTCCAATGGTTTGGGCCATTATTAGATGCACTTAGAGAATTGGGGTATTCAGGCAAACCAAAAGAGGTTTCAGAAAAAATTGCTCAGAATTTAAATCTGAATGAATCCTTCCTTAATGAAGCTTTGAAATCCGGAGTGAATAGATTCCATAACCAAGTTGCTTGGGCTCGTCAATACCTTATTTGGGAAGGACTTTTAGATTCATCCGAAAGAGGAACTTGGAAATTGACCGAAAAAGGAAAGAATACACATTTAACCCCAGAAGAGTCCCGAGAAATCTTTTTAAAATGGGTGGAGGTCAATCAAAAAATAAGAAAAGACAAAACCAAAACTGAAATTATTGAAGACCAAGAGGAAGAAGGTCCAGATAAAGTTGAAGTTTCAGCTGAAACCAATTTACTCTCAGTACTAAAATCTCTATCTCCGTCAGGATTTGAAAATGTTTGTAAAGAATTACTTAGGGAACATGGCTTCCAAAATGTTGAAGTGACCGGAAAATCCCACGATGGAGGCATCGATGGATTTGGAATATTAGAACTTAACCCTTTTGTGAGTTTCAAAGTAATTTTTCAATGCAAGAGATATGAAGGCGCGGTTTCAAGAGCCCAAGTGGGTGATTTTAGAAATGCTATGTTAGGTAGGGCTGAAAAAGGAATCATTCTCACTACAGGAACATTTTCCAGAGAAGCAGAAAAGGAAGCTTCAAGAGATGGGGCTCCACCAATAGAATTAGTGGACGGGAATAAACTTATCCAAATGTTTGAAATGGTCAAGCTGGGCCTAAAGCCAAAAACTGTCTATGATGTGGATTTAAATTATTTTGAAAGGTTTAAAGAATAATGCCCAATTAGCTTTTCCAATACTTTCTTCTCCATTTTAGGAAGAATTGCGAATTGAATGATTTTAAAGACTTATAAAAAGTCCAAAACTAAGAGATAAATAAATGGCTAATCGCTGGGGCATTCCAAAAGAGGTTGAAGAATTAGTAAAAGCAAGGGATTTAAGTTGTGTTTATTGCGGAATTTCCTTTTTGGAACCTGATGGCTCTACCAAATCAAAACCATCATGGGAACATATCATCAATGATATCCGAATCAATGGACCTGAAAATATTGCACTTTGTTGTCGCTCGTGTAATTCAAGTAAAGGTCCTAAGGACTTAGAAATCTGGCTAGAAAGCAGTTTTTGTAAGAAAAAAGGAATTGATAATTCTACTTTGGCAACTGTAGTTTTGGATCATTTGAAAAGAAAATAATGCCCTCAACACCATTAAATCAAAACTATTCAAACACATTTTGCTACTGGTAAGGGCTATTCCTACTTCCCACCTAAGCGTAGATTTCATCTCCGCTTTTTTTTCAGTGAATTTCTAATTCCATTTCCCATCTCTTCTTACCTTCTGAAGTCCAATAAAGTACCTTTTAGGTCCAGTGTTGACCTTATTTACCTCAAGCTTGAACCTTTTTACTTCAACGTTTAGGCTTTTTGCTTCACCATTGAGGTTATTTTGCTCAAACTTGAGCCTTTTTACTTCAGTGTTGAACCTTTTTACTTCAACTTTGATGCTTTTTGCTTTACCATTGAGGTTATCTTCCTCAAGCTTGAGCCTTTTTGCTTCAGTGTTGAACCTTTTTACTTCAATGTTCAGGCTTTTAGCTCCAACGTTCCAGCTTTTTACCTCAAGCTTGGACCTTTTTACTCCGAAGTTGAGGCTTTTTGCTTCGAAGTTGAGGCTTTTTACTCCAATGTTGATCCTTTTTGGTTCGGCGCTGAACTTATTTACTTCAAGCTTGGAACCCCACGGAGTGTAGTTTGAGACTACACCTTTTTATTTTTTTGAATTTGTAATTCCCCACATAAACAATCTCCCACCAAATTCAAACAAGGGTCCATATGGTCAGTGGGTCTGTCTGCTGGCTTGACTCCAGGCTTCCCAAGCCTTCGTTTTTCTTCAAAAATTCCTACCTTATTCCTTCACCTAGCGCTATTCCTCATGATCCGAAGAGACTTTTTGAAGAAATCTGCTTTGGCGAGTCTTGGCCTCACGGCCTTGGGCTTACCCATCCTTCAGGCGAATCCCTTTTTCGCCAATCTCCCCAAAGTCAATCGACAGCGGATTGTGGACCGAATCGCGGAGCTGGCAAAATTCGGTCAGGATGAACGGGGACATGGGTTCCGGGTAGCCTTCACTCCCGGGGATGTGGAGGGAAGAAAATGGATGATGGGTTTGATGGAAAAAGCCAGCTTGAATCCCCGGATTGATGCGGGTGGAAATATCATCGGGAGACGGGAAGGAAAAAATCCAGCCTTGAAACCCATTGGCTTCGGCTCGCACATAGACATGGTTCCGGATGGAGGAAATTACGACGGAACCTTGGGAAGTTTGGCTGCTTTGGAAGTCATCGAAATCCTGAATGAAAAAAAGCTGGTGACTGAACATCCATTAGAGGTGATCATTTTCGCCAATGAGGAAGGAGGATTGATCGGCAGCAAAGCCATGGTGGGTAAACTTAGCCCCGAAGGATTAAAGCAAATCAGCCAAAGCGGCTTGGTGATGGCAGAAGGAATCCGCACCATCGGAGGAAATCCCGAGGATATCCGAAGTGCCGAGCGTAAAAAAGGAGACCTCCACGCATGGCTGGAATTGCATATCGAGCAGGGAGGAATTCTGGACGCTGAAGGCCTGCAAATCGGCGTGGTGGAAGGAATTGTGGGGATTTTGGATGTGGAGGTAATTGTGGAAGGCTTTTCCAATCATGCCGGCACCACTCCCATGAAATTGAGAAAAGATGCGATGCTCGCGGCCTCCAAACTCACCGTTGCGGTAAATGAAATCGTCACAGCTATGCCCGGCAATCAGGTGGGAACTGTTGGAAAAGTCGAGGCACATCCAGGAGCCTATAACGTCATCCCCGGCAAGGTGATTTTGGGTCTGGAAATCCGTGATTTATCCTTTGACAAAATCGAACAAATCCTGGCAGCCATCGAATCCGAGGCCCAATCTATTGCCAAAGAAACCCAAACCAGCATCGCTTTCCATCGGGAGCCCAGCTTCAATTTGCCCGCATTGACGGATGCTTCTCTTAAACAAAAAATCAATGCAGCTGCTATGGCCCTCGGGCTCCAAACCAAGCACATGCAAAGCGGGGCAGGTCATGATTCCCAGCAAATGGCCTTGATCGCCCCTGTGGGGATGATTTTCGTGCCCAGTGTAGGAGGTATCAGCCATTCGTTTAATGAATTTACCAAGGCAGAGGATATGGAGAATGGTGCCAATGTACTGCTCCATACTGTTTTAGCCTTGGATCAGGAGTAGATTTCTATGGTCAGATGGTTCTAAATAAAGGTTAAAAGTGTTTAGAAATGATTTCCTTACACATGCCCCACCAGGAATCAATAAGTTTAATTTCATGGAGTCAATTTCAATTCTTTTGCTTTTCAAAAAGCTTCAAATCCAGGAAATGAAGAAGCAATCCAACCTTCCAAAAAAATCAAAACCTATGAAATCAGTCCTTTCCTTTATCCCATTCCTGATTCTTCTTGCATCGCCAATCACTTTATCCGCCCAGCAGGAGGTGAATTACGACGAATCAAAAGTCCCCAATCTGATTCTTCCGGATTTGTTTGTGGACTTTCAGGGAAACCGGATCACCACCGCGGAAGCCTGGGAATCCAAGCGAAGACCCGAACTACTGGGATTGTTTGCTGAGCATGTCTATGGAAAACTACCGACGGATTTTGATGAGCAGATTTTTGAAGTGGGAGAAATTGACAATCATCTCCATGCCGGATACGCCAACCTGAAAACGGTAAACATCACGGTCATCAGAAATTCAAAATCTCAGGATATCCGCTTAAAGATTTACTTTCCAAAAACCGGAAAAGGCCCCTTCCCGGTTTTTCTCCTGATCAGTCACCGGGATGTGGAAGAGATCACCGGCAATCCCGAAAACCAGTTTTTCCCTGTCCAGCAGATTGTATCCCGAGGTTATGCAGCAGCTATTTTTGACGTGGAAGATGTATCTCCGGATGACAAGGCCAGATTTACCGAGGGGATATTGGATACGCTTTACCCCGAACAGCTCGCACTGTCGGACGGCATGCGGGGATTGTCTGCCTGGGCTTGGGGAGCCATGAGAGCGATGGATTATTTTGAAATCGATGAGGCCATCGATTCCAAAAGAGCCACAGTTGTGGGACACTCCCGAGGAGGCAAAGCGGCCTTGTGGTGCGGAGCCAACGATACCCGTTGGGCTATTACTGTTTCCAATGAATCCGGTTGCGGTGGAGCAGCATTATCTCGGCGAAAGTTTGGTGAGACCGTAGCGCGTATCAATACCACCTTCCCCTATTGGTTTACCGACAATTTCAAAAAATACAATGGTCTGGAGGAAAACCTACCTCTCGATCAACACCAATTGATTGCTTCCATAGCGCCTCGGGCAGTCTATGTCGCCAGTGCGATGGAGGATAAATGGGCTGATCCCAAAGGCGAGTACCTTTCCCTGAAACTGGGGTCGCGAGTTTATTCCGAAATTTATCAAGTCCCAATCACCCTTCCGGATCAATACAACTATTCCCTCCACACGCTACACCAAAAATCCGTCGGCTACCATCTCCGGGAAGGAGCCCATGACCTGACCGGCTACGATTGGGGAAAAATCCTGGAATTCGCCGATTTGCAGTTTGACTAGAAAAAAGAAGTTACCCCCTGGAAATTCAATCCACTTTTACCTGAATTGTAAAGCTTACTATGCTGATCTGCTCTCCAAACGGTTGAATTCCGTTCGGGCTTAAGCTTTTACTTTTCACACCAAAATTCCTTACTTTCAGGAGGTTACTTTTCAATTAATTCTATGGCAAACCACCTTACGATAATTCGAAATTTTATACCTGCATTTGGATTGGTCCTTATGATGGCAGCAGGTTGCAGCAGTCCAAAACCCGAGGCATATCTGGCCTACGAGGATACCACAGCCGCCGTCTACGGGCCCTATCGGGTGATCAAGCTTCCGATCGACAAAGGCGTAAAAGTCCTGAATCCCGTACAAATCTCTCAGGGGCCGGGCGGGAAAATCTTCGCTGCCAACCAAAGCGGAGAACTCTACACCCTTCAGGATTCGGACGGAGACGGTCTTGAAGATGAGGCGCTCCTTTTTGCAGACCTCAACGAACTTGGGCTAGTTTCCCCTGCTGGATTTGCACACAAAGGAGATACCGTGTTTGTGGGTACGAGAAGCGAAATCCGCGCTTTCCGGGATATCGACCAAGATGGAAAAGCCGATACTTCCTGGACTTTTTTCAACAAAATCCCGGTCAGTGAGCACCCCTATGAATGGACAAGCAGTCTAAATTTTGGTCCGGATGGCTGGCTGTATTTTGTCCTGACAACTGACTCCTTTAATCCCGGTGCATCACCTGACCCTGAAGGGCTCAGAGGATCCATCCTGAAAGTCTCACCGGATGGACAGCAGTACGAAATCGTAGCAACCGGAATAAGATCGATTCACGGTATGAATTTCAATCCTGACGGAGAACTGTTTTTTGCAGATAACAAGGGGGGAGGAAATTCCACCGAGGAACTGAATCTGCTTCAGGCAGGAAAGTTCTACGGCCACAATCCCAAAAAATACGAAGGTAAATATGACACCCTTACCCCACCTGTTTTTTCACTGGAAAATGAAATTGCCCCTAGCGGTATTGAATTCAATTCGGCAGAAAATGATTTTGGAGGTACAGGAGGAAATCTTTTTGTGGCTTTTTACGGTCCGGGCGAACGATGGAATCGGGGCGGAATCGGCAGGGTGAAAATCGAAAAAACTGAGCAGGGATATCAGTTTGAGGAATTTCCGGTCGCGGACATTCCCAAACTCTCGGATTTGACATTTGGAAAAGACGGATCCCTTTATTTAGCCCAGCACGGGATTTCAGATTACTGGTACAATCCAACCGAGGAAAAAACCGGAGCCTTTTACAAAGTTATTTATGATCCGGATTTGGTTGGAAAGCATCCCGTTAAAAAAGAAATCAAAGAAGAAAACTTTTCCAACGCTTCGCTCGAAAATGGCAAGCAACTTTTTGCCATCCGGGCATGCTCAGCCTGTCATGGAGTGGATGGAACGACCGATTTGATCGGGCCGAATCTGAAAGGTGCCGGGAAGGAATTTTCCCTGGAAGAGTTTTTGGAAGAAATCAAAGAACCTTCCAAGCGAATAAAACCCAGCATGATCGCCACCAGGATTACCCTGAAAGACGGGAAGGTTCTCTTGGGTCGAGTGGTATACACCGATACCAACCAGGTCTCCATCATGCTTGTGGGAAATCAGGTTGTGCAAGTGCCCAAATCAGAAATTCAATCCGCAGAGGACGAGTTGAAATCCCTGATGTATGAGAATCTTTTGGCGGGGCTTTCCGAGGAGGAGATCAAAAATCTGTTGAATTACCTTTCAAGTCTTTGATAAGCGGAAAAACAGATCGAGCATCCCGCTGTTTTCTTTATAAAAAATTGCAAATGAAGAACCTGACCTTTTCTCTTGTATTCTCAGCCTTGGCTTTTTCTGCATCGGCACAGGATGTCATTCCTGCCAAGGGAGGCGATATCTCAATTAAGCCTATCCTTCATGGAACATTGGTTCTGGAATACCAAGACCTGACCATCTACGTAGATCCATATGGCGGTGCCGGTAAATTTTCCGGACAGAAGCCTGCCGATTTGGTGTTGATTACGGATATCCATGGAGACCACCACAATCAGGAAACTCTTGATGGACTCGACCTTAGCAATACGATCGTCGTAGCTCCGCAGGCTGTGGCAGATAAGCTACCATCCGGCAAGTACAAAGCCATCGAAGTCTTGGGCAACGGGCAGACGAAAACACTTTTGGATGCGAAAATTGAGGCAATCCCGATGTACAATATTCCAGAGACGGCCGACAGTCGCCATCCCAAAGGTCGGGGAAACGGCTATGTGGTGACATTGGGAGGAAAGCAAATCTACCTATCGGGCGACACGGAGGACATTCCTGAAATGAGAAGTCTGAAGAAAATCGATGTGGCCTTTGTCTGCATGAATCTTCCTTTTACCATGGATGTGGAGCAAGCGGCCAGTGCAGTTTCGGAATTTAAGCCAGGTATCGTTTATCCTTATCATTACCGAGGCGGAGAAGGCCTGAGTGACACTGAAAAGTTCAAAACCCTTGTCAACGAATCTGCTCCTAAAGTTGACGTGAGACTGAGAAATTGGTATCCTGAAAACTGATTTCCGTTCCAAAATGAAAAACCAGGCGAAGAATCAATTCTTCGCCTGGTTTTTTTGCACTCCTGAAAAGTCCTTACAACTCGTAAACGTTCCCTTCTGCACACATCTCCACCTCAAAATCTAGCTTTTGATTTTGAAGGGCATCTTTCAGGATTTGGTCAATTTGCTCATCAGTACGTGTTGGCTCGTGGTGAAATACAGCCAGCTTTTTTACTTCGCACATTTTGGCAAAGGCTATGGAGTCCCTCACTGTGCTGTGTCCCCAGCCGAGTTTAGGGGGATACTCCCTTGCGGTATAGCCCCCATCATGCAAAAGCAAACTAGCGCTTTTTGCGATTTCAAAACCGGAAGTCCACTCTGGGTCATCGGGGAAATTGCAGGAACCGAGTTGCAGTTCATGGTCTGGTAAATAGGCTAAAACGGAATTTCCTACAGACAACCGATACCCCAAGGTAGGTCCGGGATGACAGATGTATTCACTGTGGATTTTTACCTGATCAATAAAAAAATCCTCATTGTCCAGCTCGTGAATAATCGGATGATTGGGCAAATCACCGAGTCGTACCGGAAACAACGGAGGAGAAAAATACCTCCTCAGTCGGTTTAAAAGAGGCTCCCCACTGGCAGAAGGCCCCCAGAGGTGAACATTCACATTGGGATTGTACATGGGGAGAAAAAACCCAAGTCCCATGGTATGATCGATGTGCAAATGTGTCAGCAGGATATGTATCTCACGGACCTCAGGCCCCAAAAATCTACCCAATCGCTGAATTCCAGATCCCGCATCGAGGATGATACAAGTATCTCCATGAGTAACCTGAACACAGGAAGTATTCCCTCCATAAATGTAATTTTCCGGGCCGGAAGATGGCAATGATCCCCTGCATCCCCAGATTTTCACTTTCATGATTCTGATCTCCAAAACATCGCCATTGCACCCAAATACCGGTTGGGCCTTCCTTCGATCGGAAAGGCTGTGACCGTAATCAGCATCCGCTCACCTTTCAGGTTATCAATATAAAATGACCCATTTGCGGGCCTCCGCGTGGTCAAGGTCTGAACCAAAGGCAAATCTTCCGGGGGAATTGGATTACCATGGGCATCAGATGGGCGAAAAACCGTTGCCCATTCCTCTACCCGCATTCCACCGGTATCGCCAAATCGTAATCCAAAAATCCCCTCGGCTGGCTCATTGTAAAAAAGCAGGTTTCCTTCAGGGTCTACCAAAAAGACAGGCATACTGAGGCTATCACCAAACTGCCTGGCCAGAATCAATTCAATAGGTTGTGCTGGCATATCATACAGGGACTATGTTATTAACAAGGATAAGTTAATTCTTTTTTGACAGAAGGAGAACTGGCTATTATTATTTCATGAATCGATTTGAATAAAAAGGATTATCCACAATCTTTCAGATAACGATAGATCCGATTTGATTTGGAAACACTCTTCTGTTGCCGATTGGGTAGAGACGGAGGCGTCTTATTTCGAAATTCATTCCTGAGATGATTTGGTTTATCTTATGATTTGGGATCGTCAACTAGTGGATCCCTCAAAACCCATTTACCTGAGAAATCAGAAAAAGCAATCAACCTCAAATGATGACCGAACTACTCCTTCGATATGTCCACTTCCTCAGCGTTTTTGCCATTGTTGGTTCTTTGGTCGCTGAGCATCTTTTACTGAAACCCAATCTGAGCAGGAAGGAGATTACCCGGATTTCCAAAATTGACGGGATCTACGGTATTGCCGTGCTAATCTTGTTGGCAGCAGGACTGACACTTTGGTTTGGAGGTCACGGAAAACCCATGGAATTTTATTCCAAAAACCCGGTTTTCCATACCAAACTTGCCCTTTTTGCTGGAATCGGGCTATTGTCGATTTATCCCACAGTCTTTTTTTTCAAACAGCGAAAAGGCAGTCCGAGTGATAAAATTGCTATTCCAAAGTCATTGATTTGGATGGTCCGCTTGGAGCTTTTGCTTCTGGTCATTATCCCGATTCTGGCCGGAATGATGGCAAAAGGCATTGGATTATAAAGCCGCTACCCCTACCTTAATTTCTTATTGGAAACTTATACCTTTTGGTAAAAAATCAGCTTTCCCAGTAGGCATATTTGAAAAACTTAAGGGAGTTGCATCCCGTACGAAACTCCAAACATTTCTTTATTAGACATGCATAAACTCCTTTTTCTACTTGCATTTTTTCTTGTTGTAAGCCCAATCGTAAAAGCCCAAAACCAAGAAAACAAAATCCTGATCGAAGAATACCTCCGACAAAGTGAAAATCAGAGAAAAACCGGTTTGATCATGTTGGGTGCTGGTTTGGGATCAGTTGTAGTAGGAACAATACTGTTTGGAACTGGATGGTCTGATGGAAGTGATGTGGCAGTGGGTTCAGGAGCAATATTGTTCACGGCAGGAAGTATTTCCACATTAGTCAGCATCCCCATTCTCATCAGTTCGGCCTCCGTTGCTCGAAAAGGGGCAAAATTAAGCATGGGAACTTCCAACATTTCCAGCGTACAGTCTTCCGGTTTTTCTTCTCGTGCCTATCCGGTGCTGAGTTTTTCCATTCCCTTTAATTCTCAGAACCCATGAAAATGAAAACTATATGGCTTTCGCTGATTTTGGTTGGTATCATTTTCCAAGCCAATGGACAATCCACCAAGCCATCTTCCATCCAAATGGACCTGATCAAGAAAAGTGACAACCAATACAAAACCGGGTGGATCCTCCTTGGAACTGGGGCGGCACTTTCGATTACGGCAATTGCCATTCCCAACACCTATGATTATAATGACGGATCAAACAATGATACCGTTAGGGCTTTATTGGGTTGGACAGGTTTTCTTTCCATTGGAACCAGCATTCCGTTTTTCCTCAGTGCGGGCCAAAATGCCCGAACTGCTGCCAGACTGAGTCTTGAATCCCAAGCTTTGATGCAACCCATTCCTTTTCCAGGCCAACCCAATGCTTTTCCCTCTTTAAGCCTGAAAATCCCGCTTTGAGGATTTTCAGGCTTTATAGCGTTTATTTTTGCAGCTTCTCAAAAAGCCAGTTATCGGTTTTT
Source organism: Algoriphagus lacus (assembly GCF_003583985.1). Taxonomy (GTDB): domain Bacteria; phylum Bacteroidota; class Bacteroidia; order Cytophagales; family Cyclobacteriaceae; genus Algoriphagus; species Algoriphagus lacus. The sequence continues at coordinate 26,872 of NZ_QXML01000002.1, read as the reverse complement.
ACACCCTGTTCCGGATAAGTCCAATGTCCCGTTTCGGGGATTACAAAGACTTCCTTGGGAGCGTTGATCTGATTATAGGCTGAATAGTAAGAGGTTGGTGGACAGGTATCGTCATTGAATCCCCAGGAATAGAACCCCGGAGTCTTTAGAATCCTGGCAAAATTTACCACGTCGTAATAACTGATGGTCTCAATCGCTTCAGGGAAATTATAATAATTGAGATTATTACCCGTGAAAATATGAGGCCATCCCCCAGCCCTTCCATTCAAATATCCAGTCATATCGCTGAGTGCGGGATATAAAGCCACCAAATACTTGACTCTGGAATCCAATGCAGCGGTTACTATGGACAGAGCACCACCTTGGCTTCCGCCCTGAACGGCGAGATTTTCCCCGTCGTATTGCGGCAAGGACACCAAAAAATCCACCGCTCTGATGCAGCCCAAATAAACCCGCTTGTAGTAGTAAGTGCCCTTGTCCTGGATGTTGAACATTGGATAGCCGCTAAGCGCTCCCGCAGCCAAATTGGTATAAACTTCCTGAGGCATGTCGATCGGAATCCCGTGAATTCCGATTTGAAGGACGATTGCTCCTTTGGCAGCCTTATTTAGGTCCCCTGCATAGGGTCTTATTCCTGCACCTGGAACCTGCAAAATGGCAGGATACTTTTCTCCCCCTTTTGGCACAGTCAATACCCCGTACACCCGGCTGTTACCCACATTTCGGAAGTTGACGTGATAAACATCCACAGCATCCGTGCTTCGCTCCGGCATATGCATCATTTTGGATTCCAAGGGAATTTTAGCCAAATCAGCTTTTCCTGCATTCCAGAAAGCCTCAAAATCGGCAGGCATTTTCACGGTAGGCTGGATTTTTTCAGGCTCAAACGCGGCTGTTCCCAAGCCGCGGTATTCCTTCCCGTCGATTGTTGCAAATACCTCACATCGGAGAAATCCGGGAGTTTTCATCCCTGAAGCAGAAATGGTGGCTTTTCCCTCTTTCAACTCCAAAGGCCCTTCCTGGATGGGGCTCATTTTCTCTTCCTTGACAAAATAGCGGACATTTTCAACGTCAACGGGCCGACCGGATTGGGTGACCGAAACGATGAATTCCACCTTTTCACCGACTTGGTAAACCCAATCCACTTTATCCGGCGAAACCGAGATGTCGAGGTATTGCTTTGGAATCTGGGCGACTGAAAGCTGGGAGAAGCCGATCAGAAGAATCAATAAGCCAAGGAAATTGAGCTTTTTTGAAGATTTGGAAGGATAGTAGGTCATGTGGGTTTTAATTATCGATGTGGTAACTCCTTTGGTTAATTTTAACTAGAACTAGGAATCAGCTTAATCTCCGAAGGAAATTCCAAGGCCTTTGGCAGCTTGAACCAGAGTCCCTTTTGGATCCACGAAATTGTATGCACTGATTGCTTCGGCAATCGGAACGGAGGTGTAGTCGTTGTTTTTGAGTACAACCAATTCCCCGAATTTCCCATCCAGGATCAACTCCATCGCCTTTACTCCAAAAACAGAAGCAATCACGCGGTCAAAGGCTATCGGAGTTCCTCCGCGCTGGGTATGCCCCAGTACCGTTTCACGGATATCTGCCTCCACCCCTGCGTCCTTCAGCTGTTGACTAAGTGTAAAGCAAACTCCGCCCAATCGGACAGCATGCCTTCCCAATTCCCCTTGAGTCGATGTGATACTTCCCTCTTTGGCAAATGCTCCTTCAGCTATCACAATATTCACAAAACCTCTTCCCTGATTGTATCGGCCTTTGATCCGATCAATGAGGATATTCAAATCGTAGGGAATCTCAGGGATCAGGCAAATTTCGGCACCACCAGCGATGGCGGTATATAGCGCAATCCAACCTGCATTTCGACCCATCACTTCCATGATCATGACCCGTTGATGGCTGGCTGCTGTAGTTACCAGACGATCAAATGAATCAGTGGCAATCTGAACTGCGGTCTGAAACCCAAAAGTAAAATCCGTCGAGTTGAGATCATTGTCGATGGTTTTGGGCACCCCAACAACAGGCATTCCTGCTTCAAACATCGCCTGGGAAATCGCCTGGGAACCATCACCGCCAATATTGATCACGGCATCAAACCCATGGGATTTCAAACGATCCACCAGCCAAGGAATCCGGTTAACAGTTTTTATCGTTCCATCCGCTTGCTTTTCCGGGTAGTTCATCGGATTTCCCTTGTTGGTGGTGCCGAGTATGGTTCCACCCCTGACATGAATTCCGGCTACCGTTTGCTCATCGAGTTTGATCAGCCGGGTGGGTTCATCCATCAGTCCGTTGAGGGCTTCAAAGCTTCCCCATACCTCCCAATCTTTCTCATGGGCAGCCCGCTTTACAATTCCCCGGATCACAGCATTCAAACCGGGACAATCTCCACCTCCAGTTGCGACAAGTACTTTTTTCATTCTTGTTTAAAAGTTTATAAAAGAAATTAAAGCTAAGCTTTTATTCATTTTAGTCTAGTTGACAGGGAATTCTATCTGTTAATTACTTAACTTATTTATTCAAAAAACCACAAATCCCGAACCTTTCCTCAGGGTAAAGGAATCTGGAATTGCCGCGTACAGAAATAATTTTTCAAACAAACATTCCGGCATCATGCTAAACCACGAACAAGAAGAAAACATATCAGAACTTAAAAATCTGAGTAAAAAAGAACTGATTAAGCGGGCGAAGAAATTTGCCAAACGCTACTGCGTAGGTGATGGAAAAAAATTCAAACTGAAAGATTATCCTACCAAGCCCAAAATGAATCTGGGCCCCGAGGATAAGCCCATGGTAAAAGAGGCACTGGAGACCGGTGTCGAGGCACTGGCTGCCTTGCAGGATATTCTCTATGCCCAGGATCGTTGGTCATTGCTGGTCATATTTCAGGCCATGGATGCAGCCGGCAAAGATGGGGCTATCAAACACGTCATGTCCGGAGTCAATCCCCAGGGTTGTCAGGTTTCTTCATTCAAAGGACCGAGCGCGGAAGAGCTGGATCATGACTACCTCTGGAGATGCAAAAAACACCTGCCTGAGCGCGGAAGAATCGGGATTTTCAACCGCTCCTACTACGAAGAAGTCTTGGTGGTCCGTGTCCATGAGCAAATCCTAAGCAGTCAAAAACTCCCTGAAAAACTCATCACCAAGGACATCTGGGAAGAGCGATTCAAGGACATTCGGAACTTTGAAAAATACATGCACCGGAACGGGACGATTGTGATTAAAATCTTCCTGAATGTCTCCAAAGACGAACAAAAAAAGAGATTCATTGAGCGGGTGGATGATCCTTCCAAAAACTGGAAGTTCAGCGCTGCCGATGCCCGTGAGCGCGCCTTTTGGGATCAATACATGGAAGCCTATGAGGACATGATCAAAAATACCTCAACGGATGAGTCTCCTTGGTATGTCATTCCTGCTGACAACAAAGCTTATGCACGGATTGCGGTGGCTTCTGCGATCATCAGTGCATTGGATCAGATGGATCTCGAATATCCAAAAGTCAGTAAAGAAAAACTGGCTGAGCTTCAGGACATCAAACGTGCCCTTTTGGAGGAAAAATAACCAGCTGAATCTGAATCTTTCAAAGCTCTCGGGGGACTGTCTCCGGGAGCTTTTTTTTGAAAAAATCAAAGCCTCCAAAAAATTAAAATGACGAAAATCAGCCAGTTACATGACCTACCGAGATAATCAAGGAATTCAAACGAATTAACTTACCTAAAGAAAGTATAAATCTCCTCCAACCATGAAAGTATTGATCCTTGTGCTAATCCTTAGTTTGGGATTGATTCATCCGGTTTTAAGTCAGGAAGTAGATTCTTTATCCCAAAGAGAAACCTTGCTTGAACTGAGCAAGAAGCAAAAGAAAACAGGTTTCATCCTATTAGGCGGTGGAGTCGGAGCGGCAGTCATAGGCGGCGCCTTGTTTGCAAGTAATTTTTGCCTTTTTGGTGGATGCAGTTCCCAACAGGACGCATTGGCCGGCACCGGTGGAATTCTATTCATTTTGGGGGTTGGCTCAGCAATAGCCAGTATACCGGTACTGATCAATTCAGGAAAAACAGCCAGACGCGCAATGGAACTCAGTGTCAAATCATCCCCCATCTACCTTCCTCCAAAATCCCACAATGGCCCTAAGTCTTACCCCGCATTGCAGCTTTCCATTCCTTTGAATTAACAAACCAAAATAAACTGGGAACCCATGAAAAAGGCACTCATTCTTGTATCCGTAATCACTTGCTTGACATTGCAAGCCTTTGGTCAAGTTTCGGAATCAGTCGTAACCAAATCTGAGCTGATGGAAAAAAGCAAGAGACAGAAAAAAACAGGCTTCATTCTTTTAGGTGGAGGTTTGGCGACAGCAATTGGAGGAGGCATGTTGGCCTTTTCTTCTAATCCAGATTCAAGTAGTGAGGACTTGGGGGCTGGTTTATTTTTTTTAGGGGTAGGCTCGATGGTGGGCGGTCTCGTAATGTGGGTTATTTCTTCCTCTAACCAAGACCGTGCTGAGGAGCTTACTTTGGGAATCACGCCTATTGATCTACCTAAAGAAACCTATGTCGGACCTCCGGGAATACCCAGTCTGACTCTTACTATTCCACTAAAAGGCAGGAAGTAAAAAAGCCCTTCAGGTCTATTTTCCGAAGGGCTTTTGCTCAGATGTCAAACTTGATGCCTTGAGCCAAAGGCAAGGAGGTCGAGTAATTGATCGTATTCGTCTGCCTTCTCATGTAAGCTTTCCAAGAATCTGAACCGGATTCTCGGCCTCCACCGGTTTCCTTTTCACCTCCAAATGCCCCTCCGATTTCGGCTCCTGATGTCCCAATATTGACATTGGCGATACCGCAGTCCGAGCCAGCCGCTGACAGGAAAGCTTCCGCTTCCCGCATATTGGTCGTCATGATGGCGGAAGAAAGTCCCTGAGGCACGCCGTTTTGCAAGGCAATGGCCTCAGCCAAAGTTTTGTACTTGATCAGGTAAAGAATCGGAGCAAATGTCTCATGCTGGACGATTTCAAAATGGTTTTCCGCTTCATAGATCGCTGGCTTCACATAGCAGCCGGATTCAAATCCACTCCCGGTAAGCACTCCACCTTCCACTACTGCTTTTCCTCCTTCAGCTTTTACCTTCTCGATGGCAGCAAGGTAATTTTTGACTGCATCCTGGTCGATCAACGGTCCGACGTGATTTTTCTCGTCCAGCGGATTTCCAATGACAAGTTTGGTATAGGCCGCAGCCAATCTAGATTTGACTTCTTCGTAAACATTCTCCTGAATGATCAAGCGTCTCGTAGTTGTGCAGCGTTGTCCTGCAGTACCTACTGCTCCAAAAAGTGCCCCTCGAATAGCTATGTCCAAGTCTGCGTTTTCGGTAATGATGATGGCATTATTTCCACCCAACTCCAACAGCGATCTACCGAGTCTTTCGCCTACTGCTTTTCCAACCAGTTTTCCCATCCGGGTAGAACCAGTGGCGGAAACCAAAGGAACTCTGGAATCATGGGACATCAGTTCTCCAACCCGATAATCGCCGATGATCAAATTGGAAATACCTTCCGGCATTCCATGCTTGGCAAAAATTTCACCTACAATATGCTGACTGGCAATACCTGATAGGGGAGCTTTTTCCGAAGGCTTCCAAACACAAACATCTCCGCAAACCCAAGCCAGTGCAGCATTCCAAGACCACACTGCAACGGGGAAATTAAAAGCAGAAATAATCCCAACGATACCCAAAGGATGCCATTGCTCATACATCCGGTGACCGGGACGCTCGGAATGCATGGTAAGACCATACAATTGCCTGGACAGTCCAACTGCAAAATCACAGATGTCAATCATTTCCTGTACTTCCCCTAGACCCTCCTGATAGGATTTGCCCATTTCGTACGAAACGAGTTTTCCCAAATCAGCCTTGACCTCACGGAGGGCATTTCCAATTTCCCTTACAATTTCGCCTCGCTGAGGGGCAGGGACGGTTCTCCACCTTTCAAAAGCCACATGGGCCTGTGCAATGATGGCCTCGTAGGTATCGGAGTTGGCCAATTGGACTTTTGCAATGAGCTTTCCATCTGCAGGGGAAAAAGAAGAAAGGTAGGATTCCCCTGAATCCAACCAGTTTAACCCGGTTGAAGAACCGAGATTTTCGGTCTTTACACCAATTTTTTGCAGTGATTCAAGGATTCCAAATTCGTCTGTCATGGGATTATAGGAGTTACTGAAGTCCAAAGCTAAAAATAAAATACAGACCGGAACCGGAGGTTATCCCTTAATCTTATCGAGGAGTTTTACGATGTTGAATTTGGAATAGGTGTCAGTAAATTTCTTTGAGGGGGTGATTTTATACACCAAATTGATTCGGAAATTTCCCGTGTTGGCAGAGGGAGAAATATCCTGCTGCTTAGTAAGCGCCAGATTTTTGTACACATAACTTCCGTTGATGGAAATCCGATTCCCATTGTATCCTGCAAAACCTCTCAAAAAATATCCGGTCATTAACTCGACGTTTCGGGTTTCTTTGTTCTGGTCTGCCTTTGAAAACCCAAGACCCAAATTTCCGGATGCAGCGCCGGTGAGAAAAAATCCTTTCCCAAAAACCAAAGTCCCTGCAACACCTGCACTAGGCCCTACCTGGTAATAATCCGCACGGGTGTAATTTCCTGGAATCGGACCATTTTCCTCTGGAAGTATCAATTCGTCCCCACTGATTCTGACACGGTAAGCCTCAAATCCTGCCATGGGTGAAAACGCTGATTTCTTCTGGATGGCTGTTTGATGAAAAGCTGCCTCAAAGGACATTTTTTCTCCATTGAACAAATAGCTCGCACTTATCCCAAGTTTGACAGTTCGGATGTCTCTCCGAAGGTAATCCTCCCCTGTCCCGTAATAATCCTTGATTATATATCCGTTATAGAACTGCCCAAACAAGTCAATAATCCAATTATTCGGATAAATGTGAGATTGAAGGTCCAGAAATCTTGGCCATTCTTCTTGCCTATCCGGATTTATAAATGAGAAAGGAACGGCGATGTTTAAAGTGAATTTTTGAAAAGTAAAACCCACCCCCATGTTTAACCCGCTGTTGGGTTCATAGACACCCAGCAGATCGCTGTAATTGAGTTCGGTATATTTTCTGGAGAAATAATACCTCAAAATCATTTTTTCAGGTTGCTCCTCGATGTAAGTAGTGTCGATACCTTTTGACTGTGCTTTCAGTAAACCTGGTAAGAAGACCAGAAAAAAAATAAGGGAGGCGCACCACTTTAAGCTCATAAAGACATATACTTCACACAATATAAAAAAGAACCTCGACAATCGCCGAGGCTCCTTCAAAACTATCTAAGGTCGAAAAATGGACCCTTTCGAATCTCATTTTTGAAAAAGCATTTTAGAGAAAAGTTGTTAATCACCGGTTAAAAATAAAAACATGTATGAAATAAAACAAATTTATGTTTGGATTTTACAGATACAAATCGAGTCTGAATTAGCCTGAGAAGAGAATATTGAAAAATTCCGATCCAACTAAACAGAAATAAAATCTTAGTAAACTTGCAGTAAAGGCACCTCTCCCAAATGGAATCCGAGCTAGTTTCAATCGTCATCCCTTGCTACAACCAGGCTCAATACTTGGAACAAACGGTGCAATCCGCTCTCGCTTCCGATTACCGACCCTTAGAAATCCTGATCGTTAATGACGGATCCAAGGATAATTCTCTGGCTCTTGCCCAAAAATTAAGCGCTGAAAATGAGCTGATTCGGGTTATTGATCAAAAAAATTCAGGTGTTGCTTCGGCAAGGAATAAAGGAATCTCTGAAGCGAAAGGGAAATACATCCTTCCTTTGGACGGTGACGATTTGATTTCGGAAAATTACATTTCAGAAGCGATCCAAGTTGTCAAAACCAACCCGGAAGTGAAGGTCGTCTATTGTCAAGCAGTCAAGTTTGACGAGCAAAGACAAAAGCCCTGGAAGCTCAAACCCTTCAGCAGGAATCAGTTGGCTAAAGACAATATGATTTTTGTAGCCGCCCTATTTCGAAAAATGGATTGGGAAGAGGTTGGTGGTTTTTCGGAAGACATGAAGATGGGCCGAGAGGACTGGGAATTTTGGATCAAAATGCTGAAAAACGGAGGCGAAGTGGTCCAACTCCCCTTTGTGGGATTCTTTTATCGTCTCACTCCCGGCAGTAAACGCAAGAAAACCGGCACCAATCAGAAAAAGCGGGAGCGCATTGCCTACCTCAATGCAAAACATGGTGATTTTTTTGAAAGGGAACTCAAAGGTCCATTACGCTTCCAGCGCACTTGGTCCAAACCTTACAACACGCTGCTCAGGTTGTTGGGAAAACTCTGATCAAATCTTATCCAACCCCTTCCAGAACTTTAAAAAATAATACTTGATCGGGTTGGTGTATTTGAGCTGCTTCCAAGGACGACTTGCGTGTGGTCTGTGCCATACCGGCGCATTCATCAGGACAACATTTTCAAATCCCAGCTCAATGGATTTTTTGGAGATAAACGTGTCGTACCAATCCTTGGCTTCATCAAGTCCTGTAAAATCATAGCTTTTCAAAAAATCCAAGGAGAACAACGTACAGCAAAAACTCAGGCTGCGTTGGGTATAAATGATTGGGTCCTTTACTCCCTTAAATTTCAAATATGGGAAATTAACCACCCCTGCTTCATCTACGGTGACAGAACCTACCAATCCGAGCTTTGCGCTTTTGCTTCGGCTGGAAAGCAGTCTTGAGATCGTGTCGGGCTTGATCACCACATCCGATTCGACTACCAAAAGCGGCAATCCTGCTTCCAAAGCCATCTTTTGCGACAGTTGCAAAACCAGCTTGTAGTTGGGTGAGGGATGATCGGTGAGGTCCTCAATGTGGATCAGTTCATAGCCAATTTTAGATCGGTTATCCTCCAGTTTAGCTTTGGTTTCTGCGGTACTGAAATCATTGAAAATCACATGCCGAACCGGGATATCGGAATCAGCAATTGCTCTTGCCGTATCCAGGGTGGTTTCAATGGAGTTTTTAACCGGAGTAATGACAAGGACTTGAGCCATGAATAGAGATTTTGACCAAAATTATACCTTTCTGCCAAGGCAAAAAAACAGCCCCGGATTTTGCCGGGGCTTTGAAATTTATTTTTCAGTGTTTAGGCTAGTTCGCCCAATGCTTTTTTCATTCTCTTTAAGGCCTCCACCAATTCTTCGTCAGAAGCGGCATAAGACAGGCGGATGCAGTTTGGAGCACCAAACGCACTTCCTGTTACCAATGAAACATTGGCTACTGCCAGTAAATACAAGCAGAGGTCGTCTGCGTTGTTTACGGTGTACCCGTGGGCAGACTTGCCAAAGAAAGCAGTCACATCGGGAAAGAAATAGAATGCGCCCTCAGGAACGTGAGTTTTGATACCTGGAATATCCTTCAGGAGACCCATCACCAGATTACGTCTTCTCAGGTAGGCCTCAGTCATTTCTCTAGATGTAGTCTGATCACCCGCGATACCAGCCAATGCCGCTCGCTGGGCGATGCCTGTTCCACCAGAAGTGAATTGGCCCTGCATTTTTTCCACTGCTTTGGCGATTTCCAAAGGTGCACAGATATACCCAACCCTCCAGCCAGTCATGGCATATCCTTTGGAAAATCCATTCACTGTTATGGTTCTTTCAAACATACCCGGGAATGAAGCGATGCTGTAGTTTTTGCCAGCAAAATTGATCAGTTCATAGATCTCATCTGCAATCACCATCATGCGGGGATGCTTCTTCACCACTTCTGCAATGGCTTCCAGCTCTTCTTTTGAGAAAACCGAACCGGTAGGATTGCAAGGGGAGGAATAAATGACTGCTTTGGTTTTAGGCGTGATGGCCGCTTCCAACTGGGCTGCAGTGGCTTTGAAGTTGTTTTCAAGAGTTCCCTCGATCAAAACGGGCACACCGCCACACAGCTTGATGATCTCTGCATAACTCACCCAGTATGGTGAGAAAATTACCACTTCATCGCCTTCATTGATCATACACATGAACACGTTGGCGATTGAATGCTTCGCTCCGGTGGAAACCACGATGTTTTCAGCTTTTGCCTGAGCGATGTTGTTTTCTTCTCTCAGCTTTTTTGCGATGGCTTCACGTAGATCCTGATAGCCAGCTACGGGAGGATAAGCAAAATATTTTCCTTCATCGATCGCCGCTTTGGCAGCTTCCTGGATGTGTTTTGGAGTTTTGAAGTCCGGTTCACCCAAGCTGAGACTGATAATGTCAATGCCCTGAGCCTTGAGCTCTCTCGCTTTTTTTGCCATTGCGAGGGTCGCTGACTCTTCCATATTCAGGATGCGATCTGATAGAATAGAATTCATTTTTTAGGTTGATTTTTTACAAATTCCTCAAAAATAGACAGAAGATCATAAAATCTAAACAATCCCGTATAATTGATAGCGAAATCGAGCTTGAACCAGGCTAAACATAAAGGAATCATTCACTATGCTAGATTCCATCTGACCTTTAAAAACAATTTTTAATCAGAGGAAATGTCCATGAGAAATATTTCTCAAACTGGGGGAAGATTATCAAAGGCATTCCATCTGGCCTTTTAAAAACAAATAATAATCAGATGAAATGTTATTTTTGAATAAAATAGTCGGTCGTTTAGACCGTTTTTGGTTGCATGAACAGGAGGTTATCCGCTTTTCTTATTGTTTTACTTATTTCTGGCAAAATTACTTTTGCGCAGAAAAATGAGTCTGAAAAAAAATCCGATCCGGATTCCACAGGAGTGGTCAGCTCTGCCCTTTTACCTTCCGTAGCTCCATTGCTTTTATTTGATGAGGAAAAGGAAAAAGAAGAGAAAAAGGAGAAAAAGAAAAAAGCCAGGAAAAACATCTGGTTTGGGATCAAAACCCAAAAAGGCTACACCCGAAGAGACATCCGCGGACAGTATATCGTGGAATATTTCAACTACACCGATGCAGAGCGAAATCCCGATCCCTACATCCGGGATGTGTATTGGTACGACACCAAGGATAAAAGCATCAAAACCCAAGGCTTTTCGAGAGAATTGGGCTATTTGCTGCATGGCCCCTATGAGCGGATGATCAACGAAACCGTGGTGGAAAGCGGGATGTTTTATTACGGAACCAAGCATAAAACCTGGATGCTTTTTGATGACAAAAACGTCCTTCAGGACAAAAATCACTTTTCAGAAGGTTGGCCCAAAGAGTCCCGAATCACCTATTACAACACCACTTCCAAATCCATCGAAAAAATCATTCCGGTCCAATACAGTCTGGAGGAGGGGAATTACTTTCATTTCTATGAAAATCAGCAAATAGCCGTCACCGGAGAATATCAGTTTGGGGAAAAAGTAGGCCTATGGACGGAATATTGGGACACCAAGAATACAAAGGCTGTTAGAAAACGGGAAATTCAATACCAAGAAGAACCCTATACAAAAAATTTCCGCCCGTATATCCGGGCGGAATGGGATAAAGAAGGAAATCTGATTTATCGCAGGGATAATTAATTACTTCGCTCGGTATTTAAATTTCTGCCCCCCTACCGACGCTTCATACATCAAGCCGCCCTTGGTCCGGGTAAACACCGCGACTCCATCGACATATTTGGCATTTGCCGATGCCCCTGCAGCCGCTGCTACCGCAGACACTTGAGCTGACATCTCTACTTTATTTGCTTTAAATCGAACGAAAGCCTCCTCGTTTTCAAAGAAAACTACCTCACTATAGGCCTGACCTCCAGCCTGAAATCCTACCGTAACCTGTGTCATGTTGGCGAAGCCAATCAAAACTCCGCCTTCGTAAGCAGTCCCGTTTCCTGAAGCAGCGCCTACTCCAAGTCCCCCCTTGCCCACATTGGGAAGGATAATGTATCCATAGGAAGATTCAAAAAACTTACTCATACTAGGATCGTCTTTCAAAAAGCCTTCTTTTGCTTTTTCTGAATCTTTGATGATTTTCTCATCCTTTTCTTCTTTTTGGGCGAATGTCGCCGTCGTCACTAAGGCCATCAACAGGCCAAGAAATAGAGTTTTCATGCTGGTGTTTGTTTAGTAAAACGCGTCTTCAAAATGCCGGAAATTAATCGTGCCGGCTCGATCTTTATATACTCCTACGATGTCAAAACGAATATCCTTGTGCCAGTCTTTTTCATAAATATACTGATCTGCAGCCTTAACCAACAGCTTCTTTTTGGTAGAATCCACAAATTCTTCCGCAAACCCAAAACCTGTTCCGGAGCGGAATTTCACTTCCACAAAAATCAGCAATCCCCTATGCTTCATGATCAGATCAATTTCTGCATGTCCATGTCTGTAATTTGTCTCCACCAACTCAAAACCTTTAGAAATCAACCAATCAGCTGCCAATTGCTCAGCCAACCGCCCGGAATCATTATGCTCGGCCATTCATTATTTGCTTAATTTTGAAAAATTGAAGAACGCTTTGTCCTTTGGGACGGTTTAAAAGTGTATTCCCAACAAGGGGAAATCAGATGAATCAAGTTATCAATAAAACCGTAGAATTCCGAGATCTGGGCAAGATGGATTATCAGCAAGCCTGGGATTACCAGGAGGAGATTTTTGCAGAAACAGTCGCCCTGAAAATCAAAAACCGTAACCTACCTGCTAATGAACAGGCCCCGACTCCCAACTACTTGATTTTTGTAGAACATCCCCATGTATATACCCTGGGAAAAAGCGGCAAACCTGAAAATCTTCTTTTGGATGATTTGGGTCTGGAAAAACACCAAGCCAGCTATTACAAAATCAACAGAGGGGGAGACATTACCTATCATGGTCCGGGCCAATTGGTCGGATATCCAATTTTAGATCTGGATAATTTCTTCACCGATATCCACAAATACCTCCGACTACTGGAAGAGGCAATCATCCTTACTTTAGCAGACTATGGCATCGAAGCCGGTAGAATCGAAGGATTGACCGGGGTGTGGCTGGATCATTTGAAGCAGGAAAATCCCCGAAAAATCTGCGCCTTGGGTGTCAAGTCCAGTCGTTGGGTGACCATGCATGGCTTTGCATTCAATCTCAATGCAGACCTCAGCTATTTTGGCCACATCATACCCTGTGGAATTGATGACAAAGCTGTCACCTCACTTCATCTGGAACTCGGTCACCCCGTGGATGAAGCTGAAGCAAAAGCACGGGTAAAGCAACACCTCGTGGAATTATTTGAAATGGACCTCAAAGAAGTGTAATGAAGAAGGATATTGATTTTTCTCCTGTGACAGGAGTGAAACTGGCTATCGCAAAAACAGAAACTCCCAACGGTACCGAATGGGCAGTTTACATCATCAACCTCAATCTAATTGAACTGAATACAGTGATGATCACTTCCCGAGGGTACGGTATCCTGGACGGGGAGAAAAGACAAACCTCCACCCTGAGACATATGATTCAGGAATTGGGATCAGAATCCATTGCAAAAGTGGAGTCCATCGATCCTGCCTTCTTTGCATTGACCAATGAATTCTGGGTCAGTTACTACATTCTGGATCAGATTTTTGACAAAAAGTTTATATTTACTTCAGGCAGTTTTGATCCTGCAAACCTCCGGATGATTCCTGAAATCGGCCTGGAGGGAATCCTTCACAGCTAACACCTTTTAAATCATGGCGGACTTTTTAGATCAATTGGGAGACATTCTTTTTTTGGACATCGAGACAGCATCACAAACTGAAAAATTTGAAGAGCTTGATCCTCGGCTTCAGGAAGAATGGATCAAAAAAGAACGCCTCATCCGTCTGGAAAACCCCAGTGAAGTGCCTGGTTCTCTTTACTTTGATCGGGCTGGAATCCATGCCGAATTTGGTCAGGTGATCTGTGTCGGGGTGGGCTTTTTCCAATCAAAGAAGAAAGACAAAAAACTGATCTTCCGCTCCAAGATTTTTGCAGATGCTGAAGAGCGGGAACTTCTTTTGGCACTAAAAGCATTATTGGATAAGAAAAAATGGATTCTCTGCGCACACAATGGTAAGGAATTCGATTTCCCCTACCTATGCAGAAGGATGTTGATCCAGGGAATTCAACTTCCCGAACCTCTCCAGATTGCAGGAAAGAAACCTTGGGAAGTTCGTCATCTCGATACCATGGACATGTGGAAATTTGGCGACTACAAGCATTACACCAGATTGGAGCTTCTGGCTGCTGTTTTTGGCATTCCCACTTCCAAGGACGGGATCGACGGCAGTCAGGTGAATGCCACATTTTATTTGGATAAGGACCTGGAGAAAATCAAACTGTATTGTCTCCGGGATGTGGAAGTAACCGCCCGGATTTTCATGGCAATGCACCCACAGCTGGATGAACTGGAAATAGAGATCGTTCACGCAGAAGACTCAAAAAAAGATCACAAAGATTAATGTCTAAGGCATCTAAATCTTTTTACCTTAGAAAAAAGTACCCCAAATCATGGGAAGAAAATCAGACAGAAAACACTCAAAACATAAAAGCGGAGGTCATTCCAATGACGCTGCCAACTTGGCCAGACGCATCCTCCAATTTTTAGATGCCCACTATGGAGAAGAATTCAACTCCAAGCAAATCACCAAACACCTGGAAATCCGTGACTCGCTCAACAAAGGCGGTGTGGAACCAATCCTTTACCAGCTGGTAGACTCAGGAGCCGTTTCAAGAAATTCACGGAATTACTTCTCCTCTACCAAAGATCCTTCTTTCATTACGGGAACAGTGGATTATGTCAATCCAAGATTTGCATTCATCATCCCGGATGATCCGGAAGCCGTGGATGGAGACATTTTGGTCAAAGAAGCCGATCTTAAGCAAGCCTTGGACGGAGACAAAGTTCGGGTGATGGTTTTCCCACTAAAGGGAAAAACCGGACGAACCGAAGGCAGAGTCCTGGAAATCACAGAAAGAAACCGGGATGAATTTGTAGGTCGGGTGGAAATTTCCCCCCGATACGCCTTTGTGGTTCCCGATTTCAAAAAGATGCACAAGGATATCTTTGTCCATCGTGGCGACCTGATGGGTGCCGAACACAATGAAAAAGTCATCGTCAAACTCACTGAATGGCGGGAGGACGATAAAAATCCAACCGGAAAAGTAATTCGGGTTTTAGGAAAAGCCGGTTTGCATGAGGTGGAAATCCACTCCATCATGGCTGAATTCGGACTGCCATTTGAATATCCAAAAGAAGCCGATGCGGAAGCCAATGAGATTCCTGAAAAAATTTCCGAAAAAGAAATCAAAGCCCGAAAGGACTACCGGGACGTATTGACTTTCACGATTGACCCTATTGACGCCAAGGATTTTGACGATGCAATCTCCTACCGCGAACTTGAAAACGGCAATCTTGAAATCGGAGTCCATATCGCTGACGTTACCCATTATGTGAAGCCCAAAACGGCTTTGGAGAAAGAAGCCTACAACCGGGCTACATCAGTTTACCTTGTGGACCGAACGATTCCAATGCTGCCCGAAAGGCTAAGCAACGGTCTTTGCTCGCTTCGACCCAAGGAAGACAAACTGACTTTTGCCTGCGTTTTTGAAATGGATCGCAGCGCCAACGTCCTGAAGCATTGGATCGGAAGGACCATTATCCATTCGGACCGCAGATTTGCTTACGAGGAAGCACAGGAATGCATCGACACCCAATCGGGGGATTTCTACCAAGAACTGACCTTTTTGAATGAACTGGCAAAGAAGATCCGAAAGCAGCGTTTTGACAAAGGCGCAGTCAACTTCGAAACTGTCGAGGTCAAGTTCAAGCTGGACGAAGCCGGAAAACCACTTGGCCTTTTTGTCAAAGAACGAAAAGACATTCATAAGCTCATTGAGGAATTCATGCTTTTGGCCAACAAGTATGTTGCTGAATTCATTTTCAAGAAAAATCAGGGGATGGAT
Organism: Algoriphagus lacus; assembly: GCF_003583985.1. Taxonomy (GTDB): domain Bacteria; phylum Bacteroidota; class Bacteroidia; order Cytophagales; family Cyclobacteriaceae; genus Algoriphagus; species Algoriphagus lacus. Next base: position 10,963 of record NZ_QXML01000002.1, on the reverse strand, counting down.
ACTTTTGTCTATCGTACCCACGACAGCCCGGATTTGGACCGGTTGGAGACATTCTCAGGTTTTGCAAAGCGCTTCGGGCATCAGATGGACGTGACCAATGTTCAGAAAATTTCATCTGCCCTGAATAAGCTCATGGATGAAATCCAGGGTAAACCTGAGCAAAACGTACTCGAGCAATTGGCCATCCGAAGTATGGCTAAGGCAAAATATACCACCGAGCCCAAAGGGCACTTCGGTTTGGCTTTTGCCCACTACACCCACTTCACTTCTCCGATCCGACGCTATCCGGACATGATGGTTCATCGCCTTCTGGAGCATTATCTCGAAGGGGGAAAATCGCCCGAAGCCCAACCCTGGGAACAAAAGTGTTTGCATTCCTCAGAGCGTGAAAAGCGTGCGGCCGATGCCGAACGAGCATCCATCAAATACAAGCAGGTGGAATTCATGTCCCTTGCAGAACAAAAAGATTACGATGGGATTGTCAGCGGAGTGACCGAGTGGGGGGTTTTCGTGGAAATCACCGAAACCAAGTGCGAGGGAATGATCCGCGTACAGGATATGGATGACGATTACTATGAGTATGATGAGCGAAATATGCGCCTGATTGGGAGCAGAAGTAAAAAAATGATCACTTTGGGAGACAAAGTGAAGGTCCGGGTAGTTAATACCGATATCGACCGACGAACCATCGATTTGGAATTTGCAGACAATGACAGAAAAAAGCCTCGTTCACGCGCTTTTAATTAAGCTTGAGGAGCACATTACTTCCCATAGTTTCGGGAAATCACCCCAAGAACTTTACGATCCCATCACCTACATCATGAGCTTGGGAGGAAAGCGGATCAGACCGCTTCTTTCCCTTTTGGCTTATGGCCTTTATGGAAAAAATCCCGAGGAAATCCTGAATCAGGCAAGTGCGGTGGAGGTTTTTCACAACTTCACGCTGATGCATGATGACATCATGGACCAGGCGCCTTTGAGAAGAGGAAAAGCCACTGTTCATGAAAAATGGAATGCCAATATTGCCATCCTTTCCGGGGATGTGATGCTGGTAAGAGCCTACGATCTGCTGCTGGGAACGAATCCAAGTTTACTTCCTGAAGTCATCCGACTTTTTAACAAAACAGCCTCTGAAGTCTGCGAAGGCCAGCAGTTTGACATGAATTTCGAAAACTTCGAGACAGTTCATGAAGACGAATACCTCAACATGATCCGTCTGAAGACTGCGGTCCTACTCGGATTTGCGCTTCAATTGGGAGCACTATTGGCGGGTGCAGAAAAGGAAGATGCTCAAAAACTGTATGACTTTGGCGTGAATATCGGTGTCGGTTTTCAATTGAAAGACGACTTGCTCGATGTCTTTGCCGATCAGGCCAAATTCGGAAAGCAAGTAGGAGGGGATATCATTTCCAACAAAAAAACTTTCCTGCTGATCAAGGCACTCGAACTGGCCAAAGGAAAAGACGCAGAGCAGCTTAATTATTGGCTTTCATTAAAGGAATTTGACAAAGAGGAAAAAGTAACGGCTGTCAAAGGTTTGTATGAAAAACTCGGAATCAAATCTCTCACCGAGGCAAAAATGAAGTCTTATTTCGACAACGGCTTTGCCCAATTGGAGGGAATCCACTCCACTGATCCTTATTACTATCAAGCGCTCTATACCGTCACCCAAGACCTAGTACACCGGGAAAAGTAAGCCATGGATTTATCATTGACGACAATCATCATCGGGATCACAGCGGTCACGAGTATTTTGGCATTTAACCGTTACGAGATGTTAGACCGCTGGATGTTTATGCCTTATCGGATTAAAAACAGAGGGCAATGGGACCGGTTCATACTTTCGGGATTTATCCACAAGGATTACATGCACCTGCTGTTCAATATGTTCACCTTTTACTTTTTCGGAGGAGTGGTGGAGATGTTTCTCAGGTACAAATTCGGAGTATTGGCAGGTGGGATTCTATTTGTTGTATTCTACCTCTTAGGAATCATCATCTCCGATATTCCGACATACAAAAAGTATCAAAAAGACAGTCATTACCGTGCTTTGGGCGCTTCTGGTGGCACAGCCGCTACTGTGTTTGCCAGTATTGTGATAATGCCGCTTTCTGACATTTGTCTCTTCGCGATCATTTGTTTGCCAGGATTTATACTTGGAGTCCTTTTCTTGATTTATTCGTATGTAAAAGGAAAAGAAGGCCAGGATAATATCAATCATGATGCTCACCTGTATGGGGCAATTTTCGGGATAATCTTTATCCTGATTCTTTCCCCATCGAGCGCAGGGATGTTTGTTGAGCAGATCAAGGATTTCAGATTATTCTAAATCAAAAGGCCTCCTGAGAATTCCGGAGGCCTTTTGATTACTTTTTGATTTCCAGTTTCGTTCGCATTTCCTCAATGTTGAGAATCCTAGAAATCTGCTCCCGCTCCAGTATTCGGAATCGGGCCAGTTGGGCATCAATCTTTTCAGTGAGTTCTTGCCTTACTTCCACCGCTCCGTCAGTAGGTCGATAGTCCCCATTTCCTACCACTGAATTCAGGTGAGCCAGTTTATTGTTCAGGCGGATTGGAAAATTGAGCGGATCCTGACCACTTCGATTTTTTGTCTGATAGAGGGTTTCCTCTATTTCCTGCATTTCGGCTTTGATCGCCTCCAGGTTTTCCGGTTTGGTTTCCAACGAATCCAGTTCACTTCGATAGGCTCGGATCAGTTTGATTGTCTCATGCGTTTCGGTGAGCTTGTTGCGAACGCCCAACAAGAAGTCGTACTGGGCTACCAAATCTTCCTGAGTGGACTCATAGCGAGGATCAGCAAGGACCTTGAAACTTTGCTCCTGAGCCTGACCATCCATAGTCATTCGGACTTTATAAATACCAGGAACCACCTTTGGACCACGAAGACTGGCTGCCCACATGATCAAGCCTTCAAATCCCACAGCATCTTCCACTCGAAGGTTCCAGTTGAATTCATTGGCCCCTTCCTTTACTTTTAGTGTGTCGCCATGGATTCCCTTTGTGGAAAAGGCTCTCAAAGGCTGATTTTTATCGTCGAAGAATTCGATTTTCAACTCGTCTTTCGGCTTTTCTTTAAGGAAATAATACACCAAAACTCCGCCTGGACGGTTGGTACCCGCAGTTGCACTTGCTCTTTTCACCCCGTCGATCCGGTAAGAATCCTGTGGCTTGTACAGGTGGAAAGCTTTGGTTTCAATTACCGGCTCGGCCTGATGCAGGACTGTCAGATCATCAATGATCCAGAACGAACGCCCTTGGGTCGCGGCGATCAGGTTGTTTTCTTTGATAGTCAAATCAGTGATCGGAACAATCGGAAGATTCAGCTGCAATGAATGCCAGCTGGCTCCATCGTCTTTGGAGTAATACATGCCTGTTTCCGTTCCTGCATAGAGCATTCCACGCTTGGCAGGATCAGCCCTGACCACTCGGGTGAAATGCTCCGAATCGATCCCTGAAACAATCTTGGTCCAAGTTTTTCCATAATCCTTGGTCTTGTACAGGTAGGGCTGATAGTTCCCGCTTTTGTAGCCGGTAGCTGCAAAGTATGCTTCAGCTGGATCAAATGGGCTCGCCTCAATGCTGTTGATTTGGAGCCATTCCGGCATATCCTTCGGGGTCACATTTTGCCAGGAAGCTCCATTGTTCTGGGTCACGTGGACTAATCCGTCATCCGAACCTGCCCAGATTACTCCTTTTTTCACAGGCGATTCTGCTCCTGTGAAAATCGTTGCATAGTATTCTACTGACGTGTTGTCTTTGGTAATCGGACCGCCAGAAGGACCTAATTTGCTTTTGTCATTTCTAGTCAAATCCGGAGAAAAAACCTCCCAGCTTTGTCCACCATTGGTAGAGCGATGGAACTGATTGCTGGCGGTATAAAGCATCTTGGGATCATGAGGAGAAAAGAATATCGGGAAATTCCATTGGAATCGGTATTTCATATCCTCTGCACCGTGTCCCATAGGATTGTTGGGATAAACATTGACGGAGCGGGAAGTCCCGGTTCGGTGATTTTCTTTGGTTAAATATCCACCATACGATCCACCATAAACAATGTCATTGTCCAAAGGATCAGGGGCAATCCAGCCGGATTCTCCCCCAGCGGTGGGTTCCCAATCATTTTCGGTGATTCCAGCACCATCATTTCGATGACGGATTCTCAGGGTAGAGTTATCCTGCTGAGCTCCATAGATTCGATACGGAAAGCTATTGTCAGTAATCACCCTATAAAACTGAGAAGTCGGCTGGTTCATCATGGTAGACCAAGTGGTCCCGCCGTCTTCAGATACCTGCGCCCCACCATCGTCTGCGATGATCATTCGCTGATTGTTCTGTGGATCGATCCAGAGATCATGGTGATCCCCGTGAGGAGCTTCAAAGTTTTTAAATGTTTTTCCTCCGTCGGTTGATTTATGGTAATCCACATTCAGGACATAAAGTGTTTCCTCATTTTGAGTATCCGCATAAATTCTGGAGTAATACCACGCCCGCTGACGGAGATTTCGGTCTTCATTCACGCGTTCCCAGGTCTGCCCCGCATCTTTGGAGGTAAAGACTCCGCCGTTTTCATTTTCGATGATGGCATAAAGTCGATTGGAATTCAAAGGCGAAACCGTAACTCCCATGATGCCCAGAATGCCTTTTGGAAAAGTTTCTTTTACAGAAAGCTCGTCCCAGGTTTTTCCTCCATCGGAAGATTTGAACATTTTGGAGCCAGGGCCACCACTCTCTAAACTGTAAGGTGTGCGTTTAATTTCCCAAGTAGTGGCATAAAGCACTTCGGGATTATTCGGATCCAAAACTAAATCCACAGCACCGGCCACATCGCTCACAAAGAGGACTTTTTCCCAAGATTTTCCTCCATCGATGGATTTGAAAACTCCCCGAGTAGCATCCGGCTTAAAAATATCACCCAATACAGCAGCATAAACCACATCAGGATTACTTGGATGAATACGAAGCCGGGATATAAACCGGCTTTTATCCAATCCTGCTCTAGCCCAAGTCTTACCTGCATCAGTACTTTTCCAAACCCCATAACCAAAAGAAACATTGCCTCGCACTGTTTTTTCACCTCCTCCGGCATAGACCACCGAGGTGTCACTTTCGGCTACAGCAACAGCGCCCATGGAGCCTCCAAAAAATCCATCAGAAACAGATTTCCAGGTCTTACCTGAGTCAAGGGTTTTCCAGATTCCACCACCTGTGGAAGCAAAGTAATAGGTGTGGTCGCTGCCCTTTACTCCGGTGACTCCATCAGCACGGCCACCACGGAAAGGGCCGACTAAACGCCATTGGACGGCATCATATACTTTAGGATCGGGGACTTGCTGGGCAAACAGGAGATTCCCTGTCAAAAGCAAGGTCAGAATTGCTCCTGAAATCGCGAATCGTAGAATTCTTTTCATTGAATTATTTCTGGTTGGTAGATATTCAAGATAGAAATTAGAGGTATGGAATTGAATTTTCGTAGAAAAAATGATCAAAGGTGATAAATCGACAATCAAGGCAAAAAAAAAGCCTCTTCCGAGGAAGAGGCTTTGAAGTTTTAAGCAAGTAGCAATTAAGCCAGAGAAGGCAATACGCTTACATAAGATCTACCGTCAGCTTTGGTTTTGAAAGTCACAACACCGTCAGACAATGCAAACAGTGTATGATCTTTACCAACTCCTACGTTGAGGCCAGCATGATGCTTAGTCCCTCTTTGTCTTACTATGATATTGCCGGCGATTACATTTTCACCACCGAATTTTTTCACGCCCAATCTTTTGGAATGTGATTCTCTACCGTTTTTGGAACTACCTACACCTTTTTTGTGTGCCATGGTTTTATACGTTTATGTCTTCTTTTGGAGAAAACTTAGAGTGTGATATTTTCGATCAAAACTTTGGTGAAATCTTGTCTGTGACCATTCTTCTTCTTGTAGCCTTTTCTTCGCTTCTTTTTGAAGACAATCACTTTATCACCTTTTACATGATCCAGGATTTTCCCGGATACCTTGGCTCCAGCTACTGTTGGAGCGCCTACAGACACAGTGCCATTGGCTTCTGCCAATAAGACCTGGTCAAATTCCACGGAAGCGCCAGCCTCACCGTCCAGCTTTGGAGCATAGACGTACTGATCTTTTGTTACTTTGAACTGCTTTCCTGCGATGTTTACAATAGCGTACATGAGTATTGATTCTTTGTCGAAATCGGAGTGCAAATATAAGAAAGGGATTTTGAAGAAAAAAACATTCTCCAAAAATCAGAACTGACATTCCATAGTGGATCGGGCAACTTTTAATTCAAAGCCAAAACGGATCAAATTCAGAAACCCTATACTTGAAAATTGAAAATCATATATTCATACATTTCCTGTTTAATTTCAGTATCCATTTTGAATCTCGCGTAGTCAACTAATTCTAAATTTGTGCCAGCATCATTAAGTTCTTTTTCCTCTAGTAAGCAGTCTTTTCGGATAAGAATCTGTTTTTCAGTCATTCATACAAAGAAAGAAAAAGAAAATTTCCTGACCGTTGGTCAAAAATGAAGTCAGTTTTGATTGTGGAAAACTTTTTTAGAAATGTTGAAAATTATTCCAAAGCCTCAAAACAGGCAAAATGATGCATGTTTTACTTCACATTAAATATTATTTATTATTGATTTATAGCTATTTATCAATTTTTCGACCTTAGGTCAAAAATGTATCTAAAGTGCTACTTCAGGGATTTTTTTTTCACTTTTTGCTTTACATATTTGTTCAAAGGCTGTTCTAAAGAGGCAGCCTTTGCTATCCCCGGCCCTTATTGAGGAAAATTAAGCCTCAAACCATTTTAAGAACTTATTAATACTAGAGAGCAAGATGCAGAAAGAACCCATTTTAGAAGAGAACAAAAATCGCTTTGTGCTTTTTCCGATTCAGCACACCGACATCTGGCAATACTATAAAAAAGCCGAAGCGAGTTTTTGGACAGCAGAGGAGATTGATTTGAGCCAGGATTTGACAGACTGGAAAAATCTGAATGATGGAGAACGACATTTTATCTCTCACGTCTTGGCATTTTTTGCCGCAAGCGACGGGATAGTAAATGAAAATCTTGCGGAACATTTTGTTGCAGAAGTCCAATACACAGAAGCGAAGTTTTTCTACGGTTTTCAGATTGCTATGGAAAACATCCATTCTGAAACTTACTCCTTGCTTATCGATACTTACATCAAAGATTCTGTCGAAAGAGATCGACTCTTGAATGCAATCGAACATATCGAATGCGTAAAGAGAAAAGCTGACTGGGCACTCCGTTGGATTAATAACGGAAACTTCCAAGAACGTCTGATTGCTTTTGCAGCTGTTGAAGGAATTTTCTTCTCCGGATCCTTCTGCTCCATTTTCTGGTTGAAGAAAAGAGGACTGATGCCTGGACTTACTTTTTCAAATGAATTGATTTCCCGTGATGAAGGGCTTCACTGTGATTTCGCTTGTCACTTGTACACCAAACACGTTGTAAATCCACTTCCAAAAGAAACCGTCCGCGAGATCATCATGGACGCCGTAGCTATAGAAAAAGAATTCGTAACCGACGCCCTCCCAGTAAGATTGATTGGAATGAACTCAGACTTGATGTGTCAATATATTGAGTTTGTAGCAGATCGACTACTTATGGAATTAGGCTGCGAAAAGGTATGGAACAGTACCAATCCATTTGATTTCATGGACATGATTTCCCTTCAGGGTAAAACCAACTTCTTTGAGAAAAGAGTAGGAGATTATCAAAAAGCCGGCGTCATGAAATCTACCGAAGTATCTGAATCAACCTCCAGATTCTCAATTGAAGAGGATTTTTAATCAACCACTTTTCCACCAACCAAAATCACCTGAGTATGCTTGTAATCAAACGCGACGGAAGAAGAGAATCAGTAAGATTCGACAAAATCACAGCACGAATTGAAAACCTGTGCTATGAATTGGACCCAAAATTTATCCAACCCATTGAGGTTGCGAAGAAAGTAATTGACGGTCTTTATGATGGGGTTTCAACGGCTGAGTTGGATAATCTAGCAGCAGAAGTTTGCGCTTCTTTGACTGTAAGACATCCGGATTATGCCATCCTTGCTGCACGAATTGCAATTTCAAATCTTCATAAAACTACCAGCCAGTCTTTTTCCAATACTATGAAAAGGCTGTACACCTATGTCAATCCAAAAACAGGTGAAAATGCCCAACTGATCGATACCGAGGTTTACGGTATCATCAAAAGACATGCAGCCAAACTGGATGAGGCGATCGATTACAAGCGGGACTTTGGATACGATTACTTTGGCTATAAGACCCTTGAAAAGAGTTATTTGATCCGATTGGATGGGAAGGTTGTAGAACGCCCACAGCACATGCTGATGAGGGTTGCTGTAGGAATTCACCGTGAAGATCTTGATTCGGTAATTGAGACTTACAATCTCCTGTCTGAGCGTTGGTTTACCCATGCTACACCAACCTTATTTAATGCAGGTACACCTAAGCCTCAGCTTTCATCCTGCTTCCTTCTGACAATGAAAGATGACAGCATTGACGGGATTTACGACACCCTGAAACAATGTGCCAAGATCTCCCAATCTGCCGGAGGCATTGGACTTTCAATTCACCATGTAAGAGCGAAAGGAAGCTACATTAAAGGGACCAATGGAGTTTCCAACGGGATTGTACCAATGTTGAGAAACTTTGACATGACTGCACGTTATGTCGATCAAGGAGGTGGAAAAAGAAAAGGAAGCTTCGCAATTTATTTGGAGCCATGGCATGCAGATATCAAGGATTTCCTTGAGTTAAAAAGAAACCATGGAAAAGAGGAAATGCGTGCAAGAGACTTGTTCTACGCACTTTGGATTCCTGACCTTTTCATGAAGCGAGTTGAGCAAAACGAAGAATGGTCCTTGTTCTGTCCAAATGAAGCTCCCGGTCTTTCCGATTGTCATGGGGAAGAATTTGAGCGCCTCTATGAAAAATATGAGCGTGAAGGCAGAGCTCGGGAAACGATAAAGGCTCAGGAGCTTTGGTTTGAAGTTTTGGAATCTCAAATCGAGACAGGAACGCCTTACATGCTCTACAAAGACGCAGCAAACGGAAAATCCAACCAGAAAAATCTGGGCACAATCAAGTCGTCCAACCTTTGTACAGAAATTATTGAATATACTGCTCCGGATGAGGTTGCAGTATGTAATTTGGCTTCAATTGCATTACCAAAATTTGTTACGGAAGGTCCAAATGGAAAGCTTATTTTCGATCATAATAAGCTTTACGAAATCACCAAAGTTGCTACTAAGAACCTCAATAAGGTAATCGATATCAACTATTATCCGGTAGAAGAAGCCCGCAGATCGAACTTCAGACATCGTCCGATTGGTTTGGGTATCCAAGGTTTGGCAGATGCCTTTATAATGCTGAGAATGCCGTTTGACTCGGCCGAAGCAAGAGGTCTTAACGAGGATATTTTTGAGACCATTTATTATGCCGCTGTAGAGACCTCCATGGAATTGGCCAAGACCCAAGGTCCATACGAAACCTATGAAGGAAGTCCGGCATCCAAAGGAATTCTTCAGTTTGACATGTGGGGAGTAACTCCCAAGTCTGGAAGATGGAACTGGAATGAGCTGAAGGATAAAGTGAAAAAATATGGAATGAGAAACTCACTGCTTGTGGCTCCTATGCCAACTGCCTCTACTTCTCAAATCCTCGGCAACAACGAATGTTTCGAACCTTACACTTCTAACCTTTACACTAGAAGAACTCTTTCAGGGGAATTTATTATGGTTAATAAGCACCTGATGAAAGATCTGATCAATTTGGGGCTTTGGAATGATAACATGAGAAATCGCCTGATTTCGACCAATGGATCTGTTCAGAATGTGCCTGGAATACCTCAAAACATTAAGGATATCTATAAGACTGTTTGGGAGATTTCACAGAAGGTAATCATTGATATGGCTGCTGACCGTGGTGCTTACATCTGCCAGTCACAAAGCATGAATATCTTCATGCAGGATCCAAACTTTGGAAAGTTGACTTCTATGCATTTCTATGCCTGGAAAAAAGGTCTCAAAACCGGTATGTACTACCTAAGGTCCCAAGCAGCTACCGCAGCGATCAAATTCACTCTTGACAAATCCGCTTTGGAACCTAAAGTAGAAAAGGCGATTGAGCCAGAAAATACAAAATCACAAAAGCAAGATGCCATTGCATGCTCTCTGGATAATCCAGAAGGATGTGAAATGTGCGGAAGCTAAAATCTAGAGTTCGTAAAATGGGAAAAGGCGTTTGATGGTATCAAGCGCTTTTTTTGTCTTTAAATAACCAAAACAATGGAAAAAGAAACAATAGAAAGAAGAATTGATAAACTAAAAGAGAGCACGCCAGCAAATTTTGGAATCATGACTCCACAGCATATGATTGAACACTTAACAATCACTGTCCGGATTTCATATGGAAAAATTAAACTCAATGATTTTGAACCAAACGAAAAACAGCTTGCTCAAAAACATGCCCTAATTTATACAGATATTGAGTTCCCGAAGGGAATAAAAGCACCTGGACTTGAAGAAAACCTATTAGCCCTCAGATATCCTAACCTAGAAACAGCCAAATCAGAATTACTAAAAAGCATAGAGGACTACAACTTCCACTTCACTCAGGAACCAAATGATAAAACGACCCATCCAAGATTTGGGAAATTGACACACGAGGAATGGGAAAGGTTTCATCGAAAACACTTCGACCATCATTTAAGCCAATTTGAATTATAAAATGAAAAAAGCCTGTCAGGATTGACAGGCTTTTTTCATTTCCCGAGCAAACAATTTGAAAGGTATAAAACGCAAAAAACCCAGCTTTATGAGCTGGGTTTTGAATAATGTGGCGGCGACCTACTCTCCCGGGTGTAACCCCAGTACCATCGGCGCTGCAGGGCTTAACT
>NZ_QXML01000019.1 GCF_003583985.1 Algoriphagus lacus | reverse complement strand
ATTACAACAATCTTCTTCTTACCTGCTTCGGTAGCATCTTTTTTACCCCTACACAACTCCAAGAAATACATGAAACTGATAATCATTTTTTCACCTTCACTTAGAGAATGAAAAATTCTATTGTCATTTTGCTCCCGAACTATTTTATACAGATTTTCAGAGTGATGTTTGATTTTGAAATCTTCAATTCCTAAATCAATCAAGCCGTTATTGATGTTGCTAATGGCTTCTTCAATATTGGTTGTTTGTTTCTGCTGCTCAATAATTATAGCTTTCTGTTTTGCAATTTTAGTTTCATAGTCTTGAATGGATTTAATTATTGTTGAAAGATTTCTGCCTGATTCTGCTTTGTCATTAATAAGTGAGCTAATAGTTTGGTCGTATTCCCAACGCATTAAATCCCAAAACGAAGCTTTAATTTCACCCAATGCAGCTTCCTTTCTATCGATTTTTCTGTTATGATCTGAAACAAGTTTATTAATGCTTTCTATAATTTGATTAAGTTCTTCAAGTGATTTGGAAGTTGCAATAAGTGAAACAGAGACACTTGGGGATTTTATTTTTTCATCAATATTTTTGAGATTATCTCCAATAATCCTAGATAATTCATTGTATTTAATTTCAAAATCCTTTTTATGATTTTCAAACTTTGGATTGCTTTCAAAAGTTGATTTATCGGGAATTAACTGAATAGCTTCTGCGTATTGCTTGCGAAATTCTTTTATAGCTGTTAGATCCGCTTCATATGATTCATCAAAATATTCTTTGATACTTTGAATCAATTGACTTGAAATTGTTTGCTCCTGACAGAAAGGGCAGGTTTCATTTTCAGTTTCAATTTCGGCTGGTAAGTATTTCAAACCATCCTTTACCCAATCAGAACTTCCAAGCTTATTAATCAATTCCGAAACGGTGCTATTCTCATTTCCAACAATCTGTTTTTTAAACAGTGTTTCTGATTCAATATGCTGAACAGTAAATGAAATAGGATTGATAGTATCAAACTTTTGTGCGTTATCGCCAGCTAAAGCCTGAACCTCCTCCTTTATTGATTCAATGGTTTTTGTTGGTTTGTTTTCTGACTTTTTCAAACCTTCAAAAAAAGTTAGTAATTTGCTTCCGTCATTTCTATAGCCTTCCAAGCAAAATTCTAAAACTCTATCTCCACCAGTGTAGTTCTTCTTTATTTCCCAAACTTTGATTTTTGCGGTTTCAATTTTTAAAGCAATTGCATCTTTTTCTTTTTGTAGTTCTTTTTCTTTGATTCCTTTATCTGCCTCAATTTTCTTTATTTCCTTTTCTGCATTTGCAATTTTGGTTTCAGCTTCCTTATTCTTTTTTGAAAGCGTGAAAATTCCTTTTAAACTTTCAGATTCAAAAAAGTTTTCTTGAATAAATGTTTGGTTGTAAACAAGTATGTCTTCATTATCACCTAATCCTTCAATTGAGCAATCTTTAAATTTTTGATCTGTCGTTTTGTTAAGGAAATTTGATAAGGTGCTTTTGCCTGTTCCGTTTAAGCCATACACAAGGTTAACTTTCTTATCAGTTTCTAAGACTGTGAGTTTCTTGTAGCTCGCTACTTTATCAAGGCTTATTTTTGATATCATTATTTTCTTCTAAAATTGTTTACGGTAGTTTTTCTAGCATGTGCCCTAACTTTTTTATTTACACGGTTTTTCCGGGATTACGCCCAAAATCAGATCGCTAAGCCCAATAAATCCGCTTATTCCATGGGCAAATTTTTTCCTTTAAAAGACTGTTCATCCAATTTTCTCCTTACCAATTTGCAATTGGCTTTTCTACCTCATCCCTCCTTCTTCCCGATCCCCTACGCAACTCGGGACAGGCTCTCCAGGAGAAGGCGATCATTCAGTTGAGTTTCCAAGTTTTGTAATCCCTTGGCAATTCACTCGATCACTATTGCTGATTATCAAAAGCTTCGTTTTGCTAAGAAAGGGAATTTTGGGGAGGAAAAAATACCCAGTAGTGGGTATTTATCATTTGTTTTCCTTTTTTTATCTTAGTGAAAACCACTTTTTTATGGCACGAATGGTCTTTATTTTTCTGCTTTTCGGATTAGCTGTTTCCTGCAGTACGATCCCTGATCCTATACCAGAAAGTCCTGAACAATTGGAAACGGATAGCCTGATGGCTATCTACGGTAAATCGATCGTCACTCCGAACCTGAATTTCCTCAAGTATTTCCAGCTGGACAAAAATGGAAATACGCTAGTCTATGGAGGTACATCCGATCGATTCTGGTTCGGGGCTTTCAGGCCTGACCGATCCCTTATCAAGGAAAATTTAGTCCAGCTTGATTTGGAGAAAAGATTCGAGCAGCCGGTATCCAAATCTTCCGCCATAAGCCAAAGGGTATTGGATAAATTGATATTTGAGGTTTTTACCCATGAGCAATCCGAAAAAAGCCCTAACACTTCCCTGGCAAGAAGCATCATGGGTCTGTCGGAAAGTACCTATGAAATCAACTATATCACTGACTACATCCATCGGGATGACTATATCTACATTGAACTTGCAAGACCCTGGAAGGGAGGATACCTGCTGGAAATAAACGGTTCGCTGGGAAGAAGCGGAAAAAACTATACGCAATACATTTCAACAGACTTCTCCGTTTCCCAAAAATGGGACTGCAGATCTCCTCTATCCCCCAGAATCGGAGTCTATTATTTTGAGAAAGATCTTTTTGTGGATGTGGTGCAAAACGGCGTGTGGGGATTCAACTATTCCACCTGCTCCCGATGGGAATATAATACGCTGGACTTCTTTGGCAAGGAGACTTGTCCTGGATGCAATACTTCCATTAAACTCAAAAGTCAGCAAGAAGGAATTTGTACCCTAGAGGTATCACTTAATGGTGAAATCCGAACCGTAGTAATCGATTACAGGACCGGCGCACTTGTCTCTAATGGGTAAAAGAAAAACTATATTGTTTCTAAAAATCTGGATTTGAAATATTCTCTAGTTTCAAAGTCAGTACAATAAATAAAACATCCTTTCATTCCTCTGGTCATCAGGGTTCTGTAAGTGTTTTTAATAATCTCTTTGACCAATTTTCGGGTCTTCTCGGGTTCAGTTTTCATTTGGGATTTATACCCCCTGATGGTTCGGTCATTTTTATCCCGTCTAGAAGGATCCACCATTACTTTCCCATCCCTGACTACCAAGTCGTCTCCGATTATGACCCCAACATATTCTACTTCCAAACCCTGACAAGTATGGATACATCCAACTTCATTTACCGAAGTAGGTCGGATTACCCAAGCAGAACCATCTTCGGTCAGGTTCCATTTCATTCTGAAATCAAATTCAGGAAATTCGATATCAAATTTATCAGAATCAACCCGGCTGTTCCATGGCCAACAATAGCCTGCTACTAAACGGGCCTTATTGTTTGCTCGGTTCTTTTCAAATATCGCCTCTCTTAAAGACGACGGATCATCAAACACCCTAAACTCAAAACCTTTGTAATCAAAAAAAGTGTTTGCAGTTTGTCTGATATCCAAAATATGATCTAACCAAGCAATGTATCCATCTGATCCACTGCATCTAAATTGGGATGATAACTCGAGTTCAGTGACAGAAGCTCCCAATTGAGATGCCCATTTCTTGATCTCTTCTGCCGAGCCTATGTCATTTAAGGTAACCTTTTGGTCCTCGTCTAAAAAGAAAGCAGTAAAAGCCGCTGCATGGATTAGTTCCTTCACCTGGTTTTCACCTAAATTTTGATACATGCCTGACTTTTCATTAAGACGGTGAGCTTCATCCACTATCAGTGCTCCAAACTCGTCAGGCTTGGAATACACGTAAGATCCTGATCCGGAAAAAAAGCCATCAATGGCCTTAATTGAAAAATTTCCTCGAAGTTTTTCCTTATAAACAGCTCTTGGTGCGGCATTCTTAGATACATATTGGGTCAACAGGCCCTTTTGGGTAAGTTGCACCAAAAGATTAATTGCGATTACAGACTTGCCAGTTCCCGGACCACCGTGAACAATCAGTACCTGTTTGGAATCAGGACTTGCCTTTTGAGCGAGAGACAGAGCATTTTCATAAACGACCTTTTGGTCGTCTATCAATATGAATTCCTTATTTCCCTTTAACATCTTGCCTACTGAATCGGCAAGTTCTTTAGAAGGACGAATTCTGGATTTTTCAACTCGTTGAAGAATATCACTAGTGTCACCTTCAATGATAGTTTCCTTGATAAAATCCCTCAATTTTAAAACATCTCTTTTTAAAAAAAGTGGCGCTTTGGCTATGTATGCTCCATAAAAATCGTGATTGATAATCCCATCTTCGAAATAATTATGAAGGTAAGCGCAGGGTATTATCTGGATGTTGGATTGCGTAATTTCTTCATTAAATCCCTTCAGCAACATTGCATAAGACCATGCCTGGTAAGATGGATGACTTACTTCACGGACGCTTTGTCCCACAAAAGTGGAAACTACTCCGTCTTTTTGGGTGAGACTAGATTCTGACCATTGCTTAAGTTCGATTACTACCAAGTAATCTACTTTGTTAGCATCTCTACCTGAAAGGATAAAATCAATCCGTTTGGAAGTTAGGGGTATCTGGTATTCAATCGCAACACCACAATCATCTGGAATTCCCCTATCAAGCAATACATTATTCATGTAAAGCATAGAGTTCTTCCAAGAATTGATCTCATTTGGGGAGGAGCGTTGTCCAAGCTTCTGGATGAAAAAATTGTGGATAATATGTTCTATTTCATTGGAAACAACATCATTTGAAAACTGCTCTTTTGAAGCCCGGTATATTATCATAATTGGTCATACTTTTTTGCTGAGCCTTTGGACTTGGATACTGGATACTTTTCGGCGTTGATCCGGATTTTCTCAAGAAGGATTTCCTTAAGATCAAATCCATGCTTGTGGACCAGCAACAGACCGAATAAAAATACATCGGCCAATTCTTCTTTGATCCTTTCCCTGTCGGCTCCCTCCTCCTTTTTCCATAGGAACTGCTCCAAAAGCTCGTTTGCCTCAATGGATATCGCTATTGCCAGATCTTTTGAGTTATGGAATTGCTCCCAATCTCTCTCATTTCGAAACCTGATCAACTCTTCAATAACTTGTTCAAGATCACTCATTTGTCGGATTCAAAAATGGACTGTGCCAATTGATATTCCTCATCAAAAGGCATTTGAAGTTGAGAAAGCATTTGAGGTATGGCTTTTGCCCAACTAACATAATAATACGCCAAAAGCTTGTAACCAGAAAATACTTGTCCGGGAATTTTATTAAGTCTATAACCCTTTTTTTTCGGGTCTATTCCCGATTGACCAAGCATGGCTACTTCGAATGCAATTTCCTTCACTTTTTCAATTGACAGCTTTGAAAAATACTCCAAGGCATCAACCATATAAAAAGCAACGGCCGTATTGAGGTCCTTGTCAGAATGTGATGCTAAAAATTCGGCCATCTCCTGATCCTCTTCCTCCGAATATCCCTCTATGGAATTAGGGTCCTGTTCAATGAAAGCCATAACCTCTTCAGGAGATTTAGTAGATGGTTTTTGGGCTTTAACTCTATGGGACTCCTCATCTATCAAAGAAAAATAGGCATCTAATCCCAAGTCAGCTCCCCAATGTTCAACCAGTTCGTATTCTTCACCCGGTTCCCTATCCTGACGATATTCCAAAAACTCATCCCAGAGCGATTTCACCAGCTCTTTCTCTTTGGCATTAATTGAATATTTCTCTTCGAACCGGGTTCCCAATAAACTATCCGTATGCCTTGCCCCCAATACATTATACACTTTGGATTGAGACAAAATTTCTGCTGGAAGGAGTTCCTCCACTCTTGGGATACTGACAGCATTATAAGCCTCAGTTGACAGCCTGAATAAGGAAAGAAACTGATGTGGCCTGAGGGTCGGAAACTTTTCGAAAATTAAATCCTCAATAAACAAATCGATTGGGGCATTAAAAACCTGGCGAAGAATCCCGTGAAAAAGCTCCTCAAACATTTTTGAGACCTGGTCTTCATCGTAGCCTTTCCTGATCAAAGAGTTGATATATCTGGAATATTTCCTTTTAAACTCCTGTAGCTTTTCAGCCTTGGCAATGAAAAGTTTATTCTCCTGGATCTTACGTGCCTCATGATAAAACAGAATATGAACCAGCTCATGGAGTATGAGGTGGTCAATTCCCAATGCGGGCTTGAATTTGATTAAATGATAATCCCTGTTGTGATTTTCGGCAATTTGAACTACTGCAGCAGTGGGAATATTTTCGTCTTTTTCGATTCGAATCTCTTTACCGGTAAGCTCCTCCAATTCATTGATAAAATCAACCAGTTCTTCCTTTCCGTAATCAGAGTCAGTAATTTTCTTGGCAGATTCCAAAGCAGTTTGTAGGCCATTCTGAAATATAGGGTCCTTTGAAGAATTTGAATATTTAACGGCCTTGGCACAATATTCAAAAGCCTTCAGATTTTCCCCTTTCATCTCTGCAACCAATCCTAAAGCATAACAGGTATTGGGATACTCAGGATTGATATCAAAAGCCTGTTTCAGGTATTTCTCACCTAGGTCGAGCTTTCCGTTCTGCACCAACGCCCCACCAATATTATTCAATGCGATAAAATTCCCAGGATCAGCATGGATAACCTGATCATAAAACGCCATTGCAGTATCCGGATCATCCTTGTACCTGGCATAGATGTTCCCCATAAGGATTAAGGCCCAATGATTTTTGGGATCCCAACGAAGGGCGTCGATGAGAATATCAATTGCCTTCTCATGCTGTCCTTCTTCCTCATAGGTCTGGGCAAGGGTTCTGTGGTACTCACTTATACTAGGATACTTCTGAACCAGCTTTTCAAGTATGGGCCTAGCCTCTGCAAACTTCTTTCTTGAACAAAGCTCATTTACCCGCTGAAACTCCCTTGGATCTCCAAGAAGGAAGTTGGAAGGAATTTCAATAATCACTTCACTTTCAGAGATCTCCACATTTGGGATGAATTCCCCTAAGCTCAAATATTTTCTGAAGGCGTGAATAAGCTGCTCATCATTGGTGATATCAACAGTTGGAAAAAGTCTTGAAAGGAATTTGTTTCTGGGGTAAATAATCTTCATGAGGTAAAGGTAAGAAGGAAGGGGGAGGTGGGCAATTATCTTCGAATGAGGAGATTTTAGATACTTTTTTCAGCTTCGGAATCAAAACAATCTTACCTGAACAAAATCTTAAAATCACTTTGAATGACCTATGAGAAACTAAACGGCAAGGCAATTATTCCCTAATTCGATGACTCAATATCAGAGAAGTTTATAATCAACCTGCGCCAATAATAGGGGAATATGAAAGTCCTGAAGTGAAGGCTGGCGATCATTCCCAACTGCCACATTCCTGTCTTTATAAACCCAAATTTGCACTCCTGGGCATTATGGAGGTAATCTGAAAGCACAACATTTTTGAAAGTCTGAAAATCTTCGGGGAAAGACAATTCAGTCAGGGAATAACCTGTTGCAGGAACTGCCTTTTCTCTGAAAAATTTGGACTCTGTATCCTGATCGGGAAACCAAAGGAGCAGGTTTATTTCCTTGAATGCGGAATTCAGGTAAATCAGGGCCTTTTGATAAAGTTCCTGATCATCCGCAACAGCAGTCCATTCAATCAGACATGCCAAAAGCGAGGATGATTCTGTCTCGCCCAAGTCCCGGAGTTCGGGATACGCCTGAAGTTCTGCTACTTTTTCAAGACTATTTCCAAAATCCGGAAAACGGTTCATCATATATTTTGCATCAGCCATACACTCAAGGTATTCTCCGATCATTTTCCGGACATCGTCTTTTCTGTCCAATATGAATAGAAGCGTAAAAGCGAGGTTGATCTCGATCATCCTGTCATCGGTATCCGGAGTAGAGATGATCTGATTGTTTTCGAATAATCTTACTACTCCATTTGCGGCGGCGATTGTGACAGAAGCGAAAATCTCCTTCAGATTTTGATCGGATTTTCCAAACAGGTTTTCGAGCATTGATGACTCTATACCGCAAAGGGCAATCTGACCCAAATGGGCATAAACTACCGAATTGTAGGCTATCGGATCATAACAGAATTTTCCAAATCCATCTTCTATTTCACAAACAGGAAGAATTCTGGAAAGATAAAACTGATTAATCCGATTTTTCAGAAACAACAGATCAATGAATGCCTTCATCAAAGGGGGATCAGAAAAAATTCCCGATTGCCAAAAATGCACCCAAACCTTCAACAAGGTCATTTCTCCTGCTTTGATTGCCAATATACTGTCCTTTTCTCTTTTGCAATAACTAAAGACAATTGCCATGATAAGGTTGATTTTGTGAAGACATTTCACCCTCTCTTTTTTACTTCCCTTGCCTTCTGAACCATGAAAAGGTATGATGTGATCCAATAACAGGGCGAAATGTGAAAGGTCATATTCAGGATTATACAGGTTGACAATGACTTTTCTGAGTAATTCGCGGGCCGTCTCGGAAAAAATCCTTTCGTTAAGCATGGAGTCACTTACCATCGAGACCAAGGTGTCCAGCTGCCAAATATCAAAGCCATACTCTGGATAATCTTTTTGGAATGCCGTCCAGTTTTGCTGTATGGCGGCTTCATTTATGCCGTTATGGGCAATAACAATCACAATCGGGAGCTTTCGGTGAGCCGGTGAGATATTGTTTTTTATGTACACTGAAATAATCTCACGTAAGGAAGGTTCCAAAGCCTGAATTCCTTCCTGCCAGTTCTTCCGGTTCAAATTACCCTGTTTAACTGTAATGAGAAAAAGTTTTTTGATGTTATCTACGGGGTCTTTCCCGATAGTATGAATATCAACTCCATATTGACGTACTCCCTTTTGTGGGCCATAAATTATTTCAAAGTCTTTTTCTTTCAGAATACCCTCAATCAAAATGTCCAACTCTCTGTCTTCTTTCAGGGATGCGATGTAGTCAGCCAAGATTAATTTCATGCCTTTTCAATATTTTCATTTGAACCCGTATTGATTCTTGATAAACAGGATTTAGGTTTTCCCCGGAAGGATATTCTGTTTCTACTCTGATATTTCCCAGCGGTCTTACGTCATGAACAAGCTCATTGGGTCTTTTAATTGCCCATTTGTGGGAATTCAAATAGACTTTCTTTGAAAGATTAAAAATTCCGTTCCTTTCTATCTTCTTTGAACCTTCAGTAAAGCTTCGCTGTCTATAAAATTGTACCCATTTCATCACATTGGATGCAGGCTTTATCTCTTTCATTGGCGCAATTGAATCCAATCCATCAAAATATCTTTGGAAAACAGTCACAGCATCGACGAATAATTCTTTTGCAAAAGGATAAAGGTTCCCGGAATTAATATCCGTTCTTATAATTTTTAGGGTGCTGCGATAGTTGTAAATAAGATAGGACTTCAACAAATGACCCAAAAAATTCGACAATTTTTGTGATCCGATATCTACAGCTTTGATTATGGAAAGGAGCAATTTTTGAAGGGGATCTTTGGCATAGACAAATCCCACAGTTTTAGATGCCATGAAGGCCAGATCCAAATCTGTCATCCCTTCAAAGCATTCCTTAGGTATTTCAAAAATGGAATTCGGCAGTTTACCAGCAGATAAGACGAATATCTCTTTGTGAAAATGGATGTCATCTGAATTAAGCCAAGTCAGGAAATTTCGCTGGAAAACAGATGAGTTTAGCCGGACTAATTGCAATAATCCCTTCTCCAGTTTTTTAACGCTTCCACCATTTTTGACAACGTAATTAACCACTTCATAGGCAGAATCCGCATTTTCATTAATGAGGTGGATAAAAAGTCGGGACTGAGTATATTCTATCCTGGGATCATTAAAAATCAAAAAAGACTTGAGTGTTGAATGAAACCATTCCGCGTTAAGCTTAGAATTATGTTTGCTCAAAAAATATCCGACCCCAATGTAAATGTCACCATTTTTAAAGCCACTTGACATTAACTGGTCGATATATCCGGTGACTCTTGAATCGGTGAAACCAAATGATCCGCATAATAGTATGAACTCCTTATCGCTAAGCTTTCCTGAATTCCTGAGAGAGGTTATTTGGTTAAAAAACAATTCCCTTCGATCAGGATAATCTGGAAGGATATTTCCTATGGCAAACATTTTCTCGTACCAAAAAAATCCGGATTCTTCTGATTCAACCAAATTTAAATAATGTTCAATTCCCCGTTTCTGCTTTTTTTCGAGTAAGCAGATAAATGTTGGCAGGATTTTAACCAAAGATTTATTTCTAAAAATCATCGGGAATAGAAGTTCGATATCCGGAGCGGAGTAATTTGCAAAATCACCCCAGACAATCACTTTTTTAAGAACTTCATCAAGAAATACATCTTCAGGATTTTTTTCAATAATTTTTGATAACCAATCGAATACTTCTATGAATTGAACATTTGTTAAAGGCAGTAAGTCGGCAAAAAGGTAGATTTGATCCCAGTTTTGCGGATCAAAATCCTTTAAGATTGATTCCCAGAATCCTCTTATTTTAAAGACCATGTAAGAAAAAGCCAGAAATTCAAGTTGATTTTTTAGTTCGGGAAATCTCTTTATTAATGGAGAAGTTTCTACAGTAACCTGAACCCCATTGATGGTCCTGTCCTTTTCAAGGGTATTACTCAATCGGATTTTCACATAAACAACAAGGAAAAGATCTATATCCGATTTTAAGGTTTTGGCTTTTTCATCACCCCACCTTCCTCCAGTCCATTGGCTTAATAAATCCAAAAAGGCAGAGCTTAATTCTAATTTCCGGTTTTTTTGGATTAAGAATTCTTCGAGCTCCAATTTTCCAAAAGAGTCAATTTCGATTGAGAAAAATTTAACTTTTTCAAAAAGGCTTTGAATCTTGGTGTAATCAATCTGTCTTAGCATAAAAGGCCCAATTCCGAGTTGGGAAAAATAGAAATAATTACAAAAAACAGGTACCTGTTACAAACTTCAATATACTGGCATTACGTTGGAAAATCCCCCAACTAGATGTAGATTTTTCATGAATCTATGAAGGTCAAATGGATGCTATGTGAAGGTTACATCACCCTGATATCCTTTCCAATTTTCAATTGGCTTTCTAATCTCACTCCACCCTTTCTGAAATCCTTTGGGACAAGCTTCCTTGAGGAGAAGGCTATCAATCAGTGAAAAATCCTGGATTAATTATCCAAAGTGACATTGCTTTTTCACTTTAGCTTATCATCAAAAGCTTCGTAATCCCAAGGAAAGGAATTCTAAGGATGAAAAAATACCCACTACTGGGTATTTTTTGGGGTAAAATTGAAGAAATCGAGTTCGAAGATGGAATTTCCAAATAGAAATGGGTGAATCTTAGAATTAAAAATCTGTCTCAAAGATAGTCTTGGCTTTTCAAGCCTACACCTCCCCCAAATACACCGAATTAGACAGGATCCGCTCTTTGGAATATCCATTTTCCTGACTGAAGGCCAAAAAGGCATGCCACCTTACCTGTGGATCCGCTCCATCCAAGTTCAGGAAATGACTTCCCTCCGACCTTCTACTTCCCAGATACACAAACCGGGAACCTTCCCTACTCTCATGGACCAAGACCGCAAAGGCCTCATCACTGGGCTTGGCCGAACCCTCCCAGGAATTATCCCTCCAGGAGAACCGCACTCCACTACCCTCTCTAAGCACACCTGCCTGATCCGGTTCGGTAAGATTCCCCATACTCATCCTGACCTTTGAAATATCCAGCAACTTCCAGGCACTTCCAGGTTTGAATACAAATGAATTTTTGATCGTATAGGAGACCGCGACATGGTATGCCGCCTTGGCTCCTACTTCATATTCCTGAAATCCAAAGCGCAGCAGGTGCTTGTAATTCTTCAGAAAGGCGTGCGTCTGCCGGATTACATCCTGACTGATCCGTTTGGGCTCAGAGGTTTTGGCCTTGGTTGCTTGGGATTGTTTCCTTGGAGCTGCTTTGACATAAGTCTCTCCGTTTCGCTCGTAAAAAATCAGATTGCCTACTTTGCCCCTCAGGCCTTTCAGCATAGGATCATTCGCTTTTCCCATAACACAATCATTTGGTAATCAGTGAATATAGACAAAACTAAAAACACATTAAAACAAGTATAGACCAATTTTAAACTGGTCCTTAATTAATCTTTCACTGTTCGTTATTTGCTTATTAATTGGTCCTACACTATCCTCTCAATCGGTCAAAGCGGAGTTAACGAAAAAGGTGACGAAACTTATAAGGTCTTAAAATACCATGTCAAGGTTTTCAAAGGCCATCCAAGGTCGTTCTTTTATTTTACCATTTAACAGCGGTTTCATGCTTGGCTTTGCAAGCCGCACGAAAACCTAGTTGTTAGTAGCTGGTGTTTTTCAGTCTTATTGGTATCCATATTTCTTCTTCTGAATTTGGGTCGTTGTTTTTGTATCTGTCGCCCAACACTTCAAAATGAGGTCTGTCATCTAATAAGTATTCTGAACTTGGTAACCAAATCCCAAAAATGTATTGAAAAATACTAGGGTCGTTACCTGAACCTTTGTAGTCAAATACTGCATAAAGTCCGCCTGCCAATGAAAATGCTTCCATTTCAGTCGGCACATTTTCAAAATTTGTTACTTCTACGGTTGCCCATTTTTCAAATTCATTGGTTGGGTTGAAGTCCTTAAAATATGTCGGTTTATATACTTGCATTGAAATCAAATTATTAGAAACATTATTTGTTATTTCTCTGCGTTTGGGTATAAAATTTTGCCATAGTTCGCCCGTCCTGTTGTTGGCTAAACTCATTGTAAGTCGTTTACCAATTAGTTTTTTATCTGATAAATATTCAATTCTTGGTGTCATATTTTTTTTAATTAGAATGTTCAATTTCAATGTCATATTTGTCTAAAAGACCTACAACGCCCAAAATTGAAAACTTTGCTTTCTTAATTCGGTTTATTTCTGGGTCAATAGAATAATTGTAAGAAGTCCGCAAGTCCGATTTTTCAAGTATTGTTTGGTCAAAAGTTGCTCGTTCCAAATTACAGTTGTCAAACATAGTACTTGTCAAGTCGGCTTCTGAAAAATCTGTTTCTTGTAATTGTGAATTTTTGAAAATCGTCTTTTTTATTTTCGTTTTGTAAAAAGAAGAATGATTGAGTTGGCAACCGTCAAACGAAAATGAAAGTCCAAATTCATTGCAGGTGTCAAACCGAAGTCCCAACATTTTACAGTCCTTGAAAATTATGTCCCGAAACGCTGTCTTGTTGAGTTTTGTCAAACTCAAATTACAACTGTTAAATGTGCAGTCTGTGAACTTAAATTCAGAAAGGTCTTTGTCGGCAAAGTTGCAACTTCTGAAAATACAGTTTTCGTATTCGCCTTTTGTCAGCGTATCATTTCGGTCAAAGGTTTTGTCTGTGATATAAATTTCCTTCATTTTTCTGTTTTGTCATTTGGAATGGTGTCCTGTTACACTTGCCACTAACGTTCGAGGCTTGCCGCAGGGCTGGGATATTTACTGTGTCAGCCCGGCACCTGAAGCCGATTAAAATTACTGATGTTGAAGTTAAAAACTAAAAGCCAAATAGAATTCGGTCAAGCTCAATATTAGGTGATAGTAGTTTAACAGCTGATTTTTATTCCGTCCACCAGCTTTGCGGCAAACCTTTTATTATAAGCAGTACTGTCAATATGAGTTTTTGATTAGCTTCTTTAAGTCGTACTCTAATGATTTGTCATAACCACTAAAACCTTTTAATATATATCCATTTTTGTCAATTAAGTAAAATGTTGGATAGCCATAAACATTATAATTTTCTGCATTAGCTGTACCAATATTTAAATAAACAGGATATTTTATGTTGAGCTTTTTATTGAACATTTCAACAGATTCTATATCGTCAAATGGATTGATTGTTATAATGGAAAACTTTCTTTTTGTATATTTTGAATATAAATTATTTAACATGTTTACTGATTCAATACTATGTGGACAACCGTTCTCACTAAACCGTCATAAAGGA
>NZ_QXML01000018.1 GCF_003583985.1 Algoriphagus lacus | reverse complement strand
TTCCACTTACCAGTTCATTTTCAATCTTACCACCACTTACAGAATACAAATAGACATAATCCAGAGAAGATGAATTCAAAACCAACAGTGGATTTGAATATGATGTCAAATCTTGATTGTCTATTTTTATCCATACAGCCTGATCATTTATACCAAAATTAAACTCCTCGCAATTGTTATATGAAAATGTGTCAATGTCAGTTAATACATCATCAATATTTAATTCCTTATCTTTTAATAAATAAGAAAAACACAGAATACTAGTTGTCTTATTTTCAGGAAAAAAATCAGCAGGAATAAAAAGGGTCAGACTAAATAAGAATACAAATATTTTATACATCTTTTCTCCAATCGGGATTTGAAATCACTAAATCATATTCCACCAGAAACTCTCCTCTTGGGCCTATTTCAGTTTTGGAGCATTGTAGATTATTTCTTAGGTCTTGTATGGTTTCTCGTTCATGTGCCTCCGCCATCGGCAAATTGTAAGGGTCTTTCATTACGATAGAGGTAGCCACTAGATCTAATTTGGGATAAAAGAACGTCCCAGAATTACCAATTCCTTCCTCGATTTCGAACCCCTTTTGGAGGGAAGGCTTCAATGTGTACTCTGCTACCAAAGCAAGCAAAGAACCCAATTTTAACTGACTGGCTATCGCAATTCCAGCACGAATCAAAAGCACAGCACCTACACCATATCCTGAAATGGACTTGGAATTCCATAGCCCTGACACCTCTCCGGTTCCTTCTTTAGAATATTGCTTGACTAGTTCAAAAATTTTGTGGTCAACTTGGGAAACCGCCATTTCCATAGGCAGCGGATAGTTGGGATGGGCTATGTGAATTCTTAATCCACTCACAATTTCGCCTGTTTCTTCAAGCTCAACGGTTACGACATACACAAAGGGATTAAACATCCAATCATTGTTGGAAGAAGTAACCTTGGTGACACCATATTGCCTCAATACGTCAGCATGGCCTTTCACAAATCTTTCACACCTGACCGGCTCGTCTATCGCCCTAAATGCTTTGAACTTAAACATTTTAAACCAGAATTAAGGTGTCTTCTACATCTCGACGGTAGGCTCTTACAGAAGGCTCACCGGCTTTGTTAAGCCTAAACATAAACAAATCCTGAATGCCATTGTCGTTATTGAATATGACGTCGAATTTATTTTTCAATTTTTTGATTTCTTTTTCTTCCTCCTGAGTAAATCCATGATTTTCTTCGCGAAGGACTTTCTGGAAAATAAAAAGCATTGCAGTTACGGGCTGAAAACTTATTCCCATCAGATTTGCTTTAATCCAGATTCTCTGTAAAACTTTCCCCGCTTCCAAATAGGATTTGGGTGAAAATTCACTCCCCTGCAACAGCAGGATTGCGGAAGAAGTACACAATGTATCTTTTGAAATTTTAGTTAATCCATAGCCCATCAAAAACTTCCTGAAAAACTTTACAGTTCTTGGATCTTTCAGAAGTCCCATAGCAGCTTTTTCTGTGCCTGACATTTCCAATGTCGCAATATCAATTCCATCTTTTGTTTCGATGGCATCCTTTTCACTCCAGCGGACTTCTTTGATAAAATCCATCAATCCTTCCTCATGGAAGAATCTCATTCGATCCATCCCTCCTACTATTTCCGCCAAACTTTCGAGATCCTTTTTTTCTTCGGCAATTTTAATTGAAAGCCCTTCCTGTGCAGCAAAACCAGCCAATTCGTCCAATTGAGATTTTTGGAGCAGCTGTCTACCGTTGTTTTTTCTATTTGTACAACGCAAAGCAACCCCATCTACCAACTCATGATGCGGCACTGGAATGGAAGATTTAAATTTTGCGATAAACCGGATCGAGCAAATCAAATCATCTTCAAACTCTTGAATTTGATTGATCATCTCTATTTCGATGCCCTCTTTTGCCGCAGCCAACCTTAAATTTTCAAGCGCTGCCCCAAAGGCAATCAAGGATCCGGTTCCTTTAAAGTCCAGCATCGAATGACTCCTTTCTTTGTCATGAAACAGGTGAAGAATTCCCTTTCGGTCAAAAATCCAAATCCAAGGCTGAATATTGCCACCTGAAGGTGCCATGTTGGCCAAGGACAAGATCTTCTTGAGTTCCTCGGCTGATAAAATATACCCGGATTGGAGAATGTTATCCGGAAGTTTTTTCAAAAGTCGTAAGGCAGAATCTGAGGCATTGGGATAATGGGGAAGTAATTCTACTTCATCAGGCTGGTCAATTTTTACGATTTCATCAAAGTCAACGTAAAATCTCCCCGAAGGAACTTTGTCTCCCAAAAGCAACCTCCTACCTACATGCGCAACTGAAGCCCCTCCCAAAAAAACTCCGGAGGCCAACTGGGGCCAGGAGGTAATCGAAGATCCAATTTCCAGCAAAGAGGCCTTCATACGCAGCGAAAGTGTCTCCAAGCCAGTGATTTTCAATACGATGGCCACTCGTTCCTTGTTGGACAAATTTGCCAGTTCAGCCTTGGTAATTCCCTCCAGCATTCCATGAAAAATTGGCCTCTGGGGCTCAAGGTCAAATCGCTCTATATCCAGCATGCCTCGATCAGAGGTATCCATCATGACTGGTACGTTGGCTTCCTTCGATTTTTCCCTGAGTAAAACTTTTATGTCCAAGCTATCGCACTCATCTACCAGAAGGTCCAACTTGCCGTTTCCCATCAAAAACTCCTGGATATTTCCTTCATGAATTCCTTCCCGAAAAAGTGTGACTTTTAAATAGGGGTCTATTTCAGAAATTTCTCGTGCGGCAATCACTACTTTTTCAATACCTAGACTGGTTACCCCGGCTTTTAATCTATTGAGGTTACTGAGTTCAAGCGTATCAAAATCTGCAAGTCTCATTTCTCCACAACTTCTCTCCAAAGCCATTGCTAATGCTATACTTTGACCAACAGAAAGACCAACGATACCCACCTTCTTTTTACTTAATTCTGCCTGTTCGGAGGGTGTTATTTTATAATTATTTCGAAGTGTCCGAACTCTAACAAACTCTTCCTCACCGAGTATATGCACTAAAGTGTTTTTCCAAGGATAAAAAACCCAGTTTCCATAAAAATCTCTCTCTTTATCTATAAAAAAATCAACAACCATTTTCTCTAATTCACTTTTTGAAAATTGAATTTCAGGTTGATTAGCTTTTATCAAATCCATC
Organism: Algoriphagus lacus; assembly: GCF_003583985.1. Taxonomy (GTDB): domain Bacteria; phylum Bacteroidota; class Bacteroidia; order Cytophagales; family Cyclobacteriaceae; genus Algoriphagus; species Algoriphagus lacus. The sequence continues at coordinate 27,506 of NZ_QXML01000018.1, read as the reverse complement.
ACTTGACTATCGATAGCATCAACCGTATACACGTATTTGCTCAATCTTAAGTCCTGTATTTCCTCCCAATGTGAAGAGTATGTTGGAAGGAGGATTATAGGTTTGACTTGATCTTGAAGATCAAATCTGGTTTTGGTAAGCATAGCTAGACTTTAGGGTGATAAAGCTGAGTAAAGTTAATTTTTTCGGATTTAAGTCAAATTATTTAGTAATTAATTTATTGATAAAAAGAACTAAAAACTCACTAGCTTGGCATAAAATAACACACCCTCTTCCAAATGTTTGTTTTTTAATTTTAAAACAGATTATTTGGTCAGTAAAATCCCCGAATTAAGGAACCCTTTGGATGGAAAATCAGCCAGAAGAAAAAATCAAAATCCTTTACGTAGACGATGAAGAGAATAATCTTCAGGCATTTAAAGCCACGTTCAGAAGGGATTATAAAATCTTTCTCGCCATTTCAGCAAAAGAGGGAGAAGAAATTCTTTCAAAAGAGGACATTGACATCATCATTACCGATCAGCGGATGCCGGAAAAAACCGGTGTGGAATTTCTTGAAAGTATAATTCCTGTTCACCCTAAGCCTATTCGTCTTTTGCTAACCGGATACACGGACATCCAGGCGGTAATTGATGCAATCAATAAAGGTCAGGTTTACCATTACCTGACAAAGCCTTGGGAAGAAGATTACCTGAGAACTGTAATCAAAAATGCCTTCGAAGTTTATTCTCTCAGACGGGAAAATGAACGATTAACCGAAGCGTTGCTAAAAGCAAACGAGCAATTGGAGTTTTTACTCCGTCAGAATCTGCTTTCCTGATCAATACCTGGCTGCAAGCAACAATTGCAATTCCTTGTGATTTAAGCCAAACTTTCGTGCTAAAAATGCATTGGTCAGACTTCCTCGATAGGTGTAAACTCCTCTAAGAAACCACTTGTAGTTAAAAATCATTTCCTCTGCTCCACCCAAGTCGGACATTTGCAAAATAATTGGGGTAAAAATGTTGCTTAGTGAATAAGATGCCGTCCTGGCCACACGTGAGGCTATGTTGGGTACGCAGTAATGGATGATATCATGGACTTTGTAGACAGGATCATCATGAGTGGTCATCCTGGCTGTTTCAATACATCCACCCTGGTCTATTCCAACGTCAATGATAATTCCTCCGTGAATCATATTCGCCACCATCTCTTCGGTGACAACGATTTTGTTTCTTCCTTTCTCAGCTCGAAGCGCTCCAATAACTACATCAGCTTCCGCCAAGGCCTGTCCTAAGCTGTAATTATCAATGGTAGAAGTATAGATTTGCTGTCCCAGAAGTTGTTTTATCCTCCTCAGCTTATAAATGTGATTATCAAAAATCTTGATATTGGCACCTAAGCCGATTGCGGTTCGGGCCGCATATTCTGCTACGGTTCCGGCTCCTATAATTACCACCTGAGTAGGAGGAACTCCGGTGACCCCTCCTAAAATCAACCCTTTTCCCTCATTAACACTGGAAAGATATTCAGCCGCAATGAGCATCACGGTGCTTCCGGCAATTTCCGACATGGCTCTGACCACTGGCATACCACCTACTTTATCCTCCAGGTACTCAAAGGCTACTGCCGTGATCTTTTTGTCATTCAAGGCCTTGATAAATTCAGCATCCTGCTTTTCCAGTTGCAAGGCAGAAATCAGGCAGCTCCCGGGAGACATTTCGGCTATCTCCTCAATCGTCAAGGGATCGACTTTTAATACTACTTCGGCAGATAAAACTTCTTTCCTGGAATAGACAATCTTTGCCCCTGCATCTGAATAATCCTGGTCTTTAAATTTGGCATGCAATCCAGCACCTGACTCTACGATTACCTGGATATCATTATTACTTAGCAAACCAACGGCTTCAGGAGTTAAAACCACTCGGTTTTCCTGGGTGGAAATTTCCTTTGGAAGTCCTACGTGAAGTGGCTTGGCTCCCTTTTTCACCTGTATGGGAGACTCTTTGGTAACCAGCCCTACAGAGGTAAGTTCGCTTAATTCAGTTGACATCTTTGGAATGTTGAATAGTGATTGCCCTGCTTTGATCTGAGTTGGAACTTATTCGGATCAGGAGAAAATCTTCAGGGATGAACTCTGCAATTTTCTCTGCCCATTCGATCCAACAATATTCTCCACTATAAAAATACTCTTCTATTCCGATATCCAATGCCTCTGTAGGATCATCCAAACGATAAAAATCAAAATGATAAATTTTCGGTCCAGTCAATGTTGAATATTCATTGACTATCCCAAACGTCGGACTGCTGACCTGATCCTTCACTCCCATTTCTCCTGCAAGGGCTTTGATCAATGTGGTCTTACCTGCTCCCATTTGCCCTTGAAAAATCCAGATTTTTTCCTCACCTGCCACTCCAATCACTTGATGGGCAGCTTCTTGTATTTGATCCAGTGTGTAAGAAAAGTTGAACAAGGAATATTAAGATTTGGAGCTAAGATGCACTATCGGCACGATCATTTCCTCCAAAGATATACCTCCGTGCTGAAAAGTGTCTTTGTAGTAGTTGACATAATAGTTGTAATTGTTGGGATACGCGAAAAAGTAATCCTCCACCGCAAAAACATAGGAAGAGGAAACGTTTAATCTGGGCAGTTTTGCATCCTCCGGTTTCCTGATTTCAAAAACCTTTCCGGGCTCAAAATTTAAATTCTTCCCCTGTTTGTACCGGAGGTTGGTTGTGACATTTTTGTCTCCAATGATCCGATAGGGTTTATTGACTTTTTTGGTTCCGTGATCAGTAGTCACAATGACATCAGCTCCAGCGTGTTGAATTTTTTTGAACAGGTCGAATAATGAGGAATGCTCAAACCAACTTCGGGTAAGTGAACGGTAAGCTGATTCATCAGGAGCCAATTCACGGATCATTTTCATGTCTGTCCGGGCATGAGACACCATATCAACGAAGTTGTAAACCAACACATTTAGATCGTTCTGGAGGAATGTATGAAACTGATCCAGCACTGCTTTTCCTTGTTGGGTCTGAATTATCTTGTTATAAGTGAATTTAATGGGAAGCCTGTTTCGATCTAGGTTTATTCGAATCCAATCCTCTTCGAAGTTATTCTTTCCTTCATCCGTGTCTTCATCCTCCCATAGTTTTGGATAAAGCCGTGCCATGTCCATAGGCATCATTCCACTGAATAAGGCATTTCTTGCAAAAGCCGTAGTGGTAGGAAGGATGCTGAAATAGGTATCCTTTTCCTCCACGTTAAAATATGGAGTCAACAATGACTCAATGTCCTCCCATTGGTCCAATCGAAGATTGTCAATTACAATCAAAAAGACCGGCTTTCTACTTTTCAAAACCGGAAAAACCTTCTCCTGAAGTACTTTGTGAGACAAAAGGGGTTTATCTGCATTTTTCTCATCCATCCAGTCTAAGTAATTCTCCTTAATAAATCGAGCGAACGAAGAATTTGCCTCGGACTTTTGGTTTTCAAGCACCTCCAGCATGTTTTTGTTTTCGGTAGAGTCAATCTGAAGTTCCCAAAAGGTCAATTTTCGGTATAAATCAGCCCAATCCTGATGGTCTCTTGCTTCACCTAAGGCCAAGCTGATCTGCATGAATTCCTGCTGGTAATTCTGAGTTGTCTTGGAATCAATCAGTTGCTTGTTCTGAAGAATTTTTTTCACTGAAAGCCAAATCTGACTTGGATTGAGTGGCTTGATCAGGTAATCGGCAATTTTTCCTCCAATCGCATCATCCATGATATGCTCTTCCTCGCTTTTAGTTATCATGACCACCGGGATCTGGGGTTTGATCTGCTTGATCTGTTGCAAAGTCTCCAAACCAGTCATTCCCGGCATCATTTCATCCAAAAAAATAACGTCAAAATTTCTAGCCTCGACTTCTTCTATTGCATCCACACCGGAATTGACCGTAGTGATCTCATAGCCTTTTTGTTTCAAAAAAAGGATGTGTGGTTTGAGCAAGTCGATTTCATCGTCTGCCCAGAGGATGTTGAATTTTTGAGACATTTGGGGTTCCCTTTCTTTTAAAATTATAATTACTTTTGAGTCAATCAAATGAGCGCTGATTGAAAAGCCAGAAAATACTCAATGATCCGGTTTACGGATTTATTACCATCCCCAGTGAGTTAATTTTCACGATCATTGATCATCCTTACTTCCAGAGACTACGCCGGATCAAGCAGTTAGGTTTGACCGATTTTGTCTATCCCGGAGCACTGCATACCCGATTTCACCATGCTATCGGGGCCATGCATCTGATGAGCATCACGCTGGACAATCTACGAATAAAAGGAACCGACATTTCCGAAGAGGAATATGAAGCCGCATTAATTGCAATTTTGCTTCATGACATTGGCCATGGACCGTTTTCCCATGCGTTGGAATACAGTCTGCTCAAGGGAGTCCCTCATGAAGAACTCTCACTCCTAACCATTGAACTCCTAAATGAGCAATTAGGTGGCAAATTGGACCTTGCTTTACGAATTTTTAAGAATCAGTATGAACGGAAATTTTTGAACCAGCTCGTTTCCAGCCAGTTGGATATTGACAGACTGGATTACCTTCAGCGAGATTGTTTCTTTACGGGAGTTTCGGAGGGCACGATCGGAGCCGACCGGATCATCAAAATGATGGATGTTAAAGACGGTCAGCTGGTCATTGAGGAAAAAGGAATTTACTCCATCGAAAACTTTCTGAGTGCCCGAAGACTGATGTATTGGCAGGTGTACCTTCACAAAACCACTGTCAGTGCCGAAAAAATGCTCATCAATCTGATTCAGCGGGCAAAAATGCTGGCTCAATCAGGAATGGCTTTTACGGTAACAGAAGAGCTTGAGTTTTTTATGAAAAACGACTTTACCTTGGAAGATTTCAGAAAAGACAAAAAACTGCTGGAGAATTTCCTCAGTATGGATGATTTCGATATTTGGGGAGCGATCAAGCTTTGGAAAAGTCATGACGATTATGTGCTGAGAAACATATCTCAAATGTTTCTGACTAGAAATCTCTTCAAAATCAATTTGGTTAACGAGCCATTTTCATCCACGGAATTGGAGGAAATGAAAGCCAAAACCCTTAAAAAATTACAGATACCAGAGGACGATATCGATTATTTCTTCAGTTCCGGGACTGTGAGCAACTACGGATATTTAGCCAAAGACCGAATCAATATCCTTACTAAAAAAGGAAAAGTCCTGGATGTCGCGATGGCCGCAGACCTACCAAACATCAAAGTAATGAGCAAGATTGTGGAGAAACATTACGTATGTAAAGCCAAAAGCCTAATTTTAACTAAATAAATCCACCAGCAGTATATGGAATTCACGCTAGGCCAGATAGCCGCACTTTTGGGAGGAAAAGCAGAAGGAGATGAAAATCAAAAAGTAAACCGTCTGGATAAAATCCAGGAAGGTGGACCAGGAGGTATTAGTTTTTTGGCCAATGAAAAATACGAGCCATTTCTCTATGAAACTGACTCTACGGCAGTAATTGTTTCGGAGGATTTCAAGCCAATAAAACCCTTTAAAACCACACTGATTCGAGTTAAGGACGCCTATTTAGGATTTACCATGCTATTGGAAGCGTACGCTCAATTCACCAAAGCATCTTTGGTAGGAGTCGAAGAACCAAGCTTTTTTCATTCAAGCAGCACGATTGGAGAAAATCATTACCGGGGAGCTTTTTCCTACGTTGGGAAGAACTGCCAAATCGGAAAAAATGTGAAAATCCACCCTCAGGCTTATATCGGCAATGGAGTGAAAATCGGTGATGGTACCATTGTCCATCCCGGCGCAAGAATCTGTTCAGACACCCAGATTGGTAATAATTGTGAGATTTTCCCAGGAGCGGTAATCGGAGCGGATGGGTTTGGCTTTGCTCCTCAGCCAGACGGAACATACAAAGCAATCCCACAAATCGGCAATGTAATCTTGGAAGACAACGTGAGCATAGGGTCAAACACCACCGTAGACTGTGCGACAATGGGTTCTACAGTGATTAAAAAAGGCGCAAAAATTGACAATCAGGTACAAATCGCCCACAACGTGGTCATCGGAGAAAACACCGTGATTGCAGCTCAAACAGGGATCTCCGGGTCTACTGAAATCGGTAAAAATTGTGTTATCGCAGGAAAAGCTGGAATTGTAGGACACATTAAAATTGCCGATCATACTACAATCGGTGCCAATACCGGAATCAGTAAATCCATCAAAAAATCAGGCCAAACCTTATTTGGCTATATGTCCATGGATGTTAAAGACTTTTTGAGATCCTACACCCTGTTCAAAAATCTGGACGACCTCGAGAAGCGAATCAAAGAACTGGAAAAAAAGGGCTAATTTTGCTGCCTTGAAATTCCGAAAGGAAAACACATCATGAAATCGAGCATAACGACAACATCAATCACCAAGTTGATTTTAAACCATGCAAGATTCCATCTGACTGCTGCAAAAATTAAAAACAGATGAAAGTAAAACAGCATACCATCAAAAAACAGGTGGAACTTTCCGGAGTTGGCTTGCACACCGGGGTCGTTTCGAATATGACTTTTCTGCCAGCCCCCCCAAACCATGGCATCAAATTCCAGCGTATTGATCTCGAGGGACGCCCAACGGTAGATGCAGATTGTGACTTAGTGGTGGACGTGTCCCGTGGCACTACTTTAGAACAAAATGGCGCCAGAGTCTACACTGTGGAGCATGTTTTAGCAGCCTTGGTAGGACTTGAAATTGACAATGTGCTGATTCAGTTGGATGGCCCAGAGCCTCCGATTATGGATGGTTCCTCCATTCAGTTTATTGAAGTATTGGAAGAAGCTGGCTTTGAAGAACAGAATGCCCTTCGAAGATTTTTTGAAGTTCAGGAAAGCATCCAATACAAAGATTCCGCCCGGGAAGTGGAAATGGTGGCATTGCCAACAGACAATTACCGAGTGACTGTCATGGTGGATTACAATTCACCGGTGTTGGGTAGTCAACACGCTTCCATTACCGATATCAGCCAATTCAGAACAGAAATAGCATCATGCCGAACATTCTGTTTCCTTCATGAACTTGAGATGCTTTACAACTCCAACTTGATCAAAGGAGGAGATTTGAATAATGCCATTGTGGTCGTGGACCGTGTGGTAGAAAAAGACGAACTGGCACACCTCGCCAAAATGTTCAACAAGCAGACCGTTGAAGTCAAAAAGGAAGGTATTCTAAACAATGTGGATCTGCGCTACCGCAATGAACCTGCACGTCATAAACTTCTTGATGTAGTGGGAGATTTGGCATTAGTGGGGAGACCCCTGAAAGCTCAGATTCTTGCTGCACGTCCAGGTCATGCCGCAAATGTGGCTTTTGCAAAAAAACTGAAGCGGGCAATGGAAAAAGCCGGAGCATCCCATATTCCTCACTACGACCCGAAGCTGCCTCCGGTGATGGACATCAATCAGATTAGCAATATCTTGCCTCACCGCTATCCCTTTCAGCTTATTGACAAAATCATATATTTGGATGATACGGTGGTAGCTGGGGTGAAAAATGTCACCATGAACGAACCTTTCTTTATGGGCCATTTCCCGGGAAATCCGGTAATGCCGGGTGTTCTTCAAGTTGAAGCCATGGCACAGACAGGAGGGATTTTGGTTTTGAGTTCAGTAGAAGACCCTGAGAACTACTGGACTTATTTCCTGGGAATTGAAAATTGCAAATTCAGAAAAATGGTATTACCGGGCGATACCTTGGTATTCAAGTGCGAACTTTTAGCGCCGATCAGAAGAGGAATCGCAAAGATGAGAGGCGAAGCCTATGTTGGCAATACTCTTGTGTGTGAAGCCGTAATGACTGCCAGCATAACCCGAAAAGAATCATGATTAGTACACTCGCACACATAGATCCAAAAGCACAATTGGGAGACAACGTCCATGTGGACCCTTTTACCATGATTCATGGGGATGTGATTATCGGTGAAAACACTTGGATCGGTTCTAATGTAACGATCTATCCAGGAGCTCGAATTGGTAAAAACTGCAGGATTTTCCCAGGTGCTGTGATAGCAGGTATTCCCCAGGATTTGAAGTTTCAAGGTGAGGAATCTACTGTTGTGGTAGGTGACAATACGACCATCCGAGAATGCGTGACCATCAGCAGGGGTACCGTTGACAAGCAAACCACTGTAGTGGGCAGCAATTGCCTGCTCATGGCTTATGTCCATGTGGCTCACGACTGTATGATTGGAAGCAATGTGATCATCGCCAACTCGGTACAGATTGCCGGACATGTCTCAATTGACGATTGGGCAATTATCGGAGGATCAAGCGCAGTACATCAGTTTGTAAAAATCGGAATGCATGCCATGATTTCAGGAGGTTCTTTGGTCAGAAAAGACGTACCTCCATTTACCAAAGCTGCACGGGAACCGCTATCCTATGCCGGGGTGAATTCTCTTGGACTTAGAAGAAGAGGCTTTTCCAGTGAAACAATTTCCCACATTCAGGAGGTTTACCGTTACCTTTTCCTCAACAGTATGAATAACAGCCGGGCCTTAGAAGAAATCGAAATCAACCTCCCCGCTACCAAGGAAAGAGACGAGATTCTAAACTTCATCCGATCTTCCGAGCGTGGGGTAATGAAAGGCTACATCAACTGATATGCTGAAAATCCAGTTGCAGGAGGCTTCAAAGCGCTTTCAATACGAATGGATTTTTAAAAATCTCAGCCTGCAATTGAAGTCAGGGGAATCCCTTGCAATCACCGGTGGAAATGGCTCAGGAAAATCAACCTTGCTGAAATGCCTCTCCGGAGTCATCCCAATCACCTCCGGAAAAATAAATTGGGATTCTCAAAATGGATTGATCCCTGAATCCGAATGGTATCAGCATCTTTCCATTTCTGCTCCCTACCTTGAACTTCCTGAGGAATTCAGCCTTCGCGAGCTGATCCAATTTCACTTCAATTTCAAGAAGCCTTTGAATGGTATCACTCCAGATGAATTGATTGAAATTCTCTATTTGGATCAGCATTCTTCCAAACCCATTTCTCAATTCTCCTCCGGAATGAAGCAACGCTTAAAGCTTGGATTGGCCATATTTTCAGATGTCCCATTGGTTTTATTGGATGAACCTACTTCAAATCTTGACAAGAAAGGGATCATTTGGTACGCTGATTTGATCCAAAAATTTCAATATAATCGAATCCTAATCGTGTGCTCCAATGAGCCTCGGGAGTATGAATTTTGTTTACATAAACTGGCTTTGGAAGATTTTAAGTGAACGTTTAAACTTTGATCTTTGGGCGATATCTCTAATTTTACAATTCTTTAATTAGTTTTTATGAAAATAGCTTTTTGGAAACTTGCCCTAGTGGCGTTGATGTTTGTAGGAATTCAAGCCTGTGGCGAAGACAATCCAACTCCAGCAAAAACCGCTGAGGAATTAGCGACCGAAGCCCTGACCGGCACAGGAACTCAAGCTTGGGGAGTCGCTGGTGGTGGTTCGGTAACCCGTGATGGACGCGTAGTAACCGACTTATATGCGACTTTCGACCTGATCCTTAATTCAGGCTCTTCCAAAACTTATACCTCAAGAAACAGCAACGATCTGTTTGACTCCAACGGAAACTGGGCTTTTGCAGGAACCAATTTTGATAAATTCACCCTGACAGGAACAAAGCCTGCTGCAGGTAGAGAGATATCATTCACGCAAAATGGCACCAATCTCACTTTGATATTCACCATACCCGCACCTGGGGCGAGAATTAACGGTCAGCTAGCTGTGGCAGGGAATTATACTTTTGTTCTGGTCAAAAAGTAACAGATCCAGACAAAAAATGAAAGGGAGCTTTTACCAAGCTCCCTTTTTTATTTCAGCGTTACCAAAGTCACTCCTGCCCCTCCTCGGTCCGCATGCTCATCTTCCATTTTTCCTACCTGAGGCATTGTTCGAAGTAGATTTCGGGTTACTTCACGGAGAATCCCATCTCCTTTTCCATGGACAATCCGGAGATTTTTGACTCCTAGCATATAGCCTTCGTCAATAAAAGTCTGAATCAAGGGAAGGATCTCTTCTCCTCTCTTTCCTCTCAAATCGAGATTGGACGAATAGTCCATCATCTTTTCGTTGGTGTTGTAATTACCCCTTTTCTCTACCGCCTTCAGCTCCTTTTTCAGCTCAGTTTTGGAAATTTTTTCAAGGCGGGCAAGTTTTACATTGGACTTCAAATCCCCAATGGTGATCTCCACATCTTTGTTTTTAATACTGACAACCTCAGCTATCGCTCCATTGTCTTTTAGTCTGACCCAGTCGCCCGGCTCGATTTTACCTCCAATGACCTGAATTTCGGGATCTTTGATGATTACTTTCTCCGGTTTTACTTCCTGCTTGAATTCCTCAAGCTGCTGACGGACTTGTTTGGTAACTTCTTTCTCGGCCTTTCCCTCGCGGATTTCCCGAATGGTTGCCTCAATTTTCTTATTGGTCTGATCCAAAAGTGCTTTGGCTTCTTGCTTGGCCTCTTGGATGTATCGCTTTTTAGTCAATTCAAGCGTTTCCTTCAGCTGATTGTATTCTTTAAGTCGTACCTGAAGAAGCTTGTCTTTTTCTTTTACTTCTTTCAAAAGGCCGGAGTATTGATTCTTTTCATTCTCCAACTGGGTTAAAAGTCTATCGTATCGCACCCGTTCTTCCCCGATGTGTTCTTTGGCATAGTCCAAAATATCCTTTGAAAGACCAATCTTGGAGGCAATTTCCAACGCAAAAGAAGAACCCGGTTTTCCGATTTCAAGCTGGTAAATTGGTTCCAGACGATCTACATCGTAGCGCATGGCTCCATTGACCAAGCCCTGGTTTTTGTTGGCCACTTGCTTCAGATTTCCATAGTGAGTCGTGATGACTCCAAATGCTCCCAGCTTGTTAAGCGAAAGCAGGATAGATTCGGCAATGGCTCCTCCAAATTGTGGCTCGGTACCTGTCCCAAATTCATCAATAAATACGATCGTCTTTTTATTGGCAAACTGAGTAAAATGCTTCATGCTCATCAGGTGAGAGCTGTAAGTACTAAGGTCATTTTCCAGATTTTGCTCATCGCCGATGTCGATGAAAAAATTATCGAACAACGAGCTTTTGGAGTCGGGATGAACCGGAATCAAAAGACCACACTGCAGCATGTATTGCAATAACGCAACTGTTTTCAAGGTCACGGACTTTCCACCGGCATTGGGACCTGAGATCACCAATAGGCGCTCATGTCCACCTAATTTAATGTCTAAGGGAACAATCTTTTTCCCCTGAGCTTTTAAAGCCATTTCCAAAATGGAATGCCTGGCTCGAGTCCAGTTTAAGGCCCGCTCTTTGACGAGTTCGGGCTTATTGCTCTCGGTTTTTTGGGCAAATTTTGCTTTGGCTCGAATAAAATCCATCAATCCAAGGAAGTTGGTAGCCTTGCGAAGTGCTGGGATCGAAGGTCTCAACTGGTCGGTCAAGCGGGTCAAAATCCGGATGATCTCCCTTCGCTCCATGTATTCCAAGTCACGGATTTCATTGTTGATATCCAGTGCCTCCTCAGGCTCCATGAATACAGTCTGCCCAGTAGCGGATTCGTCGTGGATAAATCCGCGAAGTTTCCGTTTGTTTTCGGCCGCAACAGGGATGACCATTCTTCCTCCACGGATTGTCATCGAAGCATCCTCGGGAGTCAGGCCTTTAGCACGAGCTTCTTTGAAAATCCTCTCCATTACCTTTCTGAGCCTTCCTTCCTCGTACAAAAGCTGATTGCGGATTAGCTGCAGTTCTTTGCTTGCATTGCTTCGAATTTTACCCTTTTCGTCAATGATCAAATCGATTGCCTTGAGGATATTCATATCCAGATCGAGCAGAAGCCCTAAAAGTGCACTGAGCGTTGGGTAATTCTCTCCGTTTTTCTGAAAAAAAACAACGCATCCCCGAAGAGTCTGAAGGGCAAGCTTCACTTCATAAAACTCCTCCTGATCCAAAAATGCTCCTTCGAGTTTCGCTTTCTCCAGAAAAGGATTAAGATTGGTGAAATTGGAATTGGGAAAAACTTCACCTGAGATAAGGATTTGCCTGAATTCCTCCGTTTGGTCGAGCAAGCGCTGAACCAGATTGTAATCCGAGGAAAAAGACACTTTGTCCACATAGTCCTGACCCAAGGAGGAAGTACATTCCGCCTTAAGCAAGTCTTTGATCTTTATGAAATTGATTTTTTGTTCGAGATTGTGCGGGTAGAGCATCAGAATAATTCCTCTTTTTTTCCGGGAGTAGTCTCAAGAACCGTCAGCGAATCAATCACACGGCCGTAAATCCGGTCCATTTTTTTCGCGTCTTCCAGGTAGAACAACATACTCTTGGTGAAAACCGAATCCTCGACTCCATGTTTGGAAAAAACTTCCTTTTCCAAAACTGAATAAAGTACCTGGGAAGAATCGTATGGGATTGGCAATGCGCTGACAATTCCTTCTGTCAATTGGATATCTATCAAGACTTTGACCATCTGATCCTCTGAGAGAATTCCACCAGGAGTGGAATTACGCTCACAGGCGCCAAGTACAATCATGAAAATTAATGCGGTAAGAATTCGTTTCACGCGTCAAAATTAGGTTTTTTTAACTGATAATGCCTCGACCGTTTACCGAACTCAAATTTTATAATTCGGTTCAAGACTTTAACTTAGCCCGCTCAAATCGCCCTCATGGACCAGCTGTTCAGTAAGCTTAGGAAATACGAAATTATGATCAGAAAGGTGGCCAACAACCACCTCCAAGGGGAGTACCAATCACTTTTTAAAGGTTCGGGACTTGAATTTGACGACCTGAGACCTTACCAATACGGAGATGACGTCCGTACCATCGAATGGAAAGTCTCCGCCAAGGGGCATGGCACGTTTGTAAAGACATTTAGGGAAGAAAAAGAACAGTCGGTTTATTTCCTTTTGGACATCTCAGGCAGCCAGGATATCGGGCAGCAAGGCAATAAGAAAATTGATCAGGGTAAGCTGATCGCTGGAGTATTGACTTTGGCGGCAGTTTACGAAGGAAGCCAAATCGGACTGATCAGTTATTCAGATCAGCAGGAAAAACTGATTTTACCCTCCAAGGGTAGCAAGCAAGGCGTTAAAATCATCAGGGGTATTTTTGATCACAAAAACAAAAGCCTCAAAACAGACCTGAACGGGCTGTTTTCCTTTGCCCTAAACCTGATCAAAAAGAGAAGCATCATCATCGTGATTTCTGATTTTATAGATCAGGATTATGAGCGGTCATTCCGCGCGTTGGCAGAGCGCCACGACCTGGTAGCGATCCAACTCACTGATCCAAGGGAATCGGCACTTCCTGCTTTGGGTATTATACCGATTTATGACAAGGAACGAGGAAAAACTACTTGGGTAAATACAGCTTTTGGAAGCTTTTCCAAAAAAATATCCGATACCTTCACTACAGAACGGGAACAGCTGAAAGAAATCTGTAAAAAGAATCAGATTAACTACCTCGCAATTGATACCACTCAGGATATTGTAGCCCCATTGATCGATCTGTTTAAGTACCGAAACAAAAGAATGAAACGTGGGTAAAATCGGTATTTTACTTTTATTGCTGGGGATGAGTTTTTCGGCACTTGCACAAAACGTGCAGGTGGAAGGATATTTCACCCAGGATTCAGCCAAACTTGGCGAACGTGTCGGGTTTGTTCTGAAGGCCCGCTACCCTGAAAATACGCAAGTCGTTTTCCCGGATTCGACTTACGATTTTTCTCCCTTGGTCCTGCTGGAGAAAAAAACCTTCATTTCTTCCACTTCGGAAGGAACCACGCTGGATAGTACCATTTATTTCGTTTCCAATTTTTCGCTGGAACCAAGCATTTATCTTTCCTTGCCAGTCTACGAACTGAGCCGATACGATAGCATTACTTATTTCTCCACTGAAGCAGAATTAAAATTGAAACTGGTTTTGGACTCGATTCCAGAGCAACCTGTTTTTCAGGAAAACAATGTCTATCAACCTATAGAAAAAACATTTAACTGGCTCTTGGCAGGATTAATTACCGCAGGAGTCATTGTCCTTTTAGGCGGACTGGTTTTGCTGTTCGCAAAGCGGATCAAAGGCTTCTTCAAGAAAAACCGGGAGAAACTCCGTTGGCTGCAATTTGAGCGAAAGTGGAGAAAACTAACTGCTTTGCTTGCGCAAAATCCGGCTTTGGAACTGGCAGATGAAGTGGTTGGATTATGGAAAGGATATCTGGAAAGTATCACCGATCTACCGTTCCAAGAATGGACTTCGAGTGAAATCTCCGAAGCCTTGAATGACAAAGAAATCTTCAAGGCCCTCCGAGCGATCGACATGATCATCTATGCAGGCAAGGAAGCTAAAACAGAAGAGGCAACCAATTACCTTTTGGAAGTAGCCAAAACCAAGTATCAGGAAAAACTAAACCAAATCAGACATGAGAGAGCAACTCGCTGAGTTCTTCAGCTGGTCTTGGTTTTTGCCGGAGACCTTCAAATCCTATGAATGGGAAAACCCCATTTTGCTTAACCTGCTTTGGATCATCCCACTATTGATTCTGATCCGCAAGGGGATCAAATTTCTGAAAAATCCAGTACTTGAGCTTTCGCTGCCAAAGCGGATCGCCAGAGGAAATCCTTGGACATACTTACGATTGATTCCTACCGGGTTTTTCTTCCTCTCCTTGATACTAATTGTAGTGGCCCTCGCACGACCACAGCGTAGCAATGAAAAAGTAGAACAGTATACCGAGGGAATAGACATTCTTCTGGTCATGGACATTTCAGAATCCATGGACTTACAGGATTTTACTCCAAACCGTCTGGAGGCGGCCAAAAAGACCGCAATCGACTTTATCAATGGACGCTTTGGTGATCGGATTGGGATGGTTGTTTTCGCGGGAGAAGCCTATTCTTTGGCACCGCTGACCAATGATTACGAACTGCTGACGACCTTGATTTCTGAGATTTCCTTTGAGATGATCGAGCCTAAAGGTACGGCCATCGGTTCTGCCATTGCTGCAGGAACCAACCGCATGAAAGAAAGTGACACGCCATCCAAAGTAATGATTTTGCTTTCCGATGGAGAAAGCAATGCAGGCAACGTGGACCCTCTTTTTGCTGCCCAACTGGCCTCTGCTTTTGACATCAAGATTTATACGATTGCCGTCGGAAAAGACGGAATGGTTCCCTATGGCACAGACTTTTTTGGAAGGCCACAGATGGTGGAGAGCTACTTGGACGAGACTACCCTCCGGGAAATTGCCCGAATCGGAAACGGGGAGTTTTACAGAGCTTCTGATGACAATGCATTACAGGAGATTTTCAAGCGGATTGACACCTTGGAAAAAGCTGAAATTCTGGAAAACCGATATAAGGAAACTGCTGATTACTATCGCATTTACCTCTTTTGGGCTATGCTTTTTTTCCTGATTTGGCTGGGATTAAAAAGCTCTTTCTTCAATAACTTCCTGCTGGATTAAGCTTCCTGCATTCGCTTCCATTTCTCTAATCTGGGATTCATCCAGGCAAACCAAAGCGGAGGAATCAAGGCCACCAAAATCATCGCTGAATATCCGGCAGGAAGCTGGGGACTTTCGTCGTAATGGTTGAGCACTTGGTAGCGCTTCCCTGCAAAAGCATGGTGATCGGAGTGTCGCTGCAACTGAAACAGCAGGAAATTGCTGACGATATGGCTGGCATTCCAAGAATGAATTGGAGTCACACGTTCGTAGTGTCCCGAAGGAAGTTTTTTTCGTTCCATACCATAATGCTCCAGATAATTAACCAACTCGAGCAAGCTAAATCCAAGCACACTTTGAACAATAAAGAAAATGGGAATCTCCCAAACCAATCGGTTATTCAGTAGGGAAAAGCCTAAAAATCCCAAACCACAAAAAACAAAAGGAAGCAGTTGAAACCAGATCATTTGATTTTTAAAGGACCAAAAAGACAGTCCTTTTTTGGCAAGACGTTCTTTTTCCAACTCCCAAGCACTGAAGTAACCATCCTTGACTGAACGCCACCAAAAAGAATAAAAACTTTCACCAAATCGGCTGGTAGCTGGATCCTCGGGTGTCGCCACTCGGACATGGTGCCCTCTGTTGTGCTCGATGAAGAAATGCATGTAGCAAACAGTCATCAGGAGGACTTTCGAATAAAACTGCTCGATCTTTTCTGATCGGTGACCCAACTCATGCGCCACGGTAATGCCAATTCCACCGGTGACTAAGGCCGTGCCGGTGCAAAAGGCAATCCACTGCCACCAGTTTAAATTCACCGAGGAAATCACGTAAAATCCCCAAGCTAAAACTCCCAATTGCACGTAGACCCAACCATAGGTTACCCAACGGTAAAACCGCTCATTGGTCAACCTACTGACTGCCTCTTGAGGGACATTGGAAGTATCATGGCGAATCAGGTAATCCATCAGAGGCACCATCAAAAAAACAAAAACATGAATAGCCCAAAAACCAAATCCCCCAAGATAAAAACCTCCGATCAGCAAAACCGGCAGGATCAAGGCACTGAAAAATCCGATTTTTTTTAAGGTCGTATTCATGGTTTTTGGATTTACCCAAAGTCAAATTAACAGTATAAATCCATATTGAAAATCAAGTCTAAATAACCTACTATCATAGCATGATTAAAATCAGGTTTCAGTGTTACTATGGTCACAAAAAAGAAAAGAGGAGAAGGCCACATTTGAGCAAATTTCCTCAGCATGGCACTATTACCTGAGCTTATCCAAAAATACAACAAACCGGTTCCCAGATATACTTCCTACCCTACCGTACCACTCTGGGACGGTGATCTGAACTCAGCCAAGTGGGAGGATTTGGTTAGAAATGCCTTTCAATTGATCGGTAAAAAGGATGGAGTGACTCTATACATCCATTTGCCTTTTTGTGAAAGCCTTTGCACCTATTGTGGCTGCAACAAGCGTATCACCAAAAATCATGGAGTAGAAGATCCCTACTTGGAATCCATAATCAGGGAATGGACGCATTATTTGGGACTTTTTGAAGAGACCCCCAAAATAGCCGGCATTCACTTGGGCGGTGGAACTCCCACCTTTTTCTCACCCCAAAATCTGGAATTACTGATTTCCAAAATCCTTAAATCATCCGAAATATTACCTGACCATGAATTCAGTTTTGAAGGACATCCTAACAATACCACCTACGAGCATTTAGAGGAATTAGCAATGTTGGGATTTGACCGGGTTAGTTACGGAATACAGGACTTTGATCTCGATGTTCAAAAAGCCATTCACCGGATTCAGCCATTCGAAAAAGTAAAAGAAGCCACAGAAAATGCCCGAAAGTTGGGCTATACTTCAGTGAATTTCGACCTGATCTACGGTCTTCCACATCAAACTTTAAAAACGCTCAATGAAACCTTTGATCAAGTAGCGCTACTCCGACCCGATCGAATCGCCTTTTACAGTTATGCTCATTTACCATCTGCCTTCCCAGCCCAAAAAAGCTTTGAAGACTTCCTTCCAAATGAGCAGGAAAAAAGGGCTTTATATGAATTTGGAAAGGAAAAACTTCTAACTATGGGTTATGAAGAGATCGGAATGGATCACTTTGCATTGCCCGGTGATTCACTTTGCCTGGCAAAAAAATCCGGAAATCTCCATCGCAATTTCATGGGCTACACTTCTTCACCTTCAGAAATGTTGATTGGTCTTGGAGCTAGCAGCATAAGCGATATCGGACTGGGATTTGCGCAAAACGAAAAACGAATCGAAGTCTACGAGGAATTGCTCAAAGAAAACAAGTCACCCATCATCCGGGGACATATTCAAACAGAAGAAGATCGGATTGCCCGGAGATTGATCATGGATCTGATCTGCAAAGGCAATGCTGCTATTCCATTTTGGATCTGGGAAAAATTGCCCCAGAAAAATCTGGAAAGCCTGGCCGAAATGGAGGAAGAAGGATTGGTTGAAAGGATTGGATTAACTCTAACCATCACCACCGATGGAATGGCAATCGTCCGGAATATCTGCTCGCTTTTTGACTTACGGATGATTTCTTCAAATTCCCAAAAAGCAACTTTCAGCAAAGCAATCTGATCAATGACACATGGTGATTTCCACCTGTTGGCTTCCATAGTCAAAAACTGCCAGTTCGGGACTTAAACCGGGAATCCCCAAACCAAGGCCTCGAAACACCATCAACACTCCGATGAGTATTCCGAAATACGGAATGGCTTTTTGAAATTGCTGTCTTCGGATAGCTGGTAAAAGACTACCAGAAACCATCAATCCCAGCAACATGGGAATGGTCCCCAGTCCAAAGAAAAACATGTAGGAAGCTCCCATAATCGGGCTTTGCATACCCATAGCTACTACTAACGCCATATAAACCATCCCACAAGGAAGAAGTCCGTTGACTAAGCCGGTAGAAAAAAACGCGAGTTTGCTTCCCGACTTGAGGTAACGGGAGAGATGACTTTTGATCCAACTCACTGCCCCGGAGAGTGCCGGGATAGTCAAAAATTGATCAGCCTTTTTGTAGCTCAAGGAAAGTAGGACAATGAGAATTCCCATTGCCACGGAGATTCCCTGCTGAATTCCTGCAAGGGAAAGGGTAAAACCCAAACTTCCGACGATCAATCCCAGAACAGCATAGGTCAAACTCCGACCGAGATTATAGATGATTTTGTTGAAAAGGAAAGTTTGGCCTCCTTTTCCACCGACAGCCAAGGCAATAGGTCCGCACATTCCGATGCAATGGAATGACCCTAAAAATCCCAATACCAATGCTGTCCAAATCATCAGAGACTGATTTTCTTTTCTTCGTAAAACTCCACCCCATTTTCGGTCCAGGTAAGTTGGACTCTCCAATAGCCTGATTTTAGTTTTTCCAATGGCACGGTAGTTTTCCCTTCATTGGTGATATCCAGTGCAAGCTCCTGATCCAGTCTGGCGTCAGAAGGACGGAAAAGCTGCAGGTTGCCCTTGGCTCCGACTGGCAAATCCAAAACCATAACTTTTGCTTGGGCATCAAACACCAGTACCTCCCTGTCCAGGGCCGCAGCAGATTTCTCACGCTCGATTTGGTCTTGATACTTTATTTCCTTTTCATAATAATTTTCAGTGACCAAGTGGATATCATCCTGTCTAACAGAGATCACTACCAAGGTCAAAATAAACCCCACGAAGGTGATTATGACCAATAAAATTCCTTTTCCCCAATCCATAGTGCTTTCTATTTAGAGGCCCCAACTGGAGCCATAAAGTTTGTTTTAATCTCATCAAATTCTTCTCCTTCATGGGTCAACTGGAGCATGACTTTTTCCTGAGGAACTTTTACCTCGGCTTGATTTCTAACAAGGAAAAATCTTCCTTCCAACTTGGTCTGAGGCTCAAGGACCCATTCTTTAGCTCCTACAATTTCAACATCCATCCCTTCGGCCAAAGCCTTGATTTCAACCCGCTGAGGTTCAAAGGTTTTATTTATCAGGGTGATATTGTAAAGATTGGAAACTCTTCCCGCTTCACGCTCCTGATAGGTCATTCCAGGAAAACGTGTAATTGTACCTTCCAAATCTTCCCTCGTTGCAATAAGAGACACAAATGCCGCCACCAAAATTGCCAGGACCACGGTATAACCTTTGACTCTTCCTGACATGAGCTTTTGAAATCCTTGCTTAATGCTGTTTTCGGAAGCATAGCGAATCAACCCCTTTGGCCTTTCTACCTTGACCATGACTTCATCGCAGGCATCAATACAAGCCGTGCAGTTCACACATTCCATTTGGGTTCCGTTTCGGATATCGATCCCTGTCGGACAAACCTGCACACATAAGCCGCAATCCACGCAGTCTCCTTTTGGAGTAGTGTCTTCAGCATGCTTTCTGATTGGGGCCCGGGGTTCGCCACGGACATAATCGTACATGACATTGATGGAATTATCGTCCAATAGCACTCCCTGAAGCCTACCATAAGGGCAGACCACAATGCAAGCTTGCTCCCTAAACCAAGAAAAAACAAACATAAAAACCCCGGAGAATGCAACTACTCCGATAAATCCAGCCATATTTTCAGCCGGAGACTGGGTGACAATTTCTTTTACCTGATCTACACCTATCAGATAAGCCATCACCAGATGACCGATCATCAGGGAAATCAAGGCAAAAACACTGATCTTCAATCCCCTTTTCCAAATTTTCTCTCCAGTCCAAGGGCTTTCTTTCAAAGCCCGCTGTTGATTGGCGTCCCCCTCGATCAGGTATTCAATCTTCCGGAAAACCATTTCCATAAAAAGCGTCTGTGGGCAAGCCCATCCGCACCAAACCCTGCCAAAAACCACAGTAAACAGGATCACAAAAACAAAAAAGATCAGTAGCAAAAAAATCAATAGATGGGTATCCTGAGGCCAAAATGCCGCTCCGAAAATGATAAACTTTCGTTCGAAAATATTGAAGAGCATATAGGGTCTTCCATCGATCTGAATAAAGGGTCCTGCGAAAAGAACTGCCAGTAAAAGCCAGGACAAATAGGTACGGTACCGATAAAAAATCCCGGAGACTTTCTTTGGAAACACCCAATAACGCTTGCCGTCTTCTCTGACGGTGCCTAGTGCATCCCGGAAAGTTTCCGGATTCAAATGTGGATTCTGATTTTTCTTAGCCATGATTTAGGCAAAATTCCTGCCGGAGGAAAATCCCCCGGCAGTGATAAACTTACTCAATTGTAGCGACGACGGCTGTGCTGTCAGTCACTGGGGCTGACTCAGCTGGAGCTGCCGAAAAAGGTTCTCCTTGAGGAGCTTTAGGTTGGGCAGGCGTAGTGCCTTTGAGACTTAATATAAAGGATGAAACCTGTTGTATTTGCTCAGGACTGAGTTGATCCTGCCATGGGATCATCCCTTTTTCGACCACTCCATACTTGACCACGGAAAACACATCTTTGATTGAACCGCCGTGCAGCCAGTATTCGTCTGTCAAGTTGGGACCAACTCCACCGCCACCATCAGCGGCATGACAAGCCACGCAGTTGGTATCGTAAATAGACTTACCTGCGGCCAATGCAGCTGCAGATTCATCAAATACTACGGAGTTCTCATCAATTCCAGCGGCCATGCTTGCTTTCCTTGCCTCAGCTGCTACTGCTTCCACTCGTAGCTCTTCCTCATACTCCTCAACACCGGTAGGACCATTGTCCAACACCGAATAATTGACAAAGTAAACAACCCCAAAAACTACAGTACCGATAAAGACATACTGAAGCCAAGGCGGCATGAAATTGTCAAGCTCAGTAATGCCATCATAAGAGTGATCCGACATCATTTTGGCTTTCTCTTCTTTACCTCCTACTTCGTCAACTTGGCCCGTAACAAACCGTTCCTTGAAAGATTCCCACCAGGATGGTTCATTGGCAAGACTTGGGTCTTCTTTGCGAAGCACCTCTGCCATGAATGACATGAGATACACCATCAAAATCAAGAGTAAAACAATGACCACCAATACGACTCCTAAAATAACCAAGAGGGTCAATTGGCCGGAATCCATGGCTTGCAGCTGGGTATACCAATTGGATTCTTCAGTTTGTGCCCAAACCGGAAAGGAGGTCAAGGTCAGTAAAGCAAGTAATGAAAATAACTTTTTCATGGCTGGTGAGAGGTTGAATCGTTTTCATCAAAAGGAAGAGATTCCATGTGCCTGATATGATCTTTGGGAGTATTCACCACCCAAATAAACATCCCTACAAAAAACAGAAGGAAGATGATCAATGAAAGGATCGGATAGATCTCTATGTTGTCGATGGATCTTAGAATTTCTTTATACATGACTTTGGAGATTATTTGTTTGAAGCGGTTGGCTGCTGCTTAATATCTGTTCCCATTCGTTGCAGATAGGCAATCATGGCGACGATCTCAGTATTAGCCGCTACTTCTACTCCGGCATCCTTCAAGTTCGCAACCACTTTTGCAGCCTGTTTTTCATAATCTGCAGTTGCCTGCTGATCAAAACCTTCAGGATATGGTACCCCGAGTTTTTGTAGTGTCCTGATTTTTGCTGGCAAATCCGAAATATCCAATTCGTTGGTAGTCATCCAAGGATAAGATGGCATCAGCGATCCCGGAGACATGGAAGCAGGGTCAACCATGTGATGGTAGTGCCAGCTGTCTGGATACTTTCCTCCTATACGGTGCAAATCTGGTCCGGTGCGTTTTGATCCCCAAAGGAATGGACGATCGTAAACGAATTCACCAGCTTTTGAATATTCACCATATCGTTCGGTTTCGGATCGGAAAGGACGGATCATCTGAGAGTGACAACCTACGCAACCATTGGCGATGTAAAGGTCCCGTCCTTCCAGTTCAAGAGGTGTATAAGGCTTCACCGAACTAATAGTAGGAACATTAGACTTGATCAATAGCGTAGGAATGATCTCGATTGCCCCACCGATTGCGATGGCAAGTGTGGCCAAAATGGTAAAGAAAACAGGCTTTCTTTCCCATGCTCTGTGCCAGAATTCTCCACTTGGATTGTAGGTTTTTGCCAATGCAGGTGCCTGATCTTCTTCAGTCTCCTGGAATGTCCCCTGTTTGGCAGTCATCCACATGTTGTAAATCATGATAACCGCACCTACCAAATAAAGGAGACCACCCAATGCTCTAAGTACATACATAGGCACGATCTGGATTACTGTCTCAAGGAAGTTTGGATAAGCCAATCGGCCTGCTTCATTGAACTCTTTCAACATCAGGAATTGAGTCAAACCTGATACATAAAGCGGAAGCGCATAGAAAATGATCCCAAGCGTACCCAGCCAGAAATGGGTATTTGCCAGTTTGGTTGAGTAAATGCTCGTTTTGAACAGTCTTGGCCACATCCAATACAACATACCGAATGTGAAGAAGCCATTCCAGCCCAATCCGCCAATGTGTACGTGACCCACGATCCAGTCGGTATAGTGAGCAATAGCGTTAACATTTTTCAAGGAAAGCATCGGGCCTTCGAAAGTTGCCATTCCGTATGCAGTCACTGCTACGACCATAAATTTCAGCACAGGCTCGCTTCTTACCTTATCCCAGGCGCCTCTCAAGGTCAACAAACCATTGACCATACCTCCCCAGGAAGGAGCAACCAACATCACAGAAAACACCGTACCCAAGACTTGAGCCCATTCAGGCAATGCAGTGTACAATAAGTGGTGAGGTCCTGCCCACATGTAAATGAAGATCAAAGACCAGAAGTGAACTATGGAAAGTTTATAGGAATAAACGGGTCTGTTTGCAGCCTTGGGAAGGAAGTAATACATCATTCCCAAGAATGGAGTGGTCAGGAAGAACGCCACCGCATTGTGACCATACCACCATTGAACCAAGGCATCCTGCACCCCAGCATAAGCAGAATAGCTTTTTAGGAATGAAACCGGAAGCTCAAATGAGTTGAAAATATGAAGAACCGCTACTGTAACAAAAGATGCTAAATAGAACCAAATTGCCACATACATGTGCCGCTCCCGTCTTTTGATCAATGTCCCGATCATATTTGCTCCGAAGGCAACCCAAACCAACGCAATCAAAATATCAATCGGCCATTCAAGTTCAGCGTATTCTTTGGAAGTGGTAATCCCTAAAGGAAGGGTAATCGCTGCCAAAAGAATAATGAATTGCCAACCCCAAAAGTGAAACCAGCTCAATGACTTGTTCCACATGGGGGTTTTGAGCAGTCTTGGCATGGAGTAATAAACCCCTGCAAAGATGGCATTACCCACAAAAGCAAAGATTACTGCATTGGTATGC
The DNA here is from genome assembly GCF_003583985.1 of Algoriphagus lacus. Classification (GTDB taxonomy): domain Bacteria; phylum Bacteroidota; class Bacteroidia; order Cytophagales; family Cyclobacteriaceae; genus Algoriphagus; species Algoriphagus lacus. The sequence goes on along the minus strand of NZ_QXML01000018.1, from coordinate 3,728 downwards.
AGCGGGCGGATCCTTCCAAAAGTGGTGTAAGGATTCCCCAAATTGGCCTCAGGAAGGAACAGCTGCGTGGCGGCAAGTAGCCCCACCAACATCCCCACAAGACCCCAGATAATCGTGGCGGCTCCAAAGTACTTGACAATTTTATTGTCATAGTGAAACCGTTCCAAAGTAGCATCATTCATAGGACTTGGATTTTTTTGGTTGATCTTTTATTGATTTTTTAGGCTGGTTTTCGAATAATATCCGGACTGAAGGAGTGTAACTATCGTCGAACTGTCCGTCTTTCATTGCTCTGAAAAAGAGAAATAAAAACGTGACCGCCAGGACGAGACTTATTCCAATGAGAATAAAAATAACTTCCATGTTAGTGCTTGTTTAAGTGAATGAGCCCTTTGCGGATTCCCATGATATTGGTAGCCAATGTGGTGAAAACAACCACTGAAATACTGCTCAAGGGCATCAGAATGGCACATAGTACGGGGCTTAAAAGTCCCTGTACAGCCAAACTCAGCCCTACGATATTGTAGAGAAAACTCAATCCAAAACTTACCTTGATGATCTTCCGACTGTCTCTCGAAAAGGCAAGGAAACTTGGGATTTTATCGAAAGATTCAGCATCCAAAATCGCATCACTTGCGGGAGAAAAATGACTGACGCGATCAGTGATTGCAATCCCGACTTGACTCTCCTGCAGTGCCCCAGCATCATTAAGACCGTCGCCTACCATCAGGGAATTTTTACCTTGGGTATTGAGTTCCTTCAGGTAATTGAGTTTTTCAACAGGACTTTGATTGAAATTAAAGTGAACGTCAGAGGAAAGTTTTTGACCCAAAGACACCCGTTCATGAGCTTGATCACCGGATAAGACATGCAGGTCGAAATTCTGTGAAAGGTCTTTAACCACCTTAGAGGCCCCTTCCCGCAATCCGGATTGAATGTGGAAATACCCTAAAATCACCCCTTCAACACTTAGAAAAACATGATTTCCACTTTCAGACAGGGGTAGATTGGTTGCTCCGGTAAAGTCCTTGGAACCAATTCGGAATTCCTGATTTTTGTAAACCGCCAAGACTCCGGATCCTTTGATCTCCCGAACATGGTCAAGCTTCAGGGATTCGGTTTTTCCCAACCAAAGATTAATTCTGTTACTCAAAGGATGCGTAGACCGCTCCACCATTCCTTTAAGGATGGATTTTGTTTCAGAAGAAAGTGCCTCGCCATGATATTCAATGGAAGCATTAGCTGGGTCAGTCAGGGTGCCGGTTTTGTCAAATACCACGGTATCGATCAAAGCCAATCGTTCTACAACGGAAGCATTTTTCAGGTAAAATTTCCCTCGCCCAAAAATCCTAAGGGTGTTACCAAGGGTAAAAGGTGTAGACATAGATAGTGCACAGGGACAGGCAACAATCAGGACCGTCGTGAAAGCTTTTACAGCAATTGAAACATCTTTTCCGATCCAGAACACAAATGCTGCAACGGCTATCGTAAGAACAGTCCAGGTAAAAACCCCACTGATTTGATTGGAAAGTGGCTCAAGAAGTCGCTTGTTTGATTTTTCAAACGACTCATTATTCCACAGATCGGTGAGATAGCTTTGAGACGGGGATTTTTGGATAGTCAATAGGATAGCATCCCCTTTTTGTCTACCACCTGCATAGATCAACTCTCCCTTTCGCTTGGGAACAGGCACTTCCTCACCGGTAACAAAGCTGTAGTCGATATTGGCCTGATTGCTCAAAAGCAAAGAGTCCGCAGGAATCAGTTCCTCATCTCTAACCAAAACCACATCTCCGACTTGGAGCTTTGTCAAAGAAATCACTTCTTCTTTATCATGTACCAAGCGAGTTACAGCAATCGGGAAATACGCCTTGTAGTCCCGATCAAATTCTAATGTTGAAAAGGTTTTTTGCTGATAAATTTTGCCGAGCAACAGGAAAAAAAGCAATCCGCCTAAGCTGTCCATGTATCCGGGATTGCCCAGAGCAAAAATTTCCCAGAGTGAATACAGGAAAAAAGCAACAATCCCAAGCACAATAGGGACGTCCATATTGATCTTACGCTGACGTACAGCATTCCATGCGGATAAATAATAATCACTGGCTGCATAGAACACAATCGGTAGGGAAAGCACCACATTCAGGTAATCAAAAAGCCCCTTAAATCCTTCTCCAAGCAATTTTGCTTCCGAAAAGTATTCAGGCATACTGAACAGCATCATGTTACCAAAGCAGAATCCTGCCACTCCCAGTTTGGTCAGTGTTTTGCGATCAACCGAACTTTTAGCTTTGTGATCCAAATCTGAAAGGTTGATTTTAGGTTCATAGCCCAATGTGGAAAGCAGATTTACAACTTCCTTGAGGGATATTTTATCATGAAAGAATTTGATCTGGACCTTCTTTTTAAGAAAATCAACCCGGCTGCCAATAATCGCTGAATTGATTTGAAAGAGGTTTTCCAATAACCAAATGCAGGAAGCACAATGGATCAGCGGAATGTAAAAGGTAATGTGGCTCTCTTGGGAATTTTTGAAATCCAGAAGTTTTTGCATCACTTCCGGGTCATCGAGGTAATCAAATCGATTCTTTAGTCTGGAATTTTCCTTTTGACTTTTCCCGGGATTTGCTTCCAATTGGTAATATTCACACAGGTCGTTTTGAGCTAAAACCTCATAAACCAATTTGCACCCTTGACAACAGAATTTTTTGGAATCAAAAAGGATAGATTCATCCTCACAATCCTCTCCGCAGTGGTAGCACTTAGATTGGGTTTCATTCGGAAAAAATGGCTTCATCTGGAAATCTTTTTATAAAATTATCGGGGCCTACAATGGAAATACATGAGGAAAGTCAGCTTATTCCATGACTTACACCGCGAGGTAAAAAGAAAGCTGATTACTCCAGATTTTGCCTTTATAAAAGTGAAAAAGGACCTTAGCAAGGTCAGCTTGGTAATTTTTTGTAGTGACTAAAAGCGTGCAATTATGCTTTACTCCATAGGACCAAAAATCCCCAATTCTTGAAAAATTGAATTTAATAAAACTGGTTTCAATGGTTGAAGTTGAAACCAACTGAATGATTTCCTGCTCTTCACGAATTTTAGATTTGGGAATAAAGCTCGGGGAAATGATGGTTGCCTTACTTTCTTGAATCAGGTTACCGAAAAGATGAATAAACCGTCGAATCAGGTCCGCCGAATTTGGCGTTCCATCATAATGAAACAGTAAGTGCTGAGTAGAAAAATCAGGAACATAAAGTAATACTGGGATAGGACATACTTCCTTTTCCAAAGGCTTTGGGAAGTCATGACTATGAAGCCAATCCAATGTTTTATAGAGATTGATGGAAAAAAGTGCCGGATCCTCGGTATCATGGCAAAAACTACTCTCAGGAATAGACGGTACAAACGAACCTTTCAATTCTGAACAATAAAACTCCTGTAAAACGTCCTCAGGGAGTTCGAACCGTAATGCTTGAGGTGACTTTAGCTCCATAACCAAAATTTATTTCCAAATCTATATTTTGGAAATCTGGAGAGGTCTGACGGATGCAGGTAGGGTATATGATTAATATCATAAAACAGAAAAAATAAATTCAGTGGTGTGGGGTTGAACCATTTAAAAAATCCGAAGGTATAAAACGCAAAAAACCCAGCTTTATGAGCTGGGTTTTGAATAATGTGGCGGCGACCTACTCTCCCGGGTGTAACCCCAGTACCATCGGCGCTGC
>NZ_QXML01000017.1 GCF_003583985.1 Algoriphagus lacus | reverse complement strand
AAAAAATCCCTTTTAAAATCCTCTGGAACTACCCCAATCATTTTATAAATGAAATTACTATTAGGGTAATTTATGTAAATTTTATAAAATCCGGAAGAATATTCGCTAAAACATATTCGAAAGAGGATAATTGCTCCTATGATTGTAGGCACAAACCACAAAATATAAATTTTCACCTTCCCCATATACTATTCTTGATGATATTTTGTTGAACGGAATTAAATCCTGCGCCGTTTCGATATGCACTCCTATAATCCATAATACTTGATGGATCATTTGTCATACCCTTGCTATCATGCGTGAATCCAAATATCCCATGACCAATCTCGTGTAAACTCGCATTAACATATTTCCATAAAGGTACAGTTTGATTCGATTTTTCTGGGCTTAGCCCATTGTAAATTATAATCGAAAAAGGGTCATTCTTTCTTGCATATCCACCCGCCTCTAACCTATCCGTTCTTAAATCAAAGTTTTTAAATGTTATTTGGGAGGTTGGAGAATTATTCCACCAAGCTTTAAATTTACCGAAAATTGAATTTTCTTGAACTTTTAATTTAGAATTAAATCCTTCTTCAATCAATCTATTTTTGAGTGAATTAAAATACTCAGTTTTATTCATCCCTTTAGGTACAATATCATAATTTACAAAAATAGTAGGAGTACCTATGTTTGGAATTATTTCTTTGTAGCTGGTTTTATACACTCCACTCAAATTTACCGCCCCTGTATTATCACTCAAACTCTGGTCACTATATCCATTTGAAAATAAAACGTCCTCTTCTTCCTCTTGTGCAGCACTTTCTCCATTGTTAACAGGTGTCCCCTGTACCGAATAAGGAGCCATCCCGTCTGGATCAATGAACCTTATGGGGTTATTGAAGGCATAATTGTAGGGTGAATTACTTCTCATCAACTCCGCCAAAGGATCATGCACAAACCATCTCCCAATCGCAGGAATATAAAACCTCGCCCCGTAATCGTACATGATTACCCCCAAGCCGCTTGTCAGCTCTTTTCCATTGTATAAATACGGATTTGTTTTGATTCCTCCATATTGATACCCCAAACCTGAAAGATCCACTCCCCAAGGATCATAGTGGGTTTCCTGGACGATCAGCGGACCCGTACTCATAATTCGGAACTGGTCAAACCATACGTTTTCAGCCGTTTCATTGACCAAATAAGTTTCTATGTATCCATCTTTTTTGATCGCCAGCTTTTGGATCAGTTCCTCGTGCTTGTTTCTGGCCTCTTTTGATAATACTACCTTACCCTGCTCGTAAAGCACCGAATCAGAATCATATAAGGCATACCCCATATAGGCTTCCGGTGCCGGCTTTTGCTGGACTTCTGAGATTACCAAAGCAATCACATTTGCAATGGCGATTTCGTTGGGAGAGGCTGCTAAATTCTGACCATACTCGCCTAGAGTGCGGAGGATCTTTTGATCCAGACCCGAACGAACAAATGTTGCAGGGCTTAGCCTGACTTTCTTAGGATCCACATATTTCCCAAAAACTCCGATTTCCACACTGTCTCCCTGTTGGACCTCCTGGCTTCGGGAGGGACCGAGTATTCTTCCGCGATCGGCATTCAGCCAGGCTGTTGCATAGCCACCCGGTGTCTTGTTATGCTCACCTGCACCTTGGCGAGATTCCTTGATATTGTCAAACAGCTCCTCTTCCTCTTTGGCCTTTTCCGGCTCCATGGTAGCCATCCTCAGCGTGGACAGTGGTGCACGGACTACCTGACGCACATTGCCCAGGTGGTCTTTGACGAAAAACTCGTATTGAAACGCTGAATTCTCATAGGCCGCGCGTCCTTCTTCATGCATGATATAGGACATCGCATTGGCTCCCGAATTGATTTTTTCAAACACAAATTCCCCCAAATAATCTAAGGTAGTGGTAGTGGCCCCTTCTACATTTACTTGGCGAACCTTGACGCCTTCGGCATTGTACCAATAGGTAAGGCTTCTCCCTGTCCCTGAGAAGACAATGGAATTGGGAAGGTTTAGATGATTGTAAGTAATGACCACACTGTATTGATCATTATTCCCAAGCAAATTACCGTTGGGATCGTAATTGTAGGTACTGGTGCCCAGATTTTTGTAGTCTTTGGCCAGATACGTGGGGGTCGTCTGTGCATCATAAAGGTAGGACAGCTTATTGCTATGGGTAGCATACGAATAGGAAAGATTATCCACCAATCCCCAGGTACTTACTGTCTGTTGGTTATGTCGCTGCAAGGAAGAAAGATTACCATTTGCATCGTAATTGATGCTTCCTATGTTGAACCTTCCATCTTGAGCACTAAGTCCCGGTACGGTATAGGCGGCACTATTGATCCGATTGCTTCGGTCATAGGAATAATTGTAGACCCGCTTGGTATCATCCTGCCCTTTCCACTCAGCCTTGGAAATATTCCCGTTGTATTGAGGAGTGGTGCCTCCTGATTCATAAAATAATTCCTGAGCAAATACTTTGTCTGAGGCATTGCTTGTCTGGGGATTGTTGATTCGCTTCAGCCAACCTCTGATATTGTAGGTATAATTCATCGCCGCATTGGCAGCCACAGGGAACGTTTTATTGGTTAGTTGTCCGAGTTGGTCATACTGAAAATTGACCAAGGTGACCGCAGGGTCTGAGTTGATTTTATGGGTAATGGAGGTCAATAGACCTGCATTGTTATAGGTATAGTTCTTGGTAATGGTCTGGGTTCCCGGGGTAGTGAGTTGGGAAATGGTCTCGATAGGCTTGTTTTCAAAGTCAAACCGGGAAGAGGATCGGATCGTTCCGCCCAAATGATGGTCCTCAAAGGTCTGAATCAAGCGTCCCAGATCATCGTAATAAATGGCTGTTTCGTAAAGCGTATTATTATCCAGATTTCTAACCAATTTTCCGGTCAATAAACCGTGGATTTTGGTCGTCTGATCATGATAGGAAGCATTGGGCTTAGAATAGGTAAGCGTCCCCTTTCTGAAACTGTAATTATCAAAATAGTTGACAGTCAGCACTTCTCCTTCTCCCCCGTCTACTGCTCTGGGAAATCCTCCGGCATTGGTAGTCCCCGTTTTACCTGAGGTCGCGTTGATCACTGCATTGTTACTTGCCAAGGTGTTGACCGTAGCCTGTAGGGAAGCACGGGTAGAAGAATTGGTCACCAATCCGGTCATGACTTCTCTTCCCAAAGCATCATATTTGGTGTAAAGCCACTTCCCCTGACCTGCCAGATTTGCATCCCGATAGGCCACCAGTCGATCCTGAAGGTCATAGACCATTTCCTCTGTACCCTTATCCGGAAGCTTTTTGGTGATCTGCCGACCTCGTTCATCGTAGGTATAGAGGTAATACAGACCATCTCCCTTTCTTCTCTTATTCAATTAATTTTATAAATCACATAAATTCTTAACTGTTCTTGATAATCTACCATAATTCCAATCATTTTTTAAAAAAAATAAATCTCCCAAAAAAATAATTTTACTGAATATCAAACCCTTGCAAAAGGGAACTTGAAATATATAAACTGAAAACTTAATATTGAAGCTTTACATCATTTTTAGTTCTAAGAACGAATTTTAACTATGAAGATTAATTTTTTTCTACTTACCCTTTTGGCAATTTTGGTTTCATGCGAAGGAATTCCAGAGGATGGTCAAAATCCTGATGTGCCGGATAATAACGGCGAAAAAAATCTCTCTCCTGAGAAATTCACCGTTTACGTAGACAGTGTTTCCTATAACATAGCTTTTATAAGGTGGGATGAGTCCAAAGACCCTGAGGGTTTTAGCACCAATTACACCATCATTCTGGGTGAAAAGATACTAGCGGATAAATACGTTGAAACGAGCTTGATCCTTGATAGCCTTAAGGGTTTGACAAATTATAAAGGTAAAGTGATTGCCAAGGATCCTCAAGGGAATTCGCACTCGGTTGACTTCGATTTTACCACAAAAAGAGATTACCAAACCTTCCTGAAATATCTGAATTTCAGCATAGACCAAGAGTGTATTCCCGGTTTTATCCAAAACTTATTTAAGGCACCTGATGGAAATTACCTAGCAATAGGAAAATCGACTGAAAACGGTTCCAACTATTTCAACTTTGTTGCCAAAATAGATCCATTGGGGAATCCCATTTGGATGAAATCCTATCCGTATGAGAATGGAGATTATTGGGAAATCCAGGCTGTCTTAACTAAGACAGGCCTTTTGATGATGAGCAATCACCATGTAATCAAGCTAGACACCAACGGGAACGAGATTTGGGTAAAAGCTATTGAACTCTTCAACCGAGGTATAGGCGGAGTTGAAATTCAAGATATCGTAGAAGATCAAAATGAAGAAATCTTCCTTATTGGTGATCTTAATTCGGAAAAGGTGGACGTGATTCAGCAGGCAGTATTGATGAAATTAAGTCCAGAAGGAGAAATTTTGTGGGAAAAATTCTTTGACCCATCCCTACGAAGTACTTTTAAAAGACTAGTGATTACCCGCGAAAATGATTTGTTAATTCTGGGAGGAAAAGAAACCAATGGATGTACCCGAGAGGAATCTAATACAGGCTATTGTGAACAAAATGATTTTTGGCTTTTAAAACTTTCACTGTCAGGAGAGGTCAAATGGGAAAAAACATACGGTGATTCTAATTTCGACATTCCTCAAACCCTTATCGAGCTTGAAAATGGAAATTTTGTTTTTGGGGGAATTAGTGTCGGTAATTCCCAGTCTTACAGTGCCCGAATTCTTGAAATTCGCTCAAACGGTGAAAAACTTTGGGATCATACAGATCCTTACCATCATTTCTATTCTGTCAAAGAGACTCCTGAGCATGGTTTAGTTGCTATTGGAGTGGAAGATGCCTATTCTTATCACAGGCATTTTGGAATTGTCAAATTTGGCGCTGACAGGTCTGTTCAGTGGAGAAAATCCTATGGAGAATCGATGACGAACGTGTCTGCCAAAGACATTTTGGTGGATGGTGACCATGGATTTAGAATTGCAGCCAGTAGAGAAAACATGAATTTTTCGGACTGTGACGAAAAGCTGCTATTTATCAAAACTGATCCTTTGGGATTTTTTGAAGTTCCCGGTCAGAATTAAACCTTCCTATTTGGGCCAATTCAATTTCTAAACTCATGAAAAGGACATTCCTATTACCATTGCTCATTACTTCAATTGCATTCCTAAATTCATGTCAGGAAATAGAAGAAAAACCAAATGATTCCAAATTCCCAGCTCCCAGCCATGGTGGGAAAGATATCCTGGATGTAAAAGACTTTATTGTAAGGCTTAGCGCGGACTCACTAAAACCCAATGAGCAGGGAAAATGGACCATAATAAGCGGTTTGAAGGAAGATAAAGTTTACTTTTCTGATGAAAGAGATCCAAAAACCTTTTTCCACGGCATGCCTGGGGAAGAGTACTTATTACTTTGGGAACTATGGAAAAACAACAAGAAAACAGAGGATACAGTCAAAGTTTCATTTACTCCTTTAGAAACTGAAATCACCGAATCCAAAGCTGATTTTCATCAAACAAGAATTGAACTCCACGGGAAAGAATACGATCGGGGAAAGTGGACTATTTTGGGTGAATACAAAAATCTGGTTGGAATGAGTACAGGAACTCATAAGCCTGAGGATGAATACCCCAATATCAAAGTTTACGGATTAGAAAATACCACCATAAAAATCGTATGGACTACCTGGTACGGCAGTAAATCTGCTTCTGATACACTCGAATTTAACAGTGGAGAATACCAGCAACGAGAGGCCTTGGAAGCATTGGGGATCCTATATGAACCCTACTATTACAAGGAAAATGAAAACGGAGACGTGGTAGAGATCGCCATGTTGGGAGATGGAAGAGCTTGGAGATTCGAGGATTTAGAACAGTTTCCCGAATTACAGGCTTTAAAGCATCTAAAAAGGCTCATCCTTCCTGGCAATCCCTTAACCAAATTTCCTGAAGTAATCACCAAAAGTTATCACAAACTCACCTACCTGAATTTGTCACATAACAAAATTCAAAACCTTCCTGATGACATTGGAAATCTAAAAGAACTGGATACGCTTATCATCAATACCGTCCCGAATCTTGGAAAATTACCAGAAAGCTTTGGAAACCTGAAAAAGTTAAAGTTTTTGGATTTGGTCGATGCCGGAATAACACATTTACCTGAAAGCTTCGGTGAATTAACCAGCTTGAATTATGTTGACTTGGATGTTAACTCCATCGAAAAACTTCCTGAAAACATTGGAAACCTTAAGAATCTAAAAACCTTCCGAGGACCTTACCTGTCTAAAAGTATTCCCAATTCTTTTTCCAATTTGTCAGCCTTGGAATTTTGCTTTTTCAAGGTCAATGGTCCCAATGCAATTTTACCTGAAGATTTCGGCAAACTCACCAATTTGCACACTCTTTGGCTATCAGGGGACTATCTGAAGCTCCCGGAGAGCTTTTCAAACCTTAGTAATCTAAAAGACTTTTCTTTGGGAAATACCTCCGGATTAAGGGAGATCCCTCAAAATTTTGGAAATCTAAAACAACTAGAAAGACTCTTTTTGACCTTAAACCTCACCACACTTCCCGAAAGTTTTGGAAATCTCAGTAGCTTAAAGTTCCTCACCTTATCCGGAGAAATTCATTTTTTACCCCAAAGCTTTGGCGGTCTTAAAAACCTGGAGGCGTTCAGTGCAAATGAATGTAAGCTAAAAGAACTCCCTGAAAGTATAGGACAACTCAGCAAACTGAAGGAAATCATGATGGTGTATAACCACCTCACAGAAATTCCTGCCTCCATTGGGAATCTAACTCAACTACAGACCTTAGTTCTGGGCAGAAACAGAATTACCAAATTTCCTGACTCCTTATCCAAACTTGCCAATACCTTAAAAATTCTGGCAATTAACGGAAATAATTATCCCCCAAGCGAAGGAGAAAAAGTGAAAGCTATGCTTCCACATACCCAGATCATCATGTATTTGGAAGGAGATTAATCCAAATCACAAAGGTCAACCCAAAATCATCCTCCATTCAGGCAAATGCCCGTTATTTTAAAATCAAACTTTTTCGCTCCTAATTCCATTCAAAAAGCTATTAAAAAAACCCAGTCCAACCGGACTGGGTCTTTCACCAAAAACAAAAAGGTTAATTAGGCTGGGCAAAATTACTAAATTCTTGGCCTATTTCTCCCTTTTCCCACTGACTGGCTTAGGGTAGGTTCAGGATTCCCCACCTTCTCCCCCAGTTTCAGGTCTTTTTTTTTACCTGAAAGCTCATCCGGAATTTGATCTTCCCCCTTTTTCTGATCCTTGCCAAGGATCTCTGAAGTCTTGACAGAATTCATACTGGCATCGTACACATTGATGGATTTGAATTTGGGATTGGCTTCAATGAACATGACTTCCTCCAATCCTTTCCGTTCCATCACCACCGGATAGGTATTCCCTTTCTGAAGCGCCTTGATCATCCATTCTGTTTTGGTATCATCCTTCAACTCCTTGATGGGGAGTTTTCTCAAGGCTTCCTCCAAATTGAACCCATACTTTTCATGGTATTGGTTGACTTGAAAGTTGTTCTTATCCTCTTTGGCGGAAAGGTCCAACTGAAGCCATGCCTTATAGGGCTCCTTGTCTGAGTCAGTAAGGGATTTAAATACAGCCCTACCCTCCAACAGGTTAAAGGCCTCTTTGGCCGTTACCCCTTGGTTCTGGTAGAACGTATGCCTTTTGGGCTCCAATTCGGGGTTTTCATTTCGAAGACTTGCCTCAAACTTATTGAAGAAGTACCGGTCAGAAATTGCGGACTTCTTGAAATAAAGGTCCACGTCCATTTTCTTCCCTTCAATATCGAGGGAAGTACTCAGCGTAATGTTCTCTTTGCCGGATTTGATTTCCTCTTTGAGTTTGGCGTTCAGCTTATCTTCAAAGCCGGTGTACTTGAGCTTTTCGGTTAAAAACTCATAATTCTCCTGATCCATTTGCAATAGTTGGTTTAGTGTGAAACATAGGTAAAGGAATAGCTTTCAGTATTTTATTGCCTTTGAGGCTAAGTTCAAGTTCCCGATCTCCGTTTTTTTCCTTCAGGTAAAAAATCAGGCGTTTTCGATTAGAAATGGTAAAGGCGGGAAAAGCCATCAACAAAGACCGGTTTTCTCCGGATTTCAAAACAGGGTGATCCAATCTGAAATCCATCCAGGAAGTAAGAACCTGTTCACGGGAGGAACCTTGCTCTGAAGATTTGGTGTCCAAAATCCTTGCCTCCGGACCTACCAATTCCATGGGGATCGACGAATTATTCCTTGCCCCCAGGTCAAAGAAGAGTAAGCCCTCCTGAAAGTAAATTCCCTTCAGCCAAAAGTAAACCTCATATCGGGAATGTTTCCTGATCACTTTTGAAGGTTCATTTCCCAGGTATTCGGCCAATTCCCGAAAGTCCTCCCGGTCAAAATTGTAATTGGCAATAGCCTTTTTCCCTTCGGGTTGTTTTCGAAAATCCAAGGTTGTCACTTCCGGACGCTCCGCATAAAAAACATCAAAAACATGAAGATCACCATCCTCGGTAAGGACATGCAGGTTCGTTTCCGGAAGTTCCTTGGTACCTGCCTTAAGCTTAAGGATGTTCAAAGCTTTTTGATCCTGTTCGCTAAGGAGAAAGCGGTTTCCCCTATCCACAGATTGAATGGGACTGTCAAAAATCAGTACAGTAGTCTTATCCCATGAAACCTGAATGGACTGGGAGAAGCCCAGTTGGGCAAGGCAGAACAGGAAGCACAGGGTAACGAGTGGGCTTTTCATAGGGTCTGGATTTTGGAAGTGGAAGAATCGATAAGGAGAATAGGATGCCCGGATTTGATTTCGATTCTCCGGACTCGGGATTTATTTCGGAGCAGGCTACGGGTAGCCTGTATACCAGTGTTCGCCAGTTGACTTTGCCAGTCCATTCCCATGGAATTGATATTGAGAGATTGGGCAGACTGAGCGGAAGACCTAAGCCACTGGGAGGCACCTTTCATGTCATTGAGTTCAATCCCCGGAATTCCATCCAGACCATAGCCCATCAAAGAAACAGGGATTAATGCCCCCTCTTGGAGAATTCCCGAAATCTGAACCTGAAGCCTGCTTCCGTCCAAGCTGGTCTTGGCATGAAGGATGGAGCCTCGAGGCAATACCTGGTCTGCGACCCTAAGCTCTTCCTCCAAGACCAATTCCAGGGCTTCCCCCGGAATAATCTCCTGGGTTCTTCCTACGGTTGCAGAAATGGTTTTTCGGAAAGCGCTTCTTTTCGTTCCCCCCTCCTGCTTTACTGTTTCAAGTCCAAAAAATCCGTTGTAGGATTCCTGGTCATTAAGGGAAGCATCAGGGAATTCCGTTTTAGTTTCCCCGGCACCTTCAGGAAAAACCGGTACGGGGGAAAAATCCGAACCCTCATTCAAAGCATGTTGGGGATACTTTTCCGGATATTGAAGCTGAAGGATTTTATCCATCAACCCTTCCAACTGTTGGATTTCAGGATCAGGCTGGGCGCTTACTTCCTGCATTTGTTCCATCATTTGCCGGAGTTGGGCCAATTCAGGATCGGCTTGATTCCCAAAACTTACAGGTTGAAAATTCAAGGCATCCCTGTCTCCCCCTGAGTTGGATAGGATGCTTTCCAGTTCTTTGAGCTGAGACATCACCTCCTGTTCAGACGCACCCAAACCAGCACCTGCTTTTCCGTGGTAAACCGGAGCTTTTTGAGTTGGAATTCGGAAAGTACCAATGGCAGACTCCTGGGAATAGGGAGAGTTAACAGCAACTGTTTCCACAATCGACTGATTCAGAAAGTCAGGCATAGGCCAATCGGCAGCGGGATTTTCTTCCTTTTTGGCTGCTTGGTAGGCATCGGATTTGGAGTTTTTCCCGGGGCTCAGTTGAGGACTGGGAAGTTCCAGATTCAATCCTTTTGACTCCAGGTCAGGACTTGCTGAGACAGGGCTGAAATTCCAGGCCAGCAGAGCAAGGAAAGGCATAAAAACCAGTGGTAAACAGAGGAGAAACAGGCCCTTTCTTTTACGGGCTGCATCGGGAAAGTTATTCGTCATGGTTGTGTTGTTGGTTTAGAAAAGATGGAATGAGTAGGGTATCGGGAATCAGTGTAGGTTCAATCGGGACTAGGGGAACTGTTGCCACCAAAGCAACAGGAGACTTTTCATCCGATTTACTTCCCTGCAATTGAGGAAGAAGAATCAGAGCCAGGAGGAGAATAAACAGCCCCGTGTAAATGCCTGGTCTGTATTTGGGATGCAGTCCCAAGTCCCAGTTGGAAAGATTTCGGGTCCATTGGAAGGAGAGCCAATAAAGGAAGTAGGCCAGGTATGGGGCAAACCCAAGGACCGACTTTTCCTTAGCTTCCAGTCCAGGGAGAGCCAGAATATCTTGTGAGAACTGAGAAAAGGTGATGGACTTCATAGCTTAGCGGGCTTTTTGGTAGAGATCTTTGTTTTCCAGGATTTCCCAGTTTTCGATCAGAAATCCATGAGGATTGGCCGGGGTTCTCTGGATGGGCCGGAGATTACCGGCAGTAATCAGAGACCTCAGCAAAATGGAGGAGGACCTGATGATTTCCTGTTTGGCATACACGCGAAAAGGATAATCTGACCTGGATTCATCAAGTTGGATACTGTCTAGGTAGACCCGTTGGGATACGTTTGCTGCCAGAAGCTTTTTGAAATACCCCGTCTCCCGGAGGTTATCCAGGTGGAACTTGACACTGTGGTCGCCCAGGTAAAGGGATTCGGCGAGTTGGCTTTCAATCAGCTGTTCATCGGGAGAGAGCGTAAAAAGGAGCTGATGAAACTGTTTGAGATGACTTTTTGCCTCCACCGAGATCAATGCATCCCTGGGATTGGCAAAGGCCTTCAACACATGGTCCTGGGAGATCAGGTAAACTTCCTGCTTTGATTTGAGGACGGCGTTAAAGCTGAACCAAACGACCAGGGCAGATGAGCCAAGGCAGCATGCCACCAATACCAGGGTCCAAAATTTCAGATGGACGAAAGCAGAATCCAGTTGTTTGAGTTTAGAGAGCATGGTCAGGGAATTATCGAAGCATTTTTTGGAACTGATTAGGGTATTGGGTAAGGATGTTGCTGGTTTTGTGAAGGAGGGAATCCTTTCCGCCTACAGCGATGATGTAGTTGGCTACCGAAGGCACGGTGGTGTAGCCTATGATGGCAATCACCAGAAAGATGAGGAAAGCCGTATCTGTGGAGGAAAAGAAAGTTCTGCCTTCCGACTCGATCTGTGACAAATCCAATTGGAGCATTTTGTCTTGAATCACATTGATGATGTACCCAAAGACATTGGCTACGGGAAGCCAGAAGTACACATTGATGTATCGGGCAATCCATTGCACCAGGGTATGTTGAAAGCCATCAAAAACTGCCAGTCCAAAGCTGATCGGGCCCAAAATCCCAAGCACGACGAGGTAAAACATTCTGATGACATTGATGGCCAGACCAGCCGCCTGATAGAGGACCTGGAGTACTTCGGACAACCAAGTCTTAATATTCAGCTGCAGTTGGAAAGAGGCTTTTTCCATGGCAAACTGAATTCCATTGCCCATACTTTCCATCCACCCCTCCTCTCCTGCCCCTGGGTTGGCATAGGCATACCAAAGATCCCTGTCCCCTGAACCTGAATCCCCGACATACATATTCCAGAACTTACCTTCCTTCATCGCCTTTTTCTTGGCTTCGATCAGAAGATCAATACTGTGTTGGGATTGAACTCTAAGATGGTCCGTAGCGGCAACCACGGGATTGCAGAGGCCTGCAATCAGACCGGTTACCCAATTGAAATTGGCTATCAGAATGGCCAGCACAAAGGGTCGGAAAAGCGGATAAAAATCCACTGCTTCTGCATTGGCGATGTGCCTCCAAACTCTAAATCCGATGTAAAAGACCGCACCAAGACTTGCTATGGCCCTTGCCGGAGTGCTTAAGGAGACCGTACCCTGATCGATGGTCGCTCCAACTTCATTGATGATCCGGTTAAAATCTTCAATGAAAGTGACAAACTCACCGGCCCAAAGGACCTGAGGCATCATCAAGCTGCCCAACAGAAGAATGCTTGCCTTGTAGGCTACACGTTTATTCATCCGAATCATTGGATAGTCTGGTGTCGATTAGCAATTGAAGTGTTTGGATTTCGCCTGACTTCATCTTTCGCATTTCCCCAAGTTGGGCCATTGAATTGGAGAAGCTGCTGACCCCTTTGGTGAGCTGCAGTACGGAAGCATGGACTCTGTCAATCGCCACAATCCGTTCCCAGTCATCCATTTGAAGCTGGTTGTCGGAAAGAATCAGCATCAACTCTTCCATAAGATGAAGACTTGATTGGGACCAAACTTCAAAAAGCCGATCCACCTGGGCATATTCCTGATCCATCAAAAAATCCCCGAGCCTGAATTCCTGCCGGGTTTTGGAAATCCCCCTGATAAGCCTCAATTGAAGCTGAATGATTTCTCCCACTTTATAGTAGGATTTAACCTTGGGATTAACCTTCACCAGGCGGTCCAGAAAAGCCTCATGGAGTTCAAAATTCCCTTGAGAAATTCCTTTAATTTTTTCATATCCTTTACTGATAATCTGATATTTATCTCTCATATTATCAAGCATCGCCCGAAGCTGGTCCAGCTTTTCTACATTGAGAAGAAGTTGCTGGATTTCATCCGTTTGGGCCTTACAAACCGGAACTGAAATCCAGGCCCAAAAGGCCACAAATAACAGGCAGAGGGATCGGCTCATTTCAAAATCGGTTAAGGAGTTTAAGTTCGTATTCCAGGTATTTCTGATGGGACAGTCGAATCAGGGATGCCTGTTGAACTGCGGAAAGGTCCCGATGAAGTCCACCAAACTGATCGGTCAATTGGTCAATTCGCTTTGCTCGCTCAGCATCCTCCAGCTGGAGTTCATTTCCTAAAATCAGCAGGAGCTCCTCTTTCAAAGCACTGCACTGGTTTAGCAATCCCTGATGAATTTTTTCCGTCCAGTGTAGAAATAGAGGATCCGTGCTTTGTGTCATCCAATACCTGCTGCTTTTTCCAATTCTAATTTCAAGCAGCTCAGGAGTAGCTCCGGACAGGTTCAGTCTTTTCAAGGCCTCCTGGGATCCAGGCCCCAACCTTCTGTGTGAGTTGAAAAAATCCTCATGCAGCTCCTTTTCCAGCCCTCTCCAGGAACCGATGGCATTCAGGCCTATGGAAGCAATACGATTGGCATCCTTCAATAATCCCGATTGCAGGCGAAGTTCACCAATCTGAAGCAGGAGGTATTCCTTTTGGGTTTCTTTTTGGCGGAAGAGTTCATCCCAGGTTTGGGAGAAAGAGCGGCTACCGGATAAAGCCAAGGACAGCAGAGCCAAAATCAAGCATCTAAGTTTCATTTCAGCAGGCCCTCCAGCACCCTTCCTTCATTAGCCCAGATTTTCCGCTGGGTATTGATGGTTTCAAGTTGAAGATTAAGGCTAATCAGATCCTTGAAATTTCTGTTCATCTGCTGATCCAGGGTATGGATTCGTTCCAGCCTTTCCCCATCTGAGATCTGAAAGGAAAATGCTTTTAACAGTTCAGTCAATTCGGACAGGTGCAGGACACTGGCCTGTAAAATTTCCCCATACCTGCTTTGGATCAGTTGTACTTCAGCAAGCGAGAATCTGCCGTCAGCCTGAAGCTTCTGCCAGGATTCCTGATACGCTTTAATCATTTCAGCCTGGGTCCTGGAAATGGATTTGATCCGCTGCACCTGGGCAATGGCTTGTTTGACCTTCCAAAGCCCTTCGTAGTATTCACCGTAAAGTTCCTTTTGGCGCTGCCCCCAGGAAGCAATCTCGGCCAGCTGATTTTCGGAAAGGATATTCTCCAATTTCTGCTGGGCTTGCTGTAGCCAGATGGTTTCATTTTGGAGACGCTGGATTTTAAGATCCACCGCCACAATAATTTTGGTTACCCCTTGGCGGATGATTTCAGCGATTGGAAGGACTGCTGCCTGAGAGGAAAAACTCAGACACAGGAACGCGAAGATCAGGGCATATCGCCTGACCATGGATGGATGTAAAAGAGTCATTTTAGGGTTGGTTGATAGCTGGATTAAGACCGTAATTCTTCAGCCAAATGGGCTATGGCTTTCTCCCTGTTTCCCCCGAAGCGGGAACAGAGCTCCTCGATGCGCAGTTTTTCCTTTTCCTCGGTGGTGTAGGTGAGGTATTCTTCCAAACTGACTTCAGTCCGGAATACCTGACTATGTCTTCCGAGTCCTATAAACACCTCCTTGTATTTGCGGCATGGGTCATTGGCCCGGTTGATGGAAAGGATCATGGCCTTTTCCTTCTCCGTGAGTCCAAGGAGTCTTTGGATTTGTTCGAACTTATTCTGGTATTTACTCTGGTCAAGCAGGATTTTACAGTCGGAGTTATTGATGATGGCATCTTTAATTACCGGACTTTGGATGATGTCTTCCACTTCCTGGGTGACTACGATAGCTTCCCCGAAAAACTTCCTGACTGTTTTGAATAGGTATTTGATGTACTCTGCCATCCCTTCTTTTGCGATGGCTTTCCAGGCCTCTTCGATGAGGATCATTTTCCGTTGACCTTTCAACTTTCTCATTTTGGAAATAAAAATCTCCATGATGATCAGGGTAACAACCGGAAAAAGAATGGGGTGGTCTTTGATTTTATCCAGCTCAAAAACGATAAACCGTTGGTGTAAGAGATTGATGTTCTCCCTGGCGTTGAGCAGGTAATCAAATTCACCACCCCGATAAAAAGGCCGCAGTACGTAGAGGAAATTTCCCAAGTCAAAATCCCGGCTGTTAACCTTTTCCTGTTCGATCAGCCTGGCAAAATCCCCTTGCAGGAATTCGAAAAAGGAATCAAAACAGGGGAAGACCTCCGGTGAACGGTCCAAAAACTCATAAAAATTCTTTAAGGCATTGGAAATGGCAACATATTCCGATCGTCTGAACACCTCATCCTCCTTTTTCCAAAGTGCCAAGAGCAGGGTTTTCAAACTTTCCTTTTTTTCTGTGTCCAAGACCTCACCATCCAAATAGAAGGGGTTGAAACAGATGGGAGCCTCTTCCGAGTAGGTGAAATAGTACCCACCCACCAATTCGCACAGTCCTTGGTAAGAATGCCCCACGTCAACCAGGACCACATGAGTTCCCTGTTCATAATAGCTTCGGACCATGTGGTTGGTGAAGAAAGACTTTCCCGAACCCGAGGGTCCGAGGATAAACTTATTTCGGTTGGTAATCCAGCCATTCCGCATGGGTTCATCCGAGAGATCCACCCAGACCGGCTGACCGTACCGGCGTTCCCCCAGTCTTAAGCCTTTGGGAAGCGTTCCGGAAAAAGAAGCTCCCTCCAAATTATAGAGACAGATAAACTGGTCAAGATTGAGATGAAAGCATTCATTGGAAGGGAGCGCTGCTCCGTTTCCCGGGATTCCTGCCCAGTAAAGCTGGGGCGCACCCCAGGATTCTGTTTTGGGCAACACGCCCAATTTGGATAAGGAGGCAGAGACCTCCCGAAGAGATTGTTTGAGTTCAGAAGAAGAGTCTGCCCAGATCAGGAGGTTGGCGTGTCCTTTAACAGGAGTTTTCCCTTCCCGAATCGATTCATCCAGGTATTGGGCAATGGAATCAGATGCCAGTTCATTTGACCTGGAATAGCGTGAAAGCGCATGCAACCTCAGTCTTTTGGCTTCCAGGGCAGAAAAATGCTTTTCTCTGTTTTCCATTTGAAAGACTTGGGAATAGATGTGATTACAGTCCAGCAGCTGTCCTATGGGAGAAGCAAAGCCCAGGTAGAACTTGCTGAGGTCAGTTGAATAAGGTTCAAAGACTTTGGAGCATTCCATTTCCGGGGGCAACTGATTTAATGCGGAGAGTGAAACCATTCCAAGAAACTGATCCCCAATTTTCCATTCGGGTTTGAATTCCATGTCATGGATTTCAGGGAAGTTTCGGGAGGAGGGAGATAGCAGATAGGATTCGATGATCCCTTTTTGGGAGGGAGTACCGAGCAGTTCATCCTCGGGAATCCGAAGAATCCTTATCCCCTCGGCGGACAGCAGGTGTTCCAATTGAGCAAGAACTGCGGCATAGGAATCCAGCAAATTCTTTTGAAAGTAAGGCTCCCCCACCCAGTGGGATCGGAGAAGGTTGGAAAGGCTGGAGTCAGCGAGTTTTTTTTCAGGGTTGGGGAAGGTAATCCAGAGGTAGCATCGGTGCTCCAAGATTGGTTTACCCTGAAAAAACCGGGAATTGGAACGGGAAAGAAAACCCGTTTCTTCACCAAAGCCTTCATTTGAATTCAAGTCAGCGGGAGTTCCAAAAACCGACTTTACAAACCAATCCTGTTTCCAAACGACCGTCAGGGCAGGAAGCAGGCGGAAAGCTTTGACGAAAGCCCCATGCAAGCCCTTAGCCTCTGATTGGGAGAGGGTAAACAAAGGGGGAAGGTTAAGGCAAAAACCGGCAGTGAGATCTCCCTGTTTGGAGATCAGGTATCCCTCTTCGTAGGAAAATAAGGGCAATATCTCTTCAAGGTCCCTGTATTTTGACATAGGAAACGGAGTGAATTGTGTTCAGAAGACGGTTTGGAAATGCTGATACAAGACTGAAAAGGAAGGCAGATTCAGAAAATCTGCCCTCGATCAATCACTACTAGCGCTTACTTTTCAGAGTTCGGAGTTTAAGAATGGCACTTCTATCCTTGATCCGGATACCCAGTGGAACATGGGCAAAGGCAGACTTTTTGAGCAGCCCGTTTTTTCCCAGTTCCCGGTTGAGTCGGAAGATTCGGTTTCCCAGGAAGGTCAACTGTCCGACTGTAATTCCCAAGGCAATCAGGACGGGCAGTCCTACCCCTTTCAGCACCAGGAACAGGAAAATCGAACCCAGGAGAAGACCGATCATATAGTACAGAAATGGAGGAGTAAGTCCTTTGAATTCCATTTCATGGTCTACCCCTTTATGGATGAGCAGAGGATTTCCCATACTGCTTAAGGAGTACTGCCAAAAAAGCTTTGCAGGACCAAAGCAACCACGACCAGGAACACACAGGATCCGAACCAAGCTGCTGCCACCTTGCCAGTATCCGGATCACCGGAGTTCCATTTGTTAAATACTTTCACGGCCCCAACCAGCCCGACAATGGCTCCGATGGCATACATCAAACTGACCCCGCTGGCAAAAAAGCCATTTACTTGTTGGGTTGCAGAGTTGATTCCTGCTATTCCATTACCTTGAACTTGCCCCTGAAACCCATAGGCAAGCGTAACTGAAAACAGGATCAGACCCAAAGAAAAGAGGCCCTGCCCTAATTTGATAAAGTGTTTCTTCATGGTTAATTAGTTGGTTTAGTTACTATTTAGACTGTGGTTTGCTGAATCAACTCTTTAAAAGGGGATTTCCCCAGCAGGGCTCTTTCTTCAGTATCCAAGGCAGAACGGGGATCTGCCAGAAGTCTTCGGTGCAGCGCAAATCCCATTGCCAATTCATCCCAGGAGAGCTGGAGTTTGACTTTGGATTTAGAGCTAGTCTGATCTCCATTGATCGTCGAGATTCCTTTGATGATGCCTGACCTGAAGTAGGTCAGAATCACCCATACATAGTATCCCGCCAGGGAGATACCTACTGCTGGCCAAAACCAATCGGATTGAATTACTTCGTAGAGCATATCATGTTGATTTTTTGAAAGAAGGGCTTCAAACCTCTGAAAAATTTAACCCAACTATTCAGTAGGTATTCCCAAGTGGGGAATGAAATCGATTAAAATTCTTTTGGGCGGAGTTCAAGTATTGGAGATTTTGTCCTTAAATCCATGAGGAAGTACTTAAGGTTATTATAATCTCCAAAAACCACCCAATTGACAGAAATTGCTTTTCCATCTTTGATATCCTTGAACATGGCGTATTCAATTGGAAACACCAGGTCAAAGGAATCAGAATACAATCCACTTTTACTGTTCTTACTGACACCCAAGTATCCCTCGTCAACAAAACCCACAACAGGATTAAGCGGAAAGTAATCTGCGTATAGCTGTGATATGAAATTACCGGTATCTGGACCACAAACACATGGAAAAGGAGTCTCACCACCCACTGTATCCAGAGTAACAAATGTCTCCGGGTAACCAAACTTTCTGGCTATTGATTTTCCCTTGTGAAAACTTGAAGCGTATGCATACCTCGCAGGAATCACCAACTCTCCTCTTTTATCAATAAACCCAACGTACCCCTGACTATTTTCAACCCTGGCCAATCCGGAATGAAATGGCCAGGGTTTCTTTGTGTAGATAAATGGGATTACTTCCTGTCCATTTTTATCAATAAAACCCCAAAGTCCATTATCGTTTTGAACTGCTGCCAAGCCTTCAAAAAAGGGGTCAGCATTTTTAAACTTCCCCGGAAAAGCTGGTTTAAGCGAAAGATCATAATACCCGAATTTCAGGGATTGGGGATTTTGAAGCGTGATTAGCCCATCATGAAAGAAATAGATGAATCTCTCCCAAGGCCTGCTTTGGAAAATACTCATTGCATCGTGGGTATAAGTTCCCTCATAGCCTACCGCCTGATACAATTGAGCCAGGGAATACCTTGCGATAATTCCTTTATTAAGCTCATACCAGGTTGCTTTCATGCCTTCCAGATTGGGGGCAGTCTGTTCCCATGCAAGAATCGTCGTTCCAAACCAGTTGGTAATCCGATGGAACTCATTGGGCAGAACCGGTTCTGTTTCCCCTACCCTTCTTAATTGATATCTTCCATTGGATCTCCTGAAGTAAAGTCCTTCCTTAAATGACATTTCCGGAAGCGATTGACCTATTTCCCGGTGAAGAGTTTCCGTTTCGGTATCATAGATATGGACATCCTTGTAATACGTATAGACCAAGTATCTGCCATCCCAGCTTTGGTGATTGGGATTTTCCAGGTCAAACTTCCCTTCCAGAATAACCTGAGCCAAAAGGACATGAGATAGCGATGCCATTAAAAGCATCAGAAAGAGCTTTTTCATCGTATTTAAGCATTAAGTGGTGAATTAATTCAGGGCCTCGCCCTTTTCGATATATTCCTCCATCCGGTCTTTTAAAAAATCAAGGAAAGCAGTTCTGCTTTTTTTCCGGAAGGTGATTTCATTATAGGTTCTGTAGAAATCCTGGAGATTTACCCCAAAAATTCGCTCAAACTGGGAGGCAATCTGCTTTAGACCAAGTCTGCCGTGATTGAGTACGCCTCCCTGGCGCAGGGCGTAGATCAGTTCCACGAGCTCCACCTTTTTCCCTGTCCAGTTGAGAGACACTGCCGATTTTTTTGCGTTTGCCTCGTCTTCTCCGTTCAGGACCCTCAGCTGTTCATGGATGTAATCCATTAAGGCAACCGTCCCTTTAATTCTGGCGAAGTACAGAGTATATACCGTGCAATAACGGGTATCGAGGGTATGCCAAAACAAGGTTGGCTTATAGACAGGAGCTTGGGCACTTCTCAGGAAAAAGACCTTATCCTGATTATCTTTTTTGAGCAAGAGGTAGTTATACAGGTTTTGATTGGCCTGAAGGAATTTCCTCATGGCTGCCTGTTCGGTTTCATAAAACCTCCTGAGCTCCTTGTTTGTACCGGGTGTACGGGAAGATTCCAGATTAAACAGTTCCGAATAGAACATGGACTCTTTCAAAAATTCAGTCATCTGATTTTTAAAGAATCCGATTTCTTCCTCTTCCGATTCAAAATCGTAATTCCCCAGAAAAGCTTTTAGCTTTTCCAGAGCCTGATCCACCAAGTAAAAGGCAGATTCAAACTGGATGAGTTTGTTTTCACTATCCAAAGTCAACACACTGAGATCCTGCTCCAATTTTGAGCTGATCTGAAGGGAATAATCCTGAATTTTCATGGTATAGTTGGTTTAGTTTAGGTTCTTTACTTGTCATAGCGTTTTGAAATTTCCACCGACCAATGTCTGGTTCCGGAGATTTTGTATTTGATGTATTTGAGTTTTTGAAGGATCAGGTGATTTTCAGGATTAAAATCTTCCATCCATTTTCGGTTTTGTTCCATGAAGGCGTCGAAGTACGATCTCCTGATTTCCAAGACCTTTTCTTTGGCTTCAGCTAGGGAGATTCCTTCATTTTTTACCAGCAAAGCAATGTAGTTCATGTGATCACCTGCTGCCTGCTCCTTTTTGAAGGAAAAAAGATCATTATCCATTAAGATAAGCAGGGTACTAAGCCTCCTTAGTTCAGCGGTTTTTTCCCAAAACGAAGCATTCACTGTTTCATCTACCTGGAATTCCAGACAGGAAAGACTTACTGCCAGTTTGGCTCCGGAGGTATGAGGCCTAAAGCCAAGGTACTCCTCGATGGTAGGTAGAGTATTGTTATCCCGGAATCCTGCTTCCACTCTGCTGGATTTGATGTGGTCCAGAATTTCAGTTCGAATCAATTCTATCTGCGTTTCGGAAACCTGGTCCAGGTGAATCAATTCATTCCAGAGCTCCTGAAATGCATTCACAATGGCTGCAACCCGAGATGGAAGAAAGGGAGGGTTGGATTTGGATTCCTTTAGGTAAACCCGGATCCAATCTTCAATCAATACCCAAAATGCCTTTTTGGAACCGGCACTTAAGCGATCCGTTTTATCGTCCAGGTAAAAAAGCCAAACAAACAATTTGCTAATCCATAACCCCTTGTGAAAGTCAATTTCCGGGTAGAGGAAGCTTGAAAGCGAAGCCTGCTGATTATTCTTAAAACGGGAAAATTCCTTCAAATCCACGAAGAATGAATGCAGTTCATACCCCCAATCCAGAGAAAGCGCTTCCAGTTTTTTCTTCTGGGGATGCTTCAGGGGATTAAAAGGGTAGGTTATTTCTTTGAGCAGCTCAGCATCAGATTTGGCTTTACCTGCTAAGTACCCATCTTCCTTTCTTAGTTTGATGATGGTTGATCGACCGACGCCCAATAAGCCAGCTAAATCATTTACAGGGATAATCAGCCGAAGGGAAGGAAACTTCTTTTCAAATGCTCTTAATCGGTCCAAATGAGGAAGCTGAGAAAATGCCGCCCATTCTTCATTCGAATTTCTGACTCTGGCCTTCAGGTGGTCAGAGATCTCTTTGAAATCACTGATCTCATTGAGGACTTTGATTTCATTTTCAAATGAAAGTGAAGTGAATTGAGCATCAACCAAGACTTTCAATTGATACCTGCTGGGAATCTGTTGGGAATACGATTCAAAATCGAGAAACATATCTCCCGGAAAGTAGATCCGGACCAGCTTTCGGTCGAAATACATTCCTACCAAGCCTTTGAGCAGCAAATGCGAAGTTGTTTCGACTACCCCAGCTTCTCTGATAATGGACTTCACAGGAAGTTCAAACACTTCCATAAACTCCCCGAGCTTTCTAAACTCAGCGTCTTTTGGTCCGCCTTTGAGTCCCAACAGGGTTTTCAAGGACAGCGGATCCCACATGATCGTTTTCATGTCAATACCATTTTAAATGAAAAAAGAAGTACAGCTAACCTAAAACCCAAAGGGCACCTCGCTCCAAATCAAAAGCCTCCAATTCTTTGATTTTAGAACTTTCTCTTCAGTTTTTAAAAACTTATGATTGAGTTTATAGGATAAACATTTAGAAATCAAACAATTGCCTCAGAATTCTTAAAAAACTCATCAAAGAGGTTTATTTGAGACCTAAAAAAAGTTTACTACCCCAGTTCTGAAAGTGAGAATCCCCATCCCATGAAATTTTCGAAAAACTTTCGAAATGAAAAACAGAACCCTTCCCACGACTGCCTGCTCCAGTGCCTTAATCCTGATTTGGTCTTATGCAGGAATTGAAAAACTGATCAGGTTTGAAGCCAGTAAGCATGCTTTCCGGAACCAGACTTTTCCCTTAGAACTCGCTGATGCTCTTGCAATCTGGGTACCTCTGACCGAAATTCTTTTAGCCGTTTTCCTCATGATCCCTTTGCTTCGTTGGTGGGGATATCTCGGAAGTATCATGCTGCTCAGTGTATTCAACACCTATATCGGACTGATTTGGGTAGGTGCAGTTCCAAGAGTCCCCTGCAACTGCGCCGGTTTACTGGAAAGTCTGGATTGGGCAAGCCATTTTTGGGTGAACTGGGGATTTCTTGGCTTTGCCCTTGCAGGTTTGATCTTTACTGGACCAGCCTTCTCCGGAAAGAGAGAAGAAATAACTGAATGCAATGAAAAAATAAAGCCGAAAAATCAGATGTAAACAAAAATCGGGGATTTCTCCCCGATTCAAGCTGTGTTAAGTAAATCGAGCAAATAGCAACTTCCTACTTAAAATTAAGGTAAAACCTCGTTGATTCTAGCATTTCTTCAAACTAAAATTTTTAACCCAATAGATCTTGAATAGCCTGTCTAATTAAATCGGGTGTCCTCCCACCTACCCCTATCTAACTTTATAACCTCCAAGCTGCTGAGTTGTGCGCATGGTAATCACCTAGGATGATTACCTCGTATTTTTTGAATTGATTCAAGATTTCCCCTGTCAACTTTTTCAAACAGAATTTCCTGTCTATTTCAGCCAAGGAACCGGAATAACCAAAATTTCAGGAACGATATACAAACCTTCTTCTTACTCCCTTACCCCTCCTGAGCAACTCATTGATCATCCTTGAATTTACCTCACCGCTTATCCCCCATCCCTCACCCATTCAAACACTAGAACTGGGGATTAATGCGCTCCAACGTGGTTTCTCTGAATCTGATTTTTGGGTTAGCCGGTTTTGAATTCCCAAATCACCCCAATTCCATAAAGTTCAATTCAACCCAATTTTAGGTTTAGCACCCGAATATGGGATTTCGATTTTTTTTCACTTCCACCTTTATTCCAATCAATTACAATTCGGCGAGAGTCGAATTAGACCGGATCAGTAATGAGAAATCGAAAAGCGATTTCCTTCAACTTGACATGTTGGAAAAAGTAGATAGTAGAGAAATCGAACTAGAGAAATGGCCTGATCAAACAGGTCAGGAAAGCGTAGTATTACCCTTCGAATCGGCTGACTCTTGATTTTGATCAAAACTTAGAGACCAAAATCTTTGCACTCTTCCTATAAAGAGAAAAGAGGTAGTTACAGCAAAAGGAAATAAGAGAAAGTAATACCACTTTACTACTCGAACCATCGGGACTTCGGGACAATTTTTTGTTAGTCAACTGATTTTCAAAACAAACCACAAGACCCCTAACCTAAAGAATCTTCCGGGCCTGGATTAAAACCCACCAATTAACTCAAGGAAGGATAAGGGGCGGCTGTACTACACCGCCCCGCTCACCTTGGCACCCGAACTTGGAGGAAAAGGCACCCCGGATCGCGAAAAATACCTCTAGGGGCCAATGGGTATTGGTTCGCTTTACTTGAATTCCTCTAAAACCGAGTCGTCTCTTCAAGCCGGAAATTTCCAATTCCCGGTTCACTCCCGACTCCTCCCGTAGGGAAAAGACCTGGCCTAAGTCTTTACCCATCCGGAAGCCTGGGTCAGAGATTGATGAAAAGGGCTTTCATTGAAAACCCCCTCATTTCTCTGGCTTTAGGCTTAAAAACCAAGCTATTCCAAAGCCAATTTCTCTCCAGAAATGGAGAAGCCAGAAACAAAGAGTCACATCGTATTCTCAACGGTCAGCAAGTGAGAGAATCTGACCAAACTTGGCGGTGTGGGGAGCCCGAACCGGCTCCTGAACCGGGGCAACCCGGACGGTTCAGCCTCCGGAAAGGAGTCCAATTGGACCAAGTCCTCACGAAGGACAAAGTCCTCGGACCGGACGCCTAGCCGGAGGTCCTGAATACCTAATTCAATTTTTAACCCGAGGGGCAACCCTCACAAACAAAAGCGTTATGAGACTATTGAAAAAAGCGCTTCCGGCACTGGCACTCGTGCTGGGAGCAACCCTCGCAATGGCGATGAATTTTGCGAGTCCGGTGAACAACAACCCACAGTATGGCACTCCCGACGGAGGTGAAACCTGGGTAGTGGTCAATGATCCGCAAAATCCCGTAAACTACCGATGCGATATCGGTACTGAAGCCTGTCTTTACAGCCAAGAGAGCTTGATGCATCCCATTGGTTCGACTGACAAGCAGTTTGTCTTGATTCCATAATCCAAAACTCAGGGCGGGGTCATCACTCCGCCCTGTTTATTCAGTTTACAAAACTCAATTCCCGAGGTGGGATAGGTAGCGCATAAGACCTTCCTTGTGGAGCCAATTCAAATTCCTGACCTTGAAAGGTCCTTTTCATAGTGGTTTGAAAAGCAGGTTCCCTGTTGAGCCTCCTCAGATCTGACCATCGCGTTCCCCGAAAAACCAATTCCTTTCTCCTTTCCTCCAGGATTTTTTTCAGGAGTTCCTCACCCTCCACATTCCGGATCGGTTGAAAACTTGAATTGTATCGTTTAGTAAGCAGGTCATTTAAATCCACCAATGCCAAAGAAGCTTCACCATCCCTAGCCAAGCATTCGGCACGAATCAGCAGCATTTCTGCCGTAGTCAATCCCGTAAACAGGGTATTGCTTCCATCATAACTTCCCCGGTAGTTAATAAGGCCGTTACTTCTTCTGACGTAAAACAGGGATCTTCTGAGGTCATTACTTTCGTAGCGTGAATACAAATCAGGATCTACCTGAAAGGCAGTTTGGGAGAAAATGAAACTGTAACTCCCCATCCTGCTTTGCCAGATGACCTCTTTGTTGAACAATTCAAAAGGGAAAGAAACAGCCGGATTAACTGTTTTGTAATCCAATAATTCCCGGTAGGAATTCAACACATTTTCAGCTGCCTGCAATGCCAGCTCATACTCAGCCCAAGCAAGATAAATTCTAGCCTGTAGGGCATAAGCTGCTGTTTTGGAAGGTCTAAAAGGGTATTGGGTTTGGTTAGGCAAAAGCCCCACTGCTTCCTCCACATCTTCCTTGATAATTGATTTTATCTCCTCTTTTGAAACAAACTCCGAGGTCAGAGAGATTTGGGTTGACCTTCTCACCGGAATTGAAAGATTGAGATTCAGACTCTCCAAGTTTGGTCCATCCAAAAACAGGCTGTAAAGGTTGTAATAGGCGTGAGCTCTGAAGAACAGTGCCGCTCCTCGAATTTCAGACCACCTGGAATCCGTTTTTGGAAGCAGCTCCAGCTGTTCCAGGATTACATTAGCATTCTGCACCTGATTGTACATGTTTCTCCAATCAAATACCAAGTCATCTACCTGAAAGGGCTCGGATTTCCAGAGATACAGATTTTGCTGCCATATCGGCAAAGCCAGTATTCCGGCATCATCTGACACATATTCCCCTCCCAGAATCAGGGGAAGTGCTGGTTGAAAATTCATGGTGGATGAATTGTCCAGGAGGGCCTGCAAGGCTTCAAATGAGGAAGGTGTATCCAGGGTTTTACTGGGCTTTTCATCCAGAAAACCGTCACAACCTAAGAGAAGCAGGAGTATTGGGATATAAAGTAAGTTTTTCATCGTGTTTTCATTTTGTTTTGGGGACCAATTCAGGCACTAGGAAAATCTGTATATGCGCGGATTTTTCATGGGAGAATTCCTGAATGGGATCGCCTGTTGTTAGAAATCAATTCGTAATCCTATCGCAGCTGTACGTTGAGGTACAGCAATTGGGAAATCAGGATCGATTGGTTGATCTGTTGCTTTCCAGATCAGTCCGAGATTATTGAGGTAGGTGAATACCTCCATATTCAGGAAAGGAAATCTTGGATTCGAAGCTTTGGAGAACGTGTAACCGAACCTGACATCCTGAAAGCGGATATGATCTCCCCGCTCGACCAAGACTGAGGAACGCTGGTAAAAACTTTGGCGAACCGTATTTAGGGCAGTTGGCTGTGAGGGGACCTGGGTAGTCAATTCATCTCCGGGATTTTGCCATCTGATCCCATAGTCCGCATGGGAAATTTGCCCCCTTGACAAAGCGGCATAGTCCACACTGCTTCTTCGGAAATAATATCCCGCCCGGAAGGTGATGTTGAACGAAAGGCTGAATCCTTTATAGTCCAGTGTATTTCTGAGCGACCCGAAAACTGTGGGGCGTGCCGATCCATGGAATCGAATGGATTCCGGGGTGGCTGTTGAGATGATGGCACTGTAGTTTTCCGAAAGCTCTCCATCCAAGAATCCCAGAGGGTTTCCGTTGTCCGGATTCAATCCTCCCCAAGGCAAAGAGTAAATCGAAAACAAAGGCTTACCCTCCAGAGGAACCACGTTGGAAGAATTACTGCCAAAATATTGCGCCACTGTCCTGGAACCTTCGAATTCGGTCACCTCATCCTTCCAGCCGCTGATCAGCGTCTGTGTGCTCCAACGGAGCGCCTTATCCAGAATAACCGAGTTCAGCGTAAGATCAAACCCTCTGGTGATGGTAGAGGAGAAATTGCCCCGATATTGGTAGAGCCCATTGGAATCCGGAACCTCTGTCTCACCGATCAAGTCCTGGCTATTTTTGGTATAGAATTCCAAACTACCGCCCAGACGACCGCTTTTGGATTCAAAATCCACTGCCAGATTGAAAATCCCGATTTTCTCCCAGCGCAGGTTTGGGTTTGGTGGGTTTGAAATGAAGGCGTACCGAAAGCCCGGAATGTATTCATGGAAGTTATCGTATCGGATAGTGGTAAAGGCAGAAGTACTTTTGTCCACGTTACCATTAAACCCATAAGTCATTCTCAGTTTGACATAGGGAAGCGCTTCCCACTTATAAAATGATTCATTGCTGAGAATCCATCCCCCTCCCACGCTCCAAAGCGGGACACCCTTTTGATTGGTTTCCACTCCAAAAAGATTGGACATATCTTTTCTGGCGCTTGCGGAAAGCAGGTACTTTTCTTGGAAGAAATAGGATGCGTTTCCGAAATATGACAGGTAATGGTCGTTGATACCGGAATGGGTACCACCATAGGGAATGTTCAGCCGGAGTCCGGGATTGAAGTACTGGGGAAAACGGGTCTGGTAATCTACCGGAGTGCTGAGACCCAATTCATCCTTGTAGCCAAAATACTGCATGCGGTCTGATCTGGAACTGAGGTCCCTCATTTCAAATCCAGCCAGTGCATTCCATTCACCTTTACCCTTTTTGAGTTGATACTTGAGGTTTGTTCTCAGATTATGGCTGAAAGAAATGTCGTTTGAGGTGGTAAACCGTTCTCCTCTTGGAATCGCAAAAGTCAGGGAACCATCCGGGCCAACCTGAGTAAAACTGTTGATTTGGTGTCTGATCTCATAGAGTTCAGGAGTCTCTATGGATCTACTTTCCGTATGGTTGGTCCAATATTGATACCTTGTCTCCGCCTTCAGTCCTGGGACAATCTGATAACTTAACCCCAAGTTTCCTCGAAAGTCCATCCCTACGACATCCAGGTTTCGTTTGCCGATTTCCTGAAGGGGTAAAAATCTCCAATCCAAGAGTCCAGACTGAGCCGTACTCTCCACATACCTGTTGCTTAGTGCCCCCACTACTTGTAAGGCATTGCCTTCGGAATCCGCAAGCAGCTCATATGGTCTGAGAGTCGGAACGGAAGTGGTCACCGTGTTTTTACCCCTGGATAGGTAAAGACCTGTGCTAATCTCCAGCTTGTCTTTCATCAGCTTCCAGTTTTGTCTGGCATTTAGGGTAATGCGGTCATTGAGATTGCCGACTACTTCCGAAGCATTTCTGTCATATCCCCCGGAGAAGTTGAAGTTATAGCTGTCTCCTCCTCCAGAAATCTGAAAAGCGTACTGCTGGAGCACTGCCTTTTGATAATAGTACCTCGACAGGTCAGCCCTACTGTCCTGATTGCTGTACTGCAGCAGGAGACGATCTCCTTCGGCGGCCGTAAGCTGACCGTTTCGCACTTTCAGCAAAGTCTCCACTACCGGGGAAAGCGGAGTTCTTGCCGTGGAATTGATCATCGAGTTGTAGAAACCGGAATTAAACAGCCTCCTCTCCTGCTCTACAAAATCCCCAATTTCCATTTGAGGGGCATAAAAGAGATCAGGCGCTTCGACCACCGTTACATTGGATTGGACAGACACACGCATAGGCTGCTTGTATGAGCCGGATTTGGTGGTGATGACGATTACCCCATTTCCGGCCTGGGCTCCCCAGATGGAAGCTGCCGCTGCATCTTTTAGAATAGTGATCGAGGCAACATCATTGGGATTGATATTTTCCAATGGGCCTTCATAGGGCAGATTATCGATGACAATCAGCGGCTGGGTATTGCCAAACAAGGTGGACCGTCCACGGATACTGATGGGGTCCGCACCCCCAACGGTACGATTAAAAATCACCCCTGAGGAAACATCTTCAATTCGGTCGAGGATAGAGGTGCTTACTCTTCGATCCACCAATTCCTGATCGATCTGGACAAAGGAGCCCGTGGCCCGCTCTTTGGGAATTTGCTGATAACCGGTAGAAACCACATCCACAGCCCCAAGGTTGAACTCCTCAGTTTCCAACTTGAACACCCTCGGTGTTTTATCCGAGGTGGAAACTACCTGTCTAAGGGATTTGAAACCCACAAAACTGACGATCACTTCATGTTCACCTTCGGGAAGGCTCAGGGAAAATTTACCGGAGGCATCGGTTACGGTGGATTTGGAAAGTGAAGAAACCAGAACCACAGCTCCGGGCAATGGATTTTCCGTTTCGGATTCCAGGACGACACCTGTCAAGGTGACCAAATTTGGACTTTCCTGCGACCAGGAAGTCCCGACAAATTGTAGAAGAAGCACTGCAAAGAGCAGGACTGCTTTAGGGATCAGTATTCTATTCATAGGTTAGGATGTGTTGGAGAAGGTTGAGGGGTAGCAGTTGAATTTGCTGGCAGGTAAGACTCGAGGAGTTGCTTCCAGCCTTCATAGGTTTGAGGAAAATTTCCTGTCTGAAGAATAGTTCCTTCAGCATCGATCAGGATTTGAGCAGGAAAAGCACGGATTTGGTAGCGTTTGAGCAAGGGGTTTTCCGGTCCTCCGGAAAACAGATTGAGGCTTTCAGGAAGAGTATATCTTCCGCCTTTCAGACTGTTTATCCAAGTCTCATTCTTCGTGTCACCGGAAACCGTGACAAAGAGTAAATCCGGATGATCTGAAAGCGCATTGACCAAAGGGAAAAACTGGTCTTGGGCAAAGGAAAGGCAGGCACCGCATCCTGTAAGCCAAAAGTCAAGCAGGACCAACTTCCCTTTCCAGGATTCCGGATAGACTGGATTTCCAGATTGATCACTCAAGGGAAGATTGGCGAAAGGTCTCCCCTTTAGATTAGATCGGAATAATTCAGCTAGGTATTCCCCGATCAGAGGAGAGGAAGTTTGAGCCATCGCTCGTTGAAAGAGTTCATCCGGATTTTCCAATCCTTTGTACTCCCGGATAAGATACAGGGCATTGACCTGGTCACGAAGGGATCCCGGAAGGGTCTGAGACCAATCCATAAATCCCAGGGGAATGAGCTTTGCTGTCAGTAAATGAGCCAGGTAGAGCGTTTCCACCAGTTCCTGTGGTGCAAATTCCCATTGGTCAAATTGATCAAGCTCATTTTTATCCAGTGAGTTTGCTAAGAGAAGTTCTCCCCAGGCTGAGGAATTGGGGTTTGCAATCCGAACAAACTCATAGGCCCCTTTTCTGAGTTTCCCGATCCAATACGCCTTCAGCCAGGTAAACAGTTCTGGATCAAGACTGGACTCGGCATTCAGTAAGGCTTGCCAAACCGGATGGGAGTGACCTGCTTCCTGAAACAACTGCTTTGCCCGATTCAATTTTTGGGCCTCAGTTTGGAGCAGTTCCATTTTTCGGGTCCAGCCCGGTTGGTAGTTTTCCAAAGCCCGCTGTCTGGCCATGCGCTCTCCATCGGAGTCCAGCAGGGCCAGTGAATCCGAAAGAATCATGACCGGATTCCGCTGTACCTGAACTTCATCAACTAGGCGCTGAAGCGTCAATTGGAGGTTGACCGAAGTCGCTTCCGGTCCCCAAATCAGTGTTTTTCCAGATTTGGAATCAAAACGCACAGCAAGAGAATCACCTTGCTGCAGCCAGAGGTCTTTGAAAATTTGGTTTTCCCCAGCAGAAAGGGAGAATTTCCCAAACTTTACTTCCAAGGGAATTGTGACCAAGCCCTTCTTATACCCCGGAGATCCTTCAGCCAGGGTACCCTGAATCAGTGGGACGTCCATTTCCCGACGGCTCTCATATCCAAATTTGGGATCGAGCTCCCTTTCCGAAAGCACCAGCCTGGGGAGTATGGAATCCGGCAGGTTGGTTTCAAAAAGGAGGTTAATGGTATTACTGACAGAGGAGTCAATGACGGAAGAAGTAGAATCAGTCCAGCGACCCGGTACTTCACTACTTCCTCCATTAATGTGCTCCTGACGAGAAGCACCAGAAACAGGAACTTCAGCACTCAACTCCTTTCCCATAGCTTCACTCACCTGATGCTCAGGGTCAAAGAAGACCGTGACTGGGGCGGGGTTGAGCGCATAGCCCCCCTCCCCTGCGCCCAAATCAAGGTGCTTATCAACTAAACCATTTGAGGACATTAGACAGAAGACACAAGAAGCAAGACTTTCAGCTTCAGTACTTCTAGGTTTGATTCCTCGTTCCGAATAAACTTGGCTAGAGAAGACTGGGACGGAGGTGGAATGGAGGGATTCTACTGCCATTCCTACCTTCCTGTCCTGGTCGATAGGTATTAAACCAAAATTATCCGCGAGGAAAGTATCGGAGCGGGAATCCCCGCCCCGATTGGGACCGCCGAACCTATGAAGAAGATCGGCCCCGGGTGACTGAGCAACTAGACTCAGCAATGAGGTGCTTCCGATCCCGATAGTTACCGGGAGGCATGGCAGTGCCAGGAAGCATGTGAATAGAATTTTTTTCATGCTTTCAAATTGAGTTTGAAGTGTGGCTGGAGTTCCGGAAAGGCAATACATCCCCTACCCGACCGCCCAAGTATCCGATCAGGAGAAAAAGAAGTTAAACCGATTCAATTCAGCTGTTTTTGGGGGAGTTACAAAGTCCCTTAAAGCCGATTGAAAGGTCAAAACAAAGCCTGTCTACACGCGAAGAGCGAGCAGAAATCCAGTAAGAAAGAAGTTTGAGTGAACAGCGCATATCCTGAAATCAGGATGCTGTCAAAGCCATACAATAATCTCTGTCAGCAAAAGATCTGGGCTAGGCCCAAACAGAGATAGCGCTAGTTAGGTAGGGCATTTAATCAGTGTACTCTGAAGCTGCTTGCGGGTGAAGCAGACCGACGCTGGCAGGCAAATCCCACTCCTCTCGGAATTTCCCGGGATAATGCTCCAAAAAGTATATGTATTCACCTGCTCCATTGGTACTTGGGTTTATATTCTCACCACCGGGTTCAAGTACCAGCCAAAAAAGTTTGGCGTGGTAACTCTACCCCCTGTCTTAGAGGTACTGCCATACCAAGGGCAACAGAAGAGAAGAGCCCACGCCAAATGGCGTGAGCATTTCACTTATCTTCTCGCGCCCTTTTGAAATTTGGCAGTTTTCTAAGCCGAGGTGAATAAGTGCAAATGCAGTCGATTTCGAGAGCTTTACAATACCTTATAAAAGGCTCTGTAAGTATAGTGCAAAAATTGTTTTAGCGCAAATTTGCGTTAATAATTTTTTAAGATAGTCCTGACTTTTCCTGCATGGCACAATTCAGGGATCAAGAATTCATTTCGAAAGTTGGAAAAAACATTGTAAGGATAAGAAATGAAAAGAAAATCACTCAAGAGGAACTAATGGATCGAACAGGTTTAACTCTGAGTCAAGTTGGCAGAATTGAAAGAGCGGAAGTTAATACCAGCATTAGCATGATAGCACTTATTGCTAAAGGCTTAGGAATCGATCCAAAGGAAGTTTTTGATTTTTCTTAAAGAATGCTCCAATAAAGCCTAGCTCATAAAAAAACCAGAATTTTGTAATAATTGGTCCACAAAAAAGCCCTTCCATAACCAGACCGGAAGGGCTTAAAAACCAATGGAAAGAATATTTTTTGACCTGGTTATGATCTTAAGGAGATTCGATATCTGACCCTACAAATCCAACTGAAATTCCGAATCAATCCCCAAAGGAACCTCACCGGTTAAGTGCAACAGCGGTTTCATGCTTGGTTTTGCAAGCCGCACAAAAACCTAGTTGTTAGGGCATCGTGCTTCTTTTATAATTATGGTTTTATATCAAATTTTCTTCGAAGCTTCAAAGTCAGGTCATTAAGTTTATTGGAAGAGTCTTCATAATTTTTGTAAATGCTTTCGAAGTCAAATGCTATTTCCGCATTTGAAAGTTTTATTTCATTAAAGATGTAAGTGGCTTTTTTAAGTTCCCCGGCAAGATGAACTGCTACATCATTATCTCGATACTTCTCTACAATTTCAATTTTTATTGGGTCAACAAAATTTGCTTGAAAGTAATTAAGGTCAGAAAAGTTTACATCACCTTGATAGAAGTTAAGCAACGATTGGTTTAAAAATGCTTCAAATTCGCTAACTCTATCTTCCTGTTTTGCAGCGTTAAAAATTAAAGCTGTATCGTCCATGGCTTTCTCAACTATATTCTTGTATCTAATTTTTCTTTCATAGTCAAACTGCACAGACTTCATAAG
>NZ_QXML01000016.1 GCF_003583985.1 Algoriphagus lacus | reverse complement strand
CACTTTACGAATGAAAAGAAAAATCTGAAATGAATGATCTATAATGGATTCTGTTCCCATTGTTTTAAAAGACATTTCTGTAGGAAGTTCAGGTAGTTAATGGTTAAGCCTTGCCGGATAAAGCATAAAGTTCACCATCTGAATTATTAAAAAGTGGAAAGAATGATGACTTAATCGTTTTTCAATAAAGGAACTCAGTTTAACTCTTCAACTTTTAACGATCACCTTTTATGAGTTTAACCATTAACTGGAATGAAATACCCATGTCGATGCAAACTCAAATCTCCCCTCATCATATCCTCCACAAGTCCCTGAAGGTCGTATTCCGGTTCCCAGCCCAGTTTGGTTTTGGATTTAGTCGGGTCGCCGATCAGGAGGTCCACTTCGGTCGGTCGGAAATATCTTGGGTCTACTTTCACAAGTACCTGACCGACGTTAAACGTTAAACGTTCATCGTTAACCGTGGCTTCGTTTAATGATTTAACGCTTAACATTTTAACGTTTAACGCTTTCCCTGTTGCTTTGAAATATTTCTGCTCATCGATGTGGTCGAGAATTCCAACTTCGTCAACGCCGGTTCCCTCCCATCGGATCGTGAATCCCACGTGAGCAAAGGCCATCTGTACAAAGTCACGGACTTTGGTGGTTTTGCCGGTGGCAATGACGAAGTCTTCAGGCTTTTCCTGCTGCAGGATCAGCCACATCGCACGGACATAGTCCTTGGCATGTCCCCAGTCGCGAAGGGCCTCCAGATTACCCAAGTACAGGCAGTCCTGCTTACCCATGGCAATGGCTGCTGCAGCCATGGTAATCTTTCTGGTCACGAAGGTTTCCCCTCTGCGTGGAGACTCGTGGTTGAAGAGTATCCCGTTGCAGGCAAACATGTTATAAGCCTCTCGGTAGTTTTTGGTAATCCAAAAGCCATAGATTTTGGCCACTCCATAGGGAGAGCGGGGATAAAAGGGAGTATTCTCGTCGTAAAAACCCTGAGCATTCTTGTTTTCCGGCATACCCCCGTAGAGTTCGGAGGTGGATGCCTGATAGATTCGGGTCTTTTTTTCCAGCCCTAAAATTCGAACTGCCTCCAAAATCCGAAGGGCACCAATGCCATCCACATTGGCTACATACTCCGGGGAGTCAAAGGAAACTTTGACATGGGACATGGCACCAAGATTATAAATCTCATCCGGCTGCACTTCCTGGATGATCCGGATAATATTGGTGGAATCGGTCAAGTCCCCATAATGAAGCACGAAATTCACATGCCGCTCATGAAGATCCTGATATAGGTGATCGATTCGTTGGGTATTGAAGGACGAGGCCCGACGCTTGATGCCGTGGACTTGGTAGCCTTTTTCCAGTAAAAGTTCGGCAAGGTAGGAACCATCCTGACCCGTTACTCCGGTAATCAGTGCGACTTTGGTATGTTTCTTCGATGTCATGAGCGAATTTTGAAGTTAATCATCAACACGTCAAGGGGTTAAACGTTAAGCGTTGAATGTTAAGAGTTAAGTGTTAAACGGTTAGCGTTTATTAGAAAAGTGATAGGTTGCAGGTCAATTATGTTTAACTATTAACCCTTAACCTTTGATTTTTTCCTTTTTATAAGTCGGTGAAGAGCTGGAGTAAGGATCCTTAAATAGGCATCCAATACTACTTTGATTCCCACCTTTGTACCAAAGTGGTACTTTTTAAAATAAAATCCCCTTTTGAGATCAATTCCCTTGGGATGATGGAGCAGCTTCAGTTTTTGCCAGGTACTCATGTCATCTGTACCCCAATACGATTTTTCATTGGGTTCACAGGTGGCCAAAAACTGAGAACTGGAATAACAGGATAGGCCCGCCTGGTTTACTCTCATGGAGTAATCATAATCACCGTATAAATGGATATACCGCTTATTTAAGTTTCCTATTTTGGTGTAAATATGCTTGGGAACCAAAACCAGATTCCCATTGGTAAAGTCACATTTTTGAGGAACTCCAGAGGGAAGGAGGGAAACTTCTCCAACATAGCCTCCATAGGTAAAAGACTTGTCCTTGTTGCTTAAGCAGGAACCGACAATCAAACTTTTTGAATGGGTTATGGCGGCATCCTTCAGCAATTCAACAATTGCCTCCGGAAAAATATGGGTATCGTCATTCAACCAGAGGTAGAAATCAAAGTCCTTTGATTTGGCTGCTTCCTCCCAGGCTTTGTACATCCCCCCACTCCAGTACAAGTTTCCGTCCCCTTGGATCACATTCACCTGGGGATATTTTGATTTCACTTTCTGCCCTGTCAAATCAGGGGAACCATCATCCACCAAAAAAACCTCAATTGAAGTATTTTCCGGAAGGGTGGCCTGAAACAAATGATCCAAACATTGAAGTGTGGTGGCGACTCTGTTGAAACAGGTAATCAGTACTGCAATTTGTTTTGACCCCGCTTCGAATGAATTCACATTTTCTTCCATTTCGATTATTGATTCAGTCTGAGACAATCTATCATCAGACTGATCGAAATCTTGCAAGAAAAGTGCTTTGATCAAAATTAATTGGACTTAATTCCTCTCCTTCTCCATTCGTACAAGCGGAGCCAACTCGGGGACATCAGGGTGAAAATTTTCCGAACCCAAGGACTAATCTATTTTGACTTCTTTGAAGGAATCCTGATGCTCGAGGAACCATTGATACGTCTTCCGGACGCCCTCTTCCAGGCTTGTTTTAGCCTTCCATCCGGCTTGTTCCATTTTGGACACATCCATCAGCTTGCGGGGAGTACCGTCTGGTTTGCTTGCATCCCACTTGATTTCCCCGGTATGGCCTACGATTTTCTGGATAAGTTCTGCAAGTTCACGGATGGTCAGGTCCTCACCAGTCCCCACATTGTAGAGATTGTCCCTGAATTGATTATCCAAAGCAAAAACTACGGCCTCAGCAAGGTCTTCCACGTAAAGAAACTCCCTCATAGGGCTACCACTTCCCCATAGCTCGACAGGCTCGCTAACCCTAGACTTTTCACTAAACACTTTCGCATTGTGAAACTTACGAATCATGGCCGGGAGGACATGGGAGGTAGTTAAATCAAAATTATCAAAGGGCCCATACAAGTTGGTCGGCATCAGGGAAATGTAATCCTTTCCAAACTGTTTACGGATCGCTTCGCAAGCCTTTACACCAGTGATTTTCGCGATAGCATACCATTCGTTGGTGGGCTCCAAAGTACCTGTCAACAGGTATTCTTCCTTCAGGGGTTGTGATGCCAACTTGGGATAGATACAGGAGGAACCCAGAAAGATAAACTTCTGAACATCGGCCTGAAGAGATGAATCGATCAGATTGTTTTGAATCTGCATATTCTCCATCAGAAACTGATAGGGGTAGGTATTATTTGCCAATATACCCCCTACCCGGGCAGCTGCATCGATGACCACTTCCGGTTTCTCGGTATGGAAAAAATCGGACACAGCGGATTGGTTTCTAAGATCCAATTCTGAGGAAGTACGTCCAATCAGGTTGGAATATCCTTTGGCTTCCAATGCTCTCCAAATTGCGGAACCGACCATACCCCGATGGCCGGCGATGTATATGCGGGTGTTTAAACGGATTGGCAAAATTTGGAAATTATGAATTAAGAGTTAATTGTTAAGCGTTAAAAGGAAAAACGTCAAACGAAGCGATTACTTGTAACCTTTGAATCCACTGTTTTTGAGAACAGAGATAAATGCCTGGATTTTAAATTTTAACTTTTCAGTTAATGTCAAAACTTCAGATTGTTCTTTCGGTGAAATGTATTCCCAGTCTAAGGCTTTATAAGATTGGGATCGTACTTCACCATTTGAACCCTTGGCTATATAAAGAAAATTAATGAATTCCTTATTTCCATCTCTTTCAAACCCCTCTGCAATATTATCCATAACAGAACCGACTGCTGAATTAATTTGACTTGAAAATTTGAAATCTTTTAAGAATGGTCCCTTAGAGCTTAGCTTTTTAACTAGCAAACATAATTCTCTCGCTAATTGCCAAACTTCCAACTCCTCAAAGCTTTCAATTCGAGCCACAATTAACGTTTAACCATTAACGGTTAACCTTTATACCAACTCCGGCTTTTCCTTTTCCAGGCGCTCATATACTTTCTTTACATCCTGAGCCTTTTCTTTTTGAAGTACTAAAATGGCATCCGGTGTTTGGATCAAGAGGGCATTTTTCATTCCGGTGAATTCGGTGTGGATGTCCGTTCCAATGACCATGTTTCCATCCTCATCTTTTGGATAGCCTTGGTGATCGAAATAATCATAAATGGATTCAAAAGAGCCCATATCTGACCAATTAAAGGCGGAAGGTACCATTCGGATCTTTGTGGATTTTTCCATCACCGCATAGTCCACGGAAATTGAAGGTATCTGAAGGGACAAATCCAGATTCAGTTTACCATTCTCAGAATTTTCAAAAGCCAATTTGGAAGTTCGAAACAATTCCGGTTCGGATATCCTGAGTTCCTCCAAATAAACTCCAGCCTGGAAACAAAACATCCCTGAATTCCAATAAAAAGTGCCCTTTTCCAGAAAATGCCTTGCAGTATCCAAATCAGGCTTTTCCCTAAAACTCAGAACTTCTTCCCCTTTGGATTCAAGGTAGCCAAAGCCCGTTTCCGGCTTGGTAGGCTGAAGACCAAAAGTCACGAGATGCCCTTCTTTGGCCAACTGAATAGCTCTTAATACTGCCGATTTGTAGTGTTCATCGGATTGAATCAAGTGATCCGAAGGGGTCACAAACAAAATATCTTCCGGATTTGAGGCAAATGCTGCAAAGGCAATCGCTGCGGCGGTATTTCGGGGGCAGGCTTCGATGATTTCCTTATAGTATTCCAAACCTTCATTAATCAGATCCAACCTGGAAAGCTCGTAATTATCACAATTACCGACTACCATTAAAGAACTGCAAAACTCCCTATTTCGGTGAACGGTCTTTTGAAATAGTGTTTGACCTTCAAAAATCGGTAGGTACTGCTTAGGCCGGGTCTTTCTGGACAATGGCCAGAGTCGGGAACCGACACCACCGGAGAGGATCACATTTATTGTTTTCATTGTTCGGATTCGGGTTCGGAGTTCGAGGTCTTGGATTTTAAGTTTAAGGTTAAACTCCGACCATATGCACAGCTTCGCCCTTTCAGTCCCAGGCTGAGAAAAAAAAGCGGAAAATGAGATGGATTTAAGACAGAAAGCTGAACATTCCTCCCCTTAAATACCCTCTAATGCTTTTTTGTCTGCTCGGACTTAGCCGGATCGTTTGAAATGCCTGAAATCATTGATCATCAGGCAGTATTGGGTTTATCGTTTAAAAAAGGGTCTCAAAAGCAAAATTTGAGGCATTCCCCTAAAAACTCGATGGTAAAGTTAACCATCCAGCAATTTTTGTACTCATTTTTAATCCTATTTTTTATTGTTTTTTTTATATACTAAAAAAAGCATTTCACCACAACTTAATTGAGTTTGAATAAATATTAGTTTGATGATTTTAACTAACCTTCAGGAATACATCCAAAAATCAACCTGCTCAGAATCAATAAAATGCCAAATTTGAGTATGACCAAATTTTTCCAAAAAAAGGCATTCTTTGCTTATTCCCTTCCATAACCATTTTTCGTTTGAAATATCTAATTCACTTTGGTTGACCTCAGCTAACTTCTTTCCTGCTTCATGTAATTTGGATCCATAGTCATACTTCCGGCGGAAGGAACCAAATGAAACCCCGTTCTCCTCAAAGAGGTAAATGCTTACGGGGTGAATTCCATCCTTCAGTGTAAATCTGGAAACTTTAAGTTCCCTGCCATTTTTTGTACAGATACAAATAACCGAGGGAAGATCACTTTCTCCTGGCTGCACGAAACTTACATTCAACACGTCAATGGATGTTTTTAAATCCAAGTGTTGAACTGATTCTTCGGACACCCGATTGTTGAATTCCCTCAGCATCAACAAGGGATCAAAAAATACCGGCTTACCGGAGTACATGTACCGGAATTCTGTTCCGTTCATGTTCTTTTTGACTGTGGTGTACCCGGTAAAAATTTTTCTGAAATAATGAAACACGACTAGATTTTTAAAAATAATCAGCTAAAACATTAATTATGACTTTTCAGGAATTCCTGCTATTCATCAAATCTGAAGCGCAAGAACCTGAACTAAACCATAAATCAAATATTCATCCATTTTTTAAAAAAAGTAAGTAATCGAATATTTTTTTGTCTTTTTTTTAAAGTTTATGCTAACCATAAAACATTTTATTGAATTTTTAACAATTATGTAACGCATAAAACACCTTGATTCTCAACTCTTTTTCATACCATTAAACGTGATAAATGCAAAAATTCCGGTAACAAAAACACTTTCTGTGGTATCTCGATTCATTGACGACCCAAAACTATCAAGGCTGGATTTTATTTTTTTGAATTCTAAAAAATTGAGACGAAGAGAACCTAGGAAAAATTTAATCACCGACAACCTGATTTTTTAGATCAAAAATTTGTGTTCTGGAAGGTAGTTACCTCCATAATTAAACAAGTATTTGCCGCCAAAATCCGGGAATTCTCTGTTTGCATGTAAATTGAAAGAATTTAAATTCAACTAGGTTTTAAAAAAATATTCACTTTTCAAAAACTTCAATAAATTTTTAATCTCTTGGCTCATAACTCCTGAACGCTATTTGCGATTAAGCCATTAATAACTTTTTTTAGAAAGTCCAAACTTATAGGCTTGGCATAATAGCCATTCAATTCTCTAAAATCCAAAACTAAAATCCGGTCATTATTTCGGATGGAACTTGTAAGAATCACTACCCTATTTTTGGATTTTAGGTCTTGATGAAGCATTCTATACTCCTCCAAA
The DNA here is from genome assembly GCF_003583985.1 of Algoriphagus lacus. GTDB lineage: Bacteria > Bacteroidota > Bacteroidia > Cytophagales > Cyclobacteriaceae > Algoriphagus > Algoriphagus lacus. Next base: position 30,445 of record NZ_QXML01000016.1, on the reverse strand, counting down.
AACCCAAAACCGTCCATTTTTGGCATATTCAAATCAAGGAATATCAGACTAATTCTATTTTCTGAATTCCCCAACACTTTCTTTTTTAAGAAGAAAAGAGCCTCTTCTCCATTGTAAAAGCTTTTCAAGGAGATTTTTGAGTCAATCTTAAAAATCAACTTTTTAAAAACAAAATGCTGAATAGGGTCATCATCTACAACAATAATATCTTCGATTAGCTGGGCTAACATAAAACGAACGGTTATTCTTCTTTTTTAAAAATTCAATTCAACGATTAAGTACGGTGGTAAATTAAATAATTTTGACAAATGTCAAAACTTAAAAAGGTTCAAAAATGCATCTCGGATTGATAATTAACTATGATCCAAAGATTCTGATGATATTTTAAGATTTTGGAAACTTGGTCTAATTAATCCTCTTTCCAAAATAAATCCATTTAACAGTTTGTAGGTCCTTTCCGTAAACCGACTGATAGGAGTTTTTTTAAAGATTTATAACGAAGGCCAAAATTCAAATTTTGAATAATGAATGACTGGAGGAGAAATTCATCACTTTGTGTAGACCTGACCCAGAATTGCCTTCCCGAAGAGCGGATTTTGCAATACTCCAGTACTGAAATGGATTGCAAATCTTATAACGAACGTTTGACATCACAAATGTCCAACAGCAGCAAGGAAAAAAACGTGAGTGTCTCCACTCACGTCGGCAAAGTGTTAGTTGAAAAAATATCGAATTTCGAACACCGAATGATGAATAATGAATGTCGGTTGAATCGAAAATCGACCAAAATATGGGAAATAGGACCCTGTAGGGGTCCAATATTAATAGCCCGGGGTTGGCTGGTGAGCTAGTCGAACCAAAACCCCGGGTAAAAAAAGTAAGCGGTTTAGCCAACGCTTGCCGAGGAATTCAATTTGGAAAACGGGACCTCATGCCAGCAAGATGGAAAACAAATTGGGGATTGGAGATTGGAGTTTGGGGAGTTGGATTGCAAATCCTGGAACAAAGGCTCCGAATTAAAAATGCTGAACAAGGCAGCCACTACCAGCAAAAAAACATCCATGTGTTTTTTCCTTTTCTTTCGTCACTTTTTGTCGGCCAAAAAGTAACCAAAAAGCCTTGGGCCACAGGCTTTACTTCAAATCGGTAAGGTTCTCATACCCACTTTTAATTTGTTTTCGATTTGATTTTTGACTCTGCTACAAACCTAAAAACAGGTGGATCACCTTCGCCCACTCAGGTGCTAACCTGTTTTTTTTACGGTTTTCCGCAGATCCAAAAACCATAAATCCTGCATGGCCCAACCGACGACTATTATCCGGTAATGAGATTGGAGATTTGGAGGACGGAATTTGAAGGCAGCAAGATGGAATCCAATTTGAGAAATTAGTAAAGACAATAAAGTCGGGAAACTGGCACCGGTTGGACAGTTAAGAAAGGAAAAGTAAAAAACCGGGCAGGAGACCCGCCCGGTTTTAACTTGTCATTCGACTTTATTAGCCTATTTGACGGAATTTAGCAACTTTTCCTCAAGTCTGCTTTCGTCAACCGTCAGTTGACAGATGCTGACCAGAATCGTCCCTGCGGTCACCGCATGCCCTGCATAGGTCATGAGGATTTCCGGCAACTCTCCAGGGGCGGTCAATACCCCCAGCCCTATTGCAGCAATCAGCAGCCCAAGCCTCTTCAATACCTGAAAGAAAGGTGGAGTTGGGGCCTGTGCCCGTTCCTTGATCTCTGTGATTAAATCCATGATTTAATTTTCAATTTTTCATTTTCATTCACTTCGGATAAGAATGTCTAGCATTCCTGATCAACTGTTTTTTGAGTAAAAACAGCACCTCGGAGATTCGGTCAATCTCAGCCCTCAGGCTTTCCTGACGGACTTTGATTTCCATAAAATCTCCCTGCAACTTCCTGAAATCCTGGACTAGAAACTTCAGGAAAAAAGCGATGACCGAGAGCAGCAGCGAAAGTATCGCCCCTGTAATCATCAGGAGAAGTTGGGCATAGGACATGCGGACAAACGATAAGGAATCTCCGCTCCCGTCACCTGAAGCTCCACCACCTCGCCCCTTTCCCAAAGGCCACCCAATTCATCGAGCAGCTTTTGAAAGGCCAATCTGGTAAAGGTGGGTTTTGCCCCAGATTTGAACTCGGTGACCGGTGCAATTTCCAAATGTCCGGGTAGCCTGTCAGGACCAACGTGTCGGATCCAACCTCCTTCTCCAACCCGGATCGCCCATCCGCTCTCCTCCCCGTGAACCGACTCCAATTCAAAGACTCCCTCCGGCAAACAGTGCCTGTGCGGAGAGTAGCAGGATTTGGGGGCTTCTCGGATACAGCAGAGCAGCCGACTTCCCAGGTAAAGCCTCCCCAGCGTATGCCGGGGAGTATACCTGCGTTTCAGCAGGAGACGCATCAGACAGTTTTGCTCGTACCCAAGATCTTGGCCGCGTTGTGGGCGCCGTTGTTGATGGCGTATTCCACTCCGTTGACGATCTGGATAAATTCCACGGTCAGCAAATACACGAAATGCGTTCCGCTGAGCTGCCCTTTGTCTACCGAAAGGGATTGAGCTCCGGCAGAATCCAACACTGACATCGAACCTGTAGTGGAACCTATGACAGTTCGGGTACCCAGATCAAAGTCAACCGCTACGCCCGTAGCAGAAATCCGGTAATGGGTGGCTCCTACCGGAAGGGCAATCATGTCGCCGGGAACAAAAGCGGGCAACTGCACCTGCCAGGCACTGGCTGTATCGCTGGTTTGAATCTCGAAAAACAGGGTGCTGCTCAGGGAGGAACCCGCATTCAGCTCCATTTCCTTGAGTAGGTCCCAGTTGCCGAGTTTAACCTTACGGTCTCCCCTGACACTGGATTCATCGGACTTCAATACCTGCATCATCACCTGAGTGATCCTGAGGTTGAGGCGTTTATCACCGATCTTGGAGATCACCGGTCGGAGTGCATCCCGCAGCAGCTTGGAAGCGGTGGCATTGTCAGTGAATTCCCGGATGTTTTCCCGGGTACGCGCAAAACGGGGATCATTCATGATCCTGGACTTTTCTATCCCTCCCTTTTCACGGGCGAGGTAGCCGTTTCTGGTCTTGTAAAAGGAAAGTCTCCCGACTGGTCCTTTGAGTGTAATTACTCCTGTTTGCTTTGCCATATGTATATGGGTTTAGGTTAAACATGCCACCAAGGTCATATACATCAAATTTGTTTTCAACTAAACATGCATTTCGTGCCTTAGCCCGCACTCTTTGCCTATTCGTGCATTCTAAATTTGGTCTGGAAGACTAAAAATGAAGCGTAAAAACCCGATTAGATCCAAGGATAATCTCCTATTCAGGAAGGGATAATTATCGAAATGCACATCCAACTACAAAAAAATCCTGCTTCAAAATTGAGGCAGGATTAAAGAAGAGCTAAAAACTCGAGCAATGGTCCGGAACCGATTCATTCGTTTATTCCAATTGGAAACAGACTGAATCAGAGAATTTAACCCTGTTTTTAGGAAAGTTTCTGTAGAATGAAACATAAATGAACAGTCCGTTGAAATCAATTCTGGGAGAAACTTCCACTTCCTGAACCTGTGTCCTTCTGTAGGCCTTACCCTTGAATTCTTCCACTAACCCCTGAGATGGATTATAGACCACTATCCAGGTAAGATCCGATTCTCTGGAAGGTTCATAATTACCCTGAGATTCCCAGGTAAGCCTCAGAATTTTGTTTCCCGGTTTTTCAACGGCAAGCTGATCTACCCCTTCGATTGGTCCTGAGGACAAAAGCAGCGAATTGAAATTGATTTTTACCTGCTCGCCTTCAAGGTAACAGGCCTGTTTCATTGCATGGGACATGGCAAGGTGAATTCCCTTTCTGTTACCGCCGATAAATTCTGAGAAACCAAAATCCAGAAGAATTTTCAATGGTCTTAAAATTTTATAGACCTCCTTGAATTTCAGCTGATGCATTTTTTGATGAGGTGTAGCCTTATAGGCGGTTTTCCATTTCGGTTTTTCCCTGAGAACCGTTTTCCCATTTAGTTGATATATCACCAGATTACCCAGTTTACCGGATAACTGGCTCAACAGGGGATGTTTTAGAGTAGCCATAGTATTTTGTGCTTAGTATGGATAAATGAAACTGAATTGAATTTTGTAACAGCAGAGGAGCAGTCCAATACCTTCTCCGAACCGAATCCAAGTCATCTCCCAGTTTTCTTTCAGTTCAGATGAGACAAGGATAGAAGCCAGATGGTACAAGAGTGGAACAATCCCGGGATGAAGTATCCCTTAGCAATGATATTCTCCTGGGGTTGGTCACTCAGAGTATGGATTCATTGCTTAGGAAAAACCAACCTATATCAGGTCAAATAGCCTTCCAGATCATCTTTGGGAATTCCAGAAAACTCCGAAAACTCACCTATGGTGACGAATTGTCCTTTTTCCTTCTCAGTCATCTGACGGATTTTGCGGATTACCTCATGACTGTAGCGCTGACTGCGACCGGTAATCCGCTGGATGTCTTTGGCATAGATTACACAACGTTTGATATACATGGTCAATTAAAAATTAAAGTGACTAAAAATTGGATTCTTTCTGAAAAGAAGTAGGCAAGCGGCCAATTACCTCCTGCATTTCTTCCAAAAAAGCCTTACTTAGCTTTACCGAATGCCTGCGGAATTCTCGAATCATCAATAAAATTTCTGAATTCCCAACCTTGCAATTGCTGAGAGCTAAAGTGATGGATGCCTTTAAAAAATCAAAAAAAACCAGAGAATCTGCGGAATCTGTGGATTTTGTGGATTCTTTGTTAAAAATTGAATTTTCGGATCTGTTTGTAATTTCTAATCCTGAAAAAAACAATTCCCCAAGGACAGAACTAAATTACCATGAAATCGCAACGATCTCCGGCAAAGCTTTCGAATTAGCCATGGTTAATCAATTCAATTTCGTCATTCATCCCACCAAGAGAGCATATATCCCTGAAATCCGACTTTCATTCTTTTTTTTAAGAATTCTGAAAGCAAAAAGACATGGACTTTTTGTACAGAATGCACTTGGTGGATTTCGACCCAAGGGATACTAATCAAATCCTAACTAACTGGGACTGGATTAAACAGGCACTCAAGCTTTCATCAGATTCTCTTTATCAGGAGATCGAAAACAGGGATTTTGATACCCTATCTCCATTCACCAAGGCTAAACTCTATAAGTACCTCCTAAGGGGTCGATACCGCTCAACGCCATTTGGATTATGGGCAGGGGTAGGCTTGGGAAACTGGGGTTCGGCCAATCAAATCGAATTACCCATAGCATATAGAGAAATAATAGGGAACATCTCCAATGATGCTGGTAAACAAACTCAGGAACCCTCAAAATACAGATCTGCTCCGGGATTGAAAGCGTATGCTGATCAGATCCAATATTGGAGTTACTGCAGGCAGGAAGAGGGGTGGCGAATTAGCTATCTCGATAAAAATCCACTTGTTGCAATCCTCTTAACTTACTTTGAAAAATCCGAAACACTGGATTTCAGAATCTTCCAGACATTTTTCAAAACAAAAAAAGAAAATAAGATCCTCGAAATTTGGGAAATGCTTATTGAATCAGGATTTCTCATACCTGATAACTTACCTGAAGTTGCGACATCCCCGCTGGAAATGGGTTTGGATATCAAGCTAACTTCGAAAATTACCATAAATCGGGTAATCCAAGAAAAGTTGAAAAACCTGATTTCCGAAATCGGTCATCTTTTTGTCCCTGTCGAGAGTGAGTTCCTCAATAATTTCAAGGCTTGGTTTAGGTATACCTTTGATGACCGCTTTGTACCTCTTTCCCTCCTAGCCCATCAAAATGACTTTTCCATTCATTCAGAACCGGAAATGGAGACCATGAAAAAGGACCTCTCCCACTCCCCGGAGATCTTGGGGGAATTATGGAGGAACGCCGAAGAATTCGACCTAAGCAGGTGCTTCGATAAGAAAAAAACAGAGCTCCACCATCTCCAAATCGCATTTAAAATTTTTGGGGACAACGAATTGTTTATTGAAAATATAGTCTGCAACCGTCCCTTTGCCTATTCGGGCAGATTTAGCTTAGACTCAGAAATAAAGAATTTAGTTTCTTCCAAAATAGAAGATATTTCGCAGGAGGCAGTTTTTGCGGATCTAATTTTATTTGAATCACAGAAATCCAACCATATCTCCCGACATGACAATGTCTTTGATTTCAGCATATTCCCTTTTGGTTGCGGTACTCCAAAAAACCATTTAGGAACCGATGACCTTCATTTAGGATTCAGACAGGAACGCTTAATTCTAATTAGTCAAAAGCTCAATAAACAGGTCGTACCTGTGGTCCAGCATCCGCTAAATCCCAATCAAATCTCCCATCCACTTTCCCGGGTGATTTGGGAAATCGGAAATCAGGATCAGTACAGGTTTCTTCCCTATCAGGACCCCACTTTTCAGAGTAGCAGCTATGTTCCCAGACTGACTTGGAATGGCATAATTCTACAGGAAAAACGATGGATTTTGAATTCAAAATCTCATTCAAGCCAAAAAGACCTGCATCAATTTCTTCAAAAATCCAATATTCCAAGTTCTATACTGGCAGGACATTTGGACCGGGAACTCGTTCTTGACTGGACAGATCCTACTGAATTAGGTTTTCTTTGGGAAGAACTTCAGCGATTGAAAGAAGTTACTATTTATGAATGCCCCTGGAAAGAACATTCCCCTTTTCAAAAGCAGGATGGTCAACAACTTTATCCCCAGGTAATCTATTCCTGGAAAGGGAAAAGCCGGACCGCTGCGGCAATCCAATTTCAGAATCGGATCATCGGAAGTGATCCTTGCTGGACCTATGCCCGGATTGGAATAAAAGAGGAAGGCTTAATGCCCTTTCTTTTCAAACCATTTCCAAGAATCATTTTGGGGCTGAAGGAAAAATATCTTTTAAAGAAATGGTATTTTCTGTTTTACAACTCACCCAAATCTGAAATCCGGTTACGTTTACTTCCAAGGGACCAACATCTGAACCCTCAACTTGCTTCTGATTTAAGAAAAGGTCTTATGGAATGCGGATGGATTGAGTCTGTTCAATTTGACCCTTACTATCCTGAATTTGAAAAATACGATCTGCCAGATAGAGGCATTGAAACCTCAGAATCCATTTTCCATCAGGAATCCGAATTGATGATCTTGGGAGATGAAAATCGGGATTATACTTCCATCTTGACTTGGGAGGAGAGAGATCGGCGATCCTGGATTACCCAAACCTATCATCGTTTGATTGAATTGAGCGGAAGGCAAGACCTATTTTTTCATTATTACCAAGGACTGGTAAAGCAAATCCCCGCGCTGGAGCGAAGAGAACTCAACAAAGCTGGGATTTTCCAATCAGAAATTGTGAAGGATTGCTACGGAGCCGAAATTTTCAATTCGGAATTTTCAAAAATAGCTTCAGGATCGGAGGAGGTATTGTTGAGGTTGATTCCCAACCATATTCATATGTGCTGCAATCGGGCCTTTCCGACAGAAACACAGGAACATGAGCGGAGGGTGATTTATGGATTGTATAAAAAGTTGGGCAAATCACTTCATGGACGGCTCACCAACTTATAAACATTTAAAAGGGAGTCCTTGTAGGCATTACCCAATGGTAATGCAATTCCATTTTCAAGGAAAACTTCCTTGGGTAGAATTTTTGTCAATTTCGAAATGCTGATGATGTAGGATTTGTGAATCCTTACAAATGTGGAACCCGGAAGAAGTTGTTCTACGGACTGGATGGTGGATCGCTGTTTATACACATGAGGTGGGGCATGGAAGTAGGAGTAGTTTTGCGCCTGCTCTACATAATAAAGGCTCTGAAAAGAAACTTTAGTATAGCCAAAACTGGCATAATCTTCCACCAATATGTAATCCCGTTGGGGTTCTGAGGCGGTTTGTCTGCCAATGTTCGTTTTTCTGGAAACTTTTTCCAGCACCTTTTTCAAATCCAAGGGATTTACCGGTTTTAGCAGGTAGGCAGCTACCGATACATTGATGCTAGGAAGTGCAAATTCCTGATGGGCAGAACAAATAATCACCGGGAGCCCCAATTCTTCCATTTTCTCCGAAATCAGCAAGCCGTTGAGTTTCTCCATTTGTACATCAGTGATAAGGATATCACAGACTTTTAAGCTTGCCAAACGCAGGCCTTCCATAGGATTGGTGGAAGCAAATACTACCTCATACCCCGGAATACCGGAAATGAAATAACTGAGCCTGTCCAATGCAAATGGCTCATCATCTATCAGGCCAAGTTTGATTTGATTTTGCATAAGGGATAGTTAGGTTAAGGGAAAACACGGCTCCATTCGTTGAGGTTGTCAGCCGGGCATTTTGAAAAAAGTAATCCAGAAGATTTCGTACCGTTTCGATACCGAAACCTGTTTTCTCCAGTGGTAAACCTTCACTGATTTTATTTTGGGTTGAAAAATTAAAAACCGGGCTGTTTTCTTCTCCGTACCACATTTTTGCTTCAATGGAAACCGGCATTTTTGGGTCCTGAAAAATGCCATGCTTGAAAACATTTTCAATCAGTGTGATCAAAAGCAATTTTGGCATGTAGAGGTCATCAAAGTTTAGCAGTTCCGGATCAATTTTTTCTTTTACATAAAAATCCTCCCCAAACCTTATTTTTTGGCCATGGAGGTAGGAAAACAGGGCCTCAATTTCCGAAGCCAGCGAATTGAATTTATCGTTGTCAAGGTATGCGTAGCGCAGAATCGTGATGAAATGATTGAGATCATCAAAGAGTTCCGGTGAGTATTTGAGAGATTTGGCTGAAATATCGCCGATCAGGTTGAGTGTAAAATGAGGACTAAGCTGGGCATTATTATGAACTATCCTCAGTTTATCAAACCTGATTTCCGTCACGTGTTTTTCCTGAAGCGCCCGGATGAGGGCATAAAAACCCCATACTGTAAAGGTTACTACTAAAAACACCCATTGCCTCATCAGTTCATAGGCTGCAAAAATCAGAGGCGGATGAGGGATTACTCCCACTATTTGGAGCAGAAAATACTTAAGCACGGACAAACAGATAATCCCTATTGATGATAGTCCAACAATAAACATTGGGTTTTTAGAATAGACAAGTGAGGGAAAAAGCCAAAAGAAATAGATACAGGAGCTTAAAAAACCTATAACAGTTGTAATCAGGGCAAATGGTATTCCACTGGAATCAAGTTTCAAATAATAGGTCGAAAGAACATCAAAGAGTGGGTAAATCACCCATGGGACAAGCAATAGCAAAATTGGCCTCTTGATAAAAGGCCTCATTTTATCATTGATCCACTTTATCCGCGCGTTTGTCCCAGAAAACTGGATCCCAGGCGGGGTGAAAATACTTTGCATAAAATTCAAACTATGATCAAAGAAAAGGAAATGAGGCAGTTGGACCTGCGCGCAGGCCATACTCAAGTCAAGCGAAACTCCGCACCGGGAAAACAAGGCAATCGGTTCACGGGAAGCATTATTAGAGAATGCATTACCACAATTACGAGAGTCTGATTTCCAAGAAAGATTTGTAACAGCAATCGGTACAGGCTAATTGGCAAGAAGCCTGGTATTAAAACATGTCTATTTTACCTTCGCAAACTATGCATTTACCGGATCGTCATTCCGGTGGGAAAACCCAAACCAAGCGGATTTCATCAAGGATGGAATCCGTTTTTTATTTTGATTGGGTTTTTTCGATCAGAGAAAATCTCAAATCGGTGACGGGGATACCATGAAAGTCAGCAAATTCCTGAAAGGTTATCAGTTGATGCTTTAATTTCCCGTAATGCTCCCTCACTCGCTTCAGACAATAATAAGCGTACGATCTACTCCTTCCGGTCAAAATCATGATATCCTGAGCATAGATGATTCTTCGTTCGGTAAGTATCATTAAATGTTCAGCAAATAGATTACTAAGGCAAGACAAAATGGTTTTTGCCGACGCCCACCAAAACACACCCGGGGATATTAAAAAAGGCCTTAACAAATGAAATTTATAAAGAAATTTTAAAACTCAAACTATTAAACGGTTTTTTATTTCTAATGATTTAGATAGGAAGTTAGGATGCGTGAGGCAAGTGGGGTGTGTGATGCTTCGAAAAGACTTGACAAGAATGAGAAAGGTTAAGAGTTATGCCTCGACTGCGCTCGGCAACCGAAGTTAAGCGTAAAGGGTCGTCCAAGTTGTCAGGTAAATCTGTTGGAACGAGAATTTGGGGTCGGATTGCAAATCCTATGAAAGGTCCTCGGAATTTCATCCCGATGGGAATCGGGACAAGGAGCGAGGGAAAACTCTACCGTCCGTGAATGACGACACTCAGGGAGGCGAAATGGGCATAACAATTGGAAAAACAGTCCCTTTCGTCCCAAAGGCATCAAATTTTTAAATTTCATCCCAGGATTCTGAACTAATCAAAAAAGCTTTTGAAGTTGGCTGGAAAATAATCAGCTATGAAAAAGCTCCTAATTCATTCCTCCTATTTTATTATCATAGCTATATGGGGCTACACTGGACTGGACAAAATCCTCCGTTTTAAGGAAAGCAGGAATGCATTTCATAATCAGACTTTTCCCGGAGCATTGGCAGAAATCCTAAGCTATACTATTCCCGGAGTTGAGTTGCTACTCGCCCTGCTCCTGCTCTTTTCAGCGACGCGATGGTGGGGATACCTGGGCAGCGCCTTGCTGCTGACTGTATTTACAACTTACGTCGGACTGATCTGGGTGGGAGCTTTTCCGAGAGTTCCCTGCAATTGTGCCGGAATCATCGAAAGTCTGGGATGGGGCGGGCATTTCTGGATGAATTTGGGGTTGATTGGGGTGGCGGTTTGGGGGATGAGATTGGAGAATTGAGAATGTCTGGTTGTCAGCTGAAGCGGTTGTCGGGTTGTCAGATCGAATCGGAAAGTGGTAAGGTTTTAAAGTTGTAAGGTTGTCCGCTGAAGCTGTTGTCCGGTTGACCAATACTTCGGCACTTCGACAGGCTCAGCGCAGGCAACTCATCACAGGTGTTGAATGTGATATCTGGTATTGAAGCTGGAAAACGGAAAGAAGGCTGAAGGCCTGATATAGTAGTAGCCGTGGGTGTGGTTCGACTCCGCTCACCAACCGAGCGGAACCCACGGTAAAAAAAGATCAAAATCCAATGACCTCGGCGTAGAAATATTGATTGGAAAAGGCGGTCGATGCCGAGGTACGGAGACGGTGGTTGGTTGGTAAATAGTCCAGCACCGATACGGATCGGTGGAGAAGCAGGACAACGAGAATAGGATTTGGAAATAGGCATAGAATGCCAGCAAGATGGAATGGGAAATGGGATTACAAATCCCAAAGGATATTAGGGTCGAATTACAAATTCGACCCAGCCAAGGTCCGATGATATATTGTCCAGCACCGATACAGATCGGTGGAGAAGCAGGACAACAAGGATTCTTAGTAAAAAAAATGGAGCGGTGAGGTGGGCCCACCGCTCCGCAGCCCAAAATTGGATTAAGGCCAAGGCTGCAAAAAATGACATTGGGAATTTCATTCCTCGAAACGACCCGAGCTCGAGGCGGGCCGATGCTGATGGATTCCCAGTAGGGCGATGCCGAAAACCCTTTTCAGAGTAGGCAGTGGATGAAACGGTTTGTCCCTTTTTGATGGGTCAAAAAAGGGTCAACGATTATGAACAAATTCCTAAATAAATTACCCCTTTTGGCCTTTGTATTGGCAGCTTTTGCAGCTGTTGCCTTTTCGCCAAAAGAAATGGAAACCGATCAATATGGGCTCCATAACGGCGTCTGGTACAATGTGACAGGGCAGATTCCGAGTGACCAAACCTACCGTTGCAACAATCAGGAAGACAGCGAGTGTCTTTTTGATGCACCCAACGGAAATCCGATTAATCCCGGAGAAGACAGGGTTTTTGTCAAAATGCCTCTGTAGTTGTCAGTGGAAAATGCAAATGGTGGCCCGGGAAAGTGTTTCCCGGGCTTTTTTAGTTGTTTTCCAAAGAAACCTCGTATTCTGGCAACTTTAAGGTAAGCTGGCTCTCATCAGACAAGCTATACAATTCCCCATTGATGCTCCGATCTATCGGCAGTTTGAGTTCGCCGGAAGTAGCAAGACGCTTGATGTCTCCCCAGCGGGTAACCCGAAATACCATTTCTCTCCTTCTCTCCTTCATCACCGCTTCCAGGGTATTAGCCTCGAGGTTCTTCTTCCAAAGGTTTAAATCCTTATACCGCATTTTTGCCAACTTCTCCAATAAGACCAGGCCTTCCTGATTTCTGCCTAAACGGACTGCGGATTCGGCGGCATTCAAAAGAACTTCAGAATAGGTAATTCCTGTAAACAGGTTGAAATCTCCGGTATAGGAACCCCTGAACAAAAACATACCCCCCGTAGTGGCCGGTTTGAAAAACAGTCCTTTTCGAAAATCATTATCCGAATAATTTGAATACAGTTGAGGATTGACAAAGGATGCAGGTCCGTCAGTCACCAGATAATTGCTCGAATAACCATAATACATGGATTCCTTATTGAACAGATCAAAGGGATAGGGCTTGGATGCAGCATATGCAGCATAATCAATCAGTCCATAATGGGAATTCAAGGCCTCCATTGCTGCATCATATGCCCCCTGAAAATCTCCCCTGTATAACAAAATTCTGGACAAGTGAGCTTCCACTACCGCTTTGTCCGGTCTGTTGCGGAAGGCGGATTTGGCTTCTACCAAATCTGAAGCTTCCACCAAATCCGATTTCACACGGTCGAGCAGGTTTTCTACCGTAATCCATTCAGCAGCTGAGTTTACATCCGGGGAAAAATGAACAGGAATTTTGGTCTGTTCTGCCTCAGGTCCTTCCGGATGCGGCAAAAACAACTGGGCAAGGTAGAATAAAGCATTGGCCCTTATAAAAAGTGCCTCTCCTTTAAGCCCCCCTGATTCTTGGTCCAAATCAAAATCATTCAGGATATCCAGGCAAACATTGGCGTAAAAAATCTTTCTGTGGAGTATGTTATAATCCGTGGATCTTTCATCCGGGTTGAAGATATCCTCCTGCCACAGGTAGGCATTCTGCATCCAAGGATTAATGCCCTGCCAATTGGAGGTGTTTGTCACCCAGTCGTCTGCCATAATAAACGGAAGCAGCGGATTTTGATTCAGGGTGTTGTAGTTGTCAAGAAGGTATCTGACATCTTCCTTGGTACTGGGAACCAGAATAGATTTTTCGGGTTTTTCATCCAGGTACTCTTCGCAGGACACCGTGGCCATCAATCCAACAGCCATCAGTGTATTTATTAAGATTTTTTTCATGTTGAATAGTTTTGGAGTTGTGAAAAAGGGTGGCCGAGGAACAGGCGGCCGGGAAGAGTTTGAATGTTATTAAACCAACCTTATGAAGCAGGCCATCTCCCTTTTACCCTATGATTATGTTTTCAGAAATCAAGCTTCAGACCTGCGGAAAAAGTTTTCAGCGGTCTTGTTGTTTGGTAGTCCGGATCCAGCTTGTCATCAGATGCCTTCCAAATGATCCCCAGATTGGATGCATAGGTATATAACTGGACAGAACGGAAGGGCAGATTCAAATAATGAAGCTTGTCCCAAGTGTAGGAAAGGCGAATATCGTTGAGGCGGATGTGATCGCCTTTTTCAATCAGCACCGCAGAATTTGTATAGAAACTGTTTCTCCGTGTATCAGCAGTAGCAGGAAGTGAAGGAATCTGTGTCCAGGCCTCATCTCCGGGATTTTGCCATCTTTGATCATAATCACCGTGGCCTATGCTTCCCCGAAGAAGAGCGAAATAATCAATTGATCTCCGTTTGTAATAGTATCCCATCCGGTAGGAAACATTGACGGAAAGCGAAAAGCCTTTAAAGGAAAAGTCATTTCTAAATGCCCCAAATGAAGTCGGTCGGGCAGAGCCATGGTATTGGAGGTTTTCAATAGTCGCCGCCCTGGAAATTCCCAAGTAATCTGCACTGGGTTCTCCGTTCAATATCCCCAGAGGATTGCCGTTTTGGGGATCCAGACCCGCCCATTCGTAGCTGTATATTCCATAAAGGGGCCTTCCCAAGATGGGATAAGGTGTGGCCAAATAATAGGAATCCAGCAGGTTAGCCACGGTGGGATTCCTTTCAAATTCCAGCACTTTTTCCTTCAATCCACTATAAAGCAGGGTACTGGTCCAGGAAAAGGCCTTTCGGACTGGTCTTAGGCTCAATGTTAAATCCACACCCCTGACCTGGGTTTCGGCAAAGTTGCCTTTGAAGCTGGTCAATCCTGTGGAAGCAGGGATGGAGTAATCCCCCAGCAAATCTTGGGAATGCTTGGAATAATACTCTACTGTGGCGGAAAGGAATCCATTCTGCGTTTCAACATCCACTGCAAGATTGGTGGTCTTCACTTTCTCCCATCTCAGCTCCGGGTTGGGGGGATTGACTAGGGTGGCCGCCCTCATCTGTGGGAGTACATCATAGAAGAGGAAGTTGGTGTACTGGGCGGTGACATCAGCAGATAGTCGCTTGTCCACATTGCCACTGTACCCGTAAGTTGCTCTCAATTTGAGGAAAGGCATGTTAGGTTTATCCGCAAACAGTTCTTCGGACAGTAACCAGGCACCTCCGACAGACCATAATGGAACACCACGCATGTTGGCTTCCACCCCGAAAATGTTTGCCTGGTCTTTTCTTACGCTTGCTGTGAGGAAATATTTATGCCTGTAATCATATCCGAAATTGGCATAGTAGGACACAAATCGGTCAGTATTTCCTCCATGGGAGTCTCCGGAGGGCACTGCGGCCAATTGCCCGGGATTGTAATACAAGGGAAAGCGGGTCACCTGATCCACAGGAAGGCTTGAACCCATGTCGTCCCGGTACCCATAATACCGGTCTGCCCAATCCAAGCCCTGCAGGTCCCGAATCTCCATCCCTCCGATTCCATTCAAAAAATGGGTTCCGTTCCAGTCTCTGGTGTAAGTCAGCTGTGGCCTGAAGGTGTGGGAATAGGATTCTGACTGGGAGGTGGACAATATCTCCCCTACGGGTATAGGATAGCTTAGACTGCCGTCTGTGCCCTGCTGTGTGTAGCGGTTGATTTGGTCACGGGTAAAAAATAGCTCCATCGGGTTTCGATTTCGGCTGGTTCGCAGGTTTCGCCAATACTGGTAGAAAACACCGATTTTCAGGTCTTTAGTCAGAGCATATTGGACAGAAGGACTTATTCTCAGATCATAAGCCTGTGATCGATAATCCTGTTTTCCGATTTCGTTTAATGGGACATAGGTCCAGTCCAACAGTCCCTTGTTTTTCACCGATTCGATGTACCGGGTGCTGTAGGTATTTGCTATGCTCAGGGGATTTCCCGATCCGTCAGCCAAGCGGTCATAGGCAAAGCCCTGTGGCAATACTGTGGAGGTTTGGGTCTGAAGGTTTGCCAGATTGAGCTGAAAGCCTGCTTCCAGTCGGTCTTCGAGCAAATGCCAGTTGTTGCCTAAGGCAAGTGTCCATCGCCCGCTCTCGTTGCCGATGACATCAGTCCGAACCGGGTCAAATCCCAGGGAGACATAATACGAGGACTGCTTCCCTCCTCCCCTAAGCGTTAGGGCATACTGCTGGCTAAGCCCTGACTGGAGGTAATAATCCCGGATGTCGTTTCTGATGTCAGATCGGCCAAACAATTCCATGCGGGCGTCGGCCTCCTGTTGGGTGATCTTTCCGTCTCTTAGTGAAATCAGGGTTTCGACTGCCGGTGACAATTTGGGTTTGTTGGCGTTGGTCTCCTGGGATCGGTAGAAGTTGGAGGCAAAGAGTCTTTGTTCTATTCCGATAAATTCCGGAATGGACATTTGAGGTACATAGTGGAGATCCCGGGCTTCGGTGACCGTCACATTGGTATTCAGACTGATCTGAAGCGGCATGTCTTTATTTCCCTTGTGAGTTGTGATGACGATCACTCCGTTGCCTGCCCTGGCACCCCAGATGGAAGCTGCTGCCGCATCTTTTAGCACCGTCATGCTTGCCACGTCATTGGGATTGATGTTTTCCAAAGGCCCATCGTAAGGAAAATTGTCCACAATGATCAGGGGAGCAGTGTTTGCAAAGATGGTCCCCCTGCCCCGGATTGAAATGGGATCATTGGTTGCATTAGGTGCCCGATTGAACAGCAATCCGGAAGTCACATCCTCCAGCCGATCCAGGATGTTGGTACTGACTTTCCGCTGGACCAACTGACTGTCCAGATAAGCGAATGAACCTGTGGCCCTTTCTTTGGGCAGGCTCTGATATCCGGTGGAGACAATGTCCACCTGTGTAAGCTCCAGTGCGGATGGCTTCATCAGAATCCTAAGCGGCTCAGCCAGTGGTAGCGTAATTTCTGTGCGGGAGGTCTCCATGCCTATGTAGGAGACCATCAGGGTAAAGCTGCCTGATGGGGCGGCCAGTTCAAACCTCCCGGCCTCGTCAGTGATGGTACGAAGCTCGGTATCCAACAGGTAAATCAAGGCGCCGGGAAGGGCTAAGCCGTCTTCAGAGCTTACCGTTCCGTTGATTTTCAGGCCTGGGGCCTGAAAAGCCGACAAGCTTCCAGTCAGGAAGTAGGCGATTAATACGGTGAGTAGGTATTTGTTCATGGGTTTATAATTTGGTTTGTGGAAAAGGAAAGAGATGATTCGACACGGATCCAGTCCAAAAGAGCGGAAAGCTGTTTCTCCTGCAGGTGGGTGACCAGCTGCAGACGGATTCGGGAATCCTTACCGACGATCATTTTTTGAGGAAAGGAATGAATGCGGTAATATTCCGCCATTCCGCTGCCGGGAGGAGCTTTCAAGTTGAGCATCAGCGGAGAGGTGTATTGGCCGGATTCCAGACTTTTCTTCCAGGATTCGTTTTTCGAATCAAGATTTACTGTGATGATCCTGATCTCTTGCTGGCCGGCATATTTTTCGGCGAGATTCTTCATCACTACCCGGTAATCCTCGATGCAGAACTTGCAGCCCGAAATCCAGAAGTGGATGAGGAGCGTTTCTCCCCTGAATTTTCCCAGATCAACCGGATTGCCGGAGGAATCTGTGAGACCGTCGGAGATGATTGGTGACCGGTAGACCTGGGCCAACTTGCCCAGATTTTCCGCTATCCAGGGAGTGTGAATAAGTTGCTGACTACTATCAAGCAAAGGAAGTAGCTCATCCCCCAGCGCGTTGAAGTTTTCCAGAATGAAAATCGCCAGGATTTCATCTCTCAGGGGAGAGTCAAACCCCGACCACACTTCCAAAAATTGTTTGTCCCCCAACTTGGCAAGAAATGAGATCAGGCGTGATTCCCCTTGAATCAGGAGGGGATGTGAAGCTTCCAGGTGATCCAGTCCGAAGCCGGAGATCCAGTCTTGAAACAATTGAAGTTGCACGGGATCTTTGGCAGGAACAGCCTTTCCCAATTCCGCCCAGGTAAGTCCCGTGTTGAGCAGCTCCCCGGCAATCCTAGCCCTCAAGAGGCTGCGCTGATGGGCAGTTAGGGAGTCGTCTGCCTGTAGTAGCAGAGCAGATGCCGGGTGATTGTCAGGAAGATTTTTTGTCCGGTTCAGAAATTCATCCCATCGCTCCTGATCGGTTCTCATCACTTTCAATTTGACTGCCAGGTCATCCGGCTGGCTGAGGGCTTCCTTGTAGAGTCGGGCTGAAAGTGAATCCTGAAACAGATTTTCCCTGGCAGCTGAGACCATAAGGGGATCGCTGTTGAACTGGTCTTGGGCAAGGAGCTGGTCTATCAGGTATTGGGTTCGGTAGAAGTCCCCCTCCGGGCCGCCAAACAGAGCTTTGCCGGAGATCAGATCAAGCCGCATCCTTACTCTGTCTGAGGAGGAGAAGTACCACTGATGAATAATCGTGGACTTGCCCTTTCCAATCGAGAAAAACCCATCGGTAATTCCTGTAGGAAACTTAAAGCGGTAGACCATTTTGCCCAGGCTGCCTTCGAAGAGGCTGCCGAAATTGCCGGGCACCGGGATGGATGTCCCCGGAGTGACGGAAAGCTGGTCCCTCAATAAATGCTCCCAATAGGTGATCCAGAGGGTATCGGGAGGATTAGCGGAGGAAATTTCGAGATAGAGCATTCCACCTTCCATTTGGGCAGAAGGATGTTGAGAGGGAAGACGGGAGACCGAAGACGGAAGTGCGGAGACGTCACTTCGAGCGGAGGCAGGGAGCGAAGCAGTCTTTTTAATTGGAAAACTGCTCTCCTCAATGAGATTGCCACGTCGGTTTTTGGCCTTTGCGTGATTTTTTGGCCTTGAATTAACCTCCTCGCAATGACGTGGCCCTGACACTTCTTCTCCATTTTTATACTTGTGGAAAGTATCGGGACGGGCATCCCCGCCCCGATGGGAGACCGACCTATGAGGGAAATCGGCTCCGGGTGAATCAGCAACTTTGCTCTGGGCTGAGAAGGTGCTTCCGATAAGGCATAGCGGTATCAGGAAGCATGTTTGTAAGATTTTTTGCATGCTTTAAATGGTTGTGAAGCTGGAAGACGGGAGACCGAAGACGGGAGACCGGAGACGTCACTGCGAGCGGAGGCACGGAGCGCGGCAGTCTTATAATTTGGACCACAGTCCGCGGTTGACGGTCCACGGCCAAGTACTTAACTGCCGACGGAGCACGTCACTGCGAGGAGCCTTTTGGGGCGACGCGGCAGTCTCATCATTAGGAATACTGCTCCCATTTATGAGATTGCCACGGTAATCCACTCTCCTAGCGTCGATTGGTTTGCCTCGCAATTACGAATAGCAAAGACGTACCTCTCCCACCCTGCCGATTTTCAGCGGCTTCAGGTTAAGAAATTGATTAAATGGATAAGCGAAAATTCCTCTGCAGCGGAAGGCTTATCGGCGTGAGTCGTCACTCCCGAAATTCTTCGGGACAAGTGCGAGCGGAGGTACGGAGCGAAGCAGTCTACAAATAGGAATACCGGTTTTCCTTAAGAGATTGCTTTCCCGAAATAATCGGGACAGGCTGGCGGTGTAAGATTTCATGATAGCCTTAAGCTAACGTCTACCTTCTCGCAATGACGGTGGTCGTCACTCCCAGATTAGTAGTGATAGTCCCGTCGGAGTGTACAAAGTCCGTACGGAAGCAATCCGGGAGAAAAAGTGTATTCAGTACTGAATCTTCAAATCGGGTTCTTGGGCTTCAGGGGAAAGAGGCGGTCGGCGGAGCCTGGGCCTGGATCTCCCGAGTAGGTAGAACCAAGAGGTAATAGGTAATGAGAGCAAGGAGACCCGTGATACCCGAGCGGAAGGATGCGGAGTGCATGGAAGCTCAAGGACCGAAATCCGATCCTCAGCTCCCCTAGGGCAATTCTAAGCAACTTTTGAAATACGCTCGTTTTCATCATGAAAAGTGGTAAAACGAGTCTTGAAGGTTAAAAAGAAGCTATGGCGGGGCCTCTATCAACCGCACCGCAAGGTTCCGACGCCTCATGAAACGGTTATCGATAGGAAGCCCATAGCCATAGCCGTGCGAATATAGCACAACAAGGCCATGAGCAATTACCTACCGTCTCGTTCATGATTACAAAGGTCGGAATTTGCGATCGAGACTCTTTAAATAATTACTCTATCTAAAGCAGAAAAATGGATTATTTTTTCTGTTGCTGAAAATTAATGAATCGAAAATTAACAAACAAGCAAAAGTTTACTTTTTAGAGTAAACTATTTAATCCCTTCGGGGATGAAAGAAATTGAAGGGCTAACCCATCAAGAAGCCAAAAATAGATTCTTTGATTTGATCAAAAAATGTGGTTTATCTCCATTAGGAATAGAAACGCTATTAGGATATAAAAGTGAAGGGAAATACGTAAGCGCAATTAGAAGCGGGAGCAAGTTGGCAACCAACTCACTAATTAATAGGATCTTAGAAAAATTTAAATTCACTAAAGAGGAATTTAAAAACCTGGATTTGGAATTTAATGAATTGAAAATTTCACAAACTCTCTCAAATTTCAATGAAGAGCATTATGGAACAGATATTTCCAAATTTTATGAGATTGAGAACCAAACCACTTCAACTGTAAAGCAACTTATCCAAGCTGGATATTTTTCCACTAAGAGAACAAGCCCTGAGATCTTGGCTAAATTCAAAGAGCTTGGATTGAATTATACAAGCAACGACCTTTCGAGAGATCTGACCAACCTTGTCTCCCAAAAGATTCTCCAAGCAAGAAAAATCACCAAGATCAATAAAAATGGCTCGAGGGGAAAGAAAATGGTGAATGAATATTGGGTGGATTGAAATGGCAAACAACTTTCATGGAGCTTTTGGGCTCAAATTAGAATTAAATGGTCAGGAATTGACAAATCCATGAAGTCCAAATAGTCAATAACAGCTTTATGTTAGAAAAAAGAAGGGGAAGGGATTGATTTGATTTTAAACTTCCTTTAAAATACCACCCAATTTAATTTTCTTTAAATAGATGAAAGCTGAAGAAATTCTTAACGCGAAATTTGATGAACTTTCATCAGGAGAAAAGATCCAAACAATCGGTGAGCTTGTTGACCTTGCAGCAGATTTTAGGGACATTCGTTTTCTTGACAAAGCATTTCTAATCGCTGAAGGACTCGATCTAGATAGATTGCAGAGTATTAATCGATTGAACTTCTATTACTTTTTTGCCAACGCCTGGTCTACGAAAAGGCTCATCAATAGCCAAGCCAAACCCAATAGCTGGGAATATATCAAAGATGAACTGATTCAGGAATTGTACCATTTAAGAAAATGCATATCAATTAAAGATTTTGAAAATTCATCGCAGGAATTTCAATGTCAGGTCTACACAAACCTAGGAAATCTTTTTTACTCAATTGGACGATTTGTTGAAGCTTTGGAATACTGGAATTTAGCGTTGAAAGTGATTCCTGATTTCCATATGGCTTTGGGAAACAAAGCACGTGGATTATTTGAATATGCGCGGCTACTTTATGATGATTCACACCGAAATATTTTTATATATCATGCTTACAATTCAATCAAAGAGGCATTAAATGATGAGGAAATCGTTCACCCATCAGCATGTAGATCCTTTAAAGACTTATTAAATCATATTCAAACCAAATGGCCAAAGGAATACCTAACATCACGCCATTCTTTTGATTATAATCTTGGCAAGGACAAAAAACTTACTACTTACAGAAGATGGTGTTTAACCCATACTTTATACCTGAACCCACTAAATGATCTATCTCCATACAATGTCGCCTGTCATGATATCCTTCATCTTCCGAATATGACAGTTCCGGTGGGAGACCCACCGAAATATCATTCATTGTTCAACCAGATTAAGCAGGAATACGGTACTGCTCGGTTTCTTTTTTACGAAGGATTACAGTTATCTAAACCTAATTATTCAGACAAGGATATTGTCCTAGTAGATACCCTCGATTACGCCGAATACTCCTTTAATCTTGAAAAGGTCAAAATAGCTTATCGATTGATCTATTCGCTTTTTGACAAAATCGCCTATTTTCTAAATAGTTATCTTGGAGTAGGGATTGAAAATCACAAATCCAGCTTTAGAGCCTTATGGCATGAACCAAAAAAGGATAGTCCTT
Organism: Algoriphagus lacus; assembly: GCF_003583985.1. Taxonomy (GTDB): domain Bacteria; phylum Bacteroidota; class Bacteroidia; order Cytophagales; family Cyclobacteriaceae; genus Algoriphagus; species Algoriphagus lacus. The sequence continues at coordinate 8,801 of NZ_QXML01000016.1, read as the reverse complement.
TGCGCACAATTTTTAATGAAAGTCGCAATGAAGCACTAAAAGGACTTTACTGGTTGTCTAAAGACTTATTTAGTAGAGATGAAGCACACAACAATGTTATTGAACCTGAAGCAAAAGAACTAGCTGAAATCCGTAACTTTATCGAACATAAATCTTTTAAGGTGACGAAAGGTTACCCTCTCAAAATGTATGATCCCGACGACTTAGTTTATTCCATTGATCGAAAAAGTTTTGAAGAAAAAACATTGAAACAGATGAAACTAGTTAGGTCTGCAATCATTTACACAATTCTAGCAATAAATTTTGAGGAGAAAAACAAGGAATTCAAACCTACTGTCCCGTTATTTTTTCCAACTATAGAATTTAAAAATAAAATGTGATTTTCAACTTTCCATTCTCCTTTTCAAGGTGGAATTAAAAATTTTTCTATGATTTCTCAGCTGATTGGCAATTGCAGGTTCACCCATAATCTTTGATGCCCTTTTGACATATGAGAAATAGTTACCCTTCATCGGCTTGGGAATCACCTTGGATTTATAAACATATTCGCCAAATCTATTTTTTGTAAGAGAAATTCTCCTTGTTCTGACTTTATACCTTTCCAGATCAGAATTAGAATAAATGCGAAAAAGTTGTCTAAAAAATACCGCTGGCTTTTTACCTTGCTGATCTGATTCCAATCTGGCCGTAACTTTTGTTTTCCTTTTTATTGAAATCTTCATCCTTCTATAAAACTTAGAAAGGTTCTTTGCTGCTATTAAAGTCCTGTCTCCATAAAAGTCAAACCCCAAATAATTTAGTGGATAGTTGTCTGAGAGGTGTCCATCTTCAAATTTCATTGATCCTTTCACTGAACCATCATGTTTAATTTCAAAATGAAATACTTCTGTTTTATCTTGACTTATTTCAATGAAAAACCTTGAGATTAAACTCATCACAAGTTCTTTAACTTTTGATTCATTTTGCCTGTCTGTTAGTATAATTATATCATCTGAATATCGCCTATAAAATCCACCTAACTCAATTACAATCTTTTGGATAACTTCTTGGTCAAATTTTAACAAATAAATATTAGCTAATACGGAGGAAATAGGTAGCCCTTGAGGAATTCCGACCATTTGGTTTTCATTTTTTGACCTAAAAGGGTTTTTATAAATTTTTAACTGTCTTTCTTTTATCGCTCTTCTAAATTCTTCATTAGATTCAAAAAAACTTTCTATACCACCTTTTCTAATTTGACTTAATCGCTTTTCATCGAATCCGCTTTTCTTTCCAAAGATTCTTTTATTCTTCCGAAGTTCATCTTTTAAAATGTAGGAAAAGTTTGTGACCGCACGAAAAACCCTATAATGATCTAATGGCAAAGTTTCCACGCCCAATACCTCCATCCAAGCAGCTTTTAGATGTTTGTGATTTAAGGATGGAAAAAAACTTTCGATATCGAACTTCAAAACAACACAGGACCCATCCCTTAAAGTGCGATTTCTAATTTCGGAAAATGCTTCATGAGCAAAATGAATAGTGCTTTTTCCTCTGTCATGATCATCTGGATTTAAGATTTTCCGATATGCAGTAATTGCCTCAGAAAGTTGTTGACCTTTTTGTAAAACTTTTTCATACTCAAGTAGTAATAACTGGGCATAGTAACCAAAAATCAAACTATCTATATGAGTAGCATAATGAAGGGGTCTTTTTTTGGCTGAGGGACCTTTAATGGGATGGACGTGAGATCTACTCCTAGTTTGATCTATTTTCTTATACCGCCTTTCTTTAATTATTGAATGCAAAAGCGGAAAAAACCCATGACGTTCCACAAACTTTGGATTTGTAATTTTACCCAAATACTCATCGCCCCCACCAATTACATCTAATTTGGGGGTTAGATGATAGTATCCACGTTTTTTAAGCCATATGGAATTGTCCATGATAAATTTCAAAAATCCTTGCAGGGAGGGCGTACCAGAACTCTAATAATCATACTCTCCGCTCGGAGTGGGATCAGCGCCCAAATTCTTGAGCCACGCTGCGTTTCAATTATGTTATTAAGAAGAAAACACCAAAGCCAATGAAGAATCTCATCGTACCCAGCATATTACTGCTTATAAGGATAACAGCTCTGTTGATAGAACCTGTAAGTACCATAAGGCACTCGATTTGCACCATCCTCTCCATGGGATTCATAGAAAGAATTTGTACATTGTGGAGGAACTATTACATTACCAATTACCTACCCATATCTCTTTAGATAAGGTCAGTTAGAACATTAACCGTTCAATCCCTGCCAAACGACTATTATCTGCTTTTCCCTGCAAGGACAGGAATTTATCCATTTTAACTCAAGTAGACAAATTTCCCAGACATATGACAGCACTTTCAATTGGAGATACCGTTTCATTCAAATCTCATCCCTACCACTCAACCTCATTAGGGGAACTCATTACATCTGAAATAATTGGGGAACATCTTATGACTCCACCACTATTGGTTGTGATAGAGATATTGCATCATTCGAAAGGTAGTTATGATGATAAATCGGGGAATGAAATTCTGCCAAAGAAAAGCCAAAGTGCAAAATGCTTATGGTATAATTCAAGTCTCCACCAGTTTGAAGAAGCTTGGCTGCCTCAAAAAGAACTAAAAAAAGTACCATGTGAGTACGATTCGATTAGCATCACTTCGGAAGAATTCAAAGACTGGAAGAATCTAAAACATAGTCTTGTATCCCTCAGAACGTTAAAACAAGAACTAGGAAAAGAAAAAAGATCCGCAAAGAAGGATGGAATTAAAGAAGGCTATCAAACCACACATTATCTGGAATATGTAAGTCCTGTAATGGAACTCATTGAAATTCGGAAATTTGAAATAAAGGAATCACAATTTGATCCGAAAACTGGGGAGCAGAAAAAGGATTTCCCTCAATATGTAGCAAAATGTAAATGGTATAACCCCAAAGGGGGTAAATTTTCCGAAAGGTTTATTCCAGTTGAAGCTTTAAATCAAATCCCAGAACTAAATCAAGAATCACTTGATTCAATACACAATATTTTAGAACAAGAAATTTTCATCTATTCTGAAAAAATGATAGATAAATCTCTAAAAAAATATCTATTCAAACCCTCCCTCCTCTATAAATCGGGTTACTATTATTTTTCAGGCTACAACATTTTAAATAATAAAGAAGAATCAATCGAACTAAACAATAAAACAACATACATCCCTGTTGAAAACCCATTCACTGAGATTTGGCCAAAGTTTGATGGTGATCACAAACTGGCCTCTATAGAAACTTTTATAAAAGTAAATATTGAAGTTTCAGATTATTGGCGAATTAAATATGAAAACTATCACGGTGAAGTCACTTCGAGAACAATAACCCCAAAAGCGATCGGCACTGATGAAATTTCTACAGGTGGTACAACATCAACAATCAAATATCTCACTGCACATTGTCACCTTAGGGATGCTGAAAGACATTTTAGATTTGACAGAATCAGGGCTATTCAAATAATTGAAATACCACAAAGTTAAAAATTGTCACAATATGGAGATTTTGGCCTAGGCCAGTTTTCATTTATAACATTAAAAACTCTTGCAACCCAACTTTCATCCTTTGCAGCGTTTTCTCCTACATACCCATTAAACGCACCATTAGTTTCCAACCTAAAAATAATTCCCTCAAGTTTTCTGTTCCCTACATCTTTTGAAAGAAATAAAAAACCATCTTGAGTAACTCTAAATTGAGTGTGAACATTATCCTCTTCTGAAGCTATCAAAGCTTTAACATTATCAATAGTGAATTCTTTTGGATCGTTTAAGTTAATCTTCATCTTGTTTCAATTTTTATTTTCTCAAGTTTAATACATATCAGAATTTCCCCCTCGGAGTAGTCAAATCATGGGCTGGACTGGGAGGGATTTGGCCACCCTACGTCCCGGCCCAAGGCTAAAATCTTTTTAAAAAAGATGTCTTTACGCCTTGTCCTACCTTGATATCCTAACCAATTTGTAAGTGGCTTTTCTGCTTCATCCTGGCTCCCGCTACGCTTTCAGCACAGGCTCTATCCATCACTTCCCAGGCTTATGCTTATGTGGTTTCAGCGAAGGTGTATTCCCTGGAGTGACTTTGTTATCCCTTTGTCTTCTATCGGGTTGTCCGGTACTTTTCGCAATTCTCTTTGGTCCTGGCTTAATTCCCATATTTATGTGGATTAGGTTAATGACTTCTATTTATTTTTATCTTTTTTGAGGTCCTTAAGAATTTTCTTCTCGGTGCTATCAATTCTTCGCTGGACTTTTTTGACATCTTCCGCCGGAGGCAACTCTTCCGGTTTTACACCTCTTTTGAGAAGTATATTTCTTACTTCGGTGTTGTTTTCTATATGTTCTCTTGAAATCGCTTGGTCGCCTACCAAATCTTTTTCTACCACATTATGGCTTGTAAGTTCAGTTGCAAAATCTTTTGCTTTAATCATTAAAGTGGGCAAAAAATCAGCTAAAGGCCTATTGGCTGGGACTCCAAGCTTATCCTTCATAAACTGCGTAGAAATACCGCCATACAAAGCCTGATCACCTTTTGACCGGATCAATGCAAAACTTTTCTGATCCACACCCCGCTCATAGATGATTCCGGACAATTTCTTTTCAGACTTGGATAACTTTTCTCTGGCCGTGACTCTGGCGATATCCAATAATCGCTGCTCAATAAGTTCCTGTTTCCTCGTCTGAACCGCAAAGTAAGTTTGTGCAAAGGCAATTTCTGGCTTAGATGCATCTCCATTTTGGGCTACCAAATAGCATGCATAGCGAGTCATGGCCACATCCTGAACTTCTCGATGGGCCCCTTTTCCAATCTCGATCAATTTGGTGACACCAACGAAATGATCGGATTCTTTTTCTCCCGAGTTTTCACATGCCTTTACGGCTTTCTGTACTGCGTTTACAAAATTCCGCCAATCGGAATATCCCAAGATTTCCTGTAAATCACGTCCACTCCAGCACTCGACTCCATCAAGATTATGAGAAGCCTCCTCAAATTTCTGAAATAATTCACCTATTAACTCTTTTTTCATTTTTCTAGCAGAAAGAGTTGCTACAAATCTTTTTTAAGGTATATTTTTCTGAATCATCCCAAAGTCCACTCCGAAAAATCGGAGCCGGATTTAGTTATCAAAATCCTCGCCGCTGATCATCAAAAGTTTAGTATTGCCAAGAAAGGGAATTTTAGGGGAGAAAAAATACCCTGTACTGGGTATTTTTCAATTACCTCACCCCCCGCCCTCTCCACATAGAGAGGGAGCTTGCGAAGAGGTCAAATTGAGCATTGGGGCCCGATTGAACGGAGTTTGCACAGTGCATGATCAGAAATCGTGCTCCATTTACGCAGACTTTACTGGGTATTTATTGGGTAAAGGAGAAAAAAGTGAGGGGGAATGATTTTTTTTGAGTGGGAAAGACCAGATTATGGAATCGGAAATCCCGTGACAGAAGTAGGAAATTGTAAATCTCACGCAGCCAGGATAGTTAATGTCTGTTGTGAGAAGACCATAGGAGCAAAGGTTTTGAGGCTTTATGGAATTGGATTTGTTTACTCTATGCTGAAGTCCTTTATTTGCGTATGGAAAATTTGGATAGCCTTCGGGAATTTTTTAACGCCAAAACCTTAAAGTCATATCATCCCCTTATGAGCGAGAAGGAATTGACCAAATGGCTGGAGTCACTGAGCTCAAATTCCTATTACTCCTTTCACTCGAAGATTGACTTTCTGCAACAACTCAATTCATTGGCACTGTCTCATCTCGAGGATGAACTATTTTTGAAGCACTTGCTTACCAAATCATTCTTCAAAGAGAATATTGTTGGAGCCTTCGAAGTCAGGGCTTTATCCTCAAGGCTTGATTTACTTAAAATCAACGGGGTCACTACCGCTTTTGAAATAAAATCTGAATTTGACTCGCTGGAAAAGCTTGATAAACAAAGCAGGGATTACTTGGCACTATTTGAATACAACTATTTAGTGGTGGCTGAAAAACACCTTGAAAAGGCTGACCAAATGTTGCCTGGCGAGTTTGGTATCTATACCGTCAAAAACAAAAAACTGAAACGATTTAGGTCTTCTAAGCGAAATCGAACAATTAATCCACTATCTCAATTATCCACACTTACTGCTAAGGAACTTCGAGCCGAGTTTAAATCAACTGAATCCGATTTTATTTTGGCCAAGTATTCATCGACCATGATTAATGCGGCTTTCAAAAAGATCCTTAAAAAGCGGTATGCCCAAAAGTGGAATTTCATTAAAGAGCGGTCATCCCAGATATTCCCACTGGACTATCAATATTTTTTCCATCATCCGATCAACCCCCAATTGATCTATTCCAGATAAAGTGGGATTATACGATTTTCATCTATCCAAATTTTCATGCAATGTAGGTAGTGCTGCATCGCTATCTTTTTAAATTTTGCCTGATTCTGACCATTCTCTATTCCGGTATTAATATCCTGGAGCAGCCTGACTCCTGCATTACCTTCAATAAAGGATGGATATCGTTCCTGAAGCCTTTTAAATGGTACACTCCCTAAAACTGCCGGGACAATAAAGTCCTTGAATTGAGAAAGCTTCTTTTCTTCTGCTTTGAATCCATAGTACAGGTTGTCATAAGGATCATAGAAAATAAATCCGGGACTGATGGTACCTCCTGCGGTGAGGTCATCTTTTTTGATTCCTGCATAATCCCCGAAGGCATCAAAATTTTCTCGTTCAAACGTTTCGATCAAGCTATTATCAGCCTCGGAGATCACATCATTATGATCCAATCCCACATTTTTAATATCTGAATTTAAGGCGCTGCGAATAATGATTTTGGTTAATCCTTGGAATCGGTCTTCTCGTAATACACGATTGTGCTTTCTGAATATTGGATTGGTAGGACTGACAGTTCCAAGGTCATAGATGAAAAAATCAGAGCCCAAGCGAATTGTCCTTTCAATTTCATGTATATCTGCTTCAAAGGAATCAGGATTCGTCATGTAGGCAAGTCTTGGAAAATGATCCCTTAAACCTTCCGATTGCCGCGTAATTGTCTCTGCCTCTCCCTGGAGGTTCAAGAGTGAGGAGACTACAGGAACAACTTTTTCAATTCCAGTAAACTGTATCAGGAAATCAATTCTATTAGGTACAGAATCAAGAATTGTTCTTGAAAAGGTAATTACTTCAGCCTGGGTACTATTTGAGAGTTTGATGTAGTTTGGTAGGGATAAAAAAACATGGTCTGAGGTGATTGAGCCAATCAAATCCCTGTAGATCTCAAAGGCAGATTGTTGATTATTTTTTCTGTCTTTTTCCTTGATTACCTCGATCATTGGGTACATACTATGGCCAAAGTCTGTTTCTTTTAACACCAAAATCTCCTGTTGTCTGGCCCTAAATACCGGTACATATTTCAGAGTTGAGCTCATAGCAATTCAATTTTTAAATTTCTCAAGTGTTCTATTTCCTCTTCACCAACCTCCTCATTTTCAAGCATAATCCCACTATTCTCCAAAAACTGATCTAAAAAGTTGTTGTAAGAAAGTGCTAGCCATCTGAATTTTTGTTCGATTGTTGGTTCGCCTTTATGAATTTCCAATTTTTCAGAAATCCTTGTTTTGTATGTTTCAAAAAACTCCCGTCGATCTTCTGCTCGAGTGACATTATAAAATGGATCGATATAAACGAGCTCTTGATCAGTTTTTAACTGAAAATCAAAATCAGCATTAATATCTTCCAATAAAGCTCGAAATGTATCGGATATTACCACTCTTGGATAAATGGCTGACCTAGATTCCAGAAGATACGCATTGGCCAAGGGTAATCCTACTGCAATATCTTCTTCGTCAAGCATCCATCCATAGTCTATTCCACCTCTCAGGAAATAGCCTAAGGAGGCCATTTTTTGAAATAAGTTGGAAACCACGAAAAGGATTTCATTGGCAATAGCCTTGTCCTCCTCCATGTCGGCCGCGATGCAAATATTATCACTGAATAAATAATACCTACAGTAATTGTGTGGGATTAACTGAACTACTGACTTAAATGCCGTGATAAAGTCATTAGCTTTTACTGAAACCAGATTTTCGTAAGAAATTATCTCATTGCTCAAGTCTGCATCCTCTTCAAATTCTTTTAAAAGAGACCCAAAGCCCAGAACATCTAAAAAACAGACTATCCGCCTTTGATATTTTATCCGTGGTTCAATCACCTTATAACTATTAATTCAATTTAACTGATTCAATACTTAAATTAATTTCAATTCCAACTCCTGAATAGATATTCTTCAGCGAATGGTTAAGAGATTGATATTTGATTAAATCCTTCTCCGATCTCGATCAATTTGGGGATTTAAACGAAATATTAGGTTTACATCTTTAACTTGTTTTCAAATACAAGAAAAGTTTATAAACTGGAAGTATTCAAATCCCAGATGGAAGTGTTTGAGATTTTCCTCTCCTACTCTTTAAATGCTTCCGGTTCTGGATGAAGGCTGAAATTTCTATCAAAAAGATTTCTTAGCTTCTAGTAATAGCATACTATACTTCCCGATTACCGATTGGATTTCCCCTCTTATTTATACCCTTTTCTATATTTTTACTTCTTCTCCCCTATCTACTATTCTTCTAGGAACTAGTTCTGAATAAGGAAATAGAGAAGTGGAAGACTTGATGAATCGTATCCAAAATCAATTTTGGGAAGGGAATCAAAAGCTTACAGAGAGTATTTAGGTACGGTCTTCAATAGTAGCATTTGGGGCATTTTTTTTCACACTT
>NZ_QXML01000015.1 GCF_003583985.1 Algoriphagus lacus | reverse complement strand
AGCTCTGTCTGAATTTGTAAAATTAAACATCGTAATTTTGACACTAAATATCTTGACGTTAATTTGGCTTATCAGGGAAAAAAAAAGTGAAATAAATTGACTTATAAAATAAAAAAAAACAGCAAGATCGAACATAAAGCCAAATCTAAAATATTAAAAAAAACATGATCGAAAAATTTCTCTATTAACACAAATAAAGTAAGCGGAAAAAATGAAGAAATTGAATTTCTATAAAGCTGATTAGCGTCAATATTATCAGAATATAAAACCCAAAGAAAAGAACCTATGAAAGATGTAAATGTAAAAAATAGGACAAGAGATTTTTGAAAATCGTTAGCTTTAACCAACTTCAAAATAATCAAAAAAAGAACTGAGGGAAAAAATAACCCCATTATAAATACTTTACTCACCAAGAAAAAGTTATTAAAATGCATAATATCAGTCTTTGGAAAAATAGGATCTCGATTCAAGATTAAACTCAAAGCAATAAAGAACAAACCTAGAAAAATTGGAATAAAAAAAGTTCTCCAACTCAACCTTTTTTTATAAAAATCATATAAGATAAGGCTTGCCAATAGTACCGGAAATACTAACAAATAAAGAAAGGAAATCACAGAAAAGATTAAATAATTCGTATTAGATTTTTTTAATTGAATCAAAACAAATAGTAATATCGGAAGAACAAACAAATACTTTAAGTGAAACAATATACCTCCTAATCCTGAAATTGGTAGTGGGAATTCGAAAAACTCAATTACAATATCATATGGGTTTATGAATATTAATATGGAAAATAATATTCCAATTATCATAAACACTCTTTTTTCAGGAAACAATTCCAAAAATCCCAGCCAAGTAATCCAAATCATCACTGGGCAAAGTACCAAAATAAAGTTTTCCAAAAACTTCAGTCCATTTATCTGAGTCAATAGAGTGGCTGCCCATATTTCAAAAAAATGATATAACTCCATTTTGGGTTGAATCTTTGAAATTACATTATAAAAAGTTCGAGTATTTTCAACTTCATAAAGATAATTATAATAACCAATTCGCTCATAAATAAGATAATCCTCATGTGGATATGAAAGCGAAAAGTTGGAAAAGACGTAATATATAAAATAAAATAAAACAAAAAAGACAATTGGGAAATAAATTTGAAATAAACCTAGAGAATAAATCCGTATTTTACTTCTATTATTTACTAAAACAACTATTATACCTATAAAGGATAAAGTAAAAATAGAAAAACCCTTTGTTACCCAAACAGCAAATCCTGAAACCCAAAGGATTAAGAAAAATATAACAGATTCAAATCTTGAAAAATTAGAAAACCTCAGGATCGATAATAAAAAAGTTAAAAGGCAAAAACTCAGAAAACTAATTACAGAAATATTCATTTTTAAAAACTCAAACTATTTGATTCACAATTAAATTATTTAGAAATATTTTTAAAAAAAACAGTATTCAACGTTTTTGCTTTAACAGTATAACCTTTTTCATATAAAAAATTGACAATCTCATTCCTTCTATTATCATGACAATCATAATCCCAAATTTCAACTAGAAGCCACGTAGGCTTATAGGTCGAAAAATCTAAAAATTGAAGTATTTTCATTTCCTGTCCCTCCACATCTATTGATAAAAAGTCAATTTCTTGCCCATTTGGCAAATAGCTTCTTAGAATTGTATCTAAAGAATTACATTTCATCTTATGAACTTCTAAAAGTTGATTCTGGGGTTTTGTTTGATTTTTGTTTTTTAGATGATCCGATTCAAAGCCATTCAGCGCCTTATCTTTAAATTCGTAATAGTATACATCCTCTCCATCTTTACCGATCGGAATTTCCAAATTAATATCCCTTTTCCGAAGCTGATCAAAAAGTTTCATACTTCCTGGCATAGCATCTATATTGATTCCATTCCACCCCTTTTTATAGAAATAATAGGTGTTAGACAATTTTTTAGGATGGTAAGCACCCACATCGACATAGAATCCCTTCTCCTTATTGGTAAAAATTTTTCTGAGAATCATATCCTCGCCCTCTCCTGAATAAGACCTAAATGAAACCCAGTCAGTCAGGGCCCAAATCTTGGTTCTAAATTGATCTCTAATGGAGTTAGGTAAAATACTAGAAATCAAAGTAAGTAGACTTCTCATTTAGATATAGGGACTTTGCTAGATGATTTAAATATTACCTAATTCTAAATTTTACTTCAAGAACTCTCCATGAAAAAGTTGCCAATAAAAATGTTATTAAAAATTTAAGAAAAAATGAAACCCAAGGCTCAAATATCGAATATTGTTTGAACCACTTGAAAATTGGAACATGCCACAAATAAAGTGAATATGAAATCTTTCCTATAAATACTAATAATGGATTAGATAAATGAGTGGTTAAAAGATTAGAAGGCAAAGAAAACAACCCAAGAATTATTAAGGATGTCAGTATTCCAAAAATGCCTACAAATGATTCAGTCAAATATACTTGAACGAATGATGAAGGGAAAATCCCAATAAAAGCGATAAATACTAAAAGAATGCTACCAAGTCGCCAATCGAAATATAGATTTGGATAAAAAAATCTTGTCAAACCTGCCAAGCAACCAAAAAATATTGCTTCATGAATAAGTGAATTATAGATTAAGCCGACAACTCCAATGTGCTTAACTACCATTGAGCCAACCAAAAGAAAGAACATTGTCAGAATAAATTGCCATTTTTTCAGTTTTTCCTGAAATAAAATTAAAAAGGCAGGCCAAACCAAATAAAACTGTTCCTCAACTGATAATGACCAAGAATGAGCCAAAAGGGTAGTTTCTTTCCCAATATCCCATATCCACATAATATTATAAAAATAAAATAAGGAGGCAATTATCTCCTCTATCAAGGAATTCTTTTGAGAACCCTCTTGAAAAATAACTGCATACAACAAAACAATTATTAGTAAAGATACAAGTGCAGGAATTAGTCTTAAAAATCTTCTCTTGTAAAAACGAAAGAAAGAAAAATTTCCCGTTGTATGCTTTTCTTCCAAAATTAAAGTAGTAATCAAGAATCCAGATAATGCAAAAAAAATATGAACCCCTATTATTCCGTTATGCCCTAACTGAAAATTAGCATGTGTCAACAACACCAATATTATAGCTATACCTCTAAGTCCATCCAAGGCAGGTAAATAACCTAGCTTTTCAACTTTCACTGGTCAATCTCTCTTTTTGCCAAAGCCCAAACTACCAAAGGGAAATTTTCTTCATTTTTCAATGAATGCCTTTGCTTATCATAGACCACCCAACGATCCAAATTTTTTATGACTGCTTCTTTATTCCCCCAAGAATCGGATTCAATTAAATCAATTTCAAAGCCGCATTCCACTAGAAAATGCTTCAGCCCAGTTTTAGACCATCTAGTACAATCAATTGGATGATTATGAATTTTTAGCAAAAATGGAACGGTGATTAAGAAATAACCACCTGGGTTCAGTGCCTCATAAACGTTTCTTCCAGCCCTGTATGGATAATTCAAATGCTCAAATACTTGCTCTGCAATAATCAGGTCATATTTATCAGGAATTTTGTCTTCACAAAGATCAAATTCAGGAAAATCTAGAAACTTGTAAAAGCTGAAACCAAAATCCCTCCATTTACTTCCAGAAATTTCCAAAGTTTTGAGTTGATCAAAGGGTAATTTCTGAATCATTTTTTTTGATTCCTGATCCATAATGACTCTACACCAATGGGACCCATTTTTCATTGGCGTCGGGAATAGCTTTCTATAAATTTTAACTAAAGGACCTATTTTCTTAATAAAGTTCTTCAACTGTTTTTTGGATTTTTCTTTAAAGACTGGATTTGAGAAATTGATATTTACTTTTTCCAAAACTTAATTATTCTGCACCCTCAACAGCAACCTTGCAATCATCCGCTGTTCTTCTTTGGAAAGGGTGTGATAGATCGGTAGGCAAAGCACTCGAGCCGCGATTTCATCAGACACCGGACAATCTCCTTTGGTATAGTCCAGGGTATTCAGTCCCGGGTAGAAGTAGCGTCGTCCGAAAACTCCGTGGGTTTCCAGGACCTCCTTGCTTTTGAGCAGTTGGGCCTCGTCCGGGAAGATGATGGGAAAGTAAGCGTAATTGTAGGACTCTAGGTCTTGGGTCAAGGGGAAGCGGACCTTCAGCCCCTGAAGCAGGTGATGATAGGTCTCGCTTTGTTGCTTGCGCATGCTGAGGATCTCCGATAGGTAAGGCAGCAGGGCCAGGCCCATGGCGGCATGGAATTCGGAGTTTTTGCCGTTGATTCCGATGCCATTGAAGTTCTCATAGCCATCGTGACCAAAGTTGCGGAGGTAAGCCATGCGTTTAAGTAGTTCTGGGTCCCGTGTGACTACTGCCCCACCTTCGATGGTATGGAAGAGCTTGGTCGCGTGAAAACTACAGGTGGAGATGTCTCCAAATGCAAATATGGATTTGCCCTTGACCTTTACCCCAAAGGCATGTGCCCCATCGTAGATCACCTTGAGCCCATGCCGGTTTGCGATCTCCTGTATGGCCTCCACGTCACAGGGAATCCCATAGACGTGTGTAGCGAGGATGGCAGAAGTATGAGGCGTTATCGCTGCTTCGATCTTGGTAGGATCGATCGTGAGTTTGTCCGGAAGAATATCCACAAAAACAGGGATGCAGCCTTCCCAGACGATGCTGGAAGTAGTGGCTACGTAGGAAAAAGGTGTGGTGATGATTTCCCCTTTAAGGTCCAGAGCCTTGATGGCGAGTTGGAGTGCGATGGTACCATTGCCGACGAAAAGCAAGTGGTCCAGTCCAAGGTATTCTTTGAGGGAAAGCTCCAGTTCGTTGACCAAGGGGCCGTTGTTGGTCAGCCAGTTTCGTTCCCAGATGCCGTCGAGGTAGCGGTCGTATTCCGCTCGGGGAGGAAGGAAGGGCTTTGTAACGGGAATCATTTCAGTTGGTAGTAGGCAGTGGTCAGTAAACAGTTTACAGTGATCAGACTGTTTACTGATTACTGAGGCTGGTTACTGAGTTACGATAGGCAAAAAGGACTCCCGGTCTGAAGAAGGGTTTTTTGATCTGGGCATCGGGATGAAAAACCATGTATCCCTTTCCAAAGCTTGTGTCAAATCCTCGGGTTTTAAACCAATGCTCAAAATCACTGGCATCCTGATTCTGATGGTAGGTACAGATGGCTACTTTTATGGACTTCAATTGGTTCAACAGGGGATCAATCAATTTGAGCACCTCCCGTTCGGCCCCATCCACATCAATTTTGAATACCACTTGTTGGGAAGCCAGGTCTTTTATCTTAGATAGATCAATGGAATCCAAATCAGTTCCTACCCGCCTGTTGAAAAACTGGACTTTATTTTTCCACTTTTGGAAGGTTTTGTCCAAAGGAATAACCCATTTCGGATCCGATTCAAAAAGAAAGACCTTTTTTACCTTTTCAATGCTTTCAAGAGAAAAATTGGCATCCCCACACCCGATATCCAACAGGATATCTTCCTGATCCAAGGTGAAAAGAGGGGTGTTATAAACATGCGGGGATTGTGCATCCTGTTCCTTGAGAACATCATTTGCATAGGCTTTTGCCTTATCGCTACTCCATGATTTGGGAAGGAAAAGGGGCTTTCCTTTATAATCGAAATACGGATACTCCTCTGAAAACCCCAATTCAACTTTGCTCCTGTCGTAGTTAAATTGAAAAGGATAGGGAAAAACGGTCAAGCCATGGCTGGCGATGAATGCACCTTCGGCTTCATATTTCTTCCCTTCAGGAGAGGAAGTAAACTTTAGAATCCTTTTAGTCAGTTTGTCACGAAAGCGGTTTTGCCTCAGTACATAAAACCAAAGTCTTAACTTTTGGAACAGGTTATTTTTCTGGGGCATGTTGGTGGTTTGTAGGGTTTTCAGCCGGGTGATTGACTGCTGTCGGGCGATTTCAGGACAATATCAATACTTCGAACTTGTCGACTCCCGTCTCCAAGGTGCTCATTACAAGTTTTCAGGGATTTTAGAAACCGATACCTGGTATTTGATTATTGAGAATTGGGAATTGACCATTGATCAATGCTTCGCTCTTTCAGTCCCAATGGGGACTTAGCTGACTGAGTAATAAAATTACTCGGTCGCGTGAGAATTGCAAGAGGGAAGAGTCATTTCGAACGTAGTGAGAAATCTTATGATGAAGAGAAATGGTGAGCTAGTGAGACCTTCCCTCATTTCTTCGGGACAGGCTCTCTACGTTCGAGGTGACTGCTGCGGGAATATCGGGAAAGAGCCGTTGTCAAATGTATAGATCCCACTTTCCAGAAATAGTTGGCCACAGTTAGTCCTCTACTAAACCCCGGGTTGCGAAGGAGTTCCCGGAGAATGTGTTTCTTCTTGTTTTTACGAAAAAACTCATCCTTTTTGGTTGAAGAGATACCTCCTCCCAGGTAGGACGCAATGGTCAAAGGAAGGTGGATTTTTTTGATTTTAGGATCAAAAAAGAGACGGATATTGAGAATATGGTCTGCAAGGTAGCGGTATCGGGGATCATAGCCTCCCAGATTGGTTATCGCAGACCTTCTGTAAAAAATACCTTGGTGACAAATATTCTCAAAAAGAATTTCGGAGAGAGAAACCTTTCCTTTGAGGCTACTTGGACTTTGATCAACATCCGCATAGATGAAATCAGCATTTGTTTGAAAGACAGATTCATCTAATAGTTCGGGGAAAAAGCAGTCTCCTGCTCCCAAAAAATAGAGCCAGTCCCCTTTTGATCTTCTGATTCCCTCATTCATGGCGTAATAGACTCCCCCGTCATTTTGGGAGATGAGTCGCACTTCCGGAAATTGGTTTCCAATGATGAAGTCTGTGGAACCGTCAATGGAGCAGTTGTCCATGACCAAAACTTCGAAGGAATTGGCCGAGGGAAATTGAAAAAGTCTTCGAACAGAAATCTCCAATAATGACCCTGAGTTGAAATTGGGGATGATGACTGAAAGAATCAAGGCAAGCAGTGTTTTGTGAGCAGTGGGCAGTTATCAGTTTGGTTAGTTGGAGGGGATTTTATCGGATTATCAAGTTCAGGTTGTCGGATTGTCATAGTGGTTACGTTCTCTAACCTATGGCGGAACATGAAGCAGTGTTTACTGTTTGGGACCTCTCACTGCGTTCGAGGTGACTGCTACGGTCGAGGTAAGATTCGACCGGGGACACCGACAACGGTTACTCCAGGAGGCACATCTCGAATGATGACAGCACCTGCTCCGATCGTCACCCTATCCCCAATCCGGACTCCGGGAAGAATGGTTGCCTGAGCACCGATAAAACATTCGGAACCGATCAGGCAAGCCCCAAGAAGGACCGCTCCCGGATTGATCACCGAGAAGTCCCCCACCCTGACTTCATGGTGAATCTGAGCTCCGGTATTCACCAAGACACCCAGTCCAAGCTGAACATGGGCACCGACAAAGGCGCCTGAAAGCACATCCGCCCCATGGCTTTTGGCACTTGGGCTGATTATAGCCTGAGGACCTCTGAGGGGCTGCAACACCCCTCCCCTTTGTGAAAAAGCCTGAAAGAGTTTTTTTCTGTGAGTTGGAGAGCCTACTCCCAACACAAATTCCGGGGATTGCGCAAGCCACATCCCGACTTGGTCCAGCTGGGTATAAGAAGTGAGCTGGGAGGGCCAAAAAGGTGATATTTCCTCTCCATAAACAGCGATAGAAGAAATTTGATTATGGGTTAGGATATCGAGGACTTCCAGGGCGTGTCCTCCGGCACCGGCGATGATCATGGGACGTTGGGCAGAGGAGTCAACTCATAGAACAGTGGCAACCGGATCAGGGAGTCAGAAAACCGGTCAGAATTAGGCAAAACCCTTAGGCTTTGATCCGGGAAATAAGCCTTTGCCAATCGGGAACGGTGAAGACTCTGGTAATGAAATACGGAAAGGATATGGTTTTCTTTTAGTCTTTGAGCAAACCTGGATCTGTCTTCCGGGAAATCAAAGATGAGGTAAAACAGGTGGGCATTTGCCTGATATTCTCTTTCCGCCGTATGGAAGGGCAATCCTTCAGATGCCTTTTGGAGCAGTCCAAGAAAATCTGAAGAAAGCTTCTGGTTTTGATTTCCTTCATTGAAAAACTGAAAATAAGCATCCCAAATTTCCATCCTCCGGTCCTGAATCATATCAAGGTTTTCCAATTGGGCCCAAAGAAATGCCGCGGTGACTTCGGATGGCAGGAAGCTGCTCCCTACGTCCACCCAACCGTATTTGTCGATTTCTCCACGGAAAAAAGCGGCACGGTCGGTCCCTTTTTCCCAGATGATTTCTGCGCGCTTGACCAAGTCAGGATCATTGACAACCAGCATTCCGCCCTCTCCGCATTGGATGTTTTTGGTTTCATGAAAGCTAAAACAGGCCAAATGCCCAATTCCTCCCAAGGCTTTTCCTTTGTAAAAACTGTCAATCGCCTGGGCTGCATCCTCCACGACAAACAGGTTGTGCCTTTCAGCAATGTCCATGATCCTTTCCATCTCACATGCAAGTCCTCCGTAATGAACCACCACAATAGCCTTGGTTTTCGGAGTAATGAGTTCCTCCAACAGACTTTCATCCAGATTGGGGTGATCCGGCTTGCTATCGATAAAGACAATTTTGGCGCCTCTTAAAACAAATGCATTGGCAGAAGACACAAAAGTGAAGCTGGGAAGGATCACTTCATCCCCGGGCTGAATGTCCAACAGAATAGCTGCCATTTCCAAGGCGTCTGTACAGGAAGTAGTGAGCAGGCATTTGTGAAATCCATACCGATTCTCAAAAAAGTCTTGGCATCTCCGGGTAAATTCCCCGTTTCCTGAAATTTTACCCAAGTTTACGGCTTCCTGGATATAGGTCAGCTCTTTGCCGGTAAGGTAGGGTTTATTGAAGGGGATGGTCATTTCAAAGGTAGTGAGTTGGTCATTTCGACCGAAGGAATTTTCCCCAGCGGCCGATAATGGTACACGTACATGCGTTCCACCACTTCATATCCTAAACTTCTATAGAGTGCTATAGCGGGAATATTGGCTTCCTGGGTACCGATGGTCATAGATTTGGCTCCTTTTTTTTGGGCAAAATTCTCAGCGGCTAAGATCAGTCTTTTTCCCCAGCCCATTCCTCTTTGGTTTTTGTCCACGGCGATCAATCCGATGTTTGACTTTTCTCCGGAAATGGAACAACTGACAAATCCTGACATCTGATCTGCAATCAGAACTTCATTTTGGGCAAGGGCATTTTTAATCCAAAGGGAATAAAGCTTCCCGTATTCGCCTTTGACAAATCCAGGATCGGTATGGAATCGGGAAAAACCACCACTTGCCAATGCGAGATTCAAAAGTGGTTCGGTCAATTCTCCCGAATAAGGCACAATAACTGGATCGGATGATTCTAATTCTTGAATACCCTTCTCAAAAGTAAGTTTGGTATCCGCCAAATGGATGCAAGTTGAGTTATTCTTGAGTGTTTTTTTTGAAAAAATGTAAACCAGACGATAGTCCTTAGCTTGCCTCAAAAAACTTTCCTCATCCCAATCTCCGGCTATTTGGCACTTTCCTACAGGATAGCCAAACAGATCTGAATCGAAAGGAAGTGGGGAAAGTAACATATCGAGCGTTTTGACTGAGAGTAGCTGTTATTGTTTAAGACCTTTCTCTTTGCTCGAGGAGTCTGCTCCGGTTGAGATCATCTTTTCCACAATATAAATCGGCCGTTTTTTGACTCCCTCGAAAGTTTTCCCCACATACAGTCCTACCATTCCCAAAGTCACCAGAATAAAACCTGTCAACATCCAAAGGGAAATAATCAAACTTGCATAACCTGCCACTATGATTTCTCCCTGCAAATATCTGATAAGGGTATAAATGGCAAACAAAAATCCGGTCAGGGCAACCAAAAGCCCAAGTTTGACAGTAAGACGTATCGGTTTGTCGCTGTAGGCCAGCATAATGTCCAACGCCAAATTGAAAAGGCGTTTGAAGTTATAACTGCTTTCACGTTCCTCATTGGCAGCATGGACTACATCGAGGGTGGTCTGTCTGAATCCTACCCATCGGACCATGGTTGGGAAGTACCGGATGCTTTCCCGCATTCCGATGATTTCCTGAACTACTTTCTGACTGTAAATCCCAAAATTGGCGATGGTTTCATCCTGATGCGAGCCTGTCAACCAGGCCAGAGTACGGTAAAAAAGTTTGGACGATAGCCGCTTCATGAATCCATCCTGCCGGTTTGCCCGACGAGCTAAGACTACATCAAATCCATCCTGAGCTTTGGTAAGTAAGGCAGGTATCTCCTCAGGCCGGTCCTGAAGATCACAATCCATGACCACCACCCATTCTCCTTTGGCATGATCCAATCCTGCCGTGATGGCATAGTGCTGTCCAAAGTTACGTGAGAGTTTGATGCCTTTAATTTCGGGATGGACTTTTGCCAACCGTTCGATTTCTTCCCATGACCGATCAGGACTTGCGTCTTCCACGAGGATGATTTCAAAATCAGAAGTAATTCCCTCTACCACGCTTTTGATCCTTAAGACTAACTGTTCGAGTACTTGTTCTGCTCGATAGACTGGAGAAACTATGGAAAGAGATGCCATGAATTGATAAAGTCCGGTGGTTATATCGTCTGTGGACTCAAGTTATTATTATAAGCTTTTCTTTGTCACCTTATCGGGTTGCCCTAGTAGTTTTGTTCTCAGACTACTAGTTGGAAAACAAATTGAGAACAGCTTCAGCGGACAACAACCCAAGAACCGAAGGCATTACGCTACATCCGCAAAGATCCGTTCCATCCTACGTACCCATTGTTTTTAAAAAAAAGTGACATCGGGATCTTCGGATAGTGAAGATCACGCTACGTCTGCAAAGATTCGTTCCATCCTAC
Organism: Algoriphagus lacus; assembly: GCF_003583985.1. GTDB lineage: Bacteria > Bacteroidota > Bacteroidia > Cytophagales > Cyclobacteriaceae > Algoriphagus > Algoriphagus lacus. The sequence continues at coordinate 51,274 of NZ_QXML01000015.1, read as the reverse complement.
GAAAATACATCATTCCAAATATGAAGAATACCACAGCTACCAGACTACCTGGCCAGATCCACTCCCAAGGCATGGGGCGATCCAGAAATGCTGCCCGAAAACCTTCAATAACCCCTACCATTGGATTCAAAATGTAAAAACCAAGGTATTTTTCGGGAACTGCAGAGGTACTATAGACCACAGGAGCTGCGTATAAAAGCAGCTGAACCACAAAAGTCAGGGCGTGTTTTACATCGCGGTATTTCACTGCAAGGGCGGAAAGAAACATTCCAATTCCCAAGGAACACATGAGCAGTTGGATTGTAAGCAATGGGAGGACAAGGACTCCCCAACCTGGAATTTGCCTGAAATAAATTAACAGCCCGATTACCACCACAAAGGCTATCACAAAATCAAGAAGTTTGGACAAAATTGCCGAAAGAGGAAGTACCATTCTTGGGAAATATACCTTGGTGATCATGTTGGCATTTTGGATGAGGGAATTCGCGGATTCCGTTAAGGTGCCGGAAAAATAATTCCACGGCCAAAGTGCGAGGTAGGAAAAGAGCACATAAGGCATTCCGTCAGAATCTACTTTAGCCAGTCCCCCAAAAACCAACGTAAAAACTAAGGTCGTAAACAAGGGTTGGATGATCGCCCACGACACCCCCAAAATCGACTGTGCATATCGGGCTTTGATTCCTCTGAGCGTCAGGAAATATAGGAGGTCCTTATATCTCCAAAGCTCTTGGAAATCGATCAGCCTCCAGCCGGAGGTGGCTTGGATGATTTTGACGGTTTTTGGGTTTGGAGTAGTCATTAATGATTGGAAAACAACTTTACTTCTGATGGGAATTGTAAATAGTTTACAAGAATTTATAGAGGTTGGTAACTGATAACTAAACTGACAGAAATTTCTCTGAAGCCACTTTTTTACGCAGGAAGCTCAGGTCTGGATATTTGGATCTTTGGTCTATGACTAATCAGGATTACTTTATTCCAATTAAATCAGTGAAGCAAAAAAGGAAAAATCTCTTAACAGAAAAGCCTCTTTTTAAAGAGATTCATTTTTCTGGTATTTCACTTTTTCCAGCATTTGCAGAGCTGAAATTTCCCTGTTTTCAGGAAGCCAAAGGTTTCCAATAGCCAGATCCAAGTCGTAATCATCAAATTTTTCCAGTCCAGATCCGGTATAATGTGTGATTTCGCCGAAAAAAATCCTGTTTCCCACGCTGTAGAAATCAATCCGACAAAAAGTAAACTGCTCAGCTAGTTTGGAAGCCAATTCCATCATTTTGGGATGATTTGGCAATTCTGGAATTGGAAACAACAGATCCTGACCATACATCTGGGCACCGGGCAGGAAGTTTAGGTTCTCGTCCGTAAAGACCCTTTTTTGCTTTCCAAATCGATCCGATAGAATCATGATCATTTTGGGCCGCCCATTATAACAGTAGTACTTTATATCTGCAGGGATTTCACCGGCTTCTGTTCGGATTACTTTTTCACAAACAATTCGCCGGGGAATATCCCGATAAGCCCATTCGTGAAGTGCCTGCCCATAACTGGACTTCAACCAAGTACGGCAGGTATTTTTAACCAACTCCGGATCTGTACCGGGTGTCACCAGCATATTTCCTCCCGAATAGTGATTGGCTTTCATGAAAAACTCAAAATCCCATTGGTGGTGAGGAATATCCTGTCCGGTTTTGCTAATATGATAGACCGGAATCAGAATTTCGTTTGCTTCCTTTTCTCCCAATTTCTCCTTTACAAACTCCCTGACTCTTACTTTATCCGATGTAATCGGAATCAAGGGATTCCTGTCATAAATCTTTTTATGATTGAGTCTTTCGTTATGCGTTTTGGGGTTCTTCAGGTTAAGTGGATATCCATGTGCTTTTAAAAACAACCTATGTAATCCCGGATAGGAAGAAATTGAGTGTCTAAATTCAAAAAAACGATCTCTTATCCGCTGAAAATCAATTTCTTCAAGCATTCACTATAAAATCATTTTGATCAAGATTGAGATAAAAAGTAATATCAACACTCCTGAAATCCCAATTTTCAAACTTTTGGAAGTTTTTTTTACTGATCTAACTTGGGAATACAACCAAAAATAAAACCTGTCCAAATTCACCTTAAACTCCGGTTGGTGGTACTTCAACATAAGTCCCGAAACACTGTTGAAATGATGTCTTCTCTTAAGTGTGAATTGTTTTTTTTCAATTAGATAGTTTCGGATTTCCTCTCTGAACTTAAAATAATGATCCCGTTTTTCCTTAACTACATCACTTGAATTGGTAATGGAATTTGCCAAAAAATAAACTCTTGTGAGGCCAAGATTTGAATAGTTCACCTTTGAGCCCAATTTCAACATGGAAAAAATCAGGTTGTATTCCTGAATATTGAGCAAGTTTACATCCCAGCCTCCAGCTTTTATGACCGCAGATTTTCTCCAAAGAATGGAAGATGTATAACCCAATCGTGTAGCGATCAATCCTGACCAAACATCTTTAAAGGGATTTATAAGCGACTCTGAACCATCTTGGTTAATATAGATAACCTTTCCCAGAATCAGATCAACACCATCTTTTACCCTGGAGAGTTGATCAGAAATCTTGCCTGGTAGCAGCTGATCATCAGCATCCATAAACTGGACCCATTCATTTTTAGCAAAAGAAAGTCCCAAATTTCGGGATTCAGGCGCTCCCATGTTGCCCCCCCTTGGATGTTGAAGTACTTTAATCTTCCTGTGCCGGCTTTCCAATAATCTGCAAAGCTCCAAACTACGATCTGTGCTTCCATCCTCCACCAAAATGAGCTCATCGACTTCGGGCTGAATCAATATAGAGTCAACTGCTCTAACTAGTGTATTTTCCGCATTGAATACAGGTACGATTGCACTTACCAAAACTTAAAATCGGGATTTAACAGAAGCTGAAATTACATTTTTTGCATTAAAAAAATTTATCACCTGTATAAATTCCTTATAGATGGTTCTGCGGGAAAAGCTATTCTCAAGTTCTCCCATTCTTAAGAAATCAAGCCGAGCCAATCACAGAAAAATCAAACAAGGCTTTAACCACTAAAATTATATTTCATTATCGGTTTGGACATGTTACAGATGAGAAGGTTTATAGTAAATTCTGGTTTCATTAAAAAAAGCATCATATACGGTCACCCCATTGTACATTTCCATTTTCCATCCATTAAGTTCTGATTTAATGGTCTCCTGATAGGATTCCCTATCAGCATTATCAAATAGCAATATTCCTCCTGGCTTGAGTTTGGATTTTGTTTGTTTCAAACATTGTGGTCTCACCCTGCCATCAATGATAAGGAGGTCAATACTGTTATCTGGCAAATGATCAGCGGCATGTGCATACTTTTCAAAGTCCAGGCCCGTGGAAAAAAGTCCGTTAACACTTTTATATTGTTCCACGCCCTCTTTTTTCTCAGGAGAAACCAAGACATGGGTCACACTTGGATACTTTTCCAATTCCTTATGGATTTCTTTAAACCAAAAAGGATCATGCTCAATACTGTAAATCGATTCAACCTTATCAGCGAGGTAAAGTGTACTCCCTCCAGAACCAAACTCCAAAACGGACATATTTGGCCTAATCAAACTTTTCAATCGTTGAAATGCAAAATGTGCTATCCACGGTTTGGAAGCTTTGTAGGGAGGGATAAGTTTCCGATTGTAAGAATAGTAAGCCGGAAAGGCCCTAAGGGCCATACCCAGATTTTTACCAGTGTTTAGATAGGTAAAACATTCACTTAGAAATCTTCCTAGAATTTTGAAAACTGGCTTAACGTATTGCTTTTCCACTTTTAATTAATTTCCGAACACCAGAATCCCACTTAGATTGCCTGGATCATGTTCCAGAATTTCCACTTTGACTTTCCGGTTTATTTTTTCATAAGTCTTATGAATTAGGAAATTGAGGTACTCCTGGTCAAGATTTTTACCGATCAGGGTCAAATCAATTGTTCCGGAGTCAATTCCCATGGCATAATCTCCGGTGATGATGGCCTTTTCTACATTTCCCATCCGCTTGACTACCCGTTCCACCAAATCATCCAGACCTAAAAATTTGCTGACCATTCCTTTGATTTCCTGGAAAAAAGGGTGGCTTTGGTTAGCCTTATAGACTTTGGTCTTACCATCATCCTCAGCCAAAAGCAGTCCTGCATCCGTGAGGCGATTGAGTTCAACCCGAACAGAATTGGTGGATTCATCAAATTCCTTAGCCAAAGATCGGAGGTAGCCGGAGTTGGAATGAGAAAAAAACTTCAGAAGAAGTTTGATCCGGGTTTTGGAAGTTACGAGAGAGTCGAGCAGAAAAAGTGGTTGGTTATAGGTTTATGGTTTTGAATGATCCATTTTCAATGGACAAACTCATTTTTTTATTTTTTCAGGTGGTTGAGTTATTTTATCCTTGAAGTGAAAGTCGTGAAAAAGCTTCGCCCTTTCGGTCCCAGGGGGAATTAGCAGAGTGAGTAAAAAAATTACTCGGTTAAACAAATTTAATCGGGAAGGGGAAAAATCCAAGGTTGAAACAAAATCAACAAGTTTTCAAAATTCATTTTTTAACAAATTCCATCAGAAGGAAATTATCGGTTTTAACCGAGTCGAGCATTCTAAAATCTCCAAAAGTATGGCTCATGTATTCCGGAAAAACGATTTCATTATTGATTGTCGGAGTAATCAGTGCAAATCGGTTAATTTCTTCAAATCCCTTAAGTCCTATCCTAATCAAGGCTTTCTTCTGAAAAACACTTCTAGAAATCCAACCTGTGGAAATAAAAGAAACAGGATGAGCGGATGAATACTTAATACCAAGGTTATGCTCTTGATACCCTTCAAAAATCAAAGGGACTCCCGACTCCAAAGTTAGGTTGAGGGCCAAAAACTCCCTATCCATAATTGCCCTGCCTTTGGCTTCTTTAAGAAAATTGAAGCTGTGATAAAGCAAGGCTATTAGGCAAAGTAAAAAGGCCATTTTGACCACCAAATTGTTGAAAGCTGGAAGAAAATCCTCAAAAACCGGAAACAGAAAACAAAGAAAAAATAAAAAGATCACCCGTCCTTGAATGATATAGAAGTGATTGAAAATAAAAAAGAACAGTAACCAAATGAAAAAAAATGAGAATAAGGCGAAGGATCTTTTGGTTGAGAAAAAAAACAAAAACAAAATCCCGGCTATCAGAAAAGACTTAAATGCCTCTATCTTTTGAAAATCCCACAATCTTATAAAAGAGTTTGTAAACTGGTCTTTTGTAAAAAACTGCGAGTCCAAAATCCTCTTTTTCTCAAAGAGTTCATTTTCAGTTGGACGTTCGCCTTCAAAAAACCATCTTGAAAAAAAGTAAAATTCGGAATTCACCTCAATTCTTTTTTCAAGTATTTCTTGCCTAAAAACCGGATGATCAATTACTCCTGCTCTAATCTTGTTGAATTTTAGAAAATCAGCAAAATCGGAATTCTTCTCCCAATAAACTTTGCCTCCAAAAAGGACAAGAAACAAAACCCCGAAAGCAATTAGCTTAACAAGATTAGAGCTCAAAAATCTCAGTCCTTCAAGGGATAATCTGTAGGCCACAAATCCTATCCCCATCAAAACTGTAGATTCCCATCGTATCATTATTGCCAAAATAAAGAGCACTATAGTCAGTCCCTTAATCAAAAAATTGTGACTGTTTAACCGTGAATACCAAAGCGAAAGTGAAGAAAAAGAGGCAAAACCAGCCACCAATGTAAATTGGGGGAAAATACAAAAATGGATGCTGATAAGGAGGATAAAAAAAGCCAAAAATGCCTTTTGGGAGGGTTCATAAGTAGTTTCTGATAGTTTCAATATCAATAAAAAATAAGAGAGTCCGATCACTAAAAACCAGGCAGCACCATACCATTGAATTTCCGGTTTCCATTCATAGAGTTGAGAAAGAATCCAACTTAAAATCGGATGAATAAAAACAGCATAGGACTCAGGAGTACCTGTGTAGGCTCCAGAAACCAACCACATCATGATCACGTCATCATTGACCTGAAATCTCCAGGGGAGATTCCAGATGAGGATAAATCCAAGCGCTCCAAGGATGGACCAAAAAATCAAAAAGCGGTTGTTTATAGTCAATCCCATAATAACTGAAAGTTATTTCCCTGAATTTGACCAAGGTTTTTTGCATGACCAAAACTCCAGTCTTTTGGTAGGGCTTCCAGATTACAATAGATCATTTCCTTAGGCTGGCTTTTAAAAAAAATAATTAGCTGCCTTTCTTCCCAAAAACCGGGGGAATATGGAATTCTTAAATCGGCTAACCAGACTAGGCCCGGAATCCGATAAGCCGCAAGAAGTTCGGTATTTCCGCTTAAGCTTTTCCACTCTTTGATTTTTTTAGCCAGCTCAACTTGTTCACGATCAATATAAATGGTCTCATTCCCATTTCTAATCCACTCTACTTTTTCAGTCCAAAGAGGGGTATCGAGTCCAAACGGATGCCACCAAATCCCATTGAACACTAAAACCAAGGAAATGAAACTAATAGGAATTGAGAGTTTTCTTGGTTCTATTTTGGAAAGGAGAAAAAAAGCCATAATCCAGAAAACCCAATAGTGAATCCCAATTCTAAGCCAATAGACATTACTCCCGAAATGAAGAAGAAATGGTAAAAGGAAAAGAATAATTGCCCAAAGATTCAATATTCCAAATGGACTAGGTCCTTTTCCAAAATAATACCCAAGGACAGCCGCAGAAAAAATCAGAACAATATGATTCCATTCTTCAGTCACATGGGTTAGAAAACATACTAGGCAAAAACCGCCAATAGCCACAATAGCCATAATATTATATAAGGCATTTTTCTTTGTTCTTCCCAGATACCCAACACCAAAGAAAAAAAAAGCGGGAATCGCTACCCAAAACACTCCAACAAGTACACTTTTAATCAAGTGCACCAATTGGTAAGTCGGTCTTTGCCGATTAAGAGGAATTCCATCTGTAAGACGTGTTAAGGCATTTTCATCCAACAACATAAAAAATATCAACTCAAGAAAAATAAACGGCAAGAACAGAAGAACCACCTTGAAAGGATTTTCCTTTTTCAGGAATAGGATCGCCAGAATGGTCATCAGAATGAAAATCATCACTAAGGAAATTTTCACGTAAGCAAAAAATGCCAGTACAACACCAAGCAGAATCACAGTTTTAACGGAAAATTCTGCTTCAGAAATCAATTTCAGCCAAAAGCAAGTGAGGACTACAGTAAGGGAATTATAGGAAAGTGTAGGGGGCAAAAATGCGTACCCGGAAAAAATCCCAAGACACAAAATCCAAAAATGACTCCAGTCGAGTTTATGCTCTTCGGCTACATTTTTCCAAAATCCGATCAAGGCCCAAGCACCGGCAAGGTAAAGTAAGAGACGAAGAAATCTGAGTTCAACAAGTGAAAATGAATATCCAAAAAGTTGGTAATTCAATTTCAAAAGCAAATCGTAATTAAAGATTCCAGCCACATTGGCTTGCAATGGATCGGCAAGAAGAACATACAATCCCTCATCGGAAATATCAAAACCACGGTTTAAACCTGCCATGATCATGAAAACAACTAAGATCGCTGAGGCTGGTAAAATTTTGCCCATTCCCGAAAATAAGGACTTGGGAATTAATCTTTAGCTGATTTTCACTTTTTGATTTTCATTCAAAAGGTTTTGATGTTTCAGGCCAATCACCTGAATCTTGATCCCTTGAAATGAGAAAAATTATAAACTAAATCAATTTTATCATTCTTCAATAAACAATACTCAATATTGAAATAATTTAAAAATGTGGAAAAATTCCCACCCTTAAAAACAAAAAATACCCAGTACTGGGTATTTTTTGGAAGAGTAACGGATGTAATTTTGGTCAGGGTGATTAAGCAACTTTTCTCATTATTTTTTCTAGAAAATCTTTAAGGGACTTTTTTCAGCATTTTTTTCCCCCTTTTTATTTTCAATAAAACCTCACTTCGCAATCGGGGTGAGTTGACTTGAATGAATCCACCGCACGGGTAGTGAGGTTGGTGTTGAAGCAGGAAAGTTTTTTAAGATTGCTCAATCCTTCCAATGGCTTCAAAGATCTAAGGTTGGTACTTGCCACATCTAATTCTTCCAATGCAACCAATGTTTCAAGTCCTTTCAGACTTTTTAGATTGGTACCTGAAAGGTTTAGAATTTTCAATTCAAACAAATTACTGATCGGAGACAGATCTTCTATTCCCGTATTAGAAATATCAAGTTCCTGAAGGGCGGACAATCCTGATAATGGTAAAAAATCCATCACCGGAAGCTGAGAAAGTCGGAGTTTGGTCAGCAGTTTCATGCCACTGATTGGTGATACTGATGAAACAGGTGCATCAAACAGCGTAAGGCTTCTAAGATTGGAAAATGCGGTGATTGGCTGTAGATCGGAAATACTAACTCGTTCAAATACCAATTCAGACTTTCCTGTCAATACATGCAATTGATCCGTATCAGGGATTTCTCCCAATGAAAATTGTCTTCTCAAGACCTCTTTCCACTGACTATCCAATTTCTCCCACCAGGTATTGAGCTCATCAGTTCGGTAGACAAGTATCATTTCCGGTTTTTGAATTAAAATCTCCGGCACTTCTTCCTTAAAAAACTCCCCACCATTGACATTCAGATAGCTGAGTTTTGGCAAGGCAACAATATCCTTAATACTTTTGACCGGACTGAATTCAAGATCTATTCGCTCTAAAAGTTCATTTGACTTGATCGCAGAAAGGTCACTCACCTGGGTATTCTTACCAGTGACAGTGACCAAGGTTTTCACTTCGCTCAAAGGAAGGAGATCAGAAACCGGATTATTTGAAAAATCAATTTTTGCCAAATTCACAAACCGGGTAACAGGATTGAGATTTTCAATCTGTGCGCTGTCCAGATTTAGTGTGGTAAGCGTGACTGTTTGAGTCAGTGTCTCCACCCCTGGAGTATCATTTGCTATGGCAGGATTGTTCTTTTTAAGTGCCTCTTTCCATGCAGGTGAAAGCCCAGCCCACCAAGACTCAAGATCTTTCACGTGATGAATCAATAAAATTTCCGGATTTCTTCTCACAAAGCCATCCGCAGCCAATGCTGTGAGTTTAGTTTGATCTGCAGAGATTTTCTTCAGGTTGGCCAAAGATTCCAAAGGCGTCAAATCAGCAACTTGCGTTCCGGAGATATCCAAAAATTCCAGATTGGACAAACCCTGAAGGGGGCTCAAATCCTGCAGATTGGAAGTAGACAGGTTAAGATTTTTCAAGGCAGTTAATCCTGACAGCGAGGTGAAATTGATCATATAGTTCCCGCTTAGGTTGAGTGTCTCCAACTTTACCAAATCCTTCACATTCTCCACATTGTTGAAACCGGATTCTGTTAAGTCCAACTGAGTCAGGTTTTTTAATTCATTCAAAACTGCAAAACTCATCACAGGAGTCTTTTGAGCTTTCAATGAAATAAGGCTTTTCAGATTGAGCAACTGAGAGATGTCCTCAATCTGAGTATTTGAAATATCCAGGTGCTTAAGTCTGTCGGAATATTTGATAAACTGAATATCAGAAGTAGAGGTATTGGCTAAATTCAGGCTTTCCAAGAAAGTTACATTCGAAATCGGCCCAAGATCTGTAATCCGTGAATTGGAAATATTCACCACTTTCAGATCTCTCAGTTCGGAAAGTGGACTTAGGCTTTTAATTTCATTTTTACCGGAAATATCCAGCGAGTCAATGCTCACAAACCGATATAACCAGTCAAGATTTGCCGAATCTTCTTGTGCCAGGTTAAATCTTTCCTTAAAATAAGATTTCCATGACTCGTCCATTGTTTTCCACCATGCGGTCAATTCCTCGTCCCGACTTACTTTGGTGGTGTAAATGCTTACAATCTTCAACTCCTCGGATTTCTCCTGGAGATTAACCTCAACAAAGCGTGGTTTGGTGTTGGTGATTTTTTCTCCGGAAAGTGAAGTGGCAGTCAAGGTGCGGTCAAGAGAAGCGAGGAAATAAACTTCTCCGTTGTCTTTCTGGGCTGCTTTTACTTCACGGATTTTGAACTTAAATTCTACGTTTTTATAAAAAAACTCAATGTCCTTGAGGTAAGCAGTTACGTCCTTATTGGTAACCACCTTTCTGTCCAAAAGTAAATCATCTTCCACCTGTACTTTTTCATCACGAAAAATTTTCAGATAGCTTTCTCGGATGATCACATCTTTATCCCTGGCCGGAGTTTCAGTACTTCCTACAGTATTCAGCAGGTATTCCAAAAATCTAACTTGATCTTCCACTTTTGCGGAAAATTCCTGCACCTCTTCTTTTGTGTACCCTTTAATAGTCTGGGCTTGAAGGGAGAGGTTGATAAGGAAAAATAAGCCTGTAAGTAATATGTGCTTATTCTTGATCATAAATGTATTTGAGAATGGTCTCTTTGTCACCTGGACCCAGTCTGACCAAATTAGAGATCAACCATCCGGTGTTGAACCCTGGGCGGTTGAATTGATTAACTTCAAAATACCAACCTTCGATTTGAAAGAAGTGAAACTTCAGACCAGTGACCGTCTCAAAGCGAAGATTGTTTTGCTTCATTTCATACAAGAAGATTGCCAGATAATCCGGTTCATACGTACTTGGTGTGAAAGATTCCGGTGAACCCGAATCCTGAAATGCCCTCCTCATATTCATAAAACCAATTTCATGACTTAGAGGGTGAAGAAAGGCTTTTTGATCACCAACCGGCTTATTGAAGAGATTTTTGAATGGCTCAAAAATTACTTTATCAATAACCCATTCATAACCAAGCCCTTCGGCCTGTATTTTCATAATGAGTGTAGCCTTTTCCCTTTTCCCTTTAAAGAAAAACTCTGTGTTTACTTCAGCATACCAACCTGGCTGATGAAAAACCAAATATTGGGGATAGACTTCAGAAAGCACATTCTTGGTGAATTGATTTTTGAGGTCAGGGGAAATGGATGAAGTTTGGTTGTCAAAAAGGATGGTAAGAAAGCCTTTTCGTAAGGGAAGGTTCCTGTAAAGAGAGTCTTGAGGATAAAATCTGATGTTACCATCAACTGATTCTTCTCCGTTGAATCTTCTAAAAAATTGATTCAGTTGCTTAGTTGAAGCTGCAAATCTGCCATCATCCTTGATTGTCCCGGGGCTGCCAAGGCCTTGCCCCGGGACATTGGAGATGATTGCGATAAAAAACGCAAAAATCAGAAAGGTTTTTCTCATGCGGAGGTTTCAGTCACTCTCACGTCACCTAACATGACGTCCCAAAACTCGATAGTACGACCGGCAATCTGGGTTTGTTTCTTTTCCACGTAGATAGTGATATCCTTTTTAGTGGTGTCTTTGTAGTTCATTCCAGTTTCGATAGAAGTACCTTCAAATCTCTGATAGATGGTAATCACACCAACGTATCTACCGTCAGGCTGTCTTTCCAAGTCAGAGATGTATTGTATGTCATACCAAGTGATATTTACTCGATCATAGTTGAGAGCCATCAGTCGCTCGAAATATCTCCTTACTTTATAGTAAGCGATTTCCTGAGTGTTGATCGAAGAAACTCCCATTTCAGCTCCAGGAGCAAAAAGTTCCTCAGCTCTATCCATAACGCGGTTCGCCTCTGAGAATTGTGTCTCCTTGCTACCAATAATGGAAATGTATTTGGAAAGGTCCTTTACCTTTTCCAAGGCAAGTGAATCAATTGCCTGCTTTCGTGCAGGGCTGATATTATCCTGAGCAAGGACTGCAACAGAAGTAGACAGGAACAATCCCAGGAATAGAATCAATTTATTTTTCATATGAATTCGGATTATCTTGGTTAGGCTTATTTTCTTCTCAGTTCCAACTCGGACACCTTACCGCTTACATCCATTCTGATGTCAGAGATATAGTTGAGATTTTTCTTGGTATCCTTAAGGTAGTCAAGGTATTTTTTGATGGTGGTAGGCTCATCATAATCCTTTACTCCGTTTTCCTCATGGATTACGATCAATACCGGAGTTTCTTGGTTTGAGAACATTCCAAGAGTTTCCTGAATGGTTTGATTAGCGGAATTTGGGTTTCCTGCAGCAGCAACTGCGTTAAAATAATTTTCCAGCTTTTCAGCAGCAACTTCTTCAGCAGATCTTGCTGGTGAAGGAGTTGGAGTTGGCTTAACCACTTCCTCTTGTGGAGCTGGAGCTGGAGCAGGGGCCACAGCTTTCTTTTTGCTCTTGCAAGCACCCATAGCCAACATGGCAAATAGCGCCAAAAACAGGGTTTTTCTTACTGAAAAAGCGAACAAGGACTGTTTCATCTTTTTGATAAATTAGGTTTTTAATAGTTAAACTTGATTGTGCCGGAAATTGGGCGATCTTCCGAGTCGCAAAGTAAACAAAATAGACCGACTTTAGGGCAATACGTGTGCCTAAACGAGTCCGTTATTTTCCAAAAAGGTTAAAAAAACTGAAAATTGAAGCATTTATTTTTTAATTAAAAGCAAAGAAGTTTTAAGAAAATTTATTTTTTGAAATTAGAAGTCCGAGAAAAAATTAAAAAAGGAAAAGTTTTCAAATTGACATACTTATTGGAGTTTGATTTAAAAATAGCTCTACTAACTTCTTAAAACTTTCAAAAAATACCCTATATAGGGTATTTATTAGAGGAAAAATTTATTCGATTTTTGTGAAGTGTTAAGTTTTAAATCTGGCGCAAGCCAATGTAAAAGGCTTCCGGAATCCGGGGGCCTTTTTTTTGTTATTGCCGAGGACTAATAATTCTCTTTGGTTGGGTAAAAAAAATGCCGCTAAAAGCGGCATCAATTGAAGTTAATTTTTAGGAAAACTTTTTCCTCTGCAGAGGAAAGGGAGATTTACTAATCAGGTTGGAGATTATCCAACCATGCCCTTGGGAATTCCATTTATAAGGGATTCAATGACGTATTTTGCTTGGGCTTCGGGAGTACAATATTTATCAAAATAAGCCTTTCCCCCTTTTGATACTTGCTCATGATATTCAGGGTTATGGAGGACTTTGTCAAGAACAGATTTATATTCAGTTGAATTGTCTATAAAATGGATGTTCTCTTCATGTATAGGAAAGACCGGAAGGTCGATTGCAAAAGGAAAAGAGAGCACAAATGAACTGAAGTTCCAATATTCTGCAAGTCTCCAACTTACTGCCCCCAACACCGCAGGGTTATTCAGGGAAACCAAGGATTTCGCACTTAATTCTGAAAACTTCTTTGGAGGATATTTTACCTTATTGAGTTCATCATCGAAGCCAAAGTTATCTCCGTCAGACCTGGGAATAAAACCTCCCTCAAACTCAATTTCGGGATGCTGCTTGCACGCTCTTATGAATTCTGCTCTTATTTTGTTAGCCCAAGGTTCTTTTTTCCAAGTACTTCCTGAGAAGAAAACATAATTGCCATGCTTATACCTATCTCCTTCCCTAACAAATTTAGGCCGGGATCTCAGTACATAAATCTCTCTCGCAAGATCTTTTGGGGAGAGTTTTCGAATCAAGTCAAACCCAAAAAATCTCAAATATAAGGGTAGGATATTCACAGGATAATGCGGAAAAAGCGGCTTGACTTTCGGTTGATTATAGGAGTCTTGGTCCAAAAGTTTGTTGGTCGCAAAATACAAATCAGCCACTTGGTATAGTTCCTGATTCACCCCTACCGGATCATGGTTGTCGATTACTCCGATTTTACCTTCACATCTGAAAATTATAAATCCTCTATTATTGAACTTTTCAAATTCCTTCTCCGGTGAGTATTTAAGCTTGAAGGAATTATTAAAACCAAGAAGATAGTACGAGGAGTAAAAATTGGGAATAGACAGAATTTCTACTTGTAGCATCAGATGAGTTGATATTTTTTTCGAATCCCGGACTTAATAATGAGATAAACAAGCATGGATGCCAATAATATTGCGCTGGCCAAAAAGGAATTCGGAAGGGTTTGAGGAAAAATAAAAAGTCCCAAATTCACCACCCCTTGAAGGAGTGCATAAATCAAAGCTATAGTAACATGATCACATTTTGATTGATTGACCAGGAGCTGGTATAGGTGACTTCGGTGAGGTTGAGTAATATTTTCTTTGTTTTTAAGCCTCTGAGCCATGGTTAGAAAGACATCAATTCCATAGATCATCAAAAATAGGATTATCGTCCAACTGTGACCTACCATATACCATTGGACCAGAAAATAGATCATTAAATACGCAATGGAAATACTTCCGATATCACCGGCAAACATCAGGGCGTTCTTCCTCAGATTGAAAAAAAGAAATACCAAGACAGAAAGGATAACATATCGGATCAAACTTTCTTCAAAAATGGGCATGTACTCTTGGACAGCTAACATACTCCCAAAGAACACAAGAGCGTAAAGACCTGATATTCCATTGATTCCGTCCATGAAATTAATGGCATTGATGATCCCCAGACTGACAAAATACAACATAGGTAAGGCCATCCAATCCATCCGCTCAAAAACTCCCAAATCATAAAATGCCATACTCAAAGCCAAAAACTGAACTCCGAATCTCAGTTTTCGGGAAAGTGTATACATGTCGTCCAACAAACTGACGGTCGCGATCCAAACCAACCCCAATACCATCCAGGTATGAAGGAAGTCGAAAGCCATCCACCAGAAAATAACTGCAAAAGGAAACAAAATTCCCCCTCCCCTGACAGTGACACTGGAATGAGAGCTTCTGTGGTTAGGTTTGTCTACTATCCCGAATTTGATAGCCAGTCTGAGATAGATCAGACCGACCAGCATCAGAAGTAGAAATACAATGAGGTAAGATAAAATCATGAGGAGGTAAAAACCGTCTTATACCAATACGAATTAAAGAACAGGAGCCGCATGATCGGATAGTTACGAATGGGATCAGCCTTGAAATCGGAAACTATTTTCTTCACATCAAGATACACCAACCATCCCATCTGGAAAAGCGGGCTTTGATGCATGGATTCCAAATGATCTCTAAAAACAGGGTTTTCAAGAAAATAGTTACCCCAAGGAATGGCCAGACCAATTTTTTCATGATTTTGGATGTAGTCTGGAAGTTTCTTTCCAATCGTATTCATTGAAAGCCATTTACCCTTACCTGAAGTGGAAAAATAGGAATCTGGCAAACTTGTAATACCAGTAACCAAGCGGTAATCCAAAAAAGGTTCTCTACACTCAATCGATGCACCCATAGTAGTCCGATCATTTTTATCATTGAGCGAGCAAAGGTGAGTATGCAACTCCAGGTAAAGCAATTGTCGAAGTCTGTTATTGGGAAAGAACTGCTTAGCTTCTTCGAGCATTTTTACCCGGTACTCCGGCAATAGATTCAAAGATTCCAATCCTAGTTTCTTAAAATCACTTAGGTACAGTTCATTGGCATTGGAAAGCAATTGAAAGTCAGGGTTATTGACCGAAAGGTATCGTTGCATTTTCTTCAATCGCTCCTGTTTCAACCACTTTTCAGGAACATACCGCAATAGCTTCAATAATTCATACCGCATTGCATTTCCGAAAACTTTGTGTCTGACATATCCAGCCATGACTTCATCTGCGCCTTCCCCTGTAAGGAGAACAGTCACCTTTTGTTTTGCTTTTTTTGACAATCCCAGCAATACCCCGTCGGTGAAGTGCATCAGAGGCTCATCGTTTACGCGAATCGATTCACTTAATAAGTCGGCCAAATTTTCCCCTACAAATTCATGGCCGTTGTATTCTATGCCATAGTCGGAACTCAGGCGGCTGGCTAGATGAGACTCATCTTTTTCAAACCCCGGAAATTTAAGATTCCATGAGCTAAGTCCTTTATAACCCAAATGATGCTGTGCATAAAGAATACTACTGCTGTCCAAACCTCCGCTAAGCATTGTCCCCACAGGAACATCGGAGATCATCCGTAAGCGGACTGCGTCCAAAAAAGTCTCTTCATACCAGGTTTTTGGATCAGCGATTTGGGGAAAACCAGCTGATTCCTCACCTAGATGATACCACCTTACTGTTTTTTCCAGCTTAACACCATCAGTCCAAACTTGATAATGTCCTGGAAGCATACGATTGACTCCTTCAAAAACAGTGTTTTCCCCACTGACATGCCGATAGAAAAAAAGTTCGTCCAAATTGGAAGTATTGATTTTCTTATCCATTCCCCAGGCAAAAAATGCTTTTGGCTCTGAGGCAAAAGCCAATCCTTCAGAAGTTTCAGCCCAAAAAAGTGGCTTCACTCCATATCTATCCTTTACCAAGGTCATTTTGCGATTTTCCCTTTCCCAAAAAGCAAATGCAAAAAAACCGTTAAGTCTGGGTAAAACTTTCATTCCATGCTCCATTAGCAAGAAAAGCAAAACCTCAGTATCAGAGGTGGTTCGGAACTGGTATCCTTTGGACTTCAGTTCCGGATAAAAGTCCTGATAATTGAAAATTTCACCGTTGAACAGGAGTACATAGTTTCCACACGGAGAGAGAAAAGGCTGGTTGGCACCGGGACTTAGGTCCAAAATAGAAAGTCTTCGGTGCCCAAAAGCCACATCTTCGTCCAAATATTCCCCACCGGCATCCGGTCCTCTGTGAAACATCGAATCCCTCATGGTCACCAAGCGGTTTAACTCAGCTTTGTGGTTGTTTTTATTCCAAAATCCTGCGATTCCGCACATGATTTATTTTTGGTTTATAAGCTTTTGATAGGTTAAATAGAATTCCTTCATGTTCACTTCAAGATTACAGTTCTTCTCGATGAATTTTCGATTCGATTGAAGGAAAGGAGAAAATCTGGAAGGGTTAGCGGTGTAAAGTTCAATTTTTTGAGCAAGATCCTGGGGATTCCCTACTTGGACCAATAACCCGTTTTGACCACTGGTAATAAATGCTCTGTTTGCTGGTAAATCAGTAACAATAGGGAAACAGCCGCAAGCCATGGCCTCAAAAAGAGAAGCTGAGACTCCTTCTGTTTCGGGAATTGCGATGTAAAGCTGTGCTTTTGCAAGTTGTAATGGCAACTCATCGTTGGGAACTCTTCCCATCCAATGAACTTGATCTCCCAAGCCCAAGGATGATGTCTGATCGATTAATTTTTCCTTTTCTGCTCCATCTCCGATCATAATACAATGGACGATGATCCCTTTTTTTCGGAGAATTGCCAAAGCCTCCAAAATTTCATGATGGCGGTAAATATCGTAGAGACTGCGTGTGACTACGGCTGTGATAAAAGCCTCTGATCTTTCTGAAAAATACCTAAAGAGATTCAAATTGAGTCCTTTGGGTTTCACCAAAATCCGGGAAGGAGCAGCACCTGACTCGAGCATGGCATAAGTCATAACATATCCCCAGGCATGGATCAAATCTGCTCGGGTATAAATGGCACGTTGAAGAATTCGCTTATACCAGCCTGCAAAACCTGTTTCCGGAAAAGCATCCGAAATTCCCTGCTGGGCCACTATTCGGACTTTTGATTTGACCAGCAAACTGAAAAATCCATAGCTAGTGGCTCGCTCTGCAAGGGTGATATCGTATTGCTTTTTGGATAGGCCTAAGGAAAGCAGAAAACCAAAAGCTTTGATTATTCGTGCTGCACGGCCACCGGTTTTGGGCAGTTCCTTCGTTTCCAGCTTAATCCCTGAAGCCTTTTCAATTCCCTTAATCCAGGTTTGGGCATCTGCCCGATACGTCTCACCTAAAAAAAGGATTCTCATATGGACGGATCAAAATTTTCCAATACTGATCTTGGAGACCATTTCAGTTCCACTTGTGCCTTTTGATCTGAAAAAGTCAGTGAATGTGAAAGTTTATCCAATCGGTAGGAATTGAGTGGGAATCCCGGAATCAAATCCCCGATTTTAGCCAAAGTTTTAAGCGGCCAAAGAGGCAATGTTTTTACAGTTTTTCCCAGTTTTCCCGCCAAGGCAACATCCAATTGGGCCATGCTGGGATGAATCCCATCTGTGAGATTATAAGTTCCGGATAGACCCATCCAATCCGGCAACGCCTTGGCAATATCTTCGGCCAGAACCATGGATTTCCGGGCAGAGCCCTCGCCCATTCTTCTGTAATAACCTTTCTTGAGGGCACTTACCATTGCCCCAAGGTTGCCTGGAGGATTTGGCCCGACGATAAGAGGAAGTCTTAAAATCAGGATGTTTACCCGATTAGTTACGCCCCACTCCCTTACCAGATTTTCTGCTTCCAGTTTGCTTTTAGCATAAGGTGTTTCCCCAAGGAGAGGGCTGTTTTCTGCTATTTCTTCACCTTTCTCCAACCCGTAAACAGCCACCGTGCTTATAAAAACTAAAGAGCGAGGAACATTGGAAATTCCTTTCAAGAGGTTTGCTGTGCCCGCAAGGTTGACCTCAAAGAATTCCTTTTTCTGCGCCTCAGACTTGGGGATGACATGAGCCTTCCCAGCAGCGTGAATGATCATATCAACCTGAGGAATGGCAGGAATTTCCTTGGAGAGGTCGTATGAGATTTGATTTAATGAACCCCGTCCCAATGAAATAACCTCATGGGACTTTTTAAGCTCATGGACGAGGATCTTTCCTAAGAATCCGGTTCCTCCAGTAATGAGAATTTTCACTGAATGGCTTGGGTTATTCCGTCGAGCATTTTTTGGGCTAGGTAGTCCTTGTCAAATAATTGGGCTGCAAGGACTTTTGCCCTTGTGCCCATTTCTTCCAATTTATCCTGCTGCGTGTCCAGATCAATGATTTTTTGAGCCAGTTGAACAGGATCATTTGGGTCCAGAGTAAAACCAACCTCATGCTGGATTAAAAAATCCTTCATCCAACCTTGGGTGTTTTGAATCACCGGCACACCTGCTGCAAGGGACTCAAAAAATTTATTTGGTGAAGAAGTATCCAAAACCGGGGTTCCCTTTAGTGGCACCAAAGAAACCATGGCATTCTGGATTAGTCCAACAAGGTTTTTTTTGGGCATTAAACCCCAGATGACAAGCGTTTGAAGGTTTTGTTTTTGGATTTCCGCATCAATCAGTTCCCGTTGTTGTCCCTCTCCTACCAGCAGAATTTTCAAGTCAGTTCGACCTTTCGCCTGAAGAACCTTTGCAGCTTCCAAAAGCCAGAGGGAGTTATTCACTTGACCGATATTTCCAGTGTATATGGCATATTTCCTCGGCACCAATAATCCTCGCCCTTCAAAAGCAGCGGTTTGGGAAAAGAGCGGGATGTTGGCAGCATTGGTGACATCAATCACCCGAGTGCCAGGAAATCTCCGTTCAATGTTTTGCTTCATTCCAATGGAAAGTGCCACGACCAATGAAGAAGCCTTATAACATCTGGCCTCCAGGGCATAAGCTATTTTTTGGAAGAATTGGTTTTTGATCAATCCCAGTTCAATTGCTCCCTCGGGCCAAAGGTCACGGGCTTCGAAAATCAGCTTTTTCCCACGTAAATAGCGGGCGACAAGTCCGGGAATTCCTACAGTGATCGGGCCTGAAGAAGCAATCACCACATCGGCTTTTGCGGTCAATGCAAACCAAACTGAGCAAACAGCATAAGCTAAAAACGTGTAGATTCTTTTGAGAAAAGGCTGTTTGTTGTCAATTCGAACATTGATGATGGTCACATCCACTCCTTCAAAATTCTGATGCTCGATGAATCTTTTTGCCTTCAAGTCAGATTTGGAATAAATCGAAGTGACCACTTGCACTTGATGCCCTTGCTTGGCCCACTCCTGAGCAAATTCATGGACCCGGGTACCCCAAGAACCTTTGGGTGTGGCATAATACTGATAGAAATAAAGGATTTTCACCGAATCAGCTTCAGGAATTTGACGGCCAGTTTTTTGTTTTTCTCAAGGAAGGAATATCCGGATTTAAAAATTTGATATTTAATGGGAGAAAGCACGTGGTAAGAGGGTCCAACCGCACTGAGTTCCTGAGGATAAAAGCTACTCTTAAAACGAACAACTCCATCACTTCCACCCACTGAAATATTGTATCGGGAATACCCAAGTTCGGCGGCTTTTTGAATACATCTCCACTGCAAAAGATGGCCTACTTTCAAGTCCTTTTCAGTTCGCTCCACCCCTCCCATTATATAGGAAAGCATGCGGCCTCCCTTTGCCACCCATATTGCTCCAACTGTTTTTGCTTCATGAAGAGCCAAAAAAACCAAAGCATTGCCATTTAAAACTGAAGCTGTCAAGGAGGGGCCTAAATCATTCCAGTCCCTTATTTTATATCCTTCTCTTGCTGCATTTTGCTCAAAACAAGTATAGGCCAAGCGGACTTCTTCAGGAGTTTGGGCAGGTTTCATGTCCACTTCATTCTTCAATCCGGATTTTATATTTCTTCGCGCATTTTCTGAAAACCCCTTCAGGAGTTGGGATTCCAGGTCAGCATTGCTCACTTGCGGCAAATGGATTAGGTTGAAATGAATCGGAGAATAGATTTTGTTCAGAAGGTTCCCCTTTTGGAAACCCTTTGATTGAAGAGAATGGTGGGTGGAATTTGAACTATCATAAAGTGAGGGATTGAGCTGACAGGCAAAAGCTCCAATTTCCTTGGCTCTCTTAAGAAAGGCATCAGTAGCCAAATCGAACAGTTCATTGGTTTTGGACCAGGGTCCCCAAGGGCAATTATAGATCTTAAATGGTCCTGCCTTTACAATCAAACTTCCAAAACCAGTCAAAATCTCTTCCTTTTCATCCATTCCAAGTAGCAACTCAAAATCAAATCCATAGGCCTCATACGAATTCAACCAAGTCGAGGTCTGAGTGAACATGCCGGATTCCTGGTTGATTTGAAGTTCATCCCATTTGGCAAGCCAGACGGGTTCCTTGGTTACAAGCCATTGAATTTCACTCATTCGATACTTCTTTTGATTCCATCGAAGCAAGAGATTTTCAAATCTTCTCCTTCTTTGATGTAAGTAATCGATTCAAATTTTTTAAAAAATCCAGCCAGTTCAGAAATCTTGGGATTCCAAATTTGACCTTTTTGAATCTTTTCACCCAACCGTTCCAGTCCGGCTTTTGCTTCTTCCCTAAGATCATCAGAATCACCTTTAAAAAGCCTTCCTTCGTGATTTTCTCCCGTGTAGGCAAAGTACGTATGTGCGATCATCAAGCCCGATTCATCCTGGAGGCGATTCAAAGCTTCTTCTGAAAAAACAATATCAAAATCTCTTACAGAAAGGGTTTGAAAAACCTGAATGTCAGTCTCCTTTTGATTACAAGCCTTAAAAAAAACAGTCCCAAATCGATTTATTTCAAAGATTTCAATTCTCCTTTTATTGATTTCTTTAATTGTTTTTGGGCTTAATAGCCTTTTTGCCAATGAGGTCAAATCACCTGCTAATCCTCTTATGGACTTAAATCCGGGTTTTGATTTGACTGCTCCAAGGCTGCCTTTTAGAAATTTGGAAGTCCTCAAAATATCCTCCGGAACACCATACATCAAAAAATTCCGCAGTTCATTTTTTGGACTTCTTTTTTTCCCTTTGGAATTGAAATATTGGGAAGATTTCTTCAGGCAATTCAAAGTAAACCCGTGTGGGTTCAACTGGTTAACTGTGTATAGGTTGCCTTCTCCTGCATCCAAATAGTTCCAAATCAATCGAATACCTTTTTCGGACATATGAGTATACCAAGAATTCCATTCTCCAAGTTTTTGTTTGGTATAGTTGTAGGGATGAAAACCGTGATCTATGTAACAGGTAACGGGATTAATTTCTTTTGGGCTTTCAAAAGTCTTGAATTCATCTTCACTTTTATTGCCCCGATAGCTTTGGCTTAGTGCATGATAGGCCAATTCATTCCCTTCATTATCCCAATCGATGAGTTCTTGCCGCGATTCCTCTGATTCAAAGCTCGCATTAGCGGCCTTGTGGGTATAATCGTAAAGAAAAAATCCTTTAGTAACCTTTATCCCCAAGGAAGAAAAAAGTGCCCGTTGAACTTCCAGATTGGCTTTGGTGTCAAAATCCGAATGGTCAGTAAAGCATACCACAGGTACAAATCCCAAAGGTGTTCTCGCCCATTCTTCAGCTTTTCCTTTACCGGCAATCAAGCCGTTATTGATTACAGTACCCTTTGTGATTTGCTGTTTTCTCAAAAAGATTCTTTGGTCGATTTGGTCGTAAACCATCGTGGGACTTAGCATGGGATGGTAAAAAAACCACCGAAGATGTCCTGAACCTGGCTGATATTCCCAGCAACCGGAGGTGCCTGTGGCTGCCACATTAAGTCCGGATTGCAATTTTAAGATTTTGGGGCTATGGACGTTGGCAACCAACCGATCATTCCCTGGCCTTTTCCAAGTGTAATCCAAATAGCGCCAAAGCACAATCTGGTCCACAAACTCAATGTCAATGAAAAATTCAGAAATGGTAAAATCTTCCTTTGCTTCAAATCGAAAAGAACATCCCTCCTCGGTCCATTCCACCCGTGAGTCAACTACATTTTGAAGGTCAAGGACTTTTCCTTCAAGCAAGAATACCGCCTTACAGGCCTTGATCATCTTCGGATAATCGACACGTTTTTCTTGAGGTAAAAAATCAAAAACCTAAAACAAGTAAGCCTTGCCATAAACTGAAAACCTGCTTTTTCTATACCCCGAATGGATGGAACGTTATCCGAAGCCACCAAGATGAATACTTGGGTTTTCATGCAATATTCATTCGCAATCTTGCGTAAAACCATAGGGTAAATTCCCATTCCCCGATAGCGGTCGTCAGTAAAACAATCGCCAATGGTGATCAAAGGACCGCCGATATGAAAATTGCTAAGAAGGCGGCTACTAAAAAAAACCCGACTGCGGTGAACCAAAACATCTCCGTCTTGAATTCGATATTCATTCGAGTTTCCATCAAATTCTATTTTCCAATTGTTGGTCACCTGCTCATTTTTCTCCCCATAAGGAAAATAAAACAACAGCATGTCTATGGATTGAGACCGGAGTTTCCGGAGTTGCTTTAGCATCAAATCGGTCTGTATTGATTTTCAATTAATTGAAACTTACCAGTTTTAGCTTTAGGAAGTTCCGTGACCTTTTCAAATTCAAAACGAAGCGGTTCACCAAAAACTTCCTCAAACATCCTTTGGACTCCCTCTTCCCTCACATCCAATTGATTTTTAGGGGAAATATAAATAAGCCTATATAAATCAAATTCTTTCTGGATCACCTTGAATTGTTCAATTTCAGGAAAGTGTTTCAATACCCTAACCACAGTCTGAACAGTAATGAATTTGCCGGAAGGGGTAAGCAAAAACTCGGTTAATCTTCCGATGATCTCATCCAAAACCGGCAACTCCAGACCACAGGAACAGGTTCCAGGTTTTCCTTTGACCGCTAAATCCCCCACTTCATAGCGGATCATCGGGGTAGTAAAATTATCCAGACCCGTCAATACAACACGTCCAGTTTGTCCGGGTTGCACCTCCTTGCTTTTTTCATCCAGAATCTCAACCACTACATGTGGGGTCATCAGATGGTATTTCCCTTCATGGCATTGAGAGGCTATCAAAAATCCTTCTGATGCTCCATAAGTATCATAGACTTTGCATGAAAAAGCTTTTTCAATTGCCTCTCTGAATTGAGGAAGTAGTTTTTCTCCAAGTGAAATTGCAGAACGAAATTTCACATCGCGTATCTCATGAGCCAAGGCTGTTTTTGCAAACAGGTAAAGGCTCGATGCGTAAGCCACAAAATGGTCTCTTGGTTCTTTTCTGAGTAAGTTTAATTCCTCCAAAATCTGAGCCTCCGAATGACTCATGGCATCAATATACCGGGTATTCAATAGCTTATCTTTGATCGCTTTTTCCCTAGACCGCTTCATGTTTACTCCAGTCTGGAGTAGGGAATTTCCAAAACGATACCCAGCCCACTCCCACCAAATAATCTGCAGAGCGCGGGTGCTGGAGAGTTCAGCTTTGGAAAAATATACTTTGGAAGGAGGTCCTGTGGACCCGGATGACATTACGGCGGTTAATTTTCCGTCTACCGGTTGGGTAAGTATATATTCAAGATTTTCCCGGAAGGTCCTTTTAGGCAAAACAGGAAAGGATTTCAACCAAACGTAGGGATCTCTGTGACTTGGAATATTCTGAAGCCGATAATAAGGTGAGTTCTTCCCTGCGAATTCGAGTAACTTCCTGAGCTTTGCTGCCTGCAATTTTTCAATTTCGGAGGTATTTCTTCCAAAAATCTCCCTCCAGGATTTAAGGCTGGATATGAAAGAGGAACCCAAAATCGTATCCCCGAGAGGAAGAAGGATATTTTCCAGAAAAAATGGATTCAACTTCATTGATCTGAGAAATTGAAAATCATATTAAACAAGAGTTTCAACTTTTGCTCGGGGGCTTACCTGTTGCACTGGTTTTTTCTTTTCAGTGAGTTTTACACTGAGAAGACTGAGCCCTATGAGTGCTGGAGTTACGAAAGTCCTCATCGCAGCATGAAAAGTGGTATACATCGCCACAACAAAAAGCGCCATAAGGATTCCTCTAATCAAAGGGTTCGGATTGGATTTGAATAACTGAAAACCAAGACGGCATAAAATCAAGAAGTAAATCAATCCCAACAAACCATGTTCAGCCAAAAGCCGACTGAGTTCGACGTGCGCAACCGTTCCAGTCATGGTTTCCCTGATGAACCTAGAGGCACCAGCTCCAACACCGAGAAAAAAATGTTCAGTCCAAAGATTAATGTCACCCTCGAATATCTCAAATCTTCCCGTTGTCACCGAATTCAGGGATTTGACTTTGCTTCCCTCCAGAGTTCCCATGGTTTCTCCCTGGTATCTTAGACTTAGCATCCCACCTGTGATTTCATCTACCGCCAAATAAGCAACAACCGCAACCAGAATCGCTGGCAAAACATACTTTCCGATTTTGGGAAGCTTGTATTTTTTTCGATCCAGTAGAGAGGCTCCCCGTAAAAAAAACAATACAACCATAATACCCAGAACCGCCCCAAGCATTCCTCCTCTTGAAAAGGTTAGTAGTCCTTGGAAGGAAAATGCAAAAAGGACAAGAGCATCAATTAGGACGTATCCTGAAAATTTCCATCGGTTAATCATCAGGATAAACATGAAAAAAGCCCCTAAACCGAACAAGGTGGAAACTTGATTCGAACCAAAACCACCACTCCAATCCACATTAGCACCAAGTGCAAATTCAACCTCCTTGAAGTCCGGAGATTTGATAATGGTGTATCCCAAGACACCTAGCATAGGATACACGATCATCCGAAGCAAATGGCTCAATTGACGAGTAGTTACCTGCTGTTTGTAAAAAAAGACAATAACCAAGGCTACATTGACCGGACCCAAAATATTGAAAACCAAATCAGAACTAACAACTTGCCCTGTTACATCTATAAAAATGGCGGGCACAAGGCAGAGCAACATGATCCAACCTTCCTTTCCTCCAGTTTTGTACTTTAAAATCCCCCAAATCATCCCGGCACAAAGTAGATATTTGCCTAGTTCGTAAGGAATGAAAGGAGACGTCCTGGCCATTCGAGCCAAAAGCTCAAAAGAAATCAAGTAAAGCAATATCCCGATCAGAATAAATGGAGATTCGGAACGCTTCAGGATTAAACCTAACGAAGTGATAATCACCAGATAAAACCAAACAATAACCGGAATTGGAGAAAAAGTTGCTGATAGCCCCAAAGCTATATGGAAGAGAATCCAAATAAGGGGATACTTATTTAATATCAGCTGCTTGATCAATTTTCGCTCTTTTTTAAGTTAAAAAGTTCATCAACAAGTTTCACATAACCTGAAAGAAACTGAGCTGAACCGTAGTTTTTTGAAACATGCTTACCAAAATCTTCTCCCAATTTAAGAGCATCTTGAGGATTGGTAATAAATCTCTCCATTTCCAACGCTAAAGATTCAGGATTTTCTGAAGGCACCAATTTACCGAATTCCCCATGGCCCAAAACTTCCGGACACTGACCAACTTGGGTAGAAATAACCGCCAAATCAGCTAACCCATATTCCAAAAGGGCTACTGGAAGTCCTTCCCTATCTGAAGCAACAATTCCTGAATGAACTTCTGAAAGGACATTGGAGACATCCATGACGGAATCTTCCACACTTACTTTTTCCTCAAGTTCCAATTCTTTTCTCAACTCCAAGACCCTTTTCTTCCAGATAGAATCCACCTCTTTCCCAATTAGCCGAACTCTAAAATCAAGTCCTTTTTTATCCAGAATTCCAGCTGCTTTAATCAGGTTTACCTGACCCTTTTCGCTTCTGAAATTAGCCAAATGCAGAAAAGTAAAAATGGAAGGTTTATTTTTTTCAACTTTGGAAAGACTTGGAAAATTAGCTAAGAAGGCAATCCTTTCACTTTTTACAAGCTTTTTCTGCTCCCAATAGGATTTGGTGGATTCATTGGCTGTGAGGACGAAATCAATTTTGGAACCAATCCAAGACAATTCATTTCGAGGATTCTTTTGGATCACTTCCTCAGATATTCCCAAATGATCATGCCAGATGAGTTTGACCCCTGGTCTTAGGAATTTAATACCTACTCCCCAATAAACCGAAGTGCCATGGGCATGAAGAATATCCGGATTAAATTCGTCCAAAATTGAAAT
Source organism: Algoriphagus lacus (assembly GCF_003583985.1). GTDB lineage: Bacteria > Bacteroidota > Bacteroidia > Cytophagales > Cyclobacteriaceae > Algoriphagus > Algoriphagus lacus. The sequence goes on along the minus strand of NZ_QXML01000015.1, from coordinate 24,680 downwards.
GAGCGATTTAAAAGCCTTGAAATCCAAGGTGTTTCGCTTTCCAAGAAGTCTTAAGGAGGATTTATTATTAACCAGGTGATGAAGTTTACCATTACTTCTACTGACTACCAGTAAATTGGAAATACCCGCTTCAAAAAAAGCATTGGCCATGTTTACAGCCATTCGCTCAGCACCACCGGTATCCAGTGTATCTATTAATTGAAGGATTTTTAGGTTATCCTTACTCATCTATTTAGCAACACCGACTGAATTTCCTGCTCAAACTTTTCCAACGTATACTGCCGGGACCAATTAGCAGCGGCCAACACTTTTTGGGAATACAAATCAGGTTGATCCCAGTACTTATTTATGGAGTTGATAACCTCATCTACTTTACCCGTAACCAAATCACCCCTTTCTCCAAAACCAAGCATTTGAGGAACGCAGGAAACTGCCGTTGTGATTGGCAAGCATCCCCAAAACATGGCTTCTGCCACCACTTTGGGCCAGCCTTCACTTTGGGATATAAAAATCAGAAAATGAGCTTGTTGGAAAGCTTTCTTTACAACCTCGGCAGACACATTACCGTGAATGAAAACGGAATCTTGCAGATCATTTTCTTTCGCGAATGATTCAAGTTTATTTCGTTCGGGCCCCTCTCCATAAAAATCTAATCTTACTTTTTTTCCCGAATTTTTTAATTCCTTGGCGACTTCGGCAGAAATCATGGGTTGCTTTCCTGAATTGAGTCCCCCGACAAAAATCAAATTGATATCTTCTTCAGGATTAAGCTTTTTTAGTACGATGTCCTCTTTTTCATTTTCAGAATAGGAAGCTGTAAAAAAAGGCCGGATGTTCAGACTCTCATTGGGCCATTCCCCATAGACTAAGACTTGCATTTTTTTAGTCAGGAATGGATTGCTCAGGATTTTTTGTTGAAGTCGGTAGGTAAAGGGCTGGACACTGGAACGGTCCCAATTCCCTGCATATTTCGCTGATTTGATTTTGTTAGGGAAAAAGATCTGAACCATTGCCCCCAACAGTCCCATATTGCCAGGACACCGGAGGTGGATATGATCTGCATTTTTCATGGCTTTCCATGTTCTTGTCCACAAAACAGGAAACTTAAGAAACGTCCCAAGAATTTCTTTAATTGAAAGAACACTAAACTCTGGCACTTCCTCGAGACTCAAAGCAGAGTGATTATAAGGCAGGTCAATAGGATCGGGTTTTTGACTCAGGTCGAGGGGGGACAAAATAGTCACACAATCCACATGACTAAACCATAAATTCATCTCTCTCACATAAGGACCATAGGCAAAAAACTTTCCATCCTTAAGTTTATGGACCACATGTCCAATCACTAAAAGGTGCATTTAAGAATTGAGAATCTTTTGGTAAAACTCCAGGTTTTTTGCGGTCATCCGGTCAGGATCAAATTTTTCCAAGGCTTTCTTTCTGGCCGATTTTCCGATTTCATTAAATCTGTCCTTCGCATTCAGAGCTTCGATGATAACGGCTGCGATACTTTCCGGACTATGGGGATTACATAGCCAACCGTTGACACCGTGATCGATTGTTTCCTTGCCTGGACCTAGTTCAGAAAAAATAACCGGCTTCTCCATAGCCATTGCTTCAGGTGCAACCAGACCTTGTGTCTCCATATGCGATGGGAAAATGCAAATTTCTGCCTGCTCATAGAATCCTGGTAAACTGTCATGGCTGACAGCTCCATGGAATTGAACCCTATTGAGAATCTCTTCAGAAATGGATTCCTTCAGAAAACCGATGTAGGATCTTCCGTCAGGAAACAGCCAGTCTCTGCCATAGACTTCCAAGTGAATCTTTGGGAATTTCTCTGCAACGATCGGAAGAGCCGCAATTAACTGACGTATTCCTTTTTTTTCACAAACAGTACCGGCAAAAACTAAACGAAAAGGGATGGTCTTCTCGGGATCAGCAGGGTAAAACTTATCAAAGGAAATCGGATAATTGATTACCTCAATTGGCTTGCTATGATATGAAAGGTAGGTCTCGGTATGTGTTTTGACATAATCAGAAACTGCAACAAAGCCATCTGCTTTCTGAAAAGACTTCTTTTCCTGAAACCCCTTCCATTTGTTGACTCCCCTTTTTTCACCCTCGGCAAAAAAGTGGTGGCCTCCATGGAGTCGGATAAGATACTTTATGGCTGGATTTTTCCTGAGAAATGCCAGTGTAAGTTCAGATCCTTCCACTATATCTATGGGATGGCCTTCATGTGTCTGATCAATAAAATCTGAAATCACCGAAAAATTCCTCCACCAACCTATCAGCTTTGCTTTGCTGGCCGGAAAGGTTACTACCCTGACCCCGTCTATTTGCTCATCGATCAATTTCCCTCCATTGATTCCGGCAACAGTTACCTGATGACCATTTTCAATGAGCTTTTTGGAAAATGTGAGAAGAAAAGTCCCAATTCCACCGTGAGTGGCACCCTTGCGCGGAAATTCAGGAGAAAGAAAACAGATGTGCATTACTCAGTCAGTTTAACCTGCTTTTTTGGCGGAAATTATGGCTTCAGCCAATTTTTCTGATGCAGTTACTTGGAGATCAGGCTCGATGATTTTATCCAGCCAAAGTTTCCTGTCTTTTGCTACAGATTCAGGTTGATCAATGATCAGCCTTATCTTCTTTAAAATTTCAGAACTTGAATTTGCCCAAACTACGGCGTCCCAATTGCCCATGGATCTAAAGTGCTGAAATTGATAAATGTCCTTCACAGTCCATTCTTGTCCTTCCTTATGGTCGTAATTCAGGTATAATCCCGGACTATCAAACCAACTAAAGTCAAGTGCCATCGTACTTCCGATATTCACGACGGTTGCACAATGGTAGCTGAGGTTGACCAAATGATCGATATCCTCCGGATAAGGAAAAAATTGGTTCCAATATGTCCCCTTATTCCACATGGGATTAAGATGTATGATTTCAGGATGGCGATTTAATACATTTTGATACCGATCTACGGTCTCTACGGGGACTTGGCGAAATATCAACTGAATGTCCTTTTGCCCTTTTAATGCATTTGCGACATCTTCCAAATAATCCGAATCATAAGGAGAGGTTTTGGAATCACAACCTGAAAAGCAAACCCAATGCTTTGAAGCATCCAATCCAAACTGAGCGGCAAAATCCTCCCTTGAAATGATAGAATCCTCATTCTTGTAAAAATCAAATTGTGGAGTACCCGTAATCAGAACTTGATTTTCTTTAAGCTCGGGGTAATAAAATTTGAGTTCTTCGGCCATGTGGTTTGACCATACTGTATAGAATTTTGCCCGAATCGGAAGTCGTGCCTTTGGAAGATTATCCCAAGAAAAAATCGCGGTCATCGTTGTGACCCCTAAATCTTCTCCTGCAGCAAGGGCATATGCTGCTCCCGGATACCGCTGATGCGTACAAAAAAGCACATCCGGATTGATTTCTTTTAATTGGGATTTGTACTTCTGATAGGCTTCAGTTTTTCGTAGTCTGGCAAAATAAATCCCCTCCGTTGCAACGAGGCTTTGATATCCTTTAATCCTTTTTCCTATTTTCTCGGAAAACCAGATTAACGCTTTTCGCTTAAAGGATCCTTTCTTTTCATGCCAGTTGAGCATGATCGTAGGATTCTCGGTTATTTGTTGATTGTGCTTCAGTCGGGCATAGGAGGTACTTTCCCGTAAAAGCTGAATAATGAAATCTTCCGGGTAAGAAGTAAAAGTTGCTTGATGGGGAGTAAATCTATTAATCTTGGAAGCAAGCTCTATAACTTTTTGATCCAAAGCATGCCAAATCACTACTTCATGGCCTCTTTGATGAAGAATCAAAAGAAGGTCTGAATACAAATAATTACGAATACCGACTCCGTCAGGAATCAAAAAACAAATCTTCATTAGATAAGACTCAACTTAAATCAAGGTCCTTAAAGACCTTTTGCTTGGAGGTTGCCCAAAAATCAGGCTTTAACAGTGTTTCCAGGAATAATTGGTCACTATTTCCTGATCCAAAAAGCTGAAGTGGCTCATGGCGGTCCATTTCAATTACCCTTTGAAGTGCTTCTACAATTTCAGCTTTATTATATCCCACATTGATAATCTCAGAATGTAAAGCGCGATTCTGTTGCCTTGAACCGATATTTATAGCAGGAATACCATAATAAGGAGCCTCCCTGATACCTGCACTGCTGTTCCCAAGGATAAATAGGCTCTTCTTCAACAAGGCCAGAAAAAATTCAAACCGCAGGCTTGGAAATACGCTGAATTTGGGGCTTCCTTTCAAGCGTTCATATGCCTCCAGAATGTGTCTGGACCCAAGGTCATTATTTGGGTAGATGACGAGGAAATTTTGGTCAGATTCGATTGCGGCGTCCACCAATTCCTTGGAGGCGGCTGCCATTTTATCCTCCTCTGTAGTCACCGGATGAAACATCAATACTCCAAACTGCTCAAAAGGAATCTGGTAATAGGCCAAAGCCTCAGAAAAACTTGGAAGCTTATCTGAAAACATCAGGTCAATATCGGGTGAACCAATGACGTGAATATTTGCCTCCATCTCTCCCATTTGAACCAATCGCCTTTTAGCCAGCTCGTTGGACACATAGTGAACATGGCTCATTTTGGAAACCGAATGCCGAATGAGTTCATCGATTGTCCCGGACACTTCACCCCCCTCAATATGTGCCACCAGAATATTGTTCATTGACCCAGTGATCGCACCTGCGAGTGCTTCTACCCGATCTCCATGGATCACCAATAAATCTGGCTTGTTTTCCTGAATGTATGAGGAAAGCCCCTCTATGGTCTTGGCAAGTGTTAGATCCATACTTGCCTCGGTGGTGTAATTGATGTACTGGAAAATATTATCAAATCCTGACTTATGGATTTCAAGTACTGTGTATCCATATTTTCGGTGCATATGCATACCAGTGGCAAAGATATGTACCTCAAAATCAGGGTGATTTCGAGTTATTGAAATCAAGGATTTGAGCTTTCCAAAATCAGCTCGGGTTCCGGTAAGGAACAGGATTTTCTTTTTATTCGACATCCTTCCAGGACACGTGTTCGTCAGCTTCAATTTCCTTCAGGGCTTTTTTTCCGATCAAAGACTCGTAGTGCTCCGCGAGAATTTCTCCTGTACCTGGTCTTTTCACCCAAATATTTTGTTTTGAAAAGACATCACCAGCCTTTATGGGTTCAGTTGTAACAACTGTGGCAAAAGCAAAGTCAATTGTAACTTGCTCCTCTTTTGCAGGCTCCTTTCTTCCACCAAGCATTTGGTGGATTTCTCTGCTTCCTTGGATCAATTCCCTACAGGCTTGTTCGTCCATCGAGCAAACAATGTCAGGACCGGTTCGTTGCATATGGTCAGTAAAATGCCGCTCCAATAGGGAAGCTCCTTGTGCTACTGCTGCAAAACAGGCTAAGTTGGAAAGCGTATGATCGCTCAATCCAACCGGAATACCTGGGAATTCTTCCATCAATTGCTGCATAGCTCCTAATCGAACCAGATGGATTGGGGTTGGATAAAGATTGGTGGTGTGAAGGATTGCCAGAGGGACACCGTGTTTTTGGATAGTAGCCACAGCCTTTCGGACACTTTCAATCGTGTTCATGCCAGTACTTAGGATCATGGGTTTGCCAAAAGAGGCAATATGATCCAACAATGGGTAATTATTGCATTCACCTGAGCCAATTTTAAATGCTTCTACACCCATTCCCTGTAACCGATTAGCTGCAGCACGGGAAAATGGTGTGGAAATAAAAATCATCCCTTTACTTTCAACATAAGCCTTCAATGCCCGCTCATCTTCTTCATTTAATGCACATCGCTCCATAATCTCATAGATAGAGACGGTTGCGTTGCCTGGAATTACTTTTTTTGCACTGCGGCTCATCTCGTCCTCCACAATGTGAGTCTGGTGCTTCACCACTTCTGCTCCTGCTCTGGCAGCAGCATCCACCATTTCAAAAGCTGTCTTGAGGCTGCCTTCGTGGTTGATTCCTAGTTCGGCAATGACCAATGGAGGGTAATCCGGCCCAACTTTTCGGCCTGCTATCTCGATGTAACTATTCATTTTCCTTATGATTTTCTAGAATATATTGGGCATAGGCTAAATCCTGGGGCTCATCAATATCCACTGTAGCAGTAATATGATCTACTACTAAGGGAAAGACATCTGAAGTGATGATTTGGCCACCACGGATACTATCAGCAAGAGTAATATAGATGAGTCCGTTTTCGTAATAGCGGGGAACCAGATCCTGCATCCTTTGACCGGGTTCGTAATTTTCAGGATGAAAAAAATGGTCACTGTCGATCTGTCCATACTTTTTATTTAGGGCAGAAAAACCAGCCAAGCTTTGTCTTCCCGAACCTTCAAAACTTAAAATCGCTTTTTCCAAAAGCCAGTTAGGCCGAAGGGGATTTGTGGCCTGAAGCAGAATCAGTGCATCACATTGAATTTGGTTTTCCTCAAACCATTGAAGCTGATGTTGGAGCACTTCCACTGAACTGGTGGTATCAGATCCTAAAGCTAAAGGCCTGTAGGTGATTTCTGCTCCAAAAGCTTTGGCCACCTTGGCAATTTCCTCATCATCCGTATTCACGAAAATCTGCAGATTTGGAAGTGATTTTTTTGCATAAAGAATACTGTGTGCAATCAATGGAATGCCTCCAAGCTCAATGATATTTTTCCCTTTGAGTCTTTTGGAGCCACCTCTTGCTGGAATAACCACTTGATAATTCATCTACAAACCGTCTTGTTCAGTCTGGACCTTCAGCTTTGGTGCGGGACCACGATGGTCATAACTTTTTCTAAAAAACTTTCCGTAAATCCTATTGATCAAGGAATTGCTTCTTTTGGGAGATAAGCTGTTTAGTTGAATTAAGTCAACTTCAGTTTGATTTTTCACTAAAGTTTGAAAGTCATTGTTATTTTCATCAGTCAAATGATTTCCCATGTGACTCACCCATGCCTTTGGAGTACTTAACCTCCAATATCCAAAATCGTCAATCGGCTTATCAATCCAAAGGGCTTCGCTATTGTTGGATATCTTGATAAAACTTGGATTGAAAGGCATTTGGAAAATAGCCTCTCTTCTTATAGTCATCACCTGGTGTCCACTTCCTGCTACTGCCATACCCTTCTTGCTTCGAACAATGGGAAGATTGGAATCATATTCTTCCTTGAAATCCCAACCATAACAACTGTAGATTTTTCGAATGGATTCCTGGTCCTCAGTCTTTTCAAATCCGAACGAAAGTTTCTTCTGAATCACAGCCTTCATCACTGAGGAAGAGTAATAGTAAAGATGGCGGGCAATAGGAAAAGGAGCGACCGATCCGGCTTGTTCAAATTCCACAAAAACATTTTCTACAGCCTCTTGCCAGCCATTTTTAAAAAGTATATCACTGTCAGAAAGTGTAATCAAATCCTCCCGGCAAGCTCTCGCTGCACCTAGTATTGCATCCACTTTTCCGATATTTTGGGAGTGGGTGATTAAAGTTTCAATTTTTCCCAGATCCTGCTGAAGTCTGAGCCAAGCTTTTACCTCAGGGCAAGACCCATTGTCTACCACAGTGATTGCTGATCGATTATGCTGAGTCAGCCAGGCTGATTCGATACAAGCTTTGTATACCTCAAAAATTTCCTGGAAATAGCCTTCAAAATTTGGAATAAAAACCGGGATGATAATTCGATGATGATTTCGCTTCTCGAGTTTGAAATTCAACTTAGCAGGATTAACCCCGGTTCTCATTATTAGTGATTAAGTTTATAATCTTTTCTGCAAAAGATAAGATTTCCGGCTCCATCAGAGCTCTGAACCAACTTTGACAATAGCCTGTACTCTTTATCTTCAAGCAATTTGGTGACATTTGAAGTCAAATCATTTACCAAAGGCTGGTCGGTTTCTACCATCACCACGGGCGGTCTGAATTTTTCCCAATTATTTGAACGCAAGACTTCAAAATCTAAACCTTCGACATCAACATCAATAAAATCAATGTGATTGTCTAGTTTAAACTCTTCAATTAGTTCTTCCAAACTTGATAAAGGGACGTCTATCTCCTTTTCTATATAAGAGACTAGATTGTTCTTCTCAAGAAATGAGTAATCGAATGTATTCATTGATGCCATTTTCTGGGGCAACATATAATACTTCAAAACTCCCGAGGTGGAAGAAATTCCTCTGTTAATAAACGTGTCTTTGGGTCTTACTTCTGCAAATTTTGAAATCAGATCCGGATTTGGGTCAACCACAAAACCTCTCCATCCTTTTAAGTAAAAAAAATAAGTATTGGAGAAAGTGATGGGTTCGAAACATCCAATGTCCAAGTAGCCTCCCTTAAACTTGTTAAATAGTTTGAACAACTGAATATCCTCACCAGCCTTTGAAAAAGAAACTCTGTAGCGGGAATAAACGAGAGTTCTTAAAAGGTCTTTTACTTTACTCATTAAAGGTTCTATTTTAAGCCGTTTCGGATCCGATCTTCCCAGCTTTTCAGACTGAAAAAATCGAAGAGCGAGTTTCTGGTTTTTTCGTCCAGATCCCTCCACGAGTCGGAAGAAATAATATTTCCGAACTCGGTAATCCAAGAAGCAATAATATTGGGATCCTCAATGAACCTTACCCTTTCGTACCCTCCCACTACATCAGCAATTCCCCCATTTCTTGAACTAACAATAAAATTACCGCATTTTATTGCTTCTACAAGTGATAACCCAAAGCCTTCTTTCCAAAGAGAAGTAAAAAAATAAAAGTCGCTGACTTGAAGGATTTCTGCAACTTGAGGAGGGTTTAATCTACCCTTTTGAATAAGTCTATCTGACTTCCATTTTAAATGATGAGCATTTCCAATAATTATGATTTTAATTCTTGGGTCCAACTCAATAAGTGCCGGGATCATTTTTTCAAATAAATGGATTCCTTTCACAGGTCTCGAATTGGCCATCCAAGTGATTAGGATTTCACTAGATCCAAATCCTTCCAACTTTCTTTTTCTAATTTTCTCCTCCGTTGAAAGGGGATAAAAAATCTCAGAAGAAACACCATTACCAACTATCTCAACTTCAGGGGTGAATTGGTTATTGCAAATAACTGACTCTCTATATCCAAGCCTAGTTAGAAAAAAAACTTTGTCAGTTCGGTACATTACCATAGGACTCAGTTCGATTGAATGTCCATGATGGTAATAAATCAGCTCACTATTATCTGGAAGTTGAGGTTTGAATTTTGCCAATGCATACAATAAGGCCTGGTCATCAACCACAAGCAACTGCAGCGGTTTTCCTTCTTTTGCGATTAGAACTAACTCCCTGATATAATCACGGAAAATCCAGGAAAAGAGCAACTTGTTTTTAAATAGTTTTGCCCCTTTAAACCATTTCCTTTTTTTACAATACCTAAAAACATCTGATTGAATTGGATTTGGGGAAAGCACATAATCAAAAAGCGGAGCCTGCTTAAGCAAATAATTAAACTCGAAAGTCCAACTCCCTACTTGGTCAAAAGGAAGAGGTAAATTTGAAAGAAGGACTCTGATTTTGTTTTTCAACGTTATTTTTTTCTTTATTCAAGAAGAAAAAATCCTAGAACTCTTGTAACTCAACCATCCTTTTAAAGAGTGAATTCTGGTCAACCAGCTCTTCAAAGGAGCCTTCTCCATCTACTATACCCCTGTTCAAAACCAAAATTTTATCTGCTTTTTTCACTGTACTCAATCGATGTGCAACAATAATGATGGTGTATTTGCCCCTGAGATTTTCAATATTTTCCTGAATTGACCTTTCTGTTTCGCTATCCAAGGCAGAAGTTGCTTCATCCAAAATCAAGACATCAACCTCTTTATAGAGTTCTCTTGCAATAGAGATCCGTTGCTTTTGTCCCCCACTTACCAACATTCCGTTGTCACCCAATTTGGTCTGCTCTTTATCCGGAAGTGAGTCCACAAAGCTTTCGATATTTGCTAACCGAATGGCCTCTCTGAATCTTGCTACGTTTTGAGGAGATTTCTCATCCCAAAAAGTCACATTATTAAATATATTATCATTAAAAATTACTGGTTCTTGAGTAATATATCCAAACCTCCTTCGGTAGGCTGATTTATCAAAAAAGCTTCTTTCGCTCCCGTTTATAAGGATTTGCCCGGATGTAGGTTCAAGTAAACCAATGATCAAATTAACCATGGTCGTTTTCCCACTTCCTGATCCACCTACCAGGGCAAGAGTGCGGAGATGGTCAATTCTGATTTGAATATTATTTAAAACCGGAGTTTGAGGGTTGTAGGCAAAATTCAAATTGGAAAGCTCAATTTGCTCAATTCTTGGAATTTTATTCTTGCTTTCAGTTGGCTCTTTCATGAGTTTAAACTCATCCATGAGTTCCATTGCAGCTACTACACCACCATAATGGGCAACAAATCCCTGCCAACTGGTCTGTAGACTGATGACATAATTCAAGGCCCGATAAAAAAACAACAAGCTTGCAAGGATGGTGGCCATTTGTCCACCCATGTAGTTCACTTGAATTAAAATCACAGCCACAACTATAATCAAGACGATTGGCTCTCGGGTCGCTCCTAAAAAGGCGTTGTACATCCCAATCTTCTTTTGCTGAAATTCAATAGAATCAATGATTCCTTTGAGTTTCATCTTATACTTTGAAAAATAATCTGTTGCCTTTAAGTATTTAAAATTATGAACAGCTTGAATCAAATAGGATTGGAATTCATGATTGTAGGCAGTTACTCCAACAGAAGCTTTTTCAGTGAATTTGAAAATGATTTTAAAAATGAAATTGGACATAAAACCTCCAATGCTTACCAGAATTGCAAACTGAAAGTTTGAAAGCATTGCTAAAGCAATGTATACCATCAGGAGCACCAAATATTGAATGGTACTGAAGTAGGTAAGAAAACTGTAAGTCACTTTGAATACCTCTCCTGAAAGTGTGTTTTGAACTTTACCCGCATCGAGATTAACAAAGTTTTTGTAGCTCATTCCACCGAGTCCATCCACCATTTCATATCGAAGCTTTCTAACAAACTCCATTTGGAGCCTAGTTTTAAAAACTCCATCATAAAATTTAAATACTGACTTGATGAGGAACAAGGCAACCATCACTCCCAAGATCACATTGAGATCAAGACCGAAACCCAAGGCTTCAATCCAATCCAGGAGAAAATCAAGGTTACCTAGAGCATCCCGGTTTTCCTGAGTAATGCCATCAGCAGCGATCTGGAAAACTGGGATGAACAAGGCCAAACCAAATCCATCCAGCAAACCAACCAAAAGACTGGAGGCTACTAGGAGTATAACTTTGTATCCCAGGTACTCATAAAAAAATGAGAAGTACCTGAAATATTTTTGAAGGAAGTTTTTCAAGAGGAGTAATTAAATGCGGAATCGCTTTTTCTTTTTGTTTTCTTCATCGTAATACCCATAACCATAGCCATAGGTATAGCCATATCCTCCATAAGAAACTTTGCTCGCATCCAATCCATTGAAAATTGCATAGATGTTTTTCACGCCCTTTTGCTCTTTCAACCCATTAACTGCATCTATGAATCCTTTTTCAGAATAGTTTTGTCTGAAGACGAAAAGTGTAAAGTCTACCATTGTCAGCAGGTCTAGTGTTTCAGATACCAATCCAACAGGAGGAGTATCCAAAATAACCACATCGTATTCGCCTCTTAATTTAGAAATGAGTACTTCAAAATTCGGAGAAAACAACAATTCGGAGGGGTTTGGGGGGATTGGACCGGAAAGAATTAGGTCCAAATTCTCATATTGAGTTTGCTTGACCACCTTTTTAAAATCGTCTTCCTGACCGCTGAGGTAAGTTGAAAGACCAACGTCATTTTTTAAACCAAAGTCCTCAAAGATTTTTGGTTTACGCATGTCGCAACCTACCAAGACGGTCTTCTTACCGGTCAAAGAATATACAGACGCAAGGTTCATTGCGCAAAAAGTCTTTCCTTCACCCGAAATGGTCGAAGTGATCATGAAAGTGAGTTGCTTCTCCTTAGGCACTAAGAACTTTATGTTAGATCTCAACGACCTGAAGCCTTCCGCAATTCCCGATTTCCCTGAACCAAATACAACCAAATTTTCCTTTCCCTTATTTTGAAGGATGGTAGATAGGACAGGTATTTTAAGTTTCCTTTCCAAATACTTCGGCTCTTCGATCTTTGTCTGGAAAAACTCCCTTCCAAAAACAAACAGGATCGGGATCAATAATCCTGCAAATATTGCAGCCAAATAATTCCTCGCAGGCTTAGGACTTACCTGCAAAAGTCCAGCTTTTGCATATTCGATAATCTTATTCGCGGGGGTATTTGACGCCTTGGATATTGCAGATTCTGCTCTTCTTTCAGACAGGAAATTGTAGATATTCTCATTCAAAGTAGCCTGTCTTTGAATTCTGATTAAGTTTTGTTCAGCTTGAGGAAGTGATCGGAATGAAGCTTCAATGTTCCGTTTTCTGTTTTCAAGATCTTCAATGGACATTTTATTATTGAGGTCCACATTATTAAGAATCTCGGAAATGGACCTATTGAGATCAGCCAGTTTTTTATTTGCCTCTCTGACTTGAGGCGAGAGATCCGTTTGTGTGGCCATTAATCGAGACCGCTCCACCTGAACGGCTAAAAGATTTTCTATCAATCCATTTAGGTACGGATCTTCTATCCCCAATCCTGAAGGCACTACAATTTCATTATAGTTTTCCCTTACCAAATAATCCTTGAGCGATTGATAGTATCGACGCTTTAGATTTTCATTAGCCAACTGTGTTTCGATTTCTGTCAGCTGATTGAAAATGGTGGAGCTCTCAGAACTCAGGTTAAACGTCTGATTCGAAGATCTGAAATCTTGGAGTTGTGTTTCAAAAAACGTGAGTGAATCTGCAACTCCTGCAACTTGGGAATCAATAAAGTTTATGGTCCTGTTAGCGATCTCATTTTTCTCAAAAAGCTCAAGTTCCAGATAAGTTTCCATCAATGCGTTGAGGTATGCTTCTCCTTTAGCTCTGTTTTGAACAACTACACTTAGCGCTAAAATTGAGGAGTTCTTTTCAGCCAATTCAATGATCAAACCAAGTGAATAGGTATTAACGAGATAGTTTTTATCTCTTAGAAGAAACATGGAAGATCCGCTCGCCTGCCCCGAAGTATTACTTACTTTAATTTTGAAATGTGGAGTTTCAACCCATTCGCCAAACTTGAAGGAATTGGATTCCAAATTTTTTACAGAACCATAACTACCATCCGGAAATAACTGGCTGTAAGATTCCTCTGGAAATACCATTTGAAATTCTCCAATGGAATTCCAATTGACCTCAATCAATCCGTTTAGTAATTGTGGGGCTTTCCAGTCAACTTCAACTAAAATTGGGGTTTGCCGATAAAGCTCTTTATTGACAAAAGTCCCTTTTTCATAGTACTCAACCTGAAAATCAAGCTTAGCCAAAGTAGCTTCGGCAATTGGACGTGACTTAAGAATGATCATTTCATTGGTCAACCCCATTCCTTGTTCCTGACCCATTGCAGGATTTTCAAAAAATGAAAATGCCTGCTCATTTTCCTTGATGAAAAACTTTGAGGAAACTCTAAAATTTGGAGGGGTTGTCTGGGTTATGTAAAAAGCAAGACCAATACATAGGGTTAAACTCAAAAGCATCCACGGCCAAATCTTGACGATTTTGGGAAGGATTGCCTTCAAATCAAAACTACTCTCTTCCTCGTGAAAAAGGTCTTTATCTTCCTGATCTACACTCATAAAGTGGGATTAATTATTGTCTTGTACTAAAGTAAGGATAAGCGCAATGGCGGTAATCGAAGTAGTCAACAAAGTGAGCGTTTCAACCAAGGTGTTTCCAGCTCCGATTTCTCTCACTTTCATTGGTTCGGCATAGATCATATCATTGGGCTTCAAAAAGAAATACTCAGAGCCTAATAGTTTTCTATCCAAAAGGTTGATTTTATGGATCTGTGATCCATCGGGATATTGTCTTACCAGTAGAATTTCATCCCGTTTTGCCACTCTGCTAAGATCTCCGGCAAATGCAATGGCTTCGAAAATAGTTACCCTATTTTGAAGGATTGTGTACTTACCGGATCTGTTAAACTCTCCTAGGGCACTAAAACGGATTCCTCCAAGTCTTACCCTGACAAAAAATTCATTTTGGTTAACATACTTTACCACTTCTTTTTCAACAGCAAGTTTGGCTTCCTCAGTACTCATACCAACCAGTTTCAGCTTTCCAATGAGCGGAATTTCAACCATACCCTCGTCATCAATCGTATATCCGTTCATGAAAAAAGCATCGCCAGCACCCTGTCCACCACCCATTGCAGCCTGATTTTGAATGTCATTTGATACTGCCCCAAAAACAAGATTCAAGGTAGGGTCAGTAGTCTTAATATTGATTTCGACAATATCATTTACCTGTAGAAGATACTCTTCTGTGACATAAGGATACTTTTCACTTGTCTCAACCAGAGGTCCTGTTGATTCCTCCAATTCCTGCATGTAAATCATTTTCTTGTTGGAGACACAAGAAAAAAGACCCAAGGAAAGGGCTATTCCAAGGACGCAAAACTTTACTAGCTTATTCATTGATGAAGAATTAAATTTTGAAAAAGGTGATTTTTATCAAAAATACAAGGCCAAAAATAAGAATTTATACTAATGATAAACTACTATTTAAACCCTGACTCAAATGGCTCAAAGTCTGGAGTCCACTTTGGATTTATCCAAAAACCCTTTTACGTCAAATACTACCTGATTTGAGGACTTTTGGATTTGGAGTGATTTAAATTGTTTATGCGAAACCGCTAAGATCACTGCTGAATAATTTTCTAGTGGTGGAGCAGTCTCACCAGAAATAATATCAATCCCGTATTCATGCTGCACCTCCGCAGGATTTGCCCATGGATCATACACATCCACTTCCATATCAAAGGATTTAAGCTCATTGTAAATATCAATTACCCTAGTGTTTCTCACATCCGGACAATCTTCTTTAAAGGTAAATCCAAGGATCAGGACTTTGGAATCGATTACCTTAAGATCCTTGCGCATCATAAGCTTAATCACTTCTGTGGCAACATACTTTCCCATGCTATCATTCAATCGACGACCAGCAAGGATAATTTCAGGATGGTAACCCACCTCCTGGGCCTTTTGTGCGAGGTAGAAGGGGTCAACTCCGATGCAATGTCCTCCTACCAATCCCGGCTTAAATTTTAGAAAATTCCACTTAGTCCCAGCCGCCTCCAATACTTCGTGAGTATCAATTCCCAATAAATTGAAAATTTTAGAGAGTTCGTTGACAAATGCAATATTGATATCCCTTTGAGAATTTTCGATTACTTTGGCTGCTTCAGCCACTTTTATTGAAGTTGCTTTATGGGTGCCAGCTACAATCACAGATCGGTACAACTCATCCACATAATCTGCAACCGCCGGAGTACTACCGGAGGTGACTTTTAGGATTTTCGATACGGTATGTTCTTTATCTCCAGGATTGATCCGTTCCGGGGAGTAGCCTGCATAGAAATCTTTGTTGAATTTCAGACCAGATACTTTCTCAAGCACCGGAACACATTCATCTTCTGTCACTCCGGGATAGACTGTAGATTCATAAATCACCACATCCCCCTTTTTGAGGTAATTTCCTATGTTTTCAGAAGCCTTCAACATGGGTGTAAGTACCGGTCGGTTGTATTTATCTGTAGGGGTGGGAACTGTCACGATAAAAATGTTACAATCCGCTAATGACTTGGATTCGAAGGTTGGAAAAAGTCCCTTATCTCCCGATTTGGGCACATTAGTTACCAAGACAGATTTGAGAAGGTTATCCTCTACTTCGAGAGTTTTATCTACACCTGACTTGAGATCTTCAACTCTAGCCCTGTCAATATCAAATCCGATAACGGGAAATTTTTTCGAAAATTCTACAGCCAATGGTAAACCTACATATCCAAGGCCGATAATTGCAATTTTAGAATCCTGAATTGGTGTCAACATGACGATTTATGGTAAAAGTTTTATGTTGTGTTCTGTACTTATTTAAAGCTTCGCCCTTTCGGTCACAAACAGACCTAGTAGAGAGACTATCCGGAACTTGCTTTTTCTGTCTCCTTTTGATAAATCAAGGAAGATTAAAGGCAAGATTGGAACACTTGGAATGAGTACCAAAGTTACTCATTCCAGTAGATAATTTGCCGCTTATATTTTTTGAAGTGTGTTTGTAAACTCTGGAATGACTCCCAATCAAAAAGAAATATTCAATTCAGAGATGATGCCTTCCATTATGGCTTACCAATGGCATAGAACCTGAAACCGATTTTTGTCATTTCTTCTTTCGAAAGAATATTTCTGCCGTCGAAAAGTGTAGCAGGCTTTAACATGTTTTGATAAATCTTTTCCCAATCATAAGTTTTGAATTCATCCCACTCTGTAAGAATGGCTATCGCATGTGAGTCTTTACAGGCCTCATATGGATCGTTCATAACCTTAACATGGCGCCTATTCTCGTCTGAGGATCTGGTATTCAGATACTCCAAATCTGCATAGACTTTTTCCTGGTTTACTTTTGGATCATACACGCAAATTTTTGCCTGCTCACTCAATAAATGATCCGCCACGTAGATTGCTGCAGATTCGCGGGTATCATTCGTGTCTTTTTTAAATGCCCAACCCAAAAATGTTATTTTTTTCCCACTGACCGTATTGTAAAGTGACTTGATAATCTTCTTTGCGAACCTGGCCTTTTGATGATCATTCATTTTTATTACTTGCTCCCAATAATCGGCCACCTCATTAAGCTGGTAACTTCTGCAGATATAAACCATATTCAAAATATCCTTTTGGAAACAAGAGCCTCCAAAACCTACTGAAGCTTTCAAAAATTTGGATCCAATTCGGCTGTCAGTTCCTATTGCCTTTGCCACCTCAGAAACGTCAGCTCCAGTCACCTCACATAGCTCTGACAAAGCGTTAATAGAAGATACCCTCTGGGCCAAGAATGCATTTGCAGTAAGCTTAGAAAGTTCTGAAGACCAAACATTTGTAGTAAGAATCCGGTCTTTAGGCACCCAACGTGCATATATATCGACCAATGCCTGAATTGCAATTTTCCCTTCTGGAGTATCATCTCCCCCAATCAACACTCTGTCAGGAGATTCCAAATCCTCAATTGCAGTACCTTCTGCGAGGAATTCAGGATTGGAAAGAATTTGAAATTTCAAACCATTCCCAGTGTTTACCAGAATATCCTTCACTGCTTGGGCTGTCCTCACAGGAAGGGTTGATTTTTCAACCACAATCTTGTCTTCTTTTGATGCTGTTGCAATCTGTCTGGCACATAATTCCACCCACTTCAAGTCAGCCGCCATCCCTTTGCCTTCACCATATGTTTTTGTGGGAGTGTTCACTGAAATAAAAATCATTTCAGATTCCTCAATCGCTTTGATCACATCCGTCGAAAAAAACAGGTTTCTTCCTCTTGCCTCAGCTACTACCTTATCCAGACCTGGTTCATATACAGGAAGATTACTCAGATCAGGGTCATTCCATGCATCAATTCTGGTTTGATTTATATCTACAACGGTAACTTTAATATCCGGGCATTTTTGAGCGATCACAGACATAGTAGGTCCACCTACATATCCAGCACCTATGCAACAGATTTTTGTAACTTTCATACTAATGATTTTTGGTTTTCAATTCTTGTTATCCTTCTTTAAAAAGTAAATCAAACTTACTTTACCATGGAATGAGTTTATATTTTGAACAGTACCATTTTCAAGATTTTCAGGTAGGTTACCTTTCCATTGATAATTTCGGCCATGAACAAATTTTAATTCGGAGGTTAATTTCAGGTTCCCGAAATCGTGGTTAACCAATGCTCCAACAGTATAATCCAACCAAGGATTAGTCACCCCATGGCTCACAAAAGCACGGTTATAAAAATCCATGTGATTCTCTAACCGATGAAAGACCAGCCCCAATTTATTCCACCCTTCCACCACTGCAACTTCAAGAATTTGGATATTCGATCCTGTTCCAATACCTGTGCCTAGTGCTTGACCATAATTTCCATAGCTTCTGACTTGATAATGGAGCTGCCAAGATGAATCTCCCCCCAGTCCCATATACCTTACGTATCGATTGACAGGCTCTTGTTGATGAATCACCTCACCTCGAATTTGAATTTTCTTTCCACTGCTGCTCTGAGGCAAATCAACAAGCTTGATAAAACCAAACAGGTAGCCTCTGGAATGCTCAGGACTTAAAACGGCATCACGCCAATTGTAGGCATGGTCTCTTCGTCCATATTCAGCGTAGATCTCAGCTTGGGCTTTGGGGACTGCATACCTGAAGAAAAAAGTGGCCTGTTGATCCTGGGCTTCCCCATCGTAGATAACTGAATTATTGTTTTCAAAGAGTTTCTCTTTTTGAAATGGTTCAAAAATCGGAAAATAGCCGCCAAAATCTTTGCTTTGATCTTCGCTGAACTGTTGAAAAGTTCGGGAGAAACCAATTGTAGCATTTGATATCCATTTTGGATTATAGGATACCATCAAAGCATTCAGATACCTCCAGTCTCCCGAGAAATAGGAAAAATACTGCTCGTTGAGTTGCTCATTTTGGGATGCTCCCAGGCCTGAATTTTCAAGTCTACCTACCAGTAATTGTCCCTCAAAATTACCCAAAAAAGTTTTTGCCGGCTTTACAGTGTTCAAAGTTAAATGAGGAAAACTTCGCGCGTTATCTGAAAAAGTCATGGAAGCCCATTGACCAGGTCCCCACCAGATTGACCGGGTGGACAATCCTGTTTCGAAAGAACCATACCTTAAAGTTACGCTGCTTTGTCCCCACCAAAAATCCTGAAATGTACTTGAAGCATATCTTTCGGGTGAATCATCATAATTCCAATAATGGTATCTGTCTTTGATAACAGAGGGGTGAAAAAGTTCAGAAAAACCTTCATAGGGCCGATTTTCCGCAACTACGTATTCGGGTTGAAACCTTATATGTAAAATGGAAGCCTTGAAATAAAATCCTGTTGATAAATATTGCTGCCATCCTACTGAAGGTATCATTGGTCCATCTCCCCAGCTGTAAGGTCTTTTTCCACTATACTGAGTAGCACTAATCAAAGGCAAAGCCTGTAGTGAAACCTTTTTGTTTGGCGATTCCGGAAGATTGGATAGATAAGGCATCCTGAGGACAAATCCACCAAATCTCTGATTTGTATCCTGAGCCGAATAATTCCTCCTTTGAACCTCCTCCAAAATCTGAAACCCTGGCTGGTTGCTTTGAGAAAAAACTTGGAGGGAAAACAATAATAAAATAAGACTAATGAAGTACTTCATTAGAGATTTTTTCCTTTTTCAATCCCTGCTTCACAAAATCAAATAAAATAAGAAAAGGAAATTTCAGCAGTTTGGATTGCCTCTTTATCCTCGCCCAAGAAAAATCCTGAGTCAGTCTAAACAACCATTCAAGGCCATTTTCTTGAAACCATAAAGGAGCCCTTTTCACATTGTTGGAATAATAATCCAAGGCCCCTCCATTACCAAAGATCAGGCGAGCTTCCAAAAGATGGAAATTATCCTGAATCCATTTTTCCTGCTTCGGGTTACCTAAGCAAACCATCAAAATATCAGGCTTTAGAAGTCTTATTTCATCGATAATCACGCTCTCCATGTTATCATCCAAATACCCATGGTGTAAGCCTATTACTCCTTGATACCCAAATTTTTCAAGAAACTTTTGCTTTGCTTTTTCAGCTACTCCTGGTTTTCCGCCTAAAAAATAAAAAGTTAACCCTCGTTCTTTTGCTTTTTCAATGAGACGGGGCAACATATCCGTTCCAGTGATTCGCTCTTTCAAAGGATATTGATGAAGCAGCCTTGAAGCTAGCACTACTCCAATTCCATCTGCAACATTAAACTCAATGGAATTCAAATATTTTTTCAATTGGGGATTACTTCTGGCTTGCAATAGAAACTCAGGATTGGAAAGCGCTATTCTAAATTTCTTCTTTGCCTCAATCTCTTTGACAACCAAATCGACAAATTCATCAATTGTGAAATTGTCAAATCTAACGCCTAATATCCTATTTGTCATTTTTTACGATGATTTCCGGGTTTTTCGAAGTCAAAAACAACGAAACACCCAGCATGGCATACACGCTGTTGAATGCAGAAACTGATAGTGAGTTCAAAATCAAAATCATTAAAATTAGAAAAGAAATGAACCTATCTGTACCAGACTTCCGAACTAAATGATAAACTGAAAGACAAAGAAACGAAAATCCAATTAATCCATGGTCAAATATCACCCTAATAATAAAGGAGTGTAGAATAACACTATAGCAGGTTCCATCATTTCTGAAACTCAATAATTTTTCATAATAGTTAAGTTTCCCACAGGTTTCAGGGCTCAACGCTGTTATCCTTTCTGAACCCACCAGAAAATCAAAAAAAGTCCAGTCTTTGACCTCCTTAAGAAAACTCATAAAAAAGATATAGCGGTCTATACTTTCAAGTGTGTCTCCCTCAGACCTAGTCAGAAATATGAAATAAATCATCCCTATCCCAATAGGTGCAAAAAGCAACAGAATGAAAAAATTTCTCTTGTTGAGGTTCTTTAAAAATAATGCTCCAATTAGAAACACTATAATGACTAACCCTGAGCGTGACCCGGAAAGAAAAAAAGTAATCAACAAAAGCATAATTTCCAGATAATTAAGCTCCCTCCGATTTCGATAATCAAGCAAAAAAAGGCAAGAAAGCATCATCAATTCGAAATTGCTTTCGTCAAAAACCCGAATGCTTTGCCTTGCTGTACCCTGCAGTACGAGGAAAAGATATTTTAGAAAAAACAATCCCAAAACCACCAAATAAATCTTCCTGACATACTCGGGAGTAAGGGAGTTTTTTCCGACAAATTGGCTAATGATAACCAAGTAAACGAAGGACTTGAAAATCAGGAAAAAATCAAGAATATGATTCTTTTCGATGATTACCGCATAGATCAAACTTAAAGTCACATAAGTGAGAGAAACTATGGGAATCCAAAGGACATCTTTTTGGATAGTGGATAAATAAATGAAGAAGGTGACGAAAAGGAGCGCTTCAAATAAAATGGAAGGATTGAAAAGATTAAGTCCTAAAAAACTTAAAAATCCCAATACCAGGATATTGAGATACAGGATTTGATGGGGTAAAAGAGAAATCCTAAAATTCACTTTTGAAAAGAAAGAAAGATTTGTTCGAACTGATCAATGAACCTGGACCGCAAATACCTCGTCACCATTTTATCGTGGATTTTTGATCCCTTCAAATGCTTAGGTTTATTTTGAATCTGATTTTTAAAAAAGTCTTTCCAAACATCAGAAGAGTTTATAGGCAAAATTTCCCCGTAAATTTCTCCACCAATTGTTACAGCCTCTACCTGCGCCGGCACATCGGAAACCACCGTGTTTACTCCCAAAACAATCGCTTCCAAGAGCGCGATACTCATTCCCTCAAATAGCGATGGCATTGCGAAAAAGTGAGTTTCGGACAGCATTTTCAGAATCTCTGAATGATCCCTCTTGCCAAGTAACTCAACCTGAGCTTCAATTCCCTTTTCCTTTATTTTTGCCCTAAGTTTTTGTTCCTCTGGCCCTTCACCAACTATGCTCAGTTTAACATTCATATCTGGTGAAATGCTTTCAACCAAAAACAATTGATTTTTCTGTGGCATAAGTCGCCCGACATTCAATATTCTAAGCGGGCCTGTGTCATCCATCTGAAATCTGGAGATATCAAAATCTGATTCAAACGAATTATAAATCACTTCATCAATCGCCTGCTGTTTGTAAAATGGCTGAAAAGAATTCTTGGTGGTTTGAGAGACATAAACTATTCCCGCATACCATCCATTGTTTTGTAAAAACTGATCGACCTTTTGGACTACAGGGTTATAAGTAGTCCTTTCGTTATGATGGGAAACAATGACAGGGATTCCCAGACTTTTTCCGCAAATCGCAGCGTAGATGTTAGCGTAATGCGTAAAGGCCAAGCATACATCCGGAGGAGACGTTTTCCAATATTCCTTAAGTTTAAAATATGTGTTAAAGATTTTATTCAATGGTTTTCCGGAATCCAGAAGGATTTTAATTGAAACGTTAGGTTCAAGCCTATAAGTAACCGGTACTTTTTCAAAAAAAAACACAACCATCACCTCGTGTCCGCGCTGGGCAAGTCCGTTAGCCAGATCGATTGCCACTTTTTGAGCACCTGCAGGTTCGAGTTGAGTAACTATCAGATGGATTTTCATTCCTGGGAAAGGATGGAATCAAAAAAGTCTACTCTCCTTTTTTCCAATATTGAGGAATCAACTAACGGAAAAGCTTCTGCATTGGAGACAATTCTATCTTTCACTCGAACGCAAAACTCCCGTATTGAAACAAGGTTGGGATTTCTTGGGTCAATTTCAAGAGCCCATTCAGGCAAATGACTGTGATCTTCAAACATTGCTTCCTTATACCCTATAATTATGGGAAATCCATTTGCTATATATTCCCTGATTTTCAAAGGACAAGCCTCCTCCATATTTTTCCTGAAAAGCGCTAATGTGCCAATACATACATGACATTTCATCATGATAGGCAAATACTTTTCAGCAGAAAGAAAACCATGATAATAAACATTAGAATAAGAAGGCTTTAAAAGTCCAACCACATGAAAGTCAAATTCAGGAAGGTCTTGTGCTAATTGTTCCAAAATATCAAAGCCTTGCCAAGGTTGGTCGGGAGTCCCCATAAAAAACAGTCCAATCCGACTTTGGCTAGGATCTGGTGACTTTAAGGTAGGATATTGAGAGGTTTGGATCGAATTTGGAACACAAACCTGAGGAATCTGATACTTTCGGATCGAATTATGGTTCAAAATCTCATGTGTAACAGAAACTAACCCCGACATTTGATGAAAAAATCTATTTCTGAGCAAGTAGAAAGCCAAGAGTCTAAAGGTGGATTTTAGATTTACATTACTCTTGAAAAAAAGCTTTGCTTCATCCCGGTCAATGGTGTTGAGTTCACAAATGAGCTTATACTTTTTAGCCAAAAAGAGAATATTTGCCGTAACTGTATCGTATCGGAGATAAACCAAATCAGGATTAAACTCATCAATATCGTTTAACAGATTTTTATTTGGACGAACTCGAGAAGATATAAAACCTGAGAACCCATAAATATTTGCATCGATAATCGAATTTTCACAGAAACCGGAAATAGCAAAAACCTTGACTTCAACACCGAGATTTTCCCATTCCGAAATTTGGGATTTTATCTTTTTGACTACCCCATCATTACGGGTTAGGTCATGTACTAGATAATAAGCTATTTTCATCTAATCGAAAGGAAAATCAATTGGAATACAAGCTTCCTTTTCTCAATTGAATAATGTAAATAATTAAAAATATAGAAAATATTAAGCATTTAGCCAATAGACTATCCAACTGAATAGAATTTACAAAAATAAAGTCATCATAGAGGATAGTTGCACAAAGTACAATTCCTATGATTAGAATAAATTTATCCTTTACTAAAGAAATAACAGATTGATAATAATACTTATTACTGTAAACTATATTGACCACTAAACCAAAAAGAGAACTTATCAAGGTCGAAAAGGCAACTCCTATTACTCCAAACCTCCCAATGAGCAGAAGACAAAGACCAAGATTTACAAGTGATGATAAGATATTTATCAGTGCCAATTTTCCGGTTTCTTTAGCAAGCGTCAGCCCAGGAAAAAAAACATAAACGGAAGAAAAAATCATTGAACAAGTTACGACTGGAATTAAAACTCTTGCCTCGAGGTATTCCGGAGTAGTTAGAAAAATCAGAATTTCACTGGAAAAAAAGGTCAAGAACAAAAGAAAAATAAGTGATGCTCTGGAAAAATGTCTAAAAAGAATACCAATCGATTCTTTTGTTGTTTTGGAATAAGGGTCATTATAAATCAAGGGGGTAAGGGCACTGGAAAAGCCTGTAGTAGCCAAACCCACTAAGGCAGCAAATCTAAATGCCACTCCGAATACTGCTAATTCCTTTAATCCTAAATACTTATTGATGATTAGTCTGTCTAGATACAAAGAAAAGTAAACCGCTACAGCAGATAATATTAAAGGGATTGAAAAATTCAAAATTCGTTGTGCATACTTTAGTGAAAAGATCCCCGAATAATATTCTCTTTGAAAAAAAAAGGAGATTACTATTGAAATTGAAGTTGAAATTATTCCAGAGATTAATACTCCATTAAGTCCAAAATCCAAATAGAAAAGAAACACACCGATTGAAATCAAATTCAAAAAAGTATAAATGAGGGATGTGTAAGCAAACTTCAAGCTCTGCATCGTCCACCTAAGGTTGTTTTGGATGAATAAAAAAATTCCATTTAAAAACACATAAAAAGCAACTAAGGCATAAGAATTTTCAGGGAGTTCCTGAAGCAGCACATAAGTTGACACTAATGGTTCGAATAGGAAAAAAAACAACAAGAATAAGGAATAACTTATTAAAGTCACTCCCAATCCTGTTGTAACCAGATTGATCCTGGAGTTTGATAATCTGTAAGACGGAAGAAACCTTGCAATTGCTTGTGTAACTTCC
>NZ_QXML01000014.1 GCF_003583985.1 Algoriphagus lacus | reverse complement strand
TTATCTTTTATTACTTCTGATAACCCAGGAATATCAATAACAAAAGAAGGTGTTTTAGAAAACATGAAATTTAAAAATGGGTTTAAATATTATTTTCCAATTAATGAAAAATTCTGTCTTTACTTTTCTGACGAGGAACAAGATGAGTACTATAGTAAAAATGGAGATTTAAATAAGAAGATTCAAATTAGAAAAATTACAAATCAAGAATTAAATCTTTTCAATATTTATCAAATATGCTACCATAATAAATATGCAATTTCCACAAATGAAAAAAATTTAGAATATATTAAGAAAGTATTATTGAATTAAATCATCCCTCGTCTGGTAGTAGAATCTTTGACCCCCAACCTCAGCTTAATCTATTGCCTTTCTGCTCTGAGGTTCTTTGATGGTTGGTAGGGACTTGTATTTCTGCCCCATTTAGCAACAGCATTGAATCAATCCTTAACCAACCTAAATATGAACAATTTTAAAAACTATTTATTAGAATATGGATTGGTATTGGTTGTACTAGTCGTAAGCATTACCGGTTTTTGGAACATCTATTTTGGCCAGGATGCAGCACCCACTCCCTATCAAAATCTTCATGTAATTACCGTATTCGCCTGGCTTTTTTTATTACTCTACCAAATCAGTCTGATCGGGGGGGGAAATCATCTGATTCATAAAAAAATAGGACTCTCTATTTTATTTATTGGGCCTTTTTTAGTTGCTACGACTGCATTGTTATCAGTTTACTCCGCTCACAAAGGATTGGTTTCTGGAGAGGGTGACTTCCTCATTGTCCAAAATGTGATGGGAACAATTGAATTGGGATTCACAATCCTGATGGCTTTTGTAGTAAAGAAGAGAAGAAAATTGCATGCTTCATTTCTTTTGGGTTCTGCTGTTTTGTTTATGGGAATTGCCTTGTTTTTTACGCTGATAAGTTTTGTGCCCCAATTCAAAATCGAAGGCCCGGAAACCTTCTATCGATTCGAAACTGCGGCTACGACCTCCCGCAATGTAATTTGGGTTGTAGGTATTCTCTTTTTCCTGAAAGACAGAAGAGAGGGGTGGCCTGTACTGCTCGTCAGTTCGTTTTTTACCTTAAACAACTACATCAATCTGTTCCTTATCCAACGCAACCTGATTCAACCGGTAACCGAATTTGTGGGTTCAATAAACCAGGTCCTTGTATTTATGGGGAGCTTTATGCTTATGTTTAGTTTATTGATTTTGACGGGTATAGCAAATAAAAGAAAAGGAGCTAAGCCCACCTCAGCGTAGTCCATTGTCATTCTTTTTTGAGGTTTTTTGATGACTGGGTGTAATTTGCTTACCCTGCTCCCGTACAGTTGTCGGGACTGGCCCAATGCTAAAAAGATCCAACTGGATCATTTCTTTACGCATTGTCCCACCCTAAAATCCCTTGAAATTTGCAATTCCCCGAGATATCCCTCCCTTTTTCTATCCGGTAGAGCAACGTTCTTTCCGGGGATAGAACATCCTATGATTTTTGAGGAACGTTCTTCCATTTTGCACCAATGATTTATCCGGGGATAGAATGTTCTATGATTTTGTAAGAACGTTCTACCAATTTTGAGGAACGTTCTACCTGGGGATAGAACATTCTATCAATTTTGAGGAACGTTCTTTCTTTTTTGAGGAATGTTCTATCTGGCAGAGGAACATTCTTTCCGGTAGAGGAACGTTTCTCCCACAGGTACATGAATTGACCTGTAGGAGCATTCACGTTGCTGTAGATAGAAATTTTCTATTTTTTCGAAATAAAATTTTGTAATCTATTAATCCCCTTTACCCCTTTTGAAAAGGGGGAGTTGATTTGCGGTAAAATAAGGCGTAAAAAAGCCGGACCTGATTCAAGTCCGGCCGGGCGTGTTAAGTCAACTCTCCAGCAAAAGCATTACTGTACGCTGGGCTTCTTCCGCTCAAACAGCGGTCGAAGGGCTTCGTACAGCGGTTTTGCAGCGGCGATGCCCACCTTGACTGCTTGCTTGATCGTGTTGTAAAACGTCAGCGAAACAGTGTAGGCTTCTGAGCCAGCTGCAGAATAGGCGACCTTGACCCGGTTGGTCACTTGCTCCAACTCATAAAAGACCGGCGTAAGGGCTCGATACGCGACCACGTCCTTCTTCAGCTCAGGTACGTCCATAAAGGGCGGGTTGAACTGAGGATTGGTTTCGGCAAATTCCAAAGCCTTGGTCACAAAAGGCTCCCGACCATCCGACATCTTGGGCAAGCCATCCAGCATGTCCGGAGAGATGTTTGGCAGATAGGGATTGAGCTCGGCATTGATGGCCGCAATGTGCGCCCGGACGCTTTGTAAAACTGGTTCCGGGATTTCAATGGAAATCAGGTTACTCATAAAAATGTGGTTTAAAAATGAAACAAATAACAAACAGTAAAAAACTGTACCTAAAAGTTAATGAGGTGATTCTGAAAAAGCAAAAATTAGTATTCGGTTTTTAGTTTTTGAATAGGTGGAGTTTTGAAGGAGTTTTCATTCGTTTTTTTGAGGAGCCAATCGTAACTATTTCCCCGAAAGGCTATCCCGCAGATTCAATTTTTCTCAAAATTTTTTTCTGCTAGACTATTAAGACCACAAAAGTCATAGATCCTTTCTCGCTATTTTCCTTATTTTGATTTTACCGCTTCCAATTCGCAGAGGACTTCGGTAAGACATTTCTTTTCGGGTCAAACTGGTATGAAAAAAACACTGCTCATCCTTTTCGCCCTGCTCGGTTTTGCAAAGCATGGGTTTTCACAGGAAGAAGTATCCGAAGTCCATCGGCCTAAAATCCGTGCAGCAATCCTGATGGCCAACAGTCATGTGCCCAACAGTTTTGAAGGGGAGAAAAAAGTAATCCTGCTGCCTACCTGGGGCTTTGATGTGGATTATTTTTTTCACAGAAAATGGTCTGTAGCCCTTCAGGGTGATGTCAAGATCCAGAGTTTTGAAGTGGAGCATGAAGGGATATCTCTGGAGCGAAGCTACCCGGTTGCCTTTGCGACAGTGATCCATTACCATGCGCTGCGGCATTGGTCTTTCTATGTAGGACCGGGCTATGAATTGGAGAAAAGTGAAAACCTGTTTCTGATCAAGTTTGGATCGGAATACAGTTTTGAAATCACCGAAGATTTTGAAATCGCACTCAATCTGGCCTTCGAAAGGAAAGAAGAAGTGTACGATGCCTGGACATTTGGTGTGGCATTCAACAAAAAAATCTGGGAAAAAAAATGATGCACCCCCGATCAACCAAGTCTTTTGACTTAATAAAACTATGAGAATCTATCTGTTGGCCTTTTTACTGTTAATCAACTCCTCCCTTCTTCGGGCTCAGGAAGCTCCAGCATCGGACACCGTCTGTATGCAAAAAGACCTTCCCCAACTGATCCGGGAAGCCCGAAACAAACCTCCAAAAGTCAAGGAAGAAGGATCTGGATCACTCCTGCTCGTGCCGATCATCGGATCCAATCCCGCGACCGGGTTTATGTTTGGTGTTGGTGGGCAATATGCCTTTAAAATGAAAGGGAGCGAGCAGTTTTCCCTGATCAGCGGAAGCTTGCAGGCCACGACCAAAAACCAGTATTTGTTCCTGCTGAAAAACAACGTGTACTCCAAAAACGAACGCTTTTTCTACACCGGCGACTGGAGGTTTTTGATCTTTTCCCAGCCCACTTACGGATTGGGGACCAATTCTCCGGAAGGCGGGGCACTGGATTATCAATTTACCCTGGCAGGGCAGGAGACGACCATTGACTCCCTGGCCCAACCAATGGAGTTTAACTTTCTGAGAATCCACCAAACGGTGGGATACAAGATCAAGGATAAAATGTATTTGGGAGTCGGATACAATTACGACGCCTACTTCAAGATCAATGATCAACGATTGAGCCTCGAACCCGGTGATACCCTCCTTACTTCACATTACACCTACAATAAGCGATATGGCTTTGACACGGAGAAGTATTACTCTTCTGCCATACTCGCGAGTTTCATGATCGACAAGCGGGACCACATGATCCAACCGTACACCGGATACTTTCTTTCCTTGGGTTACAGGGGAGCCTATCGGTTTACAGGAAATGAAAATAATACGGAGATGATCATGCTGGAATGGAGAAGTTACCATGGCGTATCCAAGAAGAATCCCAGCCACCTGATCGCGTTCTGGGCCATGGGTACCTTTACTCCCGAGGGTGGATTTCCCTACATGGCCTTGCCGGCTACTGCCTATGATCAGCGTGGACGCAGTGCAAGAGGCTATACGCAGGGGAGATTTCGAGGCAAAGATTACGTCTATACCGAGGCCGAATACCGGTTTCCCATTTCCCCATGCAGTGGAGTGCTGGGAGGCGTTTTGTTTGTGAATGCCACTACTGCCAATAATCTCACTCAGGATTTGGGTTTGTTCGAATCGATCAAGCCCGGATATGGCCTGGGACTTCGGGTGATGGTGGACAAGTCTTCCCGCACCAATCTGACACTGGATTATGGTTTTGGAGAACGGTCCAGCGGATTTTATCTCGCTGTTTCAGAGACGTTTTAAGTTTTCTACTCAGACGAATTATTTCCAAAGCCCTGATTTTTATCATAAAACCCCAAAGACTATTTCATCAACTTTAAACAAATACAAAAAACCACATCTTTTTCCTATGATTAAACCTTGGAGAACCATTCTTGTCTTCGCCGGATTTGCCGCTTTTTGGGCCTGCGAACCGAAAACTCCCGAAGATAGTACGGCGTCAGTTCCAGCCAGCGACGGAATTGACCGTACGGTCTTACCCATTCGGGAGCCCGACCGTCCTTCCTACAGTGACTTGGATGTCCGGAATACTACCCCACCGCCTCGCTTCGAAGTGAAAGCGCCCAAAGGGGCCCCAAACGTCTTGGTGATTCTGATCGATGATATGGGGTTTGGTGCTTCGGAAGCATTTGGAGGTCCGATTTCCATGCCCAATATGGCGAAGCTTGCACAAAACGGTTTGCGTTACAACCGCTTTCATACGACAGCGCTTTGTGCTCCGACTCGTGCAGCCCTGCTCACCGGCTACAACCACCATTCGAACAACATGGGGGTGATCACCGAATTGGCGACAACGTACCCGGGCTATAGCTCTGTCCGTCCCCAGAGCATCACTCCGGTGGCTGAAGTGCTCAGATTGAACGGCTTCAATACCGCCCAATTTGGGAAATGCCACGAAGTACCACCTTGGGAACTGTCCATCAGTGGACCTCAGGACAGATGGCCAACCCGCTCCGGATTTGAGAAGTTTTATGGCTTTTTGGGTGGAGAGACCAACCAATGGCAGCCTTTAATCTATGATGGTGTGACCCAGGTGGAGACTCCAACTGATCCGGATTACCACTTCACCACCGACATGACCAATCAGGCCATTTCCTGGATGAACTTTACCAATGCGCTCAATCCGGAGAAACCATTTTTCATGTACTATGCACCGGGTGCCACCCATGCGCCACACCATGCTCCCAAAGAGTACATTGACAAGTACAAGGGGAAATTTGATCAAGGCTGGGACAAACTCCGCGAGGAGACTTTGGCAAGACAAAAGGAAATGGGCATCATTCCTGCCAATACGCAACTGGCACCAAAGCCTAAGGAAATCAAGGATTGGGATGCACTTTCTGCAGATGAGAAAAAGCTTTTCACCCGTCAGATGGAGGTTTATGCCGGTTTTGCGGAGCATACCGATTATGAAATCGGCCGTATGATTGCTTCCCTGGAAGAAATGGGTGAGTTGGACAATACCATGATCGTCTTCATCGCCGGTGACAACGGAGCCAGTGCGGAAGGGCAGATGAACGGGATGTACAGCGAAATGACTTATTTCAACCAAGTACCTGAAACGGTGGAGGACATGCTCAAGCACTACGACGAGTGGGGCTCTGACAACACCTATCCTCACATGGCAGCCGGTTGGGCAGTGGCGACAGACGTACCGTTTACCTGGACGAAGCAGGTGGCTTCCGACTTTGGAGGCACCCGAAACGGAATGATCATCCACTGGCCAAATGGAATCCAGGCCAAAGGAGAAATCCGTTCCCAGTTTGGACATGTGATCGATATCACTCCGACCATCTATGAGGTGACCGGAGTACCTGCTCCCAAATCAGTAAACGGAATTCCACAGGATCCTGTGGAAGGAACCAGCCTAGCCTATACTTTCAATGATGGGGCTTCCGCTGAAAAGCACACCGTTCAGTACTTTGAAATGTTTGGCAACCGGGCCATTTACCAGGACGGTTGGTATGCACGAACTGTCCATAAGGCGCCGTATTTGGCCCAGCCTTATGCAACCTTACAGGAAGACCAATGGGAATTGTTCAATACCCAGGAGGACTTCAGTTTGACAAATAACCTGGCAGCGAATGACCCTGAAAAATTGAAAGCCATGCAGGATCTCTTTATGGCTGAGGCTCAAAAATACCATGCGCTGCCTTTGGACGACCGAACCTTTGAACGGATGAGCGCTACAGATATGGGAAGGCCGTCCATCATGGAAGGAAGAACTTCAGTCACCTATGGCGAAGGAATGAGGGGAATGGGAGTGGACGTGTTTATCGATTTGAGAAGCACTTCTTACACCATGACTGCTGAAGTGGAAGTAGGGGCCAATGCCAATGGAGTGATTGTCTGCCAGGGAGGTAAGTTTGGAGGACTTAGCCTCTACATGAAGAATGGCAAACCTTCCTTCAGTTACAACTTCCTGGGAATGGAAACGACCACTGTCACTGCAAGCCAAACTCTCAAGCCGGGTAAATACACCATTGTCTATGACTTCAAGTATGATGGGGGAGGTCCAGGAAAAGGTGGAGTGGGAACCTTCTTGATCAACGGTGAAAAAGCGGGTGAAGGCCGATTGGCTAAGACTCAGCCTGGAATCTTCTCAGTGGACGACCTGGCAGATGTGGGTATAGACGAAGGTCCTTGGGTGGCCAATTATGGTACTTCATCCAAGTTTTCGGGTAAAATCAAAAAAGTCACGATCGAAACGAAAAAGTAAAATCAAGCAAACCGGTCTCCCTCAAGAGACCGGTTTTTTTTGTGGAATGGTTATTTAAAGCAGATGAGGCACTCCGGAAAAGGGAAAATTCCGCAAACTATTCTCAGAAAGGATCGATGCTTAAACAAAAGCTTTTTATGTTTATTTAAGCGTAATATTAGAGTCCAATATGATTTTAATGAAAAAGAGTAATCATCGAAAAGTCTGGATTACCACTGGATATAACCTCTTTGCGGAGGAGGGACATGAAGGAATTCAGATTGAACGCCTTTCTAGAATCACAGGTCTAAATAAGTCGGGCTTTTACCATTACTTTGGAGACGTACACGAGTTTTTAAAAACTTTGGTACAAGAGCATGACCTTTTGGTGGATGAGTTTGCCGATCAGATTTCAGGTCTGGACAGTTATGATCCGGGCTTTTTTAATCTTATGCTCAGGCATAAATATGTCTGTTTTTTTCATATCCAGTTAGTCAGAAATCGGCATGTGAAATTTTTTATTGAGGGCCATGATCGGAATAACATGAAGATTGATCCGCTCGTCATACCCCTTTTCAGTAAGGAAATTGGTTTGCCACTTGAAGTTGCAATTCCTTATTATGAAGCCTTGCGGGATACATTTTTAACACGGGTAGATTACCGGACAATGAATTATGAATTTCTCCATGGTCTTATGGAACAATTCAAAACCATGGTTCCTATGATTTTGAACAATGAGTCTGGAAACCATAAGTAATGGGGCAAAGTGATGGATACGGTAGGCGTTGGAGATCAGGGTTCATCCTGTAGGAAGTTCAACCTAGGGTTTTGATTCTTAGGAGCTTAAAATAAATCCATCTTCATGGATGGACTTTCAGTTCCAATTCGTTTTATGCTGTTGTTTTTCGCATGAAAAATTGAAACTGATTTTTTGAAATCCATTAACATTCCAATATCAATCCGATCAAAAAAAGTGGCAACGGCATGGTCTAACTGACATATGTCATGAAATTCTGAAGAAGACTGTGTCATATTTGTTTCGGGGACTGGCATTCTGCGGAAGTGGTACACCTTTTTCCTTCACACTTGTTTAATATTTCTAACCATTTATGAAAAAAATCACACTTGTTTTTGTTTTGGCATTATTCGCCGGGACAGCATTTTCTCAGGAACTGCGCCTCAATACTTATGCAGGGTATGTGTTCGATGATGAAGTAAGTAGCTATTATTCCTCCAACTCCTACTATGAAGGGAAAATCCTGGGAGGTCTCCGATGGGGTGCAGGTTTGGAATACCAATTACCAGGTGGTACGAAAGCATTTGAATTGCAATACCTCAGACAGGATTCCCAAATTCCTATCCAATACGTTGATTCAGGGATCTTAGGAGGACAGCTTCAGGAAACCGATTTTGATTACACGGCGAATTGGATCATGTTAAACGGAACCAATTACTTTCCAATCAGTGAAGTGGCTGAGCCCTTCTTTGGCTTTGGAATTGGTATGGCTATTTTGGATGTAACCAATCCGGATAATGGAAACAATGAAGGAGCTACCAAATTTGCATGGGCCCTTCGCGGAGGATCCAATTTTTGGTTTTCCGAAAAGGTAGGTCTTAGAATTCAAGCTTCCTTGATGTCCGCTGTTCAAGGCGCAGGTGGTGGTGTTTATTTCGGTACTGGCGGTACCGGAGCAGGTGTCTCCACTTACTCCACCATGTACCAGTTTGGGTTTGACGGAGGTATCGTTTTCAGATTTCCGCAATAAATGAAAATCAAAAAAGGGAGGTTTAACCTCCCTTTTATTTTTCTAGTGACTTTTTGGTAAAGAATAATTGACCCGATACAGGGAATCAAAATGCCCCTGATGATCGTGCACCGCGTTGTTTTTGGCATATTCCTTCCAGGCCTGAATCAGTTCCTCTTTGATTTCAGGAAATTGCTTGGAAAGATCCTGGGATTCAATTGGATCTTTCTCCAAATCATAAAGTTCCCAATCCCCTGAACCCATTGGCTGCGGCAAGCGGAGTATTTTCCAGTTGCCTCGAATGTAGGCCCTCATCTCAAAAAGCTCCCATCCATACCCTTTGCCGGTTTCCAAAGATTGGGCACTCCCATTCAGGATCGGAAGGATGGATCTTCCAATCAAGGGATGAATCGCCTTGCCTTGGTATTCCGTAGGATATCCTGATTCGGTAAGCTCCAACAGGGTAGGAAGAATATCGGTCACATGTACAAATGACTTGTTCCATTGGCCAGCCTGTTTCATTTTTCCAGGCATTTTTACGATTAAAGGGACTTTGATTCCCCCTTCGGACGTAAAGCTTTTAAAATATCGGAAAGGGGATGAGGAAGCCTGGGCCCAACCTGCTCCTGTTTCGATGTACGAGCCTTTCTTACCCCGGTTTTCCAGCGAATTATCAAAACTTCCGTGGTATTTCCCATCCTCATTTCCAGGATAGGAGCTGGCGTAGGCTCCGTTTGCTCCATTGTCAGACATGAAGATCACAAGGGTGTTGTCATACATTCCGTTTTCCTTCAGGTAGGCAAAAACTCTCCCGATACTCATATCCAGGTAATCCAACATGGCAGCATATACCTCCATGTCCCGTGCATATTCCTGCTTTTGCTCTGGGCTCAAACTTTCCCATCTGGGTACAAATGGGTTGGTTGGGCTGGCTTTGAGGTTTTTGGGCAGAATTCCCAGCGATTTCAGGTTTTCCATCCGCTCCACCCACAGGGAGTCCCAGCCCTTGTCAAATTTTCCTTTGTATTTTTGAATGTAAGCATCCGGAGCATGCAAAGGATCATGGACTGCGGTGTAAGAAAGGTAAGCGAAGAAAGGTTTTTGATCAGCTTTATGCTTGGTAATGAAGCTTAGCAGGGAATCGGTGTAGGCTGTGGTGGAATAAAAATTCGGTGAAGGCTCGATCGGTACCCCGTTACGGGTGTATTCCATATGCTGAAGCGGGGACAAGGCCTTTCGGTCGTTCCAATGGCTGCCTCCTCCGGTTCCAAGAATAAAGGTTTCCTCAAATCCCCGGTCAAAAGGATCCATCCCTTTTCCTTCACCTAAATGCCACTTTCCGGTCATGTAGGTATGATAGCCATTGCCTCGGAGGATTTCAGGAATCGTCACCACCTCTTTGCTGAGATGACCCGCATATGCCGGCAGTTTCAGGGCGTTTAAGGCAGGATAATCCATTTCACTCATGATACCAAGTCCTGCGACATGGTTGTCATTTCCAGTCAGAAGTGAGGCACGAGTAGGTGAACAGGTAGGCTGGACATAAAAATTGGAAAAAGAAATTCCCTCCTTTGCCAAACCTGTTAAAACGGGAGTTTCGATAGTTCCGCCAAATGGAGCGATATCACTGAAGCCCATGTCATCAGCGACGATGATCAGGATATTGGGTTTGGATTGGTCGGGGGTTGAATTTTGCTTTGCTTCCTGCCCGCAGCCAACCAGGACGGAAACAAATCCCAGGACCATTGCGGATAGGACAACTGATCGATGCGTCATAGAAATATCATGAGTGCCTAATGCGCTCAAATTTAGGGTTTTGGATTCAGCAAGTTTGAACCAAAAATTTCAATATCCATCAAATTAAACCGAATGGTCTAATTCTGGAAAAAAGCTAGCTTAGGGTTTGGTTGAAGATTTAAAAATGTTATCGTGAAGGGAATGATTTGATTTTCAGCGGATCAACCCGCTTGAAAATTCTAGAATTCATGAGTAACATTGGAAACTTACAATCAAGTGCGATTCCTGAATCCTACTAGTTCAGATCGTCAGTACCGGAATCCAAGTGGATTGGCGAATTTTAGGATTTGAAGCAAACGAGTAAAATTGAATTAGGTGGTTTTAAATGAAAATTAGAACGGAAAGCACTAGACCGACATGATAAGGAAGCTTGAATTACAGACTTCAAAAACAAAGAAGTCCAAACAAAAATGGATTGAGGCAGGATATGAATTGTTTTGTGAGGAAGGCCACGAAGGAATCCAGATTGAGCGATTGTCCCGGATTACCGGATTAAACAAATCAGGGTTTTACCATTATTTCGGTGACTTCGATCGGTATTTTGAGGCACTGATGAGGGAACATATCCGGATGGTAGATCAAATGGCGGTAGCCCTTCCCACATTGGGATCCTATGATCCGGAATTTTTGAACTTAATCGTTGCCAACAAATCAACCTTTTGTTTTCATATCCAATTGGTCAGAAACAGGAGAATTAAGTTGTTTTTGGAAACCCATAACCTCGTTAACAGCAAAATCGACAAGAATGCCCGAATTCTTTTTGGAAGGGAACTGGGTTTGACCGAGGTGGCGGCTGAACGGTATCATGATATGGTAAGGGACCTGTTTTTCACTCGGGCGGACTTCAAAAATCTCAATTACGAATTTCTCCACTCACTTTTCAATGAGGTCAAAGAGATTGCCCAGTTGATTAATGGTAACCGTGGGCAACAGGCAGAAGGACAGCCAGATCAATTTCCTGAACCCTCTTGACAAAAGCAGGTCATTTGGACGCTAGGGCAACTTCAAGATTTCTGTTTTGATTGGAATACCCTCGATACTTTGTGAAAATCTTGATCTTGCGGACATATTTTAATCAGGCAAACCGTCGTTATTATCTCCAAAGTGATTGGTATAGGCTTATAATTCGGGTGTGAATAGAGTTTAGGTTGGGCATTCCATTTAATAAAGCTTGTATTCCATCCTCTTTTTTGAAGTTGGTTGATACTGCCCCTGATGGGAGTAATTCTGAAAATCTCTTACTCTAGGATTCGGGCCAAGAATAGTAGTATTAGGTATTTACCCAAATCAAACGCTCCAGTTTTGGACCACTGGGTAAGTCCTTCAGAAGGTAAAAAATGAAAAATTTGGATCTTGACTGAAAGCCTTGAAAATAAAACCCTTATCCTGAATTTTAACTAGTCCAAAAATCCACTCGGTATGAATAGCTCCCTTTATCCTTGTCTTTGGTTTGATCACCAAGCTGAAGAAGCCGCCGACTTTTATTGTTCTCTTTTCAAAAATTCAAAGGTCCTGGAGAAAACTCAGATGGTTTCTCGGTTTGAACTCAATGGTACCAAGTTTATGGGACTAAACGGAGGGTCAAAATATCAGGTAAATTCTGCAGTTTCTTATTTTGTCCATTGCGGAAGTGAAGTGGAAATCTATCGGATTTATGATGCCTTGTCAAAGGGAGGAAGTGTGTTAATGCCTCTGAAAACATACGACTGGTCTCCAAAATATGCATGGGTAATTGACCGGTATGGGGTGAATTGGCAGTTGGATGTGGAAGACATCAACTCCTCCCAAAAGATTGTTCCCTGTCTGCTTTTTACCAATGGGAAGAGAGATTTGGTCAAAAATGCGCTAGCTCATTATACAGGAATTTTCAAAAACTCAAGAATCCTTATGGAGGCCCCTTATCCTCCGGAAATAGGATTACCGGAAGGAACATTACTTTTCGCACAGATTAAGTTGGATGGCTTTATCCTTAATGCGATGAGCAGCACCATGGAACATGACTTTGATTTTTCTCCCGGTAATTCCCTCGTTGTCGAATGTGAAACCCAGGAAGAGATCGATTATTATTGGACTCAACTCGGAAAGGATGGGAAGTTTGACAGGTGTGGTTGGTTGACTGATCGGTTTGGGGTTTCCTGGCAAATAGTACCCAAGATCCTTGGTAAACTCATGACTGATCCCTCCAAATCCCAAAAGGTAATGGCCACCTTACTCACCATGGAAAAAATTGAAATTGAAACCTTATTAAACAGTTGAATCATGGAAAAAATAAAAGTTGAAACCCTTATTTCGGCTCCAGTTTCAAAAGTGTGGGAGTGTTGGACCCTTCCAGAGCATATTGTTTATTGGAATTTTGCGTCAGAGGACTGGCATTGTCCTGAGGCGACCAATGATCTTCGTCCTGGAGGAAAATTCAATTACACCATGGCCTCCAGGGATGGGGAGATGAGTTTTGGATTTGAGGGAATCTATGATGTAGTAGACCGCCCAAATCGGATTGCCTTTACACTGATGGATGGAAGAAAGGTGGAAATTGATTTTAAAGAAGTAGATGGAAAAACGAGAGTGACTGAAGTTTTTGAAGCGGAATCCATGAATGCCCCGGAACTTCAGCGCGCCGGATGGCAATCCATTTTGGATAATTTCAAAATTCACGTCGATAAAGTCTAAGTGTTTTTTGTAGGAATCGGAGCGGGTCAGCTATTTTCCTTTTCTGTGACCATAAATTGGGTCTTTTGGAATTGGGAGGGGGTCATTCCTTTAAATTTTTTAAAGGCGCCGGAAAATGAATTTCTGTTGCTGAACCCACACAAGTCAGCCATGCCTTCCAGAGTTAGGTGCTTGTATTTACCTGAATTCATCATTTGGCAGCACTCCTCAATCCGCTGCTGATTGATCAGATCAGAAAAATTGGTTTGAAGTTTTCTATTGATGAAGACCGTAAGCAAATAAGCAGGGACTTGGCTGTCTTTAGCCAGTTCGTTTATCGTGTAGCCTTTTTGGAGGTGCTTTTTTTTCAGAAAAAGAACTTGATTTAACTGTTCTTGAATTTGCAGTTCTTTTTCCAAAGACAGGTAATCGGAAGATTCCAGTTTTGTCTTTTGTTTTTGCTCATCCAACATAAACTCAAACTCATTAAACCCATACAGGACTTTTGGAAAAAACAGCATGGCAATTCCACTGGCCAAAATAACGAATGCGCCTGTGAGATGGATCAAATCATAGCCTATCGAAGAATCAACAAATCGGGCTAAAATGAAAAAAGGCAAAAAAAGCATAAGCTCGCTATAGACATAAATTTTCATCCAGATTACCCATTCCTTTCCGAAGCTTTGAGGGATACCGGCCACTTTTTTCCCATAGCGATAAATAAAACGGATGGAAAAAAACCAATAAACCACGATCAGAATGGTCCTGGCCAAAGTGTAAAAATTGGAAGGGAAAAAGCGGCTTTGATTAAAGTAAACAAATACCGTTGGATCCTGGATTTCCGATTGAATCAGTTGCCTTTTTTCCTCCAACGAGGTAAAAAAAAGAATTGGAAAAAAGTCTATCAAATAAATGACTGCTGGAATGAAATGGATTAGGTCTTTGAATGAAAGCTCCCGATTATCGATCACTTGGCGGATGTACAGATAAGCTAAGGGTGCAAAAAGCAAAGCGGCGATATTTCCTGTTCGATATAGGGAAGGAATCCTGGCGTGGTAACCTGAATCAATCAAAAAGGCCAGAAAAACAGCATAGGTTAAAAAAAGAAATGAAAGACCGATAAGAATATTGGCTTTGTTTTTTCGGACTCCAAACAAAATCAAAAGGATTCCGATTAGAAATCCGATCAAGTTTGAGCCCAAATAAACAAGGTCTTTCCAACCTAGAACCAATTCCATATAGCCAACAAAGTGGGCTAAATCTACCAAACTTTTTAACCGGCTGAAGGGGAGTGGTTGGAAAAAGCAAAAATCCTTCTGCTAAAAAAAACTGAGCAACCTTCATAGGTTGCTCAGTTTGGATTTGAGGTTTACCGGGTTCCTCCGGAGCTTTTTAGCATTTCCTCGATTTTGGTCAGATTAAATGATCCGGGAGACTGTGAAGGGGGATAGTCTTTCATGGTCATCAGGAATTTTGCTGCAAGCCCCTGGATTGGAACAATCACAAAAGGCCGATCCAAAAACCAGTCATTGTAGGTATTGGAGTTGTGCTGAGCCTTTTCAAATGGATCTCTTCTTAAATTGAAAAGTAGAGGAGCTCTCAATTCGACAAAAGGTTCTCTCCATACTCCAAAGGCTTCACCGCGGTTTTCCAGAAATACCACTTTCCAATCCATGTATCGGGCTGCTACCACCTGACCATCGTCATTGACGTACCAAAACTCATTTCTTGGGGAGGTTTTGGTTTTGCCGGTCAGGTATTCCAGTTGATTGTATCCATCAATGTAGTTTTTGTAGGTACGTCCATTGATGGTAGTGCCTGTGAGCAGCCTCTCTTTGACAGTTGGATCACCTGCGATTGCGGCGAAGGTTGGAAGCCAGTCCTCATGAGACACGATTCCGTTAAGTGTCACACCTGCCGGAAATTTGCCTGGCCATCTCACGAAAGTTGGCACTCGGTAGGCCCCTTCCCAGTTGGAGTTTTTTTCCGATCTGAAGGGAGTGGTGCCTGCATCCGGCCAAGTGTTGTAATGTGGGCCATTGTCTGTCGAGTACATGACGACTGTATTGTCGGCGATGCCGAG
Source organism: Algoriphagus lacus (assembly GCF_003583985.1). GTDB lineage: Bacteria > Bacteroidota > Bacteroidia > Cytophagales > Cyclobacteriaceae > Algoriphagus > Algoriphagus lacus. The sequence continues at coordinate 60,224 of NZ_QXML01000014.1, read as the reverse complement.
TTCGTCCAATAATTCCAACAATTGACCCACGTGCATGTCATGTTCGACCATGCCATCACTGTACTCGTCCTGTCCTGAGATTCCGGTATGTTCTTCCTTGACATGGGTACGGAAGTGCATTCGGGTTCCATTCCACCAGGTAAAAAACGGCTTACCTTCTTTGACCTGTCGTCTTATAAAATCTTTAGCTGCTTCGACCGTTTCATCATCGATGGTTTCCATCCGTTTTTTGGTCAGAGGACCTAGCTCCTGGATGGTTTGTCCGCCTTTTCCATCTGATTTGGTATGGAGGATGCCGCGTGGCTTGAAAGTTTCGTAAAAAGTTCGGCCGTCAGCCAAAACCAGATCTTTTGGATAATCTCTGTTTTCGGGTTCTTCCTCGGCATTCAAGTGGTAAAGGCTTCCCATAAACTCATCAAATCCATGCATGGTTGGCAGATGCTCGTCCCGGTCGCCTTGATGATTTTTTCCAAATTGTCCGGTGGCATAGCCTTGGGCTTTGAGGACTGTGGCCATGGTGACATCGGTTTTTTGCCAACCCTCTTTTGCTCCCGGCAGACCTACTTTGGTCATACCTGATCTTACAGGGACCGATCCACTGATGAATGCAGCCCGTCCTGCAGTACAGGATTGCTGGGCATAGTAATCCGTGAAGGCAATTCCTTCCTGGGCGATTCGGTCAATATTCGGTGTCCGATACCCCATCATTCCACGGTTGTTGTGGCTGATGTTCCAAGTGCCGATGTCATCTCCCCAGATGACCAGGATGTTGGGTTTCTTTTGCTGGCCAAAACTCATGTTCATTATGGCTAAGGCAAAACCAACTGAGAGTAAAATTTTTTTCATAAAGCTGGATTAAACTGAAAATTGAAAGGGCTGAAAATTGTGGTCCAAAGGGACCTAACCCATCCATCGAAAGGTATGCAAATCCATAGGAAGGCCTTGGCAATTAGAGTATTGGAATGCGCTGTATCTGCCAAGAAAGAACCAAACTTTGCAAATTCGTGGTTGGAAGGAGTTTGGTTGCCCAGCCTGCACCCAAGAAATCACTAATTCGTGAAGCGAGGAACTTCTCTAACCTTCCAAGTTCACTCCAGGATCAATTAAGGAGCAGGATTGTATCTCTCAGATTTTCCGGTATTTTTTGGGACTTGTTCACCTTTTCCCCAAATAATCCATGGCCCAAACCTACCCTTACAACCAAACCTACATCTGGCTGATCAGCTTGACTGCCGCCTTAGGTGGATTTTTATTCGGATATGATTGGGTAGTGATAGGGGGGGCTAAGCCCTTTTATGAACCCTATTTCAACATCACCTCCGTTGAAGATCAGGGTTGGGGCACGAGTTCGGCGCTCGTCGGATGCATGGTCGGGGCGATTCTTTGCATCTTTCTGAGTGATAAATTCGGTAGAAAACGACTGCTGACTTTAGCCGGATTGCTTTTTACTGTTTCGGCTATCGGGACGGCTTTGGCTGTTACTTTTTCGGGATTCAACTTTTACCGGATTGTGGGAGGCGTGGGTATGGGAATCGCGTTGAATCTTTCTCCGCTCTATATCTCGGAACTTGCACCTCCGGAGAAGCGGGGTAGGCTCGTGACGATCAATCAGTTTCTGGTGATGCTCGGAGTACTTCTTGCCCAGATTGCCAACTGGCAGATTTCGCTTTTGGATACAGATTTAGCAGAGAATGCGGATTTCGCGGCCATTGCTGCGAGTTGGAGTGGGCAGGAGGGATGGAGATGGATGTTTGGAGCTGAGACTCTTCCCGCATTGCTGTTTTTCATCCTGATGTTTTTCGTGCCGGAAAGTACCCGTTGGCTGATCAAAAACAATCAGCAGGATAAGGCTTTTAAAATCCTGACCAAAATAGGGGGAGAGGCCTATGCGAGGGATTCGGTGGCTGAGACGCGCTCCACCTTGAGTGAAGGGGATCTTGGCGAGGTCAACCTCAAAGAACTCCTAAAAAGAAACGTGGTGAAACTGTTGGCCATAGGGATATTCCTGGCTTTCCTCCAACAATGGAGTGGAATCAATGTAGTCATCTACTATGCGGCTGATATTTTCCAGGCGGCAGGATTCACCCTCAAGCAAATGATGCTCAATATCGTGGTGATCGGAGGAGTGATGGTGGGTTCCATATTTGTGACCTTTGCCACGGTGGATAAATACGGACGGAAGTCCATTTTGCTGGTGTGTCTTGCTGCCATGATCCTATTGTATTCCGGTTTAGGGTATTCGTTTTATGCAGACTGGGGAGGTACTCCCGTGGTGATTTTTGTGCTGCTGAATGTGATGTTTTATTCGATTTCACTGGCTCCCTTGCTATGGGTGGTGCTTTCGGAAATTTTCCCTACCCGGGTGAGAGGAGCTGCAATTTCCATAGGGGCTTTGGCACATTGGATTGGCAATTTTACACTGACTTACTACTTCCCTGCTATCAAGGAAAATTTGGGTTGGGCCAATAATTTCTGGTTGTATGGGGTGATCTGCGCAGTGGGTTTTCTGGTGATCTGGTGGATTTTGCCGGAGACCAAAGGGAAAACTCTGGAGCAGTTGGAAAAGGAATTGCAGTGATTAGTGATCAGTAGGCAGTCGCAGTTTTCACAATCTGGAATTATTTCCTTTCAGCCTCTGAGATGAACAGGTGGGATCGGACATTCCACTCATGGAAATTGAAATTCCCGGGTAGAAGTAGCTTAGTACTTTGTCTGAAATTTAAAATCATGCGGCTTCTATTGGGTTTCTTTCTCCTTTTTTCGCTTTCATTTTTGGCGAATGGCCAAAGTGAAATCCGTGGGAAAGTAGTGGACAGACTCAGCCAAGTTCCGCTGGAGTTTGCCAGTGTGGCCGTATACAAAACCCAGGACAGCTTGTTGGTGGAAGGGAGTATCACCGATCCAAAAGGTGAATTTTTGATTGAAAATGTATCGCCTGGCACCTACTTTTTGAAAGTCAGTTTTATTGGTTATCGGACCTATAGTAGTCCTGCATTTTCCTTGGTCAAAAATGAAAAGCGTGATTTTGGAGCCCTTGCTCTTAATCCGGATCAACTGGAGTTGGAAGGGGTGGAAGTGCAGGGTCAAAAGATCACCTCAGACTTTAAACTGGACAAGCAGAGCTATTCGGCCGAAAACTTCGAAGTTGCCCAAGGAGGGAGCGCAACAGATGTCCTTAAAAATCTGCCCGGCATGAGTGTAAATGGGGAAGGTCAGATTTCTATCCGAGGCACGAGCGGATTTGTAGTCATGCTGAATGGTAAGCCTGTGCAGGGTGATCCGATGTTGATTCTAGGACAGCTTCCGGCAAATGGAATCGAAAAGGTGGAGTGGATATCCTCTCCCTCAGCTCGTTATGACTCGGAGGGGAAAGCCGGTATGATCAACATCACCACCAAAAAAGGAATTACGGACGGCCTGTATTTGCAAGTCAATTCGAGACTTGGTTTTCCTTCGGTGGAAAATTATGACAACGCATCCACTCCCAGGCGATATGGAGCCGACTTCAATCTCAATTACCTAAAGGGCAAATGGGATTTTTCGTTGGGTGCCAGCTATCAGCGAAATGATCTTTCTGGACGAAGAGTGGGGGATGTTTACACGATCAGTGGGGACACCACCACTTATTTTCCGTCGGAAGGGGAGCGAAGCACCGATGAAATCAATTACTCCGGCAGGTTTACCTTGGGTTTCAATCCCGATCCGAGCAATTCCTTCAGTTTGGGCTTCTATGCCGGGGTCAGGGACAAAGTTCGTACCGCCGATATTTTGTACTATGACAACCATGCCGAAGTAAACGGACAGCGGCTTTACACCCTCCAGTATTTCAATGCCAATGAACAAAACCGCCGGGGAGATTTTGTCTTGGGTAGCTTGGACTACGCGCACGTTTTCGCGAATTCCGCCAAACTCAGTACATCATTCCTCTATGAATACACGATGCTCGGCGGCCCTACGATCAATAGAAACTTGGGCTATCCGGACATGACACAGGTCTATCAGGATGAATACAATACGAATGACAATCCTCTCAATGGCTGGAGAGTCAACCTCGATTATACCTTCAAGCCGCTGTCCGTCGGGCAATTGATCTTGGGCTACCAATACCGAAATCTGGATCACAGAGGGGATTTCTATTACGAGCGAAAAAACAACGAAACCGGGCAATTTGAGCTGGTGCCTGAGTTTTCCAGTAAAGTTGATTTGAAGCACCTGATCCATTCGGCATACTTTCAACTGGATAAAAAGCTAAAAAAACTCTCTTATGGAGCTGGACTTAGACTGGAAACAATGGATAGGGATTTCAATCTTCAGGATCGGGCAGGAACTTTGGACACACTTTATATTTACGATTACATTCGACCTTTTGCCAGCGCCAATTTGGGCTATCAGCTCAAGGAAGGGGTGCAGCTCAAGGCCAATTTCAGCCAACGCGTGGAGCGGACTACGACTTTCAAAATGAATCCTTTTCCGGAGCGGGAGCACAGCGAAACTTTGGAGCAGGGAGATCCTGAATTGCTGCCGGAGTTTATCAATTTGGTCGAAGTGGGTGTGGTGAAAAACTGGAAAGACAACAGCTTCTACGCGACTGGGTACCATTCCCGGGTGAAAAATCTGGTCAATCGGGTAAATACCGTCTACAATGACACCATCCTTAACCGTATTTATTCCAATGTTGGTACAGGAAAATCCACCGGAGTCGATCTGGGTACAGAGCTTTATCCAGCCAACTGGTGGAAGTTTTTCGCAGGGTTCAATACCTATTATTATTCCATCCAAGGAAGCTTTGACGATCGACCGGTTAACACTTTCTCTTGGGTTTATTCCTTCAATTTGACTTCAAGCTTTGAAGTTTCTCCAACGGTCAGCATTCAGGCTTCCTTCAATTACCTCTCCAAGCGGGTGACTGCACAGGGTGAAGACGGGCGGTTTTATAATCCCAATTTATCAGTGAAAAAGTCCTGGCTGGACAACCGGCTTACGGCCAGTTTGCTTTGGCAAAACATTGACATGGGACTACTCAAGAGCAACGAACAACGGATCACCACTTATCGGGACGGGGAGTTTTATACTACGACCAATTACATCTATGAGGTGGATGTGATCGTGCTGAATCTTTCCTATTCTTTGAACAGCTCCAAAAACAGGTCGAGATTTGTAAAGAGTGAATTTGGTGAAAAGGAGTTTTGAGGAGAACCAGGGAGTTTTTTAATCCTTGCTGATGAGTTTAATTCAATCACGAGACTTTCGGAATTATTGAATCAAAGTAGGATTCAGGTTAAATCACGAGCCTTTCTTTAACCACTCAGATTTTTGTTTTATCCGATAATTGAAGGTGCCTAATTAAGAGTTGCTGAATCATTTGCTCTTTAAATGTGAAGCAGTCAAATCCGATAATCAAAGAGCTGGAAATCGGTTTAAAGGTGGCCAATTTTTTCATTCAAGTACTTTTGGATGCAGTTCATTACGGTCATGCTACAGGACTGATGGTTCAAATTTGTAAATGCGCTTTGTTTAAGTAGTTTTAAAACCAAGCGGATTTTCCTTTTGGCTTAACGAAACCAAGAATGACTTTGAAAAATTGTGTATGGTTCAACGTAGCGGATTAGGTTGTTACAAAATTGTCACAGGGTGAATTCAGGAAATAAAATTTATTTGATCCGTCGTCGAACGCAGTCATTTCTAATCCATACTGAACGATCTGGAATAAAGGTGATAGTCCGCTATGGAAAAATTTTCACCCTGTTTTTTGTGTTTCTGGCTTTGCTAGCAGGATGCGGAAAGGCACCTAAAGCTACAGGACCCCAGTATGGAACCGCACCATTGGGTGAAGCGCAAGTCATTTACAGATTTGGAGTTCATCCGCTTCATAACCCAAAAAAGCTGATGGATTCGTATCAGCCACTCATGGATTACCTGAACAAAAACATCCCAGGTGTTCAATTCGTTTTGGAAGCCTCCCGGGACTACTCAATTTTTGAGGAAAAATATAAGAATCGAAAGCCTGAGTTTATCCTCCCCAATCCCTGGCAAACCCTCGGCGCGATTCAATCCGGTTATTCGGTCATTGTTATGGCAGGAGATCCAGCCGATTTCAAAGGGGTAATTATTGTCCGAAAAGACAGTGGCATCAAGGAACCAACTGATCTAAAAGGCAAAAAAGTAAGCTATCCTTCCCCAACTGCACTTGCTGCCTGTATCCTTCCCCAATATTATCTCCACGCCCACGGCGTCGATGTCACCAAAGACATCACCAATCTTTACGTGGGATCACAGGAATCCTCTATCATGAACGTCTATTTGAAAACAACTGCTGCAGGCGCGACTTGGCCACAACCCTGGAGAGATTTTCAAAAGACTCATCCCAAAGAAGCAGCTGAGCTAATGACTATTTGGGAAACTGAATCACTGGTGAACAACTCAGTCATGGTGCTGGACGAGGTTCCTGACAGTATCAAAATTCAGGTGGAGAACATTTTGGTGCAACTCAACCAAACTGAGGAGGGAAACCAAATTCTTCTGAATTTGGAAACAGACTATTTTAAATCCGCTACCAATCAAGATTATCGGTTGGTGCAGGCCTTTACCGATCGGTTTGAACGGGAAGTACGCAAAATAGAACTTGGAAAATGAGTAAGGCAGCTAAAAAAACCGTTGGTTTTGGATCACTTCGCAGCCGTCTGATTATCAGTGTTGCCATCCTTCAGACTGGACTGATTGCAGTGTTTCTATTGGAATCCATTTTCCGACAGCGGGAATTGATCCTTGACAATCAGTCCCAAGAGGCGATAGCGCTAGCTGAGGCGCTTTCAGTGACAGCATCCAGTTGGCTTTCTTCCAACGATGTGGCAGGACTCCAGGAATTGCTGGATGCCCAAAGCCAATTTCCTGAGCTCATTTTTGCCGTTTTAACCGATGAATTTGGGCAGATAAAAGCCCATACTGACCGGTCCAAAATCGGGTTGTATGTCCTTGATTTGCCTCAAAAGGCGGAATTGACTACGATCACAAAAAGTCCGGAATTGGTTGACATTGCCATTCCTTCGCGTCTTTCCGGGAAGCATGTGGGCTGGGTTCGAATCGGATTGGGTCAAAAGCGAGCGGCCGAACAACTTTCCCTTATTACTCAAACCGGAATTATTTATGGTGTTTTAGCCATACTAGTGGGATCAGGTGTGGTGTGGCTATTAGGATCCTACATCACGAGAAGGCTTTATGTGGTTCAAAATACCATCAATCAAGTGGCATCTGGAAACCCAGGGGCGAGGGCCAATATCCATGGAAATGATGAGGCTGCTGTCATAGCCAGAGAATTCAACAACTTGCTGGATGCTCAGGAAAAATCTGACAGGGAGTTACAAAAAAACATCAAAGCGCTCGAGGATTACAAGTTTGCATTAGATCAGTCTGCAGCGATTACAATCACCGATGAGGAGGGGATTATCATTTCAGCAAATGATAATCTCTGCAACATTTCAAAGTATACCCGTGAAGAGCTCATCGGAAAAACAGTAAAAGTCCTAAGTTCTGATTTTCATCCCAACTCTTTTTTTAGAGAAATGTGGGACACCATCCGTTCCGGAAAGGTTTGGATTGGTGAATTCAAAAACCGTAAAAAAGACGGAGAATTCTTTTGGGTCCGAAGCACGATCATACCGTTTTTGGATGCAGATCAGAAGCCGTTTCAGTACCTCTCCATCCACTATGACATCACCGAGAAGAAAAGGATAGAGGAGGAAATTATAAAGGCCAAAGAAATGGCCGAACAAAATGAGTCCAGGTTAAAGCTTGCAGCGGCCTCTGGTAAGCTTGGGATATGGGACTGGAATATTCCTGATGATGTAATCAGCTGGGATGATCGAATGTATGAGCTGATAGGGGTTGAAAAAGGTGGCAATGAGAATAAGTTTGAAACCTGGGTTAATAGCCTCCACCCGGATGATAAAGCAAAAGCTAAAGCGGAAGTGCAGGCCGCAATTCACGGAAATAAAAAATTCGACACTTCTTTCCGAATAGTCAAACCCAATGGAGAAATAGCCTACATCAAAGCAGATGCTCTTATTCTAAAAGATTCAAATGGAAATCCCCTGAGAATGATAGGAATCAATCAGGATATTACCGAACGAATCAATACCATAAACACCTTGCAAAAGATGAATATTGCGGTGGGTGAGCGAGTCAAAGAACTCAATTGTTTGTATCGAATCTCTGAAATCAGTAAAAAGGCAGGGTTTTCAGTGGATGATATCATGAGTCAATCTGCTCACATTATCACCACCGCTTACCAATACACGGAAATTACCAGTGCCAGAATAACCTTTCAGGATAAGGTCTACCTATCAGATCAATTTAAGGAATCCCCTTGGTCCCAATCAGCAGATATTTATACCAATAAGGTTAAATCCGGAGTAGTTGAAGTATTTTATTCTGAAGAAAAACCAGGAGAGGACGAGGGACCATTTCTAAAGGAAGAGCGTTTGTTGATTAATTCCGTTGCGGACATTTTGGGAAGTGCAGTGGAGCTTAAAGAATCGGAATTTACGCTGCAGACTTCAGAGGAGAAGTATCGGTATCTTTTCCATAATAACCCTGCCCTGATTATCATTTGGGACCTCGAAGCATTGGAGGTATTGGAAGTCAATCAACAAATCATCGACTTATACGGCTATACCCGAGAGGAATTTATCGGGATGCCGGTATTTCAATACCGCCCAAAGGAAGACTATGATGCGATAAGAAATTTCGCAAAAAAGATGTTGGAGGGGAATGATCCCATAGCCAAAAGAACTTGGACCCATTTGAAGAAAAATGGTGAGGAAATGATCATGGATATTTCTTCCCATAAAATCACCTATCAAAACCGAAAGGCGATTCTTTCCCTTGGAAGGGATGTCACCGAACAGATCAAGGCCGAGAGAGAATTGATCCAAAGCGAAGAGAAACATCGTGCCTTGATAGAAAATATCAGCGACGGGATTGTATTGGTAGATGCTGATTTCAAACTGCTTTATCAAAGCCCCTCTGTGGAACGGATTGTGGGTTATGCCTTGGAAGACCGGAAAGGCAAAGTTGCCTTGGATTTTATTCATCCAGATGATTTGCAACTTACTATTCAGCAATATGAAAATGCGAAAAGTAACCCCGGCGTGCCTTTCCAAAGTCAATACCGAACCCGACATAAAAACGGAGGATACATCTGGATTGAGGTCAGCGTCATAAACTTGCTGGATTTGGCGAGTGTGCAGTCCTATGTGGTGATTTACCGGGATATTACAGAGCGGAAGAAATTTGAAGAGCAGTTAGCCCTATCAGCGTTGATTGTCAATTCTTCAGATGATGCCATCATCAGTAAAAGTGTCGATGGGAGAATCACTTCCTGGAATCACGGTGCCGAAAAAGTATTGGGTTACACTGCTGAGGAAGCAATCGGACAATCCATTTTTCTGCTGATCTCTCCGGATTTGCACGAAGAGGAGTTTATGATTTCCGAAAGCATCAAAAATGGAAAATCAGTTGACCATTACGAGACCTTAAGAATAACTAAGGATGGAAGAGCAATTAACGTGTCGCTGACAGTTTCTCCAATTATGGATGAATCAGGTCAGGTAATCGGGGCATCCAAAATAATACGGGACATTACTGAGCAAAAAGTAATGGAATTGGAACGTGACAAAATCATGAATGAATTGATCCAGCGAAACCGTGACCTGGAGCAATTTTCCTACATCGTGTCCCACAACCTTCGGGCCCCTGTAGCCAACATCATTGGAATCAGCGATTTTATGCTTAAATCAGGTTTGAACCCGGTCAAAAAAGAACAGCTTGAAGTCGGACTGGGTAAATCTGTTCATGCCCTGGATGTAGTAATCAAGGATCTGAACCAGATTTTGCAGTCGAAACGAGAGATCAGTGAACAAACCAGCCTGGTTAAATTTTCAGGATTGCTGGAGGCTATAAAACTTAGCATAGCCAATCTGATCAAAAAAGAAAGGGTTCAGTTTGTTATTGACTTCTCCGAGGTTGATGAAATGATCACACTTAAAAGTTACCTTTACAGTGTTTTTTATAATTTGATATCCAACAGCATTAAATACAGACAGCCCCATATCGGTCCGGTTATCGAAATTCAAAGTAAGTTAACCGCCACGGGGATTGAAATTATTTTTAAGGACAACGGACTTGGAATAGACCTCAAGCACAAAGGGGATCAGGTTTTTGGGCTTTATAAGCGATTTCACTCCCATACCGAAGGGAAGGGAATGGGACTGTACATGGTAAAGACTCAGGTAGAAACGCTGGGAGGAAAAATCACCGTCGAGAGTGAGGTTAACAAAGGAACCATGTTCAAAATTGAGTTTGAACATGTGAAAAAATAGATATAATTCAGAGTACTGAAATGGAAAGAAGAGCCGATTTTATCCTGATTGATGATGATCCTGTGAATAATATGCTGAGTGAAATAATCATAGAAGAGGTATTTCCTGATGCTAGAATTGTCGCATTTACCGATCCAAAGGCTGGTCTAGATCATGTTTTAATCCAGCGTAATCCCAAGATTGAAGGGAAATGCATCCTTTTTTTGGATCTGAATATGCCGATAATGAGCGGTTGGGATTTTATGGATCAGTTTGAAAAGTCGGAGATCAGTACTAAGCACCAATTAGAAATATATATCCTCTCCTCTTCTGTTAACCCTGCGGATTTGGACAGGGCTAAGAAAAACCCTTTTATTCGTGATTTTATTGAAAAGCCGCTCACCGAGGAAGTGGTGATGGATCTCGTTTCTCGTTGACCTTGAACGGATCTTTTTCCAATCAGACCAAGGTGAGTAAGGAAAAACCAAGATGTTTAGACCAGTACTTATAAGCCAAGGTAACTTTTCGACCTATTCAAGCTATTTCTAACTGAATAAATAAAGGGATACGCTAAAAACACCCTTTTATTCCTTTGGCTTTTATTTTCTCAAACCATTTATCCTTTATTGGCTTTTTATTACAATCAGGTACTTAATTTTAACCTATGAAGAACAATACATATCGCTGGTTATCAGTTTTTGGGATGGGAATCCTGCTTTATTCCTGTCAGCAGGAAGCTAAAAAGGAGGATATTAAAGTTCCGGTTGAGAAGGTAGACATTGCCGAAATCGAAGCTGGGATTAAGGATTTCATAGCTGCAAAAACGGCCGAAAACGGAGGTGTTTTCCCAGTCAAAGACGAAAATCATGACCTCAGAATGAAACTGGTCAGAGTTCATACCGAATATCTTTCCAATTTGGGTCCGAGCAGTCATTTTGCGTGTGTTGACTTAGTAGATGAGAGTGGAGATGTGTATGATGTGGATTTTTTTATGGAAGGAAAGCCCGGAAGTATGACCGTCACTCAGACAACCGTTCATAAGTTGAACGGAAAGCCATTTTATAGTTGGAAGCAAAAGAAAGAAGATAAAACCTGGTATCGCGTGCCTTTAGAACAATCAAACAACAGCCTGCTTGGCGTAGTGGAGGGGAAGGATTCCTTCGAATTTTATTATACGGTTCAGGTTCCCGAATTGACAGGGCCGGCAGAAATGTGGATTCCAATAGCAGAGTCCGATGACTTTCAAGAGGTGAAAATCCTCGACATTAAGACTCCAGGTAAGGCTAAAAATCTGGATGAAAAGATTTACGACAACACCATCCTGTATCTGGAATTGGGTCCGAACGACAGTGGAAAATCCGTTGAGATAAGTTATTCCGTCAACAGAAAAGAGAAAGGACCTTATGAAGCCCCTGCTCCGGATCCCAAGATTTTTCTGTCTTCCAATAAGCTGATGCCAAAAGGAGGTCGATTTGAAGAAATCGCCAAGGAAGCCTTGGGCCCTAAAATCAGGGATAGCCACCTTATTCAAGCCCGTGCCCTGTACGACTACATTATTGACAACATGCGCTACATGAAGTTTGGTGACTTTGGTCGGGGAGACTCCAATTACGCCTGTGATTCCAAAACCGGCAATTGCTCTGAATTCCATTCTTTCTTTATTTCACTTGCCAGGTCAGTCGATATTCCTGCACGTTTTGCGATTGGCGCATCCATTCCATCAGACCGAAATGAAGGTGGTATCGACGGATATCATTGTTGGGCGGAATTTTATGCAGATGGTAAATGGTGGCCGGTTGATATCAGCGAAGCCAACAAATACACCGCTTTGGCAACTTATTACTTTGGTCGTCACCCAGCCAACCGAATTGAACTGAGTAGAGGGCGAGATTTGGAACTCAATCCGGGGCCGGATTCAGGACCGATCAATTTTCTGGCATATCCGTATTTGCAGATTGACGGAAAAGAAGTAAAAGCGCAATCCAGATTCAGCTTTCAAAGAAAAACCGATCCATCCAGTTAATCAATTGATAGTTTCAAGGTTTCTCCCAAAACAAAAAAGGCTGCCAATTGGCAGCCTTTTGAATTAATTTCTTTTTCAAATTATTGAGCAGCAGTTGAATCTTTAGCAGTTGAATCTGCTGCTGGATGCTCGCCACCGCCTGCTGGATGCTCTCCGCCTTCAGCACCCTCTGCAGGATGCTCACCACCTTCAGCTTGCTCAGTTGCTTCTTCTTTTTTACCGCCGCAAGAGGTAAGTGCCGCAGAGAAAAGAACACCTAGTGCCAACATCATCACTGCAATAGACTTGAATCTGTTTACTTTTTTCATTTTTTTAAGAGAGTTAAGGTTGGGTAAAGTTTAAGTATTTAAAGTTAAGTATGTTCTAATTCATTCACTTCTTGGAACTTAATTCTTTTTGGCATTCTTCCTTGAATGACCAAAGAGGAAGCTATAGTAATTAGGCCTATAAATATAATCGCAGATTTTATGCCAAAAATATCAGCAGTGATTCCTGAGAGAACTGCACCTACGGCATATCCAAGGTCTCTCCATAATCTGAAGGTCCCAATACTTTCTGCCCTTTGTCTTGGATGGGTCGCTTCTGCAATGGCTGCGAGAAAGGTTGGGTAGACAATGGCAGTACCAATTCCCAAGCTTACAGATATAATAATCAAAAGGGGATATCCTGCAGCGAGGGGCAATATCAGGATAGCGATACCCTGTATCAACATGCCCCAAAAAAGGAGCGCTTTCTTTGGGAATATGTCCGCCATTTTTCCGGTAAACAGCTGACTGATTCCCCAAACTGTAGGGTAAATCGCCGCAATAAGTCCGACCTGATCCAGTTCAAATTGTAAGGAAACCAATAAAACCGGAAGTAAGCCCCAGATCATTCCGTCATTCAGATTGTTGACCAATCCGGCCTGAGTGATGGAACTGAGGGTTTTATTTCGAAAGGTGGTTTCCCAAAAGATCCCCTTCATGGAAGTTTCCGAGTGTTTCCCAGCTTCCATTTCCACGTGTTTTCGGGTGTCTTTCACAAATAAAAACGTGAGCAGCAATCCCAACAAAGCAATGATTTCACCTAATAGGAATGGATAGGGGCGGATTCCAAACTCCTGAGCTAAATAGCCACTGAGAAAAGCAAAAACTCCAACGGCAAAATAGCCGGCAAATTCATTCAATCCCATTGCAAACCCCCGGTCTTTCTCACCGACCAGGTCAATTTTCATCACCACGGTACTGCTCCAAGTCAACCCTTGGCTCATTCCCAGAAGTATATTGGAGGCAATGACCCAGTTCCAGCTACCGGTAAATGCCAGAATCAAAGGAACAGGCAAGGCAATAATCCAACCCAAAATCAGGAGGTTTTTTCTGCCTAGGTTATTTGCCAGTTTTCCGGAAAAATAGTTTGCAGCGGCTTTGCTGATTCCGAAAGCCACTATAAAAGAAAGGATGGCAACTTTGGATTCCAATCCAAAGACCTCTGAAGCAAACTGAGGGAAAATGGATCGCTCCAAGCCGATCATTGCACCAACAAATCCATTGATGACTACCAAAAGCGAAAACTGTTTCCAGTTTTCCCGAAGGCCAAGGACCACTTGAGATTCAGATCTTTTCACAGGACAAAGGTCCCGCCACAGTAATTCTTATCCTTTTACAAATGTTAAATAATCAGCGGATTGATGCGCGAATTCGGCTGAGACTCACCTGAGTGATTCCTAAGTAGGAGGCAATGTACTTCAGAGGTATTCGTTGGATCAGGTTTGGTTTTTCCTCCACCAGTTGAGCGTATCGTTCCTCAGCGGAGTGAAACTGGATGGTTTCCATTCGGTTGACTGTATGAACATAGGCCTGTTCGATGATTTTCCTAAACAGTCGCTCGATTTGAGGGAAAGTATCAAAAAGCGAAAAAAGTTGGTCGGCAGGAATACCGATAAAAACCGTGTCTTCCAAGGCCTGAATTGCCTTGAGGCTGGGTTTGCCGGTGAACAGGCTTTCGGCACGGATGATAAGGTCATTTTCAAAAGCAAAATATTCTGTGACCTCATTGCCACCTTTTAGGTAAAATATCCTTGCAAGCCCTTCCTTGACAAAATATATCGTTTTGCACCGCATCCCGATTTCCTGAAGGTTTTGATTTTTCCTGACAGCTATGAGCGAACAAAGGGAATAAATCGCTTCAAGAGCCGAAGGGGTAAGGGGTTGAATTTTCTGGAGAAAACTCAAAAAGCTAACCAATTCGGCCGGTTGTATCATAAGTTATTTGAGGGTTTGTTTGATCAGCTCTCTTCTTATAAAAACTATAAAGAACCAGGAAATCCATCCAACCACAACCCCAATCGTCGCTCCCAAAACAATGTCAAAAGGGTAGTGGACTCCCAGATAAATCCGGGTGTAACTCACTACTGCCGCGTATAGGAAAAGCCACTTTAGGTTTTTGACCTTGCCTTTCAGCTTGAGGTTAAGGAAAACTGCCATCCCGAATGTATTAGCCGCATGGGAGGAGACGAACCCATAAAGTCCTCCACATCGGCCGTAGTTATGCATCATGCCGTCCCATCTCGGATCGTGACAAGGTCTCAGGCGCTCCATCAGCGGTTTTAGAAATCCGGAGGTAAATTGATCTGCAATCAAAATGGTTAGCGCGACTCCACCCAAAACCCACCAGGCATTGGCCCGATCCTGTTTGAAAATACGATATATCAAAAAGGCAAAAAGCGGAACCCATGTGATTGTCTCAGTCATCTGAAATACAATCGGATCCAGCCAGTCGGCATGAAAGGAATTTAACCAAAGGAACAAGTCCTCATCCCATTTTTTTAGCGTCTCAATCATTCCTGATAAGTTAACCAATCTATGTCTTTCTTCAGATGATCCACCGTGAACTGTTCATCACTTCCTGCTTTGGGTTCGTGCATGTAGGTCCATTCAGCCTGGGGAGGCATACTCATCAGGATACTTTCAGTCCTGCCATTGGTATCCAGACCAAATTTCGTCCCCGCATCCCACACGAGGTTAAATTCCACGTAGCGGCCTCGTCGGAGATTTTGCCAGGCTTTTTCCTCCGCTCCAAAAGGAATCTTTGAGTTTTTCTGCATGAAATAGGAATAGACTCTTGGGAAAAGCCTTCCGATTTCCAAGCTGAAATCAAGAACTTGCTGGAAATGTGTATCTGACTTGCCGCTCAATCGGTCGTAGAAAATCCCTCCTATCCCTCGGGTTTCGTTTCGGTGACGGATGAAAAAGTAATCGTCAGCCCATGCTTTGAATTTTGGATAATACTCTGAATCAAACTGATCACAGACTTTTTTTACTTCCTGATGGAAATACTTTGCGTCTTGAGGATCTATGTAATGGGGTGTCAAATCAATTCCTCCGCCAAACCAATGAACCCCATTTTCCATTTCGAAATAGCGGATATTCATGTGAATAATCGGAACCATTGGACTAAAGGGATGCAGCACGATGGATACTCCGGTTGCAAAAAAATCGGCTTGGTCAAGTCCCAGTTTGTTTAGGATTTTTTCCGGAGTTGGTCCGTGTACCGCCGAAAAGGCTACTCCACCTTTTTCGATGATAGCTCCATTTTGAAAGATCCGGGTTCGTCCACCACCTCCGTCTGCCCGATCCCATCGGTCTTCCATAAACTTTCCTTTTCCATCTCCTTGCTCCAAACCAGCGCAGATGTAATCCTGCATTTGCTGGTAGATCAAAGCAATTTCTTCTTTTGTTTTCCTACTCATGGCACCTATCAGAAAGGATATCCTATCCCAAAGTTTAAAACAGTTTGTCCTTTGACCCCAAAAGGCTTTGCAAAACTGATGTTGTCAAAAACCCATCGTTCACCCAAAGGCTTGGAGGGGTCGATGGCTTTGGTCGCTAAGTCCAAGCGGATGACCAGAAAGTCAAAGTCCATCCTCAAACCAAAACCTGCCCCGACAGCGATTTCCTGGTAAAAACGATCATACCTGAAATCTGCTCCTGGTCGGGCGGCATCATAGCCAATTACCCAGCTATTTCCGGCGTCAATGAAGAGTGCCATGTCAAAATAGCCGATTAGCTTTCTTCGGTATTCCAGCATGCTTTCCAAGATCATCTCGGCTGGCTGTTCACTGGTATAATCATATTCTCCCCCTTCACCGGTTTTGGGAACCGAGCTGCCCGGCCCTAGACGTCTGGCTTGCCATGCCCGGATACTGGTTCCACCTCCTGCAAAGAAGTATTTTTCATAAGGCAAGATTCCGGCACTGACACCATAAGGTCTGGCCCAACCAAAATTCAAGCGGTAAGCAAAGGTTTGTTTTTCATTTACCGGATAATACCTACGAAAATCTACCTGTGCCTTTACCCATTGAAAGTTGGCATATTCGATGCCCGGTTCGCTGTTGCTGTTCACATCAAAAAAATTCAGACTGGTACCCCCACTTTCTGCAAACAAACGGAGCAAGGAAGCTTTGTTGGAATTAAAATCCCCGTATTTATTGAAATTAATGATGGATTGACCGGAAAAGCTACTGATGAAGGAAGGCAGGAATGACCAAATCAAGTTGTTGCCATCCTCCTGCAAATCTTCAAGAATCTGAAGGAATTCGGGCTGGATGCTAGGAGTCCGGATATAACTCAGATCCGCAGCATTGATTGTGAAAAACTGCCTGTTGTTGCGGGTAGCCCAGGTATAAGAAAGGAGGCCGTTCACGGAATTTCGTGTGTATTCCGGTCTGTTGGTGTAGTTGTATCCAAATCTGACTCTCGTGTTGGGGTTGTATCGCCCGTATCGCTGAAGAGAATTTGGAGCAAATGGAATCAAAAACCGGGGAAAAATCACTGAAACAGCCGTGTTTACCTCACTGCTTTGGTACACCCCTTGGTCGGTGGCAGATGCCACTCCTTCCAAACCCGCACGGAAACTGAATTCCAGTATTTCTCCGGCTCTAAAGAAATTTCGGTTCCTCAGTGCAGTACTGAAAAAGGGTCCTGGGAGCTGTTCGGTAATGGTAAGCCCCAATTGGTTGGTGAGCTGGTATTTTTGATTTGGCTGGGTGAAAATGTTTGCAGTCAGTGACGTGCCAACCGTGTCAAATGAAATGTTTACAAATCGGAAAAGGTCCAAGTTGCTGAGCTGACGTTGTGTTTCGATTGCTGAAACCCGGCTGTATGGCTGTCCTTTGGTAAAGAAAATCCTGGATGCCATCACTTTGGCTGAATAACGATCCCGGTAAAATGAAAAATGAATATCCCTGAAATTTTGCTGAATCCTTCGGTCAGCAAATTCATTGCTTGGAGGATTGATGCGGAAGGTGATGGAATCTATTGTGTAGACTTCGTGCTTATCAGTGAACACGGGCTTTTGGATTACCTGCTCCAGTTTGATGGTTTTGGCAGAGGTATCCTGATAAGCGACGTAGTTGATGTAGGATTTCGAAAACATGTAGAATCCGTTGTTTTTCAACAGATCTTCGATTCGATTCCGCTCCGAGACAATGTTATCCTGAATGTAATAATCGCCTTGTTTGAGTAAGGAGCTGGAAGAACTTTGCTTGAGCAGTTTGAGAATTTCCTGATTGTCTGATCTGGTGTAGACTGAGTCCAGAATGTAAGGATCTCGCTCTTCTATCAAATAGCTGATGGTAGCTTTTTGCTTTTTGGTCTCTACTTCAAAATCGACTTGAGCATCAAAAAATCCATGGTTTACCAGATAGCCTTTGAGGTTATTGACTGAGGTGATTGTCTCTGTGCTGTCCAATATTACCAAAGGATTTCCGGTCCGCATCACGGCATTTCCGAATTCCAATTTTTTCTTCAGGCCTTCAATCTTGGAAAGCAGCTTTTCTTCCCGCTTTCTGAGTTTTTTTTCATCCGGAAGGGTATCACGGGCAGCCTTGACCTGCATGAGTTCACTTTCTGCTTCTACCAGATTTCCGGCAACTTTGATGCTGTCGTAGAAATTTCTTCCGAACCGATAAATAAATACACCCGGTGAAGTCCCAAGTAATCGGGTGTTTGGTTCTTGTTCCAACAGTCCATAGAGATCCTCTTCGTCGGATTTTTCTACTCCTTGGAGTTTATTTTCATAGACCGCATATTGTCCTTCCTGCAGGTCCTTGGTCAAGGAACAACCAAAGCTCATCCCAAGCAGAGCTATAAAAAGTATATATTTGGAGGATTTCAAAATCGGAATAAGCTGAAGGGATGCTGAGCAAAAATACGGTTAAGTTTATAAAATCCTTACATCAAAAAAAATACCGAAGCGAGAGCGGAAAGTTCTTTGTGGAGGGTGAGAAAAGCGTTCTGGAGGTACTTCAGTCAGATTTTTCGGTGGAAGTATTACTGGTTACCGAGTCATTTGAGCAAAAACATCTCCGAGTTTTGAATTCCTTTCGAGGAGAGTTGATCCGGGTGACCCAAAACCAATTGGAGCAGGTGGGACAATTCCAATCCAATGATTCTGCCTTGGCTGTGGTTCAAATGAAGTCAAATTCAGCATTTTTCCCCGAAAAGGAGGACTTGATTTTGGCTCTGGATGATGTGCGTGATCCTGGCAATCTGGGAACTATCATCCGGGTGGCAGATTGGTACGGGATCGAAAAGATGGTGTTTTCTCCCCAAACTGCTGAATTCTACAATCCCAAAGTGATTCAGTCTACCATGGGTTCTTTTACTCGAATTCAGTTTTTTTATGAAGATCTCGCACAGGTGGTGGATCGATGGAAGCTTCCTGTTTATGGCGCTTTTTTGGATGGAGAGAATGTCCACCAACTTCAAAAACCCGCTCCGGGTATTCTGTTGATGGGAAATGAATCCAAAGGAATATCTCCCGAGATGGAGAAAAAAGTGACTAAAAAAATAACCATTCCCGGTTTTGGTCATGCTGAATCACTCAACGTTGCCATTGCTACGGCGATTCTCTGTGACAACTTCAAAAGACTAATGGGCTCATGACTGGCAAGCTGGCCCAAACCCTAAATCGAGTCGGAATCAACGGATTTTTGATGGGGCTGTTTGTGGCCATTGGATTGGCTGCTGTTTTTCCGGAAGTTGGTTCCGAGCAATCAGGCTTGCCTTGGAAGCCGGTGATTAACGTAGGGATTGCCTTGGTATTCTTTTTTTACGGGGTCAAACTCAATCCCGAGCAACTCAAGTCCGGCCTTTCCAACTGGAGGCTTCACCTGTTGATTCAGCTTTCCACGTTCCTGTTATTTCCCGTTTTGGTCTTTTTGCTGTTACAGATGATGCCATGGATTGACCAGGATTTTCGATTGGGGATCAGTTATCTGTCTGCACTGCCGTCCACCGTAAGTGCCTCCGTGGTTATGGTGTCCATTGCAGGGGGGAATATACCTGCGGCCATTTTCAATGCGAGTATTTCCAGTCTTTTGGGAGTGGTGATTACGCCGGCATGGATGGGAGTTTTGGCAGGAGCGACAGGTGCAGAAATAGACCTTCTTCCTACGCTTGGCGAACTTTCATTCAAAGTAATTTTGCCCGTTATTCTGGGAGTTTTTTTCCATGGTGTACTTTTTCCAATTCTAAAAAGTCATTTGTCCAGACTGAAATATGTGGACCAGACCGTGATAACGATGATTGTTTTTACATCATTTGCTCAAGCTTTTTCCCAGAAAGTGTTTTCACCCTATCAGGCAACAACTCTTTTGAAAATTGCAGGAATCATGCTTGGAATTTTGCTGATAGCTTTTTTTGCAATTTGGGCGTGTACTGCTCTTTTGAAATTTGATGTTAAAGATAGGATAACAGCTTTATTCAGTGGATCTACCAAATCCCTGGTTCATGGGGTGGTGATAGGCAAGGTGATTTTTCCGGATCCAAGCATTTTTGGTCTTGTCCTTTTGCCTGTGATGCTTTACCACATCCAGCAGCTTGTCCTGGGAAGCATGCTTGCTGGATATTTTGGAAGGAAAAAGGCTGAGTAATTAGTCGAAACCACCTCTTTAGTAGAGTTTTAGTCCATTTAGATGGATTGTTCGTCCGTTCTTAATTGCCTAATATTGAGTGAACTTAGTGTTGAATTTTCAAAGTAAATTCCGATGAAAAACATATTTCTACTTACCGTACTAGCAGGAATATTTTGGGCCTGTAATTCCCAACCTTCCAAAGAACTTGATTCTACTGCAAAGATAGCAGATTCTATTGCCGTGGAAGATGTGGTGGTGGATCCTGACCCTTCAGATCAAATTCCCGGCGATCAATACCTCATTGATGCGTCTTCGGCCCAGACAGCCACTATAGTCCGGGATCGACTCATCCAACTTTACGCGGAGGACTTAAAAATTGGAGTGGTGGATTCATTGAGCAGAAAGTTCATTTTTTTTGAATACGATCTAAATGGCGACAACAGTAAGGAGATTTTTGTAGGACTTACCGGTCCTTATTTTTGCGGATCGGGCGGATGTACTCAATTTATCCTGAATGCACAGGGTGAGGTCATCTCCAAATTTACTGTCACCGATTATCCCGTTGTGATTTCTCCAGATCAAACCAATGGATATAAGGATCTTTACCTACTGAGTGGAGGTGAATTTCGGGTGGTGAAATTTGGAGGGAAATCGTACCCTGGGAATCCTTCCGTCTTACCCAAGTTGGGTACTGTTCCCGGAGACGGCTTACCCCAAGCACTCGATTTTATAAATGATAATTATCCTTGGTTCAGATTCTGAGAATCGGAGTCTTTTTGGGGTGATTTAGGAAGGTCCACTTTTATCCCCGATTTCACATGTAGGTCCATTTGTGGGAAAGGTATTCGTATTCCGTTGTGCTTGAATGATTCATTTGCTTTGCTGATCAGATCACCTTTTACAAAGGGATAGTCCAAATAGGTATTGACCCAAAAAGTCACTTCAATATCAATGCTGCTATCCGTAAACTCCACGGGGACCACTCTAGGCGCCGGGTTCATTCTAATTCGTGAATCTTCGCCGACAATTTCCTTAAGCAGTTGAATTGCCAGTCCCAAGTCGGTACCATAAGCCACACCAATTACTGCGGTAAGCTTTCTCCCTCTTCCAGTAGTCCAATTGATCAGTTGCTTGCTGATCAGATCTCCATTTGGAATCACTACTGTTGGCCCTTCAAACATATTAACCACACTGCTTCGGAATCCTATGGATTTCATGATCCCCGGCTTACCTTCTATTTCAATCAAATCCCCGACTTTCACGGTGTTTTCAAAAGCCAGGATCAATCCACTGACCAGGTTATTGACCAATCCCTGGAGACCCAAGCCTATACCCACGGATAGAGCCCCCAAGATTATGGTGATTTTATCCAAAGGAATTCCCGATGCGGCAAAAGCCAAAAACAATCCCAGAGAGATCACAAAGATCTGAACCAATAAAAGCCAGCTTCCAAAACTGATTCGTTTTCTCTTTTCCGCAGAATTACTAGCCTCAGGATCTGCTGCAAAAAGGGATAATAGCCTGGAAATCAAAACCGAAACCAGTAAAATGATCAAAAACACAAAAAGTCCATTGATCGAAAATTCATAAGAACCGATCATGCGCTTTTCGTTTAGAAACTGA
Organism: Algoriphagus lacus; assembly: GCF_003583985.1. Taxonomy (GTDB): domain Bacteria; phylum Bacteroidota; class Bacteroidia; order Cytophagales; family Cyclobacteriaceae; genus Algoriphagus; species Algoriphagus lacus. The sequence goes on along the minus strand of NZ_QXML01000014.1, from coordinate 38,329 downwards.
CTGATTGACAGGGAAATCTGGGAAAAGCTGTAAAAATTTTTCCCCACTAGGATTATCCATCCAAAGACCAAGAAGGTGTAAAAAATACCAGGAGCTTTGTTTCCAAGTCGGTCAAAGTTGATGAAAAACAGTTCTTTCTCCTGGTTATGATAGATTTTGGTTGCAATGGCTAAGCCTTGATTGATCAAGCGGATAGTCCATAGGAGGAGGATTCCGACCACAATCCCGATGTACCCTGCTACCAAAAATGATTTGGATAGATTGAATCTACCGGCTAGGTTAAGAACCAAAGAAACCAACTCGAAAAATCCCATGAAATAAATAAAATAGATTACTCTCTTCTCTTTAAGTTGATCTGTTTTGTTTTTAATAAACGTGGAGGTCAAAAACAAAATACCAATAAGGGAGAGTGTAATCAACAAGTATCTTTCCTCAACTGTGGGCAACAGAATCATATTCGTGAGCCCTGAAAGAAGGAAAATTAGGACCGTGAACACCCAAAAGAAAAACCAAAAGCTTTTCAGAAAACTTGAGAAAATCAATGTGAAAGAAATTGATGCCACAAACCAAATAAGCCAATAGAAAATAAAGGGAGGGCTTGGGAAGAAAAATTGAAAACACCCGATTACGATAACAATGGACGATAGGAGGGGATGCCTTAAAATGACTTTTCCATCATCATGAACATCCTGTTCATTCAGAAAGCCAATACGAGATTTTAGAGTCTTGATGAAAATCCAGGAGACAAATATCAAAAGAGCCATAACCAACAATCTGGTTTGGTATAGTCTCAGGTAAAAAATCAGAGCTAGTTTTTCTTTGGCGTAAGAATATGAAATTGACTCGGAAAGGGGTCTTTGATAAAATTTGGAATCTTGATCCTCAGGAATTTCCTTTTTGAAAATTGATGCGTTAAGGTTCTTCCTAATCAACTCCAAACTTTCAATTTGGGTATTCAAGTCAAATACCATTTCGTTAAGAGAAGTCTGGAGGCTGTCCAATTTATCACTGAAATTTGCGAGTGAATCCTCTACAGGCTTCATTTCTTTGTTTATTTCAAGTAACAAAAATGCATATTGTCTGGTCTGAAGAGAATCGGTAGGAAACAGGTAAAGATCTTCTTCTGCGGAAATGGAATCTATCTTGAATTGGGCCTGTCGAATTGCAGAGGCAAATTCATCCACTTTCTTTTTTTCCGCTACCAATTCATCCAGCATTTCCTGGAAAATAGCCGCAGATACGGTCAGGTTTCTTTCCGTTTGCAGCTCAATGTCGTCTCCATAAATCCCATGAAGTACTTTGGGAATCAGTTCCTGAAACTCGGCCATCTTTGACTTGACCGCAGAATAACCAAACCCTTTATTCAAAAGGGCCTTGACTTTGAAATTTTCATTTTTGAGTTCAGTGATTAAATCGTGTTGTTTGAGATAGACTTTTCTACTTTCAAACTTTTCCTGACTTTTGAGATATTCTGATTTTCCTGCATTTTGAACTTGCTGAATGAATCCTGAATGGGTAGTCGAATCTGAGGGTAATGGACCAGAATGCTGGACTGAGTCCTGAATCTGGTTTTGATCCTGGCCCAATACTTCAAGTTCGGGTGAAAGAAGAAAAAACAAAAGGATTGTGACTGGGACAAATCCTTTTGGAATTAGTTTAATAATTCGATCAAGCCCAGATTTTTTATTGCTCATAAATTCCCGACACTGCTAAAATTCAATCAGGCCATATAAATAAGAAAAATTTACGAAACCGGGAAATTCCCAAAATTTGAATGCTGATTTGGTCAGAATTGAAATAATATTCTTTTCAGACTAAAAATATTTATCATAATCATAAAAAAGCCCGAATTTGAATTCAGGCCTACTCTTTATAGATACTTTTTGGAAAGTTCTTCGACCAAATCAAGATAAGCTTGGGTGGCTTCTTCCTTTGACTTTCCTTTTAAAATCAGCCAAGCATTGTACTTGGCGGCTGCTTTAAAGTCAAAGCCACCAGGCCTTTCATTTTCATTATCTCCTTCAGTGGCTTGTTTGTACAATCCATAAAGTCTCAAAAGTTCTTCATTGGTTGGCTTTGTGGTAAATTTTTGGGTGAGGGCAACAGCTTCTTCTAGGGTAGTTGGTTTCATTGTAAACTCATTTAGTGTGTTTCAGTTTCCAAATATGGGGCCAATTGGAAATTTCTAAAAGGCTGGAAACAACAAAGCCACCTCTTTTCAAGAGATGGCTTTGTTAGGTTTGAACTTTTAGCGCTTATTGATAAAGACATAATCCCTCTCACCTGCTCCAACGTAAATCTGACGAGGTCTTCCAATTGGTTCTTTTTGCTCGCGCATCTCCTTCCATTGAGCAATCCATCCAGGGAGACGTCCTAAAGCAAACATTACTGTGAACATATCAGTAGGGATTCCAAGGGCTCTGTAGATGATCCCTGAGTAGAAATCCACATTTGGATAGAGTTTTCTGTCAATGAAATATTGATCATTCAGTGCAGCATGTTCAAGTTCTTTGGCAATGTCCAAAACCGGATCTGAGACTCCAAGTCTGCCCAATACCTCATCAGCGGCCTGCTTGATGATTTTCGCTCTTGGGTCAAAGTTTTTATAAACCCGGTGTCCAAAGCCCATCAAACGGAAAGAATCATTCTTGTCCTTCGCTTTGTCCAAGTATTTTTTAGCATCACCGCCATCCGCTTTGATTGCTTCCAGCATCTCAATCACAGACTGATTGGCACCACCATGGAGTGGGCCCCATAGTGCGTTGATTCCAGCAGAAATCGAAGCGTAGATTGATGCCTGAGAGGAGCCTACCATCCTTACTGTGGAGGTAGAGCAGTTCTGCTCATGATCAGCATGTAATATCAACAGCTTGTCCAATGCTGTTGCCACTATTGGATCCACTTCATACTTTTCAGCAGGAAGGGCAAACATCATTTTCAACAAGTTGGAACAATAATCCAAAGTGTTGTCTGGATAGTTGACAGGATGTCCAACCTTGTTCTTCATCGCCCAGGCTGCGAAAGTTGGCATTTTTGCCATCAATCGAACGATGCTTAGGTTCACCTCTTCTTCACTCTGATTTGGATTTAAAGAATCAGGATAAAATGCAGAAAGCGAACATATCAATGAAGAAAGTACACCCATTGGATGGGCATTTGAAGGGAAACCAGCAAGAATTTTCTTGATATCCTCATGAACCAGGGTGTGAAGCGTGATTTCTCTGGTGAATTTGTCGTATTCTGCCTGATTGGGAAGTTCGCCATAAATCAACAAGTAGGAAACTTCCAGAAATGTTGCCTTTTTGGACAGGTCTTCAATTCGGTATCCTCGATATCTCAAAACTCCCTGCTCACCATCCAAAAAGGTAATGGCGCTTTTGGTGGCTCCTGTATTTTTGTAACCGGGATCAAGGGTGATTAGTCCCGTTACATCACGAAGTTTACCTACATCAATTGCGCTTTCATCTTCAGTACCAGTTATTACCGGAAATTCAAATTCTTGCCCTTTGTAGGACAGCTTGGCGGAGTCAGACATATATTGTTAGTTTGGATTCGTTTTGATTTAAAAACTCTAAAATCGGCCTGAAGTTAATAAAACTGACCATTTTTTAAGGATTTTATTCCACAAGCAAAGTCAATATTATTCAATTGACTTCAGATCAATTGAGTCATTTAGTAAGTCTTTGAAAATAAAGTAGTTGTTGCGTCCGGCATCATAAAATGAGTTAATGATGGTGATAACTGATACCGTGGATAGATAAAAAAAGCCCCGAAGGGCTTTTTTTAGTCGCAGAAATGCTCAAACACTTCCACCAAGTGATCACCGATCATTTTAGCGTTTCGGCCTTCGATATGATGGCGTTCAATGAAGTGTACCAATTCCCCGTCTTTAAACAAAGCCATCGCAGGGGAGGATGGAGGATAAGGCAAAACCAATTCTCTTACTTTTGCTACAGCCTCGCGGTCATTTCCTGCAAACACAGTAGCCAGGGTAGTAGGTTTTTTTGAGGCATGTTCGACAGCATATCTTACGCCCGGTCTAGCCGCACCGGCGGCACAGCCACATACAGAGTTGACCACAACGAAAGTGGTACCTTTGTGATTTGGACCCAAGTGCTCTGCCACTTGCTCAGCTGTTCTAAATTCTTGGAATCCTACGTTTGAAAGTTCTGCCCTCATGGGAGCAATTAGCTCTTCAGGATACATATTGATGTGTTTTATTGTTCAGTTTTAAAGAAATCCTAATTCAAGTTTAGCTGCCTCCGACATCATGTCTTGGGAATAAGGCGGATCAAAGGTCACTTCCACCTCAACATTATTCACTCCCTGGATCTGCTGAATCCGATCCTTAACTTCGGAAGGGATAAATTCCGCTGAAGGACAGTTGGGTGAGGTCAAGGTCATTTGCACATAGACATTGTTTACAGGATAAACTGTAATCTCATAGATCAATCCCAATTCATAGACATCCACAGGGATTTCCGGATCATAAACCTGTTTGATGGCCATTACCACCTTGTCTCTCAGGTTGGTTACCTGTCCGTTATCTACACTGCTTTCCGCTTCCATTTTCAGGCGTTTTGCTTTGTTTGAAAAGCCAAGGCATACAATTTCATTTGCTTGATCATTGCTGAAAGTCCATTCGATCGCTGGCTACCAATGATACTTCCCATACCGATTCGTTCGATAAAATTAAGATCTGCTTTTAAAATCTCTTCGGGACGGCGATTGTTTAATACCCGGATCAAAAGTGAGATTAAACCTTTGGTAATGTCTGTATTGGAGTCCGCTTTGTAGTGAACTTTTCCATCTACTTCGTCAGCTGTCAACCAAACCTTGGACTGACATCCTTTAATGATGTTTTCGTCGACTCTTTCAGATTCAGGAAAAGCTTCCAAGTTTTCTCCCAATTCCATAATGTAGAAAATGGTTGACTCTTTATCCTCACCGAGGATTTCGAATTCCGAAACGATCTCTTCCTGTATTTCCTTGATGCTGCTCATTTATTCTTTAATCTCGCTAATTGAGCTACGCCCTCAGTCAGCTTGTCGATTTCTGATTTGGTATTGTAAACTCCAAAAGAGGCGCGTACAGTTCCTTCGATCCCAAATCTTTTCATAAGTGGCTGGGTGCAGTGATGTCCTGTCCGAACAGCAATTCCTTTTGCATCGAGCATTTGCCCCACATCGAAAGGATGCATTCCATTGATATTGAATGACAAAACGGAAACTTTATCCGAAGCTGTTCCTACGGGAATGAAGCCTTTGATGTCCTTCAATTGTTCATTGGCATAGGCCAAAAGAGAATCCTCGTGCGCTTTCATGGCTGGTTTTCCGATGGATTTGAAAAAATCCAGGGAAGCTTTGAATGCAATCACATCGGCGATATTTGGAGTGCCAGCTTCAAATTTGAACGGTATGTCATTGTAAGTGGTCTTTTCAAAAGTAACTTCTTTGATCATTTCTCCGCCTCCCAAAAACGGTGGCATGGCTTCCAGCAATTCACGTTTCCCATATAAAACTCCCAGACCTGTAGGGCCATACAGCTTATGAGCTGAGAATGCCAAAAAATCGCAATCCAACGCCTGTACATCAATTTCCAAATGCGAGGTGGATTGGGCTCCGTCCAAAAGGACTTTAGCACCTACCGCATGAGCCGCATCGATGATTTTTTTTACTGGATTGATCGTTCCCAATGCATTGGAGGCATGCACAATGCTGACCAGCTTGGTTTTCTTAGAAAGGAGCTTTTCGAACTCTTCGAACAGAATTTCACCAGCCTCATTTATTGGAATGATCTTTAGAACAGCACCTTTTTCTTCACAGAGCATTTGCCACGGCACAATGTTGGAGTGGTGTTCCATCGTGGAAATAATGATTTCGTCATCCTTCCCGATAAATTTTCTTCCAAAAGACTGGGCTACTAAATTGATGCTTTCGGTAGTTCCCTTGGTAAAAATGATTTCTGCCGATTCTCTAGCCTTGATAAATTCCCGCACAGCCTCCCGTGTATCCTCGTAATACCGAGTGGCCCGATCTGCCAAAGCATGAGCTCCGCGATGAATGTTGGAGTTGTCGTGCTCGTAGTACTTTGTTAAAGCATCGAGTACAGATTGGGGTTTTTGGGTTGTAGCAGCGTTATCAAAATAAATCAAAGGTTTGCCATGCACTTCTTGATGAAGTACAGGAAACAAACCCCTGATTTTTTGGATATCTAAACTCATGGAATTAGAATTTGCTTCCCAACCGCTCTTGAATCAAAGAGACGCAGTAATTATGGAAGCTTTCTTCTTCGATTTTTTCCAGAACTTCCCCAGCAAAGGCATAAAGCAACAAACCCTTTGCCTGCACTTTGTCAATTCCTCTGGCTTGAAGGTAGAAAAGTGCCTCTTCATCCAATTGTCCTACAGTACATCCATGGGAGCATTTTACGTCATCCGCCCAAATCTCCAATTGAGGTTTGGTGTTTACGATTGCTTCCTCGGAAAGTAGAATATTGTTGTTTTGCTGAAAGGCATTTGTTTTTTGGGCATCCTGACGAACGAAAATTTTTCCGTTGAAAACACCTCGTGACTGGTCAGCCAAAATTCCCTTATACAATTCGTTGGACTCAGCGTGTGGAATGGTGTGATCCACATTGGTATGATTATCCACGTGGGTTTTCCCATTCAAAAGGTAGATGCCATACATATTTCCTTCTGAGTTGCTCCCTAAAAGGTTCAGAGTAAGGTTATTTCTAACCAAGTCTCCGGAAAGCGAAATATTAACACTGGTAAACCTGGCATCTTGCTGAATGTCAGTTTCAAAATTGCTGACTTCGATGACATTTTTACCTTCGTTTTGAAGTCTATAGTAGCGGATTTGGGTATTGATTCCCCCTTTCACTTCCACCACTTTGTTTAGGAAATAGCTGGATTCACCAAGGCTGATGCTTTGATCTAAGAAGGTAACTTCTGAAAAGTCTCCCGCTTCAATCCATACTCTAGGTTGGATCACCTGTCCCTGGTTTGCCTGATTGAAAGAAAGCAATAGGATCGGCTTTTCAATCTGGGTTTTCTTGGGAACGGAAATGAAAATTCCATCCTCAAAAGTGGCTTGGTTCAGAGCGGTAAATGCATCTTTTCCAGGTTTGGCAATGGTGCCAAGTGCCAATTCGGGTTTTGCAGAAATTAGTGAAATCTCCACGCTTTCGATAGAGGAGGAAAGCTCAGGAAGGAATTTTCCGTTTGAGAAAACCAGAACATTTCCTTCAAATCCTTCGAAAAGGGCAGACTTAACTTGATCAATTGTTACCTCTATTGGAAGAGCCGCAGAGTAATTAACAATGCTTTGCTCCAGTTTTTTACCAATGTTGGTAAATTTATATTCCTCAGCTTTTGGCGCAGGAATGTCCTGAGCTAGAAAGCTTTCTTCTGCCAGTTTTCGGACTGATTCGAAGTTTTTGGGAGCTGCTGTGAATAGGCTGCTAAATGTATCTTGTTTGGTCAAGGTACTCATGAGTGTGGTTTTAGAAATCAGACAGTAGCAGCAGAATCAACTTCTTCTTTGATCCAATCGTAACCCTTTTCTTCGAGTTCCAAAGCCAACTCTTTAGTACCAGACTTTACGATGCGTCCTTTATAAAGTACATGTACGTAATCGGGAACGATGTAATCGAGCAATCGCTGATAGTGCGTTACCACGATGGTAGCATTTTGGTCTGATTTCAATTGATTCACTCCATTGGAAACGATCCTCAAGGCATCAATGTCCAGACCGGAGTCAGTTTCATCCAAAATAGAAAGAGAAGGCTCAAGCATTGCCATCTGGAAGATTTCGTTTCGTTTCTTTTCTCCTCCTGAAAATCCTTCATTCAAAGATCTGCTTAGCAGTTTTTGATCGATTTCCACAAGTTTCATCTTTTCCTTCATCAGTGTCAAAAACTTCACCGCATCCAAAGGCTCCTGACCTCTATATTCACGGACTTGATTGACAGCTGTTCTGAGAAAGTTGGTAGAGGAAACCCCCGGAATTTCAACAGGGTATTGAAAAGCCAAGAAAACGCCTTCTCTGGCACGGTCTTCCGGAGCCAGATCCAATAGGTTTTTCCCTTTGAAAGTCACTTCACCGTCAGTCACTTCATATTCCTCACGTCCTGCAAGGACGGACGCCAAAGTGGATTTTCCGGATCCATTTGGACCCATGATAGCATGAACTTCACCAGCTTTTACTTCCAAATTGATGCCTCTCAGAATGGGAGTTCCATCAATTGAGGCATGTAGGTTTTTTATTGATAGCATGATTCTAATGTTTCAAATTTTAAATGTTCCGATTTGCCAACCGGAAAGTTATCCTACAGATCCTTCCAGTGTAAGCGCAAGTAATTTCTGGGCTTCCACAGCGAATTCCATGGGAAGTTGGTTTAATACTTCTTTGGCGTAACCATTTACTATAAGTGCGACAGCATCTTCTGTTGCGATCCCTCTTTGGTTGCAATAGAAAATCTGATCCTCACCAATTTTTGATGTTGTCGCCTCGTGCTCTACTTTGGCACTGGAGTTATTGATGTCGATGTAAGGGAAAGTATGTGCACCACAACGGTCGCCCATCAGCAAAGAGTCACATTGGGAGAAGTTTCTGGCATTGTCTGCGCGCTTCATCACCTGGACTTGACCTCTGTAGGAGTTTTGAGATTTTCCTGCTGAAATACCCTTTGAAACAATTCTCGATTTGGTGTTTTTACCAATGTGAATCATTTTCGTTCCGGTATCTGCCTGCTGATAATTGTTTGTTACAGCTACAGAGTAAAACTCACCGATGGAATAATCTCCTTTTAGAATACAGGAAGGATATTTCCAGGTTACAGCTGAACCGGTTTCTACTTGAGTCCACGAAATTTTGGAATGGTCTCCGGCGCAGATTCCGCGCTTGGTCACGAAGTTGAAAATACCGCCTTTGCCCTCCTTGTCTCCAGGGAACCAATTTTGTACAGTAGAATATTTTACCTCGGCATGTGCACCTGCATAGATTTCCACTACCGCGGCATGCAATTGATTTTCATCACGTTGTGGTGCTGTGCAACCTTCCAAATAGCTCACGTAGGATTCATCATCAGCCACGATCAGAGTTCTTTCAAACTGACCTGTATTTGCTGCATTAATTCGGAAATAGGTGGAAAGTTCCATTGGGCAACGGACGCCTTTTGGTATGTAGCAGAATGAACCATCAGAAAAAACGGCTGAGTTCAATGCTGCGTAGTAGTTGTCTGTCATTGGGACTACCGAGCCCAAGTATTTTTTGATCAAATCCGGATGCTCTTTTACCGCTTCGCTGAATGAACAAAAAACAATTCCCAATTTCCCTAAAGTATCTCTGAATGTGGTTGCTACAGACACCGAATCCAAAACTGCATCCACTGCAATTCCCTGCAATCTCTTTTGCTCATTCAAAGAGATTCCCAGTCGCTCATAAATAGCAATCAGTTCCGGATCAACTTCATCCAGATTTTTTGTTTTTTTAACTTGCTTAGGAGCAGAATAGTATCGAAGTGCCTGAAGATCAATTTTTGGATAGTGAACATTGGCCCATTCCGGTTCTTTCATGGTAAGCCAAGTACGGAAAGCTTTTAATCTCCATTCTAAAAGCCATTCCGGTTCTTCTTTTTTGGCAGAAATCCATCGAATAATACCTTCATTTAGGCCGATCGGAGCTTCATCTGCTTCATAATTAACCGACCATCCATGTTCATATTCTTTGGAGGTTAATTCTTCTAAAATCGAGTTGTCTTTGCTCATGAGCCGAGTTATTTAGACTAATTACATTTTAACTGCGAAGGTATAACATATAATCAAATTACAATGTTCGCAGTCATTTGAAAAATCTATCGGCGATATGAAAATTATTGGAAAAGGGCCTTTATTCTTTCAATTTCAAGATATTTTGCTTAAAAAAATAAAGCCCGGATTAAGCCGGGCTATTAGATTTTTTCTTGAAAAGCGGAAAATTTATTTATCTAGATTTAATCTAAATAGAGTTACTTTTCTTTGTCAAAAAACTGAATTGGTCTGTTGATACTCTCTTCTAGTACGATCAATGTCTCGGTTCTGTCGATTCCGTCTACTTTTTGGATTTTATCCAAAACTAGACGAAGGTGGTTGGTATCCCGGCAAATGATTTTTGCGAAAATGGAATAATTACCTGTGGTGTAATAAGCGCTAACTACTTCGGTGATGGATTTTAGTTTTTCAATCACATTGTCATAAAGTGAACTTTTTTCAAGATATATTCCAAGGAAGGCAGAGATATCATAACCAAGTTTGGAGAAGTCAATATTTAAGGTTGCGCTTTTCACAATTCCCATATCCTCCAATTTTTTCATCCTCACATGGACAGTTCCAGAGGATACAAATACCTTCTTAGCAATTTCAGTATATGGTGTCTTTGCATCTTCGTTGAGAAGCGAGATGATTTTGAGGTCTATGTTGTCGATATCTAAAATTTTGTCCATTTTCCTGTAGAGGATTTAGATGATTGTTAATGAATGATGCGGTAAATTAGAGATTGTTCAAAATATTGCAAAATTATTTTTTCAATTTGTAATTAATGTCAAAATCCATTTACTTTGGGCGTATCAATCAAAGACAGTTGAAAATTTGGTTTTGGTAAATTTGAATGTTAGATAAATCTGACAACATTTAAAAAACCAAATAATCATCAATCAATACGAAAACTTTTAATCTCTAAAGTTATATTTGGGTTTATATTCTGAAAAGGGTCTTGCCGGTGGCAAGACTTTTTTGTTTTTAGGGTTTTGATTTTCAAATGCAAAATTTTGCATTTGAGATTTTTAAAAATGTATATTTAAGTGTACTTTTGACCTATGCTACACATGAAGCCTTTCAACAGATTTGTTTCGTTAGTCTTTCTAGGACTTATTTTCACTTTTCCCTTGGAAAATGCAAGCGTAGCCGCGCAGCAAAATCTTGAGGTGGAGGATATGAATCTGAGAGTAATTCAGTTTCAAAAGTTAAGCCTTCACAAACTGGTTACCGAAGTGAATGTATATGAATTCACAAAACCAGAGGATTTGGAGCTCACTCCATTATCGGTAATTGAGGAAAATATTGCTCGAAATCTTGATTCCCATTGGGTTTGGCCGGAATATACCCTCGAAATGATAGATAGTTACTCCCCTTTCCTGTTTCGAACTAAGAAAACCCAAGATTTGGAAGAGGTGAAGCTTTTGGTAGAAGTGGATTCAAAAGGAAAAGTTTCAGGTTTTGAAGTTCTTGGCGAAGTTGATAAGGGGCTTAAAGAGCGTTTGGATTATTTGATCCGGAAATTACCTGTTTGCAAGCCTGTACCTGGGTTTAGCAGTTATATTCCTGAAAAATTTGAATTGACTATCAGAAAATAAGCAGACCAGTTAATCTGGTCTTTTTTTTTTAAGCGGTTGGACTAGCCAAATCAGGCTTTCTTATTTTTAAAAATCCAACATTATTCTTCCATGATGAGAATTCAACTGCTTTCAGCGGCATGCCTAATTTCGGGCATTTCAGTAGCACAGGTAAAACCGTTTCAGCCTGAAAAACTATTTCCTGAAAAAGACGAAAAGTCGAAATTTTATACTGTTTCCGGAGAACGTCACGGTCCATCTTTCTTCAAAAAATTTGTATTTCCTGAGGTTGAATATACCCCCGGGGAAAAACTGACTTTTGATAAATACCACACTGTGGAGGTCATGTATCACTGGTATGAAAAGTGGGCTGTCCAATATCCTGACATTGTGGATTTGTATGTAATTGGTCATTCGTTCGAAGGTCGTCCAATTTATCAGATGACACTGACTAACAAGAAAACTGGCAAAGACACTGATAAGCCTGCTGCCTATTTTGAAGGGGGGCGACATTCCGGTGAAATTACTTCCAGCGAATCAATTCTTTGGCTGACCCAGCATTTATTGGAAAATTATGGCAAAGACCCTGAAATCACTGCCATGATTGATTCCAAGGCTATTTACCTACGCCCCCAAAACAATCCGGATGGATCGAATATGTACCTCTACACTGAACAGCGAAACAGAAGTACAGTCAGGCCCAATGATACCGATCGCGATGGCTTGTTGGATGAAGATCCTGAAGAAGATTTGGATGGTGATGGCATAATCTACCAATTAAGAAAAAAGGCCACAACACCTGAAGAGATAGAAAAAGCCAATTTTATCATTGATCCAAAAGATCCCAAGGGAAGACTGATGAAGCGTACTTTTCCGGGAAAAGGTGAGTATTTGGTTTACACAGAGGGAATTGATAACGATGGTGATGGATCATACAATGAGGATGGAATAGGGGGATTGGATTTGCACCGCAATTATCCTGAAAACTGGAGGCCAAACCCCGGAGGAGATTTGACAGGTCGTGGATATACCCAGTTTGGTGCTGGCGAATATCCGCTTAGCGAAATTGAAACCCGCTCTACTGCACTTTGGATGCTCAGCCATCCGAATATCTCCGTGGTCAATTCCATGGATACTCGAGTTCCAATGCACCTTCGTCCGCCTTCAACTTCCAAGTCTGAAGAGCGCATGTATCCCCAGGATTTGGCAATCTATCAAGAGATGGATCAGTTGGGGCTCTCTTTTACTGCCTACCCATGGGCGGGCGATGTATATGAGACCTATGCAACTCGATACAAAGTCAATGAATTGACTGGAGATCCCTTGAAGCCAGAACCACTTTTTGGTCACGGTCCAGATTTTGGTTATTTCTATTATGGCAGTATTTGGTACGGAGACGAACTCTGGAACAATGGCGCAATGAAAGACTACGATGGAGACGGAATCTACGACGAGTACGACGGGTTGATGTGGGATGATGAGGCCAATGGAAGTAAGGGTTTTCGGGCGTGGACTCCAATGACCCATCCAGTTTTGGGAGAAGTGGAAATCGGCGGTTTTCATCCCAAATTCTTTGGCCAAAATGGACCTGCTTGGCAGTTGGAAGATTGGGCGAAAAAACAGGCTCTCTTCAACTTGGCGATGGCCAAACGATTGCCTCAGCTGACCATTTCCGATCTGAAGGTCAAGAAACTTTCTGATGGGGAATTTGAAATCACGTTGGAATGGACCAATTCAGGCCAGTTGCCAGTTGCATTGGAACAAGCGAAACTGGTGAAAATCGTTCAGGAAGACCGGGTTTCCCTGGACTTTGACAAGGAACTGACCAAAGGATATGAAAATGCCAAGGTGAAAATTACGTCTCCAACGCTTTACGACAAGACCATTTATTCCGGATATACTGGAATAGGTGAGAAGAAGTCTGCCACGTTCAAGGTGAGGGTGGAAGGAAGTGATGCTGTGAAAGGAAAAATCAAGCTTTCGTCCACTCGGGGAGGCTATTTTGAAAGAGAATTTACGCTAAACCAATAAGTTGATTACCATGATTACAAAACAAAGTTTGAGTGTCTTGCTGATTCTTTTTCTGATTTGCCAAAGTGGTTTTGCACAACAGAAAAGATCCCTGACACATGCTGATTACGACGGATGGGAAAGTCTTTCTTCCGAAAAAATTACCAAAAATGGTCAGTTCGTAGGTTATCAGATTTCTACTCAGGACGGTGATGGAAGGTTGGAAATTTTTCCTTTTAAAAATCCTGCTCAAAAGACAATCATCCCGAGAGCTTCCGGTTTTAGCTTCACTCCGGATGATGCCTATGCCGTAGGAAAAATAGCTGCTCAAAAGGATTCAGTCCGTGTGTTGAAGCTTCAAAAGAAGAAACCGGATGATCTGCCTAAAGACAGTCTGTTCATTATGAATTTGGCTTCAGGAAAAGTGGAAAAGCTTCCTCGGGTGAAGTCCTTCGCGACTCCAATAGAAAAGGGGAGCTGGATTGCGATTCACTTTGAAAAGGACTTGCCCAAGAAACCCGATCTGGCTGACACTACAAAAAAAGCCGAAAAACCCAAGAAAACGGATGGAACAAAACTTCTTGTCAGAACGCTCGACGGTTCCAGATTCTGGGAATTTGAGCGGGTGAAAAGCTTTGGATTTGCACCGAACGGCGACTTTCTTCAGTACATTTTGGCTGAGGAGGATACTCTGGACAATGCCGCACTTTATGTACTGAATCTTTCTACCGGAGAAAGTAAGCTGGTTCATGAAAAGATGACCACTTATTCCAATTTGACTTTTTCCCCCAAGTCTAAGTTTTTGTCCTTTATCGCTACGGATGATTCCTTGAAGGCCAAAAAGCCAGTTCATTCCCTGCACGTGTATAATGTGTCCGGAGGAACTTTTTCCCATAAAATTGAAAAATCAACTCCCGGAATCATGGATGGCGGTCGGGTAAGTCCCGATGGCAGCATCCGATTTTCGGAAGATGAAAGTCGGATGTTTTTTGGGGTAGCCCAGGATTATGTGGATTATGCCTATGCCAATGACACCACGATTCTGGATGAGGAACGGGTAAGTTTGGATATTTGGGGGTGGCAGGATGCGGAGATTCAGCCTATGCAGCTCGTCAACCGATCCTCCGAGGAGAAAAAGACATTTACTGCTGTTCTGGAAACCGGATCAGGAAAAGTTATCCAATTGGCAACTCCCGAACTGGACAATGTGAACTTGGAAAATAAAATCACCAAAGACATTGCGCTGGCCTGGACCGATGACCCTTACCGTAGAGCCTATAGTTGGGATATTCAGATCGGTAGGGATCTGTACTGGATTGAATTGAAAAGTGGAGCAAAAACCCTTATTGAGAAGAATGCTTCCGGCTCGCCGAGACTTTCTCCTGAGGGAAAATATGCCTATTGGTACGATTCCCGAGACAGTGCTTGGGTTGCTTTTGACATTCAATCCAAATCAAGAATCAATCTGACCAAAGCCCTTCCGGTTCCTTTTTTTGAGGAATTGCATGATTCTCCTTCTTTGCCGGGAAGCTATGGGTCCGAGGGTTGGTTGGCTGGAGAAGCCGCGATTTTGATCAATGACCGATTTGATATTTGGAAAATCGATCCAAAAAATCCTTCGGCAGCCGTAAACTTAACTCTTGGAGAAGGCAGGAAAAAGCAAATCACTTTCCGTAGAGAACGGTTAAGGGCTGATGAAACCTTCATCGATCCCAAAGAGCCCTTGATTCTTTCTGCATTTAATGAAGTGAACAAGGACAATGGCTTTTTCACCACTTCTTTCGATGGCAAAACAGCTCCAAAGCAATTGATCCTGTCTCCACATCGATACACAGGATTGACCAAAGCCAAAGAGTCTAACCAGGTTTTGGTCAGAAGGTCCACCTATGTTGAAAATGCAGATTTGTACTTAAGTGATTTGACTTTCAAATCCCTGAACAAGGCTTCGAATCTGAACCCACAGCAAGCCGGAATCAAGTGGGGAAGTGTGGAACTGATCTCCTATCTGGCTAATGACGGAACTCCGCTGCAGGGATTACTTTTCAAACCGGAAGGATTTGATGCTTCCAAAAAGTACCCGATGATGGTGTACTTCTACGAGCGAAACAGCGAGACTTTGCACAACTACCGAGCACCCGCTCCTAGCCGTAGCACGATTAATATCCCATTTTTCGTGAGTAATGATTATTTGGTTTTTGTGCCGGATATCAAGTATGACCTCGGCCTTCCAGGGCCAAGCGCGTACAACTGTATCATACCAGGAGTACAGGCTGTGATTGCAAAGGGTGGTGTGGATACCGAAAATATGGCGATCCAAGGTCAAAGCTGGGGAGGCTACCAGGTTGCTTACCTGATCACCCGAACCAACATGTTCAAAGCAGCCGGGGCCGGTGCGCCCGTGGTCAACATGACTTCTGCCTATGGAGGAATCCGCTGGCAAACCGGGATGAGCCGAATGTTCCAGTACGAGCAAACTCAGTCCAGGATTGGAGGGACGCTTTGGGAAAAACCTTTGTACTACATGGAAAATTCCCCTCTGTTTACCATGGATCGAGTGGAGACTCCGGTCTTGATCATGCACAACGATGCGGACGGTTCGGTGCCTTGGTATCAGGGAATCGAAATGTTTATGGCGCTCAAGCGATTGAACAAACCTGCTTGGTTGCTTCAATACAATGGAGAAGATCACAACCTGGTGCAGCGCAAAAATGCAAAGGACCTATCCATTCGTTTGAGCCAATTCTTTGATCATTACCTCAAAGGTGCTCCGGCACCGCTCTGGATGACTGAAGGTCTTCCTGCGGTGGAAAAAGGGAAAACACTCAAATACGAGTTAGGAAATTAAAACTCAAAAGCCCCGAATTTTAAATGATTCGGGGCTTTTCAACTTTTCCAAAGTTCGAAACTTTAGAAAAGTTCTTAACCTCAGGACTAGACTTCGAAAAAGACTAAAAAAAGAAGGCTGAAAATCTCTTTCCAGCCCCCAATTCATTTGTTGATAATTGATTTTCAATCACAAAATTGAATCTCGCATAAGTTATATCCACTCATAGATGCTTGGTCTGAGGTTATGCTCGATTTCAAATCTCAAATTTCAAACCCCTCAAACCGCCACAGGTGCTTTGATGTGAGGATGTGGATCGTAATTCAAGAGTTCGAAGTCCTCGTATTTGAACTCGAAAATATCCTTCACGGTCGGATTTATTTTCATAGTCGGAAGAGGTCGAATATCCCTGCTGAGCTGCAATTCTGCTTGCTCTAAGTGATTGAGATAAAGGTGGGCGTCACCGAAAGTATGGACAAAATCGCCCGGCTCAAGATCACACACCTGAGCTACCATCATTGTGAAAAGTGCGTAAGAGGCAATATTGAATGGCACACCAAGAAAGACATCCGCACTCCGCTGGTACAACTGACAGGAAAGTTTGCCAT
Source organism: Algoriphagus lacus (assembly GCF_003583985.1). Lineage (GTDB taxonomy): Bacteria > Bacteroidota > Bacteroidia > Cytophagales > Cyclobacteriaceae > Algoriphagus > Algoriphagus lacus. The sequence goes on along the minus strand of NZ_QXML01000014.1, from coordinate 21,514 downwards.
CAGCTACATAAAATTGAAAAATCGTGTGACAGGGAGGCAAGGCCATGTGATCCACATCGGCTACATTCCACGCACTGACGATGTGCCGGCGGCTGTCAGGTTTTGTTTTGATCTGGTGGATCAGGTTTTTGATTTGATCGATTTCTCCGCCTTTTCCATCTGGCCAATGTCTCCACTGGTAGCCATACACCGGCCCTAAATCGCCGTTTTCATCCGCCCATTCGTCCCAAATGGATACCCCGTTTTCCTTGAGCCATTTGATATTGGAATCCCCTCTCAAAAACCAAAGCAATTCGACGATGATGGAGCGTAAATGAAGTTTTTTGGTGGTAACAACCGGAAAACCTTCTGCCAGATTAAACCGCATCTGATGGCCGAAAATGCTTATCGTACCTGTACCGGTTCGGTCTGTTTTCTTCACTCCTTCAGCGAGGATTCGCTTCATCAAATCGTGGTATTGCTGCATGATAGTTCTGTAAATTTCTCGGGTGGAAAGATAGCGATTCGAATAATTTTATAAACATTTCAGGTGATCAGGATTGTTAAAAAGAAGCTTAATTTTCCGAACCCAAATCAGCTATCCTTTTCCGAATGTTTAAAAAACCTACTGCGCTCGCTTTCCTTGGATTTGGGATATTGCTTACTCTTTCGATTCTCATTTTCCGGCCTGTTCCCTCATTTGATTACGATTTTGAGCAGTTTTTCCCCTTGGATGATCCGGATTTGGCTTTCTACCAAGACTTCGAAAAGCAATTTGAAAGCGACAATGACTATTTACTGATGGCCATTGAGAATCCGGACGGAACTTGGTTGGATTCGGCATTTCTGGAAAAATCCAGTCAAACACAAAATCAAATCCGAAAACTCGAAGGGGTGGATTCCCTGATTTCTATCCTAGATTTTCAATTGCCAGTGATTGGTCTATTCGGAATGAGACAGGTTAGTGTATTGGATTGGGAAACAAAAGAAAAGTTGGAAGCATCACGGGAAAAACTTTCTCAGTTTCAGCCTTCACTTATATCTCAGGATGGAAAGAGCATCCTTTTTCTTATAAAAAACAATCCTTCTCTTTCCAAAGAAGAGGGAGATACGCTCTACCGAGAAATCAGGGAAGTTTTCCGAACAAATGGTATTGCACCAAAGGCTGTTGCAGGAAAGATTCAAACCCAAGGGGACTTTGTGACTTTGATGCAAAATGAGTTTGGATTGTTTTTGGGGCTTTCGTTTATTCTGATGTTCCTCGCTCTTTTTTTGATTTTCAGAAGTTGGTGGGGCATAGTAATACCCCTTGTGGTGTTGGTCTTGGGAGTCCTTTGGGCTTTTGCGCTGATATTGTATTCCGGAAAGCCCCTGGATATCATGTCCGTCATGCAGCCCACCATTTTTTTGATTGTTGGATTGAGTGCATTAGTTCATTATTTCACGGAGTTTATAAAAAAACTAAAAGCTGGAATTAGCCGTGATTTGGCTGTTCAGCAGACTTTTCAGCAATTGACCTTCGCGGTTTGGCTGACAATTTTCACGACTGCCATCGGATTTTTATCCTTGTATTTTACATCCATTCCGGCCTTGAAAACCTTCGGTTTATGGACAGGCTTGGGGATTTTGGTCATTTTTCTGGGATTGGTGTTGATCACGCCGGGCCTTTTGTACCTGATTCCCATCTCTGAAAAAAGGCAAGTTTCAGTTACCCATAAATCATCATTTCTTCCAATTCTTTTTTCCAAAATCATTCAAAATAGAAAGCAGATTTTGTGGGCATTTTCAGGTGTTTCCGTTGTCTGTTTGATTTTGGGGAGTCAGTTGAATATCAATGGATACCTCTTGGATAACCTTCCTTCCGATCACCCAATCCAACAGGATGTATCCTTTTTTGATAGCCAGTTTGGAGGATCTAATCCCCTGGAGATCGCAGTTACAGCCGGCGATCAGGCCAATTCACTTTTGGAATATGAAGTGCTTCAGGAAATGGACAAACTGGAAAGAAAGCTTCAAGAGACATTTGGTGAACGGGAAATCATTTCACCTCTGAGTTTGGTGAAATTTCTGAATCAAGCTCAGAATCAGGGAAGTAGTGCTGCCTTTATATTTCCAACTCAAGGCCAATACCTGAGAATGAGGAGGTATTTGAAGCAAGCCGTTGCTTCAGAAGGTGAAAAAATTATCAGTCTTGACCAAAAAACAGGAAGGGTTAGCACTCGGATTCCGGACTTGGGAAGTCTTGAAATGGGAAAAAAGCGAGCTGAAATTCTGGCATTTGTGGAACAGGAAATCAATCCTGATTTGCTTAAAGTCCGATGGACAGGCACCGCATATCTGATTGACCGAAGCCACGAATCAGTCACAAGGCAAATGTTGCAGGGTTTATCGGTGGCCTTTCTGATTGTTGGATTGATCGGTGGGTTTTTATTCAGATCCTGGCGGTTGGCCTTTTTACTTCTGATTCCCAATGTTGTTCCGCTGATATGGATGCTTGGGCTGATGTATGTGATGGGAATAGAATTCAAATTGACCACCTCGATCTTGTTTTCCATTGCATTTGGGATTGCGGTGGATGATACCATACATTTTATGTCCAAGCTGAAGACAGAACTCAGTACAGGAAAAAGTCTTCATTATGCAATAAAAAGGACTTTTATTGAAGCTGGACGCGCGATCATCCTGACCTCCGTGATCTTGGTAATGGGATTTGGATTGTTGGCTTTCAGTCAGTTTGGTGTTACCCACTTCACCGGTTTATTAATAAGCTTTACCCTCGTGTTTGCCTTGGCTGCAGACTTATTTCTTTTGCCGGTCCTTCTTTTTCCAATGAAAAAAATCTGGGATCAAAAAGTCATTGGATATTCTCAGGCTCAAAACCCTCCCAAGTAAAGGTCGCAGTGACCGGGTAATGATCTGAATAATCGACTTCCCTGTGTGTTTTGAAATAGACAGGTTTGAGTGAAGGATCTGCGAAAATGTGGTCGATCCTTAAGAAAAACAGCACTCGGTTGTAAGTGAATTCAAATCCTCTTCCAGCTTTTTCAAAGGCATTGTCCAGTTTTTCGCTTAGTTTAAAATAAGCGTAGGAATAGGGGATTTCGTTAAGGTCTCCCATCAGGATTACGGGGTGAGGGCTATTGCTGAGGTGTTCGTAAAGTAGGTTGAGTTGCTTACTTCTGGCTAAACTACCCCGGTGAAGTTTTCCCAAAGTCTGTCGGTAGACTTGTTTAGCCTCTTCATAATTATCCAAAGACTCCGCCTGGATAGCCATCGATTGCAGGTGGGTATTATAAACTCTTATGGTGTCTCCACTCACTTGAATGTCAGCGAACATAGCCCCGTTATTTCGCTCGTTTTCAAAAACCACCCCTTGATTTACGATAGGATACCGTGAAAAAATTGCCATCCCCATGAACCTCTTTTTCTCATTGCCATCAACAATGTGATAGGCGAATTCGTATTCCCCATCCTTGCTTAAAAGTTTGATTGCGTTTCTGCTTGCGGAGGTGTAATCCTGATAAAATTCCTGAAAGACCTTGATATCAGCAGGGTGATCTGCCAACCATGGAAAAACATTTGGGTCAAGTTCATCTGTTTTTTCCTTACGGTAAAAAAAACCATGGGCATTGTAGGTCAGAACTCGTAAACCTGGGGCTTCCTCATTGGTAGAGCGAAACTGAAAGGTGATCAGTAAAAACTTATATCCCAAAATCAGGGCAATTAATGGGAAAAAGGCCAACTTCCTCCATGCAAGAATCAACATGGCAAGTAGAAATACATTGGCAAGAACTGCCAAGGGAATAAAAAATGGCAATAAACCAGCATAGGGAAATATTTCCGGAGAAATAAATACGCTCGAAAAAAGTATTAACGATACCAAAAAAACCAGACCGGTGATGAATTTCATTTAGCTGTATTGAGAGATTATTTTTGGTTACCGAAACCTAAGGAGGTGATTTTTCGCTCAAAATAGTCAATAAATGCTTCCAAGTGGTGATTCCCGATTATTTAACGGTAAAGACAAGTGGGAATTGGATCGGTCGAATTGTGTTTACGATTATCTTATCTGAAAGTGTTTGGTTATTTCAATAGGCCATGTTTGGAATAAGATCATTTGAATTAATTTTACGTACTTACCCAAAAAACTAATCCTTAATTACACATGAAATCCAGCACTCCCTCGACACCCAATGGGATGGTAGTTAACACAGCGAAATTCCATGTGACCACTACAAAACAAAACACAAACACATGAAAAAATTATCTGTTCTTTGGTTGGCTGCATTCGTATTGATTTCCTTTTTCGGTTGCCAGCCAAAATCTTCTGAATCTTCTGAAGCCACATCTACAGAAGCACCTGCAGCTGAAGAAGCCGGTGAAACTGAACAAAGGTCCAGTCCGATTGAAGTAAAAGAAGGTCAAATCGCAGGAAAATCCATCAAAGTTCAATACGGTTCACCTTCAGTAAAGGGAAGAACGATTTGGGGAGACTTGGTACCATACAATGTGGTGTGGAGAACAGGAGCTAATGAGGCAACTTATATCGATATCCCTCAGGATATAACAGTGGAAGGAAAAACCTTGGCGGCCGGAAAATATTCGCTGTTTACCATTCCTAAAGAAACTGGATCTTGGACTGTAATTTTCAATTCCGATTGGGATTTGGAGCATGGCCATTTCCAATACGATGAAAAGAATGATGTATTGAGAGTGGAAGTGAATCCGACTTGGGAGTCCAATTCTTCTGAAAAGCTTTCCATTGAAATTGAAGCTCCTGGATTGGTTATCCGTTGGGAAAAATTAAAGTTGCCAATTACCATTCAATAAGCTGAGGCAAAAAATTATCCCTGGTTCCTTAGCCGGGGATTTTTTTGTTTTTTTCTCAAAAGCAGTTGAGAAATAAATCCCAACCGGATTTCAATTCGAAAACCCAACTATCCCATGAAATACGTTTCATTCTTTCTGGTTTTGGCGATCGCAGTTTCCCTTGCTGTGGTGGTTTCCCTTCCAATTGGCCAAATTCCCCCGCTTGCTCCGTTATTGGATCCCAATCATGGGTTCTGGCAAAATTCGATCAGTGAAGATCAACTAGCAGAAGAAGAGATTGATCTGGAAAATCTGAGTGCCCCGGTAGAAATTGTCTATGACAAAAACCTGATTCCTCACATTTTTGCTCAAAATGACCTTGATCTCTATCGTGCCCAAGGCTATGTGACTGCCCAGCACAGGCTTTGGCAAATGGAATTTCAGACCATGGCAGCAGCTGGTAGAATCTCTGAAATTGTGGGACCGGTTGCCTTAGAGCTCGACCGGATGACTCGACGGAAAGGATTGGCTTATGGGGCAGAATTGGGTTTGAAATATCTCCAAGAACATGATCCTGAAACGCTCGCTTTGGTGGAAGCCTATTCAGATGGAGTGAATCAGTACATTTCCCAATTGGATAAGGCTCGGCTTCCGGTGGAGTATAAGATTTTGAATTACCGTCCCGAAGCTTGGTCAGCTTACAAATCACTTTTGTTGCTAAAGTATATGTCAGATATGCTGGTGGGTGATCGGGATTTGGAATTTTCCAACTTGAGAAAAATCCTTGGTGAGGCAAAATTGGACAAACTTTTCCCTGATTTCCCAAAAGAAAATGATCCCGTAATTGAAGCAGAACGGATTTGGGATTTCACTCCAATTCCTGTGACCAAGCCGGATAGTTTAGCCTACCCCAATGATGAATTGGTGATAGAACCGCTACCTCAGCCTACAGAAGGAACAGGTTCAAACAACTGGGCAGTAGCTGGGAAAAAGACCAAAAACGGCAACCCGATTTTAGCAAATGATCCACATTTGAGCCTAAATCTACCTTCGCTTTGGTATTCCATGCAGTTGACTACGCCGGAGCATTCTGTAAAAGGAGCGACCCTACCCGGAGCACTTGGTGTAATTTCCGGTTTCAACCAGGATATTGCCTGGGGTGTGACTAACGCTACTAAAGATACGCGGGACTGGTATAAGATTACTTTTCAGGACGAAAGCCGAAAAGCCTATAAATATGGTAACGAGTGGAGGCCGACAGACTTTCGAATTGAGGAGATCAAGGTGAAAGGTGAGGATCCATTTATAGATACCGTTGTCTATACACATCACGGACCAGTAGTCTATGATCGGACTTTTAGAAGCAACCGTCAGGATGTGAATTTTGCTCTAAAATGGACAGTTCATATGGGTTCAAACGAGCAGCGGACTTTCCTGATGATGAACAAGGCCAAAAATCACAATGACTACAATGAAGCACTGAATCACTATGTAGCTCCGGCTCAAAATTTTGTTTTTGCCTCGAGAACTGGAGATATTGCCATGCGGATTCAGGGAAAGTTTCCTCTGAAATGGCCTGGTCAAGGGAAATTTTTCATGGATGGAGCTGATCCCCTGATGGAGTGGCAAGGGTATATTCCGAATGAACAAAATCCCAGCACCTTAAACCCGGAGCGTGGATTTGTATCTTCTGCAAATCAGCATCCGGTTGACAAATCCTATCCTTACTACGTGTTTGATAATTCGTACGAACATTACCGAAATCGTAGGCTCAACAGAAGGTTGCGGGAGATGGAGCAGATTACAGTGGATGATATGAAAGCTCTGCAGTTTGACGATTATAATTTACAAGCTGCTGAAGCTTTACCTATTTTGATTAGCTTGTTAGGAACCCATAAATCGGATTCTCCCGAAGCTGAAAAATACCTCAAAGAGCTTAAGTCTTGGGACTTTTTTGCAGATCCCAATCAGAAAGGACAAACGCTATACTCTGTTTGGTCCTCTGAAACGTTTGAAAGCATCTGGAGAGAATTGCTGGCAAATGAACCTCCAGTTCTCCGTCCCAACACTTACCAAACAATCGATTTGCTGACCAATTCACCAACAGATTCGCTCTTTGATGTGAAAGGAATCGAAGGAATCGAAACAGCAGATTACCATGTGAGAGTTGGATTTGATTCCTTGCTTGTTGCCATGGCTAAATGGGAAAATGAGGAAGGAGATTACTCTTGGGCAAATTATAAAAAGACTACGATTCAGCACCTGGTTCCGAATTTCAAGTCTTTTTCTGCTCCAAATGTGTATACAGGCGGTGGTTCGGGAATCCTTAATGCCACAGGAAGCCGACATGGGGCCAGCTGGAGAATGGTTGTTGAAATGGGCTCCGAGATAAAGGCTTTTGGAGTATATCCTGGAGGACAGTCCGGTAATCCCGGAAGTAAATTTTATGACAATTTCATTCCGATCTGGGCAAATGGAGAATACCTCAATTTTGACCTAAGAACACCTGAAAATCAGGAAGAAATGCTTTTCAAAACTATCTTAAAGTAAAAGACGATGAGATTCATATTTCTAACACTTATGACTGCTATTCTGGTGGTTTTTCTGAATCCAGTGGCCCCGTTTTGGGTAGTAATGATTGGCATTGGAGTGCTGAGTGCTTTGATATATCCTAATGGAATAGGGGGATTTTTGGGAGGTGGATTGGGTATGGGCTTGACTTGGCTTGGTCAGAGCATTTATCTTGGGATTACTACTGCGAGTCCTTTGCCAGATAGAATGGGAGAGTTGATGGGTTTGGGCACTGGAATGACATTGATTGCAATTACAGGTGTTGTCGGATTTTTATTGGGTGCATTTAGCGGTTGGACAGGAGTTTTGTTTCGAAATTTGCTCCAAAAGACTCCCAAAAACGTCTACAGAGGGTAAGTATTACACACATAGAAAAAAGCTCTTTTCACTGCAAAAAGAGCTTTTTTATTTTTCCAGAATAATGAAATGAGTACCTTTGGTGCTCATTATTTAACGGATTTTTTATGTTGGAATCATTAATAACGTCAAAGACCAGATTGCGTCTCTTGATCAAGTTTTTTGTGAATTCACAAAATCACAGCCACTTACGGGGATTGTCAGAAGAGTTTGGCGAATCAACCAACGCGATAAGGAAAGAACTAAACAACTTAACTAACGCCGGTATTTTGGTCAAACATTCCGCTAAGAATAAGATCGAGTATCAGGCCAATGTTCGTCATCCATTTTACACCAATATTCGGGATATCATTCGAAAACACCTTGGTTTGGACATGCTTTTGGAGCAGATCCTCGAGAGAATAGGAGAGGTCGAGCAGGTAATTTTGACTGGAGATATCGCGCGTGGAAGCGATACGGGGACAATTGACGTCTTGGTTTCAGGGGAAAATCTGAACCATGAATACCTCAATCATTTGGCAAAAAGACTTGAAGACCTTATAGACCGAAAAGTAATCTTTACGCTGGCACCTGGCCGTATTTCTTCAGGTGGGCTGGTGCTTTTTGACCGGCAAGCCGGTATTTGATTTTTACCGAATCAATTTGACCTGCTAGGCACATGAATTGTGACTGAAAGGGCGAAGCTGTGAATATGGTTTGAAAATTTGAATAGGTGAAAAACAATTAATCTTACTTTAATTTGTGCAAATGAAAGTTGAGAAAATGAATCAATCTTATAGTTTGAAATGGGTAATTATCCCATTTATTTTTTTAATGTATTTCTTTACAGTAGATGCTGTTCAAGCTCAGTCATTCGCGGATATACAAAATATCAAAGTAGATAATCTTTCCGATTCACAAATCGAGCAATTGATTAAAAGGGCTGAGTCAGCGGGAATGACAGAGGATCAACTCGAAGCTTATGCCCTTGAAAAAGGAATGCCAGTCACAGAGGTGGCTAAGCTCCGGGCAAGAATAATGCAAATTAGATCCGGTGGCAAAAGTCAGGAAATGGGAGCAAAAACAACCCGACAAGGATCAAATCAAATAAGGGAAATACAGGGTTTTGAGATGGATCCCAAATTATTTGATTCTTTAAGAAAATCTGACCCTTATTTTGACCTTACCCCAAAGCAAAAGAAGATTTTTGGTTTTAAACTTTTCCATAATCGGGAGCTTAATTTCAACCCAAGTTTGAGTATTCCAACACCGCAGACGTATGTTATTGGTGCAGGTGATCAATTATTGCTGGATGTTTATGGGGTTTCCCAACAATCTTTTGACCTGACAGTAAATCCTGAGGGAAAGATTTTGATTCCTAATATTGGGCCAGTTCAAGTGGGGGGAGCAACGATCGAAGCCGCTACGTCCAGAATTAAGAGTTCGCTATCAAAAATTTACTCGGGTTTGAGCGGTTCAAATCCAAACACCTTTTTGGAAATCAGATTGGGAAACATCAGAACGATATCTGTTTCTTTGGTTGGAGAGTTATCCCGTCCTGGAACTTATACTTTACCTTCATTTGCATCGGTTTTCAATGCACTTTTTGCAGCCGGGGGGCCAAACGAAAATGGCACTTTCCGATACATTCAACTATATCGGAACAGTAAACTTTTCGCTGAAGTTGACATCTATGATTTCCTTACAAGAGGGGAGCATAGTGCCAACGTTACTGTAAGAGATAATGATGTAATTATTGTTCAACCTTTTCGAAACAGAGTTGAGATATCTGGCCCTGTCAGAAGAGAGGGTTTTTTTGAAATGAAGGATGGAGAGTCACTAGAAGATTTACTTCGATTTGCTGGTGGATTTTCAAGTAACGCATACAAAGACCGTATCACGGTTAGGAGAACGACTTCAACACAAATGAATGTAGAGGACGTTGCTGCCGAAGAATTCAAAAATTTCAAACCTAAAGATGGGGATGAGCTAAAAGTAGGTGAGCTTATCAATCGATTTGAAAATAGGGTTCAACTTTCTGGAGCTGTTTTTAGACCCGGTGAATATTCCATTCCCGAAGGAGGAATTGGCATCAAAGAACTCATTCAAAAAGGGGAAGGATTGACAGGAGATGCTTATACAAAAAGAGCAGTAATCTATAGAACCAAGGAGAATTTGACTTTGGAATCTATGTCCATCGATCTTGAAGGGATTTTGAATGGGTCTATTCCAGATGTAAAGCTCAAGCGTGAGGATGTCTTAAGCATTTCAAGCATGTATGATTTGAGGGAGGAGTTTTATGTTCAAATCACCGGAGAAGTGAATATTCCCGGGGCCTACGCTTTTGCTGAAAAAATGACTGTTGCTGATTTGGTTGTAAAAGCCGGTGGTTTTAGGGAAGCTGCTTCGAATTCCTATATAGAAATAGCAAGAAGGGTAAGAAATGATGTAACCGGAAAAATTGCTGAAATTATTACACTTGATATCGATGCTGATTTAAAATTGAAACCTCAGGAATCTGATTTTGCTCTTCAACCTTTTGATCACATTTTTATCCGCAAAAGTCCAGGATTCCAAAGACAAAAACTGGTGACTGTTGAAGGGGAAGTATTTTATCCCGGTGAATTTTCTCTTAGCAATGCGACAGAAAGAATTTCTGATCTAATTAAAAGAGCCGGGGGACTAAATCAATTTGCCTATGCAAAGGGGGCGACTTTAGTGAGAAGAACCGAATATTTTAAGGAAAAAAATGACTCGGAGATAAAAGAAGAGAATCTTAAATCTGTGGCTGAAAAGCTTGAAAAAGATGATATTCTATTAAATGAGGCGGAGAAAATTCTTTTGGAACGAATCAATTCAAAACTCGAAGCCAAAGAGGAATTGAAAAGGGAAGAGGAAATGAAAAAGAAGAAACTGGAGGATGAAGATCCTGATCTAAGGCTCAACAGGCTTTTGGATATGTCGGATTCTGCAAAAGTGAAAATTGAATTCAAAGAGCAAGAACTTGTAGGTATAAACCTGGAGCAGATATTAAAAAATCCAGGATCCTCTCAAGATTTGATATTAATGGAGGGTGATATCATTCGAGTACCTAAGGAACTTCAAACAGTTAGAATGAGGGGACAGGTATTATTTCCCACTACTGCCAGATTTGAAGCAGGCAGAGGTTTCAAAGGATATATTTCCAGATCTGGAGGTTTTACTGAAGAAGCGAGACGCAGTAAGTCTTATGTGGTTTATGCCAATGGAGATGTAAGACGGACCAGAAACCTACTCTTTGTTAAATTTTACCCTAATCTTGAGCCAGGTGCCGAGATTATAGTGCCTCAGAAGCCAGAACGAGTGCCTTTGGGTCCACAGCAATGGGTGGCGATAGGTACTGGATTAGCCACTTTAGGGTTAATTATTGTGCAAATCATAGATTTATCCGGGTCCGGGAATTAATGTTTTCCCCCAAAGGGGCCCAATTGAAGAAACTGCGTAGAATGAACAAACAGGTAAAAGATGTATTTGCCCAAGACCAGGTTAAGGTTGCCGAGGTAATTCAACTCTTGTATCAAAGCAAGAAGCTTATTATTCAGTTTACTGTTGGTTTTTTGATCTTGGGAATCATCTATCACATTTCGGTTACCAAAGAGTATGAATCCGTTTCAGCAAAGCTGTCAGAAATTGAAGACAGCGAACTTGGAGGTATGGGGCAACTTTCCGGTCTTGCGGGACTTGCAGGGATGTCATTACCTGGATCTTCAAACAAATTCGAAGCTACTTTCCCACCTGAACTATATCCGCAACTAGTCTACAGTAAGCCATTTTTAAAGTCCCTTTTGGAGGAGGAATTTTACTTTCAGAATATTGGAAAAAGGGTGACATTAAAAGAATACCTTCTCAGGGAAAGACCAAGAAGTTTTTTGGGAAAAATTAAGGACTGGGTTTTTGAAACGCTCAGAAACTTGACCGCAAGAAAATCGATGGCTGGAGATTCAAACTTTCAGACCATAATCGAATCAGAGACTCAGTTTGGAAAGGATTTCCAGGTTTTAACTCAGCAGGAAGAAGGTTTGATTGGGTTTTTGCAAAGAAAAATAAAGATTGAGAATGAAGGAAAGGTGATTAACCTCTCGGTCAAATTATCTGATCCATTGGCATCTGCTGAATTGAATAGCCTGATATTTCATAAAATCATTGATTTTGTGACTAATTACCGGACTGAAAAGCAGCGTATCAATCTGGGTTTTATTGAACAAAGAGCGACTGAAGCTGAAGAAAATTTTGTGAAAGCACAGGTAAGATTGGCTTCTTTTAGAGATTCCAACCAAGGACTTATTTCGCAGCAGGCAAGATCCAGAGAGGAACAATTGCAGGCTGAGTACAGTATGGCATTTAATATTTACAATGGATTGAGACAGGAGTTGGAAAGCGCAAGGCTTCAGTTGAAAAACAACACTCCTATCTTCACAACCTTTGTTAATCCCTCCTATCCAACCAACCCTTCCAATCTTTCCTTTCCTGTGGTGATAATCCTTTCTGCCTTTTTAGGTGCTTTTTTTGGGATTTTATTTGTATCCGGAAAATTGTACATCGAATACCAAAGGGAGAACTAGTTGATAGGAGTCTTTCACCCACACTTCTTTTAATTTAAATTTTAAAAAACTATGCAATCAATTCAGATGGTGGATCTCCGGTCCCAATATGAAAGGATTAAAGGAGAGGTTGATTCTGCCATTCAGGAAGTTTTAAATACAACCGCTTTTATCAATGGGCCACAGGTAAAAAAATTCGCTGAAAAATTAGCGAATTACACCGGTGCTAAGCATGTAATACCCTGTGCAAATGGAACTGATGCTTTGCAAATAGCGATGATGGCATTGGATTTTAAACCGGGCGATGAGGTTATTGTTCCCGCATTTACTTATGTCGCTACGGTAGAGGTCATTGCTTTGTTGGGATTAAAACCGGTCTTCATTGACGTTTTACCGGATACCTATGAGTTGGATTACCATCAACTGGAATCTAAACTTTCCCCAAAAACAGTTGGAATTGTTCCTGTCCATCTCTATGGGCAATGTTCTAACATGGAGTACATCCTCGATTTTGCAAGAAATCTTAATCTAAAAGTTATTGAAGATACTGCACAGGCAATTGGTGCTGTTTACACTTTTTCGGATGGAAGAGTTGCTCAGGCTGGAACACTGGGGGATATCGGAACTACTTCCTTTTTTCCTTCCAAAAACCTAGGTTGTTATGGAGATGGTGGGGCAATTTTCACCAACAATTCTTCGTTGGCTGAGAAGCTTCAAATGATCGCCAATCATGGACAAAAAAAGAAATACTTTCATGACAGCATTGGGGTTAATTCCAGATTAGATACCATGCAAGCTGCCATTCTGAGTGTTAAACTTGATCATCTGAATGAATATTCTTCTTCAAGAAACCGTGTAGCAGATCGGTACGATGCTGCGTTTAAAAATGTAAAAGGCATTATAATACCAGCAAGAGCAAAAAATTCCACTCACGTTTTTCACCAATACACCCTCCAGATTGAAGGTGGGAAGAGGGACGAATTGAAATTTTTTCTTCAGGAAAAAGAAATTCCAAGTATGATCTATTATCCGGTACCTTTGCACCTTCAAAAAGCCTATTTGGAGTTTGGGGGGAAAGAAGGAGACTTCCCGATTTCCGAAGAGTTGTGCAAAAAAGTCTTGTCATTGCCTATTCACACGGAAATGAAAACCGATGAGCAGGATTATATTATCGAAATGGTGTCTAGCTTCTTTAATTGATGAAGGAATATTTTGCTCACGAAACAGCCGTAATTGATCAAGGCTGTGATATTGGAAAAGGAACAAAAATTTGGCATTTCTCACACGTAATGCCTAATTGTAAGATAGGGGAGAATTGCAACATAGGCCAGAATGTGGTGATTTCCCCGGAAGTGGTATTGGGCAACAATGTAAAAGTGCAAAACAACGTTTCAATCTATACAGGAGTGACTTGTGAGGACGATGTTTTTTTAGGCCCTTCCATGGTATTTACCAATGTGATTAATCCCCGCAGTGCTATCAACCGCAAAAGCCAATATGCAAAAACCCATGTGGGAAAAGGAGCAACGATTGGCGCTAATGCAACTATCGTATGTGGGCATGATATTGGAGAATTTGCCTTTATCGGCGCAGGTGCGGTGGTGACCAAAACAATCCCTGCCTACGCCTTGGTGGTTGGAAATCCTTCCAAACAGATCGGTTGGATGAGTGAATATGGCCAAAGATTGGAATTCAATGAACTTGGTGAGGCAATCTGTTCAGAGTCAAATGAAAAGTATCAGCTTAAGGAAGGAAAAGTTTCCAAAGTCAAATAAAATGGAGGGTGGTAGAAGGGAAAATGAATGTTCCTGTTTGCCACACCTCTTCTGAAACATAAAAAGAATGAAGAATTTCGCATTAATCGGGGCGGCAGGATATATTGCTCCCCGTCATATGAAAGCCATCAAAGACACAGGAAATATTCTGTTGGCAGCATATGATAAGTTTGACAGCGTAGGAATCATGGACAGTTATTTTCCTGATGCTGATTTTTTTACTGAATTTGAGCGATTTGATCGACATGTTGAAAAGCTAAAAAGGACAAACAACAGAGTTGATTACGTTAGTATTTGCTCCCCAAATTATCTGCACGATTCCCACATTCGATTTGGCTTAAGGGTTGGGGCGGATGTTATTTGCGAAAAGCCTTTGGTATTGAACCCATGGAATATTGAAGCCTTAAAAGAAGTCGAAAAAGAGCATGGGAAAAAAGTTTTTAATATTCTCCAGTTAAGATTGCATCCTTCCATTATCGCATTGAAAGAGCGTATTCAAAATGGGCCAAAGGATAAGATTTACGATATTGATCTAGCCTATATTACATCAAGAGGTCACTGGTATTACACTTCATGGAAAGGTGATGTGACTAAGTCAGGCGGTATTGCGACAAATATTGGAGTTCATTTTTATGACATGCTAACTTGGGTTTTTGGAAAAGTAAAGACCAATCAGGTTCATATCCATACTCATGATCGAGCAGCAGGTTACTTGGAGCTGGAAAAGGCACGAGTTCGATGGTTTTTGAGCATTAACGCAGATACCCTTCCGGATTCGGTTAAAGCCAAAGGAGGTAGGACTTTTAGGTCACTTTCGATGGAAGGAGAAGAAATTGAATTCAGTGATGGGTTTACAGAACTGCATACACATTCTTATGAGCATGTGCTTGAAGGAAAGGGCTTTGGATTGGATGAAGCGGTGAACAGTATTCAGCTGGTTCATGATATCAGACACATGAAGCCTTTAGGTCTTGTGGGTGAATACCACCCGTTGGCAGCCGGTGAAATGGCAAAACATCCTTTTTCAACGACCTGATGGAGGGAAAAATTCAACATCCAATATTCCTTTCCCGGCCATACCTGGATGACGAGGACATTCAGGCTGTTGTAACCGTATTAAAATCCGGGAATCTTGTTCAGGGTAAGGAAGTCGCTTTACTTGAAGAAAAGATCAACACTTTGGCAGGTTCAAATTATGCCTCAGCTGTAAGCAACGGCACAGCCAGTCTTCACTTAGCATTAATAGCATTGGGAGTAAAAGAGGGAGATGAAGTAATCATCCCCGCATTCTCCTACATAGCCACCGCCAATGTCATTGAACTGGTAGGAGCAGCTCCTGTATTTGTGGACATTGATTTGCGCACGTTTAACATTGACGTCTCACAAATTGAGAATAAAATAACCTCGAGGACCAAATGTATCATGCCGGTGCATGAATTTGGACTTTGTGCCAACATGGGCGAAATCAATCGATTGGCCAATGCCTATGGTTTAGCTGTGGTCGAGGATGCAGCATGTGCAATTGGAGCTAAAATTGGAGATCAATTTGCCGGAACCTTTGGGGATTTTGGTTCATTTTCTCTTCATCCTAGAAAGTCAGTGACTTCTGGTGAGGGGGGAATTGTGATTTCAAAAACAAAGGAATTTGATGATAAGATCAAAACGTTGAGAAATCACGGAATAAAGCCGGGGAGTTTTCCAATGGAATTTGTGGAAGCTGGCTTCAATTATCGCCTGACTGATTTTCAAGCTGCTTTGGTATCCAGCCAAATGAGGAGATTGCCTTCGATTTTCAAGCACAAGGAAATACTCGTTGATTTTTATCTTAAGTCATTGAGAACAGATATCCTTATGCTGCCAAGTGTACCCGAAGGATATACTCATTCATGGCAAACTTTCCATGTGGTCTGCCAAAATGAGGAGACTAGAAATCAACTGATTCTTTGGCTAAAGGAACATCAAATATTCTGTAATTATGGTGCGCAGTGTATTCCTGCCATGACCTTTTACCGGAATAAGTATCAATTTGAATCGCAGATTCAGTTTCCTTCAGCCTTCAAAGCCTATTCCTGTGGACTGGCTCTCCCTTTAAGTGAAACGCTGACTATGCAGGAAGTCAGCTATGTTTGTGACGTAATTAATCAATTCAAATAATGCTTTATAATAAGAATATTTTTATCACTGGTGGTGCCGGATTTATTGCCAATACGTTGATCGGACATTATGTCGAGAACAATAAGATCACTGTATATGATAATTTCCACCGGGATACACTCAGTTCTAGCCGATTTGCAAATCATCCCAATATCAAAATCATCAAAGGCGATGTTCTTGACGTTGAATTACTGACTAAAAGCATGGCTGGATCTGACGTGGTAGTTCATGCTGCGGGGATTGCAGGAATCGATACCGTTATTAAGGATCCGGTACGAACAATGAGGGTAAATATGATCGGTACCTCCAATGCCTTGGAAGCCGCAAGAATAAACGGGGTGAAAGATCGATTTATTGATTTTTCAACATCTGAGGTTTTTGGATCCATGGCATTCAGGTCTTCGGAAGAGGATCAGACGGTATCTGGTTCAGCAGGTGAAGCAAGATGGACTTATGCCGTTTCCAAACTAGCAGGAGAACATTTAGCACATGCTTATTTCAGCCAATATAACTTGCCAGTTGTGACCGTTAGGCCATTCAATGTTTACGGTCCAGGTCAAACAGGGGAGGGAGCAATTCAGATTTTTATCAAAAGAGCATTAGCCAACCAGGATATTAAAATTGATGGGGATGGTAACCAAATTAGAGCTTGGTGTTTTGTGGACGATTTTGTGGATTGCTTGGTGAGATGCATCGAAGATCCTAAAGCGGTTGGAAACAGCTTTAACTTAGGAAATGCAAGAGCAGTAATAACCATTTTGGGATTAGCTCAAACAGTATGTAGAGTGTTAAAATCGGATTCAAAAATTGTTTTTGAGCCGCCATTATCAGCTGATATTGCTATCAGAATTCCTAGTGTTAAGAAAGCGGAGGAGGTTCTTGGCTTTAAAGCGCAGGTTGATTTGGAGGAGGGAATTCTCCGTACTTCCGATTGGATGAAAAATCAGTATAAGACCAATTGAACCGGATAGAATCAATTTCATCAAATGTGGAAAAGGAGCTTTTTGAAAATCTCAAAAAGCTTCATTCTACACTTGACCAAGCTTTCATCCAACAATTCGACAGATCGCTCCCGTTTAATGAAACACTTCTAGATCGTTGGGAACGAGCTAAAAATCTTGGATTTGGGGAGAGTACTTCAATCTATGACAGTTCTTTGGTTTTGGGAAAAGTCAGGGTTGGGAAAAATTGCTGGATAGGTCCTTTTACCATTTTGGATGGGAGTGGAGGATTGGAAGTCGGTGATTTTTGTACCATTTCAGCCGGAGTTCATATTTATTCCCATGACAATGTAAAACAGACCTTGTCCTCCGGAAAGCTTCCAATAGAGAGAAGTCCTGTGAGTATAGGCAATAATGTATACATTGCTCCAAATGTTGTTATTTCCAAGGGTGTTACTATCGGTAACTACTGCGTGATTGGCACTGGAGCTTTTGTAAATAAAGACATCAAAGATTTTCAAATTGTAGTTGGCCAGCCTGCCAAGGTTATTGGAGAAGTTCTAATTTCTGATTCCGGAGTAGACTTTAAGTATTTCTAATTCATGAAAATTTGTACCAGGTGTATCTATGATGAGCGTACACCATCCATTTCCTTTGATGACGCAGGTGTATGCAATTATTGCAGACAAATAGACTCGCTAAGAGATACCTATAAAACGGGAACTCCGGAAGGTGAACAGACACTTTTTGGAATTCTGGAAGAGATTAAGAAAAAGGGTAAAGGGAAAAAATATGACTGTGTCATTGGTGTGAGCGGTGGTACTGATTCCTCTTATCTTTTGATCAAAGCAAAAGAGTGGGGATTGAGGCCTTTGGCAGTTCACTATGACAATACATGGGATTCCTCTATTGCCACTGAAAATATCAGAAAGGTAACCTCTAAACTTAAAGTTGATCTTTATACCTATGTCGTAGACAACAAAGAAGCTGACGATATTTTTCGATCATTTTTGCTTGCAGGAGTTCCGGAATTTGATGCCAGTACGGACATCGGATTTGTACAGGTATTGAGAAGTGCTGCCGCCAAGTATGGGATCAAATACATTTTGGAGGGGCATTCTTTTATGGCCGAAGGCATTTCTCCACAAGGAAAAAATTATTTTGACGGGAAATACATTGAAAGCATCCATAAGAAGTATGGGAAACTTAAAATGAAGACCTACCCCAACATGACCTTTTTCCAGTTCATCAAATGGGCGATGGTTTACCGTCAACAGTTCATTCGGCCACTATGGTACATCTCGTATTCCAAACCTGAGGCAAGGGAGATCCTAGCCGAACAAACTGGTTGGACATACTATGGGGGCCATCATTTGGAAAACCGATCCACAAGCTTTCTTCATACCGTATACAACCCTCAGAAGTTTGGAATTGATAACCGAAATTGGAGTTTATCAGCCGAAGCGAGGACAGGAGTGATCTCTCGTGAAGAAGCGTTGGAGATTTACAATACTCCAATAAAGCCAGATCCTGAACTTGTTACCTACGTCAAAAAACGTCTTGACCTTACAGATCAAGCGTATGATGAAATCATGAATGGTCCAAAACGGTCATTTAGAGATTTTAAAACTTACAAAAAGAGGTTTGAAAATTTAAGACCCCTATTTTTTATCCTGGCCAAGTCCAATTTGGTGCCCATGAGTTTTTACCTAAAGTATTGTTTCCCTATGAAATCTGATGATAACAATAGTTGATTACGGACTGGGTAATCTTGGTTCAGTCGTCAATATGTTGAAGAGGATTGGTGTTGATTCCCAAATTACCGATAAACCGGAAGTGATTTTGGAAGCGGAAAAGATACTTCTTCCGGGTGTTGGAGCATTTGATCATGCCATGACACAGATCAACAATAGGGGATTGCTTCCTGCTTTGAGTAAAAAGGCATTGGAGGACAAGGTTCCCTTTTTGGGTATTTGTTTGGGAATGCAGCTATTGACTAAGTCCAGCGAAGAAGGTATCCTTCCAGGTTTGGGATTTATAGATGCGGTTACCACTAAATTTAGATTTGAGGATAAGACTCTTAAAGTTCCTCACATGGGTTGGAATATCATTGAACTTCAAAATCCAAGTCCTCTCACAAAAGGAATGGATGAAGAAGAGTATAGGTTTTATTTTGTCCATTCTTATTATGTGACTTGTTCGGATCAAAAAGATAGTTTGGCCAAAACACCCTATGGAGTCAATTTTGACAGTATTATTCAACACGGGAATGTTTTCGGTGCGCAGTTTCACCCTGAAAAGAGTCACAGATTTGGAATGAAGTTGTTCTCAAATTTTGCCTCTCTCTGATTATGCTTCGAACTCGGGTAATCCCAGTTTTGCTTTTGAAGGATAAAGTCCTTGTTAAAACTGTCAACTTTAAAAAGCCTGGGTACATTGGCGATCCCATCAATACCTGCAGGATTTTTAATGAACTGGAGGTGGATGAGCTGTCCTTTCTAGATATTGCTGCCAGTGGTGAAAAGCGTGGCCCCAATTTGGAAATCTTGAAAGAGATCAGTTCTGAATGTTTTATGCCTTTGAGCTATGGAGGGGGGATTTCCAGTTTGGAGCACGCAGAGTCGGTTTTTAAAATTGGATTTGAGAAGGTCATTCTCAACACTTCATCCTTTACCAAGCCTGAATTGATTACCGATATTTCCAGAATTTTCGGAAGTCAGGCAGTGGTCGTAGCAATAGATGTAAAGAAGAATTTTTGGGGAAAACACCAGGTATATGGCCTCAATGGTACTGAGAATTACAGACATGATCCTGTGGAGTGGGCAGCAAAAGTGGAGGAATTAGGAGCCGGAGAAATCCTCCTTACTTCGATTGACCAGGAAGGAACCTGGAAAGGATTTGATGTTGACTTAGTAAAAAGAGTGACACAAAATTGTACAATCCCAGTTATTGCTCATGGTGGAGCAGGTTCTGTGGAAGACATCAAAAATGTTGTTTCCAAGGGTGGAGCTTCTGCTGTTGCCTTAGGGAGTATGGTAGTCTATCAGCAAAAGGGGATGGGTGTATTAGTAAATTTCCCTGATAGACAGGAATTAAACCAAGTTTTAAATTGATGGTAAATTCCCAAATAAAAAAACCAAAGATTCTGGTTGGTTTCTCTGAGATTGCTGGATATTATGTGAATTTATTTGTTGGCTTAGCCCAATTAGGGAATGAGGTAGGCTATATCAACAACAGGTATTTTAAGTTTCAGTATAATGAATACAAGAAATACAATCACCCATTTTTGAATTATTACATTGAAGTTTGCAGAAAATTCAGGGTTGAAAACAGTTTTTTCAACAAAGTATTGTGTGGCCTACTATCTCCTTTGGTTATTTTTTGGATTGTTTTAAAGTATGATGTTTTCATTCTTGGATCAGATTCCACTCTCCTTAAATACTGGGAATATAAGGTTCTGAGATTTTTCAAGAAGAAAATAATTTATGTATCACTTGGAAGTGATACAAGGCCTTCTATAATGAGTGGAATTTACAAAGACGATTCTAAAGGTGGTCAATTTTCTGTTTCTGAAATGGTAGGTAATTTCATCCAAACCAAAAACAAAGTTGAATTTTTTGAGGAACATGCTGATATTTTTATTAATTATCCACAGCACGCACATTTTAATCGCCGACCATTCATTAATGGGATGAATATTGGTTTCCCTACTGTGATGCGCGAAATTGAACCCGATCAAAAAAATCTGAAAGGCAATTCTGTGAGAATATTACATGCTCCTTCAAGACCTAATGCTAAGGGTACGGCTTTTTTTAGGAAGATTGTCGATGAATTGAAGTCCGAAGGGATAGACATTGATTGGGTGGAAATAGTAAACAAGCCGAATAGTGAAGTAATGAAAGAGTTAATCCTTTGCGATCTTGTATTGGATGAACTCTATTCGGATCTTCCCCTTGGAGGATTGGGTTCTGAGGCTGCCTCTTTTGGAAAGCCGGTTTTGTTAGGTGGGTATTATGCCGAGTTTATTAAGACAGAAATTTCCAAAGATGCCATTCCTCCTTCGTTTTATGTTCTACCTGACCAAATAAAAGAAACACTAAGAATGCTGTGTTTAAGTCCCGAATTGAGGGAAAATGCAGGATCTGAATTACATCAGTTTGTCTCAAAAAATTGGAATAGTAAAACAATCGCTCAGAAATTTCTTGATTTGATTTCCGGTGATTTTGATAGAAGTTGGCTATTCTTCCCTGAGAAAATCTCATATTATAATGGTTGGGGATTATCAAGGACAGAAGCTGTGCGAAATATGGAAGAAACCTAACATAAAAAGGAAGCAAAAAAAGAGAGATGCCTCTAGAAATTACACCTG
>NZ_QXML01000013.1 GCF_003583985.1 Algoriphagus lacus | reverse complement strand
TAAACTTAAAAATAAGAAACCCTTCATTTAATAAATTTATTGATCACCAAAATAGTCAACTAGCATTTTTAGAAAAGAATATGAATAGTGCTTGAATCGTTGATCATTCATTAAATTTTCAATCAATTGTTTTTTAGCAATTTCATTGTTTCTTTCTTTGTGGTGATCAATAAATTTATTAAATGAAGGGTTTCTTATTTTTAAGTTTAAAATAAAATCACAAATTATTAATCCATCTTCTAAGTTAACTTCTTGTTTTGTTATTATATTTTGTATAACCTTCCTGTATTGATTTTCTAATTTGGAGAATGCATTTAATTCAATGTGATTTTCATGGTATTTATTTAGATCAAAGTAATCAGTCTTAATTATTTTGTAATAATCTTTTATATAGCATATTTGCCTTGGTTCCATAAAGGAAAATTTAACATTAATTCCTTTTAAAGTGAGTAAAAGATTTAGACATACTAATTTCTGCTCATTTCCAAATTCTCTTAGATAGCATTGCGGAACATAGTGATGATCCCTTGGATTATTCACCCCTCACCCCCTTCCACAATTTTAATCTCCTCCTCGGTCAAGCCATATAATTCATACACGAGGGCGTCGATGCCTCGGTTGAAGTAGGAGGTGATTTCCCTGTTTCCGGCCCCAGATTTTCGCATGGTTTTTTCTTTCTCCTAAAGATATCAGTTACGCTGAAAACGAAAAGCGTATTAGACAGGAAATGCCGAAAAATGTCGGGAAAAATTAAGCCCAAACCACTTGGTGACTACCGGTCGGCAAAGCCCAGTTCATTCATGGGGAATCATCGGAAGGCTTGAATAGAAACTACCCAAAACAACATCGGAACTTTTATCTCTCTCAAGTATGAACCACTCCGACAGAATTTAGGGGGCCTGCTTGCTCACAAAGGCAGGGTCGAATGAATGACCTTGTGCATGGATTGCTACCAATCTGTCATTCGTATGAGAGGAATAATAAGAATAGAAAATGGTGGGTTGAACTTGTGGAAAAAGGAATTGCTGGCGATAGCTATAATGGTTTCTGAATAGTCACTTTGGAATCTATCCACATTAAGGGAAGGATTATTTCGAATCAGAACAAGAAATGTAAAAATCACTTCATCCCACTTGGCGATGGGAAGCATTTTCCAGGAGATCTTTAAGTTCCCTCGCAAAGGCACCAATCCATTCCGGAGAAAAAGTCTTGAAAGTAACTCTGGAATAAAAGGAATCCCTCAACACCTCCCAATATTTGGGAGCTTCTTCCACGGGTACATTTAGGTAGTTGGCAAAGACAGGTGCGACACTTTGTTTTACAGCCAGATTGAATTTCTGTGCTGTTTCAAAAAAATCTTTAACCTCCCGATTTTTGACCAATTGCATCTGAAACAAAACCGTTTGCTTGTATCGCATCATCAGCTGCATGTATTCGGGTTCAAACTCACGGATTTGTTGGATTTCGAATAAAATATTTTCCAGAATTCTCAGGTGTTCTTTAAGCAATTCATCCATATAAACGAACCTGTCTCCGAAATAATGGTAATAGCCGGATTTGTTCTTTTTTAAAATTCTGGCAAGTCGCTCCACCTGCAATCCCTCATGACCTTCCTCTGAAAAAAGACTGTACCCCAAGTCGATCCATGACTTTTTGGTCCCCCCTTCCAAGTGCGGATTTGACATTTTCGATTCTTTAGAAAATGGAAAATAGTTCAAAATGTTGATTAAATAAAAATATTATTAGAAAAAATTGAGACCATTAGTATTTTAAGAATTATAATTTTACGGTATTCCATTCGATGCTTTTATCCGTGCATGGAAGATTAGGATCAAAAAATTGCCAACTTATTACAGGCTTTTAAAAACCGGATGGGTTCTTTTCCCCATCAAACCGAAGTTCCCTTTCTCCGAAACAAGCCGTCCCGGTCGCTGTCAAAATGGTAGAGCTTGGCTACGGTGATACGTTTTGCCAAAGCACTGCAGGCCAAAGCAGCCAACAGTGCCCCAAGGATCGGACCTGCCCAATAGATCCACCAGCTGTCCCATATTCCGGTGATTACGGAAGGACCAAAACTTCTGGCTGGATTGGTACTCGTACCGGAAATGACTGCTTCTATAGGCACCATGATCGAATACAGAAAAGGGAACAGCATGGGCGTAAAAGGACGGATGGACCGAAAACCAATAAACACGATCAGTAAAGAAACCATGGTAAAGGTGGTGATCACTTCTCCCCAAAATGCTTCGGAAACGGTGTAGCCCACTCCGGGATAGGTCGCCCCAAAATCTATGCTTTCACCCCAAGCTCCCCAGATGAAAAGCGGAAGACAACCGATCACTGCCCCCAATAACTGGGAAATGACATAGGCCATCGCTGCCCGCTTTTCAATCTTTCCGAAGAGAAAAAATACCATCGTCACAGCAGGATTGATGTGGGCACCGCTCTCCCGTCCGAGGGCTGTCATGGAAATGATGGCACCGGTTGCGCCAAACAAAAAGCCGGAAAGCATCCGCCTATGGGTCACATTGGGGATGATATCCGCCATGGGTGTTTCCGCTGCAAAGAGAAAAATGACAATGGAAAGCCCGATCAGCAAGAGCAGCGCCGTACCGGCCATTTCTGATAGATAGGCTCTCCAGTACTTGGTAAAATAGTATTGATTCTCCACGTAGAATGGAAGTTGGTTTGATGATTTGGTGGTTGGAGAAAGTTCATCCTATCGGTGAGCAAGGATTTCCTGCCTACGTCTAATTCCCCTTAGGAGTCTTTCCTTTGATTTTTTTCAACTCAAACACATGGTATTCCCAAGCATCCAAATCCAGAAAAAGCCCTGCGGACTGAAGGTCATTCCCGTTTCGGTCATAGTAGGTCTTGCTGAGTAAATCCTGAAGTCTCCAATCCGATCCGGCATAACCGTTGAGTGGAAGTTTGAGGTAGCATTGGGAGCGATGAGGTCGGTAATTGACCACTACTGCCCATAGCTGATCGGGCTTCGGACCCGCCCAACCAAAGGCCAGAATACCGTCCCAGGTACCATTTCCCTCCCAAGCGGATACACAATCCAGCAGATTCCACTTCCATTCTCTCACTTCGGTGTTTTTCAAAACCTTCAGTAAGCCCTCGTAAAATTTCTGTATCTCCTTGTTTACCGGCTCTTTGGGACCGCGTACCAGATGGGGAGAGATCCGTTTGGTCTTTCCCTGAAATTGACCCTGGTGAAAAAACCGCAATCCGGGAGTGAGGTAAGTAATGACCGCGGCAGCCTTGTGCTGAGCCAAAGGAAAAACAGAGGCCACTCGGGGTTCGTCGTGGTTTTCCAAAAAGCGGGCGAGCTTCTCCTGGTAGCCAAGATCAGCCATCAAATGTCCCCGAATACTCGGAACATTGGCGTCCCGCAATCGGTCTGAAAGCCGTTTATCGTAGGCATAATTAAATCCGGCCTGCTGAAGTGTCCACTCCAAATCCCAATATACCTCTGCCATAAAGCAGAAACCGGGAAGTTTTTGGCGGACAGCCGCAGTAGCTTCCGGCCAAAAGGATACCGCCCTTTTTCCCCAGGTTTTCTCAAAAACTTCAGGCAAAACCAGCATGGCCATATCGCAACGGACTCCGTCACATTGATCTGAAATCCGAAGGAGCTCCTGGGTCATTGCCGCTGCTGTGGCGGGATTGCTGTAATCCAACTGAAGCGTATCCGGCCATCCTGCAAAGTAGGGATCACGGCCGTAGGCCAAAATGAACTCCTTCTTTCCGCTTTTGATGCGGGTGTAATTCTGAGGTGCCCGATGCAGATCTTCTTCAGTACCGGAGACAAAATACTCCGGATTTTTCTCCACCCAGGGATGATCCGGCCCCATGTGATTGGGCACAAAATCCAGCATCAACTTTATCCCAAGGTCGGAAAGTCTTTTTCGAAGCCTCCCGAGTGCAGCATCTCCCCCCATGGCCGGATGAACCTGATACCCTGCTATCGAAAAACCGGAGCCTGCAATATCCTGATCCTTCAAATCAGGCAATGTCTTTTGGAATTCCTCCCTCCATTCGGCATTTTCAAGGGAAACCTTTCTCCCCTTCTCCCCAGTCTTCCAAACACTTAGAAACCAAACCCAATCAAAGCCCCATTCGGCAATTTTATTCAGATCGATGTCCGGGATATCATCCAGTGTGGCAGGGCGACCCAGCGACTCGGAAAGTTCCGTCAGATACACCCGGGTATTGATCTGGTAAAGGGAAGGATAGATTGGATTTGCCATGGTCAAGGTTTCAATGAATTGTCAATTCTTAACTAAATCAAAAGAGTTACTTTGCCCGCTTTTTTTCAGCTTTGAGGATATCCTCCCCTTTTTGAAAGGCTGTTTTTACACCTCCCTGGAGGAAAGTTTGCGGATCGATCAATCCATAAATCTGAATGAGTTTGGCAACCGCCCCGGTCCAGCCTGTCTGATGGCTTGCTCCCAAACCGGCGCCATTGTCTCCGTGGAAATATTCATAAAACAACAGGTGATCCTTCCAATGCGGATCGTTTTGGAATTTTTCATTTCCTCCGAAGACGGGACGTTTTCCGTTTTCATCTTTGGTGAAAATGCCGATGATTCGGCTGCTGAGTTCTTTGCTGACCTCAAAAAGGTTCATCATATTTCCGGAACCGGTCGGACATTCTACCTTGAAACTGTCACCGTAGTAGAGGTAAAACTGCTGCAGCGCACGGATCAGCATGATGTTGACAGGCATCCAGACGGGTCCCCGCCAGTTGGAATTACCTCCAAACATGCCCGTGTTGGATTCGGCAGGCAAGTAATCGACCCGGAACTCCTGGCCTGCGACATTCAGTACATACGGATGTTTTTCATGATATTTTGAAATCGAACGGATACCGTGAGGACCGAAGAATTCCTCCTCATCCAGCATCCTGGACAGAATCCTCCGGAGTTTGTCAGTATCCACCAAAGCCACAATTCCCCGCTCATTCACCCCATAATGTCCCTCTCCGGTTACGTGCATGGCTTCTCTGAGCTCCGGCATTCTACGGCGGTTTTCCTTGATTGCTGCCATTGCCGCAGGAACTTTTTCCCGCTGGGATTTTTCGATAATAGTGGTGGCACAGAGCGGCAATAGTCCTACCAGTGATCTGACTTTGAGCTTTTCGGCTCTCCCGTCAGGGAATCGGAGCAGATCGTAATAAAATCCATCCTCCTCATCCCACATGCCGTCGTTCCCTTTTTTGTTCATTGCGGCAGCGATGAACTGAAAGTGCTGGACAAATTTGACGACCATTTCTTCGTAGGAATCATCATCCATGGCCAGTTCTCCTGCCAGTTCCAACATGTTTTGACTGAAAAGGGCCATCCAAGCTGTTCCGTCTGCCTGTTCCAGATTTCCGCCTGTTGGCAATGGGGCACTTCGGTCAAAGATTCCGATGTTGTCCAATCCCAAAAAACCTCCTTCAAATACATTCTTGCCGGAGCGGTCTTTTCGGTTGACCCACCAGGTGAAATTGATCAACAACTTGTTGAAAGTGGCTTTCAGGAATTTGATGTCAGGTTTGCCATGGAAGGCGGAATCCACCCGATGGAGAAACAGACTGGCCCAGGCATGGACGGGCGGATTGACATCACTGAAATTCCACTCGTAAGCCGGCATCTGACCATTGGGATGGAGGTAGATCGGGCGCAGCATCAGTTCCATTTGATCCTTTGCAAAATCAGGGTCAACAATGGAAAGCGGCAACGAATGGAAAGCAAGATCCCATGCTGCATACCAAGGGTATTCCCACTTGTCCGGCATGGAGATAATGTCCCGGTTGAGCATGTGGTACCAGTCTGAGTTTCGGGAGTTTTTAAATCCCGTATGCAGCGGGTTAGAATGGTGCTCATCCAGCCAGTTGTCCCCGTCAAAGAAAAAGAACTGCTTGCTCCAAAGCATTCCGGAGATCGCCTGTCTCATGACTTGGGCTTGATCGGGACTGACACTTGAAGGCGTGACCAGTTGATAAAACTCATCCGCTTCCCGGAGCCGATCCACAAAGACGGCATCAAAGCTTTTTCCAAACGCGGCTCCCTTGGGTTTGACTTCATTTTTGGTGAGTCTGATTCGCACCTCGGATGTTTGACCGGGCCCGATGGTCATTTTGTAATGGGCGGAGGCTTTTGTTCCTTTTTTCTCTGGATTTACGGCGTCTTCTGCACCATACACTACATAATCATTGATTCCATCCTTGGCAAAGGAGCTTTCATTGGCAGTTCCGGGAAAAAGTCGCTGATGGTTAGTCTCATTTTCACAGAAAAGCAAAGGCACCTCACCCTCACAGGAAAGGGTGAATTCGCCCAGTTTGGAGTGGCTTGCTGTCAGAGAAGTCTCACCTTTCGGGGATTTGCTCTGAGCTAAAAGAGGCTTGGATTCCGCTCTGTTGGAATCGGCGATCCAGTTGGACCAGTCATTTCTAAACCAAAGTGTCGGCAAAACATGCAACTCCGCATCCTCCGGACCTCGGTTGATCGCGGAGATTTTCACCAGAATATCCTCTGGACCCTCTCCTTTGGCGTATTCCACAAAGACATCAAAGTAGCGATCCTCCTGAAATATTCCCGTATCGATCAACTCATACTCCATCTCTTCCCGGGTTCGTTGTCCGTTTACCCGAACCAATTCTTCATATGGGAAGGCCCCCTGAGGATACTTGTAGAGGTATTTCATGTAGGAGTGGGTCGGGGTGCTGTCGAGGTAGTAATAGTATTCCTTTACGTCCTCGCCGTGATTTCCCTGACTGTTGGTAAGCCCAAAAAGGCGCTCCTTCAGGATCGGATCTTTACCATTCCAGAAAGCAAGGGCAAAACAAAGGTTTTGCTGATCATCCGAAATCCCGGCAATCCCATCCTCACCCCAACGGTAAGCCCGCGAGCGGGCATGGTCATGGGTGAAAAAATTCCAGGCGTCTCCATTTTCGCTGTAATCCTCCCGAACGGTTCCCCACTGACGCTCACTTAGGTAAGGACCCCATTTTTTCCAGGGAATATTTTTCTCACGCGATTCTTGCAATCTAGACTTTTCCATGTGGCTTGATTTTGCTGGTTGACTTCATGCAGGAGGTAAAAAAAATTATCCTGCAACTGGGTAAAGCTGCACGGTTTTGAAGTCAAAATTCATGACAATAGTCAGCAAAGAATTGGATTTAAATCAATTACAACGGACCTGTTTATGCGTGAATCACTTTAACCTTTTCTTATAGAGGTATTCCACCAATTCTTCAAAATGAAAATAGACATTACGTCAGGGACGGAATTTTATCCTTATCCACCTTGACTTCCTGACAATGGGGAGAGAGTCAAGACCATTGTTTCAAAAAGTGCTGCGGAAAGAGCATAGAATTAACTTTTTCCAGAAAAGAAAATGTCCGTAACGCCTTATTCAATTAGGAATTCCTGAAAAAATGCAATTTATTTTTTCGGGATTAGGGAAAACTCCATTTTGGAATCACAGGTAAAGCTTAGATTGAATGGAAATTAACCCAGCAACCCAAAACATCTTCCCCAATTATGAAATCAAACTTTCTCCTCGGGATCCTACTTACTTTTTCCTTGACGCTATCTGCCCAAACCGATTCAATTCAATACATCCCAAACAAAGTGTACCACTTTAGCTTTGTCCCTCTTCCGGCAATTGCTTCAAACCCTGCCAACGGATGGATGTTTGGATTTGCGCCATCAGCTTCTTGGTACATGGGGAATCCGGCTACGACCAAAATGTCCAATTTGGTGGGAAACCTTTTATACACCACCAAGAAACAGTGGATTTTCAGCTCAAGACATAACATCTACCTTTCGGATAACAGTACCATTTTGATCGGTGATTGGAGATACTTTCTTACCTCCCAACCCACCTTTGGACTGGGCAGCTCTACCCCAAATGATCCAGTTGAAAATCCGAATCAATCTGGAGTGTATTGGGGGGAGCAACAGATGGACTTCACCTTGATTCGTTTTTATGAGGCAATGCTGAAGCGAATAGGAGATTCGAAGTTTTACCTGGGCGTGGGGTACCATTTGGATATCCACACCAAAATCAAAAATTTCATTGATGAGGAAACAGATCCCCTCCTTCAATTTTCTCACGATCAATACAATCTTTCAAAAGGATTTAACACCGATCGCTATGTCCTGTCAGGTGTGACGCTAAATGCGGTGATGGAGAACAGGGATGTGGCTGTGTCGCCCTATGAGCGAAATTTTGCCTGGATCCAGTACAAAATCAATCCCACATTTCTGGGTTCGGACCAAAGTTCTTCAACTCTGATGATGGATTACAGGCATTACATCAACCTGAGCGAAAGCCGAAAGCGGCACATCATCGGACTTTGGGGATTTGGAAACTTTCTGGTATCAGGCAACTTACCTTATATGAATTTGCCGTCGATGGGTTGGGATATGTTTGGGCGAACTGGACGGGCTTATGCCCAAGGCCGATTCCGGGGAGAAAGCATGGTTTACGGTGAGGCAGAGTGGCGATTTCCGCTTCAGCAAAACAAGGAGACTTTTGGAGGAACCGTATTTGTCAACGCAGGGAGCTTCAGCAGCAAAACCACCAATGAAAAACTTTTTAACAAGATCAATCCAGGCTATGGGGTTGGCTTTCGGGTCATGATCAACAAGCAAAACAGAACCACGATATCGGCAGATTATGGTTTTGGGCAAAAAGGAAATTCAGGCTTTTACCTTAATGTGAATGAGAGTTTCTAAACTCCATAGTCCAATAAAATACAGGGGCTAAGCTGACTTTAATCATGTATTTATTTTGAACAAAACTGCAGCTTTACCTCAGATTTATTTGACAGGTAAATCTTTTTGCAATTCATCATTTTAAAAATTCACAAAACCATGAAAAAATTATTACTCTCTGCCCTGATCCTTTTTTTTATAGGCATCGGAAGTTCTTTTGCACAGACTATTGACGACGAAATCAAAATTGTGCAGGATGCATTTGGTAAGGACAAAAGAACCCTTGTAGAATATTACATGAAGCTCTCCGGGGACAAGGCAACTGCTTTTTGGGCGGTCTATGACGAATTTGAAGTGGAAAGAAAAGCAATCGGCAAAGAGCGCATTTTGATTATCAACGATTATATGGAAAAATTCACCCATATCGGAGAGGCTGAGGCTGATGCACTTGCTCTGCGTTCTTTGAAAAATGACGCTGCGCTAAACAGTCTTTACTCCTCTTATTACAAAAAATTCAAGAAAGCTACTTCTGCCATGGATGCAGCCAAATTTCTCCAAGTAGACTTCTACATTACCAATACCATCAGAAATGCCATCCAGCAGGAGCTTCCGTTCTTGG
This sequence comes from Algoriphagus lacus, assembly GCF_003583985.1. Lineage (GTDB taxonomy): Bacteria > Bacteroidota > Bacteroidia > Cytophagales > Cyclobacteriaceae > Algoriphagus > Algoriphagus lacus. Next base: position 112,832 of record NZ_QXML01000013.1, on the reverse strand, counting down.
GTGACATCTAAGAAAGGTTGTTCAACTCACTTTATGTATAATTTCTTACAACGAATAAGTTTGAGTATCCTCTTGGGAGCAGGATTGATATCCTGCTCCCCTGAAGGGGCTTCCAGTGTCGAAGAGCTTGACGTAGTTTATACCAATCACGATCCCGGTTTTGACTTTACGAAGAAAAACACGTTTGCCTTACCGGACAAAGTCGTGAGTATATCTTCTGAAAATCCAGGCAGTGGAGATGAACCGAATTATTTACCACCCCAGCTTGCCAATCCTATTCTTGCGACCCTTCGCAGTAACATGCGGGCAATGGGATATACCGAAGTGGATGAGTCTGCAGGTCCTGACCTGATCCTCCTCCCCTCCGCGCTTCAGACAACTGAGGTTTATTATTACTACGATTGGTGGTACTGGAGTTGGTACTACCCAGGCTACGGTACCGGATGGGGTTGGTATTATCCAGGTTACTATCCTCCTACCGTCACAGCAGTTAAGACCGGAAGTATTTTTGTACAGATGACCAGTCCAAAGGATATCAGTTCTTCCAATCAGATACCCGTCACTTGGATTGCTATTGTGAACGGACTTCTCGAAGGAGAAGAAAGCCAGGCGGCCAACCGTATTGACCGAACCTTGGATCAGGCATTTTCACAGTCTCCTTACCTTCAGAAATAGCTATGAAAAAACACCTGATTTTATTCTTACTTCTGATTGGAGTTGGAGTTTCGGCTAATGCCCAACGATCCCTGTACAGCTTCAACTATGCTGTAACTCTGCCTACCGGAAATACTGCGGACTTCATCGATGTAGTCTCAGGCAGAGGCTTTGTGTTTGAATACCAAAAGTTCATCAATGACCATGTGGCCATTGGAGGTGAGGTAGGGCACTCAACGATTTTCAAGCGAACTGAAAACCAAGTCTATACCCGGGAAACAGCTTCTCTGTCAGGAATCCAGTATCGCTACCAATATTCCTATCCCATCATGGCGACTGCATCCTATTATCACTCGTTTACTGATCTTTTGAGACCGTACGTTTCATTTGGAATCGGAACTATCGCAACCAATCGAACCATTGAAATGGGAATGTATGAATCCAATGATACCCATTGGCAATTTGGCATCAGACCCGAACTCGGCACCCTGATCCAGCCTAGTGATAATGTTGCTTTCCGGATTGGGGTCAAATATTACGGAACGTTGGAAGGAGGAGGACTGGAAGGACAATCCAACCTTGGTTTCAATGTCGGTTTGGTGATAATAAATAATTGAGGATACTACGTATGAGTGAAACTCTACCTTCTTTAAGTTTCTATTAAAAAATTTATCGTTCAACAACAAAACCTGATTCTCATGAAAAAGATCCTAAGTATACTGATTCTGGCATTGGGAACATTAAGTTCATGCGCACCAACCCGAGTGGTCGTCGAAAACAACAAATACGAAGACTTTAAACTGAGTAATTATACCACCTTCGACTTTGCTCAAATTGATACACCAAATGACAGCTTGGTCCCCTATCAGCAACTAGTTGACTTGTTGAAGGAAAATATAACCAAAGCCATGGAAGCTCGAGGGCATAAACGCGTAACCGCAGATCCCAGCTTGAGAATCAACCTGGGTGTCGTGGTGGCAGACAAAGTCCAAAAGCGTGAAACCAACGTCACCTCGGATCCATTTACCTATTCCGGTACCAGAAGTTACTATTGGGAATCACGTGAAATCCCTGTAAACACCTACCGAGAAGGAAGTGTAACTGTCCATTTTGTCAATAATCCCGGAAATGTTCTGGTTTGGGCAGGCACCATTTCGGAGGTAGTTCCTAAAAAACAGGAAGACAAACTCGCTGCCATTCAAGATGCAGTGGATCAGATTTTTAAATACATTGACCTTAACAATAAATAACTACTAAAATGAAAAAACTATCTTTTCTAGCCAGCCTTGCGGTAATATTCGCCCTGGCATCTTGCTCCCCAAGTACAAAAATCATTGGCTCCTGGTCAAGTCCGGAAAAACCTGCCAGTCCCTACAAAAAAATCCTAGTAACCGGAATGACCAGCAATCTCGTAAACCGGCAGGCATTTGAAGAGGAACTGGTGGCAACCCTAATAGAGGACGGTGTTCCTGCAACAAGTAGTTTAAACATTATCCCGGTAGGTTCAGCGGCAACAACTGAGGGTATGGCTAAGGCCCTAGAAACGATCAGAAATTCTGGACACGATGGCATCCTGACTGTAGCACTTCTTGACCAAACTTCTGAAACCCGCTATGTACAGGGAACAACCACTTACGCCCCTATGGGATATGGTGGTTACTATGGCAGATACTCAGGTTACTATGGCTATTATGGTGCTATGACCTATGACCCAGGTTATTATACCACTGACAAACTTTACTACATCGAGGTCAACTTGTATGATGCAAAAACCGAAGGTTTGGTATGGTCCTCTCAGTCAGAAACGACCAATCCAAGCAATCTGGAATCATTCTCCCATACATTTGCAGGTGTAGTAGTTGACCAAATGATCAAAGACGGCATCATCGCAGGTCCTGCCAAAAAATAAGGAAACTTCATCATTCAAAAAGTAAAAAGCCCCGAATTGGATCAATTCGGGGCTTTTGCTTAAGCGGCATTTCGAGTGGCGTTGATTATCCCAAACATGGTTCGGAGAATCAATTTGTCCAATATTTCTGTTGACATTCCTTTTTCCAGCCCAATCTGAATCGCATACTGTTGTATGGTAATCAAAGGCAAAACAATTCGCTCCCTAATTTCAATGGATGCCTTGGATACAGGATTGTCCTGGAGCAATTCATTCATTCCGGAGATTTTCTTCAGCATGTCCACCGAACACTCATATTCTGCAAAGAGTATTTTCCAAAAATCCCCATATTCAGGATTGTCCTTCAAGTAAGCAGTGGCCGGGTAAAAACACTTGTTGAGCGATTGCATCGAATTGCCAAGCAAAGTCCGGAAAAAGAGGCTTTCCTGATATAGCTTCTTTAATTCTTCCAGCTTACCTTCCGCTTCAAGTACTTTGATCGCAGAACCCACTCCGTAAAATCCTGGGATATTCTGTTTCATCTGAGCCCATGACCCGACAAAAGGGATGGCTCGCAAATCCTCAAATTTCAACCCTGAATCCCCCCCTCGTTTCAAAGGCCTTGAACCGATATTGGTCATTCCAAAGAATTTAAGCGGTGCCACGTGCTCCAAATAGGGTACAAACTTGGGGTGATTTTTTAGCGCCTTATAAGACTCGTATCCAATATCAGCCAACTTTTGGATCAATTCGCGCTGAGTTTCATTCAGGTTTTTTTCTGCATCCGGATACAAATGATTCTCAACTCCGGCACTCAACAACTGCTCGAAATTATAGGTACAGGAAGCCTGCTTACCATAATTGGAAGAAATTGTCTGGCCCTGAATTGTAACCTGGATTTCGGAATTTTCGACTTTTTCACCGAGCGAAGCATAGAAGTTATGGAGATTTCCTCCTCCTCGGGCCACCGGCCCACCACGCCCGTCAAAGAATACCACTAGAATTCCGCTTTCCCTTGAAACGCGGGTAAGTTCTTCTTTGGCCATCAAAATGGACCAATTCGCCTTAAGATATCCTCCATCTTTGGTTCCGTCAGAGAAGCCCAGCATAATGTTTTGCTTCATACCTCGGCTTTTAAGGTGCGCCTTGTATTCCGGCATCTGATAAAGCTTTGTCATGATTTGCGGAGCCATCTGCAAATCATCAATAGTCTCAAATAGGGGAACGATATCCACTGGCAGCTTGCCGGTATCCACACCCAAGGTCAATTTGGCCATCTGGTAGACTTCGAGCACATGCAGGGCAGACTGACAGTTGGAAATAATATAGCGGTGAAGCCCTTCTTCACCGTTGGTCTTCTGCACAGATTTGACTGTCGCCATGGATTGCAGCATTTCCTTGTGAAAAGACTCTTCGAAATGTTCCAGTGACGGTAGCGCTTTGGTTTTCATCACCTTGGCAATCAATTCATCCTCTGTACCGATAAATTCCTTCCCTTGGATGCTGAATACTTCCTCCCAAAGCGCATCATGCTTTCGGCTGTCTTGTCGCAAGTCCATGTGGGCGAAGTGAAATCCGAAAATCCGAACCTTGAGGATAAATCGGTCCAGCAAGTCGAGAAACAGTCCGTCGTGGTACTTGATCAAGGCCTCTCTTGCTTCCAACAAAATTGCAAGGAGGTCATCTTTGGAAGTGTAGATTTCTTTGTTTTCAAAGAGGGTGTAATAAATCCCCCGCTCAGCTCTTACAATATGCTCCTCCACATGCTTGAAAGTCAGTCGTTTTCTTATTTTCCTCAAGTCGCGGTAGTAGCATCTCATCAGCCATTTTTTCAATCGGTCGGCTACCTGAAGGGTAGTCTCATGGGTGACAAACGGATTTCCATCACGATCCCCTCCTGGCCAAAATCCAACCTTGAGGATGCCTGGATTTTCCCAAGTGTGAAGGGGTTGACCGAGCCCATTGAGAAGACGGATGATGATGTCCGGAATACTGTGATAAAAGACGTTTTCCAAATACCAAATCAAGCTGATGGCCTCATCAAAGGGGGTTGGTTTTTCCCGATTGATAAAACCTGTTTTGCCCAATTGCTGAAGCAGTAAATTGATATTCTCGAGGTCATTCTCCCGAATAGCTTGTTCCAAATCCGTGATAATTCCGAGAACCTGTCCTGGGTAAAACTGCGTTGGATGCGCTGTCAGCGTCAATCTGATTGAAAAATTCTTCAACTTTTCAATCAAAGCGTCTTTTTTCCGGTCATTTTCTACCCTACTGATCAGGGCTTTGATGGATCCTTTTCCGCTGATATCGTTGATTTTTTCATAGGCCGCATCTTCGATGGAATCAAACAAAACCACCTGACGCTCTACGTATTGGATCATTTCAAAAAGGAAATCATACCGTTCCTTCTCATTTTTCTCCCCCGGCATCATTTCCTCAAAAAATCCATCGATGATCTCCCGGGGAGACTTTCCCGAGGCATAGCCACGTTCACAGGCTTTACCCAAAAAGGGCAATAGCGTCCCTGTGACGTAGATATCGTCAAAGGGTAGATCTAAAAAGAGGCTGTTGTAAATGGTAAATCGCTTGGCGACTTGCGTGTCATAGACTTGGAACATCCAGGGTCAGATTTAATAGGTAAGGCAAATTAATAAAAAATCTATTTTATAGAACAATATTTAAAAATTCAACAAGTATTAAGGCTACTTTTTTACGTTTTAATAGATTTTATTCCGGTTTTTAATCAAAACAGAAAAAGACCAAACTCGAAATAATTCCTATTTTCAGGGCTTGAAATCGAACATAACACTACCAGCACACAGGAGAATTCATGTTGCACATGCGAGATTCCAGGTGACAGTTAACAATTAAAACACATGAAATCGAGCCATCTTCTTACTGCGGCGATTGCACTTGCCGCATGTTCTTCTCCAAAACAAGAAACCCAAGTGACAACCCTACCAGAACCCACTCCTATTCGAAGTTATGAATTTTTGGTTGGCACTTACACAGATTCCATTCATCAGGGAATCAACCATTTGTACTTTTCCCCTGCGGAAAATCTACTGACTGTAGAAACCATCGCCGCCGGCATCGCCAATCCATCCTTTGTCATTGCAACACGGGACGGAAAGCGGGTCTTTTCTCTGGAAGAAGAATCCGGAGTGCCTGGAGGACAAGTATTGAGCTTTACCCGAAATCCGGAAGACAATTCCCTTACCTTGATTGACCAAAAGGAATCAGGTGGCGATCATCCCTGTCATATTTCGATCTCACCAAATGAGGATTATGTCATATTAGGCAACTACACCGGCGGAAGCCTGAGTATTTTTAAGGTTTCATCCGAAGGGAAATTGGAGCACGCCCAAACGATCAAACACAAAGGAAAAAGCATTAATCCCGAGCGACAGGAAAAGCCACACGTGCACAGTACAACCTTCGACCCGGAGGGCAAGCGGGTCTTGGTCGCTGATTTGGGAACTGACAAAATCTACGTATACGACTTCGATCCTTCCAAAGCCCAACCGCTGAGTCTATTTGAGGAATTCCCAGTGACTCCAGGCGATGGCCCAAGGCATTTGACCTTCTCAGCCGATGGAAAAGAAGTTTTGGTAGTAGAGGAAATGGCTGCCGTGATGGATGTGTTCGCTTATGAAAATGGCAAAATGAGTCCGAAACAGCGACTTTCATTGCTTTCTGAAGGGTTTGAAGGAAAGGTTGGTGCTGCAGAAATCCGGCTTTCACCCGACGGAAAGCAAGTCTATGTTTCCAATCGAGGAGATGCCAATACGATTTCAGTTTTTGGGAAAAATGCCTCTGGCACTTATGTGCTCGTCCAGAATATTTCCTCCGGTGGCCTGATGCCCCGAAACTTCAATCTAACCGGAGATGGTAAGTATCTGCTTTCTGCCCATCAGGCCAGCAATGACATTGTGATTTTTGAGCGGGACTCTATCACCGGCAAGCTGACTCAAACTCCTTGGAAAGCTGAACTCTACAAACCGGTTTACCTTTTCCGATTGGAGGATTAAGCGGGAGTTTCCCAAGCTTTGGAAGAGTTGTAATGAATGTATCCGGAGTGGATTTCCAAGGGGGATTCCAGATTGTTGTGATACAGTTTTCCCGTGCCTAATCCCTGAGGAATCTTCGGTTTGAAAGTCGAAGCAAGCTGGGAAATGGCATTGAGCCCAAGGTTACTTTCCAGCGCTGAGGTCATCCACCAACCCATTCCCCGGGCCTCAGCCAGCCTAATCCACTCTTGGGTTTCGAGAATTCCTCCTACCAAAGTGGGCTTGAGAATGATATGCTGAGGTTGGAGGTTATCCAAAAGTACTTCCTTTTCCCTGACCCCGATCAGTTCCTCATCCAGTGCTATGGGTAAGGAAGTTTCCCTGCAGAGCTTTTGCATTTCTTTCCACCTGCCTGCCGGGATAGGCTGCTCTATGCTGTGAATGTCCAATTCAGCCAACAGTTGAAGCTTATTCAATGCTTCCTCTGGCGAAAAAGCCCCATTGGCATCCACTCTCAGGGTAATTTGATCAGCAGAAAAGCGGGATCGGATATAGGTCAAAAGCTCAATTTCCTGTTTAAAATCGATGGCCCCGATTTTCATTTTGATGCATTCGAAGCCTTCGGCAAACTTTTGGTCAATCTGTTGAAGCATAAACTCCCGGTCTCCCATCCAAATCAATCCATTGATGGGAATAGGCTGTTGGAAATCGTAGAATTCATTGACCAAAATCCGTTTTCGTCCTCCGTTTAGCCAGTCCAAAATGGCTGTTTCCAATCCAAATCGGATAGAAGGAAGGTCAAAGGAAATCAATGATTTCAGTTGGAAAAGGACCGCATCTGCATTCGATTCCCAACGTTCACCAGTCATTTTCCGGAGCGTTTTTGCCAACACTTCCTCAAAATCCTCCCGATAATCCGGACTGAGTTGGACCAAAGGAGCCGCTTCTCCCCAACCGGTGATTTCCGGATTTTTCGGATCAAAGGCTTTAATCCAATAGACGTCCCGAGTCTTCAGGACACCACGGGAAGTGCCCGCGTCAAATCGGAAGTCAAGGGTCCTTTTGATGTAGGAAAATTCGAGTTGTATGGGATTTATCATGGATTAGTAACCAAAAACAAGAAAGAATGGACGGGCTGGGACTATATTTGCGCCCGAAAACCTCCAACAGATGGAAATTCCGCAGATTAACCTGAGCGAGTACGAATATACATTACCCGAGGAACGCATCGCTAAGTTTCCCTTGGAAAAGCGGGATGCCTCCCAGCTTTTGCATTACCAAAAAGGAAAAATTAGCCATTTCCATTTTTACGACATTCCCGACTTGCTGCCTGCAGACACGCTTTTGGTCTACAACGACACCAAAGTAATCCCTGCACGCTTGATTTTTCAGCGGGAAACCGGCGCCAGAATCGAGATATTTCTACTGCAACCCACAGCTCCGACTACAGTAATTCCTGAAATCATGCTGGCCAAGCATCCCGTCATTTGGGAAACCATGATCGGCAATGCCAAAAAATGGAAGGACGGAGAAATCCTCAAGGGAGAGGTGCAGGTGAAAGGCGAGGATGTGGTCCTTTCAGCCAAGTTAATTGACAGGGAAACAAAGAAGGTGGAGTTTTCCTGGGACAGTCCCGGTGTCGCATTTGTCGATCTCGTGGAGGCAAGTGGTGAGGTTCCCCTACCTCCCTACCTCAATCGAAAACCAACCGAGGCTGACAAATCCCGCTATCAGACCGTCTATTCCAAAAAGGAGGGGGCAGTCGCTGCACCAACAGCCGGACTTCATTTTACAGATGAGGTTTTTGAGAAACTGCGAAAAAAAGGAATCCGCGAAGCACAGCTTACCCTGCATGTCAGTGCGGGAACATTCCAACCGATCACCGCTAAAAACGTGCTTGAACATCCCATGCACAGCGAGCAAATTCAGGTTACTCGAAAGGCGATCGAAAAGCTTTTGTCTGAAAAGGGAAAAACTGTTGCCGTGGGTACTACCTCAGTACGGACCTTGGAAAGTTTATTCTGGTACGGTGTAAAATTAATCGAGGGAAAGGGAGAGGAACTTTTTGTACCCAAGCTTTTTCCCTATGAAAAAAGGGAACGAATCCCAACTAAAGCGGAAGCACTGAATGCAATTCTCAGCCAAATGGAAAAAACCGGGGCAGACACGGTCATGGGAAATACCGAAATCTTCATCTTTCCAGGCTATCGATACCGGATGGTGGACGGTTTGATCACCAATTTTCATCAGCCGGGATCGACTTTGATCCTGCTCATCGCTACCATCTTGGGAGAAGACTGGAAAAAAGTATATCAGGAAGCGCTGGATAAGGGCTATCGCTTCCTGAGCTATGGAGACAGCAGCTTATTGTGGATTTAGTCCGGGGAATTGCCCAGTTTCTGGATTCCGTTGAGTAAGTCATGGTAGTAGGTGCGGCCCACAGGTACCAGATCCTTTCCAACTTTCACCTCACGGGTGTTGATAGCATTGATTTCCGAAACCTGCACGATATAGCTTTTATGGATCCGCATAAAGCGGTCCGCCGGCAATACAGATTCAAAATCCTTGAGAATATTTCTTACTGAAAACACGGAGGTTCGGGTTACAAGTGTAGTATAGTTGCCATCACCTTTCAACCAGAGAATATCATCGTATTTCAATTTGACCAGGTTTCCCTCATGCCGAACGAAAACCGCATCACGGATCAACAATTTCTCCTCCGGCTGATGCACCGTTTTGTGCCCGTTTCCATTCCCATTTATCACAATACCTTCTAATAGCTCTTTCATACCTAAGGATGTTTTGGGTGTTCAACAGACTGTCAATCGATTTTGTTTTTGAATTGTGTTTAGGAAAAAGTCATGAAGGCCAATGATTTCAAATTTCTTTGAAATAAGGCGATTGATTCCGTTTTTTACCTAACATTTTAACACTATGAAACCTTTCAGCTTTATTTTTTCAATCACTCTTTTTTTGATTTTCTCCTGCAAGGAAAAAGAGGACCCCACCTCGAACATCGGAAAAGTAAGTATCACAGGCATCGAATTGACTGATTCGGGCCTGCCCGGTGGAAGGACTTTGGCCAGTTTTCAGTGGAAGCATGTTTTCCCCAGTTCAGTTCAGGTGACATTCATCAAAACCGGAACCGGTGAATCGTTTAGCCTCTCCCTTAATCCCAACAATTTCAGCCAACCTTATGGAATTGATTTACCCTTTGGAGGCTATGAGTATACCGGAGTAACTACCGGGCCCAATGTTTCCGCTACCCTTCCAATAAGTGTAACCGGACAACTTGAAGTAAGCAAAACCTCCGAATCGGTGGTATTAAAAGCAAGGACCGAATATGGACTGGTCACTTATTCCAAATCCAACCTCAACAATGCTCCCAAAGTCCTGGAACCTACCGCAGGCACACTTTCTGCGACCACGGATTTCTATTATACCTATGTAAAGAGCGGCGAAGTTCTGAAAACTGAACTTGCACTCAGCAACGGAAAATCTTTCCGAATCGGAATAAATGCAGCTGACTTTGCCCATCGGCAATTTCAGGTTCAGGCTAGTGGAACAGGTACACCTGACTTTTTCCAGCCTGTGGATTTCACAGTCAGTTCTGAATTGCTGGTTTTGGGAGAAAACGGCTATCCAAGCACCCTTCTCCCCTATTCAATCTCTGAATTGCCCGCTTCCCAAAGTGAAACCTCCGGCTTACAGTGGATTCAGGGAAGACTCTTCTCAATCAATGACGGTGGAAATGCAGCTGAAATCTACGAACTCAACCCCCAAACTGGAGCATTACTCCGAACCATCAAAGTCATCAATATCCCGAATGTGGATTGGGAGGATCTGGCAGCCAGTCCTACCCACTTGTTCATCGGAGATTTTGGAAACAACTTGGGTACCCGAAAAGACCTGAAGATTCTGAAAATCCCCTTGAATTCAGTTTTGACCCAAGTGGAAGTTTCCGCTGAACTCATCGAATTCAGTTACCCGGACCAGAGTGATTTTTCAGGTACCAATGCAAACCACAATTTTGACTGCGAGGCAATGGTTTTCAGTGGTAACCAACTTCATCTTTTCTCCAAAAATCTGGGAGACTTGAAAACCAAGCATTATTCCCTTTCTGCCAATGCAGGAAAGCAAGTAGCGGTTTTGGAGGAAAGTTTTGACTCGAAGGGTCTGATCACCGGAGCGGACATAAGTGCCGATGGAAAAATTATGGTGCTGCTGGGTTATGAAAATCGTGGAGTCAGTTCAAGGGCATTCGTTTGGACTTTTGCCCCTGTTGCAGGGAAATTTTTCTCAGTGCCTGGAAATCAATTCTTCCTGGGTAGTCCAGCAAATCTTAGCCAAACTGAGGGCATTGCGATGGATCCTCAACTGGAGTTAAAAATTTCAGGGGAACGGATCAGCTTTAGCGGGCTGACCGTTCCCCCGAAACTGTTTGAGGTAGATCTTGGAGGAATTTTTACTCCTTAACCTTTTCGCATTTTCTTGTAAGCATTGATCAGGCCATTGGTGGAGCTGTCATGAGAATTGACATCTTCCTCTCCTGCCAGCTCGGGAAGGATGCCGTTAGCAAGGACTTTGCCCAATTCCACTCCCCATTGATCAAAGCTGAAGATGTTCCAAACTACCCCCTGCACAAAGATTTTGTGTTCGTACATCGCTATCAACTGACCCAAGGTATAGGGATTGATTTCTTTGACAAGAATTGAATTGGTAGGCCGGTTTCCCTCAAATACGCGATGTGGAGCAATTTTTTCGATCTCCTCGTCAGATTTACCTGCCTTTTTCATTTCACCTTTCACCTCTTCGAGTGACTTTCCTTTCATCAGGGCCTCAGTCTGGGCAAAGAAATTGGAAAGCAATTTCTGATGGTGATCACCGATCGGATTATGGGAAATAGCAGGAGCAATAAAGTCACAAGGTATCAGATGAGTTCCCTGATGAATCAACTGATAAAATGCATGCTGGCCGTTAGTGCCAGGTTCGCCCCAGATGATCGGTCCTGTGGTGTAGTTGACTTTCTGACCGTCACGGGTCACGTATTTTCCGTTGCTTTCCATATTTCCCTGCTGGAAATAGGCTGCAAACCGATGAAGGTATTGATCATAAGGCAAAATCGCCTCGGAAGTCGCGCCTTGGAAATTGGTATTCCAGATTCCGATCATCGCAAGCACTACCGGAATATTGCGGTCAAAAGCCGTATGGCGGAAATGCTCATCCATGGAATTAGCCCCGGAAAGGAGTTTTTCAAAATTGGAAAAGCCGATCACACAGGCAATAGGCAAACCAATAGCAGACCAAAGCGAGTACCTTCCCCCTACCCAGTCCCAAAAAGCAAACATATTGGCAGTATCTATCCCAAAGGCTTCAACAGCTTTTGCATTCGTAGAAAGAGCCACAAAATGCTTAGCCACTGCCGCCTCGTCTTTTGCCTTTTCCATAAACCAGCTTCTTGCCGTGTGGGCATTGGTCATGGTTTCCTGAGTGGTAAAAGTCTTAGAAGCAATAAAGAAAAGGGTGGTTTCGGGATCCACTTTCTTCAAGGTCTCTGCAATGTGAGTCCCGTCCACATTGGAAACGAAGAAAATTTCCAGATTTGGATTGTGGTAAGGCTTTAGTGCCTCGGTCACCATCACCGGGCCTAGGTCAGAACCTCCAATGCCGATATTAACCAACGATTTGATTGGTTTCCCTGTGTAGCCAAGCCATTTTCCGCCGTGGATTTGATCAGCAAATCCTTTCATTTGGTCCAAAACTGCATTCACATCCGGCATCACGTCTTTTCCATCCACATAGACCGGATGGCTTTTCCGGTTTCGCAGAGCGGTATGGAGCACTGCCCTGTTTTCGGTCTGATTGATTGCCACACCGGTAAACATATCCTCAATGGCTTCGCGGATACCGACTTCTCGGGCCAAATCCATTAATGCGGATAGTATTCCGTCTGAAATGCGGTTCTTGGAAAAATCCACCAGCATATCCTCGAAGCGGATACTGAATTCCTCGAAGCGACCGGGGTATTGAAAATGGGAAGCGATGGTATGATTTTTATGTTTCTCTACGAGTTCTTCTAATCGGGACCAAGCCGGGGTACTCGTTGGATTAATTGCGTTCATATGGGTAATAGGTTGATTGAGGGAAAGGGCAAAAATAAGAGGATTCTCCTTGGAAAGAAGGGGTAAATTCTCCAGCCAGAATTAAAAAATCCATAATTCATTAGGCAGAAACAGCTATAATTAATAGTTTAAGAATCTCAAATAAATTTTCAGGATTTTCAAATACTCAAGCATGCTTAACAAATTGTTGCTTATTCTTCTTACCAGTTATTTTTCAATTGGCTTTTCCGCACAGGGACAACAGCGGACTACCACCAAACTAAACCGACACTTCATCGAAATCGAGCAAAATGATTCCAAAAATCACCACTACAATAAGGTAGAAACCGTGACCAAAACGGGAGAGACTGTCACCTGGATTTTTGACCTCCGAAACAGGATGGTGAAGCAATCCAAAAAAGGAATCAATCCTGAAGGAAATTATAATCAGGAGATCACGGAAACGTTTGATTCGACAAATCAGCTGATTAGTCAGAGCATTATCAACTTGGAAAATCGGAAGTATGTCGAATTTCACTACCGAGACGGAGTCAAAAAGGCCCAAGTAATCTCCCATGGCAATGAGGTATTTGAGATTTGGAGAAACAATCCGGACAGCCTGTACACCAGTGATCACGATGATTTTGGACCGGGATTAGACAGAAAAGAATGGAATAATTTCCTGGTAAAAAACCTGAGGTACCCCACTGAGGCAAGAAAAACCGGAGCTGAAGGAACGGTTATCCTAGCCATTTTGGTGGATGAAAATGGAAACATCAAAGAATCTGAGGTTGCCAACTTGGCTTTTGTCAATCCCTACTTGGCCAAGGAAGCACTTAGAGTACTTGGGCTGTTCAAAGGCCAATTTATCCCTGCCGTCAATCTGGACGGTCAGCCTGAAGAAAAATGGATCAACATTCCACTCCGCTTCAAACTCGGCTAAGGTTCCATTCAACAAGTAATGGGTTGGAAGTTTTTGCAAACAAGTGAAAACTCCAATTCCTTTTTTGTGGTGTTTCCACGGTCTTTTCAAGTTCGAACCCTATTCTTTAGAAATCCGAATGATAATTCAGGTAACAAAAAAGCCGATCATTTCTGACCGGCTTTTGATTTAGTTTCCAGCGGCTTTTTCCTCTGCCTTGGCTTTTCGCTTGAAGCCCTTATTAAACGGCCAAGTATATTCCAGTGCCTCCATTCCTTTGTTGAGATTGTAGGTTGCGGAATCTGCATTTTGCATAGTGTTCTTCAAATACTCGGCAAATTCTGGGTCATTCAGCAGCATTCCCATGGCGTTTTCGGAGGAATTCAACTTGTCAGTAATGGCTTGAAGTTCTTTGGTCAACTGCTGGGAATTTTCAGCGGTTTGCTTCAAACTTTCCATACTGGCCTGAAGGTCTTTGACTATGGTAGTATCTGTCACCAGATCATTAAAAAGAAAGCCTTTTTGATTCAGTTTGGAAGTAAAGGCATTCAAATCGTTGATGATTCGATTGGAGTTAGCTGAAGCCCGGTCCAGATTGACCAAAATGGATTTGAAGTTTACTGCCAAAGTCGAATCAGTCATCACAGCTCCCACGATTCCTTCTCCGTTGGCAATTTTTCCGGTAAGGACTTTGAGATCTGCCGTGATGTCCACCAGGTTTTCATTGTTGACCTGAAGGGTTTCCATCATCTTGTCCGTATCCAAAGGCATGACAGCCTCCAGTCGATCTCCGTCTTCCACTGCCGGCACTTCCGTACTTCCTCCATAGATCACAATGATTTTATTACCAATCAGACCGTCAGAACTAATTGTAGCTTTGGAGTCCTTTCGAATAAAATCAGCCACTGATTTTTCCACGTTCATTTCTACTTCGACTTGGGATTCTCCGTAAAAATTGATCTTGCGGACGGTTCCGATTTTTACCCCGGAAAACCAAATGTTATTTCCAGTCTGAAGACCGCCGATGTCATCGAAGACGGCTTTAAGATGAATGGCCTTTACAAATTTCTTTTGCTGTCCACCAAGCGTCAACACCCCGGCTACCAGGATTGCAATGCCCAAAAAGACAAAGATGCCAACTATGACGGTTCGTTTATTTTCGCCTCTCATGAGTTTATAAAATTATAATCGTAGAATGATTTGACTCGCTCATCAGTCGCTTTGGGAAAAACTTCCTCAAAGGTTCCGATGGCTTTAAACTGACCGTCGAGTAGGACGGCCATCCGGTCTCCAGTCTGCTTGGCACAGGCCAGATCGTGGGTAATTACAATGGAGGAGGTTTTGTACCGCTCTCTTACTTCCAAAATCAGGTTATTGATATCACCGCAGGTGATCGGATCCAGTCCTGCTGTGGGCTCATCATAGAGCATAATTTCGGGATTGAGGATTAAAGTCCTTGCTACACCAATCCGCTTCTTTTGACCACCTGACAATTCAGATGGCATTTGATTAATCGATTGGGGCAATCCAACCCCGTCCAAAAGTTCCTCTATCCGACGATCAATTTCCCCACGGGTGAGATTCTTGACATTTCGAACTAAAGGAAATTCCAGATTTTCCCTTACAGTCATACTGTCGTAAAGGGCTGAGTTTTGAAACGAAAACCCGATTTTCAAACGGAGTGCGTTCAGCTCTTTCTTGTTCAAAGCTGCCACTTCCTGCCCAAAAACCTTCATACTCCCTGCATCCTGTCGAAGCAGTCCAACCATGATTTTGATCAAAACGGATTTCCCTGATCCTGA
The DNA here is from genome assembly GCF_003583985.1 of Algoriphagus lacus. Classification (GTDB taxonomy): domain Bacteria; phylum Bacteroidota; class Bacteroidia; order Cytophagales; family Cyclobacteriaceae; genus Algoriphagus; species Algoriphagus lacus. Next base: position 97,455 of record NZ_QXML01000013.1, on the reverse strand, counting down.
TTTACCCAAAACAACAAGGTTTTCTTCCCGATACAAATCCAGATCGACACCTTGGAGCACATCCAAATCTCCAAAGGACTTTTCCAAACCACGAATCTCAACTACTCTTTCTCTTTGATCCATAGCTTACATCCCCCTGATAGCGTTAACAATTTGCAACACAAGCAATTCCTCTATAAAGATCAAGAACATGGCCATAACCACCGCGGCATTAGCCGCACGGCCAACACCTTCAGTTCCTTTGGAAGAATTGTACCCCTTGTAGCAACCTACAATACCTATCGTAAATCCAAACAAAATCGATTTGAAAATCGAAGAAGTCACATCCAAAAATGTGATGGACTCAAAAACCTGAACAAAGAAGGTGGACATACTCACCAATTCATTCTTGTTGACGCTCAGGAATGATCCCATCAAAGCCACAAAGTCTGTGTACATCACCAACAGCGGAATCATAAAAGTCGTCGCCAGAACTCGCGTCACGACCAGAAATTTGAACGGGTTGGTAGCAGACACCTCCATTGCGTCGATTTGCTCAGTTACCTTCATCGAACCGATCTCTGCTCCAATACTGGAGCCAACTTTACCGGCAGCAATCAATGCCGTGACCAAAGGCCCCATGGCTCTAACCACGGCTATGGAAATCAAGGAAGGCAACCACGACGCCGCACCAAACTCGGAAAGAGAGGGACGGGATTGGTTGGTAAATACAATTCCCACAATAAAACCTGTCAGGGAAATCAGCGGAAGTGATTCCACCCCGATCCGATAACACTGATGAATTACCTCTTTGAACTCGTAGGGGGGAAGAAATACCTCCTGAAAGAACCTCTTGACAAAACTCCAAGCATCTGCCAATCCGGTAAAAAACTTATCCAATTTCTTTGAAAGCAGGGGCTTTCTATCAATTGCTTCTCCAGCCATAACAATTATCTGAAGCTCGAAAATACGCAAAATTCTTCAAAGGACTTGAAAAAAGGCTAGGCGTTTAGGATTTGAATAAGGTCTGCTTCAGAAATCGGTTTTTCGAAAAAACCTGTAATTCGTGGATCCTCTTCTGCCCTTCGACGATCTTCAGGTACAATCGAGCCGGTGAGAAAAAACAACCTCCCGGTGAAGTTGATCTTTTCCAGTTCATCGACAAATTCCCAACCGTCCATGACACCCAGATTCAGATCTGTCAAAACCTTATCCACCGAATTCTTCTTCAGAAATTCCAATGCCTCAACAGCTCGTTCGAAGGTAGCCAATTCAATTTCTTTTGAGATCAAATTGAACCGCTTTTGAAGCAGCAAATGCTGGATTCTATCATCGTCCAAGACTAGAATTCGTTGAATGGAAAAGTCACTCATGGATTAAAAATCAGATCAGAAAGTGAGATTATTTTAGTCGGCAATATTCAAATAAACGAGGGAATTCTAAAATTCGGATTGAAAGACACAAGGTATTTTTTCTAACCTTATAAAAAGAGTAAAAAGTGAAAGTGAGGTTTTTAGACTAGCCTAATTTTTTCTGTCGACCCAAATTTCGATCAATCGAAATCAAGTTTAAAAAATTTTAAATCAGGCAGTTAAATTTAAATACCTCTACTAATAGTTTTGATTAAAACAGTTCCTTTTTTAACCTTTATTTCAAATTCTGCTTTCACCATCTTGCTTAATTTCAACTTCACTGAAACGATTTTCAGGGGATAATTTTTTCAAGGCAATCCCGATTTCATTTTCCCCCGTCATGGAAAATTGATCCCTGGGACTCTCCCAAAAAGGTGAAGCATCCAAAATAAATTACATTGTTACTTTCCCTGACTGAAGACATTTTGGATTAACTTCATTACCCTATAATCCCCTGCCCTATGAAAAAACTGATCCTCTCATTTACCCTATTCCTCTCCATCATATTGATGGCATCTGCCCAATCCACCTACGATGAAGCCCTCGCCAAAAAACTCGGCGCCGACGATATTGGAATGAAAAAGTATGTCATGGCTTTCCTGCTCCGTGGCGATCGGGTCAGCGAGTACACCCCCGAACAGCGTCAGGAAATTCAGGCCGGCCACATGGCCAACATCGGCAAAATGGCCGATATGGGAAAACTGGTTTTGGCTGGTCCCTTCTTTGGAAATGAAGACCTGAGAGGAATCTATGTATTCAATGTCCAATCCCTCGAGGAAGCCAAAGCCCTGACGGAAACCGATCCTGCAATCATCGCCGGAGTCCTCAAGATGGATCTCAAGGAATGGTATGGTTCGGCAGGCTTGATGATGGTAAATGAGATTCACGCTAAGGTTGCGAAATCCAGTATTAAGTGAGCAGTAGCCAGTGTTCAGTATTCAGGTACCGTTGGCAGTCTGCCTACTGATTACCGCCTACTGAATACTGACCTATCTTCCGCAAATCTCCTTATACGGACAATACTCACATTTCTTCAGGTCCTCTGTCTGGGAAAATGGAACTTCAGGATTGTACATTTCTTCCAAAAGTCCTTTCAATTGAGCGGTGTAATCTTCCTGATGATCCCGGAAATCGGTCAGTTCCGTCTTTGTGCGTGATTCTTTCAACTGCAAATAAGGATTAAACTCATCCGAGAAGATTTCTTTCAGGTTGAAAATTGCCGGTTTCAGTGGTGCAGTATTTTGGGGATGCGTAGCCTGATAGATCAATCCGTAAAACATGGTCTGCATGGCAGCTTTGTTCCGGCTTTTGCTTTCCCGGTCAAAAAGCGATGGAATATCCGGAAATTCTTTCTTGTCTCCTCCCGACTTGTAATCGATCAAGCGGATGACGCCATTAAGTTCATCGACACGGTCAATGATTCCTCTAAGTGCAATTTCCTTCACCCCGGTGGAAGTTTCAATGGGCAATTTGGCTTCGTATCGCTTCTCCTTTTCCAAAGAAACCAATCGGAACGGCGCGGATTCTTCGTCGATTTCCAAGACCCGGATGATGTATTTCTGCAGGACATCTCGGGCAATCGCCATCTGACCATTCAACTTGGTTTCGGCAGATTCCTCCAAGTGATAATGCGTACGAATGGCCTTTTCGATGGCAGGGAATACCCATTTTTCCTTTAACTCTTTGAAATCCCCAGGTTCCAACACGGCCCTTTTTTTCCTTTCAATAAAACCTGCGTAGAGGTTTTCCATGCTGAAGTGAGCCAGATTTCCAAAAACTCCCGCATCGATTTCCTCGCTTACTTCCTCTTTTTCTTGGATGTTGGCGATATACTGCAGGTAAAACTTCAACCTGCAATCCAGGTACATATTCAAAGCTGATGGAGAGAAGGCGGTTTGGGAAGTTTCGTCAGGACGAACAACATATTTTTCAAGAAGATGAAGCACTTCCGGCTCTTTTTGGATGGAAATCGATCCTGGTGACTTTTGATCAATGGGCACAAAAATGACCTCCTCTTTCGTTTCCAGCCCCATTTCCACTTCCATTTGCTGGATATAGCGGCTTTTCTCACCTGATTTTCCCTGATCGGAGGCAGTCGTGTAGATCATATGAACTTCCTCAGCGCTATGCAGCAAGCGGTAAAACGTATAGGCATAAATCGCATCGTTTTGCTCCTGAACGGGCAAGCCAAATGCCCGGCGAATGTTGAATGGGATCATGGAATTCAACCCGGCAGAAGGCGGAAAACTGGCCTCATTCATATTGCAAATAATGACCCGGCGAAAGTCAAGATTTCGCGACTCGAGTACCCCCATAATCTGCAATCCCTGAAGCGGTTCGCCTTCAAATGGCAACTTCACTTCCCTGAAAACCTGCCGGAAAAGCCGGATGAAAAACTCCCGGTTGACCGTAAGCGATTCCTGTTTCTCAAAAATCTCGCGCAAACGTGTCAACTGCTTGAAACATTGATAGAGGTAACTGCGCTGCAAAGGTTCATCCTTCAACCTGTCGGCCAATTCTTCGATCAGGGTAGAGAGATAGGAAAAAAGCTGCTCACTCTCCAGTTTCTGGAAAATCAGAGTAAAAAACTTCCCTCCCTGATGCAGGCTTTCCTGCGAAATATGAATCTGGTTTTTCTCCTGAATCTCAGCCAGCAATTCCTGACAAAAGCCCGGATTGGCAGTCTTAAGGTAAATCGAGGAAAGCAGGTTTTTGATAGGTTGATGGTAGAACAGCACCTTTCCGTCTTCCACCTTGATGAAGCGCTGCATTTCCAGCACCGCTTCGAGGAAAGCGTACACCGGAGCATTTTTCACCGGATAGCCCATCGTCACGTTCACTTTGTCCACCTGATCCGGCAAGGCATGAAGCACCGGAAAAAGCATCTGCTCGTCGGGTAGGATGACTACGGTTTCCTCCCAGTTTCCCATTGGGACTTTTTCCAGTATTGTCCCGACCAAATTTGCCTGATTGGTTTTCAAAGGCGTGGCGTAGGTATGGATTTGGGCCTTTTTGGTTTGTATCAGCGACGGAATTTGTTCCGGGAAAGTAGTTCCGAATACCTTGTCCTTTTGATACTCCCTAAAGAAAAGTCCGGCTTCCTGATTATTGTCATTGAGGTAATATGCATCCAAATCCCAGTAGATTTCCGCTCCGAATTGGGTAATGAAATGCTTGATGAGCTTTTCTTCGGTACCAGTAAATGCATTGAAACCGATGAAAATCGAATGCTTTTCGGGCTTTGGAATCTGATCGAGCGACTCGGCCACTTTCCGGTAAAGCATGCCCGAATAGGCCAACCCCGACACATTAAGCGAAGCCTGAAACGCCTGATAAAGTGGATTGAGGAGTTCCCAAAATTTCAAAAACTTCTCCTGATGCATCCGGTCCTGTCGAACAAACGAAGCCCAAAATTGCTGAATCAGCTCAACCTGACTCTCGGTCAGAAAGCTCTGGTCGGACTCAAATTCCTTGAATTCAGCCAGCTGATGGTATAATTTCTTTGCATCCGCCAGGAACTGATCCAGGTCATTGAAGTCTTTGAGGATCATTTCTCCCCAAAAGAAAAACTTGTCAAAATCCTCCGGCGCAGGATGCAAATCGCAGTAAACACGGTACAATTCGAAAATCAAGGTCAAATCATCCGCAGGCCGCTGTCCGGCATACTGATAAAAAATATCCTCAATCGTCTTCACTTCCGGCATCCACATGGGTTCGGTGATCAGCGTTCCCAGATGCTGGGTGAAGAATAGTCCGGCCCTTCGGTTGGGAAGGATGATGGACAGATTCTGGAGATTCTGATGTTTTTCCAGTATTTCCCGGGCAGTATTTCTTAAAAAACTATGCATGGACTGTCTCGATTTTACCGGTTTCCAAATAACATAAATAGCCTTTTACGGGCTTCTGGGTAAGTTTTTGAACCAAGGTCATATACTCCCGAACCTGATTTCCATATTTTTCAAGTTCCTCGCCTGTCTTGAAATCCACGATAATGGATTCGGTTGGACGAAGGATGATGCGGTCGGGCCGTTTTTGCTTTCCACCGGGAAGTAAAATTCCCTGCTCTGCCAGCAAAATCCCTTCTCCTTCAAACCAATCGGAAAAAACAGGGTCAGAAAACAAAGCCTTCAATTGATTTTCGACTTCCAATTTTTCTGATTCGCTTAGTCTTCCTTCGAAATAAAAAGCCTGCAAATTGGTTTTGGCTGCCTCGAGATTGACTGAATTTTCCAGGATTTCATGGACGAGCAAACCGAAGTTCCGCTTCTTCCGTTGCTCCAAACCTTCCTGCGAAAAGTCCACCGCGTACTTTTTCACTTCCAACAATTCGGACCAATTCTTATAAGTCCATCTCAAGGTTGGAACAGGCAACAGCTCCGACTTTTCAGGCTTTTCATCCGGCCAATCACCCAGTTCAAAAACCTTGGTTTCGGAATTAAAATGAGCAGACAAATTCAACCCATTCTCCCCTTCGATTCCATTTTCGAGGATTTGCTGGAGGTGAGCTTCCAGAATATTCTGTGTTCCGATTTTTTCTTTATAGGGCACCAAACCCCAAAACACGTCCTCTGCTCTGGTGAGCGCTACATAAATCATATTCAAACTGTCCAGATAAGCTAAAATCGCTTCTTCAGAATAGACTTGGTGGAAAGCTGACTGAGCAAGATTACTTCCCAATGTCAGTGGAATGATAGCAGAAAGGTTTTTCTCGCGATCCTTAAAAGGCGACCAAACGACATTTCCTTTCGAAGTATCAAAAATTGTCCATTTCAAAAACGGCATTAGCACAACTTTAAACTGCAAGCCCTTCGACTTGTGAATCGTCAGAATCCGCATCGCATCGTGTCCTTCGGGAATTTTCACGGTTCGCTTGGATTGATTCTCCTCCCACCATTCAAGGAAACCCGCCAGATCCGACCGGTTGTTTGCGGTGAAATCATAAACTGCCTCCTTGAAACCTGAGATGTAGGCTTTTTCCAAGCCATTCTCCATCAGATCAAGGGCTCCGATCAATTCCTCCAACGCTTCCATGAGCGGAAGTTGGAGCAGAGGAGTCTCACGTTTTCTGAACGAATCCACTTTTTCGACCAGGTGATCTGGGATTTTATCCAGTGCAAAAAGCGTATGATTAACGGGTTCATCCCGCAAAACGGAGCGGTAATACCACATCGTCTTGAACTGAACCATATCATCCGGATACTGCAAATACCTCAAACCCGCCACCAAAGCCTTAACCGAAGCAGATTTGTTGAGATACATCGATTCATCCGAAAGGACATCGAACCGGTAATTCGGATCCGAATTTTTAGCAGTTTCCTGCATCATCACATCCGCAATGGCTTCGCCTTCGGCTTTGGTTCGGACCAAAAATGCGATATCCCGCAAACTGTACCCATGATCCTGGAGTTCGCGGACCATTTGGGGAAGCTTGGCGGCTACCTGGGCATTGAAATTTCCTTCCTCATCCTCTTTGATGGGAGCCAAAAATTCAAGTTTCACCTTTCCCTTAAAGGTTGATTTTGACTTTTTGGAAGAAATTTCCTGAGTGACGTCGTGGTAAGCACGGGAAAGAATAGAAGGATCTTCTACCCCATAGGCTTCAGTTAAACTTGATTCAAAGGATGCCGGGAGCTTCTTGAAAAGGGCATTGTTAAACTCAATTATGTTGGGAAGACTTCGAAAATTGGTCTCCAGATTTTTGAGATCAATTCCAAATACCGCGGTTTCTTCCTCCACCTGTTCCAGCAGAAGTTTCATTTCCCCACCTCTCCAGCGATAGATCGATTGTTTCACATCTCCGACCAGCAGATTGGTGTTTCCCTGCGAAAGTGAGTTTTCAAGAAGCGGTTTGAAACTTGCCCATTGAAAACCGGAAGTATCCTGAAACTCGTCAATCAGGAAGTTTTTGTATTGGTTTCCGACTTTTTCATAAATGAATGGAGCGTCATTTTCCTTGGTGATTTCTTTCAAGAACTCATTCGCATCCGAAATCAGCAAAATGCTTTCCTCGTCCTTGATGAGTGAGAGTTCATCCAGAAGATTCCGGAAAATCCCAAACACATAGATGTTTTTGGAAATCGCTTCAAGGGTTTTCCATTGGTAAAGAAGTGGCTCAAACTGCTTTAAAATAGCATTCAGGCCTTCGCTGTACGCCGCTTCGATTCGGGAAGTCTGAGGACTTTTCTTGGTAAACCACTTTTCCGGGTTATCGATTTTGTCGATTTGAGTGGGGCTAAGCTCTGGAACCGGATTTTTACGATCACCCAACTGATCGAATTTTTTGGCGAAAGATGTGGACGCTCCGCTGAAATCCGTCCATTCCAAGCCATTGTTGATTCGGATTTGATTTGCTTGCTCCTTGAGTTCGCGGGTGATCTTGAGCAACTCCGCTCTACGCGTTTTGGCAAAAGCCTGGAGTTTGGAGATGTTTTCCTTTTCCTTCAGAAACTCCCGGATTTCGGACGAATAGCGCTTGAAGTCCTCCTGAAAAATCTGCTTTCCCAACTCGCGGATATTGCGCCGAATATCCCAGGATTTGCCGTTTTGGATCTGCTCCGATGCATAATCCACCAGCCATTTGTGGAGAAAATCGTCCTCCATCACCAGCATCACCACCCGAATCACAACCCGATCGAGCACGGCCTCCTGATCCAATTCCACTTCAAACTTGGCATTCAGATCCATTTCCCGGGCAAAAGCCCGAACTACTTTCTGGAAAAAACTATCAATGGTATTCACTGCAAAGTGTCCATAATCATGTAGAATCGCAGTCAACGTGGCTGCTGCCCTTTGCTTCAATCCAGCCTCATCCACTTGAAGGGCATTCATCAGCTCATCGTCCATTTTCTCACCAACCGACACCGCATTTCGAAGGCGGTTCAATTCCTTCAGGATTCGCTCCTTCATTTCCTGAGTGGCTTTGTTGGTAAAAGTCACCGCCAAAATCTGCCGGAAAGCAGCCGGATTTCGAAGAGCGAGCTTGAGGTATTCCAAGGTCAGCGTGTAAGTCTTGCCCGAGCCGGCGGAGGATTTGTAGATGATAAAGGGTTTGTCTTCCATGGGAAAAGTCGAGCCTCCAAGATAGGAAAGTGGGTTGTTTTTCCTGTAATGAAAAAGTAAGGTTGACGAATATTATCAGAAAACCGTTCGGCAAATTGTACTTCTGGGCAGAAAGAAATCAGGTTGGAATTAGGGCGATTTTTGGTCAACTTAAAATCCCAAACTTCTAAACCCATGAAAAGCCTGCTGACTTTCCTGTTCAGTTTTTGTCTCTTTTTTGCTGCAGTCGCCAAGGATGGCTATGAGCTTTGGCTGGATTATCGACCCCTTGAAAATGCAAACTTAAAGACGGAAGTAGACCGGCTTTTCTCCGGGGTTTTCTTTTTTGGCCAAAGCCCAACCTATGAAATAATCCGAAAGGAACTTGAAATATCCAGTCAGCAAATGATTGAAAAAGCTCCTGTTTTTTCCATGGAAAGACTCGCCAAAACCCAGGTTTGGATGGGTACCCGGGAGGAGCTTTCACAGGTTTTGGGACTTGACCAGCAGGTCCAAATCCGAGAGCTCGGAGAGGATGGGTACTGGAGAGGACCGATCGATTTTCAGGGAAAAACTTACTATGCCATTGTTGGAAACCGACCTGTCGGAGTACTTTACGGAGTCTTCGATTGGCTGAAAAGTATTCAAACTGAAACTTTCAATCCTAAAACAGAAAAGTCTGACAGTCCAAAAGTTAAACTCCGCATGCTTAACCATTGGGACAACTTGGATCGGACTGTTGAAAGAGGCTATGCTGGCTTCTCCATTTGGGATTGGCACAAGCTGCCTGGCTACATCGATCCTCGCTACATCGACTACGCCAGAGCCAATGCCTCCCTTGGAATCAACGCCGTTTCCCTCACCAATGTCAACGCCAATGCCCGGATTCTGACCACGGATTTTATGAAAAAAGCCAAGGTATTGGCAGACCTTTTCAGACCCTACGGGATCAAAGTTTTCCTCACTGCCCGCTTCTCCGCTCCCATGGAAATCGGAGGACTTAAGACAGCTGACCCCCTCGATCCGGCAGTTAGCGAGTTCTGGAAAAAGAAGACCGATGAGATGTATTCGTTCATTCCGGACTTTGGGGGTTACCTGGTCAAGGCAAACTCCGAAGGACAACCCGGTCCGCACGAATACCAACGGAATCACGCGGAAGGAGCCAATGTCCTCGCAGATGCCTTGGCACCCCATGGAGGAATTCTGATTTGGAGAGCCTTTGTCTATTCACATGAAATCGATGAGGATAGACATAAGCAAGCCAATTTGGAATTCGAACCCCTGGACGGAAAATTCCGGGATAACGTCATCATTCAGGTGAAAAACGGAGCGATTGATTTCATGCCGAGAGAACCTTTTCATCCTCTTTTCGGAGCAGTGAAAAATACCAACCTCGGCATGGAGTTTCAGATCACGCAGGAGTACTTAGGCCAAGCTACTCAACTGGTATACCTCGCCCCGATGTGGGAGGAAGTGTTGCGAAGCCAAACCTACCGACCCACCCCAAACTCTACCGTGGCAGGAATCATCGACGGAACTGACTCCGGGCAAAAGTTGACGCTTATGGCCGGAGTATCCAATATTGGCACAGACCGCAACTGGACCGGGCATCTCTTTGGACAGGCCAACTGGTTTGCCTTTGGCCGTCAGGCATGGGATCCCTACCTGACTTCGGCCGAGGTTGCAGAAGAATGGATAAAAATGACTTTTGGTCAAAAACCGGAAGCCTTGGTCAAAATCAAGGAAATCATGCTGGAATCCCGTGAGGCAGCTGTTAACTACATGACACCGCTGGGACTGCATCACATCATGGGAAGAAGCCACCATTACGGACCGGCACCCTGGGTGGAAGGAGGAAGAGCGGATTGGACTTCGCTGTACTACCATCTGGCAGACAGTTTGGGAATCGGCTTTGACCGAACCGGTTCAGGAAGCAATGCCATAGCCCAATATGCGCCTGAAATCGCCAAAGCCTGGTCTGATCCCAATCAGATTCCTGAAAAATACCTGCTTTGGTTTCATCACCTTCCTTGGGATTTTAAACTCAAGTCAGGAAAAACGCTTTGGGAAGGAATCGGCCTTCACTATGACTTGGGGGTGAAAACCGCCCGAAAAATGGAGGCCGACTGGAAATCTCTGGAGGCGGATTTGGATTCAGAACAATTTGACCATGTCCGGCAACTGCTGGCAATACAGGTACAGGAAGCAGAATGGTGGAGAAACGCATGTCTGTTGTATTTCCAAACATTTGCCAATCGCCCCTTCCCTGCCGAAATCGAAAAACCTGAAGGAGATCTGGAGTATTACAAAAGCTTGGACTTCCCTACCGCACCGGGAATCCGCCCGCGATGGTAAGTTGATTTGGGATTTTGGAATGCGGATTTCGGATTTAAAGGCATTGTAAGAACTTCTGGAATTGATTAGGCAAGCACCTTTTCAATAGTTATTTACTTAGATTAAGTACCGCTTATGAAAATCCAAAGACTTGATTTAATGAAGAAAACAACACTGATAATCGGAGCGTTAGGACTTATTTTTTCCTGTTCTACCAAGAAAAGTGAGGAGGCAAAACCAGTTGCCCATTACCTTACCAACCGTGCTCCTTTGGTTTCGACCCCATATTTAGAGCTTCCCATTGGAAGCATCAAGCCGGAAGGATGGCTGGAAGATCAACTCAAGCGCATGGCAAGCGGACTGACCGGGCATTTGGATGAAGTCTATCCCGAAGTGGTCGGTCCGAGAAACGGTTGGCTGGGTGGAGATGGAGACGGCTGGGAGCGCGGCCCCTATTGGATCGATGGGCTCGTAACCCTTGCCTACATTCTGGATGATGAACAGCTAAAGCAAAAAGCGCAGCCTTGGATCGAATGGACACTGAACAATCAGGCTGAAAGCGGATACCTGGGGCCCATTCCATTTGAAACAGAACCCGAGCCCGAACCGGGTTTGCAGCGAGGCAGACGCGAAGATTGGTGGCCAAAAATGGTCATGCTCAAAGTGCTTCAGCAATACTATCAGGCCACTCAGGATGAGCGGGTAATTACCGCACTGACCAAGTATTTTCATTTTCAATTGAAAGAGCTCCCCAACCGACCGCTGGACTTTATGTCCTTTTGGGCGAATAGGCGTGCAGGAGATAATCTTCTGGTGGTGTATTGGCTTTACAACATCACCGGAGATGAAAAACTGCTGGAACTAGGCGAATTGATCCAACGGCAGACTTTCCCTTGGCAGACCATCTACACCAATCCGGAAAATGAGCTACAATACGAAAACATCCATTTCTACAATGAGATCAAATCCTATCCTTTTGACTCTGCAGAAATTTCTAAAATCACCCTGTCCAAAGTTCCAGGGCTCCACACCGTAAATGTGGCCCAAGGCCTAAAACAACCCATCGTCTATTTCCAGAAAAGCGGGAAAACCGATGCTATCGCCGCAGTGAAAAAGGCCTTGGCTGATCTCCAAACCTATCATGGACAACCCCAAGGGATGTACGGAGGAGACGAACCCCTTCACGGCAACAACCCGGTTCAGGGAATCGAACTCTGCTCGATAGCCGAGGAAATGTATTCTTTGGAGACGATCCTCAAGATCACGGGGGATATGGAATTTGCGGATCTGCTGGAAAAAATCACCTACAATGCCTTACCTACTCAGGCTTCGGATGATTATACCAGCCGACAGTACTTTCAGGCTGCCAATCAGGTGGAACTGAGCGATAAACTGGAAACTTCCTACGAAACTGAAAATCACGGGGGCACCGACTTTGTCTACGGACTGCTTTCCGGCTTTCCCTGCTGCACCACAAACATGCACCAAAGCTGGCCTAAATTTGTCCAAAACCTGTTTTATGCCACACCCGACGGAGGAGTTGCGGCATTGCTTTATGCTCCAAGTTCGGTTGAGTTGACCGTGGGCCAAGGGGCAAAATTGAAGATCAAAGAAACCACCGGATTCCCATTCCGTGAGACCGTGCAATTTGATTTGGAGCTTTCCGAGGACGCGGTCTTTCCTTTCCACCTTAGAATCCCGGCTTGGGTAAAACAGGCTGAAATTAAAATCAACGGGGAAACGGCTCAGGCAAGCATCCAAAACCAAGTGGCCATAATTAATCGAACTTGGAAAAGCGGGGACCAAATCACCCTGACATTACCAATGGAATTGAAAACCTCCACTTGGTACAAATCCATGGTCAGCATTGAGCGTGGACCGTTAGTTTACAGTTTGAAGATCCAAGGTGAGGAAAAAACCAAAGACCGAAGCGACCGATTCAAACCATTTACCGAAGTCTATCCTACTTCCGAGTGGAATTTTGGGTTGGCCTCTACTACCCTTTCCGACTTGGCTAACTCAATTGAATTGGTAGAAAATGAATGGGACGGTTCCTACCCTTGGAATCTGGAAAATGCGCCGATCGAACTTCGGCTGCAAGGAGTGCAACTGCCTGAATGGAAACTGGTGAAAAGCGCTCCTCAATTGCCTGAAAACCTGCCTTCAAAACTAGCAGCATCCGAATTGACCAAGCGTCAAAAAGCAATTACCATGATTCCTTATGGTTGTACGACACTTCGGATCACGGAATTCCCGGTAGTAGGCATTGAATAATTTCAGCAAAGGGAATTTTTCTTTGGAAAGAATGGGTTAAATGGAAAGTCAATTTTAGCTTTCTTTTTAACCCATTCCCTTTTCTACCAATGGAAGCCTATACCATCCCCGGTGCCACACGCATTGGCCATGTCCATCTGAAAGTCACAGACCTCCAAAAATCCCTCGATTTCTACTGTGGTTTGCTGGGGTTTGAGTTGGTCATGATGTATGGAAAAGACGCTGCCTTCATTTCCGCAGGCGGTTATCACCACCATATCGGACTGAATACCTGGCAAAGCAAAGGGGGAAAGCCGGAACCCAAAAACACCGCCGGGCTTTTTCATACAGCAATCCTTTTCCCGACCCGAAAAGATTTGGCTGTAATTTTTAAACGGCTCATCGATGCCAAATACCCTTTGACTGGAGCTGCGGATCACGGGGTTTCAGAGGCGATTTATCTGGATGACCCGGATGAAAACGGAGTGGAATTGTATTGGGACCGGCCAAGAGTAAAATGGCCACAAAATGGAACAGGAGGAATTGACATGTACACCCGCCAATTGGATGTGCAGGGCTTGCTGGCAGAGATTGGTTAAAAACCAATTTGTGGCTAAGTATTATTCCTTTGTGCCCTACCCTTTAATCCCTGAGCCCTCCGTGTTAAAAAACTAAATCCGCTTCCCCACCCAATCGGCGATCAAGTCCATCACTACCTCCCTGTCGGAGTCATTGATCAGTTCGTGATAGCCTCCAGGAAAAAGCCGGAGGGATTTATCTTCTGATTTGGCTTTTCCGAAAAACAGTTCAGACCCTTTGGGATTGGTCAGTCGGTCGGCATCCCCATGAATCAGGAGCAAAGGAAGTTCAAAACTTGCCGCCTCATTCTGGATATACTGCATCATCTGATACAGTTCATAACCTGTTCGGGCTGGAATGTTTTCCTGATAGATCAGGGGATCGTTCTTGTATTTCTCCACCTCTTCGGGAATCCGGGAAATTCCTTCAATATCCAACTTCAGGACTTTCAGTTTTGGGAGAAAACGGTTGACCAAACCGGACGCTGCGATCAAAATCGGAGAAGTACCCTCTGCTTCCTTGATCGCAGGCGAACTCAAAATAACTCCGGTTGCTTCAGGTTTATAGTTCAAAACGTAAGCCGCCACGAGCCCACCACCCATGCTGTGACCATAGAGAAAGGCAGGAAGTCCAGGCAAGTATTTTTTCGCCTTGCCAAAAAGCACATCGATGTCCTGGAGGTAATCTTGAAAAGAATCGAAATAAGCCGTTGGCTTTCCTGGGGCCGATTTCCCATGTCCTCTCCCGTCGAAGGTAAAAACTGCCACACCTAAGTCATTCAGCTTGGAAACTATCGCCCCATATCTCCCACTGTGCTCCCCCAGACCGTGAACAAGCAACAAACTTGATTTTGGAGTTTCGGGAAGCCAAGCCTGCAGGTAAAGTTTCAGTCCGTCATGGGTAGTATAGGAAGTTTCAAAGTGTTGCATGGATCAGAATTTAGTCAGGTTCAAATTAGCAAAAAGGATAGGATTTCGATTAACTTGGAAGAGGTACTTTCCTTCTATCAATGCACTTTCATAAACCCTCCTTGTTGCTTCTATTGGTTTTGGTTCTGTTTTCGGCTCCTGCCTTTTCCCAGATGGCAATCAGTCCGTCGACCAAAAATGTTGAAATATCTTCCGAACGCCTCGCCCGATACGACGCCTATTTTCAAAAAGAAATCAAGGAAGGTCGGCTTCCCGGTGTGGTAACGCTTATTTATCGAAAAGGCGAAAAAGTCCACGAATCTGCCTTGGGATACAGCGACCTTGCTGCGAAAACTCCCATGCGGACGGATCAGATTTTCTTCATCCAATCCATGACCAAGCCGATCATCAGCACGGCCTTCATGATGCTGTATGAAGAAGGACATTTCTTTTTGACCGATCCGATATCCAAATTCCTTCCGGAATTTAAGGAAATGAAGGTGGTCAAGGATCCTTTGATCGGATCACCAAGTGGTACCGAACCAGCCAAATCCCAGATTACCATAGCCCAGGTTTTGAGCCATACGGCAGGCTTTGTCCACGGAATCGGCGGAACAAAACTGGACGAGGAGGTTGCAAAAGCGATCTACCTATCAGGTCCAAAGACAATCGAGGAACGCGTCAAAGCCCTTGCCTCCCAACCTTTGGCCAGCCATCCGGGAGAAAAGTGGAACTACTCCGCTTCTCCGGATATCCTGGCACGGATGATTGAAGTAATTACCGGAATGAGTCCTGCCGAATTTTTGAAAACCCGCCTGTTCGATCCACTCGGGATGAAAGACACCGGATACAACCTTACCGATGCCCAAAAATCACGGATGACACAACTTCACAGTTTTAATGAAGCCGGTGTTTTGGTGAAATCGCAAAGACAAACACCCACTTCCGGCAATACCGTTTTTGGAGGAACGCACGGGCTGTTTTCCACCTCTCAAGACTATTCCCTCTTTGCACGCATGATGCTCAATGGAGGTGAATGGAACGGAAAGCGCTACCTCAGTCCCAAAACCGTCGAAATCATGGCACTCAATCAGAGCGGAGATCTTTTCCAGGATCCGGGCAAAGGATTCGGGTTGGGTTTTGCAGTAGTGGATGATCTGGCCGATACCAAGGCCTTGGGCTCCGAAGGGACATTTTACTGGAGTGGGGCCTTTTGCACCTACTTCTTCATTGACCCCAAGGAAGAAATGGTTGCCACATTCATGACCCAGGTTAATCCATTCAGTTCTTACTACGAAAACAAATTCCGGCAACTGGTCTATCAGGCCATAGAGTAATCGCTGAAGATCATATAAAAAATGCCCTCAGCAATGACTTTTCTCAGTGTTTTGAGGAAAAGGATGTGCTTACTTTACTTTCCATTAGGCTAAAAAAAACATGAGTAAAACAAGCCAACTTTTCAGCAGAATTGGTCCCGTTCCGACTCTTTTTCTTGCAGCTTTCCTGATTTTTTCCTGTGGAAAAACAGAAGAAGAAGTCACCTATCCTGAGAGAAAATCCCTGACCGAATCGGTCTATGCATCAGGATTGGTCAAAGCAAAGGATCAGTACGAGGCCTTTACCTTTGCCAGCGGACCCATTCAGGAGATTCTGGTTGATGAAGGCGATACAGTCAAGGTGGGAACTCCGATTCTGCAGGTCTTCAGTGACCGGGAAAAACTGGGAAGGGAAAGTGCCCAACTTTCCCAATCTTATGCTGATCAGAGTGCCAACCAAAGTAGAATTCGGGATCTTGAGCTGGCCATCAGTCTGGCTAAAAGCAAAAAACAAAACGACTCCCTCCTTCTTGTTCGCCAAAGGAGATTATGGGCACAGGGAATCGGTACCGCTGTCGAGTTGGAGCAGCGGGAACTTAATTTTCAAAATTCAAAAACTGCTTACGAATCGGCTTTGCTCCGGTATGGGGATTTAAAACGGGAAGTGGAATTCAACTCCAAAAGCGCTTCAAAAAATCTCGCCATCAGTGACGTGCTGGTTGGGGAATACATTTTGAAAAGTAAAATCGACGGGGTGGTTTACTCCATTCTGAAGGAAAAAGGGGAAATGGTCAGTCCACAAACTCCCCTAGCCATCATCGGAAGCGCAGGGGAATTTCTCCTCGAACTCCAGGTAGACGAATACGACATTTCCAAAGTGGAAGTCGACCAACGGGTGATGGTCAACATGGACAGTTTCAAGGAGCAGGTTTTTGAAGCAAAAATCAGCCGCATCTATCCGATCATGGACTCCAAAAGCAAAAGCTTTACGGTCGAGGCCATTTTTACCAAGGCTCCTCCCAAGCTTTTTCCAAACCTGACTTTGGAAGCCAATATCCTGACCCAAGTCAAAGAGGAAACTTTGGTCATACCCAGAAATTACCTGATCCAGGATGATCGTGTTATCCTTGAAAACGGGGATACCGTGCAGGTAAAAGTGGGAATCAAAACCTACCAGTTTGCCGAAATCCTTGAAGGGATCACTGAAAAAACTGCCTTGAAAAATCCCATCCAATGACCTGGCAGCTGATTTTTGAAATTGCAAAAGCACTGATGCTGGCAAGGAAAAAGCAAACGCTGATTGCAGCCATAGGAGTCATGTTCAGCATCACCATGTTTGTGGCATTGTTGGGTTTCATGAACGGGCTCAACACCTTGCTGGACGGATTGATCCTAAACCGAACCCCACACATCCGCTTTTACAACGAAATTAAGCCCAACCCAAACCAAGCCATCGATCAAAGTCCGGAGTTTGCACAATCACTCAATATCATCCGATCGATCAAACCCAGCACCAGCCGTTTGGCGATCTACAACAGCGCTTCGATCGTGGAAGATTTGGAGGCCGATCCCAGGGTATTGGGAGTAAGTGCCAAAATCTCCTGTCAGGTATTTTTCAATGTAGGAACAATCGACCTTACTGGTGTGGTCAACGGGATCGATGTAGAGAAGGAAGCGGAACTTTTCGCATTCACCGACTATGTGACGGTGGGCAATTATGCCGATGTAAACCAAACCAATACCATCATTTTGGGCAAAGGCGCCGCCGACCGTATGATGGCCAATATCGGAGATGTGGTCCAAGTCACCACAGCTCAAGGCAACAGGGTTCAGCTCAAAGTGGTTGGATATTTCCAAAGTGGTTTGGGGGATTTTGATAATGTAAACAGCTACGCCTCCATCACTACCGTGCAAAAAATGTTGGGTGAACCTCCCTCCTACATTACCGACATCCAAGTCAAACTCCATGACTTTAACCTCGCTCCTCCCATGGCACGGGAACTTGAGGGAATCTACAAAATCGATGCAGACGACATTCAGACCGTCAACGCCCAGTTTGAAACCGGTTCAAGTATCCGCTCACTGATCAGTTATGCTGTGGGAATCACCCTCTTGGTAGTTTCTGGATTCGGGATTTATAATATACTGAACATGATGATTTTCGAAAAACTCGACACCATCGCCATCCTCAAAGCCATCGGTTTCAGCAGTCAGGATGTCAACCGGATATTCATTACCATAGCCTTGACGATCGGACTTATCGGAGGAGTTTTAGGGTTGATTTTTGGATATTTGGCTGGACTAACGATCGATCAGATACCTTTTGAAACTCAGGCGCTGCCTACGATCAAGACTTTTCCGGTAGACTATAATCCCAAATACTACATCATCGGAGGCACATTCAGTTTGATTACGACCTATTTCGCGGGATTTTTCCCTGCCAGAAAAGCAAGTATCGTGGATCCAGTAGAAATCATCCGGGGAAAATGAAAAACCACGCTCCCATCGTTCTCGAAGCGAAAAACATTGACAAGTTTTTCTACAACCCGACTGAAACCCAGGTTCTCAAAAAGGTGAGTTTTCAGATCAAGAGGGGGGAATTTGTGTCGGTTGTGGGAAAATCGGGCTGCGGAAAATCCACCTTGCTTTACATCCTTTCCACTATGGACACCGATTACAAAGGGGAACTTTTCATGGACGGGGAACTGATCACCGGAAAATCTTCCAATTACCTTTCCAAACTCAGAAATGAAAAAATCGGGTTTGTTTTCCAGTTTCACTACCTCCTGCATGAGTTTTCGACCTTGGAGAATGTCATGATCCCAGGACTAAAACTCGGAACCTTATCAAGGGAAGAAGTAGAACATCGGGCGATGGAAAAGCTGAAGATTTTTGACATGCAGGATCATGCACTTAAAAAGGCCAACCAGCTTTCCGGTGGACAAAAACAGCGGGTAGCCATCGCAAGAGCCTTAATTAATGACCCATTGCTGATCATGGGGGACGAACCCACGGGTAATCTGGACAAGAAAAACTCCGATATCGTATACAACAAATTCAAGGAACTGGCCAAGGACTTTGGGCAGACCATGTTGATCGTGACTCACGATCCAGAGTTCGCTGCCGGCACAGATCGGACGATCGAGATGGAGGATGGTAGGGTGATCAGTTTTGAATAGGGTGTAAACGTCACTGCGAGTGAGGCACGAACGAAGCAGTCTTCAAGTAATACAATTGTAATAAATGAGATTGCTTCGGGGCCAAAAAATCCAATTATTTTTTTCCTGAATAAAAAGCCCCTCGCAATGACGACCCCCGCCAATGCTAGTGCGATCGAACGAAGCAGTCTCCAATTTGATAACGTTTTAGAGGCTAGTTCAGCACAATTGGCTGTCGCTCCGGGTTTCGGGCTTCACTGAACCCCCATAAATTCCAACACATCGTCATACCCTTTACTCCAAGTCCAGAAATACTGGGTAATCATCGGAATATGCTTGGTTTTGGGATAAAAGGAATAAGTAAGATCAGATCCTTTTGCTTCGGCTTCTTTTCGGAATCTCTCCACAGTCAAGCGGATACCGGGATACGTTTTTTCTCCCTCCATGACCAGCATTGGGATTTCGTTTCCTTCCAAAAAATAAATCGGGGAATAGGTTTTCCACACTTCCGGATTGTCCGTGAAGGCATCGTAATTGTCCTCGGCATTATCCTTCTCTTTTCGCAGGGTCAAAAACCAATACCAGTCCAAACCTGCAGGATCATTGAGAATAGCTCCTTTTAGTGGATTGGAAAGGCCCAACTCCGTCCAAGGTTCCTTTTTGATTGCAGCCAAAGCCGCTAAATGTCCACCTGCTGAATGACCTGAAATGAAGATGTTTTCCGGATCACCGCCGTAATCAGCAATGTGATCACGGACCCATTTCACCGCAAGGACACTCGCTTTTTCCATTGCCGAAACCTTGTAATCCGGCGCCAAAGGATAATCAATGATGACTGTTACTACTCCCCTTCTGGCCAGCCGGCTTCCCATGAAGTCATAGATTTCCTTTCGCCCACTGTGCCAGCTTCCTCCATGGATGAATATCAGAACGGGAGATTTTTCCGCCTTTCTTGGTGCAAAGACATTGAGCTGCTTTTGGGGGAGTACGGCAGTTGAATCGAGGTAAGTCAGATTTTTCGACCGGGTGACTGACTTAAATGCACAACTGGAAAAAGTGGCTAAAATGAATAGGGAAATGAAAATGGATTTCATGAAAACTGTTTTTTGAAGAAAGCTATTTTGGAAAAGTTTTGTTTCGTAAAAAGTTCAGAATCTAAAAGATTACGCGATGTCTCATCGTCACTGCGAGTGAGGAACGAACGAAGCAGTCTCCTTGTTTGAAACCGAAATTAAGAAGATTCGCGGAAGGAGTCTTCACCAATTCTGGATCTCTTCCCACAAATCTTTCCATTCTGGATTTAAAGAATTGATCAAATCCTCTTTCCTTTTTCGATTCCCTCCTTTGATCTGCTTTTCTCTTACGATTGCTTCCTCAATAGAATGAAAGGATTCAAAATAAACTAATTTGGAAACATTGTACTTGGAAGAAAATGAATTTGGATTTAACCCATTCCTGTGCTCAAAAACCCTCCTAAATAAGTCACTGGTAACTCCAGTGTATAATACTGTATTATGAGAATTGGTCATAATGTAAACTGCACCTCCCTTTTGCATAGCGTTTAAAAGCTAAACTAAAAATAAAAATTATGAGATTGCTTCGGGGCATTCAAACTCGATTTACAGATTCAATCTGGATAATTGCCCCTCGCAATGACGGTCACGTCACTGCGAGTGAGGTACGAGCGAAGCAGTCTCGTACCTTTTTCCAAAGATCATCGAAGAGGTTATCCCCCTCCCGGAACGCAGAATTCTTGGAGATTGCTTCGGGGCTTTTTGCCACCTTTTTAGAAATTATCTTTTTCTATTCGCCCCTCGCAATGACGTTACACCGCAGGTTCCTGCTGACTCAGGCAGTGAAAAGATCCTAAGCCCCAAATGATATCAGTGCTGTCGATCCCGATCACACGTCTGTCAGGGAAGCACCCTATGAGAATATCCAAGGCCTTTTGGTCGTTTTTGTCCCGGAAAGTCGGCATGACCACCACTTCATTGGCGATGTAGAAATTGGCATACGAAGCCGGAAGTCGCTGATCTTCCCAAAAGACAGGACCTGGCATCGGAAGCTCCACGATATTTAATTGCTTACCATTTTCGAGACGCATTTTCTTGAGCAATTCGAGATTTTCGGCCAAGATCTCGTGGTTTTCGTCGGATTTGTTTTCCTCCACCACCGTCACTACGGTGTCCTCATTCACAAATCGGGTGATATCATCGATATGACCGTCGGTATCGTCGCCGATGATCCCATCTCCTACCCAAAGGATATGCTTTACCCCATAGTAATCACAGAGGTACTTCTCGATTTGATCTTGGTTAAGGTGGGGATTCCGGTTTTCATTCAGCAGACAAGCAGTTGAGGTCAAGAGCGTTCCTTTTCCATTGAACTCAACCGAACCGCCTTCCATGACGATTCCGGGTTTAAAGCAGGGAATTCCCAATTCCTCAGCAATGCGGATCGGAATCTGATTATCCAGGTCGTGAGGCGGGTATTTTTCACCCCAGGCGTTGTAGTTCCACTTAACCAGCACTTTCTTGATTTCCGCATTGGGATTGATCAGAAAAGCAGGTCCGTGATCCCGGCACCAAGCATCGTTGGTTGGGAAAAAGTGGAAAGTGATTTTACTGAGATCCGCTCCGGCTTTTTCCAGATGTGCTAAAGCAAAGGCTTTCATCGCTTCGTCCGCCACATTGATATTCACCTTTTGGCCTTTGGCTACCTCCTTGATAAACTGGGAATAAGGCGCAAAAACTGTCTCGATCTTACCCGGCCAGCTCGCTTCTTTGTGCGGCCAACTCAGCCACATAGATTCCTGAGGGGCAAATTCAGCAGGAAAGTAATAACCCAGTTCCGCCGGAGTCACTGCACCGGTTTGAGCCAATTCGAACAAATTCTTCATGGCTTATTCTTCGTCGAGGTATCGCTTGGTAATCGGAGCGTACGAGTCGATGCGTCGGTCTCTCAGGAAAGGCCAATGCGTTCTATATCGATCTGAACCCGTCAAATCCAGCTCCTCCACGTGGATTTCCTCCTCCAAATGCGGGGCTTTGTAAGTGACCCGACCGAATGCATTGGAGACAAAAGAGCCACCCCAAAATTGCATCGGGCCTTCGATACCGGTTCTGTTGACAGATACTACAGGGATTCCATTCGCTACTGAATGGGAACGTTGAATCGTCTGCCAGGCATTGTATTGATCGTCATTGGTCTGCGCATCCTGATGCAATGCCCAACCGATTGCAGTTGGATACACCAAAAAGTCCGCACCTTTCAGGGCAGTGATTCGAGCAGCTTCCGGATACCACTGATCCCAACAGATGAGCACGCCGATCTTTCCGAATTTGGTAGGGAAAACCTTGTATCCCAAGTCGCCCGGAGTGAAGTAAAACTTCTCAAAATAGCCCGGGTCATCCGGAATATGCATTTTTCGGTACTTGCCGAGGTAAGTTCCATCCGCATCCAATACCGCCGTTGTGTTATGGTAAAGCCCTTCTGCCCGCTTTTCAAATAGGGAAGCTACGATCACTACACCAAGCTCCTTCGCCAAGGCACCGAGCGTGTCGGTAGATGGACCGGGTATGGCTTCGGCGAGTTTGAAATTTTCGTAATCTTCCACATCGCAGAAATAGAGCGATCTAAAAAGTTCCTGCAGGACCACGACCTGAGCCCCTTTTTGGGCAGCGGTGCGAACTCCTGCGATGGTTTTCTCCATGTTTTCGGCCACATTCCCAGAGCAACTGAGCTGGACCAGACCTACTTTGACGGTTTTGTTTGCCACGGCTAACGGTTTTGTTTAGGCCGCAAAGATACCTTTGCAGGTGGGGATTGGCAAATGAAGTTTGGGAAGTTTGGTAGATTGATTTTTCCAGTCTTAATGACCTTTCAACCTATAAAAGGAAATCATTAATGCAATATACTCTCAAGATATTCAACCGAGGATTTGAAAGATTTTAAATCTAGGTGACTATTATGGGAAGACGATCTTTTAATATATACATCACTTAATTCAACACTTTAACATAAAGATCATTTCCAGATCTTGTTACCAATTTCCTATTATCGTCTGATAGTAAAAAAAAGTCCACAGGCGTTGCTACTCCATCGAGGAAAGGAATATCTACTAGTTCTGTTTGCGTGTTGGTTGCTATGTCATACAATAATATCTTCATTGAATTACCATTTAAAACACCTCCACTATAATAAAGCTTTGTTCCATCCGCTGAAACCTTGATTTCGTCAGACAAAATCATGTTTGTAGAAAATTGCTTGATTATCTCATCTGTTTTAAAATTCTTAATCGTAATTTTACCGAGTATATCTACATCATAAGATTGTAACACTCCCCTTTGAAAAAATAAACCAAATTTTGGATTTGTACTTTTCACATCTGCTGAATCAATTATAGTTCTTCCGACATTATCAAAAACAAACATCCGACTTTCTATCTGACTCGATAAAATCGTTTTGGAACCATCTTGTGAAAAAACCAAGAATCGCTTGTTCTTGAGATCTGTAATTTTTTGAGTTTGCTTGTCAATATGGTAAAATGTAGCAGGTACAAATGGTCCTGGAGCTGGCCAGCAAAATCCAGAACACGGAGTAGCCGGTTTTGAAACAGGAAATAAGGTATAAAATATATTATTGCCTGAGATATTCAGGAGTGAACCTTGGTTACTAGGAGTAGAAATTAAATTTTCGATACTGTTGGTACTGAAATTAAATAAATTATACCCCGATTGATTTATAAATACGATCCCGCTGTTTTCGTTTGTTTTACTTGTAATACTCCCCACCTTAGTATCAAGTACATAAACCTTATTCGAAGAAATATCTATTCGGAGAATTTCGCTTGATGCTGTAATGAAGAGTTCATCTGAATTTCTACCCCAAACTACGAACCTACCATACCCATAATCACCAAGATCAATCAGTTTCCCAAGTTTATTACTCAATGGGCCTTCCTTCACTTTCAGCTTCCCAGGGAGGTTATCATCTTTTTCGCAGGCTGCTAGAGAAATCAGAATAATTGCCGATAGAATTAATTTCGTTCTCATAAATAATGAGTTTAAGTTCAATTTGAATTCAGCAACTAGGTAAAAGAATTGAAGATTGCTCAGAATAACGGTTACAGCACCGATACAAAAACCATTTAGAAGTTACGAAATGAATGGAGAAATGTATAGCTAAGGGACCTGATTAATCTCAGCTTTTTCATTGTTTTTTCCTCCTAATCGGCGTTGTCCTTGATTTTTAGTTTTGATGTTCAAAGAGGAGCTGGGTGGATGCCGATAGCTATCGGCATGCAATTTCAACTTTATATCCTTCTTACTAGAAATAACTATTGGAAACAACATAAAATTAAAGAATGAAAGCAAAATCCAAAATCTATTAGATTCAAAGGAAATAAAAATTCCAATTCAATATTTTGGTTTAAAAAACAACTAATAATAAGGAAGATAAATACATCTACAAAATCCATTTCTCGGAATAGAAGGTATACTTTTTATCTTGCTCCATTCGTATTTTTCTTCACCAAATATTTCTTGACATTCACATCCATTATTTAAAATTTGAACACCAGAATACTTAGTACTGAATCTCTCAGACCTTGATTTTTCCACTATTTGAGAAAATTCGGCAAGATTATAGATATAGCTATACTCATAATGAAGGTAATAACCTATCACCCTCAATGGATTTTCCAAAACTTTATGGCTAACTCTAGAAGACTTTGATAATTTGTCTCGGAAAAGTGAAAAGTCAATCATTTTAAGCTTTTCAATGAAAAAAGATGTTGGCTCTGAATTGAAAAAATTCGGAAAGGTAATTGAAAAAATAATTAGGGCCTCTCTGATAGTATTTTTTTCCAATTCATTAAACCGTCCTTCAAAGTAAGGTACCTTCTTTTCCAGAATATATTTTAATATCTCTAAAGTGCAATCTCCAAATTTATTTAAACTTCCACCTAAAGATCTCTGATCAGGAAATTTACTTTTTAATGAGAAATATTCTTTCTCAGCTTCAATTATTTTTCCCTCTAAGATAATTTTCAAAATCTGATTCAGAAATAAATCATACTCCTTTGAAAATTGATCTTCATAAGACTTAACTAACTCCTTTCCTTTATCCGTAATTTTAAATAATGGAGAAAGACCTTTCAAATAAGATTTATCTTCAATCTTTTCTCTTACTCTATTTGCTAATTCGGTTTTACTTCCACTCGTTTTTAAATTATTTTTTTGAAGAATTTCCTTCAATTGAACCATTGATAATGATTCTTCTTCCAAATTTATTTTCAGAAGATCCTTAGAAAGGAAATTCTTAATAATTGGATCAATATCGCCCAGCAATTCTTTAAATCGTTCTGGCCAAAAGGTATTTAGCCCAAAAATGGGATTAGCAGAAAAGCCATTAAGAATTGAGAGTAATTCAATTTCATAATTGAAATTTGGATGAATTATTTCTTCTTGCTTCCGGAAAAATTTTTTAATAAAGTCCATCTTATCGGATAAATAAAAAGCTAAATCACAATCACATGTGTAATTGAAATTTAAAGTTATTTTCCAATTTCTCAAAATATCTTCACAAGGACGATAGGTTCGTATTGCCCTCTACTTGCCAGTAAATCAACTTTAGAAGAAGGAATACTTTACAGCTCTAAATATTATAACAAATTTGCAATTGGCCCTTTTCAAAAAAATCCATCATAGCTCCGATCTTCAACTACTTGGCTTTATCAATCCCAATCAATAACCCACAAGCCTGAAAATTGCAGCATTGGATTTTTAACTAAATTGATCCAACCAAACCACCTTAAATCATCTCCATTCTAATGAAGAAACTATTCCTTGGGCTGATCATCGCGATTGTCATTCTGGTTTCCATTCTGCTTTTCAACACCTTTCAACTAAGTTCCAAACAGGTCGCCCCCGAACCAGTCGGGAAATTGGAACTATCCGATTCCGTGTTCCAAAATCTTTCAAAAGCCATTCAATTCCAGACCATTTCCTACAGCGAAGATGCTATTCCGGATTCCGCTGCCTTTTTGGGATTCCATCGCTTTTTGGAAGAAACTTTTCCACTTACCCACGCGAAGCTGACTCTGGAAAAAATCAGTGAGTATAGCCTGATTTACAAATGGGAAGGATCGGATCCTTCGAAAAAACCAATCATCCTCATGTCACATCAGGATGTGGTCCCCGTGGATGAACCCACTTTGGGAGATTGGGAAGCACCGCCTTTTGAGGGAAAAATCACCGATACGCATATCATCGGGCGGGGAACCATGGATGACAAGGGCACATTGATTGGGCTCTTGGAAGCTGTGGAAAAGTTACTGTCCGAATCCTTCGTTCCTACCCGTACGATATACCTGGTGTCAGGCCATGACGAGGAAGTAGGAGGTGCCAACGGTGCTGTGAAAATTGCAGCCTATCTAAAGGAAAAAGGAGTGCAGGCAGCTATGACCATCGATGAAGGAGGCTATATCGCCGAAAATATGATTCCTGGCGTGGACAAACCGATTGCAATCGTCAATTTGGCCGAAAAAGGTTTCGCTTCTTTTCGACTGATAGTGGAAACAAACGGAGGTCACAGTTCGGCACCGCCCCGTGAAAACACCATTGGAATCCTAGCCCAGGCGATTGTTGATCTTGAAAACAACCAGTTGCCCTACAAAATGGTAAAGCCAATCGATGATCAATTGGAATACCTGGGAGCAGAACTTCCTTTTTTCACCAAGTTGGCATTTGCAAATCCATGGCTTTTCAAAAAACCAATTTTGGAATCTCTCAATGCCCATACCACCACCGCTCCTACCATCATCGATGGAGGAATGAAAAACAATGTCATTCCCACAGTGGCTGAGGCAACGGTCAATTTCCGGATACTTCCAGGAGAAACCATTGAGTCTGTGAAAGCCCATATCGAAGAGACGGTTTCCGATAAAGTCCGGGTAGAAGCTGTCGGACATTTAACGAATCCTTCCCCAGTTTCTTCAGTTGAATCCGAAGCCTTTCAGATTTTGGCTAAAACCATCCGAAATCAGAATCCTGAAGCACTTGTAGTTCCTGGATTAGTGGGTGGTGGTACCGATGCCCGTAATTTTTACCAAATCTCGGATGAGGTATATCGATTTTACCCGATGCGCATCAACGCTGAATCCATGACCCGCTTTCACGGAATCGATGAAAAAATCAGCAAGGAGAATTACAAGGAAATTATAGAATTCAGCTATCACCTGATCAAGAATTTCAATTAAGAGGGAATTGATCTTTTGATGCTTTTGCACCCATTCTTCGAAAAAAACGGATTCCTCCTTGACCATATTCCTGAATTTCAAAATTTGAATTGATGCTTACGCTGAACGTATGAATCTCTTACTCTCTTTGGTGTTTTCCTTGAGTTTATTCCTTTCGCCCCAAAGAAATGAACCATTCCACTATGGCACAAAATCTCCGGAAGCACTCGCTAATTATCTAAAAGGATGGGAGCAAATTCTGGATCGGGGAGAATGGACTTTGGCAGAGGCATCCTTCAGGAAAGCCGTTGACTTGGACTCAAGCTTTCTCCTGGGATGGAGTCAGGTAGGCCGAATCAGTAAAAATCCCGAGGAACGTGCCCGAATCTTTACCCGACTTTCTGCCCAAAAAAGTGAGATTGGCAGTTGGGAAAAGAAGTTGTTGGAAGTCTATTTGGGTAGCCTGGAATTGATTGATTCAAAAGACCGAGGCTTGACGATCACTCCCGAACAGGTCAGGAATTTTTATCAGGTGTCTGAACGTAATTTCTCCGATTTCCTCAAAGTTTTCCCGGATGAGACGTATGTGCAATCCGAATACATTGAAGTAATCCACGGAATTTATGGCCCAGAAGCTGGGTTGGATTCTTTAAAAAAGCAGACTTCAAGCGGCAAAAAACTCAATCCCTTTTTGATCAGCTACACTGCTCAAATGCAAGCAGAAAAGAAGGAATTTGAACTTGCTTTTCAAACTACCAGTCAATTGGAGAAGATGCTCAATGACTCGAGTTTGCCTATCATTTGGTTCACTTATGCTTTTATTCAGTTTGAAAGAGGTGATTTTGCCGAGGCAGAAAAACTGCTGGATCAAACCCTGAGGCTGGACGGAAATCACACCTTGGCACAACGGTTAAAAAAGCGGGTAGAAGAAAAAATGAAAGGATTTTGAGGTAGGGTTTTCAACAAAAAATGGTTAAAACTTCTCGAGTTGGCTTTATCACATCATTCATTTTTAACCCAACACAAATCGCTTGTATTCCCAATAAAAAATTTTCTATTTAACCAATCCAGCCATTCTTGGACATTTTGAATAGCCCAAATTCTAGCCAAACCCTTCACAACACATGAATAAGCTTTTCTTGATTACCTTTTTAATTTCCTTCATCGCATGCTCCACCTTTGCACAGAAAGGCACCAAAGAACGCATTAAAGTTCACAGCACCGCGCTCGAAGGCAATCTGATCGGAGATCCAGCAGACCGGGACGTGACCGTTTACCTCCCTCCTTCCTATTCTTCCAATCCTGAAAAGCGTTTCCCTGTGGTGTACATGCTGCATGGATTTACCGACACGGATTCCCAATGGTTTGGCTGGGAAAAGCACTGGATCAACCTGCAGGAGGTCATTGAGCAGTCTTTGGCCGATGGGCTCTCCAAGGAAATGATCGTGGTGATGCCCAACGCCTACAACCGCTTCAAAGGCAGCATGTATGCGAGTTCAGCCACGATTGGAGACTGGGAAACCTTCGTCACCAAAGAACTCGTCAGCCACATTGATGGTAACTACCGCACCATCCCAACCAAAGAAAGCCGAGGCCTCGCCGGGCACTCCATGGGCGGCTATGGCACCCTTCGCTTGGGCATGAAGTATCCGGAGGTCTATTCCTCCATCTATGCGCTCAGCCCCTGCTGCATGAACGGAACTGCCTCTACCGATCCTGAGTTGATGAAAAAGCTGGAGACCCTGACACCGGACCAACTCCAGGCTACCTCGTTTTTTGAAATTGCAGCTTTGGCCACTTCCGCAGCATTTGCCCCCAATCCACAAAATCCTCCACTCTACTTGGACCTTCCGGCCAAAAACGGAGAGCCTAGACAGGAAGTAATCAACAAGATCATCACCAACCGAACACTCAATTTTGTAGACCAATACATCCTGAATCTGAAAAAACTCAAAGCCATCGCGATTGACGCGGGATTACAGGATAGAGGTATCAGTGATGCTACCAAAACCCTTCACGAAGTCCTTGAATCCTATCAAATCACACATTTCTACGAAAGCTATGAAGGGGATCACCTCAACCGGATCTCAGAACGAATTCAGACCAAAGCGCTCCCCTTCTTTTCCGAAAACCTGGTATTCCAGTCCCCCAACAAGTGAGAAATCCTTGAAAATGGCAAGGATTTGAACGACGCAAGCCAGTGTTCATTTCCTTGCTATTTTTTAATTCAGTTAAAAAAAGATAAAGCCAAAAAGCTGGGAGAAGCACAAAATCAGAAATCGGTTAACTTCCGTGCTTTAAGACCCAACACCAATACATGCTTTCCCTCACTGGCTTTGAAAAGAAGTATCCTTCGGGTTTTGAAGTGGTGATCCCAAAACTTGAATTGCCAAAAGGGATTCATCTGATTTTAGGCGGAAATGGCTCAGGAAAATCCACCCTGCTCAAAGCACTGGCCGGAATTCACCCGGCCAAGGGAGAGATCATTTTGAATGGAATCTCCCTTAAATCTCAACCGATCGAATACCGACGAAAAATCGGATTTGCGGCAGCAGAACCCATCTTCCCGGAATTTTTAAATCTGGATGATCTGATTGCCCTGGTGGCCAAAGCAAAATCCTGCCAACCTCACGAAATCGAAGAATTAAAATCCCTGTTGGGAGCTGATGCCTTTTCCTCCTTTCCCCTAGGTGGCTACTCATCCGGGATGCTCAAAAAAGCCGCTTTACTGCTGGCATTTTTGGGAAGGCCAGAGCTTTTGATTCTAGATGAGCCCTTTACAACCATTGACTCAGAAACCCAAAACCAACTCATCAGACTAATCATCCAAAAAGCCAACACAGGAACCGGATTTCTGATTACTTCCCACCAGAGCGGCCCTTTGGATCTTTTACCTGTGGATACGGTGCTGAATATGAAATCCGGCAGAATTGAAGGACATGAATAAAATCGGGTTCTTGGCTTTTATCCGCCCATTCTATCAGAAAACTATGGGGTTCTGGGCATTGGCCCTGATTTTTGGCGGAGTCCTGATGGAGCTAAGACAGCATGTGCTGCTGGGGAGATTTTTATTCAAAAACCCGATTGCCTTTTGGATTTTGCCATTCGCGTTTTTGGTTTTCGGTCTGCTTCACCTCCGAATTCAACTCGGTTTGCTGAGAAAAAATGATTACTTGGTTTTTCATCAACTTGCCCTGGTCCCAAAGAAGGATTTCCGCTCATTTTGGACACAGATCATCCTCGGCAACCACAGTCCCTTGCTCATTTACTTTTTATTTCTGAGCTATTTTGCCTGGGAGCAAAACAAGCCAGTGTCTGGTATAATCCTTTGGCTGAATGTAGTTGGAGTCCTTGGATTTAACTTTTGGAAGATCCGAAAAAACCTTGGTCATCCCCTGAAAGAGGTAGTGGTCAAAAGACCTAAAGTTCGTTGGACCTTTCCCCGGTTCACATGGATTATCCTTTCCTTAAGACAAAGTAGGCCTCTTCTTTTCCTTTTGACCAAAGGCCTGAGTCTTCTGCTTTTAAATGGATTTTATCTCTCTTTTCAATCGGGAAATTATGATTTCCGATGGCTGCAATTTGGTATTCTATGTGTCTCCTATTTTCAACTGCCTTTGATTTTTGAGAAAACGGAGAAAGAAGTAGTGCAGCAAACTTGGATTTTGGCTTTACCGCTGACTCTTTACCACAAACTGGGCTATCAATTTGGAAGTTTAGCCCTGCTGGTTTTTCCTGAGCTGTTTTTCTTGTGTTGGAAAGGACTGAATTCTTCGCTTCCGTATGAGTACGCCCTTTTGGGAGTTTTACTGCTTTCGTTTATGGCCGCATTGCAAGTGCTGGTTTATCAAAAAAAGGAAAGTTTGAGTTTCCCCAACCTGACCTCAGTCCTGTTCTTTCTTTTGTTTTTGGGAATCATTTTCGGACTGCCTGGGTGGGTATTTATTTTACCCATTTCATTCCTTTTTATCAATCAGACGCGGGGAGCTTTTCGCTTTTGATTGCCTGTTTCTCAGGACGGTTTTTTTTTCTTAAAGCAGTCTGAAAACTGAATAAAAGCAGGTCCAAACCCAAATACTTGATTCGAATTATGCAAGAAAACAGCAAATCCTCAAACCATTTCCCCTTTGCGACTTGCAGACTTTGGGGTAACTTTCATTGTATTTCCAATCCCTTTTCCTATTTTCACAAATTGAGACAATAGAATCAAAAACCCTATGAAAAAACATCTGCTCCTTATCTTTTCCGCTTACCTCCTGTCCATCTCGGTTCAGGCACAGGAAGCACTTTTTAGAGCGCAAAACATCATCTCCCCCGAAGTACATGCTGACAATTCAGTCACCTTTCGACTCCATGCGCCAAATGCCCAAGCAGTCCAAGTCACCGGAGATTTTCTGCCCACGGTGAAAATGGAAACACCAAGAGGCCCCATGGACGGTCCGGGAAAAGCAAATCTGACCAAAGGTGAAAACGGGGTTTGGGAATTTAAAACCTCGCCTTTAGGACCAGAGCTTTACAATTATTCCTTTATCATTGATGGATTTTCGACCACTGATCCAAGCAATCCATTCCTGATCCGAGATGTGGCTTCCGCGACCAATATTTTCATTGTCGGAGGTGGACATGCCGATCTTTTCAAGGTAAATGACATCCCTCACGGATCCGTGACCCGCCGATGGTATGATTCTCCAGGCTTAGGAATGGACAGAAGGATCACCAT
Organism: Algoriphagus lacus; assembly: GCF_003583985.1. Classification (GTDB taxonomy): domain Bacteria; phylum Bacteroidota; class Bacteroidia; order Cytophagales; family Cyclobacteriaceae; genus Algoriphagus; species Algoriphagus lacus. The sequence continues at coordinate 65,519 of NZ_QXML01000013.1, read as the reverse complement.
CTACACCCCTCCGGGATACGAAAATTCAACCGAGAAATTCCCGGTCCTTTACCTCCTTCATGGAGCAGGTGGTGACGAGGAAGCCTGGATCAACCTTGGCCGTACTGCACAGATTATGGACAACCTGATTGCTCAGGGTAAAGCCAAACCAATGATCGTCGTGATGCCAAACGGAAATGTGATTCAGGATGGCGCTCCTGGAGAAGGAAGCATGAATTTTTACAAGCCCCAGTTTATGATCCCAAAAACCATGGACGGAACCTACGAGGGAGCTTTTGGGGACATCATCAAATTTGTGGAGAGCAACTACCGGGTGAAAGCTGACAAGGCCAACCGTGCCATTGCAGGCTTATCCATGGGAGGTTACCACACCCTGCACATTTCCAGGTTTTATCCTAACACGTTTGATTACATGGGACTATTCTCAGCTGCAATCATGGCGAGGGAAGATGCCACAGGAAAGGTATACAGCGATTTCGACCAGACACTAAAAACCCAGATGGACAACGGCTACAAGCTCTACTGGATTGCAATCGGGAAAACAGATTTCCTCTATGAGGCCAACAAAGAATACCGGGCAAAACTTGACACAATGAAGATGCCCTATGAATATGTGGAAAGCGAAGGTGGACATACCTGGAGAAACTGGAGAGTGTACCTGACGCAATTTGCTCCCCGGCTTTTCTAAAAAGAACTAATTCAAAAACCTATTAACTCCTTTTACTGAAAGCGCGGTCCATGTTGGGCTGCGCTTTTTTCATGTAATTAGAGATTTCCCTTTCTGAATTCCTCCACGGCAAAGTTGGCTGCTCGTGCAGTCAGCGCCATGTAAAGCAGCGAAGGACTTTGATTTCCTGTACTTGTCATGCAGGCCCCATCGGTCACAAAGACATTTTTACAGCCGTGAAGCTGGTTCCAGGAATTGAGTAAGGAGTTTTCAGGGGAGGTTCCCATTCGGGCCCCTCCCATTTCGTGAATATCCAAACCCGGAGCCTGCTCGCTGTCGCTGGTTTCAATGTTTTTGACTCCGGCCTTCTCCAGCATGGATTGAGCCTGAGTAAAAAAATCCTGAAGCATCAATTCGTCATTGTCGTCGTAACCGACAGAAGTCACCAACTGAGGGATTCCAAAAGGATCAGTTTCGGTTTCGCTCAATCGTACCTGATTTTCATATTTGGGAATGGTCTCTCCCTGCATGTACATGTAGATGGTCCAATTGCCCGGTTCGGAGAGTGCTTCTTTGAATTTTTCTCCAAAAGTCGGATTGGACATTTCCTTTCCTCTTCCTCTGGAAGCTCCGGTAAAGATGGTATACCCACCTACAAAAGGCAGATGAGGTTCTTTCTTTCCCAGATTTCTGAAATTGGCAATGATGGGTTCGGTGGGGTTTCTCCCGTAATAATAATTATCCTGAAACTGATCCAACTCTCCGGAAACCCAACCACGGTAGTTGTGAAAGGCCACATACCGACCTAATAAGTCATGGTCATTTCCCAAACCCTTCGGGAAACGGTTGGATTTGGAATTGAGCAAAACCAGGACACTGTTTAATGCTGAGGCATTGAGGAAAATAATTCGGGCTTTGAACTCATGGATTTCGTTGGTTTCCGCATCGATGACTTTCACTCCGCTTGCCCTTCCAGTCTCTTCATCGTAAATCACCGAATGCACTACCGAATTCGAGCGAATGGTCAGGTTGCCGGTGCGCTCCGCCCAAGGCAAAGTCGATGATACCGAACTGAAATATCCACCAAAAGGACAACCTCGCATGCACATGTTTCTCGCTTGGCATTGTCCCCTTCCCTGCTGAAGATGAATCTCCTGAGGGTCGGTCAAGTGGGCCCAGCGGGCATGAACCATATGGCGGTCCGGGAAATTCTCCCTGATTTTTTGACTGAGGTATTCTTCCGCACAGTTGAATGGAAAAGGTTTCATATACTCTCCATCAGGCATCGCCTCGATCCCGGTCCCGAGTGCCACATACGCCGATGAAATTCTCCACATGGGAATACCAAGGTGCCACGTCCTCATATCCAATCGGCCAGTTCATACCATAACCTTGGAGTTCGGGGGCTTTGAATTCATGCTTACTCCAACGCTGGGTAGCCCTTCCCCAAGTGAGGGATTTCCCTCCCACCTGATAGCCACGGATCCAGTCGAAGGGCTTTTCCTGCACGTAGGGATGGTCTTTGTCCTGAATGAAAAAATGCTTGGTTTCTTCCCCAAAGCCTGCCGCTTTGCTGATCAATGGATTCTCCTTAAGGAATTCTTGGGTCAGCCGTCCACGATGTGGCACTTCCCAAGGACGAAGTGTGGCGGTGGGATAGTCTTTATTGTGAACCACCGACCTGCCTCGCTCCAACACCAAAGTCTTCAGTCCTTTTTCACAAAGTTCTTTCGCAGCCCAGCCTCCGGAGATTCCGGAACCGACTACAATAGCATCAAAGGTGTTTTCCATGAGTCAGGTCAATTCGATTGTCGATATTCTAAATTTTTCTAAAATAATTCCCCAGGGCTTGGTAATTATTTGAAATCTTAATTTACTTTGCATCACAAAGTACTTTTAATATGAGAAAACCGGAACAAGAATTATCCGATATCAAGTCCATGATGGAGCGAAGTACCCGCTTCCTTTCACTCAGCGGACTGGCTGGTGTACTGGCAGGGATCTATGCCTTTGTAGGTGCAGGAATTGCCTGGTATTGGATTTATTTTCCCTCCACAGAATATGGTGCTGGAACCGAGACGATTTCACAGGCTGATTTGCAAATCAATTTATTGGCTGTTGCATTGGTAGTTCTGGTCTTAGCGATAGGTTCGGCTTACTTACTCAGCCAACAAAAAAGCCAGAAGAACTCTCATCAATTCTGGACTCCGGCCAGCAAGCGGTTTCTGTATGCTTTGTTCATTCCGGTACTGGCCGGCGGTTTGTTTTCTTTCGCTTTGATTCATGAAAGTGCCTATTTATTCATTGCACCTACTACCTTGATTTTCTACGGTTTGGGATTGATCAATGCCTCACATTTTACCTTGGGTGAAATCAAAAACCTTGGATTTGGACAGTTGATTATGGGACTTACTGGTGCGTTTTTCCCGGAATTTGGACTAATCTGCTGGGCCATAGGGTTTGGAGTCCTGCATGTGATCTATGGCTCGATGATGTATTACCGATACGATCGATAAGGTGGAAGGAACATACGACAAGGCGTTTGAGAATGTGGTCCGACTGCGCATCATGTCCATCCTGATGGTCAATGAGCGGTATGACTTCAACTCCTTCAAAGAACTCTTGGAAGTCACGGATGGCAATCTTGCCTCCCACCTTCGAAATTTGGAAAACTCCGACTATATCCGGGTAGAAAAATCTTTTGCAGGGCGAAAACCCCTGACCAATTATTCAGCAACAGCGGCAGGAAAAAAAGCCTTCCAAGCCCATCTCGATTTCCTTGAAAATTTGATCAAAGAAAACAAACCCTAAAAAAATTTATCCATTCACTTTGAATTACAAAGTACTTTCTTAATCCAAATCATATGAACACTTCCTCAAACTCCTTCCGTCCACTCGTTAAACAACTGGTTCTACCTGCCATCTTGGGAGCCAGCATTCCTCTTACCCTATTGACCTTCATCATCCTAACAAAAGAGGATGCATTTGAAACCTGGATGTTTTTCCCCTTGCTGATAATCCCTTCCGGGGGTGCTGCTGGAGGTATTTTCTTCTACCTCATGGGATTTCAATGGTTTCCGACAGGTAAGCAAAAACTCATCGCCATCATCTTCAGCACACTGATGTATTTCGTTGTCCTATGGCTTAGTTCCGTGATGGCATTCGCGCTTACCGGACATTGGGATTAAAAAACATAAATTCACCTACTCCTCCTTCTATCATGAAAGAACTTATCCTTTCCAACCTCGAACATCCGTTCGAACTGGAAAAACTCTACCGCAAAAACAAATCGGAATTCAAGACCTCATTCAATTCCCTTTATCCAGAAATCATGGGAAAAGGAACAGCGGACTTTTGGAATGCACGACTCAATCTGGAGTCAGAAACTGTCAGCTGGGGTACTTTCCACGAGTGGCGATTTATTCTCATTGCAGCCGCCATTGCTTGGGTTTTGGCAAAGTTACCTGCAATTTTCACCTGGGATGAGGAGTTCTTCTATACCCGAAACTTAGGGTTTATCGTCTTCCCATTCGTATCTGCCTACTTTGCCTGGAAAAATCGAATCCCCTTAAAATCCATTTTGATTCCTTTGGTAACTGTCTTGGCAGCTGCTCTTTACATCAACCTACTTCCGGAGGATAAAGCAAGCGACACCTTGATTTTAGCCTGCATTCATTTGCCTTTGTTGCTTTGGGGTATTTTGGGATATGTTTTCTCCGGGGCGGAAGGTAAAAGACTTTCAAAACGACTCGACTACCTCAATTTCAACGGGGATGCTGTCATCATGGGAGCTATTTTGGGTTTGGCTGGACTCCTGATGTCCGGGATTACTGTGGGATTATTTAGTCTGATAGACATCAATATTGAAAAGTTCTATTTTGAATACATCGCAGTTTTTGGGTTGGTTGCCGCGCCTTTGGTAGCAACACACCTCACCCAGAAAATTCCCCAACTGGTCAATAAGGTGGCGCCGATCATTGCAAAAATTTTCAGCCCATTGGTGCTGATCATGCTGGTGATCTACCTCGGGGCAATCGTGTATGCAGGCAAGGACCCATACAACGACCGGGAATTCCTGATGCTGTTTAACATGTTGCTGATCGGTGTGATGGGCTTGATTTTCTTCTCAGTGGCAGAAGCATCCGGGCAAGGGAATTCGAGTTCGGGAAAATGGGTTTTGGCCTCGCTTTCACTGGTCACCATCCTAGTCAATGGAGTGGCGCTTTCTGCAATTGCATTTCGGATTTCCGAATGGGGCATCACCCCAAACAGAATGGCTGTTTTGGGAGTGAATATCCTGATGCTTATTCATCTCATTCAGGTATCCAGAAAGTTGATTTCGACCGTCCAAAATAAAAGCCATCTGAAAGAAGTAGGGTTGGTTTTGGTGAAATATCTTCCGGTATATCTGATTTGGTCGGCCATCGTGGTATTTCTCTTCCCTCTCCTATTCGGATTTGAATGAGTTTGCATAAAATGCCAATTTCTATTTTCTCCCAACTGAGACAATAAAAAACTTCCCCACCTCATTTTTGGAAAGAATTGGATATCTTTAGGCATCTAAAAACTTAAACCTAAATGAAATCGACCATGATAGATATCGTCTTCCAATCCGATGATAATCGACCATGTGAGATTCGATGTGGCCTTTGAAAACCAAAACACACACATGAAAAAAAACCTAATCCTGAGCTTTACCCTGCTTGCGGTTTTGGTCTTGGGCGTGACTGCCTTCAGCCCAAAAACTGAAACTCCAACATCCGAAACCACCGCAGCGCCTGCCAAGAAATTTGGAGGATTGGCACTGTATACTGTGCGTGATGCGATGGGTAAAGATCCAAAAGGAACCCTAAAAGCCGTGGCCGATGCAGGATACGCCTATGTGGAATCCGCAAACTATGCCGATGGAAAATTCTACGGAATGACTCCTGCGGAATTCAAATCTTATTTGGGAAGTCTGGGCCTTACAGCCAAAAGCGCCCACATGGGCATGGTTAACATGGAAAATGCAGATCAGTTGATTGCAGATGTGAAAGCAGCCGGCATCACCTATTTTGTGATCCCTGTACCGCCAATGGGCATGTTTAAATTTGACCCTGCTACCCGATCCATGGGAATGACCGGAACAGCGGATGATCTGGTAAAAATCATGGATACGCTGGGAGAAAAATGCCACAATGCAGGCCTTCAGTTGCTCTATCACAACCATGACTTTGAGTTTAAGCCATTGGCTGACGGCACGGTGATCGAAGATGTCCTGTTGGAAAAGTGCAATCCAAAATACGTCAACTTTCAGATGGACTTGTTCTGGGTGACCAAGGCTGAAGTGGATCCCTTGGTTTATTTTGAAAAATATCCGGGAAGATTTAAGGCATGGCATGTTAAAGACATGAACAACGAAGGACAGTTTGCACCAGTAGGCACAGGCAATATTGACTTCAAGCGGATTTTAGACCAGAAGAAAAAATCAGGAATGGAATTCTACCTAGTGGAGCAGGACAACACCTTCGGGCTTGATCCGTTGGAAGCGATCAAAATCAGCCACGAAGGATTGGAAAAAATCGGTTTCAAATAAGTTACCCATCAAAATAGATTCAAAAAGCCAGCCTTCGGGTTGGCTTTTTTATTTTTCGTGAGGCATTCTTTTATCAGGGGTTTGCCTTTAAGGCTAATTAACCGGGGGGGGGTCAGTAAATTTCTGTATCCCCATCCTAATCCTGGGTGAGTATGATCCAGCCGATTTTCAGTTTTCTCCCTTGGCTGATTCCACCTCTCTTACCCCAAACCCCACCGGATAGACCCAACATCATCCTAATTTTGGCCGATGATCTGGGGTGGTCGGATATCGGCTACTATGGAGTTGAGGTAAAAACTCCTAATCTGGACTGGCTGGAAGCGAACAGTATCCGCGTCACCAAGATGTACAACCCCTTCAAGTGCACCATCCCAGGCTCCTTTGGTTACAGGTCCTTACGCCCAGCAGGTGGGCAATGGAGCCACCTACCTCCAACCCTTAAAAATCGGGATCACTTTCGGAGAACTTTTGCAGTCTGTAGGATATGGTACACTTTGGGCGAGGAAGCACCATGGAGTTGATCACCCGATGGATCGGGGATTTAACCGGTACTTTGGGTTGATGAAGGGAGCTTTCAGATGAAAAATCCACAATTCTTCGGACAGTAGTGATTCTAAACTTAGCTACCCCATATTCCACTTTAGAAATTCGATAATTTTTGGATTGAAGGATTTAGAAGTTGGAAAAGGCATGGTAAATGTTCCAGGACTAAAAACAAAAAAGGGCAAATCAGTCTTGACTTGCCCTTTTCTATACCTAGCTGCCCTTAGTTTTACAACCCATTGGGATGTTTGTATGTCCTATTAGAACGGGTTGCAACATTGTCTGACGGTAGGGTTACCATCTTTTTGGCAACTCGCTTGTTTGGGTGTTTATAATTCTCACTAACGATTACAGAAGTAACGTCAAACGTAGTGCCCTGGCTGACCATGTGCTTTTTGGCATAGGCGGCCTTGTTAGGTTGCTTGTAATTGTTGGCAGAATATGTCGGATCATTTTTTGGTACTGTTTGACCTATCGCCCAGTTCATACTGAACAGAGCAACTAATCCAATTATCGCTTTTTTCATTTGTATAACGTTTGGTTCGCTATACAAATAAACGGGGCTTAAGCAGCTATGGAGATCAGGAAATACCCTATAAATGACTCAGGGTTTATACGGATATGAGGTACGGAAGACTAGATCAAATTCAGCTTTATGGATTTTTTGATCAGTTCAGCAGTGTTACTTACTCTCAGCTTCCTGAGCATGTTTATCCTATGAGATTCTACCGTACGAATACTGATGGAGAGCTTATCAGCTATTTGTTTTGTGCTGTATCCTTGAGCAACCAATTGTAAAACTTCCTTTTCACGCGAGGTGATTTCTTCAATGTCACTCTCTTCGGGACGTTGAAACGATTCGGCTATGATATTGGTAATGAAGGGACTGAAATATTTTCCACCTTGATAAACTGTAGTAATTGCTTTTTCCAGATCCGGCCCTTCTATATTCTTAAGCACATAGCCATGCGCTCCAATCTTTAATGCGTTCAAGATGTAACCCTGCTCTTCATGCATGGTAAGTACTATGAATTTAACAGAAACTCCTTGTTTTATAAGTTGCTCCATGGCTTCAAAGCCATTGAGAACCGGCATAGAAATATCCGTGAGAATTATGTCAGGCTTGGTTTTTTCAAATTCTTCCAGAAGTTCCATTCCATTACCTGCTTCCGCAACAATTTCAAAATTTTCATTTTTACCCAGGAGAGATTTAAACCCCTCGCGAATGAGGGGATGGTCATCGGCTAAAAGCAATTTTATTTTAGCCATAATGCCTCAGGTTGTGGGGATCGGGATATGTACTTCAATACTTGTTCCTTTACTTGATGAATGAATCTCAGTATATCCATCCAGCAAATTTGCTCGTTCGCGAATGTTTCTCAAACCTAATCCATCTTTTTTCAAAACTTCACTTTCAACGAATCCTCTTCCATTATCTTCCACTACCACATAAACTTCATCTTCCTTGTCCAGCACATGCAGACTTACTTTGGTGGCATGAGCATGTTTAACAATATTAGTAAGCGCTTCCTGAACAATGCGAAATAGCGCTATGCTCATTTCAAAAGTAAGTGAGCGATCGATGTCTTTGACATACTGGAAATCCACAGTAATTGAAGAATATTTTTTCACATGATCGCATAAACCCCTTAGGGCTGCTTCCAATCCATAATCAATCAGGGCGTGAGGCATAACATTGTAGGATATGCGCTTCACCTCGTTAACAGTGTTATTGATTTGATTTTTGATTTCTGCTTTCGACTCATTGTCTGCTTCCAAACTATCTACTTGCATTCGAATCACGGTAAGCATCTGGCCCACCCCGTCATGTAGTTCCTGAATGATACGCCGTCGCTCCTTTTCCTGCCCTTGCAACAGCGCTATTGCCTTCTCTCTTTCAAGCTTAGTTTCCTTTTCTCTCAATATCAGCAGTTCATCACGCATATGTAATAAAGCCTGGCCCAACATATCAAAGTCGCTAAGCGTTTTGAAAGATGTTTTAAAATTACCCGAGCCGATTTCCTGTGCAAAATCAGTGGTGCGCTTCAGGCCATCAGTCAGTTCGTTTATTGCTTTGGTGATTTGAATGATCTCATCCGTAGAGGATGTCAGTGGAGTTTGATTTGGAATTATCCCTTTCGATAAGGTGAAAACTATGTTTTTCAATTCTAGAATTGGTCTTGCTATAGCATTCGACAGGAAATAGGTAATCAAAACGATCAAGAGCAAAATAATCAATGTTATTCCAATAAGATAATTTCTCAGTTCAATAATGGGAGCCATGGCCTCATCAAAATCCATTTCTGAAATCAGCATCCAATCCAGCGTCGTGTTTTCAATCTGCCTTTGAACACTCAGCACTTTTTTACCACGATAGTCCGCAATGATATGATCCTTCGACAAACCCTGGAAAGCATTTCGGATTGACTCGGTATCCACTGATATCGTTAGAGGTGGGACATCTGGGAAGAACCTGGATGTGGACCGCAATCGATAATCCCCGGCGACAAAATACGATTCACCTGTGTTGCCCATTCCAGTATTCTCCAACAGAATATCCTGTATTTTTTGGAAATCTTCCTCAACCAATATGCTGCCGACTACCTGATTTTCATCAACGATTGGAATATAGTAATAGAGTAAAGTTTCCTTGGATTCAGAATAGGCAGATGCGTCTATAATTTGAAACAGATTTCCTTTTGTCCCCAAAAGCGATTCCAAAGATTCCTTCGAAAGTGGATAGAGGTTCTTTTCTTTTGTACTGAAAAGGGACTGGAAATTGGTATCGAGGAGGTAGAGATTTTTGAATTCATAAACTTTCAGCAATTCTGAGATTTCCCCAAATTCAGTATTGGTGGATTTGCTTTTATTTTGTGCATCCTGAGCGATGGACTGATAAATTCCCAGAAATTTGTGTTCCAATTCTAACGCCTGAAGATCATTATGTGACCTCCTGAAGTGTTCTTTGATGAGATCGTTTTTTAAGATATTGATGGATGAAAGCTGGTCGATGGTTCGTTGTATTAAAGCATCGCGCATGACGATGTAAAAGCCTGTGGATAAAACTACAAGGACAACCAGGCCAATAGCAGTGTGTGTAAGAAATAATTTAGACGAAATTTTAAGGCTTTTCACTGGGCTTCAAAGAGATTCAATTGTTCAATTTTTAGGCATTTGAAAAGATAGAATTTTAATGATAAGTATCCTAAACGATTCCTTTTCGCCAAAAACAGAGGCCGACACAGGCACTTTGATCCCGGAAGATTGAGATATCGGACAATGAAATAATTCCTAATCCCACCTGAACAAAGGCTAATTCATTGGCTAAAGTGAAAAACCTTAACAGTCGGACACGAATACCGCAAAACAATACAAATCACAAATTTCCATTTCCGTTGTAAAGTGCCTTTTTGTTTGTGGCCAAAAATTTACCGCTGCTGGATATGCTTTTCAGTCCTTTCATGTTTTGAGAATCCGCTATCCCGTCTTCAGCTTTCTTCAAATAAAATGAAGAGACTGCTTTAATAGCGATTTACTTGCAGGGAATAGTGACCCTTGCCGAAAAACCGGGGCATTTGTTTAACTTAAAAGTCAAACCTCCCTACCCTTTAGGCCATGGCTTATTCCGTTTTTACCGCGCTGCTTTGGTTTTTCTTTTCTGCCCTAAAAGAAAAACCAGCAGAAAAACCCAATATTATCCTCATCCTCGCCGATGACTTGGGCTGGTCAGACATTGGCTGCTATGGTAGTGAGGTAGAGACACCCAACCTGGACTGGTTGGCAGAAAATGGGATTCGCTTTACCCAGATGTACAATACTGCCAAATGCAATCCCTCAAGAGCAGCTTTACTCACGGGATTGTATGCCCAGCAAGTCGGGTATGAAGCCACCTATCTTCAGCCCCTCAAGAACGGGATTACTTTTGGGGAACTCCTCCAATCCGCAGGTTATCGAACGCTTTGGGCTGGTAAACATCACGGCGGCGATCATCCCATGGACAGGGGTTTTGACCGATATTTTGGACTGATGGAAGGAGCTTCCAATCATTTCAATCCAGGACCTCAGCGTCAAGGTGAGGCAAAACCCGCTCAAAAAAGACCAGACCGTCCCTTTTACGAAGATCGCACACTTTATCAGCCTTTCTCCGCCCCCCAAGGCTATTACTCCACGGATTATTTCACCAAGTATGCCCTCCAGTGGCTGGAAGAATACAAGAACGAGGAGAATCCTTTTTTCCTTTATTTGGCTTACACTGCTCCCCATGATCCCTTGATGGCCTGGCCCAAAGACATCGAAAAATACAAGGGCAAATATGATGAGGGCTATGAGGTTATCCGGCAAAAACGTTTTGAAAAGCAAAAAGAGCTGAGAATTATCGATGAAAACCAACCGCTGAGTGAAGCAACCCATGTCCCCTGGGCTTCTCTTTCTGATTCTCTCAAGAAAATTGAAGCGCAAAAGATGGAAGTATATGCGGCAATGATCGATCGAATGGATCAAAAAATCGGAGAAATCATCCAAAAACTTCGGGAATTGGGCAAATTGGAAAATACGGTTTTAATTTTTCTTTCTGATAATGGGGCTTCAGCGGAAATGGTGAATCTCCCCGGAGACGGAAAAATCGGGACTGTCGGACAATGGACTTCCCTGGGACAGGATTGGGCCAACGTGGGAAACACCCCACTTCGGCTTTATAAAAACTATTCGTTTGAGGGAGGAATCAAAACTCCTCTGATCATCTCCTGGCCCAAAGGCTTGGCACATCAGAATGAAGTCAATCCCTTCCCTTCACATCTGATCGATATTCTCCCGACACTTGCAGAATTAGCAGGTGCAGAATACCCAACCGAATTTAAGGGAAACCGGGTTCTTCCGACAGAAGGCCAAAGTCTACTGCCGGCGATTCGAGGCCAAAAATCTGTTCGGGAAAAACCCCTCTTTTGGGAATGGTCAGTTGGACGGGCAGTTCGCAAGGGAGACTGGAAACTGGTGACACATGGGAAGGATGCAGATTGGGAATTGTATAACCTAAATGAAGACCCATTTGAAACCCAAAATTTAGCTTCAACCCAGCCCGAAATGATCAAGGAATTGGCAGGCCTTTTTGAGGCTTGGAAAGTAAAAGTAAGTAAACCCTGAACCAGACCTCCGAAGTATCCGATGGGAAGCAACACCACCCTAATTGTCGTTTTAGTGATCCTGGCCGCCCATTTTCTGTTTGGAATCGGGTATTTGCTTTTCAAAATGTCCGGACCTTCTTCAGATAAAAAACAAAAAAGGGAAGAGTAAACCCTTCCCTTTGATTCGCAGTAGGACAAAATCCTATTTTTCAAATTGTTCAAAACCCAGCCTAAGCTTGCTGATTTTTTCCTTGAGTTTTTTGGCAGAAGGTTTTGAAGAAATCTCCAAAACCTTGAGCAAAATATCCAAATGCTCAAACTGTGTTTTCATATGGCCTTTTGCGCCTACCTGTCTGAATACCGTCAGAAAGTCTTCCAAAATCTCTCCGACATCCCCTTTGCCATCCTCCAAAATAAATCGGGCGAAAGCAAGATTGGCCAGGCCAAAAAACTGCCATGGATCTCCCTCTCCGGAACTTTTCTGCTTTTCATTTTTTTCACATTCCTCCAAAAGTCCCAAAAGCCTCTCCTTGGAATCCCCTAATCGCCCGCTCTTGGAAATATAGCTCTCCAGCTTGAGGAGTGAAATCCAATTGATCAGTGAATAATAGTCCAAGTTCCCCATGATCTCAGAAGCCTGGCGGTAGGCTTCCGTGGCACTTTTCAAAGTTATTTCAATTTCGGCTGTATTAGTTCTCGGTAAGACCATCAATCGGCGTTTGTAGGCACTTCCAAGCAGACTCTGACGCTCTGAAGTCACTCCGAAATTCAGAAGGCTTTTCAGTTTGGTTAAGGCCTGATCGATTTCTGCCAGAGCGATTTTCAGACTTTCCTGATCCTGACTGCTTTTGAAAAACACCTCTACGGCATGCTTGCAGGAGATATTGCACCATTTCTCCATGGATCTGAGTGAAAAGACTGCTTGCTCTGATCCAAAAAGCTGTTGGAAGTAAGTAATGGCTTTATCATAATCCCCGATTCTGGAATAGACCTCAGCAAAGTGCTCGGTGATTTTTTCGCTCCAGATGTCTTTTTTCTTCAGGGCAGATTCCAAACCTTCCAGGATTTGTAGCGCTGGAGTACGCTCGATTACTTTTGATACCAGCTGCTGTATCAGATTTTCCAACTCCAGTTCTGCTTCCTCTTTTACCAAGTAATCCCAGGTAGTTGCCGAGCCGTTGTCCGCCTGTGTAATCTGGTAAAAAGGATCCCCATAGCACTGATAAGCTCCCCAGGTATTGGTGTAAGCTTTTGAGGAAGTATGGATTTGCTTTCTGGCTTGCAGCACAGCCTCTCCAAATTTCACTCCCCTAAACATCTCCTGATAAAATCGCTGCGCAAAATCCAATGCCGCTTGGTCATCAACAGCCCATCCGGCTACCACCACCGCCTTTACACCGTTTCGAATCAGTTGCGTACCGATGTTTGCCGCCAGCTTATTTTTTTCCTGATTTTTGGCTGGGGAGTCAGTTTCTACCTTGCCCAAATAACAGCAGTTGACAAAGACCAATTCAGGAACTGTACTCATCTGGGCGATTTCCTGAACGGTAAGAAATGCATCCCGGCCTATCACCACTCCCGTGGATTCCTGTGAATCGGGATTAAATACCCCATGTGCCGCCAGATGGATGATTTTGTATTCACGGGAAAACAGCTCCAACAGGATTCGGGAAGGTGTGCTTTTTATCTGTTTCTTGACATCAAAACCCTTGCTTTGGAGAAAATCAGCAACCATGTTTCCCTCTTTTTCCGCTTGTGGCAATTGAGGCATAAATCCTTCCAAAATCGGGTCTCCGACTACCAGCACTTGGTTTCCGGACACCTTGGTGCTTGATTTCCGATAGCTTGGAGTAGCCATTTGACGGACCATTCCGGAGTTGATGGCAAGTGGATTGGCAATTAGGTCTTCCTGAAGCATTTCCCAAGGAAAAGATGCCGTCACCTCATCCACCACCCAGGAAATGTTGGGTTGGCGCTTGAGCTCCTCCTTGAAATCATACGGCACCAACAGCTCAAACATGGTCTTGGCAATCTCGGGTCTTGCACGGTTTTCCTCCGTCATTTCCTTGAGCAGGGTGTCAAGATTTTTGGTGTTGACTTTGAGAAATTCGACCTTTTGACTTGCTCCGGAGGTTGCAAGAGACATTTTAATTTCCAGCCGATGAGTCTGTTGATTTTCCTCCTGGGAGACGCTGATGCGAGTCCACCAGTCGGTTGAGTTTTCGTAGGGAATCCTCAATCTTCTTCCCGGCTTCAAACTCAGCCCTTTTCCGCTAAGACTTATCTTGAATTCCCCGCTTCGGTCATCCCTGAGACTGTTGACGGTTTTGATTAAGGCGAGCGCCTTATCTTGGTACAATTCGATGATTTCAATTTCCTCAATGGTCCTCAGTCTGCCTTTGTAAGTGGCTTTGATTTTGGCGTTGGCATGCTGGATACCCAACAAAATCGCCCGAATGGAAGAGTCACTGGATAGTCCTCCATAGGAATTGGCGATGGCAATGACCGATATTCCTATTAATTGAGGGTTTTCAACTTGAGATTCGGAAGCTTTGCGATTGAGAATGGTCAAATAGCGGGAAATCCCCTTTTCAACAGAATTCATCAGCTGGAAAGAAGAAAGCTGTCCCGGAACCCCCAATCCAATGAGAACTGCTCCCTGGAATCCCTGTTTTTTCTCCGGAAGGACGATTTGATTACTTCCGATCGGTCCGGGATAAAGCCCTAAATCCCGCAGTTTGGTGAGCTCTCCGTTCATCTGTCCATCGATGACCCGCTCGGAACCCAGGATCGCATCGAGTTCGAAATGCCCTGCCAAAACGGGATATTTTGCAAACTTCAGATCCCCATGGGAAACAGTCACTTTGATTGGAAGCTCTCCTTCCTCCTCGGATTGGGCTGAAATTCCCAAGAGAACGTTTTCAACGTTTTCTTCGCTGAGGTCAAAAATCTCCTCCATTTTTGGAGTCAGTTTTTGCTCTTGTTCACCTCTCAATTTGGGTAACTGATTGGCTAGGCTGGAGGCTTTTCCTGAGTCGAGGATTTCCTCGATCGCACCAAAAATGGAGAGCTGGTTGGACAATCCGCCGTGGGTGACATTGGCGTAATACAGCTGCTTGAGTTGATGAATCTGGGTAGGAATACCGGTCGCCCAAGTGACACTTTCATCTCCCTCCTGAGTACCAAAAAACCGGAGTTTGCCTTCCGAAATTTCAAAAGAGGAAATAGTCACTTTGTCTTTTCGGCTTTGACCGGCGATGTAGAAAACATTGGAGTAATCAATCGATTTGGACTTCTCCACCACCAGTGCCTGGTATTTTCCAAACTGCTCCAACAGCTCCTCGCTGGGAATCGGCCAATTTTTTTGACCAAAAGCCTCCCGCATTGCTTCCCAGGTGGTCCTTTTTGAAAAGTCAGGATCTTCTTCCCTAACCTTGATCGGAAGCAAATTCAATAAGCCCGGAAGTTGGGAAAAGACGCCAAGGAGGTCTGGGAGTGAGTTGGAAATATCAATTTTGGCGAGCAGCTTGATAATATCATCCTGTCCAAAGAGCACAAAAGGAATTCGAAATGATCCTCCCAACGGTGATCCTAAAAACAAAACCCTAAAGCCGGGTGCTGCATTTAATTTTTTCCAGGTCTCCTCGTGGTTGATGATAAAATCGCGGAAAAGAACCCCTCCCATGCTGTGGGCGAGGATTTTGATCGGCTGGCCAAAAGCCATGAGTGATTCGATTTTTTCCTTCAGAATGCCAGCACTATCTACCAGGGACATTCTCCAGTCAAAAGGGAACGTCACCACATCGTATGACTTGTCGAGGAAGTCGGCCAATTTCCCATAGGAAGTTTTGACAAGGGAATGCGCTTTGACCTGTGTATTGTTCTTGGGTTCGTTCTTGAGTCGGGTAAGCTGTCCGTTAAGAAAACGGGCATAATTGATCCAGATCATATCCTCATTGACCGTAAGATTGGAACCCATAATCCCCGGCATAAGAACAACAATTGGTCGCTTTCCTGTGACTTTGTCACGGAAGGTTTTTCCGCCTTCTACCCCAAAGACACCCCGATCCTGATCGGTACGCTTTGCAACATGCAGTGGCAAAAAGCCCGCCCGGGTGCTTGCGGATTTTTCCTGAAGACCCAGAAGGATTTTCTCCTGAATTTCCTGGGTCCCGAAATAGACGATATGATTGATTTTTTGCGATTTATCTATGAACACCGAGGTCTTCCCTTCCTGTCTTGGAGTGCCCCATTTCATGCTTTCAGTATCGACCACCAAGTCATTTTGACCACGGAAAAAGAGCTTTCCGGCCAAAACTACCAAGCCTCTGAACGTCATGCTCAACTCACTGCTTCCTCCAACGACATGAAGAAGACTGCTGACTTTGATTTCTGTACCCTGAAAATTGAGTGCTTTGATAAAGGGGGAGTCAGGGTTCATAGCCTCCAAACCCGGTAGCGCCTCGGGGTTGTTTTTGGAGGTCACTGCCGACATCACCAACTCGCGGAAAGCCTGAAAAGCAGGATTAACTGCCTGACCTGTGACCGTCGCGAGCAGATTGAATGAAATATTGAGAAAATAATCCACCCTTTTGGATGCCAAAGTGGTACCGTTTGCCGGACAGGCCACCCGCACCATGTTTCGGACGATGATTTTTTTGGACAGCATTTCCTGATGAATCTGGTCAATGACTTCCAGATCATCCGTCCTTTTTTCGGTAGTCAACACGCCGATTTCCGCAGGATCAAAACCGCGGTTGTCTGTGGCAAATCGCGCCAATATATCCCCTACCAACCCTCCCCTCGAATGCGTTACCACATCCAGTTCGATCTCTGAAGGGAGCTGCCTTACCAATTCCAGCACATTTTCCAGCGGACTGCAGGTGAGTGTCCGATGCTGAAAAGCCAGGACATTTCCCTCTCCGTAACTTTGAAAGACAGTTTTCCAGGATTGACTTCCCTCCTTATTGTTAAGCTCCGAAAATGATCCCGAGGTGGAGCTTCCGGTTCCATGCAGGAACAGAAGAGCCTTTTTCCCAATTGCTCTTTCTTCCTTTTTGCGGAGCTGGAAATTCTCAGTGCAATGCATCAAAAGCCCGGCACCTTCCTGCACAAAATCCGTAACCCCCTCGACTGTCAGTTGCTTGTTTTCAACTTTCTTGGCCAGAAATGAGACACCTATCTGAATGACGTCTTTTTTCTTTTTGAAGATGGAAAAAAGCTTGATACCTATTCGCTTGACCGCATTCCGATCGGTGGATTCGAGTTCAAGTGAATCAGGAAGGTAGAGTTCATTTTGATTTCCAGACCGGGTCAGCTTTTGGGGGAACAGCTCCTCCAAGGTGTCTTTGTCACCGATCCAGACGGTCTCATCACTTAGGCTGAGTTGAATGATATCTTCGTCTTTAAGCGTGATAGGCGCCACTTCAGGAACATCGCTACGGGTTGGACTTAGAACTTCGTAGGTTTGGACTTCTTCGAAAAAATCAAAGGAATCAGTGGCGTCTAGTTGGGAAGTGGGTCTTCCTCTGAATTTAATCTCAAGGTGGGCCATTACGGGAAAATTTTAAGAAAAAGGTGAACGACAGAATGGTGAAAAGCTGCTCCTAAAAATTCCAAAGAGTAACTGTTTCCAAACAAAAGATAACCAATCAGTAAAATGAAAAAAAATGAAATTGAAATTCACCTTGATCTGCGGTGAGCGAGAATTGAAAAATGGCTTCCTTTCGAACCTTTGAGTGTTTCATTTTCCGATGGCCAGGCTCCTTTGGAAACGAAAAGTCCAAGATGAATTTTTGATGAAATTTTACCCCAGCAGCCTGTCAATCCGGTCAAATTGGATAGTTTTATCTTCCCTAATTCAATGAAATGACAAGAAAATTCATGTACAAACTGGCACCGGGATTATTACTGCTACTTTTAAGCATGGTTAGTTCAATGGCCCAAAATTCCTTTCATTCCAATAAAGTCATCGCCCATCGCGGCGCTTGGAAAGCTCAAGGTCTACCCCAAAACTCCCTTTCATCACTTAAAGAAGCGGTAAGGTTAGGCTGTGAAGGATCGGAATTTGACGTGTGGATGACGGCAGATGAAATTTTGGTGGTCAATCATGATCATGATTTCCAGGGAATAGACATCGAAACCTCCACTTACGAGCGACTTCTGACTAAACAGCTTCCCAATGGAGAAAAAATCCCAACGCTAAAAGAATACCTCACCGAAGGCATGAAGCAAAATGGCACCAAGTTGATTTTGGAGTTTAAGCCATCCAGAATAAGCGTGGAGCGCAGCGAAAAAGTGGGGGAACTATCCGTGAAAACTGTCCAAGAACTAAAAGCTGAAAGATGGGTGGATTACATCACCTTCAGCTATGAGGGTGGCAAAAAAGCCATCGCCACTGATCCAAAAGTGAATGTCGCCTATCTGAACGGAGATAAAACTCCAGCTCAGCTCAAAGAGGATGGTTTTTTTGGGTTTGACTACAATATCCGGGTTCTGAAAAATAAGCCGGAGTGGATCACGGAAGCCCAGCAACTTGGACTGACCACCAACGCATGGACAGTCAACAACGAGGAGGACATGAGGTGGCTATTGGATTTGAAAGTGGATTTTATCACTACCGATGAACCGGAAAAGCTTCTTGAAATCCTGAAAACCAGAAACTGAACTATAATTCTCCAATAACAAAAAGGCCTCAAATTCAGAATTTGAGGCCTTTTTGTTATTTGGCTGGGAGAATTTGTCCGGTAACTTCCCCGAATCCTACCCGGATGCCGTCTTTTTCTGCAAATCCTTTCATGATGACCGTATCGCCATCCTGGATGAACTTTCGCTCTTCTCCATCTTCCAGTTTAACTGCTCGGGTACCTTTCCAGCTGAGCTCAAGCATAGATCCAAAAGAATCTTCCGTTGGCCCGGAAATGGTACCGGAGGCCATCATGTCTCCGACATTGATGTTGCAACCGTTGACCGTATGGTGCGCCAACTGCTGGGCAATATTCCAGTACATGTATTTGAAATTGGAAGCACAGACCTTGGAGGACTTTTTACCCTCAGGCTGAATAAACACCTCCAGATTGATGTCGAAACTGTGGGATTTCCTGCACTTCAGGTAAGGCAAAACCTCAGGCTCCTGCTTGGGGCCCTCTACCCGAAATGGCTCCATTGCTTCCAAAGTCACCACCCATGGAGAAATAGAGGAACCGAAATTTTTTCCCAAAAACGGTCCAAGCGGCACGTATTCCCAGTTTTGAATATCCCTGGCGGACCAATCGTTGAACAGAACAAATCCGAAAATATATTCCTCGGCATCCTCTGTAGACACATAATCTCCCAGCTTGGTCTGTTTGCCGGTGATAAAGGCAAGTTCGAGTTCAAAGTCCAATCTTCTACTAGGTCCAAACTCCGGCATTACCATATCCGGATCCTTGGATTGTCCCTTTGGACGATGAATCGGAGTTCCTGAAACTACAATGGAAGATGCTCTGCCATGATATCCCACCGGCAAATGTCTCCAGTTGGGGAGCAGGGCATTTTCCGGATCACGAAACATTTTGCCCACGTTGGTCGCGTGCTCGATGCTGCTGTAGAAGTCCGTATAATCTCCGATTTTCACCGGAAGAAGCATTTCTGCCTCTTTGCGGTTGACCATGACTTTTCCTCTCGAAGAATGATCCCGGAGTTCGCCGTTTTCAGCCAACAATAATTGCTGCACCCGCTCGCGGATCTTTTTGGTTTGGGTTTTTCCCAAAGCTATCAGCTCATTGAGGGAATCTCTAAGGAAAATTCCTTCTGGAAAAAAGAGATTTGAAAACAAGCCTTCCTGGTCCAAAACACTCAAATCGACGATTTTATCCCCGATGGCTACCCCGATTCTGGGACTGAGTTTTTTACTTTTGAAAATCCCAAAAGGCAAGTTATAAATCGTGAAATCGGAATTCTTTGGTACTTCTACCCAGGTACTCAGGGTGGGAATTGGGCTTACACTCATGTTCAAAAATTATTGAGTCGCAAATCTAGCCTTATCCGTCGAAAGGAAAAATCATATCCTCCTATCTCCTCCTTTGAACCCCACTTTTCTCACAAACCAACAACTTTTATTAAAAATCAAAACCGAATTAAATTTTGTAAGCTAACTTCCCATAGCAAACCCAATTTTCTATGCGATCAATTCTAAGAATTCTTGCCATTTTATTATTTCTGTCAGCTTCTCCCTTGGCTTTTTCCCAAGAGGAAAAACCTGTTTTGGTTCAGCTGGAGGAAGTAGCCATCGTGGACCAAAAAGTCATGATGCCAATGCGTGACGGAGTAAGACTAGCCACGGACATCTATCGGCCCAAAGGAGATCAAAAAGTACCGGTGGTCTTTTCCCGGACTCCCTACAATTTCAACACCTACGGAAACGGGGAAATGAATACCCGAACGCTGGAAACGGCGCTTTCCTGGGTCAAAAAAGGCTATGCCTATGTTGTGCAAAACGAACGGGGCAGATTCTTTTCCGAAGGAGATTGGGATATCTTAGGAACGCCCTTGACTGACAGTTACGATGCATTTGAGTGGATGTCCAAGCAGGCTTGGAGTAATGGTAAAATCGGTTTGTTAGGCTGCTCCTCCACAGCGGAATGGCAAATGGCCGCCGCTTCACTGAAGCATCCGGCACTGGCAGCTTTGGTCCCTCAGGGATACGGTGCGGGAGTTGGCCGGATTGGTCAATTTCAGGAGCAGGGCAACTGGTACCGAGGTGGAGCCGGACAGATGTTGTTTACCGCTTGGCTCTACAGCACTCAGCATGACCCAATGGCTCCAAAACTTCCCGAAGGAATTGCCCAAAAAGATCTGCTCAGACTGCAGCGATTTTACGACATGGCTCCGGAATACCCCCGGGTAGACTGGAAAGAAGGCCTTTCCCACCTTCCGGTAAAGGACATCATTAAAAATGCGAACGGACCGATGGGGATCTATGAGGAAATGATCACCCGAAAGCCCAACGATCCCAAGTGGTATCAGGGCGGATTGTACCACGACGACATGCCTTTTGATACTCCAAGTATGTGGTTTGTCTCATGGTACGACGTGTCCTCCAGCCCGAATATTGCGCTGTACAATCACGCCCGACAAAACGCCATCAGTCAGATGGCCCGTGAAAATCAATACCTGATCATTGCTCCGGTACTGCATTGCTCCTATACGCGTGCCAGTGAAAACACCATCATCGGCGAACGAAGTGTAGGCGATGCGAGATTGAACTATGACGAGATCATCACGGCATGGTTTGACCTCTGGCTGAAGGGAAAGGAAAACAGCACCATCTCCAATATGGCAAAAGTGACCTATTACACCATGGGGAGCAATCAGTGGCAAACCTCGGATGTATGGCCTCCTGCAGAAGCAGTGATGACGCCTTTCTTTTTGGATTCCGAAGGAAAAGCCAACACCCGAAACGGGGATGGAAAGCTGGTAGCCAAAGCGCCAAAAAAAGCCCATCAGGACACCTTCAAATACGATCCGATGAACCCCGTGAACTCCTACGGAGGTAACGTCTGCTGTACCGGTAATGCCGTGCAGGGTGGAGCCTTCGACCAAAGCGAAATGGAATTGAGGGATGATATTCTGGTCTACACCTCTGCACCGTTGGAAGAAGGGGTGGAAGTGTCCGGTTTTATAGAAAGTTACCTTTACCTCTCCTCTGACGTGAAAGACACCGACGTCACCATCAAGCTGATCGACGTGTACCCTGACGGAAAAGCCTACAACCTGGACGAGACCATCCAACGGGTTCGGTATCGCGAAGGCTACGATAAAGAAGTTTGGATGGAAAACGGAAAAGTCTACGAAATCAAAATGACCCCGATGAGCACATCCAACTACTTTGAAAAAGGCCACCGAATCCGCATCGAAGTGAGCAGCTCCAACTTCCCGCGCTTTGACCGAAACATGAATACAGGAGGAAACAATTACGACGAAACCGAAGGAAAAGTAGCGACGAACTCAATCCACCATGGTGGAAAAATGCAAAGCAGGATAGTTCTTCCGATGATCAAGAAATAAAAAAAACTTACCCATCAAAAAGGCCAGCAGCAATGTCGGTCTTTTTTTTGATCCTGAGTTTGACATGAAATCCTTGAATTGAGTTCTTCAAATTGACAAAAACAGGATTTCTGTGGGATGCAGGATTTGCGTTTTCTTAGGTGCAATTCACTTCCTGCACGGCCTTTTCCCCTTTTTTCTGCTATTTTTGCCCCTTCGAAAAAACATACGCACGCATGTCTATTGCCAGCAAATACGATCCGGCGTCTGCCGAGGCCAAATGGTACGCTTACTGGATGGAGCACAAGCTTTTCTCCTCCAAAATTGACCACAGCAAGGAACCTTACACCATAGTCATTCCTCCGCCAAACGTCACTGGCGTGCTCCACATGGGCCACATGCTGAACAATACCATCCAGGACGTACTTATCCGCCGTGCCCGAATGCAGGGAAAAAATGCCTGCTGGGTTCCAGGAACTGACCACGCTTCCATTGCCACCGAAACCAAGGTGGTCAACATGCTTAAAGAACAGGGAATTGACAAAAAATCCATCACCCGGGAGGAATTCCTTAAACATGCCTGGGAGTGGAAAGAAAAATACGGAGGCATCATCCTCGACCAACTGAAAAAACTCGGAGCTTCTTGCGATTGGGACCGGACGGCATTCACCATGGATCCCGGACTCAGCGATGCGGTGATCTCGGTTTTCGTGGATTTGCATAAAAAAGGCAAAATCTACCGCGGCATCCGCATGGTCAACTGGGATCCCAAAGGCCAAACTGCCCTTTCGGATGACGAGGTCATCATGAAGGAAATTGCTTCGAAACTCTACTACATCAAGTATAAAATCGAAGGGACTGAAGATCAATTCCTGACCATCGCAACCACCCGTCCGGAGACGAT
Source organism: Algoriphagus lacus (assembly GCF_003583985.1). Classification (GTDB taxonomy): domain Bacteria; phylum Bacteroidota; class Bacteroidia; order Cytophagales; family Cyclobacteriaceae; genus Algoriphagus; species Algoriphagus lacus. The sequence goes on along the minus strand of NZ_QXML01000013.1, from coordinate 42,684 downwards.
CATGGCCGACGTGGCCATCTGTATCAATCCTAACGATCCAAGATTTACCCACCTCAAAGGCAAAAAAGCGATCATTCCGCTGATCAACCGCCCCATCCCGATTATCGAGGATGACTACGTGGACATGGAGTTTGGAACAGGCTGCCTCAAAGTAACACCTGCCCACGACATCAATGACTACGAACTCGGGGTCAAACACAAGCTAGAGGTCATTGACATCCTCAATGACAACGGCACTTTGAATGAAAAAGCGCAAATCCTGGTCGGTGAGGATCGATTCATCGCCCGAAAGAAAATCGGAAAACTCCTTGATGAGGCCGGGCAACTAGAGAAAATCGAAGATTACAAATCCAACGTCGGACATTCCGAGCGTACCGATGCGGTGATCGAGCCCAAGCTTTCCCTGCAGTGGTTCCTCAAAATGGAAGACATTACCAAGCCGGCGTTGAGTTCAGTGATGGATGACGTGATCCAACTTCATCCGCCTAAATTCAAAAACATGTACCGGGCTTGGATGGAAAATGTGCGCGACTGGTGCATTTCCCGTCAGCTGTGGTGGGGACACCGGATTCCGGCCTTCTACCTACCCAACGGTGAATACGTGGTTGCAAAAACTGCAGAGGAAGCCTTGGCCCAGGCGAATTCCCAGTTCAACACCAATTTCACTCTTGCCGATCTGAAGCAGGATGAGGATGTGCTGGATACTTGGTTTAGCTCATGGTTGTGGCCGATATCGGTGTTTGATACGGATGTGTTCACTACCGGAAAGCCAAACGAGGAACTGAAGTACTACTACCCGACCAATGACTTGGTGACCGCTCCGGAGATTCTATTCTTCTGGGTTGCCCGAATGATCATTGCGGGCTATGAATATCTGGGTGAAAAACCCTTCAAAAACGTGTATTTGACCGGAATTGTGCGGGACAAACTGGGCCGAAAGATGTCCAAGTCCCTCGGCAATTCTCCCGATCCGCTCGAACTGATTGCACAATATGGTGCGGATGGTGTGCGAACAGGCATGTTGTTCTCCTCTCCTGCCGGAAATGATTTACCCTACGATGACAAGCTGGTGGAGCAGGGCCGAAATTTCGCCAACAAAATCTGGAATGCCTTCCGACTGGTCAAAGGTTGGGAAGTAGATCCTACCTTGGATGGCTCTGCCAATGCTGCCAGCATTGCCTGGTTTGAAAACCGCTTCAACCAAGGCTTGACGGAGATCAACGAACATTTCGAGAAGTTCCGAATCTCGGATGCCCTGATGTCAACTTACAAACTGGTGTGGGATGACTTCTGTGCCTGGTACCTGGAGATGATCAAGCCGGCTTATCAGCACCCGATCGATCAGGCGACTTACGACAAAACGATTGAGATATTCGAAGGCATTTTGAAGATCCTCCATCCGTTTATGCCTTTCATTACCGAGGAGCTTTGGCACCAAATCACCAAAAGATCCGTCGAAGAATCCCTGATTTTGGCTTCCTGGCCAGAGGCAAAAGCCTTTGATCCCAAAATCATCGAGGAAGCTGCACAGGTTTTTGAAGTGGTTTCACAGATCAGAAATCTCCGGGCTTCCAAAGGAATGTCTCCAAAAGAGGCCTTGGCTCTGACCATCAACACCAAGAATCAGGGACTTTATTCCCGATTCGAGTCCGTATTGACCAAGTTGGCCAATCTGTCTTCTTTGAACTTTGCAGACAAAGTGGACAACGCCATGAGTTTTGTGGTCAAGGCTGATGAGTGCTTTATTCCGATGGGTGACTCCATTAACATCGAAGAGGAAAAAGCCAACCTTAAGAAGGAGCTTGAATATGCCCAAGGCTTCCTGGCCTCCGTAATGAAAAAACTCAGCAACGAGCGTTTTGTGGCAGGAGCTCCTGCCCAAGTGCTTGAAATGGAGCGCAAAAAGCAGGCAGATGCCGAAGCCAAGATCAAGGCCTTGGAAGAAAGCCTGGCAAAGCTAGGGTGATCGCAGTCCTTGGCATATACAGTAAAAAATGGGATCCAGAGCCTTTCGACTCTGGATCTTTTTTATAACTCCCTAATCCTAATCTCCCGAAACATTACCCCCTGCCCTTCACTTTGCAGGCCAATATAGCCGGATTTGAGGGGAGTGCCGTCCACTTTAATTGCTGGGTTAAAACGGTTGGCTACCCCGCCACCGATTTGGGGTTTACTGTAAGTCAGGACAGTGTCTCCATTTACCAAATGGTGCACAATCGAGTCCCCATAGACGATTAGTTCTGCCTTCACCCATTCATCCCATTTGAAGGTTGGTGAGGAGGAATTGATGCAGTGGCGAGGGTCAATTTTTCCCTCAAAAACCACATCAGTTCCAGGAGAACACATATTTCCGGTTGGGCGAGCTACTCCTTCTTTCTCCTCCGCATACATCTGATATTCGACTGAAATCGGCCAATCCTGCTCTTTCAAAATCGTCTCCGGCGCCTGGGAATGGAACATAATTCCGGAATTACGGAACGTATAGCCTGGTGCTGTCTCCAGGAATTGGTCGGTAAACCGATACTCCCATTTGAGATGAAAGCTGGAAAAGGGCTTTTCGTAAAACAGGTGTCCAAACCGATTATCAAAATCCCCATAATCTTCATAATCCACGACTATCGCTCCGTCCTTGACCCGAAAGGTATTGGCATAATTGTCCCCAACTTCGTGATGGTGAATCTTGGGTGTCCAACCTGTGAGATCCTTCCCGTTGAACAAAACTTTCCATTCCGACTTGCCTGCATCAATGGAGGCAGGATTTTCCTTGGTTTTCAGAAATGAAAAAACCAGAATCAAAACTAAAAGACAGGAACTAATGAGTGCTTTCTTCATGGTTTTTTTGGGTTGATTTAAAACAACAAACCCTCCAAGAGCAGAGTCATTTGGAGGGTTTGGGAAATATTAATGGCTCCAATCGTAGGTATCGATTTGCTCCAGGCAGGCCTTGAGTAAAGCGATCGAATCGAAAATATCCTTTTTATGGGCCATTTCGATCACCTGATGCAGGTGACGCGTCGGGATGGAAATCGCTCCAGCAATCGCCCCCTGCTTGCCCATGCGCTGCACGCCGGCGGTATCTGTGCCTCCTGCGGTCAGGATTTCCGGTTGCCAGGAAATTGCCTCCTTGGTCGCAGTTTGCTTCATGAATTCCACCATTCGATAATCACAGATCGTACTGGCATCCATGATTTTGATGGCTGATCCTTTGCCGAGTTCGGTCACTTTTTCATAAGGCAAAGCACCCGGTACGTCAAATGCAATCGTAGTATCCAGCGCAATTCCAAAATCCGGATTGATCCCGTGCGCGGCTACATTGGCTCCGCGAAGCCCAACTTCTTCCTGCACGGTAAAAGTCGCATAGACATCGTAGGCGGGATTTTCGAGTTGCTTCAAGGTCTCGATCAGGATAAAGACCGCCACCCGGTTGTCGATGGATTTGCAGTTGACACAATCGCCCATCTCGATCAGTTCGCGGTCACGGGTCACCGGATCGCCAATGGTAATGTACTTTTCAACCTCAGCCTTGGTCATCCCAAGATCAATGAAGAAATCGGTGGTCTTGGGCAGCTTGGCCCGTTCCTCCACCGACATCACGTGAATCGGTTTGCTGCCCATAACTCCAACCAGGTCCTTTTTGCCATGCACAATCACTCGCTGAGCTGTGAGCGTCTTAGGATCAAACCCTCCCAAGGTGTGGAATCTTAAAAATCCCTGTTCATCGATGTGGGTGACAATAAAGCCGATTTCATCCAAATGGGCAGCCACCATAACGCGCTTTCCATCCGGGTTTCGTTTGCCCTTTTTTACTGCAATGACACTGCCCATATTGTCGGTTTTGACTTCATCTGCCAAAGGAGTCACCAGCTCGATGACCAAGTCTCTGACCCGTTTTTCAAAACCCGGTGCCCCGGCGATTTCACAGATTTGCTTTAATAAGGGTACGTTTATTTCGCTCATAGGTAGTGTTCTTCTTTTTTTCGAAAATAGCCATAAAAACAAAACCGGAAGGGATAAATTCCACTTCCGGTTCTGGAAAACCTTTTTAGCCAGTCAACTTATTGTTTCAATTTATAGGTACCATCCTCGCCTTTGATAAATCTAAAAACGGCTTTTGACCGTGGGAATTTCTTCGTCAAAACTGAATCCTGATCTTCTAATACTTGATCAAGATCCGTGGGACTTCTTGAACAAGACGAATAAGCCGTCATATTTCCATTTTCCAAATAAGCAGCTGCAATAATCCAGTCGGCCAGTGCAATTTGTTCCAAATACTCACTATCTAAGTATCCCACTCTGATTTGATCAGAGGTAGTATATGGAGGAATTAGCAAAAGCGTATCCCAAGAACCAGGATTGATTTTAGTGAAATCCACCAAAATCTCATTTTCATTGATTTGCTGATAGGTGTATTCGAATTGCTTCCTTTCCCAGAGTGAGCAGCTGGAAAGAATGGTGATGATAAAAAAAATAAAACCTACTGATTTCAATTTAGCCCTCAAGTCTGATTTGATCTGAAATAATTTTTACTCATAATAAAACAATAGTTCTTTTTGAATTGGTTAGTGATTTTGAAACGAAAAATTTATGGCCGTAAAATTTCTTAGAAAATAAGAATCTGAAAATCTAAAAAAGCAAACTACGTTACATTAAACTTTTGTTAAAAAACCTAAGCTGTTGATTTTCAAATTCAAAAAAAAGGCTGAATGAAACCATTCAGCCACTTATAGAAATCTTAAGTTTCTGGAGTTAATACGCCCTTACCGTCTTGCCTTCCATGTAATTCACAAAGGCCTTGTTGACTACCCGGGTACCGCCTGTAGTCGGATAGTCTCCGGTGAAATACCAGTCGCCTAAGTGGTCGGGAATGCACCTATGAAGGTTATCCACCGTTTGGAAGATCACCTTGACATCAGCCCGGATTTCAGCAGAAGTCACCAGTTCCGCTATTTTATCCGAAATTTCTTCATCTGTAAAGTAGCTGTACACTTCCTTGACATGGTTGTCATTCCCGTGTGGATGGGCAATGCAGGCATCGTACACTTTGTCGAGTACATTGTCCATTTTCCGCTCTTTGAGCAGGGCAATCGCAGCACGGAATGCAATGAATTCTTTCATTCGTGACATGTCAATCCCATAGCAATCCGGGTAGCGGATCTGTGGAGCGGAAGAGACGATTACGATCCGCTTGGGATTCAATTTGTCGAGGGTGGTCAGGATGCTCTTTTCCAAAGTCGTCCCTCTCACCACACTGTCGTCAATCACCACGAGTGTATCCACACCCGGGCGAATCACTTCGTAAGTTGTATCGTACACACTGGCTACCATGGAGTCCCTATCTTCGTCACTGGTGATGAAGGTCCGGAGCTTGACGTCCTTGCTGACCAATTTTTCAACCCGTGGCCTGAAGCTCAGCAACTCATCCAAATCACCCACATGGGGCTTTCCATCGAGTAGAACTTCTTTTCTCTTGGTCACCAGGTATTCATCCAGTCCCTCGATCATACCCAAGAATGCGGTTTCCGCGGTGTTGGGAATGTAAGAGAACACGGTGTTTTTCAGATCAAAATCGATAGCTTTGAGGATCTGAGGAATCAGGGCTTTGCCCAGGTTTTTTCGCTCCTGATAGATTCCCGGATCGGTGCCTCTGGAGAAATAAATCCGCTCGAAGGAACAGGATTTCTTTTCTCTGGCGGGTAAAATCTCCGACTCATCGTAGCTACCGTCTTTGTTGATCACCAAAGCATGTCCCGGTTTGATTTCCTTGATCGCCTTGAAGTCAATGTTGAAAGCAGACTTGATGGCGGGTTTCTCGGAAGCCACCACGATGACTTCATCATCCGCATAATAAAATGCAGGACGGATTCCGGAAGGATCGCGGACCACAAATGCAGACCCGTTGCCAATCATTCCTGCCATGGCATATCCCCCGTCAAAATCCCGGCAGGATCTGCGAAGGATTCGGGCCACATCGAGTTCATTTTCGATGATGTGTGTAAGCTGTTCGTTGGTGTGATTGTGCTTGTATTTGTCGAAAATGCGCTGATTCTCTTCGTCCAAAAAGTGTCCGATTTTTTCCATCACGGTGACGGTATCGGTTTTTTCCTTAGGGTGCTGTCCGAGCTGGACGAGTTTTCCAAAAAGTTCCTCGTTGTTTGTCATGTTGAAGTTGCCGGCCATGACCAGGTTTCGGCTTCTCCAGTTATTCTGCTTGAGGAAAGGGTGGCAGGTTTCGATGCTGTTTTCCCCGTGGGTTCCGTAGCGAAGGTGGCCTAGCCAAACTTCACCCGAGAATGCGATATGTTCTTTAAGCCATTCCCCGTCACTGAGGGCATCATGGCCGCCAAGTTTTTTGGCCTTTTTGTACTTCTTGTTGATCTTATCGAAGATGTCGTTGACCGCTGAAGTTTCTATCGAGCGGTACCTACTGATGTATCGGGTTCCCGGCTTGGTGTTGATCTTGATGTTTGCAACTCCGGCACCGTCTTGTCCTCGGTTGATCTGCTTTTGCATCAGGACATAGAGTCGGTTGGCTGCAAATGAGGCGGTTCCGTACTTGTCGATGTAATATTGAGTGGGTTTGCGGAGCCTGATCATGGCTATTCCGCACTCATGTTTTATAGCATCACTCATGGAGAAGGGCGAAGGTTCTTTGGAGACTTCAAAGGTAAGTGATTTCAAAAGATTTATTCCCGATAAAAAGTTCTCTTTGGAAGAATTATCTATGGCTGACCGATCATTTATGAATCAGGGCATTTGATTGGAGATTTTTCAATTTCTGAGCCTCAAGCTGGGGAGATCTTCCCCAGTTTTCCCGGTTGTATTTTTCAAAAAATAGCTTCAGAATCAAAAAAACCGCATTGGCATGGCCTATGCAACAGGATAAATCAATCGGAAAACAAATTTCCGAAATCAGAATCCGGACTCTGATAGTATTCTAAACCAAAAATTTTAACACCATGAAAAAGTCGTTTTTAATTACTGCGATTTTGGCAGCAGGAGCTGTCATCGCCACACCATCTATCGCTGGAGTAACCACTGATCCAATTGAGTTTTCAATTCAGGAAGAGAAAGTTCAGATCAAACCTGATGATCTGCCTACACCGGTTAAAACAGCCATTACTCAAGACGAATCCCTCAAAACAGCTACTGTAACGGGAGCCTGGAAAATCACCAAATCCGATGGATCAGTTCACTTCATGGTAAGCTTTGACAAAGGTCAGGGTGAGAAAATGGACCAAACTTATGACGCTGAAGGAAAAAAAATAAAGGAGTAAGTTGCTAAATCCCCTTTAATTAAAAGCGCCGGACACTTGTCTGGTGCTTTTTTTGTAACCCATTGTAAAAACTCCCCAAGCATGGCCCGCATCGTATTAGTAGAGGATGATTTGACCTTTTCCCGAATCGTAAAAACCTTCTTGGAAAAAAACGGATTCACGGTTCAAACCTCAACCAAAGTAAAAGAAGCGCAAACGATTCTAGGCAACGAGAAATTTGACCTTCTGATCGCTGATTTTAGGCTTCCGGATGGTACAGGCATGGAACTCCTTCAATGGGCAAAAGGGAAATTCCCCCAGTTACAGGTAATCCTGATCACCAATTATTCCGACATCCGGATCGCCATCAAAGCGATGAAGCTGGGAGCATTCGAATACATCACCAAACCCATCAACCCAGACGAATTATTGGCGACCGTTCGGGAGTCCTTAGCCCAAAAGGTTCAAGTCCAACCGTCCCCAAGTGACCAATCCTCTGAAAAAATCGAGTACATCAAGTCAACTTCCCCATCACCTTATGTAATCGGAGATTCCCTGGAAGCCCAAAAACTTGAAAAGCACATCCAATTAGTGGCTCCAACCGATCTAAGCGTGCTGGTACTGGGTGAAACGGGCACCGGCAAAGAATTGATTTCAAAGCGAATCCATGAACTTTCAGGGAGAAAAAACGGGCCTTTTATTGCCATAGACTGCGGTGCTCTCCCAAAAGAATTGGCCGGATCTGAGCTTTTTGGCCACGTAAAAGGAGCTTTTACCGGAGCCTTGGATAATAAAACGGGGCATTTTGAATCTGCCAGCGGAGGCACCATCTTTTTGGATGAGGTGGGAAACTTGAGTTATGATGTTCAAATCCAGCTGTTAAGAGCAATTCAGGAACGGAAAATCCGAAAAATAGGAGGCAATAAAGAAATCGAAATCGACGTCCGGATCATCGCCGCCACGAATGAAAACCTGCTCTCCCAGGCAGGCGATGGGATTTTTCGGGAAGATCTGTATCACCGGCTCAATGAATTTACCCTTCATGCCACCCCCTTGAGAAACCGGAAAGCCGATCTGGAACAATTCGTAAAGGGCTTTTTGGCGGAAAGCAATCAAAGGCTTTCCAAGTCCGTCCAAGGCCTCCAGACCGATGTTTGGGAGGTTTTTTACCATTACGATTGGCCAGGAAATCTCCGTGAACTCCGAAACATCATCAAAAGAGCTGTTTTGCTGAGTCAGGGAAATCTGATCGAAACAGATGCTCTACCTGCGGAGCTGGTCAATTTTCAATCCCATGAAAGCCCATTTCAGGTACCTGCAGACTATCACTCTCCCCTTCCGGCCCGCGGAAATTCATTTTCTGCTGGAGATTACAAATCTCAATTTCAGGAACAGGAAAAAGAACTTATCCAAAAAGTCCTGCAGGACACCCGGTTCAATAAATCCAAGACTGCCAAAATCCTGAAAATGGATCGTAAAACACTGTACAGTAAAATGGAAAAATACGGACTGGAGTAAAATCAGACTGACTGGCCTAATCTTTCAGACAAAGCATTCAATGTTTCTCTGGCCTTTTCGTCGAGGATTTTCAGCGTTTCTTGAATCCCGGTTTTGGAATTGATTTTCAAATTTCTTTCCACCTTTCTGGCCAAAGGCCCTGCGGGACTTTTGATTTGCCCCAATCGGCTGCCCAATTGATGGCAAATCTCAAAAACCATTTCCCACCGGTTGTTCAGCCTGGCTTTCTTTAATTTTTGAAGGTCAGACTCTGTATCCCGGATCAAGTCCCGGAGAATCTCCTGAAGTAACTCCTCATCTCCCATGCAAAACTTTTCCAAATCGTTAAGTTGATAGGGAAGCGAAAAGTCATCTTCACCGCGGGCTTCTCTGCTTTTCGTCACCCTGATCCGATCCGGGAAGAATTTACCAAGCCTCGCTGCCAGAGAATTTTCCTGAAAGGGTTTCAAAATAAAATCTGCGAATCCAAAGGTCAGAAGCTTTTCTCTTTCCTCGATAAAAACATTCGCCGTCATTGCCAGCACAGGTAACTCTTTAAACTGAGGAATGAATTTGAGTTTTTGAACCACATCGAAACCGGAAAACTCAGGCATCTGAATATCTATCAGTGCCAAATCAAACTCTGCCGGTACAAACTCATCCCTGAAAGCCACTCCTCCAGGATACGAGACAACTTGGGCCCCGAAGTAATTCAGCACCGTCTCGAGGTACCTCAACCCTGCCCGGTCATCGTCCACCAACAGCAGAGTTAGCCCTGTCAAATCAATCGTTTGATCAGCTTCATCCGATTTTGTCCACTCTGGAATTTCGGTGGCTTCCACTGGAATCTTGATGCGCATCACCGTTCCCTTACCAAGCTCACTTTCGGCTTCCAATTTTCCCTTCATGAGATTGACCATTCGTTGAACTATCGCCAGGCCAAGTCCCGTTCCCCCAAATTTTCTCGAAATCGAGGTATCTGCCTGATCAAATTCCTGAAAAACCTTTTCCAATTCCTGAGGTCTCATTCCGATTCCGGAGTCCTTAACTTCCACGGTCAGGTGCCCTGAAACCCAGCGAACCCGCACCTCAATTCCACCTTCCTTGGTGAATTTGAAAGCATTGCTAAGCAGATTGTTCAGGACTTGCTTGAGTCTCAGCTCGTCCCCGATCAGCCATAACCCATCCGGTAATTCCAAAACCCAGTCAAATCTGAGTTTCTTCTCTGAAGCACTCAGTTCAAACAGATTTTGAATCGAGCCAAACAGCGCAATCGGGTCAAAGGGATGCTTTTCCAGTTTGAGTTTGCCGGCTTCCAGTTTTGAAAAATCAAGAATGTCATCCACAATTTCCACCAAAGTATCCGATGCAAATCCGATCATTTGGAGGTGCGATTGCTGATCCGGATTGAGCTCGGTTTTTTCCAACACGGTCCGATATCCCTGAATCACATGGAGAGGATTTCGAATCTCGTGGCTCATATTGGCCAAAAACTCCTGCTTGGAGCGGGCCAATTCTTCGGATTTTTGACGGGAAACTTCCAGATCTTCCTGGTAACGCTGATTGATGCGGATTTCGCGAAGGATCGAAAAAATTAACACAAGTGTACCCAAAACTGCCAGCACAATCACAATAATCAGGAAAAAGGTGACGTCAAAAACCAACCCAGAAGCTTGTTGACTTTGTTCGTTGGAAACTTTGATTGCCTGACTTTGCAGATTTCCGACGAGGGTTTGAATTGTCGTACTCAGTGCCGCCTGTTTTTGGAAGAGATCGGTTTCGATTCTGGCAAGTTCCTGTCGCTGGGCTGTTTCTTCCCTGTAAATCCTACCCATGATTTTTCCCAAAGAATACAGGACACTGTCGGGACTTTGTGCACGGACCGGTTGGTTTCCCGAAGAATTTTGCTTTTGGAATTCAAGGAGGTATTTGAATATGCGATCCTCATCGGGATTTACAATTCCCGATTGGCGCTCAAGGTTAGCCTGTGTCTGTTTCTGAAGTTCATTGGTGAGAAAACTTTTGGGATTTAGCTCCCGCAAGGGTTCAAGTTCGAGTGCAGCCGCTCTTCGCTGAATGCCGATTTCAAGTCTTCGAAGTGCTTCCTGAGAAAAATTTCTAATCTCCAGGTTTTTTTTGACTTCATACAGATCCACATATCCATTGATGAGGAGAGCGAGGTTTTTTCGAATGGTTTGAATAGTTCCTCTCTCCAATGAATCAGTTGACAGGGTGTCTAATTGATTCAGTTTGCTTTCCAAGTCAAGAATTGTGGAATCTTTGATCCGCACATCTCCCAGAAGACTTTCAGTTCTGGTAATTCGAAAAATCTCCGTCTGAAGCGAATTGAGTAAATCTAGTTTTTGGTTGGGTTGAGCGAGCTGCTCAACCGAGGCTACCAGTCGATTGAGTGTAATATAAGTAAGCCCAGCCACCGCGATCAAAAAAAACGTGGCTGCAAAAAAACCTAGGACGACCTTTCGGCCTGTGTATGATATTGATTTTAAGGGCTTCATCAAGTCAGGATGAGCCCATTAATAACCAATATCTATTCCAAGCTTATCAGAACTTCAATAAAATGTACCCTTGTGGGACATAGGTAGTGATGGTAGTGAGGGCAGAATGTGCAACTCTTACACCTGGCCAAAGGTCTGAGGTCTTCAGGTTACGGGCGATCAAAGACTGACCACAAACCATAACATCAGCCCCTGCTGCCTTTAATGCTTCGAAAACCTTGAGGTTTGGATTCTCCACTTCGAATCGCTTTTTGTAATTCTCATCATTGAGCAAGGCAAAAATACCTCCACCATGGAGGATCACTTTTACTTTCAATCTATCCTTGGTCACACCGGCTAATCCATGAAGATTCATCATTCTGGCGACATTGTCCACAAATCGGGAAATCTGCTTGTTGTCCTCGGAAGGGGATGTCAAATCCACCAGGATCTTGTATTCCAGAGTGCCATCTGGACGTTCAGTCGCGTCGGGAATTTCATAAATCCCACCAAAACCTTTGACAATCGGGAACTGAGGCGTCTGTGCCTGAACTTGAAATGCAAGTGAGAAAAAAAGAACAAAAAGCGCAGTGCTGAGAAGATTTTTCATAGAAGGGGTATTTATCAGAAAAGTAAGGAAAATTCCACCTTCAAAAAGTCCATTAATCAAAAAAGCCTAACCGATTTCTCGATTAGGCTTTGTGCGCATGAGAAGATTCGAACTTCCACACCCGAACGGGCACCACCCCCTCAAAGTGGCGTGTCTACCAGTTTCACCACATGCGCGTTTAGGGTCTGCAAAAGTAGAAATCCAAGCCAATCGAAGCAAACCTGATTAGGGATTTCTTTACTTTTTTTCAGTTTTATCCAAAAACCTTCTTTTCGGCGGATTGAAGCGTATTGTAAAGCAGAGCGGCAATGGTCATGGGTCCAACTCCACCCGGCACAGGGGTAATCGCAGAAGCCAAAGGTGCCACTTCGTCAAACTTAACATCACCGATTAATCTGAATCCGGACTTTTTGCTTGGATCCTCGATTCGGTGAATTCCCACATCAATCACAACGGCACCGGGTTTCACCATGTCGGCAGTAACAAATTCCGGCTTTCCGATCGCCACGATCAGAATATCAGCGGTACGGCAGATTTCTGCCAGGTTTTGTGTTTTGGAGTGGGTCAAAGTCACAGTAGCATTTCCGGGATATCCGTTTCTTGCCATCAAAATACTCATCGGACTACCTACGATATGACTTCGGCCAATGACTACACAATGTTTTCCTGAAGTTTCAATTTGGTATCGCTTGAGCAACTCGACAATTCCATAAGGAGTGGCTGCGACATAAGCCGGCCAATTGAGTGTCATTCGTCCTACATTGGCTGGGGTGAATCCATCCACATCTTTTTCAGGCTTAATCTTGTTGGTGACTTTGTCCACGGAGATGTGCTTGGGAAGCGGAAGCTGAACGATCAGTCCGTCGATATCCGGATTTTCATTGATGTCTTCCACTACTTTGAGGAGTTCCTCCTCAGAAACCGACGAATCAAGACGAACCAGTGTCGATTGGAAACCCACCTCTTCGCATGCCTTCACCTTTGCTCCGACGTATGTCTGACTCGCTCCATCATTTCCCACCAAGACCGCAGCCAGATGAGGAGTTTTTCCTCCTTCGGCTTTGATTTCTGCTACCCGGGCAGCGATTTCATTTTTAATATCTTGGGAGGTTTTTTTACCGTCTATTAGAATCATTCTGATTTTTTTTCTCTTTATGTCAAAATTAAGAAGTACGAGATACGAAATACGGCCCCACACCTATTCAATTCATCATCTATATTTTGATCGTGCTGTTTTCAAACTTGCGACAAAAATCGAAATCAATTCGTTGATCTCTTTATTGAGTCTGACAAAATCATCATCAAGGGATGAATCTTGATTAAATTTTTGAAGAAGTTCTAAAAAGAACTCGTTTTCATCTGCCTCTTCCTCTACAATTTTTAATTTGTTTATAAAATCAGCATTTGATTTAGCTCTCATGGCTGCCCTATAATTGGCAGCAATTGAACTTGAACATCTTAACAACTGATTCACGTAATTATTAAACTCACGAGAGTGAGGGATTTTAGAACAAAGAAGCCAAACATCAATAGCGAATTTTTTGGTTCGGTCTTTTAATGCTTGGCTCATTTTAAAATTTCAGTTATGAAGTTCTTTAGATCCCGTACTTCGTACTTCGTATTTCTAATCTAGTTTAAGAACCGCCATAAACGCCTCCTGAGGGATCTCCACGTTACCGACTTGTCTCATTCGCTTCTTGCCTTTTTTCTGCTTTTCGAGGAGTTTTCGCTTTCGGGAAATATCACCACCATAGCACTTCGCCAATACGTTTTTACGGAGCGCTTTCACCGTTTCTCTGGCGATGATTTTTTGACCGATGGCCGCCTGAATCGCAATTTCAAACATCTGACGCGGCACCAATTCCTTCAGCTTTTCGCAAAGACGCTTGCCCCAGTCGTAGGCCTTGTCCCGGTGAACAATAGCTGAGAGCGCATCCACTGGTTCGCCGTTGAGCATAATATCCAAACGGACCATGTGAGAAGGCTGGAATCCTTTCATCTCGTAATCGAGGGAGGCATAGCCTCTGGAAATTGTCTTCAGACGATCAAAGAAATCAAAAACGATCTCTGCCAAAGGCATGTCAAAATGCAGCTCCACCCGATCGGAAGTCAGGTAAACCTGGTTTTTAATCTGGCCTCTCTTGTCCATACACAACTGGATTACCGGACCAACATACTCTGCAGCTGTGATAATGGAAGCCTTCACAAAAGGCTCCTCAATGTGCTTGTATCGTGTCGGATCAGGCATGTCGGATGGCGCATTGATCACCTGATATTCATCATTGGTCATCAGGGCGCGGAACTGCACCGAAGGCACTGTCGTGATCACGGTCATGTCAAATTCCCGCTCCAGACGCTCCTGCACAATCTCCATGTGGAGCATGCCGAGGAAACCGCAACGGAATCCAAAGCCCAACGCGGCAGAAGTCTCAGGTTCCCATACTAAGGAAGCATCATTGAGCTGAAGCTTTTCCATGGAGGCCCGAAGCTCTTCGAACTCGGTGGTATCCACCGGATAAATCCCCGCAAAAACCATCGGTTTGACATTTTCAAATCCTTTAATGGCTTCCGAACATGGGTTTTTGACATGGGTAATGGTATCACCGACGGCCACTTCTTTGGCAACTTTGATCCCGGAAATGAGGTAACCCACATTCCCTGCACTCATGGTTTGCTGAGGAATCTGATTGATTCCCAAAATGCCGATTTCATCCGCAAAGTATTCTCTGCCGGTATTGACAAATTTGATTTTGTCACCCTTGTTGATCGTCCCGTTGAAGATTCGGAAGATTACTTCCACACCACGAAAGGAGTTGAACTGGGAGTCAAAAATCATGGCCTGAAGGGGTGCGGATGGATCACCTTTTGGAGGTGGAACCCGCTCGATCACTGCGGCAAGGATGTCGGTAATTCCGATTCCTTCCTTACCTGAAGCCAATACGATATCCTCCCGCTTACAACCCAACAGGTCTATCACCTCGTCGGCAACTACCTCAGGATCTGCTCCGGGAAGGTCAATTTTATTCAATACTGGAATGATTTCCAGATCATGCCCCATGGCGAGGTACAGGTTGGAAATGGTCTGAGCCTCCACGCCCTGAGAAGCATCCACGATCAAAAGGGCGCCTTCACAGGCAGCAATCGAGCGGGAAACCTCATAGGAAAAATCCACGTGGCCCGGAGTATCAATCAGGTTGAGGGTGTATTCTTCGCCTTTGTAGGTGTACTTCATCTGGATCGCGTGAGACTTGATCGTGATGCCACGCTCCCGCTCCAGATCCATATCGTCCAACAACTGGTTTTGCATTTCCCGGTCCGAAACCGTGTTGGTAGTCTGCAATAACCTATCCGCCAATGTACTCTTCCCATGGTCGATATGGGCGATGATACAGAAATTTCTAATGTTTTTCATAGCTATTCGTGCCGCAAAAGTAGGAAAAAAGAAGCTTTGATCGACAGGCAATTTGAAATACACTTAGCAACCGGAATTTGATCCAATGCTAGGCGTAATTCAAAGATCTTCACCGCTATCTTTTTTCAATTCCTACCTTTGCTTTTCAAATAACCCGATTCCATGAAATCTGTTGCCGAAAAGAAAAAATCACAAAACATCGGAGAATACCTGATCTACATGTACCAAATGGAGGATCTGATTCGGTCCTATCAGGGAAATATGGAGGAAATCAGGCAATATGTGATTGCCCATTATCCGGTTTCGGATGAAGAAAAAGCAGAAATCACCCGCTGGTTTGAAGAGCTTCTGGACAAGATGACCGAACAGGAAATCCTGGAAAAAGGGCACCTCAAGGAACTCCGGGATTTGGTGGATAATTTGGCCAATCTGCATTGGGGCCTTTTGAAGAGCGACAGGACTTACTTCGAAACCTACACCAAAGCCAAGCCTTTTATCCTGGAAGCAATCCTCGCAGTCAACGGAGAAAATCCCGGAAATGAAATCCAGATCTGCATTAACGGCGTCTATGGCCTATTGCTTTGCCGACTGCTGGGCAAAAAAGTCGAAGATGCTCAGATCAAAGCCGCGGAGGCTTTCGGGGAGGTGCTGAGCCTTCTGAATTTCAACTTTCAGCAGCGGATTTTTTTGTCGCCCAATTAAGGCAGTCGGTTCTTGATTATGAACTGTAAAAAAATCCTATCTCGAACTTTCTTCCCCATTTTCCTCGCTTTTTCATTGTATTTTAAGGCATCTTAAATGCCTAATCCATGCCTTTTTATCAGGATTCCATCTCTTCCCTTTTTCAGCAATTCGATTCCGGAATCCCTGGCATAAGCAATTCCGAAGCTGAAAAGCGCATCCGAGAGTTTGGACCCAATGCCCTGCAGGAGAAAAAGAAAAAACCAGCCTGGATTCTCTTTCTGGCCCAGTTTAAGGATTTTATGATCCTGATTTTAGCCGCTGCGGCGATCATATCAGGAATAGTGGGCGACCTGACAGACACCCTTATCATTTTAGTCATTATTGTACTCAACGCCGTTTTGGGCTTTGTGCAGGAATACCGGGCCGAAAAAGCCATGGAATCCCTGAAAAAACTGACTGAAACCCATACCAAAGTCATTCGGGATGGGCAAACCCTTACAGTACAATCCAAGGCTCTCGTTCCCGGCGATGTAGTCCTGTTGGAAGCTGGAAATATGGTCCCTGCGGACATTCGCCTGATTGATACTTTTTCACTGAAAATCGATGAATCCTCCCTTACCGGAGAATCTGTTCCGGTCGACAAGATATCCGAACCGATTTTGAAGGAAAACCTTTCACCTGGTGATCAACTGAACATGGCTTTCAAAGGAACTCTGGTTACCAATGGCCGGGCAACAGGTCTGGTCTTAGCTACCGGGATGAAAACCGAGATCGGAAAAATCGCCAACCTGCTTCAGGAAGCAACTCCCGTAACCCCCTTGCAGCAACGGATGCAGCGATTTGGAAAAGTGATTTCCTATCTGGTTTTGGGCATTTGTGGATTGCTGTTTTTGGCAGGATTGGCCCGGGGTGAGGATATTTTTCAGGTTTTGCTGCTTTCAGTCAGCTTGGCTGTTGCCGCCATTCCTGAGGCATTACCAGCTCTGATTACCATTGCACTTTCCCTTGGTGCGGGGAGATTAGCCAAAAAGAAGGCCTTGATCCGCAAGCTCCCTGCGGTGGAAAGCCTGGGCTCGGTCACCTATATCTGCACGGATAAAACCGGTACGCTGACCCAAAACAAAATGACCGTGGTCAGTTTGGATTCGGATTTCCTGAACAGCTTTTCATCCGAATTCTCCAACCTTCAGCTTGGCTTGGGACTATGTCATGATGTGCATTTGGATAAAAAGGGAAAGCCTGAAGGAGAAGCCACCGAACTGGCTTTGGTGGAGCGACTTCTGAAGGAACTTTCGGTAGAAAAGTATTCTCAATTGGCTAAAAAATTCCCGAGAATCGGCGAAATCCCGTTTGATTCCACCCGAAAGCGGATGAGTACACTTCACCAATTCGGGGACCAGGTTCTGGTGCTTTGCAAAGGAGCCTCTGAATCCATTTCAGGGATTTTGAAGGTTAAAACAATTGCGGAGGAGGTTTCGCTGTCTTCCGAAAAATGGGGAGAAAAAGGAGAGCGGGTTTTGGCTTTCGCTGGAAAATTAATCCCCAAACTTCCAGCTGAATCCGAATGGGCCAGCCTGGAAGCCGAGCTGGAATACTTCGGAAAAGTCGGCATGATCGACCCGCCACGGGAAACTGTGAAAACCTCCATTCAAGAATGTAAAACTGCTGGAATCAAACCTGTGATGATCACCGGGGATCATCACGCTACCGCCAAAGCCATCGCAGAAGAAGTGGGAATCTGGAAACCAGGTGATCTGGTGCTGACCGGAGCCGAACTTGCCGATCTGAATGACGAAGATTTTGCCAAGCAGGTCGAAAAAGTCAGCGTCTATGCCCGTGTGGCACCGGATCAAAAACTGCGAATCGTACAGACCCTTCAACTCAAAGGACACTACGTGGCTATGACTGGCGACGGAGTCAATGATGCTCCTTCGCTCAAAGCTGCCAACATCGGAGTGGCGATGGGGATAGCTGGCACGGATGTGAGCAAAGAGGCTGCTCATTTGATTTTGTTGGATGACAACTTTTCGACGATTGTGAGGGCGGTCAAAGAAGGTCGAAGGATCTTTGACAATATCCGAAAGTTTATCAAGTACATCATGACCTGCAACGGGGCCGAGATCTGGACAATCGGTTTGGCTCCTTTCTTAGGTTTTCCAAACCCCCTGTTGCCCATTCATATCCTGTGGATCAATTTGGTGACAGACGGACTTCCAGCCTTGGCCTTGGCTGGGGAAAGACCTGAAAAAGACCTGATGGACCGTCCTCCACGTCCTCCAAAACAGAGTCTTTTCGCCGAAGGGGTGGGCTATCACATCATTTGGGTAGGCATGTTGATGGCAGGAGTGACACTTTTTACCCAATATTGGGCGATCCGACAGGGCTGGCACTGGCAGACGATGGTATTTTCGGTGTTGGCATTTTCCCAGCTCGGCCACGTGATGGCAGTGAGAAGTGACCGTACATTTCTTTTCCGGCAGGGATTGTTGAGCAATAAGCCCCTATTGATCTCTGTGGGATTGACGATGCTTCTTCAGCTTGGAGTGATCTATTTGCCAATGTTCAATAATATTTTTAAAACCCAGCCACTTGATCTGATGGAGTTGCTGTTCTGCATAGGGATGGCCCTGATTGTCTTCCATGCGGTGGAAATGGAAAAACTTGTGAGGAGGATTATAAAAAAATAGCTCACAGATTCCACAGATTTCCACAGATGATCAATTGAGTCAACTATTTATTTATTAATTTTTTATAAATTTAAACACAATCAATTTTTCAACATACTAATGGAAATCAACGACTTAACTTTTAAAATCAGGGGAGCAGCGTTTACTGTTCACAATGAATTGGGTCCAGGTCTTCTTGAAAGCGTATATGAGGCAGCTTTGGCATTTGAACTAATTAACTTAGGATTAAAAGTCCAAAGTCAAGTTCCTCTACCTGTCCAGTACAAAAATGTGAATTTGGAACTAGGCTTTAGAATTGACCTTTTAGTAGAAGAAAAAATCATTATTGAAATCAAATCCGTCGAAGCCATCCACGATGTGCATAAAAAACAACTGTTGACTTATTTAAAGCTTTCGGAGAGAAAAGTTGGCTTACTTATCAATTTCAATTCCCTCAAACTTGTTGAAAAAGAGAGTATTGTCAGAATAATAAACTGAGACAGCACCTATTTTACTCACAGATTCCACAGAACTACACAGATGATTTAATTTCTGAATTTGGAGTTTCTCATCCCTTTCAGGTTTGACTTTTCAGAGTCCCACTTAAACAGTGATTCTCTAAATTCTTTATCTGTGATCATCTGTGCCATCTGTGAGAAGTAAATTTTAGCTCACAGATTCCACAGATCTACACAGATGATTTAATTCCTGAATTTGGAGTTTCTCATCCCTTTTGGGTTTGACTTTCCGGAGCCTCACTTCACCAGTGATTCTTTGAATTCTTTATCCGTGGTCATCTGTGAGAAGTGAGTTTTTAGCTCACAGATTCCACAGATCTACACAGATGATTTAATTCCTGAATTTGGAGCCCCTCGTTCCATTTGGGTTTAGCTTTCTGGAGTCAAACAAGCACCACAAAGACGGTGAATTCTTTATCTGTGGCCATCCGTGCCATCTGTGAGAGACTTTTTTCAAAATTCAATTATCTTCCATTTTTTGTTTCACCCAACTATAACATGTCAGACGCCCAAAACCCAACAGAAACGCAGGAAAAACTCCCCCGTAACCTCGGCCTTTGGGGCGTTTGGATGCTGGTAGTAAACGGTCTGATCGGAGCCGGAATTTTTGGACTTCCAAGCGGGGCAGCCGCTCTAGCCGGAGAGTATAGCGTACTGATTTATGCGTTTTGTGCTCTTTTGATTCTGCCGGTGATTCTCTGTTTTGCGGAATTGGGAAGTTACTTCCGGGGAACCGGCGGTCCGGTCCGGTATGGTACTTTGGCATTTGGACCATTCATAGGTTTTCAGGGAGGCTGGTTGTATTACCTAGCCCGTTTGATTTCCTTTTCCGCCAATACGGTACTTCTCACAGACAGCATCGCGTATTTTCTACCGATAGCAGGAGAAAGCACCGGACGGCTTATTTCATTAGCTCTGATTTGTATTGGCCTCAGCGTGATCAATGTCTTGGGTTCAGTGGAATCAATCCGGTCTATGACGGTCTTCACGATCATCAAATTTGCGGTTTTGATCCTGCTTCCTGTGGGAGGATTTATCATTTTGGGCGCTGAGGTGATTCCAAGATTTGATTCACCGGTTCCCCCGTTTTCAGATTTGGGAAGTGCAGCATTGCTGTTGATTTATGCCTTTGTGGGTTTTGAGGGAGCGGTGGTACCCGCTGGAGAAGCCAAGCGCCCTGAGCGGGACATGCCTTTGGGATTGCTGTTGGGACTGGGAGTAGTAGCCGTATTATACATGCTCATTCAATTGGTTACCCAGGTGGCTGTTCCAAATTTGGCAGATTCCAAAACCCCGTTGTTGGATGCATCTGCGGCACTTTTTGGAAGTAGCGGTGCGGTAATTTTGATGATTGGGGTAGTTGCATCCGTTTTGGCTAATTTGATTGGGGCCATGTTTTCCTCCACCCGACTGACCTATGCGCTTTCACTGGAAAAGTCCCTCCCTGCTTGGTTTGGAGCAGTTCATCCAAAATTTCTCACCCCTGCCAATTCAGTGATTTTCTTTGGGATTTCCGCGTTTCTGCTTTCAGCCTTTGGCTCCTTTACCGTGTTGGCAGCGATGACTGTCTTGTCTCGGCTTTTCCTGTATATCATGAGTTGCGCAGCGATTCCAAAGCTCCGACCTCAATTCCGGGGACAGGGAAAATTCATTCTTCCAGGCGGTTTTGCAATTCCTGCGTTGGGAATACTAGCATGTCTTTGGCTGATGCTTCAGGTCAGTGAGCGGTCAATCTGGATGACGGCTATTTTTATTGCGATCGGGACTGGCCTGTATTGGCTTGGGAAAAGGCAGAGTTGATGTTGGATTTCGGATTTCAGATTTCAGATTTCAGATTTGGATCAAATCATATTTCAATATTCAACATTCGATGTTCGGAGTTCTTTTTGTTCGACATTCGATATTCGATATTCGATATTCATTATTTAAATCATTTAATGATTCCGGGTTCTTCAATTTTGAAATAATATCGAACACCGAATAATGAAAATTGACCCGTTTTCTACCTCCATTATCTCTACTTTTACTTTATGTCTACTTCCAATCTCGCAATCCGAACCGTTATTTTCAGCATGTTGGGAAGTGCGGGTTTGGCTGCAATCAAGTTTGCGGCGGGAATTTTTGGCAACTCCTACGCACTGATCGCTGACGGGATTGAGTCGACCGTGGATATTTTCTCTTCATTTTTGATTTTGCTTGGGCTCAACTATGCCGCCAGACCTGCCGATGAAAACCATCCTTATGGACATGGAAAAGCTGAACCCCTGATTACGTTTTTGGTGGTGGTCTTTTTGGTGGTATCGGCCTTTCTGATCGGGTGGCAATCCATCCAAAACATCCGAACGCCACATGCCCTTCCTGAATCCTGGACCCTTTGGGTGCTGGCGGGAATTATACTTTGGAAGGAAATCACCTTTCAGATCGTGATGCAGCGAAGCAAAAAACTCAAAAGCTCCTCGCTCAAAGCAGAAGCCTGGCATCATCGGTCCGATGCTATTACCTCTGTGGCCGCTTTTATCGGGATCTCGATTGCCTTATTTGGCGGAAAGGGCTTTGAAGTTGCGGACGATTACGCTGCCTTAATCGCCTGTGGCTTTATTCTGTACAATTGCTACGGTATTTTCCGTCCGGCATTGGGGGAAGTGATGGACGAAAACAACCACGATGAGTTGATGGAAGAAATCCGCAGTGTGGCCCTTACAGTAAGCGGTGTGGAAGGGACAGAAAAATGCTTTATCCGCAAAGCCGGCATGAAGTACCATGTTGATCTGCATGCCAAAGTTCTGGGCAACCTGAGCGTAACCGAAGGCCATAACATCGCTCATCAGCTCAAAGACACCCTACGAAAAGAAATCCCCCAACTGGGACATGTCCTGATTCACATTGAGCCCTTTTCAAAGTAAAAACGTCAACGTTCAAAAATGATTTTTTTGGGGTTTTGGTGATTTTTTTTCTATTCTAAACCTTTCAAAAAACTGATTTACAACAGCTTGAACCCAGCCAATGCGCGCTTGGTCCTATTTCTTTCAAATTTTGTCCTTCAATCAACTTAAGACCTGATTTTTCTCAGGTTTTTTGTTGGAATAATTCTCAACTTTTGAAGGTAATATGTTCCAGAAAAGTCTGAATTTTTAAAAAATCCAAAAACTGATTCTTTCAATTCGGACAAATTCAAATCAGATAGAAAGAAATTAACCGAGACATTTTCCCCGCCAAATCATAATCCTATGCAATTACTCTTTAAAGTCAGAAACCAAGTTTTAGGTTTTTTATCACTCGTTGTCCTGCTTTCGGCCTGTAAGGAAGAAGCAGTCACGGTGGTACCACCCGTACAGGTGAATGTGGTAAAAGCAGTTCAAAGTGACGTCCCCTTGTATGAAGAGTTTGTGGCCCAAGTCTATGGTAAATCGGATGTCGATATCCGAGCCCGTGTAGAAGGCTGGGTAACCTCTGTGAATTTCAAGGAAGGTTCGGTCGTCAAAAAAGGAGACCTCCTCTACACCATCGATGACATCGAATACAAAAACCGGGTAGACCGTCAGGCAAGCGAAGTGACCCGCGCCCAGACCGAACTGGTCCGTGCGGAGAGCGAATTGAGCCGGGTGCGTCCTCTGACCGAAATGAACGCCCTGAGCAAAAAGGATCTGGACAATGCAGTGGCGGAATTCGAAGCTGCAAAAGCCCATGTGGCATCCACCCGATCCATGCTCGAGAATGCAAGAGTGGAATTGGGCTATACCCGAGTCACGGCACCTTTTGACGGAATCGTGGGTATCTCCAACGTACGGGTCGGAGACTATGTAAGCCGTGCCGGTGGCACTTCAGTTCTAACCACCATTTCCAGCGTCGATGGAGTGAGAGTTCGGTTCCAAATCAGCGAACGCGAATATTTGAGAATTGCTCAGCTGACACCGGAAGAACTTGCAGGTGCACGAAGAAGTGTGGAACTGATTTTGGCTGACGGAACGACTTTTTCTGAAAAAGGTGAAATAGATTTTGCAAACCGTGAAATCGATCCAAAAACAGGTACACTGACCATTGAAGCATCCTTCCCAAATCCCAACGGCCTGCTTCGTCCGGGACTATTTGTAAAAACAAGGGTATTGCTAAAAACTGCCGCAGCTGCAGTTTTGATTCCTCAGCGGGCGGTATTTCAGCTTCAAAATCTAAATCAGGTTTTTACGGTATCTGATTCCAGCACACTGAAGGCAACCACCGTGGTCGCAGGGCAAAAAGTCGGAGACGCCTGGATTATTACCGAGGGTCTGAAACCAGGTGACCGTGTAGCAATTTTGGGTTCGGCTGGCCTTGCTGCCAATGCCAAAGTCGAAGTAGTCGAGCAAGCCTGGACTCCGAAAGGCAACTAATCCGAATCTTTTCCCACTAATTTTCTCCCTAACGATATGAGTGAGTTTTTCATAAGAAGGCCCATAGTCGCCATGGTGATCTCGATTTTGATGATCATCATGGGTTTGATTACCCTGGGCGGAATCCCGATTTCCAAGTACCCGGACATCACGCCTCCGATGGTCCAGGTGACGACTACCTTCACCGGAGCAAACGCCGTCAACGTGGAGCAAGCCGTGGCTACTCCGATCGAGCAGCAGGTAAACGGTGTGGAGGAAATGCTCTACATGAAATCCATCAATGCAGCCGATGGATCGCTGACCCTTCAGGTGTCCTTTGAGGTAGGCACAGACTTAGACAACGCCAACATGCTTACCCAAAACAGGGTATCTCAGGCGAGTGCAAAAATGCCCTTGGAAGTGAAAAACTTCGGGGTGACCACCAAAAAGTCCCTGGTATTCCCGCTGATGCTGGTGTCCCTTTCCTCTCCCAATCAAACCTACGACGCGTCTTTCCTAAACAACTATGCCAACATTAACATCGTCGATCAGCTCAAGCGGGTCAAAGGTGTCGGTGATGTGATTCTCTTCGGCGGGGCTGATTATTCCATGCGAATCTGGCTCGATCCTGACCAACTGACCAAACTCGATCTGACCGTAAACGACGTGTCCAATGCCGTCAAAAAGCAAAACGCGATTTCTCCTGGCGGTAAATTCGGTGCACCTCCCTCCCCCGCCGGTGTGGAGTACACCTATACCGTTACACTTCAGGAGCGATTGGTTACCGAAGAGGAATTTGGAGACATCATTGTCAAATCGGATGAAAAAGGATCCATCGTTCGCTTGAAGGACATTGCCCGGATCGAACTCGGTTTGGACAATTACAACTCCTCCAGCCGACTGAATACCAAAGCGGCATCCACCATTGTGGTGTACCAGATGCCGGGATCCAACGCACTGGAAGTGGCCGAATCGATTGAAACTGCTGTGGCAGATCTGGAAAAATACTTTCCGGACGACTTGAAATATGACATTTCTCTGAATACCACCCGTGCGGTTTCAGTGGGTATTGAGGAAATCATCCATACCCTCTTTGAAGCGGTTGCGCTGGTTATCATCGTGGTATTCCTATTCCTTCAGGACTGGAGAGCGACCCTGATTCCCTTGCTGACCGTTCCGGTTTCCCTGATCGGTACCTTCATCATCTTCCCGATGCTGGGATTTTCAGTCAACGTACTCTCACTCCTGGGGCTAGTCCTCGCCATAGGTTTGGTCGTCGATGACGCGATTGTGGTGGTGGAAGCGGTAATGCATAACATCGAGCATGGCATGAAACCGAAAGAAGCTACCCAAAAAGCCATGAAGGAAGTGGGCGGACCGGTAGTGGCGATTGCCTTGATCCTTGCGGCGGTGTTCGTTCCGGTGGCTTTTGCCGGAGGCATCACAGGCCGACTCTATCAGCAGTTTGCGATTACGATTGCGATCTCGGTATTGTTCTCCGCCTTCAACGCATTGACACTGAGCCCAGCGCTTTCCGCAATTATTCTTAAGCCTAAAAAAGAATCCAAAGGATTGCTTCAACGCTTCTTCAACGCTTTCAATCGGGGCTTTGACAAGTTTACCTTGGGTTACACCGGAATTGCCGGTGCCGTAGCCAAAAAATCCATCCGATCCCTGATCATCATCGGTTTTGTGGTGGGTGGAATCCTGTTACTCAACGGAGGAATTCCCGGAGGCTTTGTTCCGGAGGAAGATGAAGGTTACTTCATGGTGAATATCCAACTTCCTGATGCCGCGTCGTTGGAGCGCTCCGATGAAGTGGCCAAAAAAGTGGAAGCAATTCTTGGTCAGCATGAAGAAATTGAATTTTCTACCATGGTATTGGGATACAGCTTGCTCAATCAGTCTTTTTCCACAAGCAATGCCTTTGTGTTTGTGTCGCTCAAACCATGGGATGAACGAACCAAAACAGCCAAACAGCTCATTCAGGAGACTAATTTGGCTTTGAGGAGTACGGTAACGGAAGCTTCTGCGATGTCATTTGGCCCGCCTCCGATTGAAGGATTGGGTACCTCGGCCGGTTTCACGCTTCAGCTTCAGGACCGATCCGGAAATTCTCCCCAATACCTGGACGAGCAGGCTCAGGCATTCATAGCCGAAGCCCGGAAACGTCCTGAAATCGGAAACATTTACACCCTATACCGATCCAATGTCCCTCAGAAAAAGATCGTGATCGATTTCGACAAAGTCGAAAAACTGGGCATTGACCTGAGTGAGGTGACGAGTACCATTTCCACCTATTTGGGAAGTGCCTACGTCAACGACTTCAACCGATTTGGACGTCAGTATAAAGTTTTCGTGCAGGCTGAAGGCAAAAACCGCCTGGAACCTGATGACCTGGCCAAATTCTATGTCCGAAGCAAAGCCGGAGAAATTATCCCGCTGAGTACCATCACTACGGTCGAAGATAATTACGGTCCTTCCTATACCAACCGATTCAACATGTACCGTGCTGCGGAAATTTCCGGCGCACCGAAGGAAGGATACAGTTCCACCGATGCACTCCGTGCCTTGGAAGAAGTCGCGGCGGGAATGCCAAAGGAAATCGGGTACTCTTGGAGCAACATGTCCTATCAGGAAAAAGCTGCCGAAGGTACCGGGGGCACCATGTTCCTAATGGCCTTGGTCTTCGTATTCCTGATTTTGGCAGCACAGTATGAAAGCTGGACGCTACCCTTCTCCGTACTGCTGGGCGTACCGGCTGCGATATTGGGAGCATTCCTCGGATTGTGGCTGGGAGGACTCTGGAGCGTCAGTTATGTGAACAACGTTTTTGCCCAGATCGGACTCGTGATGCTAATCGGCTTGACCGCCAAAAACGCGATCCTGATCGTGGAATTTGCAAAAATGCTCCACGAGGAGCAGGGCAAATCGCTTTATGATGCAGCCATGGAATCCGCCAAACTCCGACTCCGTCCGATTCTGATGACATCCTTCGCCTTTATGCTCGGGGTAGTTCCCTTGCTCACTGCCTCCGGTGCCGGTGCCGAAGCCCGAAAAGTGATGGGAATGGCCGTTTTCAGCGGAACCTTGATTGCGACGATCATCGGGGTCATCGTGGTTCCCGGACTCTATGTGCTGATTGAAAGTATCGGGGGAAAGAAAAAGAAACCAACGCCTCCTGCTTCACCTGCTGTTTCACCTTCTGAACCGACTCATTGATGAAAAAGTTAATCATACCGATCGTTTTTCTGTTGGTTCTTACCGGTTGTGCCGTCGGACCAAAGTACTCCAGACCGGAAACCGTTGAATCAAAAACACCGACAGGGTATACATTTGCGCTTACTGACGCCGACTCCATTACCAATCTCAAGTGGTGGGACGTATATCAGGATACCGCTTTGCAGTCCCTCATCCAATACGCCCTGGATTCCAACCTGAACCTGCTGACGGCAGTGGCCCGGGTAGAGGAAGCCCAGGCTATTTTGGGCTACAACAAAGCCAATCTTGGACCTGCCTTTGGGGTGGCAGCCGGAGCACGAGCTACTGATTTCAGACAGCAGGCTTCGGAAGCAGGAGTAGGGTTTAACACCAACTCGTACTCTGTGTTGGGCAATGTTTCCTGGGAGATTGACATCTGGGGAAAACTCAGACATGCCAACAGGGCCGCCTATGCCGAATTGCTGGCTACGGAAGAAAACCGCAAATCGATCTACATCAGTTTGGTGGCACAGCTTGCCGAACTGTATTTCAATCTGCGGGGCTTGGATGAGCGCTACAAAATCACCCAGCGAACCTACGAAACCCGTCTGGAATACCTGAGAATCATCAACCTCCGCTTTGAAAAAGGGGAAGTGTCCGAACTGGACAAACTGCAGGCCGAGCAGATCGCCGCAGATTCCAAGGCACAACTCTACAGCTTGGAGCGGGGAATTATCTTCGTCGAAAATGCAATCAATATCCTGAGCGGCAGGCCCTACTCCCCTATCCGCAGGGGATTGCAAAACGATCAGCAGCAGCTTCCTTTGGAAATCCCAAGCGGACTTCCTTCCGAACTCCTGACCCGAAGACCGGACATCCAGCAGGCCGAACAACTCCTGATAGCCCAAACCGAACGGATCGGAGTGGCTGTGGCAATGCGGTTTCCATCCTTGAGTTTGACCGGATTTTTGGGAGTCGCCAGCCCGGATATCTCCAAGCTCTTTGTGCCGGGCGCGGGTTTGGCTTCTGTTACGGGTCAGTTGGCAGCCCCGCTGTTCCAGTTTGGACAAAACAAGCGACGGGTGGAAGCCGAGCGGGCCCGGGCCAAGCAATATGCCTTTCAGTATGAGCAGACCGTAATTGAAGCCTTTGCCGAGGTGGAAAACTCCCTGGCGGAGATCCGGACCTATACCAATGAATATGACGCGAGAAAGCAACAGGTCGCCGCTACGGAGAAATCCCTGATGCTGTCCAAAGCGCTGTATGACAACGGCTATACTTCCTTCCTGCAAGTGTTGGATGCTGAGCGCGAACTCTACTACTCCGAATTTGAAAAATCCCTGGCATTGGAAAACCAGTTGATTTCCTCCGTAAGGCTGTACAAGGCGCTTGGGGGAGGTTGGTGAACCCTGTCAGGCTGAGCACTGGAGCTACGGGAGTAGCGTATATCGAAGCGCGATGGTGAAAGAGTTGGAAGACCGAAGACGGGAGACCGATGCTTCGACAAGCTCAACACAAGTTTCGGATTTCGGTGGTCTAGAATATAAATAGTAAAAGAGCCGGGGGAGAAATCCCATCGCCCAAGTGAGTGTCTTCACTTTCTTGAAAAATTCAAAATATAGTTCTGAATCAGAAGATATAATTAAGCCCTCCATCTAATTAAAAATAAACATGAAAAAGAACACTAATCAATCGATTTATGTGTTTTTATTCCTTTCGATAATAGGACTCGCATTCAGGTGTGCACCTAAAACTCCGGAAGAAAAAACCACAACCCCAGTGCAGTCATACAAAATGACTACAAAAATTCCTGAGGGAATTGCTATTCCGGATCAGATTGACTCCCGCATTGGAACGCTCAACTTTTTCGATGGATTTCCCGACAGTGCAACCGTCGATAAGTTGTATGATAACCTTGACTTTCAAAGGGCTGTTCAGGCCTACCTGCTTGGGTTGGCACCGGTAAGCCAGTATGCCAATCGAAAAGGTATTCTGGAAGTTGGCCCGGCAAATTTAACCGTGCCCATTTTTGAGGACATCATGAATGCCCGCTCTCTTTTCCTTACCCCTAACAACAATACCCCCTATACCTGGTTTTGGCTCGATCTGAAAGACGGACCTCTGGTTATGGAGATACCGCCAAGAGTCCTTGGGTTGATAGATGATATGTGGTACAAATTTGTGACGGATTTGGGATTTATGGGACCTGATAAAGGTGAAGGTGGCAAGTACCTGCTGCTTCCGCCAAATTACAAAGGCGAAATTCCTAAAGGCTACCATGTAGTGCAAAGTCCTACTTACAGCATTTGGGTTGCCTGGAGAACCTTCCTTGTCGATGGAGACACCAAACCAGAGGTGGATAATGTCAAAAAGCTCACCAAGATCTATCCCCTTTCTCAAACAGGCAATCCGCCTTCGCTGAATTTTGTGAATGTTTCTGACAAGGATTTCAATTCCATAGCACCGGCTGATTATACCTTTTGGGAATACCTTGATAAGGTAGTCCAGGAAGAACCTACCGAGACCGTTAACCCAGTTACATTGGGCTATTGGGCGTCCATTGGTATTCGCAAAGGTCAACCTTTTAATCCTGACGAAAGGATGAAGAAGATTTTAACTGAAGCTGCTTTGGTTGGTGATGCCACCGCACGTGCCGTTTCCTATAAATCAAGAGAAAAGGACGCCTATTTTTATCCAAACAGTGCATGGTGCAATCCAATGAATGCAAGTGGATACACTTTTGAAAAAGATGGAGTAAGCCTGTTGGACATGAATACCTTCTTCTTCTTTTACGCAACGGGTATCACCCCTGCGATGGATTCAAAGGTTGTTGGGCAGGGTTCTCAGTACATGGCCGCGTTTGTTGACTCCAAAGGCAAGGGACTCGACGGTGGAAAAAATTATAAACTCCACCTCCCTCCCAATATTCCGGTAGCCAATTTCTGGTCTGTGATTTTGTACGACAATCAGACCCGTTCCATGCTTCAAAATGACCAAAAGTGGCCGGCCGTCACCAGTCAGTCTAAGGAAACCCTTATTAACCCTGATGGGTCTGTGGATATCTATTTCGGCCCAAAACCTCCTGAGGGAAAAGAAAACAACTGGGTACAGACCATTCCGGGAAAAGGTTGGAATACGCTTTTACGAATTTATGGTCCATTGCAGCCTTGGTTTGATAAGACCTGGAGGCCAGGTGAGATTGAAGAAGTAAAGTAAAAGGCAATACTTGTTAACAGGATAAAACCTTGCAGGAGATCAAGCAGGGCTGGATTTGAGGATAAAGAGCAAAAGAGCCGAGGGAGAAATCCTTCGGCTCTTTTGGTTTACAATCGATTCACCAAAAAATGAGAGGACAGAATCCTGAATACTCCAATTAGAATTGGGAGATGCCGATTGACGTCGTTAGACTCCCCCTTTTCCCGATAGCTATCGGGAGGGGCAAGGGGGATTTTTAAATAATTAAAATAAACGGTTCCGGTTAGTGGAGACCTGCCTTCGGACAGGCAGGCACAAACCGGGGCGAAAGAGCCGGGGGAGAAATCCAACCGCCAAAGTAAGTGTCTTCACTTACTTGAATGATTCAAAAAACGGTTCCGGTTAGTGGAGACCTGCCTTCGGACAGGCAGGCACAAACCGGGGCAAAAGAGCCGGGGGAGAAATCCTTCGGCTCTTTTTTTTACTTGAAATCATAAAAATACCCAGTACTGGGTATTGTGAAAAGAAGGATTTAGGCCGTTATTGAAAAAGAAAATTCAGCCGAAAGGTGTACAAAGGCAGTCAAATCAGGCTGATAGGTGGACTAAAGGTGCATGAATAGGCGAGTTAGTGGCAACCCTATGGCGACAAACCAAACAAGAAAAATCGAGCTCCAAAAGAAAATTACAATGACTAAAACACGGACGAAATGCAATTAAATATCAAACAGCGATTTTCAGTTGTTGCAATATACATCGGCTTAATTTTAGGTATCGGCTACTACTTTTCTAATGACTGGCAATTTCTTATTGACACAAATAACAATTTAAACGCAGTTCTAATTGCTACAGGACTTGCACTAATTTTAAGTGTTTACATAACCGAGCCTTACTTTTCAAAACCAGTTGACGTAATTACAAGGTGGGTAGCAATATTTCTATTTCTAATCGGACTGAACAGCAAACAGTGTTTATCTCTTTCAAAATATTGGTATATCGCTTGTGCTGTTTTTACAGGGTTAGGCTTACTATTAATATTTTTGCATGGCTTCAAGAAATTTGAAAAACAGCAACGCATTGCAGTTGACATCATTTGCAAAATTTCAAGACCAGAAATTGTTTTTACGCTACTCTATTTTGACATTGTTGTTTCATTCTTTCGTTATGACCAGAAAGAGTATCCTATTCTAATTGGCTTTGGTTTTTTACTCGCTGTAAACAAACCCATTGTTTGGTTTGTGAATTTTATTTCCACTCAATTTAAAAATATAACTTCAACTACAGATGCTGCAAAATTCATAGGGCAAGTAATTGGACATGAAAGCACAGACCTATACAAAGTTGAACTTCAAAGTGACAATCCATTTAGACAAAAGGAATTGAAAGGTAGCTTGGTGTATCTTGAAAATATCACAAACGGGGTTGCTGGGATTGTTCTAAGTGAACGAATATTGTTAGGAAAAAAATGGTTAGAGATTTTATCCCTACGGGATGAAGAACAAAACCTCATTTCCTTCAACATAAAAACACTCATGCCACTCACAGGAGAAAAATCTATTTTCTCAAAAACCAACGCAGTCTATCTATTAAATATTGACGCTTTGGAAGAAGATGTTAGAAATGCAATCAATTCAAATAAAGTAAAGGCAAATTTTAAAAATTTAATAGGTTATGTATGGGAAGGCTCAACCATAAACAAAATAAAATTCAACAAACTTTTCTCAGATGAGCTTCAAAAGGAAAGAGGAATTGGAGAAGGAAGTATAATTCAAACTGAAATTGCAAACGAAGAAGTATTGTATCAAATAATTGATGCAAGAACGGACGAAGAAAGCTTAGAATTTAAGGACACACATGGTTTCACAATTGGAACAGCTCAAAAATTAGGTAGATATGTTGCAGTATCAAACGAACTTAATACAGTTAAATGGTTACCTGAAATTTACACTCCAATTTTTTTACTTGACCCTTTGAATGTTGCTTATGATAGTAACAACTTCATTGGCAAATTACCAAACACTAATTATGGCATACCAATAAAAACTCCCCACGAACTTGTAACTCACAATACCGCTATTCTTGGCATTCTCGGAATTGGTAAATCCTGTCTAACATTTGAATTACTTCAAAAATTACTTTCAACAACAGACGTTAAGATCTTCTGTATTGATTTGACAAATCAATATTCGAGGGAATTGCCAAAATATGTTTCGCCAACTTTAATTCAAATTGATTTTGTTCCAGCAACTTTAGCATCCTTAAAAGCAGGAAACGCAACTGGAGTTCCTGCAAACCCAGCTACTTGGGGAAATGAAGCATTGTATAAGACAACGATTGATACAGAGATTGATGCTTTTATAGCATCTGACAAAAGAGTTATCACGATAAATCCAGACATGCACAATGTTTCAAGACCAGGTAGTCAATTTAATATTACTCACAAAATTGATTTAACACCAGCTGAGAAAGTAAGATTGATTTCAGAAAGGTTAATAGTTAAAGCAAGTTTATTAGGCGAAACATCAGAAGCAAGGTTTCTCATTGTATTCGAGGAAGCACACTCTCTTGTCCCGGAATGGAATTCAATTGCAAATGAAGGCGACAAAAACGCAACGAACGGAACGGCAAAAGTTATCCTTCAAGGAAGAAAATATGGTTTAGGTTCATTTGTTGTTACTCAAAGGACAGCAAATATTAGTAAGAGCATTTTAAATCAGTGCAACACCATTTTTGCAATGAGAGTTTTTGACGACACGGGTAAACAATTTTTAGAAAACTATATTGGCTCTGACTATTCAAACCTTTTGCCGACACTTGAAGAACGGCATTGTATTGCAATTGGAAAGGCACTAAAACTAAAGCAACCAGTAATTCTTGAACTAAACGACATGAATGAAATTATTTTACCACCAGTTGTAATTCCTTAAAAGCAAACCCCCGCCTCTGCGTAGTCTATTGTCTTTCATGGTTGAGGTTCGTTGGACGCTGGGTGTAATTTGTAATTACACCCTAATATTCTTTGGAATTTGCAATTCCATTTCCGCACTTCCACTAAACCAAACCCCCATTTTTCCCCAAGATTGATAACTTTACCCCTCCCAAAAACTAGTACCCCTAATGTTCGAACAAACCTTTAAAAACGTAGATGATATACTCCACAAGGATGCGGGCTGTGGCTCGGAACTGGATTATGTGGAGCAGACTTCTTGGATTCTTTTTCTTAAATACCTCGACGATCTCGAGCAGGATCGCGCTACGGCCGCCGAACTCGAAGGCAAAGTCTATCAACCCATTATCACCGGAGAGTACCAATGGAACACCTGGGCAGCACCCAAGCTTCCCTCCGGCGAACTCGACCATCATCGGGCCCAATCCGGGGATGACCTCAATCATTTTGTCAACAACAAACTCTGGCCTTACCTCCGCAGCTTCAAGCTCTCTGCCCAAAGTCCCGACACCATCGAATACAAAATCGGGGAGATCTTCTCCGAACTGAAAAACCGCATCCAAAGCGGGTACAACCTCCGGGAAGTGATCAATCTGATCGATTCCCTGCGCTTCCGCACCTATGCCGAAAAGCACGAAATGTCCCATCTCTACGAAGGAAAGATCAAAAACATGGGCAATGCTGGCCGCAACGGGGGAGAATACTACACCCCCCGTCCTCTGATCACTTCAATCATCAAAGTCGTCAATCCTCAGATTGGGGAGACGGTCTATGATGGAGCTGCCGGGTCTGCGGGCTTCCTCTGCGAGGCGTTTGATTACATGAGATCGAGGAAGACGCTGACTTCTGCGGAGTCCGAAATCCTCCAAAAGCGAACCTTCTACGGCAAGGAAAAGAAATCCCTGGCCTACATCATCGGGATCATGAACATGATCCTGCACGGGGTTGAGGCGCCCAATATCATCCATACCAACACGCTGGCGGAAAACCTGTCCGATATTCAGGAAAAAGACCGCTACGACGTGGTGCTGGCCAATCCGCCCTTTGGGGGGAAGGAACGCGCCGAGGTGCAGGAAAACTTTCCGATTCGTACGGGTGAGACGGCCTCGCTTTTCCTGCAGCATTTTATCAAAATCCTGCGGGCAGGAGGTCGGGCCGGGATCGTGATCAAAAACACCTTCCTTAGCAATACCGACAATGCCACTGTCGCCCTGAGAAAGCAACTGCTCGAGACCTGCAACCTGCATACCGTCCTCGACCTGCCCGGGGGCACCTTCACCGGTGCTGGGGTCAAGACCGTCGTCCTCTTCTTCGAAAAAGGCAAACCCACCCAAAAAGTCTGGTTCTACCAACTGAACCTCGACCGCAACCTGGGCAAGACCAACCCGCTCAATGAAAACGATCTGGCGGAGTTTGTGGAATTGCAAAAAACCTTCGCCGATAGTCCCAATTCCTGGAGTGTAGACGTACGGTCACTGAGCGGAGCCGAAGTGGATCTCTCCGTCAAAAACCCCAACAAAAAAGAGGAAACCGCCCTGCGCTCACCACAAGCTATTCTGGAAGAAATGAAAGCCTTGGACGAGGAGAGTGCGGAGATTTTAAACTCAATTTTGGAGTTGCTATGAAAAATTGGGGGAAAACGAAATTAGGTGATGTATGTAGTTTTGTGCGAGGACCTTTTGGGGGTAGTTTAAAGAAGAATATTTTTAAGACTGAAGGTTGCGCAGTATACGAACAACAACATGCTATTTATGACCAATTTGATGACATAAGATATTTCATTGATGAAGTTAAATTCAATGAAATGAAACGCTTTGAATTAAAGTCAGGTGATTTAATTATGAGTTGTTCAGGGACAATGGGCAAAGTTGCAATTGTTCCTGAAAACATTCAAAAGGGAATAATTAATCAGGCTTTATTAAAATTAACTCCATCTAAAAAAATTTCAACCGTTTTTTTAAAGCTCTGGATGCAGAGTGAGAATTTTCAAGAGAGTTTAAAGGAATATTCAGGTGGTGCAGCAATTCAGAATGTGGCTTCTGTTGCAATTTTAAAGCAAATTGAAATCCCCCTTCCCCCTCTCCCCGAACAACAACGCATTGTTTCCATCTTGGATGAAGCCTTTGCAGCGATAGCCAAGGCAAAAGCCAATGCCGAACAAAACCTCAAAAACGCCAAAGAACTCTTTGAAAGCTATTTGCAGGGGGTGTTTAAGGAAAAAGGTGATGGTTGGGTAGAAAAAACACTAGGGGAAATAGGAAGTCCAAAAATGTGCAAGAGAATTTTCAAGGAGCAAACAACAGCCACTGGAGATATTCCATTTTACAAAATTGGAACTTTTGGTAAAGAACCAGATGCGTTTATTTCAAAAGAAATTTTTGATGAATTCCGATCAAAGTATTCATTCCCAAAAAAAGGCGATGTTTTAATTTCTGCATCAGGAACAATAGGTAGGCGTGTGAGATATGATGGAGAGCCCGCATATTTCCAAGATTCAAATATTGTTTGGATAGATAATGATGAGAAACAAGTTCTGAATGATTACCTATTCGTTATTTATGAATTTTGTAACTGGTCTCCTTCAAAAGGAGCTACAATTTCAAGGCTCTATAATAGTGACCTTACTAGTGTCAAAATCACGTTCCCCAAATCAAAAGAAGAACAAAAAGCCATCCTATACCAATTAGATACCCTGCGTGCCGAGACGCAGAAGCTGGAAGCGCTGTATCAGAAGAAGATCGCTGACTTGGAGGAGTTGAAGAAGAGTATCCTGCAGAAGGCGTTTAGTGGGGAGTTAGGAGGAAGAGATGTTGAGGTATGATTTCTTCCAGACACTACCATCTTCAAGATCCCAATCCACTAAATCCTTTTGAAAAATGTGAATTGGGCAGAGAAAAGTATGCTAAAATCCTCACCTCAATTATGGAGAATTATGCGGATGGATTTGTTTTAGCACTGAATAATAAATGGGGAGAAGGTAAGACGGAGTTTATCCGGATGTGGAAAGTCTATCTCGAAATGGAGGAACGGAAGTTTCAAACCATTTATTTCAACGCTTGGGAGCATGATTTCAATCGTGAACCGCTGACAGCGTTACTTTCTGAATTAAAGGAATTGAAAATCGGAAAGGATAAGAATTTTAAATCTATGGTTAAGTATGGAGCAAGATTTTCGAAAGCACTTGTGCCTACCGTTCTTTCGGCATTCCTAGAAAAGCATATCGACTCCAAAACCATCAAAGAAGCCTTTAATGAACTATCCGAGGAAGCTGTTCAAGTATTTGAAGAGGAAGTCAATGGATATGCTAACAAGAAAAAGGGGCTGGAAGAGTTCAAAAAGGAACTAGAAACCTATGTCTCCGAAATGGAAAAGCCCTTGGTGTTTTTCATCGATGAATTGGATCGTTGCAATCCAAAATATGCTGTCGAGTTTTTAGAAATAATCAAGCATTTTTTTTCAGTTCCTGGGATTGTCTTCGTCCTTTCAATTGACAAGGGAAATTTGATTAATTCTATCAAGGGCTATTTTGGAAGTTCAGAAATAAATGGAAATGAATATCTAAGGCGATTTATTGATTTGGAGTATTCTTTACCTTCACCGGTTCTCAATGATTACATTCATTACATGTTTCAAAAGACTGGAATGAGAGAATTTTTAAGTGCAGAAAACAGAAGATTAGACCAAAAACTCTCTGATGAAAATATTACTTTTTATGATCTGGCTTATTCATTTCTCAATAATTCGGAAGTTAACCTACGTCAAATCGAAAAAATCCTTTCTCATTGTTCGATAATTTTAAAAACATTTTCTGTTAGAAATTATACGTTTCCCAATGCCCTATTGACTCTTTTATTTATCAAGTTTATAAAGCCCGATTTTTATAATTTAATAAAAGACAGTAGGCTAAATTTTCAAGACTTTATTGATGAGTTATTTGATTTTGTAAGCCCAAAAATTAAAAAAGGAAAAGACCTTAATTTTGGTTACATCGAATCCCTTCTACTAGTCCTATACAAGAATAATGTTGCTAATAAAGAATTAGACCTATGGGAGAAGTCGGAAGGAAAAGAACAACAAGAAAAAAAGCTGAAAGTCACGCCTAAGCTTTATCGTAAGAAATTAATTTCTGATTATTCCTTTGAATATTTCATTGAATTTAATGAAAAACACTACCCAAAAGGTGGTGAACTGCATTTGGATTACTTCATTTCTAGAATTGAGTTAATGCACGAATTACAGAGGAGTTAAAGTCGATGAATGACCAAGAAAAAAATACCGAAGGATTTATCCCCGCACATGGAGGGTATCGGCATCTGTTTAGCTATCAGAAGGCTGAGATCGTCTACGACGGGACGGTATATTTCACGAATCGCTTTTTCAATAAATACGACCGGACAGTGGGTCAGATGGTGCAGGCCGCCCGCAGTGGCAAGCAGAATATCGCCGAGGGCAGCATGGCCTCTGCTACCTCCAAGGAAATGGAAATCAAGCTCACGAATGTCGCCAGGGCCAGTTTGGAAGAGTTGCAGATCGACTACGAGGATTTTCTCAGGACCCGCAAGCTTCCCATCTGGGAAAAGAATCACCGCCTTGTGGCTCGCGTTCGCGAGCTGAACAAAAGCACCCCCACTCCTAGCTACGAGACCTTCCAGAAAGCCATCGAGCACGAGGACCCGGAGATCTGTGCGAATGTGATGATTACGTTGATAAAAATTTGTACTTATTTGTTGAATCAACAAATCAAAAAATTAGAAATTGCTTTTGTCAAAGAGGGGGGATTGAGAGAGCGGATGACCAGAGCAAGAATCGAGGAAAGGAAAAAGAAACCATAGCTTTTTGGGACTTGTGGGACATTTGGGACCTCGTCCCAAGAGTCCCAAATGTCCCAGGTAGAGAAAAAAAAATAAACCTCATGAACGAATCCGAAACCCGCGCCGAACTCATCGACCCCAAGCTCAGGGAAGCTGGCTGGGGTGTGGTCGAGGGCTCCAAGGTCCTGCGTGAGTACAAGATCACCGCAGGAAAAATCCAGGTGGGCGGGCGAGGCAAAAAACAAATCGCAGACTACGTCCTGGTCTACAAAGGCACCAAGCTGGCTGTGATCGAAGCCAAAAGTGCAAATCAGGAAGTTGGTGAAGGCGTCATGCAGGCCAAGCAGTATGCCGAGAAACTGAAACTGGCTACTACTTACTCGAGCAATGGACGACAGATCTACCAAATCTGCATGGAGACTGGAGCAGAAGGGTTAGCGGATGATTTTTTAAGCCCCGAACAACTTTGGGAAAAGACCTTTCCGGCAAAGCCTGCAGAACTACAGGAAGACTTTTCGGAACAATGGAGAGCACGTTTTGCATCAGTTCCTTTTGAGGACAAATCCGGTTCATGGGAGCTTCGCTACTATCAGGAAATCGCCGTGGCCAAGACCCTCGAGGCCGTGGCAAAGCAAAAAGACCGGGTATTGCTGACCTTGGCCACAGGCACCGGGAAAACAGCCATCTCCTTTCAGATTGCATGGAAGCTGTTTCAGACTCGCTGGAATCTTCAGGATCGTAATAAATCGCCCGGTCAGGCCAGCAGAAGACCACGCGTCTTGTTTTTGGCCGATCGGAATATCCTCGCTAATCAGGCTTACAATTCCTTTTCGGCTTTTCCGGAAGACGCCTTGGTCAGAATCAAGCCCGACGCGATCAAGAAGAACGGAAGGGTACCGACCAATGGGAGTTTGTTCTTTACCATTTTCCAGACCTTCATGTCCGGAACGGGTGCGGATGGCAAACCTTCTCCTTACTTTGGAGCCTATCCCCCCGATTATTTTGACCTGATCATCATCGATGAGTGTCACCGAGGCGGGGCTCAGGATGAGAGCAATTGGCGGGCAATTCTGGAATACTTTGCTCCGGCAGTGCAAATGGGTTTGACTGCCACGCCCAAGCGCAAAGACAATGTGGACACCTATCGGTATTTTGGAGAGCCCGTCTACGTCTATTCCCTGAAAGAGGGAATCAATGATGGATTTTTGACTCCATTCAAGGTAAAGCGGGTTCAGACCACGCTGGACGATTACATCTACACTTCTGACGATGAATTGCTGGAAGGCGAAATTGAAGCAGGAAAGCGGTACGAGGAGAAGGATTTTAACCGAACCATTGAGATCGTGGAGCGGGAGCGAAAACGCGTCCAAATCTTTTTGGCTGACTGTGGACCAAAAGAAAAAGCGATTGTGTTTTGCGCCAATCAGGCCCACGCGGCTTTGGTTCGGGATCTGATCAATCAGGAAAGCAAAACCAAAGATCCGTTCTATTGCGTGCGGGTGACTGCCAACGATGGGGAAGAAGGAGAGCGGCAATTGCGGGAATTTCAGGACAATGAAAAAACTATCCCTACCATTCTGACTACCTCACAGAAACTTTCCACGGGAGTGGATGCCCGCAACGTTCGGAACATTGTGTTGATGCGCCCTGTGAATTCCATGATAGAATTTAAGCAAATCGTAGGGCGAGGCACCCGCGTGTATGATGGAAAAGAGTTTTTCACCATTTATGACTATGTCAATGCCTACCAGCATTTTGCCGACCCGGAGTGGGATGGAGATCCTGCTGAGCCGGATGAGATAATTGGAGAACCCCAACCGCCTACTCCATGCACCGAATGTGGAAAGGTAGTTTGCGAGTGTGTGAAAGAACCTGCAGCTCCCTGCATTGTCTGTGGTGAGTCACCTTGTATTTGTGAGAAAAAACCCAAAAAGGTAAAGGTGAAGCTGGCTCGGGGAAAGGATCGGCAAATCCAACACATGATGTCCACCTCCTTTTGGAGTGCAGACGGCAAACCTATTTCTGCGGAGGAGTTTTTAAATGACCTGTTTGGAGAATTGCCCAAGCTTTTCCGGAACGAGGGAGAATTGCGTTCCATTTGGAGCAATCCGGTGACCCGCAGGACCTTGTTGGAAAAACTGGATGAATTGGGTTTTCCAAAGAGTGATTTGATCACCTTACAAAAGCTGGTCAACATGGAAAAGAGTGACCTTTTTGATGTATTGGAGTACGTATTCAACGGAGATTACATAGCCAAATCCCGGGAAGAGCGGGCAAAATTAGCCCAACAAACCATCGTCCCCTTGCTTTCTGCCAATCAAAAAGACTTTATCGATTTTGTGTTGGAAAAGTATGTGGAAGCCGGCATCGATGAATTGGACGATTCCAAACTCAAAACCCTGATTGAAAACAAGTACCAGAGTTTGCCCGACGGACTTAGCATGCTAGGAAATGCCGGGGAGGTTAGGAAGCTGTTTATTGAGTTTCAGCAGTATTTGTATCAGGATGTGGTGGCTTAAATTTGAGTTAGACCTCGCCAAACATATACGAGCGAAACCCTATCTCCAAACCCATCCCAAACACCAATAGCTTCGCCATTTCTCACCACTTTACCTTTTCAGTACTAGAAGTCAATACCATTATGACCCAAAGACCGAACATTCTGATCATTTGTGGGAAAAACAAAAGGCGCAGCAGAACTGGAGAATTTATTTTTAAAAATGATTCACGGTTTAATGTCCGATCTGCGGGACTAAGCCCAAAAAGTGACAGGAAAATTTCTGAGGGGGATTTAAATTGGTCTGATTTGGTATATGTCATGGAAACCGAACATCGAACCAAAATCAGGGATCTGTATGGTCATTTGGATTTACCTGCTATCGAGGTCCTTCATGTTCCGGATGAGTATGAGTTTATGGATGAAGAGCTCGTTGATCTTCTTACTGAGAGAATTAACCAATCGCTTCAGTCTGCTTTTGGTATTTGATCGGCTCACTGATTCATGAGCAAGCTCCTTGAAATTTGCAAGTTCGAGGCCTTCTTCTAGAGTTTGTAATCCGACAACTCCTACCCTTTCTCCGGCAATAATTCCAAAATTCGATTCAACCCACTACTTCTCCTTGATCAGCCTTTCCAGTCGCTCCATCATCTCATCCTTTTCCTTTAGCATACGCTCATAAAGGGCGATTTTTTCTTCGTGAAACCTGATAATTTGATCCAAAGGATTAATGGATGAATTGTAAAAAACAGATGCAGGTTGATTGCAATGGTCGAATGTATTCGAGATAATATTAATCGCCTGCTCCTCATCAAAATTCTTAAAAGCTTCCACCGGAATCCTTAAAATCTCACCCACCTGCCGAAGTAGCTCCTCCTCCACTTCTTCCTTTTGCTCCAGCAGGCTGATCTTCTTCTGGGACCAGTCTTCTCCGAGTTCCTGAGCCAGGGCTTCCTGCTTGATGCCCATCATCTCTCTGAATCGCTTGATATTCCGGCCGTGGTGGATTTTTTCGTTCATTGTCTGAAGTATTAGAAAGGGAAATTAGGAAAATCTCCCCAAAGTCCTTGGACTAAATTATTCCTTAGTACTGATTCCAGCAAGGGAATCGGGGTTTTGCTTGATTTATCCGGACAAAAAGTGTCGGGTACCGTCATTGCACCGTGGTGCGATAGCCTTTCTCCTTAGCTCTGAGATCAGCAGGAGAATCGGCGGGACGAGTCATTTTTTCTGGACAAAATTTGTCTGCTTCCGTCATTAAGTCCGAAACGACGTTTGAGTTCACCCTGCTAGCACAGAATATTAATCGGATAGGCGCGAGGGTAGGATTTGCCAGCGAGCCGGCGTTCGGCCTTGTGCGGTAAGGACCGAGCGTTAAGAATTAGTTCAGTGAACTGATTTAGCGAGGGGCCAGCTTGCAGGGCGGGGCAAATCTTGATTTTTTCGTTCTTTTTTATCAAGAAAAAAGAACAAAGAAATGAAAAGCCTCAAAAGATTGCTTCGGGGCTTTCGTCACTGCGAGGAGGCAGGGAGCGAAGCAGTCTTTTTTATTTGATACTGCCCTTGAAAGATCGCTTCAGTCGCGGATAGATTGGAAATTAAGAAAAAACAAATCCTTTGCTCCTTCGCGATGACGGAAACGTCATTGCGAGGAGGCACGACGAAGCAATCCTATGCTTACTAAAGGATTGCTTCGGGATCGCAAGACTGAAAAACAACCTGATAATCAAAACAAGATCCCTCGCAATGACGCTACTTTTCGTCATTGCCCCGTGGATCGATAGCCTTTCTCCTTAGCACTGAGATCTGCAAGAGAATCGGCGGGACGGGTCATTTTTCCTGGACAAAATGTGTCTGCTTCCGTCATTAAGTCCAAAACAACGTTTGAGTTCACTCTCCTAGCACAGAATATTAATCGGATAGACGCGCGGGGAAGGACAAACCGTAAAGAAACAGCCCACTGG
Source organism: Algoriphagus lacus (assembly GCF_003583985.1). Classification (GTDB taxonomy): domain Bacteria; phylum Bacteroidota; class Bacteroidia; order Cytophagales; family Cyclobacteriaceae; genus Algoriphagus; species Algoriphagus lacus. The sequence goes on along the minus strand of NZ_QXML01000013.1, from coordinate 589 downwards.
GCTGTTTTAGGTTTGGGCCAGCCTGCAGGGTGGGCAGCGAGACCCCCGCGCCTTTCTGATTGATGATTTGTGCTCAGCTGGCGAAACATTACTTAATATCACCCTTTGAAGAATGGGTGTAGGTGACACCAACCTGTCATGGCCATTTTGTATATGCCGGAATTTTTAGGACTCGCAATGACGCGAGACACAACCCGAATATTTTATTCCTCTTCTTTTCTAATTCATCCCCACATGGAATGGGACAGAAGTCCCGATTCATCCAATTTTCCGGCGAACAAAATCAGGAAAAATCATGCGTTTCGTATACCTCTCCAATTTCAACCAATCAGCCATCTCCTTTGAGGGCATCTTGATTGTCAGCTATGGCACTGATTCAAGCGGGTGCTCCGATCTCCTACTCCAGGCTATCGAAATGAACAGAAGACTTGTCGCCGCAATTTCTTCAGAGTGGGAATCAGAAAACCAATGCCTGGAACATGTCTCCCGGCTAATCGAGGAATGCATGAAATTGGAACTCACGGTCGCTGAAAATCTTAAAACCAGACAGCCATGAACCCATTGACCTCCATTCCAGGAAAAGAACTCC
>NZ_QXML01000012.1 GCF_003583985.1 Algoriphagus lacus | reverse complement strand
AAACATTATCTGGAAGTTTTACAATTGTTGTCATATCATCAATAAGCATCTTCCTTATTTTTGTATAAGAAGAATTAACTAATATGGAATTCGGGTTAATAAAGGATAAGAAACCTTTATCTTTCAATATATAATATCCTTTTTCAATAAATATTGAATAAAGATTTATTCGATTTTCTGCTGTCTTATAGATTTGGAATAATATTTTAACAAGTTCCGGGTCTAGTGCTTTTATATCTACATAAGGGGGATTACCCACCACCACATCAAATCCTCCTTTGGCAAAGACTTGTGGGAATTGGGCTTGCCAGTCAAAGGCCAAATCTCCAGCCACGGCAGGGTCATCGATCAGGGAGTTGCCGACTTTGATATTGGAATTGAGACTGCTGAGTTTGCGGCCTTTCTTGGCGGTACGCAGCCATAGGGAGAGCCGGGCGATCTCGACGGATTCCTCGTTGATGTCGACTCCGAAGATGTTGTTTTCGAGGATGTGGTTTTCCACGTTGGGCAGGACGAGGGGCGTGTCGAAGAGTTGTGCTTCGAGTTCGTCCACGTAGCGATGCTCCGCGATCAGGAATTCCAGGACTTGGTTGAGGAAGGCCCCTGAGCCACAGGCCGGATCGCAGATGGTAAGCTGGAGGAGCCAGTTGCGGTAGGTGTCGAGCTTTTGCTTGAGTTCGGTCTTGCGCTTTCGCTCGGCTTCCTTGGTTTTGTAGCTGAGGTATTTGCTGAATTCCTCGTCCACGAGCTGGAGGTCGGCTTTTTTCTCCGTACAGAGTCGGCCGAGGGTATTGTCCACGATGTACTTGGTGATGTACTTGGGCGTGTAGAAGACCCCGTCCCGCTTGCGCTTGGTCTTGGACTTGTCCACTTCCTGCCCGGCGAGTTGGGCACGGACATTCTCGATGTCGTTGAGACTGTGCTCGAAGATATGCCCGAGGATGTTGGTGTCCACTTCGGACTCGAAGTCGTACTCGGTCAGCTTGCGGACGTGCTTCTCCAGTAGGCTGTCAGAGATCGTGAGCGTGTCCAGAATGGGATCGGGTGCGAAGAGTCCGCCGTTGTAGGCGTGGATTTCGGCTTTGTCCCCTTTAGCCGGTCGGCCGGTGTTCAGAAATCCAAAATACAGCTTAAATCGATCGTAGAGCGGAGCATAAGCATCCAAGTGCTCCAGGGTTTTCCAATGCTTGACAATTTCAGAAATACTGTTGGGCGGCAGGAGTCCTTTGTCTTCGGCAAAGAAGATGAAGAGGAATCGGTCGAGGAGCTTTTGGCTTTTCTTGTAGAGGACGAGTTCGTCCTGACCGGGATTTTGGGCTACGAGATCCTGCCAGAGTTCCTGCTTGAAGTTGGAGTAATCCCGGTACAGCTGCTTGGTGATCTGCTCCTCGGCAAGGAGGGATTCTTCCTTGATCTTTTTGGGCAGTCCGCTGAGGAGGTTGTCCCGGTGCAGCAGGAGCCACATCAGCTTAAACTGATCGGACTCCATCGCCAGGATATTGAACTCCACGTAATCCACGGCATTGTCGATGTAGAAGCGGAGCTTTTCAAAGTTGCTCGTGATCACATAGACGCACTCGGGTTGGTTGTTTTTGTAATTGAAGGCCTGATCGCGGATTTTGTCAAGGTCTTTGGTATCGGTGCCTTTGAGTTCGATCACGGCGAGTGCGTTGCCGTCTTTGAGGATGGCCCCGTCGGTCTTTTTGGAGTCGCGGATGTTTTTGAGTTCGGTGGTCAGGTTGTAATCCGGCTCGGGATTGATGGTGTAGCCGAAGATTTTGACAAACAATTCCCTCAGAAAGCCTTCCTGAAACTGTTCTTCCTTGGATGCCCGGATGTTTTCTCGGATGCGGGGATTGTGGAAGTAGGTCAGGTAAGCCGCAAATGCCTCATGAATTGGGCGGTGTTCCTGTGCGGCGAGGTATTTCTTAAGGACTGAACTTTGGAATAGAGCCATTGAAAAAAGAGGATCAAAAACTGATTCCTAAAGATATGGGATTAGGTGAATTGAGGAAGTCAGAATATGGGGAAGGACGAAATTTGTCAAGGAAAATTTCAAATGAACCGCTGACAAAAACTTCTTCCCCAGATTTGACCATCGGTTAGCATCCCTCCCACCTTTCCTCTATTTTTAGCCTAACCCTATTACTTCAAAACCCATGAACAGAATAGTTACCCTACTCCTGGCCACAGGGATAGCCGGAGCATCTTTTGGACAAGGCACCCAATTGCTTCGCCAACCTACCCTTAGCCAGACCGACATCGTCTTTGTCTATGCCAACGACCTTTGGAAAGCCCCCAAATCGGGAGGAAATGCCATCCGGTTGACCAGCAACGAAGGCGAGGAAACACTCCCCCACTTTTCCCCTGACGGAAAATTCATCGCCTTCACCGGTGAATATGACGGCAATGTGGATGTCTACTTGATCCCTGCCGAGGGCGGTGAACCTCAACGCCTGACTTGGCATCCCGGTGCAGATCTAGTCACCGGATGGACACCCGATGGCAATCACGTTACCTTTACCTCGGGCAGAGAAGGCCATGCTACGCAGGAATCGAAGTTTTTCAGGATTTCCAAAAACGGGGGCATACCCGAACCCATGCCTATTCCCAGAGCGGTAAACGGGGAAATCTCTCCCGACGGAACCCACATCGCCTATCAGCAAATTTCCTTTTGGGATCCGGAGTGGCGAAACCACCGGGGCGGTCAGGCCAAGCCTATTTGGATCGTGGATCTGAAAAACTATTCCCTGAAAATGACCCCACAAACGGACAATGAACGCCATACCGATCCGGTTTGGCTGGGGAATAAAGTCTATTACATATCCGAGCGGGATTACCTGGCAAATATCTGGTCTTATGATCCGAGCACCGGTCAGGAAAAGCAGGAAACCTTCCTGAAGGACTTTGACATCAAAAGCCTCGATGCCAACAGTTCCGAAATTGTCTATGAGCAAGGAGGCTACCTGCACCTGCTCAATCCAGCCACAGGCCAGCGCCAAAAGCTCAACATCACCGTTAATGGAGACTTCCATTGGGCTAGAGAACGATGGGTGGATGTCAAAGGAAATGACCTGAGCAATCCTCAACTTTCCCCAACCGGACAGCGGGCTATTTTTGAATTCCGCGGGGAAATCATCACCGTTCCTAAAGAAAACGGAGCCGGTAGAAATGTGACCAACTCCTCCAAATCGGCAGAAAGGACGCCTGTTTGGTCGCCTGACGGAAAGCAAATCGCCTATTTCTCCGATGCCAAGGGGGAATACGAACTGGTTATTGCCGACCAGGATGGAGCCGTGCAAAAGAAAATAAACCTTCCTGATCCTAGCTTTTTCTTCAAACCCGAATGGGCTCCGGACGGAGCGCACATCGCATTCACCGACACGGATTACCAGATTTGGGTTGTAAATGTAGGCTCAGGCAAAGCTACCGTAGTGGAAACGGATCGATTTGCCCACCCCAACCGAAGCATGAATCCGGTTTGGTCTCCTGACGGAAAATGGATCGCCTACGTGAGATTGATGGACAATCAGTTCAAGTCAGTATTTGTACTGAATGTGGAATCCGGACAAAAAATCCAGATTGGAGACGCCATGGCCGATGCCATAACCCCGGTTTGGGATGAAAGCGGAAAGTACCTTTACTTCCTTGCAAGCACAGATTTTGGCTTGAACACAGGTTGGCTGGATATGAGTAGCTACGATCATCCAATCACCAGAAGTCTTTATTTGGCAGTATTGAATTCCTCTGATGCTTCTCCTCTTCTTCCCTTGAGTGATGAAGAGGCTGCCTCCAACCAAGAGAAAAAATCAGAAGGTCCTGTTACCGTAAAAATCGATGCCGCCGGAATCCAGCAGCGGATTGTAGCAATTGACGTTCCGGCCCGAAACTACACCGGACTTGCCCCGGCTCCGGAAGGATTTGTTTTCTACATGGAAGCAATCCCCAACCAAGGCACTACCCTTCACAAATACGATTTGAAAAAGCGTAAGTCTGAGGTCTTTTTTCCAAATATCAATCAAGCCGTGGTCTCCAAAGACCGCAAATCGCTTCTGTATCAAAGCAATGGGACCTGGGGAATTGTCGAAACTTCCGGTTCCGGTAAAAAATCAGGCGACGGAGCCTTGAAAGCCATTTCCTCGATGAAAGTGAAAATCAATCCCATGGAGGAATGGCAGCAGATCTACCGGGAAGGCTGGAGATATCAGCGCGATTTCCTCTATGTGGACAATGTGCATGGCGCACCTTGGAACGATATCTATGAGTGGTACAAGCCTTGGGTAGCGCATGTCCGTCACCGAAATGACATGAACTACATCATTGACATCCTCGGAGGAGAAGTGGCAGTGGGTCACAGCTACACCCGGGGAGGAGATTTTCCAGAAGTAAACTCTGTTCCGATTGGTTTGCTGGGTGCGGACTATGAAGTAGTCAATGGCAACTATCGGATCAAAAAAATCTACAACGGAGAAAGCTGGAACCCAGCCCTGAAGGCACCATTAGCCCAACCTGGTGCTACTGCAAAAGTGGGAGAATTCCTAGTGGGAGTCAACGGAAAGGCTATCGAACCCGGGACCAACCTTTACAAATATTTCGAAGGAACCGCCAATCAACCCACCAAAATCCACCTGAACTCCAAACCCGGTTTGGATGGAGCGCGGGTGATTCAGGTCATACCGGTGGCGAATGAAACCCAACTTCGAAACATCGACTGGGTGGAAGGTAATCGCCGAAAAGTGGATGAGCTTTCAGGTGGAAAACTTGCCTATGTCTACATCCCCAATACCGGTCAGCCGGGCTACACCTCGTTCAATCGCTATTATTTTGCGCAGCAGGATAAAAAAGGCGCTGTGATCGATGAGCGAAACAATGGCGGAGGTTCAGCTGCTGACTACATGGTGGACATCATGGCGAGAGATTTACACGGGTACTTCAATTCCCGGGCAAATGACCACCGGCCATTTACCACACCGATGTCGGGAATCTGGGGACCAAAAGTGATGCTGATCAATGAGCGTGCTGGTTCGGGCGGAGACCTACTCCCCTACCTCTTCAACAAAATGAAAATCGGAACCTTGATCGGAACCAAAACCTGGGGAGGCTTGGTCGGCACTTGGGACACTCCTCCATTTGTGGACGGAGGTCGAATGGTCGCTCCACGGGGAGGATTCTATGACGTCAATGGCGAATGGGCAGTAGAAGGAGTCGGAATTTCTCCGGACATCCTGGTCGAGCAAACTCCAAAAGACGTGATCGAAGGCCGGGATCCTCAACTGGAACGTGCTGTTAAGGAGGCTTTGGATCGAATCCCAACTGAAAGCATCGAACTCAAACCAGAACCAAAAGCACCGATTCGATACTTCCGTCCAAAGGGAAATTGAAAGGGTAAGTGATTGATTGTTGAATTCATTTTATGGATTCAAGTACCAATAAAAATCCCGTTGGGGGAGTCGCCAACGGGATTTTTTAATTCGAATCGAATTTGATTATCTTCTGTCATGAAAATATGGGGAACTGTAGCTGTCGTCTTAATTTTCCTTACCTCCTGCGGCATTCAGGATGGCAGTCCAAACGGAGTTTTTATCCGAGTGCAAAACAACTCCGATGTCAACTTCAAAGGTGTAACTGTTCAATCTGGTAATTCAGAAGGAATTTTCGGCGACATTCTGGCAAGGACTTCTTCAGATTACAAGGAATTTGAATATGCATTCCGATATGGGGCCGTTTGGTTGGAAGCTGAAGGCACGGACCTTTCTTTGATTCCCAACGATTACGCAGGGGAAATCCCCCTCAAAGACGGATTTTACACTTACCGAATCGGGCTTAGTTCAGCCAATCTGACGGATGCAAACTTGGTTTTTGATCTTGTAAAAGACTGACAAGACTATCTTTTCACACTAACAAAAGTCGGGGGAATCCCACTTTCCCCCTTTGAAATCAATCCCATTTCAGGATTCAGGGCATCACGTCAAAGGGGGAGTTGGCCTTCAAATCCAATTCGTCATCCGGGATATTATTTCTTTTTCTCCGGCCAGACTACTGAAGCAATCATCGAAACGATCAGGATTCCACCAACCACAGCCAAAGAATGGGTAGAACTGAAATGGTAAAACGGCGCAGAGATCATCTTAAACCCGATAAAGGCTAGGATAATAGCCAAACCAAACTTCAGTCTGCTGAACATATGGATGAAGTTGGCCAACAGAAAATAAAGTGATCTCAAACCCAGAATCGCGAAAATATTGGAAGTGTAAAGGATAAAGGGATCGTCCGGTGCAATTGCGAAAATCGCCGGAATGGAATCCACTGCAAACAGCAAATCGGTAAATTCAATCACCGCTACTACCACCAACAAAGGGGTAGCCATTCGAACTCCATTTTTTATGATGAAAAACCTATCGCCATGGTATTCCGGTGTCACTTTGAAGAACCTGTAGATCAGTTTGGCACCGGGGTTTTTGGTGTAATCTTTATCTCCTTCTGTTTCCTTACTTGCAAACCAGGATTTGTATCCGGCATAAATCAGAAAAGCCCCGAAAAGTGTCAATACCACGTTGATTTTGACGCTGCGGTCCAAAATGGTCATCTCCGGAAGGTAAGTCATTCCAATGATTCCCACCCCTGCAAAAATGAAAATTGCCCGCATGACCAAGGCCCCGATGATTCCCCAAAACAGCACACGGTGGTGATATTCCCTTGGCACATTGAAAAAGCTAAAGACCAGAATAAAGACAAAAAGATTATCCACCGACAACGCTTTTTCGATCCAGTAAGCAGACTGGAACTGGGAAAATTTCTCCATCCCCACTTCATCACTTGTGGCGATGTAAATAAAAATGCTGAACAGCATCGATAAACCGATCCAGAAAATAGACCAGATGGCGGCTTCTTTATTGGAAATGACGTGACTCTTTTTGTTGAAAATACCCAAGTCGAGCAAGAGCATAAATGCTACTGTCAGGGCAAATCCGATAATGATACCGGGGTGATTGATCAGGGAATCCATTTTAATTGTAATTAGGGTAAAACAGGGTAAATCTGCCAAATCTGTCAGAACTTAAGTAATGCTGAATTGAAGTCGGCATTCTAAAAGTTCTCAAAAAACTTCCTGAAATAGATTTTTACATCAAAAAAAGTCTCGGCAAAAACTCCTCGTTGAAATACCACTTGCAAAACCTCAGTACTTCCAAATACTGGAGTCCATGGATCAAATGTCAAACTTTGAAAATCCATAAATCCGTCAAGGTTGATTGCAACACGACTTCTAGAAGAATTCTTCAAATTCAATTCTGGCAGACACTCTTTGGTGATGCAGCCTGTGTCCAGGTCTGAAGGAGAATAGTCAGATACCGGAGGGAAAAGACAAATCAAAGAAATGCCAAGTATCCAGGAAGAAAGTAGAAGCAAGGAGGAAAACCGCCGATTCATGGATTTGATTTGTCGCTTCAAAGTTAATCTAATTGATAGGGCATTGGGTAGGAACTTGAAAAATAATACGCGTTCAATTCTGAGGAGACTTGGGATTATCAAGAGGGAAATAACGATGAAAGTCAGGCGCAAGGCGATTTCCAAAATACTATGCTGCAAGACTGTTGGCCCGAAGTTCTGTCCAAAACGTCCGGTGATCCCCCCGAAAGGCCGAGAGCAATCGGAAAACCGGTGTCAGATTTAGCAAACTTGGAAGGCCTATCAATAGGTAAAATCCCAGCAGATAGGAACCCAGGAGTTTTTTCCGATCACCGCCATATCCGGATAGGTAATCCAGAAAATGTCCAAACTCGTGCTGAACCATCCTATCATAATGAACTCCGGTCACAGCTTTATGGATGAAAATTCCAATTCCCGGTAAACAGATCCCCGAGCCAGGCCAAATAAATGAGGTTCGGTATATTCCAATGCCTTTAACCAGTTCCCCTGTTCTATATTGAGTAATCACTTACTTTTTATTTTTTGCATTCAGCCAAATCATTCCACTAGTCAAATGAAATAGGGACTGGAGTTTAAATTAATTGACGCAGATCTTGGTAAATGGTCCACTGATCTATATTCAAGGATTAGGAATTCCGTGGTATTTCTAAGACACAATTTTCAAGCCTTCCTGCTTTTTCCCAAGTCTCCGGAGAATCACGGATTAACATCCATCCCAGTTTCATTTAGGAGATTTTATTTTCCAAAGTCCGAATTTTCTTCTTGTAAGGATTTGCCAAAACTTAACGGAAATTTCAACTCCTTGCCTAGTTCTCATGAGTTTAAACCGAACATTTTTTTTTAATTTTCTTGAGTCATTTTAAACTTAATTTTATGAACAAAGTCAAATTTCTTTCCGCTCTTATTTTATTATTGTTTGTGGGTTTTGCCGCACATGCACAGGTTCCAAAGCTTCCGACTGCTGATATTTCCAAGCAGGTATTGGGCATCTTAGACAACACTTCCGGCCTTACTCTGAATGCAGATCAAAGTACCAAACTCAAAGCCGACAATAAATCATTTGTGGATCAGCTCTTCAAAATCGCCAACGGTTCAGGGTCAGAGGCCGAAAAGAAAACTGGAATTTTGAGTCTGAAGGACAATAGAACCAAGTTTCTAGCCGATCTTTTGGGTTCTTCGCTCGCACAGAAATACATGGGCAACGTTTTGAAGGCAATCAACCCTCTCAAATCAAAATTAGGACTTGCGGGACTTGCATTCTGACAGCATTTGATTCAATTTCAAGCCTTGGAAAACATCCAAGGCTTTTTATTTGCCCTTAAATTCATGAACAGACTTCTTGCCCTTTTCGCTCTTTTATTTTGTTTTTCCTGTGCCAAACCAAAAGAACCCATTGAGTTTTGGCTTACTGACCCAAAAGCTAATATCCTTTTTCAAAAGCAAGTGGAAGCTCAGGAGGATACAGACACGGAATTGAAAATTACCGTTGATTCGGAAACCAGCTTTCAACTCATGGATGGGTTTGGTTTTACACTTAGTCAAGGCAGTGCAAAGCATCTGCTTGGGATGAGCGAATCGGCAAGGGCTTCGATTTTACAGGAGCTTTTTGGTAGTGGTGAAAAAGACATTCGAATTTCATACCTCCGATTGTCAGTGGCAGCTTCGGACCTAAACGAGTTTCCCTTTTCCTACAACGATCTGGCAGATTCCCTCGCCACCGATCCGGAATTGGCCCAATTCAGCCTGAGTTACGATACATTAGACGTCCTGCCTATCCTGAAGCAAATCACCGCAATCAATCCCGAAATCAAACTGATGGCTTCACCTTGGTCACCTCCCAAATGGATGAAAGACAACAAGGACACCCGAGGCGGATTGCTTTTGGAGGAGTTTGAACCCGTTTATGCACAATACCTTGTCAAGTACATCCAGGAAATGGGTAATCTTGGATTCGAAATCGACGCACTTACCATCCAAAATGAACCCCTTCACCCGGGAAACAATCCATCCTTGTTGATGCTCCCTGAGCAGCAGGCAAGATTTATCGGAAAGCATTTGGGACCTGCATTTCAAGCTGCGGGAATCAAAACCAAAATCCTGATCTATGACCACAATGCGGACCGGCCCGAGTATCCGATCATTGTACTTAATGATTCCCTTGCCAATTCCTTTGTGGATGGGTCAGCCTTTCACCTCTACGCCGGAGATATCGCGGCACTTTCCGAAGTACATCAGGCCTTCCCGGATAAAAACATCTACTTCACTGAACAGTGGATTGGAGCGCCGGGAAATTTGGAAGGAGATATGCCTTGGCACATCAAAAATCTGATCATTGGCGCAACCCGTAACTGGGCCAAGACAGTCCTCGAATGGAATCTTACTTCCAATCCCGAGTTGACTCCGCATACGGACCGGGGCGGTTGCGACCGTTGCTTGGGTTCAATTACGGTGTCTGGAGATTCCGTGGTTCGCAATCCTGCCTATTACGTCATTGCCCATGCGAGCAAATTAGTCGAGCCAGGGTCAGTTCGAATTGACAGCAATGTGTATGAAGGCTTACCAAATGTCGCCTTTCTCCGACCTGACGGTAAGAAGGTTTTGATTGCCTTGAATGAATCCCAAAAGCCCATCAGCTTTCAAATTGTAGACAAAGAGAAGGTCTTCTATGCAGAACTGAATCCTGGAGCGACAGGCACCTGGATGTGGTAGTTTTTTAACCGCAAAGGACGCGAAGGAACAGGGCACGAATGGTTCAAGTCTTTAGACTTGGACCCAGATTTATGCAGTCTCCTGGTCCTGACAGTTCTTAAATTATCTATCAAACAACCAGTCCAATTCTGCATTTTGACATGCACAAGTCCTCCAACTTGCTTCAATTGAGCATTCTCTTAATTAGCCTCCATGCAATTTGTGGTTAAAGTCAAAAAGAAACCTTCGGCTCCAGCCACATCAATCCTAAACTAACCAACATACCAATCAACCAAACCCAGTTGGAGATTTTGGTAGATTGAGGTTCCACTGAAGAATTGCCTTGTTGGCTTTGAAAAGTCATGGGTTTGACCAAAGCCTTCGCATACAGGCTTGGCAACTCATTCTGACCGTAGACAAACACCGACAAATCCTCTTCAAAATCCACCCATCCAGCCGAATCAGATTGAAAGATACCCTTGGCCAAAAAAGGATTGGTTACGGCTCCCACCAAGTTTACCGAGTCTACTTGGCTGTAAATCCACTCCGGAATGCTGTCCTGCTGATTCAACTGGATTTCAGTGGAAATCCCCGATAAGACCGGCGCAGACACCCTCCAGGATCGGGGTTCCTCAGGCTCCAATTCCCCAAAAAGTTCTCCCCAAATGGCTTCATATCTCGCTTCATTTCCTTGGAGGAACAACGGAAAAGTGGACGAATACAAGCTAATCGCAAGCTGCATCCCTCCCACTCGCTGTACTGAAATCGGTCCAAAAACTTTCTGACCGCTCTTTTCTACCCAGGAAAAAGGAGCTGTCTCCAGCTGATTTTCAAGCGTTCGACTTTCAACTTCTCCCATTCGATTCAGCTGGAAATCCGTACCAAACAGCCGATTGACCCGATTTACCGTTTCCTCGGGCTTGGAAAGATTCATCACCACTAAGGCACCCTCAGAAGATTTGACCCAATCCTGAACTGTCCCCAACTCCAACTGCAGTGGGTCAACCAAACGAACCTGCAGCGTGTCTTGCGTGCCATTCCCTCCTTCCAAAACAGTCGCTTTTGAAAGCCGGATCTCCTGACTTACTTTCTCGCCCTTGCTTTCCAGCCATTGGCTTAATACCCGAACTTCCTGGCCTGGAAATGCAAACTGAAAATGGTACTTTTTCGCCACAGCAGGTCCGATGAAATAGCGCAAAACAGCCACCGAATCCCCATCAATCCCCAAGGGAACCTCAACCTTCCCCTGTCCTGCAGTTTCAAATTCGAGTTCGCCGACGTTCCAACCTTTTCTTAGATCTGAAGCAGCCAACTCAATTTCTCCTTGTCGGATTTCGAGCTTGGAGCTGTCTTTTTTGGAAAAAATCCGGTAACTCAGTCGTTGACTTTCTCCTTTTCGGACATAGCCTTTCCAGGTTAAATCACTGATTTGTTGGTCAGTTTCGGGTAAAATCCATTGAAAAGATTGGTCACGAAAGTGATAGAGAGACTCATTTGAAAATTGCTCTCCCAATAGAAAAACCTTTCTGCCTTCCTGCTGAAAATTTTCAATCGAAACCGTTTTTTTGAGCTTCAGACTATCCTGCCAAAACCGCAAAATTTCCTGATCTACATCTTCGGAATAAACCAAAATTGCTTCCTCATTTTCCCTCAAAACCCGGCCGGGTTGCAGGAGAAAAAGTCCGAAAAACAGCAGGAAAAGGACAAGCAATCCGCTTTTGATCCAAATTTTCTGTGCTGATGCGCCATTCTTCCAATGGAAAAAAACAGCAATTCCCCCGCTCAAAGCGGCTAAAAACAGAATTCCAAGCAGAATCGGCCAGGTAACCAAAGGAGCAAATTCCATCATTGTATTTTCCTCCTGAATGCCTCTTTAAGTGAACTTGGAGCCAAATAGGATGCTCCCGTGTTTTTGTAACTTCCTCCAAAAGGCTGAAGCTTTTCGATCAGTTCGGCTTTTCCGCTTTTATCCAACTTTCCGGATTCCAATTCCTGCAAGTGAACCAACAACTTCAAATCGTTCAGCCCGGTATAGGCCATTCGCTGAGACCATAGTTCACCGAGTTGGTGAACAACCTCCCGATCCGTAGCCGTCAATGTTGGCTTTAGCAGCATGCCAAGTACCTGAGAGGCGAGCGGTTCAATTTGCTTTTCAAGTTCCACCAATTCCTTTTTCAAGCGTGCATCCAAATCCTTCAAATCTCCAGTTAAACGCTTTTCGGGTTCCTTGATAGGAGGCGGATCGTAACCGGTTCGCTTCACATAAACCCGTGACTTTTGCTGAACGGTCTTGAGTAATTCCAAGGCCTTGTATTGAAAGGGAAGGGATTTTTCAGGCTCGAAAAGCCTCAAATACAACTCAGCTTGCCACATTTGCTCCAATGCAGCCTTCAACGCGCCTTTCGTTGATTGTTCGAAATAAGTATTGACCTCCTCCGAATCATGAGCATGCATGTACTCGCTGAGTAGACTTTCGATCCCTGTTCCGGTAGTTTCCTTGGCAGTTTCCTTTTCGGCTTCGTGATCGTGCCCTTCATGGGATTCACCCACTTCCACTTCATTTTCCCCTTCCTGATCGTGGAGATGCATGTAGCCTCGAAGCAAATCTCCGCCTTCTTCCATCGTTCCTCCTCCGGCATCGGACTCAAACTCCTCGCCCATGTATTGCCCGTAGCGCAAGCGAAGCAGTTTTTGATCATAGCCGATTTCGTTGGAAGTAAAACCAAATTCCTTAGCCGTCTTTTTTGATTTTTCTGCAATCAACTTTTCGGTATCGATGATGATCTGCCGCTGACTTCGGAAATATTCGGGTAAAAACTGCACCACCATTCCTTCCAATGCCGCTTCACTTTTGTCGTTTTCATCCACATACTTGATGAAGTAGGTATCGGTTCTGGCCAAATTTGCCTCGGGCTGCTTGTTGTCCACTGCCACCCAATAGTAATACAGCTCATCTCCGGGCTGGAAGTCCAAGGCATTAAAATCCATCCGATAGCTTGCCTCCCGATCTTTGAATGGCTGGTTGAGTACTGGAAATCGGCTTTCCCGAAACTTCACATTTTCTCCTTTTCCTCTCGCCAAAGTAGCCACCAGGAAAACCTCCAAGACCTGAAAATCATCGCTGACTTTGGCTTTCAGATTTAGGAAAGGAGGGTTTTTCGGAAAATGGTAGCGGTAGGTTTCCTTTTCTTCAGGGATGATTTCGGGACTTTGATCGGCTACAGCCTCAAGCGTATAAAAGTCACTTTCAAATACCTTCAAACTATCCCGGAATGCTTGAATCGAATAAATCCCGGAATTGGTCAGCTCCTCCACCAACTCAAAATTCTGATTGGTTGGAGTAAACGAAAGTTTTTCCCCGACGGAATTAACCAAAAACACTTCCAAATCAGCACCTCCGGAAAATTCAATCTCCCAAGTCAACCGAGAACCTATGATCGTTTTTGCTTCCAAATCCTGCTGAACAGATTTCGAAAGTTTGGTATAGGCTGGAGGCTGAATAGTAAGTTGGGTTTGACTTAGAGCAATGGGCTGGTTGGCTTCTACAGAAGGTTCGGATGCTACTTGTTTGGATTGATTTCCGGGAATCGTTTTTCCGGAGAAATCGAGGAATCCTATTCCCCAATAAATCAAAACCAGCATCAGCAATCCAGAAAAATAAGGCAAAAAGCCCCGGTGAATTACCCAGATTTTTGGAGGAATACGCTGGGAAATCCGCTCGATTTGGAGCTGTTCAGCGATGCTGAATTTGGATTTTTGCAAAAGCTCAAGACTGAATTCCAGCCCATCCACTTCCTCGTGCAGGAGTTGGATCGCCAAGTTTCGAGGACTTTTGAATGCTCCAAAAAACCAGGCAAAGCCAACTGACCCAAATACGCCCAATACAATTGCCAATGTTGCTCCAATTCCAAAAACCCAACCCAAAAACCCAAGACAGGATCCCACTACCAAGGCTTTGGCCAGAGCGTTCAGTTGCAGTTGCAACTCCAGGGATCGGATGGCTTGCTTGAGTTTGTTCACAGGTTTAGTCGATAGGCCAAGTAACGCTCCAGTCCAAACAGAACAAGAAAGAGCACCAAAAGAAGGAGGATTGAATTGGGTAAATGCGCTTTACCGGAGTCAGGGATTTTGATAAACCGCTGCTCCAATTGAGGTTGGGAAAGTCGCTTTTCTTGTGGATGAATTCCCAAAAAATCCACCAAAGGCTCCAAAATCAGTTCAGGTAAAAGACCTTTTTCGATGACCTCTTCCCAAGCCATCCCGGATTGAAGTTCGAGATTGACTGCATTTTCAGGCAAAACCACTTCATCCGATTCCGCTATCAGGTAGAGTTTATCCTTCGAGAGGGACTTCGGAATTTGGTCTGCTACCACTAGTTTTTCACCCTCAGATACTTCGGAAAACTGCACTCCGTACACTTCCTCGATTGCTTCAAAAGCGGCTAAAAAGTCCTTTTTCTTTCCTTGACCTTTTAGCACCATGCTAAACTTAACCGGTCCGGAATAAACCGGGTTTACCACCGGGTTTCCTTCTCCACGGGAGTTTAACTGAAGCAAGCCACTTTCATTGACAGAAAGAAAACGGACTGAATCCAAGGCAATAATTTCCTTTGAAAAGTCTCCATTTTTCAAAGTTAGCACATGAAAAACAGAGCTTTGAGGCACAAAGAGCAGGTTTGAACCGAAGTCACTTTCCATACCGGTTGTGTAGACATGCAGGGAATCCACTTGCTTGGGCAGCAAATCCAAGGCTTGTTGAACTTCGGATGGAAGCAATTTCACCGGCGGCTGAGTTTCCATTTCGAAGGCAGGCAATCCATCTGCCAGCCAAAAAACCTGTTCTCCATTTGCCAAAGCCTGCTCGATTTCAAAACGGAATTCCTCCTCGATTTCTGCGCTAGGCACAACAAGATGCACGATGGGTTTGGAGTGGGATTTCTGAAAAAAATCAAGCCATAAACCAACGGCCAAAAGCACCAAAACAGTCCACAGCAGAATTCTCAACAGAAGCAGAAGCGGGTGCTCGAGTTTGAATGATCGACTGGATTGGGACTCCTGACCGCTGAGCCAATTCGTAGCAGCCCAGTCAAGTACTTTCCCCCGACGTCCATTCCAAAGGTGAATCAGAATTGGGACGGAAATCCCAACCATAGCCCAAAAGAAAATCGGCTGCAGGAACTCCATCAGGATAATTTCTTCAGATTTAAAATCTTACGTGCCAAGGTAGCCAGCGGAGTTTGAATGGATTCTCTGAGCAAGTGAACCTGCGGTAATTGGAATTTGGCATCCAACTGAGCCAAGTACAACTGGAAATTCTTCTGAAAATCCGCCTTCAAAACCTGCCCGTCCCGAACCATTTCCTGGCCTGTTTCGAGATCCCTGAAAATCAAATTTCCCTGAAGATTAAAGTTCAGTTCCTGTTCACCCAAAAGCTGGACGAGCATCAATTCCTTTCTGGGATGTCGGAATTTTTCCACGAGACTTTCCCATTCCTCATTTTTCTGAAGAAAATCCGAAACCCAGACGATCAATTCCCGATTCCGGCCAGTAGGTAGAACAGGGATGGGGACGTCCAAAGGCCAGGAGCCACTCGCTTTTTCCAGCTCCAAATGGTACAAAATCCGCTGAAAGCTTTTGGGAGTCGGAGCCACTTTTTGGGTCAACTTCCCATCCTTGAGGGTATAAAAACTCAAGGAATCTCCCTGTAAATAGCCCAAATAGGCCAATGAAGCGAGGAGATTTTTTGCGTAATCCAGACGGGAAAAGCCATTTTCCTCATAATTCATCGAACCCGACAAATCCAAAATAAGGCTGATATGCAGATTGCTTTCGGTGGTCGATTCCTTGACCATATACTTGCCGGATCGGGAAAAATACTTCCAATCGATCCGCTTGAGATCATCTCCCGACCGATAGTGCCGGTATTGCTCAAACTCACTCCCCACTCCCACCCGGATTCCTGAATGGATACCCTGCCGAAGTTGCTCACTGATCAGTCTGGCAGAAAGTCGCAGGTCGTTGAGCTTGATGATCTCCAGATTACTTGGCATGAACCGGGACTTGTTCGACGAGTTTTGAAATGATAAAATCAGTATCCAACTGTTCCGCTTCCGCCTTGAAATGGAGGGAAATCCGGTGTCTTAGCACGGGAAAAACCAAATACTTAATGTCTTCCGGAATTACGGAATAGCGGCCTTTTACCAAGGCTCGGGCTTTTGCACATAAAATCAGCGCCTGACCGGCCCGGGTACCGGCACCCCATTCTACATAGGTTTTGACCTCGGGGACAGTGGTCGTTTCCAATCGGGTCGCACGAATCAGCCTGGTGATGTAGGCCAAAAGGGAAGAGTCCAAATGAACTTCCCGGGTGAGTTGCTGGAGTTGAATGATCTCCTCCGCGGTAATGATTTTGTTGATTTGAGGTTTGTAAGTTCCGGTGGTCTTTTCCAACACCTCCAGTTCTTCCTGTTCGCTTGGATAGCCGAGTTTGATGTACAATAAAAAGCGGTCCAGCTGAGCTTCGGGAAGTGGGTAAGTCCCGCTTTGCTCGATGGGATTTTGAGTTGCGATGATCAGAAAGGGATTGGGAAGGGAATAATTTTTCCCGGCGTACGTCACCACTTTTTCCTGCATGGCTTCCAAAAGGGCCGCTTGGGTTTTGGGTGGTGTTCGGTTGATCTCATCAGCCAAAACCATATTGGCAAAAATGGGGCCTTGAGTAAACTGGAAAAACTTTTTCCCCGTGCTATGATCTTCTTCCAGGATTTCGGTTCCGATGATATCACCCGGCATGAGATCCGGTGTAAACTGAATTCGCTTGAAACTCATTTCCATCACTTCGGAGAGGGTTTTCACCATCAGGGTCTTAGCCAATCCGGGAACACCTTCCAATAGACAATGCCCTCCTGCTAACAAAGTAATGATTACCTCGTCCAGCACTTCTTCCTGCCCGACGATGACTTTGGCAATTTCTTTTTTGAGTTTGGGGAGCTTGTCCACCAAGCTTTGGTAGTGTTTTAGGTCAGTTTCCAAGTTGAATTAGGTTAAAGCGTACACCACGATATTTACTCCAAATCGGGTGTTGTCGATTTTGAGGAAGCGCTTGTTTCGAAAGTCGTAATCCCACTCGCAGCCATAGTCTTTGTTACTGTAGAGAACTCCAATTCGACCGTTGATTTGGATGGCCTTGAGGTAATCGTGCACCAAGTCATCTCCCCAGCCGTTCAGCTCAAAGGAAGTGGCTGGAGGCCCGTCCTCAAAGTTGAAGAAGCAACGGTATATCCAGTGGTCATTGGGGATTTTCTGAAGGGCTTCCGAACCGAATGTCCGGTTCATTTCCGCTTCAAATGATTTGGCAAAAAGCCCGTCGATGTCATGGTTGCAGTCGTCGACAAAGACAAATCCTCCCTGCTCGACATAAGTTTTGAAGTTCCTACGCTCCTCCTGAGAAAACTCCACCAACTTATGTCCGCTCAGATAACAAAAGGGGCTTTTGAAAATCTCCTCGCTACTCAGCTCCACAATTTTCTCCTTCTCATCCACCGGGATTGTCGTGTACTCCACCAAACTATTTAGCAGATTGGAAGGCATGCGCTGATCCGTATCCCAATTGCCTGAGTTGTACTTGAGGCGTGTGAAGAAGAAGTTGGTTGTTTTCATCGGTCAACAGACCACAGCCATTTGAGTATTCATTTTAATAATAAATCCACAGACCAAGATTCGGAGAATTCACTTCAAAAGTGGAAACCTATCGACCGTGGTCTGTGGACTGTAGACAAACTTAAACAGCGTCTGACAAACTGGTAAAGGTGAAGTCTCTGATTTTCATCGGAGGCACCATATTTCCGCCGGTTCGCTCGGGCTTACCCATTGCCTCAATATTGTTGAGCATGATGATCGGGCTTTCATTGAAACGGAAGTTTTTCACCGGGAATTTGATCTGACCGTTTTCGATGTAAAAGGTACCGTCTCGGGTCAATCCGGTGTAGAGCAAGGTCTGAGGATCAACTGCCCGGATGTACCAGAATCGGGTAACCAAAATGCCTCTCTCGGTATTTCGAATCATATCCGCAAGAGACTGGTCACCCCCTGCAAAAATGAATCCCTGAGGTCTTGGAACCACCTGGACTCCTTGCTTCTGAGCCCAGTATCTGGAGTAAAACATGTTTTTGACGATTCCATTTTCCACCCAAGTGGTCTTTTCCAAAGGAAATCCTTCTCCTGACCAAGGTGCAGCAGGAATATCAGGATGTGCCGGATCGGAATAGATCGTCACGCGCTCGTCAAAAAGCTTTTCGCCCAATTTGGTTCCTCCGCCTTTTTTGCTCAAAAAGCTTCGGCCCTCGTCGGCACTTCGAGCATCCATTCCGGAAGCCAAAAGTCTCAGCAAGTCATTGGCGGCCATAGGCTCCAAGATGACCGTATATTTTCCGGGTTCGATAGCCTGAGCATTGACCGAAGCCATCGCTTTTTGCGCAGCCAAATTGGTTACTTGACCCGCATTAAGTAATGCTGCATCGTTGAAATCCCGTCCGGCATAACCCGAACCTGTTCCATCCGCAGAGCGAACGGTCACAGTGAAGTCCACAGAAGTACTTTGGTTGTATCCAAAAAGTCCTTTGCTGTTTCCTGTCGCCACAAAACCGGAGAAGTCCTCCAAATAACCGGCTGCTGTCAGGTTGTTGTCCACGCAGGGCTTGATGCTGTCCACTGCCAGCTGAGCACGGTAATCCGGATTGATCGAATCTGTTGCTTTTGCGAAAGTCTTGGATGGCGCATAATTCTGCGGTCCCAGCATTGGCATGTATTCCGGGTTTTCCGGCGCCAAAGCAGCGATTTCCTCTGCTCGGCTTACGGCCCTTTTCAGGGATTCATCGTCGAGTTCGTTGATGCTGGTAGAACCTGATTTTTTTCCATAAACTGAAGTGATGCTGAGGCTGAGCTCATTGGTTTCACCACTGGTATTTACCGTGTTTCTTGCATATCGGATGTTTCCGGTACGGCCACCGCTGATGGTCACCTCGGTTTCATCGGCTTTGGCATAGGACAACACTTTATCTATGATCGCTTTAGCTTGTTCTTGAGTTAGTATAGCCATTTTGATTTTGGGGATTAAATAGTTCTACCAGTGTTGATGACATTGACTCCGTCAAAACGGGTGGTAGGACTGCCGTGGGAAACTGCAGAAACTTGAGAAGGCTGGCCTTTTCCGTCAAAGAAAGACCCGAAAAGACGGTAGTCGTCTTTGTCACAAAGTGCCGAACAGCTGTTCCAAAACTCCTGGGTGTTGGACTGATACGCCACATCTTCCAGCATACCTGCGATTTGTCCGTTTTTGATTTCGTAGAAAAGCTGACCTCCGAATTGGAAGTTGTAGCGCTGCTGATCTATGGAATACGAACCTCTGCCCAGGATGTAAATGCCCTTTTCGATGTTTTTGATCATATCGTGCGGGCTCATCTTGGATGTGCCTGGCTTGAGCGATACGTTTGGCATTCGCTGAAACTGCACCGAGCTCCAGTTGTCCGCAAAGCAACACCCGTGAGATTCCGGTTCGTTGATGATTTTGGCCTGGTCTCGTATGGCCTGATAATTCACCAAAACCCCGTTTTTGATCAAATCCCATTCTTTGGCTTTGACCCCTTCATCATCCCAACCCACGTTTCCTAGGGAATTTGGCTGGACTTTATCCGCTACAATATTGACCAAATCTGAGCCGTACTTGAAGTTTTTTGATTCCCACTTGTCGAGCGTTGCAAAGCTGGTACCGGCATAGTTGGCTTCATAACCCAACACACGGTCAAGCTCCAAGGGGTGACCGACAGATTCGTGAATGGTCAATCCCAAGTGATCAGGATCCAGCATCAGGTCATATTTTCCCGGAAGGACCGATTTTGCAGTGAGTTTTTCTTTGGCATGCTTTGCCGCGGTCACTGCATCCTCTACCATGTCGTAGCTGTTGCGGTAGCTGTTGAAGCCGGCAGGGTTCATGAATTTTTCGGAAGCCAATCCATCCAAATATTCATAGCCCATTCCCATAGGCGCACTAAGTGCCTGTCTCGAACGGAAATTCCCTTCAGCCTTGTTTACTGCGGTTACGGTGAAGTTTGGCCAGATGCGGTGAACATCCTGATCGATGTAAGAACCATCAGTCGATGCAAAATATTTCTGCTCGTTGATCATGAAAAGGGCTGAATTGACAAAGGCAGCGCCGTTGTCTAAAGCCGCATTGTTCACAGAAAGAAGCAGGTCGATTTTCTCCTTGACAGGAACCTCCAATGCATTTTTCTTGATAGGGGTTTTCCAGCTCACTTCTCCATAAGACTGAACAGGTGCAAGGATTACAGGTTCCTTTTGCAATTTGGAATTTGCTTTTGCGATGGCGACAGCCGTTTCAGCGCACTTTTTTATTCCGTCTGGAGACACATCGGAAGTTGCCGAAAAGCCCCAAGTTCCATTGGCAATCACGCGAATTCCCACTCCAAATGACTCAGCATTGGTGATTCCCTGAACATTTTTCTCACGTGTCAAAAGGAATTGCTGAAGGTACCGGCCGATTCTTACGTCGGTGTAGGTAGCCCCAAGGGATTTAGTCGTATTTAGTGCCACATCAGCCAGGACTTTTTTGGCGGCGGCATCCATCCCGGGCATGAGCAGATGCTCAGCAGACACGGGTTGGCTAAAGGCGACCAGACTGGGAGTCAGCATCGCTCCCAATCCAAGCCCTGAAAGTTGGATAAAATCTCTTCTGTTAAATGGATCGCTTGTTTAATGGTTTTAATTTTCTCTAAGCTTTAAATGTAAATCTATTATCTACCCAATTCAACGGGAATGTTTCAATGGCAGGAAAACGGGGTTATTTGGCGGGAATACGTGGATTAAGTTGAGGGTTTTCTAAAATCCCGGTGATTTAAAAAGTACATTGAAAGGATTAATTGTCGTTTTCGGACAGTTGGGGTTTTTCAAGGGGCTCCCCAATAATTCAGACCTCGCAACTAAAGAAACCTAAAGCCACGAAACTTATCCATCGGTTCCGGATTTTCAAAGCAGAGTCGACGAACTGGAAATGGTTTGAAACCGTTTGACTATAAGGTCTAAATTGCAGCAAGACACTTTTCTAAATCCGCCTGTCATGGAAATCAAGTTAACCGAAGCCGAACTCCAATTTTTAGCAGAAAACAATGCCGGAGAGGGAATCCGGTTGGCAATTACGGGATCAGACGAGTTTAGGGTTATCCATCCAAAGGCGGAGGTGGCTTGCAAACTTGATGGATTTTTCGATCGGTCAATTGTGATTTCCTATGACTTAGGATTTTGGAAAAATCTATTCGTGAGGTGGTTTGTCAAATTTGAGAAAGAGGGTATCCTCTGGAATAAAAAGGAAAAACAAATCGAACTAGATCCTTTCAAATTCTTACCCGAAAAGGAGAAAAAAGCTACAGAAGAGTTCAGAATCCAGGGAATCTCGCTTCAGCCAGGCTGGTTGGTGATTCAGCTTGGAATAATTCCGGATTTGTACAAAAAAGCCCTCCAAATCTCTTCAGAGGGCTCGTAAATCTAAAATCGTAAATTCTTAGACCTTCGGCACCTGCCAACCATTGTGATAATGCGCCTTCATGAGCTGGTTGGCGTCTGAATCTGTAAACATATTTTTCGAAGCATCCCAATAGACTTTTTTACCGGTTTTGTAGGCGATATTTCCCATTTGGGCATTGATTGCAGCTACAGAACCAGTCTGGATCGCACACTTCAGCAATTTTGGATCGTTGGCTGTCACCGCTTCGATGAAGTTGACGGCATGGAGATCCAAAGCACTTGGTCCGGTAGGTCGGCTATGAGGCACTTCCTCAACGCGTGGTTTGCGCTGACCGTCCACGTTATCAGTTTCAGGAATCACTTTCCATCCGCCACGGTTTACTACCAAGGTGGCATTGTTTCCGATGAAGGCGATTCCTTCGGTGGTGCCGTAATTTCCTCCGTCAATTCCTGTTGCATGCTCCCACAGCATATTGAAGCCATCGTACTCATACACCGTCTGAAGCGTATCAGGAGTCTCTGAAGCATCATCCGGATAAGCAAACTTCCCACCGGAAGCCATCACGGATTTTGGTGCGCTCACACCCATGGCATAAAGCGCAATGTCGATTTCGTGGACACCCCAGTCAGTCATCAGACCACCTGCATAATCCCAAAACCAACGGAAAGTGAAATGGAAGCGGTTGGAATTAAACTCCCGCTTCGGAGCCGGTCCGAGCCACATGTCATAGTCAACGCCAGCAGGTGCCGGACCGTTTGGCACTACAGGAACAGGTTTCATCCAGCCCTGATACGCCCAGCATTTTACCAATCGGATTTGACCCAGTTTGCCTGACTTTACATATTGAATGGCCTGATCGTATTGGGAACCCGAGCGCTGCCACTGCCCTACCTGCACTACTTTTCCGTAGCGTTCCTGAGCTTTGACCATGATCTGGCACTCCTCTATCGTATTGGCAATTGGTTTTTCTACATAGACATGCTTTCCCGCCGATACTGCATCCACCATGTTTAGGCAATGCCAGTGATCCGGAGTACCGATGATCACCACATCGATATCCTTGTCTTCGAGCATTTTGCGGTAATCCTTGTATTGCTTTGGACGGGTACCACGAAGCTTGAACACATCTTCGGTACGCTGATCGAGAACGCTTTGGTCCACATCACACAGTGCTACACAGTTGACCTGGGCATTTTTGAGGTGGGAATTCATATTGGACCAACCCATTCCCTTGCAGCCAATTAGGCCGTAATTGATTTGGTCATTGGGTCCGATGGTTCGGGTAAATTTCCCGAAGTCAGCTGCAGTGAGAACAGAAGGCATGCTTAGCCCCGCTCCCAGCAACATGGTGTTTTGTATAAATCGTCTTCTTGAAGTCATGATGGTTATTGAGTTATTGGTTTAAAAATGTCCACTGTCCACAGACGACGGTCGACCGTTGACAGTGGACAGTTGACGAAAGATTAAAGCGGTCTTACCCAGATATTTCTAAATCTTACCGGGTTGCCATGGTCCTGCAGTTTGATCGGCAAAGCCTCTGCATGAGCCTTGTAGTTAGGAATCCCGATGTACTCGGTAGGGCCTCTGAGGATCACATTATTTTGCACCAATACCCCGTTGATCAATACGGTAACGGTGGCAGGTGAAGTCACCATCCCATTTTTGTCAAAGCGCGGTGCCTTGAAAATGATGTCATAGTAATTCCACTCTCCCGGTGCTCTAAGCGGATTCACCAAGGGAGGATGCTGCTTGTAGATACTTCCAGCCTGCCCATTGGTATAGGTCTTACTTTCGTAGCTGTCCAAAATTTGGACCTCATACATCCCCATCAGGAAAAATCCGGAATTGCCTCTCCCTTGACCCTCACCCACGATCTCGGTTGGCGCCGACCATTCGACATGATACTGAGCATCTCCGAAAGGAAGCTTAGACTGAATATCACCCTTACCTTTTACAACTACGAGTTCCCCATTTTCGATTTTCCATTCTGCCGGGCTGTTTCCGTCTTTGGCACTTACAAAACCATTCAGGTTTGAGCCGTCAAAAAGGACTATCGCATCGGAAGGCGGCAAGTTGTTTTGGGTACCCGGAGTGATTTTTGGAGGAACCGGGGTGTAAAATTCAGTAGCCTGAGGAGGCATTGGCGGTGGGGTTTGCTGCTGAGCAAGCGATAATGAACTTACGCTCAGACCCATAGCGGTCAAGGCAATTGTCCATACTTGGTGTTTCATACAATAGATTATTTAGGGTATATGACTAAAAGCAATAAATTAATCCAAAAACCCAGTAAACTGAAAGCCGCTGATGGATTTTTAATGGATTTGGCCAAATCCTTTTTTACTTTTCAGAAAAATACCACCCA
This sequence comes from Algoriphagus lacus, assembly GCF_003583985.1. GTDB lineage: Bacteria > Bacteroidota > Bacteroidia > Cytophagales > Cyclobacteriaceae > Algoriphagus > Algoriphagus lacus. The sequence continues at coordinate 100,522 of NZ_QXML01000012.1, read as the reverse complement.
TGACAAAACGGTTACTTTGGCTTGTTTTCGCCTTTTTATCAGGCAATTTCGCCTTTGCCCAAGAGGAATATTACTTCCCCGGAGAAAAATTTGATCCGTCAATCCCCTCACCTTCCCAGTATCTGGGCTATCCGATAGGAGACTGGCACACGAGGTATGATCTGATTGTAAAGTATTTCGAAAAACTCGATCAGATCAGTCCTCTGGCCCAGCTTCAAACCATCGGCTATACACACGAACATCGCCCAAAAGTCATCCTGACCATTGCCTCCACTCCAAACATGGGCAATCTGGAGCAAATCCGTCAAAAGCAATTGCAGCTAGCTGATCCCAGTCAGCCGAAGCCGGATGTCGACTCCATGCCTTCAATTGTTCATCTCGGATATGGTGTTCACGGCAATGAGCCTTCCTCAGCTGAGGCTGCGATGCTGACCGCTTATTGGTTGCTGGCTTCCCAGAGTGATCTGGCCAAAAACCTTCGGGAAAACTCGGTCGTCCACATCGATCCCACTTTGAATCCTGACGGCCGGGACCGACATAGCCTTTGGGCCAATTCGAACAAGGGGTTTCCGGCGGTCGCTGATCCCTTGGATCGGGAACATAACGAAGCCTGGCCAGGCGGCAGAACCAACCACTATTGGTTTGACCTGAACCGGGACTGGCTTCCTCTGGCACATCCGGAATCACGGGTAAAAGTGGAATGGTATCATCAGTGGTACCCAAACGTGACCACGGATTTCCATGAAATGGGTACCAACAGCACCTATTTCTTCGAACCAACCAAGCCATACGGGTCCGAAAACCCGGTGGTACCAAGAAAGAACTACGATGACATCAATCCCCGATTTGCCAAGTACTTTGCGAAATACATGGATCAGATCGGCAGCCTGTACTGGACCAAGGAGGTCTTTGACAACAGCTATCCCGGTTACGGCTCCACCTACCCCGACATCCACGGAGGATTGGGATTGGTATTTGAAACTGCCAGTAGCAGAGGACACCTTCAGGCTAGCCAGCGTGGAGATATTTCCTTTGCCTTTACGATCCGAAACCACGTGGTCAACTCACTTGCCACGATGGAAGCGGCTTTGGACAATCGGGTGTACATGCACGATTACCTCAGGGAATTTTTCCAAAGCGCAGTCGCGGAAGGAGCAAAAGATCCTGCAAAAAATTATGTCTTCGGAGACGAATTTGACGAGAGCAGAAACCGGCTTTTCGTCAAGTTTTTACTGGACCACAAGATCAAAGTGTATGAAAACACCGCTGATTTGACCACTTCAGGCCAGTCGTTTAAAAAAGGAAAATCATGGATTGTGCCAACCAATCAGCCGCAATACCGCATGGTACGGACCATGTTTGAGTTTGAGAAAGAGTTTGCCGATTCGGTCTTTTATGATGCATCTGCTTGGACGATGGCAGCGGCATACGGAATGCCTTTTTCTTCCGCGCCAGCGGCAAAAGCAGGAACTGAAATTAAGGAAGCACCAAAAGCCAATCCTACTTTTCCGGAGGGAAAAGCCTATGCTTACCTGATCGACTGGTCGGATTACTATGCTCCCAAGATGCTTTTTGAACTGCAAAAAGCAGGAATCCATGTGGAGTCTGTGCACCGTACTTTTTCTTCCCAAACTCAGAATGGAAAAATTGATTTTCCTGCCGGAACCCTGATGATTCCTATGGGATTCCAAAAGCTAAAAGCCGAGGAAGTCTCCGCGAAACTGAAAGAATTGGCCGCCAAAAACGGACAGAAAGTATATGTCGTGCAGACAGGATTAAACCTCAGCGGAATTGACCTAGGTTCCAATTTGGTGTCAGCAGTTCAAGTACCCAAGGTATTGATGATGGTAGGTACCGGAATCAATGCCAATGAAGCCGGAGAAATCTGGAATCTGATGGATCAGCAACTCGGCATGCCAATGACCAAAGTAAACACCGAGCAGTTTGGCAGAATCAATCTCTTCGATTACAACACCCTGATCCTGCCAAGCGGCAGCTATAATTCCCTTTCAGAAGGACAGGTCAATCACCTGAAAGATTGGATCAATCGTGGCGGAACGGTCATTTCCATGAAAAACGCTTCCCTGTGGCTGAATCAAAAAGGCATCACCAAAGAGGCAGCCGTGGAACTGGAAAAGGAAACAAAAGATCCGGATTCCTTGCCGTTCAATACCCGAAATGACTTTGAAGGTGCCAAGGAAGTGGGAGGAAGTATCTACTTGGCCGAGTTGGATCTGACCCACCCGATCGCTTATGGTTATCACCGAAAAACTCTTCCGGTGTATCGCAATACAGACATATTCATCAAGCCATCGGAAGACAAATACCTGACTCCGATCAAATACTCGGCAAATCCACATTTAGGCGGCTACATCTCCAAGACCAATCTGGAAAAGTTGAAGCTGAGCGCCGGAGTGGTCATTTCATCCGTAGGTCAAGGAAGAGTCGTGCATTTCTTCGACAGTCCAAACTTCAGAGGAACTTGGTTTGGCACCAACAAATTGTTCCTGAATGCGATTTTCCATGGAGACAATATGGATTGATTCGATTTCGGATTTGGTATATCGGATTTCGGATTTACCATAGTAATTGATAGGCCGTTGGAGATATTTTTCCAACGGCTTATTTGATTGGGGTAATTCTATGCAAAACACTTGAAGGGGAATAATGACCTTCCCGTTAACAACTGAATAAGAAGACAGTATAAAAAAAGCCGCAAAACGAATCGTTTTGCGGCTTTTTGATTGTATTGAAGTTGGTTTAGTTTTTTACAGCTTAAACTGCACCGGCAAGGTCATTTGAGCGGCTACAGCCTTTCCTTCTTTCTTACCGGGAGTCCATTTTCCTGAATTTTTCACCACCCGCACTGCTTCTTCATCACAGCCTCCACCAATGCCTCGAAGAATTTCCACTGCATCAACTGACCCATCTGATTTCACCACAAACGTCACCATCACCATACCTTCAATTTTGGCCTCTTTGGCAGAAGTGGGATAGTTCAAGTTTTCAATCATGTATTTGGTGAAGCCCTCCATTCCTCCTGGAGGAACAGGCATTTCGTCCACTTCCTTTTGGACGGTCTCTTGGGCTTTCACCTCAGCCGGATGGGACATCCAGGAAAAAATCACCAGTAAAAAGAATACTAATTTGGAAACGGATTGGTTTTTCATGGTTCTGGTTTTTTGGTTTAGCATTCATTTAACATTTGCCATCTGAGTTGGGAATGGCATTCAGTTTCCCTTTTGACCATTGGAACTGAGCCAATTTTTGGTTGATTTGGCGAGTTCTGGGAGCAAAGTCCGCGTCTGCCACTGAACCAAGTTTGAATCTGATCGGAAGTCTCATTCGGCTCGCTACAGCTGTACCTTTCTGATAGGCTGGAGTCCAGTCCGGAGATTCCGTCACCACCCGCATTGCCTCTTCATCAGCCCCTGCGCCTATTCCACGTAAGATTTCTGCGTCCCGGATGGATCCATCCTTATTGATCACAAACACGACGATGACAGTTCCCTCAATCCCCATTTTTCTGGCTTCTTCAGGATATTTAAGATTGGATAACAAGTAATTGGACCAGCCTTCCATACCTCCAGGAGGAACGGGTTGTACTTCGGTAACATCAAAGATTTCATCTGCGCCTTCCGAAATTCTAGCCGAAAGATCACTTGGTCCAATTGATTTTGCCTTAGCCACTTGAGTAGGTCCTTCAAGTTCCTGCTCGGGGGTAAAGTCACAGGCAAAGGCAAAAACAAGTAGCGCTACGGCTGGAATCAAGGCTAGAAACCGGGCTTTTTGCTGTGGTTTAGAGTTGGTTTTAGTTAGCATAAGAATGCGCTTTTTGGTTTGAAATTGGTTAAAGTTGTTCATAAACTGCCAGCCTGGTTTGGCTGTGATCAGGTGCAAAAGAAGGGTAGCATATTCTTTAGGGGAATAAGCCCGAGTCACACCTTTATCCGCCTGAAACTCATGAACCTCCCGCAGAGACTTCTCGAAAATGTAAATCAGCGGATTAAACCAGAAGACCACTTTGGCAAAATTGACGAGCAACAAATCCCAACTGTGATGGAGGCGGACATGGATGGATTCGTGGAGAATAATCTGCCGTTGCTCAGGGCTCTCCGGATTATAGTCAGGCATCAGGATGTACCTGAAAAAAGATGCGGGCACAAACTCAGGATGTATCGCAATCAGATGATCCCCGTGATTTAGTTTTTTAGCTCTCCCAATCAGCCGCTGGGAAATTATAAATCCAAATATCATCCAAGAGGCTGTGACCACTACTCCCAGCAAATAAATCCCAAAGAGAATTTCCAGGTAAAGTGACCAATTGGTTTGGGCTGTGGCTATTTGCTCACCTACTTGAACCATCGGAAGGGTTATCTCTCTCACTACCTCTCCCCCACCATTTCCAAAAAAGTCCAAGGACAAAGATGGAATGACAAAAGAAAGTCCCAAAAGCAACAAAAGAATTGCCCTGTTCCACGCGAAAAAGGTCAGACCACTGAGCACAAATCTGTAAATCAGAAGTGTGATCCCAAGGCAAACCGAAGTTTCAAGCAGGTAAACAAATACACCGGTCATGACTCAGAGGGTTTGTCCATTTTGTCAATCAATCCCTGTAATTCATTGATTTCCTTATCGGAAATGTTCTTTTCCTTTACCATAAAGGAAAGAAAATTGCTCACAGAACCTCCAAAAAAGGTCTTAACCAGTCTGTTGATACTTTTCTTGCTGTATTCCTCCTGAGATATAATCGGAGAATACAAGTTGACCGTACCGTACATGCGGTGCTTGAGGTAACCCTTTTTTTCCAATAGTTTAATCGATGAAGCTAAAGTGGTGTAGGGTGGCTTTGGATCGGGCAATTGATCCAAAATATCCCTAATAAGCAGTTCTCCGGATCTCCAGAAAAATGCCATAATCTGTTCTTCGTTTTGATTGAGTTCTTTCATAGTTGAAAGGTAAAAATCAACCCTGAAATAACCTACGATTTTTTCGTATATCTACGAAAAAAAATTAGCACGCGGACAAAGCAACCAAAATTGGTTGGTTGTCATCTTTAACCATGAAAGCAAAACCACTCGCCAAAAATTTATTCTTGTATGACAAAAGACCTTAGAAAATCCATTTTCACCTATTTCATTTTTCTCCTGATATGCGCATTGGGAATGGTTTGGGCCAAAAATTGGGTAGAGCCTTACCCCTATCTGAGAGTATGGGAATGGAGTAATGTGTTGATTTTAGCTATAGGAATTCCCTTTCTCTTTTTGCAAAAGCAGGCAGGCATTCCTGATTTCTGGGAAAAGCAAATTTCCAACAATTCCCGAATTTGGATTCCGGGATTGGTTGGAGTAGGATTTGGGATCTTGGACGTCGTCATCATCAAGGGAATTCTTCATCCCGAACCATACACCGAATTACCTCCCTTTCTCCAGCCTTTCCCATATTCCATCTTCCTGTATTTTTCAGGAGCCTTTGACGTGGAGATTTTTTATCGACTGATTCCTATTGCATTGGTCCTTTTTATTTTCTCCAAAATCCAAAACGGGAGATTCCAAAACCAAGCCTTTTGGGTAATGGCCGTTTTAACCGCTGTAAGGGAACCTTTGGAGCAAATGCCTTCCGGAGCAACATGGTTTGTGGTTTATGCCTTAGTCTCAGGTTTCGCTATGAATTTTATCCAAGCGATCTATTTTAGAAAAGTTGGCTTTATCGGAAACCTTAGCCTGAGATTAGGGCATTATCTGATCTGGCACATCCTGTTGGGCATTTTCGTGGAAATGGTAGAGTTGGGATAAAAAAGAATTTGCTGCTAAACACTAAAGTTTTTCCTTCACTTTTTGGAAAATCAAAAAAAGCTCGGCCCCAATCTGATGGGAGCGCTCGGTGTACATTTTTTCTTCCAAATCGGTCCCGTCAAAGGCTTTAGGGTCTTCAAACCGCAATGGAATCCGAATTTCGGCTCCGGGAATATAAGGGCAGTTTTCATCTGCATGATCACAGGTCATCACAGCAGCAAATCCTGAATTGGGGTTGATCGGATCATCGTAAACCTTGGAAAAGGTTACAATAGGTTCAGCTTCCTGTCCATGAAAAATGAAATAAACAGGATTATCCTCCCCTTTTTGTACCACTTTGAAACCATCTCTTCGGATCGCTGCAACTGCCCGCTCATTGAAGGCTGTCACCTCCACACCACCGGAATAGCAAAATGCCTTGATCCCAAAATAATCCGCGGCAGTTTGTGCCCAGATCTGGGAAAACTGGCTTCGCCGACTGTTATGCGTGCAAATGAAATTGAGCCTGATTTCCTCACCTGATTTGATCTTTCCCAATAGGTAATCCACCATGCTTTGGATTACAGGAATTCTGTCTTCTGGGATTTTGGAAATGGGCAGGGAAGCGATCGTCGCTTCCACTGCCGGAAAAAAAGAATGATTCATTAACTCATTTGATTAGCAACAGCCCGAGCCTGGCGTGCAGCAATCTGCAGCAGCAGTTTGGAGTTCAGATAGTTTAAATTTTGGCTTTTGAGAAGGGATACCGCACTTGTCTTTAGCAAGACAATCTGTCATCTTTTTGGTAAGCACAAAAGCATCCCCGTTGAATTGAAGCCCATACTTGCCGATGGTATCGCCCTGATATTCCACTTCCACTTCCAAATCCTCCAACCCCAATACCCGCTCAGAAAGCTGGATAATATCCAACAGTTTCTTTGCTCCCAATCTATGATCGTAATCTCCGTCTTCCCAAAGCTGGAAATTGATCGACTTTTCGTCACGGACTGTTCCGCCACAATCAATGAATCTTTTATTAACCTGGCCTACCTCTGTAATGTGAAAATGAGCCGGTACCGCTGTGCCATCAGGCAAAAGAAAGGTCAATTGACTTAAGGAAGGGAGTTTGGATTTGATTTCTGAGAGTTTCATAAGCTTTAAATTATTGTAATATTACGATGGATAAATTCAAATTTTTTTTAACAGCAATTGCCAGAACCACAGGAATCGCTCAACTGATCAAAGAGTCCGTTGAAAAGCCCCTGAACCTGCTCCCACCTTTTGGGATTGATGCAATAGCTGACAGACACGCCTTCGATCGAGCCGTGGATCAAGCCCAACTCTTTCAATTCCCTCAAATGCTGGGAAATGGTTGCCTGAGCCAGTCCAAGTTCCTGAACCAAAGTACCGTTGATACAGCTTTTGGTTTTGACCAAATGCTGAAGGATGGCTATCCGTGCTGGATGCGCAAAAGCCTTGGCCAGAAGAGCGAGCTCATTTTGCTCCGCAGTGAAAAGGTCTGTCTTAGTGATTCCCATAATTATATTGCAATATTACGATGAAAGATAATTAGCGGACAACATTTCGATGTTTTTTTTTAAAAAAAAATCTACCCGAAAGGAATCAGTCGTATTTGGCCTGGATGACCACTGTCCTGGTTAAGATCGGTGAAACCATAAAATACCCCAAAACCTCAGAATCCCCCTGTACCACCCGAATGTTGGTATCTGGATTTTGAGGTGGCGGGCTGAAAAGTCCCCCATCGCTAAACAGTAGATTTACCAATTGATTGAGGTAATCAAAGGCATCCCGATTCAGGCGAAACAATTCCAACCGAACCCTGTCATTTTCCTGAAAGGCATAGCCCAATTCCAGGCCCTCTTCAAAAAAAGTCAACCCAAACGTATCATCGAAAAGCAGGTAATCTTCCCTCTGATTTTTTAGTGTATCATTTTCAATCACCCGAATCCGGTAATTGTTGTCTTCCTCAAAGGGAATCTTGCCATAAACCTTGATATAGTACCCTTCCTCCCGGAATAGACGTTCCTCCTCAAAACTCCAAGTAACACTGTCTACTTTAGGAGGCTCCAGCATCACACCATCCGATACATATATGTTACCGTTCCACCGGACATTCAATTGATATTTTTCACCCACTCTTGCCTTTTCCAAAGGGTTGACCGGTCGATAGGATTGGGGAACGCTGAGAAACTGAAAAGGAATCACCTTGGTTGTTCCGGGTATCGTGATAAAAACTTCCGCATCGGAAATAACTTCTACATTCAACGAATCATAGAAATCTTTTGAAAGCGTGATTTTCACTTCATTATAAATCCCCTGATCGGTCCAAAATGCCTCAATGGTGGGTACCAGATCTTCTTTTTCACCCAAGGGCAATATCACTTCCTCCTGACAGGACCAGGACAAAACAGCTAATAGAATGAATGCCAGCCTTTTCATCAGAATTTGAAATTATAAGTGATCGATGGCAAAAAGGTAAAAAGGTAGGTCATGACCACACCGGGACGGGAGGATACAATTTCTCCATCTTCAGACGGATCATAGTTAATGTCATCGTTGTATATCTGTCGAAACTCGTAGGCAAAAGGATTTTTCCTGCCGTATAGGTTATAAATACTGAAGTTCCAGCTTCCCTTCCACTTTCTGCCTTTATCGGCATTTCTCCAGGTGACTGACGCGTCCATCCGATGGTAATCCGGAAACCGGTCCAAATTCCGATAATCCGAATACAAAGGAGCAACTTGGTTATCCACTTGATACGAGCCAACAGGAAAAGAAACTGCCTGTCCCGAGGTGTATACAAAAGTTAATCCAGCAGACCAACTTGGGGAAAACTCATGATTCAGCACCAAAGTCACATCATGGGGCCGATCAAATCTTGGGTTGTACGGTTCATTTTTGCTGACACCCTCAATCTTCCTCCAGGTTCTTGACCAAGTATAAGCCAACCAGCCGGTGGTCTTTCCGATATTTTTCCGAAGTAAAAATTCAGCCCCATAGGCCCAGCCCTTTCCTGCCAAGACTTCCGTTTCAACCTGATCGGTAAAAAGTACCTGTGCTCCATTTCTAAGGTCAATCACATTGTTCAGGTCTTTGTAATATCCTTCGACCGATAGCTCCCAGCGGTTTTCATTGAAATTGTGAAAGAGCCCAAGTGAAACCTGATCACTACGAATCGGCTCTACATACCTCCCAGCCAGAATCCATCGGTCAATCGGCAATCCAGCCGAACTGTTGGATGCGATCTGTATGTACTGGAAATTCCGGTTGAAGGCTGTCTTTACTGAAAACCGATCATTGATCAGATACCGAAAAGCTATCCTAGGTTCCAAACCCTGATAAAACTTCATGTTTTCCAACGTGCTGTAATTCAGGGAATCAGTGATTTCCGCTTCGGGTCCAGGAATCCCGCCTTCGTAAAGGTAATCCACTCCTTTTCCCACCTGATTGAACAATCCCCATCTCAATCCTGCTTCCGTGCTGAGTTTGGAAGAAAACTCGTAATTCACACTCGCAAAGAAATTATTCAGCAGGCCATTTTTTGGATTGGTAACGATGGGCTCAATGGCGCTTCCCGGAGCAGGCTCGAGATCGATGGGGGCAAAATTGTAATATTGGCTGTGCACCCCCCAGTTGATTTGCGATTTGGGATTTGGCAGCCAAGTCCAGATGGCTTTGAGTCCAGTTTCAGATAAGTTATTTCTCCATTCGAAGCCCGTCTCCGGATCATCAAATTCAACTGAATAATTGTATCGGGAGTGGTATCCCTGCAGGTCAAAAAAGTAAGTTTCCGAATTGACCCGACTCCAATTCACTGCACTTACCCAGTTGGTCCAGCCTAAACCAAACTGCTCATCCAAACCCAGAAAGTCACTTCCCTGATAACTGGAGATGGAAAGTTTGTCCTTTTCTCCCAGAATAAAGGAAAACTTCCCGCTAAGATCATGGAAGTTGAGTTTGTTGTTTTTGAGATTTTCGTCTGAGGAAAGCCTCAAAAAAACATCCGCATAGGTTCTTCTTCCGCTGACAATGAAGGTTGAGTTTTTTCCAAACAGGGGACCATCCAACGTAAGTCTCGAGGAAATGCTGCCTATTCCTCCTTCTCCGTGAATTTGCTGATTGTTGCCTTCTCTCAGTGTCACATCGATCAAAGACGAAGCCCTGCCCCCAAAAGAAGCCGGCATATTGCCTTTATAAAGGTCGACGGTTTTTAGCCCATCTGGATTGAAAACCGAAAAAATCCCAAAGAAGTGGGAAGCATTGTAAACCGGAGCTCCGTCGAGTTGAACCAAGTTTTGGTCCGCTGAGCCTCCTCTGACAAAAAGCCCTGTCGTCCCTTCACCGGCCGATTTCACTCCAGGCAAAAGCTGCAAACTTCGAAGTAAATCGACCTCTCCGAATAGGGCGGGGATATTTTTAATGGTTTCAATCGGGACCGTAGACTTTCCCATGTCCAGATTTTTGACTTGCTCATCCGGTCTTCGTTCCTGGATAATAATCTCGTCTAAGGACATCTCCTCAGACTTCAGAAAAAACCGAATGGGCTTTTCAGCTTCATTTTGGTTGATCACCCGTACCGATCGTTCATATCCCACATAAGAAATCACCAACCGGGCTGGAAGGGGTATCAGGGATAATTGAAATTTACCATTCAAGTCGGTGACTACCCCAGAAGAGGTCTTTCCTTCCCAATACACATTGGCGCCGATCAGCGGCTCGGAATTACTCACATCCATTACTTCCCCTGAAATGAATTTGAGATCCTGCGAAAAGGACTGAAAACCAAGGGTTGTCAGAAAAAATACCGCTAAAACTCTGAAAAGGGACATGTAGTGAAAATTGAATCGGATTTGCAAAGCCGAACGAGCTGGAGAAATTAATGTTTGTTAATTCTTTCTAAATGTTTCGCAGCGGAAAAACCAAAGCGGTATTTCTGCCTTTCAAAGTTAGGTTTTATTCCTAATTTCAGGCCATGATTTGGGCATACCCTGACATCAGACTCACCCTTTTGCTGGCAGGCGTCTTTGTACTCCTCTACCTGCTTTATCTCACAAGATTTTGGTCCATCAACCGTCGGTTGAAAGTGGAGAAGCAGCGCCTGTTTACCAAACTCATTATTCGAACAGCTTATTTCATCCTTTTTCTGATTGCCTTTGCCGGTCCCTCGATTGGAAATTCGTTCAAAGAAGTCAAGGAAGAAGGAAAAGACATCTTTATTGCCGTAGACCTTTCCCAGTCCATGAATGCTACTGACATTGGACCTAGCCGTCTTCAGCGGATCAAATTCGAATTGAAGAACCTTATCAAAAGCTTTCCTTCAGATCGAATCGGATTGATTATTTTCAGTTCGGAGGCTTTTTTGCAATGTCCCTTGACCTTTGATCAGACGGTTATCCAACTTTACATCGACGGATTGAACACGGGCTTGGTGCCGAATGCAGGAACAGATTTGACTGCCCCTCTAAAAATGGCACTTGAAAGGTTCCAAAAAGACGAAAGTCAGGAAATCAAATCGAAGTCGGTGATCTTGATTTCTGACGGTGAAAACTTCGGAGATGACCTCGAGGGAACCATTGCTGATCTGGCAGACAATGGGGTAAAAGTATTTTCCCTGGGAATCGGTACAGAACAAGGCAGTGAAATTCCAAGAGGAAATGGAGTGGTCATCGATCCTGAAACAGGAAAACCTGCCATTACAAAACTTGAGTCTCAATCACTCCGTCTTTCATCTTCCGAGACTGGCGGTGAATACTTTGAAATTTCGGACGAATCCCAACAAGTGGGTGATCTAATCTCAGCCCTCGACCGACTGGAAGGTGGCGTTGCCAACACGAGAATGGTAGAAGCCAGCTCCAATAAATACTTCTATTTCCTTTTAGCAGCCTTGGGACTGGCTCTGTTGGATATGATTTTACCTATCAAAACGATCAAACTCTGATGAGCTGGAGCAAATTGATTTGGGTTGTTTTTCTCTTCATTCCGAGCTCATGGACCCGGGTGACCCGGCTTAACAATGCCATCGAAGTGGCAGAAACCAGCTATGCGGAAGCCAACTATGAAAAATCGATCGCCGACCACCTCATTTTGGTCAACGATTTCCAACATAATTCTTCCGAATTAAACTTTGACTTGGGATTAAGCCATCAGTATGCGAAGAAAGTGGATGAAGCTTTGCCTTGGTACGATCAGGCTACACAAAGTCCCAACAAAATGCTGGCATCCTTTGCCTTTAATCAATCGGGAGTTATTCAAGGCGACAAAAAAGAATACGAAGTCGCTCTAAGCAAATTTCAATCTGCCTTGATCCAGGATCCGACTAATGAACAAGCGAGATACAATTACGAATTGCTGGCTCGATGGCTCAAGCGAGACGAAGAGCGCAAAAATCAGGATCAGAACAAACCTGAGCCTTCAGAGTTTGCAAAGCGCAAAAAAGCAGAAGCCGATCGATTGGTGGAACAATTCCGCTTTAATGACGCTTTAAAGGTAATGCAGGATGCCATGGCTCAGGATTCCACTGTGGCAGCCTATCAGGATTTTATGACCACACTTCAGGAGGTAGTGGAAATCGATGAAAAATAACAGAATCGTACTCACACTTGGAATATTCCTGTTCTTTGGGGGAATCGTTTCGGCCCAGACGGCAGGTGATTTTTTTAACCGAGCTGCCCGATCGTATGTAAAAACCGAAAAAGATCAGGCGCTTCAGACAGTCAATGATGGACTGATCAAATATCCCAATGATGCCAAACTGAATGCTTTGAAGGAAAAGCTGGAAAAAGAACAAGAGGAAGAACAGCAGCAAAATCCTCAGGATCAGGAACAGCAGAACCAGCAAAACCAAAATCAGCAAAGCGAAGGCGAACAGGGCGAAAGCCAGTCTCAGGAAAAAGACGGAGAGCAGACTGACGAGGACAAAGCCAAAGAAAGTCAAAAAGGGGGCGATCCCTCTCAGCAAAGCGAAGAGGCCGGTGAAAATGCCAATGATCAAATGGATGCAAACTTGGCCGACCGACAAAAGAAATTGGAACAAATGCGTGAGAAGCTCAAAGGCATGAATTTGACTCCTGAGCAAGCATCACAAATCCTGGAATCGCTTAATGCTGCCGAACTCCGGTACATTCAGGATAATAAGAAAAAACCAACCCAACGGCCAAAGAGAGGCCTTCCGGATTGGTAGGATAAAAAAATAGCTGGAAGACCGCAGACGGAAGACTGAAGTTGCATTCTCTCCGGTCTCCGGTCTACCGTCTTCTGGCCCATAATCTAAACCCAAATAAACATGAGCAAAGAAGTATACATTGTTTCCGCGATGAGAACTCCGCTTGGCAGTTTCGGCGGAAAATTGGCAGGAATGACAGCAATTGAGCTTGGCAGCATTGCGATCAAGGGAGCTTTGGCAAAATCCGGTGTATCTCCGGATGCTGTCAATGAAGTTTTCATGGGAAATGTGATTTCTGCAAATCTTGGTCAGGCTCCTGCCCGACAAGCCTCCATCGGAGCAGGAATCGGATACCATGTTCCTTGTACCACGGTCAATAAAGTTTGCGCTTCCGGTATGAAGGCGGTCATGCTTGCTGCACAATCCATTATGCTAGGAATCAATGATGTGGTCGTAGCCGGTGGTATGGAAAGCATGTCCAATGTGCCTTATTATGTACCAAAAGCACGTTTTGGATATAAGTACGGAAACGCTGAACTGGTGGATGGCTTGGTGAAAGACGGACTTTTTGAAGTGTATTATAAGTTTCCTATGGGCAACTGTGCCGAAAACACAGCCAGAGAAATGAAAATCACCCGCGAGGACCAAGATGCCTATGCAATCCAATCATACACAAGATCAGCAGCTGCTTGGGAAGCTGGAATGTTCAAGGACGAAATCGTTCCGGTGGAAATGCTGGGGAGAAAAGGAGAAACCATCCTGATCGAAGAAGACGAAGAATTCAGAAATGTGATGTTCGACAAAATCCCGTCCTTGAAGCCTGTTTTTGATAAAAACGGAACAGTAACCGCTGCCAATGCATCCACCATGAATGACGGTGCTTCGGCATTGGTTTTGGTCAGCAAAGAAAAAGCAGAAGAACTTGGCCTTAAGCCACTTGCTAAAATCCGTGGATTTGCAGATGCTGCTACTGATCCACTTTGGTTTACCACGGCACCAGCATTGGCCATTCCGAAAGCACTTAAGCATGCCGGCGTTTCAGCAGATGAAGTTTCATACTACGAAATCAATGAAGCTTTTGCAGCTGTAGCCATCGCCAATCAACGTGAGCTAAAGCTCGACAATGACCGACTAAATGTCTTCGGCGGTGCAGTCTCCTTAGGCCATCCACTCGGAGCTTCCGGCGCGAGAATCATCACCACACTCAATTCCGTATTGCACAAAAAATCCGGCGACATCGGAGTGGCAGGAATCTGCAACGGTGGCGGAGGTGCTTCGGCGATTGTGATTGAGAAGATGTGATCAAACGATAGTAAATTCAAAAAAACCGCAGCTAGTTACTAGTTGCGGTTTTTTTATGAGTTTTCTTAAATGTTCCCGCAGATTCGCACAGAAAAAACCGCAGATTTTCACAGAAATCAAGTTGGATTCCTGAATATTGAGACTACTTTCTGAGATTTGGAACTTCTACTGAGACTGCCTACTGTTCACTGGTCTCCGGCTTCGGAAATCCAGAAGTAAACTCCATTTCCAGCTTTTCTTTTCCTCCAATCACAAACATTGCCTCGACTCCGGGAAGGTTTTCTGCCAGTGCTTTGGCTTTCTCCGGACCCATAGCCATAAAAGCTGTCGCCAAGGCATCAGCCTCGGTAGCTGAAGAAGCAATGACTGAAACCGAAACCATGGAATGGCTGACCGGGAATCCAGTCAATGGATCCAAAATATGCGGCCGTCTGTTTCCGGCCTCGTCGATGTAGAATTTACGGTAGTTGCCTGAACTGCTGATTGCTCGATTATCCAAATCGACTTTGGTCAGCATGCTGCTAGTCACTCCCATTTCAGCTTGGGCCGGATCTTCGATACCGATGGACCAGGTTGTTCCTCTTGAGTTTAGTCCCTTCGCTTTCATTTCCCCTCCAATCTCAACCATGTAATCAGCAATCTGATTCTTCTCCACCACCTCGACCAATTTATCTATCGCATACCCCTCTCCCAGCCCGGTGATGTCCAGCATCACTCCGGGTTTTGTGGCAAAATATCCTGAATCCGTAACCGAGATCATGGGTTCAAATCCCACCAGAGCAAGCAATTCAGCCACTTTTACAGAGTCCATTTGTTCTTTTTGCTCAAAGGAAAATCCCCAGGATTTGAGCAATGGATAAAGGGTGGGCTCAAAGTAACCTTCAGACAATCGGTGGAATTTGGCCGCTGAGTCCATCATTTCTTTAAAAGTATTGGATGGGGAAAGTAACTGGCCTAATCGATTGAAATCGGAAACCTCTGACTCCTGAACATAGGAGTTTGATGCGGAATTGATTAAAGTAAAAACCGAATCAAACTCCGGCTGAAGGTCTTTGCCAGTATCCGCTACCTGAATACGGTAATAAGTTCCGAAGATTTCACCTTCGTAGGTTTTATAGGTTTTCTCCTTTTCAGAGCAAGAAGAAAACAAAACGAAAGCAAGGAATAAATAACTCAAGGTAACTCTCATAATCAAGGAATTAGCCCAAGTAAGTGGCAACACCCTTGGGGCAAGAATATTAATTTTGTCCAAAAATAGTCAAATTGAATTCCGCTGCCGTTAATTTTCCGGGAAGTTACTGGTCCCGCAGTTTGGTTTCCGATCAACTCACCTCAGTATTTATTTTACTATAATGCAAAATTTGACTAACGCTATTGCGCTGCTTAGCTTAACCATTCTGCTGGTTTTGGGACAAAAGTCCCCGGGTTTTGCCCAGGATACCATTCGGACTTACTACGATGAGGATTCCCTCCACATTAAGGAAATTCTGACCAAAATCAACGGGAAAGCAGAGGGAGAAGTCCGGCTTTTTGATCCAAACGGGAAACTGATCCTGATCGGAAACCTTAAAAATGACCAGCGGAATGGCTTTTTTTACGACTTGGATCCCGACACCGGAGACACGCTTCGAGTTGTTCAGTTCAAAAACAACCTTCGCGAAGGCAAAGCCCTCAGTTATTTTCCGGGAGGAAAATTGAGCCAGGAATCCACCTTCATGAACAATCAACTTGAAGGAAAAGTAACCTCATATTACGAGGACGGAGAAATTCGGGACCTAACAAATTTCAAAAACAACAAGCCAGACGGGATATCTGAGGCATTTTTCCCAAATGGAAAGCCACAAACCAGAATCAATTTTCTTGCAGGGCAATATCACGGTTCATTTGAGGAATTTGACGAAAACGGACAATTGATCTTCAGTGCATCTTACAATCGCGGGGTCTTGGACGGCAAAGAGATTCAATACTTCCCGGATGGAAAAGTCAAAGCAGTTCGTGAATTCAAGGAAGGTGAATTAAATGGGGTGTACGAATTGAATTATCCTGACGGAAAACCGGAACGAAGAGGAATCTACAAATCCGGATTACCCGAAGGTGAACTCATGGAGTACTTTTCGGATGGTAGTATACGAATGAAAGCAGTCTACCAAAAGGGAATTCCAAATCAACCTGTAGTCTATTTCCACCCAAACGGAACTGTCCGCCAGCGAATCAACTTTGACAAAAACGGGGAGAAAATCAGTGAAGAGACCTTTTTCCCGAATAAGGTGCTCGAGTCAATGGTGAGGTTTGTCAATGATCGGGAAGAAGGTGAAGTAAAGATTTTTCGGGAAAATGGTAACCTTCTGGAAATCAGGAATTACAACAAAGGCAGACTTCATGGAAAGCGGGAGCTTTTTGATGAGTCAGGACAACTGACCGAAACCCAACTTTGGGAAAACGGAAATAAAATCAATAAATAAAACCGAAGTCTAAGGCAGTAGAATCCCATTTTTCTATTTTTGCCGAAACGATTTTCAAATGAGCAACGCCATTAAGGAAACCCATTTCAAATTCCCCGGCCAAGTAGGTTTTTACAAAGGAAAAGTACGAGACGTTTATATTTTCGAAAAGGAACTGGTGGTGGTAGCTTCTGACCGGATTTCTGCATTCGATGTGGTTTTACCCCGACCGATTCCTTTCAAGGGCCAGGTGCTAAATCAGATCGCAGCAGGATTCCTCAAGGCTACAGCAGCTATCGTCCCCAATTGGGTGACTTCAACTCCTGACCCGAATGTGACTATTGGAAAGCGTTGCGAACCCTTCAAAGTGGAAATGGTCATCAGGGGGTACTTAGCAGGACATGCGGCACGAGAATACAAGGCCGGCAAAAGAATGCTCTGTGGAGTGCCAATGCCGGAAGGATTGAGAGAAAATGATCCTTTTCCGGAGCCAATCATCACTCCTACCACCAAAGCTTCGGAAGGCCACGACGAGGACATCTCAAGAGAGGATATTCTGGCCAAGGGAATTGTTAGTGAGGCAGATTATTTGATTTTGGAAAAATATACAAGAGCTCTTTTCAAAAAAGGTCAGGAAATGGCCAAAGAAAAAGGGCTGATTCTCGTGGACACCAAGTATGAATTTGGGAAATTCGGAGACGAAATCTTACTCATTGACGAAATTCACACACCGGATTCATCCCGATATTTCTATGCGGATGCCTATGAAGAAAATCAGGAAAAAGGCATAGCTCAGAAGCAATTATCAAAGGAATTTGTCCGTCAATGGCTAATTGCTAATGGATTTCAGGGAAAAGAAGGTCAGACAGTACCTGAAATGACGGATGAAATTGTAGAAAGCATCTCAGATCGCTATATTGAACTGTTTGAAAACATCACTGGGGAAAAGTTCGTGAGAGCCGAAACAACCCACATCGAATCAAGAATTGAAAAAGCCATTTTGACCCATTTGGGTCTTTAAAAGCCAACATTAAAAACTATGAGATTCAGCATGGCCAAAACTTCAAACAGAGGTATGAAAACCGACCATGTGAGATTCTAACAGACCACAAAAAAAAATTAAAAACAGATGAAATACACAATCGATAAAAAAGAGCAGTATGTGGTATTTGCACCACTTGAGGAAAAAATCGACTCGCTGCTTGCTCCCAAATTAAAGTCTGAATTATTGACCATTCATGCGGAAGGCTATTCCAACATCGTCTTGGATATGAGTCTGGTGAAGTATGTGGATTCAAGTGGATTGAGTGCCCTCTTGGTGGGTGACAGAGAATTTGGCCGAAACGGAGGGATTTTTGTCATTTCAGGTGTGCAGGAGCACGTTATGAAGCTTCTAAAAATCTCCATGCTCGACAAAAAGCTAAACCTTGTTCAAACCTTGGAAGAGGCTGGAGAGGCTATTTTCATGCATGAAATCGACGGAGGCGAAGACGCGGAGGAAGCTTGATTCCTGATTTCGAAGTCACGGTTTTAGGAAATACCTCTTCCATTCCAGTTCATGGAAGAAATCACACTGCCCAAGTCATTCGATTTGGGCAGGAGTGTTTATTGATAGACTGTGGCGAAGGCACGCAGATTCAAATGCGTAAATTCAAGGTGAAATCATCCCGGATTTCCCACATTTTCATTTCCCACCTTCACGGAGATCACTACCTGGGTTTGATTGGAGTATTGTCCAGCTATCAACTTTCCAAGCGAACTTTACCTTTGACTATTTTCGGTCCAAAAGGCCTTGATGAGATCATCACCACCCAGTTTCGCTGGAGTAACACGAAACTTTCCTATCCGCTCAATTTTATCCAAACCCAGCCGGATGGATTGAACCTTTTATTGGATCATCCTAGATTTTCGGTTCACAGTTTTCCGCTGACGCACCGGCTTCCGACCACCGGATTTTTGATCAGTGAAAAAGAAGGATTGAGAAGTCTGATCAAGGAAAAATTAACGGCTAAAAAAATCCCTCTTGAAGCCATTCAAAGCCTACGACAAGGAAAGGATTATTCTGATTCGGAAGGTAATCGGTATTCGCTGCAGGAATACACCCATCCCCTCCCCCCGTTAAGAAGTTACGCCTTTTGCTCAGATACCCGATTTGAGCCAAATCTGGTCCACTACCTGAGCAAACCTACCCTGCTTTATCACGAATCTACCTTCATGCAAGCAGATGCTGCCAGGGCTGCAGACACATACCACAGCACAGCCAAACAGGCAGCCGAAATGGCCAACCTGGTCAAGGCCAAAAACCTACTTTTAGGTCACTTTTCTTCTCGTTACATCCACTTGGAAGAAATGCTCCTCGAAGCAAAAACTGTCTTCGCCAATTCAGAGTTAAGCGAGGAAGGAAAAACTTATCCTATTTTGCCAGCCAATGAATGAAATCCAACATAGCCGCAAAACGAACCTGTTCATCATACTAGGATCAATCTTCTTGACCAATGCAATTCTTGCTGAAATTATAGGCGTAAAGATCTTTTCAGGAGAAAAAACCTTGGGGTTCGAACCGGTCAATTGGACCTTTTTCGGAGAATATGTTCTGGACTTCAATCTGACAGCAGGTGCAGTGATTTGGCCGGTTGTTTTCATTACCACGGATATAATCAATGAATATTTTGGGAAAAAAGGTGTTCGCAAGATTAGTTTCATAACAGCCGGGTTAATCACATATGTATTTTTGATCATCAGCTTGGTCACAGTTTTGGTACCGGCAGACTTTTGGCTTGACGTCAATTCCCAGACTCCAACCGGTGATGGATTTGACATTAATTATGCGTTCAATACAATTTTCCGCCAAGGTTTGGGAATCATTTTAGGTTCGTTGACTGCCTTCCTTATAGGACAATTGATTGACGTGTATGTGTTTCAAAAACTAAGAGCAGTCACAGGTTCTCGAATGATTTGGCTTCGTGCCACAGGGTCTACCTTGGTTTCCCAGTTTATTGACTCCTTTGTGGTTTTGGGTATTGCCTTTTACATTTTTGGCAATTGGAGCCTCAGTCAGATAGTTGCAGTAGGGTTGATCAATTACGTGTATAAGTTTTCTGTAGCCATTCTATTGACCCCGATCCTTTATTTAGGACACGGGCTTATCGACCGATATTTGGGAAAAGATCTCGCTGAAAAGATGGCCAAAGAGGCTACTTCTGATCGGGCTTTTTTGTAAACAGTAACGAAAACGATTAAAAAAATCAATTTTTGTTTTGTTCCGTTTTTGGACCTTTTTGTTGGTTATTAAAACTCTGAAATCAAATTTCTGATACCCGAATCTCAAATAAACCAAATATATTTTGCTTTAAGCCACTCATTTTTAATGATTATTCTAAAAACTTTAGTACTGGAGTTGGATTTCCGAATTATTGATCTTACTTTTGCATCGTCAATTTTGACGTAGCTATTTTTCGTGCCGTGAATCCTTACTGTCGCTTGTCTGGGATTTAGGATAACATGGCAAGAAAAAGTAAGGAAAACATTCATGGAAAACACAGTAAAATTCTCAGACCTGGGGATTTCGGAAGAAATCTTGCGGGCAGTGGAAGAGATGGGTTATACAACCCCTTCCCCAATTCAATTACAAGCCATTCCCTTCGTACTTGAAGGTCGCGATCTAATCGGTCAGGCTCAAACCGGAACCGGTAAAACAGCAGCTTTTGCAATTCCTATCATCGATCTGGTCGATGCGGATTTCAACAAGCCTCAGGCTATTATCCTTTGCCCTACCCGTGAGCTAGCTGTACAAGTAGAAGGCGAAATCCAAAAACTTTCGAAGTATCACAAAAACATCAATTCTGTAGCGATCTACGGAGGAGAATCCATTGACAAGCAGATCAGAGTCTTGAAAAAAGGCGTTCAGATCGTGGTAGGAACTCCCGGACGTGTGCAGGATCACATGAGCAGAGGAACACTCAAGCTGGACAATGTTGGAATCATCGTTTTGGATGAGGCTGACGAAATGCTAGACATGGGCTTCAGAGACGATATCGAGGCGATTCTCCAGGAAATGCCTGAAGAAAGACAGACTGTCTTCTTTTCCGCAACCATGGCGAAGCCGATCTTGGATCTGACCAGAAAGTATCAGAAAAACCCAGAAATCATCAAAGTCGCTAAAAATGAGCTGACTGTTTCCAAAATCGAGCAGATTTACTACGAAGTAAAACCTTCTTTGAAGATGGAATTGATGACCCGTCTGATGAACATCAACAATTACGCCTTGAGCGTGGTATTCTGTAATACCAAGAGAATGACCGACGAGGTGACTGAGGCTTTGGGTGCAAGAGGCGTCCTGGCAGAAGCGCTTCACGGCGACCTTTCTCAGGCTCAGCGAGATAAAGTAATGGGCAAATTCCGTAAAGGACTTTGTTCAGTATTGGTAGCGACTGACGTGGCTGCCCGTGGTATTGACGTGGATAATGTGGAGGCTGTATTCAACTACGACCTACCATTGGACGAAGAATACTACGTACACCGAATTGGACGTACAGGTCGTGCAGGTAAGTCTGGAACTGCAATCACGTTCATCACAGGTCGCAGAGAAACAATGAAACTCAGAGATCTGGAGCGTTTTACCAAGGCGACCATCAATAAAATGACTCCTCCTTCTGTAACTGAATTGGTTGAGCTGAAAAAAGCTCAATTGGTGAAGGATGTGTATAGAGTGTTGGCTATCGAAGAAGACAATCAGCTTTTTGAAGCGACTATCGGACAGATGCTTGCTGAAGGATTGACCATGGAGCAAATTGCTCTCGGCTTGATCAAGATGAACATGGGTGAAACCGTGAAAGAATTGAAAGAGCAGGATTTCGGTATCGAAGTTTACGGAGCTAGAAGAGAAGGGTCAAGAGACGGAGGTCGTGATTTCGGCCGAGGCGAGAGAAGTTCTGATCGATTTGGACGTGGCGAGAGAAGCGGTTCTGACCGGTTCGGAAGAGGCGAAAGAGAAAGCGGTGGTCGATTCGAAGGCCGTGGAGAGCGTAGAGAAAGATTCGGTGACAGAAGAGAAGGCGGAGACAGATTTGCTGCCCGCAGTGAAAGTGGCCCAAGAGACTTCGAAAGAAGAGCACCTAGAGAAGAAAGAACACGCGATGCCAATATGACTCGTTTGTTCCTGAATCTTGGCAACAAAGACAGAATCCGTCCAAATGATATCGTAGGTGCCATTGCCGGCGAAACAGGTGTTCCTGGTAAAAGCATCGGAGGCATTGACATTTTTGACAACTTCTCCTTCGTGGACGTTCCTCAGAAAGACGCAGAACATGTGATCCGAGTGATGAAGAACAATACCATCAAAGGAAAGACTGTCAACATGGAAATCTCCAAAGGTTAATTGATATAGGTTAATTTGGTTTAAGGCACATTTCTTCAGGAAATGTGCTTTTTTTGTGCCCTAACCGCATCATAAACTTATGCAGCTTTTTTTCCAGGAAAAGATAGATACTCCAATTACCTACCTCGATGAGGAAGAATCAAAGCACTTAGTCAAGGTGCTTCGTAAAAAACAGGGAGATCCAATCCGATTGACGAATGGAAAAGGCCAGGTTTTTGATTGCGTAATTTTGGAGGCAAACCCTAAAAAGACCAGCTTAAAAATCCTGAAATCAGCTGAGATCCCTGAAGAATCGTTTCACATTCACCTGGCAATCGCACCCACCAAGAGTCCCGATCGCATGGAATGGTTGATAGAGAAAATCACCGAATTGGGATTTCATGAGCTAACCTTGTTGGAAACTATGAATTCGGAGCGGAGCTTTTTGAAAACCGATCGGCTTCAGAAAAAAGTGATCTCTGCCTGCAAGCAAAGTTTGAAATTCAGAATTCCGGAATTGCATCAGTCCAGAAAATTATCCGAGTTATTCAAATCCAAGGATTTTGACCAATACCAAAAATTCATCGCCTATGTCGACGAAGAACACAAAAATCATCTTTTTGATGTGGCCAAACCGAACGGAAAGTACCTCATCCTCATCGGACCCGAAGGTGACTTTGACCCCAAAGAGATCCAATCAGCATTTGAATTAGGCTTTATTCCAGTTTCATTGGGAAAAAGCCGCCTCCGGACCGAAACTGCCGGACTTGCAGCAGTACAAATGCTTCAGCTCTTAAACCGCTGAAATCAGGATTTTTTTCTCTCAAGTCTAAAGTATCTCTTGAAGTCACCGATCAAATTTTTAACTTAGTCTTTTAGCCAATTCTGCTGTGCCGTACAAAGAGCGAGAAATAGAAAAGAAATACCATTCCATAGGAGAAGTAGCAGAGATGTTCAAAGTAGCACCTTCACTCATTCGCTATTGGGAAGGAGAGTTTGATATCATCCGCCCTAAAAAAGATAAAAAAGGCAATAGACGCTACACCAAGGACGATATTCAGAAAATCCGGTACGTATACCACTTGGTGAAAGAAAAAGGATACACCCTTCAAGGTGCACAGGAAGTCATTGCTTCAGGCAAAAACCAAGGGTTTGACAAAGTCGCAGCAGTTCAAAAGCTTCAGGAAATCAAAGACTTTTTAATCAATCTGAAGAATGAACTCAAAGCCCGACACGGATCTTGAAAATCTCCGGTATCATTTAGCCCTTTCTCAGGCGCCCAAAGTAGGGCCTAGCGTATTCAAAGCCATCCTAGCATATAGCGGTTCGGCTAAAGCATTTTTCAATCTCAGCAAAGGCAAAGCATCCAAAATTCCCCGGGTAGGAGAAAAGCTTCTCGAAATCCAAAAACAGGCAGAGTCCCATCTGAAAAATGCAGATGAACTTATCGCACTTTGTGATAAAAAAGGATATCGAATTCTCACATCAACCGATCCTGGTTTTCCTTCCAGACTGAAATCCCTGGAGGATGGCCCTGTGATCCTTTTCACTCAGGGAAAAGGCGATTTGAATTTTGAACGGAGTGTGGGGATCGTGGGAACCAGAAGTGCGACTCCGTATGGCAAATCGATCACTCGGAAAATTGTAGAAGACCTCCTTCCCTACCAACCGGTAATCGCATCGGGTTTGGCATATGGAATCGATATTGAAGCGCACCGGGCAGCTTTGCAAGTAGGTTTGCCGACTATCGCTGTGATGGGATCACCCTTGTCCCAAATCTATCCTGCAGCACACAAAAAGACTGCAGAACAACTTCAGGAAAACGGAATCCTGATGAGCGAATATGCCCCTGGGAGTACGATGGTGCCTGGAAATTTCCCTGCTCGAAATCGGATTATTGCCGGGCTTTCGGACGCTTTGATTGTTGTGGAAGCGGCAGAAAAAGGCGGAGCTTTAATCACAGCTGAAATAGCTTTCAGCTACAATTAAAGAGGTATTTGCCGTTCCCGGCAATCTTCAATCTCCTTTTTCCGAAGGCTGTAATCAGATGATCAAAAAGATGAAAGCTTCCATCTACACTGGGCCCGGAGACATTGCTGAGGCACTTTTTTGGACCAAACCGGGAGAAGAAAAGCCCAAAAAACCAACCCTTGATCTAAGCAATCGAGATGAGGAAGAAATCCTGATTCTAAAACTTTTATTGGAAAAAGGAGAGTCAGAAATCGATCAAATAAGTTACCAGACAGAAATTCCTTTGGGAATGCTTTCTTCCAAGCTCCTGTCTCTGGAGTTTGAAGGGATTGTAAAATCACTTCCTGGAAAGAAGTTTAAGTTGATGGTATAACCTTCAACCAGATTAGGCCCTTTCTTATTTCCCTTTCAGCCTTCTTATCAACTTCGGAAAATACCAAAGGTAAAACCCACTGACGCACATCAAAATCAGTCCCAAGGAAGTCAAAGTAGAATAAGTCAACTTGGCAGCCTCATCACCCTGAAGGTAAAAATCAACAATGCTCCCGTCATGGACTTTTTCGATCCAATCCGAATGACGGGTTTCGATGGACAACACTTCCCCGGATAATCCATCTAATTGAACTTCGGTAAAATGCGTTTTAAAAGTCACCTTGGCCACGCCTTTATCGGGTCGAATATCAATTCGGTCCACTTCGGTCGACTCACCGATTTTAGCCATTTCAGATTCGGCTATTCTCACCATTTCGGCTGGAGAAACCCATTCTCCCTGTTCGATTTTTGTTTCCAAGGTGGGTGGAAGTAACTCAGCTTTTTTCTTCCAAGCCAAAAGAATCGATGTAATCCCAATCAAAAGGAAAAAAACAATCAAAGGAATTCCGAACCATTTATGAAGGGCCCTAAGTCTGCGAAGGGACTTGACTTTCTCCTGTATCTTTTGCTCAGCCATTAATTAGGAATTAAATACAAATCGGGCAAGCTTGAGGGATTCAGCAAGTTCTGATTTTTTCAATCCTAATGAATAACCTTCATTTTCCAATGTCTCAATCATTACTTCAGTAGCCATATTTCCAACCAATTCATCCTTGGCCATTGGGCATCCTCCAAAACCTTTTAAAGCTCCATCGAATCGCTTGCACCCTCCTTTCAATCCTGCCACCACTTTTTCGGAAATCGACTCTGGCCTACTATGAAGATGTGCTCCAAACTCGATTTGAGGAAAGGCCTGAATTTGAACTTCAAACAACGTGGTGATCAATTCTGGAGTGGCCACGCCGATAGTATCGGATAAAGAAATAGTCTCAACTTGAAGTTCTGCTAGTTTTTCAACAAACTCCGCCACTAATTCCGGAGAGTAAGGATCTCCATAGGGATTACCAAAGCCCATGCTGAGGTACACCACCTGCTTTTTGCCCTTTAATTCACAACGGTTCTGAATCGCCTCCACAGTTTTCATTGCCTCCTCAATGCTGGCGTTGGTGTTTCTTTGCTGAAAAGTCTCGGAAACAGACAAAGGAAATCCCAAGTAATCAATCTCTTCAAAATGCAGTGCATCCTCAGCCCCACGGATATTGGCGACAATTGCCAAAAGCTTGGACTTGGCCTGATGCAAATCCAGTAAATCTAAAACTTCTGCAGTGTCCCGCATTTGGGGAATGGCCTTAGGACTGACAAAACTCCCAAAATCGATCGTATCAAAGCCTACTTCCAACAACTGATTGAGGTAAGCTGCCTTAATAGCTGTATCGATAAAATCGGGAATTCCCTGCATTGCATCCCGAGGACATTCGATCAGTTTAATCATGTCCCAAGATAAGGAGAATCGGGAAAAATGGATTTGGGATTAGGAGGAACGGTCAAACCTTTGAGGCTTTTTAACCCCCAAAGGTTTGACCCCTTAAAAGTTTCTAGGCATTGAATACCTCAAAGGGTTTCAAAATACCTCTTTCGCAATCTTATAAGTAGTATCTGCCTTGCTCATCGTGTAGAAATGCAAAGAAGGCACTTGGGCATCGATCAACTCTTTGCACTGCTGAATAGCCCAGGCAATTCCCACTTCTTTGACATCTGCGTTGGTTTTACACTTTTCAAGTTCGTCGGTCAGTGCATCCGGAAGGTCCAAGAAAAAAGTCCTTGGCAACATCGTAATCTGACCAATCGTGGTGATGGGCTTAATCCCCGGAATAATCGGAACTGTAATTCCTGCCTCTCTGACCTTTGCCACGTAATCAAAATACTTCTGGTTGTCAAAAAACATCTGAGTCACGATATATTCAGCGCCTCGATCCACTTTTTCTTTCAAATATTTCAAGTCAAATTTCATACTTGGAGCTTCGAAGTGCTTCTCCGGATAGCCTGCCACTCCTACACAGAAGTCGGTATGAAAGCTGTTTTCGGTTTCCTCATGGAGATACCGTCCATTGTTCATTCGGACAATTTGCTCCACGAGTTCGCTGGCATAACTGTGTCCTTCCGGCTCAGGAATAAATCGACCCTCGGTCTTTGGAGCATCACCTCGTAATGCAAGTACATTGTCCACTCCGATAAAATTTAGGTCAATCAGTGCGTTTTCGGTTTCCTCTTTGGAAAATCCTCCACAAAGCAAATGAGGCACTGCATCCACATGGAATCGATTCATAATCGCTGCACAAATGCCAACCGTGCCCGGACGCTTTTTGGTACTCACTTTTTCCAATAGTCCGTTTGGGTGCTTCTTGTAGATATACTCCTCCCGATGGTAAGTCACGTCTACAAAAGGAGGCTTGAATTCCATTAATGGCGAAATTCCCTCCAAAAGTTCTTTCAGACTTTGTCCTTTCAACGGAGGAAGAATTTCAAATGAAAAAAGCGTGGATTTCGCGTTTTTTAGGTGCTCAGTTATTTTCATATTGTCGTATTCGCAAGAGTAGATGAAGGCGTATAAGCCAAATTAGGAGAAAGCAGTCGTTCGGCTTGTTCAATGGAAATTCCCTTTCTCATCGCGTAGCTTCCAACTTGGTCTTCTGCGATTTTTCCCAAACCGAAGTATTTACTTTCCGGGTTTCCAAAGTAAAAACCGGAAACCGAGCTGGTAGGATACATGGCAAAACTGGAAGTCAAGGTGATTCCTACAGTATTTTCAAGATCCAAAATTTTGGCAATGGTTTCCTTTTCGGAATGCTCCGGACAAGCCGGATAACCCGGTGCTGGTCGAATCCCCGGATATTCCTCACGAATCAAGGAGTCATTATCCAGACTTTCTTCAGTAGAGTAGCCCCAATAATTTTTTCTCACCAATTCGTGAACATATTCGGCAGCTGCTTCGGCAAGCCGGTCTGCTAAAGCTTTGAACAGGATGTCGTTGTAATCATCCCCAGCAGCTTGGAATTCGGCTAATTTAGTTTCCATTCCCAAACCCGAAGTCACGGCAAAGCAACCCAAATAATCCGTCTTTACAGGGTGCAAGTAGTCCGCCAAAGAGCGATTGGGGACTCCTTTTCCTTTTTTCCCCTGCTGGCGTAAAAAGTGAAAAGTGGCAATCCGTTCACCAGTTGGTCCAAAGACAATTGCATCATCCTCCTTCCGCTGAATAGGAAAGAGGGAAAACACTGCTTTGGCAGAAAGCCATTTTTCAGAAATCAAACTATCCAACATGGACTGGGCGTCGGCAAAAAGCCGCTTGGCTTCCTCACCAACGATGGGGTCTTCCAGGATTTTTGGATATTTCCCACTCAGCATCCATGTACTAAAAAACGGCGTCCAATCGATGTATTTTCTCAAAATTGATAAATCCAAATTCTCCAAGACCGTTCTACCAAGAACTTTTGGTTTCACGGGTTCAAAAGCACTCCAGTCAATCTCGACAGGATTTGCTTTGGCTTCTTCATAAGAAACCAATTGCTTGAGAGACTGTTTGGCTTCATGCTCTTCGCGCAATTGACGATACGTTTCCTTAAGTTGAAGGCGGTAAGCTTCTTTGGTCTCCTCCGAAATCGCCTCACCTGCAATTGGCACGGATTTACTTGCATCGGTCACATGCACGACCGTACCCGAATAGACTGGATCGATCTTCACCGCGGTGTGGATTCGGGAAGTAGTCGCTCCTCCGATCAGCAAAGGGATTTTCAGCCCCTGACGCTCCATTTCAGAAGCCACGTTGACCATCTCGTCCAAGGAAGGCGTGATCAATCCGCTCAATCCAATGATGTCCACTTTGTTTTTAAGGGCTTCATCAATGATTTTCTGGGCATCTACCATCACCCCCAAATCGATGATCTGATAGCTGTTGCAAGCCAAAACTACCCCCACGATATTTTTCCCAATATCGTGAACGTCCCCTTTCACGGTGGCCAATAAAATCTTTTTCAAGGAAGAGGCTTCCTGTCCTTCTTCCGGTAGCGGCATAAAAGGCTCCAAATAGGCAACCGCCTTTTTCATTACCCTAGCGGATTTGACCACCTGAGGAAGGAACATTTTACCTTCTCCAAAAAGGTCGCCTACCACATTCATCCCGTCCATGAGTGGCCCCTCAATCACCTTCAGTGGGTTCACTAGCTCTAATCGGGCTGCTTCGGTATCTTCTATGATATAATCCAAAATCCCTTTCACCAAGGCATGTTCGATTCGCTTGGCTACTGGATCGGATCTCCAAGCCTCATTGATCACTTCTTTTTTTCCAGCAGCTTTTACTGTTTCTGCGAAGTCTAGCAATCGCTCTGTTGCGTCCTCTCGGCGATCAAAAAGCACATCCTCTACCCGTTCTAGCAGATCCTTGGGTATATCGGCATACACTTCCAGCATGGTGGGATTCACAATCCCCATGTCCATCCCGTGATGAATTGCGTGGTAGAGAAAAGCAGCATGCATCGCCTCCCTAACCCGATCGTTTCCACGAAATGAGAAGGATACGTTACTTACTCCCCCACTGACTTTCGCGCCGGGAAGATTGGACTTGATCCATTTGGTCGCCATGAAAAAATCTAATGCATTTTTTCGGTGCTCTTCCATTCCCGTTGCGACGGGGAAAATATTCGGGTCAAAAATTATGTCTTGAGGATTGAACTTCACCCGATCTACCAGAATCCGATAGCTGCGTTCGCAGATTTCTATCCGTCGTTCATAGGTATCTGCCTGACCTTTTTCATCAAAAGCCATGACCACTACCGCCGCACCAAACTTTTTGACAGTCTTGGCTTGGTGGATAAATTCTTCTTCTCCGTTTTTCAGAGAAATCGAGTTGACAATTCCTTTGCCCTGCACACACTTCAGGCCTGCCAGAATGATGCTCCATTTGGAACTGTCAATCATGATCGGAATACGGCTGATTTCAGGTTCTGAAGCGATCAAATTCAGAAATTTGACCATAGCAAATTCCCCATCGAGCATGCCTTCGTCCATGCAGACATCGAGCACTTGAGCTCCGCCTCGCACTTGATCCAAGGCGATTTCTAGCGCATCATCGTACTGTCCGTTGAGAATCAATCGGGCAAATTTCTTTGAACCTGTGATATTGGTTCGCTCACCGATATTCACAAAGTTGATGTTCGGAGTGAAAATCAAAGGCTCCAGCCCTGATAGCTTCATGTAATTCTGCTTAGACATTGCTCTCCTCCTCTTCCGTTACTTCTTCAATTTTTCTGGGGCTATACTCGGCAGCCATCTTGGCCAAGGCACGAATGTGATCCGGTGTTGTTCCACAGCAGCCACCAAGAATATTCAACATGCCTTCTTTTAAAAAATCACGTACCTGATCTGCCATTTCGTTGGCTCCCTGGTCGTAAGCGCCAAATTCATTCGGCAACCCCGCATTTGGATAAGCAGAGACATAAAAAGGAGCATTTTGAGCTAAAACCTTCAAATAGGGTCTAAGCTCTTTGGCTCCCAAAGCACAGTTAAGTCCAACAGAAAGCAAAGGAACATGAGAAACGGAGATCAAAAACGCTTCAGTAGTTTGCCCTGAAAGGGTACGACCTGAAGCATCCGTGATGGTACCGGAAATCATAATTGGAATTCCGCCTTCTTTGGGATCAAGCGGAATATTTCGCTCCTCATATACTTCCTGTACGGCATAAAGAGCGGCTTTGGCATTGAGGGTGTCAAAAATCGTCTCGATCAAAATGATGTCGGACCCACCATCAAGCAATCCCCTCACCTGCTCGGCATAGGCCTCTGCCAACTGATCGAAAGTGATCGCTCGGTAACCGGGATCATTCACATCAGGAGAAATAGAAGCCGTTCGGTTAGTCGGACCCATTGCCCCTGCCACGAATCTGGGTTTGGAGGGTTCCTTTGCAGTAAACTCATCTGCTACCTCGTGCGCAATTTTTGCGGATTCGAAATTGATCTGATAAGCCAAATGAGAAAGTTCATAATCGGCCTGGGCTATTGTTGTTGCCGAAAAGGTATTAGTTTCGATTATATCTGCACCTGCTTCCAGGTATTCACGATGGATAGTTTTGATAATATCAGGCCGACTAAGCGAAAGCAAATCGTTGTTTCCTTTTAGCGACTTAGGATGATCTTTGAGAGCATCTGTTCTGAAATCCTCTTCAGATAATTTATACCGCTGAATCATGGTACCCATTGCTCCATCAAGGATCAAAATCCGGTTTTGAATAGCTTGGAGTAGGGTTTCCGTTTTGTTTTGCATCTTGAGATAGTTAGTTCAAAAAGCCAATCGAGCAAAACACGGAGAAAAGTACTAGTACTTGTCCGCTCATCTGTTTCCGGCATTTCCGGAATGGGAGTTAGCACCTTAATTACAGGTTGCTAAGACGTCGCAGGGCCCTTCCCTCGGTCTTTCTCGATAAGCAATTCAAAGGTAATAGCATTTTGCTAAAAAAGCGGGTCAATGGTTTCAATTCCTTCGATTTAATTATGGAATCAATTCATTTTCACTAATCAGGGACGAATCCCGATGCTCAGTCCCACAATAGGACCCGAGAGAAATCCTGCCATAGGGACTTCTCCTAATTTATAGTTTGGAAATGCCAACTCATATCCTGCAGAAGCACTTACCACCAAATCAAAAAACTTACGCTTGGTCATTGGAATTCCATATTCTACCAACACTTCAGGTTTGGCCATTACTCCTGAATTCTTTAAATAACCGTCAAATTCCCGTTGCTCAAATAGCTCTGGAAAGTCCGGTTTCTCATTTTGACTCAGGGTATACCGCACATTCCCATATCCCAGTCCTCCCATTGCTCCGATAGCGAAATTCTTAAACTGAAAGAACTTCATCCCTCCGTTGGCATAGACTCTAAGGCTGTTTAGCGTGTGGTTTTGAAAGTTGGAAGCAGGGCCATCCATAGCCAGGTTAAAAACATCCACACCATAAAGCCACCCATCAGTTTCACCCAAAATCCTCAAACCCCAATTGGATGGAGTCCCTGTTAATGGCAAATAGCCATTCTTTTCCAGTTCCTTGTTTAGCGCATCAGGTTCATCGAAGTGAATTCCCCGGAACAAAGAAATTCCAACTGTGGCGTCCCGATAAAAGAAATTTCGCTCAGGAAGTGAAATCCCGGCACCTACCCTGACAAAAGCTCCAGCTTGGGTATTGTCGAAAGCCATTCCGTTCATTTGCCATTTACCCTCAAATGGGCTAAATGAATACCCCACCTTTGCCAATACCTGCACTGCCTCTTTTCTTCCTGGAAGATCAAAATCATAGCTCAACTGAAACCCGATTTCAGTCAAAAAATCACCGAAATACTGTGTTCCTTTTTGAATGTCATTTTCCCTAAGGACAAAACCCTCTTTCGGATCCAAAAGAAAAAGATTTAAGTTTTCATTTGTCTCAGCGGGTAGCATCTCAAAATTCAGGTACCCCATACCCAAAGACATATAGTGAATCAACTGAAATCTTCCTTCTTCTGTCAAAGAATAGCCGACATTAAACAATGCTCTCGAGGTTCGATACCGGATTTCAAAATCATCCAATTCACTGGCTTTGCTTTGATGCTGGGAAAGTTCAAATCCCAGAATAAAATCATTAATTCTAGCCTGATATCCCAATCCATAAGACCGATATCTATTTCGGAGTGGCGACAAACCCCGGTCTTGGAGCATTTCGTTAAACTGCCTAAGATTGGCTCCGGAAACCCCGGTAAATCCATAAAATGAAGAACGCTTATTGATAAGCCCCTGAGCATGAATGACAATCGGAATCGATAAAAGTAAAAAGGAAAATAAAATCCTTCTGAAAAGGGTCATGGAAGCAGGTTTGATAAGAAGCAGGTTTATTCAGCCTCCTTATTGGCAAAATTAATGCTAAACCCTTATTCAGCGCCGATCTTTTGGATTGAGATGTTTGAGAATTTTTTCAAAAAGAGTCTCCGGAGTAAAAGGCTTTGGAATGAAATCATCAATCTCGTTGATTCTCAACTCCTCCTTTACTTCATTGAGTGAGGCTGCAGTCAAGGCCAGAATGGGTACATTCCTTTTTTCGGGATCGGCCTGGGCCCTGATTGCTCTGGCCACTGCAAAACCATCCAATTCCGGCATTTGTAAGTCCAATAGCACCAAATCAAACCTCCCTGAATTGAATTTCTCCAAAGCCTCCAGTCCATCCGATGCAATCACCAGCCTTCCTGCATTCCACTTTGTAAGGAATTTCCGGATCAAAATTTGGTTTACTATGTTGTCTTCTGCTACCAAAATAGAGGCATTTTCCAGTGACCTCTGGCTATTTAACCTCCCTGCTTTTTCAGCTTCCAGCGTTTTAGTATCGATGAATTCGAACGGCAAGGTGAATTCAAAAACACTTCCTCCACCCTTCCTGGCCCTTACCTCGATTTCACCACCGTGCAGTTCAATAAGGCGCTTAACAATTGCCAAGCCTAAACCAGTTCCTCCATATTTTCGACTAGTCGATGAAGAAGCTTGAGTAAACGCTTCAAAAATTGATTTTCTTTTATTCTCAGGAATCCCTATTCCGGAATCTTCGAATACGAATCGTATTTCGGTAAGATTGCCCTGGGTAAATTCTCTGGAAAGCGAAATTCTGACAAATCCTTTCTCGGTAAATTTTATGGCATTTGAAACGAGATTATTGATGATTTGACCTAATCTCAAAGAATCCCCGAATAGCGTTTGGGGAATGCCTTCATCTATCTCACAGCTGATTTTCAGGGACTTTTCTCCGGCTTGGAAACTATGTGAATGAACAATCCGGTGTACAATGTTTCTAAGATCAAATGGAATCCGCTCCAAGTCAACCTTTCCGGAATCGATCTTATTGTAATCCAAAATGTCATTTATCAAAGCCATCAGATTTTCTGCAGAAAATTGAAGGGTTTTCAGATTTTCCAATTGATCTGGGCGTGGGTTTTCCTCCATAAGGAAATGAGCCAATCCGATTACCGCATTCATTGGAGTTCGGATTTCATGACTCATTACCGACAAAAACTGAGATTTGATCAAAGATGCCTGCTCTGCTTTTTCTTTAGCCAAAAGGAGTTCACGCTGCGTTTCTTTGAGTTTGGAAATATCCCTCGCCACACCAGTGTAGTATCGGTGAATTCCGCTTTTGTCTTCAATGAGTTTACCATTGGAGTTGAATACCCGATATTCACCGTTTTTATGACGAAGCCGGAACTCGAGGTATTGATTCTTGGCTAGAAAATCATTGCTTTCATCCAGCATTTCCTGAAAAACCCCTAAATCATCAGGGTTGAGGAAATCAAAAATACTTCTGCCTATTACCTCTTGTGATTCATAACCTAAAAACTGCTTGACATTGGGAGAAACGTAATGCAACAGGAATGTTTCTGTAAGTGAGAAAATGATCTCTGTTGACTCTTCCACCAAGCGGCGGTATTTCTCTTCAGATTGCTGAAGGTCGAGTTTTGCTTGGTACTCGTCATGAATATCCCTGACTATGCTCAAGGCATATTCCACTTTTCCATTTTCAACAATCGGTCTAATAGTCCGGTGGTAGTACCTTCCTTTGAAGAAAAACTCTGTCTCAACGATTTCCTGGTTATCATATACCCGATTAAGAATTGCACTGATTTCTTTGTAGGGAGTCAGTTGAACATCTCTCAATTTCTTGCCTTCAAAGTCTTCCCTCATCAGCCCCCAATTCTCAAAGTTGGTTCCTTCAGCCAAAATATAGGTCCGTTGGGAATCCAACAGAAAGATGTTGGTACCAGGAATATTTGCTGCCAAGACTCTGTATCGCTTATCCCGCTGTGACTGGATAGCCTCGAGGTTTTTCCGGTCAGAAATGTCCTGAAACAAGCCTTCGTGGATAACGATTCTTCCCGAATCCGAAATCACATCTCGGGTGCGGTCCTCTACCCATACGAAAATTCCCGAAGCACTTTTGATCCGATACTCTCCTGAAAACGCCTGAATACCATCAGGCGTGGCCTGTTTGATGGAATTTTCCCGGATTCTATTAGCATCATCCGGATGCAACAAATCCAAAAAGGAAATTTTATTACCAATCAGGTACGCAGCATCATATCCAAATCGACTGATATTTTCAGAGATATACTGAATCTGGTAACCCTCGTTAGGATCTACTCTGAACAATACCGCAGGGCTGTTTTCCACAATAAGCTGGGCCCGCTTTGCTAGTTGTTCTGATTTGTATTTCTCTTCCAATCCACGCAAAATGATCGAATAGCCAATTTTATCGCTGCCATCGGCATGGATCGCCTGAATCGAAATTTCGAATGGGGAATAATGAGTGTGTTTGGTTTGAATAAAACGCTCGGATTTCCATACCTCCCCGAGTTGGAGCTTGCTGACAAGTTGGTCAAGGTGATCATCTATTTCCCAATGGACTGTTACCAAATCGGAGAAATGTCCATCAAAATCCCGAGCAGTTTCGGGACAGCAGAGTTGAAATGCCGCTTCATTGAGGTAAATCACTTCAAGATCCAGATTGGTCACCAAAATAGGGTCACTAACCTGAGCCAAAATCTGAGATTGGAGCTTCAGATAACTTTCTGAGGCTCTTTTATGAGAAATGTCTGTGCAAAACCCGTAAACCTCCAGTCCTTGGGTCAAAAAATCCTTTTTCCCCTCGATTTCATACCGGATAAACTTAACCTTCCCCTGTCTGTCGGTAATGGTAAACTCACCGGAGGTATGAATCAACTCATTCCCTGCATTTCGCAAGTTCTTTATAAACTCCAATCTTGAGGATTTATCAATCCTGAAAATCAGAGAAGAAAACTCCTCAGTTCTCGGCTGATTTCCCAGCCCAAATAAATTAGCCAGTCCTCCGGAAAAGTAAAACCGGTTTTTGAAAGTACTGTACCTCCAGGAGCCGGAGTGAGATAAAATTTCAGTATTGACTAAAAGGCTTTCATTTCGCTCCAATCTCCTTGTCATCTGACAACTCAAATAAGCACCAGCCATAATGTCCCCCAACTGTCTGAGTACTTGAATTTCCTTTTCCTCAAATGGAAAGTCCAGGGATTCCATCTCAAAACGGATAATTCCAAGAAGTCTGTTTCCTGAAATCATCGGAACCAAAATTCTGGAATGAGCTGCTCCTCTAAATGCCTTTTCGTCCCTGGAAGATTCTACCGTCAGGAGCCTGACTTTTCCCTTGTCCAGGAAATGTTGATTCTCAAAAATCAAAGTCAATTCCTCCTTGGAAGGCAGTTTTTGTTGATTTCCCTCCTTTTCCGAAGACCAGGAATTCAAGGCTTCCAGTTCTTCGGTTTCTTGATTGAAGACAAGAATTTCTGCTTTTCGAGCCTTCAAAAATTCTCCAAATCGAGATAAGGCTGCAAAGAACTCGGTTTCCAATTCCCGGAAACTCCCATTGATCAGTCTTGATGAAATCTGATTGATCAGGTTTTCAATTTCAAACCTGCGCTGCAGTGTTCTTTCCGCTAGGATAAAATCAGTAATATCCCTTGAACTGAAAATGATTCCTTGGATTTGAGGATGGTCTAGGAGATTTTTGGCAAAACTCTCGAGATATATTCGTCTCCCATCTTTTAGTCTCACCCAAAAATCGATGGCTACCTCGTCTTTGGAACTTAATACTTCTTTGAAATCTCCTTTGACAAGTTCAATTTTTCCATCTGCTGCAAATTCACGGAAATTTTTCCCAACAATATCTTCGGTCGAAAAGCCTAATTTATCCGACACAGAATCACTTATAAATTTATAAGTACCGCTTTGATCCAGAATTGCAATCAGGTCATGACTGTTATTGAGAATACTTTGCATGTAATGGAGTTCCTCGGTGATTGTCCCACCTGGGGATAATATTCGGCCGGTCTGAGCCAAACTTTCCATTTTGATTCGGTTTCCTTTTGCTATCAAAAACCGGGAATTGTAACTGGAAGGAAGATTGATAAATGCCCATTCAAACCGTTCTTTTCTGCCTTCCGGTGTAATCAGGTGATTGATAAATAAACTTTTGGGCAATTTTCCTGAAACAAAAAAACCTTCGAGTTCGCTAATTAGATCAGGCTGATCAAAATAACTATTCCAAGCATCCTTAATCAGCCTGAAGTTTTGGCGGAAGTATTCATTAAAAAAAATGATCTCCTCCGAATCCATCAAAAACAGTGGTTCCTGGATCTCATTTAGAAAATCAGAAATATCAAACTGTTGGAATTGATTCATGAATTTAGAGAGATACTACTAGGAGAACGCTTATCGCATTCACCAAAATGATAGGTAATATTTGAAAAGAAAATTTCAAACACAAACGAAAAACACCTTTATTTAAAAGTTTAACACCTATCGGAATTATATATGATGTTGAAAAAAATGCCAGTTTTTTCAATTCAAGTTTAACCCTGGTGGCATCAATCACGTCTCAGCATTTAATCTACACTAACTGTAACTTAAACTTCTTTTCCATGATCATTACCACAACCAACTCTTTGGAAGGCCACCGAATTGACCAATACTTGGGAATAGTTTCCGGCGAAACAATCATCGGAGCGAATGTTTTCAAAGATTTCTTTGCAAGCATTACAGATATCGTCGGAGGTCGTTCTTCTG
Organism: Algoriphagus lacus; assembly: GCF_003583985.1. Classification (GTDB taxonomy): domain Bacteria; phylum Bacteroidota; class Bacteroidia; order Cytophagales; family Cyclobacteriaceae; genus Algoriphagus; species Algoriphagus lacus. The sequence continues at coordinate 63,529 of NZ_QXML01000012.1, read as the reverse complement.
CTTATGAACAAGTCTTGCGGGAAGCTAAGGCAACCGCTATGTCCGAAATGGAAATGCAGGCAAGAGCTTTCGGAGCAAATGCAGTAGTTGGAATTGACCTTGATTATGAAACCATCCGGGACGGCATGCTGATGGTTACCGTCAGCGGGACAGCTGTCAAAGTGACCAAACTTTAACTCTAAGAAGGCCTGATCAAATCAGGCCTTTTTAATTTGGTCCATTACTTTTTTTGCGTCAGTCTTTTTACAAAAATGGCCATCGACAATGACTACTGGTGCCGATTTGCACATATCCATGCACTTGGTCTGAAAAAACTTACAATGTCCCTTGAGCGATCCATTTATAGCAGCATCTTTTAGTTCCTTTCGGATTTTTTTAGCACCTGATTTTTTGCAATCAGAACCGTTACAGATGAAAACCAGCTTTCGATTAATTCTCATCACATTGCTGAAATAGCCTGCATTATCAATCCTGAAAGATAGCCCCCATAAGTCCCTAAAGCATAACCCAATACCGCAAGTAAAACCCCAACTGAAGCCAGAGAAGGGTCAAAAGCTGAAGCCACAATCGGAGCCGATGCAGCCCCGCCTACATTGGCCTGAGATCCCACTGCCACATAGAAAAACGGCGCTTTGATCAACCATGCTACCAAAATCATAATCAAAACATGGAATAACATCCAGACAATTCCGACCAAAAACAATATCGGATTGTCCAGCACCGCACCCAAATCCATCTGCATCCCAATAGTCGCTACCAATACATAAAGTAGCACGCTTCCCATCCGAGAGGCACCCGCACCCTCAAGATCTCGTGCTTTAGTGAAAGAAAGCAAAAGCCCTGCAGTAGTGGCAATTACCACAATCCAGAAGAAGGCGGAATTTAGTGAATATTGATTGAGCTCTGGATAATTGGTTTCAAACCATGGTGCCAAAAAATCTGCACAAAGGTGGGATAATCCCGTGACCCCAAAACCAAATCCAAGAATCAACATCAACTCGCCAAGACTTGGAATTTTCATGATTCCCTCCCTGTGCTTGGCTATTCGGTCCCGCAATTCATAGATGGCTGTAGTATCAGCCTTTAGAATTTTATCCAGTTTTTCAGGCTTTGCTGCCCAATAAAGCAGCACGGCCATCCAAAAATTGGCTACCAATACATCCACTGCGATCATCTGGCCAAACAAAGTAGGACTGGCGCCAAAAACCTCCAGCATCGCTGTCTGATTGGCTCCCCCTCCGATCCAACTGCCGGCAATGGTCGCAAGCCCTCTCCAAATTTCGTCTGCACCAGTGCCTGAATAGATTTCCGGATAAAAAAAGCCAACAATCAGCAAAGCAACCGGACCTCCTAACATAATCCCAACTGAACCAGCCAGAAACATAGTCAATGCCTTTGGCCCCAGCCTGAGAATTCCCTTTAAATCAATGCTGATCGTAAATAACACTAAAGAAGCCGGCAATAAATATCTGGAAGCAACTTTATACAAGTTGGAGGACTCACCTGAAATAAGTCCCAGCGAATTGAATACTGCGGGAATAAAATAGCACAGTAAAACAGTAGGGACATAAGTGTAAAACTTTACCCAAAAAGCCTTCTTGCTGGCAGAGGTCGCAAATACAAAAGCCAAAGTTGCCATAAGCAACCCAAATACTACTGCATCATTACTGATTAAAGGTTCGCTTTTTTCCATGGGAAAGGATTAAGGAATGAAGTACAACAATACCAACAAATGGCCAAAAAGACCAACCTTAACGATTTTCCTGATTCAGGATTTGGATCAATTCGCTTAGAATCATAGCAGTCGCCCCCCAGACAATTTCTCCGTCGATATCGAAATAGGGAGTATTCAGAAGTAAGTTTGGCCTTAACTCCAGAACTTTTTGTTTTCTGACCATCGGATCAAAAAGCTGAAGTAATTTGGTGGAAATAATTCTGGAGACCTCTTTTTCCTCTGGTATTAGATCCGGCTTCTGTTCGGTAAATCCGACAACAGGGCTGACCAAAAAATTACTGGTGGGAATAAACAGATCACTCAGGTTTCCGAGGATAGTCACTTTTGATCTGTTTATTCCAATTTCTTCCTCAGCTTCTCTCAAGGCCGTTTGAACAATATTTTCATCTTCCGGCTCCATTTTTCCGCCTGGAAATGCCACCTGACCACTATGAACACCCGGATATATTGGACGTTTAATTAACGGAAAAAAAGAACCTTCGGAAGTGGGATAAAACAATAATAATACACCGCTTTTCCGATGGTTTTCGGGTAGTTTGGGTTCAAACCTCCTCAAATCCACAGGTTGGGGTGACATCTTAAGATGGGCTTCTTTTCCTGGGAGCGGTTCCTTCAGCTTGGTTTCCAATAGTTGGATCAGTCGATCGAAATCCATTTTATGACAAATCCACAAACACCAATTTATTATCCAAATAAGACTCAGGCACATAGTCTTTAGCTACCTGATTCATTCGGAATTGAGTGAAGCGATGATTTACTACATCAATAATCCAAATCATTGGCCTGAATCCTTCCTCCTCCTGAAAATACCCCATGACCATAAACTCAGAAGCATTCAGCCATAGCCCATCCTCAAACATACCCGAAGGCCCCATAAACAGCAATCGCTCTTTCATTCCGTCCTCCCGATACCAAATCACCTCAGAATCAGGATTCAAAAATGGCCGATCGAGTCCCTCCTGAGCTTCCACTTTGTAGGAATAAATATCTATCGTACCATTCCCCTCAGGATGTGGGAGCTGATAGGGAAAAAGTGGATCTCCAGAGAGAATGGGGTTTTTTTCCGGCATTTCCATCGGGTCAATGGAATCGGTCAATGCAACTTCAAAAGCCATGGCATCAAAGTTCCCGATGGATTTGGCCCAATGACCTTGCCAGGCTGACCGTTGGTCCAGACCAATGTTGATTTGATTTCTCATCAACACAAGTTTTTCGGCATCCACATCAAGGACTACCTGGGTTTCGCTTTTGGTTGAGTCAGATGATTCACAGCCAATTATCAAAACCGATAAAAGCAGTCCTATTAATGGAAAAAAAGGCCGAAATTGTCTCATAGGGAAATGATGAAAGATTGAAGCTACTGTTTGGGATTGAAAAATCAAACCGGGTGATTAACCCAAAAAAATCAGAATTGGCATAAAGAGAAAATCTCCAAATGATTATTCGAAAAAGTAATTGATCAAAAAACAAAAAAGGCCTGGATATCATCCTGGCCTTTTCCTGCTCTCAAACCTATTAAACCTATTGTAGATATTCAATTCATGAATACAGTCGAAAAGTAGAAAATGTTTTTATTCCCTCCAAACAATCGATTGCGAAAAATTTTCAAAATTTTATTCGGCGGTTTGTTTCTCCCTATAAACCTCAGAAAATCAAGACATTTTAAAAGGAAATACGGCACTACAATCTTGGAAAAAATTAATTTTTCATCTTTACTACCAAATTTCCTATGCCACAGCGAGCCCTACCTCTAGCCAAGAAAATTTTTGAAGGCTACTTAACCTACACGGAATCTTTCAAAGCCTATACCCGATTGGCGCCTTTGTACTTTGCTCAGCGCAACTGGCAGGCTACTCAACTCAATCATAGGCAAAGACTTAGGCTTTACAAAGACCTTCTTTTTCAATTGACCAAGGTGTTTCAGGAAATGCTAGGTTCGGATTCCGATAACCGTCAAATCTGGTCATTGATCCGAAAAGACTATCAGGAAATGATTGCAAATCGTCCTGACGTGGAATTGGCGGAGACGTTTTTTAATTCCGTCTTTCGAAAAACCTTTCCTAATAATCCTCTGGATGAGGAATTGATGTATGTCATGGAAGGGTACAACTCCTGTGAAATACTCGAAAACTCTGAATTGCTCAGAACCTACCCGGCTTCCATGGGCCTGGAAAAAATCATAAGGCAAATTCTTGAAGATTTCGATTTTGGTGCTCCTTTTATGGACAAAGAACAGGACGTTCAGTTCTTGATCGAAGGAGTGAAAAAAGTAATTCTGACCCGCTACCAAGTAGAAGCTGGAGCGAAAACTCAACTGTTGAGGTCAGTATTTTACAGAAACAAGGCAGCCTACTTGATCGGACGAACCTATGTAGGGAAAAAGTGGATGCCCTTTATCATACCCGTTCTGAATGGACCTAGGGGAGTTTTTGTGGATACACTCATCTTTGATCCCAACCTGATGAGTCACTTGTTCAGCTTTACTCGATCCTATTTCATGGTAGAGGCCGAGGTGCCATCCCAAATTGTGGGGTTTCTAAGTTCAGTTATCCCACACAAAAAAATCCACGAACTTTATAACGCCATTGGATTCAATAAACATGGCAAAACGCTGTTTTACAGGGATTTTCTATACCATTTGGAAGCAAGCAAAGACCAGTTTGTAATCGCACCTGGAATCAAGGGAATGGTCATGACGGTTTTCACACTTCCCTCCCTCAACATCGTCTTTAAGCTAATCAAGGACCACTTTGAGCCCCCAAAAAACATGACCCGTCAAGAGGTTCGTGAAAAATACAAACTGGTTTCACTTCATGATCGAGTCGGAAGGATGGCCGATACACATGAGTTTGAGTTTTTCAAAATACCACTTGATCGCATCAGTCCTGAATTGATGAAAGAACTGAGAAACACAACCAATTCACTTCTGCAGATTAAGGACAATCAATTGGTCATCAAACACCTATACACCGAACGAAAAATGATTCCCCTCAATATTTTCCTGGAATCGTGCTCCCTGGAGGAAGGCAAACGTGCGGTGGAAGATTATGGTCGGGCCATTCTCCAATTGGCTCAGGCAAATATTTTCCCGGGTGATATGATGACCAAAAATTTTGGGCTAACCCGCCAGAAAAGGGTGATTTTTTACGACTATGATGAAATCGAATTTCTCGGAGACGTGAATTTCAGAACCAAGCCCAAACCGGAAACTTATGAACAAATCTATGCCTCAGAGCCTTGGTATGATATTGCTAAAAATGATGTTTTTCCTGAGGATTTTCGACGTTGGATGATTGGTAGGGCAGATCTTAAGCCACATTTTTTGGAGTATCACAAGGAATTGTTTGAACCGGAATATTGGCGCTCTTTACAGGAAAGGATCCGAAACGGTGAATTAATCCATGCCTTCCCCTACCCCGAGGAAATCAGATTCCGACCCACTGAACTTGCCTAAAGAAAAACAAGATTTCATTCTTAGCGGGACAAAACTTATTTTTGGAAATACGGGTTCACCTTTTCATCACCTCCGACCCATGATTTCAGAAGTTTCTTCCTCGATACATATACCAACCCGAACCAAAAAGATTGTCCTTCAATCTCCTGAAGACGATGAAAGACCTGTTTACTTATCCGGTAATTTCAATAACTGGGCGACGCAGGACTATCGGTTCAAGATGAAGAAAATCGAACCCGGCAAGTATGAGTTCAACTTTCCAGAAGGACCTGAATTCGATGGAGAATTGATTTATAAATTCACAAAGGGTGATTGGTCTGAGGTAGAAATTGACCGCTATGGTAACCGGACTCCCAATCGACATTGGAACGATGATAAGACGGTAAAGATTGAAAGAGTTGCCAAATGGAGAAAAAACTGGCTTCCTTATCGCCCCTCACAACTTCCACAGATCCATTTGATTTCGGAGGAATTTCAAATTCCCCAACTAAACAAAACCCGAAAAATCTGGGCTCTACTCCCCCACGATTACCAAACCAGTACCGAACATTATCCTGTCCTATATCTCCACGATGCCCAGAATCTATTCAACGAGAATGCTGAATTTGGCAACTGGCAAATTGATAAAAAACTGGCAGTCATGTCCGATTACGGTATTGGCAAGATTATCATCATTGCTGTGGAGCATGGAGAGAAAGAACGCGTCCAAGAATACAATGTCGGTAAAACCCTCCTTGGCCAAGGTCACGGTAAACAGTATATCCGGTTCATTACTGACACCCTAAAGCCCTTTGTGGACAAAACTTACCGGACCAAGCCCGAGCGGGATTTCACCGGAATCGGCGGAAGCTCCATGGGCGGGTTGGTCAGTATCTTTTCCGGACTGATCTATCCTGAAGTATTTGGAAAATTGATGGTGTTTTCCCCTTCCCTTTGGGTTATTCCAAAGATTAAACTGGGATTTTTGGACTTTTTCGAACCTCAGGAAACCCGAATTTACCTCTATGCCGGTGGTGATGAAAGTGAAACCATGGTGGACCATGTGACTAAACTTCGCAAAAGACTTGTCAAGCGTGAAAGTCTCCAAGGGAAAATGAAAGTACGCCTTTCGATCAACGAAAAAGGCAAGCACAATGAATCTTATTGGTCCGACGAGTTTCCCAAAGCAATCGAATGGCTGTTTTTCAGTGACAAACCGGAGTAAAATCCCAAACCCTCTTTTATGCAATTCAAGATTAATCCAAAAAATCCCTCAGGCACAGCTTTGAGGGTTATCCCTGTTTTCGAAGACCATTCAGAGAAAATACTGAAGGAAAAATTGAAAAACTCAGGACTTCCCAAGACTCTTTTCTCAGGTAAGAAAGATTCTTCCTATATCCTTGAGGCAGAAAATCAACTGGTCCTACTTCTTGGACTGGGAGAAAACCCGGAATACAAAACCATAGAAAATTCCTTCCGGCGGGTTTTATCCAAAAATTCTTCCCTTCTGGAATCAGAAGTTATTTTGGACTTTCCGGATTCTTTCTCTCATGAACAAGTGGAGGCTGCACTCATTGGGTTTCAGCTTGGAGGTTACTCCATTGGTTTTTACAAAAAGGAAAAACCAAAAGACTTCAATAAGTTAAAAGTCGAGGTAAGATCTGAAGCAAAAAAAATCAAATCACTGGCCGAACGAGCGGAGAAAATTGCCGCAGCAAAAATCGAGGCATTCAAACTTGTTGATCTCCCTCCAAACAAAATCACTCCGGAAAATCTGGGAGACTGGGCAAAAAATCTAAGCAAAAAAGTAAACGTTTCAGTTAAAGTATTTGACTCAAAAAAAGCTAAATCCGAAGGGCTGGAAGCATTTTTGGCAGTGGGAAGAGGTTCTGCCAAGGACCCAAAATTCATCATTCTCGAATACCGTCATCCCAAGGCCAAATTCCATCTTGGACTGGTGGGTAAAGGCGTGACCTTTGATACCGGTGGATTGAATGTCAAAACTCAAGGCATGCACCACATGAAGTCTGACATGGGCGGTGCGGCAGCTGTTTTGGCAACCACCCAACTAATCGCAGACTTGGATTTGCCAATTAACCTGACTTCTATCGTTCCGGCAGTGGAAAATGCAATCGACAAAGACGCCTATTTACCTTCCGAAGTGATTGGCAGTCATGCCGGATTGAGCATTGAAGTGATCGACACCGATGCCGAGGGCCGTTTGATTTTAGCCGACGGATTGTCTTATCTGATCAAAAATTACAAAGCGGATCAAGTAATAGATCTCGCCACACTTACCGGAAGCGCCATCGGGACTTTCGGATACGAATGCGCAGCACTTTTTTCAAATGACGGCGCACTTTCACATGGTTTGCAGCAAGCAGGAGAAGATGTGGGAGAAAAATCCTGGCCCTTACCGCTTTGGGAAAACTATGGCAAGGAGATGGATTCGGAAATCGCCGACATCAAAAACTACCATGGTAAACCCTTTGCCGGAGCAATCACGGCAGCCAAGTTTTTGGAGGCTTTCATCCATGAACATAAAGCCTGGGCGCATTTGGACATTGCCGGTGTTGCTTTTTCTGATACGGAATTTTCAAAAACCAAAACCGGCACAGCCTACGGTGTAAGTTTATTGCTTAAGTTTATTGAAAACCAATTGCAGTAAGTATGGACTCCAGCAAGACCTTCCTGTGCATTTCCAACTTTTTCAAGGGAAATGCCTTCCTAATTGCGCTTAAAAAACAGGGAAACCGGGTATTCCTGGTTACCACAGAAAAACTCAAGGATAAGCCTTGGGCTTTTGAATACATCGATGAGGTGTTTTACATGCCCGGTCAGGATTTGGATTGGGATATGAACTTGCTTTTAAAGGGAGTTGGAGGGCTGATGAAAGACCACAAGATCGAGGCAATTATTGCTCTGGACGACTACGATGTGGAAAAAGCAGCATTCCTGAGAGAAAGTCTTAGAATCCCGGGAATGGGTCAAACAACTGGTCGGTATTTCCGCGACAAGTTGGCTATGAGAATCAAAGCGCAGGATGCAGGGATCCGGGTCCCGCCTTTTTCTCCGCTCTTCAATGACGCAGACATCAATCAGTTTGCGGATCATGTGCCGGGACCTTGGGTGCTCAAACCCCGTTCGGAAGCTTCAGCCCATGGAATAATCAAAGTTCACAACAAAGAGGAACTTTGGAATAGAATCAATGAATTGGGAGACAACCGACTTTATTACCTCGTGGAGCAGTTCAAACCTGGAGACGTTTACCATGCAGATGGACTTCAGCTGGACGGGAAAACACTTTTCTTAACCGTTTCCAAGTATTTAGCTACTCCCATGGAGATCTCGCAAGGCGGCGGAATCTTCCGTTCTGCCAACTTGAAATACGGTTCGGATGACGACAAAGCCATCAGGAAGGTCAATGAGGCGATTATGAAAGCATTTGGTCTGAAAAATGGCGCTTCCCATACCGAGTTCATCAAGAGCAAGGAAGATGGACATATCTACTTTTTGGAAACTGCCTCGCGCGTAGGTGGAGCGCACTTGGCTGAAATGGTTGAATCCGCTACCAATGTCAACCTTTGGGCTGAGTGGGCCAAAATCGAAGATGCTGTAGTCAAAGAAAAGAAATACGAACTACCTAAAGTCGAGAAAAACTACGCCGGGATTGTATTGACGCTATCAAAATATGAGCATCCGGACCTAAGCAGTTTTGACGATGAGGAAGTTTGCTTCAGAGTTCCTTTGGAATACCATGCCGGACTGATCGTCAAATCACCCAAGCAAGAACGGGTGATGGAATTGCTGGACAAGTATGCGGATCGATTTGCCAAGGAACTTTCAACGACCGCTGAGGCCCCCGAACTAAAGAAGTTTCACTAAGAGTGGATAGACAATGGACAATAGTCCATAGCGTTTGTATCAAAAATAACTGTAACACTTGCGGTGGTTTATGGAGAAAAAAGACATTCATTTCTTTTCCAAATAGTACTACCGTCTATGGACTATTATCCATTCACTGACTAAAACTTCTCCTCAATCCCCAATCCAAAAAGTGCGAAGTCGTACTTCACCGGATCTTTGGGATCAAATTCGCGAAGCTTTTCTGTCAACTCCAAGGCAGTTAGCCAATCGGTTTGTTTTCGAGTAATCAGGCCAAGCTTTCTCCCCACCCGATCGACGTGAAGGTCACAGGGACAGATCAATTGTGCCGGGCTGATATTTTTCCAAATTCCAAAATCCACCCCCCGATCATCGGATCTCACCATCCACCGCAGGTACATAACAATTCGCTTGCAAGCCGCTTTTCGGGCTGGTGTAGCGATATGTTTTCTGGACCTGTTAGGAACCTCTGGAAGACTGAAAAAAAACTCATGAAATTGGGTTAAAATCGACTCCATGGCATCTATTGCTCCAGTTTGGCCTATCAGGAAAGCTTCTTCCAGGCTTTTGTGATGTTTATAAAACCAACTCAAAAAATAGATAAAATACAAAGTGTCGACATCATTGAAAGTTCGATGCTTGAATTCCAAAAATGGTTTCAAATCATTTTCCTGATGATGAATTAAAAAGTCATGGGGAGAATTGTCCATCAATTGGAACAGTTCCAGACATTTGTTTATGATGGTTTTTCGTTGTCCCCAAGCTAAAATAGCCGCAAAAAAGCCGGAGATTTCTATGTCCTGTTTTTTGGAAAAGCGGTGGGGAATCGAAATGGGGTCATTTGGGATAAAGCCCGGTTGATTATACAGCGCTACTTTTTCATCCAAAAAGTCCTTCAATCCCTGCATCACAAGGCAACTTTCACCTCTCCACCCTGAATTCCGTCAAACCATTTGAAGGAAAGTTCATTTTCCACTTTCTCAGAAACGTGCCAATCAAAACATTTGATGGTGGTCAAGGACCGAAGTGAATCCAAATCAGGATCATAAAGGCAAATGTCGAAATCAGGCATGTCCTTAGGGTCCACGGTATTCCACTTTTCCAAAATAAAGCCTTCGTCGAGTACCCTGACTTTGTTTCCAAACACAAAATCGGTCAACACGGAAGGCACTCCATCTTTTCTTCTCAGTTTAAAACCGGAAGGACCGAACATGATCTGTTTGTAAAGTTTTGCCTCCAATAAATCATTGGAATAGGGCATAGTTTCCCACTCAGCATCCTTAAATACAACTTTTGAGCCCTCGGGCCGAAGACGTGTCAATAATTGGGAAAGCTTTGAAAAAAGAAATGTCAGTCCAATAAAAAGCAATCCAAAACTGGCCAATATCGGGTAACTGATAATGAAAATGGCATTCCAGATAAACCGAAAGGTGTGATGGAAAAAGAGCTGGACTTTATTCATGATTGGGAACTCGTGTCACAAAGGTACTTCTGCCCATTAACAAAGCCAAAGGATTACTCATTCCAGGATATTCTGGAAAACAAAAAGGCCGGTAAAACCGGCCTTTGGGAATATGTTTTTAGCAATTGAATTTAATATAAAACTTCCACGGGAAAACGCTGATTAACGGCTTTCAGTTGGTCAAATGCTGCTTGAGAAAGTTTGATCACCAGTTTGGAGTTGTCTCCAGTTTCAGGAAGCGTTCCCACCACCCGGGCAAAAATCGTCATGTCATTTTCTTCATTTTTCACCCGCATGATGCTGCCAATCGGTGCAGTACGATGCAAAACAAGGTATTTTTTATGTCCTCCTGTCCCCTCGATCAGTTCAGCCTGGCCGGTTTCTTTTACATTTTTAAATCCCCCGGAGGTGTTTTCAGGGGTTGGTTCCACTTTCATTTCAGCCGTACTAACCGCCACTTTAGGGGTTCCAACCACGGGTACGGTGGAAGGTCCTTCTGGAGCCCTTCCCACTTTAATTACTTGGCCAGATCGAAGGTTGTTCGAAGTCAAGGCATTCCATTGGATCAAATTCTCAACACTTGAACCATATTGGGAAGAGAGTGAAAAAAGGGTTTCGCCTTGCTTAACGGTATGGGAAATCCACTCTCCGGGTGCGATTGGAGTCGAATTTACTGTCTCAGTTGAGGAAGGGGTAGAAGTCTTGGTCGGTTGGGGTTTGGATTTTGGTTCTTCTGCTTTCTTTTCAACTGCCTTAGGTTGGGTTACGGGTTTGTTTTCTGCTACGGTCGGCGTTGATTTGGTTGCAGCCACTGTGGTAGAAGCAGTGGCAACTGGAGTTGGATTGGAACCTGGAGCATTGTTGGCCAAGGATGTCTCTTTGACAATCAGAGCCTGCCCCACACTCAGGTCATTCCCTTGGAGTTTATTCCACTGCTTAAGCGAATCGACAGTCACTCCATACTTTTTTGAAATGGAAAAAAGCGTTTCACCAGGATTTACTTTGTGAAGAGTCGAACCAGTGGGAATAGCGTTTTTTTCGATGTATGGAATCCGGATAGTCTGTCCGATTTTTAAGCCTTGTTTTAAAACTTCATTATCGCTTTGAATTTCCCCTACCGAAACCTGGTATTTTCTGGAAATGGCAAAAAGCGTCTCCTGTGGAGTCACCTTGTGTAGAATGAAGGTTTTGTCCCCTATCCGCTCAACCCCGATTGAGTCTCCAACTACCAAAACGGAAGCATTTGAGTACGAAATGGTTAATACAAATAGAAATACTAAAAGGCTCAGGAATTTGGGTTTGAAAATCATAGAAATCAGTGGTATTGAAGTGAAAATGGGCAAAACCCAACTTTCCTTTTGCAAGAATTATGCTAAAAAATTAAGGTTTCTTAGGTGAAGATTTCAACCTAAAAATTGATTGGAGTTCATTACCCTGAATCAAATTTCGGTTCTTTCCTCTACCATGTTAATGATAGCTTAATCGTGACAATTGAATCCCCGAAAACGAATCTCTTTCAGCTATATTGGCGTTTTGCCATGGGGATCACTATCTTTTCCAACAATTCATTTTCTATGGTTCGACTTTGGTTTTCATTTCTCCTGCTTTTGGGAATTTTGCCTGTTTCGCTTTTGGCACAGGAAAAAATTAACAAAATCTATACCTTCAAAATAGACGCTGACATCGATCCTGCCATGAACCGCCGGGTTCAGCTTGCCTTGGAGGAAGCTAAGAAAAATGAATCGAGTCTGATAATGATCGAAATGGACACCTACGGTGGGGCCGTGACCGATGCCGATGAAATACGAACCATGATCCTGGAATCTGACATTCCTGTCTATGTATTTATCAACAAGGATGCAGCTTCAGCAGGAGCACTGATTTCCATCGCTTGTGACAGCATTTATATGGCACCAGGTTCGAGTATCGGAGCAGCCACTGTAGTGAATGGAACAGACGGGGCAGTAGCACCTGACAAATATCAATCTTATATGAGGTCCATGATGCGAAGTACCGCAGAAGCGAACGGTCGCGATCCAAAAATCGCCGAAGCAATGGTGGATGAAAAAATCGTGATTGAAGGAATTTCGGATGAGAGTTCTGTGATTACTTTTTCGGTTTCAGAAGCCATCAAAAACGGCTTTTGCGAGGGAGAGTATGAATCCATCGATGCAATCCTAAAAGCCCAAAACCTGGAAAACGTTGAAGTTATCACCTATGAAGAGGATACAATAGACAAAATCATCGGCTTTTTCCTGAATCCTGCCATCAGCGGGGTGTTAATCTTAATCATCATCGGGGGAATATATTTCGAGCTTCAGACACCGGGTGTAGGCTTTCCGCTTTTGGCCGCGATAATTGCCACCTTGCTTTATTTCATCCCTTATTACCTTAACGGACTAGCTGAAAATTGGGAAGTCTTGGTCTTCTTTGTCGGGATTATCCTCTTGGCGGTCGAACTGTTTGTAATCCCTGGTTTTGGGATTTTCGGAATTTTAGGAATCGTCTTTATACTCGGCGGCTTGGTTTTGGGAATGATCCCCAACCAGGATTTTAACTTTGACTTTGTTCCCGCTTCCCAGCTATTCGGCGCCTTATTGACCGTGATTTTGGCGGCTTTAGGCTCGGTGGGTCTTGTGTTTTGGTTGACCCCAAAGATTAATAAATGGGGGGCCTTTAGCCACATCACTTTAGCGACTACCCAAGATCGCAGTGAAGGGTACACATCCAGTTTTTATTCCCAAGATCTTTTAGGTAAAAAAGGAACAGTGCATTCGAGGCTCAGACCAAGCGGAAAGATAGAAATCGACGGAGAAATCTATGATGCCTATTCCCGAGGGGATTTCATAGATCAAGGTGAAAAAATCATTGTCATTTCCACCGAAGGAACCTCCCTCAAAGTAAAAAAATGGGAGGAGTGAAAGTTAGGGATTTTTATAAGTTTGCGTCATGAACCCATTTCAGTCCATTTATGAACTGATCGGTGAAGATCAAATCCGATTACTCACCCGGCATTTTTATGAGGAAGTTTCTCAAAATCAACCTTTGAGAAAACTTTATCCTGAGGATCTGGCTCCCGCAGAGCGAAGACTTTTCCTGTTTTTGCTCCAAGTTTTCGGCGGTCCACAAACTTATTCGGAAGAGCGAGGTCATCCCAGGCTGAGAATGCGACATTTTGATTGGCAGATTGATGCAGGCATGCGTGATCATTGGCTGAATGCCATGTTGACTGCACTCAACAAACTCAACCTTGATCCCAATGCCAAGGAATTGATGATGGGCTATTTTATCAAAGTTGCAAACCACATGATCAACCATGAATAAGCTGCTGCCTAGACTACACTCAATCTATGCAGCGGTGGTTTTTATCCTGACCTTCCTACTGATTTTCCCCTTTATTTTAGTCTGCATCTGGATGCCGGGTTGGAAAAAATATGGCCGTAAAATCAATCGATACTGGGCCAGGGTATACTTTTCTTTAATTTTTTTACCTGTCAAAATTGACCAGAAAGGGAATATCAAAAAAGGAAAACCCTACATCTATCTGGCCAATCACTTCAGTTATTTGGATGTGGCCATGATGGGATTTATTCCCGGGGATGTGCTTTTCGTGGGAAAAGCTTCTATCCGAAAGGCTCCGCTTTTCGGATACTACTTCAAAAAACTCCATATCGCTGTGGATCGTGAACGGGTAAAAAGCCGAGCCGAAACGATGAAAAGGGCTGGAGAGGCCCTGGACCGGGGCAGCGGAATTGTGCTTTTTCCGGAAGGAGGAATCTACACCCAAAACCCTCCCAAGATGGTCCATTTCAAAAACGGGGCTTTCCGGCTTTCGATGGAGAAACAAATCCCGATCATACCAGTCACATTGTCCTTTAATCATCTAATTTTGCCCGACGACAGTCAGTTGCTACTCCATAAAAGACAGGCAAAGATGGTCCTTCATGAAGCTTTGGACCCAAGGGACTTTGATTCGGACGAAAGTCTTAAAGAAAAATGCTTTGAAGTCATTCAAAAACAGCTCTATCTGGACAACGGAATAAATCCAACTTAGAATTCACCACAAATGAAAATAGATAAAGCAGCAATCAAAAAAATCGCTCACCTGGCGAGATTGGAATTTGATGAAAATTCCGCTGAGAAGATGTCCAAAGACATGTCTCAGATTCTGGACTGGGTGGAGCAATTGAATGAAATTGACACCAGCAACGTTGAGCCTCTGACCACGATGTCATCCGAAGTCAATGTCATGCGGGAAGACAAAGTAGGTCAGCACCTTGACCATGAGTCGGCTTTGAAAAATGCCCCAAAAAGAGATTCTGACTACTTCCGCGTACCGAAGGTTTTGGAATAAGAATGCTGAACAATACTTCCCTTCCGAATTCATTTGCAAAAATTCTGGCCCTCCTGCTCTTAGTGACGGGAGTTTTTTTTGCGTTCTATTCCATCATTTTTGGATCTCCATATTACCCAAACATTGCTCCTGCAGCATTTCTGGATACTGTTGCCATTCCTCTAGACTGGGTAAATCTTGGAACCCTGTCTTTTCCAATCCAGGTGGATAATTTTCTGGTTTTTCAGGAGTTTCATTCCCTTCCTCCGGCATTTACATTGACAGAAAGTTACCTCTTCGGAGGAATTGTGTTTTTGATATCGGTTTCCGCTTTGGCGCTTTTCAGTACATTCAAGAAAATCCCATTTCTTGGAGCGGGAGCTGGCTGGATTATTCTCCTGACTCTTGCCAACTCCAATGGTTTGAACATCGGCACCCCAAGTTCTAGTACGCCATTAATCATTCTGATATCAGGCACCATTTTACCCGTGATCTATTTCCATGTCTGGAAACCGGATGCTTCATTTTTGCTAAGATGGTTTAGTGTTTTTCTGACTTCGGGAACTGCCCTAGTTACCTTGATTAAGCTCAGTTCGATCGACAATCCCGCCCTTTATCTCGCTGAGCAAAGTCTGATTATAGGCTTAGGAATGGCCGTATCTTGGATATTCTGGCAAGGCCACGGATTGATTTCAGGGATTTATGTCCTGTTGGCTAGGGCCAATCAAAACCTTAGTGTAAAAATATCCTGGCAAATCATCGGGGTTTCCGCGCTGTATATTTTGACCTTGATTTTCCTGCTTTTGGATATCAAGGGTGAGGTGAATCTTCCTTTCCCAATCTTTTCCCCGCTTTATTTGATACTTCCAATTGGGATTTTGGGTTGGTTTTCCACTTCTGAAAAATTGGGTCAGGTTACGGATATCGCCGCTGAACCACCCTATCTGAAAGCCCTTTATTTACTTGGATTTTCAGCTACATTTTGGGTCATCTGGAAGTTGGACATCTCCCAAAATCAGGCAGCTGAGGAATTTTTAAAACACCTGATTCTTTATTCCCAGTTTGGATTTTCGCTCTTTTTCATTGTTTACCTGATGAGCAATTTCCTTTCCGTAATGGACTCGGGTAAATCGGTTGACAAAATCCTTTACAAACCATTCTCCCTTCCGTATTACCATCTTCGGATCGGAGGAATGATTACGATTTTGGTGGTCACCATTTACATGGATGCCATCTTGGCCGCACAGTCTAATTCCTTGACGACCAATATCCTGGCTGATTATTACTACCAAACCGGAAAAAAACTGGAGGCCAGCATCCTATATGAAAATTCATGGACTGCTTTTCGTAGAAATCCAAAGGCTAAAAATGCCACTGCACAGCTTCTTTTTGAGCTCAATCAGCCTACACTTGCAAAGGATCACTTGGATGAAAGCTTAGCCGAAGTGCCTCAGGTTGACAATATTCTTTTACTCAGCTCTCGAATGATCCGGGAAAACAAACCTTTTGAGGCAGTTTTCTATTTGGAAAATGGACTGAAAAGGTTTCCTGGAAATCCCTATTTGGTCAATAATCTTGCGCTGATTTATGTGAAAATCCAGAAACCTGAAGATGCGTTTAGGCTTTTGACTGAAAATCAAACTGCTCATCCGGTCCTTGCTTCAAATTTGATCGCGCTTCAAAGCAAACTCCAAAAGGAACAGGAGAAAACTGAATCGGGAAATGAATTGATCACCAGAATTAATAATCTGGCCCGTGAAAATTTCCTAGCAGAACCCAGCAATCCGGAAGATTTGAAAAATCTCCGAAATGCGCTTGAAAAGGAGGCTTCACCAATGCTGATCCATGCCGGAATCCGAAATCTCTTTTCCATAAAAAGCTTCACTAATACCTCTGAGGATATAGCTTGGATTGATTCAATCAGCAAAAGAGAGGATTTTCTGGACTATTTGATGCAGGTTCAGGAAACTGCTTCCATCCGAAGTTTGGCGGCAGGAAGGGTAAGTGAATCGGTTAAAAATCTGAACGGCTTGGCTTTCAGAAATCCAGGGGATGCGGGCTACTACCTGAACCTGACTGCGGGAATTTTAGCTCAAAACATCGATTTTGAAAAAGCCTCCAAGGACATTATCGCCGCTGAAGAAAAAGGATTTAAGGCCTTCAGACCTTACCACCTTACGATTTTGGAGTTGGGAGGATTTAGCGAAAAAGCAGCCGAATTACGGGAGAAATACCAGGTTCCCGGAACTGCTGCTTCGGATGAGTTTTTGATTTTGATTTCAAAATTCAATCAAACCACTCCCGAAAAACTGTTTGATCAATGGAAAGCTCTTTCCTCTGCCGAATGGAAAACCAATCTTTCGCTGCTGCTTTTGGAAAGAAAAGCCCATGGCCTCACCAAGTTTCAATTGAATGAAATCGGGAATTACCTCAAAGGAAAAGTGGAAAATGAGGAAAAACTGATGGCTTTCCTCCAAAATCCTAATTGGGCTGACCAAGCCTCCCTAACTTCATTCATGGAATTCTTTCAGATTGGGGATGAACTTTCAGCAAATCCTTATCGCACGCCGCTGATTCTCAGTGCTGCCGAACGGCTGCAGGATCCTTTGGCACAGTATGAACTTCTGAATTCTGCCAGTGAGTTCAACAAAGACCCAATGCTTTGGATCAGAAAAGTTCAGGCTGCCCGACGAATAGGACTGGACAACTATGCCACTGCCGCACTTCAGGAGATGAGTACTTGGCTTACCTGGGATGAAATAGAATTATTGCAGGGAGTTAACTATTGAGCATTTTTCACGTATTTTGACACATTAGACTTCCAAAATTTAAAAGCTAAACCACTATCTTAAACGAAATTTTCTACCATGAGCAGAGTCATTGAAACCCACGAAATCAATAAAACCTACAAAATGGGCTCCGAAATCATCCAAGCCCTCAAGTCCGTCAGTATTACCGTAGATCGTGGCGAATATGTAGCCTTCATGGGTCCTTCAGGATCAGGTAAGTCCACCCTGATGAATATTATCGGTTGCTTGGACTCTCCTACTTCCGGTACTTATATTTTGGCTGGAAAGGATGTCAGTGACATGAGTGAAAATGAACTGGCAGAAATCCGAAACAAAGAAATCGGCTTTGTCTTCCAGACTTTCAACCTTCTTCCAAGAGCCAGCTGCTTGGATAACGTGGCTTTGCCATTAGTCTATGCTGGATTTAGCAGATCTGATCGCGAGGAGATGGCCTTTCAGGCGCTGTCAAACGTGGGCTTAGGAGATCGGACCAAACACCGCCCAAATGAACTTTCGGGTGGTCAACGTCAGCGTGTCGCGATTGCCAGAGCCTTGGTCAACAATCCAAGTATCATTTTGGCCGATGAACCTACCGGTAACTTGGACTCCAAAACTTCCCACGATATCATGGAATTGTTTCATGAACTCCATGCCAAAGGAAATACCATCATCATGGTAACACACGAAGATGATATCGCACATTATGCTCATCGAATCATCAGACTGAGAGATGGATTGGTGGAATCCGACAAAGTCAATCCAAATCCTACCCGAGGCGTTGCCGTGCACGCTTGATTTCCTCCCAAGAAATTGAAATAGATTCTTATTTTTGCCACTGAAAGACCGAGGCAGAATGAAAATCTATACCAAAACAGGAGATCAGGGAATTACATCACTTCTTGGGGGAATGCGGGTTCCCAAATCCGATCTTCGGATTGATGCCTATGGCACCATTGACGAATTAAATTCCTACCTAGGTCTGCTCAGAGATCAGGAGGTTAACGCAAAGCGAGCTGATTTTCTGAAAGAAATCCAAGACCGTCTGTTTACGGTTGGAGCAGATTTGGCAACTGTACCCGGAAAAGACAAAGTCAAAAAGCCTGATCTTCACGCCGAAGATGTGGAAGCTTTGGAGCAGGAAATGGATCTGATGGATGCCCAACTCCCTATGCTAACTGCATTTATTCTTCCCGGTGGTCACCAATCGGTTTCTTTTTGCCATTTGGCAAGAACAGTCTGCCGACGTGCAGAGCGAATTGTGGTAGAACTTGCATCCTTTGAACCAGTATCCGATCTAGTGATTCAATATCTGAATCGTCTTTCAGACTACCTGTTTGTATTAGGCCGAAAAATGGCCCGGGAACTTGAAGTCGAAGAAGTAACCTGGAAACCGAGATTAAAATAGGCGGGGATTTTTGGTAAATTGAACGAAGGATCACCCAAAGCCAAAGCCTGAAGAATTGGCTCAATAAATAAGTAAAAAACCAAGGCTATCTGCCTGCAAAATCAACGAGTATGAAGACCTCACTTGCTATCCCGGTTCAAAAAACCTCCAAGTCCCGACTTCCTGAAATAGACTTTTCAAACTTGGTGTTTGGGAAAACAATTTCTGACCACATGTTTGTGGCAGATTATAAAAATGGAGAATGGACTGACCTCCGAATTGAACCTTACGGTGTTTTGGATCTTCACCCTGCCAATGCGGCCCTGCATTATGGACAGTCGATTTTTGAGGGTATGAAAGCCTACAAAAATGAGAAGGGGGAAATTTTGGTTTTCCGTGGCGATGCCAATGCCCAACGAATGAATGAATCTGCTGCCAGAATGTGTATGCCGGAAATTCCTGAAGAAATCTTCATGGAAGGACTCCTTCAATTGTTGGATTTGGACAGAAACTGGGTGCCGTCTGGAAAAGGTTCAAGTTTGTATATCCGTCCCTTCATGTTTGCCACAGACAATTACATCGGAGTAAAACCTTCCGAAACCTATAAATTCATCATTTTCACCTGCCCTGTAGGAGCCTACTACAGCAAGCCGGTCAATGTTAAAGTAGAAACCAATTTCACCCGAGCGACAGAAGGTGGAACCGGTGCTGCAAAGACTGCCGGCAACTATGCTGCTTCGCTTTACCCTGCACTTCAGGCTCAGAAAGCCGGATATGATCAGTTGCTTTGGACTGACGGAAAATCCCACAGTAAAATCGAGGAAAGCGGCACGATGAACGTGATGTTTGACATCAACGGCACATTGATCACTGCACCCACCCATACCGGTACTATCCTGAAAGGCATCACCCGTGATTCGGTAATCCGTCTTGCAAAGGACTGGGGCATGCCTTTGGAAGAGCGATTCCTGACCGTGGCTGAACTTCAGGAGGCACTGGAAAAAGGAACTTTGAGAGAGGCTTTTGGAACAGGGACAGCCGCTACCATCGCTCATATCGCAAAAATCAATGTGAACGGCATGGATTATATTCTTCCGGAAAATCCTTCTGATGCTTTTTCCACCAAAGTCCTTAACGAACTGGACGGTATCAAATACGGTGAAATTGCTGACACAAGAGGCTGGATCGTAAAAATCTAAGAGACAACGGGAAGGCTACTTCCCGTTTTTTGTTACTTTCCAATTATGAAGTTTATCCTTACTGTTCTGCTTTTTCTTATGGCATTTTGGGAAACAAATGCCCAATCCAAAGATTTCATTCTTCTCAAAAGAGGTAGCAATCAAAAAACTCAAATAAGATTTTATCCGGGTGAGGAAATCACCTACAAAAGCAAAAAACTGGGATATTTCATTACAGACAAGATCATCAATTTGGATACTGAATTCATTTATCTGGAGGAAAACATCCTAAGTCCAGCCGACATTTTGGAAATTGATGTCAGGCATAAAGATCCCAGAAACAGAACATTGAGCAATCTTACAGCACTATTCTTGGGAGCAGGGGGAATTCTTTTGACCGTAGAAGCAGTCAACAGCCTGTATCAACAGGATGAACTCCGAATCGATGATGGTGTGGCCATCACTTCAGGAATATTGATCGGAACAGGTCTTGCACTTTTACCTTTACGCTACAAAACCTTTAAAAACGAAGGGAGAAACGGGATACAAATCATCCTGATGCGAATGGATTAATCGAAGTTTACTGGCAAAAACGGATATTTTTCCTGACTTTTGCAGCCTAAATTTTCACCTAGACAGATGACTTCAGAACAACTGAAAGACTTGAAAGCCCGCACTTCGGCTTTGAGGAGGTATCTTTGACTACGATCGTAAGAAAGTAGAAATCCAAGACTTTGAGGCTGTTTCGGCCCAGGCAGACTTCTGGAATAACCCGGAAGAAGCCGAAAAAACCATGAAACAAATCCAAGCCCGAAAAGGCTGGACGACTTCCTTTGAAAATCTGGATCAAAAAATCCAGGACCTTGAAGTGCTGTATGAATTCTACAGTGCCGGTGAGGTAACCGAGGAAGAACTAAAAGCCGACTACCTCAAAGCCAAAGAGGCTGTGGAGGAGCTTGAGCTTAAGAAGATGCTATCCGCTGAGGAAGACCAGCTAAACGCCGTGTTGGAAATCAATCCGGGTGCCGGAGGGACAGAGAGCAACGACTGGGCATCCATTCTGATGCGTATGTACATTATGTGGGGGGAGAAAAACGGCTACAAGGTAAAAGAGGTAGACGTTCAGCCTGGCGAAGTAGCGGGAATCAAATCTGCCACGCTGGAATTTGAAGGACCGCTTGCTTATGGATTCCTGAAATCAGAAACCGGGGTACACCGTCTGGTTAGAATCTCTCCTTTTGATTCAGGAGGAAGAAGACACACTTCATTTGCCTCCGTCTATGCCTATCCTGAAGTCGATGACTCAATCGAAATTGAGATCAATCCCGCAGACGTAGAACTACACACATCCCGATCAGGTGGTGCGGGTGGTCAAAACGTTAACAAGGTAGAGACCAAGGTTCAGTTGACTCACAAGCCAACCGGAATCGTGGTAGTTTGCCAAGTGGAGCGCTCCCAGCTTGCCAACCGGGAAAAGGCGATGCAGATGTTGAAATCCCGTCTCTACCAGATGGAACTGGAAAAACGGAATGCCGAAATCGCAAAAATCGAATCCTCAAAGCTCCGAGTAGACTTTGGCTCACAAATCCGAAACTACGTTCTTCACCCATATAAACTGGTGAAAGACAACCGAACAGGATTTGAGACCTCTGACGCCCAGGGGGTGCTCGATGGAGATCTAAACGGTTTCATGAAAGCATTCTTACTTGCCCAAAGCGAAGAAGAAGCCAACAAAGATTAATCAAACAGGCCGGAAGTATTCTCCGGCCTTTTGTATTCCAATTAGTATTTTCCAATGCGCCTACTCCCCTCTTTTTTTACGCTGGATTTTTTTCTGCTCTGCATGAGCTCGTTTCTGTTTTTCTCCTCCTTCAACATGATCATTCCTGAGCTTCCGGCTTACCTCAGTTCATTGGGAGGTGAGGACTACAAAGGATTGATTATTGCACTCTTCACTCTTTCTGCAGGACTTTCCAGGCCTTTCAGCGGAAAACTTGCAGACAAAATCGGCCGGATTCCAGTGATGATGGTTGGAGCGAGTGTCTGTTTTGTGGTGGGGTTACTTTATCCGCTTCTGACGTTTGTATCAGGGTTTCTTTTTCTGAGGTTTGCGCATGGGTTTTCGGCTGGCTTCACTCCGACTGGTGCATCGGCTTATGTTGCGGATATTGTCCCTTTCCAAAAACGGGGAGAAGCTATGGGAATCCAATCGCTTTTTGGCTCTTTGGGTATGGCAGCAGGTCCTGCAGTTGGTGGCTGGATTGCCAGTATTTGGTCAATCAATACGGTGTTCTATTGTGCAGCCTTCACGGCTATTTTCTCCATTCTGATTTTGCTTAGACTGAAGGAAACCCTGCAGGAAAAAGAACCGCTGCGCCTTGGCCTTTTCAAACTTGATCGTCATGAGATCATCGAAAAACGGGTTCTATTACCATCCATTATCCTTTTTCTTTCGGTGTTTTCTTTTGGAGTAGTCTTGACGATCATCCCGGATTTTTCCACCTATCTGGGAATCAAAAATAAAGGACTGTTTTTCGCGGTTTTCACGCTTTCTTCCTTAGGTATTCGCCTTATTGCCGGAAGGACATCTGATCGATACGGGCGAGTGGTCGTGCTAAGAGCCGCAGTGGTATGCATGATGTTGGCAATGGTTTCGGTGGCTTTTGCAGAAAGCAAAGTCGTCCTGCTCAGCTCAGGCATCCTTTTCGGAGCAGCTGTAGGCATGTATAGCCCAACCACCACCGCATGGGTAGTGGACCGCTCCTTGGATAAGTTCCGTGGAAGAGCTTTGGCAACTATGTACATTTTCCTAGAAAGTGGAATCGGTGTCGGCGCGGTAATTTCAGGATGGCTTTATGCAAACAATCCTGAAAATTTCCGACTGGTCTTTCTATCCTCTGGCTTGGTAGCCTTTATAGCTTTTCTTATTCTGATTTTCATCAAAAGGGATCGAAAAACCTTCCTACCCAATCAATAACCCAAGTAATTACTCACTCGGGGAATAGCCAAAATAGACTTTTGACGACCATTGTAATAGGTGACTTTTTTTCCGTCGAAAAAGGCGCCCTCCTCTAACATCACCCGAACATCCTTATTCCACTCCTTAACAAAAACCACGGCATTGAGCTCGATTGCATAGCCCGTATTTGCATGAAGCGGAAAATCTCCAGCTCCAGAAGTGATGCCTTGGTTATCCCACATACCAATGGTAGGCCCTGCTGAATGCCCGTAATAGCCAAGCGGATGCGTGTAAATGCTGCCTCGGATTCCCTCAGCTTCCATTTGCTTTCGGGATTCACGCAGAATTTCATTTCCTGTTCGGCCTGCCACATAGTTGGAGGTCAAGATATCTTGGAGTCGGTTTCCTATTGCCAAAGCATCTTGGAGATACTTTGGAACCTCTGTTTCCCCAGCCTTCAGCACATAGGCTAATTCTTGGGTATCCGTATTCAATCTCAAATAAGTGATTCCAAAATCAATGTGAAGCAAATCACCCGGCATGATAACTTGTTCATTTGGGCGAACTGCAAAAGATCGGCTTGCTTCATTAGAATTAGGGTCTGGACGTTGGATGTCCACCGTGGGATGAAACCAAGTATCGAGTTTCATTTCCTTGATTTTTTCCCTATAAAACCAAACAACATCCTCCGTGGTCGTCACTCCAGGAGTGATCACTCGGTCGGAAAGTCCCTCTGCGATGATGTAATGAGCCAGTTCCTGAATATGCTTATACGAAGCCATTTCGGCAGCTGTCCGGGTTTCCAACCATCTCACCGCCAAAGTTTGGGCAGAGGCCACTTTGCCCTTATGAGCTTCGGGAAGATTTTTCATAAACTCTTCAAAGTCAAAATGGGTCAATCCATCCGCATGTCCATAATCCTTGGCAAAGTTGAGTCCTATTTTCTTGGGATTTTTAGCTGAAACAATATCCATCAAAGCCTTCCACTGATCTGGCTGTGCTTCCGGGTCCCAGGCCTTTTTGAAGGATTTCCCCACATCGTACCGGGCAATCGCATAAGTTTCAACTTTGGCATTGGGTTGTGGCTGATACATCACCAAAATTGTTCTCCTCCGTGCCGCATGCCAGGTTGCAGGAAGAAGCGTTCGTATGACAGGATCTTCATTGTATTCTCGGGACATGACAATCCACATATCAATTCCCGTCTCGGTCATCAGCGATGGCAAAAGGTTCTGGATTCGGTCCTCGAGCCAGGAATCAATTACTTCAGCTTGCTCACGCTGGGAAAGCACGGCAGGTTGCTGGGAAAAGGAAGAAAACGTGGTCATTGCCACCAACACGAGAAGTAAAAGCTGCTTCATTGGAATCTGATTGGATTAGATCCCAAGATAGCTTTTCGTCGGAAAAGTCAGAGAAGCTTTTTTAGGAAATCGATGGCTGAATTGGAGCGGCAGGCTTTTCGGCAAGCTTTCGTTTGCTCAATTGATGAAAACGATAAAACAACATCACCGCAGTAATGCTCAAGCCAATCAGCAAACCATACCAAATTCCTTTTTCAGCCATGCCAAACTCAAATGCCAACACATAACCCAAAGGCAGACCTAGCACCCAATAGGCCATCAACGTGACAATGGTGGGCACTTTTACATCTTCCATCCCTCTCAAAACCCCAAGTCCAACAACTTGAACACCATCTGACAACTGGAAAAGTCCGGCAATGATCAATAAGGAAGCTGATAAAGCGATCACTTCAGGATCATCTATATAAAGCGTAGGAAGGAAATATCTGAAGGTGAAAAACAGCAGCGCACAGGCAAACATGAAGGCAATCACCATCCCAAAAACGACCATGCCGGCTTCCCGCATGGCCTTCATGTTGCCTTTTCCGATTTGATTACTGACCCGGATCATTCCGGCTGTAGCCAAACCGGTCGCCATCATATAGGAAATGGAAGCCAAATTCAGGGCAATCTGATGTCCGGCGAGTGCATTTACCCCAATCCAACCCATCATAATCGCAGCAGTACTGAAGGCAGAAACTTCAAAAATGAACTGAAAACCGGTTGGAATTCCGATTTTGAGAATTTTCGAAATCATAGGAAAACTCGCATTCGGAAGTGTAAGTCTGAAATGATATTTCTTGTAGCGTGGAGAGCTCAGAATGTATCCACCCATCATCACTGCCATCAAAACCCTGGAAATGAGCGTAGCCCATCCTGCCCCATTCAAACCCAACTCAGGAAAACCCCAAACTCCCCAAATCAGCACCCAGTTGAGAAATACATTGACCAGATTGGCAAAAATGGTGATGTACATCGCCTGCTTGGTTTGGGATAAACCTTCCGCCATCTGTTTGAAAGTCTGAAAGACCATCAGGGGCAGCAAGGATGCTGTGATAATCAACAGATACGGAATAGCCAGAATGACAACTTCTTCGGGCTGATTGAGGTAATGCAGGCCTTGTGACAAACCCAAAACTATCATGGTTAAAATCACGCTGGTCCCAATATTAATCCAAAGCCCATGACTAAAAAGCCTGGAAATCCGCTTGGACCTTTCCTTACCATCCGCAACTGAAACCAGTGGCGTTATTCCCATCGAAATTCCTATTCCAAACATCATGATTACAAAAAATATACTGTTGCCTAAAGAAGCGGCAGCCAAAGGCAAGGCTCCAAGCCTTCCTACCATCATACTGTCAGCAACGCCAACGGAAACCTGTCCAAGTTGACTAAGCATGACCGGGTAGGCCAAATGAAAAGTGGTATTTAGATGATTTTTAAGCGTCATGGAATTAATATCCTAAAATTCGAGCGGCTTTGAGAATTCCCGCCACACTGATACTGTCTGTGATTTCTCCGGACATGACCATATCCAAAGCTTCTGGAAAAGGAAGTTTTTTGATTTGAAGAACTTCAGTCTCTTCGAACTCCGTTTCTCCTTGAGTTAATTCCTCTGCAAGATATAGGATCGCCAGTTCGTCAGTGACAGAATTTGAAGTATGGATCTTCATAATTTCTGTCCATTTCTCAGCGAAAAGTCCGGTCTCCTCCTTGAGTTCTCTTTTAGCTGATTCCAGCAGATCCATTCCAATTGGACCTCCACCCATGGGAATCTCCCAGGAATACACATCCAAAGGATACCGATATTGACCGATCAACCAAGTGTTACCTTCACTGTCAATCGGGATGATGGCCATCGCCCTGTTTTTGAAGTGGACTTTCCCATAAATTCCCGGCTTTCCGGCGGGATTGATAATATCGTGTTGCTCCAGTCTAATCCAGGGATTATCGTAAACCGGAGTAATTTTTAAAGTTTTCCAGGGATTGTCAGTCATATTTTTTCAAAAAAAAAGGGCGGCAGAGCCACCCTGAATTTTATATCAAAAGCCTGCTTAAGCAGGAATAGGTAGCACTTTTGAGTCCTTAAAGGTAGAAAGAATCACCATGGACTGCATGGAATCAACTTCCTTGATTTCCGACACCTTTTCAAGCATCAATTTTTGATAAGCGGTGATATCCTTTGCAATGATCTTAAGGATAAAGTCACCTGTTCCAGTGATGTGGTGACATTCAATCACTTCCTGAATCTCGTTGATTTCCTTCATGAAGGCATCAATATTACCCTTGTTATGTCCGATCAGGCTGACCAACACAAAGGTGCTCACGCCCAATCCAATTTTCTCAGGATCAAGCTTGGCGTGGTAGCTTTTAATGATTCCGGATTGCTCCAATTTCTTAACTCGCTCCAAAGTAGGTGCAGGAGAAAGTCCAATGTCTTTGGACAACTGGGCATTGGTGATTTTTGCGTTTGCTTGTAGGATTTCGAGTATCCTACGATCTATTTTATCGAATTTAATTCTAACGCTATTGTCCATATTATCTGGTCTTTACAAAATTTTCTGTTGTGCAAATTTAATATAAATGATGAATGTTTTAAATCGATTTGACTCTTTTTGATGAGTGGAAATCAAAATATTGTTAATCATTTACAGGATTTGGGCAAAGATTCCTACTAAAATCATCCAAGCCCAGAAAAAAATTCAAATTATCTCCTGTTATGAAAATCTCAAACGAATGAAATTTGATTAAAGTTTATTCTTTTTGATAAAATCTCTAGCCTCCTTATGGGCAGGGTGATTTCGCTTTGCATATTTCTTCACCCGGTCAAAATATTTCTTTGCTTGAGCCTTGTTTTTTGCAGCAGTTTCAATTTTTCCAAGCTGAATCAATGCATGCAAATAGTATCCACTTTCCTGTGACTCTGATTCCTCACCGTATGCTACAGTCTTGAGGTAATATTTTTTTGCTTCAGCTCGGTCTCCCACTCGGTAGTGATATTCAGCGACATAAAATGCAGCATACCTACCACTGTTGGATTCGTAGCCATACTGCTTGTTATCAATTCGATTAAGGATTTCATAGGATTGTTCCACTGCCTCTGTCCACCTGCCAACAGTATATAAATGTCTCGCATAGGATCTGTGGAAATAAGGATTGTTTGGAAATTTGGAATGCAGATATTCTGAAATCCTTAACGCATCATAGGGTCTCTTTTCTTCTGAAGCATACAATCGGAAAAGAAAGTATTGGGCTTCTACCCGAGTATAAAATGCATTGGATGCAACTGTCTCGAGTTGCTGCAATCCAAGTTGCTTGTTTCCCTTGGGAAAAAGTGCCATGACTGGTTTCAACAAGGGGTAATTTTCCGGAATCCAAACCGAAAAGTAATTGAACAACGCGTCCCCAAGCAAAAGCTCCGGGTTAAACTCAGCCTCTCCTCTACTCAAATCCATGTATTTGAGTGCATTTCGCCCTGCCCACGCAGCCTTTGTCCAACTTTTCCGTTCGCTGTACAATCTTCCCATAAACCCATAACCGGCTGCTAAAAAGAATGCAGCTTCCTTGTTTTTGGGATTTTCATCAAACATTTCCTCGGCTTTTTCATTGGCCCGATCCAGATATTGAATAAAAATATCATCGTATCGGGTATTGGTCACGTCCAGTTCGATTCTCCACCAATATCCCAAAGCCATGAGAAAATCCGGAAGAGGATGATCGGGGTATTGATACATGATTACCGCAAAATCACGCTCAGCCGTTGGGAAATCAAAGTTGTACATGCTGTTGATTGACTTGGTAATCCGGTATTGCAATCCTTTGTCAAGCAACAGGTAATCGGAATTTTTGGGTGGATAAACAGGGTCCCCAGCCTGTCCAAATACTTGAACTGAACTTAACATCAACCAAATGCCCCACACTAAAACCCAAATTCGCTTAATCATTACTTTCTTTTCGTTTCGTCTGCAAAACTACGGCGAAATCCAAACAATCGTTTAGATTTGGTCACATTAACAACCGGAAATGGCTAAACCCGCTTCACCACTTGCACAACGTCTACAGGAGTTGATTGATTTCGACAAGAGGCTTTATTTTTTTACTCTGGTCATCATTTTCCTGGTCATCAGGTTTTTAACGAACACGTTGATCCTTGAATCCATCCCGGATTATGAGAATTTGGAAAAGCAAGGAGGGCTGATGTTTTTTCACATATTCAATACCCTGAATTACTTATGGACTCCTTTTGCACTGCTTTGGAAATTCACAGTTACCGCCTTCCTATTTTGGTCTATCGGGCTGATGATCGGGTACAAGGCCAATTTCAAAGAACTTTGGAAGTTTGCTTTGGTGGCTGAAGTCGTTTTTATTTTCCCTGAACTCCTTCGATTGTTGATTTATATGAATCCTTCGGGGAGTGTCACCTACCTGGATATTCAAAATTTTGAACCGCTTTCTGCATTGTGGCTGGTCGGTCATGAAAATGTGGAAGAAAAGTACCTTTATCCGCTATCGGTACTGAATATTTTCGAGTTGATATACGGAGCCCTTTGGGTTTTGGGTTTTCATTCGATCAGCAGAAGAAGCATTGAAGAAAGTACCTTGGTGGTTCTTATAGCCTATTTCCTTCCCCTATTGATTTGGCTGGGCTTCTACATTGGAGCTTATCGTTGAGATTTTTGAAGTTTTTTGGCTTCTCCCCTGCATCGGTCAGAGCAGTACTTAACTTCATCCCAGTTCTTCTCCCATTTTTTTCTCCAGGAAAAGGGGCGGTTGCATACTGGGCACATCTTTTCGGGTAAATGTTCTTTTTTCATGTGTTCATAAGATAGTTTTCAAAGGCTAGTTTGCCATTCTCGCCTGGCTGAAAATCCTTTTGATAGGCAATCATTGGGTAAAGTTCAATTTTGCTTAAACCATGCGATTGGACAGCTTGTGTTTCGCCAGTATTCGATCTGCCTCTATGACTATTTCAGGATCTTTTTGTGCAGCCCAAATCCTGTCCCTGGCTTCTGCAGCGGCTTTTTCCAAGGGAACAATGGGGAACGGGTAGTCTTTACCCAAATAAAACTCCATACTCATCTGCTCCATCATAGTTAATTCCCAAGGAGTATGGATCAAAGCATCAGGTAGTTTAGCTAATTCAGGAACCCATTTTCGGATAAAAACCCCTTGAGGATCATGATCCTGTGATTGCTTTAGCGGATTGTAAATGCGAATGGTGTTAATCCCCGTGACACCCGCCTGCATCTGGAGCTGAGGATAATGAATGCCCGGCTCAAAGTCCAGAAACATCCTTGCCAAAAAATCCGCCCCACTTTTCCAATCTTGGTTCAAATGATGAGTCAAAAAGGAAACCACCATGGCTCGCATTCTGAAATTGAGGTATCCGGTCTCCCTAAGACAGCGCATACAGGCATCCACTAAAGGGTAACCGGTTTGTCCGTTCTCCCAGGCATGAATCCAGTCTTTTCGCTCCGGATATTCCATTTTCAAAAATCCCCGATTGATGGGTTCAAATTCCATTCTGCTTTCCATTTCAAACTTCTGGATGAAATGGCAATGCCAGCGAAGCCGGGATTGAAAATTGGCGAAGTTTCGAGCCTGGAATCCGGATTTTGACTTTTGTTCTGAGCTTTGATAGACTTCCCTAAGTGAAATACAGCCCCAAGCTAGATAAGGAGAAATACGGCTGCAGCCTTTTCTACTGAGTTCGGGCTTGCTGATATGACGGCTATAGTTTTTCACCCGCTCTTCCAAAAAGCTCCTGAGGTACAACCTTCCTTTTGATTCACCTCCCGGCTGCATGGATGGATTTGGAATTTTCCATCCTTCAGGAATTTCTTTTTGAGGAAATCCTTTCCAGAAGGATTCTGAAAGCTGAATAAATCTTGCCTTTTTCCAATCTGGGTTTTGAAGGGGTGATTTGGCAAAACC
Organism: Algoriphagus lacus; assembly: GCF_003583985.1. Classification (GTDB taxonomy): domain Bacteria; phylum Bacteroidota; class Bacteroidia; order Cytophagales; family Cyclobacteriaceae; genus Algoriphagus; species Algoriphagus lacus. The sequence goes on along the minus strand of NZ_QXML01000012.1, from coordinate 33,097 downwards.
AAACCAGGAATTTCTCCATCGACTTCTGTTTTTGAGTCCCCGAGCAACTCCCTGTTGGGCATATTCAAACCAAGAAATTTCATTTTCCCTGAAAAAAAGGGAAAGTTCCTTGTCCCTATTATAGGTAAGCTGAATCCCAGTTTCAATGTGGGAATAGACTGCATTGATTTGGAAGTTGGCAGTAAGCTGCTGAAAGACATCCTTCACCTCAGCATGGAAAATTGCCACTGAGGTTTCTCGTACTTTCAACCGGTTCTGCATATCCTCCAAGCTTTCCCATACAAACCTCCAATGCCGGTCATCACTTTGTGGTGCGGAAGTCAGAGATGGCTCAAAACAATACAGCATTAAAACCGGAAAGCCGGCTCGGATAGCTTCAGCCAATGGCTGATGATCACTCAGCCTCAAGTCCCGTTTCAACCAAACAATGGAAATTTTCTGCACCTGATTCAAACTTTAGCCACGCTTTAAAGTTTTTCAATCATGGAAAAAATCAAGGAATTGACTGAGTTGGAAATCGATCGGATCATCGAAATGGCTTGGGAAGACCGAACTCCTTTTGATGCGATCAAGGCACAATTTGGGATCAGCGAAGGAGAAACCATTGAAATAATGCGTCGACACATGAAGCGCAGTTCGTTCAAAATGTGGCGTGCAAGAGTCCAAGGTCGGGCTACCAAACACGCACAAAAAAGCCCGGAAGAGATGACTGTTTTTCACTCACGGATGCAGCGCGGAATTGCACTCAACAAAATATCCAAAAGATAAAAAGCCTGATCATAGACCAGGCTTTTAAACTTCCACAAACCCAAAATCCTATTTAAAACCCAAGTCCAAGTGCCATCGCTACTGGTGTAAAATTCAAGTCAGAAACTTTTGTGGCAGCCCCAGACACCAGGTTGATCTTATAAACTCCAGATGAACTTCCTATTGTAAAGACTGCAAAGGCATTGTCAGAATTCCCTCCGATATCAAATCCATTCTGACCAGTCACCGATACACCAATCGGTCCAACCGGAACCAATACTCCGTCATTTGGCGGGGCTTGTGTATAAAGCATTCCTGTAGCATGGTCGATGACAAACAGTGTGGTAGTTGTACTACCAGCAAAATTATTAGTATACGCTGCACCTGAAACCATTGGAGATCCCGGATTTAACCTGCCATCTGTAGCTGCCACGGTCCCAAGATCAGGGTGAAGTCTAAGGTTCTGACCAGTATTGGTAACCAATCTGATACGATCTACTGTAGGATTGAAGTCAAACCCAACCATTTCACCTTCAACCATAGACATCAATTGATTTCCGATGGCAGTAAGCATCCCATTGGAAGGATTCACAACGTAAAGTTGACTTTTGTTTGATATGGCTAGTAATTGACCTTTTGCTGGCCTAAAGTCAAGTCCCAAGATTTGCTCTCCCATTTTAAGCCCCTGAAAGTCGACCATAGAAGGCTGCGGATTCTCGGGATTAAATCGATACAACTTTCCCGTCGCATCAGCAGCATAGGCAATCGGATTAGTCTTAAATGCAATGCTGACAATATCTTGTTTGAATCTTCCAACCCAAGTTGCATTCCCGGAAGATAGGTCTATGAGAAATAATCTGGATTGGTTGACAGTCCGACTCACTGCCAATGCGATGCTGTTATCCGGATTGATGTCAAAATCAGTGGCACCGTCAAAATCCTCACCTAAACTTCCTACCTCCTGTAATCCACCTTCATTTGGCGGAACTTGCATGTAAAGGATGTCTTCCTCAATATCAATGTCATACAAAACTGTGGAAGTAGCACCGGAGACACTGTTTGTGTAAGCAACTCCTGAGATTTTTGGATTTGTCCCCCCCTTGATAGTTCCGTCCACAGCTACTACAGCACCTGTTTCGGGATGAAGTCTGAGATTTTGACCAGTTTGGGAGACCAGCCGAATTCGATCGACAGTTGGATTAAAATCGATGGAAGCTCCCATCCCATCAATAGAAGGAGTGAAAGGCCCACCACCGAGTGGCGTAGCCACTCCGGAGTTTTCATTGATCAGATACAATCTACTGGCAGAACTCAGTCCATATAGTTGGCCCGTGGCAGGTCGGTAATCGATGGAAATAATGCTTTCACCCGAACCTAAACCCGTGAGTGTTTTCGTTTCGGCAGGGAAATTAATATCCCCATCCTCAAAGAAAAACAGCTGATTATCCTCTCCCAATGCGGTAAGATTTACCATAGGAGGATTTCCTGGGTTGATTACCTTTGGCGCATTGTCATCCTGACAAGAAACCAATGCCATTGCCGACAAAATCAAGGCAATGCCTAACGAGTTTATTTTTCCCTTTTTCATGTGGTTAAAATTGTTTTTACGGTCAGTCCAGAAGCTACTTGTAGAAATCTCGCCAGGTTGATAATCATCCATCTGCTCGATTTTCTGATGTTAAAAATTGATTTTGACAGACATACGATACGGTTCTGCTTTTTGGATTTAGAAGGCACAAAAAAAACCGGACAATTTATTGTCCGGCCTTTCATGATTAACCTAAACCCAAAAATTACCTATGATTATACTGTTTCAAAAGGCCATCTCATGATGCCTCCCGACAAATTTTTTAACTTTTCAAAACCCAAGTCAGCCATGATTTCACAAGCTTGGCCACTCCGGTTGCCACTTCTGCAATACACGAGGTAGGTCTTGTCTTTAGGTAGGTTTTTTACCTGGTTCACAAAATTGGAAGACATGATATCGATGTTTCTGGCTCCTCTGATTTTTCCTCCGGAAAATTCTCCGGCCGTTCTAACATCAATGATCACGGTGTCCGGTTGAAGCATAAGGTCATGAAAAGGACCTGCAGGAATGTCTTCGTAGTTTTTTGGTTTGGTGCTAAAGAAGTTGAACATGGTTGTTTTATTTTTTTGACAAATTTACCGTCCTAAACCTCTTCCGATCAGTAATAAAAGTCACTTGAGGACTTTGGAAGTTTGGGGTTTCATGCGGTTTTTGAGTTCAATAAACCCAAGACGGATGACCAAAACCCAAGGAAGGCCATGAAAAACCAAATCCCCCCAATCCATTAGCTTCATACCTACTGCACCTCCGGCTACCCATTTGAGTTTCCCCCAAATATGTGGTTCGGGAACAAACGGAGCCAGCCCAAGTGAAGCACACAGGATAATGACAGTCCCCCAGTTATTGAACAGGCCTGTACGCTTTACTTCTTTTTGTTCCATGGATAGGTGATTTGCGACCAAAAGGTTTTTGGAAACTCCTCGATATGGTCAAAGCCGAGTGGTTCATTTTCGTTTTCGTTAGGGATATAGGCCGTGCCAAAAAGATAATCCCAAAGGCTCAGTGAAATTCCATAATTGACTCCATGACTTCCCTCAGGAAGATACTTGGCATGGTGCCAAAGGTGCATGACCGGATTGTTCAGAAGGTATTTAAGAGGGCCATAAGTGATCTTGACATTGGCGTGGTTGAGGTGACCAATCGCAATCGTCACAATATGCAGGATAAAGAAATCATCCAATCCAAATCCAATCATGGCCAATGGAATATACTGAACCGATTTGTACACAATCGTCTCCATCCAGTGATAGCGAAGGTGTGCTGCGAAACCCATTTGCTCCACCGAATGATGGACTTTGTGAAACTCCCAGAGCCAAGGACTGTGGTGCAACCAGCGGTGAACATTCCATTGGATAAAATCCGCAATCAGGAACATTAGCAGAAACTGCGACCATACTGGCCAGCTGCCCACTTGAATTGCAACTAAATTTTCGATCCCAAACCATCCTAGGAAATCATTGAACGCTTCCACGGCAACATTGGAAACCGAATTGTATACTATCAGGGAAAAGAGAAAGAAATTAAAGAACATGTAAAAGCCATCCAACCAGAAATCCTCACGGATAGCTGGCTGGTTTTTTCTCCAGGGAAAAATAATTTCAAGCATCCAGACGACTACCGACAACCCGACTAACCACCAAAAGTAATTGTGCCAGGATGGGTATAGAATTTCCGAAGTGAGGTAATTCCAGTACCCGTAATAGCCGTCGATGAAAATTTTGAAATATTCCTGTACCATAGTTTACAAGGCTGTTAATTCTTTCCCGATAATATAGATACCCATCAAGAGGACAAACCATCCAAATCCGGTTTTTAGGGCCTTTTCATTTATTTTTTTGGAAAGAGCACTACCAATGAAGATACCCACGATGGATAATCCGGTAAAGATTAACAGCATCTGCCAGTCAATAGTTTGAGTAGAAACATCTCCCAGGAATCCAATCAGGGATTTAGCGGCAATAATCAAAAGTGAGGTACCAACAGCCATTTTCATCGGAAGTCTGGCGAGCAATACCAAGGCAGGAATAATCAAAAATCCTCCTCCGGCACCGACTATACCTGTGATTACACCTACCACAGATCCTTCCAAAGCAATCATCGGGAAGTTAAATTTGATTTCTTCGTTTTCGTCGCAGTCTTTACACTTCTTTCCTGTAATCATCGAAATCGAGGCCGCCAACATAATTAGGGCAAAGAAGACCATGATTCCCACACTTTTGGAAACTGCGATTTCGCCAACGCTAAATAGCGGATCAGGAAATGCAGGCACCATATATTTACGAGTCAGGAAAACAGCTATAAATGATGGAATGGAAAAGACTAAGGCGGTCTTGTAGTTGACCAGCCCTTTTTTCATGTAGGTTCCAGCACCAACCAAGGAAGTGGATCCTACCACAAACAAAGAATAAGCAGTAGCCAAAACGGGATCAACACCAAGAATGTAAACCAACACCGGTACAGTCAAAATAGATCCTCCTCCTCCGATGAGTCCCAAACTCACACCGATCAAAATCGCAGCAGCAAAACCTATAAGGATAGTGATGTCCATATTTTTCTATAATTAATTCTGCTGCAAAAGTAGGATCAAGCCATGCCCTAATGCGGTGACAATTGTTACAATTACGGCAGCAAGCTCGAATGAAGCTAATTCTGATCTTTTCTACATTGACATTAAATTATAGTCAAGGTGACTTTTATCCTGTTTTTTCTCGGTGAGATAATCTATTTTTCCTAAAAGCCTCTGAATCATGAAAATCATCGTTCCAATAGATTTCTCAGACAATTCCATCAAAGCACTTGAGTTGGCAATTCTATTATCTGAAAAGGGAAAAACTGAAATTACCATTGTCCATATAATTGAATTGGTTTATGATTTTGCTTCCCAAGCCGCAGTAGCGCTCGACTCTTTGCACAAGGAAAGCGCTAAGTTGATTAAAGAACTTGAGGCTAAATACAGCAACTCAGGGGTGAAGTTTGACCATGAAATCCACGAAGGGACAGCATCAATAAGCATTGCGCGGATTGCCAAAGAGCGGGAAGCTACCTTGATCATTATGGGAACACGAGGAGCTACAGGGATCAAAAAGACACTTTTCGGCAGTACGGCGGTTAACCTGTTAAAAGAAGCAAACTGCCCCGTACTGGTGGTTCCTGAATCTACCCAAATCAACCAATTGCAACGGATTACCTTGGCTCTGGAATTTGCGAATCATGAACCCGAATCAATTGACAAAGTGGTCGCATTATCCCAGCTTTTGAATCTATACCTGGAATTTCTGCATGTTCAAACTACTGATGGGTTTAAGGAGGACCTTGCAGTCTTGGGGTTGGAAAAATACATCCAAAACAAGTTTCCTCACCTCCCGGTGAGATTCTACACCTACTATGGTGAAACCGCATCGGAGGGATTGGATGGTTTCCTTGAGGAGCACCAGCACATGATTTTGGGAATGTGCCACCACCACCGCGGCCTGATGGAGAGCATTTTCAAAAAAAGCCATTCTTTCGAAATGGCTTATCACACAGAGGTTCCGCTTTTGATCATCCTGTGATCACTTACTGATCAACTCTTCAAAATCATCCCGGATGTAAATCACATTACGACCGAGCTCAATCCATTTTTTCTTTTCCAAGGTTTTGAGAAGTCTTGAAACCACCTCTCGGGAAGTGCCCAGCTCATTGGCTATTTCCTGGTGGGTAGTATGAAGTTCGTTTGATTTGTGCTGCTTCATTTTGGTCACGATGTAGCGCATGAGCCGTTCATCCATCCGCTTAAATGCCACCGCATCCAGAGCCACCAGCATCTCCTGAAACCGCATTTGATAAGTACTGGAAACAAAGTCCTTCCATTGTTTGAATTCATCAGACCACTGCTCATGAATTTGAACTGGGATAAATACAATTGTTGCTTTTTCCTCCACCACTGCTTTGATTTCACTTGGACGAGAAGCAGAACAACAGGTAAGGGATAAGGCACAGGTTTCTCCAGGATCCAAATAATATAGGAACAGTTCCTTTCCCTCGTCGTCCATTCTCATGATCTTGATCGAGCCTTCGATGACTAATGGAACCGCTTTGATAAACTGGCCTGGCTCGAGTAAAACTTTCCCCGATTCCAGATTCATCACTTGCCCCTTATCTAAAATGGCCTGCAAAAGTTTGGGGTCTGTTAGACTGGGCAGTGCTTGTTTGAGTTTTTCGATAGTCATTGCTTTCAACTAAAAGACAAAAATCTTCTCTTTCGATTCATGAAGTTAGTGATAATTCTCACTAGGATTTTACCCTTTTAACCTTAGCCCGGCACAAATTCAATGTTAATCAGGGTCAAAAGTGACTTTCATCACTGTTTAACTTTTTAAACCCACCTACTTTTCAACAATTAAATGACCCTCATTATGAAACATTATCAGATTTTAATCATCGGAGGCGGAACAGCTGGAATCACTATAGCCGCACAATTAAAACTGAAGGACTCTTCCTTGAAAATGGCCATTATTGAGCCTTCCGACAAGCACTATTACCAACCAGCCTGGACGCTCGTTGGTGCAGGAACTTTCGATTTCAAGGAAACAATCAGAAATGAAGGTGACTACATCCCAAAAGGTGTCGATTGGATTAAGGACAAAGCCATTGGGATTGACCCCGAAACCAATATGGTTTCGACAGAAAAGTCCGGAGACTTTACCTATGACTTCCTTGTCCCGGTTCCGGGTATGATCATGGCTCCTGAGCTTTTGCCTGGATTGACTGAAGCAATGGACAAAGGAGTAGTCTGCTCCAACTATACCGATCCTGAGCATACTTGGGAAGTGCTGAAAAATTTCAAAGGAGGAAATGCGGTTTTTACTCAACCGACCACTCCGATTAAATGTGGCGGTGCTCCTCAGAAAATCATGTACTTGGCCGAGGATTATTTTAGAAAGCAGGGAATTAGAGACAAAACCAATGTCCTCTTCGCAACTCCCGGAACGGTCATTTTTGGGGTGCCGGCTTTTGCCAAAACACTCAACAAAATAATCCAGGACCGAAATATCCTATTCAAACCTTTTTTTGCACCAGTCCGGATCGATGCTGAAAAGCAGGAAATCACATTCCGCTATACCAAACCGGGTGAGACCAACTACACCATCATGGAAGGCAATCCATTGGGCGAAGAAATGACCGGGCCTTTGGAAATTAAAATTCACTTTGACATGCTGCACCTTGCTCCCCCTCAGGCAACCCCTAAGTTCATCCGGGATTCCAAAATCTCCATTCAGGAAGGACCTGGTAAAGGTTGGGTTGATGTGGACATTCACACGATGCAGCACAAGCGCTATCCAAATATCTTCTCAATTGGGGATGTAGCTCACTTGCCAACAGCAAAAACAGGTGCGGCAATTCGAAAACAGGCTCCAGTTTTAGTGGAAAACCTAATCAGACTGATCCAATCCGGTAAGGTCGGAGAAAAATCATATGAAGGTTATTCCTCCTGTCCGATTGTCACAGGCTACGGCAAAATGCTTCTTTGTGAGTTTAAATATGACAATGTGCAGGACAGTGATCCCTTGATTTCAACCTTTGTCGATACGACCAAGGAGCAATACAGCATGTGGTTACTCAAAAAATACGGACTTCCATTTATGTATTGGAATCTTATGCTGAGAGGCAAGGCTTAAACAAAAAAATCCGGCTTATGAGCCGGATTTTTTTGTTTAAAGCAAGTTATTACAATATCATTCGCAGGTTGGACAGCAAACAAATGGCGACTTGGTCAAGGGAGAGGTCCTTAGAATCCTGAAATTCCCCAAGTTATTCCCAAGATCCACCCGGTCTTCGGTGGCAACCATTCCTGTCGAACTCATCATTCTATGAACTGCGAGCATAGCTTCGTTGTTTTGGCCATTTGTATTTCTGGGCCTTATCCTATTAAGATGCTGCGCCAGATTGGTGATATTCCCGAATACTTCAACCACCAAAACACTCAACGGACTATCTTCCGGCAAGCCCAAATCAGTCAAATAACCTGCAATTTCCTGAGAAGTGAATACTGCAGTTCCTACCGGATGGGATTCTCTGATGTTTGCCAAAAGAGCTGTTGTAGAAAGCTGCTGACTAACTTTAAACTTTCCTGATTCATACTTTGCCAAGCTTGGCATGAAATAAGTCTGCTTGGTAAGGTCATTTATTCTATCCAAGGATTTTGGATCGGTATTAACTCTGACATCAATCCTCATTTTTCGCTCCGCGAGCAAAATATTCCTAAAGTCCAATCCATCAGCCTGATGAACTTGAGCATATAGCAAAGTCCAAAGACTGGTGCGTGGAGGCTTTGAGGTTACATTTTTCCCTTGGAAGACAGCCTTGGCATAAGGCGCAGAGACATACATGTGGTTTTCATTTCTGTTTAAAGAGCAAAGCAGAGTCGGTACAGGATGCTGCATTCCTGTCACCCGCAATTCTCTTCCAAACCTTGCCTGAGCGGTTGACCAGAGGTTTCCTTTAGGAACTCCGTCCACAGGCTCAAAATCCTGAATTGAGGTAAATTCCAACGCATCAAGTTCGTCGTCTTCTTTTTCACGGTCGTTGAAATGAGCATGACCCACTCTGAATTCATATGTGAAAAAGCCAAACATTTCCGGACTTTCAGGATGAAGTCCGGGAGGAATGGGAAGCAAATAATGCCGATCGCTGTCGGTGGATTTTGTCATCATTTGCAAGGCGTCCAGTCCGGATTTGTCGTCACTCTGATCCGGAATGATTCTTCGTACCACTTCTGGATCCAGACTTAGTGAAGCTTCTTCCGGCACCTGAAACAAATCCTGGTCGTTATTTGAAATCAGCTGATCGGGTGCATTTGCCAGCACACGACAGAAATAAGCATCATCGGGATTCTGGATTGCTTCTTCAAATTCCACCCAAAGGAATCTTCGCCTTGCCTCTGTACTACTGTAATCCTCTGCTCTGTCGTAGGGTGAAAATGCCAATCCCACACTGACGATTTTTGGAATTTGAGAAGGGATCAATACAGTAGGCAACTTCAGCAAATCGGTGGTAACAGGACTGGGTTTGGTGTGACCCTTTTTCATGACTGGAACCAATTTGTATTCTGCCCAGAGCTCATCCGGATATCTCAACTCGGTGGTTCCCGGTCTAAACCGCTCATTCTTGGGTTCAAGCGCATCGATGTAAATGACCCGGGTATAATGTCTGTTTACCGAGTCAAATCTGTCTGCCTGTAAAGCTTCAAAGGAAACTGTGTGCTTGAGCTCAATGTCATCGAGGTATTGGTTTTCCCGAATCTCCCTTTTGGGTTCTCTTCTAAACCGGTGTCTCCTTTGAACGACAAATGCCACATCCTCATGAGCATCCCAAGTCCAGTCGCGGTTGAGTTGGTAGCTAAGGCAAGTCACCCAGTGGTAATAGAGATCTGACTTAGTGGCAAATGTGATACTGCTTCCGTCGGGAGCCAATGAATGTCTAATTCTTGAACTGCAACCAAAGGCTACACGCTCCCCTTTTTTAGCCATCAAAGTCAATCCCTTTGACTCTAGCCCCAAGGAATCTGCCAAACGCTTGACTACATCAGGTTGATCATTTTCAGATTTTCGTCGGAGCTTGGCGCCAAGGGTAATCTGCTTGGCTGTTGGAATTGGGTCAGGCTTAAGGTAAAGGGCTTGAAGCTCTGGAATATTTTTGTAAGGCAAAAGGAGTTCCTCCTCACTTTCGGTTTCCTTGTAAAACATCAACTGTTGGACTTTCCCGTACCTGCTGTCTTTGTCTTCGTCGGCATCAATTATTCCAAAATAAATCTCCTTAGGCCCCTCAGAGGAGGCCACAGCCCGCAGTGAAACTCTGACCTGACGCCCTGTTGGAAGTACCAAAGAACTTTCCGAAAGTTGGTCAAAGAGCAGCTTTTGGGAAAGAAAAGGATCTGCAGGTTCGGTCAAATTGAGTACTGGAACATCGATGAATCTAATAGGCAGCTCAATTTTCCCGTCAAATTCCGTAGGGAAATTCCATTCTCTTGAATACAGAGGAATGTAGGAATCCCTTCCTGAACGACTGCGTTGGGTATCCATTCGCAGGGACTTTACCTCCACGAGGATTTTTATCTTTTGGACATCCGGATCTGGCAAAGCTGGCTTTAACCCCAAATCACCGAATGGCAGAGCTTTGAGCATAGCTACCGGATCAAGACCGATTTTCTGATACTTATCTGTAAAAACGACCGCCGGATACTCCAGAAGCGGCCTCTCAATCCGGAGGACTACATTATCCTTGAATTCGGTGTCTTCAGGATCAGCTGAGTTGAAAAAGTTTGTTTTGTGAGTTCTGAATTCCTCTGGTTTTTCGATGCGAAGCATTCCCGGATTTACAAATCTCTTGAAAGAAACAGAGGTACTCGGACTGGGGGCAGGATTCAATGGTTCATCTTCCAGACTTGGGCCGCCACCCGATATATCCGTCAACCTGATCCGGAACCTGTAGGAATTCCCATATCTCAGTTGTGTCTGAATTTCACCGGGAATCAAGGTGGTGTTTTTAGTCACAGTTCCTTCTGTTGGCTCTCCATTGCCTTGCCGTTTTCCTACCTCTTCTTGGTCATTCCTATAAATCTCTATGGCATCCTTATCTTCGGTGGCCAAACTTTTCCCAATCCAATAGGCATAATACATGGGTAGCCAATAGCCATCACTATTTGGACCGGCAATCTTGGTTGGGTATACCTGATAGGGAAGTTCAGTCTTTTGATTGGCAAAGGCGCCTGCTAGACCACCCTGTGCACCGTTGACCTGAATGACGTTTAGACTTTCCCACTTCGCTCCTTCCGAGGCATTTTTGACATCGATATGATATCCCATCACTCCAAGTGGAGCGTCCAATCGCTTATTGGAGCCCGGAGCTGCTGGATTTTCGAGAATTTGTCTAAGGTACCAAACCAAAATCTGCTCATCATCCCAGCCTAACCGAATGCCGGAATCCGACTGAGGAGGTAGTCCATCGGGTGCTTCCTGAAGCAAATTGCCGCTCTCGGCTTGGTTGGCATGGACAATCTTGGCAAAACCATCATTGTAAAGATGAGCTTCCAAAAACAACTCGTCCCAAGGACCAATCGGAATAGGTTCAGAGGGGTCTCCTGGCTTTTGATACAAAACAGGAAATAACACAGGAGCGAAAATTGGGCGATTCTCACCAACTTTCAACTCGGGAATCTTTGCCGCATACTGTTTTATAAGCGGACCATCTGCGTCTTCCAACAAGGCATTTTGAGCAGCCTCGTATTCTCCTCCGACGATTTCTGCATAGAGATAGCCCCCGTTTTCGAACCAAGTTGGTTCTACTTCCAACTTAACTTCATAGATCATTCCACAAGCTTTGGCCAGCAGTGGTTGTCGAAGAATATTCGCAAACACCTTCCCCCAACTGACATTATTTTTGGGCACAAAGTTTTCCTCTAACTGAACCTTATCTCTGACCGCGCAATGATAGGAATCATCCGTTACTGCGTTAGGATGGCGGGGTTGGGTGAAATTGAACTGATTACGGTAAGATATCGGGAGGTATTTTTTGATTCCCCGCTTTCCGGCTTGATCCAAAGGAACCGGGTCGGGCATTTTGTCCGTGTTGTCAGTGATTGTAAATGGGGCAGCAATTTGCTGCAGAATAGTTGCCTTATTCCCTGCTGGAGTTTCGCTCACTTCAATAAGGATTGGTTTCCTGCTTACTGGGGTTGCATTGCTCAAAGGAAAGTCATCAGTACCCTTAACAACAGCCAGCTTGAATTTGGGTTGAAGATTTGCAAACCCCGGCACTGCTGTTGGAAGAGGACTTGACAAACCGGTAGGCCAGGGAATAAATGGATCATTATTCCTGGGGATAACGACTATATTGACAGTCAATTCATTTCCTTCAAATCGCTGAGGAAATGTCATTAGAGTAAGAATTCTTCTTGGTTCCATGGTGAAAAGTTTAGGGTAAAAAAATCAGGCTATTTGACGGCTTTCCTGCCAGGTTTCTTCAAAACTGATATTGATCACAAAGCAAATACTGATATCGAGCCCAAAAGTGACCGAGGCAGTACAGTCGGTCTTTCCGTCAGGTCCTCCGATTCGTTTGACTGTACCACTTGCCTCTATGTAGATGGTCACGCTGACCAGCCCTCCTGCCAAACTTGCGTGGCCTTTGAACAGCATGAAAGCAGTGACTGCTATCTCATTGGAAGAAGCGTAGATTTCGCAACCCACCATGTAGGTAACACTGACATTTCCAATTACAGGTAAACCAACTGAAATGGAGGCCCCAAATCCGAATTTCATCAGTAAGCTCGGGCCTGTTTTGGTGTCACAGGCTAGCTTGAGGTCCACTGCACCAATGGCATAGATCGTAGCTCCACCCACCGTCATGCACATGACCTCAAGTCCACCCTTGAATTGGATAAATCCTCCTGCTGTCGGCAAAAGTTGGGTGGGATCGGTAGTGACTTTTAAAGCAGCATTGAAGTATACCCCAAGAGAAAGTCCAGCCTCCAACCGCAAAGGACACTGCGGAGAATTATACAGGTTCTCTTCCGGCGGGAATCGGACCAACGGAATTTCCTTGGTAGCCTCAAACTTATATTCCCAAATTTCTCCGGCATTGCTCATGGCTATCTGAAGTCCTTTTTTCATGACTTCGGCATAATTGCCTGTTGACATGGAAGCAAGCAATTGAAGGAGATCAATTACGGGTTGTAAGTCTTCGCTAAACTCAACCTCTGGAGTCGGTAGGCCCTGGAGTTTGTTTGGATTGTTGGGTCCTCCTTCATAGCCGGATTCTTTGCCTTTTTGTGCGTCAAAATTCCCCTTGATAGTCATCAACCGCTTAAATGAGCCTAGGTCCACGACCATCGCCAGATTGTTCACCCGGCTTTTCCAGGTGTCCTTGAGATCATTGGCAAAGGAATCCACGTCAAAATTCAACTTGGAATCCACATAGTTGGTAGGTGTTTTCTTTGTCTCTTTCGCCTTATATTCAATATAGATTTTTAGCGCGTCCATATCCACCAAATACAGCGGATCAAAGCTCGGTACATCAAATGCAATGGCTTTGTTGAGCAAGTCATTGGCTTCACCTGACAACAGCTTAAAGCCTCGGTCAATTATTTCAGCACCCTCTTTTTTGACTGTCAAATCCAACAACTCAAAGACCTGTCTGCTACCATCCATAATTGGTTTAGTCTTGAAAGCTTCAACGGGGTTTCCGTTGATATCAATACCCGAAACCAACGCTACTGCTTTTCCCAAATTGGTGTAACCATCTCCGATATTTGGGAAAATGCTGTTGCTGTTCATCAATCTATAGGCATCAGCAAATGCAAGAGGCGTTTTACTCAGTAGTTTTTGGGTACCGAATTCAAAGCTTGGAGTCAAAAACAGCGCTTTTTGGGTTGCAGTGGATTGCAACAATCCGAAATTAAACGTGTCCGCCTCGGGGTTTCTCAAAATCTCAAGCGGATGTGCGACACGAAGCAATTTTCCGGTAAGAACTGAATTCTCAAGCTCATTGCCTGCTTTCCATTTACCTTCTCTAATCACCGGCACCGGCACATAACTGGGAAGTGGTGCAACCTCCCCTGTGCCTGTCTCGTGCTGAACGATGGACCAACTTCCATCTTTCGGCAACAGCACATTTCCCCGCGCCGCTGCTACGAAAATTGAATCACTTGGATTGTTGTTTTGCTTAACAGAAGGAGACACATCGAATCGCGTGATCCGCATCATTTGTCCTGACTTATTCAGATCCATGATGCAATCCACATCTCCGCCGATCAATCCACCCTGCATTTCCAAAAGCTCCTTAAAATCCAAGGTCGGAATAGTGACATTAGGAGGAGAAATCTGGACGTAGCCAAGAATCTTTTTGGAAGGAGTCAAGCCGTTTTTGTGGCCCTGTACCAAATTATCCAGTTTCACATCTGCATCAAACCAGACCGGTGTAAGTATAGCACTTTGCTCAATTGGGGTTGCACCATTTTGTGACCATTCTCCGAATTCATCCACATGAAATTCATTGGCTCCAATCACCCTTGCATTATCCCTTTTGTATTCAGCGATATTGCCGTCCTCTTGAATGTTGGTAACGTTGTAGAGTCCGCGAACAGCTCCCGTATGTAGCTCATAAGGCTCAATAGTTTCTGTATGGAAGACCATTTCACCCGTTTCAGGATCTTCTACTTTTGGCTTACTTTTATCAATGTAACTGTACCTGAAATCAAAAAGCCCATCAGATTCAGCTTGCCAGCCACTGTCTGTTCGGTAGACATAACCTGAGCCTGTTCGGAAAAGTGTAATCGTCCTCACAACCCGAATACCCCACGGATAGAGGATGCTTTTGACTTGGATCACCTCATGCCCAGTTCTGCCCAGCATGATGTCAAATCGAGCCTGACTGGTATTGGCAACTGCTGCCCTTGGACTCAGCCAATTGCTGAAAGTACTGGCTCCATACCCCGTAAAGTCAATTTTGGACAGCGGCACTCCTCTTTTTTTAAGAAGGTGTGGCGTTCCCTCGTCCGCAAAAAATTCTCCGTTGAATATCCTTGTCACACTTCGGCCCAATGTGCTATCATTAGTCGGCTGTCCGTTCATTCCAAGAATATTGGCAAGCTGAACCGTGAAACCTTTAAACATTGGACTATCCGGACCTGCACCCACCATCGCATCTTTTCCATAATCCTTGGCAATCGCCCGAATCTGAATTCCCCCTACCAAATCATTTGGAAAACTTGGCTGAACCAAGTTTAATTCTGGCTTCTTGGATTCTCTTGGTTCATCGTGAGAAAGTTTTGCCAAGGCTTTAAGACCAAAAGGAAGGGTAAACAAAGCGTCTACCGCTGTTTTTTGATTTATGTATTCCTCAAGCGTATACTTGACCAAGGGTCTTGGAGCCAGTGGAACTTGACCCGAATGATAGTTAGCGATTCTTGTCGGCCCTCCGTCATTTGGATAATAGTTAAACCCAACGGGCGGATCTCCTAATACATTTTCCCCTGGAGGAGTCAAATTGAAAACAGGCTCCCAAGCAACCTGAGGAAGCATGAACAGGCGAGCTGCAGAGCTGCGAACTACTACTTCCATCCCTTCCACGCCAAACATCTGGTTGGAGGTCTGTTCGATATGAGCCACATGTTCACCTCTTCCAACAGCCACTCCGGTTTTGATTCTAACAGGAAGTGGAGTGCCTAAGCTCACCCCCAATTGATTGGCATTGGAACTGACATCCAACAGGGTAAAAAATTCATTTTGGTACTTTTGGATATGAGGTATCAGTTGCTGTTCATAAGGAGGCAAAGGCTTAGGAACATTAATCCTGCTTCTCATCATTGCCACATCTCCTGCAGGCTGGGATGCTACCACAGTAGAAGAAGGGGAAACTGTAGGCTGATCATTCGCCAGCATTCCAAACCCAGAACCGGCATTCTGTTGGTCATTGGATTCTGGACCAAAATGAAAGCTAACCTTTACTTTATCAGGTTGTTCATTTCGAGGGGCCTGGGAAATCTGACAAACCAGCCAACTTATGATTCCTTCAATGCCATCTTTTTTACCTCTGCTTGTTAACCGCTTGAGGTAGCCCAAATTGGCCAAATAAGGATCCGGAAGTGTAGGTAAATAACCCAATAGTCCAAAAACCAAAAACGTCTCGCTTTTGGAGATGCGTTTCCAATCAAGGGTACATTCGCCAAAAATCATGGCTCCGTTTACCGGAGTCACAGTAAACAATGCATTCTCCAAGGCGAGCGCTATGCTCTTAAATTTGGGAACCTTCTCAAATGGTAATTTATTGTCCCAAAGGATATTATCATCGATCAGATAGAGCAGGTTTTTGGTTTCCGATCCTGCCAAAATCAACAGACTGTCTTTTGTTTTTACTCCAACCGGTAATCCGCTCACTAAAACCGGGCGGTCCACCTGGTGAACCGAGTTAACCGTTGAAACGATCAATTCGACTCCCTCTGCAAGTGAGTTATAAATAAGTGAGGTTTTCTTTCCCAAAAAAACACTCAGGCTGGTTCCATGTGGGTTTTGTTCATCTTTCCAATGCTCAAATTCCTGAAAGGCTCCTTCTCCCTCTCCAGCCAAGTCAGTCATACCGATCCGTCCGGGATCTACCAAAAACAAGGGTTGCTGAAGTTTCAAATTTTTAGCCTGCAAACCCTGCCAGTAACATTTTAATCCTTCCTTTCCTTCAAGAGCAAAACCTCCTGTTCCAGCTGCTTCCAGCGGATTATTGACATCAAGCTCCGCAGCAGGTATTGCCCATGCGGCAGACTTGAGTGGAGCACTTTCCAAAAATCCAAGAAGAAGGCCTTTTTGAACTGCCGGTTTAATTCCCGATTGATCACATGACATCGGAATCAGCAGCCGGCTAATTTGAGCATGATAGCTTGGTGCGGCATTTTTCTGTTGGAAGGCATACTTCTGTCCATATACCTCGGCAGACCCTTCTCCTACCGTTGAAATTTGGGCCTTTGATGCACCGGTAAAAGAAAAAGTGAAGCTCTGGGGAGTATTGACTTTGGTATCTACCGCATCCTTACCATGCTTCTTTGGTGGATAGACTACCGGTTCTGCCTGCTGCAAAACCAAAGAAACCTGAACTCCAGTCTGCGCACCTAAGACAAGTTTTTCATTTTGTAATACTGGATTTTGACTGAGTTGGATTTGGCCTGAAGACACCTTTAATCCCGCATATCGGTTGGCAGGCGCATTTTGTGCCAACATATCTGCCCTGATCCATACACTACCCGCGACTATTTTATAATCCTTTGCAACCTCCACCGGAGGTGTGTTGATTGCCTTTATTCGTTTTTCCTGAAATTCAGCCTGAAAAAGGATCACAGGCAATGGACTGTTTTGCTGGTAAAGCCCCAAAAGCTTGACGACCTTGTAAAAATCAATTAAGACTGGACGTCCATCCTCACGAATCAATGGACCGATGGTTTTTTCAACCTTGGCACCTGCTGCCCAAGCCGGAACACTCTTTCGGATTTGAGTCGACCGAACTGGAACTTCCCGGACAAACGGCCGTAACTCAGGCTCTTTTTCATTCAATTTGACTTTTTCAACTACTTCACGGATTCTCTCCATTTGCTCCGGCTTGATCCGCTCTTTTGAAAAGAGCTGGGACCTTTCAAAGCTGAACGAATCCGAACGAACCGTCAGGTCCTTTGAAACGAGAAGACTTTTAGCGAACAAAGGCAGCCCTTCTTTCCAGAGTTGGGGATCTTGGGCTTCATCCGGCTGAAGGTGTCCAAATACTTCAGCGAGTAGGGAATCTAATCGGTCTTTTTCCATAAGAAAAAAAATTAAAGGTTGAGACAAAAGCTATTTTGCAATTAAAAATTGATCGCACGCTTCACTGAAAAATCTTCCTCGTAATCGATTGAAAACTGAAAAATAGTATAACAATCTAAACAAATTTTCCCCAATAGACCAAGAAAACACCCAGCTAATTACTTGAAAATCTTATTCTTAATTCACCTTTAGACAAAAAGACTTAGGTTTGGATTGGATAAATCCAAAAAGCTCTCTGAAAAGCAACAAACCGCCCATCAACTTCTTGCTCATGAGATTCTGTGCATTGGTTTATCTTTGGAGAGAGAATTTATCCATGAAAAAAATCCTGCTACTCTTCCTGTCAGTCTTTGGATTGGGTGTACAGCTCGTGATAGGCCAGCAAATCCTAGTCACAGAATTTGGGAGTAATCAGCCGTTGGCAGGTGTTTTAATTTACTCCACCGACCCTGGAAAAAGTAGTATCACTGATTCAAACGGAGCAGCAGACATCAGCATTTTTAAAGATCAGACAGAAGTGATCATTCAACTTCTTGGCTTCGAATCCAAAAAAATCTCCTGGGAAAATTTGGCCTCCGCCAACTTTAAAATAGAGCTCAAGCCAAGTCAGATTACCTTGGATATTGCCATTGTTGCGGCTAGCAGATGGAGACAGAGCACCCAGGATGTCCCCGGCAAAGTCCGCCAATTGGATGAAGAAAAACTTTTCCTCCGAAACCCAGCCAACTCTGCTGACTGGCTGGGAAGTTCCGGTGAAGTGTTTATCCAAAAAAGTCAACAAGGAGGAGGAAGTCCAATGATCAGAGGCTTTTCGGCAAACCGACTCCTCTACGCAGTCGATGGAGTCAGGATGAACACAGCCATTTTCCGCAGTGGCAATCTTCAAAATGTCATTTCATTGGATCCATTTATCCTGAAATCCACCGAGATTCTTTTTGGTCCAGGATCAGTCATGTATGGCAGCGACGCCATCGGGGGAGTCATGGCTTTTGAGACTTTGAGTCCGGACTTCTCCAAAAACGGATTAAATGTCAAAACGAATGCGCTCAGCAGGTTTGCTACGGCCAATGATGAGTTTACCCTTCATGCGGACGTGGAATTTGGGTTGAAAAAATGGGCGTTTTTGAGCAGCATTTCAAGGTTTGATTACAATGACCTCCGAATGGGAGCAAATGGGCCATCCGAATATCTGAGAACCCACTATGCGGTAAGGGAAAACAACACCGACCGCCAAATTGAAAATCTGGATCCAAGGCTTCAGGTGCAAAGCGGATACGAACAACTGAACCTGATGCAGAAAATCCGCTTTCAATCCGGGGAAAAAACTGACATCGAATACGGCTTCCATTACAGCAATACGGGAAATATCCCTCGCTATGACCGGCTGATCGAGATGCGAAACGGAAATCTCAGATTTGCCTCTTGGGATTATGGACCGCAGCTATGGGTTATGAACAATCTGGGGCTGAACAGCAGCAAAAAAACCGCTGCCTACGACCAGGTAAAACTCAAAGTAGCTCATCAGATCTTTGAAGAAAGCCGTATGGATCGAAGGTTTGGGGCAGTGGAACTTTTCAACCGATCCGAGAGGATCAACGCTTTGTCTCTTAATGCAGATTTTTTGAAAAATATCCGAAAAGAAAGTTTTTTGAGCTATGGGCTTGAGGCAGTAAACAATAAAGTAGAATCCATAGGCAAAGTTGAAAAAATCGATACCGGAGAATTAGACCCTGCCTCTTCCCGATATCCGAATTCGAACTGGCTTTCGCTGGCCGTCTACGGAACATACCACGCTCATTTCTCGGAGAAAATCAAACTCCAAACAGGGGCCAGATTAAATTATACTAACCTAAAAGCCGATTTCAGTAACAACCAGGACTTCTTTCCTTTGCCCTTCAATGAGACACAAAACCAGTACAATTCAATCACTGGCAGCTTGGGACTGATCTATAATCCAGAACCTTCACTTTCTATTTCACCTTTGATTTCAACTGGATTTCGTGCACCGAATGTGGATGACCTCGGTAAAATATTTGACTCCGAACCAGGAGCTGTCCTTGTGCCCAACCCTGATCTTAAACCGGAATACGCCTACAACTTTGAGCTTAACTTGAACAAACATTTTCAGAACAAGGTCAAACTTGATTTTTCTGGATTTTACACGCTGTTGGACCAAGCAATGGTGAGAAGACCTTTCACGCTGAATGGACAGTCAGAAATCCTGTATGATGGAGAGCTCAGCGAAGTTTTAGCCCTTCAAAATGCCGCCTTCGCAGAGATTTATGGAATTCAGGCAGGATTGGAAGTCGCCCTTTCCAAGCGTTTTTTTCTGATCTCCAGATACAACTGGCAAAAAGGAACCGAGGAACTGGACGATGAGTCCACCAGTCCTTCCCGGCATGCGGCTCCGGCTTTTGGATTAACCCGACTTGCCTACCAGCATAAAAAATTCAAAATGGAGGTTACTGCACAATACAGCGCCACACGGAATTTCGAGGATATGCCAGAGGAAGAAAAAGGGAAACCGGCGATTTATGCTGTGGATGGAAACGGAAACCCATACTCTCCAGGTTGGACAATTTTCAATTTCACCTCAACTTTTCAACTCCACAAAACGATTCAGGTAATGGCCGGAATTGAAAACATCGGAGATATTCGCTACCGACCTTACAGTTCCGGAATTGTGGCACCGGGAAGGAATTTTACTTTTGGTATCAAAGGCTCTTTTTGAAAATCCCAAATCGTCCTTAACCCTGTCTAGAATTCACCTAACTTTTAACATTGTTTTCAGTTTTATTAAAAAAAACAGCATGGTGTACCGGAATAAAAAACTGTTCTTAACTGTTGGCCTGCTCACTTTTTTGGCTCTGATGCCGATGAGTTGCGGATTGGTTTGTACAGACTCCTGTGGATGCAGTCCCAACTTTCCGGAGCAAAAACTGCTGATCAAATCATTTGAAGTCCTGACCGTTGCAGGTGATGGCCAACGAATCCAGCCTACTTTGACTCAGCCTTATGATCAGGTTTTCAAAGCGATTCGGATCAAGGATTTCGATTTGGTTTCACTGGCTGAGCCTGACTTTTTTGAACCTTGGACGTTGGGAGCGGCATTCGCTTGCAGTCCTCCACCAGTGGAATCCATAGAAAAGCTTAGAAGCATCGAAATAATCAACCTGAGCGAACAAACTCTTGCAGATGGGACTGTATTAAAATTGGGAGAAACCATCACGCCTTACTTTGGTATGAATGATTTCTTTGCGCAAGGGCTGATTCCAGTAAATGATTTTCTAAAAAACAATAAAGATTTGGTGCTGGAAGACTTTTTTAAATTGGGTTTTACAAAAAATCCAGGGAAGCCTATAAATCTTGAAATCACGATCAGAATAGTCATGGAAAATGGAAAAGAGTTTATACTCAACAACCAAATCCACAGCATTCGATAAGGCAAAAACCTGATAAAAATCTTCTCTATTTTTCATTAGATTCATTCCAAATAATCCTATTTTTGCCGCTAGGTGATTATAAACCCATGACTGCAGATACGCTTCCCCTGAACAAATCAGGAAAAATCTTAGAGATTTTACCTTCTCCCTTGAAAATCAATCTGATGGAATTGGGCTTTCTTCCGGGCAAAAAAATAACCCTTCAGCACATGGCACCTTCCGGTGGTCCAATGGCGTTTAAAATGGATGAGACTCTCCTTGCTTTACGTAAGTCCGAAGCATCGCTGATTCGAGTTGAACTGATCTGATTCCATGGCTGAAGCTACCCTTTCCCCGATCACTCAGACTACCAAAATTGCCATCATTGGTAATCCAAACGTAGGTAAATCGACCATTTTTAATTTTTTGACCGGACTCAACCAAAAAATCGGAAATTACCCCGGAGTCACTGTCGACAAAAAAATAGGCTCCCTCCAGATCAACGGGGAAAATTTTGAAATCCTTGACCTCCCAGGTACTTACAGCCTATTTCCAAATTCCGAGGATGAAATCATAGCACATCGGGTCCTCAATCAAACCAAACTGGAGCAAAGACCGGACTATGTCCTTATGGTCATTGACTCTTCCCAACTTTCGAGGGGTCTTTTTCTAGCCACCCAGCTGATAGACTTGGGAATCAACCTTGCCATTATTCTCAACATGGCCGATCTGGCTGAAAAGAGAAATATTGAGATCAAAACTTTTGAGCTTTTTAAGACCCTTGGGGTACCTATTCTTTCCACAGATGCCCGAAATCTTAAAGGACTGGATCAGGTCAAAACTCTCATCAGCCAACGAAATTTTGCCAAAGCTCCGGGATTTGTGGATATCCGGCAGGTGATTCCTGTTCAAATGCTGGATCAAGTACGGGAGAAATTTGACCTGGAAAACGCTTATCAAGCCTATCAATTGATCCGGTTCGGAATAAAGGATAAAGCTATTCCATCCTCAGATCGTGCCTGGATTGAAAACCTGATCAAAGAATCGGGATTCAATCTCGAAGATGCCCAGCTGGAAGAAACCAAAATCCGCTATAAAAAAATCACTGAGCTGCTTACCAAAGCCTTGGTCAAAAAGGCCGAACCAAAGCCAAAGTCTAACCTGGATGCCATTTTTCTTCATCCAATTCTGGGCTATGTGATTTTTGTGGGGATTCTTTTACTGATTTTTCAGACAATTTTCACTTGGGCATCCTATCCCATGGACCTGATTGATGGATTGTTTGCCGAGATCAGTGCTTGGATTTCCGGAGCTTTGCCGGATGGACCATTGACGCGATTGCTTGCTGAGGGGGTGATTCCGGGAATAGGCGGAGTGGTGATTTTCATCCCTCAAATAGCCTTGCTGTTTGGATTTTTGGCCATTTTGGAAGACACCGGATACATGTCACGGGTGGTTTTTTTGATGGATCGCTGGATGAGGCCATTTGGTCTTCACGGCAAAAGTATCGTACCATTGGTTTCCGGCATCGCCTGCGCGATTCCCGGCGTCATGGCTGCCCGAAACATTTCCAACTGGAAGGAGAAAATGATCACGATTCTGGTCACCCCTCTGATGAGTTGCTCAGCCAGACTGCCGGTATACATAATTTTGATCGGGCTAACCGTTCCGGATGAAGTGGTATTAGGGTTTGTCAATCTTCAAGCGCTGGCCTTGCTGGGATTATACTTGCTGGGGATTTTTGGAGTTTTGATCACAGCTTTTATTCTGAAGCTGGTGCTTAAAACCTCCGAAAAGAGTTTTCTTCTTTCTGAATTGCCACCCTACCGTGTGCCGAGATGGAGCGATGTGGGAATCACCATGTTTGAGAAGGCCAAAACCTTTGTTCTGGAAGCAGGAAAGGTCATTTTGGCAATTTCCATTATACTCTGGGTATTGGCCTCCTATGGACCACCATCAAAAATGGAACTAATCCAGCAAGAGGGAGAAGCCCGTTTGGAGAACGTCTTTGATGAAACCCAAATCGCAGTGATTGAAGCAGAAACAAATGCTCTATTACTGGAAAACTCTTTTATAGGAATCATGGGGAGGGCGATCGAGCCTGTAATCAAACCTCTGGGCTATGACTGGAAAATCGGAATTGCCCTTATCACTTCCTTTGCGGCACGTGAAGTTTTTGTATCAACCATGGCCACCATTTATAGCATCGGCGGAGACTTGGAGGATGATCTTACGATTCGGGAAAAACTCGATCAGCAAATCAACTCCAACACCGGAGAAAAGACGTTCAACAAAGCAACTTCCTTCTCACTGATGGTGTTTTATGTTTTTGCCATGCAGTGTATGAGTACGTTGGCCGTGGTAAAAAGAGAAACTAAAGGCTGGAAATGGCCAATTATACAGACCGTTTACATGAGTGCATTGGCTTATGTCATGGCGTTCATTACTTATCAAATCTTCATCTGATATGGGACAGGAAATCGCAGTTGGTCTTTTGATTTTAGGAGCCTTGGTATATTTGGGAAGAAAGTTCTTCCTCAAACCCAAGACCCATCCCGGCTGCGACAAATGTGCAAAACCTTAAGCCAAGTCTGGGATTCCATGAATTCCCGAATTTTTTAATACTTTTCGGATATGAGTAAAATCGCCCAGCAAAGTATCCAAACCACTATTTTTTCTTACGTCGGTGTGGTATTGGGCTATATCAATGTACTTTGGCTATATCCCTATGCTTTGGATGCGACCGAGTTGGGCACCTTCCGAACGATTCAGGATTTGGGGTTGCTTTTCGTTCCATTTGCTCAGCTAGGAGTAGGTCACGGGATTACCCGTTACTTTCCAAAACTGGAGCAGAATCAATCTGCATTTTTATCCTACAGCCTGGCCTTTTCGATGTTGGGGTTTGCGGTGGTTAGCTTGCTCTTCTTTGGATTTAAGGACCAACTAATCGGACTCTTTGCTGTCAACTCTCCGGAAATCATCAACTTCCTCGGAGTGGTTTTGCTTATCACACTTTTTGCATTGTTAAGTAGCGTTCTCGATGCATACGGAAGGTCTTACCTCAAAGTAGCCATTCCAACATTCTTCAGGGAGGTTTTTCTAAGAATTCTGACTTCCCTATTGGTGGGAATCTATCTTTTGGACTGGATCAGTTTTGAGCAGGTCATGCAAGGATTAGTGGCAGTTTATGGATTTGCTTTGCTGGGAGTATTGATCTATTTAGTCTGGTTGGGAAAAGTAAAATTGGACTTCAACTGGAAAAATTTTCCTCCAGGATTCAGGAGTTCATTTCTTCGGTTCAGTCTGATTACTTTCCTGGCGACGGCGGCCTCTACTTTGATCATGAAAATCGACAGCATCATGGTCAGTTCCATGGTCAGCCTGGAAGCCAATGCGATTTACTCAATCGCATTTTACATGGCGTTGGTGGTGGAGTTGCCAAGAAGGGCCATTTCTCAGGTGGCCATGCCAGTCATCGCAGATCATTTCGCCAAAAACCAGATTACCGAAATCAATGCGCTTTACCGGCAGATTTCAAACCGACAGCTGTACATCTGCCTGCTTTTGT
Source organism: Algoriphagus lacus (assembly GCF_003583985.1). GTDB lineage: Bacteria > Bacteroidota > Bacteroidia > Cytophagales > Cyclobacteriaceae > Algoriphagus > Algoriphagus lacus. The sequence goes on along the minus strand of NZ_QXML01000012.1, from coordinate 8,455 downwards.
TTGCGCTTATCTGGTGCAATATTGACAGCATTTACCATTTTGTGCCTAACCGGGAAATCTATCAGGCTGGGAAGATGGTTGTGTTTTACATCGCCTTGGGGAAAATTTTTGACGTTGCCTTTTCCGTCAACAGCGAGATTTTAGTCTTCTCGAAATACTACCGATTCAACCTTGTTCTTACACTTGGAATGAGCGTATTGATCGTTGCCGCCAATTATTGGCTGATTCCAATCTATGGAATTGAAGGGGCAGCAATGGGTTCTGCCGGAGTAATGCTGGCTTTTAACCTGATCAAATACTCCTATTTGAAAATCAAACTTGGTTTGGATCCCTTCAGCTATGAGACTTTGAAAATCCTTTTTGTGGGAACATCGATCTTTGCCTTTAAAGATCTCTATCTGGAAGGCGTTCCTCCCTTGATCATGATCGGGATCAAATCAGTGCTCATCATTGGCGTGTTTTATTTCTGGTCAATGATTGCAAACGTCGGGATAGACGAATGGAACTGGATAAAAAGTAAAATCAAAAAGTCCGGGCCTTAGAGTGTTACAAACCTCCGTACTGACAAGATTTGAGCTGCCTGGAGACCGCAAACTTCCACTGTTATCCTGCGTTTTGTGCGAGGCCCCGATCCGAAATATCGGCACGGGGTGAGGCCTGTTTTTGGAGAGGGCTTCACTCGTAATTGTTTTTAAATTGTGAAGTTTGAACAAGTCGGCGGCCCGGACTCTGCAAATATACGACATCCGAGGTTTAGAGTTTGGGCGATACCTCCTTAATCCAGAAAGAAAAAACTTACGCCAAGAAAGATTCTATTCTTCAAAAATTAATTCCAGTCTTAAAAACCAAGTCTCCCCACATAAATTAAATTTTAAGAAACTCTTATTTTTATTCTCAGAATTTTATTTTGTGATTATCCGGACAGAATACTTTACTTAAGGTTAATTTTGTTTTGCAAAAAAATGCAGCCACCATGTACCTGATTAAAAAATTGATTGTTTGCCTCGATCAGACCCCCCTCGATCAAACTCTGATCGAGCATGCAGCTTTCATTTCCAAAATCAACCAGACAAAAAAGATCTATTTCACCAACGTAATCAAGAATCTCTCCATCCCAAAGGAAGTATTGGATGAATTTCCAAACCTGATCGAGAGCATGATTACCGAGCGAAAAGAAGCGATGCAAAAACTGGTGGAAGCGCACTTTCCCGAAATCAAGGGACTGTCAATCAGCTACATCGTCAAGGAAGGAAACCTATCCAAAAAGATTATCAAACTGGCTGAGGAAAAATCCGCTGACATGATAATCATCGGCAGAAAAGTCAATTTACCCGGTACAGGAGTCGCATCTCAGCGTTTGGCCAGAAGAGCCAGTTGTTCTCTTTTGATTGTACCTGAAGGTTCCAAACCAAAAATTTCCAAACTTCTGGTTCCAAGTGACTTTTCCGAATACTCCAAAGATGCCATGGAGGAGGCCATCATGATTGCCGAGAAGCATGGAAAAGTGGAAATAGTCTGCCAAAATGTTTTTCACGTCCCTTCCGGCTACCATTTTACGGGTAAAACCTACGAGGAATTTTCCGAAATCATGAAGATGCATGCGGAGATTAACTTCAAGAAATTCATCCGAAAAATCGATACCAAAGGAATCAAAATCAGCCCGGTTTATACCATGGACGACGATGACGATCCTGTTCAGGAAATCGTAGCCAAAGCCTTGGAAATTCAAGCCGACGGCATCATCATAGGGGCAAAAGGCAGGACAGCTGCCACGGCATTATTTATTGGAAGCATTGCAGAGCGATTGATCCAGTACAACGACAGTCTGCCTTTGCTGGTCACTCGACCAAAAGGGAAAAACGCCGGAATTTTGGATTATATTCTGGAAATCTAACCCCTTTCCAAATCATCCGGGAGTCAGAACATCTGACTCTTTTTTATTTGGATTAAACCCTCTATTGCCACTTGAGTCTAAAGACCCGAGAATGACACCTACCGATCAAGAAATACTGGTAAAAATCCAATCTCCCTTTACCCGGGAAATTGGCTTCAGGCAATTGATCGAAACCTATCAGCGAAAAGTCTATCATATTATCCGCCGGATGGTCATCATTCACGAGGACGCCGATGATCTCACCCAAAACACATTCATCAAAGCCTACAAAAACCTGGATAAATTTGAGGGGAATTCCGCCTTGTTTACCTGGCTGTACCGGATCGCAACCAATGAGGCGCTGAGTTTTCTGGAAAAGAAAAAGAAACGGTTCTTCTTCTCGATCGATGATCATCAGGAAAAAATGGAATCTTACTTGGATCAGCCCGGTGCACTCAACGGTGAACAAATCCAAATCCGCCTACAAAAGGCCCTTCTCAAGTTACCAGAAAAACAACGATTGGTCTTCCATTTGAAATATCAGGAGGAACTGACCTATGAAGAAATGGCTGAAATCACAGGCACAAGTGTAGGTGCATTGAAAGCAAGCTATCATCACGCAGTCAAAAAAATAGAACAATCTGTTCTATCAGAATAAACTTTATCACATGCTACTTGTCTAACCTAATATGAATCAGATACCTAAACTCAAAGATTTCGAAGCACCCGAAGGTTACTTTGAACAGCTACCTGATCAAATTATAGATCAGCTAAAACCGGCCAAATCCTTTTCCTGGATAAAATATGCTGCAGCGGCTGTGCTGTTGGGATTGGGAATAACTTGGCAACTGGACGTATTTCAAGCCGAGCCCGAACCTCTTACTTTGGAAGAAGAAGTCAACCTTTACATCGATAGCCACACTTGGACTGATGAGGATGTATTAAGCTTGGCAGAAAATCCTGATGCGGTCCTAGACGAAATTTTGTCAGAAGAATTGCCCGCCGAAGAAGACCTTTGGAATGAAGACGAACAAAATTGGTTTTAAAAACGAAATCAGCTTACTGCATACAGCACATGGAGAAATGAATATTTACCATGCGGGATTTCCTAAAAACTCATTAGAAATAAATAATAAACAAATGAAAAAATACATTGCATTACTAGGGTTGCTGTTCCTTGCCGGAACGGCTATGGCGCAGCGCCCCGCTCCTCCTCATTACGACCGGGAGCAGTTGCAGGCTGCCAGAATCGCTTTTATCACTACCCGACTGGATCTGAAGCCTGAACAGGCCGAGAAGTTTTGGCCTATTTTCAATGAGTACTCCGAAATCAAAGAATCTACAATGCGGGAAATTGGAAGGTTGAGCGATTCGGAAACTGACCTTTCGGAGGATGAAGCTAAATCAAGAATCAACAAGAGATTTCAGCTTCAGCAAAAACTGATCGATGAGGAACGAAAGTTTGTCGATAACATCTCCAAAGTCATCACCTACAACCAAACGCTCAAATTGAACAACATCGCGAGGGATTTCACGCGACAGATTTACCAAAGAGGTAGAGGAGGAAAATAACAAAAGAGGCCCTGAATTCGATTCAGGGCCTCTTTTGTTACTGCTTTTTGAGTAAATCTCTGATTTCTTCCAGCAGCTTTTCTGACGGAGTTGGTGCAGGTGGAGGCGGCGGAGGTGCCGGTGCTTCCTCTTTCTTTTTATTCATCGTATTGATGCCTTTGATCGCCAGGAAAATCACAAAAGCGATAATGGTGAAATCCACGACATTTTGGATAAACATTCCGTAGTTAAGGGTAACTGCCGCAATTGCTTCTCCAGCCTCATTGGTAGTTGCCTCTTTGAGGATAATATTCAATTCCTTGAAATCAACGCCACCAACCAACAGGCCAATAGGTGGCATCACCACGTCATTCACAAAAGAAGAAACGATTTTACCAAAAGCCCCACCGATAATCACACCGACTGCCAGATCGATGACGTTGCCCTTGACGGCAAACTCTTTAAATTCTGATAGTAATCCCATAAAATATAAGGTTGATTGAAGAATAGATCAATATTCTGAAAAATACGATCTTATCCAAGGGCTCTTTCAAAATTCGGGATGTTACCAGCCCAATCAAGCCATGGAAAGTTATTCCAATTGAACTTCCAAGGCTATTTTTTGATTAACCTTGCAGACTAAATCATTTGAATGAAAGCCCCCATCGCCCCAAAGAAACCCCAACTTTTAGAAATCCACGGACATCAGCGCATCGATGAGTATTACTGGATGAATGACCGGGAAAACCCCGAAGTAATCACCTATTTGGAAGCGGAAAATGCCTACCTCAAAGAAGTGATGAAGCCCACGGAGGAATTTCAGAAGGCACTTTTTAACGAAATGAAAGCCCGGATCAAAGAAGATGACCAAAGTGTCCCCTACTTCAAATCCGGCTACCACTGGTATGTCCGATATGAAACAGGCGGCGAATACCCCATTTACTGCAGAAAGAAAGGATCCTTGGAAGCTCCTGAAGAAATCATACTCAATGTGAATGAGTTGGCTGAGGGAAAGAGCTATTACCAAGTCGGTGGCTCTGCTACTTCACCCGATCAAAAAATCCTCGCCTTTGCGGCAGATGAAGTTGGGCGAAGGATTTACACGATTCATTTCAAAAATCTGGAAACCGGAGAAATCTATTCCGAATCAATTCCTGAGGTGACGGGAAATCTGGTATGGGCTGCAGATAACCAGACGGTTTTTTACTCCAAGCAAGATCCAGAAACTCTTCGCTCCCACCGGATTTACAAGCATCAACTGGGAACAAATCCATCTGTAGACCAATTGATTTTTGAGGAAAAAGATGAGGAGTTTTCCTGCCAAGTCCACAAATCCAAATCGGAGGAATTCCTATTCATTCACTCCGAAAGCACCATTTCTTCGGAAATGCGGTATTTGAAATCGGATCAGCCAAACGGGAAATTTCAGATTTTACAACAACGAATTCCGCATCTGGAATATGCAGCGGATCATTACGGAGACCATTTCTGGATCCGAACCAACGATCAGGCACAGAATTTCAAACTGGTAAAAACGCCGGTTTCTTCCCCTCAAAAGGAAAACTGGACCGATGTGATTCCTCATCGCCCTGAAGTGTTGTTGGAAGATTTTGACCTTTTCTCCAGATACTTAGTCACTCAAGAGCGGTCAAACGGACTGACCCAAATCCAGATCAAACCTTGGGAGGGTGAAGGCCATTCCCTGAAATTTGACGATGAAACGTATACTGCTTGGATCAGTACCAATCCGGAGTTTGATACTGATGTCCTTCGTTTCGGGTACAATTCCCTGGTAACTCCTAGCAGCGTTTTTGATTACCAGATGATTTCCAAAGAGAAAACCTTGCTCAAACAGCAGGAAGTTGTGGGCGGCCACGATCCTTCGGCCTATCATTCAGAGCGGATTTGGGCCAAGGCATCCGACGGATCCTTAGTGCCGATTTCATTGGTCTACAAGAAGTCACTTTTTTCCAAAACAGGAGAAAGCCCGCTGCTCCTTTATTCGTATGGTTCCTATGGCTACAGCATGGACGCCTATTTTTCCAGCAACCGCCTGAGTTTGTTGGATCGGGGATTTGTTTTTGCCATCGCACATATCCGTGGCGGAGAAGACCTGGGGAGACACTGGTATGAGCAGGGAAAAATGCTCAACAAACGAAACACATTTACTGATTTCATTTCCTGCGCCGAGCATCTGATTTCTGAAAATTATACTTCACCAGCCCACCTTTACGCCATGGGAGGAAGTGCAGGCGGCTTGCTAGTGGGTGCTGTGATCAACATGCGACCGGATCTGTTCCATGGTGCAATCGCAAATGTGCCCTTCGTGGACGTCGTAACCACTATGCTGGACGAAAGTATACCCTTGACTACCGGTGAATTCCAGGAATGGGGAAATCCCAAAGAAAAGGAGTACTATGATTACATGCTCTCCTATTCACCCTATGACAATGTGGAAGCGAAAGAATACCCAAATCTTTTGGTGACTTCCGGCCTGCATGACTCACAGGTTCAATATTGGGAACCTACCAAGTGGGTAGCCAAGCTTCGTGAACTGAAAACCAATCAAAATCTGCTGCTTTTGGACACCAATATGGAAGCCGGTCATGGCGGGGCTTCAGGAAGGTTTAATGCGCTCAAAGAACTCGCACTTGAGTATGCATTTCTGCTGATGTTGGAAGGGAGAATTGATTCAGGAGTTTAGAAGGATTTGGGTTTACAAATACAAAATCCAATTTCTGCGGACTCTGACAGATTAAAAAAATCCTCTCCGCTCATTTACATTAATCAGTGAATAAAAACCTGCTAAAGAAGTGAAATGCGAAATTTTCCTAACTTTGACCCGAACCTATTATAGAATCTATTCATGAAAATCGCCTTAATCGCCCATGATGGCAAAAAAGCTGACATGGTTCATTTTTTAAGCGGATTCCGTGAAGCCCTGCACAGAGTGGATATCGATTTGGTTGCTACCGGCACTACAGGATCTCATATCGAACGGGCAGGATTCCAGGTGGAAAGATTACTATCAGGACCACTTGGCGGTGATGCACAAATTGCCGCAATGGCAGCACAAAAAGAGCTCGCCGCAGTTATCTTCTTCAGAGACCCTTTGGACAAGCATCCACATGAACCGGATGTGCAAATGCTGATGCGGATTTGTGACGTTCACAATATCCCCTTGGCAACCAATCCGGCCTCTGCAGCCCTCATGTTTAAAGCCTTAACACAAACCTAATGGAACCTAAAAGCATCAAAAAAGTCGGAGTTCTCACCTCAGGTGGGGATGCGCCTGGAATGAACGCGGCAATTCGCGCAGCGGTCAGAGCCGGTTTTTATTACAATCTTGAAATGTACGGGATCTACCGAGGCTACGAAGGAATGATCCAAAACGATATCAAAAAGCTCGATTCCAAAAACATTACCCACGTGCTGGAGCGCGGCGGTACTTTCCTGAAATCCGCCCGAAGTGAGGAATTTCGAACTCCGGAAGGAAGAAGAAAGGCCTATGAAAACCTGATGAGCCACGGGATTGACGCTTTGGTAGTGATCGGCGGTGACGGTTCATTGACCGGAGCACATTTGTTTTATCAGGAGTATGGCGTTCCTGCGATCGGACTGCCTGGCACCATTGACAATGACCTCTCCGGTACGGACTCGACCATCGGGTTTGATACCGCATGCAATACTGCGATCGAAGCCATTGACAAAATCCGGGACACCGCCACTTCCCATGATCGGCTTTTCTTCGTGGAAGTGATGGGGCGTGATGCTGGATTTATTGCGATCAATGCCGGAATCGGAAGTGCAGCCGCAGCGATTTTGATCCCTGAAAACAAAACACCTATTGAAACGCTGGTAGAAAAACTGAAAACCAGAACAAAGGCTAAGAAGACCTCCAACATCGTGATTGTAGCTGAAGGTGGGAAAAGTGGCAGTGCCCAGGAAATCGCTGACAAAGTCAAAAAGCACCTTCCCTACTATGACATCAAGGTAACCATCTTAGGTCACTTGCAGCGTGGCGGAGCACCCACTTCCTTTGACCGATTGCTCTCCTCCAAACTGGGAGTAGCGGCAATAGAAGGCCTTATGGCCGGAAAATATGATGTGATGGCCGGAATGATCAACAACAAAGTGGTTTACACACCGATCGTCAAGGCAATCGTGGATGATAAATATGTGGATGAAGAAGATTTGCGGGTTGCAAATATCCTATCCACCTGATCAGAATCAACAGCACAAAAAAAAGGATCCGAAATGGATCCTTTTTTCATTTTTAGCCTTGTTGTTTTCCCAGATAGATCAATCCTTCAAGAAAACCATACTGGAATTACCCCCCCATAGGCGTAGTCTCTACTCAGCAACTCTGAAGTTCGGTTGGTTGCTGGGTGAAGTTTGAAACTTCACCCTAATATCCTTACCAATTTGTAATTGGCCATTCTTCTTTAAGCCTAGTATCATAAGCAAATTACAAATTTGTTTGTATAAAAAGATGTAGATGCAATCTACACCTTGTCGTAACCATATTTATTCTTCACTCAAATGTGCGGAGATCATTTTATAATTTCCCTTATTAATTTTAACTCACTTTCTTAACCAAGGAATCACCGAGTGATGGTTTACAACCTCGCTTATTCAGCAATTTCGGTAAACCTACTACTATCTTTTATACAACATGTCTTTGATTCACATCAAGGACTTCACGACACACCTACTCCCAGAGGAGAAGCACAGAGTGATGGTTTACAACCTCGCTTACTCGGCGATCACGATAGTACTACTACCATCTTTTTACAACATTCTTTTTATTCACATCAAGGACTTCACAAAACATCTAAACCAAAAGGAAGGCACTATTTATTATAAAATAAAATAATAATTATAATATAAGGAAATAAAAATATAAAAATATTGACTAAAGTTTCAAGATTAGAAAACTTAATGTTAGTCATCGAAAATCCTTTATACCTTTTATGAATAACTCTAACAATTATACTTAGTATCACAAAGGTTAGCAAAACAAATATAGGC
>NZ_QXML01000011.1 GCF_003583985.1 Algoriphagus lacus | reverse complement strand
TCCAAGTCGGAGGTAACACTTCCCTCCTGCACTGTGTAGGTAAATACCAAAGCCGTGGAGCCAGAACCTGAAAGATAACTAGCTAATCCATCAGTCAGACCCGTTTCCAAGCCTAGGGTTGGAGATCCTCCTGATGTATTCACGACCAAAGGCTGACTGAAATTAATGACAATAAAAATCTGATCTCCGATTTTGTACAAGCCATCTACATTACTTGCCGTCACGCCCGTTACTTCCGGATTGATTGGATTTACTGTGATCGGGATGAGATCCGTATCTGTTAGGACACCCCCAAGTCCGAATTTCCCTCCATCATTAGAAGTGATGGTCAGGCTAGCACTTCCGTTATACCCGAGAGTAGGTCTGAATGTCAAGCCATTCATGGCATTATTAACATTCGAAACTGTCCCTGAAATGGTAATCGTTGGATCCTCAATCCCATCCGAAGGGCTGGTAGTCACTCCTGTACTTCCGCCCAAGGTAAGCGTTCCGTTTATTGCAGTAAGGGTGACTGTAATAAGACCATCCCCAGTTTCCACATCTGAGGTAGAAATGGCATTTCCGTTTGCAGTGCTAAAAATTAAAACTCCGTCCTGATCCACGGTTTGTGGCTCAGAAACTACGTTTACAGGAGGATCATTTACTGAAAGAACCAGCAAATTCACGGTCGTGTTGTCGGTTAAGGCACCTCCTGTTCCGCTATTGCCATTATCATTCACCTCCAATTCCATCTCTACTTGATCCGTTTGGTTCAAAGCTGTCGTAAAACCCACCTGACCTGCCGAAATAAAGTCATTAAGTTCCGATAAGCTTCCTGAAAGGGTAAGCGAACTAGCTGTTCCTCCCACAGTAACCCCATTACCGGAGGTAGCGGAAAGCGCACCCGAAGTTACACTTAAGGTCAAGGTGATCTCTCCTGTTCCTGAATCTACATCCTCAATACTGATTCCTGTCATTGGTGACAAAACATCTTCAGTCACCTGGATAAAAAATGGCGCTGTAATCACCGGAGCATCATTTACACCTACCACTATTAGGGTAAAGGTGTCAGAAACAGAGGCCCCTAATTCATCGCTTGCCGTCACCACAATATCCAAGTTGCCCACATCTGAATTCACCGGTGTTCCGCTGAAGGTTCTGGTGGAAGAGTCAAAGCTTAGCCATCCAGGCAAAGATCCGCCTCCTGAAAGTTGGGCAGTATAAATCAGTACATCCCCAACATCGATATCATTAAAGGTATTTATCCCAAACTGAAAGTTGAAGGCAATGTCTTCAGTCCCATTCTGATCCGAAATCGGATTGGCAACAGTCGGTGCATCGTTGGTATTGTTGACAATGATGTCAAATGTATCGGTAACTGTTTCCCCATTTCCATCGTCAGCGGTCACATCGATACTTACCGTACCCACGTCAGAATTTGTCGGGGTACCGGAGAAGGTGCGGGTCGCTGAATTGAAGCTCAGCCAAGTTGGCAAGGCACCGCCACCTGAAAGTTGGGCTGAATAAGTCAAGTCATCACCATCCACATCCTGAAAGGTATTTAATGCAAACTGGAAGTTGAAGGCTACATCCTCGGTGGCATTTTGATTGTTAATCGGGTTGAGGACGACAGGTCCGTCATTGACATTGGCAACGGTAATAAGGAATGAATCCGAGATTGCTCCCCCATTTCCATCATTTGCAGTAAGTTCGATGGTTATGCTTCCTATGTCTGCGTTGGAAGGAGTGCCGCTGAAAGTTCGGGTTGGGGAATCGAAGGCCAACCAAGCCGGAAGGGATCCCCCTCCTGCCAATTGGGCGGTATAAGTCAAGACATCTCCAACATCTGTATCATTAAAGGTATTTACCCCAAACTGAAAATTGAAGGCGACATTCTGAGTTGCACTTTGATCCGAAATCGGATTGGCAACAGTTGGAGCATCGTTAGTATTTGAGACGGTGATGTCAAAAGTGTCAGTCACTGTTCCGCCATTTTCATCATCTGCTGTCACTGCGATGGAAATCATACCAACATCTGAATTGCCAGGAGTACCACTGAAGGTTCGGGTTGCCGGATTAAATCCTAGCCAAGCGGGCAAAGTACCTCCACCTGAGAGTTGGGCAGAATAGGTCAGTTCTTGATTATCAGTATCCTGGAAGGTATTTATCGCAAATTGAAACACAAATGCCGCATCTTCGGTGGCATTTTGATTAGGAATAGGATTGGAAATTGTCGGGGGACTATTAATAAACTTGATACTATTATCGGTAGCTGGAGCCCCAGTATTCGAATAAGGATCTGTTAGTGTCAAGCTCAATGTAATTGTTCCCTGGGCCAAACCTGAAAGATTAATTCCTGTAATCTGTTGGGAAGCTGAAGAAACTGTTCCTGACCCACTCACAGGAGTACCACCTCCTGAACTACTGAAAGAATATTGATAAGTAGCTCCAATCTCTGCATTTGCCAATGAAAAACTTACTGCTGTTTGATTTGACTCATTGATTGGATCTTGATCGATGGTCACCGTATATCCGGACGGCGGGGTAGTGTCGACGATAATTCCAATATTTGCTGAGGCGGTGGTAGGATTTAGTAAATAATTGGCCACATCTGTTCCGGAAATGGAAAGCCCAGAAACGGAAACTTGGATATTGGTTCCAGGCAAAGCGGAAGCATAGGTTCCTGTTCCCGGATTGACCAATTGAACCTGATCACTACCAACAACTCCGTTCAGTTCCAAATTTGAATTCTGGATGATGGCATTGGTGTTGCCATCTCTTTCCTTTTGGATTGTACCAATCAGAATAGCAGTTAAGGTTTTCCGATTGACTGTCAGTGTGATTGCGGAGGAAAAGGTTTCATTTCCACATGCATCGACTGCATAAACTCGATACTGATAGTTGGTATAGGCTACAGGAGGTTTGGTAATAACTAGGGTATTGGTTGCTACTCCTGAGTAAACCCCTCCATCTGTAATTGGATTAAAAGAAGTTCCACCGTTGGTACTGATTTGCCATTGGTAAGTGACGATGTTTCGGATATCTATCTTATTTACCGAAAACTGGGTATTGGCTCCATAGGTAATTGTATTAGTGCCAGAAGGGGCGCTAAGGAAGTTAAAAGGAGTGACAGAAAAAGAAATGGATTTTGGAAGTTGAAATCCAGCGGGAATTTCATCCGGTAAATAGGTTTCATCGAAAGACCAGTTAGCTGATGAATTGAATGAAGCTACTATAACCGAGAATAATCCTGAGAAACTGGTTCCTGTGATTACAGCATTGGTAAAACCATTTTGAAAGGAGCTAGTAAGACTCAGATTTTGAACAATCGATACGTTTAAGCCAGAGGGAAGGGATGATTCAGAGGAGGTTAACTTATCCGATAAAAGTGAGGTCCATGCTTGGTTCAGATTGACCCCCGCAATAAAAGTAGGGGAAGCCAGGCTTCCTGTAAAAGCAAAAAGTTGATCACCGGATATTCCAAGATCCAAATACACTCCAGAATTGTTTGGTGTAGCCCGGACTCCTGATACTGTCCCAAGGGTAGCAGAAAGATTGAATTTCGCGGAGATGGTGATCTGTGTTCCTGCCTCTACTCCTCCAACAGGAGCTGTCCACTTAATTGCTCCATCTGACAAGGCTTGAGTAGCGGACTGGAAAGATCCAGAAGACGTCCAACCTAAATCTGTAAAGTAGATTTCAAAATTCTCGCTCACATCCTGAAGCAGGACAAAACTAAAGCGGTCATTTTTTTGGGAGCCATCTACCCCATCATCGTCAAGGTTTACTCCCGAAAAAACCAAGTTTCCAGGAAAAAGAATGCACTGGCCCATTGTTGGGGTAATAGCCACCCAAAGTAGGGCTATGAAAAGCCAAAAACTCTTGTATAGTTGCTTCATGTTTTTATAGAAAATAACCAGCTAATCGACCAGAAAAAAGACAGACCTTAGATGGTTTAATTTTGCACTCGAAACTAGATTAAGAACACAAATAGGTATTAAACCAACCAACTTGAGGAGGTTGGGCACGATTAGATATCAATTCCTCCCATTCCACTACCACTTCCGACACTTCGATCGATTTGGTTTCAATTCCTTCATTAGACCAATCGATAATGTACAATTGAGGAAGAAAGTGGCCCGTTAGAGCATGAAAGACCAGATCTCCTCTACTTCCATTTAGCAAATTACTTTGCAGCTGGGCTTTTTCCGAGGTCCAATCCAAACCCTGTTTATCCAAAAGCTCATCGATAACCAAGCCTGCATCCCAACCCAAATAAGAAAAGATGCTGATTTCTCTTTTGGCTAAATCGTGGAGATACTTTTTTAAGGCTAAAGAGGAGTCATTAGAGGTAGACGGGTCGAAGGAAGAACAGGCAAAGAGCCTTGGGAGTAAAGATTTGTCATGGAGATTCTTCTTTATCATTTCATGCACCATGATTTGGGAGCAGACTAGTACATGGGAATTAGAACAGGTTTGCATTGCTTGCAGGTAAAGCTCCAAAACCGAACCTGTGAAGATTGAAAAGATCAGATGAGGCTCTAAAGAGGAATCCAAATATTCCATTAGAGGTCTTGCATCAAACTCAGAGGGCAGATGTTTACCAACAAAATTATATTTGATCTGACCTCCTGAGGACTCTTTTCCTTGGTAGAAACTGTCCCCTATACCATATCCTCCGTCATAGAAATTAGTAGCATTGATTCCATTTTTAATCCCCATTTGAGTGACTGCAGATTTGGCAGCAACTTTTGCTGAAAGCATTTCATGAAGGGAAAGAAAAGTCACAAAGTCCGGTGCTTCCCATTGGACAGGGTATTTTGCTCCAGGGTTCACGACCAGCATTGGTTTTTTGAATAATGAAGCCAAGGGGAAAATTTTATCCACTTTGGGGTGCTCGGCAAATACGAGGAGAACGTCCACATTTTTATCTAAAAACAAGCGTTCAGCTTCCGAGAAAAGTAAATCCTCATCTATTCCAAAACCGATATTTGCTGTTTGGAAATCGGGTCTTTGGTCCTTGCTGGAGTAATATCCCTTCAACCCAAAAAAAAAGTCGTACCCGATTTCGGGATGCGTACTTGATTTGGGAAGAAGTATACCTATGTTCTTCATTAAGTTTGTGAAGGAAAAACTCCAAAAAGACTGATGATAAAATGCACAGCAAGGTAGGGCTGCATGTTGTTGTGCGGTTGACTTCCACCAACTGAACTCAAAAGTGAGGAGGGGTTAGTGACCGTGGGGTCTTCCATAAAAACCCCATCTCGTATAGTGGTGCTGTACAGGTTAGTACCTGGAACCATAGCCGGATATCGGCTAGCAGGGCTGGAGGAGTTTCCAGCTCCAGAACCAAAAGCCACCATCCCCGGCCCTTTAAGCTTGTGAGCGTGATTTGGGATCTGCTGAACTGTCAGGGTCACTTCTTCTACCCCAGCCATTTCACCAATTTGGTAGGTAACACCGTCTGGGCCTGTACCTTGGTGAATTGGCACCCTTCCTCGGAGGTCTGGAAGTGCGAAAGTTTCTTGTCCATCTCCTCCATAGGTTGTTCCGATAAGCACAAATAAGGTTTCATTTTCAGAAATGGGTAAAAGTTGGCCTTCACAAAAAGCCCATCCTGCAGGGGCAAAGTTACCGGCGAATAATCTGATTTCTCCAACGTAAGGCATAGTATTAAGTTCTTGGTGGAAACACACCCTGCAAGGCAATACAAAAATTCAAGAAAAGGGTAGGCTGAATATTAGAATGGGGGAGGCTAGCTCCAGCCGGAAAAGTACTGATATCGGCAGTGATTGTTGCCATTTGAATAAGGTTAGGATCAGTAGGCTGAGTATAGAAAAGAGCCGATTTGCCATCCAGCTGCGCTCCATCAGCAAAAGTCGCAGGAAATGCATTCAATGGACTGTCTGTATTGGCAGTTCCTCCTGCAGGAATTTTAACAGTTACTGAATGGGTATGTGCAGGTAATTCTGATTCCAGTAAGGTAACAGAATCTTCTCCACCGAATTCTCCCAGGTCACGAAGACTTAGTCCCGGACCTTGACCTGGATGAATAGGAACTCTACCTTGGAAATCCGGAAGAGCAAAGTTAGATTCTCCGTTTCCACCGTAGGTTGTTCCAAGTAAAGAGAACAAGGCTGTATTTTGAGATAGCGGCAAAATTTGACCATCACAAAAAGCCCAACCTGTAGGGGCAAAATTGAATGGAAAAATCGCAATCTGAGCGACAAATTGTTCGGTAGCAGACATAGTGTGTTAATTTTGAGAAGGAAAGACTCCCTGAAGTGCAATGCAATAATTCAGAACCAAGTAAGGCATCATATTTTGATGGGGCTGACTCCCTCCCACAGAAGCAGAATTTTGGGTACCCGCTTGAGTCTGGTCAGCAAGCCCTTCGTCAAATCTGTTGGAGAATCTTTCCGGAAAATCCGTATTTCCAGCAAACAGCCTACCGTTCGGATCTCCAGAGGAAGCGGTCAGCCCGGCTTGAGGGGTATAGTTGGAGCTGAGAGATTTGGAGGCTGGATGAGAATGGGTAGGTAAAGACTGAATGGTAATTGTTGCTGAAGATGAACCAATTGAAGTGCCCAAAGAATATCCATTTCCCATGTGGGCAGGTGCTCGACCCCTTAGGTTTGGAAGAGCAAAATTTGTTTGCCCATTTCCACCATAGGTAGTACCGAGAAGTGAAAATAGAGCTTGATTTTGATTGATTGGTATCAATTGACCATCGCACAGGGCAAAACCCCTTGGTGCAAAATTGAATGCAAAAAGATAAATCTCAGACAGAAATGGTTCCATTAACTTTGAGGATTTGATAATTGAGATGACTGGGCCAAAAAGGCCATTTTTTTATTCCAACTCGCCTCTCCAGGCATAAAGGAAAGATTGGCAAAGTGCCTAAGTTGATAAGCGGAATTGAGAGTGTATTCAAAGGCACCCAGATATTTGCCTTGATTGCCTGGCTTAGACATCCAAAATTCGATGCCTTTGGTTGATTTGAATACATGTGTTCCCACTGGAAGTTGGTCATTGGCATCAACAAAATAATGGTAAACCTCATGATGTCTCCTTTGAAGGAGAGTTAGGTTTCCCTCTTGAGGAAGAGGTCCTAGACCTATGACCAAATCACATTGGAAAAGGAGTTTCAATTCCAAACCTCTCCTGTTTATATCAGAGAGAGTAGCATTCCGAGTAGGCAATACTCCTATTTTGTATTTACCCCATTGGACAACTGCTCTGGAAAAGTAGGTTTTGCCCAATACAAGCCCTTGTTTTTCCAGCGAATTGCCCAAGATTTTTAAACCGGAATTTTCAACTAAATAAGCTAAATCCTTTGTTGGTAGATTAGATTCATTCATCCCTAAGGTGGCGATGTTTAAACCACTTTTTACCATTTGATTTAGAAATTCCAGGTTATCGCCAATAGATTGATCTGGATTGATAAGGTTTCCTGAATCCAAAAATATACGGGAAGAGGGACTGGAAAGAAGTTGAGCTTGAATGGCTTCAAGTCCACCCAACTGATCCGGATTATGTCGGGCACCGTTTAGTCCACCTGAATGAATAAGGGAAATTTTAGTATCCGAGGTATTGGTTTTTAAATAGAGAATTGTCTTATCATTAAAAAGTTTGGAAGAGGAAAATGCTGCCAAAGAGGCGACAATAGAGCTCGACCGAAGAAATTCTCTTCTGGTTTTCTTTTTCATGTTTATATGGTAGGGATTTGCTAAAAATAAACAGTATTTAAATTTAGTTCGAGACTAGATTTTTTTAAATATAATGTTCTAAAGAACCTTTTTTCTACATGAATGGTCCTAAAATGATTGGATTGAGATAAAACTAAATTGATCAAAATCGAGCTCATGTATTTTGACAACTAAAAATGAATTCCTTATTAAAATAATAACCAATTTTTGTGTCTTGATATTTAAAAATTTTTTTAAACTTTGTTTTAGTGATATTTAAATTCAATCTTATGTATTTGATCTATAAAGCTATTTAAGTTAAGGGTGTTTTTTGAATACTAGAAATTTAATTCACAAACAACCCATAGGTTTCGATACGGATAAAACTTACTCGAAATAAAAAAGCATTTAAAACCCGAATCAGATTTTTCAAGTTCAATTTAAATAAAAATTTTGAAAAAATAGGAAGTGATGGGTCGGAAAAAAGTTCATGGCAATAAGTTAGTTTTGAAAAGTTGGCAGTTCGCAAAGGATAAATGTCGAGAGTTTAGGAGGGTCGAATTATCAATCATTAATAGACATGGCTTTTTCAATTTCCTTATGACAGACAAATGGTGAAAAGAAGCGATATTTTTGAGAATTTAGTTGGAAGCAAGTCAATGCATTAAATTCAATTGAAATTATCATTGACTACTTTCCAGAATACTTCGGGAGTCAGGGGCTTGTTTACGAATTCTTTTACAACCGGGATAGAATATGCCCGTTCTCTGTCATCTGGGTTAAGACTTGTGGAAAGCATAACGACAACTGATCGGTTATGAATATCCTTGGACAACTCATTGTATTCCATCAGAAAATCCCATCCGTTTAATCCGGGCATATTGATATCCAGAAAAATAATACCCGGTTGGGGGCATTCTTTGTATTCACCTTTGGCCAGCAAATACTCAATTCCTTCTTTGGCCGAATTTACTGCCTGGATATGTATTCCGCTTACCTCATCTTCGAGGATTACGGTATGATAGAAGTTTGTCGCTTCGTCATCGTCAATGAGGAGTACACAGTCTAGTTTGTTAATCTTCGCTGTCATGTAATTTTGTTAAAGTAAAATAAAACGAGCTGCCAACCCCTTTATTTGAGTTGATCCATATTTTTCCGCCATGCAGCTCCACAATCTTTCGACAATAAGCCAGCCCCAAGCCTAAGCCTTCGAATTTCTCCACAGGATTCAGTCTTTGGAATATGAGAAATATTTTATTGAAGTCTGCCGCATCTATCCCTATCCCGTTGTCTTTTACACAAAACTCAAGATGGGTTTTGAGGTCCCTGGCAGTTACTTCGATTAACGGGGGAATGCCAATTTTTCTGAATTTAACCGCATTGCCGACCAGGTTTTGAAAAAGCATTCTCAGCTCCACCGGATTACCCTCCACGGTAGGCAAAGCGTCGAAAATAACTGTGGCATTTGCCGTTTTCAGTGTGGCATCTAAATCCATCACAATTGTATTGAGAAGTTCCTGCAAGTCGACCGCTTGAACATTTCTTTTGGTGCCAATTCTGCTAAATTCCAGAAGTCCCTTGATCAACACAGTCATCCTGGTTGTCGCAGATGCCACATAATCAAGTATTTTTTTTCCCTGGCCATCAAGGTTTCCATAATACTTTTTTGCCAACAATTGGGTCATATTCCCAATTGTACGAAGAGGCTCCTGCAGGTCATGACTGGCAATACTGGTGAATCGTTCAAGTTCCCGGTTTTTAACCAGCAAATCAGCGTTAAGACTTTCTAGCTTCGTTTTATGCTCTGATAATTCCTGTTGCTGAACGTCCAATTCCTTTATCTTTTCCAAAAGTGTGGCGTGACTGTCAGTGAGCTGTCTGTTGATCTCCTCCAGGCTAGAATAACTGCTTTTGGCGATGAATACCAAGGTCACGCAGGTCCAGATTACTACCAGTGAAATGATCCAGTTCATTGCATGGAGCCCGCTTGGGTTCGTAACCAAATCTCCTGTCTGAACAGCTGAAATAAATGTCAAAAATGAACAGACTCCTGCTGCATATATACTGGCGAATTTACCGGGCAGGAGCCAACTGTACAATATCACTATTGCATACATGCTGGCCACTGCCACGGTACTTTCAGAGTTTAAATCCATAATAAAGACAATGCCTGCAATCATTGCTGCCAATGCAATAAGGACGATGTCCTGAATCAGGACCATGGATGGTTTGGCCGGGTTCATCAGTCAGACTTGCTGTTCAGTTGCTTTCGGAGGTCCTGAATTTCCAATTCATAACTTTTGAGCTTCTTTTCCAACTGGTAGGTTTTGAGCTCATCATCGGGCCTTTCTGTAATCAGCTTCGGTAAATCCCGGATTAGTGCAAAGGCAGTGGCAAGACTTACCAGGGCGGTTAATAACCTCAGGACTGCGCTCAGCCTGTAACCGGGCCACCAAAACATCAAGGCATCCATCAGGTGAGTACTTCCGCAAAGGATAATAAAAGCACCGAAAAGCCAGAAAACAGGTAAAAACGGGATATTCTGTCGCTTTTGGATGAAAAAAATAATAATGGCAGGAATCACAAAATAGGCCAGCCAAATCGCAATATCACTGAAGATGTAAAGCCAGCCATGGAATGCCGACCATTCACCGCAGACCCAGCGGGGAGGCCAATCATCAGCCGAAAAAAGTTTGGATAGAAAGTCAATAACCTGTTCCATAAAAATCTGGTTTTGTAATAGTTAAGGGAATTTAGGTGTTTATTAATAAAAAAAACTAATACTATTTCTAATCGATTTGACCTATGGTTCTACTCCCAGAATTGCTAAATCATCATCGATTGGGAAGAATCCAGCCCACTTTCCGCAGCCTGATCTTGGAATGGATAGATTGGAATCTTCATACCCTGCACTTCACCCCAAGGTTAAATCCTGCTATGCATGCTTTGGCAAAGCTTGGTCCCACCCATTATCCAAATAAATTCTTTACTGACTGATTCTCCTTATCATGCAAAAGTGAGGATGTAAAACCAAAATCAAGCTTAATTTCCACATTCGGATCCACAAGGCAGATCAATCTTAAAAACTTCAAAACCGAATTCAAGAGCCGGATCTTAAACTAGGAGCAATTCACAGCTTAAACCCCAAAAGTGATTAAAAACAATCCAGTTCAAAGAAAAGGGGATTTTCGGAAAGAAAAAATAGCCTGAATTGGGAATTTACTTTTTCATTTTTACTCCATACCATTACATATTCCCCTGCCCTGCAATTCATGAACAATTCTTGGGAAGAAAACTCCGTTTACCACCTTTTCAAAAGATTAACCTTGGGCAAAAAGTCTGCTTAAAAAGGATGAAAGAGATCTGGAAATAAGGAATTTGTTCTCATTTAATCCAATCACGATAAGTTGAGCCCTGCCGAAGGATACCTCAAAAAACCAAACTCAATCTGTGAAGAAAATCAAGCCGTATATTTTCGGTGGTAAAGGTAAGACACTAAGCCCAAGCCTATCGGGACTAGGAGTACCAGCATTTTCGGATCAAATCCTCCAACGGAAATTCCGCTGTAAATGGCTCCGCTGAGATTAAAAGTAAACCCGGCATAAGCCCACTCTTTAAGCCTTGGTATACCAGGAATTAGCAGGGTTATTGCCCCAAGGAGTTTTGCAGTTCCCAAAAAAGGAAGGAGATAAAGGGGATAGCCCAAAGCCTTGAAAATTTCGGTCCATTCTTGGGCTTGCATCAGGTTGGGAATGGCTGATGAAAGCATGAAGGCGCTGAATAAACCGGTACAAACCCAATAGACGATTTTGTCCCGCTTGGAAATAATATTTTTCATTTTTTTGGCAATGGTTTAAAGTGTTCTGCTAATTCGATGTTTTACCACTTGCCAATTAGAAAGTGGTATTTAAACTCGGTTTCAATCGATATGGACTTTCTTCAATACTCCATGGAAGAATATCCCGAAATTTCGAAACGGACAGTTTCCTGACTGCCTGAAGTTCTGATTTCAAGGTAAGTAAAACTGACCTCCTAAAAATCACATTTACCTCTGTCCCATAAACTGGTATTGCCCATTTTTATTTCATAACTAGTTGAAAAAGTTCAACTTATACCTCTACTTCTCCTGGTAGTTAATCATCCAATTGATCCCAAACTTATCCTGACAATTGCCATAATAAGCTCCCCAAAACATGTCCTGGATCGGCATTTCCACCACCCCATCTTCAGAAAGTTCATCAAACAGGCGCTTGGCTTCTTCCCTAGAATCAGGTTCCAAATTGATGTGCATGTTGTTACCTCTATTCACTGTCATCCCAAATTCTTTCGGGGCATCTGTCCCCATGAGAACATGACCTCCAAGGATGGGCAATTCGACGTGCAGAACCATTTTTTTGACTGATTCTGCCATTGGGGCTTGGTTAGGATCGGAAGGCACCTCTTCGAATCGCTGGATACCATTGGTAAACTCTGATTTGAAAATCTTCCTGTAAAAATTGAAAGCCTCTTCGGTATTTCCCGGGAAATTCAAATAGCTGGATACCCTTGCCTTGTTGTTTGGCTTGTTTCTTTTTCTGAGGTAAAACTGAGCCGCAATGTATTGATCGAGATTTTCGAGACCTGCGGTAAATCCTTCCTTGAAACCCATTTCAATATATTTTTCCAAATCCTCCAGGGTATCAAAACTGATCTGAATTTTCACCAAGGTTTCCTCTCCTTTCTCGGTAAAACTGTTTTCCCATTTGTTTCTGGGCAGGGTTAAGGCCAGATTACCCTCCTCATCACAAAACCCATCCATTGCCGAAAAGAATTCTTTCGGGGTAATTTTGAGGTAATCCGCTCTTGACCAATGTTTTTCATTTTCAGGACTGACCATCGCATATAACCAATGCCCTCCTTCTCTAAAATCCATGGACTTGGTCTGGGCGGTCCAAGGTTTTGGTGCCCACCATTGGTCTAGGATATCAGATTCGGTCCAGGCGGCCCAAACCAAGTCCAGTGGCGCATGAAATGATCGGGAGACACTGATTTTGCTGTTGGCTTTGTCCACCTCAAAATTGAATAATATGGCATTTTTCATGGTCTGTTGAGTTTTAATTGTTCCAATACGGTATCGAGCTGTTCAAAACGTTTAGCGAGAAGCTGTTTAAACTGTTCGAGCCACTTTTCTATATCCTTCATTTTATCAGCATTCAAGTGATAATGAATTTCCCTTCCCTGCTGCTCCTGGTTTACGATCTCACACTCCGTCAAAATCTGCAGGTGTTTGGACACTGCCTGCCTACTTGAATTGAAATGATCTGCAATGGCATTTGGAGTTAAAGCCCCTACAGTCAAAAGCATGATGATTGCTCTTCGGGTAGGGTCAGCAATGGCTTGGAATACATCCCTTCGCGTTTTCATTATGTTCTTATTTGCAACTATTTGATTGCTAATTTAAACGCAACTATTTGATTGCGCAAATTTTTTTTAAGAATTTATCCTAAGGGTAGTGATGATTTTTTGGATGAGATGGGTGGAATTGGCCTATTACTATTCCAAAAAGCTGAAAGAGCAGGCTAAAAGAATTCTTTCCTAATAAGATCTCGAAACATCTCGTCCAAGCCAAACACCAAAATTCAGTTTGAATATGGGTTTGATTTACCCACCTGAAAATCATATCCCTATTATGAGGAATTTAAATCAAATTTTAAGTCAAACTGGATATGGAAAGCCCATTCCAACAACCACTTAGAGGATAGGATCTTCAGGCAAGAATTTGGGGAAAAACCTAAACCCAAAAACCTCCAAGCTTTTCATTTCTTCCAATCCCTTTCAACTCAGAAAAGAAATGTGGGCGGAAGTTGAAAATTCACCCCAGTCCTTTTGAGCTATTCTGGTCGGCCTTTTCTGAGACTTGATTTTACTTCCTGTTTTAAAAATTTCTTATTTCAATTTTAGGATCTTCCCCTGTTACCAGACCTGGGACAGCTTTAAACTTTGATTATCTGCCGGAATAGTCATGTCCTTTCTGGCTGGCAAAATGGAGAAACCAATTTTTAAGTCGTCTATAGCCAAAATCCATGGCAGGATTTTTCAAACTTCATAATTCCTGTTTTGACTTTTCTATAGGCAGAATCCTGTCAAACATCAATCCGCTCCAGCCTTCCCCTCTACCAGTGGTTTTGGTCCGACCAACCCAAAGGATGGTTTTGCCGTCGATCCAGCGGGTTCGCTTAAAGGTCCGATTGACGATCACCCCAGCCCGAGGCACTTCTTCCTCCTCAATAAAGTGAACAGGTTGCTGCTCCCTGAGCAAAAGGCTTTCCGGAGCCGGAGCGTTGGGGATTTTGGCCCGTTGAAGCCGGATTTCCTGCTGACTGTCTGGCTTATGAACTGGGATAAAAGGGATCCAGTTTTCAGGAACGTTGGTACCTGCCAGGTAGCGGATTTTGGATTCCGGGTTATCGGGATTCTCAAGCGGGTCAAATCGAGGTCTGTTCAATTTGACCGGTCTTCCTCCACCTGCGCTCGAGGGTACAGTATTTTCAATGGCCCAGACCATGTTGCTCATTTCATCGCGCATGAAATTGACTTTTTCCAAAGGATCGCTTTGCTGAATCTTGAGCAGGGAGGGCGCAAGGTAGAATCGGTTGCGTGGAGAGCTTAGGTTTTGGCGCTCCGTATGTCGGAACACGGCAAATTCCTGCCAACTGACTTCCGGATCGGTAAAAGTGGGCGATATCAGGATGTGCTGCCCAAAAACGTCCGTGACCAGGATATTTTTCACCTCACAATAGGTATTGATCTTCATGGGTAAGGGGAGAACAAACCAGTCGTTGGAATAGGTTATGCCATATTCCATGACCAGCATGGAGAGCAGCCCTGTGGTACCGGATTGGATCTTGGAAAAGTCCACCTGCCCCTCTTCCATCTGCCAAAATCTGGGATGTGGGATACCCGAATAGTGTAGCGGAGCGGGAATAAAGGTTTGGACGGTGCTTTTGAGGTTATCCGCTTGCTTGATTTGCCCTGAAGCATTTTTGATGTTTTCATCAAAACTGTTCCAATCCAGTTTGCCGGATGCATATTGATCTGCCTCCAATACAACCGTTTTTCCTGCTTCAGGGTGAGGCATTTCAAGTTGGAAATTGTACTCCATCCTCTCAGGAATCCATGCGTTTTCCTGAGATTCATTCTGATGGTAAAGGTTTTTAAACCATGACTCAAACTGGGAAGCAACCGTGGTCCTCAGAGTCAAAAGCTCCTCATCTGACATCAGCCCTTCGGCAAGAATCATTTCTGAAAGCAAGCCGCTTCGGAAATCCCAGAGCAGGCGATATCCATCCGGAAATTTACCTGAAACGGTCTGGGCAAACAGGACTCCTTCCCTGTCCTGTTCCCGGACTTCAGGGACAAGGGGATACCGATTAAGGAAATAATCCCGGTGAGTTCCAAGACCATTTGCGCCGAGGATTCGCAAAAACTGCCTACCCATCTGGACTTGAAGGTGAAGGGTGACTTGTAGGGGTTCACTTTCCACCTCTGTTTCAAGCGGAGATCGATAGGGATCAAATAGTCGTGATTTGTTATTTCCATAGGTCAAAACCCCAGGCTGCTGTTCCTCTGAGAGGACTTTTGCCTGGCAGGCGGTGCCGGCATCTTCTCCCTGAAACTCCCCGAGCTGCCATTGCCGTGTAAGCATCCACATGGGATCTGCAATCTCGGCTCTGAGACTTTTTTCGAATTCAGCCTGCCGCGGCAAGCCCTCGAGTCTGTTGCGGTTGGAGATAAATGGCTCCTGAAAACGCTTGTCAAAAATGGTAGAAGCCAAGTTAGCATTGGCTTTGAGTTTATGAAATTCGCTGAAGTTTGGCATTTTGATCAGTTTTTATCCCATTTGGTGTAAAGCTGCATGTTGGCACTTTTGGCCACCTGCATAAACTTGTCGTTTAGCAGCAGGTAATCCATGGATACATTGGCCTCTTTGACATCAAAAGAGGCAATGGTCATCGGTAGCAAAATCTTGAGTACATCATGCTCCATGAGTTGATCAGGCTCCACAGCCCGGGATCTGGACCTGCGGATCGTATCATTCAAAATCCCCTGGAGCACTTTCCAATCCCACTTCCCCTTGTCGGTGGGTTCTACGGCCACTAAGATGGCCTGAGGTGCCACTGCATTGGGCTGGTTGTAATGGTACGTGACTCCTGTGATTTCCTCATCCACCGGGATTTTTTCGGTCCATTCATCCAGTATTAACACAGACTGAAGGGCCGCTGTATTGGTGGCTTGCTTACCCAAATAGGCCAAGGCGACTGTATCCTCCTGAATGTTGAAGGGCTTACCCCCGTATTCTTTGGGAAACTCAAACCCCAGCCAGCTGTCCATAGGCCGGTATGGAATCTGCGCAATCGAGAGGTCCATTGGGGAATTGTCCAAGGCCTCGCTGAGGAAACGAAGGGACTCGAAGCGGGCTACTGCTGGCCTAACCCGGGCTACAGACTGAAGCCAGGATTCCTTGTGTATATCTCCCGTCATTCCGGTGAGGTTGGCAACGTGATTCACCAGTTGATGCTCTTCAGCAAAAGCCATTTGGAGGACCTCTTCCTGCGTATACCTAAATCGGGGGATTGGCATAAAATCATCTCCCAAAACAGCCTTAGAGGCTTCAGAAAGCAACTTGAGTTTGGGGATAATCTGACTTTCGGCCCCTGCTTGAGCCAATTTGGTCTCTGCAGTCTGGATTTTTGCCTGAATGACTTTCCAAAGACTGGCTGTGCGGGAGAGCATGTCTTCTTGGCTTTCAGTCAACTCAGGACCGGGGCTTTGAGGAAAGGCCATCTGCACTCCAAATCGGGTTGCAGCTTGCTGGAAATCAATGATCCCAATCCAAGTTTGATCTGCAAGAGAGAGGGACCTGAAAAAGGCAGTTGGCTCTGAAATCCCCTCAGCCAAGCTGAACAACTCCTCCATGGTGCTTGGGTTGAGTTCATCGGCTGGCAAATCCGGATTGGGAATCATTTGGGCAACTGCGCCTGCAAGCGTCTGCAGCATCCCCAGCGCATTGAAAATTCTCATCTGGTAATCTTCAAAGTCGAGACCAGTGAAATCCATGGAATTGACCACTGCCTTAGGCTTGCTGGCAAAATCCCTGGCATCGGCCACTCGGGTTTGTCCCAAGGTCATTTTGATGGAGCGAAGCAAAGGAAAAGCGGAAGCCAATGAGGAGACTCCGGGACTCAGCTCCGGAGCAAATTCAATTTTGATCCGGGTGGAAGCCGGAATGTTTTTCAATTTTTTAAACTGAAAGGCAATTCTGCTTTCAAGTTCAGTCGCCCCTGCAGCCAGGTCCTCGGACAAGAGGTAGATCAGGTCGATCGGTTGAAGTTCCAAATCTCCCAGACTCATCAGCGCGGTATCCACAATCAGCTCCTCCCCTTCCAAAGCTGACACACGGTACTGGATTTTGCCGGGATCACCGATCAATTGGGCGATCCAATGGTTGAGGCCCGGTTCAAAAGACGAGCGTGGAGAAGGTGTCGAGGACCATCCCACCTCTGCAGATAAAAAATCCTCCACATCCAAATGCAGGGCAATCCGGTGGGAATAAGTCAACAGGCTGGATCTGGGGGTATCCAGCACCTGAATTTCAGGAGGAGTATCCGCCATTAAAGCCGAATTCAAGACTCCTGAAGTTCTGTCTCGGTTCCCTTGGGTAATCTGGAAGGCAGCCTCCGTTACCAGCAGATCATTGCAGGCATCCAAGGTATTGGCCAGTTCATCTCTGATGGCTAGCACAAAGGGTTTATGTGTTGGCTCAGTAATTAAGGCTTCAATTTCCTCTTTGGTTGCTTTTAGGATTTTTAGCCCATTGACGACTGGGTAGCTGTCGATGGTTTCCTGCGCCTCTTCGGATCCCTGTTGGGGAATCGAGAGATTTTCGATTTCATAACGGTTTCTAAATGCCTGGATGTACTGATTGAGGTTTGTCGCTGGATTTCTGGTGGTAGTGTCATGCAGCCCCCGCTCAAACTGATAGCCAAGCAGGACCTCAAGCCGCTGTCCATTTTGGATCCCTTCAAAAAGCGCCATGGCTCGTCTGGTCCGGTCACTGGACAGATTCATGGCAAAAAGGCTGGGATTGGCTGGGCTGGCGTGGTTTTTATAGCCCGCCAACAGGAGTCCTACCGCAGTGGCATGATTGAGCGAAGGGACGTGGGAGAATCCCGCATTTTCCTTGAGCTTAATTGGCGCTTTTCCATCCTTAGGCCAAAGCTGAGGAGGCACATTCCGTTGGTTCAGGGTCTTTTTCGGTTCCGGTTTTAGGTTTTCTACCCATCCGTAAGCACCCAGGTATACTCCTGTGGGCACTTTTGATCGGTTTCGTTGAAGTCTCCGGGTGAAAAGTCCCATTTCCCAGGCATCCAAACGATAAGTACAGAGGTCCACAAAATCAGCCAAATTACGCTCCAAAGCCTTGGTGGAAAGTCCGCCCAAGTAGTTCATCGCACTTCGCATCGGACCGATGTTCGGGTTCCATGGAAACCTTATCCTTGGGTTTAAAAGGTAATCGCCAAGGTTGGTCTCCACTCCGGCAAAAGCCCTTGGGTTGATCTTTTTCGGATCTCCCTTGAGCAATTCAAAGCTGGTCAAATCCTGACTGTTATTGTCCATGTTGAAAAAGCTCTTCTCAAACATGGCCGATTTGATGGTCATGTTGTTGACCTGGAAGGCCCGAGTTCCAGCTTGCTTCAGTTCGGTAAGCAAGGCATGCCTCATAAGCAGGGAAAGCAGGGATCGGGGTGGTTTGTCCCCACCGAAATTGATTGATTCCAAGTCAGCCAGACTGCATTTTGTCCCCATGTATTGCGCATAGTTGAGTCCTGAAGCAGGCATTTTTGGGAGAAATTCCGTTTCAGAGGCCTCTTCATCCGGCACCACCAGCTTGGTGGACTGTATGGGATTGGTCCACTGATAAAACACCATATTGGAGATCAGTGGATAAAAATTCCCCTCGGCCAAGGGATTAAACCCAAGCTTTTCCAGAAAATCAACGATCCGCTGGTTGAGGTTTTTCAATTCCACATTGAGAGAAGACTTGTTTACAGAAGGCGAGGCCAAACTGTAATCCGGCAGATTACCCAGGCGCTGTCGAAAACTCACTGAGCCCGGTTGAAGACCCAGTATTTTAAGCA
Organism: Algoriphagus lacus; assembly: GCF_003583985.1. Classification (GTDB taxonomy): domain Bacteria; phylum Bacteroidota; class Bacteroidia; order Cytophagales; family Cyclobacteriaceae; genus Algoriphagus; species Algoriphagus lacus. The sequence continues at coordinate 118,143 of NZ_QXML01000011.1, read as the reverse complement.
AAATCTCCCAGCTGTCCCCGGGCATTCCGACTTTGGGCACTTTGGTAGCCAATTGATCCCACACAGTCTGCAGCTCTTTGACCACCTTCGTTAACCCCATGTAGAATTTTCCGGAAGCGTCCTCGTTCCAGGCGCTTAGGTCACTGGTGAGAAGCACGCCATAAGGCTGATCCCCAACCCGAATCCCGGAGAGTGGCCCCCTTGCTGATACGAAGCTGGTGAAAAAGCTCCTGATCTGCGCAGCATCTGCATCGTGGATAGCCGGCTCCATCAGCTCCTCAAAATAGTAACTCAGGGTAGCCGAATACAGGGCTCTGTTCATCATCAGATTATTAAAATGATCCATCTGATCTGCGTGGTTCAGGTCCTCCAACACATTTCTGTTTATCCCGAAGGCCTGTGCAAACAAATCCAAGTCAGAATTTGGGTTGATCGGAGTGCTCTTCTCTTCGTAGTAGCCTTTGGGCAGAAAATCCTCGTATCGGGAATAGGCAGATGCCTCTGTTTCGGTATTATTGGTGGGAGTTCCCTGAGGCAAAAAGGACAGCCCTTTGGAAGAATAGTGGTGGTTGTCAAATAGGTTTTCGACGATTTTCTTTCCGGATTGAGGATCTGCAGAATACATAATTCCCAAGACTGTAATCCGCTCAATCGAACCATCCGGCATAAACATGGCCGGACTGAGCTTCACTTTGATTCCCAGCCCTTTTTCCACCGCCTTGTCAAAATTCTGCAACCAGGCAATTTCCTCCTGAAAAATGATCTCGTCATCTTTTTTGGAAAAAGCAGGCTGGCTGGAAAAGGGATCAGGACCAAGAAAAACGGTATCCGGAATCACCTGTCCCACTTCCTCATGAACGGACTTGCCATGGGCAAAAATGGTCGCCACAAATCGGTCTGGGAGAGCCTGGGTCTGGGCAGCCCGACTCCATGCGCTTTCTTTGAATTCCTGATGTTTTGGAAAGTCAAGTGTGGCTGGTGGTGGAACGTCAGTTTGTGGCCAATTGAGGGGTTTGGTGGCCTTGGCTATCCAGATGGCACGCTGGGGATTTATAGCGTAGGCTTTGAGATTTTCCCATGCCAGCTTTCTTTCGGACTCCGTTTCTTCACCGGAGGGAAATCCGAACAGCTCCGCTTGCCTGGACCAATACTGTTCTCCAGCCACCACTTCTTTTTCTGCCAACATCGGTTCATGCGTATCAGCATGGATGTCGTCCGGAAAAATTCTGATCCATAATTCCTGAGGGGCTCCTACAGGGTTGACAAATCGGGTCTCCATCCGCACAGGAAGCATCACGATAGGAATGTTGCCGTTGAGTTCCCTTGTAAGTGTCTGGTGGTTCTTTCCCAACAAGTCCTTTATGGACTGATTGAGTGAAACTTCGGTCTCCTTGAAGATGGTTTCTTTTGGGTTAAAGGTTTTTCCTCCGGAGATGGGACTGGCTTTCTTGGATTCTTTGGCCAGTTCCATCTTTTCTACATAGGTAGCCTTCTGAGCAGCGGCCAGGGCCTCGCGCTGCTGTCTGATTTTTGCTAATTGATCATGAAAAGTTGCCATAGGAAAATGGTTTACCCGTTTGTAGTTCTCTTATTCCAAAAATTATTCTTGTAGATGCCATACTGGTCGATGAGCCTGGTAGGTGCTTTGGATCCGGCATTGTCATCGATGATCTCCTTATCGAGCATTTCGGTGGCATGGACAGCCACCATCACCGGACGCTGAATCAGGATGGAAGCCATATCCGCTGAGGCGGACTGATTATTCCAAATTCCTCTTGTGGCCACGGAATCCTTCGTATTTGGGGATCGCTTGACGGTGACAAAAGGCATGGGTTCGGTGCCAAAATTCTCCCAGGAGAGGTCACTCCAGGTAAATTTGTCCGGAATCACCGGATCGAATTTGATGTCCATTCCAAACCTGGGTTCTCCGGGTACCTCCGCGATCATAAAAAACCAGCCTTCCTTATTTCCCGGGAAATCCGCCATGGCAGTGTTACCCGCCGCTTCATCTATGGTGAGGTCAAATCCAAGCAGTTTGATATCCGGAGGAAGTTCGGCCTGGTAGATCGGAAAGCGGACTTCTTTTTTGAATTGCGTTTCATTCAAATCCTTGGTGATTTCCCACTTGCCGTCTTTTTTAAAGGCTTTTTGGGCATAAATCACCGTGTTGGGAAATTTCTTGAGCAGCTCTCCCCGTAACACGAATACCAATTGCTCGGAATCTCCCTCCTTGTCCCGGGCATTGTTGCTCCCAAGGGGGGCTGTTTTCTTCCACTTGTGGATCGGAGCAATGTCTTTCAGGGATTCGGCATCTGTGGGAGTACTATCTGGTGACACGAATCCCTTTACATCCCAGAACTGCCTAAAATAGCTTCCCCGCATGTCAGTCGGGTACTCCCGCCACAACAGCTCCCTACCCATTTCAAAGTTTAATCCGACCAGGTAGGATTCGATAAACTTCTGGTTGGTCTTTAGAAGAGAAAAGGTATTGGGCTGGATCAGGTGGAGATTGGGAAGCAGGAGTTCTTTGTCCCGGTCCACGAGAAACCTATAGGCTGGAGCTGGAAAATCCGGATAAGCCATGGCAGGCAGGAAATCTGCGTCTACATTGGGCCGCCTTGTTCCGGCGCTCCAGGAAACCCGGGCATCCAGGAGTTTTTTGTAAGCATGGAGCGGTTTGAAAGTCTGCAAACTGTCAATGGCCAATTTGGCTATATCCGTGCTGGGAGCGGTTGTAGGCACATCTCGAAAAGAATAAATCAAATCGTATTCCGTGAAGGCTTTTTTATAGCCCGGATTGGCAACAAATCCCATGTCTTTGACTAGGTCGATGGGTTTGATCGCTGCCTTCGGATCTACTTTGAGGGTGGTGGGATTCATCTTCAGCCAAGAAGCAGCCGATGTCCTTTTGAGAATGGTTGGTCCTGCAACCGGTGGAGCTGCTTTGGATTCATTTACCGCTTTGACCAAGTCTTTATTCATCAGCTTGTCCCAAGTGGAGATTTCTGGAAGCCCTCCCTGGTAGGATTTTTGATAAAAAATTGCCTCTTGATCCAGATTGGACTGCAAGCTCCAGACTTGTACATTTTCAAGTCTGGGTGGCTCCGTTACCCGCAGAACCCCATTCAGGGAGGGCAAGGCTGTAAACTTGTCTACCGAAGCAGCAGTCAGCCCTCCTACTCTATTGGTGCTCTGAAGAAGGATGGAAAAAGATGGGACAAGGGCCTGCTTTTCCAAAGACCGGGCTACTGACGAATTATGCCGAATCAGCTTCTTAAACCCAGGCATCATCACTGCATCCGGGATCCTGCCAAGATTAATCGCTTTTTTGACGGTGGTTCCCCCGGAAAGTATTTTGGAAGACAGGCTACGGCTGAACGATAGCACATTTTCTTTGGGCTGTGGAAGGATGTTTTTGGCATAGCCCCGCTCCATGGTCTGTGCCATCAGGAGTGCAAGCTGCATTTTTCGGTTGGCCTCCAGGACATCATTCAGTTGCTTCCAGGCTTGATCCATCAGTTTTTCCTGATCGTCCTGCACGGCCTGTACTCCAAATCCAGCAGGAACTCGGTTTCGAGGATCTCGATTTAGGTCATTATACCAGCTATCTGAATTGGGATCAAAGACAGGCACCACTTTTTCTCCGGGCTTGCTGAGGTCCTTTCGCATGGCATGATACATCCCGTAAAAGGGCAATGTAACAATGGGATCTTCTTCGCGATTTTCCTCCTGGCCCCTGTTAAGGTTGATCAGCTTTCCGATTTCAGTTTGGTATTCATTGGGAATGATTTGAGTTGAGACAGCTGTCGGTGCCATCACAGCTCCTTCCAAAAGAACAGTTTTTGGATTGGGTGCAGGGATTTCCTGCTCAGAATCCGCTCTAAAATAGCCAGGAGCAGAACAATCCATCGGCCTGGAGCCTACGCGTTGATCCATAACTCGTGGCTCAATGAGCTTTACTAGTGATTCAAAATCGAAATTGGCCCCAGTCCGGAAATGCCATCGGTAATACACCGGAAACTCCAGATCGGAACCCATGCCCCAGGAAGCCTGCTGGGCCATGACTTCGGATGGATCTCGTTCCAACCCTGCCAATCTTCCAGTCTCAAAACTTGGAACCAAAAAAGCGTGGTACATCACATTAGGATCCAGTTTTCTTGGACACATCACCCGGCTATACACACCATCCGGATCAGTTTTTAATTCCTCACGAAAGGCTTCCAGGTTTTCCTCAAATACATTTTCGGTATGGGGGAGGTTGGTATGTACGTGAGCCCAGAGATGAATTTCGTCGTGAGGTTGAAGGGCATTGGCATCCAGCACCTTGATGGATCGGAGCGGTTTTTGGCGTTTGGTATCTTCAAATTCATTTTCTTTGAGCACCAAAAGGCTCACCCAGGGTCTCAGTTTTCGGTGGTCCGCTGCTGCGGGCGTGTAGCGCCATGGAAAATCTTCATCGTAAAACTCAATGTAGGCCAGGTAATTGGGCTCAAAGTTGGAGATTCCATCTCTGGGTTCCGTACGGACTACCATATCCGCATTGATCCCGACGATGTCTCCTGGGCCTTGTAGGGAAAAATTGATTCTTGGAATCGAAATACTTCCGTTTACTTTGATATCAACCGGAACCTGAGCCCGCTCAGGCTGAGTACCGGCATTTAGCCCCAGGGTGTCTTTTTGGCTGACATTGGCGGAAATCCCGCGACGTGACCAGGAATAAAAACGATATTGACCAAAATTCATACGTGTCTCATTTTAGATTTTATACCAATTCATGCACGCCTACCACCTGGTACTTACTCTTGGAGGATGCGTTCTTTTCAGTGAGTTTGCGGAGTGATTCCAAGGCTGCAGCATAGCTTTCCGACCTATAGGAAGAATTGAGTTCCTTGAGATCATCATTGGAGGCAATGGTGAATCCGGAGGTTTTCAAAGCCACTTTTTCTGGGGAGTTCAGGGATTTGGAAGCCTCATTTCTCCAGGAGAGTCGGGAACCCGATATCCCTGCACCCCGCACCATGTGCTTAAATCCACCCATTGGAATTTTGGTAAACCTACGAGAGGGAGCTACATCATCATCATAGGTATAGTCGAGTTCGTAATCCAAGGTGACCGGATCCAAGGTTTCAGGTGCCAACCTCAGCTCTCCAGAATCCTGGATGGTCACCCCACTTTCCAATTTTTCAAAGGATTTTCTGGAAAGCTTCTCATCCTCAGAAAGCGGAATATAGTTTCCGACGGCAAAGAGTTCCTGAGCTGGAGTCAGTGTAGGCTTGACTCCTCCGACCATGGCTTCAGTAATTCGGAAGTTGGCTTCGTTGGCTTTGAGGGGCTTTCGGTTGCCGTACTTTTTGATCTCCATGTTTAGAGGGAGACTGCGCTGGCTGAAGGTGATCGAACCAAAAGGCTGGATCAAAAGCTCAGGCATCTGGTCTTCAGGAATCTGTCGAAGGCTGACATGAAGGTGGTTGTTGGCTGGAAGGATAGGCCTCCAGTTACCGGACTTTTGAATCTCCGCAGTCAAAAGGGCCAGGAGGTCTTCCGTCTCGACGGCAACATCCGGACGGGGATCGCCCCAAGTCTCGTCGAAACTGATGGTAACCGTGACAAAAAGAAGACCGAAGCTGACCTCCCCGGCAATATTCCAAGGGGTTGGGCCTGAAAGTTTGCCCATGAAGTGAATCCCAAAAAGTACACTCGTTCCTTGACGAATAGCCAAGGTGGCTTCGAGCCGGACAATAAAACTGAAGGGATCAAAAATAAAGAGGACGTCCAACTGAAGTTTGCCGTACAAGTTGAAATCCAAAGGGCCTTGGGCCAAAAGCTCCAGTTTGGCTCCAAACTGAACTGAATTGGAAGTGGCAGCAAGGTAGCATTCGACACTTAAGCGGGGATTGTCACCGCTCAAAAGCTGCAGACTGATTCGATCCATATCCCGGAATGCTCCAGGGAGTGTCGGGACTGTGGGAAGGTCTTTGAAATCCGGATGAAAACCTCCAATGCTGAGTCCAAAGGCATCGCTACCCCCCCATGCAACTACCAAAGCCAAACTTCCTGTGAGCGGAAAACCTACCAGCTTGGAGTCAAACAACCTGGCTTCGAAATACACAAAGCCATTTTGGAAATCGATCACGCCAAGGAAGTTGACCTGAATTTTAACAAGAGCAGTTTCCTCTGTGGGAAGGGCCATTTTGACCACACCCAAAATGATAATTTTGGGTTCAGGCAGTTCAAGAATTATCCCGAGCTCAATGGAAATGAGCGTAGGAGTACCCCAGCCGATTTTTCCCATCAGGCCAATCAGGAAAGTATCTTCTTTGATGGGGAAGATCTGCTTGATGTCGCTGATGATACGGGATATATTTCCAACCACATCTTCGGGAAATAGGATGCTTTTCAGGGCATTGGTCTTGAGTCCAACCCGGAGGCTTTCGACTTCTGCCCTTCTGTTGACCCCCAGCAGCCCCCCTACCCCAATAAGCGTAAATCCGAAGCCCAACTGCACCGGGGAGAATTCTGCCGTTACAATGATAAGCAGTGAGAAGCCTTCGCTTCCATCCGGCATTTTGGTATTGATGATCCCGATGGCTTTGAGATCAAACAGGTTTTGGAAGGAAAGCTCAAGCGCACCAAAGTACTCTCCTTTGTCCGGATCAAAGTAAAGGAATCCTCCCCCTGTCACCACTCCGGCATTGATTCGGATTCCCGCACCGGTGGGCCACTTGATGGCCGGAACCAAATCGTAGCCAAATACTCCCCCATTCCCTTCCAGCTTGGTAGCCTTGAGATTGAGTCCGAGTCGATTAATGGTAAGCATGACAGGAGGGCCAAACTTAATCCAGAAGTCCAGGGAGACTTCCATCTCTATGGAACTCATGTCCTCATTCACATTTACCTTGATGGTTAATACTTCCAAACCGATGATGTCCCCCAGATTTTTATGAAGGGGAAGGCGCATGTTGAGTGCGTTGAGCAATGTGCCCAAGATTTTAGCTACTGCGTCAGCTTCACCACCTGATTCGGCTGGGGCAGGGGCAGGGGCTCCGTCACCTGAGCCACTCAGGGCATGGCTGGAGGACGAAGTCCTTTCTCCGGAGGAAGATCCCTCCGCAGGGGTGGATTTTTTTGGTTCATCGATCCCGATATTGCCATTGCCATCCACGATAAATCCATTCTTGAGCGAGTAGCCTATGCCCAAGGGGAATTTGTCATCCAAATCCGGAATAAGACTAAAGGGGAAACCCGTAAGGCTTCCTTTTCCGACCTGATAGTGAATATTGAGGATCCCTTTGACCAGGAGGTCATCGGGTTTGACCATTACACCTACTTTGGCAGTGCCCAGTGCGAACTTGATAACGGGCTTATCCAGTAGGGCGATTTTGGTAGGATTGGGGGTATTGTAGCTGTAAAAGACCGTAAACTTATTGGCAGGACCTCCTTTGGCTTCAGGTAAAGTTCCGATTCGGAAGAGTCCATCTCCCGTGACATCATATCCTATGGAATGCTTATCATCCTCTCCTATGTTAAAGGTCTTTGCACTCTTGCCAAGTAGCTTGGTCACAAAAGCAACTCCTCCATGCTCTTTTGGAGCAAAAAGAAGGGTATTGTAGAGTTTCAAAGGTACCTCACCCGCAATCTTGGCTTCCACACCATAGGTTAAGGCACGATTGGAGATTTGGTCAGCTAATGGAGTAGTGCTGGATACCGTGCCCTCGTAGCCGTAATTGGATCCGATCATCAGGTTATCCACTCCCCCTTTTCTCAGAAAATGATCCAGAAAAAACAGGCCTGCTGCAATGGCCAAAAACAGGGAATCCGAAAGGGCTGCGGCAGATTCTTCGTCTTCCAAACCCTTACCCAGATTTTTAAAAAAGGCCCCAATGTCCTCTACAATGAAATTGGAAGAACCTCCAGCGGCAGCCATTTTGGTGTCCAGTGCATTGAGTAGGCTGAGTACGGAGTGGACAGCAGGCTGCCGCCGTCTCAGGTACTCCAGGGTCAGCAAGTTGAGGATGGCAGTGACTATTTCATTTGCCGTCCGTTCCTCTTCCCCGTCGGAGGCAGCAATGGCCGCCTGAACTACTCCCTCAATGGCCATTACAATCGCCGTCATGTCGGCAATTGCACCCGCCAGTTTGAAGGGTTGTACTTCATCGTCGGCTTTGTTAACGTATTCCTCCAGGCTGGTACCTACAGGAATAGTGGACCCTCCGGTTGGAGGCAGACCGAGCGATCCCAAAAGCTCATTTCTTGCCTGATCATCTCCAAAAATATCCAGCCCTGGCTTGATGATTTCGTAGAAAAGCTTGAGTACTTGCTGGAAAAAATCCTGGCTATTTTCTTCTGCCATTTTAGTTCAGTTTACATCCTATTTCATTTTTACGCGCAGTGTATGGTAATTCCGGCTTCGGCTTTTTGAATGGATTTTTCCGGGCCAAGTCGGACCTGATTATGCATTAAGTAGGCAATTCCGGTTTGGCACGCTCTGCTTCCGGGGTTTTTAGCGGCACTTCATAGGCCATTTTGGCGCCCAAAAGCTCATGTTTTAATTTCCAACTGTCACCGTCTGCAGTGAAGGTGACCCAGCCCACATTGCTGTTCCACGCGATTCGTGGGGATTTTCCGTCGATATAGGCCTTTTGATGTCTGGAGACAATCTTGAAATACCCCTCTTTCATGGAGTCGGCATTGCCAAGCACCAGGTCTGACTCCACCGGGTCTTCCTCGAGTCCTTTCATGTCTTTCAGGACTTTCAACTTCCATCTCCAGTCCGGAGCGGGATTTACGGTTGCCCCGGGAGTCCAGCCCTCAATGGGAATAGTGGCTACTGTATGTCGCAGCCGTTGTCTATTACGAGGAGTGACTGCCCCACTGGTGGAGACGAGTTTATCTTTCCAGCCAAACTTGGACAGTCCATCCCCGAAACTGGTCAGGATACGCTGCACCATGGCACTTTTGAGGATGCGTACGTTGGGAATCCACTCGTTTTTAAGGGCACTGGAAGTAAGCTGAACCATCCGGCTGCTGGGATCAGCGGAAGATCCTTTCCAATAATCCAGAACTGTGGTAGCCCCATAATGGACATCCCCTGACAGAAGGACCACTTTTTTATAAGAATCCAGCTTGGCAATCAGGCGTTCAAAGCCTGTCACATTAAATCCCCAGGCCTCGAAATCAAAGTTGAGTTCGCCTCCGAGTATACCCGGATTGCCTTCATTGTTCCCTGCCAAAGCAATTACAGCCGTTGCGGCAGGCTGCACCAAATCTTCAAAATTGGGAAGACCCAGGACAGGACAGGGAGAAACCACAAACACAAAGGGAGGATTATCCGTGAGGGTATTGGGTGCTTGCTCGGAAAGCCCACTTTCGGAAATCAACTCCGGTGTGGTATTCAGACTTTGGTAATGCCGCTGGGTTCGGGTATCCAGCACAATAGCCTGCGTGGCCCCCAGCTTAACGGAATAGTTCCACTTGAGTGAGGTAGGAGAACTCCCCATGCCCAACATGTTTTCCATTTTCTCGATCACCTCGGTCCGAAGTGTGTTCAAATGCATGTTGTTAGCATAGCGGTAGGCATATTCCCCGGTGTAGAGGAGAAACTGGGCTTTCTTTTTGGTGCTATCAGTCATTTCATCGAAAATCATACTGATCGCTTCCTTGTACTCTTCCGGGTTGTTGCCCCAGTCTTGGAAAACCGCATAAGCCATCATGGCATTTCGGATGATGTCCCGACCAAAAGGCTTGGAAAGCACCTGATTGTTCCAGCGTTTGGTCATAAACCAATCATCCGTCACCTCGTGATCGTCCATGATCATGTAGGTGGGGACATTGGCCAGGACCCTGCTGACCTCCGGTAGTTTCTTCATGAAAGCGGCCATATCCACCAGCTCATGTTTAAGCGCGAGCTTGGTATGCTTCAGCCAGTCCTTGTATTTATCAGAATTGGAGTCGCTGAATTGGGCCTTGGTGATGCTGTCTTCGCTGAATATAAATGAATCAGTGGGCCGACTGCCACGAATCAGGTTGACCAGATTGGTATCTGCATCCACTCCCGAACTATCCACAAATTTGGAAACCAGGGAATCAACCTTGGAATAAAGCTCATCGGGGCTGGCTTTGGCGATTTTGTCCAGCTCTGAAACCATGGCGCTACTCCAGGAGCGAATGTTCCAATACCTCAGGTAAGTGGCAGCAAACTCTTCAAAGCTGAGCAAATGATTGGCTGCTGCCTGACTTGAAAATCCCGCGTACTTATTGACCAATCGTTGGCGGAAATAAGGGGGGTAGTTGACCATATCCGCTTCAAACTCCTGAGCCGCTCCCGAACCTTCATTGATTTTCATCTTTTCGGTGTTTGGCCCAAAGAGGGAGCTCCCATCCATGGAAGCGATACTTCTCAGGAAAAACCCAGGCACCTCATCCGCATAAATCTGATCTCCGGTGAGAAAGAGTGCCTGAGGACGCTTGTCCGGCTTGTCCAAATTGTCCTTGATCTTACTATCCAGGAGAGCCAAGGCATCCTCCCCATGACCGTGCATTTTCCTGCAACTCCCATGGATGATATTCAGCTTGTCTGGAGTTTCCCCCGGTAGACAAAAAGAAGGCAAGACATCTTTTTTATACCCGATCGCCAATTGGGGACGATCCCCCTCCGACTTCTCATCCGAGAGGAACTTGTCACTGAGAAAATCAACATCCTGTGTTCCGTCGCTGTCCCGGTACACCATGTTGTAACTGTACACCTGACCAGACTGTAGGCCGGGACTGGGAATGGTGACTGTTGCCAGTGCAATCCAGAGGTTTTGGCCAAACTGAAGTGTATGGGTCTCCCCTTCTGCCAAGGGAGAACTCCCTGTAGTAAACAGGTTGCCACCAGTGTGCTTGATGTTATCCCCTTCCCAGATTTTCAAGGTAATGTGCTGGTTGGACATGAAGGCCGCCCAAACCGAAACCTTATCTTTTTCTACTCGACGTAGAATCGGGCCGCAAATCATTTTTTGAAAAGGCATAAAAAAAGCTTAAACGGAAAATTTTAAAAGACCTGAATTAAAAAGCACCGCATGAATATTCCATGACGATCGACATTAATCACCTCATGTGAACTATCCAATTAAACTGAACAGAATTTCAACCCTTTTCCCAAAAACAGTAAATCCACCAAAGAGGGTAATTATCCAGTACCGATTCAAAAGTTCCGATTTGATTTCAAAAAAGAACTTCGGAGAATTGCAAAAATTCATTAAAGAATAGATACAAGTTAAATTTCAAATTCAAGAATAACAAATACTTAAGTGGAAAAAAATTATGGCTGATTTCATAAGGGTGTTTCAAAGATTCAAAAACCGCAGGACCCAAACAGCCCAAACTAGAGGCTTAATTTCAGAGAAGGATTTGATGGTTTAGTTTGTCAATCAGTTTAGAAAACAACCAATTCTACTTAATTAGATGCAAAAATTGAAGGGTATTCCTATTTTTAAAATAATGCAGGAAAATGACTTCCATAAAGGCGCAACTGATATGAAATCCCTATCAAAGAATTTTGGCCAGCGAAGATGAAGAGGATAACCAATTCTCTGATTTGAGAAAGCAAGCCAGGATTGTTGATATGCCTTGTTAATGAACTTTTTAACAGCTGTGTATCAAGCCATCATTTCTTTGAAAATAAATCTATTTAGCCCTTTGGCAGGAAAAAGAATTCTGAAAACGTGTTGTAGTAAAGCTATTACTTCTGCCTTCTCAAGGCTCTCTTCCACCAAGGTAACTGAACTTCCTCATGGTACCCATAGGAATTGTTACCATAGCCGTACCCGTATCCATAGCCGTACCCGTATCCGTAGCCTTTGTCGATATGAAGATCATTCAGTACTCCGTAAATCTTGCTTACTCCTCCTTTTTCAACCAGGTTGTTTAGAATCTGCGTATTCCCTTTGATGGAATACCCCTGACGGAACACATAAAAACTGATATCCGCAAAAGCAAAAAGCTCTTTGGATTCGGAAACCAACCCTACCGGAGGACAGTCAAAAACAACGATATCATAGTTGTCCTTGATCTCTTTGATTATTCGACTGAATTTTTCCTGAAGCAATAATTCTGCAGGATTTGGAGGAATGGGACCGGAAAGAATTACATCCAGATTTTCGTATCCGGAGGGCTTTACTACCTCTTTCCAAGAGGTATTGCTACTCAGGCAAGTACTCATTCCTTTGTCATTCGTCAACCCAAAATCCTGGGCAATTCTAGGTTTTCTTAGGTCCAATCCGATCAGAATCGTCTTTTTCCCCATCAAGGCAAAAACCGATGCCATATTCATGGAAACGAAGGTTTTTCCTTCCCCGGAGATTGATGAGGTAAACAACAGGGTTAACTTTTCCCGTTGCATGCTCAAATAAGTCAAATCAGCTCTAAGGGACCTGAAAGATTCAGTCACAGTGGATCTTGGATTATTGAAGACCGGCAGTGCATCATCGGAATTATTGCGTCCAATCATACCAATCAGGGGAACCTTGATTTGTTTTTCCAGTTCTTTGGGATCCTCGATTGTCGTATTCAGAAAATCCTTCACCGTAATAAATCCGATTGGAAGAATGAATCCCAAAATAAGACCTATTAACAGATTCAGTGAGCGCTTGGGTGCCACCGGCAAAACCCCTGATTTCCCAAAATCCAAAATCATATTACTCGGCATGTTTGATGCCTTGGTAATTTCCGCTTCGGCTTTTTTCTGAAGGAAATAGATGTAAATATTTTCGTTGATAGTAAACTGACGCTGATAGCCGAGAAGATTTCGTTCGGTCTCCGGCAGGGCATTGATATCCTGCTCGATCATCCGGATTCGGTTATTGAGATCAGCCAAGACGTTCTTCGTATTGGTAATGGCAGAATTCACATTTTCCTGCAGTGCTTTTGTAGTGCTCTGAATCCTTGCATTGATATCTCTTACCTGTGGAGTTTGGTCTGAGAAATTGGCTGTAAGGCGAACCCTCTCTGCCTGTAGTTCGGAGAGATTTTGCACCAGGGCATTCAACAGGGGATCAGTAGTACCTACAATGGAAGGAGAAACCAATTCCCCAGCCTGTCCACTTCCGAGATAAGTGCTCAGGGTCTGGAGGTATTTGAGGTTGACCTCATTCATCCCCTTTTCCTTTTCATACTCCTGAAGTCTTTCAAATATGATAGAACCTTCCTGGGAAAGATTAAAAATCTTGTTTTCTGATCGGTACTGCTGAAGCTTGTTTTCAGATCCTCTCAGGGAATCTGTGATTCCACTGAGCTGCTGATCAATAAACAAAATGGTATTTTCGGCAGTACGATTTTTATCGTCCAATTCCCGCTGAAGGTAAGTTTCCATCAGCTTGTTGAGGTAATCCTCACCCATTCTTCTCAAAGGTGTCTCGAGTCCCAAAATAAGAATTGAGCTTTGCTTGTTAGACGGGGATACAGTAAGTTGATCCTTGAAGTTTAAGGCTAAACTCGGCGTATCAATCATTTTAAAAAACACCTGCTCACCGCCAATTGCGGAAACTTTTTCTACGGTAAACTCAAAGGAATCCCCTTTTACCGGCTGTCCAAACTGAAAAACATCCTGACTGAGTTTTAGCTCTTCTAAATTAGTTTTATAGTATGGATCGTTGGGGTTGAAAATCTGAAACTCATTTTCAACAATTGAAAGCTGGAAATTAGATTCATCAATCACTTCAATTTTGAAAAGCCCACCTACGACTTGTTCTTTGGTCCAATCGACCTTGATGAAAACCGGGTAGTTACCATAGATCTGATTATACTTCAAAAAGTCCTCCTCGAAATATTGAACATTGAAATCCAATTTATTCAAGGTTTCCTGAGCCAATGAAAAGGACTTCAGTACTCCGATTTCATTTTCAATATTGCTTTTACCCTGAAGTCCCACCAAACCCGCTGATTCAAACAAATCAGCTCCCAAGGAATTGTTCTCATCCTTGACGATAACGGTGGATTCCACTTTGTAAATCGGAGTGGTTAACCTGTTGAAAAAGAAAGCTGCCACCAGTCCTGCAAAAGCAAAAAAGAGAATTACCGGCCAGTATTGGAGGTAATTGAACAGGATTACTTTCAAATCAATCTCGTCTTCCTGCTGAATCATAAAAGGAGACTGAGTATTGTTTGAGTTAATTGGAGAAGAATTCGGGTACATGGGATTAATTGGCAAATAAATTAACTACTAAAAGTGCTGTTGTTAAGATCGAGGTAAACAATAAAAGTGACTGGGCGGCATTTTCACCGGCGCCGACTTCACGAACCTTCATCGGTTCTGCATAAATCTGATCATTGGGCTGGATAAAATAATATGGGGAACTGACCAGTTGTCGATCATTCAGATTAAGCCGATGCAATTTGGTGCCTTCGGGATATTGCCTGATCAGTAAAACTTCATCACGCTTGGCGACCGTATTTAGATCTCCGGCATTGGCTATTGCTTCGAAGATGGTCATTCTGTCCTGAAGAACTACAAATTTACCCGGACGACGAAACTCCCCTATGGCAGAATAACGAATGCCACCCAACTTGACTTTGACATAGACTTCCGTGGTTACGTATTTTTTAAGTTCGGACTCAATCTGAATCCTTGCCTCATCCACCGTTTTGTCTTTGACATTTACTTCCCCAATTATAGGTAAACGAATGTTTCCGTTTTTATCTACGGTATAACCAGTCATGTAATACACATCCCCACCACTTTGACTAGCTATTTGCATTTGTTGGTTATTCATCATGGCAGCTTGATTATTGAAGCCATTTTTAATCATATCATCGACGGTCTGGATATCGACATCGATGATGTCATTGTATTGGAGCTTGTACTCAGGAATCTCGTAGGAAATCAGTTCATCCTCAGGAATCGGTTGGTTACCCTCAAGATTTTGCAGGTAGATGATTTTTTCGTTGGAAACACAGGAAAATGCAGACCAAAAAACAAGGGCGAATCCTGCAACTCTAAGAATTTTAAGCATACTTTACTTTAATTGAATGCGCTGAAAAACCGCGCAAGTATAGTTGAATTTATTGAAAATGCCACAAATTTTACTGATTTAGTAATATTTTAAGGTTTTAGTAATCAGTGATTCTCAGCCAGCAACTGTATCCTTAATGCTGTTTATTGACTACTGGAATCACTCCTTTCCCTTCACTACCAAAAACCAATCCCCTTCAAGTTCGAGGTACCCGAAGTCATAGCAATAATGGTACTGGTTTCCTTTTTTGTTCTGATAGGTGTGGGTAAAAAATTTAAAATTAAATCCTGAGCGAATAAGTTTATCCCTTGTGGTTTTAGCCAAGTCTTCACCAGGATTGATCAGGGCTTCGAGGATATTCCGGTTTTTCCTGAGGGTATGGTTGATGTTCCGGATTAAATTAGTGCTCAAGGCATTTTGCTGATTGTTATAGGTATTTCTACAACTGTCGTCGCAGAACTTCTTATCCATCCTGCCCTGAATAGGCTTCCCACAGTGGAGACAAAGTCGTTTTTCAGATTCCATGGTAAAAAATGTTTTTCAAATTTAGAGAATTAGTTCTAATCATATTCCATGGGCCAGCCTTTGTTTCCAAAATTGAATTAATTTCCTGATCCAGTTTTGGCATTTGAAATCCTTTTCCAGACTCAAAAAATCATAATCATGAATCTCCACACTCTTTTAGGCGCAAACGGAAACATTGCCAAAGTCATTGCCTCTGAATTGGGAAAACAGGGCATCAAAGTCCGACAAGTGAGTCGAAACCCAAAAAAGGTAAATCCGGAGGATGAACTTTTCCTTGCTGATCTAAAGGATGCCAATCAGGTAAAAAAGGCCGTTGAGGGTTCGACTGTGGTATTTCTTTTAGCAGGCATTACTTACAATTTGAAGGCTTGGCAAATAGAATGGCCCCTGATTATGCAAAACACCCTGGAAGCCTGTATCGCTACAGGTGCCAAACTGGTTTTCTTTGACAACATGTACGCGCTGGATCCGGCTAAGGTAGGGCATCTGACTGAAGAAACCCCGATGAATCCAAAAAGCGAAAAAGGCAAAGTCAGAAAGCAGATTTTGGAAATGCTTTGGTCGGCTGTCAATGCGGGAAAGTTACAGGCTTTGGTGGCGAGAGCTGCGGATTTTTACGGACCAGGAGCAAACAACAGCTTTTTGCATGAATTGGTGATCAACCGAATGAAATCAGGAAAAGCGCCACAATGGCTGTATGCAGGGGATAAAAAGCATTCCTTCACTTACATTCCCGATGCCGGAAAGGCAACCGCCTTTCTGTCCCAGCAATCGGATGCCTGGAATCAAACCTGGAACCTGCCCACTGATTCCGGTTTTCCCAGTGCAATGGAAGTTACAGCCATCCTAAACAAGCTCCTGAATAAAGAACTCAAGCTTCAGGTAATGCCAGCATGGCTGATTTCCATTTTGGGGATTTTCATCTCTCCACTCCGAGAGGTCAAGGAACTGAAATACCAAACTGCCGAGGATTATTGCCTGGATTCTTCCAAAATCGAGCGGGTTTATGGATTAAAAGCTACCCCAATCGAGGAGGGTCTCCAGGCTTGTCTTATGCCATAGTTTTTTCCAAAATCCTTAAGATCCTTTGCCTCAATTCAGGCAACAAGCCAGCTTCAAACCAGGGATTTTTTTTCTGCCAAAGTCGGTTTCGGGGAGAAGGGTGAACCAAAGGAAAAAATTCTGGAAGGTATTCCTCCCATGCCCTCACCGTATCGGTCAACGTCTTTTTACGGTTTTCCCCCAAATAATACCCTTGGGCATAGGAACCAATCAGCAAGGTCAATTCGATATTCAGCATAATCTCTCTCAATGCTTGATGCCAAGTTGGTGCACAAACCGGGCGAGGAGGAAGATCCCCACTTTTCCCTTTTCCCGGGTAGCAAAACCCCATCGGCATAATCCCGAAACACTCAGGATTATAAAATGTGGTCCGATCCACCTGAAGCCATCGGCGCAACTCTTCCCCACTCGGATCATTCCAGGGAATTCCAGTGGCATGAACCCTTGGGCCCGGTGCCTGTCCAATGATCAGGATCTTGCTTTTAGGATTAACTGAAAAAACAGGCCGAGGACCTAGCGGCAATTCCAACTCACAAATCCTGCATGCGCGTGCTTCTTCCAGTAGGTTGACCGCTCTATCCATTCCTGATTCGATTTACCTTTCGATTTTAATATTTTCCAGAATGAAAAAACTGGTATTCTTCTTTCTAACATTCATTTTTTCATTTCCTGTTTTTAGCCAGGAAGAAAATGATCTGGGCTCCTGGTACATGTATTTTTGAAATTTTCGATTCACTGAGACTCCTTGGGCAGTTCACGGTGAGATTCAATACCGGAACCATAACATCCTTGGAGATTTGGATCAACTCCTCTTCAGGACAGGTCTTCAATATAACCTCAAATCAGGTCAGGCGTGTTTTCTGGCTGGGTATGCCTCCATTACTTCGAGATCGATTGGGGAACCTTCCTCCACTTTTCATGAAAGCCGATTGTATCAGAAAGTAATTTTAAGACAGCGACTTGGGAAAATCGGCCTTACCCACCGCTACCGATACGAGCAGCGTTGGATAGAGGAACAGGATTTTCGAACCCGGTTTCGTTATTTTCTTGCCTTCAATATCCCTTTAAACAAAAAAGAACTCAGCGAAAAGGATTCTTTTTATGTTCAGATTTATGATGAGATCTTTATCAACGGAGAAAAAGTAAACGAAAGCGTCCAGTAACTTGACCGAAACAGACTTTACCTGGGTCTCGGATATCGCACTTCCAAAAATCTGGCGCTTCAGTTTGGGCTAACGGAGCAAACTGGCAACAATTTTTCCAAAACCCAGCTTCAATTCGCTGCATATCACCCACTATTTTCAAAATAATTCCCCAGGTATTTCAAAGGAATGTGCAGTTAATTATAAGAATTGAAGTTTTTTTATTCAGGAATGAATAAATTAGATAGTCTAGAAACCTGAACTGTAAGGACTTGACGAAACAAAAATCTTGGACACTATGTTAAGTCGAAAAGAGTTTTTTAGACATTGAAATCAAACAATCCATCCAACCAGTACTGCCATGAAAGTATCGCCATTACTCCCGGTCTTGCTGTTGCTCACCATCACCTCCTGCTTCTCCTCCAAGGACTACGTCACCGACTACGATTACAACTATACCGGTTCGTTCAAGAAGTATAAAACGTTTGCCTTTATCGAACCGACTGACATGGATACCACAGTCCTCACGCCGGTCTTGAATGCCACCATCGGTGCAAGATTGGGTTCGCAGGGATATAAAGAGCAAGTAAGCAAACCCGATATGCTGGTCAGTTACAAGATTTTCACTGATTCAATCCGATACCGTGGGTATGTTCAGCCGGAATTTGATTACTGGCTAAACCGAACTGGTTTGACTTACAGGAATGATGAAGGTGAAATTGCACGTGAACAGGAAAAAGACGAAACCTACAATCAGGTCAAATACACCCAAAACAACGGGATGTTGGTTATCTATGTGATAGACAGCAAGCGCGGGAATACGATTTGGCAAGGCTACACAGCTGCCAATTTTGACCTGCAATCTCCAAACTTCCAGTCGGACATCACCCGTGCAGCCTATCGGGTAATGAATGAATTCAAAATCATCAACAGGCAGGTCCAATAACCAAGTTGCCCTCCTCATTGTGAGGAATTATTCCCCAATTTTCCATGCTAAGTCCTGCCTTGTCGGGACTTCTTTTTTTGGTTTATATTTCGAGTCAATGTAGAAAAACGGCCAAATCCCGAAAATTAAAGCACTTTTTAACGGCCAATATGATTTGAAGACTACATCCTGTCCGTGTCTGGCTGTCCTTTTGGATTAGTGAGGAAAACCAAGAAAAACTATCATGAAAAAATCACTAATTCTAGCAGGTGTCGTCGGACTGAGCCTTACTGTTTCCTGTGTATCCAAAAAGAAATACACTGAGCTCGAATCCAATTTGTTTAAGACACAAACCGAACTCGCCACAACCAATAAGGAAAAGGCCGAGTTGGAGGAAAAAATGGCTGCAATCGAAGCCAGGGTTGCAGAATACAATTCCAGAATCAATTCGCTAAGGATGACCAATGACCAGCTTACTGAGTCAAACAACTCCATGCTCAGTATCGAAGGTGCGGCAGTAATGTCGAAAAACTCCAAAGCTAAAATGAACCAAACTTTAACTAAGGTAGACCCAAGCAAACTGGCTGAAGCAAAGACCTTGGAAGACTCTGTCAACCTGGCGGTGGAATACAATCTGAAGAAAAACATCACTGCAGAAACCGGAGGAGAAGAGGATGATGTTCAGATTGATATTGACAAAACCGTGGTGATGATATCGGTTTCGGACAAATTGCTTTTCAATACCGGAAGCTACCGAATCAACACCAAGGCAGAACCCCTACTTCAAAAACTGGCAGAAGTCATCAATGCAGAGCCAAGTCTTCAGGTGATGGTCGAGGGCCATACCGATCCCAGAACGATCTCTACTCCTGTATTGGAAGACAACTGGGATCTGTCGGTTAAAAGAGCCACTTCTATTGTGCGTATGCTTCAGTTGAAATACCAGGTTTCCCCTGAAAAACTGATCGCTGCAGGACGTGCCAGCTATGTGCCCTTGGTATCCAATGACAGCAAAGAAAACATGGCACTCAACCGAAGAACCCGAATTGTGCTGATTCCCGATTTGGATATGTTCTTCGCCATGCTATAATTCCAACTGCCCTTTTTATTTCACTATCGCAATAAAAAAAGCGGACTTAAAGTCCGCTTTTTTTATTTCTGGATTAATCATTCGAATCGAGTCAAATACAAGCAACAAATCACTCAAGTCCTTTGGCATTTTTTCCCGATTCCATTAAACCCTTAGCTAAAGTACATAGAAACACTTCCGGGCATTATTCCGAATCCAATCAATACTCCAAGGTTCCCAAAGCATACTTCATCAAGACCTCCTGAAAGTAAAGTGTATAGACTGCCTGAGCCTGATCTGCCTTAGCCCGAACCATGGTTTGGTTGGCAGTGGCAATGTCCACAAAACTGGACAAACCCAGTCTAAATCGTTCACTGACCGCCTTGAATGCTTCCTCAGCTGCCAATACCTGTACTTTTGAATTGCTTTCTTTGCGGACAGCTGCAAGGTAATTTTGGTGGGCCAACTTGACATCCTGAAAGACTTTCCGCTCGATGGATTCCTTTCGGAGTAATTGATTTTGGTAAATTGTCTTGCTTCGAGTGGCGTCCAGTCGGCTTTGAAAATTGGAGAAAATCGGAATGGTTAAGGAAAGCCCGATAGTATTTTGAGGGTAAATTTTCAACAACTGCTCACGCAATGTCCGCTCATCCAGCGAGGTAAAAAAGGTGTTGTAATTGTAAAACGCATTGATTCTGGGATAGTACATTGCCCGAATGGCCTGAAAATCCTTCTTGTAAGAAGTAGCCAAAAGCCCTTGTTGGTTGAGGTCCTGTCGGCTTTTTTGCGCCATTTCATACAATTGCATCAGCTCCAGTCCTTCAAAAGAGCTTGCTTCCCGTATCGGATCCACTAATTCCAAAACAGGAACGACTCCAGGCTCAAGCTGGAGGTATTCGGTCAGCGACCAGAGGTCATTTTCAAACTGGATCTCTGCATCAACTTTGACCGATTCCAAACGGGCTACTTCCGACTGCTGATTGTACAGATCAGAAATTGTCCTCAACCCAGCATTCACAAACCCTTCGATCTGGATCAACTGCTGCTTCTGATTTTCAAGATTTTCGGTCGCGATCCGAAGCAATTCCTGATCCAGCAACACCTGTAAATACCTACGGGAAACGTCAAAAACAACCTGCTGCTTGGCCCGTTCCACTCCTTTTTCTCCGGCTTCCAGTGCCAGTTTCGCAGATTGGGTATCCAATATTCTTCGGCCTGAATTGAACACCGGCATATTCACATTGAGATTGGAGGATACGATCTCATTGGTCACGTTGGTAACCACGATTTCTCCCTCCACCTGCTGGAATTGCTGCCCAGACTGACGGAGAAAATTGGAAGTCACACCTGCCGAAGGAAGATGGGATAAGGCTGCCACCTGCTTTTCTTTTTTCAGAATTTCCAGGTTGTTCTCCTGAATGGAATATTCCAGGTTTTTGCTTAACGCAATTTCAACCGCTTGTTGGAAATTCAAAGGAATGGTATCCTGGGCTTGTACTTTCCCAAATCCCAAAAAACCTCCAAACAGGGCAATTAGTACATAATTAATTTGCAATCGCTTCATCGCTTTCAATTCTTCCGTCTACTAAGTTGATTAATCGGGTGCCAAAATCGGCGTTTTCACGGGCATGGGTTGCCTGAATGATGGTCGTCCCCTCCGTATGCAATTCTTTGAATATTTCCATGATCTCCTTGGCTTGGGCTGAGTGCAGATTGCCGGTGGGCTCATCTGCCAAAAGCACTCGTGGCCTTCCAGCAATTGCCCTAGCTATTCCAACCAATTGCTGCTGACCTCCGGAGAGCTGGGCTGGAAACAAATCCTTTTTTGCGACCATATTAAAGCGGTCCAAGAGGTTTGCAATAATACTTTTTCGCTCACTTGAGGATACGTTTCGGTACAACAGTGGCGTCTCGATGTTTTCATAGACGGTCAGTTCATCGATCAGGTGATAAGCCTGAAAAATGTACCCAAACTCACTCTTGTGAAGGTTGGAGCGCTCTTTATCCTTCATGGACCGGATGCTTCTATCCCCAAAAAAATAGTCTCCGGCATAGTCTTCATCGAGCAGACCCAAAATATTGAGCAGAGTGGATTTACCGGCACCGGAAGGTCCCATCAAGGTAATAAACTCTCCTTCTTTGATGTTTAAGTTGATTCCTTTGAGGAGAAACACCCGCTGAAAACGCGATTCGATGTATTTATCAAGATTTTTAAGTTGGATCATGGTAATTGGATTTCAGCTTTAGTAATCGAGTTTCATGCCAACAAAAAAGCCCCTGGAAATCATCCAGAGGCCATTTTAAAGTTTATTGAACACAAAACTCTCGAACAGTTTTGTTCGCTGGCGAACAAACCAAGTCCAGTTATCAGTTGGCAGTAATCAGTGGACAGTATTCAACACTGTTTACTGATCACTACCTACTGGATACTAGAACTTCCGATACTTTCCACCTAGGTATTTATTCGCATTTTTCTCTGCAAATAGTGCTTTTTCGCTGTCCCAATGAAGGGTTTGATTTGGAAAGCGCCCGGCTATAACTCCCAATAAGATTGTCTCGGTAAGACGTGCTGAATACGAAAATGGAGCGCTGCACTCATCTTTTCCCAAGCAAGCATCCACAAACTGATGGTAATGTTTCTTGCTCTCACCGGCATAATCCTTCACAGGTGCTCCAAGTTTGAACGGTGCTACGTCAAACTCCTGGTATTTTCCATCCACAATCAAGCGGGGTAGCTGCTGAAAATGAGGCAACAACAATCTGCCTTTTTCGCCCATGAACATCGCTCCTTGATCAGGCAATTTTTCTCCATTGGGAAGTTTTAAGTCCTCATGGTTCGCTGGAGCCCCGGGACCATCGTACCATACCCATTTCAGCGTTTCAGCAGTGTAGGGAGTGGACGGAAATTCGTAAGTCACCACGTTATTTTCAGGGAAACCGAATCCTGTTGGTTTGCGGCAGTTGTTCACGATTGTCTTCGGAACATCCAGCTGAAGAGCATTATACGGAGTATCAAAAATATGGACACCCATGTCCCCTAAGGTGCCACAACCGTAATCAAGCAGCTTTCTCCAATTGCCGGGATGATACACACCCTCCTTATACTTTCGCTTTTTGGCTGTTCCCAACCAAAGGTTCCAATTCAAATTTGCAGGAATCGGATCACTTCCCTGAGGGCTTGACCCATCGTATCCCCAGTTTTTGGGAGACCAAGCTCGAACCGTGTGAACTTTTCCGATGATTCCGGACTGGATGAGCAGTGTAGCCAGTTTGTAATCGTAAAAAGAGTGAACCTGAATTCCCATTTGAGTCACCAGATTCTTTTCTTCAGCCATTTTTTTCATGGCGCGGGCTTCAGTGACATGGTGGGTCAGTGGCTTCTGGCAATACACCGCTTTGTTCATCTCCATAGCCATCAGCGAGGCAGGGGCATGCGTATGATCTGGAGTTGATACTATTACAGCATCGATCTCATTGGCCATTTCTTTGAGCAAAATCCGGTAATCGGCATAAGTTTTCGCATTCGGGTGCAGTGCTTTTGCTCCTGCCAATGCAGTGCTGTCCACATCACAAAGCGCTACCACCTCCACCAACTCGTGAGAGGAAATCGCATCCAAATCTGCCATTCCCATTCCTCCCAAACCGATATGGGCAGTTCGAAGTTTACCGGCAGCTTTTGCCTGGGCAAGCAAGGAAGGAGCTAAAGTAAGGCCTGCAATTCCCAAGGCAGACTTTTTCAAAAAGTCTCTCCGGTCAAAAACCTGATAATTTTTACTCATGCTGATGAAGTTTTAAGGTGGTTATAATTCTTTGATTCTGATATTCTTAAAATGGACCACATCTCCGTGGCCTAAAAATCCGAGGTGTCCGCTACTTCGCTGCAATCCGGGATGGTCTTTTTTGTCCAGGGTTCCGTTTTTACTTGCTTCCAGATAGTCGCCTTCCAGAATAGTTTCCCCGTTGAGAATCACTTTGATTTTTGGATGCTGGACAATGACCTCCTGCTGATTCCATTCTCCCGTAGGCTTCAAAAATCCACGTTTAGCTGGAATCACCCCATATACAGAACCGTGATATTGGTACACTTCCAGTTTGGAATACTTTTCTGCCTCATTGTCCAGAATCTGGATTTCCTTTCCAACATAGGCCGCATCTCCAGTTAGCGGGGCGTGAATTCCCAAACCGTTGTTGGCTCCGGGAGTCAATTGAAATTCAAAGCGGAGAATAAAATTGCCGTATTCCCTTTCTGTAAGCAGGTTTCCTCCTCCCCCACCTTTGGGTTCTATGACGATCATCCCGTCTTTGACCTGATAGGATTCTTTGTTACCTACCCAACCGTCCAGGTTTTTGCCGTTGAACAAGGAAATAAAGCCTTCCTCCTGAGCATGGGAAAGGTGAACGCTGCCAAAAACCGCAAAAGCAGCGAACAGAAAACGAATAGTTTTATACATGAATTAGGGAATTGAAAGTGGCGAATTACAAAGCTAAAAGAGTAATCCATTTTTCAAATGCCGCTAATCAAAGTCAAAAAAATGGATTCAATCGAAAATAGAAAACTGATGACTGAATACCGCCTACTCCTATTGCTTCAAGTCCTCTAACTTCCCAACCTCCTTACTACCAAACTTCCTAACCTACTTACTTCGTAACTTCATTCATCCTTTAGCACTTTAGCCGGATTGGTCTGAGCAGCAGCATAGGAATGCAACCCAACAATCAACAGACATAGCACCATTACACCCGCTCCAGCCAAGGCATAGATAAAATAGGGCATATCAACCCGGTATTGAAATCCATCCAACCAATCCCGGAGAAAATAATAGGCCGGATACACTGCCAAAACAAAGGAAAGCCCAACCAGAATCAGATAGTCTTTGGAAATCAAGGCGAGGATTTGGGGAATGGTCGCACCGAGAACCTTTCGGATACTGATTTCTTTGGTTCGCTGGGCAATTGTATAAGAGGAAAGACCAAACAACCCCATCGATGAAATTAGGATTGCCAGGATACAAGCAGCTCCCAGAACATTACGGATCCTTAGATCTTCTTCATAAAATTTCAAGATTTCTTCATCAAGAAAATCAAATTCAGCGGTTTCATAAGGGTATATCTCCTTGTAAATCTGTTCCAGCTTCTCTTTGGACAAAGCAAGATTCTGCCCTGATTCCAACTTGACGCTAACCGTTTGAAAGAATCGTGGATTTGCTGTCAAGATCATT
This sequence comes from Algoriphagus lacus, assembly GCF_003583985.1. Classification (GTDB taxonomy): domain Bacteria; phylum Bacteroidota; class Bacteroidia; order Cytophagales; family Cyclobacteriaceae; genus Algoriphagus; species Algoriphagus lacus. The sequence goes on along the minus strand of NZ_QXML01000011.1, from coordinate 93,211 downwards.
GGTTTGATTTCTTCTCTTAGCGAGCGGGAATGGAAATTGGCTACGACTCCGCTGATTTTTTTATCTTCCCCTCCAAATTTCACGGAACGGTTAAGAGCATCCTGAGGCTGTGCTATTCCTGCCTCTTTGAGAAAATTTTCATTGACCAAAATCTCATCTGATCGGTTGGAACCTGCCGTCCCCGCTAAAATCGGTATTCCGTTGACCCGCAGAAAGGCAGAGTCCACATTCATTACCTGTATAAACAGTTGCTTCTCCGTAGTATCTACCGGAATGTAAGCATCCGAAGTCCAGAGACTTTGGGAAGAAACCAGACTACCACTGAGACTGACTCCTGAGACACCCGACTCTTGAGAAAGGCGGTCCTGAAGTAGAACCATTTTGGCCGGATCAGACATGAAAGGGAGTGAGGAGTACACAACCGCATTCTTATCAAAACCCAAAGGCTGACTGGAAACATACCGCAACTGATAATTGAGCACCAATACCAAAATGATAAATGCAATGGAGGATGAAAACTGAAGAACAGCCAGATTTTTTCGGAGAAAAACACCAAATGAGAATCCTGTCTGAGCCTTAGTTTCACCTTTGAGCGCACGCTGAGGCTGATATCCCGAGAGAATTAAGGCCGGATAAATCCCAGAAAGCAAACTCAGCAAAAAGGGAAAGAGTAGGTAGAACCCGATATTTTGGGCTTCAAAATAACCCAATATGAAGCCTTGGGGAAGATACTCGGAAAAAAGTACGCGCAGCCCTTCGACTAATACCAAACCCAAAATGGTGGAAAAAATTACCAGTAGATAGGTTTCCGTCAGAAACTGAGCAATCAGTTGCATTCTTCTTCCTCCGAGGGTTTTGCGGATGCCTACTTCCTTGGCTCTACCCATTGCCTGGGCGGTTTCCAGATTGATAAAGTTGAGTGTTGCCAAAGTCAGGATGATCAAACCGATGTAGATCAGGCCTTTGAGAAAAACTTTCGATACAGTCGTGTCTTTGTAGGTTTGTCCAAAGTGGATTTCCTCCAAAGGCTCAACTGAAAAGCTGGTCCGGCTATCCTCCTCCTTACTATAGTGTTTGTCAGCCAGTTTCCCCAAGGATTCATTGAGCGATTCCAGCTTTACTTCAGGGGAAGCTTTAATAAAAAGCTGAGAACTGGAATTGATATTTCCCCAGCTATGGAGCCCATACCATTCCTTTTGTTCCTCAGTCTGAATGGTATTGTAGGATATAAAGCTCTTAAAAATAATATCCGTGTTTTCGGTGTAATCCTCCACCACACCGGTCACTTGTGCACGCACCGTATCAGAGTCTACCCATAACAGTTCTTTGCCCAGACTCTCCTGCGGTTTGGTCCCCGGAAAATAGGTTTCCAATTGGGATTGCGTAATTACGACCGAACCGGGGTCTTGAAGTGCTTTTTCAGGATTTCCTGCGAGCCAGGTCCTTGGAAAAATCCTGAAAAATCCCGGGTCTGCAAAGGTCACCTCATCTGTCCTCCCAAAAACCTTATTGGTTTCCGGCACAGCTGCCAAAACTTGATAAAGCACATAAAGCCTTCCCTTTTCCTCCACACCTGAAACCTCCGAATCGATCACCTCACCCAATGGCCCAGGAACCCCTGCATTGGGAACGAGTTCCTCCTGACCCCAATTGGTCAGACTGTTGATCCGAAAGATTCGCTCACCGTCTGGGTGAAACTTGTCGAAACTGTAGGCATGCCAAACAATATTGAAAATCAAAAAACAAATGGAAATCCCAAGAGACAGGCCTAATACATGAATACCGGTTCGGAGTTTATTCCGGCCAAGGTTTCTCCAGGCGATTTTGAAGTAGTTCTTTAGCATGGGAGTTGAGAGGTTAGGAAGCAGGGAAGTTAGGATGGTTTGGGTTCAAAGTTCAGGGTTCAAAGTTCAAGCGGGCTCCAAATCTCATGTTTCTTGAATCTTGATTATTCACTTCGCAGCAATTTGGTTGGATTGAGCCAAGTAGCTTTAATAATCTCAAAACTGACAATTGCCACCGAAAACAGCACTCCTACCACCAAAGAAATTCCGAAAACCCCCACTCCTATCGATGTTTTCACCGCAAAATCCTCCAACCAAAGGTTCATTAGGTAATAGCTTGCCGGTATAGACACTGCCACTCCGATCAGGGTGATCCGGATAAACTGTTTGTTAAAGAGCAAGGATATCTCCCCGGTAGTCGCTCCCATCACACGGCGGATTCCGATCTCTTTCATCCGACTGGAAATCGCCAAAGAAGCCATCGCAAACAGGCCCATCCCGGCAATAATCAGTGCCACAATGGAAGCCATAGTAACCAAGGTACTTAGGCTGTTTGCCTGCACGTACTCCTGTGCAATCTGATCCTCAATAAAGCTGTAGTCAAAAGGATCCGTACCGTAAAGTTCCTTCCAGATTCCTTGAATCTTGTTGATAAATGCCTGTTTGTCTTCAGCTTTGACTTTGATATACACTTTGGCGATCATCTGATCTTCCATGGTAAGATTTCCCATTCCCTGAAAAAAGTTATCCGGCTTCATCACCAAAATGGCAGGTTCTACCGGTTGGAAGAGGCTTTCGTAGTGAAAATCCTTCATCACTCCAATTGCCCGGTTTTCGCCAAAACCACGCTCGCTTACCAGACTTTTCCCAAATACATCCTCCCAGCCCAGCATCTCTTTCATGCTTTCGTTCATCAAAAAGGCATTGCTTAGATCTGTAGGAGTGGCACCTGAGAAGTTTCTGCCCTCCTTCACTTCGATTTCGAAGAAATCCACAAAATCCTCGTCCACAATGTTCAGGTGAAAATCCATACCCGAATCAGCACCAGGCTGTCGGAATCCCACACTAAACCAGGAATTATCCCCGTACATGGCTGTAGCCATAGCCACGTTGGTCACTTCAGGGAGTTTTCTCAGTTCATTCTTGAAAGGTTGGGCGTAATCAAAACTTTTCTGAATCTGATCCTGAAGTCCCTGAGCAGCCGGAGGAGGTACCATTACCTGAATGATGTCCGTCTTGGCTGCGCCCAGGTCAAATTCCTCTACGGTTTTCATTTGCCTTACCATCACCAAAGTACAGGTGATCAGAAGCATGGAGATAAAAAACTGGAAGGCCAACATGCTCATTCTTAGGTTTTGCTTTCCAAATTTCAGACTTAGGTTGGATTTCAAAACCTGAACAGGACGAAATGAAGCAAGGAAAATCGACGGGTAAGCCCCGGCAAGCATTGCAATGAAAAGGCCTGTGGCCAGAAAAATCGCTATCTGCTCCGCATGAAAATCAATTTCCAAACGTGTCTGCATTAGGGTATTGAAAATAGGCAGCAACAGGTAGGACAGCAACAAGCCAAAACCCATGGAACAAGTCGTCAAGATCACAGACTCAGCCATAAACTGACCAAAAAGCTGACCAGATCCGGCACCCATAGTTTTGCGGACACCGACCTCCTTGGCTCGGCTTGCGGAGTTGCCGATTGCCATGGTAGTAAAGTTGATGCAGGCAATCAGGATGATCAAAACGGCAATTCCTGCCAAAATCCAAAGAATCCTCGGATTGACCACCGTGGCAATTCCGGTTGGGATCTCGGGATTAAGGTGAATATCCGACATGGGTTGAAGTCCAAATCCATAATTGGCAGCCTCCTGTGGATCCTGAAAAGTTCTTTTGATAAAGTCTTTGGTTTGGTTTTCGAATTCCACCGGAGTCATTCCTCCTTTGAATTTGGCGAAGCCATCCCCAAAAGACATGTACCAATGCGTCCTCATCTGCTCCGGATACAGAATTTCCAAATTGGAATCGTGCATCAATATTTCATATTCCAAGCTTGAATTAGCTGGAGTGTTTTCAATTACTCCGACGACGGTATAGTTTATAAGTTCCTCCGTCAAACGAATCTGAAGCTCCTTCCCGATAGGGTCTTCCTCCCCGAAAAACCGACTTGCAGCCATTTCGGACAAAACAATTCCTCCACGCTCGGCGGCATTTTTGGGGTAAACCCCTTTTTTCATCTGAAAACCGAACATCTCAAAAAAATCAGCACTGACAACCGTGACTGCCTGATTGAATCCATCACCGTTTGCTCTTTTCACCAAAAAATTATTCGGGATAAAATTGGTATAGTCCACCTGATCGGCCATGTTTTCCTCGATGACCGGCTGAAGTGCCAAAGGCAAGGAAGGAAAACGGAATTCTCCCTGATCGCCATTTTGAACCCGAAGAACCCTGTAAAGTGATTCATTTTCCGGATGGAAGGAATCAAAACTCAGGTGAAACTGAACGTAAAAAAACAACAGGATCGTCACTGCAACGCCTACTGTCAACCCGATCAAATTGATCAGGGTGTAGGATTTATGCTTGAGCAAATTCCTGAATCCGACTTTGAGATAATTGATCCACATACTTCTGAAATTAATAATGTTGGTTTAGCTGCTTGTCAAATAAAAGGACTTCGGATAAAACTGAATGCAGTCCAGCCTATTTCCGCTCCTTTTCACTTTTCCACTTTTATGCCATGAAAAAAGCCATAAATTCAAGGATTTGAGGGGTTTTGGAAAAATCAATCAAAAACTTGCGAACATTTTTGTTCGATAGCGGGCAAAGGTCCTAGTCGGTTTTGAGGCTTTTGACTGGATCAGCTCTCAGATTCTTGTAGGATTGAATGAAAATCGTTCCCATAGCCAAGCCCAAACAAGATCCGACAGCGAACAAAATCACCCAAACGCCTATGCTTGTCTGATAAGCGAACTCTTCTAGCCACTTATTCATGGCAAATACAGCAATTGGTACAGCAACGAGTATCGCTATCAGGATCAGTTGGAGATAAGACTTAGAAAGCAGGAGGAAAATCTCTACCATAGAAGCTCCAAAAACCTTTCGAATTCCGATTTCTTTCGTTCTCAGGTGAGCAGTAAACGACGTGAGTCCAAACAAACCTAAAATCGCTATCACGATGGATATCATTGTCAGGGTGCTAAGAAGACCCTCCATCCTCATCTCTGATTCATACATTTTCCCGAAATCCTCATCCAAAAAGCTATAATTCATCGGTACGCGGGGTTCATAGCTTTTCCAGACAGTCTCTAACTCTTCGACCGCTGACTTCATGTCGCCAGCTTGCAACCGAACTGAAATGTAGTCCCGTAGGTAGTAATCTTGGAGGTATTCGATCACGAGGGGTTTAATTTCATTTCGAAAGGATTCAAAATTAAAATCTTCAACCACCCCAATCACCTCTAAGGAAGCTTGATCTTCAGCCCCTTGATTTTTGATAATGAGTTGGCCTAGCGGCTTTTCTGTGATCCCAAGGGTTTCGGCAGCCTTCTGATTAATGATGACTTTCTGTATATCAGCTCCTGCAACAGAAGAAAAGTTTCTTCCTTGGGACAACTTGAATTGATAGGTTTCCAAGTAGTTGGCATCCGCTTCATACCAGTTCATACCCTGCTGTACTGACTCGGTGGGCAAATTAAACGAGCGCATTTGAAATTGATTTGCCATAGGGATTCCAGTGGAAAAGCTCATCGATTCAACTCGTGAGGACGATGAAACCCTACCGATAAAATCTTCCCGCTGACTATTTTGGATTTCTCCATCATTGTGGATAATCAAAAGCTGATCACGCAAAAACCCCGGATCACTCTGTTGGATAAATGCCAACTGCCGGTGCACCACGAGCGTACAAATAATCAACGTAAGTGTGGTTGCAAACTGAAAAACCACCAATCCATTGCGAAAGCCGTGCGAGTTTTTGCCGATGCTAAGCTGCTTTTTTAGCACGAGAATCGGACGAAACGAGGACAGGTAAAATGCCGGATAAAATCCAGAGAGCAAAGTCAACACCACGATCAATGCAGGCGTGACGGCCAGAATGAAGGGATTTTGGAAGAGATTGAAATCGAGATTTTTTCCAGTCAGCTGATTGAAAAGCCCATTGGACAGCTGCACTAATACCAAGGAAAATAGAACCGAGACAAAAACTAAGATAAATGCTTCCGTGAGGAATTGCCAGATCAATTGCGAATTGCCCGAACCTAACACTTTGCGTACTCCGACTTCCATCGTCCGCAATCCAGCTTTGGCTGTTGCCAGATTTATAAAGTTTACCGCGGCCAAAAACAAAATAAAAATCCCAACCCATCCAAAAAGGTAGATATAGTTTTGGTAGCTATTGGGTTTGAGCTCCCGGAGGAGATGAGACTGCAGATGGATATCCTGTACCGGCATTAGGTTTAGCCTATAATCTGATTTTTGGGAACCTTCATCCAGTGCAGGCAGCGCATACTTAGCCACCAACTGATCCAACTTGGATTGGACAACTTCCCTTTTCCCCTGCGGAAATTTCACATAGGTATAGAGGATAGACCAGCTCCAAAGGTCCCTCAGGAAAATCTCCTGATGCATACCCGGTTCATAGACAAGCATATCAAAGTCGAAGTGGGATTGTTCGGGGATTGTCTCGATTACTAAAGCCACTTCCCGAGCTATTGGATTGTTGCTCCCTATGAGCAGTTGCTTTCCAATAACCTCCTGAGGACTAATGTCTCCAAAATACTTCTGAGCCGCAGCAGTGGTGAGGACAATGTACTCAGGTCCGGAGAGGGCTTTTTCCTTACTCCCGGCAGCTACAGGAAAATCGAATACTTCAAAAAACCCGGGTTCGGCATAGAAGACCTGATCTTCCCTAAAAATCTCATCCTGGTTAATCCCCTCTGCGGGTTGTACCGTGAAGTCATTCCACTTGAGCAATCGGGTGACGGCTTCTACCTCGGGAATATCTGCTTGAATTCGTGGGCCTAATGGGGGCGGAGCGGTGGCATAGCTTGCCGTGGATGTCTCTCCCCAGTGCGTAGTTATTCGGTAAACCTGTTCAGAATCCTCAAAAAAATGATCATAACTCAGCTCATCCTGAATAAAAAGCGAGATCATCAAAAACCCACTCACACCAAGAGTCAATCCTAGGATATTGAGTGCGGAATAAAGCCGATTCTTTCTAAGAATTCTCCAGGCGATTTTAATATGGTTTCTGAGCATATCCAATTCGAAGTAAGTAGGATAGGATAATCCTTTAAAGGCAGTGTTCCACTTTTATGCCAGTACAAAACGCCTCCAATTCACGATTTGGAGGCGTTTTGTTTTTTCCTGAAATCCAACTCGAACATTTTCGTCCGCATTCGGGCAAATCAAGTTCACCCTCCGATTTAAAAAACTGGGAGAATGATTTCCTTTTCGCAACAATGCTGACTATCCATTGACTTTAATCGATCAAAAATCAAGTTTGAGGGAAGAAATCCCTGATTTTATCGTACTCCATTTTTACCCGAAATCGGCTATATTTAGTTAAAACCAATCTGAAAGCACCATGCTGTACTTCCTGACTTTGTTTCTGGCTTTGACCCTACCCTCTTCGAAGGAACCTGTTTTTGAAGCGCAACTAATCGATCCCGGTGTTGCCATCGGCTATGGAGTCGCCATCGGAGATGTGGACGGTGACGGCAAATCGGACATCCTGCTTGCGGATAAAAATCAGTTTGTCTGGTACAGAAACGGGGACTGGAAAAAGTTTGTGATGGCGGAAAATCTCACCACCTCGGACAACGTCTGCATCGCAGCCAGGGATTTGGACGGAGATGGAAAAGTGGAAGTCGCAGTCGGCGCACAATGGAATCCCGGGGAAACCTCTGATATACAAAAATCCGGTGCGGTTTTTTACCTCAACCGACCTACTGACCCAACCCAAAAATGGACTTCTAAACAACTTCATCACGAACCCACTACCCATCGAATGCGCTGGGTAATGAACGGAGACCAAGCCCACCTGATTGTAGTTCCTCTGCACGGAAGAGGAAATGCCAATGGCGAAGGTGCCGGAGTAAAGGTAATGGCGTATGAATTTCCTGCTGATCCAGCAGGAATCTGGGAGTACGAGGTCATCGATGAAAGCATGCACCTCACCCATAACCTGGAAGTAGTTTCTGAAAAGAAGGGGAACTCGGTTCTATTGGGAGGTAAAGAAGGAATAGTTTCCCTGAATTACCGAAATGGAAAATGGGAACGCGAAAAACTCCCTCTCCCCTCCAATCCCAGTGTTGGAGAACTCCGTCTTGGAAATTCAGGAAAAGAAAAATTCCTTGCCACCATCGAATCCATGCATGGCACCACACTGGCCACTTATGAGGATTTTGATCAAATCCTGAACTCCAAAGCACCTGCTAGAACGGTTCTTCATTCCAGTATGAAAGAGGGACATGCATTGGTTACAGGAGATTTTCTGGGTTTGGGCTCGGACCAAATCGCCGTGGGTTGGCGGTTGCCCAATGAATCCGGGGAATTTGGAGTTAAGCTTTTTGTGCCGAAAAATGGCTCCTTTTCCGAATTTGAGGAATATTGGATTGATAAAAACGGCATGGCTTGCGAGGATTTACAGGCGGCAGATTTGGATGGTGATGGCAAGCCGGAATTGATTGCCTCAGGACGATCCACCAAAAACCTGAAGATTTATTGGAATAGGAGTCGGTAGGCAACTCCCAATCTTTTACACTTAGTCAGCACAACCTGCCATTTTGCTGTTAAAGAGTGACATCCTTATGGAGTCAATTCATCCCAAATAAATAAAGCCTCGATAAAGAATTCAACTTCATTACCAAGGCTTTAACTCTTGAACGTATTTCAAATCATTCAAATAGGACTAAAAGCTTTAGGAGATCATCCTTGATTAAGGAGTATTTCCGGTTTTGCTCATTTTCCCAGGATAGTTAATCCAGTTCTGGACTCAACAAGTTCAGCGCAGTCCCAGCTCTTTTTTCCTCTCTTTAATCAAATCCTGGATTTCCAAAACATCGCCGTTTTTTAAGGTCGGGCTCACTTCAAACAGCAGGTATTGCTTATTCTTTTCTTTGAAAAATACTTTTTGTCCCATTTTCAAAGTAACTCCGCTATCCGACATAGGAGAAAGGTTGGGATTCATCACCCCCGGAATAATCAGGGGAATACTGGAAAGCGACCCGTTGTGAAAAGTAAGTTTAACTTCGTCCAAATTGGCCTTTTCACTTTTTTCAATGTTGGTTTCCTTGTAGGAATAGGAGACTTCAAGGTCTTCGGTAGACGAGTTGGACAGTATAAGAAGGAAACTCGGTTCGACCAGAACTGTCTCGGTGGATTCTTTTACCATACCAAAACCACGAACAAATGCACCGTTGGATCTGTCGATTACTCTTACATCCAGGCCATATTGAGAAGAATTGAAAATCTTAACTTCCATTGAGTTTTCACCACTAAGGGGGACTTGGATTTCCTGACCGGCAGGAATTTTCAGCTTTGGCTGGAAAACCTCATTGAAGAAGGCTAATTGGAGGAAAATAATTACTGTGGAAAGTGTCATAAAAGAGTTTGGTTTTTGTTTCCGTCATTGATTCTATTTCTATGCCACCTGAAACGGTTATAATTTGGCCCAAAAGGGCATATATATTTTTTCTTTATAAAATCATCGAACGAAATTGTCCGATTACGAACGAAGGAAAGTGATTCATTTTGAGTTGGAGAAAGTGAGAATTAATTCCTAGTTTGTTAAAAAAAGCATTTTTATGTTCGTAAACAGGCACTACCACATCTACAGTACCATCCGATGGTCCAAAAAACACCTGATCAACGGAGTACTTTATTCGCTTGCCGTCATCGTCATTTACGAACTTACACGAATACCATTTTCCCTCCCATGGCAGCCTATTTCAGTCATTGGTATTGCGGTAGCTTTTTATTTGGGTTTCAAAAACAACAGTTCATACGACCGAGCTTGGGAAGCCCGGAAAATCTGGGGTGCAATCGTCAATGACAGCCGATCCATCACTATTGGGGTTTTAAGCCTTCCTTCTGCTGAAGTTCCGTTTGAATGGAAGCGAAAGTTCGTTTTCCGGCATTTGGCTTGGCTCATGGCGCTCAAGCACACCATGCGGAAAGGGAAACCCTGGGAACACAACGGAGACATTAAAAACATGGTTTTCACTCCCTATTTTAGGGAGGAAGGCATTCAGGGAATGGACGCTGAACTGGCAAAATACCTAAGCCCTGAAGAACTGAGTCGACTGAAATCCTACAGCAACATCCCCTCTCAAATCCTGAAAACCCAAAGTTTGGAGCTGAAAAAACTCGAGGCGGAAGGAGGAATCACAGAATACAAGCACGTTTGGCTTCAGCAGCTGATTTCCAGACTAATTGATGATCAGGGCATGAGTGAGCGGATCAAAAACTTCCCCTTTCCTCGCCAATACGCATCCACAGGCGTATTCATCAATTACATTTTCTGTGCATTGATTCCCTTTGGACTTTTGGACATCTTTATCGAATCCACCAAGCTGCACTATTGGCTTACCGTACCGTTTTCGGCAATTATTATCTGGATTTTTTTCCTGGTTGACCGAATTGGGGACTATTCTGAAAACCCTTTTGAGGCCGGATACAATGACGTCCCTATTTCTTCCATTTCCAGGACCATTGAGATTGATTTGCTTGAAATGCTGGGAGAAAAAGACATTCCTAAGCCCTACCCGATTGAAAATGGATTTTTGATGTAGAAAGTTGGGAAGCGAGGAAGTAAGGAAGATGGGAGGCTTGGAAGTGAAGGAAAGATTGATTCTCCCGGTGGTTTGGTTCAATTTCCAACTTTAGCAAGTACGGATTTTAGTCGGTATATTTTTATTTTTTAAAACCTAAATCCAAAAGGTATGTCAATCAACCCCCCTATTGCCTCCAATCCTAAAAGGTCTCCTTACAACTGGATCAAACTTCTCATTTTGCTCAGTGGTAATTTCCTGAGCTTGGAAGGATTTGGTCAACAACCCCAATCGCCCTTGGTCAAGTCCTTTCAGGAGCATTTGAAGCTTAAGGAGGAATCAATTTTTGGGTTGAACTGGATTCCGCTTGGACCAGTAAGTAATAGCGCCTTGGTCGAGTCTTTCCAGGTGGATTTGCAGCATCCCGGCACCATTTATTTAGGTTTTGGTTCGGGGAGTTTGTGGAAAACAACCAACAACGGATTGTCCTGGAAACCGATTTTTGATAACGAAGCATCTTATGGCATCGGGGACATTGCTTTGGCTCCTTCCAATACCAACATTATCTATCTGGGTACCGGTGAAACTTTGAAGAAGCCCAGAAACTTTACCATGCCGGGGACAGGGATGTACCGGTCAGACGACGGCGGAGAGACTTGGCGGCACCTTGGCCTGGATGATTCCTGGCACATCGGAAAAGTGGTGGTTCATCCTACCAATCCTGACATCGTTTATGTCTCCGTACTGGGTCATTTGTGGACCACCAATCCCCACCGTGGGGTTTACCGATCACTCAATGGCGGCAAGGATTGGGAGCATGTGCTCTATGTCAATGAGCGAACCGGGGCCAATGACATCGTCATTGCACCGACTGACCCCAATACGATTTATGCTTCTGTGTGGGAGAGTTACCCGACTGTAAACGGGAAAAGCAGCGGGATCTTCAAAAGCGTGGATGCAGGAAAAACCTGGAAAAGACAGGATTCGGGTATTCCTGAAGGTGATGGCCGTGGTCGAATTGGTTTGGCTGTTTCCTATCAAAACCCCGACAAGGTCTATGCATTGATGGACCATCGAAATAAGTCCACCTCTGATTCCGATGAAATTGGAGCGGCGGAGGTTTATTTGACCTTGGATGGTGCCAAATCCTGGAAAAGAACCCACACCGAGGAGCTCATGATCAACTCCGTGATCGGCTGGTACTTTGCAGACATTGTCGTAGATGCGCACAATGATGATGAGATTTATGCATTGGGAGTACGACTTGCACACAGTCGGGATGGGGGCAAGTCCTTCGATTTGGTGGCAGGAGATGTGTACCATTTGTTTCCAAATCCTGCAGATCCCCTACACCTGGATCAATGCGAATTATGGATCAATCCAACCAACAGCAATCACCTTACCTTGGCAAACGATGGAGGCTTGTATGTGAGTTATGACAAGGGACAATCCTGGATGCACTTCAACAACATTCCAACGGGGGAATTTTATGACATCACCCTTGACAAGGGAACTCCATACAAGATTTATGGCGGCACTCAGGACAATGCTACCATAGTTGGACATTCCACCGAATGGAATCCCAAACGGTATGACGGCTGGAAATATTTATGGATCGATCCCTGGAGTGGGGGTGACGGTTGCATCACTGTAATTGATCCCGTCGATTCAACCACTATTTATTACAGTGCACAAGAGGGGGCCATCCGAAGAATGGACCTGAAAAGTGGTAACTCCACACCCCTGCGTCCTGATGCAGGGAAGCTAGGCCTTGAATTGAATTATCACTTTATCTCTCCGTATTTCCTTTCCGAATTCAACCACCAGGAGCTCTACCTGGGTGGGAATTATATTTTAAAGAGTGAAAATCGTGGAGAGATTTGGAAAGCAATAAGCCCTGATCTTTCCAAAAACGGCAACCCTTCCAAAACTTCCCTTGCTATCGGGGCTTTGGCAGAATCTCCTTTGAAAAAGGGACTGATCTATGCCGGCACCGATAAGGGTCTCCTTTGGACGACTTCTGATGATGGAACTACCTGGATTGACCGATCCATGGGTCTTCCCGATGCCTATGTGCGCAGCATTACACCTTCCAAGTACAATCCAGAGAGAGTGTATTTGGCGATGTCCGGCATCAACTACGACGATTTCAATACCTACCTATTCAAGTCCGAGGACCAAGGCAAGACCTGGGAGAGCCTGACTTCCAATTTACCGGGGGAGGTCGCTTATGTGATCAAGGAAGATCCGGTATTTGAGAATATTCTTTACGCAGGGCTATACCGCGCGGTCTATATCTCCACTGACCGGGGAAAAAGTTGGTCACAATTGGGGCAGGGTTTTCCTCCTGCTGCAGTATCGGATATCGAGGTGGAACCTCGCACCAGCGACCTGATTGTATCCACACACGGTCGGGGAATTTACAAGGTCAATCTAAAGCCGCTGTATGAGATTGTCTCCAAAAATTCCCTTGATCAGGAAATGCTTTTTGAGCTCAGCAATGTCACAGTTTTGCCGGCCAATCGGTTCGATAAGCTGCACAACATTGACTTGGAGAAGATGACGATTTCATTTTGGCTACCGAAGGCAAGAACGATTGTCCTTCGTATTGTCAACGAAAAGAATGAAATGATATGGTCTAAGGAAATAATGGGGCGCATGGGATTGAACCAATATCGCTGGGATTTGATCCTGAAGGAAAACACCAGCCCACTGCCCTACTTCCTAAATCAAAAGGAGTTTCTGTCAAAAGGAAAATATACCCTTCAATTTGTCGGGGAAACGACCATTGAAAGAGGATTTGAGGCTAAGGATTGAAGCCTTTGACGGACTCATTTTCCATGCTTGGAAGGGAATGATTGGAGGAAATTGGGGCTACCGCCAGCTTGTCCCAACTTCCCTACCATTCCTCCTAAATTCCGAACCTGCAGGCCTCCCTACTCATTCTTAATGCTCTTCACCGGATTAGCCCAAGCCGCTTTGAGGGTTTGCGACGTGACGGTAATCGCAGCAATGATCCCCGCAATCAAACCTGCCCAAAGAAATACCGTCCAGTTGATGCCAATACGATAGGCAAAATCCTCCAACCAAGTGCTCATCCCAAACCAGGAAACTGGAATTGCGATCAGAAATCCTATACCGACGAGTTTGAGAAAATCCTTTCCCAAAAGAACCAGGATATTTCCGGTTTCCGCACCCATCACTTTGCGGATCCCGATTTCGCGGGTGCGCTGCTCTGTTGCAAATGTCACCAGGCCCAAAAGTCCCAAAATGGAAATCAGAATTGCCAAAGCTGAGAAGAAAGTAAAGATCGTTTTCACCCGAGCCTCAGCTTCATATTGTTGATTGAATCCCTCGTCCACAAAAAGCGGTTCAAAGGGATAGTCAGGTCGGAGTTGAGCCCACTCCTCTTTCAGAAAGGCTAAAACTTCCTCCCGTTGAGCCGCATCGATTTTGATACTTACCAGATTGTTCCGGTTTTGCGAAATCATAAACACGATCGGAACAATCGGTTGATGGAGGCTTTCAAAGTTAAAATCCTGCATTACCCCAGTAACAAATCCGCGTCGATCCCCATACAAAAACTGCTTACCCAGTGCTTCTTCAGGATTTTGCCATCCGATTGCCCGGATGGCTGTTTCGTTCAAAATGAAAGCCTCGGTAGAATCACTTGCTCTTAGAAAGTCAAAGTCCCTACCAGCCTTGAGCGGTATGCCATATGTACTGAGAAAGTTATGTCCGACATGAATATCAGCAATCCGGACATTGAGTTGGGTAAGTTCCCCGTTGACTTCGGCAGAAGTTCCCTGTGAATCCAGTAAACGGCCCGAAGGAACTCTGCTGGAAATACTTACCTCTTTGATACCGGGATGGTTTTCAAGTCGATCTTTGATGATGAGGTAATTTTCATTGATCTGCTGACTGTTTGGAAGCACAACTACATCCTCCTTTTGGAATCCCAAATCTTTGTTTTGCATAAAATCCAACTGCCTCACCACCACCATAACTGCCACAATCAAGACTACTGAAATGGCAAATTGCCCGGTAACCAGGATAGAACGGAAATTCTCATGGCCTTTCCCTGCCTTGAAGGTTCCTTTGAGAACTTTGGCAGGCATAAATCCTGACAAAAACAAGGCGGGATAACTCCCGGATATCAAGCCTACAAATGCCATCAAACCAAACACTCCCAACAGGTATTGGGGATGGCTGATAAAATTGAGGCTAAGTGGCTTGTCTGTAAAGTCTGAAAATGTGGGTAAAAACAGGTATACCAGCATAATCGCCAGAACCATGGCCAGGAACGTCATGACGAAAGATTCCCCCATAAACTGCTTCACCAGCAGGGCTTTATCAGCCCCCATTACTTTACGGAGCCCTACTTCCATCGATCTCAGGGAAGATCGGGCAGTGGACAAATTCATAAAGTTGATGCAGGCGATCAAGAGGATAAACAAAGCCACGGCGAGGTAAATGTAAACGTACTCAATGCTGCCGTTTGGCTCAATCTCGGAAGCCAGATTGGAATGAAGATGTACGTCAGTGATAGGCCACAACTTCAGCGCTGTACCTTTGGAGGCAGGAACTCCGGCTTGATTTTCACTCATATGGCGATCAATCATTGCGGGAATTTTGGCTTCGAAGGCTTTACCGTCCACTCCTTCAGCCAGTTTGACGAAAGTAGAAAAATTATTGGAGCCGTAATTGGACATAAACGCTTCCTGACCTCCAAAAAACTGAACAACAGGAATCATGGAGGCTAGAAAATCCACATGAAAGTGAGAATTGTCCGGCATGTCTTCCATGACTCCGCGAACCTGAAAGGTAAATTCCTGACCGGCAAGCTCTGCCCTGAGCTCTTTGCCTACAGCGGATTGATTTCCGAAATACCTCTTTGCCGTACTGGCTGTGAGGATAATACCATCTGCTTCCGTTAAAGCCTTTTGGGCCTCACCTTCAATGATTTTCCAGGAGAAAAGATCAAAAGCCTCCGGGTCAGCGAAGAAAAACCGCTCCTCTTCCATTGCATTTCCTTCGGATTTGATCAGGGTATTAAAGTTGAAAAGGCGTGCGGAAACTGCCACTTCCTCCGGAAAATCCGATTTCAACAAAGGCCCAAACGGTGGTGCCAAATGGCCCAAATGAAGGCTTTCCTCTCCATCCTGATTATACCAAGCCCGGGAAACCCTGTAAATCCGATCTGCATCAGGATGGTATTGATCATAACTCAGTTCAAATTGCACATAGAGCAAAATCACTATACTCACTGCCATCCCTATCGCCAACCCAATCAAGTTGATCAGCACATACATAGGGTGCTTTTTGGCATTTCTGAAGACGATTTTAAAATAGTTTTTGATCATGGGATTCAGGAAATGAGGTTGGATTATTCGGATTTGAGACTTTTTACAGGGTTGGTTCGAGCCGCAGAAAAGGCTTGATAACTGACCGTAAGTAAGGCAATTGCAAGAGTGACAAGTCCAGCCACGAGGAAAATCAAAGGATGCAGTCGGGTCTGATAGGCAAAAGTCTCCAACCACTGATCCATAGCCCAATACGCAATGGGCGCTCCAATTACAAATGCCACCAATACTAGTTTGCTGAAATTGGTGGTCAGCATCCAGACCAAACTAGCGGTGGAAGCACCCAAAACTTTTCGTACCCCGATCTCTTTGGTCTTCTGATACGCCGTAAATGCCGCAAGACCAAAAAGCCCGATGCAGGCGATTCCTATAGCCAAAATCGAAAAAGAGGCCAAAATTTTTCCGGACACTTGCTCTCCCTGATAAAGGGTTTGAAGGTTGTTTTCCAAAAAGGAATAGGAAAATGGCTGACCTTGACCAAATTCTTCCCAAAGGTTTTTGACCCCTTCAAGGGTAGCCTGAGGATTTTCACCGGATACGGTCAAGGCCAAAAATGCCCGAAATCCCCCTGCTGATTCAGAACTGAAAATTGCGAGTGGAGTGATCGGCAAGTGAAGTGATTCAAAATGGAAATCCTCTGCGACACCTATTACAGTGTAGGGGATGTTGACCTGTTCACCATTGACATTAGCCCCGCTGTAGATCTTTTTGCCGATGGGATTCTCCAGTCCAAAAGCATGAACTGCAGCTTTGTTGAGAATCACTGCTGTGCTGTCGTTAAATTCTTCCCCAAAGATTCTTCCTTCAGAAATTTGGATATCCATGGTTTTGATAAAAAAATCATCTGCCATAAATCCCTTTCCGGTTAACACCTCAGATTTCCCCTCAGGAGTAAACTGAACACCGAAAAAGGAATTGCCGGGCATGGTACTTGTCCCGCCAGCGCTTAGAACTCCGGGGACTTTCATCACCTCCTTTCGAAAGGTCTCGGGATTTTCCAGTTGACCAAAGCGATTGACCACCACAACATTTTCTCTTTGGAAACCAAGATTCTTGGTTTGGATAAAATCAATCTGTCGCTGAATAATCAATGTGCCGGCAATCAGTGCGATCGAAATAGTAAATTGAAATACCACCAAGCCATTTCGGAGAAATTGTCCTTTGCGTGATGAATTCAGCTTCCCTTTCATAATCTCTACGGCATGCATTTTTGACACCTGAAAAGCTGGATAATAACCGGCCACTAGGGACACGAAAATCCCAATGCCCAACAGCCAAGGCAACAGCTCTATCCCTTTTTCCCAAGTTATGCTAAGCTCCTTTTGGGCCATATCATTGAAAAAAGGCAGGGTAACTGCCACCAAAACACAGGATAATGCCAGACTGACCACCACCACCAAAACAGCCTCCAAAAGAAATTGGGTTATCAGCTGCTTACGGTCAGACCCCATTGCTTTCCTCACCCCTACTTCCTTAGCTCGGTCCGTAGATCGGGCAGTGGCCAGGTTGATAAAATTGACCGATGCGATCAGAAGAATAAAAAATGCAATGGAAATAAACAGGTAAACATATCGGATATCGCTATTTGACTTCATTTCACCCTGAAGTCTTGAAGTCAAATAGATATCTCCCAAGGGTTGGAGAAAGTAACGGTAGCCATTTCCTGCTGCAGTGTAATCGTCATAATTCACTCCTGTACTTTGCTCGATCTGACCTGCTGCGTACTTTTTGACTAAAGGAGGGATCAGCTCTTCCACCTTTTCCTTACTGCCTGAATTATGGAGCTTGACATAGGTCATGGCTGAAAAAGAGGAGTAGGTTGGCTCCTGATTGAAAGGCAAACCGGCTGTAGTCCCCAAAATCCCGAAGCTAAAATGCGTGTTGGCAGGAAAATCCTTCACAACTCCCGTCACCTCCACATCCTGTCCGTTTAATTTGAAAAGTTTGCCTAGCGCCTGACTCTCACCAAAGTACTTTAGGGCGATCGCCTCGGTCATTACCACCGAATTGGTTTTATAAAGGGCAGTCTGGGGATCCCCAGCCAAAAAAGGAACCGGAAAAACTTCAAAAAAATTGGAATCGGCTAAGGCAACTAATTTTTCCTCATAAGTATCCTCCTCCACTTGGACTGTGCTGACGAAATCCCCAAAAACAAACAACCGGGTAGCTGATGCCACCTCGGGAATTTCGTTTTTAAAGACTTCTGCAAAACCGTCGGGAATGATCGCATAAAAATTGACATGGTCTGGATAGATCCGTTCCAATGCCACTCTATGGATTTTCTCATGTTCCGGCCAAAATTTATCGTAACTCAATTCATCCTTAACCTGCAAGAAAATCAGAAGACAGCAAGTAAGCCCCAATGTCAAACCCAAAATATTGATCGCTGTGTAAACCTTGTTCTTGGCTAAATTTCTATAGGCAATCTTCAGATAGTTTTTTAACATAGCAGGTGAGATTTTGGGTTAATTCGGGTGGATTGATAATTCTTACTTTTTGGCGAACCAAAAAATGCCGACAAAGAAGAACTTCACCGGCACTTTCCATTCTTAGGGCTGGGTTAAAATTTATTGCTTAATCAGCTTGGAGGAACCGGAAATTCCGATGCTTTGCTTCTCAGGATTTCCCCTGTAATAGATGTTACCGGAGCCGGAAGAGCCTACTGTGAAGGATTCGGTCACGCCTATTGAAGTGTCTCCGGAACCTGATTTTCCGATTTTCACAGATTCCGCTGTGAAATTAAGTGCATCAAGATCACCCGAACCTGACTGCCCGATGCTGGCTTCGTCGGCTTGGCCTCCGGCAATACTGATTTTACCGGAACCGCTCATTCCGACATTCAACTTGCTGGCGTTGATATTTTTTGTGGTGATGCTTCCTGATCCGGACAATCCCAGGGAAAAGGAATCCGCCCCAAAGTCTGAGTCTAAAACCACGTCACCGGATCCGGAAGCCCCTACCGATTCAAGTTCACGGACAGTGACATAAACCTTCAGATTTACATTACTGTAATTGCCTTTTTCCAGTTTGATTTTAAGTGTTCGGTCTTCCACTTTGGTGATGACCTTGCTTAAGTCAAAACTGGTGGTCTCCAGTCGAACTTCATCTTTGGATCCTTTGGTGATGACAACGTCCCAGCTTCCGCCGTTCTCAATTTTGTTAAATGATCCCGGGGTTCGGGTTTCTGACTTTTGCGCCTGTGCTGCCGAACCCAAGAGGAATAGGGCAACAATCAGGGAGAAGATTCTTGAGGTTTTCATGGTACTTGGTTGTTTATGTAGTTGATTTAGTTTCTGTTAATAGTGTTGCCAGAGATTGTGCCAATTGAAAAAGTCCATTTTTGGATTTTTGATGGCTTTTTTCAATTTGATTATGTCCGAGAACTTTTGATTTTGACCGTGAGCGAACGAAATCAGTTTTCAGCAGGCAGTCTTATAATGGACAGTAAACAGTAGGCATTAATCCCACTGCCTACCGCCTACTTTACTTTATTCATTCTTCAGGTAATCCACCGGATTGTTGGCGGCAGTTTTGAAGCTTTGGTAACTGACCGTAAGCCATGCAATCACGATTGCGATTACCCCTGCCAACAGGACCAGGAAGGCATCAATGTCCACCCGATAGGCGAAATTTTGAAGCCAGTATCGGGTCATAAAATAGTAGGTCAGGGGTCCGGAAATCACAAAGGCCAACACAACCAAAAGCGTAAAATCCTTACTCAGAATAGTCACCAAATTGGCCATGGATGCACCTAAGGCTTTTCGGATGCTGATTTCTTTAGATCGCTGTTCTGTGGTGTAAGCTGCCAAACCGAACAATCCCAGACAGGCGATGCTGATAGCCAAAACGGTGAAAACGAGAATGATATTTCCCATTTTTTGCTCAGACTGAAACAAGGCGTCAAAATTGGCATCTACAAATGAATATTCGAAAGCAGCTCCATCCGCATGCTTTTTCCAGGTTTTCTCCAAAAAGTCAATCTTATCCTGAATATTTCCCGGACTGACTCGAATTGCCATTTCACCGTTGGGTTCCGGGCCAAGAGCCATGATCAGTGGTCTTACCGTAGCTCTGAGACTTTCAAAATTAAAGTCCTGCACCACTCCGATAACCTCCCGCTCTACAAGTTCTGTATTACCGGTCCAATACCCGGCTAAGCGCTGATTGCCGTCCAGTTTGGTCCAGCCCATTTGTCTGAAAGCACTTTCATTGATGACTATGCTACCCGTGTCGCTTGGGTAGTCTTTGGAGAAAAATCTACCCATGACGATTTTGTAACCCATTGCCTGGACATGATCCTCATCTACAAAGTTGAGATTGCATAGGAAGTCCTGCTGGGTGTCAACCGTTTTAAAAACTGAGGTCCAGTCTATATTCGGAGGCAGGTCGTTTGCATAACTGCTTGCAATAAAGCCGGTGTTGCTTAGCAATTCCTGCTTAAATGCTTCTGAGTTCTGTCCCAAGGATTGAGTATGGAGGAGATTGATGACGTTCTCCTTTTCAAAACCCAGGTTTTTCTCCTGCATATAGTTCAGCTGCTTATACACCACCATACTGCTGATGATGAGGGAAATGGATACAAAAAACTGAAACACCACCAGTCCGTTTCTAAAAGCGGACCGCTTCACTCCGGTTCTGATTTTTCCTTTTAAAACAGCAACAGGCGAAAAGGATGTCAGGTAAAATGCCGGGTAAGATCCTGCCATGATCCCAATCACAACGAAAAACACCAGCATACCGATGATTACCAGTGGGTTTGCAAAAATGCCGAAACCAAGGTCTTTTCCTGAAAGAGAATTAAATGGACTCAGGGCAAGTAAGATGAAAACCACCGCAACCAGTCCTGAGATGAAACTGTAGATCATCGATTCGGATAAAAACTGGGCAATCAATCTGCTTTTTTCCGCACCGACAGATTTTCTCACTCCTACTTCCTTGGCCCGGTTGGCTGAGCGGGCAGTGGACAGATTCATGAAATTGATACAGGCAATTACGATGATAAACAAGGCAATCGCTCCAAAAATGTACAGGTATTGAATATTGCCGGCGGGCTTGATCTCTCCATCCAAGTCCGAGTGCAAATGAATGTCATGGAGAGCGGTGATTGTATAGCCGAATTGATTGCCTTGCTCCCGGAATTGCGCCAAGCTGACCCCCATGAACTTCTCAATGTCCGGCCCGAAATACTTCTCGATGAACTGATCCAAAGCGGCTTTTACCTTCTGAACATCGGCGTTGGGATGAGTTTTGAAGTAGGTGTAGAGATTGTTACTGGACCATTGGAGGTCCTTCATGTAATCCCAGCTGTCTGCCGAGAGGATCATGTCATAATCGATGTGGGAATTGTGAGGGGGATCCACCACCACTCCACTTACCTCGGTGGCAACTTTATCCGAACCACGAAGAAGAATTTTCCCAATCGGCTCTTCTTCCCCAAAGTATTTTTTTGCAGCAGTCTCGGTGAGAATCACCTTATCTGTTCCGGATAAGGCCGTCGCAGGATTTCCTTTGAGCAGCTTGAAACCAAAAAAGTCAAAGAAATTGGGATCGGCAACCAGCATGATCGGCTCTGTAAAAGTCTTCTCTTCATAGCGAACCGGCATCGTACTAAAAAGTCCAAACCGAATCACCTCCTCCACCTCAGGAACTTCCTCCTTTAGTGCATTTGCCATAGTTGCAGGAGTATAGGCCATCTTAAACTCGTTACCGTTCATCTTTCCCTGCATAGCCACGCGGTAAATCCGTTCTCCTCCGGGATGGAATTTGTCATAGCTCAGTTCGTCAGCAATGTAAATAATGATCAGGATGCTGGCAGCCATCCCCAAGCTCAGTCCGAGGATATTGATTCCCGAATAAATTTTGTTTTTGATCAGATTTCGGTAGGCGATTTTCAGATAGTTTTTCCACATGGCAGGAGGAATTTTAGGTTGGTTTAGTTTATTGGAAAAAATGTTGGTTTAGCTTTCACTTTAAGAGATGCAACTTGTACTGCATAGGTTGCAAAGACCGTATCAAAAAATAAAAATGCCCTCCGGAGTCTCCAGAGGGCATTTCGACAGTTTAAAGATGAACGCCAACTGTCCAATTTGGCCGACAGCGGACAAAAAAAATCATTCAATTTTCCCGGAGAACCGAGCCCCTCCTCATTTATTCATTTCGAATGGAATCGACGGGATTAGCCCAAGCGGCCCTAATGGCTTGGATTCCCACTGTCAACAAAGCCACCAGAAAACTCAATCCTCCTGCTAAAACAAAAGTGGTTACAGACAATCCGGCCTTGTAAGGAAAATCCATCTGCCAGGTTCTCATCGCATACCACGCTATCGGAAAAGCAAAAAGAATTGCCAATCCGACCAGAATCATAAAATCCTTACTGACCAATCGGATCAAACTTTCGCTGCTCGCTCCGAGTACTTTCCGGATTCCGATTTCCTTGGTCCGCTGTTGGACGGAATAGGCGGCAAGTGCAAACAGACCCAGACAGGAAATGACAATGGCCAAAATCCCAAATGCGGTGAATACTCGGGAAAGCTGCACTTCCAACTGATATTGCTCCGCAAAACTCTCATCCATAAAAAAGAAATTGAAGGGGTTTCCCGGAAAAATATCTTTATATATCTCTTCCAGTGCTTCAACTTTGGACTGGATCTGATCAGCATCCACAGTGAGTGAAAAATATCCGCTAGACTCTGCCGGCAGAAGGATCATCGGGGGAATTTCTTCCCGTAGCGACATGTGGTGGTAATCTTTGACCACTGCCACTACCTCATACGGATCCCCCCAATTGATGTATTTTCCGACTGCATCATCCGGCCCATCAAATCCAAAAGATTTTGCAGCTGACTCATTCAGCATCAATTTCTTAGAACCCGTCCAGCCGGCCTCGACTTCCTCCCGGGTAAAATTCCTTCCAGCCAAGCGCTCGATCTCATAGGTATCGATGAACTTCTCGTCCATGATCAAAATGGAATAGGTTTTATCCTTGTCTTCAGGCCGCTCCACCATGGGAAAAATCCCGCTGGCTTTGAAGTTGAACCCTTTACCTGGGATGGCATTGGATGCTCCGATGGCTTGCACGAAGCTTTGGGACGCTAAGGCTTGTTTGAAGGCGAGGATTTTGGATTTTCCGTCTTCACCCAAATCCTCTGGACCTTCGATGACTAGCTTTTGCTGAATGTTTATCCCCAAATCCCTGTCTTGCATGAAGTTTAACTGATTGCGGATGACAAGAGTACAACAAATGATACTGATCGAAATCACAAACTGGAAGACAACAAGGGATTTTCTCAGCAGTTGGCTTTTTCCAGCCGCGGTGACATTCCCATGGGCATGTTTACCAGCCAGCGCCACCACGTAAAATCCGGAGATCAACATGCAGCCGAGGAAAACCGCAACCAAAATCAGCCAAAACCCGGGAGTACTAAAGACGCCAAACCAAAGGGATTTTCCCAAAATATCGGTAAGCCAAGGCTTGACCAGATACAAAATCAAAAAGGAAAAACTCAAAGCTAATCCAAGCAAAATCAAGGTCTCGATCATGAATTGCTGCGCCAATTGCCAATTTTGAGCTCCCAGGACTTTCCGCATCTTTATCTCCTTGATTCGGGTAAGGATACTTGCCGAGGACAAATTGAGGTAATTGACGTAAGCAATTCCCAAGATAAGGAAAGCCATGGCCAGAAAGACCAACACAGATGCCCTGCTTCCGAAAGTTGGATAAGGATCCGAAAGAGATCCCGCTAAATGAATGGCTGTCAAAGGCTGAAGAAACACTTCTACCTCCCAATAACCGGGGGTATTTTTGATCAAGGCATTGATCTGCTTCTCCAGTCCGCTGATATCGGCCCCGGGCTTTATTTGCAGAAAAATATTCACAAAACTGGATTCCAGGCCATTGGGGTCAGCCCAGTCATTTCCGTTTCGGTTGGCGGGATTTTCCAACGTAGATACCGAGAGGAAAATATTTCCTTTCAAATCGGATCGGTCCGGGATATTATCCATGACTCCGATGACCGTGTAATCCATTTTCCCAAACTGATTGCTCAGGGAGAAACTGCGACCCACCGCATCTGGAGTCCCAAAGTATTTTCGGGAGATTTCTTCCGTAATCACAGCCGTACCAGGAGCATTCAGGTTTGCCTTTCCAAATTGAATTGGAAAAGAAAAGGTTTCGAAGAAATCCTCCTCTACAAATTGGATTTCCTGTTCCTTAAATGCCTCACCCGATTCCGGAATCACCACCAGACCATTGGCCAGATACTCTGCCCAGCGATGGGCTTTTTCGACTTCGGAAAATTTGTCTTCCAAAGTTGCTGCATAACCCGGAGGCAAGTAGATATTGGCTTCTCCGCTGTTCCCGATTACTCCCAAACGATAGATCTGATCCTTCCGGACATGAAAATCATTGTAGGTCCACTCCGAGGCCACATAGGCAAAAAGGACCAAAAAAGCACTAAGCCCTAGAGTCAATCCAAGCAAATTGACCAAAGTAAACAGTCGGCGCTTCACTAAGCTTCTCCAGGAGATTTTGATATAGGTAGCAATCATGAGAAAAGGAATAAATGATTAAAAATCAGTTAACTACTCAGAGGCAAGAATGGCTTTTTATTGGCAGTCTTTACCTGATTCATTCAGATTTAATGGCTTGGACAGGGTTACTTCTCACGGCTTTGATGGATTGAAGTGTAACGGTGATCAGGGCAATTCCCAAAATCAAAACAGCAGCCAAGGGGATAAACCACCATTCAAATTCAATCCGATAAGCAAATCCTTCCAGCCAGTTTTGTATATACCAATAGCCCAAGCCCGAACCGATCAAAATAGAAACGGTCACCACGGTTATAAACTCCTTATTGATCACTTGAAGGATTGAAAGTGTTGATGCCCCCAAAACCTTTCGTATGCCGATTTCCTTGGTCTTTTGCTCGGCGACATGGGCAGAAAGACCCAAAAGTCCCAGACATGAAATCAAAATCGTCAGAATGCTGAAGTACTGCGCTAAATCTCTCAGACGTACATCATCCTTATACATTCGGGCATAGGTCTCATCCATAAAATGATAGGAAAAAGGAAACTCAGGATTGAGTTCTTCGACTACAGATTGGATAAAGCTCAGGGTGGATTCCATTTCTCCAGGCTTCACACGGATAAAAGAATTGAAACCATAGGTTGGATTCAACAGCATGAAGGCAGGTTCCACGGATTGGTGAAAGCTTTGGAAGTGAAAATCCTCCACCACTCCGGAGATTTGACGGGTTTCATTTCCTATGGAAATTGTTCTCAATTCGGGATTGTTTTGGGTGATAATTTCAAAAGCACGACGATTGACTATCACTGACAGCGTCGAATCTGCTCCCTTTTCCCTGGAAAAATCAGCTCCCTCGATTAGTTTCATGCCCATGGTCTCCACAAAATCATAATCCACCATGAACCGCTCAAAAAGCGCATTGAATTCGGGATCTTTCCCTTCCCAATTTACATCCCCGGTATTGCTGCTTCTTCCGGTTAAAGTGTGGGTAGTTCGGGTGACCGATTCAATGTTAGGGTTAGATTCAAGCCGGGCTTTTAAGATATCATACTTTTGAAAGAGATCCCCATCCAGTCCCACTGCGACCAATTGGTCCTTCTCATAGCCCAAGTCCTGATTGAGTGCATAATTGATCTGACGGAAGATCACCACCGTGGATAAAATCAGGCCTGTGGCAAGAATAAACTGGAATAGAACCAAGCCTTTTCTGGCCAAAACAACATTTTTACTGCCTTTTACATGGTTTTTGAAAACCGAGACCACCTTGGTAGCCGAAAGGTAAAATGCCGGATAGCTTCCTGCCACCAAACCGGTAAATGCCAAAATTCCGATCAGTTGAACCCAGAAAGTCAATTCGGAATAAGGAATCTCAAGCATTTTTCCAGTTAGATTATTGAAAACCGGAAGCGTCACCTGTACCAAAATCAAAGCCAGGAGGCCCGAAAAAAGCGTAACCAAAAGTGATTCACTGAGGAACTGATAAACTAAAGAGGCCTTGTCCGCACCGGATACTTTCCGCACTCCGACCTCTTTTGCCCGCTTCTGAGATTTAGCAGTGGACAAATTCATGAAATTGATGCAGGCTATGATCAGGATGAAAAATCCGATCATTGCAAACAGCTTTACAGTTTTGATTCTACCTTCCTGAATCTTGCCATCTTTCCAGGAACCATTGAGGTACAATTCGGTTCGGGGAAAAACAAATAACTCCACATTACTACCCTCATTATCTGCCTCTTTTTGCTTCAGAATAAAGTCTTTGATCGAAGCCGAAAATTTATCTGCATCCGTACCCGCTTGAAGTTTGACAATGGTACTTGGACCATTATTTCCCCAATATTTAAGCCATTCGTTGTATGGCTTATCGAACATAACCTGATAAGGCAAAATGTACTCAAACCGATTTGGAACATTGTTTTTCAGATCTGCCAAAACGCCCTGCACCACATAGAGTTCCCTTCCTTCATTGGAAACCATTTCGACTGATTCCCCGATAACGTCTGTTTTTCCAAATAGCTTGATCGCCGCCTCCTCGGTCAAAACGATATGGGATTTGTCGGTAAGAGCCTTTTCCTTGTTACCATGGGCAAATGGATACTGCAAGATCTGGAGATAATCTTCACCTGCATAAAACCCGGTAAGTTTGACCCGCTTATCTCCAGTGACAAAAAGATGCACCTCATCCCATGAATAAGTAGCTGCCTTTTCCACTTCCGCCAAGTTTTCTTTCATCGCTTCTGCGAGAATCCCGGGAGTAGAACTAGTGGTGAATATCTCGGCACCGTAAGTTTGATGCTCCATGACCTGGTACACCTGCTCAATCTCGGGCAATCCTTTTCCGACTTCAAATTCACTTTTGATCCAAAGTCCTATTAATATGGCAGCCCACAATCCAAGCGATAGTCCGATGGTATTGATTAAAAAAGTGAGCTTGTGTTTGGTGAAACCTCGGAGCGCAATTTTGAGATAGTTGGTTAGCATATTTCTTTATTTATGAATTGACCTGGGGGGTTTGATTCCTTACCTCAGGATAAAAATTAAATTCCATCTTCTGTGCCAGCACAAATAGCCCCTAAAGACACATTCAGCCCACTTTTTTCATCAAAATCAAAAAAGTAGCGAACAATTTTGTTCGAAATCGGCCATTTGAGGTAAATCAAATTTATCTACTCGCTTCGAAGCGAATTCACCGGATTGGAAGAAGCAGCACGAAAAGCCTGAAAACTGACGGTAAGCATTGCAATCACCATCAAGAGGATTCCGGAACCTGCAAAAATCCACCAGCTTAGATTGGTCTGTAGCGCATAAGTCTGAAGCCAGGAATCAGCAAAATACCAGGCAATAGGAAGGGCTAATAGAACTGAAATAGCAACCAACTGGACAAAATCCCGCGTAATCAAGCTGAGTATACTTCCAATGGAGGCTCCCAGAACCTTTCGTACACCGATTTCTTTTTTGCGGCTCTCAGCTGTGAATGCAGCCAATCCAAACAGTCCCAGACAGGATAGAAAAATGGCTACCACACCGAAATATTTTGAAAGAGCTGACACCTTCTGCTCTTGGTCGTAGAGCGTTTGATACGCCTCATCCATGAAAAAGATGGATGCCTTCTGCCCGACTACATTCTGGAATACGCCAGTAATTGCGGTTAGGGTCTCCTGCTGATTTTCAGATTGAATCCTGACCATGATGTTTTGGGCAAAATTTGGATCATACTTAATGAAGGCAGGTTTTACTTTTTCTTTTAAAGATTCAAAGTGAAAATTTTTGATCACGCCGATGACTTCCATGTCATTTCCCCACAGATTGACCACTTGACCTATTGGATTTTCAAAGCCGATCACCCGAACTGCTTCTTCGTTGAGGATGATTTTTGTGTTTTCCTCTCCAAAATCCGGAGAAAAAGTCCTTCCGGACAGGATCTCAAAGCCCATTGTTTCGATCAGCCCTAGATTGACCGATATGTTTTCAAACTTCACCTCCTCCTCAGGACTCTTGCCTTCCCAGCTTAGTCCGATCGTGGAACTTTCCAGACCAATCAGCGGATGGTTGAGACTTGATGCGTTTTCCACTCCCGGCACAGCCTTGATTTGCTCCAATAAAACAGGCAATTGGGATTGGGAAATGGATTCCGAAGGGATCTGAAGGAGGTGGGACTGATCATAGCCCAAGTTTTGATTCTGAATGAAATTCATCTGCTTACCGATCACTAGTACCCCGATGATCAAAAGCATCGAAATCGCAAACTGAAAAACCACCAAGCCCTTTCTTGCCATAAGCTCGCCTGGGTTCCCTTTCAGGTTAATTTTCATGATTTGAACCGGCCTAAACCTGGACAGGTAAAGCGATGGATAAATTCCAGCCAACAATCCGGTAAAAATCCAGATTCCGGTAAATAGAATGACCTCTGTCAATCCAAATTCCAGGCTAAGTTGCTTTCCTGTGACTTGATTAAATACAGGTTGAAGGATAAAAACAGCAACCAGTGAAATCATCAAAGCCAAAAAAACCAACAAAAGAGACTCTACCATAAACTGTCCAAAAATCCCTCCTTTGCTGGCACCCATGGATTTTTTAACACCGATTTCCTTTGATCTTGCCAGTGACCTGGCAGTGGTCAGGTTCATGAAATTGATGCAGGCAATCAACAAAATGAACAGGGCTACCCCTGAAAATATCCAGACATAGTTGATTCTTCCTCCGGCAACCTTCCCCCCCTCATAGGTTCCGTGCAGATAGGTGTCACCATAAAGCTGAACAAAGGGAGTCACATTGGAAGTGGGCCTTTTTGCTTTTATAAAACCGGCAATCTGAAGATTGAATGCCTCCTCATCAGTTCCCTCTTCGAGCAACACATAGGTGGAGGCATTGAAATTGTCCCAATGGGCCCCATCTCCGAGCATTGCCTTGAAATAAGGGAAAGCAAGCATAAACTGGGGCTTTTCGACATCAAGCGAACCAAAATCCCGGTACACTCCAGTGACCTCAACTTCATTTTTGAAATCAAACACCTGCCATTTGAGGGACTTTCCGATCGCATTTTCAGCTGATCCAAAGAGGTTCTTAGCCAAGGTTTCGGACAGTGTCACTGAATTTATTCCGGTCAGGGCCTTGGACTTATTTCCGACCAAAAATTCATGGCTAAACATATCAAGGTATTCCTGATCCACAAATAAGCCATCAGCTGTCAGTTTTTCTCCTGCTGATTCCAAGACTACTCCTGAGATAAAAGGAGAAACTCCGGCTGCCATCTCTACTTGGGGCAGTTCTGCTTTCATCGATTCGGCCATTTGTGCCGGAGTGACCGACCAAGTGACAATACCGCCGGCGTTGTCGTGATTGGTCAGCACGGTGTAGATCCGATCTGAATTTGTATGGTAGCGATTGATACTGAGCTCATCTTTTACCCAGACTCCTATCAGTACCACCGTCGTCAACCCTATAGTCAGTCCCAACAGGTTGATGAGAAAGATGGATTTGAATTTTTGAAAATTTCGAAATGCAAGTAGGAAATAGTGGCGGAGCATGAAGAGGAGGAGGAAGTTGGGAGAGTGAGAGGTAAAAAAATGTCGGATGACGGATGCTGGATGACCGAAGCATACATCGGTCATCCGTCATCAATCAACCAGCATTACACATGAAACTGCTCACGGATATTCTCCGTCACCACTTTGCCGTCAAAGAGGTTGATCACGCGATGGGCGTAGTTGGCGTCATGGGGAGAGTGCGTCACCATCACGATGGTAGTTCCCTCGTTGTTCAATTCTTCCAAAAGACGCATCACTTCCTCACCATTAGTCGAATCCAGATTACCGGTAGGTTCATCGGCGAGGATCACGGATGGCTTCGCTACAATCGCCCGGGCAATCGCCACACGCTGCTGCTGACCACCTGACAACTGCTGAGGAAAGTGGTTTCGACGGTGCATGATGTTCATGCGGGTCAATACTTCCTCTACTTTTTTCTTACGCTCATCTGCAGGAATTTTTAAGTAAAGGAGCGGAAGCTCTACGTTTTCGAATACTGTGAGTTCGTCAATAAGGTTAAAAGACTGGAAGACGAAGCCAATATTTCCTTTTCTCAGGGCAGAACGCTGACGCTCTGAGAATTTAGCCACCTCCTGATCAAGGAAATAATATTCACCTCCGTCAGGATTGTCCAGAAGGCCGATAATATTCAGCAAGGTGGATTTACCACATCCTGATGGGCCCATGATGGCGACAAATTCGCCTTTTTTGATCTCGATCTGGATTCCATCCAGCGCGGTAGTTTCAACTTCTTCAGTAGAATAAAGCTTCCGAAGATTTACGGTTTTGATAACGTTGACCATTTTGATTTTGGATTTCGGATCTCAGATTTCGGATTTTTTTAAGCCGGAAGTCTTCGACCACAAGTTGATTTATGTTTTTTATTTAATTGGTTTTCAATTATTTAATTTATTCAAATTCAATCAGTTTAGATTTCAAATCTGGGATTTTTAAATCCCATGAAATCAAACATCCGACTTCACTTCATTTCCAGCACTTCGTTATCCCCAAAGTTCTCATAGCCGCTGATGATGACTTTTTCTCCTTCGACCAAGCCTTCGAGGACTTCGTAGAATTCAGGATTTTTTCTACCCAAGCGGATGGTTCGCTTTTCTGCATTTCCGGTAGTTGGATTCAGAACAAAGACCCAATTTCCACCAGTGTCCTTGAAGAAACCTCCCGTTGGTAACAACAAGCTCTGTTCGCTTTGCCCCAACTCCAATCGGATGCGGACGCTCTGTCCTCTTCGAATTCCCTCCGGACTTTCACCGGTAAAGGCCATATCCACTTCAAATCGCCCATTGGCTATCGTGGGATAGATTTTGGTAATCTCCAGTTCGTAATCCTTGCCGCTAAGGGTAAACTTCCCTCTTAAACCCTGACTGATTCGGGGAAGGTAGAGTTCGTCAATCGGTACCCGAACTTTAAATTCATCCAACATATCAATCTGTCCATAGCGCTGACCCGGATTGATTGCCTGACCGATTTCCAGCTGCACGGGAGTTGCCAACTGACCAGCTATCGGAGCAGTGATGACCAAGTTGTCCAGAATATTTCCTACCCCGGTAAGAGAGGCATTCATTCGGCTTTCGGAAAGCTTCAGCTGGTTAAGCTGAATGGAACGGGCGATCGAGTCGTTGCGATATGATGCATAAGTCAGCTTTCTGCGCTTGACGTTATATTCATACTGTTCTTTGACTTCTTCGAATTCCCTGTCAGAAACCAATTTCTTGGCATGAAGCTCTTTGAATCGCTTGTATTGAGGTTCCAGCAGGCTGATCTGATAGTCTATTTCAGCCAATTGGCCCTGTTGATTCAGATCATTTTGATCCAAAAGAAGTCGGGTCTGACGGAGATTGTTGATTTGCTCATACAACATTGTCTCACGCTGCATGACATCGAGTTGAAGATTGGAGTTGTTCAATACGAGGATGGTATCCCCTTTTTTCAGCAAGGTTCCTGACTCCCTGATCACCTGATTGACCACGCCCCCTTCAATCGCATCCAGATAAACGGTGCGAGCGGGCTCAATCTGACCTGAGACTAGGATGTAATCGGTAAATTCACCGGTACTGACCGTTCCAATACTTAATCTGTCCTGCTCCACATTCATTGTGGATCGGTGGTCTGCAAAACCGATTTGGTAAACAATTCCCCCCAGTAATATCGCACCGCCCAGAATGGCAGCGATCTTTTGAGGAGTCCAGGTTTTCTTTTCTATTTTCTTGTCCATTGTGCGAAAATGCCCTCTTGGGCTTGTCCTCTATGTGCCAAAGGCTGTGCCATGCAAAAAATAGCCCCTGCAAGCTCAAAATCAGTATTTGCGGAAAATGGAAATCTCGAGTCTCGAACATTTTTGTTCGCTGGCGAACAAAAATGAATCAAAGCGTGATTATATTTTGTAACTTTTACCTTGAAGAGAAGAATCCAAAATCGGCCAAAATCGTCCGAAAATGGCACTTTTAAGCTTATTTCCAAGCTAAAAAAAATTCGGCAAACTTTTGGAACAAGCAGGTACAGGTTTGAATTCACTGCAAAAACCATTTTAACTCTCTTTTATGATGAATGATCAACGAATCGGAAAAATCCTGATTGTGGATGACAACGAAGACTTGCTGAAGGCAGCAAAGATTTTTCTTAAACGACATTTTGCCCAAGTTGACACCGAGACCAACCCTGATCTCCTCCCCATCCTTACCCACAACGAAAACTACGATGTGATCTTGCTGGATATGAATTTCACCAAGGATGTGAGTTCCGGACAGGAAGGGTTCTATTGGCTGGACCGGATTTTGGAATTGGACCCATCTGCGGTGGTGGTATTAATCACAGCATATGGGGATGTGAATCTGGCTGTGAAAGCCATTAAGGAAGGTGCAACGGACTTTGTGCTGAAGCCTTGGGAAAATGAGCGGCTCCTGGCGACGTTGAACTCAGCCCTCCAACTTCGACAGAAAAAACTCGAAGTCAACCTGCTCAAAGATCAAAAGCAAACCCTGCAACAGGACATTGACAACAAGTTCAAAGACATCATCGGTCAAAGTGCCACGATGCAAAAGGTCTTCGAAACCATCGAACGTGTGGCGGCTACCGATGCCAATGTCTTGATTTTGGGAGAAAACGGAACCGGGAAAGAACTGATCGCCCGGGCCATTCACCGTCATTCACGAAGAAACCGGGAGGCTTTCGTGGGAGTGGATTTGGGTTCGATTACGTCAACACTGTTTGAATCGGAGCTCTTTGGTCACAAAAAAGGAGCTTTTACCGACGCAAAAGAAGATCGTGCAGGCCGGTTTGAACAAGCGCACAAGGGCACGCTTTTTTTGGATGAAATCGGAAACCTTCCCCTTCCTTTACAGGCAAAACTACTGGCAGCCCTTCAAAACCGCCAAGTCACCCGAGTTGGGGCAAATCGTCCGGTGGACGTGAATATCCGCCTGATCTCGGCTACCAATATGCCTATTCACAACATGGTTTATGACAATTCTTTCCGCCAGGATTTACTTTACCGGATCAATACAATCGAAATCCAGCTTCCTCCCCTGCGTGAACGAGTGGACGATATTCCGCTGCTGGCAGACCATTTTATCGCCTACTATTCCAAAAAATACAACAAAGATATCCGCAAGGCCTCAGAGCCTTTGGTGAAACGGATGATGAAATACCATTGGCCAGGAAATATCCGTGAACTGCAGCACAGCATCGAGCGGGCTGTTATCATGAGCAATCACAATGTCCTGCAGCCGGAGGATCTTTTCCTTCAGAAAATGGGGCAACCCGAACAAAAAGAGGAATCGGTCAGTCTCGAGCATCTGAATATCGAAGATGTGGAGCGGATTCTGATCAGAAAAGCTCTTCAGAAGCATAACGGACACATTACCCGGGCAGCGGATGAACTGGGCTTGACCCGATCTTCGCTGTACCGCAGACTTGAAAAATATGGTCTATAAGAGGTTTTCGATCGGGATAACGGTCCGAATCTGTCTGATCATAATTTGCCTATACTTGGGTATCTGGCTGTTTTATGCTCAGAATCTTTGGCTGGCCCCCACCATTCTGGGGTTGATCGTGGTGGTGCTGGCTGGGGAAATGATTTACTACGTCAATTCTATCAATCATAAACTTGCCCGTTTTCTGGACTCAATCCGGTTTTTGGATTTTTCCTCCTCTTTTACCTCAGACAGCAAAATGGGAGGATCGTTTCGGGAGGTGAACAAAGCATTCAATGAAGTAATGGATGTTTTCAAGCAAACCCGGGCTGAGAAGGAAGAGCAGATGCTTTTTCTGCAAGTCATCATACAGCACATCAATACAGGAATCATTTCCTTCAACTCAGAGGGAAAAATTGGAGTAATCAACAATGCCGCAAAGCATCTCCTGCAGATTCCTCAGTTTCGGGACATCAAGGATTTAGGAAAGCTTTCTACCAAACTCCTGAAGGAAGTCATCGAACTGAAACCAGGGCAAAGGATTTCTTTCAAGGTCAATAATGGCCTTCACCTTATCATTCAATCTGCTTCCCTGAAAATGGGCGGACAAAGTTGGACCCTCCTTTCCCTACAAAACATCAATGCAGAACTCCAATCCAATGAGCTGGAAGCCTGGCAAAACCTGACCAAAGTACTCCGGCACGAAATCATGAACTCCATCACGCCGATTTCCAGCTTGGTGGAATCGCTTCGCACCATTCTGGACGAGGACAGTTACGTGCAGCAAGAGGGTTTTCTGATAAAAAAAGATGGATTTCAGGATATCCAGGAGGGCCTGGACACCATTGCCAACCGAAGTAAAGGTTTGGTCAACTTTGTCAACGCATACCGGGACTATACCAGTATCCCCGAACCAAAGAAAGAACTGGTATCTGTCAAAATCCTATTTGAACAGGTCCTTGGTCTAATGCGGGAAGAACTCAAAGCCAGCAAAGTGGATGTCCAGACTGAAATAATTCCACAGGATCTTGAAGTACTTTGTGACCCCGATCAGATCACCATGATCCTGATAAATCTGGTAAAAAATGCCAGTGAATCCATTCAAAATCAAGCAGACCGAACCATTTGTCTAAAGGCTTTGGGACAGGGTGACATGGGAACCCTGATCCAAGTGGAAGATCACGGACCTGGAATCATCCCTGAGGCTCAAGAGCGTATTTTTGTACCGTTCTACACCACCAAAAGAACTGGTTCAGGCATTGGGTTGGCCATTTCCCGGCAAATCATGAACCTCCATCGAGGCAGCTTGCAGGTGAGTTCGGTGCCCAACGAAAGGACAGTTTTTACGCTAAGCTTTAGGTAAAGAACCTAATACTCCGATTAAGTGATCCAAGTCTTTCTGTTCATTAAAGACGTTGATTGAAACGCGAAGAGAGGAACCACGGACTGAAACCGAAATGCGTTCTTTTTCCAAAATGCGCTTCACCTCGTTCAAGTCCTGCCCTTCTGAAATTGGAAGGGAAAACAGGTGGTTGGAGATGAAAGCATTTACTTCCAATGGCAGGTTTTGTTGGTTTTGAAAGTCCACAAGTGAGTTTTTCAATGCTCCGGCATATTCCTGAATGCGAGTCGGATTCCATTCCAACAGCTGCAATAGTGCTTTTTCAAGGATAGGCAAAAGAATAAAGTGACTGGTCTCACCCACGCTGTACCGGTTGGCTCCCGGCAAAAATCCCGGTTGATAATTGGTCAAGGCAGAAAAATTGTGGGATGAAGTCCGGTTCATCCAGGATTCTTCCAAAGGCTTTCCGGAATTGAAACGCTCACTGAAATAGGCCATTGCTACTGAATAAGGTCCCAACAGCCATTTGTAAGTGGCACAGATCAGTGCATCGACTTGGCATTCGATCACATCAATGGGCATAGCTCCGACAGATTGGGTGCCATCCACCACAAAGCAAGCCCCCACTTCCCGGCAGCGTTGCCCGATTTGTTTCAGGTCAAACCTCACCCCATTCATCCAATGGACACTGGAAATCAGAACTACTCCGGTATTCCCGTCAATTTCATTGAGAATTCTATCATTCCAGCTTTTTCCTATTTCTCCGCTACTCAGTTCCGGTCCGATAGCAACCAAGGTGGAATCGTGCTCATCTGCCCATCGTTGAAGGGAAAAATATCCACTGGGAAATTCATCTGTCACGGTGATCGCCTTTTTCCGCTTGCCGGGATTCCAGTTATTCAGTACACAGGCAAAGCCATACGAAGTGGAAGGAATCACAGCCACCTGAATTGGCGGACAGTTTACCAATTTACCAAAAAGCGTCTTGACCACTTCCACACCGGAGAAAAAGTCTTCGGGCCTTAAGAGATGTGGATTTCTCATTTTTTCAAGATCCTCAAGCGCGGCTTCCTCGGAGGATTTGAGCATGGGGCCCCGATAAGCATTGTTCAGATAGGTAATCTCAGGATCGAGCGAAAAAAGGTGTTTTTGGGAGGTTAACATTTTTTGTATTCGGGTTTAGAGCAAATAACAAATTTTGGGAAAGAGTCCAAAAATCACGGCTCTTAACCTGCTGTATTAATGCTTTCTTCAGTGCTTTAGTGTCATTTTTTCTGGAGAAAATTAGTACCTTTTTATGGTCTATTTCCCCAAACGCGACTTCTAAATTTTTATTTAAAATCAGATAATGAATACCCCAAACATCTCCGAAACCAAAAAAGCGGCTTTTCAATTGGCCGGATTGATTTATGGAATTTCACTGGATGGAATCGTGGATCGCAATGAATACCTGGCCCTGAAAAGCTGGTGCGGCGAATTCGAGCCACTTTGCGAACAGGATGAATTTCAAAAACTTCACAGCAGAATCAAGCCAATCATCGACGACGGCAAAATCAATTCCGAAGAAATTGAAGAAATAAAAATGATCCTAAATCAGTTTTTGGATGAAATGGATGCGCTAAGTGAGGAAGATGGAAAGCTTTATTTTCTCAACGGAATCTTCAAAGGAATTTTGGCCAGCGGAGACATCAATACCTATGAGATGTACCGTCTCAACCAATGGTTGGAAAAGAACTCATCCCTTAAGAATACTCCCCCTTTTAGTGAACTTTTTGGAATTATTCAGTCAGTGTTAGAGGACAAAAGTGTAGACGATGAGGAGGCTAAAAAACTGAAAAGTTACTTCTCTAAGTGGGTAGAAGGCTGATTTATCTTGAGACGTAAAACAGGATTAAACAGCCTTCCATCATTGATTTCCAAATTCAATTTTTTTCAAAAGTCAAATTGTCCGTTCCCCCGTTGCCACCGCTAACATCGATCAACTGAATCTTGGTTGAGGTATGGGTAACTATATCCCAATCATCGTTTAGGTCCTCGAATTGATTGGTTAGGTTGAAGAAAATATTGAAATCCAGGTCATCAGGACTGTCATCTCCACTATCCTCGGTCACAGACCAGTTACCGGTGTAGGTCGTTGAACCCTTGGTTGCCACCAAACTTCCAGAGGAGTTGAAAGTAAACAGGTACCCTGTGAAGTCAGAGGTGTCGTCATCTCCCGAGTCAATAAACTCAGTGATTTTCCAAGTTCCTGAAGTCATGTCTTCGGTAATCTGGTTTATTTCGGATTGCGTGGAGTTCGATTCGTCTTCACATCCACCAATTGCAAAAACCAAAAGGATTAATGCCGTTTGTAGAATTCTTGTTCGAAGATTTTCCATCTGAAAATTGAGTTGAAGTAACATTTTTAGACGGTACAATTTTGTGATTTTCAGGTTGGAAAAAGCCCATTACCATCAATAACACTGCTGATTTTGATCATGGAATTTCCGGCTTTATTTCCCGGACATACTGAGTTCAAATAGGAATAATTGCAAAAAAATTTGTCCGGTTTAACGAATTTCAATTCCATTCCGTAGAAGCTTTTTTAGAATCTTGTTCTAAACTTTTATAAAGACCAAGTCATGAAGAAGCAAATAGCCTTTTTGTTTTTTTTGATTTCCATTTCGGCGGTTAGGGCCCAGACGGGAGATAAAGCCCATTTCGGAATCCATGGAAATATTGGACTTCCGGTCGGAGAATTCAGAGAGACCGTCAATAATTCCTTTGGAGGAACTGGTTGGGGAGGAGGATTAAACCTTTTGATCAATCCCAAAAAGGGTGGGATTTATTCCCCGGTTCTGATCGGTTTTGAAAGCAATTACATGAATTTGGGAACAGACAAAACTCCCGAATCGGTGTATTTACCCCAGCTTAAAACCTCTTTCAATTACTTCAATGTGGGTCCTATGATCCGGGCTATGTTGAGCAACAAGGAGGAAGGGATCATTCCCTTTATTGATGGATTTATTGGAATGAAAATCCTCAACACCAAGACGAAAATAGATAACGACTTAGTGGACACACTTTTGGATCAGGAGTATGTGGAGAGTCTGCTTTCCACCAATTACGAAGGAATTGGATATGGGGTAGGATTGGGATTCTTCAAAAGGAAACTAAAATCGGATGCAATGCAGGCAACTGGCAGCTTTTTCATGAAAATCATGTATCAATACGGTGACCGAGTCAATTATGTGAAGCGCGGAAGCATTGAGGTAGACCAGGAAGGATTTATCACCTATGATACTGGCCGAACTCAGACCTCCATGGTCATGGTACAGGCTGGATTTCTTATTCGATGATTATTGAATTTAAAGGATGAGATGAAACTGTTCCTGTCGGAAAAAGGCATTTTTTTTGCCCCCGGCACAAAACAGAAAACCGACTTAAGCATGAAAAAAGGCCTGAATCAGAATGAATTCGGCCTTTTTTCTTATCATCGGTTAAACTTTAGCGTGTTTAAATTAAAGGTGTTCCAGAT
Source organism: Algoriphagus lacus (assembly GCF_003583985.1). Taxonomy (GTDB): domain Bacteria; phylum Bacteroidota; class Bacteroidia; order Cytophagales; family Cyclobacteriaceae; genus Algoriphagus; species Algoriphagus lacus. The sequence goes on along the minus strand of NZ_QXML01000011.1, from coordinate 54,957 downwards.
GGACACCTCCCCTTCCGGAACAAACACCAGATATACATTTTGAAAATCCGATGTGGAATTCAACCCAACTTTTATCGGGAAAAACTGTCCCTCCAAATTTGCCGGACGATCGTCTTTACTCAGGACTTTGGTTTCCCCGATAAGTTGCCCCTCCGGACTTCCAATTCGGATTTCAAGCTTTCCTTTGGTATTTCCGGGATTGAGTGCAAGCTCCAGTTCTTTCAGGCCACTCAAATCCAGTTGGTCAAACCGGATCCATGCGCCTGCCGATGTAAAGCGAACAAACTGGAACTGTGGTCCATTTGCTTTGGCCACATCCTTAAGCATGTTGGCAGAAGAGGCTCGCACGAGACTGTTTCTTAACGTCAGCGAAGCATTTGTCTGTAGGGAAGGGATTCCATTTGCCCCTTTATCCCGATATCCAGCCTGAATCAGGTAATACCCATCTGCATCCGAAACTTTCTCCAAATTGTAAGTTCCGGATAATGGTATTTTTCGAGTATTGACATCCGGGTTTGCGATGGAAAGGATGAAATCAACCATGGATTCCACTTGGGAAGCTTCCAAATGTGGATGGCCCGGCATGACCCGCTCACCCCATATTCCTCCCCCTCCTTTGGTAATCTTTTCAATTAGGTAGGTTTTAGCATCAGGCTGAGTCTTATACTTTTCGGAAACAGCCGTGTAATTCGGACCAACTGACTCCTTTTCAATGGCATGGCAAGCTTTACAACCGGCTTGGGTGATGTAATTTTCTCCCGGGCTGACCGGTTTGTCCTGTTGATGTCCTACCTGAATCAGGTCAAAACCTCCCTGAAGGTAATCGATGGAGAAATTCACCTTTGATTCGTCAATCTGACCATCCTCGGCATCAGCAACTTTGACCTCATAGGCTATCGATTCTTGCCCAAAATAAAAACTCTTGTTTCCATCCCACTTGATCTGCACTGATGGGGCCTCATTTCCAACTTTGACTTCCAACAAAGCCTCTGATTTGGCGCCTTCTTTATCCGTCACGGTCAGTTTCACCGAATATGCCCCAGGCCTATCAAAAGTTATTTCAGGATTCGGATCCGAGCTTTTTTGTCCATTTCCAAAATCCCAAGAATAGGTCAATTGATCTCCCGGATCAAAATCCTGAGTTCCATCGGAAGAAAACTTCACCTTCAACGGTGCTGCTCCCAGTAGTTTATCGGCACTGGCTTTTACCTGAGGTTTTCGGTTTCCCGAGGCAAATTCAATCCGGTAAATTCCCGAATCATCATTCTGGGAACTCCAAAATGTCCCGTACTCCAGAATATAAAGCGACCCATCCTTCGCAAACTGCATGTCTACCGGTTTTTCAAACACAGTCGAAGGCATAAAACGCTCCATAGTATCGTAATGAAAATCTTCCGTCAGCTTGACTGTGAAAATCCAGTTTCTCATCCAATCGTAGAAAAACACCTTGCCGTCAAAATATCCAGGGAAGCGTACATCTGATTTTTCATAGTCACTTCGATAGTAGACCGGACCCGCCATCGCATTTCTGCCTCCGGTACCAAGCATTGGGAATTCCTTGGATTCATCATAAGGATACCAAATTAAGGCTGGAGTAGCTGGAGGCAAAATCTCTATGCCGGTGCTGTTTGGCGAAGTGTTTTTAGGAGCAGCAGGATCAAACTCAAACAGACTTTCCTGCTTTTCAAAATCATATTTCCAATAGGGCTTATTGTTTCCCACAAAATACGGCCAACCGAAAAATCCCGGTTTGGTGGCCAAATTAAATTCATCATGTCCTTTCGGTCCTCGCTTTAGGCTGTCAATTGAAGCATCAGGGCCCACTTCCCCCCAAAACAGATTACCATTTCGCTGGTCGACAGCGATTCGGAAGGGATTTCGGTTTCCTTTCACATAGATTTCAGGTCGGGTATTGGGAGTACCAACGGGAAAAAGATTCCCTTCTGGAATGGTGTAAGTACCGTCAGGCTGCGGTGTTATCCGAAGGATAGAGCCTCTGAGGTCATTGGAATTTCCCGAAGTTTTCTGCGCGTCTACGTTGGCAGGACGACCGGATCTCTCATCAATGGGATTGTAACTATCCGACTCGAATGGAGTCGTATCGTCTCCTAAACTCAAAAACAAATTTCCTTTGGCATCAAACTCGATCGAACCTCCCGAATGGCAACAGCCTCTAAAAACAGGAACTTCAAGCATGATTTTCTCGGTGGATTTGTCTAGCAAGCCGTCAACCAAAGTAAATCTGGATAGGCGATTTATCTCCTTTTCTCCTGCTGGCGAGTAGTATAAGTAAATCCACTGATTTTCATTGAATTTGGGATCCTTAGCCAAACCAAGCAATCCATCTTCGGCTTGGGAATAGACATCCAAAAATCCGATTTCCTCGATTTCACCGGTTCCGGCCAAGTATTTCCTAAGTTTTCCGCCCCGCTCGATAAAAAGCACGTCCAGGTTATCCAGGACTTCGAGCTCCATGGGCTCGTTGAGCTTTTCCACCAAGGTAACTTTTGTAAATCTGCTTTCTTCCGGACGGACAGTAGCAAATGGATCCACCTCTTCTTTGGCACAACTCCCCAGCATTAATCCCAGCAGCCCCAGTGCCAACCAATTCTTTTTCATAGACCTTACCGATTTTTTTGGATCGATCAAGATAAAGAATAGATGGAAAACCTTAAGCCAAAATTATTTGAGATGCTTAAAAACGGGTTACTTATCCTTCTTTGAAGGAATCATAAAAGAAAGTCCGAGAATGAGCTGTTGATTTTTGAAATCTTCTTTTCCGAGAACATTTTCAAAGGTGTATTTGCGATCGTTCAACTCCCGCTCAAAACGAAGATCCAAACCCACCGGGCCAAGATTAACTCCCAAACCCATTTGGAATCCCAAGCCAAAAGGCTCTGATTCCTCAAAATTCTCCGGAATTGAAAACTCTTCCTTCAGGGTGTAGTGCAGAGATGGTCCAATGCTAAATCCTATCACTTTGAACAAGCGAAAACCGACCAAGACCGGCAGGTCCATTTTCTGATACCGAACTGATCCCAGATCCGTCTCAAACTGGGTATTGGTGAAAATCAACTCCGGACGAAGGGAAATATCGTAACTGGTCATTTTGTAAAACACACCCAAATGGTAACCCATGTTTTCTCCGGGAGCGGTTAAAATCTGGCCAGCATCTTTGAAATACTTGCCGCTCGTGTTGTAATTCAATCCTCCTTTGACCCCAAAACCTGAACCCTGCTGCGCTTGACTGTAAAAAGACATGAGCAAAGCAAAAACGAGAAGAGAAAGGATTTTTTTCAGGTTGATCATTTTCTAGTTCTTTTTGGGGACTTTGTCGAAGTAAACATTCAGAATGTAATCCTACCGGCAATCCATTTTTCCATTTGAGTCGTAGGTGATGGATGTTAGATTTAATTAGATTTAAGAAAACACCTAAAACAGAAACCATGAAATCGGTGTTTAACTCAAGTCAAAAAGCTGACCAAAAATTGAATTAATTCAATAGAACTTTCTCCCGATGCATCATTTTCAAAAAATAACCATACTTATGTTGAGTTTGATTTTGAGCCTGTTAATGGCTTGCAGTAGTACCCCCTCCGAGTCAGGAGTGGCCACAGTGTCAGAACCTGAAGCTGAAAAGAAGGAGGTATTTTCCTCCAAAACCCAACTGGCAACCTTTGCAGGCGGTTGCTTTTGGTGCGTGGAGGCACCCTTTGAAGATTTGGACGGAGTAATTTCCGTTGTCTCCGGTTATGCAGGAGGAAAAGAAAAAAATCCAACTTATGGGGATGTATCTTCAGGAAAAACTTCTCACAGGGAATCCGTGCAAATCACTTTTGATCCGGAAGTGATCAGTTACGCTGAATTGGTGGATATTTTCTGGCAAACCTATGACCCGACTGATGTGGGAGGGTCATTCTTTGACCGAGGAACCCAATACGAGTCGGCCATATTCTACCATGATGCCGAGCAAAAAAAAGTAGCGGAAGACTCCAAAGCCAAATTGGATAAGTCAGGCAAATTCTCCAAACCAATCGCCACGCCGGTGATTAAATACACCAATTTCTACGCAGCCGAGGATTATCACCAGGATTATTACAAAAAGAATCCGACTGAATACTATGCTTACAGAAACGGCAGTGGTCGCGATGCATTCATCAAAAAGCACTGGCCTGAATTGAGTCCGAAAAAATATCCAGCTCCATCCAAGACAGAACTGAAAAAGACCCTCAACGAGCTTCAGTACGAGGTCACCATGGAAGATGCTACTGAGTTTGCCTTCCAAAACGAATACAATGGAAATAAGAAAGCCGGCATTTATGTGTGCATCGTATCCGGAGCTCCACTTTTTAGCTCTGCAGATAAGTACGAATCCGGTTCTGGCTGGCCAAGTTTTACCAAACCTATCGACGCCCGAATCATCGATAAACCCATTGACAAAACATTGGGCATGGCTCGGGTTGAGGTCAGAAGTAAATTGGGTAATAGTCACGTAGGACACGTATTCTTCGACGGACCTGCACCCACTGGACTCAGATATTGCATGAATTCGGCAGCGATGAAGTTTATTCCCAAAGAAGAGATGGAAGCCGCTGGATACGGAGATTTTATCTGGTTGGTGGAATAACCCAAAAAGTAAAAGGCGATCCTCGGCTCGCCTTTTTTGTTAAAGCAATTTTCTAAATGTCAGATTAATTCTGGGTCCAAGATTTTTTTTCGTTTTGGGGATTTGATGCTCCCATTGATGTTGGCTTTCTCCAGTCATCATCAGGAGACTTCCGTGAGTCAATGGAATATCAATTTTATTTCCTTTTGTTTCATAGTGCCTGAGCTGAAACATCCGGGTGGCACCAAAGGTCATGGAGGCAATACTTGGATTTTTCCCCAAAACTGCCTCATTATCCCGATGCCAGCCCATGCTGTCCTGCCCGTCCCGGTAGAGATTACACAGGACATGGGTAAACCTGACTCCTGTAAACTCCTCAATGGCCTTTCTCATTTCCACCAAATCATCTGTCCAATCAAGGGGAACCATACTGATCCCAGAATAGCCATAAGGTCGATCCGGATCCCCATAAAGTGCTGTCAACCGAGGCTGCATGACCAATTTCCCAAACATTCGAATGGGCTCTTGTTTCCATGCTAAAGTTTCAGCCAGTTGTTGAAAATAAAAATCTGACTTTTCCCTTGTGAAAAAATTAGGGTACAGGAACGTTTCACCTTGAAATGGCAACAAGTTTTTGGTGTCGGAATGGAAGAGTGAATGTTGCATAATCAGAAAACTAAGCCCAAATCAATAGGTTCATTTTTTTACAAGGCTGATTTTTTTGATCTATTCCCTGATTATCTTTAAAAAACCAATTGTTGATGTTATGAAAAAATTTGCCTGGATTTCCGGTCTTATCCTTGTTTTGGTTCTCGGAATCTTTTTTTGGTGGAAGTTTTACTTTGTATTTGGTGAGGGAGTCAAAGCCGGCAGTCTGAACTATTTTGTGAAAAAAGGGGTGATTTTCAAAACCTATGAAGGCCGAATGGTGCAGGAAGGATTTCAAAGCCCGACTTCAGGCGCTTTGCAAAGCAATGAATTTCGTTTCAGTGTGGTTGACCCTGAAGTAGCTGCAATCCTGGAGCGCAATTCAGGTAAACACCTTGAACTGCGCTATCAGGAATACAACGGTATGCTTCCATGGAGAGGCACGAGTGTATTTGTGGTCACAGAAGTAATCAACGCCAGCGAACCGGAAAAATCGGACGGCAGTGCTCTCCCCTACGATAAGTAATTAGGGCTTCGTCCAATAGTCCACTACGGTGACTTTATCCAAGTGGGGTCCCACAATTCCCCCAAATTCTTTGTGAGCCGGATGTGGTAAATAAGCATCACGGTCTGCATCGGAATGAAAAGTCAAGGTAAATGCATGAGTCAATCCTTGATTCAATCCCTCTGGACTGGAGTTGGTGCCCCATTCAAATCCTTTGATTTCGGAGATTTTTGAAGGCAACGCTTTGAAAGCATCAATCACTTTCTGGACATCTTCAGGACTGGAAGTTTCTTTAAATCCAAAAAGAACAACGTGTCGGAGTACAGAATCAGGCATGGGAGTTTCAACAATTAAGGGAGTAACTTGAGTGGAATCCGGGGTGTTTGTGTCTGTGGAAATGTTGGCCGTACATGACCAAATGACCAAGAGAGGAACGAAGTAGAATAGTTTTTTCATGGGATGAAATTTTCCTGAAACTAAAAAGAATTCGATTCTGATCAACTGAATTTTAATTTCAAGTGCTCAATTTTAAAAAACAGCATTTAAAAACACCTATGAAAATTGCCTGCTTTAGTACCAAATCCTATGACCGGGAAAGTTTTGACAGATTTTTATCCGAGACAGACCACTCCTTTAGCTACTTTGATGCCAAGCTGGATAAACACACCGTTTCGCTGGCAGAGGGTCACGATGCAATCTGCACCTTTGTAAACGATCACATTGACTCAGGAATCATCGCCAAACTCCATCAATTTGGAATTAAGTTGATTGCCTTAAGATGTGCAGGATACAATCAGGTAGATCTGAAATCAGCTGCGGAGCATGGAATAAAAATAGCCCGGGTACCTGCTTATAGTCCTGAGGCTGTGGCCGAACATGCTTTTGCGCTGATTTTGACTTTGGCCAGGAAAACACACAAAGCCTATAATCGAGTCAGAGAAAATAATTTTTCCCTCGAAGGCCTAACCGGTGTAAACATCCATGGAAAAACGGTAGGAGTAATCGGTACTGGTGCAATCGGAAGGGCATTTTGCAGAATAGCAAAAGGATTTGGTTGTACCATTTTGGCGTATGATGTTTTTGAAAACGATGAAATGAAGCAATTGGGAGTGAAATATCTTCCCATGAATGAGGTGCTTTCAAAGAGCCATATCATTTCCCTGCACTGCCCACTTACTCCAGAGACACATCACCTGATCAACTCCGAATCAATCGCTCATATGCAAAACGGCATTGCGCTGATCAACACAAGCCGTGGGGCATTGATCGAAACCAAATCCGTGATCAGGGCACTGAAAAACAAAAAAATCGGCTACCTGGGAATTGATGTATATGAACAGGAAGAGAATATATTCTTCAAAAATCTTTCTGAAGAAATCATGCAGGATGAGCAAATCTCCCGTCTGATGACTTTTCCAAATGTACTTGTGACAGGTCACCAGGCATTTTTAACCAAGGAAGCTTTGGAACAAATCTCCCGAACCACCCTTGGAAACATCACCGCCTTTGAACAAGGAGATACGTTGGTGAATGAAATCAAACCCTCTTAAAAAGAAAAATCCCCGCCGGGTAAACCAGCGGGGATCCATTTAGAAAGGAGTTCGAATTAACGAACTACTTTTACGTTTACGGCATTGATGCCTTTCTTACCCTGTACCAGGTCATACTTTACCTTGTCGTTCTCACGGATTTCGTGTACTAGACCACTGTGGTGTACGAATACGTCGTCACTGTTGTCTGCTGGGGTGATGAATCCAAAACCTTTGGTGGTGTTAAAGAATTTTACTGTTCCTTCATTCATGATTTCTGAAATTTTGATTTGTTTTTACTCTGTTTTGATTTGACTGTGTTGAATTTGTTTTTTTCTCGATTGGCGGGGCCGGAGGAGTATCGGAGAAGTTTCCAAACTCGTCGACGTAAGCAATCATATTGTCGAGGCTCCCATCTTTAGGCTGGGTCTTTCGCTCCAGTTTTTTCTCGAATTTTTCTTTTTGCTTCCGTTTCCTCAGCTCTGCCTTTTGCTTTTTGATGAACGTGTTTTGATTTTTTGACATTAGCCAGATTTTAGTTTACAAAAGTGATGGCGTGGCCGACTTTGCCGGCTCTTCCAGTCCTGCCGATACGATGGATGTAAGCATCCATGGTCATCGGTAGCTGATAGTTGATCACATGAGAGACATCAGCTACATCGATTCCTCTGGCAGCAACGTCAGTAGCTACCAGCACCCGTATATTCCCTTTCTTGAAATCTTCGATCATCTTGTTTCGAAAATTTTGGGATTTATCTCCATGAATCTGACCGGCAGAAATGCCAACTTGATTCAGTTTTTTAGCCAGCCTGTCAGCTAGTCTTTTGGTTTCTGTAAAAAGGATTACCTTTTCCATTTCCGGACTTTTCACCAATCCGGCCAACAAATCAAACTTCTCGGCACCTTCAGGCACCCGGATCGTTTGTTGTTCGATATTCTCGTTGGTGCCACCGGCATTTTCTACAATTACCTCTATTGGATTGTGAAGTAGCGTAGATATAAGTTGCTTTTGAGCAGGCTCAAGAGTAGCAGAAAAAAGCAGAGTCTGATCACGTTTTCCGATCAGGTTCACCAGCTTTTTCACATCGTTTACAAAGCCCATATCCAGCATCCGATCAAACTCATCAAGAACAAGTGTATTGACCTGATTGAGTTTGAGAAGTTTTCTGTCAGACAGATCCAACAATCTACCAGGCGTACCCACGACTACTTGAAGCTTTCGCTCCAATTGCCTATAATCAGAATTGATGTTGGTTCCACCAATGAATGTTGCAGAATATAAATGCAACCCAGCAGCCAGACTTTTGAATTCCTCTTCAATCTGGAGTGCCAATTCGCGGGTTGGAGTGACTACCAATGCCGTATAATTTCTGGGATCTTTTAATGCGTGCTCAATGATTGGAATCAAAAAAGCTGCAGTTTTCCCAGAACCTGTTTTGGAAATGGCCATCATATCTCTACCGTCCAAAAGAGGCAAAATAGATTGCTCCTGTATGGTGGTCAATGTTTCGTACCCTTTGGCTTGGATATTGGCTAGCAATCTAGCATTCAGTCCTAGGTCCGAAAAAGATTTTTCAGTTCTGAATCCGGCCTGCCCACTTGGTTTGGCCTTTTTTACAAAAAGCTTCGGATCCAGTGTGGACTCTTTCTTCTTTACTTGCCTTCTATCCACATTTCCGCCTCTGGAAGGGTTGGAAGGTTTATTTGTTGTTCTTGATGTATTCATGATTTTGGATTCAAGCTTTTACGGGAACCAATTCAGCATTACCCAATAGGTAAAGCATCCGGAAGTGATCCTGCAAAGCATTAAAAAATGTCTTTTTGGAATGATAAGGAATATTGTATTCAGCCGCAGTGGCTTTTACAATTGGGGCAATTTTCCGATAGTGCACATGACAGATATCGGGAAACAAGTGATGCTCTACCTGATAATTCAGCCCTCCGATCATCCAGGAGAACAGTCGGCTTTTTTCAGAATAATTACAAGTAGTAGCCAATTGGTGAAGCATTCGCTCACCTTCCACCATGCCGTTTTCATCGGCTTGAGGAAACTCCACATCAGGCATGATGTGAGCAGTCTGAAATACCAGAGAAATACTCAATCCGGTAACAAAATGCAGTGCAAGAAAGGCAAGAAGAATCTCACCAACTCCAAATGGAGAGAAAGCAATCGGCAAGCCTAGCGTGAATGCATAATAGACAATCTTCCAAGCAAGGATTTTAAGTACAGTATTTCTGTATACGTTTTTTCCTTTGAGAAGCCCCATGTCATAATAGCGCTTCAGTCGGATGAAATCTTTGGAAGTCACCCAGGAAACGGTAGAAAGGCCATAGAAAAACCAAGTGTACCAATGCTGATACGGATGCAGGGCATTCTTTTCGGCATTTGGTGAAAATCTTAGGAAAAAAGGAGCATTGATGTCATCATCTCCCTCGGAAATATTGGTGTAGGAATGATGCAATACATTGTGCTGAATTCTCCATACGGTCGCATTTGCACCGACCATATTAAGCGTGTAGCCCAATAGTTTGTTGATTGTTGGATTTTTGGAGTAGGTGCCGTGAATGGCATCATGCATGATTCCCATTCCTATGCCAGCCATTCCTAGCCCGCTGAGAATGAAGCAAGCAAACAACTGCCAGGTTTGATCGACAACTCCTGTGATGACAAGCAATACCGGGACAAAGTAGACAACCATCATGACAATTGTCTTGATGAACATCTCTCGGTTGGCAAACTTTGACTGTTGAGTGGAATTGAAATAGAAGTTTACTCTGCTCTTCAGAGTAACTGAGAAATCAGACAAATCTGATTCCGTAAAACGGATAGTCTTAATAATTGGGAACTTTAAGGTAAAAGGAAATCAGGGTTCTCTTAAGGATTGTAATCTGCAGGTTTTAATCAATGAACTTGGATAAGCCAAAACTCATGATTAAAAAAGTAGAAGAAGAAGAATTAAAACCTTGTGATGGAGAACTCTTGATTTGCTACTTAAGCAGGTGTATCACCGATGCTAACTTGATGTCAAGTATCGAAAACATTTCTTCGACTCGACAAAGGTGAGGAAAGGGATCGGTAATTCCTAATTTCATAGGAAAATATCAATTCCACCTCCAGTTTATGATCCCATTGAAGTGGAGCATTTCCACTTTATTATAGATCTGGTTAGGCGTCAGATTTTCAGTATCCAAAGGCTGCTTACTCATTAGTATAAAATGAAGATCAAGGTTTTTGATTTTCTTGGGCTGATATTTTAAACCCAAATTGAGTTGACGATAGCTTGGAAAGTTATATTTATTCGCTGCAGCATATTTGGGGTCCGAAAGCCAGTGAATCCCAAAATGACCATAAACTGAAAGCGGAATATTTTCAAATCGATATTCCCCATAGCCTACCAGTGCATCAACTGTTTCAAATCCTTCATTTCTTTCCCTTGGAATAAAGGTGTACCAGGCATCCTTCCCCCACTCTCTTGGGCTCAGCCATCTTCCTTCTCCTCCTACATGGGTATAGTTCAAATGGGTAATCCATTTGGAGTTCCTCCAACCTATCCGACCAGATAGTGCATAATTTCGATCCTCCGATTCCTTATACCTCAAGTCGGGATTTTCATCCCCCCCATTTCCGACACCTTGCTGAAAGCCACTCTGGATTCCAATGGTCAAGATTCCGGATTTTACAATTTTATTTTTCTCAAATGCCAGCCAATAAGTGGAAAAGAGATTTTGAGCAACTGTATTTGAAAAGTGAATTTTTGAATCTTTGCCGATTTTGCGGTCCACTTCCCATATCCCAAGCCAATCACTGGCCGTATTCCCATAATATTGGGCAGGTTTACCGGAAACTGTCCTTCCGACAGGATAAATCCCAACTGTCTCTCCAACTGAAAGCCACTCACTGCTACCCCGGATGCTCATCCGACCGATTCCCCAAACCAAAAATTTCCAGGTCTTGTCCGGAGCAAACCAAGCAGTCACACCTTCAACCGCAGTTGGAGATAGTCTCCCGTCCTGAGCGTTGATCCAGTCGGAGTTGATACCCATTCGACCTGCTTTTATTCCAAATTTTTTATCCGAATACTCAAAAGAGAAGGTCTCCAACTTTCCAAAAAATCGGTCTTTGGTATCCAAAAGATCAAAAAGACCTGTTTCATATCTGTTTCCCTGCCCGGTAGTTGGATCAGGCTCCCATATTTCCGAACTGGCCACATTGGCAAATGTGCGGTAACCAAAATGAAACTTCCAATTTTTCTGATAGGCAAGGATTCCCCCCAAATTCAAACTCATTCCCAGCGCATAATCCTCCTTTAATTCCTGATCGGGATAGTTGGTATTCATCCAAAACGTGCGGAAATGCACATCCGGAGTGACAATAAGCTTCTTCTCTTCCTCCTGAGCATTTCCTGTTTTCAGGAGACCCATTAGGAATAGGACAATCAAGGCAATTTGTTTCATTACTTTGATTTCGCTTTCGCTTCCTGAATTGGCTTGAAAGGACCAAATTTGTGCTGCTCTTCGGTGAATTCGTCAGCAAAAGGACCGAAGGGGTGATCCATCGGTTTTTTGGAAATATCAGGCCAGTCTTTAGAAAGATCTTTTCCCGGTCTTTCCATACTGTTGACAAAGGCGGCTACATCCCAAGCCTCCTCGTCCGTCAAAATGGGATTTTCAAAACTTGCCCCAAGTGGCATATTTGCTCGCACATAGCCCGCAAATCTCGAAAGCCGATAAAGTCCTGCACCGTGATTGTAGCTGTTTTTACCCCACAGCGGTGGATATAAATACCCAGTTCCGTCTGGTTTTGGCATCCCTTGTCCATCGGCTGCATGACAGCTTTGGCATTGATTTTCATAGACCAATTTACCTTTTGCAGGATCGGCAGCCCGGTCCAAAAGCGGAACCTCATAAATCCCTGACCCTTTAGGGGTTTCCCCTTTGGGCACATCTTTTCCTAACCAATTGATGTAGGCTACCATAGCTACCATTTCTTTGGAATCGCGAGCCAAAGGTTGGCCGTTCAAACTTCGCTCAAAGCAATCGTTGATTCGTTTTTGGATATCTTCTTCCGTCCCTGATCGTGCGCGCATTTTTGGATAAGTGGAAAAAACCGCTCCATAGTTATTTCCCAAGGGTACTGTTCCAGCTTGAAGGTGGCAGTTTTGACAATTCATCCCATTCGAGATCGCCTTTACCTTGCCTTTAGGACCGAGGTATTCTGATGTATTGGCAACAAGCTCCTTTCCGTATTTGATATCCGCTGCATTGGGCTCCGCTTCCACTGTTGCCCAATCCGGCGCACGCCACATTTCTGCCGGATCAGCAAGTGCTGTTACAACAGGAATTTCAGCAATAGCCTGAGGGATGGATTCCTCCTTTTCTGAAAGGGCAGGGAGTTGAACACCGGAATAAGACAAAAAGACAACGAAACCAACCACTCCAACCAAGGCAGTGACCAAGCCCAGCAAGCCGACAAGTAGAGTAACCAGTTTGACAAATTGTTGCATCATAAGATTCAGAATCTTGAGGTAATGTACAAAAATCCGATTTTTCAGAGACTAAAAACTGTGACATGAATCACACCTAAAAGCAAAGCTTGGCTTTTCTGATAAACAGAAAAAAATCAGTCATTAGGAAATCAAACCATCCGGGTAAAAAACCTCTAAATCCAGAGAAAGCACGCTATTTCAGAATGAATGTCGCCTTCTGAAGTTTACGATCCGGACAGCTGATATTTACCCATGATTTGTTCCATCATTTCATCCATTTGCCAAGACGGGTAGTCCCAAAAAGAGAAAGTGAATATCCGGTTAGTTCACAAGTTGTTTATTATCAAATAATTAAAAAACTGAAATGACTAAACACTCCAAAACTCAGATTAATCCACTTTGGCTATAAAAACGGATTTACTACCTACTGTTCCTTCCAGGAATTTTTCATTTTCCGCGTCATAAAAACTCAATTCCACTATTTCGCCTGCCAAGCTCTCTGCCAGGTAATTGATGGAAAGCTGAGTAGGGAATATGCCCAGGTCAGCCAAAAAATTCTCAACCCAGCGTATGTAGCTTGTATTGTTGACATGATTATACAGGTCAAGGTCAGAATGCCGAACTTGAATTTCCTCCTTCCCTTTCCATTCGCCTGTAATTCTGAGTTTTTCGGGTTGCCAATCCGGCTTTTTTGTCGGGTCAAAAAGCTTCGCGGGTAAAACTTGCTCTGGCCTTTGTATCCGTTTGGTTTCTGAATTGAGCAAAAGCCAGGAGGACATTGCCCGAGCTAGGACCTTTTGATCTTGGTCCCAAACCATAAATTCACGGAACGCAAACAGTTTTTCCGCTCCCCTACCTCCGGTAAAAAGCCTTATTTTATCTCCCCACTTAGCAAATTCGAATACGCTGATTTCCAATCTTGACAATACCCACATTTGCTGGGTGTCCAAAAGATTTCTCCCAAAATCACCGGAATCTGCATGCCTCCAAGCGATTTCCTGCAGTAAGTCTGCCAGTGATGTAAGACTGATCCGCCCGTTTGGATGAACCTGAAATGAACCAACTTCAAATTCTCTCGAAAACTGAAAATCCTCTGGCAAATTCATGCTTCTTCAGTTTTTTCATCGGAATAAAACACCTGCTTTCGGATACTGCTGAGCAAGGCGATTCCCAGGCCATTAATCGCAATCAGTGCAAACGAAACTTTCAAATCGAACAGATCCGCGACAAATCCGATCAAAGGAGGTCCAAGCAAAAACCCGAAAAACGATATGGTCGAAACCAATGCCAAGGCTACACTGGGAGAATAAAGTTTTGACCTGCCTGCGATGCCGTAAGACACAGGTACTATAGATGCCACGCCCAATCCAACCAATAAAAACCCAAACGCAGCGGTATACATATTGGGAATGAGTACCGATAGAACCAACCCGAAAAATATCAAAGCCCCACTCGCCTGAAGAACAGGAATTCTTCCAAACCTATTGGTTGCCTTGTCGGTAATAAAACGCCCTGACGCCATAGCTCCCATAAAACAAACATAACCTAGCGCCACAAATTCTGGTTTAGCCATCACAATTTTCTTGAAATAAACCCCGCTCCAATCAAACATACACCCTTCGGTCATCATTCCCAGAAACGCTATCATTCCGATCCGAAGCAGCAAATCATCTGGCCTTTTCAACACCAATCCTCCACCGTCTTCAGAATCCCCCCGGTCATTAATGACATATTTTTGAGAGAAAAGAACGATCAAAATCGAAATACCAGTTACTACCCCAAAGTGCCCCGCTGGAGAGAAATTGAAAAAAATCAACCCAGCTCCTAACCCAGCTCCAGTAAATCCTGCCATACTCCAAAGCCCGTGGAATGAAGCCAGAATGCTTTTTCCCATTTGATCTTCCAGACCAAGTGCTTGGGTATTCAGCGAGATGTTCATGATATTTCCGAGCATACCAAAAACAACCAGAACAGGCACGATCATCCAAGTTGTGGTTGCCAATCCAATCAAAGGAAGCGTACAGGCGTAGGCAAAGCTTCCAATCAAAATAATAGCTCTACTACCATAAGTATGAACTGCCCAACCTGCAATGGGAAGCCCCAACATAGAACCGATAGGGAGACAAAGTAAAATCGTTCCGAGTTGACCTTCTGACAATTGAAACTTGGCTTGAATATCTGGGATACGAGCCGCCCAGGTAGAAAAGCAAAGGCCCATGAAAAAAAACATGGCTCCGAGCGCAACTCTCCTTTTGGAAAGGTAATTCATGGATGATATAGGTTTGAAAAGCAGGCAAATTTAGAAATTAATGGGCCGATTTCGGGAAAGTTTTCAAAAAGGAAAAAACTATTAGCGGATGGGCCTAGTTTTACATGAAAGCAAAGCTCATGGAATTTGTCATCGTTGGAGTAATTTTGATCACCATCATTATCATGATCCGGATTATCATAAAAAAGGTATTTAACTAAAAAAGCCACCCTCTCTCGAAGGCGGCTTTTAATATTTTTTGGTCAAATTAATTCGGAAGTTTATCAGCAAACTTTCCGTAAATCCAGGTACCGGCCAAAGCTGAAATCAGGGTGACCAATACCACAGTGTAACCACTGCCAATTTGGGCAAAAAGAGGTCCGGGACATGCGCCAGTGATTGCCCAGCCCAAACCGAAGATAAATCCTCCGATCACTTGACCTTTCTTGAATACTTTTTCCGGGATTACGATAGTCTCCCCGTGCATAGTTTTGATATTCAGACGTTTGATCAATTGGACTGAAATCATTCCTGTCACTACTGCTGACCCGATTACTCCGTACATATGAAAGGACTGAAGACGGAACATTTCCTGAATTCGAAACCAGGAGATAATCTCTGCTTTCACAAACACTATCCCGAAAATAACTCCGATAATGAGGTACTTCAGAAGCTCAAGACCCTTGTCATGCTCTTCTCTTAGGTTTGGAGCTGCACAGTGCGGATCCTGATCTGTTGTTTTTTTATTTGCTACTACTGACATGTCATTTCAATTTTTTAGAATCCTACCAACTTCATCAACGGATCCATCAGAACATGTGTCATCAGAAAACCACCCACCATAAAGAATATCGTCGCTACTAAAGAAGGCCATTGAAGCGAACTGATTCCCATAATTGCGTGTCCGGAAGTACATCCTCCTGCGTATCGGGTTCCAAAGCCCACCAAGAATCCACCAAAAACAAAGAACAAAAGTCCTTTTGCCGAAAAAGCTGTCTCCCAGGAGAAAATTTGCTTTGGCATCAAATCAGAGAAATCCGTGATACCCAAAGCGGTCAAATCAGCCTGGGTGGCTTCAGAAATAACAATGGTATTGGGATTTGCCAGGAAATTCATTGCGATGAAACCCCCGATAGCTGTGCCTAGCACAAAGAGCAGGTTCCAGATTTCCTTTTTCCAGTTGTAGGTGAAGAAAGGAATTCCTGCAGGGACACAGGCTGCACAAATGTGACGGAGGGAAGAAGAAATTCCGAAAGTCTTATTCCCCAAAATTAATAGTGCCGGTACGGTAAGTCCAATCATTGGCCCGGCCACATACCAAGGCCAAGGCTGAGAGATCCACTCGATAAATTGATTCATATTTTTTTACTGTCTCGTTCAGTTTTGTTGTAATTACTGGAAATGGTGTCGGGTTATTGAATAATCCACAAATCTAATAGGGTTTAGGAATTTAATAACCTGTTTAAATTAAGGTGGTTTTGTGACTTTTGTCACAAGAGCAGTTAGCAAACTAAAAATGGCAAGCCAAAGGGCCTGCCATTTCGAATTAAGCAACTTTTCTCGCGATTAATCAGAGCAAGGTGGTAGGACAAACGTAGTCTGACACCTTGAATTTCTCTGATTCTTTGATCGCCTTGAACCCGCCGGCTATGTCGATCAAATTGTCGTAACCTCTTGCCCTTAGCGCGGAGTTGAAGATCATGGATCTGTATCCACCGGCACAATGCACGTAATAGGTTTTGTTTTTATCCACTTTCATCATACTGTCATTGATGTAATCCAATGGGGCATTTTCAGCATCGACCACATGCTCAGACAAATATTCGGAATTTTTTCTTACGTCCAGAATATGAATGTTAGGATCACCTTCTTTGATTTTGGCCAATTCATCCACTGTGATGGAAGTGATAGAATCCACTTCATGATCCGGAGAGTTTTTCCAAGAAGCAAATCCACCTTTTAAATAGCCGATGCAATAATCGTATCCTACACGGGCAAGTCGGGTTACCACTTCCTCTTCACGGCCTTCTTCGGCCACCACTAAGATTTCCTGCTTTAGGTCAGGAATCATTGCTCCTACCCAAACTGCAAAACTTCCGTCGATACCGATATTGATTGAGTTTGGAATGAATCCTTTGGCAAAGGTCTGAGGATCTCGGGTATCAAGAATCAATGCGCCAGTCTCATTTGCCGCAACTTCAAATTCCTCTGGAGTCAAAGGATGAACACCTCTTTCCAATACCTCGTCAATGCTGTCGTATCCCTGGATATTCATCATCACGTTTTGTGGGAAATAAGCTGGAGGAGGAGTCAAACCAGTCAATACTTCCTTGATGAAAGCCTCTTTTGTCATCGGCTGAAGCGCATAATTGGTTTTCTTCTGGTTTCCCAAAGTATCAGAAGTCTCCTTGCTCATGTTTTTACCACAGGCAGAACCCGCTCCATGAGCCGGATATACGATCAGATCGTCAGATAAAGGCAAAAGTTTGTTTCTCAGGGAATCATACAGGTGACCGGCAAGTTTTTCCTGGGTCAAGTCCGCAATGACTTTTTGAGCCAGGTCCGGACGACCTACGTCTCCAATAAACAAAGTGTCACCGGTGAAAATAGCTTCTGCTTTTCCCTCTTCATTAAAAAGCAAATAGCAGGAAGACTCCATGGTGTGACCCGGAGTATGAATGACTTTGATTTTGGCTTTACCAATAGTAAACTCCTGATTATCCTCAGCAATGATGGCATCAAACCCCATCTTCATCCCGGTGGGACCATAAACAATCTTTGCACCGGTTTTGGCTGCCAAGTCTTTGTGGCCTGACACGAAGTCTGCGTGGAAGTGTGTTTCAAATACGTATTTGATTTTCGCATTTCTACGCTCAGCTTTTTCAATGTAAGGCTGAACTTCTCTCAATGGGTCAATCACTGCTGCTTCGCCATCCGATTCGATGTAATATGCTCCTTGAGCCAAACACCCGGTATAGATTTGTTCGATTTTCATATTGCTTTGATTTTGGGACTTCCTTTAAAACTAGATCAAAATTATTTTTAGAAAAGGCGTTTCAAAATGACTTTTGTCACATTGAGATCACACCTTTGCCATCAGATTTGAGTTGA
Source organism: Algoriphagus lacus (assembly GCF_003583985.1). Lineage (GTDB taxonomy): Bacteria > Bacteroidota > Bacteroidia > Cytophagales > Cyclobacteriaceae > Algoriphagus > Algoriphagus lacus. Next base: position 36,824 of record NZ_QXML01000011.1, on the reverse strand, counting down.
TGATTTGAATCAACTGATGAGCGGGAACCACTCCGGATTGACGCCAGATCGTTTTTCCTTTGTGAAAAAGGATTAAAGTCGGTACACCGCGCACCTGAAATTTACTTGCTGCCAGTGGATTCCGATCCACATCTACTTTGACAATTTTCACTTTATCTCCCATTTGTTTGGCAGTATCCTCCAGAATCGGCTGCATCATCTTACAGGGACCGCACCAGGTAGCAAAGAAGTCTACCAAGACTGGGGTCTCTCCTTCGATTAATTCCTGAAATGTCTTTGGTTGTGCACTCATGGCTGTAGTACTTTAAATACGCTACAAAATTAAGGTACCGATTTTGACAGCACAGTAATTTTTGTCACAGGAGAAACTTGATTCCAAAGGCACTCTTCTTTTAAAAAGTGCTAAAATCCCCGGACTTGGAGTAAAATTTTATATTTTCGCCCGACTAATTTACCGTTTTAATGCTCAATTATAAGCAGATCAATAACGTCACCGGCTGGGTCATTTTTGCTGTTGCCACGCTGGTTTATATTCTTACCGTCGAACAAACCGCCAGTTTTTGGGATCCGGGAGAATTTATAGCCGTTTCTTACAAGCTTCAGGTACCACATCCTCCGGGAGCGCCATTTATGCTTTTGGTTTATCGCTTTTTTGGCTTTTTGGCAATGGGCGACCCGCTTCAGGTAGCTTATTGGATGAATATTGGAAGTGCACTGTTCTCAGGATTCACCATTTTATTCCTGTTTTGGTCAATCACGTTGTTTGGAAAGCGGATTTTTGCAATTGAGGAAGGAAAAGAAAGCAAAGGTCAAATCATTGCGTTGATGGGTTCAGGAATCGTGGGTTCCCTGATCTACACTTTCTCCGACAGTTTTTGGTTTTCTGCCGTGGAAGCGGAAGTGTACGCTATGTCTTCCTTCTTTACGGCTATCGTCATTTGGGCATTTTTGAAATGGGAAGTCATCAAAGATCCAAGGGAGGAAAACCGTTGGATGATCTTCATCGCTTACTTGGTTGGTCTTTCGATCGGTGTGCACTTGTTGAATCTCGTGACTTTACCAGCATTGGCTTTGGTCTATTATTTCAAAAAATATCCAAAAGCCACACTTAAAGGAGCCATCTATGCCATGTTTCTCGGCGGAGTCGCCTTGATCATTATCAACAACCTGATCATTCCCGGGCTTCCCAGCCTGGCGGGTTCGATGGAAATTTTCTTTGTTAACAGCATCGGTCTTCCTTTCGGATCAGGAATAATAGTGTTTGTGCTTCTTTTCCTCGGAGCGCTGAATTATGGTATCCGATATTCTCTTCAAAAGGAAAAAGTACTTCTGAACACCATTCTGGTTTCCTTGATTTTCATTTTGATTGGCTATGGAAGCTACGCATTGATCGTCATCCGGTCCAATCAGGATCCGATCATCAATGAAAATGCACCCAAGGATATCATTAGCTACGTGTCTTACCTGAAGCGTGAACAGTACGGGTATCGACCCCTGCTTCATGGACAATACTTTACCGCACAGTTGGTAGATCAGGAAGAAGGCGCACCGATCTACATGAAAGGGAAGGACAAGTATGAGATCGTGGATTATGAACTGAAAAACACCTACGATCCTGCCAAAACCACGATTTTGCCCCGGATCTATTCCACCCAAGAAAACCACAAGCGGATCTATCGCTCCAAGTTGGGACTTCGGGAAGGTGAGGAACCTACTTTCAGTGACAACATTTACTTTATGCTTACCCACCAGCTTGGTCACATGTACTGGAGGTATTTCCTTTGGAATTTCTCCGGAAGGGAAAGTGACTTCACTGATGCAAATTGGATGGGATTGGCGGATGCCTTAAGCGACAAATACCCGGATTACATCAAAGAAAACAAAGGACACAACAATTACCTGATGCTCCCTTTGATCCTAGGTTTGATCGGTATTTTCTTCCAAGCCAAAAAAGACCCCAAATATTTCTATGTTAATCTGATGCTTTTCCTGATGATGGGGGTGGTATTGGTTCTTTACCTGAATTCCCCACCCATCGAACCAAGAGAGCGGGATTACATTTATGTGGGTAGTTTTTATGCATTTGCCATTTGGGCAGGCTTAGGTGTGTTGGCAATTGCCCACGGAATCGGAAAAGCCACCAAAAACCTCAGCACTGGAGCAATCATTGCCACACTGATTACCTTGCCAGTGGCAGGTTTAATGGGGGCTGAAAACTGGAACGATCACAATAGAAAAGGCCGCTACTTCTCTGTGGATTCGGCAAGAAACTTCTTGGCTTCCTGTGCTCCAAATGCAATCCTGTTTACCGGCGGGGACAATGATACTTTCCCACTCTGGTACGTTCAGGAAGTGGAAAACTTCAGAACTGACGTTCGGGTCATAGTTTTGAGCTACTTCGACACCGATTGGTACGTGGAGCAGATGACTCGTCCAGTCAATGAGTCTGCGGCACTTCCGTTTTCCTTAACCCCAGAGCGCTATCAAAAAGGCACCAATGATGTCCTTTACGTGATGGAGCAGGAAAACCTGAATGCCATATCGGCAGCAGAGTACCTAAATCTATTGAATTCAGGCTCTGATTTGCTAAAAATGAAAACAGGTGGAAAAAGTGTAGTAAACATGGTTCCTTCCCGAAACCTGATCTTGGAAGTGGACAGCAGTTTTGTGGCCAATGATGAGATCGTTCCGACTCAGTTTAAGGATCTTTTTGCTCCGCAAATGAACCTGCAGGTCAAAGGGCAGTATGTCACCAAAGGCACGCTGATGCTAATCGACTTGATCGTGAGCAACAACTGGGAAAGACCGATTTACTTCAACAACACGTCCTTGGCTTCTATTGGAATAAATGTCCAAGATCACGTAGTAATGGAAGGTATGACCTATCGTCTGCTTCCGGTCCGCAAGCCAGATTACGTCCGGGAGGAGCTCGTCAATACAGACATCGCCTACAAAAATTACCTTGAGAAATTCGCTTTCAGAGGAATGAATGATCCGAATGCCTACCTCGATGAGGAATATAGAAGATTTGCTTCCAATCACAGAAGTGCACTGAACAGCATCGTAATAGCCCTTTTGGATGAAGATAAAATGGATGAGGCCGCCAAGCTGTTGAATTATGGCTTGGAAACAATCCCGCATGAAGCTATGCCTTATGACCTGAGCAACGGACAGTCAGTACCGCTGTTTTTCGAAGTCGGCGAAGATGAAAAGGCCTTGGACATTGTTGAAAAAATCTCCAAACGGTCTTTTGACATGATCGAATTCTACAATGAGGATAACCGTGGATATGATCGGGACATGATGATTTCCATCGAAATGGTGAAGTATTTCATCCCGCTTTTGGAAGAACGGGGCTATCAGGAAGAAGCTCAAAAATTGAAGCTGAGGCTCGAAAGCCTAATTGGATCAGAAAGTGCGGAACCGGGAGTTTTGGAAAGAAAATAATACGATCAAATACAGAAAAACAAAAGGCGAGATTTCAAAAATCTCGCCTTTTTTGATGAGTAAAGCATGAATAGTAGTTGACTTATTTGCTGCTAAGGTGTTTTTCAAAAACTCTTTGATCCTATTAACCTTTGTGGAAAACTCTTTTCACCACTTACTTTTTCCAAAGAATATAAAACAGATCCAATCCCTTCATCGGGTCCTCTACTACTGGATAATCTTCATGGGTAATTTCCACCACCGAATTTCCTTGCTGCTTATGAAGCTTGTTTCGATTCATTCGATTTAGGATTTCATAAGGCATTCTCAAAACCGCCGCAGGAAGCTTATGCTGAAGGTCAAAAATATCAAAGCGCATGATCTTCTGAACTGATTTTCTGTTAGCCTCATGATAAGCCCAGACTTTCTCATTTCCGCCGATTCCTTTTGCTTCCACTTGATCAAAAATCCCTTTAGAAAGATTGATCAGTTCCTGAGGCTTGTATTCCCGGATATGCCAAGGATTCCGCGAAAGAGTATGCGTGATGTTTGGGGTTGAAATGATCGCTTTCCCTCCTGGCTTAAGCATTCGGTAGATTTCCTGTAAAAAAAGTTTGTCCTCCTGAATGTGTTCGATCACTTGAAAACTCACAATTGTATGGAATGAATTTTCCTTGAACTCCGAAAAGGGAGGAATTACAGCCTGACGAAAATCCACCCCTGGGTACTTTATTTTGAGCATGGAGATTACCTCGCCAATCTTATCCAATCCGATGTAACTGCTTGCTAAAGGAAGTAATTCCTCAACTCCTCTGCCTTCGCCGCATCCCACTTCCAATAAATCACCGGAAATCCATGGTTTTGCTGCAATGTATGCTTTCAGAAGCCGTTGATGAATAGGATTGTCGCTGATCAACTTGTCTGAGGCGATTTCCGTTGTATAGGTAGCCATTCGAAATTTTAGTATTTTGGCAAAAGTAAGGCTAATTTTTAAAACCCGAGATTAAGACCCAATGAATCGAAAAATCACCCCTTTCCTCCTTTTTTTCATTGCCTTTTTTCCCATTTGCAATTTTTCATATGCACAAAAAACACTGAGTTCAACTGACCAGGCCCTTCGGTACTCCTTATATTCACGACTAGGACTGAAAATTATTCCTTTAAAAACCAGTGATACCAGCTTTAAACTTCAATTTGTCATTGAAAAAATTGAAGAAAACGCAGCATTCGCCACATACAGTTTCAGTTATTCGATTCTCAGTTCCTATGATGAGGAAATCTCTTCGGACAAGGTTCAACTTCTCACCCAAAACGACCTAAAAGCAGATACTGAGAGGCACTGGGTTTTTGAAAAAACGGTCGAAATACCTGAAAGTCAGGAAACGGCGATTGCATTATTGGAAATACTTGATACAAGGCAAGGCGATGAATATGTCTATCACGTCGATCTGAAGAGTTCATTTGTACTGGATCACCCCGATTTTGGAGCTTACTATGCCAATGAAATTGCATTTGATCAAAACTATCTGAACAAGGATGAATCTCTCCTTTTCAAAACCGTCAAATCTCCTTCAATTCATACCTTCTTTTATCCCATGAAGTTTGATGTGCCCTTTCCTCCGATGGAAACCCGTCCGGCAGAAATTCCAAAGGAGCTATCTGTAGTTAACATGGGGGACTTTTTGGCCAATGTGCCCAAAAAACTGAATGAAGAAGGATACTACTTTTTCCAAACCGACACCACAGCTTCTACGGGGCTTTTACTGAAAACTACCCATGAATCATTCCCAAAAGTCAAAGATTGGGAAGAAATGGTGCAGATGGTGACCTACATTTCAACAAGGAAAGAACACGAAACACTACTTCTTGCTGAGGATAAGAAAAAGGCCTTGGATGAATATTGGATTACCCTGACAAGAAATCCGGAAATTGCCAAAGAGCTGATCCGTAACTATTTCCGGATGGTTGAATTTGCCAATATCCTTTTTACCGACTTCAAAGAAGGATGGAAGACTGACCGTGGCATGGTCTACATTGTAATGGGTCCTCCACAGGAAGTTAATTTTTTCCTGGACAGGGAAGTGTGGAGTTATGCCGGCATGGACGAGAGCTCGAAAATTAAATTTACCTTTGCCCGGGCTAAAACGATACTCAGCCCACATTTCTACACCCTGAACCGATCCCGAGCATACCAGCCGATTTGGTTCAAAAACATTTCCCAATGGAGAAGCGGAAAGATGGCTTTCTGATTGATAAAGGAGCCACTGAAAAAGATTTTATATTCGGCACCCGGGCCGTGATGGAGGCAATCCATGCTGGGAAAGAACTCGATAAAGTACTGGTTCAAAAGGAGTTGAACAATGACTTGATCAAAGAACTTCTTCAACTCTGCAAAGCAGAAAACGTCCCGGTGGTCAGGGTTCCGGATGCCAAACTCAACCGGATCACCCGAAAAAATCACCAAGGGGTCATTGCCCAAATGTCCTCAATTACTTATGCCTCCTTGGACCACGTGATCGATAATTGCTTCGCAGTTGGTAAATCACCTTTGATTTTGGTTCTTGATCATATTACAGATGTCAGAAACTTCGGAGCTATTGCCCGAACTGCGGAATGCGCAGGAGTAGACGCTATTGTCATCCCAGAAAAGGGCAGTGCTCAGATCAATTCTGATGCAGTAAAAACTTCAGCTGGCGCCTTGAATTTCTTGCCTGTTGCACGGGTCCGAAACTTATTCTATGCCTGCAGGGATCTGCAAAAAATGGGATTGACCTTGGTTGCAATCACGGAGAAGACAGAAAAATCAATGTACGATGCAGACTTTTCCTCTCCGGTAGCTATGATTATGGGGTCGGAGGAAGACGGGATTTCCCAGGAAATTATGGGAATAGTAGATGACAAGGTCAAAATCCCAATGGCTGGAAACATCGAAAGTTTGAACGTTTCTGTTTCTGCCGGAGTGGCGATATACGAGGCAATACGCCAGCGAAAGAAGTAAGACTTGGATAAATTATAGGGAAGGGGAGGATTTTAGATAAAATCTTCCCCTTTCTTTTTTGCATTGGCAACGAAATCTCTGAATTTCTTTTCCCCATCGAGTTTACAAATCAGGAGAACGTTTTCAGATTCATTGATTAAATAATTTTCAAGCCCCTCTACAACCACAAGCTTGTCATTATCCATTTTGACAAAGCAATTTTCAGTATCGAACAAGAGTGCATTAGCCTCTACCACATTGTTATTTTCATCCTTGTCCCGTAGTTCGTGAAGGCTTTGCCAGGAGCCTAGATCTGACCATCCAAAATCCCCCAGAATCACAAATACCTTATCGGACTTTTCCAATATTCCATAATCAATGGAAATGTTTCTCACCTGAGTATATGCCCGGGCGATGTATTCAGGCTCGGACGCCTTACCGAAATGTCCCCTTCCCTCTTCAAAAACCTCAGCCACATCTGGCATAAGTTCAGAAAAGGCATCCAAAATGCTTTTTACTTTCCAAACAAACATCCCCGAATTCCAGACAAAATCCCCGCTTTCCAGAAATGTCTTTGCAAGTTTTGGATTTGGCTTTTCGGTGAAGGTTTTAACCTTCATAGCCGGATCGGTACCGTTGTTTTCATGATATTGAATGTAACCATATCCGGTTTCAGCCCGATTCGGTTTGATTCCAATAGTGATTAACCTGTTGTCAACCTGAGCGGCTTCAATAGCGGAAGCCATTGTCCTGACAAATCGATTTTCCTGCAAAATCAAATGGTCTGCAGGAGTTACAATAAGTGTTGACTCCGGATCAAACCCATGAATTTTATAGGCCGCATAGGCAATACAAGCAGCGGTGTTTCTTCTCAGTGGCTCAGTCAGGACCTGATTTAATTTCAATTCCGGCAATTGCTCACTGACCAATTCCTGATAGCCTTGAAAGGTTACCACAATAAATTGTTCTGGCTCAGCTATTTCCCGAAATCTGTCGTAAGTCATCTGCAGAAGACTTCGTCCTGTTCCTAAAATATCCAAAAACTGTTTGGGTCGATTGTTTCTGCTATATGGCCAAAACCGGGATCCGATTCCTCCGGCCATTATCACAATGTAGGGTTTGTCTTGCATGCTGGGTTAGACGATTCCTTCTTTCATCAAATCATGAATATGGACAAAACCTGCGATTTTTTCCTGATCCATGGCGACCAATTGGGTAATATTATGATTACGCATCAGATTTAGGGCACGAATAGCAAACTCGTCAGTTGAAATCGTCTTTGGATTGACCGTCATAATGTCTTTTGCGCGCAATGATTGGATGTCAAGAGTCCTCTGCAGCATTCTTCTCAGGTCCCCATCGGTAATGATTCCTTTTAGATTCCCCTGAGCATCATTCACAGCAGTAGCACCCAATCGCTTTCCCGAAATCTCAATAATTACCTCGGTCAAACCTGCATTTTCATCCACTACTGGGACAAGATCTTTGGAAAGCACATCACTAACCTTAAGGTATAATTGTTTCCCGAGCGAACCTCCAGGATGGTATTTAGCAAAGTCATCAGAGGTAAATCCTCTCGCCTCCAATAAACAAACAGCTAGTGCATCACCCAAGGCCAAATGAGCAGTGGTACTGGTAGTTGGAGCCAAATTATGTGGGCAAGCCTCCTCTCCAATTGTTGCATTCAGGACATAATCGGCTTGCTCAGCCAAGTAGGATGTAGTATTAGACACCATGGCAACAAGCACGGATCCAAGCTTTTTCAAAAGTGGAACAAGTATCTTTATTTCGGGAGTATTCCCGGATTTGGAAATACAGATGACGATATCTTCTTCCAGTATCATACCCAAATCCCCATGGATGGCATCAGCTGCATGCATGAAAAGTGCCGGTGTACCGGTGGAATTCAATGTGGCAACGATTTTATTAGCTATGATTGCACTCTTTCCGACACCGGTAATTACTACCCTGCCCTTGGAGTGAAGAATTCGCTCCACACAGGCTTCAAAATCACCATCTATAAAATCAATTAGATTCAGGATGGCATTTGCCTCATTTTGCAAAACCCGAGTGGCTGTTTTTCTAATATTTTTAGCTAAATTCAATTTTACCTTCGTTAATCAGTAATTTTGAACAAAGGTATAAAAACTAATCGTTCATTCCTGTTTACAGGCATTCATCACCCACTAAGCCGTTTCTTCTCGTGGAGGAAAAAGTAAAAGCAGATCTAAAGAAAATCTTCGGATTCAGCCAGTTCCGTGGGAACCAGGAGCTCATAGTTGACAATCTACTCAATCAGCGAAACACCTTTGTAATTATGCCCACCGGGGCAGGCAAATCCCTTTGCTACCAGCTTCCGGCTGTGGTGCAGGAAGGTACCGCTATAGTGATCTCCCCTTTGATTGCCCTGATGAAAAACCAGGTTGATCAACTTAATGCAGTTGGCATCAATGCCCATTTTCTCAATTCTACATTGACAAAATCCGAGGCCAACAAAGTGAAAAGTGAAGTCTTAAAGAAAAAGACCAAGCTTCTTTACGTAGCACCGGAATCGCTAACCAAGGAAGAAAATATTGCTTTTCTGAAGGAAGCACACCTGAGTTTTGTAGCCATCGATGAAGCACATTGTATTTCGGAATGGGGACATGATTTCAGACCTGAATACCGGAAAATCAAATCCATTGTGGCCCAGATTGCGCCTGATCTTCCGATCATTGCCCTGACTGCCACGGCGACTCCGAAAGTACAGCAGGACATTCAGCGCAACCTTCAAATGGAGGAAGCAGATCTTTTCAAATCATCTTTTAATCGGACAAATCTCTTTTATGAGGTACGGCCAAAGATTAAAAATGAGTCCAAGAAGTCACTGATAAAATTCATAAAGCAACACAAAGGGAAATCGGGAATAATTTATTGCCTTAGCCGTAAAAAGGTAGAAGAAATTGCTGAGTTGCTCAAAGTAAACCAGATCAATGCAGCGCCATACCATGCGGGATTGGATTCCGCAGTTCGGATTAAGACTCAGGACGACTTCCTAAATGAAGAACTGGATGTAATAGTAGCAACCATCGCCTTCGGAATGGGAATTGACAAGCCGGATGTTCGCTATGTAATCCACTATGATGTCCCCAAGTCTTTGGAAGGCTACTATCAGGAAACCGGAAGAGCTGGACGTGACGGATTGGAAGGTCACTGTTTGATGTTTTACCGGTATGAGGACATAATCAAGCTTGATAAATTCAACAAGGACAAAGCCGTAACCGAACGGGAAAATGCCAAAATCTTACTTCAGGAGATGGCCGCTTACTCAGAAACCGGTGTTTGCAGAAGGAAATTCATCTTGAATTACTTTGGGGAAACTATGGTGGATGATTGTGGCTTTTGCGACAACTGCAAGCGGGAAAGAGAAACGTTTGAGGGAATGGATTACCTACTGATTGCCTTGGAAGCTGTGCAGCAAACCAATGAGCGTTTCAGTCTGGAGCATCTGGTGAAAGTCATTCGAGGCGAGATGGACGACTACATTGAAAGCTACGAGCATGACAAGCTACCGGTCTTTGGAAAAGGAAAAGAGGAATCGGAAAAGCTCTGGACCTCCGTAATTCGTCAAGCCATGATCGCCGCTCTTTTGGAAAAAGACATTGAGAATTATGGTATTCTAAAAATTACGCCAAAAGGGCTGGAGTTTATAGATGGACCATATTCGGTGGATCTATATAAGGACCATGACTTCGAAAAACTAACCGAACCGGAAACTCAGGAAGTTCAGGTCAATTCAGGACCCGCATACGACGAAAAGCTTTTTGAATTGCTTAAGGCCGAGCGAAAACGCTTGGCAAAAACCAAAAACCTTCCTCCTTATGTCATTTTCCAGGATCCTTCTCTGGAAGAAATGGCTACAGTTTATCCCACCACTAAAGAAGAACTAGCACAAATTAATGGTGTGGGTATGGGAAAAGTTGCCAAATTTGGGGCACCATTCCTAAAGCTGATAGCTGCATATGTGGAAGAAAATGAAATCGAGACTGCTTCGGAAGTAGTGGTCAAAACCTCCGGAACCCGATCCAAGGTTAAGATTTCGATTATCCAGCAGATTGACCGCAAAATCGACCTGGATGAGATTGCCGAAAATCTCAATATTTCTATGGGTGAACTGCTTCAGGAAATTGAGCAGATCATCTACAGCGGAACTAAACTAAATATCGATTACTACATTCATCACATCATGGACGAGGAGCGGGAAGACATCCTCCATGAATACTTCATGAATGCGGAAAGCGATCATATCAAAACGGCATTGGAAGAGTTGGGAGAAGAGGAATTTGCAGAAGACGAGCTGCGGGTTTATCGGATAAAGTTCATCTCTGAGCACGCCAATTAAAAACGTAACGAGTCAATGAATATACTCTTATTGGGAAGTGGAGGCAGAGAGCATGCCTTTGCTTGGAAGATTGTACAAAGTCCGGATTGTACCCGGCTTTTTGTGGCGCCTGGCAATGCGGGGACTGCCGAAATTGCTCAAAATATTGCCCTATCTGGTACTGATTTTAAGGGAATTCACCGATTCATTATCGAAAACTCTATCGACATGGTAGTCGTGGGGCCGGAAGAGCCATTGGTAAGAGGATTGGTGGATTTTCTAGAATCCCAACCCGAAACTGCAACCCTGCCTATTGTAGGCCCTTCTCAATTGGGCGCCACTTTGGAGGGGAGTAAGGATTTTTCCAAACGATTTATGCAGCGAAACGGTATTCCCACTGCAGCTTATGAGACATTCACCGCCGATCAAATTGAAGCCGGTCTTGCATATTTGGAAAAGCAAAATCTTCCTATCGTATTAAAAGCCGATGGGCTTGCCGCAGGAAAAGGCGTGTTGATCTGTCAGACCTTGGAGGAGGCAAAAGTTTCTCTGAAAGAAATGTTGCTTGATGCAAAATTCGGAGATGCCTCATCAAAGGTAGTAGTGGAAGAATTTCTCAACGGAATCGAACTCTCGGTTTTTGTGGCCACTGACGGAAAAAGCTACAAGATTTTACCGGAGGCAAAAGATTACAAACGCATCGGTGAGGGCGATACAGGGCTAAACACGGGAGGAATGGGTGCTGTAAGTCCAGTAGTTTTTGCCACTGCCGACTTTATCAAAAAAGTAGAGGAGCGAATCGTAAAACCGACTATTGCTGGTTTGGAAAAAGAACAAATCAAATACAAGGGATTCCTTTTCATTGGTTTGATGAATAACAACGGAGATCCTTCCGTTATTGAATACAATGTCCGAATGGGCGATCCGGAGACAGAAGCCGTTTTACCAAGAATAGAAAGTGATTTTGTTGGTTTGTTGAAAGGAATCGCAACTGGCACACTTTCCGACTATGAGTTGAAAATCTCTCCTAACTATTCCGCCACGGTGGTTATGGTAAGCGGAGGATATCCTGGTTCTTATGAGAAAGGATTTAAAATTTCTTTACCAAATAACGTGGAAGGAAGCGTTATTTTCCATGCTGGGACCACTAGAAGCAATTCGGGTGAAATCATAAATCAGGGTGGCAGAGTGATCGCAGTTACCGGTATTGGAAAAGGATTGGAAGAGGCCTTGAAAAATGCATTTAGTACCGTGGAAAAAATAAGCTGGGAAAAAGCTTATTACAGAAGAGATATCGGACAGGATATCCTAAAATTGATTAATTAAACCCAAAGAACTAATCGAGGCGAAAGCCCTGAATATAAATTATGGCTGGATGTAGTACCTGCTCAACCACCAGTGGTGGTACCGGTGGATGCCAAAACAATGGCACCTGCGGCACGAGCGATTGCAATAAAATGAACTCTTTTGATTGGCTTTCCCACATGGGAATTCCACAGGTTGATAATTTTGATATCGTTGAAGTCAAATTCAAAGGAGGGCGAAAAGAATATTTTAGGAATGTCGATTACTTGACACTTCATACCGGTGATCCGGTGGTGGTGGATGTCCCTAATGGCCATCATATCGGTTACGTTTCGCTTCAAGGCGAACTGGTGCGGTTGCAAATGCAAAAACGCAAAGTCAGGGATGATGACAACATCACCAAAATATACCGTGTAGCTACTCAAAAAGATATGGAAAAGTGGGAAGAAGCCCGAAATAGGGAAATTCCAACACTTTACCGTTGCAAACAGATTGTCGATGAATTCAAGCTTCAGATGAAAATGTCTGATGTGGAATATCAGGCAGATAATTCCAAGGCAACTTTTTATTACTCTGCAGAGGACCGGGTGGACTTTCGAGAACTGATCAAGGTTCTTGCAGGTGAATTCAAAATCCGCGTGGAAATGCGTCAGATTTCACTCCGTCAAGAGGCCGGAAGATTAGGAGGAATTGGTGTGTGCGGACGGGAGCTTTGCTGCTCAACCTGGTTGGTGGATTTCAAAAATGTCACCACTTCTGCCGCCAGATATCAAAATCTTTCGCTAAACCCGGGAAAACTTAGCGGACAATGCGGCCGACTAAAGTGCTGTCTCAATTATGAGTTGGACACCTATATGGATGCAATCAAAGACATCCCCCAAGTGGAAAGACCTCTCCAGACTGAAGCAGGCCCTGCCAAGCTTCAAAAGACAGACATCTTCCGCAAGCTCATGTGGTTTAGCTACAACAATGACAACGACTGGCACAGCATCACCTGCGATCGGGTTCGTGAGATACAGGAATTAAATGAGAAAGGAATAAAGGTGTTTAACCTCCAAGTGGACAAATCCACAGATGTAGAGGATCTTGCCGCTCAATCCACGAGGGAATTGGAACTCTTGGATAAAAAGTTTGCTAAAAAGAAAAAGAAGAAAAAGAACAAAAATAAACCGGGAAATGATGGGCAAACCAGTGAAGCAGCTCCAAAAACGGCGCTGACTCCACTTCCCCAAAAAACCAACCAACCCAACCAGCAGCAAAATCGCCAAGCCGGAAATAACCCGCAATCAAAGAATTCTGAATCCCAAGATTCATCAGCAAAACCTGAGGCAAAGGAAGGAAATGACATACGGAAAAAGAAAAATAAAAACCGAAACCGTCCTAAGCCTTCACCAATCCCTGGAGCTCCTAAAGCTGAAAATCAAGTTGTTCCAAAACCGGAAAACCAGACCAACAAGCCAACAGAAAATAAACCAGAAGGCAAAAGGAGGTTTCCCCCAAGGAGAAATCAAGGTCCAAACAATGGAGGCAATGAATAAGTGGAGGTTTTTGACATCAGTCCTTTTCATTCTTACATTTTCCTGTTCAGGAGACAGGGTCTTTGAGGAATTTCAATCCTTTAGCTCCCTTTCCTGGAATGAAGTTGACAGTGTCAGTTTTGATTTGAAAGAATTAAAGGAGAAAGGTGGACCAAAGCTGATTGCTGTGAAATTCAACGAAAACTACCCCTTTTCCAATTGCTATGTAAGAGTGATAAGTAAGGATTCAACTGGAAAAACCCTGGAAAACAGACTGATTAACGTTCCGCTGTTTGACTCCAAGACGGGTCAACCGTTGGGCACAGGCTTTGGCAACACGTTTACCAAATACGATACCCTGCCGGTAGCAATTTCAGATCAGGCAAGCAGTTTGACCTTTCTGCAGTATATGAGGCAAGAAGAGCTGTCGGGGATTGAGGCTATCGGTTTGAAAATCCTGAAATAAAAAAAATGAGTGCCTTAATTAAAGGCACTCATTTTTTTTGCATGCTGTCGGATGATTTGATCCAATTCCTTGGTGAGTGGTTTCAAATACCCAAATAACTTTTGATTTTCTTGATCCATCTGCTTGGCATCGATCAACTCCAACAATCCCATCATTGAAGAAAGTGGTCCTCTCAAAATATGGGATGGACTCAATGCCAAATCCCGCAATCGCTCATTTTCCCTGTTAAGTTGAACAATCTGGGATTTTAACGGGGTCGAGTCCCAGACCTGAATTACTATTCCTTCCGGGAATTCCGAATTTAAAGGAATGGGCCTAACCGAGGCATTCCAAAATGCAAATTCCTGATTGGGCATCAAAAGCTTTAATTCCAAATCTGAACTTTGACCTTTTTTACCTTCTTCAATTGCTCTCAAAAGTTTGGAGAATCGATTGGGTTGATTTGGGAAATTCAAGGTATATCCTTCTGAATAAGCCCTTCCTTTCCAAATGCGCGCTAGTTCTTTTGCAGATGCATTCTGTTGAAGAAGTTTTCCTGAATTGCTCAATACAAACACTGACCCCGGTAAAGTATCCAGGACTGGTTCAGGTATTAGCTTTTTATCAAGCTGAGAACTGGAAGGCAAGTCTTTTGGTACTAAAAAAAGATTGTAACCTTCCTGGCAACCAATCAATAGCGCAGCAAATGAAATACTCTCTGGTTCGTTGGTTTGAATCAAAAAACATCTAGGCTTTATTTCATAAGAAAAGGTTTCCAACACAAAGGAGAGTTGGCTGTTCCCTTTAAATGAAGGAGTATCCAATAAATTTTTCTTATTCCACTTTTCAAGATCTGGCTCAAACCATTGGGCGATTCGCTCGTCCCAAGAACGAACTTTAAAATCTCTATCCAGGATAATTTTCCCAAAACCCAAAACATCGACAAGATTGTTCCACGGCATTTCCTGCTCCAAAAATTGCATCCCAACTCCTATTCCTATAATTCCAGAAATATCCATATCAGGTGTAGTAATGACCGAAAATTCCCACCAAATCTGAGAAAACCCTTCATTTATCATGGTGGGATGCTCAAGCAGAAGATGCCTCCTGATTTTTGGAGCTCCCAGCATCAATTCCAGGGAATAGGTAAACTCCGATTCGGAATTGGGAGAAAGAAAATTTGAAAACTGGTAATCAAAAGGGTCAGCACTGATCTTCTCAAAGTTCCGGTTGAACTTTAGAATCTTTCCATCTATATCAGTAATGACTAGATAAAAGTGACCGGATTCCATCATGAAATCAGGTATTAGATTTTCGATATTTTCAGTACTTATCAAAACTTTTCGTGTGATAAATGGGTGAAGAATCGAAAGTTGAATAAAAAATTTTATATAAAAAAAACACCCATAACTAGAATTAAATACCTCTATTTCGAATTTTACGGTATAAAATTCCAATCAAGGCAGGAAAAAGTAGATGTAAAAACAAAAAATGTTTTTCATCCCAAACAGGGTCTTTAAAGCTTTGAAAAAAAAAATTGAAGAATTTAACCAACCATCAATTTTAGTAAATCATTTGTTCCTAGACTTGCTGAAATCTGGATTGGTTGAAGTCTGAGTAATTGATTTCCTTGACGATCAGAATCAGTGCATTGGCAAGATTTTGCTTGCAGGTACAAGCTCGATATTTCCATTCGATTTTAGAGGAATATTCGATCTCAGAAGACTCGAAAAGTCGCTGTAATTCTTCCAAAGAATCCGAATAGACCGATATACAGCCATCAACTTGGCCACTATCCTCGATCAAAAAATCACAAGTCAAGGTTTGAATAATCATGGTTAAAATAAAATTTTAATAAAAATAGAAGTTGAAATAATCCCAAAAATACCCAGTACTGGGTATTTTTAATTTTTAATACTTGAATGTACGGAAATATTGAAGTTGATTTTCAAGCGATTAATATCATTTTCCTGAAAGAATGGTTGATAGCCCGTTAGCGCTTGCTTAAATCTTTTCAATTGGGTTATATTTGCACAACTTTAGCGGAAAGCTGGGTCGCCCAGCTACTGGCTAGAACGGATTAGAGAGTTGGGTGAGTGGCTGAAACCAACAGTTTGCTAAACTGTCGTACGGGTTAAACTGTACCGGGGGTTCGAATCCCCCACTCTCTGCTTTTTTAGTTATCAAATCGATTCAAAGCCCAACAAATTTCATTTGTTGGGCTTTTTATTTTTGCTCAAATCGAAGAAAAAAAATCCTTACAAACCATTGTTTATCAGTATTTTACGAAGATAATATTTGACATATTTAAAGTTAATTTTATTTAGCTAATTACTACGTTTTGAACATTTATTATTTAGTTTGAATTCAAGAAAAATCAAATAAAACCAATAAAAAAAAGCGTAAAAGTACGCGTACTTATATCTAAGAATTTAATTACGCTTTTTTTTTAGCCTTCTCTAAAAATCTTCCCCGAGGGGGAGTATCTACTGAAATAAATCCATCGATTAGCCGGTAATTAAAAAAATCTCCACCCTTTTAACCTTTCTGTGCCATGATTGAAAAATCTTTCCGGATTACCTTTTTCCTAAAAGCCAGGAAAAATTCAAACGATGAACTTCATCACCTTTTTCTCCGAATCACGGTAAACGGGGAAAGCCGGGAAATCTCCACCAAATTGGATTGGTCCAAAAAGAGATGGAATTCCAAAGCTGGCCTGGCTTTAGGAAGCAAGGAAGATGCTCTGAGATTGAATGCCTACCTGGATTCCATACGAATGAAAGTCATGCAGGCGAGGCTTCAACTGATGGAAAAAGGAAAAGATGTTACTGCCGATTCTGTTCGAAATGTGCTTTTGGGAGAAAGTGAGGAAAACCAATTCCTGCTGGAGATATTCAAGCGCCACAATGACCATATGGAGTCTTTGGTGGGCTCAGAATTCGCTCCTGGGACATTGGAAAGATATAAAACATCCTATGACCATACCAAAGCTTACATCCGCTGGAAATTCGGAAAGGATGATCTTGAGATTAAAAAGCTGGATTATGAATTCATCTCCGACTATGAATACTGGTTCAAGTCTGTCAGAAAGTGTTCCCACAATACCACTGTAAAGTACTTAGCCAATATGAAAAAGATCGTACTGGACTGTGTGAAACGGGGTTGGTTGATCCGTGATCCATTTATGAATTATAAACTGGTCAAAAAAGAAGTACACCGGGAAGCTTTGACCGAAGAGGAGCTGGACAAAATCGCAAAAAGAGTTTTTTCCACCGATCGGTTAAATCAGATTAGGGACATTTTTATTTTCAGCTGTTACACCGGGCTGGCCTATGTGGATGTTAAAAATCTGAGACAGGACCAACTGATTAACGGGATAGACGGAGAGAAATGGTTGGTTACCCATAGGCAGAAGACCCAAGCCCCTACCCGACTTCCGTTGCTTCCAGAGGCCCTGAAAATCATTCATAAATACCAAAATCATCCTGTGGTTAAAATCACAGGAAAAGTATTGCCTACACCGAGCAACCAGAAGACCAATGCTTACCTCAAAGAGATTGCTGATCTCTGCGGAATCAACAAAGAGCTGACGTTTCATATCGCGCGCCACACCTTTGCCACCACCATCACGCTGGCCAATGGAGTTCCACTGGAAACAGTCTCCAAAATGCTTGGACACAAGTCCCTTGCTCAAACGCAGCACTATGCCAAGATCCTGGATAACAAAGTGAGTGAGGAAATGAAATCACTGAAGGAAATACTCAACAGTAAAGCCAAGGTCGCAAAACCTTCCTTAAAACGGAAGCCGAGGTTTTAAGATAAGCCCTTCATTCATTAGTATAATAAGGGAGCCTTAACGCTCCCCTTCGTCTGCAAATGAGTAGTAGTGGTCGGGAGTGATGATTAGGTGATCCAGCACACTTACTTCTATCAACCTGCCCATTTCAGCCAGTTTTTTGGTTAATCTCCAGTTTTGTAAGAAGTAGAGAAAAAGGTGAAAAATATAAGGCCTGGAAATTTCAGTCCAGGCCCTCAAACTCAACAGATCCAAGATTAAATTAGGCTATAGAAATCCCTTCGACCACTACTTCTGCCGCCTGTAATCCGGAAGTAATAAGAGTTGCGCCCGCCATGACCAGAATCAAAATATTACGGGATTCTTCCTCCTCATCATTTACAGCCAAAGCATATGCAATTCGAGCCACATAGGATGTAATGTTACTCAGTTCATCCAATACTGCATCGGCAAGCACATAGTCAGGTTTTTCCTGCATTAATTCCACCAAATGCCAAATTGTAGCGATCACACCCGGGAATACCAATAATGCATCGATTGCAGCACCTGTGGCCCTCCCATCTCCTGCTGCCAGAAAACTCAGTTTGGTACTTGCTTCAAACTTTTTCTGGAGGTAGGATGAAAACATGATTTTTGAAATGACACGCACCCCTGTTGTACCGGAAGCCAGGTAGCTGAATATTTTGTTTTGGATCGGGTCTCTGGGAACAAGAAAATTTGAGATTCCTATTGATCCTCCCGAAACAATTCCCAATACCGCTGATGGGATTGCAAAAGGATTCTTCGCTGGAGGAATGATTTCCGCCTCAAGAGAATTTACAAAAACAGAAATAAAAATTGTAATCGTGCCTACACTGTGACCGAGGAGGAAAACAGTTTCCTGAACTGCATGAGGCATACTGATTGGGCCTTCAGTATCTCCATCTGCCTGAGCCTGAATCATCGGTTTAGCATTAATCTTTTTAAAAGAACGGACAGCAGTTCCCTGAAAGGCTTGCTGCAGTTGATCAATGCTGTCTGCATGAATCAGAAAATCAGTATACATATCATCCGAAAATGGCGCAGCTCCCTTTGCGATTTTGTAGACCACCGTGAAAGCTGTACCTGTAATCCAACACATCAAATCTAGCATGGATATATCTGGAATTCCGATAGCGTTAAGTATATCGGATATCACTGGAATATGAATCTTTGTATCCAGAATTTCAATGATCGCATTTCCTATATCAGTCAGAATATTCAATAATGCGTCGACGACAACCTGAACACTGCTCAGCAGTGTATCCACCAAAATTGCAATAACCCGCTGGATGATCTGGACTCCTGTCAGGGTGGAAAAATCATTCACCAACTTTTTCAGTTGGTCAAAGGCTGCCCCGAGTACATCAGCTTCCTGCTCGATGGCACTCAACAAGTCATTGATCAGGGATTCCAACAGGTCTATCACCGGTGAATCCCCGATTGTAGAAATATTTCCTGCATTATTTTGAAAATGATGCGTTAAATGGAGGGATCCCGAGTTTTGATTGTTGGAAGGATTTGATGTGGATTTGGCAGGTTTTTGAGACATTTTATCCCCCAAAGGAGACCAGTCGGTAATTCCAGCCCATTCATTTATTTTTCCTTCGGCGGTATTAATCATCTGGTCAAATTCTGTCTTGAGGGTTTGAAGACCATTGACTTCTCCTTTCAGCCAACATTTAATCAGGTTATGCAAAACCTCTTTGGTTCTTTTGATATCCTCCCATTCAAACAGGAAAGACAAATACTTAATCAGATCTTCTATTGCAGTTTTGATTGCATTGAATACCCATTCTACGGCTCCGACCACGGCATCCACTGCATTCAAAATAGCACGATACACTTTTCCACCAATTTCGGCAATGAAATGCCAGACAGAACTTGCCGCATCCTTAACAATTGAAATTATAGCCTCAACGCCGGATTCCAACCAACGGAACAAGTCTCCTGCTGCCAATAAAATATCATCTCCAAAACTGTGGTAAGCGTGGGGCACCGGCATAGCAAAAGCTGCAAAAGCCTGAAGCTTGGGAGCATTAAGACTATCGTAGCTTGTTTTCAGGTTAGATAAACCCACTGCAACTGTTTTTAGATCTGAATCAGAGGGATTTCCTAATATTAGCGGACGAGAATTTCCGCTGCCCAAGTCAATTTTTGCTCCCTTTAATTTGGCTGTATCTCCTGTGGAATCTCCCAACTGGGCAAGTTTTTTAAATTGAGCATCCATTGGATTGATTTCCACCTGTCCTCCTCCGGTTGAAAGTTTGAAAATCGTTCCCACCAGCGTGCCTGAAGCTTCCACTATTGTGATCATTCCCATGGCATTGGCACTGATGTGCGCAGGGCTATTGGCATCTAACACATAGTAGAGCCCGTTAATATAGACTGCGGTTCTTCTGTTTGCTGAGATACTCACTTGAGCCTGTATGGCAGGAAGATCATTTTCATCCGAAAGTGATATGGTAGTGGTGTACGAGTTGAAGGATATCGATGGTGCCTTGGGAGGTACAGGAAGCGTAATCAAGTTGGTTTGCCATAGCTTGGTGGGAGATTTAGTATCCTGGGTAATCTTTTGAAGGACGCCATTCCCTGATGCAAAAATGGTGTTACCTCCATCTTCCAGATTAATGAATGTAGAGATTTCCTCTATCCCAAATAAGATAGGGGTCGGATGGCTCCATTGATCTCCTTGTGCTGCATTCGATGCATCTACGCTGAGGTAGAATACCTGATCACTTCCATTTTTTCCCCAGAGGGTAATGGTTTGTCCCTGCCGTATTCCAAGCAATTTGGATGTGCCCGAAAAAAGTTCGTTTTCAATCAATAATGAAGCGGTTGCCATATTGCTTTGATTGGAACTGGAGAAATAAAACAGCTTATTCCCACTGACCACAAATAGATCTGTAGAAAGATCGGGGTTTCGTGTGGATGCAATGGAATCCGGAACGACACCACCCGGCAGATTGAGTTTTACGGTTGTAGGTGGTCCGTCTCCAAAGACATTCACAACAGGGGTGAAAACCAATTGCCCGGAGTCCCCAGATCTTCCCGAGGTATACATTCCGTCTACATAACCTTTGACCGCACGGCCTAAGGCGGTCTGATAGGTGGCTGCCTCTACATCAATTGGCAAATCATGCTTATGCCAGAAGGAACCTGAATCCCTGGCAGCAGTAATGTAAAATCGGGTAAGATCATTGACCGGGGATTTGGGATCTCGGAGCGTATCCACAATGATATACTGTTCTTTTCCAGTGGTTTCACAGAAAAATACATTGACTATCTCCAAATCAGCCAGAGAAATCCCGGGTACATCAAAATCATATAAAACCCAATTCACTGTTTTCGACCAAGAAGTATTCTCATGTGAGTTTCCCAGGCTGAGGTAGAGTTTATCCCCATTTGGAGTATGGAGAACCATTGCCAGACTAATAGTCCCATTGACTACACTCTGATCAGCATCAAAGGTCTTACACACAATTCCAGACTGTCCCGGAAAATCTTTATTAATCTGCGAAGTACTTAGGTCTGTCTTGGTCCATCCAGCGGTAGATTCGCCGGAATCATCCGCGATCAGGTACAGGACCCCATCGGTTCCGACTGAAAAAAGTAAGGAATGACCATCTGCCGATTGCAGGGCTTCAAATTTAGCCTGCGGGGAAATCAGCTCTGCCTGAAGATAATTGGTCATCATCTCGGCAGAGTAACTTATTTTTAAGGTGCTCATGTTGTTTCGAATAAATGATAGAAGGAAAAAAGATAACTGTTGATGCAGAATTGATTTCTGAAAATGGCTAATCAAGAGGGAGTTGCGTACGTAATCGCTGTCAATAAATCCTGGTTATCCGAAAAGGCCACGTCCTTATAGGCAAAGACATTGGCACCTGGGAAAACGAAGTTTTGAATATCACTTGCAGGGATATCTGAGAAGCTTGTGGACGACACTTTATCAGCTAAAGCCTTGACAGAATGAATCATATCGTTCAAATTCACGAAAAGCGATGTAAACCAATCCAGGTCAATGTTCTGTGAATTATCTTCCGAAGAACTTGAAAGATTGGTCTGAAGCCTTCCATTTTGTCCAACTGAAAGGGTGTACACATCCGTTATCGTTTTGTCCACCACATTTCCGGATGCGGGTGTAAGATCAAACTGGATCTTAACCCAGAATTTCAAGTTCTGCACAATCTTGATGGTATTTCCAGAAAAGTAGACTGTGCATACATAGGAAGAGTGAATATCAAATTCAGCATAAGTTGCTCCTGATTTATCATTTGCATCAGCATTGCTAGCAAAGGATATAATCAACACTTCATCTCCACTTTCAGGAATTACTGCACTTTGAGGAGTTTGATACGGAGCAAAAGACACTTTGGCATCGAATTTCCCATACCAATGGGCGTCAACTGAAGTCCAAGGTTTAATGCAGGAACGCCTGACTTCATTTAGTAAAATTCCCTTGTAATAATTTGCAAGCGTGTTTCGGTTGATCGAAATGACTCCGCTCACATTACTAACATCTGATGGGTCCACCCAATTCCAAGAAAAAGAAGCAGCTCCCGGCAAGTGGTTATTGTTCACTGCACACAGGTAATCCAAAGTCACTACATTCCGCTGTTCCGGAGTCAAATTCTGAATAGGATTCCCTGCTCCATCCACAAAAACTCCAACTTCCCGCTCTATTCCAGTCAATCTTAAAGATGAATTATCCGGATTATTGGCAATCGCATGCACCGAAATCACGGGTTCTCCATGTGCTTTTGCCGTTTGGAAATAGAGATTCATAAACGATTTGGTCAAAATCAAACCAGCATCTGAATTGGGGTCCAAACCCTGAATGGTCGGAATTGACTGAAGGGCGGCATTATCCAGATCAAATAGCAATTGCTGAAGGCTAAAGGCTCCAGAACCAAGGTTTTTAAGCTGGTTAATTAGCTCCTGTTTCTTTTTAGGGTTGTTGTTGAAATATGGCGTATTCAACTCTGAATCCAAATCTGCATAAACCAAATTTACTGTGGTGCTGAAGTACCATGCGACATCAGCAGGCTGAGTCCAGACATTCCATGAACCAGCAGCCCCAAAACCGCTTGGGGGACTATTTTGAATTATCTGAAATTCAGAACAAAGAAGGTTGAATCTAACATTGTTTGCCGCATTTCCTAGATCCACTATGTAGGGAAGATCTTTTGGTAAAATCTGGGAAGGAAGCCCCATTTTTATTTTGAGACCCACTACGAACATGTTCTGGGTAAGTGTGGTGATTCTGGGATCATTATAAGGTGTCCCATCGGGGATATCAAAAGGGTTTACGCCCCCAGTTTTGGCCAACAATTGATCCAGACTCAATTCAACTGTAGGGTTACCTTTGGAATCAGCCAAAAAGCAAAGAAAGGTCTCCGGCTGATCCACTGAACTGATGTACTCTTTCAGTCCCGAATTAATACTGGCTTGTGTGGTGGCTACCACAAAATCATATCCATATTTGGGACTGGATAAAAAGGATTGTTTACTTGGGTTTGCACTCATGGCATTACATTTAAAAGGGTTTAAAAATAGATTAATATGAAATAAATAAAGGATCAAAATATAAAATACCCTAAACGCCAAATTGTATTTGGCTATTTAAGAAATGAAAAAGAGCAGTACAACCTTTGAAATTTTCTTAATATTAATTGATCTGCATTTTTATTGTTTTGAAATACATTACAGTTAATTTAGAATTAAATTAATCGAATAACGCCAAAATCTTTCACGCATTTTTAACAATAAGTTCACATGCAATTAAAAAGAATCAAATGATTCTTTCATTAACTATCGAAAACAATAGAATTTCAAGTTAATGAAATTAAGGTATTTATGAAATACAAGGTTTTAAAAAAATGAAAAAATAATTTTTATGAAAATCCAAAATAAAATTTATTCTCTATTAAGAAACCAAACAACTTCATACCAAATGAAAATCCATAAGAAAAAAATCAATTGTCTCAAAAAAAAGAAATAGCAAACAATAATCCTATCAATATTTAAAAAGCATAAAAAAGAAGGTTAAAAATGAAATAAGTATAAATAATTTAAGCATAATGAAATCCAATTTTTATTTAGCGAGAACTTTGTCATATTGATCATACAAGGTTCAGAAAATACAAAGCGTTACTTCTAATCAGTTATTGAGCGGTATTCCCCCTGGTTAAAACTGATTCTTCTAAAAATAAAAAGCTATATAAAAAGCAATCTGACTATTTCCTTTCTTGGGAACTAATAAATTGTTTTTACAACATTTTTAATTTGGAGGAAATGGCCTTCGAGGATTCTGAGGCTATAGAATAAGAAGTTATAAAAGCACCTATCCCAGAACTTGATGCCTTGATTTTTCCTGTTTCAAAAAGTCAAGCTCTTGTAAAAACCCGGTTTTTGACCTCCGGGGAAAAATTCGAAAAATCCTTAGCTAGCTCGATTCGGAAGAAATAATGATGCTAGTCCAAAAGGCCCGATTAAAAACCAGCCATTGGTGGATTTTTAAAATTTCACTTATTCCTGCACTCCTGGAACAATTCCTTCAACACATCCGAGTTCTAGTCGAAGTCTATTGATCATCTGATTGTTGATGTCCTAAAGACTTGACCTGCATACCCAATTTTTGGAGAGTATTACCCATTAACTCAGCCTTGCTATGGGTAAAGTCCTCAGAGATCATTTACAAGCCGGTTACAATGCCTTGACTGCAAAAACGGGTCAAATTGACCCACGCTGGCCGGAGCAAACTGCCCCCCTTGGAGGATTATTTTTTGGGATTGGATTAGTGGGTTTTCAAAGGCTGTTGGATCAGGATTAACTACCCTGAACCGATGGCTAACCGAATCCTAACCATGAATAAGATACGATATAGTTTTAAGCGGCCATTTCTAATGCCGTGGCTCAAACAGCTGAGCCAGCTTACCGGAGTAGCCCGTAATACCGTAAAAAGTTACCTCAGACGCTTTATTGAAACCGGGCTTACTTACCGAGATGTGGAACTTCTCTCTGATGAAGCACTTTCTGAGCTGATCCTTGGTCCTCCAGCACCCCAGCAGCGGAGTAAACGACAGGAAATCCTGTCCGCACGATTGTCCACCCTTTCCAAAGAACTCCGTCGTAAAGGCATGACCCAGCAGCGTCATTAGGAAGATTACCTTGCCAAACACCCGCAGGGTTATGGCTGCAGCCAGTTTAAAGCCTACCTGAGCAAATACCTAAACCGCAGGAGTATGACCATGCATTTTGAGCACAAAGCCGGCGATAAGGTATTCCTTGACTACACCGGAAAACCCCTTTACATCACAGATCAAGAGATTGGTGAGCACATTCCAGTTCAGGTTTTCTTGGGAGTGCTTGGCTGTAGCCAGTACACCTACATGGAAGCAACCTTAACCCAAAAGCAGGAGGATTTTACAGAAAGCCGCCATCGGATGGCCGAGTACTGTAGAGGAGTTCTAAGAGCCATTGTTCCGGACATTCTCAAGTTGGCAGTACAGAAGGGAAGCAAGTATTCCCCGGAAATCAACGAGACGTTTGAATCATTTGCAGAGCATTACTGGACCTGTATTCTCCCCTCCCGGCCACGTCAGCCAAGGGAAAAGACCCTGTTGGAAGGATTGAATTCGGGATTTTCAGTTAGCAAACAAATGGTTGTATATAGACTGACCAAAGAACAATATTCCCGTGATCTAAGAGGATTTGGAGCAGCCCAGTACCCAGGAAGGTGGAACAAAAAAGGGGTCTCCGTTTTATATACCTGTCAAAATCAGGAGATAGCTTTATTGGAATTGGTGGTAAACCTCCCTCCTATGCTACATCCCAGTATTTACCTGATGAAATTGGAAGTTCCTGACCGATCGGTTTTGGAAATAGAAGCACAGCATTTACCCCCAAATTGGAGAGAATATCCAGCGCCGTCTTACCTATCCGATTTAGGGCAGCAGTGGGTGGAAGAAAGAAAGTGTTTGGCCTTGAAAGTTCCATCAGCAGTAATTGAAAGCTCATTTAACCTACTTTTAAATCCGTCCCATCCTCTTTTTTCTTCTGTCAAGCTAATTGAATTTGAGCCATTTAGACTAGACCACCGATTGATAAATAAAATAAAATAAAGGTCTATTCAGCCTTGACTGTCAAAAAAAGGGAGCCCTAAAGCTCCCCTTCATCTGCAAATGAGAAATAACTATCCGGAGTGACAATCAGGTGATCGAGTATTGCAATATCCAGGATACGACCGATTTCTACCAACTTCCGGGTGATTTTCCGATCAGGTTCCGAGGGGATGAGTTCTCCCGAAGGATGGTTATGAGCCAGAATCATGGAATGTGCATTGGCCTTTAGCGCTGTTACAAAAACCAATTTGGGATCCACAATCACGGCGGATGTTCCCCCTACTCCGATTTGAGACACACCCAATACCCGGTTAGCCCGATTCAGCAGAATGATTTTAAAACTTTCCACAAATTCCAGAGTCTCCACATCCCATAATCGGGCCAGTAGGTGAAAAGCATCCTTGGAACTACCCACTTTGGGACGATTACAGGCCTTTACTTTAGGCTGATAGCTGATCTTCACTTCTGCGACTTCCATCTCGTTCAGCGATCTTTCTTGAATCTCCATTTCTTTGTTTGTTTTAGTGAAACATGAATTATGGAGGCCCATCAGCTCAGGATGGAGCAAGACCAAGAGGAAAAGGAATAAACCGGCGGAGGAATGCGGGAGAGCTTTATGCCGGAAGCTCTTGGGCGCTCCGATCATCCTGAGCTAGCTTACTCCGGAATTTGTGTGGAACCGTCTCTCCGGACTTTAGGATCACAGGCATTTTGATAGGCCTACTCATTCATCCATTTGAAAGAAATTATCCTTCCGATTAGAATCCGGTTTAGTCCCCCATGGATCCAAACCAATTAAGGAAGGCCTTTGATCCGATATAAAACTGATAGCCCCCTTCCCTTCTCTGATCGAAATAAACTCGGAATAAAGGATATCCTTGGTGGAAGTTAAAGTCTTGGGATGTACTGAAAAGGCCGAAACTTCTAGTTTGTCGTTTATTGGAATCTCGACCTCTGAACCATCTGCACGTGTCTCCATTTTTTTGGCTTGGAAGCCTACTGTCACTTTATATTTTCCATTTTCTACCTGTTCTATTTCTGCATTAGTGATGCTCAAATCGAAGCGCACCACTTTTTCAAAGGCTTCAGTGATCCCCCGGATTTGATCCGGACTTGCATTTGATTTTAACATCCTGAGAAAATCTGCCATAGTGACTTTAGGTTCAGAGTGTTCCTTTGAAATGTCAACCATATTCCTGATTGCCCCATTTAATTTTTCCTCACCTACTAGATCCCTTACCGCGAGAAGACCCAGCAAACTTTTTCCATAAGCCAGGTAGTTTTGGCCTTCGGTATAGGCAAGGGCGGGTTCGGGTTCAGTAGCAAAAGCTCTTCCTGAGAAGTAGACCGTGTTGGCTTGATCAGTCAGTTGCCACAGCGCTGCCTTTCCAAATTCCCGCTCCAACAGCACCGCTTCTGTATATTTGGCAAGACCCTCCACGAATACGGATGCCCCTGGCAAATTCCTTGGAGCCAATAGATGACCGAACCATTGGTGAGCCACCTCATGCACCGTTCGTTTAGTTCTTAAATCCAATGGATTTAGCGGTTCCGGCTTTACCAGAAAAAAATTATCTTCTACCATGCTGATCACTCCGGGATGAGCAAACCCACCAAATCCCCAATAGGAAGGGACTTCTACAATTTTAAGGTGATCTAAGGGATAGGGACCAAAATTGTCGGAAGCAAATTCCAGTGTTTTTCTCATGATATCAAGGGTATTCAGGGCAGATTCATGATGCTCAGGAATAGAAAACAACTGAAGATTTACGCCATTGAATTGCATGCTGGTTTCCTGGTAATTACCCGAAAAGAATGCGACTGCCGGCATGATCTTGTGTGGGCTCTCAAAGTCGAAACTTACCCGGTCTCCGTTGTTTTTCACTCCTTTGAGTTTTCCGGAGGTTATGACGGTCTGAGGGGATTCGGTGGATACCCGTGCTTTAAAATCAACCTTTATCAAGTTCCGCTCCAGTTCCGGGTGGTCCTGGGAATCGGTTCTGCTCGATTTTACAGGCAGGTTTCTTTTTTTCCTTTCCCGATTGTCATTGATTTCCCGTGTTTCAGCGTACCCAAAATAAGGAGCAAAATCGCGGAAGTTTAGATAGGTGCCGTCCTGGACAACGGATTTTTCCTGATTAAACACCGCTGGTTCTAAATTCACTTCAAATGAAAAAGCAACTTCCTCTCCCGGTTGAAGTGGGGTATCCAGGTGAACAAGGTTTACCCTAAGTATTTCGTCCTTTTCAATGGTGCCGGCCCTTTCAATTTGGAGTCCTTCCAGCTCCACTTTTTCAGTCATTAGGAAAGAATCAATCGACTTTCCGCTCGTGTTTTTCAAAAACCCTTTCACCTTTGCATTAAATGTGCTTTTGGAAGGAAATAAGTCTACTTCCATATCCAGGGAGGAATAGGCAGGAACTGGACTTGCCTCATATTTCTTATAAGCCAATTCATACTGATGTTGCTCATCCAGCCGAGTGTTGGCAGTTTTATAATTCCCCACGATATTGATTTGATAAAAACTGTAGCTGGTAGGGCCGATCAAGAGAATAATCGGGAACACCAATTTCGAAAAAGTCAATCTTGTGGTTTTTTGGAGTTTTCTCCTGGAGGAGCCCTTCCAGTTCCTAAATAGGCAAATGGAAATTATCACAGCTAAATTGATCCATAGAAGACTCAGGAGCCAGAACCCCTTTGAGCCCAAGCCATAGCCCGCTTGTTGACTATAAACCAGATAAGGAGAAGTTCCAATTTTTAGCAAAGGATGATTAATGCCGATGGCTGAACCCAGGGAGCTGGAAACCAAAGCAATCACCAGCGCAGAAAGGCACATTCCCAAGTATTTGTTTCCACTCCATTGATGAATTTGAAGCATAATAACGGTATGCACAAAAAGGGATAATCCGGGTGATAAAATCAGGATCAACAGTGATATAGAGTCAATACCCTGTTGATTCTGGATAAGCTGAAAACCTAAACAAATCATCAGAGTAACCCCAATCATTATCCCAAGCATTGCCAGAAGAGTTAGGGTGGTGGAGATAAAAAAGTAACCCGCAGGTGCCGGCGTTGCCCCGAGTATTTCATGGAATTTGGATTCCTTAGCTCTCCAAACCAGTTCTCCGGTAAAAAACACCAACAGCACCAAGCAAAAAACATTCAGCGGGGATTGAACCTGTTCCAAAAGGATTTGGGCTTCGGGAAAATAGCTTTCTCCATAAGATCCACCGGAATAAATTTTTGAATAAATCTCAGTTGATGCAATAAGTGTCCATCCCCCGGTGATCAACCAGAACGGAATACTTTTAAAGACCCATAAAAATTCCAGCTTGACCGAAGAAGGAATTACAGGATAAAAGTGCCCAAGGCTGGGGGAAACTTTTTGGAAAGTTTCCCGGCCAGTCTCAGGAGCGTAGTCCGCCTTGGCTTTTTTGAAGGAGCCATTATGCGGTTTTCTGAACGAGAAATTCATGTACGAGATCAGGATAACCAGCAGAGCTCCTACCATCCAAAGCACCCGATTCCAAGCCAGAAGACCAGAAAAAGCAATGGGAGTACTATTTTTTTGATAAGGGGTCCAGAGGTTGGTTTGTTCAAAGAATGCCGAAAGTCCGAATGGATCAAGCAAGGCGGCAAAAAACAAGTTTTCGGAAGAAATTGGTGCAGCATTGGCAATAAGCGGTGAATTCAAAAAAATCGCAGAAATAAAATAGGCCCCATAGATTAGGATCGCCATTGCATAGGTGGCAAGGGTATTTCTGCTATGCAGGCCCACTGTAAAAATCAATGCAGTGCAGATTGAAACCGAGGGAATGAACAGTATCGAGAACACCGACCCGGCAGACAGGATTGAAAAGGGTCCTATTCTTTCCGGATCCAAATCCGAAAAATACACCCCTAAAAAAAAGCCCGGAATTGCAAAAATTAAAACTCCTAAGGCCATGAGCCAAGCACCCGTCAATCGACTAAAATAAAACATCGACTTGGAAACTGGAGTGGAAAAAATCAACGGTTCCATGTCGTATTTTCTATCCCGGTGGATGGCTAAAACAACAAAGAACATGATGGAGAATACAGCGCCTAGACTCAATAGGCCCATTTTCAGAAACAATTCATACTCAGAATTGTAATTGACTCCGACAGGTGAAGTCCCCTGACTCCCCATCAAAAACGCAAAAGCAAAATAGCAGCAAGCAAAGAGGGGTGCCGCCCAGGTGTTCAGCTGATAACCTAGCTCGAAGCGGATGAGAGATTTGAAGTTAGCCTTCATATGCTGTTGCTGAATGGATGGTTGAGAAATAAAAGTCCTCCAGGTTTGGGCTTACCAGCTCAAATCCGGGATCAGGGCAGCTATCTGCCAACAGGTGTATTTTGGTTTCGCCTGCCTCCAGTTTTGAAGAAAGAAGGGTAAAGTTTTGCCGGTAAAGTGAAAGCTCAGATTTATGCACTTTTTTAACCCAAACTTTTCCAGTCAAGCTTGCAGTTAATTCAAGTGGATTACCCTGACAAAGGATTTTCCCCCGGTTTAGAATAGCCATCTTCGAACAAAGGTCCAACACATCATCTACCAGATGGGTGGAAAGAACAATGATGATCTGCTCCCCTATTTCACTTAAGAGATTCAAAAAACGATTCCGTTCTTCCGGATCAAGACCAGCAGTCGGCTCATCTACTATAACCAGTTTTGGATTCCCCAACAAAGCCTGAGCGATGCCGAAGCGCTGCCTCATCCCGCCTGAAAAAGTGGATACTGCCTTTTTCCGGTGTTCATAGAGGTTGGTTTGCTGAAGCAAAAAGTTGATCTGATCTTTCCGTTCATTCCTGTTGGAGATTCCCTTGAGTACAGCAATGTGATCCAATAAATTCCGGGCTGAAACTTTGGGATATACCCCGAATTCTTGGGGCAGGTAACCCAATACAGATCGTATTTGATCAGGGTTACTGACCACATTTACCCCGTTGAAAAAAATTTCACCGGTCTGGGGTTCCTGAAGCATGGCCAGGGTTCTCATCAGGGTGGACTTCCCTGCCCCGTTTGGGCCCAAAAGTCCAAACATGCCATTCTCAATGGTGAGGGATAGGTCATCCAAGGCTTTGACACCATTTGGATAAGTTTTAGACAGGTGTTTGATTTCCAGTTTGTTCATCATGGTTTGGTTTAGTAATGAACAAATGTTGGGAAGTGACCGATAAACAAAAAAAATAGATGTCAAACCACTCCAAACCGGTGATGAACCCGCTTCAAACCCTTAGTTTTTGATAAAAACTGAACTTATCCCATGTTGGTCATCATTTGTAGGGTGTTCGTCATCTAAAATTTAACCGGGTAGTAAAGCTTTGTACCTTAGAAACATGTTTCCAAATCCATCTTTTTTTAAATCCCTAGGCTGGGGTTTAGCGATTACAGTGCTGGTAACCTTTCTGATGGAAAGAATGGGATTTATCCGGATTAACAGGCAGGCACATTTGGAAAACATGCTGATCCTGGTGTCTTGGTGGATGATTTCCAGTCTGGTATTTTATTACCGGAAAAAAATCAGGCTCAATTCAACCCTGCTTTGGCAGATCGCTGTTCTACCCGCCTTTTTAACAGGTATTTTACTGATTGACCAATGGATGGCTATACCTGACAATCCCGTTTCTATTTTCTTATTGATTCTTTTTTGGATGAGAATTGCCTGGATTATTGTTCCGGAATTCCTTAGAAAATACAGAATTGCCGTTTTTGGGGTGTATGGATCTATCTGGTTGGTTTTTTTTGCATTAAGGTTCAACGAGAACTACTTCAACCAGTATCATCAAGTAGTGATTTTGTTCCTGTTGATTCCCATTCCTTTTTTCCTGTTGCTCTGGTTCTTTGAGCAATGGAAGAGAATTAAAAACCTGGAAATGGAAAAAAATGCGGCTGAACTGGCCATGCTCAAAAATCAAATCAATCCCCATTTCTTTTTCAATACGCTCAATAACCTTTACGGGCTATGCATGGAGAAATCGGACCAAGCCCCTGAGCTTGTCCTGAAACTTTCCGAGATGATGCGATATGCGATTTACGAAGGGAAAGAAACAAGCGTACCGCTAAGCCGGGATGTCAAATACCTTGAGAACTTTCTGGAATTGCAAGGGCTCCGTCACCGAGTTTCACCCGAAATCAGTTTCAAAAAAGAGATCACAGAAGACCCCCTTATATCGCCATTGTTATTTATTGTATTGATAGAAAATGCCTTCAAGCATGGGATGGAAAAATTGACCGAAGGTGGCTTTGTTAGAATTAACCTCTATTCCGGAAAGGACAGATTACGCTTCCAAATTGAAAACAACTTTGATTCCAATGATTCAAAATCGGATAAAGGCATAGGATTGGAGAACTTAAAACGAAGGCTGGAACTGAGCTATCCTGGGGTCCATGAGTTAAAAATCAAAGAGGAGAATGGCATTTTTCGCGTTAATTTGGAAATCCTATGGAAGTAATCAATTACATTATCATAGATGACGAACCCATTGCCCATCGGATTATAGAGGGCTATTGTTCGAATTTTTCCTTTCTAAAAAAGGCAGGTAGTTTTTATAATGGGTTTGAAGCCTTGGAATTTCTTCGGATAACTACCGTGGATCTTCTTTTTTTAGACATGAACATGCCAAAACTTACAGGCTTCGAAATGATCAAATCCCTGACAAATCCTCCAAAGGTTATTGTAACCTCAGCACACCAGGAATTTGCACTTCAGGGATATGAGCTAGACATTTCCGATTACCTGTTAAAGCCCTTTAGTCTGGAACGGTTTGTCAAAGCCATCAATAAAATCACTGCCAAAGGAGAACCCGGATCAAAAAATGCTCCCGTGCAGGAACCTTCACGGATTTTTCTGAAAACTGACAAAAAATATGTCCAGGTTGAACTGGAAAAGATAAACTACGTCGAAGCTTTGGGAAATTACTGCAAAGTTTTCCATCAGGAAGGCATGATTATTTGTCCGGAGAAGATTTCGGATATGGAGACCAAATTGGGGAAGGACTATTTCATGCGGGTTCATAAATCCTATCTAATTAACTTCAATAAGGTACTTTCGATAGAAGGCAATCAAATTAGAATCGGAGATCAAGAAATCCCCATTGGTCAGACTTATAAGACAGCAGTAGCCAAGTTGTTGGGTTAATCCATTCAATTGAAAATCTAAATCTCATTTTACTGGGAAATTTATCAACCTTCACCTTTACCAATTGCTGAGCTTCCCCTCAGCAACTTCCAACCACTCGAATATTTTTTACATCTCAATTTCCTTTTTCCCCTATATGAAACATAAAAAAAAGGAGAACCTTAGCTTGGAATGTACCAGGACTAATCAAAAAAGGAATAAATCTGTGGGCAAATGGTAAGGCGTATTTCACCGGAAGCTGTCGGTTGCTCCGAGACCTTGAGTTACCTTCCTTCGGAATTTATGTAGAGGAAAAATTTGCCCCACATTTAAAGGATCTCAGCCTATTCAGTTATAAATAATCCGTCTTAATAAATCAAAAAAGCCTCTTCCGCTCCACAGCTGTCGGCGATAGCCGGTGCGGAAGGCGGAAAGGGCTTTTCCAAAACGATTTGACCACCCTTCTTTTTCCCGAAGGAGTTACGAGGAGGGAAAGTGAAGGGAAGATCTATTGATTTTCGTCCCAATTTCGGGAGAGCTTCAACAATCCATTACGACATGCTCAAATCCAGTCAGAATCAATATACTATGCAAATCCAATCAACATTCTGAGGAATAGAAGGCTAGAATTCCAGATCCAATCTATTTTACCAGGCTTTCAACTCCTAGATGGATTTTCTCATTATTTTTTTCATCATGAGTTCAAAGGGAATCTTAGCTTGAATTTATAAATGTTTCCAGCCTTGAACGAACTGCAATCCTATGGAGAACAATCCATCACCCTCATTGAAAAATACATTGGTATCATTGGCGACCTTTTTCAAAACGTTGATAGTGAAACGGGAATACTGTTCGTTATGAGGAACAACTACACGAAATTTTCCTTGGCTATCCGTCTCAATGGTATCCTCTCTGATAATACTGGGAATTGTAGGGAATGGAGTCTTCTCATAAACACCGACTAATAAAGTGACGCTTGAAATTTCACTGTCAGTCCTTAGGCCTACTACTTCTCCGGAGAGCACAGTTGGATCCTCCAGTCCACAACTCTGAATCAGTACCATACAAAAAAACTGAAAGAGGTTCTTGATCAATTGAATATTTGGCTTCGTTATTTAAACTTCCGTCCTAGGTATATTTACCTTATAGTGATGATTATGCGAAGAATTCTCCTTGGATATTTACTCTTTGGTAGTAATGACCACACTGTATTGATCATTCAAAAATATTAACCCACGTTTTGACGCAATTTACAATATTGCGTCAATTATCGTGACATAATTCTTTTTATTACGTCATTTTCATGCTATTATTGTCGCGATACAGATGAGATTGAAAATGGAAAATCAAGATGAGCTACAACTGATTAAAGAATTAATTGCATCATCATCTGATGGTCTAGGAATTGAACAACTCCTTAGGTTGCTCCCGTTTAAAATTGAAAAGAGAGCGCTTCAAAGACGACTAAAAAGCCTCAAAGAAAAGAATCTTATTCAACTAAAGGGAAACGCTCGCTCCACAAAGTATTATACAAATGTACCTGAACAAACTCAGGATTCTGGAAAGATAAAATCAGAAGAGGAGCTACAATCGACCATTCCGCTTTCACAAGAAGGCAAAGACATTTGGGCCTTGGTCTCCCGTCCAGTAGCACAACGGAAACCTGTCGGACACGAACGAAGTTTCTTGGAAAATTACCGTCCTAACATCGACAGCTTTCTCAGCAACCAAGAAAAACAAAAACTGGCTGAATGGGGAAATACCAGGAATGGAGAACAGCCAGCAGGGACCTACGCCAGAGAAATATTAAATCGCCTGTTGATCGACCTTTCTTGGAATTCAAGCAGACTGGAAGGGAACACCTATTCCTTGTTGGATACTGAGCTGTTAATCCATAACGGAAAAACCCCATCGAACAAATCCCCTATGGAAACCCAGATGATTCTCAATCACAAGGAGGCTATTGAGTTTTTGGTGGAATCCTCTGATGAGGTGGGCTTCAATCGCTATACTTTTCTCAATCTTCATGCCCTGCTTTCAAACAACCTATTGCCAAATCCGGCTGCATCCGGCAGACTTAGAACATTTGGCGTAGGAATCACCAATTCGGTCTTTACTCCTTTAGGAATTCCCCAACTTATTGAAGAATCCTTTGATTTAATCCTGGCAAAAGCAAGCAAAATCCAAAACGCATTCGAGCAAGCTTTTTTTGTATTGGTTCAGTTGCCTTATCTCCAACCATTTGATGATGTCAATAAGCGAGTATCCAGATTAGCTGCCAATATCTCGTTAAACAGGCAAAACCTTGCTCCTCTTTCCTTTATAGATGTTCCTGAAGAAAGCTATATCAAAGGAATGCTTGGCATCTATGAATTGAACCGTGTCGAGTTATTCAAGGATGTTTTTTTGTGGGCCTATGAACGGTCTGCCTTAAGGTATGCGGCCATTCGTCAATCTCTTGGTGAGCCGGATCCTTTCCGAATGAAATTCCGAGAGGAAATACGCGAGATCGTTAGCCACATCGTCCGCAATGCAATGAATAAGGAAGCTGCATTGGAAACCATCAAATCTGAGATCAAAAAATTACCTGATCTAGACAGATCCAGATTCGCTGAAGTAGTAGAAACAGAACTCTTGGGATTACATGAAGGGAATTTTGTTCGCTTTCGAATCAGACCTTCCGAATTTATTGCTTGGAAAAAGCAGTGGGATTCCTAGTTAAGATGATACGCGGTATTTATTAAAAAAATTCAATTAAAAAGTCCCCGGTCTATTTCAGCAAATCAACTGTTTAATCTCCTATTTCGCTCCTAATTCCATTCGAAAAGCTATTAAAAAAACCCAGTCCAACCGGACTGGGTCTTTCACCAAAAACAAATAGGTTAAATAGCCTGAGCTAAATTACTAAATTCTAGGTCTATTTCTCCCTTTTCCGACTGATTGGCTAAGGGTAGGCTCAGGATTCCCCACCTTCTCCCCCTGTTTCAGGTCTTTTTTTTTACCTGAAAGCTCATCCGGAATTTGATCTTCCCCCTTTTTCTGATCTTTGCCAAGGATCTCTGAAGTCTTGACAGAATTCATACTGGCATCGTACACATTGATGGATTTAAACTTGGGATCGATATGAATTGTAGGACTTCTTCAAGCCCTGAACCTGCCGCAACTCCTCGAGATACGGTATCTCCGACTTGGTAGCCAAACCCACCAAACCATTCATAGGAATCCCTTTTGGCATGCCTCCTCCGATCCCGGGAACTTTAGGCACAGCAGGCAAGGTCTGGGCAAAAGTGGAAACCCAAATGCTGGCTAAAACACAGAAAAGAAAAAAGGATTTGAGGGGCATTGGGTGGTGAAAAATTTATTAATAACTAGTTAATTAATCTTTTTGTGCATTAATATCTTAAAGCTCAATATCAATTGAGCATTTTATATTAAATTCTAAATTTGTATTTTTTAAAAATAGCATATCCGATTTATTGCAAAATCGAAACATATTTTTTCCAAACAGAACAATGAAACATTATCACCTCCTATCATATTAATTATTACTATTAAAAAGAAAAAAATTACTTTATATCAATTTGCTGAACAAAAGTAGAGTTAAGAATTGTGTCTTTTGGATCCGGAACTATTTCGACATCAAAGAGAATTTTACTAAAATCCTCATCCAAATTTTTAAATCTAAGCAGATATAAATATTTAGAAATTTTTTCACTAG
>NZ_QXML01000010.1 GCF_003583985.1 Algoriphagus lacus | reverse complement strand
ATAAAAACAAAGACCTCTTAACCAGAATTTCTCTGAACTCAACAGGATTTCGGTTCCAATGTCACCGTTCAACACCTTGTCAATATGATCATCATCTTTAAATAAATATTTCAACCAAAAATAATATCTATCAATAGTTAAGATTAATTTTTTCATTACATTATTATCAATTTTTATCTATAAAATTACCTATTCTATCAGTAAGGAAAGTACCGGTGAACATTTGTGTACCTAAATCTACGACACCGTATCCCCCCCTAGGCGTAGTCTCCACTCTGGGTGTAGTCAAATCAACGTTGGGACTGGGTGGGATTTGCAATTCCACCCTAATATCCTTACCAATTTGCAATTGGCTATATTTCTTTAACCCTAGTATCATAAGCAAATTGCAAATTTGTTTGTATAAAAAGGTGTAGATGCAATCTACACCTAGTCCCAATCAACCCTTTTCTACACCCAGAAGGGGATCCGAAATGGATCCTTTTTGCATTTTTAGCCTTGTTGTTTTCCCAAATAGATCAATCCTTCAAGAAAACCATACTGGAATTACCCTTGAGCTGAAGCGTTCCGGAACTGTTTTTTCCTTCTCCCAAGTAAAAAATTACCTCTTCAAATCCATCAGGCAAAGCCAATTCAACTTCCTCCTTGCCTACATTGTGGACCACAAAGATTTCCTGCTCACCGGACTTTCTGAAGTAAGCCATCACGCTCGAAGGTAGCTCCTCAACCGGAAGTTCCAATGAACCAATCGCCAAAGCTGGATAGGAATTGCGTAGCGTAATCAGGTTTTTGTAATGGTTAAAATAGCTGTTTGGATCCTTCCGTTGGACCTCAAGCGAGGTTACAGTTGAGTCCTTGCTGTATTTGGGTTTGATCCATTGGGTTCGGCCGCTGTCTTTCTTTTTTTCATCCCAAAGGAATGGCTCACGGATGTGTTCATCCGGCTTGAGGCCGAGCATCCCGATCTCTTCCCCATAATACAGATACGGAGCTCCCGGCATGGTCAGGAGAATTGAAATCGCCTGCTTGTATTTGGCTGGGTCGGAACCCAGTTCATTGAGAATTCTTGGCTGATCATGATTGGAGGAAAAAGTAGCATCAATGAAGCTTGGCGTGATTCCCTGATAAAAGTCCAAAATTTCCTTTTGCTTCCTGGCCAACAGCATTCCGTTTTCGGTATTCATCGTCTCCAAGAGGGTGTAATGAAAGTCAAAATTGAACAAGGCCGGTAACCCCGGTAAGTATGGGGCAACGATTTCCTTTTTGTCGTAGACTTCTCCTACCAGATACACATCGGGTTTGATGGCTTCCATTTTGGCCCGAAACTCCTTCCAAAATGCATGATTGTCCAAAGGTCGATCATCCGGAAAAATATGCTTGGCAGCATCCAATCTGAATCCATCCACTCCTACTTCTTCCAACCAAAACCGACCGATCTCATAGATTTCTTCCCTGACTTTTGGATTATCAAAGTTTAGGTCGGGCATTCCACCCCAGAAAAACCCATAGTAAAAATCCTTTCCCTGCCCCGGATCGTGCCACTGTCGGATGTTGTCCGAGTCGAGTGTGATGGTCTTCTTGTTTAAGAAATCGGCAATCGTGTCTTTTTGGGCCCAGACGTAATAATCCCGATACGGATTGTCGCGACCGGATTTCGCTTCCAAAAACCAAGGATGCTCGTTGCTGGTGTGATTGATGATCATGTCGATCACAATCTTGATGTCCCGCTTGTGAGCTTCCTCGATTAACTTTTTGAAATCCTCCATGGTGCCATAATCCGGGTGAACCGCCTTATAATCCGTCACATCATACTTGTGGTAAGTGGGTGAAGGCATAATCGGCATAAACCAGATCGCATTGGCGCCCAACTCCTTCACATAATCCAGCTTTTGGGTGACTCCGTTGAAATCCCCAATGCTGTCTCCATTGGAATCATAAAAGGATTGAACAAAAATCTCATAAGTCACGCCGGCCTGAGGCCAGTAGTTTTTGACTTCTGGAGTCGCCTTTTTTTCACAGGAAGAAAAAGCTGCAAGTGCCAAAATGGAGGTGGTTAGAATGGATTTTTTCATAGAATATTTGGGAAATGGATTCAGTTGCCAATCATTTGTGAAAAAAAAAGTCACCCGAAAGTGACTTTTCATTTCAGAACTGATAATCTGCTTAATTTCTACCTACTGCATTCAGCATGTCAAAAGCGAGCTCGAGACGCTTCACGAAGTTCTCCTCTCCCTTTCTCAACCAGTTGCGTGGGTCGTAATATTTCTTGTTTGGACTGTCCGGACCTTCAGGGTTTCCGAGCTGACTTTGCAGATACCCCTCGTTTTTCTTGTAGAAATTGAGGATGCCTTCCCACATCGCCCACTGCATATCGGTATCGATGTTCATTTTGATCGAACCGTAGCTGTTTGCTTCGCGAATTTCCTCCAGAGAGGAACCGGAACCACCATGGAATACGAAATTCAACGGCTTTCCACTAGTCCCGAACTTTTGGTTTACGAAATCCTGGGAATTCTTAAGGATGATGGGCTTCAAGCTAACGTTGCCTGGCTTATACACACCGTGAACATTACCAAAAGAAGCAGCAATCGTAAACAGATCACCGATTTTCTTCAGATGCTCATAAGCATAAGCAACTTCGGATGGCTGCGTGTACAATCTGGAAGAATCCACATCGGAGTTATCTACGCCGTCTTCTTCACCACCAGTCACCCCAAGTTCGATCTCGATAGCCATATCCAGCTTGGTGAATTCGGTAAAGTACTTGGCAGAAATCTCCACGTTCTCATGAAGTGGCTCTTCGGAAAGATCCAGCATGTGAGAACTGAAAAGTGGTCGCTTGTGAGTGGCATAATAGGCCTTACCTGCTTCCAACAACCCGTCAATCCAAGGCAACAACTTCAAAGCAGCGTGATCGGTGTGCAAAATCACAGGAACTCCATAAGCTTCAGCCATTAGGTGTACATGGTGTGCACCGGAGATTCCCCCGGCAATACTCGCCTGCTGCTTGTCGTTTGGAAGGCTTTTTCCGGCGAAAAACTGAGCTCCTCCATTGGAAAACTGAATGATCACAGGGGAATTCACTTTCTTGGCAGTTTCCAAAACAGCATTCACTGAATTGGTTCCAATCACATTGACTGCAGGATAAGCAAATTCATTCTCCTTTGCATACGCATAAAGGTCTCTGAGTTCTTCCCCGTATTTAACTCCAGGTTTAAATTTCATAGTTTGAGTTAGGTTTGGTTATTCTTTGATAAAGCGCTGATGAAGTACACGCTTGGTATCGAAAGCTTCAAAGATATAAATCCCTGCCTGAATTCCCGATAAATCAAAATCTAAAATCTGCTCTCCACGATCAGTTTGCCCATCGAAAACCACCCTTCCGGCCATATCCACCACCCTATAATTTGCCTGAATCATATCTCCGGGAAGCTCAACGGTGAGGCTTGATGAGGCCGGTACTGGATACACTTTGAAGTTGCCTTCCGGTAAGACCTCCGGAATGGAAGTCACAAAATCCTCCTGCAAGATGCCATCTTCGGGAGCTGGCAGTTTTTTGCTGGTATAAATCACAAATTCATTCGGTCTGAAATTGACAGTCAAGGTGGTACCTGAAACGGTAATTTCATCCCCTGTAAAGTAATTGTACCACTTCCCGGATTTGGGAAAGGAAACAGACACATTTCCTGCAGTGCTCAGCGTAAAGTTCCCATGGATAACCACGTCCATATCCGGATGCTCCAGAAGAATGGATTTGACACTCGCACTTAGATTTAAGGTTGCTTTTACAGGTGTATTGAAGGCTTTATGTTCCTTTTTTAATTTGATCATCTGTTGGTAGAGCTTGAATAGGCGCTCACGCTGAGGATTATCCAAGTATTCCCATTTGGTTGGTTTGATCGCCAATCGGTCGTTGTTCAGCTCTTGGTCGTAGCCAAATTCCCCAAATTGCCAGACCATTTTTGGGCCTGGGATTCCCATATAAAATGCCGTCAACAATTGGTTTCGGTTTACGGCATTTTCAAGATTTTTCAGGTTGATGGGTGAAGTCGCCCCGAAGTTGAGCGTTTCCCACATCACCCGCTCCTCGTCATGTGATTCTTGGTAAGCGATCAGTCCGTTTTTATTCCATCCTCGTGATTTGTAATAGGCATAGTCAAAATTCTTGTTTTGGCCTTTTGCCATTTCCCGGAAATCAAAATTGATATTTCCCCAAAGCATCATTCCATAGTCTGCCAATTCTTTTTCTTCCTCATTGGCTGCCAAATGTTCCAAAATCACATAAGCATCCGGATGATTAGCCTTGATCCGATCGTAAATGTGTTTCCAGATTTTTATTCTTGATGGGTCATATTGGGACCAGGTGTTGACATTACTTCCGGAATTGACTTGCGTAAAACCTTTTGAAAGGTCAAACCGGAAACCGTCAACTTTATATTCGGTAAGCCAGTAATTGTTGACCG
The DNA here is from genome assembly GCF_003583985.1 of Algoriphagus lacus. GTDB lineage: Bacteria > Bacteroidota > Bacteroidia > Cytophagales > Cyclobacteriaceae > Algoriphagus > Algoriphagus lacus. The sequence goes on along the minus strand of NZ_QXML01000010.1, from coordinate 139,828 downwards.
AATCCACAAAAGCCTTGGTGTAGGTACTCTCGTGGTTAAAGTCATAGCCCACATTGAAAGGGTGTTTGGCAACCCGGTTGAACCAGGGATTGTCCTCGGTAGGTGATCCGTAATCTCCATCATTGAAAAGCCTTACCATTGGATTTTGACCAAAAGCATGATTCAAGACCATGTCCAGAATTACCACAATCCCACGACCGTGAGCTTCATCGATCAGTCGCTTGAGATCATTTTTAGTTCCGTAATATTTGTCCGGAGCAAAGAAAAATGAGGGATTATAACCCCAGGAAAGATTGCCTTCAAATTCACCTATTGGCATCAGTTCGATGGCATTTATTCCCAAATCCTTCAGGTAATCCAAACGCTCAATTACTGCATTGAATGTTCTTCGATTGTCAAAGTCCCGAACCAAAAGCTCATAAACAACCAATTCTTCGGGTTTCGGCTTGGTGTAGCTAAGGTTTTTCCAAGCATAGGAATCCTGAGCGGTTTGAAGATAGGTTGCCTGAAATTCCGTTTTTCCCGTAGGATAAGGTTTGAGCCCAGGATAGCGGTTTTGGGTAATGATCTCCTGATCGCCGAATGGATCTGAGGTTTTGTCCGCATAGGGATCACCAATCCGGATATCACCGTCCACCAGGTATTGAAAAATATACTCTTGTTTAGGAACCAGGTTTGAAACTTTCAGCCAGAAAATTTCTTTGTCCGGTGTCCTCTTCATTTGGAATTGAGGCAAAACTTGCCAATCGGTAAAATCTCCTATCACATGGGCGATTCGTTTTCCAGGAGCCTGAAGTGCTAAAATCACCTCAGAATCAGATAGGTAATTGATGCCCAGTTTTGCTCCTGCCGGTAAAGGAGCTGTTTCTGAAGGAGCAAAAACAAGGATATTAACCGACTGCGAGTCCTCCTGCGTGCCTTTCTTTGCTTTGACAGTCAGGGTAAAATTTCCCGAAGTACTTGCTGTAAAGTTGTAAGTAATTTCTTGTGCGTTTGGGGCTTCGGCTACCTTGACCCCGTCCAGCTCAAAACTCAAATCAGCAGCCTCTGACGAGGCCGCTTTGAATTCAAAACTCTCACCCTGGTCAAGCGAAACTGAACTTGTAGCCTGAGGTGCCGTAAAAGCGACATCAAACCCTTGTGCTAAGTCAACAAAAAAATCGGTGTTGGTACTGGTCTTCCCCTCCTTGCTTCCGTCTGCATTTCTAAAAACCATCCCCAATCGGTAAATGGTCAGGTTGTTAGGATTGTTGAAAAAGGTGTTTGGGGTTAATTCAAAGGTGTAGAGATTTGCCTGTCCTGTGACTTTGGTCATTTTGGCAGCTGGGTTGGTGGTGCCCCATTGGAAAGGCACAATCGTCCAAGTAGTGGAACTGGGTCCGCCAGTCACTGCACCGATATGGATGTACACATCGCAATTGCAATCCTTCAGGCCAGTTGTTCCCTTGGACGCGTCATAAATTATTTTGACTGCCCCTCCTGCATTGGGAACAGCAGGATCTGTGGTAACCTGAGCATCGACCTCCCGCAGAAGGAAAAGTCCGGAAATTAGAAAAATGAAAAAGGGTAGTTTTTTGAGCATTTTGGGGATTTTTAAAGAACTAACCGGTCATCGGAAGAAGTTCCGAATGACCGGTTAAGTCTATTTATTGATTCAAAAACCGAAAAACCGGTTTAATTTTTTGTGAGGGTATACGTGGCAATTCCTTCAGGTCCGAAATATAAGGTAATGGTGTAATTACCATCCTGAGCTACTGCAATATTAGCTCCACCGGCTGTCAGTTCACCATTACTTCCTCCGTAATTGTTATCCCAGTTGTTGTTTGCTCTGAATTTGAATTCCCCTGCTTTTAGGTTTGTAGTGATTTTCAACGAATTTGTCACCTTGTCAAAAGCGTTCATTGGAGTATCCGCATCCCAACCACCAGCAGTTGCACTACCCACAATTCCCCATCTTTTCACTGCTCCGATGGTATAGGTTTTTGCAGCCAAGTCCACATTGATTTCATAAGTACCGTCGGCTGCCACTTTGATGTTGTCTCCTCCTGCATCCAGTTTGTTGTCAGCACCGGTATCACCGTAATTGACATCCCAGCTTGGACCTTCGGTCAATTTGAACTCTCTGGAACCACCGATGATGTGAACAAGTCCTTTGAATTTGTTGTCGAAATTTTCGGAATAAAGCACAGTCATGGCATTAGTCGGATCCCAACCCTGATAATCACCTGGAACATGCATCACCGGAAATGCCACTGTTGCATCGTAGGGAGTCACTTTCAAAGTAGCTGTTGCACCAATGAGCGGAAACAAGCCGATGTTGATGGTAGATTTTACACGGAACTCCACATTGGAGGCCACTTCATAGGCAAGACCTTTTGCCAACAAAGCCTCGTTGAATTCGGCAACATTTACCTCGATGATGTTGGACTCTGATTCACCAAGCTTTACTGGTGCTGCGAAATTTGCTCCTGGCAAATCCATCTGAAGCTCATATTTGACAGTTCCGGTAGTTCCAAAATCTGCAGCAGTTACGGTGAAGGCGATTACCTCCTCCTCAGCTCCATCCTTTTCAAGAACAATAGCTGAACCTGCCGCTGGACTGGAAAGGGTAGACCCGGTCTGGGGAATGATCGGAGGCATGTCATAGGTGTCACATGCAAAGAGTGCTGGTATGACCGCAGCCACCCATCCAAGTTGTCGAAGTACTTTCATAGATTTTGAGTTTGATTGAATTGATATTTAATTATTGAAATAGTGAAATTTTTTCTTGGTTAGATCAAACCGATTGTTCTATCCGAAGGGAAAATCTGGAAGGATTCTGACCATTTTTTGGAAAACATAGGCCCGTAATTGGGATCATGCAAGAGGAGACATCAGACATAAAAAGAAAAATTTAATGCAGACGATTGCGGCAACGTTTGCATATCAAAATATTTTTTGACCGTTAATCCCCTATTTTTCAATATTTTGAAAAAATTGACCTAAACTCGATTGCGCTGAGTCTAAATGCGATATTTAAATCCTCTTATATTTAATTCTGGGAATAGTTAAATTTTTATGAAGCTAGAACAAGCCACTATCAAAGACATCGCCAAGGAACTCAATGTCTCCACATCCACAGTTTCCAGGGCGCTAAAAGACTACCCCGGAATAAGCCTGGAGACCAAAAGAAAAGTGAAGGAACTGGCAGATAAAATGAATTATCGCCCTAATGCCATCGCTCTTTCTCTTCGCAAAAGCCGCTCCTACACCATTGGAGTGATCATTCCCGAGGTGGTGCATTTCTTTTTCTCTACGGTCATCAGCGGTATTGAAGAAGTGGCAAACTCCAGAGGCTACAATGTTATCTTGACCCAAACCAATGAAAAACTTGCCCGGGAAAAAACAAGCATTGCCACCATGCTTGCCAATCAAATCGATGGAGTCTTAGTCAGCTATTCCAAGGAAACCACCAACTTTGACCACTTTTCCAACCTTTTGGACAAGGGATTCCCTATTGTATTTTTCGACCGAGTACCGGAAATCGCTGAATCCATCAATGTGATCGTGGATGATTACAGTGGAGCCTATGAAGCTACCAAACATTTGATTCAACAGGGGTACAGGAAAATTGTACACCTTTCCGGTCCAAGCAACCTGAAAATCTCCAAAGAAAGAGCGCGTGGATACCAAGATGCCCTCATCAACCATGGATTATCCATCGATCCGAACCTAATCGTGGAATGCACCAAGGGAACGGACGATGAAGCACAAAAAATCGCCTCAGAAATCATTGACACGTACCCTGTCAAACCGGATGCATTTTTTGCCCATAATGATATGGCCGCAGTCGGTGCCATGTTGGCCTGCAAAGCAGCTGGTCTAAAGGTCCCTGAACAAGTAGGAATTGTGGGATTCAGTAACTGGCAATTCTGTTCCATGATCGATCCAAGCCTCACTTCCGTTGCCCAGCCGGGATTCAGGATTGGGGCTAAAGCCACCGAAATACTTCTGGATTTGATTGAAAAAAAGGTCAGTCCGGATGACTTCAAATCGTCGGTAGTTTTAGAAACAGAGCTTTTGGTGAGAAAATCATCAGTTCGGTGAGCGAAAGAGTAAAAAATTCCAAGTTATTTTCGAATCCGATCGCAATCGATTGAATAGGTCCAATTTTTCTAAAAACGGCCCTTTTCACTTTTGAATGGTATTATTTCAGCTTCAAAAGGCCTTCAAGCCAAATTTTTATTTTAGGATTCGTTTTTAATTTAGCGAGGCTCCCTGTGGGAATTTCAATTAAAAAACCATGAATCACATGACCTCGTTTCCCAAACTATCACGCAATTCCTCCCGTCATCAGGGTTTTGGAGAAGTTAAGGAATGGCAATCCACGGCGAATGGATTGCAGGGAAAAAGCGACCTAGCCAACTTTAGGATTACCATTTACCACGGTGGAATTATACGAGTCCAGGCAAGTAAGTTTGAATATTTTGAGTCCAATCCTTACTCGGTTATTGTTCAACCTGAAAAAGTCGAATTCAAACTGATCGAGGAAAAAGGACAAGTTCATCTTACAACGCCTCAGGTAAAAATGACCTTGGATTTAAACGCTTTCAGGCTTTCATTCTTTGACCTAGATGGAAATCTACTCAATGCGGATGATTCGCTTGGCATTTCCTGGATTGGATCTGAAGTGGCAGCTTACAAGGAAGTCCAAAAAGATGAAAAATTCATTGGTTTGGGGGAGAAAACGGGAAATCTCAATCGTTTCGGAAAAGCCTATACCAACTGGAATACTGACTATTTCGCCTATGGAGTGGGCGATGATCCGCTTTATATGAGCATTCCTTTTTACATGGGAGTCCATGATAAAGGTGCTTACGGAATCTTTTTTGACAACACCCACAAATCAGTATTCAATTTTGGTGCTTCCACCAATCGCTTCATCTATTTCAGCGCTGAGGATGGAGATATGGATTATTACTTCATCCACCAACCTAACCTAGCTGGAATCATCTCTTCCTATACCTGGCTTACAGGACGGATGCAAATGCCTCCGAAATGGGCTCTTGGGTATCAGCAATGCCGCTACTCCTACTATCCGGATTCCGAAGTCTATGCCGTAGCACAAGGATTCAGGGATAAGAAAATGCCAGCTGACGTGATTTACCTGGACATTCATCACATGGAGGCGTACAAGGTATTCACCTTTGATGGGGAAAAGTTTACTGATCCCAAAGCCATGATTTCAAGATTAAAAGAAAAAGGCTTCAAAGTAGTCGTCATCATGGATCCCGGAATCAAGACTCAAAAAGGGTATTTGCCTTTTGAAGAAGGCTTGGAAAAAGACTTATTCGTAAAATATCCGGACGGAAAAACCTACGAAGCGCAGGTGTGGCCGGGATGGTGCGCTTTTCCTGATTTTACCAAAGCTGAGACAAGATCTTGGTGGGCCGAAAAAATGGCATTTTATACCGAAGCCGGTGTGGATGGGTTTTGGACAGACATGAACGAGCCGGCTTCTTGGGGTCAGTTCACACCAAATCTGATCGAGTTTGAATATGAAGGTGAAAAAGCCAGCCATCGAAAAGCTCGAAATATCTATGGGATGCAGATGGCAAGAAGTGCTCAGGAAGGATCTGCCTTTCAAAATCCGGACAAAAGACCTTTTGTATTGACCCGTTCGGGATTTGCCGGAATTCAGCGCTATGCTGCTGCGTGGACAGGTGACAACGTCGCTTCCGAGGAACACATGCTCGCTGGAATTCGACTGGTCAACAGTCTGGGATTAAGTGGAATCTCTTTCTCCGGATACGATGTGGGAGGGTTTGCAGGTGAGGCGAGCAAGTCATTGTTTGCACGGTGGATGAGCATCGGAGCCTTTGCACCTTTCTACCGTGCGCATTCCATGATTAACAGCAACGATGCCGAGCCTTGGGCTTTTGGAGAAGAGACGGAGGAGATCAGCCGAAATTATATGCAGCTGAGATACAGATTATTGCCCACCCTTTACAGTAAGTTTTACTCCAGCACACAAACTGGTCTTCCTTTGGCTGAAAGTTTGGCTGTGCAATACTCCTCGGATCAGCATGTTTATTTGTCTGCTTTCCAAAACCAATACTTGTTTTGCGATTCCTTCCTGGTAGCCCCAGTGGAAAGCACAAAAGAAATCACCAAAGTATACCTGCCCAAGGGTGAATGGTATTACCTCTTTTCTGACCAAAAAGTCAAAGGAAATCAAGCTGTTTATCAGGACTGCCCGCTGAATTACCTGCCGGTCTATGTAAAAGGTGGACAGCTTTTCACCATGCAATCAGATGTGGAATTCACCGGAGGAAGCCATGACGGAGTTCTCAGAATCCATGTTTATCAGGGTCATCAAGGTTCGGAATACCTCCATTATGAAGATGCAGGAGAAGGATTGGAGTACCTTTCCGGACAATTTTTGAAACGGAAAATCAGCTACAATCCATCAACCGAAACATTGAAGTTTGAAGCGTCTGAGGGAAATTACCCCAGCGAATTCAAAAAACTTAAAATCTATTTCCATGGATTTTCCACTGAATCTGTTTTAATCGATGGAAAAAAGCGAAGCTTCCTTTCTGAAGATTTTGCTTTCCTTGGTAAACTCACAGAATTTGATCCTCTTCCGGAGCATGATCATCCCTATTTCGAAATCAAAAATCTTCCTTATTTGGAATGCGACCATCTACCTGAAGCCTTTGAAATCACAGGACTGAACTAATAACCCACCCGATTGCCCAACCTAATCAACCCAAAATGACTGATTTTAAAAAGAATTTGAGCTTCTGGAACATCTGGAACATGAGTTTTGGATTCCTGGGAATTCAATTTGGATTCGCCCTTCAGGGTGGGTTTATGTCCCGAATTTTCCAAACCTTAGGCGCAGACAAGGATGCTATTCCTTTTCTTTGGATCGCTGCTCCCTTGACTGGGCTTCTGGTCCAACCGATTGTCGGGTATCTCAGTGACCGCACCTGGCATCCCAAATTTGGAAGAAGGAAGCCTTTCTTTTTTATTGGGGCAGTCCTGAGTACGGTGGCGCTATTTTTTGCCCCCTACTCTTCGGCACTTTGGATGGCTGCAGGAGCATTATGGATTTTGGATGCATCAATAAATATCTCCATGGAGCCCTTCCGTGCTTTAGTTGCGGATAAACTTCCGGATTCTCAGCGTTCGTATGGATTTGTGGTACAGACGCTCATTATCGGCATTGGAACCTGGGTGGCCTCCAACCTGCCTTGGATGATGACTCAATTGGGAGTGCCCAACACGGCTCCCGAGGGAGTAGTGCCGGATTCGGTAAAGTACGCCTTTGCAATAGGAGCCTTTGTGCTTTTCACTTCCATTCTATACACCATTTTGACCACGGATGAATATCCACCAGAGGACATGGATGCTTTTGAAAAGGAAAAAGCAGAGAAAAAAGGTTTTTTCAGTGGGTTTGGAGAGATCGTAAAGAACATCTCTGAAATGCCGACTGTGATGAAGCAACTCGGGGTGGTTCAGTTTTTCTCATGGTTTGCATTTTTCACCATGTGGAGCTTTGCAACGCCGGCCATTACGGAACATATTTTTGGTGCGACAGACACCACTTCGGTGGAGTACAACAACGCTGCTGACAGTGTGGGAAGTTATTTGGGAACGTATGGTTTGGTCTCCATGTTTTTCTCACTTATTCTGGCATTTGTAGCTTCCAAAATCAAAATCAACCGTAAACTCCTCCATCTCCTAAGCTTGATTGCCGGTGGATTGGGATTCATTCTGATTTATTACATCTCCGAGCCTTGGATGTTGCACATTTGCTTCTCCTTGGTAGGAATTGCCTGGGCAAGTATCCTCTCCATGCCTTATGCCATGCTTTCCAGCTCGGTGGAACCAAAGAAAATGGGGCTTTACATGGGGATTTTCAACATGTTTATTGTAATTCCACAAATCGTCGCAGCCTTGGGAGGAGTCAATTTTCTGTACAAAATCCTTTTTGGTGAAGCGGTAATTAACACCATGCTGTTGGCCGGAACACTCCTAATTTTGGCCGGTCTTTCCAATCTACTGATCACCGACCGCAAAGCCACTCACGACTAAATCCTGCTATGTGAAAAATAAGCCGATTCCGTTTGGGATCGGCTTTTTACATTTACGTCAAATCATTTCCAATGAAAAATCTGCGCATCACCGGAGTCCCTGAGCATTTCAATTTCCCTTTTGTTCTTTTGGAAAATGAACAACCCCTCAAGTATCAAGGAATCCAAATTGAATGGATCGAGGAGTCGCGCGGTTCCGGCCAGATGAATCTGGCTTTGAGAAATGGAGAAACAGATCTGGCCATTTTATTAACAGAGAGTTTTTTGAAGGATTTTGAAGCAGGAAATCCATCAAAAATGATCGGATACCATGTAGAAACACCCCTGAATTGGGGAATACATGTTCGTTCGGGTTCTGCGGTAAAATCACTTTTGGATTTGAAGAAAAAGCACTTTTTAGTCAGCAGAATGGGATCAGGCTCTCATTTGATGGCCTTGGTTTTGGCAAAAAGGGAAGTTTGGAAGAAAGAAGAACTGACTTTTGAAACAGTCAACAACATGGAAGGAGCAAAAGCAGCCATGGATATTGGAAATGAAGGAATCTTTCTTTGGGAAAAATATACCACATCCCCTATGGTGGAAAATCACACAATGAAGCGAATCGGGGAAGTTCCAAGTCCTTGGCCTTGCTTCGTGATGGTAGCCTCAGAAAAAGCGCTGGCTGAGTTTGGAGACCAAATATTTACCATTCGGGACAGGGTATATGGGATTTCAAAGTCAATTAGTGCAGATCCAGACTTAGCCAAAAAACTGTCAAAGTTTTATCGCTTGGATCAACGTGGAATTGAAAATTGGTTGGAAGAAACCCGTTGGAAAACCGAAGCCATAGTCTCCAAATCCGAATTGGAGGATGCAATGAATACCATGGAGGAACTGGGGATATTAAATTCAAAACTCCCTCTAGAGCGATTCCTGACTTTAGACAGACTGAATTTGCTCGACTGATTGCTGCGCTACTGGCAATTTAATGCAAAACTTTGTGCCATGACCGGGATGACTATCGATGGTGATTTCTCCGCCGCATTTGCGTGTAAATTCCTTAGCCAACTGTAATCCCAAACCTGAGCCTTTTTCCTTGTTGGTGCCCGGGCGGGATTTAGTCAATGAATAAGAATCAGAGAGTAAAAGTTGAACTTGATCCTCTGTCATTCCGACTCCTTGGTCCAACACGCACCAATAGCTCCAATTATCATCTCTTTCTGAAAAAATAGTGACCGCGTCTCCGGTGTTTGAAAATTTTACCGCATTGTTGAGAATGTTTCTGATCACAACTTCAATCAAGTCCTGGTCTGCAAAAACTTCCACTTTGGACTCCATTTGATTGAAAACAGTTAGTGATTTCGCTTTGAAGGAGGCTTCGAGCAACTTCAAAGAATTGTCAACCACTGCTCTAAGATCAAAATGGGAAGGATTTAATTTGAATCCCTCCATTTGGGCCATTGACCATTTCAAGGTGTTTATGAGTGTGAAATTGACAGAATCAATATCCTTACTTAACACTCCCAACAGTTCGTTGAATTCTTCCTTTTCCAAATGTCCAGCCAACAGAAGATCTACTACTGATTTGACCTGCTCCACAGGCCCTCTCAAATCATGTCCAAGAATTGAAAAAAGTTTGTTTTTGGTTTCATTCATCTCCCTTAGTTGGTTAGACTGGAGTTCCAAGGCCTGATTTTGCTCTTCGATTTTCTTCTGTTGAGCAAGGAGATCGGCGTTTATTGATCGCACATTTTTGTTCATCACAAAAAGCCGAATCCCCAGAACCGAAATCACAATTGCAGTAACCGCAAAAAATATGGCATACTTTCTTGAGGTTTTTAGTCGATAGGATTGATTCTCGTTTTGAGCTTTCAACAACTCCAACTCAGACTCTTCCAGATTTTCCTCAAACATCCCCTGAAGCAAAGCCAATCTGTCCCGATTGGATTTATTCACCAATGAATCGTTCAGTACCAAAAATTGGGATTGGTGAATGAATGCCTTTTGGATATCACCTTTGTTTTCGTAGACTTTAGCCAGATAGCGATGGCTTTTGGAAAGTTCATCCAAAAAGCCGTTTTCCTCGCATAATTTGATCGAGTATGTCAGTAAATCCTCCGCCTGATCAAATTTACCATCCAAAAGATAGGCATTACCAAGACGGTGAAGGACTCCAGCCTCAAATGACTTAATCCCCTGAGTTCTTGACATCTTCAAAGACCGTTCATAGATGGCCTGGGCGGAATCGTATTGTCCTCTTGCCAAGAACACGTCTCCCATAACCCGATGTGCGAATGAAGTAAGATATGGAGTACCTGCATTCACATTGAGCTGAATGGATCGGCTGGCATAAGATTCTGCTGAATCTAGCTGACCAGTTTGGACAAAATTCAAAGCAACATTATTGAGGCTGCGAATCCGGGTGGAAAGATCGTTTACTTCCGTGGCAAGCTCGTACCCTTTTTTGAACTGCTGAATAGCCATTTGATAATTCTGTTGCTCATAATACAAGGCCCCCATATTGTTCATCAACCGGGCGGCTTGCAACTTATCATTTGCCTTTACTGCTAAATCATAGGCACTTTTGGAATAATCAAAGGATTTTTGCCACTGCCCTTTTCTGTAGAAAATCCATCCCATATTCTCCTGAGCCCTGCTTTGCCCGGAAAAATCCTCCATGATTTTGGCAAGTGAATCTGCCTCCCGGGAAAAAGCCATTGCCTCAGTTTGATCACTTTCCCTTAAGCCTGTGGCCAACTCATTGAGCAAAAGAATTCGATCCTTGCCGGTTTTTTCTGGCAAAAGGGTCTTAAGACTATCCAAAGAAACTTCCTGAGCGAAGCTCCCTAATGGACAAATCAAAAGCGTACAGAAAAGATAAAGGGTTCGAATCGGGCGACTCACAGAGTTTTACAAAATCAGGAATACCTGCAAAATAATCATTCTCTGAAATATGAAAGTGAAAAAGTACCGCTTATACTAAAAAAAAGGATTTTCAACCCTTACAGCTTCTCCCAATCCCACTCCTTGTTGATCTGGGAAATGGCGTGGTAAGCCGTTAGATCGTATTGACAGGGAACAATAGAAATGTAATTGTTTGCAATTGCCCACTCGTCGTTGTCTTCTCCTTTGTCAAAATTCACAAAGTTGCCTGCCATCCAAAAATATTTTCTTCCAGTTGGGTCAAAGCGCTCCGCAAACTCTTCCTGCCATTTGGCATCTGCCTGACGGCATATTTTTACTCCTTTAATTGCTTCATTTCGCTTTGGAGGAAAATTCACGTTTAAGGCAACACCTTTGGCAATTCCTCTTTCCAAAACTTGTCTGGCAATCTTTTCTACCCACTCTTCCACGTGGGAAAAGTCAGCTTTTGAAGAAAAATCACACAAACTAAACCCAATAGAAGGATAACCTTCCAATGCTCCTTCGATTGCCGCAGACATGGTTCCTGAATAAAGTACTGAAATCGAAGTATTGGAGCCATGATTGATTCCGCTTACTACCAAGTCCGGAGTTCGGTCTTTCAGTACATAATGCTTAGCCAGCTTGACGCAATCGGCAGGGGTTCCGCTGGATTTGTAGGCCAGGACGTCCTCAAAAATATCTTCTTCGTACAGTCTCAGTGTTTCTCCAATTGTTATGGCATGGCCCATCCCCGATTGAGGACTGTCTGGTGCGACAACTACCACATCACCCAATTTTTTCATTACTGACACAAGGACTCTGATTCCCTTCGAGGTGATTCCGTCGTCATTGGAGACGAGGATAAGCGGTCTTGACATAAAAATTAATTCTGCAATTCGTTGTAATACGCGGTAATTCTAAGCAAATCTCCGCGCTTATCATGCTCCAATCGGTTTTTTCTCATGAAAAGATCAATCTCTTCATCATGACCTGGAAGCATCGCAAAAAGATCTTTTTTCTTCAAACTGTAACGTTCCATTCGCCCGTTTTTGAAAAAATAATAATTAAATGCAAGACGATATCCGGTATAGGCTTGAGGTCCCCAAAACGGGTTCATAGCAACTGGACCCCAGTTGTTCATCCCCCGGGTGTCAGTCGCAATATATTCTCTACACAATAGGGCCATTTCATCCCCTTCAGTCAAAACTTCAAAAAACGTAGGGGTTTCATATTGACCATTCAGGGCATAAGGAAGACTATAAAATCTACGAATACCTCCAAAAATCTCATCGAAAATCTCAAAGTTGGAAACGTTGGAAGCCGTGAAGGTTTCTACCGTCTCGGTCTGAAGTTGAACCAAGTTGTTTTCCAGGTCATATTTGATCAGTCCGGAGAGAGAAGCCCCATCGGTGAGGTAAATATTTCCTTTATGCCAAACTTGTGATGGAAACTGACTATTCTGAGCTAAGACCGAAACCAAGCTCAGAAAAATGAAGCTTAGGATTAAGACTGTCTTTTTCATGGCGATCAATATGCTAAGAGTAAACGATCAATCTTACTTTGGGTTTTTTAAAAAGAGAAGATGAGCGTATTTTAAGTTAACAACATTCTTTTATTTAAGAATATTGTGTCCCATTTTATCTCTTTTCGTAGTCAGATATTTTTCATTGTGAGGGTTCGGTTTGATTTCAATGGGCACTTGCTCCACGATTTCCAATCCATAACCCAATAGGCCTACTCGCTTCTGCGGATTGTTTGAAATCAGCCTGATTTTGCTAATGCCGAGGTCTCTCAATATCTGAGCACCAACACCATAATCTCTTCCGTCCATAGGCAAGCCTAAAGCAAGGTTGGCCTGTACGGTGTCCATCCCCTGTTCCTGAAGCTTGTAAGCTTTAAGTTTATTAATCAGGCCGATTCCTCTACCCTCCTGATTCATGTAGAGGACTACACCTTTTCCTTCTTTTTCGACCATTTCCATGGCTGCATGAAGCTGAGGTCCGCAGTCACAACGGCAGCTTCCAAAAATATCTCCTGTGGCGCAAGAAGAGTGTACACGAACTAAAACAGGTTCGTTGGGTTCCCAACTTCCTTTGATCAAGGCCATGTGGATTTCCTGGGTGTTGGTTTGTCTGAAAGCAATCAAATCAAAATTTCCCCAAGTAGTCGGTAATTCCACCCCGATTTCCCGCTTAATCAAGGTTTCGTTTTTAAGTCGGTATGCGATCAGATCTTTGATGGAAACCAGTTTCAACTTGAACCGATCGGCTACTTTCACCAAATCCGGCAGTCGGGCCATTGTGCCGTCTTCATTCATAATCTCTACCAGAACTCCCGCTGCAGACATTCCTGCAAGCCTCGCAAAGTCAATTGCCGCTTCAGTATGACCAGCTCTTCGAATCACGCCGCCTCTTTTGGCTTTCAGTGGGAAAATATGACCAGGTTTTCCCAATTCACTGGGATGGATCGAATCGTCAATCAACGCTTTGATCGTCTTTGCACGATCAGAAGCTGAAATCCCTGTAGTACAACCATGTCCGATCAAGTCCACTGAAACTGTGAAAGGCGTCTCGAATGCTGCGGTATTAGTGCCAACCATCAGCTCCAATCCCAACTGGTCACAGCGATCCTCAATCAAAGGAGCACATATCAATCCTCTACCATGGGTAGCCATGAAATTGATGATTTCGGGAGTTACCTTTTCTGCCGCGCAGACAAAATCGCCTTCATTTTCGCGGTCTTCATCGTCCACTACAATGATCACTTCCCCGTTTTTGATGGCTTCGATTGCGTCTTCGATGGGGTCTAGCTGGTAGTTTTCCACTTGGGTTGTCTTTGGATTCATAGATTGAAGAGCAAAGTTAGACTCTTTCAGCCTTAAAACAGCCCTAAGCCAAATAAAGTTTGGCTTTAGCCGATGACTATTCCGAGCTCCTTGTCGATTTGAAGCTGAACTTTTTTCAATTCAAAATAGACCTGCTGAAGTTCAAATACTTTATCTGTGTCCAAACCTTCTGTTTCGGCAGATTTGATTTTCTGCATGGCTTCATCCATCATTTTGTGAACCAGCCTTCTTTTTAACCTTAAGATTGATTTGAAAGCTGTCCCGGCCAAATCATCGGATTCTGTAGTGATGAAAATCTGATGCCGCTCATGCCAATGGGTTGATATTTCATGCCTTGGAGTGATCAGATCAATTACTTCCTGCCGTACTTCCGCATCCCGCTGCGCTACAAAAAAATCGGTATCCGGAATCTCTCCTTTTGCAAGGCCATCCCGATACATCTTTAGAATCTTTTGATAAATTGGAGTTTGAAATTCGATTTCCTCAGTCTCTGAAAGTAAATATTGACAAAGGCGCAATTCCTCCTGATCGAGCTTTTGCCAACCATAATTTAACAATAGGCGAATAGTCTCCCGCTCCTGGATTTTCAGTGTGTCTTCGACTGAAATCTGTGGAGCCGTCGGGAAAAGTTGTTCGAGCTTTTCCTCCGCTTCTGCTTCCTCTTTTGCTTTCTGAAAATGATCTTTTTGATTCTTAATCAGCGACTTATTCAATTCAGCATGCAGAATCTCTTCCTCAATCTGAAGTAGTCCAGAAGCTTCTTTGGCATAGACAGACCGGATAATCGGATCCGGAATTTTACCGATACTTTGAACAATCTCCCGGATTACCTCAGCTTTACGGATCGGGTTTTTGACAAATTCATCCTGATACAAACCAATCTTAAACCCGATAAAATCCCTGCTGTTCTCTTTTAGATAATCCTGAAATGCCTGGGACCCAACTTTTCTGGAATAACTATCCGGATCATCTCCATCCGGAAAAACTACCGCTTTGACATTGAGCCCCCCCTCCAAAAGCAGGTCAATTCCTCTCAATGAAGCCTTTATTCCTGCAGCATCACCATCATAGAGCACAGTGACTTGGTTGGTGAAGCGCTTGATTAATTTGATTTGCCCCTCGGTAAGTGAAGTTCCTGAAGAAGCAACCACGTTTTCAATCCCCGACAAATGCATCGAAATGACATCCGTGTAACCTTCCACCAAATAGCAATTATCGAAATCCCGAATGGCTTTTTTGGCTTGAAACATCCCATAGAGCACATCACTTTTGTGGTAAATGGGCGTTTCCGGGGAATTGATGTATTTAGGCTGCGTTTTGTCCTTGGTCAGAATTCTCGCACCAAAACCGATTGCCTTTCCACTGATGTTGTGGATGGTAAAAGTAACCCTCCCTCTGAATCGGTCATAAATTCGAGACGCATCCCCTTCTTTTTGAAGGACAAGGCCTGCTTTAAACAAAATATCTTCCTGAAATCCGGCAGTTTTGGCTGCTTTCAGAAAATGGTCCCAACCATCCAGAGCATAGCCCAGATCAAACTTTTCGATGATTTGTGGAGTAAATCCACGCTCCTTGAAATAACTGAGCCCAATTGACCTCCCTTCCTCGGACTGGAGGTTTTTTACAAAAAAATCCTTAGCAAAATTGAGTGCGATAAACAGGCTCTCGCGTTCATTCTGTTCCAGATTTTGTTCGGGGGTCCGAGACTCGTCCTCCTCTACTTCAATCCCGTATTTTCCAGCCAATTGACGAATCGCTTCCTGAAAACCGACCCCTTCGATGTCCATAACAAACTGAATCGGGTCTCCTGCCTTACCGCATCCAAAGCATTTGTAAATCTGCTTGGCTGGGGACACGGAAAACGACGGAGATTTTTCCCCATGGAATGGACAGCAGGCCCACATATTTTGGCCTTTTTTCTTCAGCTGAACGTAATCCCCCACTACCTCGACGATGTCGGCCCGTTCTTTTACTTTGTCGGAGGTAAGTTTGCTGATGCTCATGGGAATTTGAAAGTAGGCAAAGTTAACGGCTGAGTTCAGATTAGGAAGCGAGAAATTAAGAACTATTTGGGGTCGGGCGGAGTTTCACTGTGGCAGGTATTGAAAGTTGTTTTCAAAGCCACAATCTTAGATTACCTTGCGAAAAATTTAGAAATAACTCATGCAATTGACTGCTGATCATATCAAAAAATCATTGTCCAGGGTACAGGACCCCGACCTAAAAAGGGATTTGGTAAGTCTGGGTATGATCCAAGGAATTCAGGTAGAGGGTAATAAAGTAAGCTTCAAAGTGGTGCTTACCACACCTGCGTGTCCGCTTAAGGAAGTCATCAAAAACAATTGCATCGAGGCCCTCACCGAAGACTATGGGACTGATTGGAAATGGGATATTTTCATGACTTCTCAAGTAACTACAGTCAGAGATGCAGCTCCTATCCTTCCGCAGGTAAAAAACATCATAGCTATCGCCTCAGGAAAAGGCGGGGTCGGAAAGTCAACCACTTCCGTTAATTTGGCTGTCGCCTTAGCCCAACTGGGGGCTAAAGTCGGCCTTATTGATGCCGATATTTCAGGTCCTTCTGTACCTACCATGTTTAACGTCGAGGGAGAACAGCCTTCTGTTAAAAAGGTAGGAGAAAAAAATATCATCATTCCCATTACCCAATATGGCGTAAAGCTAATGTCCATCGGCTTCCTGACGCCCACAGATAGTGCGGTAGTTTGGAGAGGCCCGATGGCAAGTTCGGCATTGAGACAATTTATTTCTGATGTGGAATGGGGAGAGTTGGATTACTTGTTGATCGATTTGCCCCCAGGCACTTCGGATATTCACTTGACTATGGTACAGACCGTTCCGGTTACTGGCGCAGTAATCGTAACCACTCCTCAAAAAGTAGCGTTAGCTGATGCAAATAAAGGTTTATCCATGTTTAGGCAGCCTCAAATTAACGTACCCATCTTAGGTGTTGTTGAAAATATGGCTTATTTTACGCCTGAGGAATTACCCGACAATAAATACTACCTTTTTGGAAAAGAAGGTGGTAAAAAATTAGCGGAGAAGTACCAAGTTCCTTTTCTGGGAGAAATCCCGATTATACAAAGTATCAGAGAAAGTGGCGACACCGGTTATCCGGCGGTATTGAAAAACGGATTGACCAAAGATGCCTATATGAACCTTGCGGAATCGGTAGCCAGACAAGTAGCAATCCGTAACGCATCAATTGAAAAAACATCAATAGTAGAAGTAAAAGCTTAACTCATAATGGAAGCAGGACTCAGAGAGAAGATCGAATTTGCTTTGGACACCATCAGACCCTATTTGGAAGCTGACGGAGGAAATGTGCGAATCGTTGAATTGACAGATGATTTTGTCTTGAAGATAGAGATGATGGGAAATTGCGGCTCATGCCCCATGTCTTCCATGACCCTGAAGGCAGGAGTCGAAGAGGCCATTAAACGCGCTATTCCTGAAATTTCCAGGGTGGAAGCGGTAAATCTTACCTTGGCCTGACCGATTCAATTGAATGAAAAAAGGTTTACGTTTTTTTAGTTTGTTTCTTTTAGTGAAGGGAATTCTTTTCTTTTCAACTGAATCTTTTGGGCAAAAAATCTCACTTCAGGATGCGACTCAATCCTTAGGAGTAACTCCTTCCCACAGCCATGATGAAAAATGTGCCCACACCCTGATCGAGGCCAAACTCGAAAAGGAAATGGGCTATTTTGGAAGTAAAGGATTTTTTGAAGACTGGATCAATCAAAAAATTGAAACCAGAAGAAAAACACCTCAAATCGCACGGACTCAGGAAGGGCCAAGACTAATTCCTGTTGTTGTTCATGTGATTCATACAGGTACACCGGTAGGAACCGGTACAAATATTCCGGATGCTCAAATTGCCGAACAAATCCGGATTTTGAATGAAGACTTCCGAAGGCTAAATGCAGATGCTAACCGGACTCCTGCTGAATTTCTGCCAGTAGCTGCTGATTCCAACATTGAATTTGTTTTGGCAAAACAAGATCCAAATGGTCTTCCTACTACCGGGATTGTACGCCTACAGGGTACAAAAACGACCTATTCACCGGACGATGCTTCATTGATCGGATCACTTTCTCAGTGGAACCCAGAGGAGTATATGAATATTTGGGTAGTGCCTTTGGTGCAGCCGTATATCGGATATGCCTCTTTTCCCGTGTCTGACCTTCCAGGATTGAATTTCTCCCCTACTCCGGCTAGCATTGATGGAGTGACAATTGATTACCGTTTTTTCGGAATTGGTGGAAGTGCAACCTCAGCATCTCTGGGAAGAACTGCCACTCACGAAGTAGGACATTATTTTGGATTAAGGCACATCTGGGGTGACGGCGGTTGCGGGGTTGATGACTTTGTTACCGATACTCCGGAGCAGGATAATTCAAACAACATCTGCAATGCAAATCCCAGCCGTTTTTCATGCGGCAACAACAACATGATCCAAAATTACATGGATTACACACCGGATGCCTGTATGAATTTGTTTACTCGCGGCCAAGTGGAACGATTCAATGTTGTCTTGGAAAACAGCCCCAGAAGGGTCACACTGGTAAATAACAGGGCCACCCAGGAACCAGTTTTACCTACAAGAGATCTGGCAATTACCCGGATTATCCAACCTGTTGAGGCGATCTGCGACCTCAATATCGTGCCTCAGGTAGAAGTTCAAAATGCCGGATCCGAAACACTTACTTCAACAAGAATTGAATTCAGAATAAACGGAGTGGTTATTGAAAACAGAAGGTTTTCCATTAACCTGCCAACCGGCAACGCTACTACACTGACTTTTAATCCAGTGATACTATCAGAAGGTAATAATCAGATAGAATTCCGGATTACCCAAGTAAATGACCTAGCAGACGACAAGGCTGACAATAATTCAAAGACTTCAAATCCCGTTCTACAGGGTGAAATATCACTCCCTTATACTTATGATATTGGGTCATTCCCAGGTCAATGGGTAATCAGTAATCCGGACAAAAGCTTTACTTGGCAAAAAACCTCCATTACGGTCTCAGGTCAAAGCCAACCTGCAGTTTTCATCCAACATTATGAATATGAAGCAGCGGGTCAGTATGATTACTTGATTTCTCCAATCATCGATCTCACCAAATATCCCAATGCCCAGCTTGTATTTGAGGTTGCACATGCACCATATAATCAGGCAGGATATCAGGATGAGTTGATCGTTTCAGTTTCAGAAGATTGCGGAGCTAATTTCAATGTCACTGATGTACCCTATATTAAATCCGGTACCCGACTGGAAACATCAAGTCCAACTTTGAATGAATTTATTCCGACTTCAAATGATCAATTCCGGACCGAACTGGTCAATTTGAACAAGTTTCAATCAATGGGTAAAGTCCGAATTGCAATCACCACAAGAAACTCGTTTGGAAATAACATCTACCTGAGAAATATCAGAATCCTGCCTCAGGAAGAATTCAAATATGAATTGAAAATAGAGGAAATCGTATCCCCTACTCCGCTCAGTACCGGACAGCATGAAACTGAAATAATAAGCATTAAAAACACCGGGAATTTGCCTGTTACCAAATTCCTGTTCAACAGAACCACAAATTTCTCCAACACTCAGACCTATATCGGCTCGGGATCAACCATAGCTCCGGGAGAACAAGTGAACCTGGAATTAAACAATTCAACAGCTGACGGAAAAAATCAACTTAGGTATTCTGTCAGAGAGCCAAATTTTGATCAAAACAGTCCTGAAATTATTGTTTTCAGGAAGTTTAATATTGAGGACCAGCAAGTCATAGAGGTGCCTTGGAGACAAAACTTCAACAACGGCACCAATCTGACTCCATGGTTGACAGTTAACCCCGAAAATGATTTTGCCTCTTGGACTATAACCCCAACCAGTAATGGAGCAAGTCAAAACAATGTTGCAAGATTGGAAAACGGGATTTCAGGGAATTCCTATTGGCTGGGAACTCCGGTATTCAGCCTGAACAAGTCACGGCAAGCAAGTATTTTCTTTGACATCGCTGCAGGCACAGTTGATCCGTCTACCCGATTACTTTTACTTGCCAGTCCCGACGGTGGAATTAATTTCACCCAAGTCTGGGGTGCCACAGGCTCGGAGCTTTCTACCGTAAGTGTAGGCCAGGCAAATCCAAATTCTTCAGGAGACTATGAAAGAAAATACGTCAACTTAACAGAGTTTGCAGGACCGGATTCGGATAATGTTCGCTTAGCTTTTGTCCTTGAAACTAAAGGAACATCCAATTCCCCAGTTTATCTGGACAATCTCGAACTCTTCCTGAGCGCGAATCCAGACCCTGTCATCCCGGGCGAAGGATCAAGCGTTTTGTATCCTAATCCAGCCACAGATTACTTCAATTTAGCATTTAATCTTCCTTCACGGGAAAATGTAACCATTCAAATCGTATCTGCGACTGGAGCTATTGTCCATGAAGTTGACTATCCAGGAACCTTAAACCAAACGTACTCCTTCAGTACAGATTTGTTCAGTCCGGGGGTATTCATCATAAAAATCACCAGCAATTCTATTCAGGATATGAAGAGGTTGATTATTAATTGATCTTAAAAGAGCCGAAGTTGAACGCTTCGGCTTATTTTTTGCCTGTTCCTTTGGGTTGTTTTTAGGATTTTTGTTCCTTAAACGATCAAAAATTCCAGCTATCTTAGTCTGACTTAAAATTCTAAATGAATTCGTTGAATTACCCTCTCAAAAAAATTCTCATCAATCTGCTGATCATTATCGGCATTTCGATCTTCCTTGGTTTTCTATTTCTAAAAGTATACTTGCCTCTCTACACCAATCACGGTGAAACGGTTTCTGTGCCGGATCTTTCCGGCTATGAATACGAAGAGGCGGTCGATATTTTGGATCAAGCAGGGCTGCAATATGAAGTATCGGTAGACTCTGGTTTCAGTATGGAATTGCCTGCTTTGGCCATTTTAAAACAAATCCCCGAAGCTAATTCTCAGGTAAAAAGTGGCCGGAGAATCTACCTGACCATCAATGCCAGAAATGCTCCGTTGATTAAAATGCCAAATCTGGTCAATATGCCTCTGAAAAATGTGCAGGAAATTCTGGCTAATCTGGGTCTGGAGCGTGGGGACATCATTTTTGTACCGGATATTGGATTCAACGTGGTACTTGAGCAGCGCTACCGAGGAGTGAGTGTTCGTGAAGGCTTTGAAATCCCAAAAGGTGCACGGATAGATTTGGTAGTTGGTGACGGCATGGGAAATCAGTTACTCTTGGTGCCGGATTTGAAAGGAATGGACGAAGTGGACGCAGAGTTTCTAATTTTAGGTTCTGGACTGAGAGTTGGAAATAAAAACTACAGCACCACAGACTCTGTAGCTCCCGGAAAGGTATTTTTACAATCACCTCCAGCCGGAACAGAGATCAAAACTGGAGAGGCAGTAGATATTTGGGTAGCCAAAAACTAATAAATTGAAAAAGATTTTTACACCTTGGGCACTTTTTTTCACCTTCGCTTTTCTGTTTTTGCGAAATGAAAAAGTCTGTGCTCAGTTTGTGGAAATCGGCCCAGTTCATCAGCAAAAATTCTCTTCAAATCCTGAATCAAAAGTTTTCACAAGGGTTCAAAACCAAAATGTACTTCCTTTTTGGGATGATTTTTCTACTGGTATTGACACACTTAAGTGGACTGTTGAAGGAGCGTCATATACCGAAACTATCGGAGAAAATGCTCCTTCGTTGGGAGCGATCCTTTTCAACGGAGTGGATGCCAATGGCGAGCCTTATTCTCTTCAAGTTCGGGACCAGGGGGAAAGCGATTTCCTGACCAGCAAACCATTTGACCTGAGCACAATTTCTGCTGTGTACAGGGAAAGTCTCTTCCTGAGCTTTTTCTGGCAAGCTGGAGGAAAATCCGAAGCCCCTGATGAAAGCGACAGATTGACTTTACAAATACTGAATTCTGAAGGAAATTGGATAACAGTCTGGTTTCGGCCGGGTGGTGAAAATCTCGACCGGACCAAGTT
The DNA here is from genome assembly GCF_003583985.1 of Algoriphagus lacus. GTDB lineage: Bacteria > Bacteroidota > Bacteroidia > Cytophagales > Cyclobacteriaceae > Algoriphagus > Algoriphagus lacus. Next base: position 117,985 of record NZ_QXML01000010.1, on the reverse strand, counting down.
CAAACAAGAAATAATCCGTATCAGGCCCGAGTGGCAACATCCTGCGTTTCAATTTCGCTTTCTTTCAAACGGCCGACAAATCGGCCCCTTTGATAGCTGGTTGGTAGATTATGTATACCTCAACATAAAACGAAGTGAGACAGACCTCAGTTACAGGGACAGATCGCTTACTCAACCGAATCAGGTTACTCTAGGAGAATTCACCGCCTACCCCTATGAACTCCTTAAGGGAAAACAGTCCGGACTTTGGTCCCAGATTGAAAATGAGTTTTTAAATCTGGAAAACCGATTCAGAGCGATGGAATACTCTATCCAATTCCAAGACAGCCTTGGTAAAGTAATCCTTCCGGTTAATTCTAATACTCCATTCAATCCGGTACCCAATGCCTTGGAACGAAGAACTTTCCTAAGCCGGGAATTTGAAGAAATTCCAGTCCCCGCATCACCTTCTGAATTAATCATTAAAACCTCTCTTACTTCCGGGGATGGTTTTCTCTTTGAAATCAATAACGGAGATACTGTCAGGTACAATTCCGTTGACTTTAGGAAAAATGATACTGTTAAAACAGTGTTTCCAATTCGGGATTTTTTCGCCTATGACAACGGCTCTGCAGATTATTCTGCAGGTATCAATCAGCGAGCTGGTCAGTTAGCAGTAAAATATAACGCCCCAGAACCTGTTTACCTAAAGGGAATCTCGATCAACTTCACAAATGCCAGCCAGGCAAATCAAGCTATAGATATTGTGGTTTGGGACGAAATTGATAAAAGCCCCATTTTCTCCAAAGAATCTTTGATTCCTGTCAAGGTCCCTGGTCAGGATTTTATTTACTACTCCTTGGACACCAACCTCAGAATAACCGGTGAGTTTCACATTGGATTCACTCAATTCACCAATGATTTCCTCCATGTTGGCTTGGATAAGGTCAACGATCAAGCTGATAAAATTTTCTACAATGTCGGAGGAGGTTGGGTACAAAATGAAGAAGTAAAAGGATCTCTTATGATCCGCCCACATGTTTCACTTGCTCCACCTTTTGAAGAAAGTGTGATCCCTGAGGCAGGATTCAGAATTTATCCAAATCCTGTGGTAAGTGAATTGCACATCGAGGGTGAATTTACCGACTTGGTAATTTTCGATTCTTTTGGACGACAGATTTTATTACCAAGAGAGAGAAGGGATGAGGGGGAAATTGTTAATTTTGGTGGACAAAGACCCGGAATTTATGTCGTGAATTTATTTTCCGAATCCGGTCCAAAATCATTCCGAATTCTAGTCTCAAAATAGCATGGAAGATATCACCGTAAATGAACTGAAAGATCGTCTTGAGAAGGGCGAGAAATTCCACTTCCTCGATGTTCGGGAAGAGTGGGAATACGAGGAGGATAACCTTGGAGCCGATAATATTCCACTTGGAGAGCTACCACACCGTCTTGCCGAATTGGAAAAATTCCAAAATGAAGAAATCGTGATCCACTGCAGATCAGGTGCCCGAAGCGGAAATGCCAAGAAATTCATGGAAAGCAAAGGATTTACTAAAGTCCGAAATGTACTCGGCGGAATCTTAGCTTACAGAGCCCTTTAAAAATCCCGAGCCATTTAAACCGGCTCGGGATTTTTGTTTAAGAGAAAATGAAGGGTTTTGGTGAAAAACAGAGCGCAAAAATTAAGATGGCCAACCAGCCAATCACTTTTCGTTTGCCATCCAACTCCTCCACATCGGAAACTTCCGGATGTCTGATGCCCATCACTCTTCCGAGCAAAAATGCGAAGAACAACCAACCCTGATACCCTTCCCATTCGGGCTTAAGAAAAGCTAAGGCATATTGCCCAGCTGCAAGGGTAAGTGCAATGGTCAGTTTGGTCTGCAGTGATAAATGGGACCTGGAATAGCAGATGTATAAGAAGCCCACATACAGCGGAATTCGGATGATCAGTTCTTCCAATGGCATAATCGGACTGATCACTCCCAATCCAGAGTACGCCAGAAAAAGCGTGAAAATCACCAAGGAGATTTCTTTGTGATACCTGGGAAAAAGCCCAAACACCACATGCCCTCCATCCAACTGACCTATAGGCAGAAGATTTAGCGCTGTGAAAAACAGCGCTAAGTAACCCGCAAAAAGAAAGGGATAATGAATTACCTCAGACATTTCAGGCATTCGATCCGGGTCTGCCAATACCTGTTCCATCCCCCAAAACAGTAGGTTTCCTCCCAATTCAAAATCCAGAACATCTTCCCCGTATCCTTGAAAGTTGGGATCAGCATATTCCGGATGGACAGAATAAATGTATTCAGCCGGAGGTAAGGTGGTAAATCCATAAACCAAAACCCCAAGTGCAACCACAAATCCGGCAATAGGACCTGCCACCCCAATGTCAAAAAACTTTTTCCGACTGTTAACAAAGCCTTTCATCCGGATGATGGCTCCGAAAGTACCGATGGAAGGGGCTCCCAAGAATCCCAACCAAGCAGGGATAAAGTACGGTAAGCTACACTTTACCTTGTGATACAAAGAAGTGAAAAAGTGTCCCAATTCATGAATGAGCAAGATTCCAATAAAGGGAATAGAAAACGCCATGGATTTGAGGAAATACTCCCAAGTCAAAAAAGCTTCTCCTGACACTAGAATTGATTTTCCAAACACCCACTCTCCACCGGCAAGTGTCGCAGCGCCGAGAGTTAGAAAGAAAAGCAATCCATGGATGAGATATTCTTTAGGTTTATACATGTCCAAAAAAGTCAAATAATACGTTTGGACCTGTCACATGAATCGCACGGACACCAATCGATGCGGCACCTTTCACATTGGCTTCCAAATCATCAAAGAAAATAACCCGCTCCGCAGTAGTTCCAAGTTCAACCAACATTCGTTCATAGATTTCTTTTGATGGCTTGGCCAGTCCCATCTCATGACTGTAAAATATTCGATCAAAGAGCGGATCAAAGCTGTTTAAGCCATGATCCTTGCGAAGCATTTCATACACCGCATCAATATGAATTTCATTGGTATTACTGAGGACGCCGATTTTATAATTTTGTCTCAGTTTAGAGACCAATTCCAGTCGTTCACCGGGAATTTTTCCAAGTAGGCTATTCCACAATTCGTCCACTTTCTGATCCTCCCAATTTTGTTCAAAATACTCTCGAACCGCATTGCGAAAGGTAGGAGAATCGATCTTTCCCTTTTCATAAGCTTTATGAAAATCAGTAAGATAAAACCCATCCACCTTGGCATGGAGGGATTCAGGTACATGATTTTTTATCAATCCAAGAGAACGATGGTAATCGATATCGATGATGACATTGCCCAAATCAAAGATCAAAAAGTCAGCATCAGGGGCATTTTTCATTGAATACTGTGGTTGTGTATATGATCTCAAATATGTAACATTGCACTCCGAAAACCAAGGTTTGAAGCCAATTGGGCAACAATTTTGGGGTTTTTAAAGGGCCTATAGCTCATTCGGTTAGAGCAACTGACTCATAATCAGTAGGTGCTTGGTTCGATTCCAAGTGGGCCCACAAAGCCATCCAAATTGGATGGCTTTTTTTATTTTTATCCTATGAACAGCTTTTTCGTATACGTGCTTTTTTCCCAGTCTCTTGACAGATTTTATATTGGTCTAACAACTTTGAGTGTGGAAGAAAGACTTGAAAATCATCTTGCTAAAAAAAATATGATGCCAAAAACTTCACTCAAAAAGCAAATGACTGGACTTTAGCCTGGAAGGTTCAAGGGAAATCCTATTCGCAAATCCGAAAAATTGAACATCATCTAAAACGGATGAAATCACGGAAATACCTCCAAAACCTGATTCAGTTCCCAGAATTGGGTCAAAACCTTCTCAAACGATTTGAAGACAACTGACTCTCCCGATAACTATCGGGACAGAAGGTGCTTGTCCCGAAAGCTTTCGGGAGAGGCCAAGTGGGCCCACAAAGCCATCCAAATTGGATGGCTTTTTTTATTTGGTAACAGGTGCAAATTCAAGCCAAGCTACATCTCAGATCCTGTTAAACTATCCGCTCTACAATCTTTTTAATTTTTCCCTTTCCTTCCGGTTTAGCGAATTAATCAAAACACCAAAACCGACCCTACCTAAATTTTGCCTAAATCGAAAACCAAGAACTGGGCTTTTCCATAATTTTTTAGGAAGTTTAGTATCTTCTCTTTTCGACTGCATAGACCCAAAACCTACCCATGAAGCAATTCCTTATTCAGATCCTTCGAATTTCCAGCTTTTCAATTTTTTCTGTTTTCCTTTTTGAATGCAACAATTCCAAAACTTCTGAATACGCCCATGCGGAAATCTCCGATTCATTGCGTCTGATCCCGGTTAGCTCGGGAAAAATCTTTGAAAGTCATCCGGAATTTGCACAGGGACACGCCTCCACAATTGTAGCTGTTAATCCCGGTGAATACTTGATAGCATGGTTTGGAGGTACGCATGAGAAACACGACGATGTCAGCATCTGGATGTCCAGAGGAGATGGCAAAACCTGGGAAACTCCTCAAAAAGTCGCTAAAATCAGAAATGATCCACACTGGAATCCGGTTCTTTTCAACGCACCTGACGGAAAATTACACCTCTATTTCAAAGTCGGAAAAGAAATCGACGACTGGGAAACTTGGGTTCAAACTTCCGAAGACAAGGGAAAAACCTGGTCAGAGCCGAAAGAACTTGTCCCCGGAGACCGGGGCGGCAGAGGCCCTGTTCGAAATCACATCCTCATCCTCTCGGATGGAACTTGGCTTGCTCCTGCTTCCAACGAAAAGAACAAAGTGTGGAATGCTTTCCTGGATAGAAGTATGGATGGTGGTAAAACCTGGGAAGCCACCCCATTTCTGGAGCTTGACCGGACGTTGATTCCCGAGGAAGGTGTAATTCAGCCTACGGCTTGGGAATCTTCTCCTGGAAATGTTCATCTACTTATGAGGAGCTCAGGTGGAAAAATCGCCCGAAGCGATTCCAAGGATTACGGCAAAACCTGGAGCCCGATCTACCTCACCGATCTGCCCAATAACAACAGTGCCATTGAAGTAGCACATCTAGGTAGAGAAAAAATCGCCCTGATCTACAATCCCGTCTCCGGAAATTGGGGCGACCGAAACCCAATCAACCTCGCGATCTCTCTGGACAATGGGAAGAGTTGGAAAATAGACCAAATCATTGAAAAAGGCGATGATCCGGAGACCGAATTCTCCTATCCTTCCATTATTCTCGATGGTGAGCACCTGGTTTTAACTTATACTTGGAACAGACAAAAAGTAGCCTTTTGGAAGTTCAAAATTGAAGGACTTGATTCTGCTAAATGAATTTAACCAGTCATTTTTTTGGAATTACTGGTTCAGGTCAGCTGGTCAAAGAGGTTAAAATGAAAAACATGACATCAAAAAAATTCTTTTATCAGTGGATGGGTTGTTTTATGATTTGGATCGGCACAAATCCTGCCTTTGCCCAATCTCCTACTTTGGTCACCGAGTCCAGCCTGGAAATTTTCGCCCCCCAAGATGAGCACGTTCACGGCAGCAGCTTGGTTGCCTTACCCAACGGTGATTTACTTGCCGTATGGTTTCAGGGATCAGGGGAACGGACAGCCGACGATGTGCGCCTCATGGGCTCCAGAAAAGCAAAAACCTCCTCCACTTGGTCAGCACCTTTTTTGATGGCAGATACTCCTGGAATTCCCGACTGCAATCCGGTGATTTTCCTGAATTCAAAACAGGAACTTACCCTAGTTTGGATAGCGGTCCTTGGCAATCGCTGGGAAAATTCCATTTTGAGAACCCGTAAAAGTAAAAACTACCTACAGACAGGAGCTCCGATTTGGAACTGGCAAGACAATATCCTCCTCCAGCCCGGAGAGGAATTTGTGAAAGAGGTTCAGAATAGGTTTAACGAACTACCGGAATCCAACCTTGGCTGGTCACAATATGCACCCAGCTACGAAAAGTTGATTCTGGAGGCAGTAGAGGATTCCAAAAAAAGAAGCATAGGATGGATGACCCGAATCAAGCCCTTGGTGATCGGAGACAAAATCATTTTGCCCTTGTATTCGGATGGATTCAACTTTTCGATGATGGCCATTTCAGATGATTCCGGAGAAACCTGGAAACCCTCCTTGCCTTTAGTTGGAAAAGGTCCAATTCAGCCGGCATTGGCGCTGCGGAATAATGGGGAACTGGTAGCCATGCTTCGTGACTCCGGTGATGGGCCGACTTTCATCCAGCAAAGTATTTCAAAGGATCAGGGAAAAACCTGGACTGCCGCTATCAAAACTTCCATTCCCAATACTGCCAGTGTGGAATTGTTGAGGCTGGCGGACGGAAGATGGCTGATGATCGGAAACGATCTGCATGACGGAAGATACCGACTCGCTCTTTGGACTTCCTTGGATGAGGGGCTGACTTGGTCAACCAATCCCTATTACCTGGAAAATGACAAAGACAAAAAAGGAAGTTTCTCCTATCCTTCCCTGATTCAGGACTCGAACGGTACAGTTCACATCAGTTATTCGAAACATTTCCCAACGGGAAAAACTATTCAGTACAAAAGCATCAACCCGGTAAAAATAAACTGATCCTTTGCGCTGTAATCTGATTTAGTGAATTACACCTCTTCAATTCAAAATGAATCAGGTATGAGGCAATTATCACACAACGAGAAGATAACCAATCCTGCAAGACTGCTTTCCTCAAATTCTAACCAGGTTCAATAAAAAAACCGGAGCTCATCTCTCCGGTTTTTAACTTATTTCAGGGAATTAATCCACCTGGCAATTTTCAGGGCTTCCTCTTTTGGCACCTGAGGCATGGCAGCCATCGGAGTGGCATAGCCGGGCCAGTTTTGAGGCTGAGGATTATAGATTAGCTCCACAATTTTCTCCGGGGAATAATTCCGCTTGGCTACATCCACATAAGCTGGACCAACCACCTTTTTATCTTTTTGATGACAGGCCGTACAGGTATTTTTGGTCAGTAAGGCCTTGATTTCTTCATCCGATGGAATTGCATTTGAAACCTGCTTTGCAGGAGCGGAAGGCTTGCTGGCTGGAGCCGCAGCTTTTGCAGCAGGCAACGCAGCGACCACAGGCTTAGGCTTGATCACCATCTTGTCTTCGGATGGAATTTCGTTCAAGGTATAGTAAGCATCCGTATGGACCAATTCGTGGGAATTGATCGCTTCCCGAATTCCAGGAAGGCTGATTTTGTGGACATGGTATTGCTGCGGATCCTTGATGGCAATTCTTACTTTTCTCCCATCTTCAGAGACTTCCACACCCAATACTTCATGATCCATCGGTTTGACCGGAGGACTACCGTAAACTGGGAAATACTTATAAGTGAAGCTTGAAATCAAATAGGATGACAAATCCTCCGCTGATTTTCTATCGACTGGCTTGGTGAATTCTATCTCAAATCCGTCTGGCTTTGCTTTTACGGTTCGCATTTCGAAGGGAGCCTCGCGATTCCAAACCAAGCGCTGCAAACCCTCATTGGCATCTCCTGCTGAGCCCCAACCTCTATTGGTCTCACCTACGAAAAGCGACTGGTCTGCTGCAAATACCATCCGCAAAACTCCCGACTGAAAGCCACTTCTGAAGTCAATCGAAGCACCTTGATACACCCCGTTCACTTTTTCAAGAATCACACGCATGATCTTACTTTGGCCCTGATCTCCGATAAGGATTTGACCTGCAAATGGCCCCCAATAGCCTTCGGGAATAACGATCGGCTCAGAATTGGAAATTCCATGAACGCCATGAGGCATCCAAACTGCCGGAAGTTTGATCGCCGGCAAAGACTTTTTAGCTTCGGCCAACGTGATAAAAGGTGCATTGACATCATTTTCAGGCTTGATAAACCTGCCATTTGCATCTTTGATTTTCATCGGATCTACCACAGCATCAAACTGCGAAGAAGTCATTTTGATCGGGGATTCAGGCAATTCAGACCAGCGAAGTCCAGCCGGGTGTCCTGAAAAATCCCCTTTTTCCAAATGCCAAAGTCCTCCCGAGGCCATGTAATCGCCCTGATTTTCGGTGTAGAACACTTCTCCGTTCAAAACTCCAGGTCCTGCCGGAGATCGCATTCCTGTTGCCCAAGGTTCGATCCTGCCATCGGGATGAATCTTCAAGGTCCAACCGCGATAAGGCACTCTACTCTCCCCTCTCCACCATTCCTGATCTCCAAATGCAACGTTGGCGGTGACGATAAATGCCCCGTCAGGAGTGATTTTAGGTCCAAAGCTGTATTCGTGGTAATGCGCAGACAGTGGCCAACTGGCTATTGTTTCGTACCAATCCGCTTTTCCATCCGAGTTTAAATCGGTCAATTTGGTCAGCTCCCCGCGCTGTACCATGTAGAGTGAACCCTCATGATAGGCCAGTCCAAGAATCTCATGGAGACCGGAAGCAAACTTCCGAAAGTAAGGCCTCGCAGCGGTGGGATTTTCCACGATAAAAACATCCCCTCTCCTGGTGGCTACTCCCAGATTTCCGTTGGGCAACATGGTCAATCCTCCCACTTCCAGCAGTGTTCCTTCCGGAGCTGGAACTTTCAGGATTTTGAAAAAATCTTCTTCCTTGGGCGACTCCTGAGCAAACAAAGAAAGGCTCATCCCAAGTGCCACTGCACTTAGAGTCAAGGTTTTCAGGTTAATATTCAATCGAAACATATCTTTTCTTTCTTTTCAGGATTAAAACAGGAGACTATAGCTCAACGAAGAAGTAACCGGGAGGAAAATTCCATCCGCTCCTACCTGTGGCTTCTGACCCGCAACATTCACTTTCAGGTAAAGACCAGAATCCTCAATCCAATACAGGTTCTCTGCCACTTCAGTCAGCACCTTTCCGGGAGCTACCCTGACCAGCAGCTGGCTTGAATTTCCGGACAAGAGGATTTCACGGCTCAGTCCTTTTCCATCTGACATCACCAGAACCTTATCCTTCAGCTCTTTACCATCTCCGGACTTAGAGGTAAAAGTGAGCGCGCCATCACCCAGGATTTGATATCCTCTGGGTTTCCATTCCCCGGAAATCGGGTTGTATGCGGCGTCGTAAAACAAGGGAGATCCCTGACTCAATTCGGTGACAGCACCCATAGGTCTGGAAACTCCATTTCCGCGGTCGTTCCACATCGGAGTCGCATCCAGAAAATGGCCTCTCCATATTCGAAGGATCTGATTGGAATTAAGATCATAGGAAAAATGGGCTCCGGATTGGGAAGAGACAGAAATCCCATGAGAGATTTTGCTGCGGTTAGGCAGCTCGATGAACGAACGTAAAACAGGGGTTTCTTTGGTATCAACCAAAATCGGATCGGCAGCCCAAAAATCCGCTCCAGCTGGATTGCTGTAAGTTTTTTGCCACATCGCATCAGCAGTGGCTGAAAGGAAAAAGCCCTGTGCAGTCCAATCAGTAGGTTTGGAAACCCAAATCACAAATGGAATCTCACCAGCCTGAAGCGCTTTTTCGGCGACAATCATCCCCTCTCTCAATTGGATTGGCTCAGATGCCTGGCCAAGTTGTATTGCTCCCAAGCCATTGGGAACGGTCATACGAAAGGTATAATTACCGGCCTTTTTAACTGAAACTGTACCTTCAAACTTACTCAAAGAGGCTGAAGTAAGCCCAGCCACAAATTCATCGAAATTGGAAATCTTTCCAGAAGAAGCAGCCTTGAGGGCATCCATTGCCGGCAGTTGGGTAAAGGAACCTGGAAAAACCTGATATGAAATTGATTTAAACTCCGGAGCGGCAGTCTCAAATCGTTTCACCTCCAAGGATTGGATTGCAATGGGACCGTGATCCCCCTGAATTCGAATGGGTCCTTCTGGTACTTCTCCACCTTCCAATGCTCCGCGGGTGGGGCCAAAAAGCTCTACATTCTCATGGATAGTCACCCCGTTTAGCGTAGCAGAGACGATGCGGGCATTCTCGATTTTTTCACCGGAAGAAGAAAATCTCGGAGCCTTGAATTGCACCTTCAAGGTCTGCCAGATTCCCGGCGCTTTACTTGCATTTTGACGGGGAGCATATCCCTGATAGCCTTTCTGTCCATCCGGTTTGGATTCGTCCCAGCGCTCATAGATTCCACCGTTATCTCCGGCTTTTACACTCACTTTGTTCCAGCTATCCAACAACTGAATTTCGTATTGGCCCTGCAGGTAGAGTCCGGAATTGGAGCCGGGGGCCATCAAATAAACCAATGTAACCTCAGCGTCTCCGAATTTTTCGGTTGAAACCAAGTCGGTGCCTGGCTTTTTCTTGCTTGGTGAGTTGAGAATTATACTGCCTTTTCCTTCGGAAAAAAGCTCGGAATTGGACTGAAGGGGATCGGTCCAAACCTTGGCTACTTCAGACCAACTCCCCTTGTTGTTTTCAAAGGAAGCAAGCTGAAGGCGAGTTTGGGCTTGGATGGAAACGACTGAAAAAGTCAAAACCAGCCCCAACCCAATCGATTTGCGGTTTGAGATCATAAAATAAAGTAGCTAATTAATTAGGGGCTGAAAATAACCTTACGGGCTAAGACCGCCAAGCTAAATTCGGATTGTTAGAAAAATTAGGAGTCAAACGGGGTTAAATTCCATAAATCCCAAACTACCTAAAAGAATTGCTTTCAGAAATTAAATCTCCACTCACCCTAGTCGCCGTGGGATTTGTTCCGGTTAGGAAAGGTCCACCTGATACAAGGTCTCAATCTGCTTTTGGGTCACCTTTCTGGGAATCATCCGAAAAAATGTATTCCTCAAGGTCATCAACAAAGGATTTTCAAGTTGGGCGATAATCCCCAACCTCCACGAATCCTGCACAATCCGATGAGTGCGTGAAAGTCGTCTCTTTTCAAAAAGCTCAAAAGCTTGGATTGGCTTCGGATTATTTTCCAAACAACTTGCTAAAATTGCCGCATCTTCAATAGCCATACATGCACCCTGCCCCATATTCGGCGTTGTGGCATGTGCCGCATCACCGATCAGAACCAGGTTTCCAAAAGCAAAACGAGGCAAGGGATCAAGATCAATGATGTCATTCCAAATGATCTGATCCGGCTTGGTACCTGCCAGCACTTGGGGAATTGGGAAGTGAAAGTCTTTAAAGTTCTCCTCCAAATCGGCTTTCGTGAAGTTTTTCAGCGGAGAATTTATCCCAGCCGCATTGATGCAGGCATACCAATAGACCTGATTCTTTGCCAAGGGAGTGACTCCAAACCTTCCTTTTTTGCCCCAGGTTTCCGAAGTTTCGGCGATGTTCAAGTCGGAATTATCCATGATGCCTCTCCAGCAAGTATAGCCTGAATAGCGGATTTTTTGACTTGGAATCAGTTTTCTTCGAATTGGTGAATGAATCCCCTCCGCCACAATCAGGTATTTTGCACGGATTTGATCTCCATCCTCAAACCGGACCAAAAAGCCTTCAGAATCCTCAGTAAAATCCACCGATCGCTTTCCGGTCAGGACGTTTCTCGGATCAAGCTGAGCCAACAAAACCCGATGCAAATCAGCCCGATGAATGGTGAAATTACTGATCCCATATCTTGAATTGGCAGGATCGGTATCCGTCCGGCTAATGAGTTTACCCTTTTGATCATAAATGGAAAACGCCTTCAACTCCCGTCCTTCCCGGATTACCTGATCCGCGACGCCGATTTTTCGGAGAGCCATCATGGCATTTGCGGCCAAAGCCAGTCCTGCACCGACAGGCTTGATTTCGATGGCAGCTTCCATGACCATGGCATCAATCCCGATTTTCTTCAAGGCAATAGCGGTTGTCAGTCCGGCAATTCCACCTCCCAGAATGACAAAAGAATATGAATTCATTGGATTGGATTTTTAGACAGAAGTAATTATTCAAAGTTTCCGGTACATCACGTAGACATTGGTCAGTCCAAGTTTGGGATGGAAAAAAGCCTCGGGAATTTCCCCTACGATCTCAAACCCCATTTTCTTCCAGAGTGCAACGGCTGAGCTATTGGACTTGATCACGTAATTAAACTGCATGGCATGGTAGCCTAGCCGCCTGGCTTCTTCAAAGGAAAACTCAGCCATTGCCTTTCCGATTCCTTTTCCGGAAGATTCGGGACTCACCATGAAGCCGGCATTCACCACATGAGATCCACGATCCGGCTGATTGGTTTTGAGGAAAAATGTCCCGACAATTTCCCCATCCTGCTCAGCAACATAGGTTTGCTTATCGTCTGCCAACCAATAGTCAAGCATCTTTTCTCTACTGGAATTTGGGTCAAAAACATAAGTCTCCCCGCTTCGGATAATCGGTTCGATGATGTTCCAGAGGAAAGGAGAATCTTCTGGATTGGCTTTTCGAAGGATCAAGCTGTTCAAGTTTCTTAGGAAATTTTGGCTGAAGTAAATTAACTTTTTCAAGATTCCATCCAGGCAGCTTCCCGGTTATTTAATTACCGCACATTTCTTATCTTAAGAATTACTTCCAGTCCCCAGATCTAGAGACTGAACCAGTAAACCCAACCAGCCCAACGCTATGAACCTTCACTTGAAGCCCCTAATCCTTTGGACTTTGCTTTTTTCCTGCTTTTTAGCCTGCAAACCAAAGGGATCTTCCGAATCAACTACCTCCACCCAACCCACTGTTTTTACCTTGGTCCAAAACGATGCAGATGGAAACATCTCGGTTTTGAGGAAGGGCGAGACCGATCCTATTCTCGTTCAAAATGCAAAGGAAGATTTCAGACCCTACATCCATCCGATTCTAGCACCGGATGGCAAGGGTGTTTTGACCGAATACAGTCCCGGACACCACAAGCATCAGACCGGACTCTATTGGGGTTTGACCAGAGTCAATGGTCGGGATTACTTTCATAACCCCCAGGGGGATTATTGGAGAAAAATCGCCTTGAACATCCTTGAGGAAACCGGGGAACAAGTCAAGTGGCAGACTATTTATCAGCTGTTGGATTCATTGGGAAATCCGGTTATGGAAGAAACCCAAAATTGGAGCCTAAGTGAAGTGAATGGGGAATATTCCCTGGATTTGGAATGGAAGGGCGAAGCCAAAACCGAAGTGACCATCGGCCAATACGACTACGGAAGCCTTTTCCTTCGAATGCCTTGGAAAGAAGGAATCGACGGTGAAATCATCAATGCTGCACGACAGAAAAATGCCCAGGCAGAAGGCCAACCCTCCATGTGGATCAATGTGGGAATGAAAATCGAAGGTAGAGAAGACCGGGCCAACGTGGCGATTTTCGACCATCCTGAAAACCGGGGCTACCCCAATAAATGGCGGGTAGATGGTCAGCTGGGATTGGGTCCAGCCTTTACCCGGGATGGAGATTGGGTGATCGAGGCTGGAAAAACCGAGTCTATTAAACTCCGCCTGCTGGTCTATACCGGCGAAGCAAATGACCTGAAACTGACCGAATCCTGGGGTAAATTCTCAGGGCGGGAAGGCATGTACAGTACTACCGAACTCTGGGGTCTCGCTCAGGAGGAAGGTCGAAATGCCAAATTTCTTACCGCCCAGGAAGCCGTGGATGCCATGACCATCAAGCCCGGATACAAAGTGAATGTCTGGGCTTCCGAACCCATGATGACCCAGCCCATGGCTTTTTGCTGGGATGATCGGGGCAGACTTTGGATTGCAGAAAACAAAGATTACGAATCCCGAGGCTACGGTTTTTCCAATTCCGGTGACAGTAGAATCCTGATTTTGGAAGATACCGACGGAGACGGAGTAGCCGACAGTCAGAAGGTATTCATGGAGGGCTTGGCCTTTCCCGCAGCCCTTGCTGTGGGTTTTGACGGAGTATTTATCGGCGCACCGCCTAACCTGATTTTTGTCCCTGACAAAAATGGGGATGACAAAGCGGACTTGGACAAGATTGAAATCCTGCTTACGGGTTGGGGAATCCGGGACCGCCACGAGACGCTCAACAGTTTGCACTGGGGACCGGATGGATGGCTTTACGGGCTTCAGGGTTTTGCCACTCCGTCCAAAATCCGAAAGCCCAAGGGTGAAGGTGACGCAAAACTATACTACCACAAAGATCCTTTTCCCGAAGATCTCCTGGAAAAAGAGGGAGTGGACATTAACGGTGGAGTATGGCGCTATCATCCAGTCAAGGACCGCTTCGAAGTCGTGGCACATGGATTCAGCAATCCCTGGGGGATCGACTACGATGCCAAAGGCCAACTGTTCATGAGTGCCTGCGTGATTCCTCACCTTTGGCATGTGATTCCGGGCGGAATTTACCATCGTCAGGGCGGACAGCATTTCAACCCCTATGTCTATGAGGACATCAAAACCATAGCCAACCATAGCCACCGCTCTGCCCACGGCGGTGCTCGTGTGTACCAATCAGATGCCTTTCCCAAGGAAGAACAGGGACGGATATTCATGGCCAATATCCATGAGCATGGAGTCCTTTCCGATATTTTGATCCCCAAAGGTTCAGGTTTTGAGGGAAAGCACGGCGATGAGTTTATGATGGCCAACAACGCCCAATGGGTGGGTTTTAGCATGGAAATCGGTCCTGATGGCGGACTCTATGCACTGGACTGGCACGATGCGGACATCTGCGGAAAGGAAGTTCTGAATGAAAAAACAGGCCGGATATTCCGGATCATGCCTGAAAAATCCCTTGCCCAAAACTTCCCAGGAAGGTATTCGGATTTAAATAAAATGACCGATGCCCAATTGGTGGCACTCCAAACCAATCCTTCCGACTGGCATGCACGCCGAGCTAGGGGGATTCTTCACAAACGTGCCGTGAACAAAAAACTTCAGCCCGAAACAAATGCCGCCTTGAGGACTATTTTCACAAAAGAAAAAAACACCGACTGGAGACTAAGAGCCATGTGGACACTTCATCAGACGGGAGGTTTTTCGGTGAAGGATCTGGTCGGATCGCTCTCAGACCAAGATCCCTATATTCGCGCTTGGTCCATTCAGTTGCTTTGCGAAGACCTCAAACCTTCCCCGGAAGCCCTGGCCAAATTCAAATCCATGGCTAAATCTGATCCTTCACCTGTGGTTCGGCTTTATCTCGCCGCCGCATTGCAGCGGATCCCGGTATCAGAAAAATGGTCGCTGGCTTCCAGCCTGATTCAGCATGCGGAGGATGAAAAAGACCACAATCTCCCCAAAATGCTCTGGTATGGAATCGAGCCCCTCTTTGCCGGAAGTCCCGATAAATTCCTGGAACTGGCACCTATCTCCAAACTTACCTTCGTCACCCAGAATATGGCAAGGCGAGCAGTGGATGGAAATCAGTTGGAAAAACTCGTAGCACTCATCGGAAAAGGCGGTCCAAACACTGAATTATTGATGGCAGGGATGCTGAGCGGAATGGAAGGACGGACAGATTTGAAAACACCTGCCAACTGGAAGACTGTTGCAACCAATCTTCAAAAATCAGGAGGAAAGAAACAGTCCTTGGCCTTGGAGATTTCCGGACTTTTTGGAGATACGGAAGCCACTCAACGGGCATTTGCTACCCTGAAAAACAAAAATCTGCCAACCGACCAGAGAAAGAAAGCCCTGCAAACCCTAACAGCCCAACAGCAAAAAGCATTGCCTGCAGAAATCCCGGGGTTAATGCAGGAAACAGCACTTAGAAAAGAGGCCATTCGATCAATAGCAGCTTTTGACAGTGAGCCTTTGGGTAAATTGCTTTTGGACAGCTATCCCAAATTTTCCCCGGAGGAAAAATTGGAAGCCATGCAAACCCTTTCCTCCCGAGCACGCTATGGAAACATGCTGACCCAGGAAATCAAATCCAAAAAAATCGCCAAATCTGAAGTTCCTGCCAGCGTGGCAAGACAACTGCTTCGGGTGGTAGGCAGCGGGTTTATTGAAGTATGGGGACCGATCGAGTCTGTCCCAAGCAACCAAGCAGCTTACGATAAATACCGGGCTATGATCACTCCTACTGCTCTAGGTTCAGCCAATCTGAAATCAGGAAAAACTGTCTTTGCCAAATCCTGTGGAAGCTGCCACAAAATGTATGGGGAAGGTGGAATCATCGGTCCTGACCTCACCGGTTCCAACCGTACCGATCCGGAATACATCCTCATGAATGTACTCGAACCCAGTGCGGAAATTCAGGACGATTACAAAATGGTGGTGATCAATACCCGGGATGGAAGGACCTACTCCGGAAATATCATTGCGGAAAACGACCGTCAAATCACCCTGAGGATAGTCGGTCAGGACCAGCTGATCATCAACAAATCCGCCATCCTTTCCCGGGAGGTGACAGACGTATCGATGATGCCTTCCGGGTTATTTGAAAACCTGTCCCAAACCGAAATCGTCAACCTGATCGGCTACCTCAAAACCAACAAACAGGTGGAGTAAAATCAGTCCACAGTCCACGGACGAAAGTCAACCGCTGTCGACCGTGGACAGTCGACCGTTGACCAAAATCATGCCTTCAACCACTGGTCAAACCAAGCAAAGGCTTCTTCCTGCATGGCTTTGTCAAACTTGTGAGGACCGGGATGGAAAGTGCATCGGTACCGGTCTGTCGCCTTAGCTTTTGCGTAGACTTCTCCAAGGATTTGGTCCGCCTTTTTCATTTCGGACAGGGTAAACAGATTGTCCTCGATGTCATTGAGCACCAAAGTGGGCAAGGGTGCTCTCAAACTCAAGATTTCAGGAAAATCCAATTCCTTGGGTAGAATCGGAACATAGGACATCCAAGTATGGGTGTAGGATTTGTAAAGCAACAGATCAGTCCAAGTCGTCATAAATCCAACAGCTACAGCGCAGGAAATTCGGGGATCCAACCCTCCCAACATCACGGTTCGAAGTCCTCCTCCGGAAAGTCCGGCACATCCCAACTTGGTGTCATCGACATCCTCACGAGCGGCTAAAATGCTCAAAGCCATCTGATCTTCAGCCAGAAAAACCGCCGGCCAACTCGTCCCAGCGCAAAATAGTGACTTGGCCAAAATGTGTTCGTGATTGGATGCCCAGGAATTGTAGGCATTGATCTTTTCTTCAGTATCCAAACTGAAATCTGTGATTCCCTGACGGATGCTTTCAGGAACATCTTCCAGCATCACTCTCCTACTGCCAAAAGCAAAAGCATCATGAACCATCACCACATAGCCCAGCTTGGCTGCCTCATTGGCCCAGGCTCGGCCTTCGTAATAGGTGTCGTGGTGGTCAACAATGTAGGATGGAAGATCTGCCCGGGTTCGGCTGATTTTATCCAATCCCAGGAATTTATTACCCCCATGACAATGCAAACCCAATATAGCCGGCAACTTGCCTTTGGCATTTTCAGGTTTCAAAATCACTGCCTTGGTCGGATTTCCACTGGGCAACTGGTAGCTGATCTCCTCAAAACTCACCCCCTCATAAATTCCGGATCGATGAACGGTCACTTTTGGAATCGACCCCAGCTCCACCGCACCCATCCGCTCTGAGACGAGCTTTCGGGTAGAGGTTCTCCAAGTATCCAAATCTGTAATTCCAGGATTCCGAAAGGAATGACTAGGTAATTTTTCCAGATTAAGGCTTTTGGCCCAGGGTCCATAAGATCCGATCAGATTGAGTTCTTGTTGATTGTTCACAGGAAATTTGGGGTTTATCGATTTGGGGTTCGCATGCAAATCCAACAGACTTCCACCCATGATTCCAAGTCCTGCCAATCCGGACTTTTTCATAAATTCTCTTCGGTCGTTTTGCATATGCGGAGGTGGAAAGCGTGAAGTAAGTTAAAGAATCAGAAAGAATATTTCAGCTGAATTGGTAGTGAGATCAACCTCACGAAACCACCTTTACCTTTCCCCAATTTTTCTCCATGGAAAGAATGGTCAGCCAATCCAACTGATTTTTCGATCGGGTTAAGTCAGTATCCCTTTTACCACATGCCCCTCCACATCAGTTAGCCTGAAACGTCGTCCTTGATGTTTGTAAGTCAGTTTTTCGTGATCGATCCCAAACAAATGCAATATCGTAGCCTGCAAGTCATGCACTGGAACAGGATCTTTGACCACATTGTAGCCAAATTCATCTGTCTCCCCATAGGTAAATCCCGGCTTTACTCCTGCCCCACACATCCACTTGGTGAAACACCTTGGGTGATGATCTCTCCCGTAATTGTCCGGTGAAAGCGTACCCTGACTGTAAACCGTTCTCCCAAATTCTCCTCCCCACACGACCAAAGTATCTTCCAACAAACCCCGTTGCTTCAAGTCCTTAATCAATGCAGCAGTAGCCTGATCGGTTTTTTGACATTGATTTTTGATTCCTCCGGGCAGGTTGCCATGCTGATCCCATCCCTGGTGATAGAGTTGCACAAACTTTACATCCTTTTCGATCAGCTTCCTCGCCATAAGGCAATTGGCTGCGTAGGTTCCCGGATCACGACTATCTTCCCCGTACATCTCATAGACCCAATCCGGCTCGGAGGACATGTCTGTCACCTCGGGGACAGAAGTTTGCATTCGAAAAGCCATTTCATATTGGGCAATGCGGGCGTTGATCTCAGGATCTCCGTAGGTATCGAGCTGGACTTCATTGAGCGATTTGAGGTAGTCGAGCATTTCCCTCCGGTCCTTTCCGTCGTAATTTTCAGGGTTTCCCAGGTAAAGCACTGGGTCTTTTCCCGATCGAAACTGTATTCCCTGATGCTGGGAGGGCAAAAATCCATTCCCCCAAAGTCTGGCATAAAGTGGCTGATCCTGGACCGCATTTTTGGAAATCAGCACAATGAAAGAAGGAAGATTCTGATTGTCAGAACCCAAGCCATAGCTCAGCCAAGCCCCCATCGAAGGTCTGCCCGGAAGCTGATGCCCGGTTTGGAAAAAAGTAATCGCAGGGTCATGATTGATCTGGCCGGTTTGCATGCTTTTGATAAAGCAAAGCTCATCCACAATCTCCGCGGTATGCGGCATCAATTCGCTGACCCAAGCCCGGCTTTGCCCATATTGCTGAAATTTGAAAGCAGAGGCCGTCAAAGGAAAAGAACTCTGATCCGCACTCATTCCCGTTAGTCGCTGACCGTCTCTGACCGATTCGGGAAGCTCCTGTCCATGAAGATCCACGAGTCTTGGT
Organism: Algoriphagus lacus; assembly: GCF_003583985.1. Taxonomy (GTDB): domain Bacteria; phylum Bacteroidota; class Bacteroidia; order Cytophagales; family Cyclobacteriaceae; genus Algoriphagus; species Algoriphagus lacus. The sequence continues at coordinate 98,936 of NZ_QXML01000010.1, read as the reverse complement.
TTATAGTCAAACAAGTCCAACTGGGAAGGCCCACCACTTTGGAACAGGTAAATGATCCGTTTAGCCTTGGGCATAAAATGAGGCAAACCTGTCAGACCGTTGGATGATTCTGAAGGAGTAATGGGAATTTGAGGATTTCCTGCAAAAATCTTTTCCATTCCCATCAACGATCCCAGTGCTAATGAGCCGATGCCCAAAGATGTTCTGGTCAGAAACCTTCTACGATCCATTTTCTTTTCTATTTCCTGCAGATCCCGGTTGGCGGATCTCAACGGGGCGTCGTGGTGATGGCTCATCTTATCTTTTGGTTAGGGCTGCGTCTGAATTGATGATGGCACTGGCAGTGACGGCATTGGCAGCAACTTGAACAGGATCCAAACCAGGATTGATTTGGTATTCCCCGGTAGCCAACCAGCCTTTAAGTTTTCCGCTGTCCGACCTGAATTTTTCAAACTCCTTTTCTCTCAGTTCCAGTAGGATTTCAAGTTCTTTCGGATGTGGATTCCTCCCGGTCAACTTTCGAAATGTAGTTTTGATGGCTTGGGAGATTTCCGGAAAAGCCACCATTTGCTCGCCCAAAACCTTGGAGGCTTCCACGAAAGTCGGGTCATTCAGAAGTGCCAAAGCCTGAAGCGGTGTATTTGTTTCTTGTCTTTTGCTCACCGAGACGCTGTGATCCGGAGCATCAAAAATCGCCATCGTAGGATGATGAACTGAGCGCTTCCAGACGGTGTAAAAACTTCGCCGATACAGGTTTTGGCCTGTATCCTGTACATAATTGGCTCCGTTCACTTTCCACAATCCCTCGGGCTGATAGGGAAAGACGCTCTTCCCACCCACTTTTGGATTCAGTAATCCAGATGCGAATAGCGCATTGTCACGGATCAATTCGGCTGACATACGACCCGATGGGCCTCTGGCCAGCAAGGTATTTTCCGGGTCTTTTTCCTCCAGTTCAGGTCTTTTTTTGGAAGCCTGGCGATAAGTGGCTGAAGTTACGATCAGGCGCTGCATGGCCTTCACATCCCAGCCCGATCGCTGAAACTCCAAGGCAAGCCAGTCGAGTAATTCCGGATGGGATGGAAGTTGGCCTTGATTCCCAAAATCCCCCGAAGTAGCGACCAATCCTTTTCCAAAATAATTCTGCCAAAAGCGATTGACGGCAACCCGAGCAGTAAGCGGGTTTTCCGGATCAATGAGCCACTGAGCAAGTCCAAGCCGATTTCGCGGTAAATCAGACTTCATTGGTAGGATGCTATCCGGAGTATTGGGAAAAACCTCCTCACCGTGGAGATTATATTCTCCCCTTGTCAGGATGTAGGTCGGACGCGGGTTGGGCATATCCTTCATGACCATCATCTCCGGAATTTTTTCCACCGAATCAGCATATACTTTTCTCTGAGCGATCACCTCTTTCAACTTTTCCCGGTAAATTTTGGAATGAACGTTCAGGTAAAGGGATTTCAGGGCTTTCTTTTCTTCCGAATTGAGTTGGTTTGAAGATTTGGCTAACGTAGCCTTGAATTGAGTGGGATTGGCTATTTGGAGGATTTCCAGGGGAGAAAGCTCAAGATTGTACACACTGACTTCATCCACCAATGCGTCTTTCAGCCCCTTCCCTCTCCAAACTGCCCCTACCTGCAAACCGGGCTGCCCACCTTTGAAAAGGATGTCTTTATAGAGGTTATCGTGTGTAGTTTCGGTTGGCATTTCGGCCCCATTGAGGAATACCTTGAGGCCTTTGGCTTTGGATGAACCGTCATACGTCATGACCAGATTCACCCATTGATCCCTCGGAATGTCCTGTTTGGTGAGTTTGGTGATGGCATTGTAAGGAGCAGTATGTGCCATCAGAATTTCCAGTCGGTTGTTTTTCAGGCTCAGGTGATATCCTCTCCAGTTGTACAAAACTGCTCCAGAACCTTTGTGAAATATGGCCCCATGGGTCAATGATTTTGGAATATTGACCCAGATACTGACCGAAAAGGGTTCACTCCTTGAAAAAACTCCACTTCCTCCCAGATCAAGCCAAGAGTCCCCATTCAGTTTGACTCCTTTTCCCCTGACTGCGTCTACGTAAGTTGGGATCTGGTTTTTCACCTCACTGCTTTCCATGGTTCCTTTTTGGGAAGGATTAAGCTGGTTTTGGATGGACTTTTGGTCAAAATGGTAAAAAGCCACTCTGCTGGAAGGGAATTCCCGCATTGCTTCTTTTTGGTGAGCATTTGTGGCCAACCAAGTCTGAAAAGCTTTTTCCTCCTGCTCAGCCACCTGAGTCAATTCGGTTTCTTCCCGGTTTTTCTGCGAAAGCACATAGTCCAGCATTCTATCTTTTTCTTCATCGGTTAGAAGCATGGTGGGGACAGGAGTTGCATCGTCCCAGGAAATCTGCCCGGCTTCATCCACCTGATTGAAAAAACTGCTCAATTCAAAGAAATTCTTCTGGGAAATTGGGTCATACTTATGATCATGGCATCGGGCACATCCCAAAGTCAAAGCCATAAAGGCCTGTCCCATAGTGCTCGTACGATCCACTACATATTCGACCCGAAACTCCTCCTCCACGATTCCGCCTTCCATGTTTTGGGGATGAATGCGGTTAAATGCCGTCGCAATCAGCTGGTCTTTGTTGGGATTGGGAAGCAAATCGCCCGCAAGCTGATGAGTGATAAATTGGTCATAGGGGAGATTTTGATTGTACGCTCGAATGACCCAGTCCCGGTAGGGAGAAGCGTCACGGTAACGGTCTACAGTGTATCCATGAGTATCCGCAAACCGTGCAACATCCATCCAGTGCATGGCCATTTTTTCCCCATAATGGACCGAACTGAGCAGTCTATCCACCTGCTTTTCGTAAGCATCGGGATCAGGATCGGCCAAAAACGCATCCATTTCGCTCAGACTTGGAGGCAGTCCTGTCAAATCCAGGCTAACTCTTCGGAGCAAGGTTTCTTTATCGGCTTCAGGAGCAGGTTTGATTTTCTCTGCCTCCAACTTGTTCAATACAAAAATGTCAATCGGGTTTTTCACCCAGGAATTGTCGCTCACTTCGGGCAAATCTGACTTTTGGGGAGGTATAAAAGCCCAATGCTTTTTGTACTCAGCTCCATCCTCTATCCATTTGATCAGGATAGCTTTCTCCTTTGGAGTCAAAGTCAGGTTGGACTCCACTGAGGGCATCCTGTACTCCAGGTCCTCAGAAATAATCCGGTGGAAGAGCTCACTGTTGCGAAGACTGCCTGGAGTGATGGCAACTTTTCCAGGGGAGTCTTTGAGTGAGGCAAAAGCCATTTCGGGGGTATGAAGGCTGAGTCCGGCTTTTTGGGCAGCCAAGTCAGGTCCGTGACAGGCGAAGCATTTGTCCGATAAAATGGGTTTGACATGGATATTGAAATCCACTGTTTCCGGCAAGTCTTCATAGGCCAACTGAACGTCCTCAGGGAGATCTGGACTGCAGGAAAACATTATGAAAAGAATGCAGAGAAAACTCGGGAATCTGGGGCTCATCTAGGACTTAAATCTGTCTTTTAAACTACTGGAAATTCAGTGATTTACCGACATGAGGTGTCCTGATTGTAGAAATGAAATCTTAAAAACTGGAGATGCCAGGGATTCATTCTTTTTGTGGTTGGATGAATCCTTCTTTTTTGCAACTTCCCCTCAATAATTCATTTCGGAAATTCCGCTTTTCTTTGCAAGTACAATTCTCCTCTTTATGACTTCCCCTGCAGCAACCCAAAAGAAAGTTTCCGGTTTAATCATGGCCATTGCCGCGGCAGTCTTTTGGGGGATTTCAGGCACCTGCGCCCAGTTCCTTTTTGAGCAAAAAGAATTTGACCCGGCTTGGCTGGTTTGTTGGAGACTGATTTTGGGAGGTTTGATTTTGGTGGTGTTTTCCCTTACCCAAAAAGCCCACGATACCTTTCGGATCTGGAAAAAGCCAATGGACACCGTTAAACTCTTACTTTTTAGCATCCTTGGGATGGTCTCTGTACAATTCACCTATTTCTACAGCATTTCACTCTCCAATGCTGCCACTGCGACAATTTTACAATACACGGGACCATTGTTGGTAGTAGCATTTTATGCAATAAAACACCGTAGATGGCCGATTTTAGCGGAGTATGCTTCCCTTGCATTGGCACTTGTCGGCACATTCCTCCTCGTGACTCACGGGTCGTTTGATCAATTGGTGATTTCAGAGGGTGCTCTTCTATGGGGGATTTTGTCTGCGGTAGCTTTGGCGTTTTACACCATCCAGCCCGTCGGGTTATTGAGAACGTATTCCGCAGCAACGATCACCGGTTGGGGAATGCTTTTAGGCGGGTTAGCCTTTGCTCCCTTTACCCAACCTTGGGAAATCCAAGGGATCTGGGATTTGGAAGCCATGGCCGCATTTACCTACATTATCCTTTTTGGAAGTGTGATCGCATTTTACATTTTCCTGACTTCCGTGACGATCATCGGAGCAACCACCGCGAGTTTGCTGTGCAGTGTGGAGCCCTTGGCTGCAGCGGGAGTAGCAGTAGTTTGGCTGGGAGTAAACTTTGGACCTATGGATTGGCTGGGCACACTTTTCATCCTGATTACCATAGTTTTATTGACAATCAGCACAAAAAATGAGGGGCAAAAATCGGCTGCTTAATCAGTCGGATTTGATGAATTACTTGATTTTTCGGGACTTGATCTCAGGCCTGAGGTTGTCCCGTTGCTCTCGCTCATTCAAAATTGAATAGCCTAGTTGTTGGGGTGAAGGTCCAATCCAGGAGGTTCTTTTTCCTTCAATCGTGATTTTTCTTCCGGCTGGGTCTATGGAGAGCATTGCAAAAATGGGATCTGCATACGGACAGGTAAATTTCAACGAGGGATTCTTCTCATGAATTTCTTTTGGCAAACTGTTGTGAGCCAGTTTTTCCCCTACCCAATAATAGGAAGCCGAGTTAATGTGAACGTAATGTACTCCACCTACCTCCACATGCTGGTCCACATGAGCATGCCCATTGATTGCAAGGAGAATTTTAGTGGCAAACCGACTCAAGATTTCCTGAATTTCCTGAGAATTATCGATGGTGTAAATTCCAGCAATGGGTTGGTGAGAAACAATCAAAACCGGTTTTTCAGCTTTTTCAAGTTCGGAAATCAACCATGCTTGTTGTTCAGGTCCAATGTAAGAGGCATAGCCCCCTTTGTTTTTTGGAGAACCTGGATCGTTGCCATCCAAAACGATCAACCGAATGGATTCCATGTCGGTTGAATAATATAGCCCAGGCATCCCATAAGTTTTGGCAACCTCCTCCCTGGAATATCCTCCATCCATATCGTGGTTTCCCAACACATGCAACGCTCTGGGATGAGCTTTATTAAAGGCATCAATTGAGGAAAGATTCTCAGGTTTGGGAATGGCAAAATCCCCCATCTGAATCAGACCATGAGGTTGTTGGAGCAAACTTTCGATCAAAAAAGTATTCAGACGCTCTTTTCCGTCGTGAATGATATCGAGGTGCAGATCCGAAATAAGGCCAATTTTCAGACTTTCTTGATCTTGGAATAAGTCCAAGGTCGATTGCGGCATGCAAAAACTTAACAGGGAAAGGGAACTGGCTTGTAGAAATTCTCTTCTGGAAAAACAGGTCATGTTAAAATTGGAACCTTCCAAAAAAACTAATCAACCAAAGTCCCGCAAAACCTGTCAAAAACTTGAACGAATTCAAGATATTGATCAGCCTCTGAAGGTTTAACAATGTAACAACTTGCCTGCTCCTGATAACTGGTGATTATGTCGTCCTGAGTTGATGAAGTCGTCAGCATGATGACAGGGATGTCACTGGTCAAAATATTGGATTTTATCTCCTGCAATACCTCGTGTCCGGTTTTAAGAGGGAGGTTAATGTCCAATAGAATTAGATCAGGCCGCATACTGTTTTCAAATCTCCCTCTTTTGAAAAGGTAATCAACCCCATCTCTTCCATTGGTAAGCACCTCCATATCCACCACAAACTTACTTTCCTGAAGTGCCTCTGAAGTAAGCAGCACATCTCCTGGATTATCCTCAATTAACAAAACGTTAAACCTCTTCATATGGAACTATTGAAAATAAATCTGGAACCTCAGCAAACTTTAAAATTATCAATTTTATCGAAAGGCAAAAACCTAGCTTTAATAACTAAAAGCGGAGGCTAGACATTGAGTTTTTCCATCAATTCTTTGTACAACCCTCTGCGAATTGGAATACTGGTTTCACCAAGGTTAATTTTCTTAGCGTTGAACGAACCAATGTAAGAGATGTTTACAAGATAGGATTTATGCACCCGAATAAATTGATCTTCAGGAAGTTTATCTTCAAAGCTTTTTAATATATCCCTAACCAAATAGGACTTAGCTTTTGTATAAACTTTGGTGTATAGCCCATCTGCCTTGAGGTATACTACTTCTGTATAAGGAACGGGAACAAGATAGCCCTTATCCATTATCTTCAAGGAACCCTTGGATTTCCGGATTTTACCTTTCTTCTCTTCGTGCCTCTTCAATCCAAAAAACACAGCCGTTTTGAGACTTTCTAAAGAAAATGGCTTGAGTAAGTACCCTTCATGGATTTCTGAGGATATCCGCTCCAAGTATTCTGTTCCTGAATACGCAGTACTAAAGACTATCGGTAGGTCATAACCTTCCCGAATTTTGTAAGCAAGGTCAATTCCATCCAAGTCTCCATTGATTAGAATGTCCATCAATACCAAGTCAACCTCATTGTGTTCCAAAAATTCAAGTGCACTAGGTGCATTGTCCACTACAGAAGCGACCTTATAATCTAAATTGGACAGAATCTCACTGAGGTTATTTGCTAATTCTACCTCGTCTTCTACAATCAGAATTTTTTTCATATCTCAAATTAGAAAAAACTCTAAATAGAATCCCCTATGATTTAGGCACTTAATTTACGAAAGTGAGTGAGCTGCATCGAAATGTAAACGAATGGGTTAAGTGAAATTTTGCCTGTGGAATGTGTTGCTCTAAATTTCGATCAGTTTAGTTAGAAAAAACCAAATCTGATAACCTGGCTTCTAATTTTAGAAAATTGAAGAACTCTGATTATTCCCTAAATTTTCCCTTGAATATAAATAACAGAATTATCGAAACTGATTTTCCTCATAATTCAAAATTGCCTTCTGGATTTTCGGAAGAGGACATTCTCCAACTCTTTATTGACGAGGCAGAGGAAATCTTATTGCTTACTAACCCATCAATGGAGGTGGAATACGTTTCCGAATCCATCGAAAGACTCCTTGAAATTAAAGTTTCAGATTTAACAGGTAAAAAAGTCAATGATGTTCTTGACCATTTTCCTTCCCTCCCATTGATGAAACCCAATCAGAAAATGGTCATTCCTGTGACTACTCCCCTTTCAAAGAGGAAATTTTTGATTGAGTTTCAGTTTAAGCCACTTTTTGATAATATCGGCAGGGTCAAGGCAATTTTTGCCATAGGAAGGGATGTCACTGACCGGGAAAATTCTCTCAAAAAATTTAAGGAAACAGCATTTAAGGAAAAAGAGCTAAATCAGTTGAAGTCCCGGTTTGTCTCCATGGCATCCCACGAATTCCGAACTCCTTTAGCGACTATCCAAAGCAGCGCAATGCTGATTGAGATGCTCTTGAATAAGTCGGATGGACCGGATACCAAAGAAAGAATTCTCAATCATGTCGGCAAAATCTTAAACCAGACGAGCAGGTTGACGGATATTACAAGTGATGTACTCTTACTTGAAAAAAGTATTCAGCCGGACTTGAAAATCCAACTAAAGAAAATTCCTATTGCACAATTTGTCAATGACCTTGTCAAAACAATCAATATGGAAAACTTTGAGCGTAGGATTGTGAAATTCTTTGGTCCTGAAACAGATAAGAACATTCTGACTGATTCCTCATTATTAGTTCACATTTTGAGAAACCTCATCCTGAACGCGTTGAAGTATTCTGAAGGGGCGCTGGATCCGGAAGTACATATTCAATTCCGAGGTTCATTTACTGAAATCATGGTGAAAGATTATGGCCTAGGAATTCCAAAAGAAGATCAAGAACATATTTTCGGATCCTTCTACCGAGCAAAGAACGTTGGAAACATCAAGGGAACTGGTCTTGGACTTAATATAGTCAAGGAGCTAACGAAAAAATTAAATGGGGAAATTTGGTTAAACAGTAAGCTGGGTATTGGCTCGGAATTTTTTATTTCTTTGCCCTCCAAGTAAATGAAGTTGATTCATTTTTTTATTCTTGATTCTGCGGGCACATCCTGAAGTATTTGAACCTTTGGGAAGATTTCGGCATCTCTTCCAATTCTCACCCCTTGTCCAATTACCGCTTCTCTTCCTATTTTTCCTTCATCTTCCAAAAAAGAATATCCATTGAATGTAACTGATTCTTCAATAGTGCAATAGTTGCCTATAACCGACTCATGGCCAATGGAACAGTTTTGGTCAATACAGTTGAAATTACCCAAAAGGGTACCAAAATTGATTAGGGTGCCTTCCAAAATGATGTTTCCTTTGCCAAAAATGCAATCCCGCGATACCCAAGCCCCATTTGAAAAAAGGTTGGGAAAATCCAAAGAGGGATGATAGTGCAACCTTCTTACGATATCGATTTTTTGACTGGGATTTCTAAGAGCAAGGACAAGAGCCACTTTCTCATATTTCAAAACTTGATCTACACTTCCCAGAAACGGATAACCTGCAAATTCTTTCCCAATAAACTTAGGATCATCATCCACAAATCCTATTAGTTTATGCCGGAGTTTAAACTGCGAATAATTCTTCGCAATATATTCTCCCAATTTATCTGCTCCAGCAATGATTAAATTCATCAAGTGATCAAACTTTACAATCGCTTCTTAAAATATGATGATACTCATAAAAAAAATAAAATCCCACTATTTTTTCACTTGGGTTTAAGCATGAATAGAAAAAAACGCCTTTCAAATCCGCATTTAAATCCTAGCCTGATAGGTGTATAATTGATAATATCTTCCCTCTGAAGCAATTAGCTCATCGTGCTTTCCTCGCTCTACAATTTTACCCTGTTCAATCACCAAGATCTGATCAGCCTGACGAATGGTGCTAAGCCGGTGAGCAATTACGAAAGTTGTCCTACCCCGCATCAGTTCTTTTAAACTTGCCTGAATCAATGTTTCGGATTCTGTATCAAGATTGGATGTGGCCTCATCCAAAATCAAAATCCTAGGATCGGCAAGAATTGCTCGAGCAATGGCGATTCGCTGCCTCTGTCCACCGGATAGCTTTACCCCTCGCTCACCGATCAGGGTATCCAATCCCTGTTCAAACCGGTCCGTAAACTCCTGCACATGGGCTGCCTTTACCGCTTTTTGAAGCTCTGCTTCAGTCGCATCTGGTCTCGGGAAAAGGATGTTTTCCCTGATTGTACCTTCGAAAAGAAAATCATCCTGCAAAACCACCCCTAACTGAGATCTGAAAGATTCCAAAGTGACTGATTGAAGGTCTTTTCCATCCAATAGGATTCTTCCTGAATCCGGGTTGAGAAACGTAGCAGCCAGTCCGGCGATGGTGGTCTTTCCCGAACCTGAAGTTCCTACCAGAGCTGTTACCGATCCCGCGGGAGCAGAAAAGTTGATTCCTTTCACTACCTCTTTGCCGGATTCATAGGCAAAGGATACGTTTTCGAACTCCACATCACCCACAATTTTATCCAGCACAACGGTACGCTTTCGATCGTCTGCCTCCAAGGGGGTATTCATGATTTCCTCGGTCCGGTCAAGTCCGGCAAAAGCCTCTGTCAACTGGCTGCCGATATTGGACATCTGAACAATCGGTGCAATCATAAATCCCAGATAAAGGGTGAATGCCAGAAAATCTCCAAAAGTCATCTGACCTTGCATAATCATGTAACCGCCAATGCCCATGATCCCAGCTGAAGCCAACCCTAGCAAAAGTGCCCCGGCTGAAGTCACAAAACTGGTTGCCGTGAGACTGGCTTTGACGTTTAGAAAAAGCTCTTCCACACCTTTTTCAAATGTTTTGATCTCCTGAGCCTCGGCATTGAAACCTTTGATGACACGAATTCCCCCCAAAGTCTCGGTCAAACGGCCAGTTACCTGAGCATTGATTTTTCCACGCTCTCTGAAAATAGGGCGAATCTTGCTGAATGCCTTCAATGAAACCAAACCAAAAACGATTACTGGCAATAGCACATACAAGGTCATCAATGGACTGATTGAAATCAGAAGGATAAGTGAAATCACAGCAGTAAGAATTCCTCCGATCATCTGGGCAAAGCCAGTTCCGACCAGGTTCCTCACTCCTTCCACATCAGTCATGATGCGGGACACCAATTCCCCGGTTTTTGCATTGTCAAAATACCGGATTGGAAGCTTGATGATGTGCTTTTGTACCTGAGAGCGAAGCTTGGCGATCAGATGCTGGGCTTCCACACTCAGAATCTGAGTAAGGGAATAGGAAGTGATGGACTGAATCACAATGGATACTACTACTGCTAGAATCAACCATTTGAGCATATTCAGGTCATTGCTCGGAATGACGTCATCGATTAGATATTTACTCGCTCCCGGTAAAACCAAGCCTGAAAGTCGGCTGATAATGATTAAAAAAAGACCTAAAAAAAGGTGTTTTCTTCTTGGCCAGATGATGGTGCGAAACACCTGACTCATGGTTACTTTTCGTTCTGCTTTTTTAGTCATATCAGTTAAAATCTATGAAAAAACCCCAGAATACATTCCGGGGTTCCAAGTATCAGTCTATTCCGTCGTCTTCCTTTATCCTAGGCTTCAGCTCTACTGGTTTTGAATGGGTTTTCTTCTTCATTCGAAGATTGATAACCTCCACACCCAAGGAGAAGAACACTGCAAAGTAGATGTATCCTTTTGGAACTTCAAAATGGAATCCTTCAAGCAGAAGCATGAATCCAATCAAAATCAGAAATGAAAGCGCCAGGATTTGTAATGTAGGATGGCTATTGATGAAATTGCTGATTCTGCCTGCAAATGTCATCATGATTATCAATGAAATAACTACCGCAATAATCATGATGCTCACGTGATCTACCAATCCAACTGCGGTCAAAATACTGTCAAATGAAAAAATAATATCCAGGAAAACGATCTGAGCGATCACACTTCCAAAGCTTTTTGCTGCCTGAGCTTTAATTTCCTCAGGTTCCCCTTCCATTTTGTGGTGAATCTCCAACGTTGATTTATACAGCAGGAAAAGTCCCCCCGCTCCCAAAATCAAATCCCTGCCGCTAAACCCATGTTCGAAGAGCGTAATCAAAGGTTCTTTGAATTTGATGATGTAAGAAATCCCCAAAAGAAGCCCAATTCGGAATATTAGTGCCAAGCTCAACCCAAGCATTCTTGCCTTAGGTCGCATTTCCTCAGGAAGCTTGTTGGACACAATCGAAATAAAAATGATGTTATCCACCCCAAGGACAATCTCCAAGAAGGTAAGAGTCAATAAAGCGATCCAGGTGTCTGTCTGAAGAAATATTTCCATTTGAGTTCGGCTTGGGTTTAAATAAAGAAAAAAGCCTGTCAAAAATAGGACAGGCTTTAGAAGTTTGAAACTATCGTGGGTTAATTTGTTTTTGGAAGAACATTTGAGATCAACGAAACCTTCTCAATTGGCTCCAAAGCATTGGAATAAATTCTCACCACAGAATTCTGCTTACCCATTTTTCCGGCGGAATTAAAGGAAACCTTGATTTCAGCAGATTTTCCTGGAGCTACGGGCTCTTTAGGCCAGCTTGGAACAGTACATCCACAGGTAGCTGCCACGTTGGAGATTACCAATGGAGCCGAACCTGTGTTAGTCAACGTAAAAGTATGCTCAACTTTTGCGCCCTGAACAATATCTCCAAAATCAACTGATTTTTCCTTGAACGTTATGACCGCTCCGGATCCCTGATCCTGGGCACTGGCCTGGAATACCAATACAAATGCAAACAGACTAAATAGAACTCCTAGTTTTTTCATGGTTATATAAGTTGGTTATCAATACTCTAATTTTAATACCGCATCAGAACAACAGAATGAGTCGGATTTTCATTCCAAAATTGAAAATTACAGACCAAAAATAATGCAGAGATCGGTTAAAAAGTGTGAATAAATCAGACAGATTTTCAATCTACCGGAGAATCCACCGGTTTGACAAAAAAGCTGGGAGAAAAATTCACCAAAAAAAGCTCCTCGGTAGCCCGGGTAATGGCCGTATAAAGCCAGCGTACAAAATCCCGATCCACTTGTTCCTCATTGAGGTATCCCTGATCAACAAAAACGGCTTTCCACTGTCCACCTTGGGCTTTATGGCAAGTCAGGGCATAGGCAAACTTGACTTGCAAAGCGTTGAGGTACGGATCTTTTCGGATGAGCTCCATTCGCTCGGTTTTATTGGCAACGTCTGCATAATCCTGCGAAACTTGATCGTAAAGACTTCTGTATTGCTCTCGGGTCAGAGATGGGGAAGCTGAGTATAGCGTGTCTAAAATCACCTTGGCTTCAAAAAAAGGTTCTTCTGGATAATCCAAAAGTCTCAGCTCCAAGGTAGCAAACCGCAATCCATACATTTCTTCAAAGTTTCGGATCTTCATGACTTCAGCCATATCTCCATTGGCCAAAAAATTGACTTTATCCGACTCCGACATGTAAGTGTAGTTGTTTTTCACAATCATCAGCAAGTCTCCAGAACATATTTCATCTTCGTAAAAATGAATCACCCGGCGGATGTAGAGATTGTATTGGACGGCTGATTTATTGGAGCGGGTAACGATGGTGGTATTTTCCGTTCCATACTTATCATAGGCATAGCGCAAACCGTCTTCAAGTTTTTCCGAGGTCATTTTAAAAATATCCCGGAAGGCACTGGTTTGAATTTGGACTTTGGGATCCTGAATTAACAGCTGATCTCGCAAGCCGGTCGCATTAAACAATATCCCGGATTCCAATTTTTGTCTCATTACCTCAGTCAACTCTATCTGTTCTGCTTCCAATCGGTAGTGTCTCAACAAATACCCGGCATCCAACGCAGGACTGTACTCGCTTCCGACGGGTGGAAGCTGGGCGGTATCACCTATAAACAACAACCTGTTATCTTTTCCAGAGAAGACAAACTGGATCAAATCCCAAAGTAGATTTCCGGACATCCCACCATCGTCAGCCAACATGGAAGATTCGTCCACAATAAATACGGTGTCTTTGTAATAGTTTTTTTGAAGAATAAACCCTCCGCCCATCGTACCCGGATCGCCTTTGGGTTTGTAGATGATTTTATGAATGGTGTAAGCCCCCCTTCCGGAGTAATTACTCATTACCTTAGCAGCCCTTCCGGTTGGGGCGAGTAAAAGGGACCTCATTTCCATTCGGGGCAAAACTTTGACCAAGGCAGAGATCACCGAGGTTTTACCGGTACCTGCATACCCTTTCAAAACGAAGACCGGCTTTTCCTCCGGTTTTTTCAGGAGAAACGCATCCATTTTTCGGAAAAAAGCCGCCTGCCCAGAAGTCGGTACAAAAGGAAAATATTTAGCGATCAGGTCCGAGGGCTTTAGTGCGCCCTGATTATCTTTACCCATAGAGACGAATGTAAATGCCAAAAGACAACATCAGCAAAGAAATCGAAGCAAAATTTGGACACCAGCTCCGAATGAGGGTGAATGGAATCCTGATCGAGGAGGATCGACTGCTGATGGTCAAGCATCGAATGGGAAATGGCCGAATCCTATGGTCGGTACCTGGAGGGGGAATGAACTTTGGGAGTTCTGCATCGGAAAACCTGGAACGGGAATTCCTTGAGGAAACAGGATTGGAGGTAAAAATTGAAAAATACCTGTTTGTTCACGAATTCCTGAAGCCACCACTCCATGCCATGGAACATTTTTTTCTGGTAAAAAGGACGGGCGGCAATGTATCTTTGGGAAAAGACCCCGAACTTTCCGGTGAAAACCAAATTCTCGAAGAAATAGCCTGGATTGGCATAAATGATCTAACCCAGATCCCAAATGAGTCAATTCATCAAGTCTTTTGGGGAATTAATTCCCTTTCTGAGCTGGCTTTGTGGAAAGGATATTTTAATTTTGGAAATAATTCTATAAAATAGCACGTTTTAAAAACCTTCAACCTTAACCAGATTTCTAAATCTCTATCAAAATGAATCTTACAAAAGTTCTCTCCTTTGTTTTCTTTGCAGTTGCTGCGTTTCTGGGATACCTCCTTTGGAAGGGTGTGGATGACGTAGTGGAAGAAGAAAAAAGAATTGCATTAATGGAAGCAGCTACTATCGAAAAACTCGAAATGCTTCGTGATGCTCAGCTTGCATATCAGGCTGCAAATGGAAAGTATGCCAGCACTTGGGATTCGTTGAAGACATTTATCCAGACTGGACAAATTTGGTTGGTTCAAAGAACCGAAACCACTAAGCTATTGGACTACGGAGCTGAAGAAATCAAAGTAACATTTGACACCTTGGGTTCTGTAACTGTGATGGACTCTTTGTTTAGCACCAAAAAATTCCCTGACTTCAATCTTGATCTATTGCCAGTTGTTCCAGGTTCAGGAGGAAAGCAGTTTGAATTCTTCGCAGACAAAATCGAAAAGACAGGTGGATACATGGTAAGTGTATTCGAGATTAGAGACCCATCTCCAATCAATCCTGACAGAAGAGCAAATAACAACGAAAAAGCATTGAGAGTAGGCTCAAGAACTGACGCCTCTACCGAAGGTAACTGGAAATAATCCCTTTGGATTTTGGAAAACAACCTTAAGGTCTATAAAAGTGATAAGTTTGATGTGGAAGACACAGCGAGCTTATCACTTTTTCTTTACCCCCACTCCTTTTTTGTATTTGCCAAAGACCAAAATCAGGCAAATATCGGTATTCATCACTACCAGGATTTTAGCTGGGAAAAACTGGAATGGCTCCTAGGTACTGATCCACTGCTTAGAAATGATGTGCCTGTAAAAGTTTACTTCCATCAAAAGGGATTTAGCCTAGTTCCTGGTGCACTTTTTCAGCCTGGGAAGGAAAAGGAATACCTGCATTTTGCCCAGGAATTAGCTGAAGATGTGGTTTGCTTTGCTTCCGGACTGGACAGCAACAATCTTCAGGTGGTATCCTACATAGGACAGAAACTAAAGAAAACCTTGGACGCCAGGTATTCTGAGGTAAGCCTTCACCATGGAAGCTGTTCCTTCTTGTCTTATTTGTTCAAGGAGCGATTTAATTTGATAGGTCAGGAAATCCTCATTAACTATTTCAAAAGCCACATTTACATTGCAGCTTTCACAGACCAGGATCTGAGCATATTTAATATTTTTGAAATAGCAGGTAAAGAAGACCTTTTGAAATATGCATTGATTACGATGGATCAGTTGAAATACGAACGGAACCATGTCCGAATCAGCGTGTTTGGTGCCACTGAGAAAAGCGGAATTACAGAGGATTGGGGGAAAGATTATTTCCAGAACTTCAGATTGGTAAACCCTCATGCCAACCAGAATTATACGCATGGATTCAAGCACCTGAAGTCTGAAAATGTGCTTGAGGCTTTTTGGCAATACGAATAAGGAAATGAAAAAAATCGCAATTTTTCCAGGTTCATTTGATCCCTACACCCTGGGGCATCATGACATTGTAATGCGAGGCCTAAATCTATTTGATGAGGTAATCATTGGTATAGGTTATAATTCGAGTAAAAAGAACCGGTATTTTGATATCGACTGGATGGTCTCAAAAATTGAGAGCGTTTATATTAATCAAGATCGGGTCAAGGTGGTGGTATATAATGAACTCACTTCAACATTGGCTAAAAAATACGAAGCAAACTACCTTATCCGAGGGCTTCGAAACACCACAGATTTTGAATATGAAAATTCAATAAGCCAAATGAACCGTTATCTAAATGATGACCTTGAAACTGTCTTCCTGATCACTTCTCCTCAGTTTGCCCAAATCAGTTCGACAATAATCCGTGAGGTTCACAGATTCGGTGCAGATGTTTCTGACTTCCTGCCTTATTCCCTTTAATTCTTGATGTGGTTCTTGAGGTAATGCTTGAAAAGATACCTCATCGAAGGATAAGAGTTGATTAATGCTGTCTTGGCATCAGTTTCAGAAAGCCAAAGAATTTCCTCAATCCCTTCCTCTGCCTGAGGTTTCATTCCGGCGTCATTGATACAGTCCATAGCATACCAATAGGTCTTCTTCAGGATACTTTTCCGGTTTTGGGTGTACGTATGCCAAGTGTTACAAATGTGAGGTCCTAGTTTGACTTTTACATTGCATTCTTCTTCCACTTCCCGCTTTGCACAGTTTTCCGGAGTTTCACCTTTGTCAAATTTACCTTTTGGAAAATCCCATTTCCCCAATCTGAAAATCATCAAGACCTTATCTTTTTTGGACACAATCCCTCCAGCCGCTTTGATGATCGAAAACCTACTTTTGATGAATTCTTTAAGGGCTTTCTTGTCTTTGGTCACCAAGGTTACCGAATCCAACTCCTTCATCTTGCGAGTTCGGAGCAAATACAACAACCGAATAATCAGGTCATGACTGGGTTCATGAAACAGGATATCCTCTTCCCAGAGCATGTCGGAAGGCAACTCTTCCAGATTGGAATAAATGAAATCGTAAGACTTAGCCGGATCGAGCTCCTCATAACTGATCAGTTCGACAGGTTTATCATTCACAAAGATTTTCATGATCAACTCCGATAAAACAGGTGGTGTGGTCAAAAATGCATAAAAAATTCAGCCAGTACAATCTTCCCGCAGCAATATCCATTATTTTTGAAACCATGGAAATTTTAGACCCAAGCATTGCGGCCGAAGTAGCCGACAAACTCCTGGAAATCCAGGCTATTCGTCTTCAACCTGAAAAACCATTTACTTGGGCATCTGGCTGGAAATCACCAATTTATTGCGACAACAGACTTTCGCTTTCTTACCCAGAAGTCCGAAATCTCATCCGCGATCAATTGGTAAAAAGTGTCAGTCATTTTTTCCCAACGGCTGAAGCCATTGCTGGCGTCGCTACTGCAGGGATACCCCAAGGGGCCTTGATTGCAGACAAATTGGAATTGCCTTTTATCTATGTCCGATCCAAACCAAAGGGGCACGGAATGGAGAATATGATTGAAGGAAAGGTAACTCCAGGTCAGAAAGTTGTTGTGGTAGAAGACTTGGTATCAACGGGCGGCAGCTCGCTTAAAGCTGCTGAAGACTTGAAAAACGCCGGCTTTGAAATATTGGGTATGGTAGCCATTTTCAGTTATGGCTTTGATGTGGCAAACAAAAATTTCTCAGATGCGGGTGTAAAATTGGTTTGCCTGAGTCATTACGATGCGTTACTTCCCAGGGCTGTTGAGCGAAATTACATCACCTCAGAAACTCTGGAATCCCTAGCCGAATGGCGAAAAGATCCCGGAAGTTGGAAGCAGTGATAAAAATTTAGCCGGGTCTCCCGGCTTTTTTACTTTTCAAAAAGACCGATTGAACCTCCTACCCAATCTTTGTCTTTGTTGAATTTAACTCCGATCATTTCTCCCCTACTCAGACGAACCAAGTTTCCAACAATCGTTGGACTTTCATCTTTTTCGGGCCATAAACAAAGAATTCGAACCTCAACTTTTACTTTGCCATCGGGAGATTGAATCACAGGAGCATAATGGACTTTTTTCTGAAGAATATACAGATCCTTATCCTTCACCGCTTCCACATCTTCCTTTTTTACATGGAAAATCACACCTGCCCCCGAAAAAGAAAAAAGCGGCTTGAGCACATAATTCTCCAGATCCTCAGGAATTGACTCCAGTTCGCTGAGAAGTTTTGTTTCAATGAAATGGGGGCCTTTCAGGTAAGGAAGAATAAACTTGGAAATCCGGGTGTACCAATTAGGATGGCCGGCCCACTCCACATCCAACTTCTCCTCGAAACTAAATTGAAGCTTCAAGTCTTTCCTTAAATCCAATTCATCGAAAATCACCCGGTTGTAAATTCTTCGGATTCGGGTTTTTTCACCTGCTTCATTGGTGTAAAAAAGTTGCTTTCCCTCTTTAATTACCTCGGTAACACAGACTAAAGGTATGCCCAAATCTCTTCTTGCATAGTAAAAGTCAATCTTGGTGTTTTGCTTTTCCGGTTCGATCTCAAGGAGTACTACTTCGCTTGGAGAAAAGTCTCCAAAAATAACCTCCTTCAGTTTTTTTAGGTAAATCTCTTCATCAATCCCATCAGGATAAGGAGACATTTCCTTAAGAAACGGATAGATCTTTTGAATTTTTCGATACAGATTAAATTGAAAATTGAAAATGGAAGGAAACCCCTGAACCTCGATCAGCTTTGGGGTGATGTGGCCGTTTTCCTCACAAATCCCAAAATCAATCGCCAAAAACTGAGTATGAGCATCCTCATTGGGAACTGCCGTATTCAGTTCAATCGACCGCTGAGTCAGCTGTTTGAAATCGGGTCTTTTGATAAAATCGATTACCTGATTGCATCCCTCAAAAATCTGGTTTTGAAGATTTTTAGGAATAAAAAAAGGAGTCTCTGCTATTCGAAATGTAGGTGCATAATCAAAATCTGAAGCGATGTCTTTGAGAAAAGCCTGATACTTTTCCTGTGAAAATTCTTCATTAAATCGCTTTCGGATGGATTCGATCATAGAAAATCAAGTCAAGGATGGGGTATTGACCATTTTGAGTTTACGAATCGCCTGCTCCAAAAAGTTTGGAATCAGCGTCTCATTGGTTCTGTAGATTTTGTTTTCATCGACCAGATCTTCCAACATTGTCCGAAACTTTGCCTTGCCTTTGAGTTCGATTATTTTTTCACGAACCATAGGCTTTTTCAAATGCTCCAGAAAGCTCACTGCATCCGCTTCAGGATGGAATTGGGTTCCAACAATCTCATCTGAAAACCGGATAGCCATAATTGCCCGTTCATATTCTACATGGTTTCGGATTTTTTCAAGTGCGATGATTTTGGAGCCCAAAGCCTTAAACTTGCGGCTATTGGGTTGGACTACTTGATAATCCCTTGAATCCACCGCCCAAAAAGGATTTTCCAGATTTGCAAAAAGTGGATCATTCATCCCTTCAGGAGTTTTGTGTACTGTCATTACTCCGAATGAAGTCGATTTTCTTTTGGTAATCTGTCCCAATCCAAAATGCTTACAGGCCATTTGAAAAGAATGGCAGATCAGGAGGAGGTGCTTTTTTTGAGAATGATTTTGATTCCAAATCCATATTTGATCAAGAAAATCATAATAGCGCAAATCCCAGTTTCCGTCTCCTTCCATAGGATTTCCTGGTCCTCCTGTCGAAATAAAGAGGTCATATTCACGGATTTCAGGAATTTCTGCTTTCCCCCTGACATCGAATTCCCGATAACTGATCACATCGGAAAACCTGGCCAGGATATCATGAATACACCGCATACCCTGATTGGGCTCGCCGTCATACATGTCCAAAATCGCCAGATTTATTTTTTTCTTGCCCACGGTGTTAAGTTGGTTTGGTCTAGGGACAAAGGTAATCAATCGATCAAATCCCCTCCGTAAACTTCCCTGTAATAAAATCCACTACCGCCTCCAAGCTCCCGGTTTTTTCAAAAACCGCAAGTTGTTGATCGGCTCCTGTGCCTTTTTCGAAAATTTTATGCACGTAGTTGATTTCTTGCCTGCTCCCCAATTCATCCACTACATCGTCAATGAATTCAAGCAACTCCATGATCAATTCCTTGGTCGGTACTTCAATTTTCTTACCAAAATCAATCAGCATTCCATCTATTCCGTTTCTTGCCGCTCTAAATTTATTCTCCCTGATCAAGGCAATTCTGTAAACATTGAAGCTGGTATTACTCATCTGAAGTTTATACAGCTTAGCCACCACTGCCTGAATGATTGCTACAATGCAAATGGTTTCGTCCACTGTCAAACACATGTCACAAATCCTGAACTCGATTGTGCTGAAGAATGGATGCATTCTCAAATCCCACCAGATTTTCTTGGGGTTGTCGATGCAGTTGGTTTTAACAAGGATTTCAAGAAAGTTGTCATACGACTGCACGGAGTCGAAATATTCAGGAAGGCCCGTTCTTGGAAACTTGGCAAAGACCTTTGATCTAAAGGCCTTTAAACCCGTATTTCTTCCTTCCCAAAACGGGGAATTGGTAGTCAGGGCATAGATATGGGGTAGAAAATAGCAAGCCTGATTCATCAATTGAAGTGCAATTTCCCTGCTTTCTATACCCACATGCACATGCAAACCAAAAATCAGGTTGGATCTGGCGATGTCTTTTAGCTCATTTACAATATTGTGATAGCGCGGATCATCGGTAATCTCCTGATCCTGCCATTTGGCAAATGGGTGAGTACTTGAAGCACCTGCCACCAAACCTTGTGCGGTAGCCAATTCGGCTATTTTATTTCGGAGAAAGGCTACTTCCTTTCTTGCCTCCGCTACGTTTTGGCAAACATTTGTTCCAACCTCAACGACTGATTGGTGCATTTCTGCCTTTACCTGCTCATGCAAGACAATTTTTCCACCTTCCACAATTTTGGACATGTGAGATCTAAGGTCCCTTGTTTTAGGGTCGATGATCATGTATTCCTCTTCCACTCCCAATGTAAATTGCGGGAGTTTTTTCAACACACTGGTCATAAGCTGATCGTCTTTAGAATCTCTTAGCTACTTCTACCGAATTTTTCACAAAAGTGCCCCAAGTCAGGTTCATCTGACCGGGTTTCTGGGCTTTGGCATAGGCAATAGCCATTTTTGCTGCTTCTTCCACTACCCATTCAAAATTCTCCTGTCCGACGGAGTTGACATCAGCATCAGGAGCTGGATTCCCAAAGTCAATTGCATATGGAATACCATCCCTTACCGCAAATTCAACCGTATTGAAGTCATAACCCAGCCCAGTGCAAAGTTTGATTGTGTAATCCTTTACAGTATTGAGCAATTTTTTGGAGGCTGGAGCTCTGTCCACCACATACCGAAGATGGTGTGGATTCCGAGGTTCATATTCCATGATTCGTACCGCCTTCCCTCCCAGACAGTAAACTCTGAAATACTCATCAAATACAATTTCTTCCTGCAAGAGCATGACCAACTGACCTGTTTCGGGATGTTTTTGGAAAAACTCTTCCTTGTTTTCCAACCGATAAACATTCTTCCAACCACCTCCTGCATAGGGCTTCATATAAGCAGGAAACCCGGTGTAATTGAAAATCCCATCCCAATCCAATGGTGCCACTAAGTTTCGAAAGGACTTAGCAGTGGTATCATCAGGATGCTTGGCCGAAGGTAAAATAACGGTCTTTGGAAGAGGCACCCCCAATTGATCAGCGAGGCAGTTGTTGAAAAATTTATCGTCAGCACTCCACCAAAACGGGTTGTTGATTACGGCTGTGCCGGTAAGGGCTGCATTTTTCAGATATGCTCGATAAAAAGGCACATCCTGGGAAATTCGGTCAATAATCACCGCGTACTCCGTCAATTGATTCTGGATGACTTTGTCTATCCGAACCGGTTCGGCAATGATTCCTTTTTCTGCTTTTTGATTTACGCGCTCTACAAAAGCATGGGGAAAGGTGTCCTCCATACCGAAAAGTATCCCGATTTTTTTCATGTGTTATTGTTGTTTTTTGTGGTTACACCTTAATGCTGTCAGAAAGCTTGAATCTAACATGATTGAACTGATCCCTTTTGGTGATACATGGTTCATGTTCGATTTCATGATTGATTTAAATGATTTTCTAATCGAATTTAATGGTCGATAAATAATGCGGAAACATATCTCTCCAAACCGGCCAATCGTGCTGCTTGTCCTGTCGTACGTCAAACCAATGCGGCACTCCTTTTTGATTTAGGACGTGGTGGAGCTTAATATTTGAGTCATAGCAAATATCCCAATTGGACGTACCCAAGACTATTTTCATGTTCCAAAGTTCATGATCCTGAAGTCCGGGAAGATACTCCAAAGGACAATTGTAATAAATGTCATCGTGCTGATAACCATCCATGAAATTTCGGATATCAAAAGCACCGCTCATACTAAACATATGGCCAACATAGCCTGGATGCCTGAAAGAAAAATTTGCAGCATGATATCCACCAAAACTGCAACCCGCCATTGCCACCTTCGCAGCCGAGGTATTTAGACGGACTCGTTCCACGATCTCATGACAAATCATCTTGTCGTAGGCCACATGATTCTGGATTCGTTGGTGTGGGTGGATTCCCTTGTTGTAAAAACTTTGCTTATCGTTACTCTCCGGACAGAAGATTTGTACCAATCCCTGCTCAATAAACCAATGGGCAGCACCAATCAATCCCATGTCACGGTTTTCATGAAATGTACCCATGGAAGTAGGGAAAAGGATCACTGGATATCCGGCATGGCCAAAAACAAGCATTTCCACATCCCTATTGAGGTGGGGAGAGTACCATTTATAATATTCTTCTTTCATAGGTTGAATGTTGACTAAGAAAAATGGCACTTCGTACCGTTACGAAATACTAGTCAAAATTCAGTGAAAAGAAAAGTGTCCAAGAAAAGCCTTTGGGGTGATTAAATTAAATTTCCGCCTTTTGAGAATTAACTGACAAAATTTTTCTGCCCACCAGAAAATTCAACAATCCAAAAAGAATCATAAAAATTAGCACCGCTACCATAATCCACTTGGAAGTAGTAAAAAATGAAGAAAGCAACGCCAAAAACTCATTCTCTTTAGGGAAAATCTTCAGCATTTTAAGGACTGTAAGGTTTTCAAAAAAATCGATTGTCAATATTAAAACCGGTAGAAAAACCACCTTCCTGTTTCCCCAAAGCTTCAGTAAAATCCCCGAAAACAACAGGCAGTAGACAATCATATAAGGCGTGTCCAATAGCCAAAGCCCAAGACTATAGACATTTCGGTGATCCAAATCAAGATTGCCCAAAGCGAGATATGCCTCCTCCACTGAATAGGCAAACTTCAAATCCAATGCATTTTCCTTGGACAGGAAATGGCTCAATAGGTAGTTGAATAAAAGAAAAAGACCAGCCAACAAAAGTAAATTTTTACCCTTGCTGAGAAATTGAAAAAGTTTTTTCATCTCTAAAAATTTAAGCTTAGCAAAATTAAAAATTACAGTGAAGATGACAAAAAAATAGAAAGCTATTATTAGTTGTAAATCAGCGGTCTGGATATGTTTTCAACCTTCAGTTTCTGAAAACCATTTGGAATACATGGGATAGTTTCTGGCTGTCCGCATGATTACTTCTTTCATTTCCGGACCTAATTCTTTGACTTTCTTGGCAGGCATCCCTGCATAGATCGAATTGGGTTCCACTACCGTTCCTGCCAAAACAACCGCGCCGGCAGCAATAACCGAATCAGAATGCACTACAGCACCATCCATCACTATGGCACCCATTCCTATCAAAACCCGGTCATGAATCGTGCATCCATGGACACAGGCATTGTGAGCTATGGAAACTTGACTACCAATGTATGTCGGGGCCTTTTGGTAAGTACAATGAATCACTACCCCATCTTGGATATTGGTATCATCTCCTATCCGGATTTCATGAACATCCCCTCGGATGACGGCATTAAACCATACAGTACAGTTATTCCCCATTACCACGTCACCTACTATCGTCGAATTTGGGGCAAGCCAGCAATCCGCTCCAAACACTGGGGTCTTGTCTCTCACTTTTAGGATTAAGGCCATAAGAACTTTGCTAAGGGTTTTTATTCAGAAAATTATTCTCCCTGAAAATTAGAAATTTTGATCCAGTCGTGAACTTTTAATTTTGAAATGTGATTTACGTGTTTATACATTTGTTGTCAAAACAAACAAACCACACATTATGAAACTAACCAAACAAATCGGACTATTCGCAGCAGTCGCAATGCTAGCATTGGCTTGCGGAAAACCAAGTGACACAGTTGAAGCAACTGATGCTCTTGAAGTGGCTGCCGGAACTGGAGACACGCTCAACATCAATCCAGCATCTACCACCATTTCCTGGACTGGTTACAAGCCATCTGGAAAACATTTCGGTAAAATCCCCGCAACAGAAGGCGTGTTGACTGTATTGGGAGATACAATCACCGGGGGTTCATTCACATTTAACATAGTCGGCCTGAAAATCGAGGATATGCCAGAGACGGACGAAAACTACGGTAAATTGTATGGACACCTTCAGTCTCCTGACTTCTTTGATGCCGCTAATTTCCCAACTGCGAAATTCGAAATCACCGGAGTGGAGCCCTTCAAGGCTGGCGACATGGTGACTGACAAGCAGGAATTTGCTTCAGACAACACTCCTTCAACAGACAGTTCTTTGGCTCCTGCCAATCCAACTCATTGGATCAGTGGAAACCTTACTATGAGAGGAACTACCAAAAACATTAAATTCCCTGCAGCTGTTAGCCTCGCAAACGGAACATTGACAGCAAAAGCTGGATTTAACATCGACAGAACCGCATGGGGATTGATGTATGGAGACGAATCCGCGGCAGCTAACAAAGCAAAAGACCAATTTATCTACAACACCGTTTCCTTGGAATTGGATGTAACTGCAAACTAAGAAACCAACTACCCAGTGATAAAAGAGGGATTCTGCGGAATTCCTCTTTTTTTTGCTCTAAAAGTTAGCTTTTATGTATTCCCATTCTTTTTCAAAAGCTCAAGATCTCATCCGACTACTCCGGTGGGCAGACTTGAAGTTTGAACATTTCGCACTTTTTGAGGGTAATGGTTCCGATTTGCCTGAAGGGTCTTTCGATTCACTTTTTTTTGCAGGAAATAAGAAAATCGATGCTATATCTGCTTTAAGCTTTGAAAAAGGAGCTGACCGGGTTGGAATCATCGGCTACGATTTTAAAAATCACATCGAAAACCTGCAAAGTAAAAACCCGGAATTTTTCCCTTTACCCGAGCTTTGTTTTTTTGAACCTGAAATTTCTTTCCGAATTACGGAAAATGGCATTTGGTCCAAAAAACCTGTTCCGGATCAAACCCTAAATGAAATCCTGAATTTCCCGATTCCAGAAGAAGGAAACACCAGCTGTGAAATTTACCTCCAAATCACCCGGGAAGAATACCTGCAACGGATCAAGAAAATCCAACATGAAATTCTTGAGGGAAATACCTATGAAGCCAATTTCTGCCAGGCTTTCTATGGGAAATTTGAAAGTTGGGATCCGATTTCTGCTTTCCTAAAGCTCAATCAACTATCTCCTATGCCTTTTGCCGGGCTTTTTAAAGCAGGAAGACAATGGTTGGTCTCAGCTTCTCCTGAGCGGTATTTAAAGAAAATTGGAGATCGTCTTATTGCTCAGCCGATCAAAGGAACCATACGTAGAGGCAAAACACCGGAGGAGGATGAGATCAATCAAAAGCTGCTACTTGCAAGCGAAAAAGAGCGCGCTGAAAACCTCATGATCACCGACCTCACCCGAAACGACCTCTCTAGAGTTTCCAAAACTGGATCGGTCAAGGTGGAAGAATTATTTGGAATCTATCCCCTGCCTGGGGTTTTTCAGATGATCAGCACGGTGAGCTCTGAACTCAGGCCCAAAATCGCCTTGAAGGAAATTATTCACGCTACCTTCCCGATGGGCAGCATGACTGGTGCACCAAAAATCAGCACCATGAATATTATCGAGCGGGAAGAGAGCTTTCGTCGGGGTTGGTTTTCAGGTGCATTTGGCTGGATCGATGAATTAGGAGACTTTGACTTTTCGGTGGTAATTCGGTCCATTATTGCTGATTTGGACACAAAAAAACTCTATTTTGGAGTGGGTAGCGCGATCACCATAGATGCCTCTGCTGAGCAGGAATACGAGGAATGTGCGCTGAAAGCCCAAGCCATCTTAGAATTACTTCGTGGAAACTAATCCTGAATCTCTCTCACCGATACGAAAAATCATTCATGTGGACATGGATGCCTTCTATGCTTCCGTGGAGCAGCTGGATCATCCCGAATGGCGTGGCAAACCCTTAGTTGTGGGAGGTAACGAAGCCCGTGGAGTCGTAGCCGCCGCAAGCTATGAAGCACGGAAATATGGAATTCATTCCGCGATGTCCTCTGCTTTGGCGGCGAAGAAATGCCCTCATCTGATTTTTGCACGACCACGATTTGAGCGATACAAAGAAATCTCGTTGCAGATCCGGGAGATTTTTTATGAGTATACTGATCTGGTAGAGCCTTTGTCCTTGGATGAAGCTTTCTTGGATGTCACCGAAAACAAAGTGAATCTCAAGTCTGCCATTCTTATCGCACGACAAATCCGTGAAAAAATCAAGGAAAAAACAGGGCTAAATGCTTCCGCTGGGGTTTCATACAATAAGTTTCTGGCTAAAACTGCTTCCGACCTCAACAAACCCAATGGTCAAGCGGTCATCCTGCCTGAAGAAGCGGAGGCCTTTTTGGAAAAACTCCCCATCGGAAAATTCTTTGGTATCGGTAAAGTCACAGCCGAAAAGATGCAGCAACTGGGCATCCACAACGGATTGGATCTCAAGCAATACTCCCTGCAATTTCTTACGAAGAAATTCGGAAAATCAGGCTTGCATTACTTCAATATTGTCCGGGGAATCCATCTTTCTGAAGTTCAACCACATCGGGTCCGAAAGTCACTGAGCGCAGAAAACACATTCGAAAAAGACCTCATCACATTACCTGAACTGGAGGAAAATCTCCATCCGATTTTCGAAGAGGTCATCCGGAGAATCGAAAAAAGTGGGATCAAGGGACGGACTGTCACACTGAAAATCAAACATTCTGATTTTACTCTCCAAACCCGTAGTAAGACGGTCGAACAATACCCAGATTCGGAAACCATTTGGAAAATCGGACTGGAACTTCTCCATCAGCAAGAAATCCCAAAACCTGTCCGCCTTTTGGGTTTGGGAATTTCCAATCTAAACATCACTGAAGAACAAGTGCATTTTGGAGAGCAGTTAAATATACCGTTTGAGGAATCGAAGGATCATTATCCTAAGAAATAACGAACAACCTTCTGCCATTTTGTCCGCATTTTCGTAATTTTGCAACCCAAAGCATTCATTCAAGGTTTGATGAACATCCAGCCTGAGCAAATGAATCTGGCTAAAGAAGATTTATAATCACCTTTCCATCCAATGGATCTGATCAAAGACATCGATATTATCTCTGCCGAGGAGGCACAGGCTTGCGATTACAAAACCACCGCTGACGAAAACACCGGAAAATCCAAAAAACTTTACATCGAAAGCTACGGCTGTCAGATGAACTTTTCCGATTCGGAAATCGTGGCCTCGATCATGAAAGAAAACGGCTATGATACGACCTCGGATTTTGAGCAAGCGGATGTGATCTTTTTAAACACCTGCTCTATCCGTGAAAAAGCAGAACTCACAGTCAGAAAAAGACTTAGCCAGTTTCAAAATGCTAAACGCAATAAGCCTGAATTGACTATTGGAGTTTTGGGCTGTATGGCAGAGCGACTGAAAGAAAATCTCCTCTCAGAAGAAAAAATTGTAGACGTGGTAGTTGGCCCTGATGCTTATCGGGATCTTCCTAATCTGGTAGCCGCTGCAGAAGAAGGGGAAAAAGGTGTCAATACCTTCCTTTCCAGAGAGGAAACTTACGCCGACATTGCCCCTGTCCGTCTCAATTCAAATGGAGTCACTGCCTTTATTTCGATCATGAGAGGCTGCGACAATATGTGTTCATTCTGTGTCGTTCCGTTTACAAGAGGACGTGAAAGAAGCCGTGATCCGCATTCCATCGTTGCTGAAGCAAAGGACTTGTTTGAAAAAGGATACCGCGAAGTTACTTTACTTGGCCAAAACGTGGACAGTTACAAGTGGTCTCCGGAAGAAAACAACAAAGCCAGACTCAATAAGAAGGAAGAGGAAGTATCTGAAGTGGTCAACTTTGCCCATCTGCTGGAAATGGTCGCTCAAGTAAGCCCTCTCTTGCGGGTTCGCTTTTCTACTTCTCACCCCAAAGACATTACCGATGAAGTACTTCACACGATGAAGAAGTACGACAACATCTGCAAATACATTCACCTCCCTGTCCAAAGCGGTAACAGCCGGGTACTTGAGCTGATGAACCGAACCTATGACCGGGAGTGGTACCTGGACCGTGTCCGGGCGATACGGAAAATTTTGGGAGAAGAATGCGGCATTTCTTCTGACATGATCGCCGGATTCTGTACTGAAACAGAAGAAGAACATCAGGAGACCCTTTCTCTGATGGACATTGTGAAGTATGATTTCTCCTACATGTTTTTCTACTCTGAGCGTCCAGGAACCTTGGCTGCAAAGAAATTTGAGGACGATATCCCTCTGGAAACCAAAAAAAGAAGGTTGGCAGAAATCATAGCAAAGCAAACCGAGCTTTCCTATGAGCGAAACAAAATGGATTTGGGGCAAGAGCAGCTGATTCTAATCGAGGGAACTGCCAAAAAATCAGACCAACAGCTCAAAGGAAGAAACTCGGCCAACAAAGTGGTCATTATTCCGGCTGATTTGGCTAAAAAAGGAGACTACGTGAAGGTTAAAATCACCGACTGCTCCCCTGCTACGCTATTTGGGGAAGTATTGGAAGTAAATCCTGTCTTGGCATGATCACACCTGCAGAAATTCAAAGCGTCAAGCAGCGCTTCGGAATCATAGGCAACAGTCCTCTGCTTAATCATGCCATTCAGGTAGCCATGCAAGCGGCACCGACTGACATGACAGTACTCATCACCGGAGAAAGCGGAAGTGGTAAAGAGAGTTTTTCCAAAATCATCCATTCCCTTTCCCTACGAAAACACGGAAAATTCATTGCGATCAACTGTGGAGCTATCCCCGAAGGCACGATTGATTCCGAGCTTTTTGGTCATGAGAAAGGATCATTCACCGGAGCGCATGAAGCTAGAAAAGGTTATTTCGAAGTAACTGACGGGGGCTCTATTTTCCTGGATGAAATCGGGGAAATGCCGCTTGGCACCCAGGCCAGACTCCTCCGTGTGCTGGAAAACGGTGAATTCATCAAAGTAGGCTCTTCCAAAGTCCAGAAGACAAACGTCCGCGTCATCACAGCTACCAATGTCAACCTGCTGAAAGCCGTCGAAAAAGGTAAATTCCGAGAGGACCTCTATTATCGACTGAACACTGTTCCGATCTACGTTCCACCTTTGCGGGAACGAGGAGAAGACATTGTACTTCTTTTCCGCAAATTCACCGGGGATTTTTCTGAAAAGTATCACGTAAGACCTATCAGTCTGGATGCTGAAGCTCAAAGCATGTTGATCCGTTATGCCTTCCCCGGCAATATCCGCCAACTCAAAAATATTGCTGAACAGATTTCCTTGCTGGAAGAAAACCGTGAAGTCAATGCCCAGACTCTTTCCAGGTACCTTCCTGCGGATAAGGCGCGACTTCCTATGGCATTGGGATCCTCTTCCGTTGATAGCTCGGATTTTTCGGAGAGGGACATTCTGTATAAAGTCCTTTTTGACATGAAAAAGGATATGAATGACCTCAAAAAACTGGTTCTGGAATCATATCAAAGCGGCGGAATAAATTCTTCCATCATCCAAAAGCATCAAGGACTTTTTGAGGACTTGGAGTCAGGATTTTCCCAAAAAGAAAGTATCGAAGGAAATCCCTCCTATCAGGTTCCTTTGGTCTTGGATTCTCAGAAAAACTCATCCATGAATGAGGAGGATTACGAGGAGGATGTAATTGAAGATATCATTCATGAAGAGGATGATAACTCGCTTTCTCTGGAGAAAAAAGAGAAAGAGATGATACTTAAAGCGCTGAGAAAGCACAACAACAAAAGAAAGTACGCAGCAAGTGATCTCGGAATTTCAGAACGAACGCTCTACCGAAAAATCAAGCAGTATGAAATTGAGTAAGCGCTTTTTCCCTTTGCTGGGTTTGATTTTGCTGGGTTTGCAGGCCTGTTCGGTAAAGTATAGCTTCACCGGAACCAACATCAATTACGAATTGACCAAGACCTTTTCGGTTGACAACTTCTTTAATGATTCAGGAGGCGGACCTGCCAACATGGAGCAGCGCTTTACGGAAGCCATGAAAGAATACTACCAGCGTAACACCCAACTGGAGTTGGTAAGGACGAATGGTGATTTACAGTTTTCCGGAGCGATAAGCAGGTACTCGCTCACTCCCCAAGCGGCAGTATCCAGCGGAGACCCCAATCTTCCAGACCGAGCAGGGCAGATGAGATTGACTATTTCGGTAGATGTGGATTACATCAATCTGAGCAATGAAGAAGAAAGTAAAAAGCAGACTTTTACTTTCTTCAAGGATTACGATCCCCGAAACGTGACTTTGCTGGACGTGGAGAATCAATTGGTCGAGGAGATTTTCGAGGTAATCATCCAGGATATTTTCACCGCCACGGTGGCCAACTGGTAAATTTGCTATATTCAATCCAAAACCCGGAAAGTGAACGCAACCCAATTCCTAGACTTAATCAAGAAAATTGACCATCTGGAAAAGTCGGATTTCCTGCAAATCAAAAAAGTGCAGGAAAACTTTCCCTACTTCCAGATTCCGCATGTATTGGCTGCACGGTATGAATTTTTGAAAAGTGAAGGAAAAAAAAGCCAGTTGCTTGCCCAGGCAGCTATCACAAGTCCAGACCGGATTTGGCTGAAATCACTGATCGAAAAACCGGTAATGGAAGAGTTTCAGCATTCACAGACACAGGAAGATCTTCTTCCTGAAGAACCTGAAAATGAACCTGATCCGGCACATCGAACGGAATCATTGGTCAAACTTGGAATGCAGCTCAAGGGGCAACAATCTCCTGAAGAGGAAACCAAGGCCGAAAAACCCAAACTAAAAAGAAGAAAACCTCCCCATGACGACTTGATAGAGACCATCAAGCGGAAGGAGAAGAAGGAAATCGTCGATTCCAAGAAAAAAGAACAGATTGATCTGATCAAAGCTTTTAGCAAAAAGGAAATCAAGCTTGCTACAATCAAGGAAATCGAGGCCAATCAAAATACTGAAAATTTGGCTGCCTCCAGTACCCAGCTGCATGACAACCTGTTGTCAGAATCATTTGCCAGAATTTTAATCCGGCAGGGTAAAAAAGACATGGCAAGGGAAATTTATGAGAAGCTGGCTTTGAAGTTTCCCGATAAAAGGGCTTACTTTGCGGACTTAATTGAAAAACTGAAAGAATAATTTAGCTCATATGTTTACAGTATTAATCAGCGTGATTTTGGTTTTGGCAGTATTGCTGATCTTGGTGATTCTGGGTCAAAATTCAAAAGGCGGTGCAGGTGCAGCTTTCGGCGGCAGTGCTTCTCAAATCATGGGTGTTACCCGCACAGGAAATGTGTTGGAAAAAGCAACCTGGATCCTGGCAGTTTCCATTTTGGTTTTGTCTTTGGCATCTTCCGCTTTCTACACCAGCAGCCAGCCAAACCAATTCTCCTCTCCAAACATTGAAAGTGCCAAGCAGCAAGTAGTGGCCCCGGCATTCGGTGACCAAAGTGCGCTTCCTGCAGCAGACAGCACAGCTGCTCCTGCTGGGGATTCCACTGGAAATTAATTAGGTTTCTAACTTAAAAAAGGCCTTTTGGAACAATCCAAAAGGCCTTTTTTTTGCAACAACCTCTAAGGTTGAATTTTCATGATTCGTACATTCTTACTGATTTAAAGAAAATTTCAATCTCAGACGCCACCTGTGGGTCAGAATCCATCCAATCCAAACACGATTTCAATCCATCAAATAATTCAATCTCCAAGTTCAGTTTTGGAGCGGATAATTTTAATATGGAGAATATGAATTTTTGATTGAGCGTAGAATAGATAAACCCATACTTTTTCTTTTCCGGAATGGTGACTTTACTTTGATAGTATTTCAAAAATTCAGGCACATCAATCCGATACCCGATTGCCTTACAATCCCTAAAATCAAAGATCAGCGGATAGCCGGGCGAATAATCCGGCATAGAAATAATCGTTTGGGTAAAATGAAGCATGTCACTTAGGACAACCTTTCCATAAAATTTTGCAGCCATATATCCCGACTCCCGGAATATCTTGATGCTGAATTTCTCTTCAGTCATGTGTATTAGTTATGGAAAGATAATCGGTGATTCCTGACAAAAACTAGTTTAAGAATGGAATTACAGGATATAGTAAACAAAATGTCCAAGAAGGTAACCCAAGTGGATAATCCTGAAATGAAGTGTAAAATTAAAAGTTCAATTTCAGCTCACCCCGAAAAATCAAATTAAAAAAAGCCTTTCAATTTGATTGAAAGGCTTGCTAAGAATCCAATTAACTTTTTCATTCTGAGACTGACTTGAGGAGCAGCCTTTTGCCAACAGGAATCAGGGTTTCTTCAATCGGAACGGAATGCGGACTGTGCAATCTCCACGTAGCAGGATTTGGCAGTTCCTTAATTTCCTTGATCAATTGCATTTTGAGCTTTTCAAGCGTAGTGAACAGGGATTTTTGAAATACTCCTACCAACCAGAAAGCAATACTTCTAAACTTTTCGCCTGCCATCTGGATCAAATTGGATCGGTAACGAAAAGCATGCACATCGGATTCGGATTCCCGAGTCATCAGAATATATCCTTCCCGGTTATATATGGGTTGAATTCCTATTGGCTCAAACTCCACCTGCTCCTCCACAAAATCATAGATGGCTTTTCCCTCTTCGATTTGATATTTCAGTTTGGGGAGTGCATATGAAGTAATCTGTGATATTTCATGCATCAGGACATCATCCTCCACTTTGGGTTCATATTTAAGTTGGGAATTATTTAAATCAATTCCGTTGAGCGCCTTGGGAAACAGCTTACTTAATTCAGTCTTTCCCGAGTTCAATTCATTGAGTGTCCGGTGATGCTCGATCAAGTCACCCAGCATGGGATAGAGCTTTATAGCTTTAAATTCCCGTTCAGCTTCTTGGAGGTAAGCTAGTAATTGGTACTTCTTGTACTCGAAATCGATCAGCCCTTCGGTGATCCAGTTTTTTGGTAAGGTTCGCATAGGTCTTAATGGTTTGACTTAAAATACGGAATTCTGACATTTTTTGCATCGGCTTAAGAAAATTTGACAGTTCCGACTGTCAAAAAAAATAGGTTGGAATCCGAATTTGACTGATTTTTACGGCCGATTTGTCAGAAAAACCTTTAACAATTCCCTTGGCACAGGAAGTGCAGAGAGGGCAATAGCATTTTAATCTAACCTTAAATAAAACATACTATGTCAAATGTGAACATCAAACC
This sequence comes from Algoriphagus lacus, assembly GCF_003583985.1. Lineage (GTDB taxonomy): Bacteria > Bacteroidota > Bacteroidia > Cytophagales > Cyclobacteriaceae > Algoriphagus > Algoriphagus lacus. Next base: position 65,644 of record NZ_QXML01000010.1, on the reverse strand, counting down.
TCTAGCAGACCGAGTTCTGGTACAACCAGCTGCAGCTGAAGAGAAAACTGCTTCCGGGCTTTACATTCCGGACACTGCCAAAGAGAAACCACAAAAAGGTACTGTAGTGGCAGTGGGTAACGGTAAAAAAGATGAGCCCTTGACTGTAAAAGTTGGTGACACTGTTTTGTACGGAAAGTACTCCGGCACCGAACTCAGCGTGGACGGAAAAGACTTCCTCATCATGAGAGAGTCTGACATTTTCGCTATCCTTTAATCAAACACAAACATTAACCTGAAAAATTCTTAAAAACATGGCTAAACAACTGTTTTTCGATACAAACGCCCGTGATCAATTGAAGAAAGGCGTAGATGCATTGGCAGATGCAGTAAAAGTGACTTTGGGCCCTAAAGGTCGAAATGTCATCATTGATAAAAAATTCGGTGCTCCGATGATCACTAAGGACGGTGTGTCCGTAGCAAAAGAAATCGAACTTAAGGAGCCAATCGAAAACATGGGCGCTCAGCTCGTGAAGGAAGTGGCTTCCAAAACTGCTGACAACGCTGGTGACGGTACTACTACAGCTACTGTTTTGGCCCAGGCTATCTTCGCAGTAGGCATCAAGAACGTGGCTGCAGGAGCCAACCCAATGGATCTGAAAAGAGGTATTGACAAGGCTGTAGCGGCTGTTGTTAACCGATTGAAAGAAAACTCCAAGAACATTTCCACCTCCAGAGAAATTGCTCAGGTAGCTACAGTTTCCGCAAACAACGATGAGGAAATCGGTAACATGATTGCCAACGCGATGGACAAAGTGGGTAAAGACGGCGTAATCACTGTAGAGGAAGCAAAAGGTACTGAAACTGAAGTGAAAACTGTAGAAGGTATGCAGTTTGACAGAGGTTACCTTTCTCCTTACTTCGTGACCAACACCGAGAAAATGGAAGCTGAGTTGGATCATCCTTTTGTGTTGATTTACGACAAGAAGATTTCTTCTATGAAGGAGTTGCTTCCAGTACTTGAGCCAGTTGCTCAGTCAGGCAAGCCATTGTTGATCATCGCTGAAGATGTGGATGGTGAGGCTCTTGCTACTTTGGTAGTAAACAAAATCAGAGGCGCTTTGAAAGTTGCCGCAGTAAAAGCTCCAGGTTTCGGTGACAGAAGAAAGGCTATGTTGGAAGACATCGCTATCCTGACAGGTGGAACTGTAATCTCTGAAGAAAGAGGTTTCAAACTGGAAAATGCTACTCCAGACATGCTGGGTAGAGCTGAGAAAATCAATATCGATAAGGACAATACCACCATCGTAAACGGTGCCGGTGATGCTGCTGCTATCAAAGGCAGAATCGCTGAGATCAAAGCTCAAATCGAAAAAACTACTTCTGACTACGACAGAGAAAAATTGCAGGAAAGACTTGCTAAGCTTTCCGGTGGTGTAGCTATCCTATACATCGGTGCTGCTACTGAAGTGGAAATGAAAGAAAAGAAAGATCGAGTAGATGATGCATTGCACGCTACAAGAGCTGCTGTACAGGAAGGTGTTGTAGTTGGAGGTGGTGTTGCTTTGGTTAGAGCTGCATCAGCCCTTGACAACCTAAAAGGTTCCAATGATGACCAGGACACTGGTATCAACATCATCAGAACCGCAATTGAAGCTCCATTGAGAACGATCGTTTCCAATGCAGGTGGCGAGCCTTCTGTTGTCATCAACAAAATCAGAGAAAACAAAGGAAACTTTGGTTACAACGCAAGAACAGATCAGTACGAAGACCTCTTCGAAGCTGGTGTAATCGACCCAACTAAGGTAACTCGTCTTGCGCTTGAAAATGCTGCTTCCATAGCCGCATTGTTGCTGACTACAGAATGTGTAGTAGCTGACGTAAAAGAAGACGCTCCTGCAATGCCTCCAATGGGTGGCGGAGGAATGGGCGGAATGATGTAATCATAGATTCCATTTAAAAACTAAAGGAGGTCCGATTGGACCTCCTTTTTATTTACCTGATTTATAGGGTTTGTGTATGAGTGGAAATAAAAACGGTGCAAATCCTTTTTTAGGGAAAAGGAATAATTGTATTTTAGGATTGATACTTCCACTTAACACCTGATTAACACTTTAATGATTCGCTTTGATGCCATTTTTTTAGTGGACGATGACCCCATAAATAACCTTATAAACAGGAGACTTTTGGGTAAAACCGGCATTAGCAATCGGATTCTTGAGTTTTTGGGAGGCGAAGATGCCTTTGAAAAAATCTCAGAGCTCGGTCCGGACGAAACACTCCTAATCTTACTGGACATCAATATGCCGGTCATGAATGGTTGGGAATTTCTAAATAAGTACATAGAACTTTTTCCCAACCGAAAAGACAAAATTGTCATCCTATCGAGTTCCATAGATTTTCAAGACCGCCAACGGGCCAATGAGTACTCAATCGTCTCGGGTTTCCTTGAAAAGCCCCTCACCTTGGATAAAATCAACGGGCAAATGGAACATTACCGCTAGACTTTTTACTTGATCACTTGATCCAATCGCTGCCAAATATCCCGCATTAACAAGAAAGGCACTGGTGAATCTCCCCCCGAACTCCCCATTCTGACTATTACCAGATTCTGAGAAGGAATGATCATCAAAAACTGTCCGTTCTTCCCCATAGCCTGATACATGTCTGCCGGTGCCTGGGGAATCAAAGATCCTGGAATCACCGACTGTGAACCGGGAACCATGAATGAACTTTTACCATTGAGCCAAGTCAGGTACCCATAACTCAAATTCAGATTTTGCGAAGTTTGAGGCATTTTATCAAAAAAATCACCTGACCATACCTGAGTTCCGTTCCAATTGCCTTTGGCAAGCATTAGCAATCCAAATCTGGCAAAAGAGCGAGCATCGGAATAAAACACATTGTTGAAACCTGTTTGCTGCCAAAATCCCTTCATACCGATTTTATCACCGAGCTTTTCTTCAAAGTAAGTTTGGTAATCTTTGCCGGTTGCTTTCACTACCACCTTTTCTAATAGGGTGTAAGTCGCATTGTGGTAACTCCAACGTGTCCCGGGTTTTGCCAGATACTTTAGTGAGGCCGGAGAAGTATCATCCAGATTGGCTACTTTATCGTCGATACCAGTGGTCAATGTCAGGTGATGGATCAGTCGAATTTCCCGTTCCTGATTGCTAGGCATGGAAGTCCAGCCTTCGCCCAGGTACTTTTGAGTACGGTCATTGACAGAAAGAAACTTGTCACTTTGCGCCAAACCAACCAGGGCAGCCGTTAGGGTTTTGCCTGCAGATGCCCAATACCAAAAGGAGTTTTGATCCATCTCTCCGGATCCTGTCAGTTTGGTTCCCCAATATTCCTCCACCACAATTTTCCCGTCTTTCAGAATGATAAATGCCCGGGTATCCTGAGTAGGCAACCAAGCCAACAACTCAGCCAAAGCGACTTGGTTCCATCCAAGTTCCGCCAAAGGCTTTTCCTCCCAGACTGAAGATTCATTGGGTGGAAAATAGAGATTGGAGGAAGGAGTCGGTTTTTGTGCTTCGGCACAACTGAACGTAAAGAAAGCCCAGCATCCCAGCAGGACCTTGAAAAAAGAGGAAATTCGAAATGGTGGAATGCCGGGCTTCATACGTTTAATCACTTTCTAAGTGTGTCCTGGATAAATTTCTTCAGATCCTCACGGAAAAGCTTGGCTGAAGGAAGGTGAGTGTACATCATGTGACCAGCTTCATAATAGGTCATAATGATACGATCAGTAGCTGATTTGGGAAGTTCCATGTGGGAAATGGAATGCTCCACCCCATGGAAAACGGTCGCTAAATCGTAATATCCATTCATAATCAGGACTTTTACATGAGGGTCTTTGCTCAGCGCTTCCGCCATATCTGGCAAAGTAGTTACTGCTGCATCCGCGCCCCAAAAATTATTCCCCTGATGCTTCCAGTCCCATTTGAACCCTTCCTTGGAATAGGCTGAAGTGGCATACATCAAATCCTTGCTAACCCCTAAGTTCCTGTGGTAGAAATCCAAAAAGCCCATGGTGTATGCGGGAGAAATCGCGTCACTTTGAGGATCGGTGAAAGCCGACATCGCCATTGGATCGATGTTTATTCCTTTGTATCGGGAATCCAGACGGCCTACTGTCTCACCCGTGCTTCTCAAAAGTTCCTGATAATATTCATTTGCGGTAATCTTCAGGTTTGCCCTTTTCCAAACTTCTGTTGAGATCCCAGTATAATCCTGAAGCTTTTGCGCCACTGCTGATTTTTCTTGCTCCGAAATTCTGTTGCCCTTGTAAAGTGCCGGAGCGTAGTGGTTTTCAGTGAAACTTCTCACCTCCTGAACAAAAGCAGGTAAGTCAGTTCCCTTATTGGCTACTTTATTATGGTACCAGCTGGTCGCTGCCATCGTAGGCAAATAGACGATATGGGAAAGATCTTCATTTGGAGCAAAGAAAAGGGTTCTCAAATCAAAGACGGCCGAAACCATTACCACACCATTCAGCGCATATCCCTTGTCCAAAAGGTAACTCATCACCCCTGCATTCCGGAAAGTACCGTAGCTTTCTCCCAAGATGTATTTTGGAGAATTGAGTCGGTCGTGCGCTTTCAAAAACTGCATGATAAACAGGCTGATGCTACGGATGTCCTGATCTACTCCCCAGAAATCCGATCCTTTTGCATCTCCGATCGGCACACTCAGTCCTGTTCCTACCGGATCCATCATCACGACATCGGCGATATCAAGGATGGAAAACTCATTGTTTACCAGTTCATACGGAGCTGCTTGGTTGTAATTGGGATCATTGACCACGATCCGCTTTGGTCCCATGATTCCCATATGCAGCCAATAGGAAGATGAACCCGGTCCCCCGTTGTAGGCAAAAACTATCGGACGGTTTTTCTCCGGATTTTCCTTGAAATAGGCAGTGTACCCAAAAAGCGCAATCGGCTTGTTGTTTTCGTCTCGGAGCTCCATCGTTCCTGCTTTAGCATTCAGGCTGATCACTTTTCCATCGATGGTTACAGACTGTTTGGAGTCAAAAACCTGGGCTACAGGAAGCGGTGCGGTCGCGGTTTCCTTTTTCTCCTGTGCAAAGGCAAAGCTTGAGACAAAAAGAAAAACCAGTAAAAATCTGATTTTCATAGTGCTTGGATTATTAATGATTGGATTGGTTTAAATGAGTTTAAATATTGTCTTGTTTTGTCATTCTGAGCAATGGAGTGACGAGAGTCCCAAGTCTAAGGGTTTATCGTTGACAGCTTGTATTGTCCTAAATAGAATAGACCGTTTTGAAGTTGGTTTTGGTTAGAATTTGATTTTGTTCAAACTGATCAATCGACCAGAATGGCTATAAGTTTTTATTGACAAAAGCGGCACTGGAAAACATCAGGACGAGACCTGAAAGGAAGAATTTCTTCATGGATAAGGTAATGGTGGTACAGAAAAGAAAGTTAAACCATTAAATGAGGATTGAAAAACCGGACAAAAAATTAACGGATTTGTGATTTTCATTCTCAATTCAAAATTCCTAATTCATATCCTCCCCCGGCTTCAATTGGTAGCATCGCTCGTGAAGCTGAAATCCCAACTTCTGATAGAATGGCTCCGCATCTTCCGCAGAAAATAGAAACAAGCGGGCATCGGGAGCTAAATCACGTGTAAACTGAAGGATTTTTCGACCAATCCCTTTTCCCTGATAAGCTTCGGCTACAGCCAAATCAGCAATAAAACAGCGATAACAGAAATCCGATAGCCCTCTCAAAAATCCCACCAACTGATCCTCCTCCCTGGCAGTAACCAAAAGATTTGAACCTTCAATCATCCGCCTTAAATGCTCTGGATCATCCATCGGACGCCGCTTTCCAAGACCGGAATAATGTAGTATAAACATGTATTCTTCGAGCGAAAGCCTGGATTCTACCTGAATAGTCAGCATGGAGAATTGATTTTTGAAATCAAAAATTCAGTTTCAATTTAATACATCCTGCAAGTCCGTCCTTTTTTTAAAAGTGGCTTTCGCAAAAGGACATAGTGGAATGATCTTGATTTCTTCCTTTCGGGCATAAGCCACCAAATCTTCGAGCAACTTAGCTCCTATCCCCTGACCTTTCAGACTCTCGTCCACTTCGGTATGTTCGATTATCATTTTCTTAGGGCCTGCCATTACATAGACCATTTCAGCAAGGTGGGTCCCTCCTTCCTCCATAAAAAATGAGCCTTTCCGGCCGTCAAACTTGTGTTGAATTTCCATTGATGAATTTGGTTAATTACACGTAATAAATACTTCGCTATTTCTCAGAATCAGCTCTTCGTCCTGCCCTCTACCAATCGATCATAGTCCTCATCGTTTGGCTCCCAGAGTTCGATACTGTGTCCATCCGGATCAAGGATGTGGACGAATTTACCGTATTCAAAAGTCTCGATCTCATCCAGAACAGTCACGCCCTCACTTTTCAACAACTCTACCAATTCCACCAGATTTTCAACCCGGTAATTGATCATGAAATCTTTTTCGGAAGGTTTGAAATAATCGGTATCCGAGTTCATCGGAGACCATTGGGAAAAACCCTTTCGCTCCGGCTGCTCACTGCTTCTCCATTCGAAAGCAGTACCATATCGATCGGTATTCAATCCCAAATGCTTCTCATACCAGGATTTGGTAGCATCCGGGTTTTTAACTTTAAAAAAAATCCCTCCAATCCCTGTTACTCGCTTTTTCATGATTTTGGCTTTTACCCAATCTACAAAGTGATTCGGGAATGGTCCACTACTAGGGATGAAAAAAGAAAAGCCGCCCGAAAAAAAATTCGGGCGGCTTTTACTAAGTTTAAAGAGCTTTTAATTCAGTCCTTACTCTTTAATCAATCGCTTTGTCATCAACATCTTACCTAGCTGAATCTGAACAGTGTACATGCCTGGGGCAAGTCCACTTAGATCCAAGGTTTGAACAAAGGTCGTTTCACGGCTAAACTGATCACTGATCACCATTCTGCCAACGGCATCAAAGACTCTCAAGGACACTTGAGATGGCTGATCCAATTCCACCAGAACATTGGTCTGTTCAGCAGCCGGATTCGGATAGATCAGGAACTCGCCGATTTTGAGTTCACGGAACAGCGTGACTTCCTTACTGATGGTTTGTCCGGCACGGTCCGTGCTGAATACGGTGAGCTTCAACTGAGCCTCAGGCATTCCTGTCCCTTTCCAGAGCAATCGGTTGCCTTCTACCACCAAATCCGGATTTCCTTCGATGCGGTAAGTATGAATATTATCCACCGGATCAACCGTACTCAAGATTGCAATCTGATCACCTGCTTTCATTTGATTGGAGATTGAATTGGTGCTCAATTCGATGTCAAGTGCCTTTGGCTTGTCCTGAACCAAAACCTGAATTGAAATTGGTTCATCCAATTTGAAGAACTCATTTTCCACCAGATCAGCCTTCAGTTCATAGAAGCCTGGAGTCAATGGATCATACGAATTGGCATCCAGAGTCATTTCCAGTTTTCTGCTTTCAAACCATGCTGTACTCATCTGATCTACCTTCTGCTTGATGGTTTCAGCCGAAGTATTCCAAGGAACTGTAATGAGGTCAGTTACAACTCGCTTAGTACCTCTAGCTTTAGCCTCATGGATCACGATTGATCCGCCTCCAAGAGAAGTTGCGATGTCTGAGTTATCATCTGCTCCGAGACCATTGTCATAGAGTACTCCGTTAGAGCCCCAAATCTTGATTCGGAACTGATCAGGTCCAGTCCCTCCGTTCCAGTGACCATCGATTGCCGTGATGGTAAATCGGTATCCCGGAGCACCATTCACCATCCCATCTCCTCGATAAGTTGCTTTTCGTCCTGAGATAACCAGGGTTCCGGCTTCATGAAGTGTGGATTTGAAGCTTAGATTTCCTGCAGTAAACTGGAATTCAGTATTGCCATCCACTTGGTTGGAGCCTTTCTTGTACTTGGAAACAAATCCAAAGTTGGCTTTGCCTACTGTAGTTGTTCCAATCAGAGCCCCTTCCGGAGAATTAATCCAACCTCCACCTGTGACAAAGTTTCCATTCGGATCATAGACAGGCAGGTATGCGATAGATTCAGCACATCCATCTCCCACTACTGCGGTCACTTTATACACATCCAAGCCAAGCCCTGAGACAGTAAGGGTTGCAGTTCCGCTTGAATTGGTAATTGATGATCCTTTTAAGACATCATCCAGGTAGAAGTTTACGGATACCCCTGCAATAGCCGGAGTCACCGATGCACTCAAAGTCGCCCCAGTTCCGATCTGGATCGGAGTACTGCTGGCAGAAGCATCGATTTGGATTCCTTCCACTGTAATCACCTGAGTAAATACTTGAGAAAGATTGGAATTAACATCTCTCGCTACCCAAGTATTGGTAATGGTACCTGCCCCATTTGGACCGGAAGGAACAAACACCCCTGCTGTCTTCTCAACAGCCATCACACTGCAATTGTCACCGGCAATCGGTGCGAGAAGTTGAGCCTGGGCCAGAAGATTACTTTGACCGCAAGAAATGGTTCTGTTCAAACTACCCGGTGTTGTTGACCAAGTAGGGTTGGTCACATCAGACACAATAACCGTTTGCTGCTGAGTTACTGAATTTCCGTTTCCATCATTGTATGTCCAAGTGATGATATAAGTTCCCTGATTGCTGTAATTCAACGGATCGGTGGTCGTTCCGGTAATGGTTCCTGCACAGGCATCGTTGGCTGTCGGAGCGGTAACTGTAACTGAACACTGACTACTGATTGTTGGCAACTGGGCCACGGCTGGAACCGGAGCAGTCGTGTCATCCACGATCACGGTTTGTTCCTGAGTTACGGTATTACCATTGCCGTCATCGTAGGTCCAGGTGATGGTGTAAGTGCCCTGAGCATCGTAAGTCAGCGGATCGGTGGTCGTTCCGGTGATTATTCCCTTGCAGGCATCATTGGCTGTTGGCGCTGTTACGGTAACTGAACACTGGCCAGTGATTGTTGCCAAGGTTGACAAAGTTGGAACTGGTGCGGTTGTATCATCCACAATCACAGTTTGAGTCTGGGTGGACGTATTTCCATTGCCATCATCGTAGGTCCAATTGATTGTATACGTTCCCTGAGCATCATAAGTAAGCGGATCGGTGGTCGTTCCGGTGATTGTTCCTTCGCAGGCATCATTGGCTGTCGGAGCAGTGACAGTGACTGAACACTGTCCACTGATCGTTGGAAGTGTTGCCAAAGTCGGAACCGGAGCGATCGTATCGTCAACAACTACAGTCTGAGTCTGGGTGGACGTATTTCCGTTGCCGTCATCGTAAGTCCAGGTGATGGTATAAGTTCCCTGAGTATCATAAGTCAGCGGATCGGTGGTCGTTCCGGTAATCTCACCCTCACAGGCATCAGTTGATTTTGGAGCAGAAACCTCCACTGCACACTGTCCACTGACAACTGGCAATTGAGCAACAGCCGGTACCGGAGCAGTCGTGTCGTCTACGATCACGGTTTGAGTTTGAGTTGACGTATTTCCATTACCATCGTCATAAGTCCAGGTAATGGTATAGGTACCCTGAGCATCGTAAGTAAGCGGATCGGTAGTCGTTCCTGTGATGGTTCCCTTGCAGGCATCGTTAGCTGTAGGAGCTATAACTGTGACTTCACACTGCCCACTGATTGTTGGCAACTCAGCCACGGTTGGAACCGGAGCGGTCGTGTCATCCACGATCACGGTTTGAGTCTGGGTGGACGTATTACCGTTGCCATCATCGTAAGTCCAGGTAATGGTATAAGTTCCCTGAGTATCATAAGTCAGCGGATCGGTAGTCGTTCCGGTAATTGTTCCCTCACAGGCATCATTGGCCGTAGGCGCGGTAACGGTAACTGAACACTGGCCAGTGATTACTGGCAACTGGGCCACGGCTGGAACCGGAGCGGTCGTATCGTCCACGACTACCGTTTGCTCCTGAGTCGCGGTGTTTCCATTGCCGTCATCGTAGGTCCAGGTAATGGTATAAGTTCCCTGAGTATCATAAGTCAGCAGATCGGTAGTCGTTCCTGTAATGGTTCCCTCGCAAGCATCATTGGCTGTAGGCGCAGTGACAGTAACTGAACACTGACCACTGACAACTGGCAACTGAGGAACAGCCGGAACCGGTGCGGTCGTGTCGTCCATGATCACGGTCTGGGTCTGGGTGGAGGTATTACCGTTGCCATCGTCATAAGTCCAGGTGATGGTATAAGTTCCCTGAGCATCATAAGTCAGCGGATCGGAAGTCGTTCCGGTAATTGTTCCCTCACAGGCATCGTTAGCTGTTGGCGCTATAACGGTAACTGAACACTGACCACTAATTGTTGGCAACTGAGCAACGGCTGGAACCGGAGCGGTCGTATCGTCCACGACTACCGTTTGCTCCTGAGTCGCGGTGTTTCCATTACCGTCATCGTAAGTCCAGGTGATGGTATAAGTTCCCTGCTCTGCGTAGCTGGTCGGATCGGTGGTCGTTCCGGTAATGGTTCCCTCGCAAGCATCATTGGCTGTAGGCGCAGTGACAGTAACTGAACACTGACCACTGACAACTGGCAACTGAGGAACAGCCGGAACCGGTGCGGTCGTGTCGTCCATGATCACGGTCTGGGTCTGGGTGGAGGTATTACCGTTGCCATCGTCATAAGTCCAGGTGATGGTATAAGTTCCCTGAGCATCATAAGTCAGCGGATCGGAAGTCGTTCCGGTAATTGTTCCCTCACAGGCATCGTTAGCTGTTGGCGCTATAACGGTAACTGAACACTGACCACTGATTACTGGCAACTGGGTCACGACTGGAACCGGCTCGGTCGTGTCATCCACGATCACGGTTTGAGTCTGGGTGGATGTATTTCCATTGCCATCATCGTATGTCCAATTGATGGTATATGTACCCTGAGCATCATAAGTCAGCGGATCGGTAGTCGTTCCGGTAATTGTTCCCTCACAGGCATCATTGGCCGTAGGCGCGGTAACGGTAACTGAACACTGGCCAGTGATTACTGGCAACTGGGCCACGGCTGGAACCGGAGCGGTCGTATCGTCCACGACTACCGTTTGCTCCTGAGTCGCGGTGTTTCCATTGCCGTCATCGTAAGTCCAGGTGATGGTGTAAGTGCCCTGAGCATCGTAAGTCAGCGGATCGGTGGTCGTTCCGGTGATTGTTCCTTCGCAGGCATCGTTAGCTGTTGGCGCAGTGACAGTGACTGAACACTGACCACTAGCAACCGGCAATTGGGCAACGGCTGGAACCGGAGCAGTCGTGTCATCCACGATCACGGTTTGAGTTTGGGTGGACGTGTTTCCGTTTCCGTCATCGTATGTCCAATTGATGGTATATGTACCCTGAGCATCGTAAGTCAATGGATTGGTAGTCGTTCCGGTAATGGTTCCTTCGCAGGAATCATTGGCTGTCGGAGCAGTGACAGTGACTGAACACTGTCCACTGATTACCGGCAACTGGGCAACAGCTGGAACCGGAGCAGTGGTGTCATCCACGATCAGGGTCTGAGTCTGGGTGGACGTATTTCCGTTTCCGTCATCGTAAGTCCAGGTGATGGTGTAAGTGCCCTGAGCATCGTAAGTCAGCGGATCGGTGGTCGTTCCGGTGATTGTTCCTTCGCAGGCATCGTTAGCTGTTGGCGCAGTGACAGTGACTGAACACTGACCACTAGCAACCGGCAATTGGGCAACGGCTGGAACCGGAGCAGTCGTGTCATCCACGATCACGGTTTGAGTTTGGGTGGACGTGTTTCCGTTTCCGTCATCGTATGTCCAATTGATGGTATATGTACCCTGAGCATCGTAAGTCAATGGATTGGTAGTCGTTCCGGTAATGGTTCCTTCGCAGGAATCATTGGCTGTCGGAGCAGTGACAGTGACTGAACACTGTCCACTGATCGTTGGAAGTGTTGCCAAAGTCGGAACCGGCGCGGTCGTATCGTCCACGATCACCGTCTGGGTCTGGGTGGACGTATTACCGTTTCCGTCATCGTAAGTCCAGGTGATGGTGTAAGTGCCCTGAGCATCGTAAGTCAGCGGATCGGTAGTCGTTCCGATAATTGTTCCTTCGCAGGCATCATTGGCTGTCGGAGCGGTAACTGTAACTGAACACTGACTACTGATTGTTGGCAACTGGGCAACAGCCGGAACCGGGGCAGTGGTGTCATCCACGATCACGGTCTGAGTCTGGTTGGACGTATTACCATTGCCGTCGTCGTAAGTCCAGGTGATGGTATAGGTACCCTGAGCATCGTAAGTAAGCGGATCGGTTGTCGTTCCGGTGATGGTTCCCGCACAGGCATCATTGGCTGTCGGAGCTGTCACTGTGACTGCACACTGACCATTGATTTCCGGCAATTGGGCAACAGCTGGAACCGGAGCGGTCGTGTCATCTACGATCACTGCCTGAGTCTGGGTAGACGTATTTCCATTGCCGTCATCGTAAGTCCAGGTGATGGTATAGGTTCCCTGGGCATCATAAGTCAACGGATCGGTGGTAGTTCCGGTGATTGTTCCTTTGCAGGCATCATTGGCTGTCGGAGCGGTAACTGTAACTGAACACTGACCACTGATTACTGGCAACTGGGCCACGGCTGGAACCGGAGCAGTCGTGTCATCCACGATCACGGTTTGAGTCTGGGTTGACGTATTTCCGTTGCCATCATCGTATGTCCAGGTGATGGTGTAAGTGCCCTGAGCATCATAAGTCAGCGGAGCTGTAGTCGTTCCGATGATTGTTCCTTTGCAGGCATCGTTAGCTGTTGGCGCAGTGACAGTGACTGCACACTGCCCACTAACAACTGGCAACTGAGGAAGAGCTGGAACCGGAGCAGTCGTATCGTCCACGATTACGGTCTGAGTCTGGGTAGACGTATTTCCATTGCCGTCATCATAAGTCCAGGTGATGGTGTAATTGCCCTGAGCATCGTAAGTCAATGGATCGGTAGTTGTTCCGGTGATGGTTCCCTTGCAGGCATCGTTGGCCGTCGGAGGTGTTGTCACTGTTACTGAACACTGACTACTGATTGTTGGCAACTGGGCAACAGCCGGAACCGGAGCAGTAGTGTCATCCACAATCACGGTCTGGGTCTGGGTGGAGGTATTTCCATTTCCGTCATCGTAAGTCCAGGTAATGGTATAGGTACCCTGAGCATCATAAGTCAGCGGATCGGTGGTCGTTCCGGTGATTGTTCCTTCGCAGGCATCGTTAGCTGTTGGCGCAGTGACAGTGACTGAACACTGACCACTAGCAACCGGCAATTGGGCAACGGCTGGAACCGGTGCGGTCGTGTCATCCACAATCACCGTCTGAGTCTGGGTGGATGTATTTCCATTGCCATCATCGTAAGTCCAGGTGATGGTATAGGTACCCTGAGCATCGTAAGTCAGCAGATCGGTGGTCGTTCCGGTGAGGGTTCCTGCACAGGCATCGTTAGCCGTAGCCGCAGTGACAGTTACTGAACACTGACCACTGATCACTGGCAACTGTGCAACAGCTGGAACCGGAGCAGTAGTGTCATCTACAATAATCGTCTGATCCTGGGTACTGCTATTCCCTGCAGCATCGGTAAAGGTCCAAGTGATGGTATAGGAACCTTGCTGGGTAATCGGGAAGATACTTTGATTAGTAGTTCCCTGGATGGTTCCATCCACATTATCGGTAGCTGTAGGGATAGTGAGATCTGAGAAGTTTACTCGGCACTGAGCAATGAACTGGGTAAGGTTTTCAACGATTAGAACTGGAGCCTCTGTATCCACCTCTATTACGGGATCCCCGTAGATCCTTACAATCCTTCCCCTATTAATACCATTATAGTTAGTAAGTATTCCTCCTAGTAGAATCTTACCATCAGTTTGAGTAACAATTGAATTAATTTGTTCATTTGCTCCAGTTCCAGGATTAAAAGAACTATCCAAAGACCCGTCTAGATTAAGTCTGGCAATTCGATTAATGGAGACTCCATTATAGGAAGTAAATCCCCCACCAATGAGAATTTTACCATCACTTTGCAATCCTATTCTAAAAACCCTTTGATTAGCTCCTGATCCTATATTAAATGAGACATCCAAACTCCCGTTTGAATTCAAACGGGCAATTCGATTTCTTGATACTCCGTTAAAAGTGGTAAAATCTCCAACTATCAAGATTTTGCCATCTGGCATTTGTTTAATTGTGTGTACTGGATTATTTACACTTGTACCGGGATTGAATGAGGTATCTAAACTCCCATCTGCATTCAAGCGGGCAATCCAATTTCTCGTGACACCATTATAGGACGAAAAATAACCTGCAATAAGAAACTTTCCATCTGACTGAGTTTCTAAATAATCAATTGAACTATTGGGTCCTGCTGGATTAAAGGAAGTATCTATACTTCCATCTAAATTCAAGCGAGCAATTCGATTTCTTGAAATTCCATTGAATGAGGTAAAATCACCTGCAATTATTATTTTTCCATCAGCCAGTTGTGAAAATGTAGATACACTTCCACTAATTCCTGTACCTGGATTAAAGGAGACGTCCAAACTTCCATCAGGATTAAGACGCGCAATTTTATTTCGGGAAACTCCATTATAGGTAGTAAAGTCTCCAATGATTATTATTTTTCCATCTGCTTGTATTGAAATAGAATATACAAAACTGTTTGGCCCTGCTTGACCCAAATTAAATGAAGTATCAAGTGTCCCATCGGTGTTTAGCCTTCTTAAATAGGGTCTTGAAATACCATTGAAGGTGGTAAAAAATCCCCCAATCAAAACTTTTCCATCTTGCTGAAGCGCCATATTCATAATTCCATTATTTCCTCCAGCACCCAGCACCTCATAGGTTCCATCGGCATTTAGCTGTGCTAAATAATTTCTAGAATTTCCATTTACAGTTGTGAATTCGCCTCCAATCACAGCCTTACCGTCTGGAAGAGCTAAAACATTCCAGAGGGGCATATTAATTACCCCCGAATTAAAAGTATTGTCCAAACTACCATTACTATTCAATCTAGCTACATTCCATCTCTGAGTTTGGAAATTCCCGGCTATTAGGATCTTGCCATTTATGGTTGGGGAAATTGATAGGATATAACTTGAGATGTCTAATCCTGAAAAGGTAAAAGAGGTATCCACTACTCCATTTGGATTTATCCTTACAAGATTTCTTCTATTACCAGTTGTGGTTGAACCTAAATTAAAATTACCTCCAACCAAAAGTTTATCGTCACTCTGAACAAACAAAGCAAAAACTAACCCCGAAATTCCACACTGACACCAATTACTAACAGGTGCTCCAGATGAGGTTAATTTGACAATATTAAAAGTAAACCCTCCTGCCAAGTATATACTTCCATCAGAAGTAGAAACAATTGATCTTACCCCCCCGCCTTGAAAACCCGGGAAATATGAAAGATCCAATATCCCTGTGGTTTCTAGTCTTGCAGAATATGGCCTTGACACTCCATTAAATCCTACAAAATCTCCACCTACTAGGATTTTACCATCTGGTTGAAGGAATATTGTGTATACCCTCCCATTAAAGCCTGTACCAATAGTAAAATTTGAATCTACACTTCCATCTGAATTTAGTCTCGCTATTCCACTTCTCGCTACGCCATTGAACTGAGTAAAATCCCCTCCAATCAATATTTTTCCATCTGACTGTAATACAACTGTCCAAATTGTGGCATTTGCTCCAGTTCCAATATTAAAGGTGGGATCAAGAGTTCCATCCGGATTTATCCTAATAATCCGGTTCCTAGCGATTCCATTATATGTTGTGAAGTTTCCCACTGAAATAATTTTTCCATCAAGTTGCCTTACACTTGCATGTACAAATTGATTTGCTCCTGTCCCTGTGTTAATTCCATTGGGATTAAAACTCAAATCCAGTTCCCCCGGATTCTGTGCCCGGCTTATCCCACTAAAAAGCAGGAACAATAAAAGTGAGAAGTAGATGTGTTTCATATAGATCAGCGGTTTTTTCCTATTTGAAAGGACCTGATGCCAAGGTTGTCATCGATCCGATTTGGGGTTAAAATTCGCTGAAGGCCCCTCGGCGTCCTATACCTAGAACTAGGTAAAATCAGCAGTTAATTTGTAATTAAGTGCGTTTTACATGATGATTTTTGTATTGTGAATATCTACTGACAAAAAACAGTAAATAAAAGCACAGTAAATGAAGGAAGCGCAAAGAGCGTTACTGTACGTGTTACTTATCGATTCATTTAGAGGGAACCCCTGTCCTAAAAAACAAAAGTGCCTGCAAGATGAAATTGCAGACACTTGGTATTGGAAAAGATTGGAAATTAGAATTTGGTGGGAGAGCCATAGAATATGGAAGAAACCGAACAGGATCAGGAAGTTGGAGGATTCAATTCTCGGAAAAATTGCCTTTGAAAATTGAAGCGTTGAAAACATCCTAACTATCCTCCTCCTTTCCGGTCTAGCTAAAAAATCAACAGATGAGCCCCATCCTTTTTAGGTTTTGAATAAGAAATTTTCCGGTTGAGAATCGTGAATTTCAGTTCATATTTCTTCAATTTGATTTCGGTCTTTTTCCATCAAATTCTTCTTTAGTAAAAATCAATAATCTTTATTCTAAAAATCCGGTGATCGCTCCCGTTGAAAAGTTGCAGATAATCGACTAAATCTGTTTTTTAATACTGGATTTGACTTTCGGGAATTTTGGCCTTTGATCTATTTTAAACCAAACCGAAGTGGATTTCCTGTCTAAATTCACCCAAAGTCACTGAAGATCAAATACCTAGAACTAGGTAAAATTTAATTTTTGAAAGACTTTAAACGTAATTTGTGATTCAATTTTTGGTTCAATCCACCCGAATTGGAATAGGGTTTTTAGGAGTAATTGTTTTCCTGATATTCAGCTTTCTCCCTCAAAAGGAGAAAATTCCAACATCCCTACCATTCACCGTTCTCGTTGACAAAGGACAGGCCGTTGAGGATGTTTGGAATAGTCCCGAAGGGAATCGCATCACCAATGGCACCTTCAACCCCGGAATTCAGCTTAATCGCTGGTGGATAAAAGCCAAGCTAAAAAATGAATCAGATGCCGGGGAAGAGTTTTTCTTTCTCCTGAATAATCCCCACATCAATTACATCGAAGTGTATGTGGACGGAAATAAGCAACCCACTTACGTTACTGGAGATCGGTTTCCGTTTGATTCCCGCCCCTACCCTAGTAGAGACTTTGTATTTCCCTTTTCCCTCAAATCCGGTGAAACCAAAGAAATTTTGATGTTGCTTGATAAGCGTGGGGAGACGTTCCACATCGATCCAGAGGTTTTGAATGAAAATGAATTCACGGACCGCAGAGGAACAGAACGCTTAATTATGGGGATAGTGACCGGCTGGATGATTTTGACCGTGGTTTTCACGATGTTTTTTTGGTCCGAACTTCGACACCGAAGTGCTTTTTACTACGCATTGTACATCCTGCTGGTGTTCCTTTGGATCTTTTCTCACTGGGGAATGGGCTTCCAATACCTATGGCCGGAAAGTGTGACTTGGGTAGGGAAATCCCGTCCGGTCTTCAATCTCGCTTCCAATGTGGCGTTTTTACTTACTCTGATCAATTTTTTCCCTCCCTCACCCACTCAAAAACGATGGAACAGCTGGATTCGAAGCCTGATTTGGGTCAATGGTTTGCTGTTACTGGCTTTTTTGATAATCCCGGAAAGTGAAATTAAGCCCGAAACCATCGCATTTTTTCTCAAAGGAGTATTAATTCTCTCTGTGGTACAGATTCTAATCGCATTGAGTTATCTGATTGTCCAGTATTTGGCAAAGACTCCGTTTGCAGGGTATTATTTGGTCGGCATCTCCTTTTTATTTTGCTTCTCACTCCTGTTGTATGTTGACCAGGTCTCCGGTGCAGTTCAACTTTCCCACTACTTATTAAACTTTGGAAGTGCATTTGGTACCATGGGAGAGACAACATTGATTGCTTTTGCTTTTATGCGTCAGGCCTCTTTGGAGAAAAAGGAAAAAGAAAAACTTGCTGTCAAAATACTAACCCGGGAAAAGGAAATAGCGGACCAGGTGATCTCCGTTCAGGAGGAGGAACGAAACCGCTTGGGCAGGGATTTACACGACAGTATTGGGGGAATGTTGGGTACCCTCCACATGAGACTACAAGGAATTAGCCAAAAAATCCAGGATCCGGAACTTCAGTCCATCCAGAATTTGGTACTTCAGGGGATACATGAAACCCGAGCTCTAAGCCACAACCTCACCCCTCCTCACCTCGATGAACTTGGACTGGTAAAAGCACTTGCAAACCAGGTGGAGATGCTGAATCAGGAAGGTGCAATAAAGGTCAAATTTTACCACAGGCTTGAATCAAGTCTTTCCAAATCAACCGAGTTGATGGTCTACCGAATCGTCATGGAGTTGATCACCAATTCCCTGAAACATTCCGAGGCAAGTGAAATTGGAATCCAGCTGGTTTCGGATTCCGGGAAACTGGAGTTGATGGTGGAAGATGACGGAAAAGGATTCTCAGTTGATCAAAAAATGGGAGGCTTGGGACTTAAAAACATTTCCAACCGGGTGAATTACCTGAAAGGCAACCTAACTATTGATTCAAATTCCAAAGGAACCACTACCCTTATTATTATCCCAACCTAAACCTATCCATGAGCAAGATTACCCTATTTCATATCGACGATCACCTTCTTTTTTCTCAAGGTGTTTCCTCTTTATTAAAAGGAGCACCTCATTTTGAATGGCTGGGCGAGGCCAATGATCCGGAATCGGGAAAAACTCAAGTCATTCAAATCCAGCCGGATATTGTCCTTTTGGACTATTTCCTTCCCGGAAAAAACGGGATAGAACTTGGAAAGGAAATTTCAGGATTTTCTCCCCGATCCAAACTGGTGCTGCTCACCATGGAAAAAAACCACACGATAATACAACAAGCAAAAGAAGCCGGTTTTTATGGGTTTATTCCCAAATCAGCTGAGCGGGATGTCCTGCTCAATACGCTGTTAAATGTAGCTGCAGGGGAAAAAATATTTCCCCAGACCAAGGTTCAGGATATCGAAGAAAACCCGGGTTTGTCCAAATTCAAGCAATTGAGTAAACGGGAAAAGGAGATTGCATTGATGGTAGTTCAGGGATTTACCTCGGTAGAAATTGCAGAAAAACTGTTTCTTAGTCTTTTGACTGTCAATACACACCGAAGAAACCTTATTCAAAAGTTGGGATTCAAAAATGTGGCTCAACTTTCTGCTTTTCTAAACCAAATTTATAAGTATTGATATCCTAAAATCCCAAAGCTTAATTTTGATCAAGAGTTCCAGCCTAAAAAAAAGCCAGCCTCAATCGAAGCTGGCTTTAGGTTTTTTTAAACAACCCACTTTTTAATCAACCTTCCGGTCATCAACATCTTACCAACCTAAATCTGAACAGTGTACATGCCTAGGTCCATTCAGATCCAAGGTCTGAAAGAGTGCCGAATTTTACACTTCATCTGAATTTTGGGAGACTATTAAATCGGATCAGCCCAAAGGATTATCTGGTATTTGGCTCCTATTTCCTCAAAGGATACTCTTCAAAAAATTCCTTGCCCTGTCGAGGTCTTCTTTGGTATCAATGGCGATTGCCTGATGGGTGGTTTCCACCATTTTGATTTTTACGCCTTTCTCAATCAAGCGGAGCTGCTCGAGCATTTCAATTTGTTCCAAATAGCCTTTGGGCCAGGAGGTGAATTCTTTCAACAGTTCACGGGTATACGCATATACCCCGATGTGCTTCCAGTAAAAAACATCCTTTGTTCTTTCCCTGTTGAAAGGAATGGGAGAGCGGGAAAAATAAATTGCATTGTTCTTTTCATCCAAAACCACTTTTACTGCATTTGGATTGTATGCTTCGTCTTCCGAAATCCTGCACATCAAGGAAGCCATTTTTACTTTTGGGCGCTCAAAAACAGCCACCAAATCACTCAGGGATTTCTTGTCCTGAAAGGGTTCATCTCCCTGCACATTAACGATCAGGTCCGCATCGACTACTTCTAGCGCCTCTGCAATTCGGTCGGAACCGCTTTGGTGAGGCACGGTACTGAAGAAAACTTTTCCTCCCAAGTCCAAAATCTGCTCCCTAATCAGCTCATGGTCTGTCACCACCCAAACTTCATCAAAAACCCCTGTGGCTAAGGTGCTCACATAGGTTCGCTGGATTACCGAAATTCCTCCCAAGTCCTGCACCAACTTTGCCGGTAGGCGGGTAGAAGCATATCGAGCCGGGATCAATGCAGCAGTTTTCATGGGGAATTGAAATGGGTTTGCGAAAAGGGATTTGGGATTGGTTAATGTTGGATTTGATTAAGGATAATAGGATTGGGAACTATACTTTTCACCTAACACAATCCTAACTATCTTATCCTGAAGGCCTTTTTGATGACAGCAATCGGATCAAAAGGTTTGGTTTTTCTGATTTTCTTCTTTTTGGTTTCCAGATCGTCTCCGTAGTAATTATACATGTACTTGTTGTTTTGAGAGTACAAGTAGGTATTTCCATATCCATAATTATACCCTTCGTAATGGTATCCTGAATTGATAATACCATTAAACACCCCGTACACATTTTTCACCTGTTTGTTGTTGAACAAGTCATTGATCATAACCAAGTGATCCTTTACGGTATAGTTTTGACGCACCACATACAAATTGATGTCAAAAAGACGCATCAGGTCAATGGTCTCAGATACCAATCCCATGGGAGGAGTATCAAAGACGATTATATCAAATCGTTCTTCCAGGTATTTCAAAAACTCAAGTAACCTGGGTGTCTGAAGCAATTCCGCAGGATTGGGTGGAATCACCCCTGATGGAACAAAAAACAGATTTTCATGCTGAGAAGGGAACACGATTTCCTCCGCACTGACTTTCCCGATCAGGTAAGTGGAAAGCCCAATTTTATCCGAATGATCGAAATAAGCCCCCAATTTAGGCCTTCTCAAATCCGCTCCAACCACCACGGTCTTCTTGGATCCCAAGGCCATTGCAGATGCCAAATTGAGTGAGGTAAAGGTCTTCCCTTCTCCGGAAACCGAAGAAGTGACCAAGATCTTTTTAGTATTTTTTCCGGAGGCCAAATAGGTAATCGCAGATCGGAGTGATCGGAAAGATTCCGCCACAGCAGACTTGGGGTGCTCCAAAACCACCTTATTGGTATCCTTGGTGCTGTATCCAATGATTCCAAGTTGAGGAATCATAAAGTGTTTTTTCAAATCCCTCTGATCTTTGATACTGTCATCAAACATGTCACGGATGACGATAAATCCAAAAGGAAGTAAAAAACCCAGCGCGATAGCCAAACCATAATTTTGGGTTTTCTTGGGAAATACCAAGGTCCCTCTTTTTGCCAAGTCAAGAATTGCATTGTCCGACACGTTGGCAGCACGGGCAATCCCTGCCTCAGCCCTTTTTTCCAGAAGATAGGTAAAGAGCGACTCCCTTAACTTAAACTCACGGAAGATGGAGGTGTATTTGGATTCGGATTCCGGCAAGGTTGCAAACTCTGCATCATAAACCCTGATTTCGCTTAATATACCTTGCTTTTGTTTTTTTGTGTTATCGATCAGGTTGACTACGTTTTCAAAGAGTGCATCCTGGACTTTTTCCATCTGCACATCAATTTTGATTACCTCAGGGTGGTTTTCATTGACTGAGGCAAGCAGCTTTCTACGGTCTTGGGAAAGTGTCACCAAGGTTTGAATCAATCCATTCAACAAAGGATCAGGAACCCCGATCACAGAAGGGGCAATCACATCGGAATAATCCTTGCTTTTGCGCTCCATATACTGCCGGATCTCCTCGAAATACTGAAGCTGAAAGTCGAGTTCGGCATTCCGTTCATCCAGGGTATTCATTTTACTCAGGATATTGGAAAATTCCACCGAGACATCAAGCAGCTTATTGTCAACTTTAAACTGCTGGAGTTCCCGCTCTTTTTCCTTAAGGGAATCCTCCAAAAAGCCGAGTTGCTCCTCGATAAAGTTGATGGTGTTCTCCTGGATTTTATTCTTTTCGTCCAAGTCGTATTGGATATAGGATTGCATCAGGGCATTGATGTAGTCCCTCCCCTTTTCTACCACTTTGGTGGTGGTGGTGAGTCTGAGAACGGAAGAAAATTCATTCTCCATGGTGACCTGAACTGACTTGGCCAATCTGTCTTCCAGGACCGTGGGATTTATCAGTCTAAAGATGATAACATCCCCCACTTTGGAAGGATTCACCAATAAAACTGTGAATTTGGAACGGGCAGTTTCTATTTCTTCACCAAAGGTGTAGGTCTTATTGTATACCGATTCGTCTCCTGCCGCCTGTGCCTCATTAAAATCCATTAAGCCCTTTTCGGCCGGAAGTAATTTGAAATTCTTCTCCGAAAGCACCTCCAACTCCACCGGAGTGTCTGTCACCTGAAGGTGATCCCAATCCACCTGAATCCGGATGGGTGATCTGTCGTAGAGTTCAATATCCTTGATATTGGTTTTTGCAAAATACTCCACATCAAAATGGAGTTTGCTCAAAGCTTCACGGGCCATGTTTTTGGACCTCAATCGTAGGATGTCATTTTCCAGATTGATCCCGGCATTAAAAATATTGGATCGGTCCAGAATTCGAGATTCGGGAGTACTTGAGTTTTTGATTACAATCGATCCAGTTACCTCATACTCATCCACCGTATATCGGTGAAACATGTAAGTAGCTGTGAGGAAAACAGTAATAAAGAGAACGTACCATGGCCAATACCGGATGTACTTGGCGACCACATACCGAATCTCCAGCGCTTTTTCTTCATTGTCAAGTTGACTCAGATCGAGCTTCTCCATAGTCTTAAATATCCCCGCTAACCAAATTTACAATTAAAAGTATGGATGCAAACAATCCGGCAATAAGCGCAAGCGAAGCAGTCAAATTATCTGCTGTTCCAATTTGCCGAATTTTCATAGGTTCGAGGTAAAGGATATCGTTAGGCTGAATAAAGTACCAAGGGCTGCCCAACAAGGCTCTGTCATTCAAATTGATCTGATGAATTTTTGTACCTCCGTCGTATTGCCGGATTAGGAAAAGTTTGTTTTTCTTCGCCAAAAGTGAGGTTTCGCCTGAATTAGCCAAGGCATCGAAAATGGTTGCCCTATTTTTGTAAATGATCTGCACACCCACATTGTTAAATTCCCCCATCGTGGTATAACGAATACCGGCAATCCTCAGTCGGACAAAAACATCATCCTTGAAAAACTTATTAATCTCCTGCTGAACGACCAGCTTGGCTTGCTCTTCAGACATTCCCGCAATCTTGATCTTACCCAGCTTGGGAATTTCCACCATTCCCTCCTGATCGATCGAATATCCTGTCATGTAAAGCGGATCGCTTCCCTGTCCACCTCCTCCGCCAACACGAGTCCCAAGATTCTGAGGATTTGTCAAATAAGTAAATCCCTCAACCAGCTCAGGATCCGAACTTGCAAAATCAATCTGCACAATATCAAACGGTTGCAGGATGTATTCGTAGTCCACCTCAGCAAAAGGGATAAATTCATCCAGATCAATTGCAGTACTATCCGATAGATTTTGCAAATAAGTAATTCGCTTATTGCTGATACAGGAGGTCGCAAAAAGAATAATGCCGACAAAAAAGATAATCTGTTTCATTCAGGGTATTTTGAACTCAATGAATCAAATATAGATAAATATCGGATTAGGAGACGCAAACTCAACACATGAATGACAGGTCACCATTGATTGAAAGCAAAAGCTGTTGTCAGGTTGCATTTGGTGGGATTGTGGTCACTGTGCTAGCCGAAGTATCGAACCATCTGCTAGTGCTGTTGGCCGAAAAACGAACTAACATGATAACCTGACAACAAGGACAAATTTCCTCCAATCCCAACAATTAATTTAAATTCGGCACATGAACATTCGAAAGGCAAGCGATTACGATATTCCGGCAATTATCCAGCTCCTGAAAGTCTCTTTGGGAGAAAGCCTGATTCCAAAATCCGAAGCCCTTTGGAATTGGAAACATGTTCAGAATCCCTTTGGAAAATCCCCTGTTTTGTTGGCCGAGGATAATGGCGAAATCCTAGGAGTCAGAGCCTTTCTGATGTGGGAGTTTTTCCAAAACGGGAAAATCTTCAAATCCTGTCGGGCAGTAGACACAGCTACCCATCCTGAACACCAGGGAAAGGGTATTTTTAAAAAATTGACCATGGACTTGATCGAGGAAATCAAGAAAAACGGAATGGTGGCCGTGTTCAATACCCCAAATTCAAAAAGCACCCCCGGCTACCTGAAGATGGGTTGGGAAAAATGGGGAAATCTCCCGCTCAAGCTCAATTTTCATGTCGGTAAAAAACGAAAAGGAATCCAAATGGAATCTGATTGGACGGCGATTTCGGATTTAATCGAGGAGATTGAATCCGCGCCGCAAACAGAGTTAAGTTTGGGAACCCGAATTGTGAAGGGCTATCTCAATTGGAGGTACAAAGACTCCCCGCTCTTTCCATACCATTACCTTTCTGATGGAGAAAATTACCTCCTGATCTATCGGATCAAAGAAGGAAAAATGGGTAGGGAATTCAGAATTTGCGATTTCTATTGCCTCACCGAGCTATCCCCAAGCCAGAAAAAAGAATTGAACAAAAGTTTGGCTGTCAAAATCAGGGAATCAGGCTCCCGTTTTTCTTCCTTTTCAGGATTAAAATACTCCCAACAAAAAAACCTGGACATGGGAATTCTCCCAGTTATGAAAATCGGCCCTATGGTGACGATGAGGCAAGTTCAGGAAGACTTTTATCCGCTAAGCCAAGACTGGTCCTGGAGCTTGGGGGATTTGGAGGTGTTTTGAACCATTCATTTATTTAACCTCAAATTCGGTAAAGGTCGAATACCGAAAGATAATTACCTAAGACCGAAGATGTGGTTTTGGGTGTAAGATTAGTTTTCTCGAGACCGTCTATGCCATTGGGGCACAGGTTTCGGCAGTAGGGTATTGAGGGGTAAAAAAAATAAAAAACCAACAGTCCAAAAACTGCATTAACCTTGGCACAAGTCAATAGCCTTGCACCGAACTTGCAACCAATTGAAATGGCTCAAGCCCTATTTTTTTTCGTCCTTTTGGCTTGACCCAAAAGGACAATCCCGAAAGCTTTCGGGACAAGACGCCTCCAGCCCTGCAAACTGGCCCCTCACTAAATTAATCCACTGGATTAATTTTTTACGCTCGGTCCTAACCGCACTAGCCGGACGCCGGCCCGCTGCTGCGTCTCCCTCCCCGTCCTAAACTTTGAGAATTGTGCAATCTGGTGTAAGAGCTTGAAATGAAACTAATATCAAACGCTGGAGGAGCAATAGGGAAGGCATAGGCGAACACTAACCGGTTTACTTTTTCGCTTGGGAGGTTGATTTGCTAAACTTAAATGGATCTATCCCCAAAAATCTATTCCTGCCTTTTCTTACATTTAAATATGCAAACAGGTGTGCTTACCATCAGCCTCGACTTCGAACTCCTTTGGGGAATTTTTGACAAAATCGGGACACGGTACAATCCGGAATATTTTGCCAATACACGAAAAGTAATTCCAAGAATGCTTGAACTTTTTGCTCAAAATCAAATCCAAGTTACCTGGGCTACAGTCGGGATGTTGTTTGCCGAAAATGAGGAGGAATGGAAGTACTATTCCCCTGACTTTCTACCTTCTTATCGTGAAAAAAAATATTCAGCCTATGAATGGGCGAGGCAACACGGGATACGTCCTGAGGTCCACTTTGCTCCTGAATTGATCCGGGAAATAATTCAGACTCCTCATCAGGAACTTGGTTCCCATTCCTATGCTCATTACTACACGCTGATGAGGGGACAAAGCCCGGAACAGTTTCGACAAGACATCCAGGCATCCCAAAAAATCGCCATGGAAAAATTTGGTGCAAGGTTGAAATCTCTGGTTTTCCCCAGAAATCACATTAATGAACTTTACCTGGGAATTTGTCTGGAGGAAGGCTTTGAGTATGTCCGAGGCAATCCAAAAAACTGGTTTTGGCAGGAGACACAGCACGAAGACCAGAGCAAAAAATGGTTTCGTTCGGCAGATTGCTTTTTTCCAATGGGAAAAAGAACCTCTTATTCGCTCGAAGAAATAAACTTTTTATCAAAGGAACCGGTAATCCTTCCGGCCTCACGTATTTTGAGGCCTTACACCAATGGAAATTCACTTTTCAACAAGGTAAGACTTTCAAGAGTTTTGGGTGAAATGGAAAAGGCAGCCAAACTCAGAGAAATCTACCATCTCTGGTGGCACCCGCATAACTTTGGTAACAATCCTGAGGCTTGCCTAATCGAGTTAAAAAAGATTTTGAAACTATTCAAAAAGCTTCAGGAACATCACGGTATGGAAAGTCTCAGCATGGGGAATCTGGGGAATAGGGTTAAAGCTAAGCAGGTTAAAAACCAATTTCAGATTCAATGAGAAATTGGAAAGCTTCCAAATCTGGTTTGTCTTAAATCCCTATCAGACTGTTGAAAACCAAACTTAAAAATCCAATCCCCTCATTTTCAATACCATTTGGCTGCAATGTCAAGAGCCTTGAAAGGGGTTAGGACAAAATTTCCCAACTTGCAGGTGCAATGAAGTCCGATTCCAATCCCAAGCGAATAAAAGTCCTACACCTGATTAAAAGCCTTGGGCGGGGTGGTGCCGAAAAATTGATTCCGGAAACAGCCCTAGTTCATGACCAAAACCGATTTGAGTTTCATTGCCTTTATTTTTTTCATCAGGAAGAAAACATCAAGGATGAACTGGAAAAAGCAGGAATCCAGGTTCACCTAATTCCTTCCGGCAATCTTGAGCTTTTCTTTCAAATCAAAAAAGTAAAGCATTTTGTTCTGGAGCATGGATTTGACATCATCCATGCCCACCTTCCTTGGGCGGGAATTTTGGCGAGGTTCGTTGGAAGACAACTTTCCATCCCGATCGTCTACACCGAGCACAATACCTGGGAACGGTACAATAAGA
This sequence comes from Algoriphagus lacus, assembly GCF_003583985.1. Lineage (GTDB taxonomy): Bacteria > Bacteroidota > Bacteroidia > Cytophagales > Cyclobacteriaceae > Algoriphagus > Algoriphagus lacus. Next base: position 38,616 of record NZ_QXML01000010.1, on the reverse strand, counting down.
TTTCCAATTTTGGAAACCGTATTACCTTCAAACATCAGGATGTAGCCATAGCTGTTTCCAATGAGGTAGCCTTGTCCATGCGACTCAATTCCATTTGGGATCCCTACAAAAGAGGTGGGAGACTCAAAGTCCGGGTTGTTCAAAATGGAGTAAATACGGAGGTGTTTAGAAGAGGCGGCTCTCACAATCCCTCAACTGAAAGCGAGGCACTATCCTGGGGAAAGAAGTCACTTGGTCCGAAGGGAGAAGACTTAAAATCCGCTCTTGGCATCCCTCAACATGCTTCTGTCATTGGAAAAGTCGCTGTTTTTAGATCCCAAAAGCGGCTGTGGCTGTGGGTGGATATTGCCTTGAAAATTCTGGAAAAATGCCCGGAAACTCATTTTTTGCTGGTTGGAGATGGAGAATGGAGAGAAAAAATCCTTAGCCTAATCAAGAAATCCGGAAAGGCAAATCACTTCCATTGGGTGGGTGTCCAAAAGGAAGTGGTGCCCTATCTGAGCATCATGGATATTTACCTGAGTACTTCGGAATTTGAAGGCTTACCGATTGCAATGCTGGAAGCGATGTCCTGTGAGGTACCGGTAGTGGCTACCCGAGCAGGAGGAATCGGGGAAGTCATCCAACAGGGAAAGCAGGGTTTTTTGACTGAAATTGAGGAGTGGGAAGGCCTGGTAGATTATTGCATTCAATTGTTGGAAGATCCTGAACTTCAACAGAAAATGGCTTTGGCAGCACGGGAACGGGTTATAGAAAAATTCAGCATGAAAAGGATGGTAGAGGAGTTGGAAGGGATTTATTTGGAGGTGTTGGATACGTCATTGCGAGGAGGTACGACGAAGCAATCTTGAAGGGTTATCCGCTGCGCTGTTGTCAGGTTATCACGGTTTTCCGCAGATCCAAAAACCGTAAATCCTGCATGGCCCAGCCAACGACAATTATCCAGAAATGAGATTGGAAATTCGGATAACCGATTAGTGAATGATTAGGACTCGACCCTTAAGGGGAAAATCAGGAGCCTGACGAGGTCTGTCTTTTAATAGTTTTTGGTGCGACCCCGGGTTAAATAAATATGCGTTTTATACAGCGTTGGCCAAGGATTTTGATTTGGAAAACAGGATATGATGCCAGCATGGTGAAAAATTGACTGTGGTTTATTAAAATTTACCTTCCCTAAACTTTTTTCTTTCGTCACTTTTTGGCGGCCAAAAAGTAACCAAAAAGCCTTGGGCCCCAGGCTTTACTTCAAATCGGTGAGGTTCTCTTATCCAGTCTTAATTTGTTTTCGATTTGATTTTTGGCTCTGCTCCAAACCTAAAAACAGGTGGATCTCCTTCCAATACTCAGGAGCTAACCTGTTTTCTTTACGGTTTTCCGCAGATCCAAAAACCGTAAATCCTGCATGGCCCAACCGACGACTATTATCCGGTAATGAGATTGGAGATTTGGAGGACGGAATATGAAGCCAGCAAGATGGAAAACAAATCGAGAATTGGAGTTTGGGGAGTTGGATTGCAAATCCTGGAACAAAGGCTCCGAATTAAAAATGCTGAACAAGGCAGCTACTATCTGCAGAAAAAAAATCACCATGGTTTTAGCCCTTCCTTCGTCACTTTTTGGCGGCCAAAAAGTAACCAAAAAGCCTTGGGCCTAAGGCTTTACTTCAAATCGGTGAGGTTCTCTTATCCACTTTTAATTTGTTTTCGATTTGATTTTTGACTCTGCTACAAACCTAAAAACAGGTGGATCACCTTCGCCCACTCAGGTGCTAACCTGTTTTCTTTACGGTTTTCCGCAGATCCAAAAACCATAAATCCTGCATGGCCCAACCGACGACTATTATCCGGTAATGAGATTGGAGATTTGGAGGACGGAATATGAAGGCAGCAAGATGGAATCCAATTTGAGAAATTAGTAAAGACAATAAAGTCGGGAGACTGGCATCGGTTGGACAATTAAGAAAGTAAAAAACCGGGAAGGAGACCCGCCCGGTTTTAATCTGGTCATTCGACTTTATTAGCCTATTTGACCGAATTTAGCAACTTTTCCTCCAGTCTGCTTTCGTCCACTGTCAGTTGACAGATGCTGACCAGAATCGTCCCCGCAGTCAATGCGTGGCCTGCATAGGTCATAAGGATTTCCGGCAATTCTCCGGGGGCGGTCAACACTCCCAGCCCTATTGCAGCAATCATCAGCCCAAGCCGCTTCAACACCTGAAAGAATGGAGGTGTTGGGGCCTGTGCCCGTTCCTTGATTTCTGTGATTAAATCCATGATTTGTTGTTCGATTTTTCGTTTTGGTTTACTTCGGATAAGAATGTCTCGCATTCCTGATCAACTGTTTTTTGAGTAAAAACAGCACCTCGGAGATTCGGTCAATCTCAGCCCTCAGGCTTTCCTGGCGGACTTTGAGTTCCATAAAATCTCCCTGCAACTTCCTGAAGTCCTGTACCAGAAACTTCAGGAAAAAAGCGATGACCGAGAGCAGCAGCGAAAGGATCGCTCCTGTGACCATCAGGAGAAGTTGGGCATCCGACATGCGGATAAACGATAAGGAATCTCCGCTCCCGTCACCTGAAGCTCCACCACCTCTCCCCTCTCCCACAGGTTGCCCAATTCATCGAGCAGCTTTTGAAAGGCCAATCGGGTGAAGGTGGGTTTTGCCCCGGTTTGAAACTCGGTAACCGGTGCCATTTCCAACTGTCCGGGTATCCGATCCGGTCCTACCTGACGGATCCACCCTACTTCTCCAACCCGGATCGCCCATCCGCTCTCCTCCCCGTGAACCGGCTCCAATTCATAGACTCCCTCAGGCATGCAGTGCCTCTGAGGAGAGTAGCAGGATTTGGGGGCTTCCCGGATACAGCAGAGCAGCCGACTTCCCAGGTAAAGCCTCCCCAGCGTATGCCGGGGAGTATACCTGCGTTTAAGCAGGAGACGCATCAGACAGTTTTGCTCGTACCCAGGATCTTGGCCGCATTGTGGGCGCCGTTGTTGATGGCGTATTCCACTCCGTTGACGATCTGGATAAATTCCACTGTCAGCAAATACACGAAATGCGTTCCGCTGAGCTGCCCTTTGTCTACCGAAAGGGATTGAGCTACGGCAGAATCCAACACTGACATTGAACCTGTAGTGGAACCTATGACAGTTCGGGTACCCAGATCAAAGTCCACCGCTACCCCTGTAGCGGAAATCCGGTAATGGGTAGCTCCAACCGGAAGGGCAATCATGTCGCCGGGAACAAAAGCGGGCAACTGCACCTGCCAGGCACTGGCTGTATCGCTGGTTTGAATCTCGAAAAACAGGGTGCTGCTTAGCGATGAACCCGCATTTAGCTCCATTTCCTTGAGTAGGTCCCAGTTGCCGAGTTTAACCTTGCGGTCTCCCCTGACACTGGATTCATCGGACTTCAATACCTGCATCATCACCTGAGTGATCCGGAGGTTGAGGCGTTTATCGCCGATCTTGGAGATCACCGGTCTTAGTGCATCCCGCAGCAGCTTGGAAGCGGTGGCATTGTCAGTGAATTCCCGGATGTTTTCCCGGGTACGCGCAAAACGGGGATCATTCATGATCCTGGACTTTTCTATCCCTCCCTTTTCACGGGCGAGGTAGCCGTTTCTGGTCTTGTAAAAGGAAAGTCTACCGACTGGTCCTTTGAGTGTAATTACTCCTGTTTGCTTTGCCATTTTCAATGGGGTTTAAGTGAAACATGGACCTAAATTGATGGCTAGCAGACTGATGATCAATTGAATGTGCATTCCTTGCAGGCTTTTGCGGTTTATGTATAATCCTGCACCAAAACCTAAAATTCCGAGCATAAAAAAAGCCCCAAAATGGGGCTTTGAAGAACGGAATTCGGTTGTGTCTAAGGAATTTCAAAACATAAAGAATCAGAAAACCTAATTTTTTGCAATCCCAACTTGCGGTAAAAAGCCAGAAAAAGCAATACTCCGCTTTCCTTGAATATTCCTTGCAGGTGTATTTCCTGACTATCATTGGAGCGATGGGAGCCTTCCCGGATTTCCTGATATTTTTTTGATTTTGGATGATAAAGAACGACCCAAGTACTATCCGTTACTCGCGCACTTCCCAAACTACCCCCAGAATTCCAGTTTATTCGGACCCATGTTGGAGATAATTTAAGAATTTCAACTCCCTGAGGAAGTGGAAGGTCTCCCTTTGAAATCCTAAAGGCAGTATTTTGGAGCATTACAACTCCCTCATTTCCATACACCGCATGTTTCATTGCCCAAGACATGGCCAGATGGATTCCTTTTTTCATTCCTTCGGTATATTCTCCAAATCCAAAATCAAGAAGATCTTTTAGGGGAAGAAGAAACTGTTGAATCTGCCTAAAGGCGGCTTGGTTAAATTTTTGGAGCTTGCTGGGGCGATAGAGCTTGCCGGGATCGGGTCTTCTCCTTATTACCGTTTTTCCCATCAGTTGATAGACTACCAGATTGCCGAGTTTACCGCTCAATTGACTGAGCAATGGATTTTGTGATTTTGCCATATGTAAATGAATGAGACATTAAATTTTAAGAAACTGTGCTACATTCCTTTGATTGGAGCCTCACCTCAAGCTCCAACCATTGATTGTTCCTATTTTCTCCCACCTCCAATCCGATGGAAAAAGGGAGAAACCCGGTCTAAAGCAGGGAGAAACTCATACTAAAGGAACACTATGAGTCTATACAATTCCTGAAATGAATCGAAGTGGATGGAGAAAAGCACAATTGGCCGCTCCCAAAAACCAAGACTTTATTGGAAAAGCCTCGTACCCTGAATTTGAATCAATAAAGGTATTCCTGCAACTCCTCTTCCGGAATGCCGGAGAAGGCAGAAAATTCAGCTACCGTCACAAACTGACCCTTTTCCTTATCGACCAGATTGCGGATTTTTTTCAACACCTCATGGCTATATCGCTCGCTTCTCCCTGTAATCCGCTGTATGTCTTTAGCATAGATGACACATCGTTTTTTGAGCATTTCCTACTCCTTTCCATTAGTGGGATTTTACTGTTCCGTTAATCCTTGATAAATACCGAATGCTTTCTTCCGACCAAGCTTGACAACCTCCTGCTAAAAGCAATGCCGATTCTACCCAAGGTTTGGTGTCACTCTCATGTTTTGTCAAGTAGTCTCCCAAACCTAAAATTTGCCATTTGAGCCTTTCCAATTCCTTTTTTACCCGCCTTTTCGCGGAATCCAAACCAATAATTCCTTCCAAAAGTATAAGCTCATTTTGAAAATCTCCCTGACGCCTTTCCTTTTCAAAAGACCCAATATCATTGGACAATGTGATGAGTCTGGAAATTAATTGTTCCATTTTCAACATTCCGCAAGAAGGTGAATAGCAATCTATTCTGAGAAGTTGGAAGGCTAGAAAAACCCCAGAACTAAATCCTCTATTCTGTTGATAGTCATTTAATTCGGGAACCTTGTTTTCAGCCTTGAGAGTGAGTTCCCAGCCAAGGCCTTCCAAATAAAGAATCCAATTCTCCTTCCACTCCTTGCGCCAGATTTCAGAATTGGACCAACGTGAAATTCTTCGGAACAAACTCAAGGTATGTTGCCTTAAGGAGGAAAACTCAGGCTTGCCTTCCCAGGATCCTCTTTTTTCAAGTGCTTTCAACAGCAGATAGGAGTCCTCATTGGTCCAATTATCCATACCGTCATCAATGCGAAATAGGCAAAGGAAAAATCGCATCAGCACCTTTAACCGCTCTGCCTCCAATTCAGGATACAGGTAAGCTGCAAACCAGTTGATTTTCTGACGGCGAAAACTTTCCACCTGCTCAGGTGAAACCAAAATCCCATTTTTCCAAGCCCATCTCAAGCAATCCCTGTCCAGATCAATTACTTGAAGGGAAAGAGCTGAAGGAAACTCAAGTTGACGATTGTTCATGGTTTCCTTTAGCTAATTCAGTGAATACCCGACCAACTGTTCTGGTACTTGTTGCAAAAAGATCAGCCCAATCCTGATAATGTAATAAATCCTCAATACCTGGAAAAAGCTGACAGAATTTGGGGTACCCTTCCAGCATGGGAGATCTCAATATGGTCATTTGTTGAGACATCCGTTCTTGAATCCGGTGGTTGATCAAAATACCCAACTGGGCAAAATCAGGGTATCTTTTGACCACCAATTGTTCATTTTCTTTTGGAAATTCAAGAATGACCACTTCTGAAATCGCTCTTATTTCAATGTTTGACTTAAGTTCACCAGAATAGGAAACCATATCAAAAACTGTATCGGTCTCCCGACCTACATAACCAAGAGCCAATCCCTGACTTTGTTCAAAATAGACACCAACATGCCCACGGCATATGTACCGGCTTGCGCGTTCTTCCTGATATACAGGTTTGATCACATCTCCTTTTCTGTACCTTCTTACTATCAGGTGACGGGAAAGTAGGTGATACAATTCTTCGGAAACAGGATGCAAAGAGTCGTAATCCTGCTTCATTTTTTTTATCAAAATCTCCATCTGTTTTAGAAAAAATAGGTTCAATGAAAATTTTAAAGGACCTCGGCATTCAGATTAGTACAGCTTAATCCATCTGATTCGCCGGGGAAGCATGGGAAAAATAGCTATCTCAAACTAAAAAATATCACCATTTATATATTACGATAAAAAAAATTTATAGAAATCTGGCCATTTGGCTTGAAAACGCAAAAAATTTTCATTTCGAGGCGAATGGCCTTGTATTCAAGTACTTGTACCGAATAATTTTCTTCAATAAAGTAGAGTGGCCCTCTTTTTAGGGAAATAAGGCCATGTAATTTATTCATTGAAGATCATATGGAAACAGAAAGCCCAAAATCCTTAAAGTACCCGGATCTGATTTCTTCCTTTATCCTGTTTGTTTGGGTTTACACCGGAATCGAAAAGTTTATCCGGTTTGAAGAAAGCCGAAATTCCTTTCACAATCAGGTTTTTCCTTCATGGCTGGCTGAAATCTTAAGCTATTCAGTACCTGGAGTTGAGTTGCTTCTTGCCCTGCTACTGCTCTTTTCAAAAACAAGATGGTGGGGATACCTAGGCAGCATCTTGTTGCTGTCAGTTTTTACCACCTATGTGGGATTGATCTGGGTTGGAGCATTCCCCAGAGTTCCTTGCAACTGCGCGGGAATCATCGAAAGTCTTGGATGGGCAGAGCATTTCTGGATGAATCTGGGCTTGATTGGGACTTCGATTTATGGACTATGGATAGAGGGAAAGGGGTGAGGGGATTAAATATTAAGCGTTAATCGTTAAGAGTTAAATGTTAAGAATTGCCGGTGGGGCCTGAAAAGCTGGTTACCGGATGTTGAGTTTGTCCAATAAAAGAAAGTGGTCACCACATTCATTCCAGACTGGCCCCAAAGGGGTCAAATCTTGGTAGCCATGGGTGTGGTTCGACTCCGCTCACCAACCGAGCGGAATCCACGGTAAAAAAGATCAAAATCCATTAAAGGGTACAGGGTACCATGGGTAACTGGCTGATTAGGCCGAGGTATGGAGATATTGGCCCGATGATATATTGTCCAGCACCGATTCGGATCGGTGGAGAAGCAGGACAACGAGAATGGGATTTGGAAATAAGCATAGAATGCCAGCAAGATGGAATGGGAAATGGGATTACAAATCCCAAAGGATATTAGGGTCGAATTACAAATTCGACCCAGCCAGGGTTTTAAGATTGGTAATTGGGTAATTCAAATAGATTAAAGTCTGAAAGCTGAAAAGTCGAAAAAATGTCGAATGTCGAATATCGAATAAAGGATATCGAAAAAGGGATTCACCTCAATAGTTAAAAAATGGAGCGGTGAGGTGGGCCCACCGCTCCGGGCAGAATCAGACAAACAGATGAAAAACTGATCTGCCAAAAAATATCAATAAAAAAAGAGGATCATTTCTCTCGTGGCTTGGGGTGAGAGACAAGCCAAATCCCAATGAGCCTCCTACAGGGAGATGCCGAAAACCCTTTCCAGAGTAGGCAACCAAATGAAACGGTTTGTCCCTTTTTGATCGGTCAAAAAAGGGTCCTCAACGATGAATAAACTTTCAAAATTGCTCCCTGTGCTTGCATTGGTACTGGGAGCTTTCGCAGCAGTGGCATTTTCACCTAAAGACATGCCTATGAATGTCTATGGAGAATCCGCCGGCCAATGGTACAATGTCACCGGAATAACTCCGGGACCAAGTACCTATACCTGTGATCAGCAGGATGATGTGGAATGTCTTCATGATGCAGTGAATGGCAGTCCCATCAATCCAGGTGAAGACAGAATCTTTGTGAAAAGAGGAACTCTTCCGCCTGCCAATTGATAGGAAATCAATTGAAGGATTGGGCCCGGGAATTTGTCCCGGGCTTTTTTATAATCCTTCCAATTCCATCTCGATGGGAGGCAAACTCAACACAAACTGGGAATTGCTGTTCAATAGATAGGATTGGCCTCCTATTTCTCTAACCATTGGTAATTCCAAGTCGCCAATAGCAGCCAGCCTTTTCATGTCTGCCCACCTGCTTGCCCTGAAAACTAATTCCTTTCTTCTTTCCTCCAGTACTGTGGATAGATTAGGAATCCCTACTTCTTGTTGCCAAATCGCCAAATTCTGATAACGATTTAATGCCAACTGTGTCAACAAGGTCTTTCCCTGTTCTGCATTTCCTGTTCGAAATGCCGCTTCCGCCCCATTCAAAAGAACTTCTGAAAGACTCAGTCCGGAAAACAGGTTAAAATCTCCCAAATAAGAACCCCGAAAGAGCGCATTCCCCTGAGCATCCAGACTGAAAAAGAGTTTCTTTCTTAGGTCATTTGCTGAATAAACCTGATACAACTCACGGTTCACAAAGGTGGCAGAGCTGGCTGTCACTGAAAAACTGCTGGTGACTCCGTAGTACAGCGTTTCTTTGTTGAAGAGCGGGAAGGGGTAAGGATTATTTGGGTTAATCTCCTTATAGTTCAAAAGTGCGGGATTGGAACCCAAAACCTGCTGAGCCGACTCCAATGCTTTATCATATTTGCCTTCGTAAAGGTATAAGCTAGACAAAAGCGCATGGGATGTTCTTTGTTCCGGACGATTGGGATATCCGGCTTTTACCGGAAGCAAGTTCAGGGACAAATTCAAATCCTGTTCGACTCGGGCTAAGATTTCCTTAATGGTAAGCATCTCACTTTTGTCGCTGACATTACCTGTAAATCGAACCGGAATTCTGAGTAAGTCGGCTTCGGAACTTGCCGGATGAGGCAGGAAGAGCTGAGCCAGTTGGTACAATGCCAGCGACCTGACAAATAAAGCTTCTCCTCTCAGATTATCCGCCTGAATCGAATTTTCTGAAAGCCGGTCCAGAATCTCCAGGCAATTGTTGGCGAAGAAAATTTTTCGATGAAGCTTACTGTAGTCCGTGGATCGCTCCAAAGGATCAAAAACTTCCGATTTCCATAAATAGGAATTTTGCTCCCAAGGTTGCAGCGTTTGCCAGTTGCCTGTACTAGTCATCCAATCGTCTGAGAGAATAAAACTGATCAGGGTATTATCATTGAGGGTGGTATAATTGTCAAGAAGCGCTCTGACATCCTCCAAGGTGCTTGGAACCAGAATGGATTTCACGGGCTTTTCTTCCAAAAATCCATCACAGGAAAGGGTTGCAAACCCTACAAGAGTCAAGCATAGGTTTTTCAATATCTTTTTCATGGTGTTATTAAGTTTTATGATTGTTCGCAATATTTCGCGTATTGATAATATTTGAATTAAGCTGAATGGAAGAATCCCCCTTGCCCCCTTGGGAAGGGGGAATTTGCCAAATGCCAAAACCAAACCTTTTTTATCCTTTGGCTACATGCAAGGTTCCAGATATACCTATTAGGTTTTAGATTAAAAGGGTGGCAGAAGCAATTCTGCCGGGAGGAATTTTGGGTTTATCAACTGACCTTATGAAGAAAGCACCTCCTTTTACCCTTTTTTTAAGAGCTTAGAAATCCATTTTCAATCCTGCTGAAAATGAACGCAGGGGTTTGGCTGTTTGGAAATCAGGATCCAAAGCATCCTCTGAGGCTTTCCAGATCAGTCCCAGATTTCCCGCATATCCATACAGCTGAAGTGTTTTAAATGGTAGGTTAGGAATACTCAGCTTATCCCAGGTGTAGGATAGACGGATGTCATTCAGGCGAATGTGATCCCCTCTTTCAACCAAGACCGCTGAATTGGAGTAGAAAGCATTTCTCCGGGTATCCGCAGTAGCTGGCAGGGAAGGGATTTGTGTAAACTCCTCATCTCCGGGCTGCTGCCATCTGTTGTCATAATCGCCATGTCCGATTTCTCCCCGAAGGAGGGTAAAATAGTCAATCGACCTTCGTTTATAGTAGTAGCCTAGGCGATACGAAATGTTGAGCGACAGGGAAAATCCCCGGTAGGCAAAATCATTTCTGAAGGCCCCAAAAGATGTGGGTCTTGCCGGTCCGTGGTACTGAAGATTATCAATGGTAGCCCCCCGGGAAATAGCCAGGTAATCAGAACTGGGTTCACCGTCTAAAATCCCCCTTGGATTCCCATTTTGAGGATCCAGTCCTCCCCAAGCATAGGTATAGATTCCGTAAAGTGGGCGACCCACTATGGGCTGAGGGGTTGGAGAAAATGCGGTTCCCAAAAGATTTGAAACGGTGGGTAAGCGTTCAAAATCCAATACCTCCTCCTTCAATCCACTGTAAAGAAATGTTGAAGTCCAGGAAAACTCATTTCTAAACCACCTCAGGCTTAAATCCAGATCAATTCCTTTCACCTGGGTTTCTGCGAAATTGCCGGTAAAGCCGGTGAGTCCCAAAGATGCAGGGACTGAATAATTTCCCAACAGATCCGTTCCTTTTTTGGAATAAACCTCCACTGTACCAGCCAGAAATCCGTTTTGGGTTTCCAAATCCAAAGCCAAATTGCTTGTGCTTATTTTCTCCCATCTCAGGTCAGGATTGGGAGGATTTACTATCGATGCTGCCCTTAGCTGGGGCAAAATATCAAAAAACTGAAAGGAAATGTACTGGGCTGTCACATCGGCCGAAAGGCTTTTGTCCACATTCCCCGAGGAGCCATAGGTTGCCCGAAGTTTAACAAAAGGCATCTTGGAAATAGCCTCCGAGAAAGTCTCCGATACAATCCAGCCTCCTCCCGCTGACCAAAGCGGTACCCCCCGGAGATTGGCATCTACCCCAAATATATTTGCCTGGTCTTTCCGAATGCTGGCAGTCAGGAAATATCGGTGCCTGAAATCATAGCCCAGATTGGCATAGTAAGAAACAAATCGGTCTATTCTCCCCCCAAGGGTATTTCCGGATAAAATTGATCCCTGCTGCCCCTTGTTGTAATAGAAGGGATAACGGGTGACCAGGTCTACCGGAATACTGGTACCCATATCATCCCGATATCCATAGTATCGGGTACTCCAATTCTCCGCCTGCAAATCCCTGACCTCAGCCCCTGCCAAGACGTTGACAAAATGGGACTCAAGCCATTCCCTTTGATAGGAAAGCTGGGGTCTAAATGTATGGGAATAGGCCTCGGAGTTGCCTACAGAAAGCACTTCACCGACCGGAACCGGATAACTGAGGGTTCCATCCTGAGCTACTTGCGTATACCGATTGATCAAATCCCTGGTGGTAAACAAGCTCATCGGATCCCGGTTTTCGGATTGGGAAAGGTTCCTCCAGTATTGGTAATAAAGACCCAATTCTAGCCCTTTTGTGACTTGAAACTGCATGGAAGGGCTTACCCGAAGGTCATAAGCCTCTGTGCGGTAGTCTAGCTGTCTAATTTCTTTCAAAGGAGTGTAAGTCCAGTCCAATAAACCCTTTCCTTGGATGGATTCGATGTATCGGGTACTGTAAGTATTGGCAATAGTCAAGGGATTGCCCTTTTCATCGGCCAAGCGATCATAGGCATAGCCAAAAGGCAAGGAGGTGGTTGATCCATTATTCTGGTTGGAAAAATTGAGCTGAACCCCTGCTTTTACTCGGTCCTTAAGAAAATTCCACTGGCTTCCGGTAGCAATGGTCCAGCGAGCGCCACTATTCCCAATGATATCCGACTGGATTTTGTCATATCCTATGGAAAAATTCTGAGCCGAATGTTCCCCTCCCCCGCTGACAGAAATCGCATACTGTTGGTTGAACCCCGGCTGTAAATAATAGGATTGAATGTCTCTTCGGTTATCCGAATCCCCATAAAGCTGGATTCTTGCATCTGCCTCTTCCTGGGTAATTTTTCGATCCCGGAGTGCAATGAAGGTCTCCACTGCCGGTGATAGTTTGGGCTTGTTGGCATTGGTTTCCAAACTGCGGTAGAAGTTTCTTCCAAATAGCAATTTTTCAATTTCGATAAATTCCGGGATGGACATTTGGGGTGTATAAAACAGATCCCGAGGCTCAGTGAATGTAAAGTTGGAATTGAAGCTTACCGAAAGGGGCTGTTTCATCCTGGCTCTTTGTGTGGAAATCACGATTACACCATTTCCAGCTCGGGCACCCCAGATGGAAGCCGCCGCGGCATCCTTCAAAACTGAAATGCTGACCACGTCATTTGGGTTGATGTTTTCAATCGGACCGTCATAGGGAAAATTGTCCACAATAATCAAAGGGGCAGTATTGGAAAAGATCGTACCTCTGCCCCGAATGGAGATTGGATCATTTGCAGCCTGAGGACCTTTGTTGAATATCAGACCGGGAGTAACATCCTCCAGTCTTTCCAAAATTCCGGGACCCACTCTACGCTGGACCAACTGGCTATCCAGAAGCACAAAGGATCCGGTTGCCCGTTCTTTGGGAAGCGTTTGGTAACCGGTGGACACCACATCCACCGATTCCAAACTGAATTCTTCAGGTTTGAGAATAATCCTTGGCTTGGTGGACGTTGGCAGAGAAATAGCTTCCCTGAAGGTTTCCATCCCGATATAGGTCACAATCAGCACATAGTCCCCAGCGGGTGCGCTGAGCTGAAAGTTTCCCTCTTCATCCGTTACAGCTCTATATTCTGTGGATTCAAGGGAGACAAAGGCTCCGGGAAGTGGAAATCCTTCACTGGAATAGACCGAACCGGAAAGGACTTCCAAGGGATTCTGTCGGGAATAGAGTGACCCCGACAAGCTCCATAGTACTAGAAGTAGGAGTGTTTTTTTCATGAGGTTAAGGATTAAGTGGGGAAATGGTTGATGGGGAGGATTTGGAAACCTCCATTAATCGGCGGTACAGTTCTTCTGTATCCATCCGATCTATGGTCTGAAGCCTGACTTTGCCGTCGGGACCGATAATCATTTTTTGGGGAAAGGAATGAATCCCATAGGTCTCCAGAATGCCGGAACCTTTTGGAACCCAGGTATTCAATTCCTCCGGGGAGGTGTAGTCTCCACTCTCGAGACCCATCTTCCAGGTTTGGGCATCCGGGTCGGCATTTACGGTCAGAATCAGGACATTTGGATCATTCTGGAACTTCGCACTCAGCTCCTTCATGACTGTCTGATGGTCATAGAGACAGAACTTGCATCCGTTGATCCAAAAGTGGATTAGCAGGGTTTTCCCCTTGATCAAGTTCGGATCAAGTACATTTCCATCCTCTTTCAACATACCCGTCGGAACAAATTCCTTTTGTCCTGTTTCCAGTAAGTGATTCAGTCGCTCAATGATCCAAGGTGATTCAACCAAGGGGAGGTTTTGGGCAATGATATCCGGAAGCCGGTCTTCCATTCGGTTGAAGTTGTCCAGGATGTAGAAGGCAATGACCTCCTCTCTCAAGGGATTGGGTAAGGCAGCAAAAACCTGCTGGATTGGTTTTCTAAGGGCCATTGACCCCATCAGTGACCACTGATAGACCCCTTGTGCCAATTGCGGATAGGAGTAGGTGATTTCTTTGAGGAAATACCCATCGACCCATTCTCTGACTTTCGCCAGTTTGGAAGGATCATTTTGAATCAGGGGCCAGGCCAGTTCCGCTTTGTTGATTCCCTGAAAAAGCAGCCGACCCCTGATCCCTGTTTCTACCAGTTCCAGCCTTTCCTGTGAAATTTTGCCCACGTATCGGTCCAGCACTTCCATTGCCGGATGGCCAAGCCAAGGGAGTTCGACAAACTGCTCAAACTCCGACCAGGCAGCTTCAGAGCTATTGATCAGTCTCATTTTCACATAGAGATCTTCCGGCTTGGTTTGGGATTGCTCCCAAAGCTTGGCAGTGAGGGAATCCTGAAGGAAGGAATCTGAAGAGGAGAACAGAACCGGGTCGGTGTTGAACTGGACTTCTTTAAAAGCCAGATCCACCTCGTGTTGAAGCCGATAGAAATCGGCATCCGGACCTCCAAAAATAAGGGAGCCGGAGAGCAGGTCTGCCCGAAGGCGCACCCGGTCTGAGGGGAAATAAAACCAATGTTTGCCCAGGGTATTTTTCCCTCTTCCAATGGAGAAAAAGCCATAGGAGTCAACTTGGGGAAGTGGCACCTCAAACACATAATAGCTGCGGCTACCCTCAAACATGTTCCCTTCTATGGCAGGGACTGAAATAGGAATTCCAGGATTGACGGTCATCCGGTCAGAAACCAGATGGTCCCAGAATCTCAGGTCGAGGGAGTCCGCGGCAACTGAGGTGGCCAACTCCAGGTAGAGTCTGCCCGGCAAATTATCGGGAAGGGTTTCCCCCTCCCGATTGGAGACCGACCTATGAGGGAAATCGGCTCCGGGTGACTGAGCAACTTGACTCAGAAAAGAGGTGCTTCCAATTAGACATACGGGTGCCAGGAAGCATGTGAATAGAAATTTTTTCATGCTTGTTAATGGTTGTGAAGCTGAGCTTGGTCAACGGTCGACAGTCCACGGTCCACTGCCGCGTACGTCACTGCGAGGAGCCCCTGAGGGCGACGCGGCAGTCTCATTTTTGGGATTACTGGTCCCTTTTATATGAGATTGCTTCGTCGGTGTAAGGCTTCATGATATTCTTAAGCTTACGTTTACCTCCTCGCAATGACGTGGAAATAGTCCGGAGACGTCACTGCGAGCGGAGGCACGGAGCGAAGCAGTCCTATAATTTAGACAACAGTCCACGGTTGACGGTCCACGGCCGCGTACTTGACTGCCGCGTACGTCACTGCGAGGAGCCCCGATAGAAATCGAGCGACGCAGCAGTCTTACCGACCGGAGACGTCACTGCGAGCGGAGGCACGGAGCGAAGCAGTCTCGTTGGTATGAATACTACTCCTTTTGAAGAGATTGCCACGGCAACCCACTCTCCTAACATCGATTGGTTTGCCTCGCAATGACGAATAGCAAAGACGTACCTCTCCCACCCGACCCACAAGAGCCATGGTTCGATTTACTCACCAACCATGGTTCGACACTTCGACAAGCTCAGTGCAGGCACGCTCACCACTGAGCTTCAGGTTAAGAAATAGATTGAATGGATAAGCATAAAATCCTCTGCAGCGGAAGGCTTATCGGTTTACGTCACTGCGAGCGGAGGCACGGAGCGAAGCAGTCTCATCAATCGGATTCGTTACTGCGAGGAGCCCCAGAGGGCGACGCGGCAGTCTTATTAATAAGAATTCGAATTTGTGGAAAAGATTGCTTCGTCTATCCACTCTCCTATCGTCGAGTGGCTTTCCTCGCAATGACGTGCGTCACTCCCGGATCATCAGTGGTAGGCCAACCGGAGGGAGATGTCTCTTTTCATCGACATGGCCAGTCGGGCAATCCGGGAGAAAAAGTGTGTTAAGTAATAAATCAAATCGGGTTCTTGGGTTTCCTGGGAAACAATTGATCAAAGACAGTAATAGGACCTGGAAAAGCGGACTCAGGGATGGAATTAATGTCCTCTCTCCTCTCCATTTTATAAAAATGGTAAAGGTGAAAAACCTGAATACGATACCTATGACCCAATGTCTTCATTTTGAATTCTTTGTTTCTGAAAAATAGTCCAACAGCCTAAAGATTTCCTTGATATCCTCCTGCTGTACCTGATCGCCTGATTGGATCTCCACCTTTTCCAAAATGCGGATAAGGGCATTTTTAAACCGGGATGCTTGATTTGCATCCAGATTTATCCGGGGACCCAATTCTTCAGTGTCTCCTTTGTTTCTCTCGATCATTTAATAAGTATTTCTGTAAATATGTAAAGAATATCTAAATATAAAAAATAAATAATACAGATTTTCTAAAGGATTTTAAAGTTTTTCTAACTTAGAATTAAGAAAGACAGAAAATGACAAGACTCGGAGAAGTGTTTCAGAAGAAATCAGTTAACAAGGCTGAGGTTGCGAGGAAAACAGGTTTGAGCTCCCCTAGAATAAGCGAACTCACCTTAAACCCAAAAACAAAACTTACAGCAGCCGAACTTTACCTTATTGCGAAAGCTATTGATGAGGATCCGTGTAAGTTGTTGGATTATGTGTGTCAGGATTTAAAAGATCAGTGAAAGGTGAAGAAGGAGTTGAGCGTCGAATTTGAGAATTAGAAGAATCCATTTTTTTAACAACTACAAAAATCAACTATACAAACCAATCCACTGGTCTTTCAGCCTATTATGAAAGTGAGGAGTAGGGTACCCCAAGCGAAAAGTTATTCATAAAGCAGCCTGAATAATGAATTATTCCGGTGTTAAGGCAAAAGACTTTCACTAATTGAGGGCAAAAAAAAACGTGAGTGGAGACACTCACGTTGGCGAAACAAAGCAGTATAAAGACTGCATTAACTCAGGCAAAGGTCTGGGAACTTCCACTTATACAGATGAAAATTTAATATTGAACATCGAATGATGAATGTTGAATAACGAAGAGCGGGTAGATTTTATATCCACCAAAATATGGAAGGGACTGACCCTGAAAACCTGTCCCGATGAGCGGAGCGATTTCGGGAGGGTAAAATTATTAATAGCTCGGGGTGTACCCCCCCCCCTGGGAGTAGTCAAATTATCGTTTGAATGGGGTGGAATTTGAAATTCCACCCATCTAGGTGTAGTCAAATCCTCATGGTGACTGGGTGGGATTTGCAATTCCACCCTACTATCCTTACCAATTTGTAATTGGCTTTTATACCTTTCCCCACCCCTCTCCTTAAGTAGAGTCGGTCGTTCAGCGGAAAGTCCAGGATTAGTAATCCATGGTCACTTACCCGTCCTTACCAATTTAAAATTGGGGGACACTGCACATTAACCTCTCTAATTTCAAACCTTATGTCCCCTCCACATAAGCAAAAGATTGAGGCGGGGCAATTCCAAAAGCTTCTCGAATCCCAAGTGGCACTCTGTATTTCTTTACTTCTTTCACCTCAATGGCAAAACCAGATTCTTTTCCATTGAAATATTCCCTATAAAAGGCCTCCGATATTCCTGCAAACTCGAAAGTTGATTCCCAAAGCGAATTCAAATCGTCATGGTGGACAGTCTCAATCTCGAACTCTCCAATTACTTTGCTTATCGGTGCAGAAGCATAGACAATTACCGACTTTACAGCCTCATTTTTATAGATTCTTCTCCGAAACTCGAAACGCTTGGTCCCGTCAAAAATCTTTTCGGCGAATTCCGGTTTGATCGATAAAAGAACTTTCATAATCCAGACAATCTTACAAGCTTGGTAAATTGATCTCTTTGCATTTTTGTAATGGTTTTGATGCTGTCCATACTTGGCAGAATCCCTTCATCTAGCATTTGCTTTAAATTGAATCGTTTTTTGAACGAAAATGCATACAAGAAATTGAATACAAACGGTCTCATTTTTGGAAACCTATCCCAATATTCTGCCAATTCTTCATCTGTAAGTACTGATCTCTTCCTGCATATTTGGCGAAGCTCTTCCAAGCTTTTTATACCATCAATCGCTTCCTCAATAATCCCAATCGTGGTAGCAACACCTTTGTAGATTCCTCCAGAGCGGTAAAAAACCACAATATCTCCACGCTTCAGGTTCCTAGTGCTTGAATGAGAAATATAGGACTTTGAAATCGCATTTCTATGCGGCTTATTCTCCACAAAATCTAAAGGGCTCTCGGTCTTCAAAATAGAATCAGGAAACAACTCGGTATGGTAATCAGGCCTAATGGGTACGATATATACATCATTGGTTTTTGAAAGCCAGGGAAAAGTTTTGGAAGGATGGGTTTCGTCAAACCTCACGGAGAAATCCCTAACCAATACTCTTTCAACCCCCGAGGAGGTTGTTTTGATCCCATAATCTTCAAAACCAAACTTCCTCAACAGGCTAATTAAACCTTTCAATTCCGGCCTATGGTCAAAAATAGTCACATAAATCTCATCTACGCCATATTGACGGGCATTGTCAAAAACAATTTTCAGGAATCTTTCCCCAATTCTAAGTCCATTACTAATGACCTTGAATGTTCCGATTTTGAGCCTTTTTTTCGGCTTAAAAGGGGGGGCTATCTGTGAATAATTTTCTTTTTCATCTTCAAGTTTCAAGAACAAAAAGGCTTTGAGTGCCTCCGCTTCATAACATACATAGGCCATTTCATTATCGCCTGCCTTTCCGTTATACCATTTATCAAAACCCTTATAATCATTTCTGAAACCGTCAAAGAATTCATCACTCAGGTTTATATTTCCAAAGTATTCTTTCTTTACTGATAAGACCGAGTAATCCATAAAGTCAGGATTCTCCGAGATCACTTTTTCTAAAAAACCATCAATTCCAAAAACCCGATCTGCGATATTTAAGGCTTTCGATTTTATTCGTATTTTCTTATCCTCTGTAATTAAAAAATCAACCCGGTCAGCCAAGACCTCATTCAACAGCTTTGAATCCTCGATATCGTTTGGCTTGGTATCATACTTTTCAATGATTTCAAGAATCTCTTTCCTTAAAGGTGCCGGTGTTTTCAATTCCTGATAGCTACTCAACTTGATGGCCATAGATTTGACCATTTGGGCACTGGCATGCTTTTGCAATTCCGTAAGAGTCAAGGGATGAACACATTTGGTGATTTTCAAGCGATCAAGCCAATTGAACAAAATCCCAATGTTTTGTTGAGAAACTTTGTCTGTTTCCCGATGAATGACAATGTTGGTATCTAAAAGTACTCTCATTAGAATCTAATTTATCTCTAAAAGTAACCATTCACTTTCCTCCCTATTTGGACTCAATTTTCAATAGGTTCTTGAGGGATTTTCCTTCTCTTCCCCCCCCAAGTAAAGGCACTTAACCTACATAAAAGCAACTGGCTTAATCTTACAAAAGACAAGATTCCTATTTCTCAGTCCTTCTCTGAAGGTTTTATTTATACACTTTCCTGCCCCAATTTGAAAATGGCTTTTATGATTAACCCTCTCTTTCCCATCTTACCCAAACCTTCTCAAAATTCTTCAGGACAAACTTCATTCAAGAAAAGGAGATTTCACAGGGGTGGACTTGATGAATCGTATCCAAAATCAATTTTGGGAAGGGAATCAAAAGCTTACAGAGAGTATTTAGGTACGGTCTTCAATAGTAGCATTTGGGGCATTTTTTTTCACACTTTCTATACCCATATCTCTTGAAAAAGAAGAGGAATACATTTCACTGGTTCCTAAAACCTGATTGTTATTTGCGACCTGGTTAAAGTAGGGTTCATTTCTGGTTGAATTCAGCTTTCTAAAATTAGAATCTGCCACACTGAGTTTGCTGCTGGCAATTCCAGCTAAGCAATTTTGCTTGGAAACATAGGCTTCGCTTGTGATCAGTTTTTCTCCGTTTACCGACATCAAAACCCATCGGTACTGACCATTGCTTGTTTTAGTTACTACATACTTTCCCATAATTTTTAGAGTTTAATTTGATTGACTCATTATTTAAATTCATTTTAGAAGATTTGGGATTAGGTTAAGCTTTTGATAGTCAAACTACTGTTCATCAAGAGCTTACTTGCAAGAAAGCGGGAAATCTCGAACTAAAAAATACCCTGTACAGGGTATTTTTTGAGGTAAAAGAATAAACAGAGGTTAAATTCACACTTTTAACCGATGAAAATTGCCCCACCGTCAGGTGGACAAAAATGCTCTTTTCTGAGAATTAGGAATCCTAAAAATGCCCTATTTTTCAGCAGCTGCATTTGAAACGGGAAATGGGGACAAAAATCCTTGAGTAAAAACAAAAAAACGTGAGTAGAGACACTCACGTTGGCGGAAATCTACCAAAATATGGGAAGAGGACCCTGTAGGTGTCCAATATTATTAGCCCAGGGTTTTAACCCTGGGTAAAAATGGGAAGAGATTTTTCAGCGCTGGCCAAGGAGTCCGATTTGGAAAACGGGACATCATGCCAGCAAGATGGAAACCAAATGGGGTTTTTGAAGGTCGAGGATTTGGTAAAATCGGATTGCAAATCCTAGAACAAAGGGTCGACATTACACAAGTCGAACAGCAGCGGGCAAAAAAAACGTGAGTGGAGACACTCACGTTGGCGGAAATCCACCAAAATATGGGAGGGACTGACCCTGAAAGGGTCAAATTATTAATAGCCCCGGGTAAGGCCTGAGGTACGAAGGCTGCAACCCGGGGTTAAAATAGGAGGAGATTTTTCAGCGCTGGGCAAGGAGTCCGATTTGGAAAACGGGACATCATGCCAACAAGATGGAAACCAAATAGGTTATTGGAGTTTGGGGAGTTGGATTGCAAATCCTATAAGGAAGGTTTGACATCACAAATGTCAAACAACGCAGCTACTAGCAGGAGCCTAAATCCCTATGTTTTCTTGCCTTTTCCTTCGTCACTTTTTGGCGGCCAAAAAGTAACCAAAAAGCCTTGGGCCACAGGCTTTACTTCAAATCGGCTAGATTTTCCAATCCACTTTTAATTTGTTTTCGATTTGATTTTTGGCTCTTCTTCAAACCTAAAAACAGGTGGATCTCCTTCGGTGACTCCGGAGCTAACCTGTTTTCTTAACGGTTTTCCGCAGATCCAAAAACCGTAAATCCTGCATGGCCCAACAGACGACTACTATCCGGAAATGAGGTTGGAGATTTGGAAGACCTATGGGTTGTTGTCAAACCGCTGAAAGAGGGCAAAAGTCGGGTAGATTCGAAATCCACCAAAATATGGGAAGGCCTGAGGTACGAAGGCTGCAACCCGGGGTGAAAAATGTATGCGAATTATTCAGCGCTGGCCGAGTAATCAGTTTTGGAAAACAGAACATCATGCCAGCAAGATGGAAACAAATCCGGGGTTGGAGTTTGGGGAGTTGGATTGCAAATCCTTCAATAATTGGAGATGAAAAAATTATAATAAACTCGGGCACAAGTCGGGAGACTTGCGCCAGTGTGGTCGAACAGCGGCGGGCAAAAAAAACGTGAGTGGAGACACTCACGTCGGCGGAACTGGAATGTTGTTCAGAGGGGAATTACGCCAGTGTGGGATGGGAAAAAGATTGCTTCGGGAAGTTGGGCTTTATATAGCATTTCAAACCTCCAGAGCTCCCCTCGCAATGACGGATAAAAATCAAGCGCTGGGAGCTTCAGCCAATTCCCGGTTTCTTCGCTCCTCTTCCACGATTCGGTTGTAGATTTCTGCTCGTTTCTTAATTCGATTGGTTTTTTCCCAGTCCATAAAGGCCACGATCACGAAGAGCATGTAGTACATGATCTGGGACTTTTGACGGATAATGATGCCTAAATTGGACATCACAAAGGTCATAGATATGGAAATGGAAATAAAAACAATTGCCGCCATCTTTACCATAGCCGGTGCTACCCGGATGTAATCGATAAAACTCTTTCTTAAAATCCTGGAAAACATGTAGATGTATAAGGCATTTTCCATGGAGACCACCAAGCCAATAGCATTGGGAGAATCCACAAACAGGGGCCGAAACCAAAACGTGAATAACTTCATTGGCAAACTATAGGAAGCCATATCAACGGCAGATCCTGCTGCTTGAAGACGCTGAGCGTTGAGTGCTGTTTCTTCTTCAAAACTGGCCACCACATTGTTGGGGTCAAAACCCAAAAAAACCAACAAGTCCTCGTAAACAAAAATACTGATCGCAATCCCTCCGAATGCTGCAAGGTATTTCTGATAAGTAGGGACTTTTTCCTTACCCAAAATAAAACCCACGCCCATTCCAATCAGCACTGCAAACAGGATGTGAGGTCGAATCATGTAGCAAATAAATCCACCCAAAACCATATGGATAATTCGCTTTCCGGGCCAGGAAAGTCCATATGTCAATAGGGCCAAACCGGTAAAAATATAGGCTCCTTTTCCCAAAGATGCCGTCCAAAAATGCATGTTGGGCAAAAACATAAAAATGGTAATCGCATCCCAGCCTTCAAATTTTGGATTGAAGCGAAGGTTTTCCTTCATGAAACAGTAGAAATATACAAAGCCCCAAAATCCCACCCAGGTGGACAGGAACATCATCATGTCATAATTAAACCCAAACCACTTAGCAAAAGGATAATTGACCCATTCGATAAAAAGTGTTCCCGGTTCAAATGCATCAAACCAATTTTGGTAAAGCCTATAACTTCCAAAATAACTTACTGAATCTGATCGATTGAACTGTGCATAAGTCCAATACACCAGACCAAAAAACATATGGTAGGCAAACATCTGGTTCAGAAGGCCCGCCTTAAGCCACTTGTGTTCTTTTTGGAGATTGTCCAAAATAGGCTGGGAGGCGAAAAAGAGGAAAAAGACAAGTAAGGCAGCGCCGAGCAAGGGAAAGGGAAATTGTTTGGTTTAAAGATAATATGAATATTCGCAATCCTGCCAGTGCAAGAATTCAGGGTTATGAATGTTGCAGATATTCGTCCACTGACCACGGACGACAGTCAACAGCAGGTGAATTTGATTTTTAAAGCCTCTTTAATTTGGTTTGTTGTCAAAAAAGCGGAATCATAAAAGATTATGAATGATGGGAAAGGGAAAAAGTTAAACGTTGATTCTTTAAAAGTTAAACGTTAAATCGTTAAGCGTGAAATTTGAGGATGGATTTGAGAACCGAAGAATTCAAATTACTTGTTTGTGGAAAGGAGAGACCTATAGAACTGTTCAAATAGAAGGCTTATCTGTGAAAGGGAATAGTTGGTTGAAACCATTTGATAGGCTTGTTTTAAAATCACCATTTT
The DNA here is from genome assembly GCF_003583985.1 of Algoriphagus lacus. Lineage (GTDB taxonomy): Bacteria > Bacteroidota > Bacteroidia > Cytophagales > Cyclobacteriaceae > Algoriphagus > Algoriphagus lacus. The sequence goes on along the minus strand of NZ_QXML01000010.1, from coordinate 15,547 downwards.
TTGTTCATTATCCATAGTTAATACTTCTTGGATAGCCTTGACAAAGGCATTCGTGTTTTGGGGAGGAACGCACCAACCGGTTTCCCCGTTTCTTAGAACTTCCGGAATACCTCCCACTCCATAGGCAATCACCGGAATCTGATGCAACATAGCTTCCAAAATAACCCCTGGAAGTCCTTCAATTGTACTGGGGAGCAAAAGAATTGCATTCTTGGAAATATGGGAAAATGGCTGGCCCACATTTCCAAAAAATTCGACCTGATTCTCCAAATTCCTGGCTTTTACCTCAGCTTTTACCTGATTCCATAGCGGCCCTTCCCCAATTAAAATCAGGCGGAAGCTGGGATCTTTATCGGAAAGGCGTTGGAAAATATCCAAAAGTTCCCCGTGATTTTTTTCAAAAGTGAAACCGCCAATGTGGACCAATTCCCTTTTCCCTTCTTTTGGAGAACACATCGATTGTAACCTGGTCTCTACTCCTATGGGAATCACAAGAAGTTCCGGTTTATTTAACTTGAAAAACGAACGCATATCCTCCTGAGCCGTCTGACTTACCGAAACAATTCCCTCGACCTGATTCAACAAAAACTCATTGTACTGTTTGATCCAAAAATGGGAAATATAGCTGCTTATCAAGGAGGCATTTCTGAAAATCACCGGAACCTTCCACCCAAAAAACAAGCGGGATAATACCGTGAATTTCAAGGTGTCTCCGGCATTGGCCTGAATGATATCGGGAGATTCTTTTTTTACCAAATCTGCAAACGACTTCCAGGCCTTCCAATCCCAAAGTCTATTCTTTAAGGGTCTGTTTAAATGAATTTGTCTTCCGGTGAACGGAAGTACGAACTCTCCCTCAAAAATTGAAATTAAGATTACTTCATGGCCTTGATTTACCAATTCCTCGGATAAAAGTGAGGTAAATAATTCCACACCCCTAGCCTGTGGTTTTTGGATAACTTGAAAAATCTTCATTTTCTGGAATAGGCGTCGGAAAAAATCCAGGAGGAGGTAAAGTTGAAGGTATGCATTCCAAAAACTCCTTTTTCCTCATCCCCTTCCATGATTCTGACTGTTTTTTCAGAATATTCTGATTCACTCAGGCTAAGAATTTCCTGAATTTTAATTCGGTGCCCATAGCGCCTCCCGGAATCTTGGGCAGGTCTATAAAATTTACCATCCTGCTCGAATATTCGTCCTGCCGGCCTGGAAGATCGGACATCCGAAACGATGGGATTTAATGCATGAGGAATCCAATCTGGATTTACCAGATTCTTTGAATAGTAGACATAAAGCTCCACAAACCCCGAAGTTCCTGGATGAGGTCTTCGATTGACGAACAGCCAATAGATTCCGTCCTTTTTTAAAATTGTCGGATCAAAGGCTTCTCCTTCAAAAAATACTCCGAGACTTTCCCATTTATATGGAAATTCGAAGGATTTGTAAATGAATAACTTGCCTGACTCAGCAGATTCAGGGATCAAAAAATGACTTCCATTTTCTTCCCAAACAAAGGGATAGGATAAATGCCAGTTTTCCTCCAAGATGACCTTTGTTTTCTGCAGGGTATTTCCGTCCCAATGTCCTACTCCTATTTTCCCTTTCTTCTGAGAGTAGTCGAACTCCTCGAAAAATACCCAAGTTTTCCCTTCAAAATCCAAAGGAAATGGATCAGCCCAAAACGAACCCTTTTCAAGGGTCTTTTCAGGAAATGGTGTTTTTTTAAATTCAAAGGCTTGATTTAAAACATCCTGCTCAGAAGTACGATTGGCCACCGTGATTTCCCAATAGGGCTTTTTTGAACCTTCAGAAATCTTCCGTGCAAAATTTCTGGTCCAAAGTCCTAACCATGCGGAAATCATTTTTGAAGAATTAGGCGGAGTTAAAATTGGAACTTTCTCTTTTTTGGGAGCCTGAGAATTTTCAACTTTTCTCTTCCATTTTTCCAACCTCAATACCGAAATTTCATTTAGTACCCTCGCAATAAAATAGCTGGAAGTCCAAAATACTTTGTTTGCATTACGCTGCACAGACAATGGATCTGTTTGTGCATGTGACTGATATAGGACCATACCATCGTCCAATTTTTCACTGAGTTGGAGTAGTACTGCCCCGGTAGTTTCCTCCTGATTCATTACCTCCCAAAAGCCGGGAGGACCTCCCCTGTATCGTAGAGGGTCTCCATGATGATAAGACCAAACTCCCAAGGGTGCGAGATTCAAGATGTCCCCTTTGATAATTCGAAAGCCAAAACGAAGGATTACATCCGGCTTGGATAATTTGATCTGTTCGAGAGTGTCAGAAGTAAAATAGTCCGAGTACTTTTTTTGGACAGGTTGAGCCAGTAGTTTGGGGACATTCCAACCGGGGATAGAGGTCAGATTCTTCTTAGAGAATGCGTCAGGTTGTTTCAAAAAAAGTTTCCGATCCAGGTATCGGTACACCCGATAAAGGAAGGGGGATTTTTTCCCGCTCGATTTAGGTGATTCGTTGATGACTGCCAAAACCAAACGGGCATTGGGCACTTTGGTGACCTGAAGAATAGACTCATAAACCCAAGCCGAAACTTCCAATGAATCCAACAACAAGACAATTCGAATCATTTATGCTTTTTGGTTTTGCTGATGGATTTTTCTAAGCAAAGCTTCATATTGTTTGGCAATCACCTCGATGTCAAATTTTTGAACAGAAACTGATCTGGCTTGATCACCTAGTTCTTGCATCAATTTGGGATTTTCAATTGCTGTTATCATCCTTTCAGCCATGGCCTCCCAATTTCCAACAGGGAACACCAAAGCACTTTTTCCGGACTGAACAGCTTCCAGATTCATCGGGATATCGGAGGCGATGATCGGGATCCCTGCCATCATGGCTTCAACCAAGGCTCCGGAGAAGCCTTCGTACCAGGAGGGAAAGATGAAACAATCGAATGATTTCGGATTTCGGATTTCGGGTTTCGGTTGTCCAAAATCTTGGACAAGTAGTAATTCGCTTGGATTATCAATTTTTCCTGGCAGAAAGACGGAGCCATTTAATCCTAGGTTTTGGATTAGGCTTTCCAAGTCTTTTCGGTAAGAACCTTCACCAAAAATAGTCAGGGTACAGTCGGGATAGGTTTTCAGGACTTGGGCAAATGCGCGGATGGCATCCTGAAAGCCTTTACGCTCCAAAAGCCGGCCATAGGAAATGAAGTTTCGAATAGGTCCCGTCACTGCGAGGCTTCCTTCCTGAATGCCTAATTTGATTTCTTGACTATTCGAAGCCGAAGCAGTCTCCTCGGGGGAAAGTTCGTAATCATTCAAAGATTGCTTCGCTCCTGCGTCACTCGCAATGACGTCCTCCGTCACTGCGAGGCTGCTAACCGCTAAATTAGATCTTACCTCAGAATCCTCAGCAGCCGAAGCAGTCTCCTCATTAAAAGAATGTTCTCTCTGAGAGATTGCTTCGTCCTCGTACCTCGTCCTCGCAATGACGGGAACGGGTCGGCCGCGGTAAACAACCGAGATTTTTTCTCTATTTAAACCAAGCGTTTTGACATGTGAATCAGCCAAAACATTGGCATTGGCGATCCAGTGGATAGGGATACCGGCGGTAAGGCGATCCAACCAATGGACAAACTTATGTTTTAACCCTTTTTTATCTGTCCAGGCTATAGGGCTGTAGGAGTCATTGACCAAAGTACCGATCAGGGGAACACCGGTAAGCATCGATGCTATTCGAGTGATGATATCTGCGCGCCAGAGACTTGAGATCAGGAGATCGGGTTTCTCTTTTTTGATTAGCTGGACCAGTCTCAAGATTCCCTTAAGCAGGTGGTATTTCTCGGGGATATCCAAAAAAAAGAGCCGAATCCCGGCTCCTAAGTAATTTTCTTTCAACTCATACCTCGGATAGAAATAGACTACCGAGACTTCCAAATTCTCAGAAAATCTGGATATCAATTCCAGATTGCTCCGCTCTGTTCCGGCATTGATTAAGGCATCTTGGGTAAAAAGGATTTTCAAAAGTGGAAATTAATATAGTCCTCAGAGGTTTTTCCTTCAATGATTTGTGCAGGATTCCCCAACACCATAGAGTTAGCAGGAACATCAAAATTGACAAAACTAAGAGGCGCGATTAAAACATTGTCTCCTATGCTAATATTTCCCACCAATACTGCATTTGCACCAATCCAGACTCTATTCCCAATTTTCGGAGCTCCTTTCCTAGGCCCTTTATTAATTCTTCCAATGGTTGATCCTTGGGCTAAATTACAGTTGTCACCAATCACCGCCTCGTTTGAAACTACAATTGCTCCGTAATGTCCAATGAACAGTCCTTTGCCAATTTTTGTAATATGCGGGATTTGAATCCCATAGGAAGACTTGTTAATATGGAGAAAAATCCGAGCTATCAAGCCAAGAGGATTGAATCTGGAAAAATGGGATGAAGCCCTTAAAAACACCACAAATCTAAAGCAGGGATTGGTCAGATACATTTTTAAAAATGATCCCCATCCTTTTTTTGTATATCGGTATTGATCTTGGGTAATACCCATATTGATTAAGTTATTTTAAAGGAATCCTTTTAAGGGTAAGTGGATCTACTCTTTTCCCCTTTATTCCTCTTAGCCCATCCCAAATACCCATAAATCGGAATTTAACCACTTCCCATTTATTCTTACCAAATAAAACGGCGTGAAGGATAAATTTCCCATGCCGATGGATATACCCAAGGCTGTCTTTTAGAGAAGGATAATCTCTTAGAATTAATAGATGATTTCTGGAATGGTAATAACCTCGCCAAATAATTGATCTGGAAGAAAGTTGACTTCCCAAATGCAATCTCTCAACTAATTCATTCCCATCTCTCCAAAGCCAAACTTTGAATCCGTATTTCTTCGCCCTTTTACAATATTCATAATCCTCTGCCATGATAAAATAACCTGGATCGAGGTTGCCAATTTTTTCCACTACCTCTTTTGAAATCAAGGCATTATCCACTAATACGAAATCAACTTCTCTGACATTAGGTGCAGGTTCTGGCACATAAGGCATTCCGTATTTAAAGTTACACCCAATCAAACCCATAATTCCCGGTTCATTTTGCACTGAGAGTTTGGAAATCAAAGTCGATAAAACATCGGCATTGGGAAAACTATCGTCATCCATCAGCCAGAAAAAATCCGGATTCCATTTTTGCTTTGCAAAGGTCATTCCGGCATCCAAACCTCCGGACCAGCCGATATTTTCCCCAATTGGTAAAAAATCAAGCTCAGACTGGGATTCTAAAAATTCGAGAGTTCCATCTGTGCTCCCATTCTCCACAATCACCACATATTCTGGAAGTCTTTTTTGCCTTCTTACAAATTCCAGATTCCTTTTTAGTGTTTTCAATCTATTGAAGGTGACTATTATGAGCGCAACACTGTACTTCTCCATTTAGCTTTTGTAATAGATTGTGAGTTCTTTGGTAAGGAACTTCTGAAATCCAAATGGGGTAACAACCTCATCAATCAATTTACTGCATCCGGGCTTGAGGCGATCATGAACCTCAATCATCATCATGTTGACTTTTGAAAGCCATTCAGAGGAATTGTATTTAAACAATTCAAATTCTGCCCCTTCAATATCAATCTTTAAAAGATCGATTCTAGAAAGACCATATCTTTCCATCAGACCAGAAATAGTTATGCCCTCAACACCAGCTTTTTCTACGGGATCTGCGGCATGGGTTTCAAATCCCCAGCTTCCGATTTTGGGATCATGGATTTTCAAATTTACATTTTCATACCAGAGTCCTGCTTGGATTGGAATTATACAGGGATTTTTCCCTGTGTTTTTTTCCAAAATTCTAAAATTAGAAAGAACAGGTTCTATGGCATAGATCTTTGCTGATGGAAATTTTGAAGCAAACCATACCGGGGAGTAACCCACATTGGCACCTGCATCCACAATCACCTGAGGATCAAATCTTTCGGGAAAGAAATGATACACCTCATCCAAAAAAATCTGCTTAAATACCCGGATATCCGAATCCCCTCTTCGGATTATGAGATGCCCATACTTCTTTTCAAAATCAAAAGACTTGAAATAGGTAGATAGATTTTGAAGCCTGTAGCCAAGAGAAGTATAAATTCTTTTATTCATTCTAATCCCTTTAATACCCCATCTTTTAAACCTTTGAATACTATGTTCATATTCAAAACTCCATAATTCCATCCAAATCGAAAACCTATTAGCATTTTTGAAATTGATTTTCCTACGTTTATCCAATAGGCAACCATCATTCGGTTTTTCCTTAAAATCCAAAGTAAATTTCGAATGCTGTAATATTCCCTTGAAATAGAGTTAGAGGATTTTTTACTGTAAACAGGTCTTTCAAATTGAGCTCTTTGATACTTCTCCCTTAACTCCAAAAATATCCTGGAATCAACCAAGGATAGGTAACCAGAACTTCCCATTTTCAGATCAAAATCCAATTCTTCAAATCCAAAGAAAAGCTCCGGTGATGTCAAGATTCCTTCTCTTATGACAGCCGAATTAATAATCTTGGATTGGTTTCCGGAGATTGTATCTACTGCCACAACAGGACTTTGTTCCAATTCGATATTTTTAAGTCTTAAGGTTTTCCCTAGATTTTTATCAAATCGTTGTCCAACAACCCCCACCTGACCAACTTTCAGGTGGAGGTTGGATTGGATGAGCGAAAATAAACGTTCAAAAGTATAGGGATAAGGCGGAGGGTCATTATCATCTCCCCAATAAATCCATTGAAATCCTTCTTTTGTTAACATTTCCAATCCGATTTTTGCAGCCCCAGCCGGACCTGAATTATATCCGACAGCATAGTACACTAACCTAGGATCATTCAGATTTTGAATTGCTGTTTTGGTAACCTGATCTGCGGAATTATCGATAATCCATAACTTTTGTGGAGGGAAGGACTGTGCAAACACCTGATTGATAGTATTCAGCAGGTCTTCAGGTCTCTGGTAAGTGATAATAAAACCTCCAAATTGCTTATCCATTCAGGGAAGACTTGATAGGGTAAATTTTCTTGGCCAGAAATGGGAATTTTGAAATTCCCCATCTTACCAGAGTATCTAACTTCCAGGGTTGAAGAAGAAAAGCTTTCCTTAAATCTTGAGAAGCCTGCCGATAGTCCCCTAATCTCAGGTAGTTTACGCCTGCTATTTGGTGATACAATCGCTTCACCTTGGGGGACAAATAATCCTGATGTTTAACAAGGGTATGGCGAATGGAATCATTCATATTGCGAAGATTTTTACTTCCCCCATCATGGGATTCTTGGTATATCAAATCAGCGGTTTCAATTTTCTGAATGGATTCATTCATTTTCTCGAGCCGAAAAAAAAGCTCAGAGTTTTCTCCAAACCTTAATGCCTCATCGTATCCACCCAATGAAAAAAATAGGTCTTTCTTAATTGCAAAAGTCCCTGTCAATGGCGGAAGATATTTACTTTGACTGGGCAAAAAAACCTTATTTTTTCCTGATCCAGCAAAGATCAATTCATAGCCCATCTGAAAAACCTGACAACCAGGAAAGCCTCTTATGGCATTTTTAAAATTCATCAACCATGATTCCTTAACGGTGTCATCTGAATCCAAGAAAACCAACCATTTGCCTTTAGCAACAGATGCACCTAAATTCCTTGCTGAGGTAACACCTTTATTTTCTTGGAATAAATAAACAATTGAAGGGTATGAACTTATAAGATTCGAAGTGCCATCAGTAGAGCCATCATCGGCAATAATAATTTCATAGGGAGGAAAGCTCTGATGTTTGGCTGCTTCAATAGCTCTTCCTATTGTTCCTGCCCGGTTATAGCTGGGGATAATTACTGAAAACCTAGGATCCAAAGTGTTTTTTCAGTTGGCGGAAATGAGTTGTGGCAACTTTTCCCTGACTAAGGAAAGCCCTCATCTGAGACTCCAAAATGGCAAAAGACAACTGGTTTTCCGGTATGGAAGGCTTTCCCATCCATAGAATAGAATACTTGATGTATAATAATACTGACTTACTGGTACTGGAAAAATACTTGAAGATGAACCCAATCAAGGGTCGAAATGAAGATGAAAAGTAAAACGTATAAGCACTAAGCAATCCCACACTTCCGGAAATGCCTCTCTTCAATGTTAAGTAATAGTCCCAGGTCAATCGTGAAGCAGGAATCTGATGATAAAACCTGAGCTTTTCCGAGAAGGCCACCTTGTGCCCCATTAGTTGCATAAGCCAACACCATTCCACATCATCTCCTGCGCTCATTTGCTTTCCTTTTCTTCCGCTGAGCACTGGATTGAATCCTTTTTGAAACAGGTCTAAAAGAGGATTTCTTAGATAGGTTGAGCAAGCTCCATAAACATGAACTAATCGCTTTCCTCCCGAATTTTCTACCTGCTGAGGCCCGACGGCATAGCTCGAGGAATATCGCTCAAACCAGCCCGGCTTAGTTCCAAGAAACTCGGGAATCCCCAGACTTCCCAATACTCCAATTCCGGAATTCCGGGAAAGAACTTGCTGACACTGAAACAGGAAATCTGAAAACAAGACATTGTCATCGTCGCAAAACAACACCCAATCGTACCGAGCTGCCTGAAGCCCTGCCAATCGGGCATAGAGCAAACCGGGTTTTTCTTCTTTTATTACGCTCCATCCACCCAAAGGAAATGAGGAATTCAATTGTGTTTTAACCAGCTCTCCTGTCCCATCGGTAGATGCATTATCCACCACCAGAATTTCATATTCCGGGGAATTTTCCTGGCTTACCAAGGAAGAAAGACAATTGGATATTCTATTCGCACCGTTATGGGTACAGACAACAATGGATATCGAAAAACTCAAAAACTTAACTTATTAATAATTCCACCCAGTATTCTGCCGAATCTTAAATGATTCCTTTTTTTGAATTGGGCCGAAAAAACCCTTTTTAAAATTTTCTTGGTTTCATTTTCAGAATATCCAATAGAAATAAAAAATTGGTGAAAAGAAGGTAGGTTTTCGGTTAGAACTTTTTGAATCAATTCAGGGGTTAAAAAATGCTTAAAACTCAAATTGGAGGATAAACCCTCCCAATCGGTCATACTAAAAGACCACTTAAACTTTTCCTCTTCAAACCAGGACTTACTTTCCTCAATTAAACCCTGAAACAAACTTACTCCAAGACAATTGATAAAATGGATTTTAAATCTTTCTGGAAGATTAATATCATAGTCTTTGTTTAAAGGTAAGGTTACAGAAATCCTAGAGTCAACCATAGCTGCTCTGGAAGAAACCTCACACAAGGCCGCATACATTTGCTTAGGCTTTTTACTCATGCTACCCGCCACATACCGATAGGCAACCAATACCTGATTCATGGAATGTATTCTGAAACCGGATTTGGCAGCACGGATCCATAAATCCCAATCCTCACAGCTTTTTAGCGAAATATCGAAATCCCCAACTGACTCCAAAACTTCTTTCTTTACAAAAAAGGATACGGGCGGAGCTAAATTTCCATTAACCACTCTAGGAAGAAATATTTCCTCAGATTGAAATCTATGAGTGTGGATAATTTTATCTCCCAAATAATAACTATATCCTGAAATACAAACATCTATTTCGGGATCTTTAAACTTTTCAGCCACTTGTTCCAAACATCCGGGAAGTAACCAATCATCAGCATCCAGAAAATGAAGAACATTACCATTCGCAACTTTGATTCCTGAATTCCTTGCAGCAGAAAGCCCAAGATTTGATTGTGTGATTACTTCAATACGAGCGTCAGAAGCACTTAATTTTTGAGCAATTTGTCCAGTTTGATCCGTACTTCCATCATTGATAATCCACAATTCCCAATCTTTAAATCCTTGGGCAATGACAGATTCCACTGCTTTGCTTAAAAAATGCCCCTGATTGTAACAAGGAACTATGATCGAAAAAAGGGGAGCAGGCATTCTAAACCTTCTTTCCAAAGAATCTCAAACTTTTGATTAATGATTTCAAATAAAAAAATGCACCTACTTTGCCTTCTTTGATCCGATCCAATTGGTTTTTAAGCGTGAATACTTCTTTATTCCTTTGATTCCAATATTCCGGGAGGACGAGATCCAAAGCTCCTACTTCGGCATGTTGAATTTTATTCTTTGAAAAGATCAATAGATTCTGTCGGTACCAAATTTCTACCTGAGGATTATCCCAGATTTTTGGACGAATCAGATCATACACTTCAAATCCATTCCTTTTAAACTTTTCAATCCAAAAGGAAGGCCACTGCTCATTCAAATGATTTTGCCCACCTTGATTTGGGATTGCGGCTGAAAAAAGGACCTGATCTGAATGCCGGCACAAGGAATCCACCAATAAATCTGATGAAGTAATTGGAAGGTGTTCGGCAACCTCCAAACAAATGGCAAGCTCAAATTTTTTTTTTAGGTCAAATTCAAGGGACAAATCAATTGATTTGAACGAATCCAAAGGAATGTTTTTGGCCAAAAGATCCCTGTTTACATAATCCCCATCCAAACCGAGAATCTCCAGACCTTCTTTTTCCTGAAACACACTCAGCCAAGTTCCTATACCGCACCCCACATCCAACACAGAATCAAAGTCCAGAATCTCATGAAGCAATGGGATTATTACTGATGCGGCTTTTTTGTTGTGAGTAGCCTCATCGTGGATGTAAAGATTATTCATTGAAACTCACCTTGAAATTTGGGTTGGTTATGATAAACTTCCTACCGAAAAGATAAGGGGAATTTAACAAGCCTATAATTTCACCCTCATTCATTTCTTTGGGACTTTTTTGACCAGTTTCCCAATCGATATAGCGAAATCTATCTTCTGAAATCAACAGTTTATCGGCCTCATAATCCATCATCAAAATGGTTTGAATAATGATTTCTTCCGGAAGGGTAACGAATTTCAGTCGATGAAAAAAAATGGGATATTTTCTGATATTGGATAATAATCGCTCCACCCCAGTCCGGTGCATCATGAAGTAGAATTCCCCTCCATAAAAGGTTTTTCCTCTATCCAATTGAATGAAGATGCCAGAAAGAACTTTGTAGAATGCCTTTAAAACCCAATTCCCGATTTCAGGATGGAAAATGATCCTTTTCCCCTTCCAGATTAGTTTGATATGCCTTAATCTATCTATTCCACCTTTTTCCCAAGTTAGTACAGGAAAAGGGATAACGTTTACAAAGTTGGTTGGGAAATACTGGGATAAAGTACGATTGATAAAATCAGGACTTTTCAGAGGAAAATCCTGCCCACTGAGATGAATAAAATAATCAAACCGAACTTTCTCATAATCAATTGCCTGTCGAAGTCCATTGAGCAAAGCTTTGACACATTGATAACTCCCCCAATAGGAAGTTTCTCTTTTTACCCAGGAAATTCTGCCTTCATACTTCCTCAATTCATCTTTAAAGGGACTTATGTCAATACGTTTATCAATATGAATAAAAAAAAAGTAATCGGAATGAATCAAATGTTCTATTAAGATTCTAATCTGAGTAGGATTCTTATATCCTAAAATGACAAAAGCTACTCTCACCTGATTAAACTCGATTTCGCTTTTTAATCAAATTAAGAACCCAAGCGGGGGAATATTCGGCTAGAATAATTTTTTTTGAAAACCAACCCAATTGAAAAAATAAGTCAAAACTCAACTTTCTTAGGAGAATGGACCTTTCATTAATCTTCTTCTTTGAAAAGCTACATGAGGACTGATTTTCATGTAACCGAAATCCAGTTAACTGCTTCTGGATATATCCAAACTTATATTTGGAAAAGACTCGTAGTGAGAATTCCAAATCCAAAAATTGAATTAACTGAGTATCAAAAAGCCCTACATTTTCAAATACTGATTTTCGAAAGAGCATGGTGGAAGGTTCACCAAGCTTATTCCATGGCTTGACAAAAAATAAATTACGGTCTTTTAGAATACGTTTTCCTAGATAAATCCCTGTTTCTAAAGGATCTGCCCATTTATGATTAAGTTCCCCATTAGCGTTATACCAGTTTACATGTGCTAAATTGGTTTCATCCATAAGGATCCTTCGATCAGAATAAACTAATCCTACCTCATCATCCGATTCCGCCATTGCGACCATATCACTGATGCATTCAGGAAACAGAACATCATCCTGAAAAAGAAACTTAATGTATTTGCCGGTTGCATGCCGAACACAATTATTCCAATTCTTCCCAATTCCCCGATCAATATTTGTGACCAGCGTGAAAGGAAAATGGTTTTCACGTAAAAAATGTTCAATGATTTCTATCGAACGATCATTGGACTGATCATCAGAGATAATAAACTCCAAGTTGGAATAAGTCTGTATTTTCACTGATTCCAAGGCTTCCAATAAAAATTCGTCACCATTGAAAACTGGAATACAAACAGAAACTAAAGGAAAAATATTCAAAATGTTTAAAATTCAACAACCCAATTTTACATTATAAAAAATCTAACAAATGCTTTAAACCTATCTACAGGAAGAAAAAAATGTAAAACAAAAATAAACTCATTCCAATCTTTCAAGTGTTTATTATGTTTTAAAAATTTAAAATAATCCAAATAAAATTTTCTTTTACAAATAGTCTGAATACTTTTATCAATTTGAAAATTTTTTTCTATTTTTTTCTTTATTCGAACTCCTTCAAGTAGTCCAGTTAATTTATTTGACTCTTGAAATCTAACGGAAGTGTTATGCCACCTGAAAAAATTCAACTTACAATCTAAAGCAATCAGTGAATTTCCTTTTATTAGTTCAATCCAAAAAAGATAATCCCCTGAAAGACGAAAATCAGTTATTTCAATTAATGTAGAACTTTTAACAAGACTTTTTCTAAATACAACTGAAGATGCATTTAAAATAGAATTATTAAAATACATGTAACTATTAACAAACTCATTACCACTGAATTTACCTTTAAATACAGTATTCATTGGACCATCTATTTTTTTACTATTTCCATCTACATAAACAGAGGAGGAAACAACCAAGCTGACATCATGATCATCAAAATAAGGAACACAAGTTTCCAAGAATACTAGATCTGAAAAATCATCTGATTCAGCAATCCAAATTAGATCACCTTTAGAACTTTCTATACCTTTTACCCATTGCCTAAATGGACTACCTGAGTTTTTATCATTCCTCAAACAAAAACTAACTTTAGGATGCTTTAAAAAAAGCTGAAGATATTCCCAGCTTCCATCAGTAGAACAATCATCTAGCAGAATAACTTCAAAATTTTCAAAAGTTTGATTGAAAATTGAATCCAATCGTTGTGGTAAAAACCGCTTATGATTAAAATTCGGAACAATAACTGATACAAACATAATTTCGCTAAACGGAAACTACAGATCTAATCACGGAATAAATTTCAGGACATATCAAATCAGGAGTAAATCTAGAGAAAAGATTTTTGGCAGATTGACCATCTTGGAATTTAGCATCCTGGTCATCATAATAATAAATAATTTGTTTCCCCATTTCCTCTACATCTAAATATGGCACACATTTTCCACCACCATGCATTAGAACCTCTTCAGTCCCAGTTGCACCTGAAAAACAAATTATTGGAACTCCAATTTGGGCAATTTCAATAGCCGCTAACGGAAAAGGGTCTTCCCTTGATGTTAAAAGAAAAATGTCAAAACTCTGATATTCTTTCCTAGGTTCTTCAACCTCTCCAACAAATTCAATTTTTGAAGAAATACCTAACTTTTCTACATCATTTTCCAAAATTAAACTATCAGGATATTGAATGGATCCAACCCACTTAAACTTAATTCGCTTTTCTGGAAAATTTTTTGATACCCAATTAGCAACCAACACAAAAATATCTGTTCCTTTTCTCCAATGGCCTGTTCCTGAACCACCCACTATAAATTCATCGCAACATCTCGGATTAAAATTTAAAGAACCAAGGTTCAAACCTGAAAATTCATAGATTGTGGATATCTTACTAGATCTTACACCAAAGTCATGATTAAGCATTTTACGAACTTTATCTGATGCAGCTATGAAATAATCTACACTTATGTTAATATCTTTAAAATTTTCCACAAGCAATTTAACAATTAATGCAAGTTCATGAACATGACAAATAATTCTTGGGTTTCCGATACAACGATTTTTAAGGTGAATTGAAGTATTAAGACTTACAACTGAGTTAGAATAAATAATATCGTACCTAAATTTTGAAATAACATCCATTACATTAGATTTATTTACCAACTTATTTATGATCCTTCGAAAAACACTATATCTGCTTTCCTTTTTTTCAAAATAGTTTAAAGTTAATTTTTTAAAATCAGATTTCAATACGCCATCACCGAGGACTAAAAGATCAAATGAAACTTCAGGATGTGAGATTTTCAACCATTTTAAAAAATAAAGAAGCATTAAGGGAGCACCTGTTCTACTTGCATCATGAGAAACGAACAAAACTTTCATAAGATTAAAAAAAACCTGGTTTAAAAATAAGGATTAAATTGTTATCATGAGGATTAAACTCATTAGGAATTTTAAGTATCATATATCTTACATTACCTCTCGAAATAGAAAATTCAGGTAAATATTTAACCCAACTTGAAATTTCAGATCTAGAAACATCTTCAATGACATATATTCCATTTGATTTAAGCTTATTAAATGAGTTTTCTAAAAAAATCTTGTTAGCAGAAAAAACATGCAGTCCATCCTCAATAATAATATCAAATTCTTTGTTTAATTCTGAATTTGAAACCCACATTTCATTTATTGATATTGGATTAGTCTGATCACAAAAAAAGGTTTTTATTCTATCCTCTTGGAAGAGAATAGAATAATCAATGTCTGCTCCAAATACTTTTGCATATGGAAAATACTTCCTCCAAGCCCTCAATGAAGCTCCAGGTTTTCCATTAGGTCCCATATTAGAATCAAATTTCTTATCAGACGTTCCAAGTCCTAATTCGAACAATAAAATTTCTTTATTTCTAAATTTTCGAAAAAGGCTATGATAAATTGGAGTGTAATTATGTCGACCCTGACCAGCAAACACTCCCTTATCACTTCCTTCATTTAACATGTACTCACAAAGCAAAGTGGTTTTATTCACATTAAATATAAATGGGATAGTAATTAAATCCCAGAATGAAAAATTATTTAGTAAACCAGGTCTAATTATCAAAGAATTTTTAAAAAATCTCTTAAAAAAAAACTTCATTTTAAAATCTTATTGATTGAAAAATTCAACCTCTTTTATATAAATCCCTCCAATATATTTTAAGGATGGCACCTTCAAATAGTCAGTATTCTTATTTTCAACGTTAAAATAAATCACATCCTTGAGCATAAAATAATCCAATAAGGAATCTCCTAAAAAAGCAGAAACATAATATTGACCAGTATGAAGAATCAATCCCTTTACTGATATTATAACGGTATCAGAAGAACTTGATTTAATTTTAGAATCATAAAACCTATTGTTAAGCCAACAATTACTTTTGTAAGTGTGGATATTGAGGATTCTGAGAATGGAGCCTTTCTATTCACTGTAAAGT
>NZ_QXML01000001.1 GCF_003583985.1 Algoriphagus lacus | reverse complement strand
TTGTAAATTATCATTATTGTCGATTACCATACGGCCTAAGCCTAATATGATAACTCCCTGTCTTTTCTACTCAGGCTTTTTCTATCTCTTACATCACTTCAAAGAACTTACTCCGCCTCATTCGGCAGAATCGTCAGAAACCGGTTTTCAACCCCCTGTTTCCCTCTCGTTTTACTCTTACTCCTTTCCCGTTCCTTCCGAACAGGGTTGCAAAGGTAACCGAAACTTTCTACTTTTCAACAAGGCCTGAAAAAAATATTTTCTACCCCTCCAGAACCTCACTAATTCAACCGGGGTCAACCCCAATCATTAAGAATCCAGCCCCTTCCCTTTCAAATCTTCCACAGCTCCGTTTGAGCCGTTTGGGAGTGCAAATATCTCCCTTTTTTCTCCCTCAACAATACCTCGGAAAGAAAAAAACTCATTTTTCTCTTAACTGACTGAAAATGATCGAAAAAAAATTAATCCATAAAAAAGCCCTGAGAGGTCAAATCCCAGGGCTTTTGATTTAGAAAATTCCGAAAATTAGAGTTCCTTCAGTACAATATTTCGCCAATAAACTTTAATCCCTCCACCATCGTGAATTTGAAGCAAAACACCGCCCTTTCCTTCTCCAATTTTGGCATCTGAGAAATTAACCATCTCTACCCCGTTCACATAAGATGTGACGTTATCACCTTTTACAACGATTCTCATTTTGTTCCACTCGCCAAATTTCAAGGCTTTATCTTTTTCCGGATCAGGTTTAATCAACCAACCTCTTCCATATGATTCATAAATTCCTCCGGTATCATTTCCAGGAGGTGCCACCTCTACCTGCCAACCAGAGACTTTTGTGCCATCTACAGTTGACCTGATGAAAACGCCACTATTACCATTGGCTTCCTGCTTGAACTCCAATTCAATTTCAAAGTCATCGTAATTTTCTTTGGTGCCTAAATACCCATATCCTTTATCCGGACCACTTTCGGAAATTAATAATCCATCCTCTACATACCACTTTTCGGTACCATAGACTACCCAACCCGTCAAGTCTTTTCCGTTGAATAGCTTTTTCTTCTTTTGTGCAAAGGTTACCTGAGCTACCAAAAGCAACAACCCAACAATAATTATCTTTTTCATAGAGGTCTTATTTTAATGTTTTTGAACCAAACAGGATCCCCATGGTCCTGCAATGCAATCAAACCTTTTCGTGCAATCTTGTAATCCGGAAAGTCATTCCACTTGCCGGAATTTCTCCTTGCGGTCCAATCCTCAGAGTAGGGTATAAATTCTACCGTCTTTTTACCATTGAGCCAATAGCTTGCTCCCGCTTCTGAGAAAATGATTTTGGACACATTCCATTCTCCGGCTGGCTTTACCACCCCTTCGTAGTCCGGCTCATACATGGCATAATCCCCTGCAAGTGACTGCCACTTTTCCAAAGGCTGTGCAAATCCCAACTGATCGATCACCTGATATTCCGGTCCAGTATAATAAGGCGCCTTATATTTTGGATCTTCCACCACGTGGTAGAAAACTCCACTGTTTCCACCCGGAGAAATTTTCCAGGTAAATTCCATTTCAAATTCTTCGAATTCCATTGGGCCAAAGACGATGTCTCCACCGAAATCTGCACCACCTGTAGCACCAAGTCCTTTCATCGCACCATCTTCAATGATCCAGTTGGATGGCAAAGTGTCTCCGTTGAAGGCTCTCCACCCGTCCATTGATGTCCCGTCGAAGAGGAGCATCCAGCCGGAAGCTTTTTCTTCTTCGCTGAGGGAATTGTCTGGAACAATCACTGGTGCCTCAGCCACCTCTGTTGTTTCTTCTGTAGCTTTTGGTCCACAGGCCCATGCTAAGGCGATCAATGCCGCCCAGGCTATTCTGCTTTTTTTCATATGATTATAATTTGATTTTTAAAGGCCACATGGGATTTATATCAATTTCATGTTTACCGGATCCCATTTGATAAACTTATCCTGGAAGTAGCTGTCATTACAGAGTAATGCCGGTGCTGCAGCTCTAAATCCAAAAATCGGATCCTCTTCGACTGATCCCCCTGTTCTGATTGCCTTGAACCATTTGCCAAAGTGATCATAATGAGCACCTTTCCAAGATCTTTCTGCAGTATAAGAGGTTTCTCGAGGAGGAAGAATCTTTGCTCTTTCTTCTTCGCCTGAGGCTGCCCTCAACTTCGCCTGCTCTTTCATAAACGGATCATCGCTTTCTGCATTGCTATTCAACTTCACCACGACTTCCTCCCACTTCACATCCATTGAACCCTTGGTTCCTACGATTCTCAGGTAGGTGGTTCCGCTTGTTCCATCCACGAAGTTACATCTTAAAGATAGGTTGAAGCCCCGGTGCTCGGGAGTCTCAGGATAATCAAAACTACCCAAAAGCACGTCAGGAACTTCCCGACCGTCTTTCCAATATCTCAATCCTCCCAAAGAAGCAATTTTACTTGGTCCTTTTGAATTGGTGATAAAGTGTAAGCTGGTAAAGAGGTGAACGAACAAATCTCCCGACATTCCAGTACCATAGTCCAAGTAATTTCTCCAGCGGAAAAACCGCAAGGGATCCCAATCCCGCTGGGTAGTATTGGAAATATACCGCTTCCAATCTACTGTCTTTTCATTTCCATCTGCAGGCACATTGTATTGCCAAGCCCCTTCGGGGGACATTCTTGCCCAAAAACCCTCAGCATAGACAATATCACCGATTACGCCGGCTGCCAACAATTCTTTGGCTTTCTCATTTCCCAAAGAAGAAATTCCCTGAGAACCGACGACCATTACCTTACCGGATTTTCTCCAAGCATCGATGACCTCTTGGCCTTCTTTCACAGAATGAACCATCGGCTTTTCGCAATACACGTGCTTCCCGGCATTCAAGGCGTCAATTGAAATCTGCTTGTGCCAGGAGTCTGGCGTCCCGATGATCACCGCATCCACATCAGATCGTTTCAGGATTTCCTTATGGTCTTTGGTGAGAAAAAGATGATCCCCCCACTTTTGCTTTGCGGACTGCAATCGACCATCATACAAGTCACAAACTGCGACTAGGGAAACATTCGCATGGCGCAAAGCTGTGTTTGTATCCTCAGTACCCATAATACCTGCTCCGATCAGGGCTAGTCTAATGGGCTGGTCCGCCACAAAAGAATCTTCTCTGCTGATGTATTCCTTATGAATTGAGTTGGCTTCCGCCATAATGGATGGAGCCAGCGCTGCCACACCCGTAGAAAGCCCGAGCTTTTTTAGAAAACTCCTTCGGTTATCTTTCATCGTTTGGAAATTAGGTTTAATGTTAGGGCTCAAAAGTTAATTGAATTTTTTAAAAAAGTCCCCTGGAGAAAGTTTAATTTTTACAAACGGAAATCGAATTCCGGATTTAGCTTTGCTTATAATCTTTTGAAATAGCGGGAAGATTGAAGCAACCGGCTCCCATACCAAGAAAATAGCTCTCCATCAGCCAGAATCAGTTTGGTCTTAGGCAAAAGGTTTTGGAAGAAAGCGATGTGTTTTTCCTTGAAAGGAAAAGGTTCTGAACTCAGAAGTAAAAAATCCGGTGAAAGACTGATCAATTGGTCCTCGGAAAGTGCAGGATACCGGGCCGATTGAATCAGGTTTTCAAATCCTGCCTTACGCAGCATGGAGTCAATAAAGGTGTTTTTGCCTGCTGCCAAAAGAGGATTTTCCCAAATCAAATAGACACAATTCCCTTTAAAGGAAATTTTCTCGGAAAAGGAATTCTGAATTTCCCGGACGAGTTGCTCCGCCTTGGAGGAAGTTCCGGTCAAAATCCCCACATCCGAAATCATCCTCAATGAATCATCCAGCTTGTAGATATCACTCATCCAAACGGGATAGATCGAAGCAAGCCTTTCGATTCCCTCTCGATCATTTTCCTCCTTATTCCCTATAATCAGATCTGGCTTGAGAGCTTCGATCACTTCAAAACGGTAATTTTTGGTACCTCCAACAATGGTTTTTCTTTTTTTCAAATCATGGGGATGTACGCAAAACTTGGTGATTCCGACGATTTTCTCTTCCAACCCCAAATCCACCAACAACTCCGTTTGAGAGGGAACCAGAGAAATGATCCGCTCGGGAGGTTTGGGAAGAAAAATGGTACGGTTTAGATGATCTGTGAATTCCATTCTGGAAAACGGTCCACAGTCTACTGTCCACAGCTATCGACCGTGGACTGTGGACAGTTGACTTATTTTATATACCTAAAATCAAAGCTTGGATCAAAATCCGTCAAAAATTCATACATCAGATTGATCACTTGCTCAATGTCATCTTTGCTTGCGGTCTCTACCGTAGTGTGCATGTATTTCAGAGGAAGTGAAATCAAAGCAGAAGGCACTCCATCATTGGAATAAGCAAATGCGTCAGTGTCTGTCCCGGTACTTCTCGAGGCAGCTGCCCGCTGAAAGGGAATCTCTCTTTTTCTGGCTGTATCGATGATCAAGTCCAACAGTTTTTTGTGAACCGAAGCACCGTATGTCAAAACCGGCCCTTTTCCGGCTGTCTGATCTCCGCTGCTAATCTTACTATATAGAGGAGCAGTGGTATCGTGGCAGACATCAGTGATGATGGCCATGTTTGGTTTGATGTTATTGGCAATCATTTCGGCTCCACGCAGTCCGATTTCTTCCTGGACCGCATTGACCACGTATAATCCAAATGGAAGTTTTTTCCCAGATTCTTTGATTTTTCTTGCCACCTGCGCAATCATATAGCCTCCGATACGATTGTCCAAAGCACGTCCGGACCAGAATTTCCCATTCAACTCGATCAATTCATCTTTAAAAGTAATCACGCATCCCACGTGAATCCCCATTTCCTCCACTTCAGCTTTGGATCTGGCTCCCACATCGATAAAGATATTGTCCAAAGTTGGAGCGTCTTCTTTTCCTTCTTTTCGTACGTGTATAGCCGGCCATCCGAAAACTCCCGGGATGACTCCTTTATCGGTGTGGATATTCACCCTCATGGATGGGGCAATCATATGGTCAGATCCGCCATTGCGGCGCACATAGATGTACCCATCGTCCTTGATGTAATTGACAAACCAGCTGATCTCATCGGCGTGGGCCTCTATGACGACTTTATAGGGTGCTTCGGGGTTGATAACTCCGACAGCTGTCCCGTAATTATCCGTGAAATAGGTATCAACAAAAGGCTTGATGTAATCCAGCCAGATCTGCTGGCCTGAAGCCTCGAAGCCCGTTGGTGAGGCGTTGTTTAGGTACTTGTGCAAAAAGGTATTCGATTCCATTCAAATTAGTTATTTGAGATTTAAGACTTGAGATTAATCAAAGCGGAATATTCCCATGCTTCTTTCTGGGCAACTTATCCACCTTGTTTTCCAGCATTTTGAAGGCTTTGATGAGTTTGATTCGGGTTTCTGAAGGAAGGATAACTTCATCGATGAAGCCACGGTGGGCCGCGCGATACGGATTGGCAAACTTGGAGGTGTATTCATCCACTTTTTCCTGAAGTTTAGTTTCGGGATTTTCAGCTTCGGCGATTTCTTTTTTGAAAATAATCTCTGCCGCCCCTTTTGCACCCATTACCGCAATCTCCGCAGTTGGCCAAGCATAATTCATATCAGCTCCGATGTGCTTGGAGTTCATTACGTCATAGGCACCACCGTAGGCCTTTCGGGTAATCACGGTGATCCGTGGAACCGTAGCCTCTGAAAATGCATAGAGCAACTTAGCTCCATTGGTGATGATCCCATTCCATTCTTGGTCAGTACCAGGCAAGAATCCCGGTACGTCCACTAAAACCAACAAGGGAACATTGAAACTGTCACAGAAACGCACAAATCTTGCTGCTTTGACTGAGGCATGAATATCCAAGACCCCCGCCATGGATTGAGGCTGATTTCCGACGATCCCGATGCTTCTTCCCGCAATTCGGGCAAATCCAACCACGATATTATCGGCATAGTTTTCATGGACTTCCAGAAAGGATTCCTCATCCACAATCCCTCGGATCACGTCGCGCATGTCGTAGGGCTGATTGGGATTTTCAGGAATTAAAGTATCCAGCACTTTTCGGCTTTCGTCCTTTTTCAATTCATAGGGATAAACCGGGGCGGCATCTTCACAATTCTGCGGAATGTAGCTCAGCAGTCTCTTGATGTGGCGGATCGCCTCGAGTTCATTTGCACAGGCAAAGTGCGTCACTCCTGACTTGGTGCTATGGGTAGATGCACCGCCCAATTCTTCCGCAGTCACTGTTTCCTGAGTCACGGTCTTTACCACATTTGGCCCGGTGACAAACATGTAAGAGGTATTCTCTACCATCAGGATAAAATCTGTAATCGCCGGAGAATAAACCGCACCTCCTGCGCAGGGCCCCATGATCGCAGAGATCTGGGGAATTACACCGGAAGCCAGTGTGTTTCGGTAAAAAATATCAGCATAGCCACCCAGCGAGTTGACCCCTTCCTGGATTCTGGCTCCACCGGAGTCATTCAGTCCGATTACCGGGGCGCCGTTTTTCATAGCCATATCCATGATTTTGCAGATTTTCTCCGCGTGAGTTTCAGAAAGTGAACCGCCGAAAACCGTAAAATCCTGAGAGAATACATAGACGAGGCGGCCGTTAATCTCCCCATATCCAGTCACCACTCCATCTCCTAGGTAATGCTCCTTATCCAATCCAAAATCCTTGGATCGGTGCATGACAAACTTGTCAATCTCCTCAAAGGTCCCTTCATCCATTAGTAAGTCGATCCGCTCTCTGGCTGACAGCTTGCCTTTTTTGTGCTGCGCGTCGATACGGGATTTACCTCCACCTTGAAGGGCCTCTTCATTTTTCTTTTTTAAAATCTCCAGTTTTTCGGCGTTGCCGGGCAAAGTATAAATGGGTTTATGCAGCTCTGACATTTCAGTTTTTTTAATGGACCAAAGATAGTCCCTCAGTTGAATTGGAAAATTGAAAGTTGGCAAATTTGCCAGAATGATTGAACCATAATGCTCAGCAATTTACAAAGCCTTGTCTCTCACAAATCTTACTTTTTACAAATCAAAAACTTTCTATATTCGCCCATCCAAAATTTGGCAGCATTATGAGTACCAGAAAGGCCGCGGTGATTGACATGGGAACCAATACATTTCATTTGTTATTGGTGGAATTAAACGGAGTAGGATTTAAGACAATCTACAAAGAAAAGATTCCGGTAAAGATCGGACAGGGAGGAATCAGCCAAAACCAAATCGCTCCGGACGCCCAAAAAAGGGCTTTTCATACCTTAAAACACTTCAAAAATCTGATTGATGGCGAGCACATCGATCAGATTTTTGCTTTTGCAACCAGCGCAGTCCGAAATGCAGAAAACGGGCCTGAGTTTGTCCAAAAAGTCAAAGAGGACATCGGAATCCACATTAACGTGATCTCCGGAGAAGAAGAAGCCCAACTCATCTATGAAGGGATCAACCTTTCCGGCTCGCTCAATGGTCATGTCAACTTGATGATGGATATCGGAGGTGGATCAGTGGAATTCATCATCGGCACTTCCCAGGAAGTGTTGTGGAAGAGAAGTTTTGAAATCGGAGGTCAGCGCTTGTTGGATGCCTTTCACTACCACGACCCGATCTTACCTGATGAGGTAGCAAAGCTGGAGGCCTATTGCGAAGAAAAACTTCAACCCCTGATTGAGGCAATTCAGAAATATGAGCCAACCGGATTGGTGGGTGCTTCCGGCACTTTTGATACCCTGACGGATATTTATTACGAATCCATGCTCCAATGCAAACTAACGGGACAGCATGTATTTGAGCTTCCCCGGGTGGAATTTGAGCGGATTTTTGAAATGCTGAAAAGCAAAAACCGGGAGGAGCGTCTAAAAATTCCGGGTATGATCGCCATGCGGGTGGACATGATCGTTGTGGCGAGTTGCCTGATCGAATTTATCCTGCGCTATGTTCCGGTGGAAGAAATCGTCTGCTCCTTTTATTCCTTAAAAGAAGGAGCCGTTTCCCGATTGCTTGCAGGAAAAGTGGCCGTTTAAGTTTTTCCGCCACCAAGGCACAAAGACGCAAAAGCCGTTAAGTACGTTCAGCTTCTTTATCAAATCTATTCTAAGAATCATCTCTCCATCTGTGGCTTAACAGCCTATATTTGGGAAAGTGAAATCATCCTATCCATGCAAACTTTCGCCTACGACCACCTTTACCGCTTCACCTACGACATGCTGATTCAAATCGGCTGCCCTGAGGCCGATGCCAAAATCGGGACCGAAGTGCTTCTTTCGGCAGACTTGCGAGGAGTGGACAGTCATGGGGTAGCCAGGCTGTCGGGTTATGTGAGACTATGGGAAAAAGGAAGAATCAACGCCACTCCCAATGTCCGCGTCACTTACGAAACCCCTTCCACAGCCGTTGTAGATGGAGATGGAGGTTTGGGATTGGTGGTGGCACCTTTCGCCATGAAAGTGGCTATCGAAAAAGCCAAAAATGTAGGAACAGGCTGGGTTTCGGTTAAAAACTCCAACCACTACGGCATCGCAGGCTACCATGCCATGATGGCCTTGGAGCATGACATGATCGGAATTTCCCTCACCAATGCAAGCCCGCTGGTAGCGCCGACTTTTTCCAAAGAAAGACTTCTGGGTACCAATCCCATCTCGGTAGCCATTCCTGCCAAAGACCAGCCCCCATTCGTAGCCGACATGGCCACTACCACGGCTGCCAATGGCAAACTCGAAATTCTTCAGCGAAAAGGATTGGACACTCCAACCGGCTGGGTGCAGGACAAAGACGGCAGCCCAACTACCTCTGCCAATGGAGTAAAGGACGGCGGTGCCCTGCTTCCTCTCGGTGGAGATCGGGAGCACGGATCGCACAAAGGTTACGCACTTGGTGCCATTGTAGACATTTTCTCAGCGGTACTTTCAGGTGCGAATTATGGGCCTTGGGTTCCACCGTTTGTAGCTTTCCTAGATCCCTTGCCAAACTTGGTGGGCGAAGGAATCGGTCACTTTTTTGGAGCGATGCGGGTGGATGCATTTCGTCCAGCAGACGAATTCAAATCCCACATGGACAACTGGATCACCCGATTCCGATCTGCTACCCCAACTCCAGGAAATGAAAAAGTACTCATCCCTGGTGACCCGGAGCGTGAACTGGAATCTATCCGCAGAACGGAGGGAATTCCATTGCTTGATCCGGTGGTGAAGGATTTGACTCAGCTGGGCGAGCGGTTTGGGGTGAAGTTCTAGAAAACTCCTATCTCCAACTACCCCCTTTACTTTTCCGAATCCAATTATTTCCCTATGGGTACCTGGATTTGTTGGACACCTGATACTTTTTAAACTCTGACCTCCCATCCCAACCTGATTTGCATCTGTCGGGCCTTTTTGTAAATTGTTGATCAACATGACTCTTTAACCCAAAAACCTATGAATCAACTCAACAGACGTGATTTTCTCAAAGGATCGACGGCGATGATGACCCTGGCCAGCTTTGGCCTGTTTGGCATGGACTTCAAAGATCAGGAAGGTCCGCTCAAAGTTGCCTTGATTGGCACGGGTTGGTACGGTAAATCCGACCTTTTCCGACTGATCCAAGTGGCCGATGTGGAAGTGGTGGCCCTTTGTGATGTGGACAAAAAGCTCCTCACCGCCGCCGGAGAACTCGTCTCCCAGCGCCAAAAATCGAAGAAAGTCCCTGAGCTTTTTGAAGACTACCGCGAACTGCTCAAAAAACACAAATGCGACCTCGTTCTCATTGGCTCGCCGGATCACTGGCATGCACTTCAGGCGATCGAGGCCCTCAAGTCGGGTGCCCATGTCTATTTGCAAAAACCCATTTCAGTCGACGTGATCGAAGGAGAAGCCATCCTCGCAGCAGCCAGAAAATATAACCGCAAGTGCCAAATCGGAACCCAGCGAAAAAGCACCCCACACCTGATCGATGCCAAAAAGCAGATCATTGATACCGGAAAGCTAGGAAAAATCAGTCATGCAGAGGTATGCTGCTATTTCCACATGCGCGCCAATGGCAACCCTCCAGTAGAGCCCGTACCGGATTTCCTGAATTATGAGATGTGGACAGGTCCAGCGCCGATGAGACCATATGATGGGCTACCTCATATCCGCTGGTGGAGAACGTTTATGGAATATGGTAACGGCATCACCGGAGACATGTGTGTCCACATGCTGGATACCGTTCGCTGGATGCTGAAGTTGGGCTGGCCGACTCAGATCACTTCCACTGGCGGGATTTATGTGCAAAAAGAAGGAAAGTCCAATATTGCCGATACCCAAACCGCCATCTTCGAATTCCCTGAACTAAACGTGGTCTGGCAACATCGCACCTGGGGCAATCCGGTGGATCCTGAATATCCTTGGGCCTTCAAGATTTATGGTGAAAAAGGAATGCTTGCCGGAAGCACCATGCAAGCAGACTATATCCCTTACGATTCCAAAGAAGAAAAAATCCACTTCGACTGCTTGTTTGAGCGGGAGCAATATCCTGAAGATGTAACCGAGGACCGAATCGAACTCAATGCAGCTCCAGCTACACGTCTTCACATGAAAAACTGGCTCGAGTCCATCGACAAAGACACCCTTCCGATCGCAGATGTGGAGCAGGGGCATATTTCCACTGCGGCTTGTATCCTGGCTAATATCTCCATGGAACTCGGAGGACGTGCACTTCGCTATGACCCCAAAACCATGACCGTGCTCAATGATCCAGAGGCCACCGCCAAACTCCGAAGACCTTACCGAGGTCCATGGGTGCATCCGGAGCCGAGTACAGTATAAATTAAGAGACTAAGAGATAAATCCCGGACATGAATGTGTTCGGGATTTTTTTTGAAATCCAGACCTGCCAGGTTTTGAAAAATCAGAAAGTCTAACTATTGATTTTCAATTACTTAAAAAAGGAAAAATTTTACTACTAAAAATCAGAGTTGAATTCTGGTTTAATCTTTTTTAACGCTAAATCGAGCTTCCGACTTGGCAAATGCAAACTCCGCTCATAAGGCCTCAGCCGCAAACCAGACTTTCCCCTTCCCTCAAAATATCCAATCAAGCTATCCAGTTCATCAAGATTAGCAGCCTCGATTCGGACTTTTGCCAGCCCATCACGAATCATATCGATTTCTCCAGCTGCAGCCCATGAAATATCAATGTCCCGTTTGGAATAACTGGGTAGCCGGTCATTGATCCTGACCAAAACCGACAAGTCATTTTTCCTGTTGGTCACCCGGACCCAAGTTCCAAAAGGCAGATTCTTGTGCGCTGCCGTCATGCTGTCCAAGTGAAAAATCTCCCCACTGGAAGTTCGTCTGCCCTGGAATTTCTTCCCGTAGTAACTTGCTGTCCCCTCCTGAATCAACAGTGAATCCACCTGGGCATGGGCAGCCACACCCATCATCCAGAAAAAAAAGACGAAAATCAGCCGGTAAAACACCCTTGAATCTAGCATATCCGCCTTGCTTTTCAATAAAAATGCCAATTCATGACAGGACGCCAATCTTCTCTTGGAGAAAGTTACCCCTTGGACTATCTTAGTACATATTGTTTAGTCAATCCCAAAGCCTGAATTTTTTGAGACTTCCGATTGAATGGTACTCCTCAAACTGATTCGTTGCTGGCGTGGACTGCTGACCGTAGACTGTTGACCAAAGAAATGCTGAAAATCCTCCACACCGCCGACTGGCACTTGGGCAAGCGACTCCAAGAATACTCCCGCCTTGAGGAACAAAGACTTGTTCTGGACGAAATCTGCCAGATCGCAGATCGGGAAAGTGTCGATCTTATTGTCTTGGCAGGGGACATTTTCGACAGCTTCAATCCAGCGCACGAAGCCGTGGAATTGCTCTACAAAACACTCCGAAAACTGTCTGATTACGGCAAGAGGCCCATCATTGCCATTTCGGGAAATCACGACAGCACCCAGTTTGTCGAGGCACCGGATCCATTGGCCAGGGAGTTGGGAATTATCTTTTACAGTCGCTTCGACAGTGTGATTCCACTTGGGAAACTGGACTCCGGCGTGGAAATCACCCGCTCGGAAAGCGGTTTTGTGGAGCTCAAACTTCCTCAACATGAATTTCCTACCCGAATCCTGCTGGCTCCTTATGCAAACGAAGTATCACTGAGAATCCATTTGGGTGAAGAAGATCGGGAAGGAGAATTCCGTTCCGTGTTATCCAACAAATGGCAGGAACTAGCGGACAAATACTGTGATGATTTGGGCGTCAATCTATTTGTCGGCCACTTTTTCTTTACCCGCGAGGGTGAACAACCGGAAGTAGAACCAGAATCGGAGCGCCCAATCCTGCATGTAGGTGGCACGCAGGCGCTTTTCACCAAAAACATCCCCAGTCAAATCCAATACGCCGCATTGGGACATTTGCACCGATACCATGCTGTTAGCCATGACACCGTTCCGGTGGTGTATTCCAGTTCCCCTTTGGCCTATTCCTTCAGCGAAGCCGATCAGGAAAAGAAAGTCGTCCTAATCGAAGCCCAACCCGGCAAACCAGTAGCTTACAAGCCCATTGGACTGAAGCAGGGCCGCCCACTCTACCGGGTCAAATTTGATCAACTGGACAAAACACTGCAATGGCTGGAAGAAAACCCCAATTGTTTTGTAGAGATCACCTACGAAACCGAGCAGTCCATTGACGCCTCCACCCGAAAGGCGATTATGAAAGCCCACGACGGGATAGTCAACCTGATTCCCCAGCTCAAAAATCCCCTTGGTCAGGAATCCTTCCAACTTCATGTGGATGACCTGAGCAAAGACGTCGAGAGTCTTTTTCGGATGTTTTACCAAAGTGAAAAAGGCCAGGAACCCAATCCGGAAATCCTTTCCCTTTTCAAAGAAATCATCAGCCAAAACGATCCCGTATGATCCCTGTACGACTGGAAATCGAAGGACTATACTCCTATCGCGAAAAGCAAACCGTGGAATTTGAAAAACTGACGGCAGCTGGCTTATTCGGCATTTTTGGTGCGGTGGGTAGTGGCAAATCCTCCATTTTGGAAGGAATCCTCCTGGCACTTTACGGCAGTACCGAGCGCTTGGCCGCTACAGGTGAGCGCTCCAGCATGGTTAATTTGCAGAGTGATCACATCCTGATCAACTTTACTTTCCGTGCCGGAAAAAACAACTCCAGCACCTATCTGGCCCGCTATTCTGCCAAACGAAACAAAAAGGATCCGGAGAAAATCGATACCGGCGAACATACTTTTTATGCCTGGAAAAATGAAAACTGGGAGGCTATACCACAGAATGCCGAGCAGCTGATCGGCATGAAAAAGGAACATTTCAAGCAGACCGTGATCATTCCCCAGGGCAAATTCCGGGAGTTTATCGACCTAACCCCAGGACCTCGGGCGGAGATGATGCAGCAGTTGTTTGGGCTGGAGCGCTTTGATCTTTCAGTCAAAACAGGAAGTCTGCTCAAAGCCACAAGAGAGGAAAAAATCCGATTGGAGACCCAGCTGAATGGACTTTTGGATATCTCTGAAGCCGGCCTACAGGACCGGAAGTTCCAATTCTCGGAATTAAAAAGGAAAAGTGATGAGGCAAGTCAAAAGCTGAAAAAAACCGAAGCGGATTTTCGGCAGATGGAACTGATCCAGAAGTCCCATCTACAGTTGCAAGAGCAAAGACTGGTCTTATCGGAATTGGAAAACCGGAAACCGGAAATCGAGGAAAAAAGACAGCTTTACAGGGAATTTATCACCGCCAAAACCTACCTCAGGCCAGTTTGGGATAGGCTTATCGATGCTAAAAAAGATCTCGAAAAGAACCAAAGAAGCGTCATTGACTGCAGCCGATTCAAAATCCGGTTTGAAGAGGAGGTGGAATTGCTGGAAAAAGAAGAAGAAAAATTAAAAGAAAAAAACGACGAACGACCCGCACGGGAGGCCAAAATCCGGGACCTTAAGAAAGTCATCGAAATCCAGCTGTTGGATAGCCAACTTGCCGAATCAGTCAGCATTCTTGATACAGCCAAACTGGAGATTGACTCTAAAAAAGCAGCTCTCAAAACACTGGAAAAGCAAATCTCCTTCCTTGAGGAGCGACTTGAGGCTGCGGGAAGCCCAGACACCAACTTACTTTCCGAATTGAAAAGTGCTGCACGTGATCTTGGGCTTTGGAACACTAAAATAACCGATCTTAAACTGATCCAAAACCAGTTTCAGCAAGAGGAAAAATCAGTCTCGGCACAGCTTGAGAAAATCCTTCTGGAAATTCCTTCAGGGGAAAAATCCTTGGAGTCCTGGTCCAAATCCCAAAAAAGCCGGATCGAAAATCTGGAATCAGAACGGGAAAAAATCCTGAGAAAGCAGGGATTGAATGCCCATGCGCACCTCTTGGAGTCAGGAAAGCCCTGTCCACTCTGCGGCTCAGCCCATCACCCAAGTCCCATTCATGCCGAAGCCGAGGAAAAGCAAATCCGGGAAAAAGAACTGGAAATAAACAGAGAAAAAGATAAACGGGAAGTCATCCTATCCCTCATCCAAAAGAACAGCGAACTCGGCATCTATTTGGAAAATCACAAAAGAAATACGAAAGAAAAAGCAGCGGAAATCCTCAATTACGAAGCCTTACTTGGCTCCCTCACTTTGAGACTGAAGGAGTTGGGACTGGCAGATCCAAACCAACTCGAAACGGAGATCAAGTCCCTGAGCGAAGCCGGTGAAACCCGGGAAAAACTGCTCAAAGAGATACAGAATACCCGAAAATCCTGGCAATCCGAGCGGGAAGTACTGGACAAAAAAGAAAAGGAATTCCAGCAGTCACAGCTTAGAAATCAGAGTCTGCTTTCCCAAATCGCAAGCAAAAAAGAAGAAATAAAGGATCCAACTTTCTGCAAACCCTACATTTCAAAGAAGAAATCTGAAATCGAATCTGATATTCTGACAGTAGAAAACCATATCAAAAAAGCTCAGGAAGAACTTTTAGGCAAGCAAAAACACCTGCAGGAAAAACGAAGGGAGCAGATAAAAAACCTATCCGATCTGGAAAACTTCCAGAACCGAGTGAAGGAATTGGAAATAAACTTAGCTGCGTATTCTGCTGATTTTGAAAGGCTCAAAATCGAATACGGATTTACCGATGAGGAGGCATTGATCCGGATATTCCACTACTCGATTGATGCCGAAAAAGTCGATCTGGAGATCCGGCAGTACGACCAAAAAGTTTCCACCACGCTTTCTCGGATAGGAGAATTAAGATCAGAAGCCGGAGTGGAGACATTCTTGGAGGAAAACTTTATAAGACTCAAGGACGAACTTCAATTGCTCAGATCCTATGCTTTGGAAATTCAGGAAGCCTATATTTTACTTCAGGAAGACATCAAAACCTTCTCCCAAAAATTAGCTGAAAAGACGGTTTTACTTAAGGCCTTTGCTCAAACCGAAAGCCGGGAAGGCAATCTCCGCGAGCTCGACAGACTTTTCCAGGGTAAGGGTTTTGTAAAGTATGTCAGTTCCATTTACCTCCGCGAGCTCTGCAATACCGCCAACCTGCGCTTTATGAAACTAACCAAAAATAGCCTGAGCCTGGAAATAGACGAGGACAATACCTTTTGGGTGGTGGATTACCTAAACGGTGGAAAAAAGCGCCTGCTTAAAACCCTCTCCGGAGGTCAGACCTTTCAGGCTTCGCTTTGTTTGGCCTTGGCCTTGGCGGAAAAAGTCAAAGCACTCAATCAGGCTGATCAGAGTTTCTTTTTCCTTGACGAGGGCTTCGGCGCCTTGGACAGAAATGCATTAAGGGTAGTCTTCGAAACACTAAAATCACTGCGCCACGAAAACCGAATTGTCGGCATCATCAGCCACGTGGAAGAATTGCAGCAGGAAATCGGAGTATATGCCCAGATCGAACTTGATCCGGAGAAGGGGTCCCAAATCCGGTATTCTTACTAGAGGAAATTTGCCAGTAAACCTATCATGGTTCATATCTGGAAAATTAGGCCTATCCGAATGAAGTCCTCAGAGGAATTTCAAATCATAAAAGACAAAAAAATACCCCGACAACCTGCCGGGGATTTTTCTAACCTAAATAGACCTTATAAGAAATCGAACATGCCTCAAAAGAGACATAATGCGTTAGGGTCATAATTCAAGCGAGATTCCATATGTCCGATAAAGACAAACCCAAATCATATGAAAATCTTTTGGTTTACCCATTTTATCTCTTCGGCTCGGATCGTGTGATCCGGGTCGTCAAATAGCTTAACTGTAACCTCTGCTCCCATTTTTCTCAGGAGCTCAGCTGATTCATTAATTCTTTTTGCCGGGACGTGAAAGTCCCGATCACTGCTACCGATGAAAATGGAAGTACCCTCAAAATCACCTGAATAATTTTCAGGTTTGAGTTTCTCTCCGATCAGCCCACCGGTAAAGGCCACCACTCCTCCCAACCTTTTCGCATGTCGCGCTGCAAACTCCAAGCTCAAACAAGCGCCTTGAGAAAATCCAAGTAGATAGATGTTTTCAGGTGCTATTCCTGCGCCAGTTACTTCTTCAACTATTTCTTCAATTTTCCTTAAAGACGATTCCAACGCAACAAAGTTGCCTTCATCTGAGGCCATAAAACCAAACGGATACCAGGTATTTCCGTTCGCCTGAGGCGCCAAAATTGCATAATCGGTCAGATTGAGATGGGGAACCAGCGAAAGAATGCTTTCAGCGGTACCGCCACGCCCATGGATCATAACAATAACCTTTTTGGCTTGGTCAAGAGGTAGCCCTTTTCTTTTGATTTCAGACATAATCTTCAAACTTGAGTTTTACAGGAGTCAAGTTCCGCTCGATCTTCTCTCTGCTTGTCTCCGCCCAATCCGGTAGCTTAATCAACTCGCCCAAATGAGCTTCATCTTCATCAATGGCAAATCCAGGTTCATCTGTTGCTATCTCGAAAAGTACTCCTCCGGGCTCACGGAAGTAAATTGACTTGAAATAGTTTCTGTCTTTCACCTCGGTGACCATGTAGCCGTTTTGCATCAGAATTTCCTGAATGGCTAGTTGAGTCGTGGTGTTGGCAGTTCGGAAAGCGATGTGGTGAACAGTTCCTGCAGACTGCATCCCCCTGTTGGCTGTTTTATCCACCACTATGTCTACGATATCACCGGGTTTACCATTAGTTCCATATCGAAATCGCTCCCCTTCCTGTCCGATAAACTTATAATCCATGTGACGGGTCAGGAGATTTTCGGTCAGTTCCCTAGCTCGGAGGTTAAGCGTTGCTCCGTAAAATCCTCGAATCGAATGCACAGCCGGAATATGTCCGTAAGTCCACCCCGGACGATCATCCTGATCATTGGCCACCAGCTCAATGCCCATGCTGTCATGGTCTTCAAATCGGATCAGCCGCTCTCCAAACCTGGTCTGTATATCAGAAACAGCAATTCCGAATTTCCCCAATCGCTCCACCCAATAGTCAAGCGAATCTTTTCCGATGGAAAAAGCCGTGTAGGTCACCTCGCCAGTTCCTTTGGTCCCTCTTCGGGCCCCAGTAAAAGGAAAGGTTGTAAATACCGTGCCTGGCCTACCCAATTCATCGCCGAAGTAGAAGTGATAAACATCAGGAGCATCGAAGTTTATGGTCTTTTTCACCAGTCTCAACCCCAGGATCCCAGTGTAGAAATCGATGTTTTTCTGTGGATTTCCGGCAATCGCAGTGATGTGATGTATACCGGTGATTAAAGGTCTCATAGCGTTTAATTTAATTAAAAAAAGCTGCCAGGAGGCAGCTTTTAGGGATTAGGCTGTGGCCTCCGCCATTTCATTGACGACTTGCTTTACCAATTGTACGTTTAGAATCAGTCTTACCTGATCACTGACTACTACATTTCCAGCCTCGGTCATGGCTGACCAAGTCAAACCGAATTCTTTACGGCTGATTTTACCTTCCATTTCAAATCCAGCCTTAGTTTGTCCATAAGGATCACCAGTCACGCCGCCGAAATCTATGTCCAATTCCACCGCATGCTTGTTTCCTCTGATGGTCAAGTCACCGAGCAATTTATAGTCTCCTCCATTTTTGGATACTTTGCCGGAGAAAGAAAGTTTAGGATGATTTGCTGCATCAAAGAAATCCGCAGATTTCAAGTGACCGTCTCTGTCTGCCTGATTGGTGTCGATGCTGTCAATGTCAGCGGAAAATGCTACAGTAGCTCCTTCGAAATCATCTGAAGTGCTTTCTGCGCTGCCTTCAAACTTTCTGAAATAACCGGTTACGGTAGAAATCACCAAGTGCTTTACTTTGAAAGAAACCTCAGAGTGAGTAGGGTCGATAATCCATTTTGTGGTGCTCATAATTTATTGTGTTTTAGTTTAGTGTTTGATTTGTTTTAACATTATTTGTATAGACATCTATTCAATTAAATTTTTTTATCCCCTAAGCTTATCCAGCAAGTCATTAAGAAGGATAGCTTCTGATTCGGTAAGGTTTACAAATTGCTTGTTACTTTCCTCGACCTGTACTTCCAGTTGTTTTAGCAATTCAAGGCCTTTTTCAGTGATCAAGACATCTACTTGCCGCCGGTCGCTGGGACATTCCTCCCGCTTTACCAAGTTTTTCATTTTCAGCTTTTCAACCAATCGTGAAGCATTTGACATCTTGTTAAGCATCCGATCCTGAATGGAAGAGACCGTTGTCGGAACTCCGTTTTGACCTCTAAGAATCCGAAGGACATTGTATTGTTCAGGGGATAGATCGTGAGGCTTGAAAAGCGAATGCTGTGCAGTCACCAGATAGCTTTGAGTAAAGAGGAGATTTACCACCGCTTTGTTGAAAGGATCTTTAAATTCCCGCTGCTGAATGGCGTCTTCTATCTTTCCCATTTTTATTTACATTTAATATTAATGTATATACATTTAAATCTACCAAAAGGTTTTCATTGATTGAAATAAAAACGAGTTTTATTTTTTAAACCATTGATATTCAATATGATATTTTTTTTATCGATCCGGAAGAACTCGTAAAAAGGATGGTATCAGAACCTCAATAAAAAATCACTCAAGCTATCCTGCCTGGCTAAGCCTAGCTTTTTCCTCACCCGGTATCTTCCTATCTCGACTCCCCGGACAGAAATCCCCAACAAATTGGCTATTTCTTTGGTATTGAGATTCATTCGGATGTAGGCGCTGAATTTGATTTCTTGGGGTGTGAGTTCAGGGAATTTTTCTTTTAGGCGAGTGATAAATCTTCCATGGACCTGATCAAAACTTTCGGCAAAAGCAGACCAATCTTCCACACCCTCCAGATCTTTATCGATGGATCTTACTAAGCGGCTGAGTTGAGCATTCAATTCATTGCTTTTATTCTCCTCCATCAGATTCTTTAAGGAACCTTTAATGGTATTGAGCAGCTTGTTCTTCTGAATCAAATTCATGGCCGATGAAGTCAACTCCTGGTTTTTAAATTCAATTTGGGATTGAAGTTGATCATTTTTTAGCCTCATGATTTCCTGCTCGGATTGAAGTGTGATGGTCTCGATGACATCATCTTTTTGCCTTAATTCCAAGTCCTTCTCCTGCTCAAGCTTCAGGGTTTGCTTTTTATGACGCCTATCGAGCCACTTAAATCCCACAAAAAGAAAGGCAAATAAGGAAAACGCATAAACTGCATAGGCAAAAACTGATCGATAAATGGGGGGCTTCACCGTAAACCGGAACTCCACCGGTGGACTGACCTCATCAAAAACGGTCTTAGACCTTACTTTAAATACATAATCACCTTCCCTCAGGTTAGTGTACTCCTTTTTGATTTCCGAGGTCCAAGGGGACCATTCTTCCTCATAGTTTTCAAGCAAATATTGATAGTGAATTTCTTCCCCGCTTTCGAAATGAGCTGATCCAAACTCAAAAAAGAAAGAATTCTGGGAGTAGGAAAAGGTGGTTTCTTCCAAAGTGGCATTGGGTTGATTGGACAACCCATGGCCGGAGAAAATCACTTGTGACTCCTTCCCCTGGTTTCTGATTTGCCTGAAAAATACTTTAGGTCCATCGGCTCTGGGAAGATCCAAGGATGGATGGTAATGAATAAAGCCCTGTTTACCTCCAATCAAAATATTCTGATTGTCCAAAACGATCACATTGGCCAAGTCGTCATTCCACAGTCTTTTAACCTTGTTGAACGAGGAGTAATTCAGACTCAACTGATGGTTCTGTTGGGGTTTGATTACCCCCAACCGGGATTGTTCAATAAAATAAATATTCCCCAACTCATCCGGCTCTAAGTCTGCCACCACAGTACCATAGCCAAATAGATCATTAAATTCCGAAAGTGGGCTAAACCGATCTTCCTCCGAAGCGTAGCCATAAAATCCGCCATTCGCAGTAAAAAGCAAACGGCTATTCACTTTAAAAACATTGATCAAATCATTATTTGGAAACCCCTGGGCGCTGTTGTACAGCTTTGTTTCCACTACCTCAGACAGATCATCGCTCAACTTGAGTTTAAAAACTCCTTTGTATCCATGTGCGACCCAAAGGGTAGTATCCTCAAACTCCATCACCCTGGAAGATTCCCCGAAGCCTTTGATTTTTTTAACAAATGAAAGCGACCCATTTTGCCATTTGAGCAGGCTGAGCCCCGTATAAGTTCCTTGAATATAATAGTCTGATTGCTTGGGGTGCTGCTTTAGAATCCAAGCCCCCTGAACTGAGGAAATCTGAACTGCCCCATCATTCTCAATTAGAAAAGTACCATTATGGTGATTCAGCACCACTTTTCCTCGGACTTCCTGAATAGAGTACACTTGGCCCTCCGTCCCTTTTACAAAGGAAATCTTTCCGTTCTTCCACAGAAAAAGCCCATTGTTGGTGCCCAAATAAATAACATCATCCAATTTCAAAGCTGCATATCCCGCCCCGGTAAGTCCCATCCGATCATCAATGACCGAAAAAGGGGAGGATAGCTCTACCCTAGCCAATCCATTGTTCATTGCCAACCAAAGACCGCTTTGACTATCTTCGAAAATGAAATTGATGGTCAGATCCTGCAATCCTGAATCTTTGTCCAGATGATCCAACAGATTTCCTTCCTTATCAAGGACAAAAAGACCGGCATTCTGGGTGGCTAGCGCTATACTTCCGTTTCTAAGCCGAGTGCTGTAATTAATTAGAAATTCATTTTTCCATTCTCCGCTTTCAATTTGAAAAGGGCGGACTTCCCCGTCATAAAGGAAAATCCCATGGGAAAATGTCGTTATTAACCATCTGTCTCGGTCATAGCTGAGGATATTAGACACTCTTTTATCCTTGAAAAAATCTCCGTTTCTGATCGGTTCAAACCGGTCTGAGTTAACTTGAAAAAGGCCTTCACCGGGAATCTGAGTGTAGAGCTGGTTATCTACCTGAAAAGAAATGTCCATTCTTCTTCCTGGATCCAAAGCGCGAAGTACTTTACCGTCATACACGTAGATTCTTGTAAACGTGCAGAAGTAAATGAACTTATCCATTCCAAAAACTCTCCAGGTTTCATCAAAATCACGAAGACCTTTTGGCAGGCTATCCGCAAGAGAGGTATAGGCCAAATTTCCCTGGCCATCATGGGAAAGGAATCCGAAATCTGCCTGACTGCCTACGTAGATCTTCTTGTCGGAACCCAAAAACGCCGACCTCACCTTGGTGTTATTCAGTCCATATCTAGCCCAGGATTTCCCATCAAATTCAAGAAGTCCCAAATTATTAGCCACGAAGATTCTTCCCAGATCATCCTGAATGATATCGAAATTCTGAATTCCGGCATGGTAAGTCAGGGCTTCGTGATTGGTGATAAACGGAAGGCCCTGAAATTCCTTCAAATTTTGCCCTTTGACCTCTTGAAAAATCGTGGCAAAAACGGAATATCCAATCAGCAATAAGCCAAGCAGTCTATTTCTCATCAAGGCCCGTTTTTTTCATATTCCACTCTGTTGTGAGCAATAAATAAAACTCTTAAAAGTGCTCAAATGTAGCAAATGGAGGAATTTTTTCCCGATTGATGAAATTTTGATGTAGTGGTTTTTGAGAATTGATGAATACATGTAGATGTCGGCTTTTTGGGTAGCGAGAGGATTAAAAAGATCTTTCCGAAAAAATAAACCCATGAAAAAAACAATATTAAAAATCACAGCTTTGGGAATGCTGACGGCATTCGCCTGGGCATGCGACAACGGATTCTCGGATGTGCCCGTTGTAGACACCCCACCGGTCATTGCTTTGGGTCCAATCACAAGCGGGTTGACTGAAGGACAGGATTTCAAGATAGAAGTTACAGTTTCAGATGGAAGGGATGAAGGCAGAATCACCTCTTTAGCCAATTTTACCTATGCAATTACCAAAGGCGGGGCCTCAGTAAAATCAGGCTCACAGGAATTGACAGGAGAAAATCAAAAAATAACCATAGAAGTAAAAGGTGGATTTGATCCGGGTGACTATAACCTGGACATCAAAGCCACTGATACCAATGGAAACGAAAGCACCGAAAACATTTCTTTTAGGGTGGCCTCAATCAGACCAGCTTTTGATATTTCAGGAACATGGACCATGGAACCGGTAGCCGGAGCAATGAAAGTAGGGCCTAGTCCTGGAAGCAGTGAGTGGTGGCAAAACTCCGCAGGAGATGTCTCTGCCAGGGCGTGCTTTTTCGACGATACCTACACCTTCAATAATGACGGAACTTTCAAAATGAATTTGGGAGGAGTTACTTGGTTGGAGACCTGGCAAGGGGTAGCCGCCGATGGATGTGGGGTTCCAAAATCACCTTTCGACGGTTCCAAGTCCTATAACTATACCTATACCAGTACAACTCTGACCCTCATTGGTTCGGGGGCTCACGTAGGCTTGGCCAAAGTCAATAATGCAGGTGAAATCTCAAATGGCGCAGCAGTAGCAAACCAGATCGCCTATACAATTGTCGATCAATCCAAAACAGGCAATACCAGAAGAATGACTCTCAGAGTACAAGCTGGTACGGGAGTATGGTGGGATTTTAAATTGATCTCAGGTCCTCCTGCCAGCGCCGCCATTGTGGGCAAATGGAAAATGGAACCAGTCGAAGGTGCCCTGAGTGTTGGACCAACTGCGGGCAGCAGGGAATGGTGGTTCAATACCACCGCGGATGTCGCGACCAGAGCTTGTTTCTTCGACGATGTCTACACCTTTGCTGAAAACGGCGCATTTAGCATTGACATGGGAGCTCAAACTTGGCTAGAGGCTTGGCAGGGAATTGCAGCGGACGGCTGCGGCACTCCAAAAGCTCCACACAATGGAACAGGAACATTCACCTATCTGTATGATGGAGGAACTTTGAGACTAATTGGGCAAGGTGCTCATGTCGGTCTTCCTAAGGCAGTAAATGCCGGAGAACTTCCGAACGTAGCAGTCCCTGGGGAAGTCACCTATCAAGTTGTGAGCTTAACTGAGACGGCTGGTGTGAAAAAAATGACCTTGAATATCCAAGCAGGTACCGGCGTATGGTGGACTTTTAAATTGATTTCTGCCTGATTCACAAAACCCCTAGTGATCCACTCACTAGGGGCTATCCTAAAGAAATTATGAGAAATATCTTTTTATTGACGCCAATCCTTTTTTTTGGTCTCTCCGGCTGTGTTTCCGAAGAGAATCCTAAAATTGACGCAGCAGATTCGGTAAACATCCCGACTCAAGGATTGAGTACTCCCAATACATACCCTGGGATGAATTTGGTTTGGGCGGATGAATTTGATGGAGCGACGCTAAATTCAGCTAACTGGAGTCATGAAACGGGAAACGGCCAAAATGGATGGGGAAACAATGAGCTTCAATTTTACCGACCTCAGAACACCAGCATTCAAAATGGCCACTTGGTCATCACTGCTAAAAAAGAATCTTTTAGCGGTAAAGAGTACACCTCGTCAAGAATCATCACCAAAGGAAAACAACAGTTTAGATACGGCAGGGTGGACATCCGAGCGGTATTGCCTAAAGGCCAAGGAATCTGGCCAGCACTTTGGATGCTTGGTTCCAATTTTGACACAGTGAGCTGGCCAGCCTGTGGTGAAATTGACATCATGGAAATGATTGGTGGCAATGGTCGTGAAAAAACCGTTCATGGAACTGTCCATTGGGAACATGACGGCAAGCATGCACAATTTGGAGGGGAATATTCCCTGGCCTCAGGCACCCTTTCGGATAAATTTCATGTGTATTCGATCGTATGGGATGCTACCTCAATCCGGTGGTTTATCGACAATAAGCAATACCATGTAATTGACACCACTCCGGCACAATTGGATGAATTTAGAAGAAGCTTCTTTTTTATCTTCAATATCGCTGTGGGCGGAAACTGGCCGGGTTCACCCGACGGGACTTCCACCTTTCCACAACACATGATTGTAGATTACGTCAGAGTATTTCAAAACAACTAAAAAAGCCCTTCGGGGCTTTTTTAGCTTTTACTCGCAAGCCATTCTGAGATCAACTGATTGACGAGCTCCGGCTTTTCTATACAGCTACTATGGCCTGCCCCTGCAATTATATGAAGCTTGGCTCCTGCAATTCCCATTTGAATGTATTTTGCCTTCTCAGGTTTGGTGGCAACGTCCTCATCTCCGACCAAAATCAGAGTAGGACAGCTTATTTTGGATAATTCGTCTTCAACGCCCTTGCGGAAAATCACTCCTTCTACAGGACCTGTGATGCTTTTCTTGTTGGAAGAAAGTTCCTTCTTCCAAAACTTCATCTGACTGGAATTGGCAGGATCTGACAACCAACTTTCGGCAAACATGATGTGCATGACCTTGTTGGCAACCGGAGGAATAATCCCCAACCATTTTACAATGCCATTTAGCGTCTTGTACTTGGGAAGGTTTTCAACGGGTTCAGGATTTGCAGAAGTCTCCAGCAGAATAAGGCTTTTGACCAACTGAGGGTAACGGGCAGCAATTCGGATTCCTACAAACCCACCCATGGAAAGGCCTGCAAAATGAACCGGCCCATTGCATAGCTTCTGAATCAAGGCAGCTGCATCTTCTGCCACAGTGTCCATATCAAAAGGACCTTTGACCTCGCTTTGTCCCTGTCCTCGGTGATCATAGGCGATGACCCGATAGTCCCTGCTAAGAAAATCTATCTGGGCCTGAAACATCCAATGACTCCATAGTAAGCCATGGGAAAAAACAATCGTTTCTCTCCCAGTTCCTTTTTCCTGATAGAAAAGCTTTATTCCGTTGACCTCAATAGTGGGCATAAAAATGAATGGTTAATGGGTGACTAGTGAATATAAAAATTAAAAATGGGAGTGAGTCAATCTCACCCCCATTCTCAATTAATCTTTTAAAATTTCAATCTAAGTAATTACCAATCCAATCCCGGCTGGGTTATCCGTGCATTTTCGCGTGCCTTATGCTGATCTACCATGGTGCGTACATCCTGAAGGAGTTGCTTGGCATCGTAAACAATTCCATCCTTCACCGTGTACTTCACTCCTCCTACTCGAATTGGCTCATTGTTTTCATTGATTCGGATGGTTCCTGTACCATAAAGGACTTTAAGATTTTGAAGGGGGTTTTCTTCCACAATCACAAAATCAGCGAGTTTACCTACTTCGACCGTCCCGATTTCCTTATCCATACCGAGTGCCTCAGCCCCATACATTGTAGCAGAACGGATCACTTCCAAAGGATGAAATCCGGCTTCTCTCAACAACTCGAGTTCGCGGATGTAAGCAAATCCATACAGTTGGTAGATAAATCCTGAATCAGAACCTGTGGTAACGCGTCCTCCACGGTTTTTGTACTCATTGACGAATGTCATCCAAAGCCGATAGTTTTCTTTCCATTGAACCTCTTCTTCAGTGGTCCAGTCAAACCAGTAAGATCCGTGAGACTGACGGCTTGGAGCATAAAACTTCCAAAGGGAAGGTAGCGTGTAGACCGAATGCCATTCCTGAGTTCTAGCCCGCATCAAATCGCGGTTTGCTTCATAAATGTTGAATGTGGGATCTAAGGTGAAATCCAACTCAAGCAGTTCGGTCATCACTTTATTCCAATGCTCTGAATAGGGAGCAGCAGCCTGTTTCCAGAGTTTACCTGCCTCTGCAAATCGGTGCTGTTCATTTTGATAATTGTAATCCAAACGAAAATCCTGAATTGTACGATTCTCAAAAAGCGCTTCAGGCAAACCATACCAATGTTCCATGGCGGTCAAGCCTGCTCGGGCCGAGTTGAGCACATTCCATCGGGCCACATCCAGTTGTTGATGGTGCATGATGGATCTAAGACCGATCCGCTTATTCTCAGCAATGGCAGCTTCCATCACTTCAGGTTTCGCACCAAAAAATTTAATTCCATCCGCACCTTTGGCTTTGTTGGCGTTTACCCAAGCTTTGGCTTGATCTGCGTTTGTGATGGGAGTGGTAGCTCCTTGGCCGAAAGAGGTATAGGCGAAAATCCGCGGAGCAGTTATTTCATTCGCAGAGGATTTCTTTTTCTGATCCAAAACCCAATCAATTCCATTTCCGGCGGAAGGATCCTTGATGGTGGTGATGCCATGTGCCATCCATAATTTATAGACATATTCGGCAGGAGTCCCCTGTCCTGTGCCACCGATATGGCCATGACTATCAATAAATCCTGGCAGGAGGTAGTGTCCCTCCATATCCATCACTTTGGTGTTTGCATCAGCTTTTGGACGTCTTTCCTCATTGATGGGAAGTCCAGGGTAGCCTACGGTTTGGATTTGGGTGATGCGGTTTTTCTCAACCACAATGTCCACAGGACCCACAGGAGGTGCGCCCGTTCCATCGATCAGCGTGACTCCACGGATAATCAATTTGGTATAAGGCCCCTCACCTTCTTCTCTCGCCGGGGCCGGCATAATCTGAGAGAATGTCTGTATGGCCGTGGCGAAAACCAGTACGGCCGAAAATAGAATTCGTTTTAACATTTGGATTGGTGGCTATTTTATGGTCAATAAGTTAGGAGAAATTGCGTCAGAAAAAAATGTGATTTGGACGAGATTGGACCAATAAAAAAGCCCAATTGAAATCAATCGGGCTTTTTGGGCTGGGAAGGTGGTCTTTATAAGTCTTTAAATTTTTCCATGATATCTTCAGAAATCCCCGTGAAGGAATACCCTCCATCGTGGAATAAGTTCTGCATGGTCACCATTTTGGTAAAATCAGAGAACATGGTCACGATGTAATCGGCACATGCTTCCGCAGAAGCATTTCCAAGTGGGGATAGCGCTTCTGCAAAATTATAGAAGGAGTCAAATCCACCGATGCCTGTACCTGCTGTAGTTTTGGTCGGGGACTGGGAAATGGTGTTAACTCTTACTTTTTTCAATTTACCGAATCGGTAGCCGTACCCTCTCGCGATGCTTTCAAGCAAAGCTTTGGCGTCCGCCATATCGGTGTAGAATGGATAAACTCGCTGAGCAGCAATATAGGAAAGCCCAACAATGGAACCCCACTCTTTCATGATATCCATCTTCTCAGCCACGTGCATCATTTTGTGGAAAGAGATCGCTGATACGTCGTAGGATTTCATCGCCCATTCGTAATTCAAATCTCCATAGCTGCGGCCTTTACGGATATTCGGAGACATCCCAATGGAATGCAACAGAAAATCAAAGTCTGCACCCAAAAACTCCTTGGCTTCGGCATAAAGCTTCTCGATGTCCTCCACCACGGTGGCGTCTGCAGGGATGACTATGGTTTTGCATTCTTCCGCAAGTTCCTTGATTGCACCCATTCTCATCGCGATCGGGGCATTGGTGAGGACAAATCGTCCACCTTGTTCTTTAACCTTCAGGGCAGTTTTCCAGGCAATTGAGTTTTCATCCAGTGCACCTGTGATGATCCCAACTTTTCCTTTGAGCAAATTTTCTGGCATATAGCTTTTTGGATTGATTTCAAAAGTTTGGGTAAAAATAGGGAAAATTTGGGATTACCCTTCTCAATTCAACAGCAGCTCCCTCGCACTCTCCACTGCTGAAGCAGACGGATTGGCTCCTGCAATCATTTTGGCAAGTTCAGAAATCCGCTCCTCATGGCTCAAAAGCTTGATTTTACTGACAGTTTTGTCGGAAGAATTGTCCTTGAACACAAAGAAATGAAGCTCCCCTTTGGCCGCAACTTGTGGCAAATGGGTGATACAAATCACCTGATGACGGGAAGCAATTTCCTTCATCATTCGGACCATTTGCAATGCTACCTCTCCTGAAATCCCCGTATCGATTTCATCAAAAATCAAGGTCGGAAGTGCCATTTTATCCGCCATCAAGTATTTGATGGCAAAGAGCAATCGAGAAAACTCACCCCCGGATGCCACTTTCTTCAATGGCTGAGGTATTCC
Source organism: Algoriphagus lacus (assembly GCF_003583985.1). GTDB lineage: Bacteria > Bacteroidota > Bacteroidia > Cytophagales > Cyclobacteriaceae > Algoriphagus > Algoriphagus lacus. The sequence goes on along the minus strand of NZ_QXML01000001.1, from coordinate 927,490 downwards.
TCCTTTATTTGCAGAAAAAAGTAATTCTACCTCATCCAATCCTGAGGCAATTGGTGAAATAAGCTTATGCTCCAGTTGGATCCGGGCATTTTCCATTCCAAGGCCTGAAAGCAATCCCTGAAGTTCTTTCTCAAAAGATGGGAAACAGGATACTCGTTTTTTAGTGAGTAACGCTCCTGCTTTTATCATTGCTTCCTGATTCTCTTTCAACTCTTTTTCAGCAGTGGATAAACTCTCATCCAGATTTTGAAACTGAAAAACCTTATCTGCAAGATCGCTCTCAATATTCATCAGGTCCTCCACGGTGGCAACTCCATGTTTTTTCTGTAGCTGATAGATCCTGCTCAACCGCTCTCGGATTTGGTCCAATTTTCCGAAGTCGATTTCCACTTTACTCTCTTCATCCCCCAGGGTCTCTACAAGATCTTTGACTTCAATGAAAACACTTTGAAACCGTTCTTTCAACTCTGAAAATTTATGAGCCAAGCGCTCCAGACTTTGCATCCCGTGCAGGATTTGTCCCATTCCCTGGATCACTCCAAACTGCTCTTCCTGAAAGAGGGCCAACATTTCATTGATCTTAAGTTTGATCTCCTCCGCATTTTCGAGCACTTCCTGAGTGGATTCCAATTCGCTCTGCTCACCTGGCATCAATGACAAGGCGCTTAGTTCGTCCAATTGAAATTGATTGAAATCTGCTTCCTTTTGCAGCTCCAAGGCTTTTTGCTTGAGTTCTTCGAATTTGATTTTCGCCGTCCGATAAGATTTAAAGCACTTCAGAAAAAATCCCCTCTCATCCTTAGTCTGAGCAAAAGCATCCACCAAAGCAAGTTGATAGCTCCCTTCACCCAACTGAAGTGTGTCGTGCTGGGAATGCACATCCATGAGTTTGGCCCCGAGCACTTTCAAAGAATCCAGCAAGACTGGCGTATCGTTGACAAAGGACCGGGATTTTCCACCTGGACTGATCTCTCTGCGAATGATGCAGGTATCTTCATAGTCAAGCTCTTCCTGTTCAAAAAAATCTCGAAGCCCGTATTCGCCGATTTCAAAAACACCCTCGACGACACATTTACGGTCTTCGTGAAGGAGAACTTTGGTATCGGATCGATTGCCAAGCAACAACCCAACTGCCCCCAACATGATGGATTTTCCCGCTCCGGTTTCACCGGTAATCATGCTCAGCCCTTTGCTGGGCTGAAGGTACAATTGATCAATTAAGGCGTAATTGGAAATGCTAAGCGATTTGAGCATGGACTGGAAAACCTTTAGGCAAAGCTAAAAAAAACCAACTTAGCTTCTCAGAAGCTCATTGTACTTTCTGGCGTTATTTGGATCAACTTCCAAAAGTAGTTTAACAGCCTCGTCCCGAATTTCAAAAGGGGCCGCTTTGAGAATTTGGGAGATTTCATCTGATTTAGCGTCCACAAAGGTAATGGTGTAAATTCCATTGGGCTGTAATTTGTTGGCCTCTGCCACCAGTCTGATCGCTTCCAGAATGTTCTGATAGGCTTTTTCAGGATCGATTTGGATCATGTCCATTCCCTGCCGATGATACAGATAATAGGCATCTCGGATCGAAGAATAGATGGTAGAGACGTAGATGTCGTTGATCAACCAATAGCGGCTTCTTCGGTCGGACTGACTCTGAACCCAACCTGGTCGGCCGGATTGTTGGGCATTGTTGACGATGTCATTGGCCACTTCAAAAAATGGATTGCCTCCCCGACTCGAAAAAGTATCGTAGTCTATCCCCAAGGCGATATGGGCATAAAATGCCAGCAAGGAACTGATGTTGTTCAAAAATGTAAATCGATTGAACTCCAATGGTTGGGATTCCAAGTATTCAAAGGTCCAATTTCGATCGGCATAATTGAAAATCAGGGACTCGTAATTCGTACCATAAACAGGCCTAACTACCTGAACCTGCACCGTAGCATTGTACACACCGATCTGTGGAACCTCATTTATGGTAATGAGCAGGTTTCCTTTTATTCGCTCCTCAGGACGGTATTCATCATCTGTCCAAGACCGACCGTTGAGAAACTGCTCAAAGTTGGTCTTCATCTGATTAAAAATATCCGTATTCTGGATTCTGGAGCGATCACTGTTGATAATAACAGTGAAATTCAACTCCTGGGCCTGAATGGCTTGAGCAAAAAAATACAGGACTAAAAGAAGTCGGAACTTTGTCATGTGTCTAAAATAGGTAAAATTCCACCGATCAAATCCAAACTGGGGTCTTTTTGACCTCATCCAAAATCAATTCACCAACCTCAGTTTTGGAAACCAGCCCAGAGTCTATCATCCTTCCATCCCGGCTGAATATTTTCACCCGATTGGTGTCATGTTGGAATCCGGCACCTTCTTCCCTGGCTGAATTCAAAACGATCAAATCAAAGTTTTTCTTATCCAATTTGGCTTTTGCATGTAATTCCTCCCGCTCAGTTTCCAAAGCAAATCCTACATGGATTTGTCCAGGTCTTTTGCTTTTTCCGAGTTCGAAAGCGATGTCTACATTCTTTTTTAACAGAATGGACATTTCAGAGTCCTGCTTTTTGATCTTTTCGGGGGCTATCTGGGCTGGAGCATAATCTGCCACTGCCGCTGAAAAGACACAAATGTCCATCTTGGGGTGAAGCTTATTAGCGGCCTCATACATTTCATCCGCTGATTTCACAGCGGTAATGCTAAAATCACCAGGATTGATCTGGAGAAATACCGGGCCTAAAACCAGAAAAACCTCTGCGCCTCTGCCTTTGAAAGCTTTGGCTATTGCCAACCCCATTTTCCCAGAAGAGTGATTACTAATAAATCTAACCGGATCGATTGCCTCCTGCGTTGGCCCCATGGTGATTAGGACCTTTTTTCCTCTGAAATCGGATTTTTGATTGAAGAACTTTTCTACTCTTGCTAAAATATGCTCGGGCTCCATCATCCTTCCCTGACCTGAAAGTCCGCTGGCCAACTCCCCACTTTCAGCATCCAGAAGAATGTTGCCAAAGGACTGAACCTTCCGAAGGTTTTCCCTAACAGAAAGGTGTTGATACATATCCAAATCCATTGCAGGAGCAAGCATGACCGGACATCGAGCAGACAAGTAGGTAGCAGAGAGAAGATTGTCACAAATTCCGTTGGCCAACTTTGCCAAGGTATTTGCACTAAGGGGAGCGATAATAAAAATGTCGGCCCAAAGACCCAGCTCCACGTGATTATTCCATTCACCGGAATTTTTATCCGAAAATTCAGACAAAACGGCCCGTTTGGAAAGCGTGGCTAAAGTAAGGGGGGTAATAAAATCAAGAGCTGAAGTGCTCATGATGATTTGCACTTCAGCTCCGGACTTGATGAGTAAGCGGGTCAAATGGGCAGACTTGTAAGCAGCAATACTGCCTGTCACCCCGAGTAGAATTCGCTTACCCTGCAGGTTCATGGGAATTATTCGGCTCCCTCCTGATCAGGAAATCTATGATAAATCTTGTCCTCAATAAATTCTTCCATTGCAATGGTAGAAGGCTTTGGCATACGCTCATAAAACTTGGAGATTTCGATCTGCTCCTTGTTCTCAAAAACCTCCTCCAAATTATCCACTGTAGAAGCAAATTCGGAAAGTTTGGTATTCAATTCTTCCTTCAGGTTGGTGGAAATTTGCTTTGCACGCTGACCCACGATATGAAGTGATTCATAAATGTTGCCAGTCTTGTCAGCAATTTTGTCCAAATCACGGGTGACGATGGATGGGTTGATAGCCATATTATATTGATTTTGAATTTTCTTGATTAATTATCTTTCTCGTTAATCTTTGACTCTGAGACTACCTTAGCTTCGGCTGCGGCGGCCTCATCCGCATATTGTTTTTTCAACTTGAGATGAGCATCAAGCTCTTCTTTAGTCTCTTTTTCAAATTCTTGCACCTCAGCCATGTATCCGCTGCTTGGGTATTTTCTGTAAAAATTACTGGCAAATCTGATGGCATCATTGAGGCGTTCTTCTTTTTTGTCGAAGGCAGAATTTCTAGCATAGCCGAATCCGACCTCAACCAATTTGTAAGCAAGCTCTTCGTTATGCTTACTTTCTGGATAATCCTTGGCGAAATTTTGGAAATTGATGATACAAGCTCTGTAAAAATCCCCTGGAAACAATCCGTCTTTCAATCGGTAGTACATCTGGGATTCACTGTATGCCTTCTCCTCAAATCTACTTTCCAAATCGCTTAACATCTCCATCGCTCGCTCATAGCTGGCAGATGCAGGAAATCTTGTCACAAACTGCTGGATAGCAGCAACAGCTTCCTGACTACTTTGCTGATCCAGATTGTAATCCGGAGCATCAAGATAGAGTGAATAAGCATGCATAAACAGCGCTTCCTCCGCTAATGGACTTCGGTTAAACGTGCGGTAAAAGGTATTGAAATATCCAGCTGCCTCGATGTATCGCTTGGTCTTGAAATGACAGTTGGCGTAATTGTACTCCGCCATTTCGGCTTTCTCAGAACCTTTTATAACAGGTAGGACTTTCTCATAGAGAATGATAGCTTTTCCATACTCTCCTTCCTGATAGTACTTGTTTGCGCCGTTATACAATTCCTCCCAGTTGGTACTTTTTTCCAGTTTGGCAAAGGGGCCACAGGAAGCCAATACAATTAGAATTGAAAGAAAAAGAAGGGATTTTGACTGCATGCTCATTTTCAAGACCGCAAATATACGGGTAAATTTTTCGGATTCAAACGGCTGAATTACAACAGGGATTACTACTTTTTGACTTGTAGTTTCTTGGTCACCACATTCTTGTTGTCTACGAATAGGGTGTAGAAGTACACGCCTGGTTGGAAATCCGTGACATTGATTACCAGTGAGTTTCGCTCAGGATCCAGCTCAAATTCTGCGATTGGGTTTCCAATAAAGCTGTTGATCGTAATCTTTGCTTTTGCTTTTGGATTCACCAATTCATAATCCAATTGAGCAATTCGGTTGCTGGGATTGGGATAAATTTCACTCAATTTGATGTCTTTGTGAGTGAAATCGGTTCCTGCTCCGGCTGATACTTGATACCTTGCTTCAACGATGAAGTTTTCACGAATATTTTCCGCATTTACAAAAAACAAATCAAAACTGCCTCTGGTCTCAGCAATACCCATTTCAAACTCTAAATACAAATCAGTGAAAACCTCACCTGGTCCTAACTTCAAGGAAATTTTCGCCAAGTCTCTTTTTGGATCGAAACATTGATCGTTGAGGCAAATCTTTACCTTTTGGGAAGACCCTATACTTCCTCGGACATTCTTTAGAAAATAAGTCTTGGACTGATTGGATTCATTTTGGAGAATGATGGTCTTTCGCTGAGAAGAACCAATATCACCTGAAAAATCTACTGCCTCACTCAATACACGAACCTGCTGCGCACCCGCCGCTAACGGTGCTATGAGCATCAGCCATGTAAAAATTTTGAATAAGGACTTCATGTAAAGCTTTAATCAATACGCTCCAGAAATTGGTTTTTCGGTGAGATTAATATACGTACAAAATTATCTTTTTGGTTTCGGATACAATAAAAATATGGGTTAATAGTTGTTAACCTTTTAAAAATAAATTGAACAGGGACCAACTATATCTAATTGCCCTTTTTGGGCTCGGTGACCAAGGTTCTTTTTGTAGGCATAAAACCCGATTTTTTTAGGTTTTCCTGAATTTGATCGTCAGTTGGCATCTCAAGATGCACATCTGGTTCATTGAATAAATTTTTTGCTTCCGGATCGATTTCTTCAGGTTTTCTCCAGGAATCAATTACCTCACGATCAGGCTTTTCTTCTATTCTCCAGTTAAATCCTTCAAGTCTGGAAATCTTTTCATCTATCTTTTGTACTGGAGTAAACTTCCCATCCGGCCTGACTCCAAAGTTTGCCTTCCTGATAGCCCCATCCTGAAAAGTCAATCGGATATTTGCACTTAAGATCCGGTTGATCCCCTGGGTAAGGGTGTCCGCTTCCAATGCATAGTAAAGCGACTCTCCATTTCCGTCTATTTCCAGATTTTCGATTTGCCCTTCTTTGAAAAAACCCGTCATCCTCCTTCCTTTCATCTGATTGAAATTAAGTAAGGTATCGGACATGATCGCAAAGGCTTTATCCTTTAGGTAAACTCTATCCAGTTCCTCATTTGCAATGTAAAAAACCATAGAATCTGCAGAAATCTGGCTCTTCTTATTCCACATTACCGGGTCATAAAAAAGGCGAATGGAAGAATCTGAATAATTGTAAACCAATGAATCTGCAATTCCTGCCAAATCAGTTTTGGTCAGTTTGATCGATCGAAAGGCCAAAAGATACTTAGCTGTATCCGCTTCGCTATCCTGTGAAATCAGCGTATCAGCTGTCATGAAAAGCGTATCTGCTTCAAAGTACTTTCGTACCAATGCCCGGCCATGAACCAGGCTGTACTTTCGTTGTTCCCAGTATTGTCCCACATCCCCATACACCTCGACCTGCCGCTCCTTATTCAACACCCGAACATCTTCCTTGCCCTCGTAATACGCCTTTGCCTCATCGTAGAACAGTTCCTGAGCCTTTACCCGGCTTTCTTCGGTCTCCACGATCCCGTCAAAAAACCGAAATTGTTTTTGTTGGGTATCATAAAAACTCCCTTTCTGCGCATCCAGCTTGTATCCTTCTTTGGATATAATATTTGTCAGTCCTTGTGTTTCTGCCGTTTTGGGGATAGTCAAATAAATCAGATAATCAGTCTTCATGGTGTAGTCGGGATTAACCAAGACTACCTCGTCACGGAAAGTGATTTTTTCATAATTGACTTCATAGATACCACGCTCGCTGGTCAAAACATTGGTGGAGTCGACAACTTTTCCGTCGTTGTAGTAGGTTGCGACATTCGTCTCCCTATTGTAATCCAGATAGTCGGTGAAGAGTGAGGTCTCTTGATTGGTAAATACCACCTTGTTTCTCAACTTGGCCACTTTGGTATTGCCATCATATTCAGCATAAGAACTGGTGGTAGTGATGGGATCCTCCACATCTTGAATACGAACTTTCCCAAAAAGCTGTGCCCGGTTTTCGTCCCGATAAAAATGCGCCGAATCACAGTAAATCAATGAATTTTGATGCTTCATTTGCACACTCCCTAATAATCGCTCGAAGCCCTTCGCCCCTTCAAGCAGATCCGCACTGAGGATTTCAAGAGTTGATGACTGCTGTGCCAAGCTTCCTCCCGAAATCGAAATGAGTAGAAAAAAGAATACTGAGGAAGTGAGGAAGCGAATGTTCATGGTTACTTAGATGTGGGCAAAATTAACAGAAACCAGCACAAAGCTACATTTCACAGTAGAATTAACTCGTAAAGGATGCAACTCCACTTGGCATGAAATATTGAAGAAAACTCTATTTTTGGACAATGCTTGATGCTTTTCAATCCCACATTCAACTCCGTTCCCTACTCAATTCTGAGTCTGTTTACCTTCTGGCATGCAGCGGAGGAATGGATAGCATGTGTCTGGGAGAGTTGCTGATTCAAACCAAAATCCCAATTGAAGTAGCCCATGTCAATTTCCAGCTTCGGGGAAATGAAAGCGAAGGAGACCGGCAATTCGTCCAAAACTGGGCAGAAAGTCACGGGATTCCTTTTCACCTGAAATTGGCAGAAACCACTGAGTTGGCACTATCCAAAGGAATTTCCATTCAAATGGCAGCTAGGGAAATCCGCTATGCCTTTTTTGAGGAAATTCGCTCTCAAAGAAACCTTGCCGGAATTCTTCTTGCCCATCATGAAGACGATCAGTTGGAAACGGTTTTTCTAAACCTCCTCCGCGGAACAGGAATTGAAGGAGTTTACGGAATGGCAGATCGAAAAGGTTGGCTAATTAGGCCCCTACTTCCTTTTTCCAGAGCCGAAATCCAAGATTTTATGCTAGCTCAACAGCTAAGCTGGCGCGAGGACAGTTCCAATGAAAAGGATGAATACAAAAGAAACAACCTGAGAATCAATGGACTTCCTGCACTTCTGGCTTTGGAGCCCGATGCAAGAAAAAACCTATTCACCTCATTCAATCGGCTCAAAGATACGGGAAGAGCTTTTGCCGGACTTTTTGAGAACTGGAAAAATTCATCCATCCGTACAGAGGATTCTTATCATTATTTGCCTTTTTCTGCGATTCAAAATCAACCCGGAAACTCAAGTCTACTTTACTTTTGGCTTCGCCCTTTTGGATTTAATTCGGATCAGGCTCAGGCAATCGCTGAGGCCCTGAATCATCCCAAGACAGGAACAGTCTTTCGAGGAGCGGGGTATTTGTTGCAATTTGATCGGAATGAACTGATTCTGTCACCCAATCAAGAAGATTTTGAACCCGTTTTTCTTCAAAAGAACGAAACCCTTCTTGACTTGCCTGAAGGAAAATATTCCCTGAACCGGCTGGAATACACAGATCTTATAGATCGAAATCCTACACATGCCCAATTGGATGAAGATCGGCTTGAATTTCCGCTTGAGATCCGAACCTGGAAAGAAGGCGACAAGTTTGTTCCGCTTGGAATGAACTCATCCAAAAAAATCTCCGATTTTTTGATTGATCTAAAAGTACCTGTAGCTAAAAAACAAGGCGTAAAAGTCTTAGTTTCAGGGGGAGAAATTGCTTGGGTGATCGGATTGAGAATTGCAGACTGGGCAAAGTGCAATCCTTCCACCCGAAGAATCCTTCATTTCAAAAAAACTTGATCCATGCTGAATCCATTTTCCAAAACTTACGATGAGGATCAACTGAGAATGTTTGATTTTATGCAAGGGATCAAATTCTTTGAACGCCTTCGCCAAAAAGAACTTGCGAAATTTCTCCCTGCCATGCATCACCGCAAGTACATACGGGATGAAGTAGTTTTTTTCAGCAAGGATCCGAGTCAGGCACTTTACCTGATCAAACAAGGAAAAGTAAATCTTACCATAGACGTCAAGGATAATTTTGAAACGATTCTGGAGGTAAGTAGAGGTGAGGCTTTTGGTGAAAATTCCCTGTTGGAAAATGCCAAGCGGACCTATACTGCCTTGATCGATTCAGATGAGGCCGAACTGATCGTGATTCCTCAATTTGCGATTCAGGAAATATTCGACAGCAATCCGAAAATCAAAGCAAAAATGATGACCTCACTGGCGGAGTATTACAATGCCAATAATCAGCGTCTGTTTCGCTCCTATCGGGAATCTTTCGGCTTTTTCAGCCTACGACAGATGTTTGAATAGGAGGGAAATCCGCTCCCTTTTTTATTTATCAAAAATCAGGAAATCTATCCAAAGTATTCTAAAGCAGACTTCAATTCCAACTTGTTGTTTAATATCTTAGCGCCGCTTTTCAAGCCAGTAATCATTTAAAAAAAACAGATAAAATCATGAGCAAAGTAACCGTAGTAGGTGCAGGTAACGTGGGTGCGACCTGTGCCGATGTTTTAGCTTATCGCGAAGTAGCCGAAGAAATTGTTTTAGTTGACATTAAAGAGGGAATTGCTGAAGGCAAAGCGCTGGACATCTGGCAAAAAGCCCCAATCAATCAGTATGACAGCCGCACTGTAGGTAGCACCAACGACTACAGCAAAACTGCCAACTCAGATGTAGTGGTAATCACTTCCGGTCTGCCACGTAAACCGGGGATGACCCGCGATGATCTGATTGAAACCAATGCAGGCATCGTAAAGTCTGTGACTGAAAACATCATCAAATATTCTCCAAACGCCATCATCATTGTGGTATCCAACCCATTGGACGTCATGACCTATCAGGCACACCTGACTTCTGGTCTTCCTCGTACCAAAGTGATCGGAATGGCTGGAATCTTGGATACCGCACGCTACAGGGCCTTCCTTGCTGAAGAATTGAATGTTTCCGGAAAAGAAATTCAGGCAATCCTGATGGGTGGACATGGCGACACCATGGTTCCACTTCCTCGTTACACAACCGTTGCTGGTATCCCTGTGACTGAGTTGGTTGCAAAAGACAAATTGGATGCGATCATCGAAAGAACAAAATTCGGCGGTGGAGAACTGGTAAAACTGATGGGAACTTCCGCTTGGTATGCTCCTGGATCCGCTGCTGCTCAAATGGTAGAAGCAATCCTTAAAAATCAAAGAAGAGTATTCCCTGTGTGCATCAAGCTGGAAGGCGAGTACGGAATCGACGACTGCTACCTTGGTGTACCGGTAATCCTTGGCAAAAACGGTATTGAAAAAGTAATCGAACTGGATCTCAATGCTGAAGAAAAAGCATTGCTTGAAACTTCCCGCGGTCACGTGAAGGAAGTAATGAACGTTTTGGACAAACTCGGTAAATAATCCTTCCCAATAAACGTTATGACCTAAGATTCTCCAATCGCCCTTGGAGTTTCTTAGGTCTATTTTTTGTATAATGGCCCTTTAATCACCTTATTCAGCCAAGTGAAAATCTGGAAAAGCCTTCTGGTCCTGATAGGAGCAATTCTGCTCGGATGGGGAGCATTTTGGGTTTACCAGAATTATTTTTCTTCACGAAAAATCAACAGCCTGAACCTGATATCTCCCGATGCAGTTTTTGTTTTTGAAACGGAACAGGCGGATCAAACTTGGAATGAATTAGTCAATCAGCCAGTCTGGGAAATAATCTCCCAACTACCCGCTTTTTCAAAAATCTCCACTCAACTGATCAGTCTTGACAGCCTAACTGGTGCAAATGGAGAAATTTCTCGAATACTCAGAGGAAAGCAAGTAACCGTAAGCTACCATGCCACAGGAATTGACAGCTTTGAACTTCTTTTTTCCGTCAATTTCGGAGCTACCACTCCACAGGATTTTCTTGAAAAAATAAAAAGCCAGGTCCCGAAGGATATTCGGATTCAGTCCCGAAAGTACAGTGACTTGGATGTTCTTGAATTTTTCGGCCCAGACAATAACCGGAAATGGTCCCTCACCATCTTGGGAAATGTCTTGCTCGCATCCTCCTCCTCATTTATTGTGGAAGAAGCGATTCGGCTCTACATCAGTGAAGACCAAAATTCCCTAGCCACACGCTTGGGAGAAAATCTCGAGGCCGGTTCGGGACTTGGGCGATTGTTGATTTCTGCAAAAGGAATCTCAAAATTACTGGAAGGAATCAGTGCGGATCGTGAAAATTCTGCTGTCAAAGAACTTAGTCTAAATGAGACGATTTTAAGCTTAGAGCTTTCCTTTGATGAAAACCAACTGACCTTCAAAGGGCCGGCAATTCTCTCTAACGAGATAAACTTCACCCCTTCCGTCAGGGCAAATTTCCCGGAAATGCAAAAGCTGATTTCCAACCGAACCCAGTCCCTGACTCAAATCAATCTGGACGGAATTTTTGAGTCCCAAAAGCTCCAAAACCCGGCCTTTATCCCTAAATCAACAATCAGCGGGGAGATCCAAACCCGCCTGACCGATCGGGGATTTTTGGATAATTTCTCCGGAGAATTATACTTCCTGGAACTGGAAAATCTCGGCAATCAGCTTCAAAATCAAGTCTTATTGGCCCGCACGGTGGATCCTGCCCAGACCTTCGCTTTTCTCAAAGAATTCAGAAACGGGACAGATTCGGATCAATCAGATTTTTACAGAGACTCTGAAATTTTGTTTTTCCCGGAGGAAGAATTCCCGGCACACCTTTTTGGAGGAAAATTTATCGGATTTCCTCAAACCCACATCAGCCTGATCGGAGAGGTTCTAATCCTGTCCAATTCTGCACCGGGCATGAAGATGATTTTGGATGATTTTGCACAAGGCAACACCTGGTCCAAAGCTCCTGAATCAGCCACCGAAACCAAATCCATCAACCCTGCTTCGGGATATTCAAAAACCTTCTTCTTTGAAAAAATCTGGGCGAAATGGGAAGAAAAAAGCAATCCTTCCTGGAGTCCTTTTATCCAGAAATATGCTTCAGTTTTTCAAAGTTTCCCTTACCTGACTTTGAGAATCAATCAAATTGGAGGTAAACCGGAAGCTTCTTTAAGTATTCCCTATTTTTCTGATGAAAAGAAAGTAGTCAACGACCAAAAAGGTCTGATCCTGACTCCCTCCCAGACCATTTCTCTTCCGGAAAAAATCACCTACGGCCCAAAAAGCATTCTCAATTTCAGTGACAAATCCGAGGACCTAGTCCTGCAGGACGCCAATCACATCCTCTATCTGGTCAATTCTGCAGGAGAAACTGTCTACACCCAGAAACTTTCAGGACCGATAGTTTCGGATGCCTTCCAAATTGATTATTTGAAAAACGGGAAACTTCAATTGCTCATTGCCACTGCTGACCGACTGTATGCAATCGACCGATTGGGTAATTCACTACCCGGCTTCCCGGTATCCCTCAAGAATGAAAAAATTGCCCATCTGAATTTAGTCGATTATGACAATTCACGGGAATATCGATATTTCTTATCGACCGAATCTGGGAATCTCTGGCTCCTGGACCGAAATGGAAAGGATCTGGATGGCTGGAATCCCATGAAGCTTTCGGAAAAATCCGTGCTTTCCCCCACTCACATCCGCGTCCCAGCAAAGGGCGATTTCATGGTTACCCAAACGGAAAAAGGGAAGATGTACTTTTTCAACCGCAGAGGAGAAAAGCAGAACGGGTCTCCACTTGATCTGGGGAAAGAATATAATCGCCCGGTAAAAATCACAAGCGGAACTGGAGGGAATTCCCTTCGTATTTCTGCCATTTCTGAATCAGGAGAACTGATCCATGCGAGTTTTGGAGGGGAAATCACCTATAGGAATCAATTGGTCAAAGCTGAACGGGACAATACTTTTGACTTGATTTCCGATCAGGCTGGAAATTCCCTGCTGATTTTGTCTAAGCAATTTTCCAAAACGGTCATTCTCAATGAGGGAGAAAAAGAACTTTTCAGCTTACCGCTCACAGGAGAAAACGTTTGGTTTGGATATTTTGACTTTGGAGCAGACCGAAAAATCCTCGCTGTATCCGATGCTGAACAAGGATTTGGCTACCTCTACGATTTGAAAGGAACCATGCTGACCACCACTCCACTGGAAAGTGAAGGTCCAATTCAGATCACTCATTTACCGGCCAAAAGTCAGTATATAATTCGGACTGTTCAGGGAAACAGGATTTTGGAATACCTCATGCCAGACTAACCGAGGTTTCTTTGGCCTGCCTTTTTGTTATTCCTAACTTTCGGCTCCAACACAAATTGCTATCAGATGATCCACAAGCTGTTCTTGCTATCATTTTTTCTTCTCGCCTTCATCACGATATCGAATGCTCAACTGATCACCGAGGAGGAAGACCTCGAGCAAGTAGGTGAGGGAGTCAATCTCAGTTCGCCGTACCATACCACGCTGACTTTTTTCTACAACTTGGAAAGAGACCACTTCTTTCCAAAGCGGGCCTCAAGGACCTTGGACAAAAGAGGAGTGGAGGGAAATGCAGAGGAGTTGGTGATCAAGCTTCAGCAGATTTTTGAAGGAAAAGGGATAGTAGTGAGGACCAGCGAAATCCCGAATGATCCCAACTATGTGGATTCTACGGATAATGCAGAAAAGAAATTCTATTTCGATCGCGACAAACTTCCTGGAATATACCTGGAGAAAAGAGGGAGTCAATGGCGCTTTTCCTCTTTTTCTGTAGGCCAAATTGACGCCTTACACAAAGAGACCTACCCCTTTGGCACTGATCGGCTTCTCAATATTCTTCCCAAAATAGGGAATCAGGAATACCTGGGACTCCAACTTTGGCAATTGGTCGGGATTGGGATATTGGTCCTTCTCACCTTTCTGGCACATTTTCTTTTCACCTTCCTGGTGGACAAGGGATTAATTTATTTGATGAGGCGCCTGGGCTATGGCTATATCGGAGAAAATTATCTCTTACCGATAGCAAAAATCTGCAGTTTCTATCTGATCGTGATTTTGCTCTCGCTTTTGATCCGGGTGCTGCAGCTCCCGGTCGAAATCTATGCCTGGATCGTTCCAATAATTGAAACACTCAAGCCATTCCTCATCACGGTCATTTTCTACAAAATCGTGGATGTGGTCGCGGCGTATTTTGCCAAACTCGCCTCAAAAACCGAGTCCACACTGGATGATCAGTTGGTTCCCCTGATTCGGAAGACGCTTAAGGCCTTTGTGATCATCGTGGGAACCTTGTTTATCCTTCGTGATGGCCTTGATTTGGATATTATCCCGTTCCTGACCGGTTTGTCCATCGGTGGTTTGGCGATTGCATTGGCTGCCCAGGATACCATCAAAAACTTCTTCGGCTCGGTCATGATTTTTATAGACAAGCCTTTTCAGGTGGGCGATTGGATCACTTCGGGTGAGATCGACGGTACGGTGGAAGAGGTCGGCTTCCGTTCCTCCAGAGTTCGGACACCCCGGAATTCAGTCATGTATGTTCCCAACGGGAAAATAGCGGATGCTGTAATTGACAATCATGGGCTGCGGCAGTACAGAAGGTATACAACCAATCTGACGCTGACCTATGACACTCCACCAGCCTTGATTGAAGAATTTGTCAAAGGACTGCGCGAAATCGTCCTAGTACACCCAAAAACCCGTAAGGACTTTTTCACCATCTATTTCAACAACCTTTCCAGCTACAGTCAGGATGTCCTTTTTACTATTTTCTTTGAGGTTCCTACTTTACCGGATGAACTTCAAGCCCGGCACGAGATACTGGTTCAGGTGGTCAAATTAGCCAGAGCGCTTGGGGTGAGATTTGCATTTCCTACCCAAACACTTCATATGGAATCTTTCCCTGAGAAAAAAGGATTGGAACAGACCTATCCCGAATCTCAGGAATTTCAAGCCAGACTTAATCAGTTTTTAGCTCAGGAATTAACAAAAAAGGAAGACAACAAGGAGGACTAATTCGCTACGTTCAGGTAGCGTTTACTAACTTTTACTTGGCCGGCTTCATCCAGAAATTTCACCCAAAAAATGAATCTTCCGGAAAAAGCCGGTGCTAGGATTTCCTTTTCCAAGGTATTATCCCAAAACAAAACCGTCCTAAAATCCGGAAATTTCCCTCCCGTCCCGGGCTTCCCAAACTGGGATTTGTCAAGCTGAACGGAAGGTTGCAGACCGGAATAATCAAAAAACCGGGCATTTGAAGCGAGTGGAAACATTCCGAAATTGTTGGAATAACTGCTAAAACTGAGTACACCGGGATAGGTTCGGTCATTGAGGTAAAACTCCCGGTTGAGGACTTCCAACTTGCTCAAAAACTTGGGATTGAATGCTGAAAGCAAATCCGAATCGAAAACCGGCATGGCATCGACCAAAATCAACGGATTGGTATCAAAGGCAGCATTTCCTGCCTCATCGATCAAGCGGAACTCCTTCTTTTTGTCTCTAATTCTAACCGCCACGCTAGGCACGTACTCCCGGATGACTGTCTCCACAGTCTCAAATCGGGTGTAATCATCCAGCAAATAGGTATAGTCCGCCACAAATCCTGTTACCACTTCCAGGGAATCCTGATCAAAGGCCTCTACATAGTAGGACTCCACCGCCGAAGCTTTTTGAAGTTGAGTTAAAAACTCGAGGTCTGTCGACGGAATCGACAGGGTTGGAAACTTCATTTCAGGCTTGAATTTCGTCTTGATCACGGGTGAAACGATCTCCAACCCTTCCATTTCCGCACCATCTTCCAATTGGATAATCAGTCGGTCCCAATGGGATAGTCCACCTGCATCAAAGATTATTCGGCCATTGGAATCTACCCGGTCGGTAAATAGGGCACTTTGCTTGCCATGAAGTGAAAGAAAATAAGTTAATGTGGTATCCGACTGAGGAATCTTTGCCTCCACAATATGCCCAAAGAGCTCCGGAAGCAAGGTTTTTTCCTCGATTGAGGTGTAAATACCTGCTGACCGAATTGGCATGTGTTCTTCCTCCAGGTAAGGGTTGGCTATGGAAATCCCCGAGGAAAGAATTACAGGGGCTCCCGAAACCGAAATCCTGAAACTTTCTCCCGTTTTCGGATTTGGATTGCTGAGCTGGAGAAATCCCGGCTCAACTTCCGAACTTGACCTTGTTGGAGAATTTGTACTTACCGCATTCTTAGGGGGAATTTTAGAGTTGATTACCGTGACAAACTGCTGGGCAATGCCTTGGTTAATATCCAAGTAAGGACTGATCCGAGTGTACAGCCGAAGTAAATACTGATCAGAAGGAATCGATCCAGAAAGCAATAGGTAATTCAATGCCTTTCCCTGCTCCAACGGCACTTTGGCATAAGCTACTGAATTGGAAAAACGATCAACCAGTTCGGCATACAAGACCTGTGATGGGCTGGGATTTTGACCGGATTTAACTTCAGCCTCAAACCAGATCTTCTCTCCAACCACAAAGAGCGTTTTGGAAAGATGAAACGAAACAGCCTCAAAGGGACTGTTAGCCTCCTGCGCTTTAACGGCAGACAAGGAAATCAACAGTAAAAACCCTAACCATATAGCGTAAGGACTCTGACTTTTTAGATTTAACTGGATATATCCGCTCACTTTAATTTTTCTAAGTCTATCAATCATCTTCCCAAAAATCAGGTTTGACCCGTGAGGCATAAAGTGTACAATCTGCGCAGCGTCGATCCACTGGATAATACGCCACTATGGTAGTTCCCTCCATCAGTCCGCGTGCAGGCAAAACTGATCCGTCTCCAAAGGCGGTTTTGTAATTCTGAGACCGAACCTCTTCCAATCCGATTGCGCAGTCATTAAACTCAGGATCGAGGTATCCCCAAGGGGAAACATCTGTCAGATTGATGTAGATTCTTCGCTGCTTGACCACTCCCATGCTGATCTGACCGACAACGGGAATCCCAGAATCTCCCACTGACTTGATATTGCCGGAGATTTGAGAAGGAAGTGGGCTGAAAATCGACCCAATGTCCTCCGTATTTCTTTTTAAGGTCTCCCAAAACTGAACTGCTTCAGAATCGATGGCTTTCTGAGAAATCAAAATACTGTAGCGTTCCATGATCCGCTCATCCCCTTGAGGGATTTCAGTGATGGTTTTTCGAAAGACCACCTGATCCTGAAATCTGGAACTCGTCTCCAGTAAAATATCCGGATTCGTCTCATTTTTAAAGCAAAGGTCAATCTTCTCGGCCTGCGTGCGATCCCTTACATTACTGATTTTGGGATCATAAATATAAGGAACCCGAATTCGGGGACGGTAAATCCAGGTTTCTTCAAAGGTCCAGAGGAAATCATCGGCATTTTCATCACCCTGGGTAGTGACAAATACTTCAACGCCTTCCTCATCCTGCAAAAATCCTGCATCGATGATTTCCGGAGTAATAATTGGCTTCATAGTTTCGGATTCAAAAAGCTCCCCTGTTCGCAACTCAATTTCCAGCTGATATTCCATATCCTCCGGCATATTTTGAGCGATCGTATAGACTCCGGGCTCCTTTTCTGCCAAGGAAAAGGTTCTTCCGTTTTCTCCATAAAGTGTCACTTTTGCGCCTATCTCCGGGGCAAAAGTTGCTTCGGCACCGATCGATACAGTCCGGCTTAGCAAAAGCTCGCTTTCCAATCCCTCGGTATCCAAGTATCCTTCGACAACCAAAGCAGAGACACTCTCCTGGGAGACTTCAGGCTCATACGGCTCCCTACACCCAAAAGCCAAGATCAGAAAGCTTAAAATGAAAACAGTTTTTCTCATCAGAACCGGAAGTTGTAAGTAATAAAAGGAATGGGCTCTGCAAAAATGGCCAATTGATACCCTTGGAGTTTGCCTCCTTCAGGCACGTAATAAATGGAATACGGATTGTCCCGGCCCAAAATATTATAGACACCCAAGGACCAAGAGCTGTGGGCAATTTTGTTCACCTTATGATTTCCCTCTAAGTTGATCGATAGGTCAAGCCTGAAATAATCCGGAATACGCATGGCATTACGGTCTGAGAAGAAAACCCGCTCTGACCCGGCATATTGGAATTTGGAAATCGGCAAGGTAACTGGACGGCCGGTGCTATACTTGCCTGCTAGGGTAGTATTGAATCGTCTGCTCAGCTCATAATTCAAGACCAGATTGGCATTGTGCGGTTGATCAAAATTGCTCGGGTACCACTCGGATCGGTTGATTTTTTCTTTTCGCTCGCTGGGATCTGTCTGCAACAGGGAGCGGCTATAGGTATAGGCAAGTGATCCGTTCAATTTTCCCTGAGACTTTTTCAGGTAAAGTTCCAGACCGTATGCCTTCCCTTGGGTTATCAAAACATCCTGCTCAATTCGGTCATTGAGGACGATCGTCGCACCTGAGCGATAGTCCAGCAGGTTTTCCATGGTTCGGTAATAGACCTCAGCTGAAAATTCCAGGGTATTGTTTTTCAGATTTTGGAAATAGCCCAAAGCATATTGGATTCCCCGCTGCGGAGCAATGAAGGCATCACTCAGCTTCCAGGTATCAGTTGGGGTAATAACTGAGGAAT
This sequence comes from Algoriphagus lacus, assembly GCF_003583985.1. Classification (GTDB taxonomy): domain Bacteria; phylum Bacteroidota; class Bacteroidia; order Cytophagales; family Cyclobacteriaceae; genus Algoriphagus; species Algoriphagus lacus. The sequence goes on along the minus strand of NZ_QXML01000001.1, from coordinate 909,059 downwards.
TGCTCATCAGGTGGATGTTTTGCCGCATCGTGTTCACCCCTGCTTTGATCGAAGACCAGTTATTGATCGCGTATCTTCCGGAGATTCTAAACTCAGGTCCGTGGTAAGATTGGACCAGTTCACCTGAGTTGTAAGTCTTTTCTCCGGTGATATTTTCCGCCAAAAACGGCTCTCCCGGAGCATAAACCGGCAAAGTCTGGGGACCAAAATAGCCGTAAAGATTGTATCTCACTCCTCCTGAAACTGTCCATTGATCATTGATTTCAAATTCATCCCCGAAAAACAGGGAGGTCTCAAGGGCTTTTTCGGAAGCAACTTGATCCGGAATCACAATACTTTCCGCCCCAAAAGGTGCAATTTCTCCGGGGTTCAAATCGTACCAAATGGAGTGAATCCCATAGGTAAAGATGTGCCGCTGGCCTTTTTCCTGGCGAAACTGCGCCTTGAGAAAACGCTGCCGAATGTCAAAATTGTACTGATAGGAATTGAGCGGATTGTCCTCACCCTGCACCTGAAAATCATAGGCATCCTGACCTGCCGAAAAAGTGGCCTCCAATTGGTAATTGAAATAATGAGTCCAGGAGAGGGCGAAATTTTGGTTGGAATAACTGTAAACGGTATCAGGATCAAATTGGAACTCATCCTCGCTGTAGTAGCCGGTGAATCTGAGGATATTTTTCTCATCAAAACGATGCTCTATCGTCCCGTTAAAATCCGCAAAAAATGCCCGACTGGCTCCAATGTCTGCATTTTCCTCCAAGTAATCCAGCAACCAGTCCGAATAGGTCATTCTCGCCCCAACGATGAACGTGGTCTTCTGTCCAATCGGGCCATCAATACTTAGTCTGCTGGTTAGGGGACCAATTCCTCCTGAGCCTCCGATTTTATCCGTCCGGCCCTGCTTGGGTGTCACCTGCAAAACAGAAGAAAGCCTTCCTCCCAAGCTGGCTGGTATACCTGCCTTATACAATTCCACGCCCTGCACCATATCCGAATTGACCGCTGAGAAAAACCCGAACAAATGCGAGGGATTGAAGAGGGTGCTCTGATCAAAAAGAATGAGGTTTTGATCGGCGGCTCCACCTCGGACATTGAATCCCACACTGGCCTCTCCGGCAGTATTTACCCCAGGCATGGTAAGGAGTCCTTTGAGAATATCCACTTCACCCATCACAGCGGGTAGTTTCCTCATCTGCTGCACGGTCATGGACTGAACTCCCATCTCCGGCCGAGAGACATTGGATAAGGCGCCCGACCGGACCACCACTTCATTGAGTGAAAATACCCCCTCGCCGATACTCATGTTCAGTTCCCCGTCTCCCTGCAAATCGATCAGTCGCTGCTCGGTATACCCGCCGATATTCTGGACAAGCAGGGTCTGATTTCCCTTTGGCAAAGTCAACACATATCTTCCTTCCTGATCGGTGATGGTTTGGGTTTGGCTGAGTTTTTCATAGACTATGGCCCCATCGATGGGTTTACCGTTTTCGAGGCTCAAAATCTGCCCCTGGATTTTTGCCGTTCTCCCTTCACCGCTTGGCACTCCGATGGTGTACCGGCGGTTTCTTACAAATTCATCCTGTTGACTGAATTCACCGCTTCCGCCACCTTGTCCGGATTGGTTGAAAAACGTGTTTGGAAAATCAACTGTCAGTTTTTGTCCTTTGCTGATGAAGACTTCCCCGGACTGGGAAATCGTAAACTTGAGATCGGAATTCAAAAAAATCTGACTCAGTACCTCTTCAAGCTTGCTACTATCCGCCTGAATATTCACCGTCAACTCCCGAATATCTTCCTCCTTATAATAAAAACGATAGGTAGTTTCCTCCTCCACTTTTTCCATAAACCGCTCAAAAGCCACTCCCGGGAAAAATCCGGTTATTCGGTCCGCTGTCTGCTGGGCAAATAGACTGGAAGAGACTAAACAAAACAACACCAATAACCCCGCAGTAAAAATTCTAATCATCTGGTTATTTTTTTGAGGATTGATCTACTAAAAATCGGAGATAGACTTCCGGATTCTGCTTGAAATTCAGACTTCTGGACCTGAGTTGTTTTTTTAGTTCTTTGGGTTCCAAACCCAAAATTTCAATTGCCTGGTTTCCTTGGCTGATCGGATAGAACACCCCCGAATTCCAAAGGAAATAGTCACTTTTTTCTACATAAACCTCGTCGAAACGGGACATTTCGCGGGTAGACTTGGTGGTCTTGTACCGCTTGGCAAGTGCGGTAAAACTTCCCTCTCCAAGAATTTGATAAATTCCGTTTTGGTCACGGAAATAAGAAGAATTGCCTGGGAAAAAGCGGAAACGGGAGCCGTTTGAAAGCACAAATCCATCAATTTTCTCCGGCTTGATCAATATCTTTTGGTTGAAAATGGGGTGGAAAGTCACCAGTTGATCCCGATAGTTGTCATACAACAAAGGGACCTCAGGATAAACAATCCCATTGATGCTCAATGTCCCTTTTTCAAATTGCCGGGAAGCAAAAAAAGGAACTCCTTCGATCAACTTGGACGCCTCGGCATATTGTCCTCCGGTGATTAATTCCTGAAAATAGGGCAAAGCCTCTTTGTACTCGGATAGATATGCGAGATTTTCTCCGGCCACTTGTGCAATTCCGCTTTTCACAAAAAAGGCCGTGGTGAAAAGAAAAAATAGTATTTTTTGCATGTCGTAAAATACGATTCAAAATTCTAATGGATTCGATTTATTCAGAATATGTTTGAACGGCTATCCATTCCTTTGAAAGGAGCAAATCTCCTTAATTCAAGACCTATGACCTCCCGAAGAAACCTGTTAAAAACCCTTGCTTTGGCCCCCATGGCCCTAGCCGCTGGATCTGCATCTGCAGAGACACCAGAAAAAAAAGAAAGCACATTTAGATTCTCCCTCAATACCAGCACCATCCGGGGCCAAAAACTGAACCTTCCGCAAATCATCGAGCTGGCTGCACGGGCAGGTTATGACGGGTTTGAACCTTGGATGATGGAGATCGAGGCCTATGTCAAAGAAGGCAAAACCGTCGCTTCCCTGAAGAAACTGGCTTCCGATGCCGGACTGGAGTTTTTTGACTGCATTGGTTTTCCGACTTGGATGGCTCAGGATGAGGAGAAGAGCAAGACGGGTTTTGCCCAAATGGAAAAGGAAATGGGAATCCTGGCCGAACTGGGCTGTCCGCGGGTAGCGGCTCCAGCCATCGGCACCGAAGCCCCATTGGATCTATTGAAAGCCGGAGAACGCTATAAAAAGCTGTTGGAATTGGGACGAAAGACCGGCGTGATGCCGCAGTTGGAATTTTGGGGTGCATTTCCTTCCTTCTTTCATCTTGGTCAGGCCATGGCCGTAGCGGCAGCAGCGGATGACAAAGACGCCAAGATTCTTGCCGACGTGTATCACCTGTTCCGCGGAGGATCAGGATTTGAAGGAATGAAGATGCTGGACGGGCATGCGATTGACATTTTCCACATGAACGATTTCCCAAAAGAGATTCCGAGAACCGAGCAGCAGGACAAGGACCGCGTTTTCCCTGGAGACGGTGGTGCCCCTATGCAGGAACTCGCCGATACGCTGAAGTCAAAAGGCAAACCCATCATCCTTTCCCTCGAACTCTTCAACCCAACCTATTACGCCATGGATGCGGAATATGTGATCAAGACGGGATTGGAGAAGATGAAGAGGTTTTTTTGAAAGAATTTCCACTGGTCCACGGTTTAAACCGTGGACCAGTGGCGCTTTGCAGTATTAACTGCGCTTAATGAATAAAAAAGCAGTCCGAAGACTGCAATTTAGTGGCCTAAGCCCGCCTTCGGAATGGACAGGTTTGAAGACTTTAACCAATCAGGGCCAGTGTCAATTTTCCAATCTTCCAATTTTTCAATCCCTACTCACCCAAACAAATCCGAGCTCAAATACCGGTCTCCCCGGTCACAGGTGATGCAGACTATCAAGCCTTCTTCAAGCTCTTTGGAAAGTTCGATGGCGGCAAAGAGCGCCCCACCACTGCTCATCCCGGCAAGGATTCCTTCTTCCTTAGCCATACGTCGGGTCATTTCGGTGGCCTGCTGCTGACTGACATCGATGATCCGGTCTACACGGGATGACTCATAAATCTCCGGCATAAATTCCAGTGACCACCTGCGGATTCCAGGAATGCTGGAACCGTCCGTGGGCTGGGTTCCTACAATCTGAGCTGCAGGGTTGACTTGTTTCAAAAACCGGGATACTCCCATGATTGTACCTGTAGTGCCCATGGCAGAAACAAAATGGGTGACTCTCCCTTCGGTATCCCGCCAGATCTCCGGGCCTGTGGTGTAATAGTGCGCTAGGTAATTGTCGGGATTAGCGAATTGATTGAGCATGTAGTAGCCTTCCTCATCCCGCATCTTTTCGGCTAAGACCCGTGAATATTCGATGGTCTTGGCGGCAGGAGTCAAAATGACTTTGGCACCATATGCTTCCATGGACAGTACCCGCTCTTTGGTAGAATTATCCGGCATGATCAGGGTCATTTCCAGGCCTAGGACTTTCGCAACCATGGCCAAAGCAATTCCCGTATTTCCGCTAGTCGCCTCGACGAGTTTGTCTCCTGCTTTGATATCTCCCCGATCCAAGGCAGATCGAAGCATATTGTAGGCTGCACGGTCTTTCACACTACCTCCAGGATTTTGACCTTCCAGTTTGCATAGGATCTTGACCTTTGGGTTGATAGGAATATGCTCGAGCTCCACCAAGGGAGTATTTCCGATTAATTCAAAGAGTTTCATGGAATAGGTTTAGTTATTAGGCAGCAGGAGAATTGCTGAACTTGATATTAAAAGATGGGAAAAAGCATTTAGCCCATTTCATCAAATTCCTGTTTGAAGACGTAGAGATCCGTCACCGCACCTTCCTCATGATACATTTGGGTTTGGTAATAGACTTTTGATCCGGGAGGAACAGATTTGGTCAGCCAGACATTGCCTCCGATCACGGAGTTCTTTCCAATAATGGTTTTTCCTCCCAAAATGGTAGCCCCGGCATAGATCACCACATTGTCCTCAATGGTAGGATGCCGCTTGAGATCAGCATCGGCTTTGTCCACACTAAGTGCGCCAAGAGTAACACCCTGATAGATTTTGACGTGATTCCCAATAATTGTAGTTTCCCCAATCACAACTCCCGTACCATGGTCAATGCAGAAATACTGTCCAATAGTTGCTCCTGGGTGAATGTCAATTCCTGTTCTGCTGTGAGCAAGTTCAGTGATCATCCTTGGAATCAATTTGACACCCAATTGATGCAACAAATGCGCAATCCGGTATGCGGCAATCGCGTAGAATCCAGGGTAGCTTCTTAAAATTTCTGTTCGGGATTTTGCGGCAGGATCACCCGCAAACATGGCGTCCACGTCCTGATTGACCCAATCAAAGACTTGTTCCAATCCGCTGAAAAACCGGGAAGCCAATTCCCCGCCTTCCCCTTGATGGAGGTGGCGATTTCGGGTCAAAATAGCTGAAAGGGTTTCTTTTAACAGGATTAATCTGGCAGAAACCTCCTCCTGGCTTTTCACCTTTTGGACGGCATACTCTGGAAAAAGCAATCCGAGCAACTCCTCGAAAAACTGCTGAACAACTTTTGGAGAAGGGCAATCGGAGCATTCCTGATGTGCCTGGTGAATTTTTTTGATTAAGGAATCCATGGACGACAAAAAGATGGCTTGGTCACATGACAAAACCAACCCGAATCACATAAGGTTCGGCATAGTATGAGTTTTCACGATCGTAGAGGACATTATACAAAAATGTGAAGTTTGCCCCACCTCTGGAACCAAATGGAGCGAAGTATCCCCCTCCCAGAAAAAGCGCATTACTCCAAATCCTGCGAAAATCTTCCGCATTGTAGTCATACGCCTCCCAATTAATGGATTCATATTCTCCTTGGAGAAAAATATTGGGCAGCACATTAAATCTACTGAATAGTCGACCACCATAGGAAGTGCCTTCAGCCCCTTGAAATCTGCTGTCATCGTAATACTGGAAGGTGGCCCCAACTCCGCTGGAAAACCGAGGCGTAATCATGACTCCTACCAAAGGAGATACATCTATTAAGGTGACAGTACCAAATTGAAGTCCCAGATTTCCTCCAAAATACATTCGATCCTTTAAAGGTGGTTTAGCCTCCGTGTCTATTTCACGTTGGGCAAATGAAGGATTGGAAAAGAAAAAAAGCCCCATCAGGGCTAGTAAAAGCAAGTTATTTTTCAACAATGACATATAGGTCTTCGGTTGGTTTCTTCATCAAGTATCTCTCACGTGCAAATTTCTCCAAGAGTTCAGGATTGCTCATCAATTCTTCCCGCTCAGCTTTGATTTTCTCCTTTTTCTCCAGGTAAAATTCCTTCTGATCTTCAAGTTGACTTAATTTCTGACTCAAACGAAAATGATTCACCAAGTTATTGGAATCAATGAAAATCATCCAAAACAGAAAAAACAGGATGGATAGGACATAAAAATTGCCACCGTACTTGAGCAGTTTTTTCATTTTTATTTTGGATAACAAAGCATCAAGTTACAAAAATGATGCAAAAAAAAAGACAGCCCGTATTTGCGGGCTGTCCAATAGTTAGAAAACAGGATTGATTATTTCAATCTGCCTTTAAATACTGCTGATTCGCCCAATTGCTCTTCAATTCTAAGCAATTGGTTATACTTGGCCATACGGTCAGAACGGGATGCAGAACCTGTCTTGATCTGTCCGCAATTGGTAGCCACTGCTAAATCAGCGATAGTGGAATCTTCAGTTTCTCCTGATCTGTGAGACATCACAGCAGTAAAACCAGCCTTATGCGCCATATTTATGGCATTCAGGGTTTCAGTGAGTGTTCCGATCTGATTAACTTTAACCAAGATGGAATTGGCTGACTTCTCTTCGATACCTCTCTTGAGGAATTTCACATTGGTCACGAACAAATCGTCTCCTACCAATTGGATTTTGTCACCGATTTTGGCAGTAAGCATAGCCCAACCAGCCCAGTCTTCCTCAGCACATCCGTCTTCAATGGAATCGATTGGATATTTGCTGGCTAATTCTGCCAAATAGGCCACTTGCTCCTGGCTAGTTCTGATTTTGCCAGTAGGTCCTTCAAACTTGGAGTAGTCATATTTTCCATCTTTGTAGAACTCAGAAGAAGCGCAGTCCAAGGCGATGGTCACATCGTCCCCTGCCTTATAACCTGCTTTTGCAATGGCGTCCAAAATGCAACCTAAAGCTTCTTCAGTACCTCCGGAGAAGTTTGGAGCAAATCCACCCTCATCTCCTACAGAAGTATTCAGACCTTTGTCATGAAGGATTTTCTTCAGGTTATGGAAAATTTCAGCTCCCATTCGGATGGCTTCAGAGAAACTTGGAGCACCCACCGGACGAACCATAAATTCTTGGAACGCAATCGGTGCATCAGAGTGAGAACCACCGTTGATGATATTCAACATTGGAACTGGTAAGGTATTGGCATTCACCCCACCAATGTATCGGTAAAGTGGCTGACCGGACTCCATCGCTGCAGCTTTTGCAACCGCCAAAGAAACACCTAAGATGGCATTAGCTCCCAATTTGCTCTTGGTAGGAGTACCATCCAGCCCAATCATGATCTGATCGATGGTATTCTGCTCAAACACATCCATACCCACCAATTCAGGAGCGATGATTTCATTGACATTGGCTACGGCTTTCAATACGCCCTTGCCCAAATATTTGCTTTTGTCTCCGTCTCGAAGTTCCACTGCTTCATTTACACCGGTAGAGGCGCCACTGGGTACCGCAGCACGGCCAAAGGCTCCATTTTCGGTCACTACATCTACTTCAACGGTTGGGTTACCTCGGGAATCAAGGATTTGTCTTGCATGAATTGATTGAATCAACGTCATAGTTTTAAAAGGTTTAGGAAAATTAGTTTTGATTGATTAGCTCAATGAATTCGTCGAAAAGGTATCGGGAATCATGAGGTCCCGGGGAGGATTCCGGGTGATACTGTACTGAAAATGCAGGCTTATTTTTCAGACGGATGCCTGCAACTGTATTGTCATTGAGATGTACGTGTGTGATTTCAACTTCGGGATTCTTCTCAGTATCTTCCCGCACCACGTTGAACCCATGATTCTGGGAAGTAATTTCACTCTTTCCAGTCAAAAGGTTTTTAATCGGATGGTTTAGGCCTCGATGCCCGTGATGCATTTTGTAAGTGGAAATACCTACTGCTTCAGCCAAAAGTTGATGCCCTAGGCAAATTCCGAATACAGGCTTACCAGTTTCCAAGATTTCTTTGACAGTATCTACGGCATAGTGCATCACGGCCGGATCGCCGGGACCATTGGAAAGAAAATAAGCATCAGGTGCCCATGACTCCATTTCAGCCAACTTGGTTTTGGCTGGATAAACTTTACAATATGCTCCTCTGGAAGCGAGATTTCGAAGGATATTCTTCTTAATCCCAAAATCAAGACAGGCTACTTTTATTTCTGAATTTTCACTCCCATAAAAATATGGCTCCTGGGTACAGACAGAGGAAGAAAGTTCAAGTCCATTCATGTCAGGAACCTTTGCCAATTCAGCTTTCAGGCCCTCCAAGTTCCCTTCAAACTCAGAACTGATGATCGCATTCATTGCCCCTTTGGATCTGAGGTGTCTCACCAATTTGCGGGTATCAATATCTGCAATCCCGGTAATCCCATAATTAACCAGGTAATCCTGCAAAGAACCTGAAGCATCTAATCGGGAAAAGATCTCTGAAAAACTGTTGACTACAATTCCTGCGATGCAGGGATGATCAGATTCAATTTCGTCCGGATGGACTCCGTAGTTTCCAATATGGGATGTGGTAGTTACGACTATTTGTCCTGTGTAGGACGGATCAGTGTAGATTTCCTGATATCCGGTCATACCGGTGTTGAAACAAATTTCACCACCGTTTGTGCCAGGTTTACCAATTAGGGAGCCATGAAACATTGTCCCGTCGGCCAGAAGAAGAGTAGCTTTCTGTTTAATCATTGTTTTGAAGGTTGGCCAAAGTTAACCAATTCTTGGGAAGGAGGATAAGGGGTAGGGGTATAAAAAAAGGATTGAACGAGCGTCCAATCCTTTTGATATTTAAAGTATTCTTCAATTTATTTTTCTTCGTTTTCACTTTCAGCAGAAGCCTCAGGAGCGCTAGGCGCCTCAGTTTTGGCTTCGGCAACAGGGGCGGAAGTAGATGCTGGAGCATCAGCAGCCTTACCAGTAGTGGCTCTACGAGATCTTCTGGTTGTCTTTTTGGCTGGCTTAGCGTCTTTCAACATCAATTCATTGAAATCTACCAGTTCGATGATACACATCTCAGCATTGTCACCCAAACGGAAACCAGTTTTGATAATTCTGGTATATCCTCCTGGACGAGTACCTACTTTTTCGATTACCTCACCGAAAAGAGCCTTGATGGCGTCTTTGCTTTTCAGGTAGGAGAAAGCGATACGTCTGTTGTGTGTAGAATCTTCTTTTGCTCTGGTCACCAGAGGCTCAACAAACTTCTTCAATTCTTTAGCCTTGGCAAGCGTAGTTGAAATACGCTTGTGAAGAATCAGGGAAGTTGCCATGTTGGAAAGCATTGCCTTCCTGTGAGAGGCAGTCCTACCAAGGTGGTTATTTTTCTTACCGTGTCTCATTGTTTATTATTCTTCATCAAGTTTGTACTTAGAAATGTCCATCCCAAAGGTCAGACCTTTCTCCTGGATCAACTGCTCAAGCTCAGCCAAAGACTTCTTACCGAAGTTTCTGAATTTCATCATATCTGAAATTTCAAGTCTTGCAAGGTCTCCAAGAGTTCTCACATCAGCGGCTTTTAGACAGTTAAACGCACGAACAGAAAGATCGAGATCGCTCAAGGATGTCTTAAGAAGCTTACGCATGTGAAGGAATTCCTCATCGATAGGCTCTGGTTCTGCTATACCCGTAGAATCAAGGACCATGGTCTGGTCAGAGAACAACATGAAATGCTGGATCAAAATCTTAGCTGATTCCTGTAGGGCTTTTTCCGGATGGATTGAACCATCGGTAGAAACTTCAAGAATCAATTTTTCGAAGTCAGTCTTCTGTTCTACTCGGGTATTCTCAACGCTGTACTTCACATTTTTGATTGGAGTGAAGATCGCATCGATAGCAATTTGTCCAAAAACCTGCTCTTTTGGTTTGGATTCTTCAGCCGGAAGATACCCTCTACCCTTTTCGATAGTCAACTCAATCTCGAAATTTTTGGTCTCGTCAATGTGACAGATCACCAGCTCAGGATTAAGGATTTCAAAGGAAGAAGTGAACTTAGCAATGTCCCCCGCGGTGAAAACAGACTGATTTTTGATTTCTACAGTGATCTTTCCGTCAAATGCATCATGCACTTTCTTGAATCTCACTTGTTTCAAGTTCAAAATGATATCAGTCACGTCTTCTACTACACCCTCAATGGTAGAGAATTCGTGAACCACTCCCGGGATTTTGATAGAAGTGATGGCGTATCCCTCCAAAGAAGAAAGCAAGATTCTTCTCAGGGCGTTACCGATGGTAACTCCATAGCCTTTTTCGAGTGGTTTGAAAGTGAACAAGCCATGAAAATCATCGGCTTTTTCCATCACCACTTTCTCGGGCATTTGAAATGCTAGTATGGACATATATCTCGTTCTGGTTTTTAGCTGAAAATAGTAAAATATTACTTAGAGTAAAGTTCGACAATGAGCTGCACCTTGATATTCTCAGGAATATCATCTCTGCCTGGTACACTGACGAATTTTCCTGTCAAAGAAGCATTATCCCACTCTAACCAAGGATATCTGTTTGCTGCTTTACCTGACAGGCTGCTGGTGATTGCTTCAAGAGACTTAGAACGCTCTCTTACTGAAACTACATCTCCAGGCTTCAACGTGAAAGAAGGAATGTTTACAACTTCTCCGTTTACAAGGATGTGCTTGTGCGAAACAAGCTGTCTTGCGCCACGACGAGTTGGGGAGATTCCCAATCTGTATACGGTGTTATCCAAACGAGCTTCTAGAAGCTGAAGGAGGTTTTCACCGGTAATACCAGACTTTCTAGAAGCAATGTCAAACATCTTAGCGAACTGTCTTTCCAACACGCCATAGATGTATTTTGCCTTTTGCTTCTCAGCGAGCTGAACAGCATATTCGGACTGCTTCTTTCTTCTACCACGACCATGCATTCCTGGAGGGTAGTTCTTCTTTTGAAGTGCCTTGCTGTGCCCTTCGATTGCTTCTCCAAATTTTCTGGAGATTTTAGCTTTAGGACCTGTATATCTTGCCATTCTGTTTCCTTTTTAAAATTAAACTCTTCTACGCTTAGGAGGACGACAGCCGTTGTGCGGCATAGGAGTAACGTCAATAATCGTAGTCACATCCAAGCCGACATTTTGCAATGTTCTGATCGCAGATTCACGACCAGCTCCCGGACCTTTCACGAAAACTTCGATTTTTCTCAAACCTAAGTCGAAAGCGACCTGTCCACAGTTTTGAGCCGCCATCTGTGCAGCGTAAGGAGTATTTTTCTTAGAACCTCTGAATCCCATTTTACCGGCAGAAGCCCAAGAGATCACTTGACCTGCATTATTGGTAATAGAGATAATGATATTGTTAAAGGAGGCTTTGATGTGCGCCTGACCTACAGCTTCTACCTTTACTACTCTTTTCTTACCTTTTGCTTTATCGTTTCTTTTCTGAGCCATAATCTAAATCAGGTTTTATTTAGTTGCCTTCTTTTTGTTAGCAACAGTTTTTCTCTTACCCTTCCTTGTTCTGGCGTTGTTTTTAGTGCCTTGACCACGTACAGGAAGTCCTTTTCTGTGTCTCAAACCTCTGTAGCATCCGATGTCCATCAGACGCTTGATGTTCAATTGGATCTCCGACTTCAGCACGCCTTCGGTTCTGTATTCCTCAGCGATGATATTACGGATAGCAGTAGACTCTTCGTCGTTCCACTCACCTGCTTTTTTGTCAAAAGAGATACCGGCCTTGCTCAGGATCGTTCTCGCAGCGCTTCTTCCTATTCCGAAAATGTAGGTAAGTCCGATTTCGCCGCGCTTATTGTCTGGTATGTCTACACCTGCAATTCTAGCCATGATTAACCTTGTCTTTGTTTATACTTAGGATTTTTCTTGTTGATGACGTAAAGTTTTCCTTTTCTTCTGATCACCTTACAGTCAGCACTTCTCTTCTTAATAGATGCCTTTACTTTCATGTCAGTCTATTTATATCGATATACTATTCTGCCTTTTGTCAAATCATAGGGAGATAATTCCAGCTTGACCTTATCTCCGGGAAGGATTTTGATGTAATTCATCCTCATCTTACCAGAAATATGAGCAATCAACTGATGTCCATTTTCTAGTTCTACTTTAAACATTGCGTTAGACAACGCTTCGATAATGGTTCCGTCTTGCTCGATTGATGTCTGTTTGGCCATATTAGAATTTAAATATCTCTTCTATGTATTTATGGGTTGTCAAAACCTCAGTTTTATCCTCAAATATTGCAACCGTATGCTCATAGTGAGCTGAAGGTTTCCGATCTGCAGTTCGGATAGTCCACCCGTCTCGTTCCTGTACGATGTTTCGCGTACCCAGATTGATCATTGGCTCAATTGCAATCACCATCCCTGCCTTTAGCAGAGGACCACTTCCTTTTTTCCCATAATTGGGAACCTCAGGGGCTTCATGTAATTTTCTTCCTAAGCCATGTCCGACAAGCTCTCTGACTACGGTGTAGCCTTTTGCTTCGACAAACTTTTGGATGGAAAAACCAATGTCACCAATTCGATTTCCAGCTACAGCTTGCTCAATTCCTAAATAGAGCGAATCTCGAGTGGCCTTTAATAATGCTAAGACAGAAGGGGAAACCTCACCGATAGGGTACGTATAAGCGGAATCGCTATGAAAACCTTGGTGAAAGACTCCACAATCTACCGAGATTATATCGCCATCTTTCAATTCATAATCACTTGGAAAACCATGAACAACTACTTCATTCACAGAAATACAAAGTGAAGCAGGAAAACCATTGTAGCCTTTAAAGGAAGGAACGGCACCGTGGTCCCTGATAAACTCTTCAGCAATCTTGTCAAGAAAAGAGGTCTTTACCCCTTCTTTGATATGCTTGGCAATTTCTCCATGAGCTTTACCAAGTATATCAGCACTTTTTTTTATTAACTGAACTTCTTCCGAAGTCTTGTATTGAATCATATTAAGCTACTTGGTAATTAGAAGGGTTATTCTTCATATTACCACTTTTCATCATTCCCTCGTAATGTCTCATCAACAAATAGCTTTCAATTTGTCTAAGAGTATCCATGATTACACCAACCATGATCAACAGTGAAGTTCCTCCATAGAACTGAGCAAACTCACCACCTACACCAGCAATAATCGCAAGGGCGGGGAGAATTGCAACAGCTGCTAGTAGCACAGAACCTGGAAGTGTAATTTTAGAAATGATACTGTCAATGAACTCTGAGGTAGGAGCTCCTGGCTTAATACCTGGAACAAAACCGCCATTACGCTTCATGTCTTCCGCAATCTGCTCAGGATTCACCGTGATGGCAGTGTAGAAGAAAGTGAAGATGATAATCAAGGAAGCAAACAACAAGTTATACTGCCAAGAAGTAAAATCACTGAACGTGGTTCCAATGTAGTTAGCTATATCACTTTCTCCAGCCCAGATTTGTGCGATCAAAGCCGGCACAAACATCAATGACTGAGCAAAAATGATTGGCATTACACCTGAAGCATTCACTTTAATAGGGATGTATTGACGTTGTCCGCCATACACCTTTCCTCCCACAACCTGCTTTGCGTATTGAACTGGAATTCTTCTGGTAGCTTCTGTCAGAGCAATCACTCCCACCACTACGAAGAACAAAACCACAGCTTCAATAATCAGCAACAGCATTCCGGAGGAACCCTTCTCAAGACCTTCTGCAATGAGTGCGCCTGGGAATCGGGAAATAATCCCAATCATGATTAGCATCGAAATACCGTTTCCGATACCTTTTTCAGTGATTTTCTCACCTAACCACATACAAAACATGGTTCCGGCAGAAAGCAGCACCAATGAGCTGAACATGAAAAGAGAAGTACTAACCATTACTGCCCCTGTAGGAAGGATTGTTGCAGTAACGTAACCTATACCTTGAGCTACCGTGATTGCAATGGTCAGTACGCGAGTGATCTGATTGATTCTCTTTCTTCCAGATTCACCCTCTTTTTGCATTTTCTGAAAATAGGGAACTCCGACAGTCAACAACTGCAAAACAATGGATGCAGAGATGTAAGGCATGATTCCCAGACCGAAGATAGAGGCATTGCTAAATGCTCCACCGAGGAAGGTATCAATCAGGCCGAAGATCCCTTCGGGAGTACCACCTAGTTTGGATGGATCCACTCCAGGAAGCACGATGAATGAACCTAATCTGAAGATGATGAGAAATCCAATTGTATTTAGGATTCTTACTCTCAAATCTTCGATTGAGAATATATTCTTAACTGTCGAAATAAACTTTTTCATTTACTTAAATCTTGTTTACAGTTCCACCAAGCTTTTCAATAGCTTCTACAGCAGAAGCCGAAAATTGATGGGCAGTCACGTCTAATTTGGCTTTCAATTCACCACCACCAAGAATTTTGATGTTATCATTCTTGGAAGCAATACCATGGGAAACCAAGGCTTCCATGTTGATTGCTGTAAGATTGAATTGCTCGGCAAGAGCCTGCAAGGTATCCAAATTTACTGGTTTGAATTCAACTCTGTTGATAGATTTGAAGCCAAACTTAGGAACTCTTCTCTGAAGTGGCATTTGACCACCTTCAAATCCGATTTTTGACTTATATCCTGATCTGGATTTTGCTCCCTTGTGACCTCTTGTTGAAGTTCCACCTCTACCTGAACCGGTACCACGACCAATTCTCTTTCGGTTTTTGGTTGACCCTTCGGCTGGAGTTAATGTATTTAGTTTCATAATTAAGCTTCCTCCACTTTTACAAGGTGATTCACTTTATTTACCATTCCAGCAATTTGAGGAGTATGCTCTACTACTACAGTTTTGCTGATACGACCCAAACCTAAAGCAGTGATTGTTGCTTTCTGATCTTTCGGTCTGTCGATCGTACTTTTAACTTGTGTGATCTTGATCTTCGCCATGATAATTATCCGTTAAAGACTTTCGCCATTTTCACACCACGCTGCTGTGAAACAGCGATTGCATCTCTTAGCTGAACCAACGCGTCGATGGTAGCTTTTACCACGTTGTGAGGGTTTGAGGAACCTTTGGACTTTGCCAAAACGTCTGTAACGCCAGCACTTTCCAATACAGCACGCATCGCACCACCTGCAATCACACCAGTACCTGCAGCAGCTGGCTTGATCAAAACAAGACCACCACCGAATTTACCGATTTGCTCATGAGGAATTGTGCCTTTCAAAACCGGTACTTTAACCAAATTTTTCTTTGCGTCCTCGATGCCTTTGGTGATTGCATCCGTTACTTCATTGGCTTTACCCAAACCGTAACCTACAACACCTTGGCCATCACCTACTACAACGATTGCTGAGAAGGAGAATCTTCTACCACCCTTTACCACTTTGGCAACTCGGTTGATAGCTACTACTTTCTCTTTTAATTCTGTATCTGTAGCCCTAATGGGTTTTCTTCTTACTTGAGACATAACGATTAGAATTTGAGGCCTCCTTCTCTGGCGCCGTCAGCCAAAGCTTTTACATTACCATGATACAAGTAGCCATTTCTGTCGAAAACTACTTCAGATACGCCATTAGCTATGGCTCTTTCAGCAAGTTTCTTACCTACTTCTTTGGATACGCCTACGTTAGTGTTGGCTTTAGCTCCAAGCTCTTTGGAAGAAGCCTGTGCCAAAGTCTGACCTTTAAGGTCATCCACCAATTGAGCATAGATGCCTGTATTACTTTTGAATACTGACAAACGAGGTCTGGAATCGGTACCGGAAATCTTTCTTCTGATACCCTGCTTGATTCTAAGTCTTCTGGAATTCTTATTAAATGCCATAACCTATTATTTTTTACCGGCAGTTTTACCAGCCTTACGTCTAACTTGTTCACCAACGAAGCGCACACCTTTACCTTTGTAAGGTTCAACCTTACGAAGAGACTTGATTTTTGCAGCTACTTGTCCTATCAACTCTTTGTCAATTCCTTCTAGAGAAATCAATGGATTTTTACCTTTTGGAGTTTCAGTTTTAAGAGAAATCTCATTAGGCAATGCCATAAAGATACTGTGAGAATAACCTAAGCTTAGCTCAAGTACCTGGCCTTGATTGGAAGCCTTATAACCTACACCGACTAGTTCCAAATCTTTCTTGTAACCTTCAGAAACACCGATCACCATGTTGTTGATCAGGGATCTATAAAGCCCATGCAAAGATTTGTGTCTTTTTGAATCAGTAGGTCTTGTAAGGACAATTTCTTTGCCCTCCACTTTCACCTGAATATCCGGATTCACATCCTGCTTCAGTGTACCTTTTGGACCTTTAACAGTGACAGTTCCATGAGCTGACACGTCTACAGTTACACCGCCAGGTATATTTATTGGTTTTTTACCTATTCTAGACATGATAGTAAATTAATATACGTAGCAAAGTACTTCGCCACCGATACCTTCGGTACGGGCTTCTTTGTCTGTCATCACACCTTTTGAGGTGGATACTATTGCAATGCCTAAGCCATTGATTACTCTAGGGAGCTCATCGTGCTTGACATATTTTCTTAAACCTGGCGTACTAACTCTTTCAAGGCTTACAATAGCATTTTGCTTAGTTGTAGGATTGAACTTCAAAGCAATTTTGATGGTGCCTTGAGGTCCGTTTTGTTCAAACTTATAGTTTTGAATGTATCCTTTATCGTGCAATACTTTCGTAATCTCCTTCTTGATGTTAGAAGCAGGTATCTCTACGATTCGGTGAGAAGCCTTGATGGCATTTCTCAACCTGGTCAGATAATCAGCTATTGGATCAGTCATGGTATTTATTGTCTAGCTCCACCCAATTTGGGCGTGCAAAGTTACGAATTGATTTTTAAAATAAAAACTACTGTCGTTCTTTTACCAGCTGGACTTCGTCAACCCAGGGATCTTGCCTGCTGAGGCCATTTCTCTGAAGGTTACCCTGTTGATACCGAACTTTCTCATATAGCCTTTTGGACGACCGGTCAGTTTACATCTGTTGTGAAGTCTTACCGGCGAAGCATTTTTTGGCAATTTGTCAAGGGCTTCATAATCGCCAGCTGCTTTTAGCAGAGCTCTTTTTTTGGCGTACTTGGCTACCAGATGCTCTCTTTTTCTCTCGCGAGCTTTGATGGATTCTTTTGCCATGATTATTCTTCTTTATTTTTATTAGCGAATGGCATTCCGAAAGCTTTCAACAAAGCATAGCTTTCTTCGTCAGTCTGGGCAGTAGTCACAAAAGTGATATCCATACCTGAGATTCTGTTTACCTTTTCGATAGAAATCTCCGGGAAGATAATCTGCTCCGTTACGCCGAGCGTATAATTACCTCTTCCGTCAAATCCTTTGTCAGAGATACCTTTGAAGTCACGTACACGTGGGAGAGCTACTGTCATCAAACGATCCAAGAACTCATACATTTTTTCACCTCTCAAAGTAACTTTTGCTCCGATTGGCATTCCTTCTCTCAACTTGAAGTTGGAAACCGCAATTTTCGCCTTCGTAGCTACAGCCTTTTGGCCAGTGATCAAAGAAAGTTCTTCAACACCCTGATCAACCAATTTCTTGTCAGCTACTGCTGCACCTATTCCTTTGTTAAGGACGATTTTGGTTAATTTCGGTACTTGCATGATAGAAGCATATTGAAACTTCTCTTTCAAAGCCGGAACGATTTCGCTCAGGTACTTATCTTTCATTCTTGGATTAGCCATTGATCACCTCCCCAGTTTTCTTTGAATATCTCACTAGTTTACCATTTTCACCAGCCTTGCGCCCTGTTCTGGTTGCTTCACCAGTCTTAGGATCTACAAGCATTAGGTTGCTGATATGAAGAGCGGCTTCTTTCTTTTCGATACCACCCTGAGGCTTGGCCGCAGTAGGCTTCACGTGTTTGGTGATCATATTGATCCCCTCGACAAAAGCTCTTTTCTTTTCGGTATCTACAGAAAGTACTTTCCCTGTTTTGCCTTTGTCATCACCTGAGATCACCTTTACGGTGTCACCGGTTTTGATATGCAGCTTTGGCTGCTTATTGAATTTTCTTTCCATGATTAGAGTACTTCAGGGGCCAAGGAAATGATTTTCATGAACTGCTTTTCTCTAAGCTCTCTGGCCACGGGTCCGAAGATACGTGTACCTCTTGGCTCGTCGTTGTTGTTCAACAACACGGCAGCATTGTCTTCGAATCGGATATAAGAACCGTCTTTTCTACGAATTTCTTTTTTGGTCCTTACAATTACCGCTTTGGAAACGGTACCTTTTTTCATGTTGCTGGAAGATAGGGCTGACTTTACAGTCACGACTACTTTATCACCGATAGAAGCATAACGCTTCCCAGTTCCTCCCAACACACGGATTACCAATACCTCTTTGGCACCGGAATTATCCGCAACGCTTAGTCTGGATTCTTGCTGTATCATGATTACTTAGCCCTTTCAATAATTTCAACTAATCTCCAACGCTTATTCTTGCTCAGCGGACGAGTTTCACTGATTTTAACGATGTCACCTGGATGACACTCATTGTTCTCGTCATGAACCATAAATTTGGTAGTCTTGGCAACAAACTTTCCGTAGATTGGATGCTTCACTTTACGCTCCACAGCCACAGTACAGGATTTATCCATTTTGTTGCTTACGACTTTACCAACTCTTTCTTTGCGAAGATTTCTCTCAATCGTAGCCATTTTCTTTTCTGTTAGCTAGTTATTTGGAAGCTAATGCAGTCTTCAATCTTGCGACCAGACGCTTGGCTTCTCTGATTCTATTAGGATTCTCTATTGGAGAAATCGAATGGGCAAATTTCAATTTGCCTAGATTCTCCTGCTCTGCGACAATTCGCTCTGCGATCTCACTTACGGAAAGTGATCTGATTTCAGTATTTTTCATAGTTTCTGATTATTCTGCGTAATCTCTACGAACAATAAATCTTGTACTTACGGGTAGCTTCTGCTGCGCAAGTCTCAACGCATCCTGAGCAATCTCCAGGCTCACGCCTGTAGCTTCGAAAAGGATTGTACCTGGCTTGATAACGGCAACCCAATATTCAGGAGCACCTTTACCTTTACCCATACGAACCTCTGCGGGCTTTTTGGTGATCGGCTTGTCAGGGAAAATCCTGATCCAAACCTGACCTTCTCTCTTCATAGCTCTTGTCATGGCAATACGTGCTGCCTCGATCTGGCGAGAAGTAATCCATCCTGGCTCAAGGGATTTGATGCCAAAGTTACCAAAAGAGAGCTCTGCGCCTCTTGTAGCAAGGCCTTTGACACGGCCCTTGTGCATTTTCCTAAATTTCGTTCTTTTCGGCTGTAACATGATTTCTCACTTATTCGGTGAAAATAGTTATTTCTTATTTCTGCGTCTTGGACCGTTGTCTCTCTCATTCCGACCGCCTTTAGGGCTTGGAGTACGCTGGCCTTTTGGCTCATTCGCAGCTCCTTGGTTTGGAGAAAGGTCTCTTTTTCCGTACACCTCACCTTTGAAGATCCATACTTTGATTCCGATGATTCCGTACACAGTAAGTGCTTCAGAAAGTGCGTAATCGATGTCTGCTCTCAAGGTGTGAAGAGGAATTCTTCCCTCTTTGTACATTTCAGAGCGGGCCATTTCGGCACCACCCAAACGACCAGAAAGTTTAACTTTGATTCCTTCAGCTCCCACTCTCATGGATGCTGCAATGGCTTGCTTCATTGCTCTTCGGAAGGAAATTCTAGCCTGAAGCTGCTGTGCGATAGACTCACCTACCAATTTAGCATCCAATTCAGGACGCTTAATCTCAAAGATATTGATTTGAATATCCTTGTTGGTGATCTTCTTAAGCTCTTCTTTCAGCTTGTCTACTTCGGCTCCGCCTTTACCAATCACTACACCCGGACGGGCAGTATGGATAGTCAAGGTGATTCTCTTAAGCGTACGCTCAATGATCACTTTGGCAATACCACCTTTAGGGATTCTGGCAAGGACATATTTACGGATCTGCTGATCTTCGTACAGTTTTTCGGCAAAATCTTTCCCACCATACCAGTTGGAATCCCAGCCTTTGACTACACCAAGTCTAAATCCTATTGGGTTAATCTTTTGTCCCATAGTCTTTCTTAATTTGCCTTTTCGTTAGTTTGTACTACATCAGCGGTAACGTCTCCAGCGATGAACGCATCAACTACAAGGGTTACATGATTGGATCTTTTACGGATTCTATGACCGCGTCCCTGGGGAGCAGGTCTTAGTCTCTTCAGTGATCTTCCTTCGTCAACCATAATGGTTTTGATGTAAAGATCAGCTTCTTCAAGCTTTGCATCAGGATTTTTAGCCTGCCAGTTAGCCACAGCTGAAAGGAGAAGTTTCTCCAATTTCATTGCTCCATGGTTAGGAGTAAATTTCAAAATGCTGAGGGCCAAGCCTACTCTCTTACCTCTTACGAGATCAGCCACAAGGCGCATTTTGCGCGGGGAAGTAGGAACGTTTTTTAATCTTGCTATTGCTTCCATGATTATCTCTTTCCTTTGTCTTTTTTAGCAATGTGACCGCGGAAGTTTCTAGTTGGCGCAAATTCTCCTAGCTTATGACCTACCATGTTGTCGGTTACAAAAACAGGGATAAACTTGTTGCCGTTATGCACAGCGAAGGTATGTCCTACGAAATCCGGAGAAATCATTGATTTTCTTGACCAAGTCTTGATGACAGATTTCTTGCCTGACTCGTTCATGGCATCTACTTTCTTCACCAAGTGGTGCTCGATATAAGGACCTTTTTTTAATGAACGTGCCATAATTATTTAGATCTTTTGCTGATGATGAACTTGTTTGAATACTTCTTAGGCGCTCTGGTTTTCTTACCTTTTGAAAGGAGACCTTTACGGGATCTTGGATGACCACCTGAAGAACGGCCTTCACCACCACCCATTGGGTGATCAACAGGGTTCATTGCCACACCTCTTGTACGAGGTCTGATTCCAAGCCATCTCTTTCTTCCAGCTTTACCTAGCACCACGTTCATATGGTCACCGTTGGATACAGTACCAACTGTAGCCATACAAGCACCCAAAACGAGTCTCATCTCACCAGAAGGCAGCTTTACAGTTACGTATTTCGCATCACGCGCAACGATCTGTGCATATCCACCGGCACTTCTGGCCATTGCTCCTCCTTTACCTGGCTTTAATTCCACATTGTGTACAATAGTACCCATTGGGATATTAGCCATTGGCATGGCGTTGCCCACTTCTGGAGCAACTTGCTCACCGGAAATCACTGTTTGCCCTACTTGCAAACCTTCCGGAGCGATAATATAGGCCTTAGCACCATCTGCGTAGTAAAGCAGGGCAAGACGTGCTGTTCTGTTTGGATCGTATTCGATTGCCTTTACGGTAGCCGGTACTCCAAACTTGTTTCTCTTGAAGTCTACAATTCTGAGTCTTCTTTTATGACCACCACCGATGTATCGGGCAGTCATTTTGCCTGTATTATTTCTACCGCCTGATTTCTTGATAGGAGCAAGAAGTGATTTTTCCGGCTTTGACTTAGTAATCTCGTCAAAAGCAGGAGCCACTCTGAATCTTGTTCCTGGAGTAACAGGCTTCAACTTTTTAATTGCCATGATATTGATTCAATTAAATTTCTCCGTAAAAATCAATTACCTCACCATCAGCTACTTGCACGATTGCCTTTTTGTAAGCATTGGTGAAGCCTGATACGATCTTATTCTTGGTATAGCGGGTTTTATGCTTCGCAGCATATCTCATGGTACGAATAGATACCACCTTTACCCCATACTTTTTCTCAACAGTATTTTTGATCTGCGTCTTGTCAGCGGTTTTCTCCACGATAAAACCGTAGGTACCTTTCTCGTTGCCAGCGGAGACCTTTTCTGTAATCAAAGGCTGCTTTAGAATATCCATTGTCTTATTTCGATAAAATGGTTTCCAATTTACTTACAGATCCTTCGCACAATACCAAGTGGTCAGCATTTAGGAGTTGGTAAGTATTTACATCATTTACAGTCACTACTTTCGCCTTAGGAAGGTTTCTGCTTGACAAAAACACGTTCTTGTTTTCCTCTGGAAGAACCAAAAGGGTCTTCTTGTCAGAAAGAGAAAGTCCGCTCAAAAGCGCGATGTAGTTTTTGGTCTTTGGAGCCTCGAAAGAAAGATCCTCCAATACAACCAGGCTGTTTTCAATCACTTTATAAGAAAGTGCTGACTTACGAGCCAACTGTTTTACTTTTTTATTGAGTTTGAAAGAGTAGTCTCTTGGCCTAGGGCCAAATACTCTACCTCCACCACGGAAGTTAGGCGCCTTCAAAGATCCTGCACGAGCACCACCGGTACCTTTTTGCTTTTTGATCTTTTTAGTAGAACCTGCTACTTCGTTTCTTTCTTTTGATTTGTGAGTGCCTTGTCTCTGGTTAGCCAGATACTGCTTCACATCCAAGTAGATTGCGTTATCGTTAGGTTCGATCGCGAAGATTTCGTCAGAAAGAGTCACCTTTCTACCTGTATCTTGTCCTTTATGATTGATTACTGCTAATTCCATGGCTTATTTCTCAAGAATTACGAAAGAGTTTTTAGGACCAGGTACTGAACCAGAAACCAAAAGAAGGTTTTGCTCAGGGTAAACTTTCAACACGCGAAGGTTGATCACTTTCACTCTGTCACCACCTGTTCTGCCGGCCATTCTCATTCCTTTGAAAACTCTGGATGGCCATGAACATGCACCAATGGAACCTGGGTGTCTCTGTCTGTTGTGCTGACCGTGAGTTTGACCACCCACACCACCAAAACCGTGACGCTTCACAACACCTTGGAAGCCTTTACCTTTTGAAGTACCGATGGCATCTACGAAGTCACCTTCTACGAAAACCTCTCCTGCACTTACCGTCTTTCCGAGCTCCACTTGACCTTCAAACTCGGCCCTGAAGTCACGGAATTCAACAACTTTCTGCTTTGGCGTAGTACCGGCCTTTTTAAAATGACCGATCAGCGGCTTGGGAGTATTTTTCTCCTTACGCTCGCCGAATGCCAACTGCACTGCGTTGTACCCGTCTGTTTCAACGTTTTTTACTTGCGTCACTACGCAAGGACCAGCTTCTATTAGCGTGCATGCGACGTTACGTCCATCGGCACTGAAAATGCTAGTCATTCCTACTTTTTTACCTATAATACCAGACATCTTGAATAAGATAATTTGATAATCCACAAGTGATTACACACTTGGGCCCTTTTTAAGGACTGCAAAGTTACTGAAATAATATTTGGCAGCAAATCCCAACTCTAATATTTTCAAACAATTAGAAATAAATTGAAACAGAAGGGAACTTTTGAAGGATTACCTGTCAAATCCAATTTTCCTTAGAGTTGAAAAAACAAAAGACCTGCAGTGATTGCAGGCCTTTTGCTATTGAATTAAGGTTCTGTCAGACCTTGATTTCTACATCCACTCCACTTGGAAGCTCGATTTTCATCAAAGCATCCACGGTTTTCGAAGAATTTGAGTAGATATCTACCAGTCTTTTGTAAGTACACAACTGGTACTGATCTCTGGCTTTCTTGTTTACGTGTGGAGATTTCAACACAGTGAATTTCTCCTTTTTAGTCGGCAAAGGAATAGGTCCAACTACTACTGCGCCAGTGGCTTTTACAGCCTTCACGATCTTCTCTGATGACTTATCCACCAGGCTATGATCGTATGATTTTAGTTTTATTCTGATTTTCTGGTTCATTTTCTTGAAGATTAGGCTTTTTCACCTTTTACTTTAGCAATTACCGCTTCAGCTATGTTATTAGGAACAGGCTCATAGTGAGAGAATGTCAAAGAAGCAGTCGCTCTACCTGAAGTGATTGTTCTCAAATCAGTCACATATCCGAACAACTCAGACAAAGGAACGCTAGCTTTGACTACGGTAGAGGTACCCTTGGTATCCATACCTTTCATCAAACCTCTTCTTCTGTTCAAGTCACCTGTGATTGGTCCGGTATATTCATCCGGAGTCACCACGTCAACAGCCATAATTGGCTCAAGCAACTGTGGCTTACACTTTTTAGCAGCTTCTTTGAAACCAATTCTAGCAGCTAATTCAAATGAAAGCGCATCGGAATCCACATCGTGATATGAACCGTGGAATAATCTCACCTTCATAGCTTCGATTGGATAACCTGCCAATGGTCCATTCTTCATTGCCTCTTGGAAGCCTTTCTGAACGGGCTGGATAAATTCTTTTGGAATCACACCTCCTACGATGCCATTGACAAAGTCAAGACCTGGCTTGATCTCGCCAGTTTCCGGGTCGGGATCCTTAGGACCCAATTCGAACACGATATCAGCGAATTTACCTTTACCACCAGTCTGCTTCTTGTAAACTTCTTTGTGCTCAACAGAACCAAACAAAGCTTCTTTGTAAGCAACCTGAGGAGCTCCTTGATTGATTTCAACTTTGAATTCTCTCTTCAGACGGTCGATGATAATTTCCAGGTGAAGTTCACCCATACCTCTTAGGATCGTCTGACCAGTTTCATGGTCAGTATTTACCTGAAGTGTTGGATCTTCTTCTACCAGTTTTGCGATCGCCATTCCAAGTTTATCCACGTCAGCTTGAGTTTTTGGCTCAATTGCATATCCGATAACAGGCTCAGGGAACACCATGGATTCCAGAACTACCTTGCGCTTTTCGTCGCAAAGTGTATCTCCTGTCTTGATGTCTTTGAAACCTACTACAGCTCCAATGTCACCCGCTACCAATCTTTCGATTTGGTTTTGCTTGTTTGCGTGCATCTGGAATACTCGGGAGATACGCTCCTTGTTGCCTGAACGGCTGTTGAAAACGTATGAACCGGACTCCAAAACACCAGAATAAGCTCTAACAAAGCATAGACGACCAACAAACGGATCAGTTGCGATTTTGAAAGCCAAACCAGTGAATGGTTCCTTTTCGTCAGGAGCAATAGCTACTTCAACATCCTCATCATCCAAAGAATGGGCAACGATATCGTCCTTGTCCAATGGAGAAGGAAGCAATTCCATAACCAAGTCAAGCATGGTTTGAACACCTTTGTTTTTGAAAGAAGAACCACAAACCATCGGTACAATTTTCATGTCGATAGTTGCTGCTCTTAATGCCTTCAAAATTTCGGCTTCAGTAATGGAATTTGGATCATCGAAAAATTTCTCCATCAAAGACTCATCGTAGTCAGCAACAGCCTCCAACAGATACTCTCTGTATTGAGCTGCTTCCTCTACCATATCTTCAGGGATTGGAACTACTTCATAGGTCATACCCATGTCATTTTCGTTCCAAATGATTCCACGGTTGTTGATCAAATCAACAACACCACGGAATTTATCTTCTGCACCGATTGGAAGCTGCAAAGGCACGGCATAAGATCCGAGCATTTCCTTTACTTGCTTACAAACTTCCAGAAAATTTGCGCCAGCACGGTCCATTTTGTTAACGAAACCGATACGGGCCACTTTATAATTATCA
The DNA here is from genome assembly GCF_003583985.1 of Algoriphagus lacus. GTDB lineage: Bacteria > Bacteroidota > Bacteroidia > Cytophagales > Cyclobacteriaceae > Algoriphagus > Algoriphagus lacus. The sequence continues at coordinate 883,336 of NZ_QXML01000001.1, read as the reverse complement.
GCTAATCGCCAGTTGGTTTCAGACTGTGGCTCAACACCATCCACAGCACTGAACAGGAAAACAAGTCCATCAAGGATTCTCAAGGAGCGGTTTACCTCTACGGTAAAGTCAACGTGTCCAGGAGTATCGATGATGTTGATTTGATATTGGTTGCTTCTGTAATTCCAGAAAACGGTAGTTGCAGCAGAAGTGATAGTAATACCTCTTTCTTGCTCTTGCGCCATCCAGTCCATGGTAGCAGCACCTTCATGCACTTCACCAATTTTATGTGACTTACCGGAATAGTAAAGAATACGCTCAGTAGTTGTCGTCTTTCCGGCGTCAATATGCGCAGCGATACCGATGTTTCTGGTGAATCTTAAATCTCTTGCCATCCTAATTAAAATCTAAAGTGGGAGAATGCTTTGTTGGCTTCGGCCATTCTGTGCGTATCATCTTTCTTCTTCACAGCGGCTCCTTCGCCTTTTGCTGCTGCGATGATTTCGCCTGCCAATCGGTCCATCATGGTCTTCTCACCTCTTTTACGAGCATAGGCGATCATCCACTTGATACCAAGTGACATTTTTCTTTCAGGTCTGACTTCCATAGGAACCTGGAACGTAGCACCACCAACTCTACGACTCTTCACCTCAACGGATGGAGCAATATTGTTAAGCGCTTTTTTCCAAACTTCAAGACCATTCTCACCTACTTTGGATTCTACCTTTGCTACTGCATCGTAGAAAATGTTGTAAGCAATACTCTTCTTCCCATCGACCATCAGACAGTTTACAAACTTGGTCACCAAAGTGTCATTAAACTTTGGGTCTGGAAGAATATATCTCTTCTTTGGTTTCGCTTTTCTCATTTCTTTTTAATGTTTTTTATTATTTCTTTTTTGCCGGAGCACCTTTGGTCGGAGCTGCTGGAGCACCTTTACCAGCTTTCGGTCTTTTAGCACCGTACTTGGAGCGACCTTGCTTACGGTCTTTTACTCCTGCAGTATCCAATGCACCTCGGATGATGTGATATCTCACACCTGGAAGATCTTTCACACGACCACCTCTGATCAATACAATAGAGTGCTCTTGCAAATTGTGACCTTCACCCGGAATGTAAGCATTCACTTCTTTTCCGTTCGTCAATCTCACCCTAGCCACCTTTCTCATCGCAGAGTTAGGTTTCTTAGGGGTCGTAGTATATACCCTAGTACAAACCCCTCTTCGCTGTGGACATGCATCCAATGCTCTAGATTTTGATTTGATCTCCAGTGTATTTCTACCTTTTCTTACTAGTTGTTGAATAGTAGGCATTAACTGATAAAATTTAGTTTTCCTGTAAACTGTTAAATTTTGGACTGCAAAGGTAAAGAATCAAATAAGAGTAACAAAATTAAGCAGTTATATTTTTACTATGCCTCCCCCGGCTTACCAAAGGAAATCGGAAAAGAAGGAGAACCGCCTCCTTGGTTGATTTTTCCGAATGCAGCTTCATATTTTTCGATGTTATCCTTCAAGGCCGCAAGCAATCTTTTTGCATGATCCGGAGTCACGATAATTCTTGACTTTACTTTTGCCTTTGGTACTCCCGGCATCAACCGGATGAAATCAATTACAAATTCGGAATTGGAATGCGCGATCATGGCCAAATTGGAATAGGTACCTTCTGCCACTTCTTCAGAAAGCTCGATGTTTATCTGTTGATCTTGTCTTTTGTTGTCTTCCATGTTTTTTGGGATTAAAAAAAGGCCTGTACACAACATACAGGCCTTTCGTGTTCTAATTCTAACTTGATTAAAGAATGGCTTCGCTAGATCTTCTAGCGGAAGTTCTTTCCATATTTTCAGAAAGCTTGTCGTATTCTTCCTGAGAACCTACAATAAGATTTTGCAATCTTCTCTGTCCGGTACCGGCTGGAATCAGGTGACCTACGATTACGTTTTCTTTCAAGCCCAACAATTCGTCTCGCTTACCTCTGATGGCAGCTTCGGAAAGAACCTTGGTAGTTTCCTGGAAGGAAGCTGCCGAGATAAAGCTTTCTGTACCTAAAGAGGCAGCAGTGATTCCTTGCAAAGTAGGAGCAGAAACAGCTGTCTCAGCATCACGAACTTGAACAAGTTTCAAATCCTTACGCTTTAAGCTGGAGTTTTCGTCTCTCAATCTTCTTGCAGAAATGATCATACCTGGCTTCAAGGTAGATGAATCACCAGCATCCATGACCACTTTCTTATCCAGGATATTGTCGTTTTCCTCACGGAATGCCCACTTATCCACGATTTGACCTTGTAGGAAGTTCGTATCCCCCGCATCCAGAATTTCAACTTTCTGCATCATCTGAGATACGATTACCTCAATGTGCTTATCGTTGATTTTTACACCCTGAAGTCTGTAAACTTCCTGAATCTCGTTTACTAAGTATTCCTGTACTGCAGTTGGTCCTTTAATGGAAAGGATATCATTTGGAGTGATCGCTCCATCTGATAACGGCTCACCTGCACGGATGAAGTCATTTTCCTGAACCAAAATGTGCTTGGAAAGAGATACCATGTACTTCTTGATCACGCCATCTTTTGATTCAATAACGATTTCTCTGTTACCGCGCTTGATTCCTCCATAGGTAACAACACCGTCAATTTCAGAAACCACAGCCGGGTTGGATGGGTTACGTGCCTCGAACAATTCAGTAACTCGTGGAAGACCACCGGTGATGTCTCGAGTCTTACCCACAGATCTTGGAATTTTAACCAGGATTTGACCAGCCTTAACTTTGTCTCCAGCTTCAACAGCTAGGTGAGCACCAACAGGAATATTGTATGCCTTGGTTTCGCCACCATAATTAATGACGATCGCAGGGTTCTTAGTTCTATCCTTGGTTTCAATGATTACTTTTTCACGGAAACCAGTCTGATCATCGGCCACTTCTTTATATGTGATCCCTTCTACGATCGCCTCGAATTCAACTTTACCGTCAAATTCAGAAAGGATTACCGCGTTGTATGGATCCCAAGTGCAGAGAGACTGTCCTTTGGAGATTTTCTGACCATCCTTCACATTCAACAACGCACCATAAGGAACGTGGTTGGACACTAAGGTTTTACCGGTTTTTGCTTCGTTGATTTTGATTTCACCCGAACGTCCCATTACAATAGTAATTGCTTCACCATCTTTATTGGTCGTTTCAATGAATCTCAATTCTTCTTCGAATTCAATTACACCGTCAAACTTAGCATTGATGGAAGCGTCTACTGCCATGTTGGAAGCTGTACCACCTACGTGGAAGGTTCTCAAAGTCAACTGAGTTCCCGGTTCACCGATGGACTGTGCAGCAATAACACCAACAGATTCACCAGCCTGTACCATTTTACCGGTAGCCAAGTTTCTTCCGTAACATTTTGCGCAGACACCTCTTCTGGTTTCACAAGTCAACACAGATCTGATTTCCACCTCTTCGATAGCAGACTCATCAACCAGCTTGGCAACTTCGTCTCCGATTTCAACACCCGCTGGGATAATCAATTTATCTGTAATAGGATCATAAACGTCATGTACTGATACACGACCCAGGATTCTTTCAGAAAGTGGCTCAACGATTTCATCGTTGTCTTTCAAAGGCTGAACTACCAGACCTCTCAAAGTACCACAATCCTCTTCGGTCACGATCATATCCTGAGCTACGTCCACCAAACGACGGGTCAAGTAACCCGCATCGGCTGTTTTCAAAGCCGTATCAGCAAGACCTTTACGAGCACCGTGTGTAGAGATGAAGTACTCCAATACGTCCAGACCTTCTTTGAAGTTGGAAAGGATTGGGTTTTCGATGATTTCACCTACAGAACCCTGAAGGTTTTTCTGTGGCTTAGCCATCAACCCTCTCATACCACCCAGCTGACGGATTTGCTCTCGGGAACCACGGGCTCCTGAGTGCATCATCATGTAGATGGCATTGAAACCCTGCTTGTCCTCTTCCATCTTCTTCATCAGATTGTTGGTCAAATGAGAGTTGGTACGAGTCCAAATATCGATTACTTGATTATAACGCTCATTATCCGTGATCAGACCCATAAGGTAGTTGTTCCATACTTGGTCAACTTCCTCTTTTGCCTTGGCGATCATCGGCTCTTTTTCTTCCGGAATGATTACATCATTCAGACCCATTGACAGGCCACCTTGGTAAGCCATCTGGAATCCAAGATGCTTGATATCATCCAAGAACTGGGCCGTACGGGCAATTCCGCAAACCTTCACCACCTCAGCGATGATCTGCTGGAGTTTTTTCTTAGTCAAAAGTTCGTTTACATAGCCTACTTCCTCAGGAACGAATTGATTGAAAATCAAACGACCGGCAACAGTTTCGATGATTTGTTCTTTGATCTCACCTTCGGAAGTCCTCACCTTTACTTTACACTTGATGTGTGCATGCTTGGAGATTTTGCCTTCGTTCAATGCAATGATTACTTCTTCCTGACTGTAGAAAGTCATGCCTTCACCGGCAACTTTCTCCTCAGGAGTTGACTTTTTGCCTTTGGTCACATAATAAAGACCCAAAACCATGTCCTGAGAAGGTACAGTGATTGGAGCACCGTTGGCTGGGTTCAAGATATTGTGAGCAGAAAGCATCAGCGTGGAAGCTTCCAAGATTGCCTCGTGGCCAAGCGGAACGTGAACCGCCATCTGGTCACCGTCAAAGTCGGCGTTGAATGCAGTACACACCAATGGGTGAAGCTGGATCGCTTTTCCTTCAATCAGCTTTGGCTGGAAAGCCTGGATACCCAATCTGTGAAGAGTTGGGGCTCGGTTGAGAAGAACTGGATGTCCTTTCAATACGTTTTCCAAAATATCCCACACCACAGGATCTTTACGATCCACGATTTTTTTGGCTGATTTTACAGTCTTTACAATACCTCTTTCGATCAGTTTTCTGATGATAAAAGGTTTGAAAAGTTCCGCCGCCATATTTTTAGGAAGACCACACTCGTGCAGTTTGAGCTCAGGACCTACGACGATTACAGATCGACCGGAGTAGTCCACTCGCTTACCGAGCAAGTTTTGACGGAAACGGCCCTGCTTACCTTTCAACATGTCGGAAAGGGATTTCAACGCACGGTTACCGTCTGATCTTACTGCATTTACTTTTCTGGAGTTATCAAAAAGTGAATCCACAGCTTCCTGCAACATTCTCTTTTCGTTTCTCAAAATCACCTCAGGAGCTTTGATATCAATCAATCGCTTCAAACGGTTATTTCTGATGATTACTCTTCTATACAGGTCATTCAAATCAGAAGTCGCAAAACGACCTCCATCCAAAGGAACCAATGGACGCAATTCCGGTGGAATAACAGGAACCATTCTTACCACCATCCACTCTGGACGGTTTTCTATACGAGTTCTTGCATCACGGAACGCTTCTACTACTTTCAAACGCTTCAACGCTTCAGCTTTACGCTGCTGAGAAGTGTCGGTAGCGGCTTGGTGGCGAAGTGAATAAGAAAGATCATCAAGGTCCAATCTTGCTAACAGCATTTCCAAGGCTTCAGCACCCATCTTGGCGATGAATTTGTTTGGATCAGCATCGTCCAGCATGTGGTTTTCCTTTGGAAGCTTATCCATGATGTCGAGGTATTCGTCTTCAGTAAGGAAGTCGAGGTACTGCACACCTTCTTCAGCTTTGATACCGGCTTGTACTACGACATATCGCTCATAGTAAACAATCTGATCCAATTTCTTGGTAGGAAGACCAAGCAGGTATCCGATTTTGTTTGGAAGAGATTTGAAGTACCAAATGTGCGCTACAGGAACCACCAATTCGATGTGTCCCATACGCTCACGGCGTACTTTTTTCTCAGTCACTTCCACTCCGCAACGGTCGCAGATGATGCCTTTATATCTGATTCGCTTGTATTTACCGCAATGACATTCCCAGTCTTTCACAGGACCAAAGATTCTCTCGCAGAACAAACCGCCCATTTCTGGTTTGTATGTCCTGTAGTTGATGGTCTCCGGCTGAGTTACTTCACCATTTGAACTGTCCAGAATAGATTCTGGAGAAGCCAAGCTGATGGTAACTCTGGAAAAATCGTTGTTGAGTTTTTTATTTTTTCTAAACGACATAATTTTTTGAGATATGTTAAGGGCGATTACTCGCCCTATGAGCCTAATTAATCCAGTGTAATTTCAAGAGCCAAACCTCTCAACTCGTGAACCAATACATTGAATGATTCAGGGATGTTAGGCTTAGGAAGGTTTTCTCCCTTCACGATCGCTTCATAGGCTTTCGCTCTACCGATTACGTCATCAGACTTTACAGTCAGGATTTCCTGAAGTACGTGAGATGCACCGAATGCTTCCAGTGCCCACACTTCCATCTCTCCGAATCGCTGACCACCAAACTGTGCCTTACCACCCAGCGGCTGCTGAGTAATGAGCGAGTATGGACCAATTGAACGGGCGTGCATTTTATCATCAACCAAGTGACCAAGTTTCAGCATGTAAGCAACACCTACTGTTACAGGCTGGTCAAATCTGTTTCCGGAAAGACCATCATACAGATAAGTTCTGCCATAAGGCGGCACACCTGCTGCTTCCAATTCTGCAGATACTTCTTCCAAAGAAGCACCATCGAAAATTGGAGTTGCATATTTCTTACCCATTCGCTGTCCTGCCCAAGCCAATACCGTTTCGAAAATCTGTCCGATGTTCATTCGAGAAGGTACACCAAGTGGGTTCAAAACGATATCCATTGGGGTTCCGTCTTCCAAGAAAGGCATATCCTCGTCTCTAACGATACGAGCAACGATACCTTTGTTTCCGTGACGACCGGCCATTTTATCACCCACTTTCAGCTTACGCTTCTTAGCGATGTAAACTTTGGCCAGCTGAACAATACCTGCTGGCAATTCATCACCAACCTCAAGTGTAAATCTGTCACGCTTGAATCGACCAGAAATCTCATTTCTGGAATTGGTGTAATTTTTCACCAACTGAACAATCAATGCATTGGTATGTGCATCCTCTGTCCAGTCATCCAAGATGATATCAGAAATCAAGTTTGCTTCCTCTGGAACATTGTAATTGGACTCGTCTCTGTAAGGGTTCTTAGCAGGGAAGAGGTTATTCTCGATGTTCTTCAAGTTAAACTTCATTCCTTTGCTGATGATCTCATCACCAAATTTGTGCTTCACTCCCTGAGAAGTTTTGCCATCAAGCAATGTCACAAGCTTGTTGATCATTCTGGCTCTAATTCCAAGGAGATCCTTTGAATATTTCGCCTTCAATTTTTCAACTTCAGCCTTTGACTTAGCTCGGTTATCTTTGTCTTTCTTAGGTCTTGAGAATAGTTTGGTTTCAATCACCACACCGTTCAAGGATGGAGAAGCTTTCAAAGAAGCATCTTTCACATCACCAGCCTTGTCACCAAAGATTGCTCTCAAGAGTTTTTCCTCAGGAGTTGGATCAGTCTCACCTTTAGGAGTGATCTTACCGATAATGATGTCCCCTTCTTTTACTTCAGCTCCAATTCGGATGATTCCGTTTTCGTCAAGGTGCTTAACAGCCTCTTCAGAAACATTTGGAATTTCAGAAGTAAGTTCTTCTTCACCACGCTTGGTGTCACGAACTTCCAATTGGAATTCTTCAACGTGAATTGAAGTGAAGATATCTTCACGAACCACTCGCTCGGAAATTACAATCGCATCTTCGAAGTTATATCCTTGCCATGGCATGTAGGCCACTTTGAGATTTTTACCTAAAGCAAGCTCTCCTTTATTGGTAGAATACCCTTCCACAAGAACCTGACCTTTTGATACCTTCTGGCCTTTCAAAACCAAAGGAGTTAAATTGATCGTGGTATCTTGGTTGGTTCTTCTAAACTTGATCAGATCGTAAGTTTTGTATTCATCTGTGAAATTCACCAACAATTCATCTGAAGTCAGATCGTATTTAATGGTGATTTTTTTCGCATCAACATATTCTACCACACCATTTGCCTCTGCAATAATCAGGGCTCTAGAGTCGATAGCTGCCTTTCCTTCCAAGCCTGTTCCCACGATTGGGGCTTCTGCTTTCAACAATGGAACTGCCTGACGCTGCATGTTGGACCCCATTAGGGCACGGTTAGCATCATCATGTTCCAAGAAAGGAATCAAGGAAGCCGCAACAGATACGATTTGGTTTGGAGCTACGTCCATGTAAGAAATCTCACTAGGATCTAGTACTGGGAAATCACCTTCAAATCGTGCCTTTACCTTCTCATTAAAGAAAGTGCCATCTGCTTCAAGTCGAGCATTAGCTTGGGCAATGTTGTGATTGTCTTCTTCTTCAGCTGTCAGGAATACGATTTCCTCCGGCTTCATTCCCACTTTTCCATTTTCTACCTTACGGTATGGCGTTTCAAGGAAGCCCATTGAATTCACTTTTGCGTGAACACAAAGAGAAGAAATCAACCCAATGTTTGGACCTTCTGGAGTTTCAATTGTACAAAGACGGCCATAGTGTGTGTAGTGAACGTCTCGAACTTCGAATCCTGCTCTCTCTCTGGAAAGACCACCTGGTCCTAAGGCAGAAAGTCTTCTTTTGTGAGTCAGCTCGGCCAGAGGATTAGTCTGGTCCATGAACTGAGAAAGCTGATTGGTTCCGAAGAAAGAGTTAATAACTGAAGAAAGGGTTCGTGCATTAATCAAATCGACCGGTTTGAAGTCTTCATTGTCACGCACGTTCATTCTCTCACGGATAGTTCTGGCCATTCTGGCCAAACCTACACCAAACTGGCTATAAAGTTGCTCCCCAACGGTTCTAACTCGTCTGTTGGACAAGTGGTCAATATCATCGACCACAGCTTTAGAATTGATCAAACCAATAAGGTATTTCACGATGGAAATAATATCCTCCTTGGTCAATACAATCTTATCGGGCTCGATAGATAAACCTAATTTTTTGTTGATTCTGTAACGTCCAACTTCGCCAAGATCATAACGCTTGTCTGAAAAGAACAAGCTTTGAATTACTTCGCGGGCGGTTGCTTCATCTGGAGCTTCCGTGTTTCTAAGTTGACGATAGATCACTTCAACCGCCTCTTTTTCAGAGTTGGAGTTATCTTTTTGAAGGGTATTATAGATGATAGAGAAGTCAGCCACGTTCACATCTTCTCTATGGAGAATGATGGACTTGGAACCTGAATCCAAAATCATTTCGATGTCTTCTTCTGTAAGAACGGTATCCCGCTCAAGCAATACTTCATTTCGATCAATAGAAACTACCTCACCGGTATCTTCATCAACGAAATCTTCTACCCAAGTTCTCAAAACCCTTGCCGCCAGTTTACGCCCTGCAGCTTTTTTCAAAGCATTTTTAGTAGCAGGAACCTCTTCAGAAAGACCAAAGAGATCAAGGATATCCTTATCAGAACCATAACCAATGGCTCTCAAAAGTGTGGTAACTGGAAACTTCTTCTTCCGGTCAATGTAAGCATACATGACATTGTTGATGTCTGTAGCAAACTCAATCCAAGAACCTTTGAAAGGAATAATTCTGGCAGAATATAGCTTGGTACCATTTGTATGCTTGCTTTGCGCAAAGAATACACCAGGTGATCGGTGCAACTGAGATACAATAACACGCTCTGCACCATTGATTACAAAAGACCCTTTTTCGGTCATGTATGGTAGGTTGCCAAGGAATACCTCTTGTTCGATGGTTTCGAAATCCTCATTGTCTTCATCGTGACAAAGCAATCTCAACTTTGCCTTTAACGGAACAGAATAGGTCAAACCACGATCTATACATTCTTCCACACTGTACTTTGGTGGATCTACTGCATAGTCGATGAATTCAAGAGTGAAATTCTCTCTGGAATCACTAATGGGGAAGTTTTCAGCAAAAACTTTAAATAACCCATCTGCCCGGCGTTTTTCCGCAGGAGTATCCAACTGAAAAAAGTCTTTAAAAGACTGCAGCTGAATATCGAGAAAATCGGGATAGTCTTTGACCACCTTAATGGAGGAGAAACTTTTCCTTTCGGTTTGATTCTTGATAGCCAAGGTAGTGTATGTTTATAGTGAATTGAAATAACGGAATGCGACAATTATCGCTTAGAATAATGCAATTTTATACCTGCGCATAAACAGGAAAAGACCTGACTTGTTTAGTCAGGTCTTTGAGCTAATTCCGAACCTAAAGGCACGGAATCAGCAAATTATTTGATCTCTACTTCAGCACCAGCCTCTTCAAGAGACTTCTTAAGCGCTTCAGCTTCGTCCTTAGCAACTCCTTCTTTCAGAGCCTTTGGAGCAGCGTCAACAAGATCTTTTGCCTCTTTCAAGCCAAGACCTGTCAATTCTTTCACCAATTTAACTACTGCAAGCTTCTGAGCACCAGCAGCTTTAAGGATTACGTCAAAAGAAGTCTTTTCTTCTTCAGCAGGAGCCTCAGCAGCACCAGCACCACCACCAGCAACTACTACAGCACCAGCTGCAGCAGGCTCAATGCCGTACTGATCCTTAAGGATATCTGTCAATTCTTTAACTTCTTTTACAGTCAAGTTTACCAACTGTTCTGCAAGTTGTGTAAGATCTGCCATTGTATTAATTATTTAATTGTTTTTGAATGATTTGATAAGATTATTTTGCTTCTCGGTCGGCAAGCGTCTTCAATACACCAGTGATGTTATTTTGACCTGACTGCAATGCAGACACGAGATTTTTAGCAGGAGACTGAAGCAATCCAATCAGATCACCCAGCAATTCTTGCTTAGACTTGAGGTTAGACAGCATTTCAAGATTGTTCTCGCCCAGAATTACATCTGAATCGATACCTGCTCCTTTGAAAACTGGTCTATACTCTTTTTTACCTTGTTTCTTTCTGAAATCCAGCAATACTTTTGCTGGAAGGTTACTAGTCTCTTTTGAGAAAATAATTCCAGAGAACCCTTTCAATGCACCACTCACCAATTTGGAGTAGTCTGCATCCAGATTTTCAAGAGCTTTTGCGATCAAGGTATTCTTGTACACTTTGTACTCAACACCTCTTTCGAAACAAGTTCTTCTGAACGCGTTCACTTCAGCTACCGAAAATCCCGAAGCATCTGTGATGTAGAAGAAAGGGCTTTCCTTCAGCTTCTCAGTCAGACTGTCGATTATAACTTTCTTTTCGTCTCTAGTCATGATTAAATACCTTGAATGCTACCCTTGTCTACAGCAATACCCGGAGACATTGTGCTTGACAAATGAATACTTTTGAAATATGTACCCTTAGAAGAAGATGGCTTCAACTTAGAGATCGTCATGATCAGTTCTTTCACATTTTCCTGAATTTGTTCAGGAGAGAAGGAAACCTTACCAACACCGGCATGGATAATTCCAAACTTATCAACTTTAAAGTCGATTTTACCAGCTTTAACTTCTCTTACAGCTTTACCCACATCAAGGGTAACGGTTCCAGATTTAGGATTTGGCATCAAGCCACGAGGACCTAACACTCTACCTAACCTACCTACTTTTGCCATTACGTTAGGCATCGTGATGATGACATCAACGTCAGTCCATCCGCCTTCGATTTTGGCAATGTAATCGTCCAAACCTACGTAGTCTGCACCTGCTTCGGTAGCTTCTGCTGCTTTATCAGGAGTACAAAGCACCAATACTTTGATGTCTTTGCCAGTACCATGAGGAAGTGCAACAACACCTCTTACCATTTGATCAGCTTTACGTGGATCGACGCCCAAACGAACGTCAACATCTACGGAAGCGTCAAACTTAGTCATGGTAATTTCCTTAACCAGTGAAGAAGCTGCCTCCAGGGAGTACATTTGGCTTGCGTCGTACTTAGAAAGAGCTTCTTTTTGCTTTTTTGTTAACTTAGCCATTGTTGTTTATTTATACTTCCCATGGGGCTTTACCAGATACAGTGATACCCATGCTTCGTGCAGTACCAGCTACCATTTTCATGGCAGATTCTACTTTGAAAGCATTAAGGTCAGGCATTTTCGTCTCAGCAATCACTCTTACCTGATCCCAGGTAACAGATCCTACTTTCTTTCTATTTGGTTCAGCCGAACCACTCTTGATCTTGGCAGCTTCCAACAGCATATTTGCAGCCGGAGGAGTTTTTACCACGAAATCAAAAGTTTTATCGGAATAAACCGTAATCAGTACAGGAAGCACAGTACCCATTTTGTCTTGGGTACGCGCATTGAACTGCTTACAGAACTCCATGATGTTCAAGCCCTTGGAACCAAGAGCCGGTCCTACCGGAGGCGACGGGTTAGCCTGGCCACCTTTCACTTGTAGTTTTACATAACCAGTGATTTCCTTAGCCATTGCTTAGTCTTGTTTTTCTACTTGTATAAAATTTAACTCTACTGGAGTATTTCGGCCGAAGATCTTAACCATAACATTAAGCTTCTTCTTTTCCTCAAATATCTCCTCAATTGTCCCGGTAAATCCACTGAAGGGTCCGTCCATTACCTTAACGGCCTCTCCGACTATAAATGGGGTATCTTGCTTCTCGGCAAACTCATCAATCTCTTCAACCTTACCTAAGATACGGTTGACTTCTGACTGTCGTAATGGCTCAGGGGTTTTGGAAGCTCCCCCCTGGTTTGATCCAAGAAAACCGATAACACCCGGGATACTCGTAATTACGTGATTGGCCTCACCATTGGAAAGATCAGCGTTAACTAAAACATATCCAGGGAAGAAATTTCTCTCCCGAACACGTTTTTTACCGTTCCGCATCTCATATACTTTCTCAGAAGGAATCAACACTTCAGGAATATATTCCCCAATCTTCTGTCTATGAATTTCATTATCCAGATAGGTCTTGGTCTTCTTTTCCTGTCCTGCTACTACTCTGAGTACGTACCACTTATGTTCAGCCATTCTGTAATGTCAATTAGAATAAATCATAAAACCATGTCATGACGTTTTCAAATCCCAGATCAACGACACCAATAAACAGGGCAAAGATCAAGGAAGCTACCAACACCAATACGGCACTATTTTGAAGAAAAGAAAACTTAGGCCAAGTGACCTTGTTTTTCATTTCGTCGTAAGACTCCAGGACAAAGTTTTTAAGATTCATAGTCTACTTACTTGCTGCACGGGCAGAGAGATTCGAACTCCCATCAACGGTTTTGGAGACCGCTATTCTGCCATTGAACTATGCCCGTGTGAATTAACGCCCCGCAAATGGGAACGCAAAATTAGTAATAATGTCTTTAGAAACAAATGCGATCCCAAAATAATCTGGGATCGCATCGCTTGCTTATTATTTGAATGATTAGTCAAGAATTTCGGTAACCTGACCGGCACCTACTGTACGGCCACCTTCACGGATAGCGAATCTCAAACCTTTCTCCAATGCTACTGCAGACAACAAGTTAACTTCGATGGTTACGTTATCACCTGGCATAACCATTTCAACGTTAGCAGGAAGTTTGATTTCACCAGTTACGTCAGTGGTTCTCAAATAAAACTGAGGTCTGTACTTGTTGAAGAATGGAGTGTGACGTCCACCTTCTTCTTTAGAAAGTACGTAAACTTCAGCTTTGAAGTGAGCGTGAGGCTTCACAGAACCTGGCTTACAGATGATCATACCGCGCTTGATCTGAGATTTTTCAATACCTCTCAACAACAAACCAACGTTATCACCAGCTTCACCTCTGTCAAGGATTTTTCTGAACATTTCAACACCAGTTACGGTAGACTTAAGTCCTTCAGCACCCATACCGATGATTTCAACTGGTTCACCAGAGTTGATAACACCTCTTTCGATACGGCCTGTAGCAACTGTACCACGGCCAGTGATAGAGAATACATCTTCAACAGGCATCAAGAAATCCTTGTCGATAAGACGCTCTGGAAGAGGAATGTAAGAATCAACGGCATCCATCAATTGCATTACGGTAGCTACCCACTTTTCTTCACCGTTCAAAGCACCAAGTGCAGAACCAGCGATTACTGGAATATTGTCACCGTCAAACTCATAGAAAGAAAGCAATTCTCTTACTTCCATTTCAACAAGCTCAAGCAATTCAGGGTCGTCAACCATGTCAACTTTGTTCAAGAAAACAACAAGCTGAGGTACACCTACCTGACGAGCCAAAAGGATGTGCTCTCTAGTTTGAGGCATTGGACCATCAGTTGCAGCTACTACTAGGATAGCACCGTCCATCTGAGCAGCACCAGTAACCATGTTTTTAACGTAGTCAGCGTGACCAGGACAGTCTACGTGAGCGTAGTGTCTCTTTTCAGTTTGATATTCTACGTGAGAAGTATTAATAGTAATACCTCTTTCTTTCTCTTCAGGTGCGTTATCAATAGAAGAGAAATCTCTCAATTCAGAAAGACCTTTTTTAGCCAATACGGTAGTGATGGCGGCAGTCAGGGTTGTTTTGCCATGGTCTACGTGTCCAATCGTACCGATGTTAACGTGCGGCTTGGAACGGTCGAAGGTTGCTTTTGCCATGCGTGAAAATCCTCAGTTTAAGTTTAAAGATATGTTTAGATAATAATTTCTGTATTGAGCCAACGACGGGAATTGAACCCGTGACCCCTTCCTTACCAAGGAAGTACTCTACCCCTGAGCTACGTCGGCTTAACCCATTGTGCTCTGTAAGCACAGAGCGGGAGACGAGGCTCGAACCCGCGACCTGCAGCTTGGAAGGCTGCCGCTCTACCAACTGAGCTACTCCCGCTTGTTACCGGCGTACCGGATATTTTTCGCCCTGCAAAACTAGAAAAAAATTTTACATTCAGGCAACTTGGTGGGGGAAACAGGATTCGAACCTGTGAAGACATAAGTCAACGGATTTACAGTCCGTCCCAGTTGGCCGCTTTGGTATTCCCCCAACTGCGCTAAAACCAGAAAGTTTTGACCCCTTATGACCTTAACGGATGGCAAAATTATAGCCTTTTACCAAAGTATCAAAGGATGGCTTCCAAATTTGAAAACTTTTTCTCTTGGGCTAATTCAATGGTTTAAAAATCAACCGATTAATTTTCTCACTTCAGTGCTTCCAGAAAATAATTGAAATAGTTTCTGAGTTCGGGATCTTTTTCGAGAGCACTTAACTTTTCTATTTTTTCAATTACCAACTTATCATCAGCAAATCCCATCAAAGCCTGAAAAGCTCCCATACGGATAAAATTCTTTGAGTCATTTTCCATTAACGCCAAGAGTTGCTTTACAGCAGCTTCTTTACCCTCTTCAGGAAATCTGGAAAAATATTCACTAAAGTATCCCAAGAAATAATAAAGCCCTTCACCGGAAAGAAGTCCGAGTCGATTCAAAAACCAAGGCCCCTTACCTCCAACACTTTGTTCAATATAAAATTCAGCTACAGGAACACTAATCCTAAAATTAGGGTCTCCAGCGAATCGCTCAATGACCGTTGAGTCTACCGGATTGTCCGTGGCACTTACCAATCCCATCAATGCAGACCCTGCCACCAAATAGGACGGTTCGTTAGCAAGTCTGGCAAAAGTGTTCTGATATTTATTCGGATCCCAAACCCCCAAAAGATCAATCGCAGCAGATCTCACTGAGCTCTTTAAATCCTTTTCTGCAAGTTCATATACAAGTTCCTCTATCTCTGGAATCAAGTTTCTCAGCTCAGGGTCATTTTGCATAAACCCGAGTGCATTTTCTCTGATTGACCAAAATGGATCCTTCAAGGCGAGAGGTAAGATCTCCAACAATTCATCCTTAGCCTCTCTTGCCACCAAGCTATCCAATGCCTCATACCGGGCAACGCCCAATTGGGACTCTTTGAATTGACGGACAAACTGTCCAGAACTGATTTCCTGTGACCTTCTTGCGAGAAGATTTTTGCCCTCATCCAAGTACACTTGGGAAATTGGCGTTTCACTTTCTATTGAAAATTGTTGGAAAGCCTGAGTCATAAAGAACTTGTTGGATTTTCGAACTTCAGCTTCGTACCAACTTACCTCAATGGGCAATTGGTAAAGGGGTGCTTCTTCCAAATCCTGAGCTTGATAAACCGAAACGAGAATGCTTTGAGGTTGGGAATAATCAATTTCAAAATAAAGCTCAGGATGGCTTTTGTCTAGAAACCACTGATTGAAAAACCAATTCAAATCCTGTCCGCTCACCTGCTCAAATGCCAACCTCAAATCATGGACCTCCACCGATTGAAAAGAGTGTTGGGTTAGGTAAAGATGGAGCGCCTTAAAAAAAGCCTCATCGCCCAAATACTGGCGAAGCATGTTCAATACGACTCCTCCCTTGTTATAGCTATGCGCATCAAACATGTCCTCCGAATCAGAATAATCGAACCGAATCAGGTCTTCCTGTTTGGATTCGGATTCTGCAAAATAGCCTTCCATTTCAGATACCAACTTCAGTGAAGCTTGATCCTTTCCATATTTATGCTCATTCCAAAGGTATTCGCTGTAATTGGCAAAGGCTTCATTTAAAGTTAAATTTGACCAAGACTCTGAGGTTACCAAATCCCCAAACCATTGATGAAAAAGCTCATGAGCTATAATATAATCCCACTCTGAGTCGATTGCCTCCCGTTCGTCAAGTCGAAGTTCCTCCATAAAAATAGAGGCGGTTGTATTTTCCATCGCGCCTGAGACAAAATCTCTCACCACGATTTGATCGTACTTTGGCCAAGGGAATTTCACACCCAACTTATCTTCGAAAAACCCGATCATTTCAGGAGTATTCTCAAAAACCTTTGCTGCTCCTTTTTCAAACCCTTTTTCCACATAGTACCCCAATGGAAGATCGCCCCATTTTGCTTCTACTTTTCCAAAAACCCCAACGGCAATTGCAGCTAAATATGGTGCATGAGGGAGTTCCATTTGCCAGAAATCTTTTCGCAAGCCGCCTTCCAATTTTTCCTGTTTGACCAATTTCCCATTACTTATAGACACCATGGAATCCGGTACAGTGAGTTTGAAAAGCTGAGTAGCCCGTTCGTTAGGCTTGTCAATCGTGGGAAACCATTTACTGTTATGCTCAGTCTCCCCCTGAGTCCAAATCATGGTCGGTTTGCCGGGAATGGTATCCAGCGGATCTATGAAATACAGTCCTTTGGTATCGGTAATTGCTTCACTTCCATTGCCTGAATTGCGATCAGGAAATGCGGTGTAGTTAATTTCCACTTCGAACGTATCCTGAGAAGAAAGCAATTCCGGTAAATAAATGCGGAGTTGCTTTTCGTCGTAGCGATAAGACAGTTTGGTAAGATTTTCTCCTTTTACCAGATGAATCGCACCAACTTCATAGTCCTTTGCATCCAGGATCAATTCCTTCTGGGGATAGAAGAAAGGCTTTAATGTCAATCGTGCTTTTCCCAAAACAGCCTGATTTGACCAATCAAATGACAAGTCCAAATCGGTATGGATCAAATCAAAATCCCGACGCGCACTGGGTTGATAGGCTTCAATTTCAGCTTCTTTTTCCTGGATCAATTGGATCAGCTTGGCACTGTCCACCCCTTCGCCCGAATCTGTATCAGTAATAGTCAACGGCTCTGACTCAAGCTCAGTGGCAATTTTTTCAGATTTACAGGAAATGGCAAATACAAGGATAGAGGAGCTTCCCAAAACCAGGCAGGAATTCAAAATTTTTGTTAGTCTCAAATTCATTTGTTTGATAGTTGAGAAAAATCTTAACGAGGCAATTTCCCCGCTTGATGTATATTCACACCCAAAATAGCAGGAATGTTTTCAGTTATCCTTCAAGACACCGCCCATTCGGTCGAAAAAACCGAGGATTCGATCAAAGTCAACCAAAAGCCACTTGCTTGGGACATGAAATGGATCGGGGACAGAAAAGTCCATCTAATCCGTGGAAATGAGTCCGTCGAAGCTGAATTGCTATCGCTTGACAGAGAATCAAAAAGCCTTCAAATCCGAGTTGGATACAAAACCGCGACACTACAGCTTAAGGACCGTTTTGATCTATTATTGGAGCAAATGGGAATGAGCGCTGCTGGTTCCGGCACTGTAAAAGACATCAAAGCGCCTATGCCGGGTCTTATTTTAGACCTAAAAGTAAAACCTGGAGACGAAGTCAGGAAGGGTGATGTGGTCCTGATCCTGGAAGCCATGAAAATGGAAAACATCATCAAGTCACCGGGAGATGGTGTCGTAAAGGATGTGAAAGTAGCCCTAAAACAAAGTGTGGAAAAGAATCAGGTCCTGATTCAGTTTTAATAATCAAAGCAACCTTCAGGTTGCTTTTTTACTTTCGGAAAAAAGTCTTCCGGAATTTTTTTAGTCTTTGGAGCGGATTGGACCGAATCAACACTTTCATCAATCCCGGAAAAAGTCGGTTGAGGGCCACCGTGTAACGCTCAGAACCTCCCACAACAAATTCCTCCTTCTCTTTCTCCAATCCTAATAAAATCCCCTTAGCACAGCGAATTGGATCCATTCCATCTGCCAATGCATTTTGCATTTTCCCACTGGTACTTCCATCTCCACGAAGTCCAGCCACGGTGATGTTGGTTTGGATAAATCCCGGAATGACGATGTGAATAAATAGTCCCGAACCGTGAGTTTCAGCTCTTAGGGAATCAAAGTACCCCTGAATGGCATGCTTCGAAGCTGCATAAGCGGCTAGTTTGGGTACACCGTATTTTCCACTAAGACTGGAAGTAAGCACCAAATGAAGTGGGTTTTCCGGGGTTCTAAGTTTCAGTAGCTCTTTGGAAATCGCAACCGGCCCCCAGAAATTGATATCCATAATTTTTCGCTCCACTTCAAGTTTGCACTCAGTGACCAAATCACGGACAGACATCCCGGCATTCAAAAACACATAGTCCAAGCCACCAAAGATTTGCCACGCTTGACTAGTTTTTCCTGGGAGTGCGGAAATTTCTTCGACATCGAGTGACAAAACTTCAATTTTAGATTTGGGAAATGATGATTTCAGCTCAAGGAGCTTTGATTCATTTCTTGCCGACAGGATCAGGTTTGCACCTTTTTCAGCCAATAGCCTTACCAAGCCTTCTCCAATTCCGGAGGAAGCACCGACAATCCAAATCCGTTTTGTGTCCCAAAAGTCCATAGCCGATGGTTTACTTCTATCCTAATTTAACTCCCATTTTTCCATTTTTGGATTTGGCTCTAGCATTGTGAGTTGAAGAAATTATATTTGTCGGATTGTTTAGACTTTTTAAGGTCGATTCGATCAGATTTTGACAAGTAAATCCAAATAAGGATCGGCTTAATCCCGATCAGAACTTTAGAATTCAACCATCCGATAAATGAAATACAACCGCATTCTGCTCAAACTCAGTGGAGAAGCCTTGATGGGCGATAAAAACTACGGTATCGACCCTTCCCGTCTTCAACAATATGCCGATGAAATCCGAAAAGTGAAAGATATGGGCGTGGAGATTGCCATCGTGATCGGTGGGGGAAATATTTTCAGAGGAGTACAGGCAGAAAAATCAGGAATTGACCGCGTGCAAGGAGATTACATGGGAATGTTGGCTACCCTGATCAATGCGATGGCTTTGCAAAGTGCCTTGGAACAAAACCACATGTTCACCCGCCTGATGTCGGGCATCAAGATCGAAAGCGTCTGCGAACCGTTTATCCGCAGGAGGGCCATCCGTCACCTAGAAAAAGGTAGAATTGTGATTTTTGGTGCAGGAATCGGTAATCCCTACTTCACTACTGATTCTACAGCCGCCCTTCGAGCCATCGAAATCGAAGCGGATGTTGTGCTCAAAGGAACTCGCGTGGACGGTGTTTATACAGCAGATCCCGAAAAAGATAAATCAGCTACGAAATACAACAACATTACCTTCTCAGAAGTCTATGAGAAAAATTTGAGTGTGATGGACATGACTGCCTTTACACTCTGCCAGGAAAACAACTTGCCGATCATCGTATTTGATATGAACAAGGCCGGCAACCTAAGTAAACTTGTACAAGGAGAAGAAATCGGAACATTGATCACCGCATAATCCAGAATAAAATCATGGAAGAAATCGAGTTATTCCTAGACGAAGCAAAAGAACTGATGCAAAAAGCTGTAGATCATACTGCAGCTGAATTGGTAAAAATCCGCGCCGGCAAAGCAATGCCTAACCTATTGGACGGCATAATGGTGCAATACTATGGATCCCCTACTCCATTGAACCAGGTATCCTCCGTAACTACTCCTGATGCGAGAACTCTTGCCATCAAACCTTTCGAACGAAATCTGATTTCAGAAATCGAGAAGGCAATCATCAATTCAGATTTGGGCCTTGCTCCTCAAAACAACGGAGAAATCATCATTCTGACGATTCCTGCTTTGACAGAAGAGCGTCGAATCAACTTGGTAAAACAAGCCAAACAGGAATGTGAAACCGGCAAAATCTCCATCCGAAGCATCCGAAAAGACACCAATGAATCCCTGAGAAAACTTCAAAAAGATGGGGCTTCTGAAGATGCGGTCAAGCGAGCCGAAGACCAAGTGCAAAAACTCACAGATCAGTTTTCTGCGAAAATCGAAGAGCTGCTTGCCAAAAAGGAATTGGACATCATGAAAGTCTGATTTCGGCAAATTGTTAGAACACAAAACCCGGCTTCCTTCCAGTTGCCGGGTTTTGTGTTTTTAGTCCTCAAAGTTGACATCAATAAAGGTCGCGATCCCAAACAAAGGTCCACTTCTTAAGTATTTTCCATTTTCAAAGGCTACACCCAACTCTAGCCTGAATATCCTGAACAGATTATCCAGCGAATACCCGATTTCGGTGTAGTGCGGGGAGTTTTCGGTTTTAAGGTAATTGACAAAGATGTTTTCCCTCAACCCCGAAAACCTCAGCATGGGCAATTGGGTCAGCAAAAACTTTCTGAACTGGTAGTGTGCAATCCCTGAAATGAAAGACGAATTGGTGCTGTATTTATAATAATCCATAAACCGGTAATTGGACGCCGGACCAAAGTTTGAAAAGATGGTTCGGTTGCCTCCAAAATGCTTGAAGTCCTGAAAATAAACCCGGTCATTGTTGAGAAATGTCCCCGCGGTAACATTGAAATCCAGCTTCCCGCTTACTCCAAACTTGACATCGTGCTTTAATCCCACTTCGACCAAGTCAAATTTGCTGGCATCTGAAGCACCGAAAAATCCCGGAAAAGCTTTTTGATAAGTAAAAGTCAACAAGGGCGATCGTTCATAGTTTGGCGATTTCCTTCCGTCACGGATGGTATACGTCAAGCCCGGTCTCCATTCCAAAGAGGCGTTAAGTTTGGCAATTTGGTTGTTTTGAAATACTTCATCACCAGCCTCTACATTGTCGGGACGGTTAGGGGTATATTCCCTCTCAGGCTTATTATAGAATGAATAATCCGACGTATTGAACAATTCCCTTCGCTCGGCCCAAGTAAAGTTTACCCGATAGGTGAGTCCATAATTTACCCGATGCGACCAATATGCTCTTACAAAATCCTGTTCGTAGAGCTTCATATAGTTTTTTCGGACCAACAAGGAATAGGCCGCATTGACTTGCTCCTGGATGGGATCATCCGAATTGAATTGGTAGATGTACCTTCCACCCTCCAATCCCCAAGTCTGTCCGGAAGTCGGCTGAGTATGTGACCAACGGAAATTGACTTTGCCGTAAAACCGGTCACTGGAAAACCCATATCGAAGCTCAGGCTCGATGTTGAAACTCTTTCGGATTCTGTTTACGCTGTCTGCAAGCTTGACTTCTGAATATTTCCGGTAGAAAAAGCCCATTCCTACTTTCCATCCTTCCACCGTGTTAAAGGAGATTTTGGTCAGATTCTGTTTAAAACCAACCGAGACACCTTTTCCAAAGGAATAGGAACCACCTGTCAAAACCTCAAGTGGCTTGAATCCGGATCTTGCCTTTTTTGCTACCGAATCCACCTCACTCAGCTTGGCCACTTCTACTGTCGCTAGGCTATCGTCTCGCTTGTACCCCTCGATTTCCTTCAATGTCAACGGAACCGGCCGAATGCTGTCCCAATAGCTCAAGTCTCGTTTTTTCGCCAATGTATCAATGCTGTAATATCGCTCTGAAACGACATCCTGTTTTTCGGCAACCTGCTCCTCTTTCAAGGCAGCCTTCTCATATTCATTCAACAGCTTCCGGTATTCTTTTCTTGTCTTGGGCTCTTCGCTTGCCAACTGCTCCAAGGCTGAAACCGACTTTTTGAATTTTGTAGCATCCTGAGGTACATCCTGTACTTTTTCATCAATGATTTCAGGAACTTTCACCAAATCCGGATTGAGCGTCACCTCATAATCCCTAGTAGAGGCCAGATATTTGAATTCTCCCTCAAAACCAAAAATCTTCCCTCCAAACGTGTAACTGTGAGTCAGGGGCATCCAGACATTTTCAGCTACTGGGGCATATTGTTGCTTGGCTGAAATCTGAAAACCAAAAAGTGAAGTCCGCAAATCCAGACTGTGGATAGCCCAAAGATCCTCTATGATGTAGATATAGCCTTCGAAAACCCGCTCTCCCCTTGATCTTGGGGTTACCTTGATTTTGCTGACCATGACATTTTGGTCAAAAAAGCTGCCTTCGTACTTAAACTGATAATAGGTAAAAGCAGACCTGGACAAGGGAGAAATAATTTCATTGATCTGGTCCTGATAGAATGAGGTTTGAATATAAGGCGCAGGGGAAGTTCCTTGATTGTCTCCGTTGGTTCGGATAGAAATGACCCGTTCTTCCACCTTGTCAGGTAGTGTAAAAATAATCCGGGAGACAGATTCGGAGGTGTAGGCCTCATTTAACTTCAGCCCCTCTTCTTCCAAGGTCTTTTTCATAAAAAAAGGAGCATCCGTCAACTGACCAGTCCCTTTTAAATAAACGGTAGTGGAGTATTTTTGAAGCTGAAGACGATGATACTTTGCTTTTGAAATGGCCTTCCGCATAATGGTGAGCGCCGGATCTTCGGCACCGGCCCGTACTTCCACTTCACTGAGGTTGTAAATCTGTGGCTCTAACACAAAGTCCAAGGTCACCCAGGCATCTTTGACTTCTACCGTTTCCAGTCGGGACTTGTAGCCCAGATATTGGACAATGACATCATAATAACCCGGCTTAAGCTTGAATTCGTAAAGCCCATTTTCATTGGTAGGCACCCCATCCTCCAAATTCCGGATGTAAACCGAGGCAAATGGTAGGGGTGCATTTTCTACAGTTACTACTTTTCCTTTGATACCCTGACCAAACAAGGCATTGTGAAAAGCAAAAAGAAACAATACCAAAGAAAGAACTGAGAAGCGAATCTCTGATTTCATAAAAGTTGGTTTAACTAGATAAATATAGAGATGCCTCGACAAACGATAAGGTTGCTTGGCCGGTTTTTACATGTTTTAGGAATTGAAGAAAATTATTTAACTATTTCTGATTAGTTATTTTATTCATCTGGTATGAACTGCAGAAATACCGAAACGAAACTCTTCTGAAATAATTTTTTTAAACCATCACACTTTTTTAAAAATTTTCAAAATGTTGATTCTAAGCCAGAAACAGAGATTCGATGAAGCAATGAAATTTTCATTTATTTAATAAAAAGTAAATTTTTTAAGTTTCTTCAAACGGAAAACGTTTTCCATTGATTTCCTATCAACAAAATAAAACATTTGTTAATTAATCGTCAAATAATATATAATTCTGTTGGAAATAGATTTTTTGAGTGAGTACGGGGGCATTTGTTAATAATTGCAAAATCAAAAATTTCACATCACTTTGCTTGAGAAATTAAGTACTCATACCTATTTCGCTTTTTTCAAAAACAAAAAACCCTATGAGCAATTATTTACCAAAACTCAAGTCGTTGATGCTTGCTTTTGCACTTGTACTAAGTGTGATGGCAACTGTTAACGCCCAAAACCGCACCATTTCAGGTACAATCCTGGATGCTGCTCTTGGAGACCCTGTTCCTGGCGCCACTGTACTTGTCAAAGGTACGACCCGAGGCACAGCTACTGACCTGGATGGTAAGTTTACCCTCCAACTCCAGGCAGGTGATCAAACACTAGTGGTTTCTTTCGTGGGTTACTTAACCCAGGAAATCGAAATCGGTAACCAAACCACCATCACTGTAAATCTTGAAGAAGACATTCAAAGTCTCCAGGAAGCTGTGGTTATTGGTTATGGTTCACAGGACAAAAAGGAAATTACTTCTGCTGTTGTAGGTGTAAAGCCGGAAGACTTCAACAGAGGTAACATCACTAACCCTGCTCAGTTGCTTCAAGGTAAAGTTGCCGGTCTTTCTATCACCAGACCAGGTGGTAACCCTAACAACGGTTTTACTGTACGTCTGAGAGGTCTATCTACTTTCGGTGCCAACTCATCTCCTCTAATCGTATTGGATGGTGTAATTGGTGCATCGATTGAAAACGTTGACCCTAACGACATTCAGTCCATCGATGTATTAAAGGACGGTTCGGCAGCAGCTATTTATGGTGCAAGAGGTTCTTCAGGTGTTATCTTGATCACTACTACCAAGCAAGGCAAAAAAGAAGGTACAACCAATGTAAACATCAACACCTTCGGTACAATGGATCAGGCTACTAATCTAATCCCTGTTCTTTCTCCGGAAGAATTTGTGGCTAGAGGCGGTACTGATTTCGGAAGCAAAACAGATTGGAGAGATGAATTGATTGACAATGCTTTCTCTTACACTACCAACGCAAGTGTTTCCGGAAGCTTTGGAAACTCCAATTACATGGCTGCTGTTAACTATCGTGATAACAACGGTATCGTGAACGGTGTAGGAAACGAAAGATTGAACACTCGTTTGAACCTGTCTCAGGGAGCATTGAACAACAGATTGAGATTGAATATCAATTTGTCCTTCACCAATGTAGACTCTGAGTCTATCAATGATGCTGCATTTCGATATGCGACCATCTACAACCCAACTGCTCCTATTACTGAGTCCACTGAAACAGCGATTAACAGATTCGGTGGGTATTTCCAGAGAGACTTGTTTGACTTCTACAACCCTGTCGCTTTGGCTAAACAGCA
Organism: Algoriphagus lacus; assembly: GCF_003583985.1. Taxonomy (GTDB): domain Bacteria; phylum Bacteroidota; class Bacteroidia; order Cytophagales; family Cyclobacteriaceae; genus Algoriphagus; species Algoriphagus lacus. Next base: position 858,382 of record NZ_QXML01000001.1, on the reverse strand, counting down.
AAAGTTCGTAGGTGAGACTAAAACAGCCTTAACTTCATACAGAGCGGAGTTCGACATTCTTTCCAACTTGACTTTGACTGCACAGTATTCTCAGGACAGAAGAAATACACTTTCAGGTGGTTTCTGGTCTTTGCAAGACTTCCAGGTAGGTATTGGTGCTACAGGTTCTGCTGAAAGGAACACTTTCGACCGAAAGCAGCGAATCTTCGAATCAACCTTGAGATACGAAACTGACCTCAGTGACAAATTAAACATGACCCTCTTGGGTGGTGTAGGTGTACAATACACTACCAACCAAGGATTCAATGCAAGAGTAAGACAATACCTGTTTGACTTGGGATGGAATAACTTGGGTGCTGGCGCTATCCGTGTCGGTAACAATACCAACGTTTCCTCTTTTGCCAATGAAGATCAGTTGAACTCAGTGTTCGGTAGAGCAAACTTCAACTGGGACAATATCGTTTTCGTTTCAGCGTCTGTTAGATCAGAAACGTACTCAGGTTTTGGTGAAAATAACCAGACTGGTATCTTCCCAGCATTCTCTGTGGGTTCTGACTTCACCCAAGTTTTTGATATGGGTCTGTTTTCTCAGTTCAAGCCTAGAGTTTCTTATGGTGTAACTGGTAACCTTCCTCCATCTCCAACCTTGGCTTTGGGTGTGTACGGCAACGGAAACAGAATTGACCTTGACGGTGATCCGCTGACTCAAAATGACATCTTTGTTGGTATCAACCAGTTTTCCAATCCTAATAAAGATTTGAAGTGGGAGACAAAGAAAGAATTCAACGTAGGTATTGACTTCGGCATCTGGGACAATAAAGTAACAGGTAGCGTGGATTACTACACCAGAAATATTTCTGACTTGTTGTTCAACGTTCCGGTTGCAACTGGTGCTCCAAACCCGTTTGATCCAGGAAGATTCAACACTGCTTCTTCTACTTGGGTAAACCTTGCTGACTTGAGAGCTGCAGGTTTCGAATTTGCAGTAGGTGTGACACAGATTGGAAAAGGCGCCTTGAAGTGGACTCCAAATTTAAACTTCACCATCTATGACAAGACTACCATTGAAAGCTTGTCAAACGGTGACCTTGGTTTTGAAGAATTGAGATTTGCAACTCCAGGTTCTCCAGGTCAGAATAACAACCCAATCATCTACAACCGAGTTGGACAAACTTTGGGTGATATTTACGGTCCAAAACTGAATGGATTAACTGAAGACGGACAGTACATTCTCTCTACCACAGACCCTAACCAGTTCGAAAAATTGGGTAACGGTCTTCCAAAAGGTGAGTTTGGTTTTGCTAACAATTTGATGTGGGGACAGTGGAACCTAAGCTTCTTCCTTAGAGGTGCATGGGGTCACGATCTATACAACTCCTACAGAGGTTTCTATGAGAATGCTGACCCAGCATCCAACACTTGGAACTCTGTAATCACGGACAAAACTCCAACAAACCCATTGGTAGTATCTACTCCTACTTTCAACAGTTCAGTAGTTGAGGATGCTTCTTTCATCCGTCTGGACAACATGGAATTGGGGTACAATGTGAAGACCAAATCAGCAAATCTGAGCTCATTGAGATTCTATGCAGCTGCTCAGAACTTATTTACCATCACAAATTACACTGGTATCGATCCTGAAGTGAGAACTAACGACTCAGAAAACGGAGACGCGTTCACATCTGCACTTTCTCCAGGTATTGAGCGTAGAAATACTTATTTCCAAACGCGTTCATTCACGCTTGGTGTAACTGTAAACTTTAAATAACCGATCAAATTCTACAGATATGTTTAAATCAATTAGTAAAATCTGTTTGATGCTCCCATTGGTTTTCGCCGTGGGTGCATGTCAAGAACTGGAGCAGGAGGTATTGGACGGGGTGACATCGGAGGATATTGCAAATAGCACCAACCCAAATTTGATTAATGTCCTTAAAGCTTCTGCTTACTCTCGTATTGTAGGTTCTTGGGGTGGCCATAACAGTATTTGGTCAATTCAGGAAGTGTCTTCAGACGAAATGGCTATTCCTCAAAAAGGTGCTGACTGGGAAGACGGTGGTCAGTGGATCAGAATGCACAGACACACTTGGAATCCACAGGAAGAATCATTCAACAACTCCTGGAACTATTGCTATTCTGCAATTGGTGAAATCAACAACCTGTTGATTCAATATCCGGATGTGGCTGCTTTGAATGCTGAATTGAAGGTGCTTAGAGCATTGGTTTACCTTTGGCTAATCGACTCTTTCGGTAACGTTCCAATCATTGAAGAAACCTCCATTGGCGGTAATCCTACCAACAACACCAGAGCCGAAGTTTTTGCTTTCATCGAGAAATCGATCAAGGACAACATGGATCAACTGGTGAAAGAGGATACCAAAACCACTGTAAACTACTACACTGCTCAGGCGATGCTGGCAAAGCTTTACTTGAATGCCGGAATTTACACCGGTACACCAAAGTGGGCTGAAGCTGAAGCTGCTGCGGATGCAGTAATCAACAGCGGTAAGTATTCTTTGTCTTCAAACTTCTTTGCTAACTTCTCCGAGCGTAACGGTGGTTCAACTGAAAACATTCTGACTCTTCCTTATGATCAGAACAACGCAGGTGGATTTAACCTTCCTCAGATGACTTTGCACTACCTGAGCCAAAGAACATATAACCTTCAGGAACAGCCTTGGAATGGTTATGCTTCATTGGAAGAATTCTACAACAAATTTGATGACAAAGATGTAAGAAAGAATTCCTTCCTTGAAGGTCCTCAGTTTGCTTCTGACGGAACTAGACTGAACGATATCTCAGCTGAAGCAACTGATCCGGATGGTCAGCCACTGACTTTCACTCCTCAAATCAACATGTTGGCACCAAATGCCTTCAGACAAGCGGGTGTAAGGGTAGGTAAATTCGAATTTGCATCAGGTGCAGCTTCCAGCTTGAACAACGATTATCCGTTGATCCGTTTGGGAGACATCATCCTGATCAAAGCAGAAGCTGCTTTCCGTCAGGGAAAAACTGCTGCCGCATTGACTGCAATCAACCAGATCAGAAAAAGAGCAAATGTGAGCGAATACACAACGCTTACATTGGATAACATCTTCGATGAGAGAGGTTTTGAAATGTTTGCAGAGGCAAGCAGAAGAACTGACCTGATCCGTTTTGGAAAGTGGAATTTGCCTTGGTGGGAGAAGCAGGCTTCTCAGCCATTCAGAGCATTGTTCCCAATCCCTCAAAACCAGATCAATGCTAACCCGGCTTTGAAACAAAATCCAGGTTATTAATCCATACTGAATTAATTTTGAAAGGAAGTGTGCTTCGGTACACTTCCTTTTTTTTACCCAACTACCATGAAGCTAAAGAACGTATTTGTTCTCCTGTTTCTTTCACACTTTTCCTGTCAAAAGGAATCCAACACTACTGAGCCCCTTTTTCGGCTTCTCTCAGAATCCGAATCAGGTATTACCTTCAGGAATGAACTTTCCTATACCGAAAAAGTGAATCCCTACACTTTTCGAAATTTTTACAACGGAGCTGGAGTAGCTCTTGGGGATATCAACAACGACGGATTGACCGACATTTTTCTAGCTGGCAACCAAACCTCCAACAAACTCTACCTAAATCAGGGAAACCTGAAATTCAAAGACATTACCGATCAAGCTGGGCTAAACTCCACCGGCTATTGGTCCACCGGAGTCAGCATGGCCGATGTCAACGGCGACGGACTTCTGGATATTTACGTCTGCAAATCCGGGCCTTCCGGAGGAGAAAAGCGTCACAATGAATTGTTCATCAATTCCGGAAATCTCACTTTTTCCGAAAAATCGAACGAATTTGGACTAGCTGAAACCGGGCTCTCTCAGCACGCCGTTTTTTTTGACTTGGACAAAGACGGAGATTTGGACATGTATCTCCTGAGCAATTCAGGCCGGTCGGTAGGAATCTATGATTTACGGGAAGGACAGCGGGAAATCCGCGATCCGGAAGGCGGAAATAAACTGTTCAGAAATGACGGGGACAGGTTTATCGACATCTCCGAGCAAGCTGGAATCTATGGCAGCGCGATTGGATATGGGCTTGGGGTAACGGTGGCAGATTTGAATCGGGACAACTGGCCGGATCTTTACGTATCCAATGATTTTTTTGAACGGGACTACCTCTACCTAAACAATCAAGACGGCACATTCTCAGAGATTCTTCCTGACGTTTTGCCCGAAATCAGCATGGGAAGTATGGGGGCCGACATCGCGGATCTGGACAACGATACCCGGCCAGATATCTTCGTGACTGAAATGCTCCCTCATGATTTGGCAAGGGTCAAAACTAAAACCCCTTTTGAAGATTGGGATAAATATCAGAAAAATGTCAACGCCGGATATCACCATCAGTTTACCCGAAACACACTGCAACGGAACCTGGGATTCAGACCCGGAACCGACACACCGGTTTTTACTGAAATCGCAAGATTGGCTGGAGTGGAAGCCACAGACTGGAGTTGGGGAGCCCTGATTTTTGACGCAGACAATGACGGCATGAAGGATATTTTCGTGGCTAACGGGATTGTCAAAGACCTCACCGATTTCGACTTTGTGGATTTTTATGCCAATAACCAGGAGAACGTGGAGGCTTTCCGAAAAGACTCCGTTTTGGTGACAAAAATGATAGACGCCTTCCCCTCTATCCCACAGCAAAACTTTCTGTTCAAAAACGGCGGCAATTGGAAGTTTGAAAATCAGGCCGGAAATCTGGGTTTGGATCAACTGACTTTCAGCACCGGTTCGGCCTACGGGGATCTGGACAATGACGGTGATCTCGATCTGGTGGTCAACAACCTGAACGAGCGAACCTTTCTCTATCAAAATACCAGTTCGGAATCCAAGAAAGGGAATTACCTGACGCTGGACTTGGGAAAAGCCTTTGGCGCGAAAGTGACAGCTTTTGCAGCAAATCAAACTTTCTTCCAGGAATACCAGCCGGTAAAAGGCTACATGTCCTCCGTGGATCCCAGAATTCATCTTGGCTTGGGGTCCATTACCCGATTGGATTCGCTCCAAATCCTTTGGCCTGAGGGAAAAATCACCATGCTAACCGGCGTCGAAACCAACCAAACCTTGAAGCTTTCCCCCGGATCGGATGCCGTTAGTTGGGAAAAACCAAACCTTGTCACCAATCCCCTCTTCCAACAATCGGAAACCATCATTCCATTCCGGCATCGGGAAAGTGACTTTATCGACTTTGATCGGGACAGGCTCCGATTTTGGATGATCAGCAATGAAGGCCCAAAAGCGGCCAAAGCAGATGTCAACGGAGACGGACAGGAAGACTTGTTTATTCCCGGTGCAAAAGGTCAGGCTTCAGAATTGCTGCTTCAAAAATCCAATGGGGAATTTTCCAACCCAAAAAATTCCCCCTTCGCAGAGGACAGCATTTCGGAAGACGTGACGGCTCACTTCTTTGATGCAAATGGCGACACCTTTCCGGATTTGATCGTGGGAAGTGGAGGGATCGAATTCCCGGATTATTCCGGAAACTATTCCGACCGACTCTACCTTAACGACGGAAAAGGCATCTTCAAAAAATCAGCTCAGGCCTTCTCGCCAACTCCAACTTCATTCCTTCTTTCCTATGATCTGGATGAAGACGGCGATTTGGATCTGCTCTCAGGAACCCGTTCCGTTCCCTTTGCTTATGGAATACCGACAGGCTTACAGGTATGGGAAAATGACGGTCGGGGAAATTTCAAGGAAATTGCTGCCCAACTGAATGCCGAACTCACCAAACTGGGTTTGTTGACTTCCGGAGCTCTGGAGGATTTGGACGGAGATGGAAAAGCAGAGCTTATTCTGGCAGGTGAGTGGATGTCCATTCGCATTTTTTCTTTTTCGAAGGGAAAAATGCTGGAAAAAACTTCCGCTTTTGGATTTGAAAATACACAAGGGCTTTGGAACTGCCTGCTCGTCAAAGACGTGAATGGAGACGGAAAGCCGGATATTCTAGCCGGAAATCAGGGATTGAATACTCGGCTGAGAACCTCGGAGACTTCCGAGTTGCGGATGATTGTCAATGACTTTGATCAAAACGGAGCCCTGGATCACCTACTTTCTCAATACGAAAATCAAAAAACCATTCCCTGGATCCTAAAGCCAGCTCTCATTCGGCAAATCCCCTCTTTGCGCAAACAGCTTCTCACCTATGAATCCTACCAAAATAAGACCTTGGAGGAGCTTTTCCCGGAGGCTGTTTGGGCAAATTCTTTAACTTTGCGTGCTCATACCCTGGAAACTACGCTCTGGATCAATGCAGGAAATGGACAGTTCAGTTCTACTCCGTTACCGATTGAAATTCAGTCTGCGCCGGTGCATTCGATCTTGGCAATGGCAAGTAAATCAGGACTTCCCTATTTGATCTTTGGAGGAAATCAAAGTCGGATCAAGCCGGAACTCGGTTCTCAACTGGGAAGTTATGGTTGGGTCCTGGAACCCCTTGCAACCAATCAATGGAAAACAATGCTTCCCGAACAAAGCGGACTGTTTGTCCCTGGAGAGATCCGAAGCATGATTCAAATCAATATTGAAAACAAACCAAACTTAGTCGTTTTAAGAAATAATGAAACACCGCTCGTTTTTGAAATACGTTAGTATTCTGCTCTTTACACTAGTCTTCGCCTGTCAATCTCCATACGAAAAAATGGAGTCGGAACAGCTTGCCTCAGGAAAAGTGGTCAATGATATTTTCCTTGGACTGAAGTTTGGTATGAGCCAAAAGGATTTTTTTGAAACCTGTTGGGCACTGAACAAGAAGGGATTGCTTACCAATGGCCCGACCGAGCTTTCTGTAGAATATCAAGCGAAAATGCCCTCGGGAAATCCCGCCAGAATGCGGTTTTATCCAAAATTTGAAGAAGATAAAATCTACCTGATGCCGGTGGAATTCACCTACGACGCCTGGGCACCCTGGAATGAAGATCTCACTGCAGAAAAGCTTCGTGAAGATGTGGTGAAGCTGTTTGAAGAATGGTATGGTCCCGGTTTCATCGAGGTGACCAACGAGGACAAAAGCCAGATTGCCTTCGTTAAAATCGACGGCAATCGAAGAATCCGGATTTTCAAAAAACATATCTCCGTCGTTAGGGCAGAAATTTCTGACCTTCCGATTGAGAAAAAATTAAAAGGGATCAAAGCCTCATAAAATACCTACGAGAAGTCATTCTCTCAATGGGAGATGATTATCAAGGTAATTCAAAATGGCCGCTTTAAGAGAATATTAATCCTATGAAAAACTACCTTGCCAGTCTTCTTTTTCTGAGTTTGATTTTTTCCTGTACCCAGAAAGAAAAGGAAAAAAAAGCCACGCTTTTCGAAGAAATTCCAGCGACCAGTTCGGGGGTTGACTTTCGAAATGACCTGAGCTTTGACGAGGAATTCAATGTGTTCACCTACCGAAATTATTACAATGGAGGTGGTGTAGCCATTGGGGATGTGAACAACGATGGACTGGCAGATCTCTATTTCACGGCAAATCTCGGCCCCAACAAGCTTTATTTAAACAAAGGCGATTTCAAGTTTGAGGATGTCACCGATAAAGCTGGAGTAGCAGGAACCCGTGCATGGAGTACAGGCGTGGCCATGGCGGATGTCAATGGGGATGGCTGGATGGACATCTACGTTTGCAATTCCGGGGACATTTCCGGTGACAATAAGCAAAACGAACTCTTCATCAACCAAGGTGACGGAACATTCAAAGAGCAGGCGGAAGCTTATGGTCTTGCTGATCAGGGTTTCTCCACTCATGCCGTCTTTTTCGACTATGACAAGGACGGGGACTTGGATGTGTACCTCCTCAACAACAGCTACCAAGCCATTGGCACCTTCAACAAAATGCAAAATGAGCGGATCAAACGCGATCCGGTCGGAGGAGACAAACTTTTCCGAAATGACGGGGAAAAATTCACCGATGTCAGCGAGGCTGCCGGAATCTATGGTTCGGTGATCGGATTTGGTTTGGGAATCACCATCGGTGATGTCAATCAGGACACCTGGCCAGACATCTTTATTTCGAATGACTTTTTTGAAAAAGACTACCTCTATATCAACAATCAGGATGGCACATTCACGGAATCCTTGGAGACGGCCATGCGCTCAATCAGTGCAGCATCGATGGGTGCAGACATTGCCGACATCAACGGAGACGGACTGCTGGATATTTTTGTGACAGACATGCTTCCGGAGCCTCAGGCTCGGTTGAAGCAGGTGACCACTTTCGAAAACTGGGACAAATTCCAGTTCAACAAGACACACGGCTACCACTATCAGTTTTCCCGCAACATGCTGCACATCAACAACGGTGACGGCACCTTCAGCGAAATGGGAAGGCTAGCCAACATGGAAGCGACAGACTGGAGTTGGGGAGCATTGATATTCGACATGGACAATGATGGGCTCCGGGATCTGTTCGTAGCCAACGGCATCTACCAGGACATCACGGATCTTGACTACCTCAACTTCATCGACGATGAGGAAACAAAGATCAAAATCATCTCTCAGGAAGGCGTTGACTACAAAGCGCTGATCGATCCGATTCCGATCACTCCCATCCCCAACTATGCCTACCGCAACCTCGGAGATCTGAAGTTTGAAAATGTGGCTGATGACTGGGGATTGGGGCAGCCCATTCACTCCAACGGTGCGGCCTATGGCGACTTGGACAATGACGGAACCCTTGATCTGGTGGTCAGCAATGTGAACAATCCTGCCCAAATCTTCAAAAATCAGGGGAAAACCCTGCATCCCGAAAAACATTCCATTCAGTTTCAGCTGGTAGGAAAAGGAAAAAACACCCTAGCCATCGGCACACAAATCCGGGTGAAAGCGGGAGGAAAATCCTTTTACCTGGAGCAAATGCCGAACAGGGGGTTCCAGTCTTCGGTAGACCCGAAATTAACCTTGGGATTGGGAGAACTTACGCAGGTGGAATCCATTGAAGTGCTCTGGCCGGACGGAAAATACAGTGAGCTGAAAAATCAGCCCACTGGAAAACTTTTGACTTTGAAATGGGAGGATGCGGTTGATCTTCAGGCTGGAAAATCCTTCTTTGCCACTCCTGCTCCCGGTCAGTTTTCCAAAGTGGACAACCCGGGTTTGGATTTTGTCCATGCAGAAAATTCCTATGTGGATTTTGACCGGGATCGCCTGACCTACCACATGTTTTCAACCGAAGGACCTGCGTTTGCCAAAGCAGATGTCAATGGGGATGGGTTGGATGACCTGTTTTTTGGAGGAGCAAAGACCTTTTCCGGAAAGCTCTATTTGGGCGACCGATCCGGAAAATTCAGGGAAAGTCCCCAAAAGTCATTTGAGGAAGATGCGCTTTCCGAGGATACCGATGCCGTATTTTTTGATGCGGACGGGGATAAAGATCTCGATCTTTTTGTCACATCCGGGGGAAATGAATCCGGATTTGCCTCCCCTGACTTGGCTGATCGCCTTTACCTCAATGATGGCAAAGGTAGCTTTACCAAAAGCAATCAACCCTCGCTTGCGGGAATCACAGGCAGTAGCGCGGTGGTCAGAGTAATGGACCTCAACGAAGACGGTGCTTCTGATTTGTTTGTGGGCGGACGCTTGGTTCCTTTCACCTATGGTGCACCGGCAAGCAGTCAGCTTTGGGTCAATGACGGCAAAGGCAACTTCACCGAGCAGTCGGCAACCTTCGCGCCTGGATTAAAAGATTTGGGCATGGTGACCGATGCACAGGTATTGGATTACGACGGAGACGGGAAAAACGATTTGGTCGTGGTGGGTGAATGGATGGCTCCAACTTTTTTCAAAAACCAATCGGGAAAGCTGGTAAAGACCGAAATGCCGGAATTGGCAGGACTTAAAGGCTGGTACCGTGTGGTGGAAGTCGGAGATTTTGACGGCAATGGGTTACCTGACCTAGCGCTTGGGAATCATGGGAGAAACACCCGATTTAAAGCCAATATTGAGCATCCTGTTAGCCTTTTCCTCAACGACTTTGACCAAAACGGAGCCATTGAGCATGTTTTTACCCGCAAAGAAGGAAACGTACAAGTGCCCTACACGCTCAAACACGAACTCGAAAAACAGATCCCGAGCATCAAGAAAAAGTACATCAAGAATGCGGACTACAACAATCAAACCCTGAGCGATATCTTTCCGAAGGAAGTATTGGACAAGTCCATCATTCAGGAAGTAAATCACTTGGAGTCTGGTATTTTGCTCAATCAGGGCAACGGGAAGTTCGAATGGAAGTCATTCCCAACGATGGCACAGCGCTCCTGGGTTTTCGCGATTCAGGTTCTGGATCTCAACGGAGACGGGAAGCAGGATCTTATCCTTGGAGGAAATCTCGCTCAGGCGAAACCTGAAGTAGGTAAATACGATGCAAGCTATGGCGAAGTCCTGATTGGAAACGGAGACGGCACTTTCACCTTTAGTCCCAACAGAGAAAATGGTCTGAAACTGGATGGAGACATTCGCGCGTTTTCAATTTTGGACGAGAATCGGATTTTGGTGGTGAAAAACAGTGCAGCAACTGAGATTTGGACGTATTGATGCGAAAGTTTTCACCCTATTTCCTTGTTGCCTTTGGAGTGCTTGCCTTTATTTCCTGCAAAAAGGAGGAGGTAAAAGAAACTGATCCACTGTTCACCTTGCTCAGTCCCGAACAGACAGGAGTGACCTTCACCAATCAGCTGACCTCAAGTCCGGAAAACAACATTCTGGAGTACCTCTATTTCTACAACGGTGGCGGAGTGGCGGCCGGCGATATCAACGGAGACGGATTAGTCGATCTGTATTTCACCGGCAATCAAGTTCCCAACAAACTCTACCTCAACAAGGGAAATTTTAAGTTTGAAGACATCACCGAATCCGCGGGAGTCGCCGGAAATGGCGGCTGGTCCACCGGAGTAACCATCGCCGATGTGGATGGAGACGGCAAGCTGGATATTTACGTTTGCCAGGTCGGAGAATTACCCGGACAATCCGGAAAAAACAAACTTTACCTCAATCTGGGAGAGGGAAAATTCCGGGAAGCAGCCGAAGAATTCGGGGTCGATTTTAGGGGATTCAGCACGCATTCAGTTTTTTTTGATTACGACCGGGACGGAGATTTGGATCTCTACCTGCTCAATCACAACGTCAAATCTCCGGAAGTTTTTGCAAAGGCCGAAAACCGATTTAAACCCGATCCTTCCGGCGACAAGCTCTTCAAAAACCTGGCTTCCGAAGGCAAAACCGGGTTTGAAGATGTCACCGAAACTTCCGGGATTTTCTCCAGCATTCTGGGCTTTGGCTTGGGAGTAAGCGTTGAAGATTTCAATGAAGATGGCTGGCTGGATATTTATGTATCCAATGATTTTACTGAAAACGATTACCTCTACCTCAACCAACAGGACGGCACTTTTCGGGCGGCTTTAGCCGAACTCATCCCCTCCACCAGCCGATACAGCATGGGCAATGACGCGGCGGACCTGAATGGAGATGGCTTGCCTGAAATTTTCACCACAGACATGCTCCCAGAAAATCCGGAGATCTGGATGAAATCAGTAGGTGAAGACAAAGCAGAAGTCTATCAGATCAAAAATCAGTTTGGCTATCAGGATCAGTACGTCCGCAACCACCTCCAAGTCAACTTGGGCAAGGGACAGTTTTCCGAAATCGCCCTTTACTCCGGTGTCCATGCCTCCGACTGGAGTTGGTCGCCTCTGATTTTCGACATGGACAATGATGGCCTTTCGGATATTCATGTCACCAACGGGATTGTCAAGCGTCCCAATGACCTGGACTTTATCCAGTATTCTCAGGAGGCTGATGCCAGCACCCCTTTGGCTGATCTTAGGAAAAAACAGATCGACATGCTCCCTAGCTTGAAGATTTCCAATTTTGCCTGGAGAAATCAAGGGAATTTGGAATTCAAAAACGAAGCAAAACCTTTGGGACTTGATCAGGAAAGCTACTCTAACGGCTCGGCCTATGCTGATCTGGACAATGACGGCGACTTGGATTTGGTCATCAATAACCTGGACCAACCGGCCTTTCTGTATCAAAACACCTCGGAAAAGAACGGTAACCATTATTTAAGGATTGACTTGAAAGGTTCCGAAAAAAATCCCTTGGGAATTGGAGCTCAAGTGAGCCTTTATTCAAGTGAGAAAAGTTGGACTCAACGCCTCAGCACTAGCCGGGGCTTTCAGTCGGGACCCTCGACGACCTTGGTCATTGGATTGGGAAAAGCCACGGTGCTTGACTCCATTTCGGTGAGTTGGCCAGAGGGTGAGCGGGAAGTCTTCCCTGGTACTCCTGTCAATCAATCCGTAACTCTTCAAAAAGGATCAGGAAAAGCTACTTTCGCCAATAAAAACCTTCTACCGGAAGCCCCTCCATTCTTTCCCGAATTTCCATGGATTCATCAGGAAAAAGATGAGGTGGATGAGCTGAAGAGGGAATACCTCGCTCCAAAAAGCTTTGCCCGAATGGGTCCCGCTCTGGCCGTTGCCGATGTGAATGGCGATGGATTGGAGGATTTGTATGTAGGCGGAGCCAAAGACCAAGCAGGTGCGATCTTCATTCAAAAGCCGGATGGAAAATTTGAAGAAGTACCCAATCCGATGTTTGCCCAACTGGCCAAAGCGGAGGATATCGTGGCAGAATTTGCGGATTTCAACGGAGACGGATTTTTGGATCTTTTCGTAGGTAGTGGGGGCAATGAATACGAGTCCGGCAACCTCTTCAACTTTGACCGGATTTTCTTCGGCAATGGGAAAGGTCAGTTCATGTTCTCGATGAATTCCCTTCCTCCAATCGGAGAAAACACCTCCTCTGTGGCCATTCATGACTTCGATGGGGACGGTGATCTGGATTTGTTTGTAGGCACCTCAGTCCAATCAGGCAACTATGGCGCCAGTCCAAAAAGCAGCCTTTTGGTCAATCAGGGTAACGGACAATTCAAAGACGAAACACAAAAATGGCTTGGTCCCGAGTTCGAATCGGGCATGGTCAATACGGCGAAGTGGGCCGATTTGGATGGAGACGGCAAAGTCGAACTCCTGCTCAGCGGGGACTGGCAGGGGATTCGGATATTTAAGCTAAGTCCGCAAAATAAACTGACGGAATCAACCCTTCCCGGACTTGAGTTTTCTTCAGGCTGGATCAATTCACTGGAAGTAGCTGACCTCAACGGAGACGGAAGACAGGATATTTTGGTGGGTAACCTGGGATTGAACAGCAAACTGAAAGCCTCCAAGGAAAAGCCCGTTTGGCTCTATCACCACGACTTCGACGGAAACGGGCAGGCAGACCTCCTGATTTTTCACTACATGGGTGAAAAACTGGTTCCGCTTGCCACGAGAGATGACCTCATCCGGCAGATTCCTGGAATCAAGCGAAAGCATGCCTCCTACAGCGAATATGCTCAAATCAGCCGTCCCGAGGATCTTTTCCCTAAAGAGGAAATCGAAAAAGCCCGAAAACTTCCTGCCTACGAGTTCAGGTCCGGAGTCTATTTCCAAACCGAAGATGGACGCTTTGAATTTGTCCCTTTCCCTTCGGAAGCACAATGGAGTCCGGTGATGGCCATGGAAATAGATTCTGTCTCGGGAACCATTTTTCTAACTGGAAACTTTTCAGGGTTCAGGGTGGACTTGGGGAAATCCATGAATCTACAACCCTCAGCTTACCGTTGGGTAAAGGATCATTGGGAAAAAGTCCCAGTGGAATCGTCTGTACCGATGAAAACTGAAATCAGAACCCTGAAGAAAATCGGGATCGGATCTGAAGTTTTCAGGCTCGGTGCCCAAAACAATGGCCCCTTAATCTGGATTCGGCAAAAAAGCTGAAGAAAATCATTTGGGGTTGAGGGCCTTCTACTTAGCTTTGACACTCATGTAAGTTGATAACAAATTCATTGACCCAATCAAGTGAATCCATTTATCACGCTTAACTCTTCAAAACCCTATATGCGTACCATTCGAATCTTACTCATTCCTGCTCTGATAGGCTTGACGGTATTCGCCTGCAAAGAGCCGGTCGATTACACTCAGGCGATCACCGATGGAAAATACTTTCATCAAGCCCAAAACCGGGTGACCGAAGTCATTATCCATGACATCTTCTCCCCTCCTGTTGCGGCTAGAATTTACTCTTATACTTCCTTGGCAGCCTATGAAGTGGCTGCTGCTACAGATCCGGCAAACTATGCTTCCTTGATGGGCCAATTGAACGGTTCCGAACCTTTGAATCTGACCGTTCCTGAAAACATCTATCCTCCATTGGCTTCATTAGCGGCCTATTATCATGTAGGGACAGCCATGATTTTCTCGGAGGAAATGATGAACGAGCATCGGGATAAAGTCTTTGCCGAACTGAAAGAAAAGGGAATCCCTGAAGATGTTTTTGAGGCTTCTGTGAAATTTGGACAGGAAGTCGGAGAAAAAATCAAGGACTACTTCAAGAAGGACAACTACCACCAAAGCCGCTCTTTTCCAAAATATACCGTAGTCAATGATCCGGCGACTTGGCAACCCACACCTCCTGCCTATATGGAAGCAGTGGAGCCGCACTGGAACAAGATCAGAACTTTTGCCTTGGATTCAGCGGCACAGTTCAAGGCCGGACCTCCACCCGCATTCTCGACAGACCCGAATTCAGAGTTTTACAAGATTGCCAAGGAAGTCTATGACGCCAAGCAAAACATGACAGACGAACAAAAAGCCATTGCCATGTTTTGGGATTGCAATCCTTACAAAATGAATGTGAAAGGGCACGTGATGTTTGCCGAGAAAAAAATCACGCCGGGTGGTCACTGGATGGGAATCGCCTCCATTGCATCAGCTGCTGCCGGAAAGGACTGGAAAGGAACCGTGGAAGCGTTTGCTTTGACAGCCATTTCGCTCAATGAAGCCTTTATTTCCTGTTGGGACGAAAAATACCGCACCAAGCTCATCCGTCCGGAGACTTACATCAATCAGCACATTGACGAGGAATGGGTTCCACTTTTGCAGACCCCTCCTTTTCCTGAACACACCTCAGGACATAGCGTAGCCTCCACCGCTGCGGCCTACACCCTAACCCAACTCTTTGGAGACGAACTGCATATCGTGGACAGTACGGAAGTGGCTTATGGACTTCCTGTCCGGGAGTTTGACGGATTTACGGAAATGGCCAAGGAAGCAGCAATCAGCCGGTTCTATGGGGGAATTCACTACATGCCTGCGATTACAGAAGGCTCTGTCCAAGGAAAGCAGGTCGGCGAACTGATCTGGCAAAAGATCTCGACCAAGCCAAAACAAGTGGCAATGAAAAAGTAAATGTTGAGTCCCGAAGAAATTCGGGACTTTTTTTATAGATAAAGCTTCTTATCCAAAATATAGTCTTCCACCTTGTCCGGCAGGAGATATTTGACAGAATAGCCTTCCTGAATGGACTTGCGGATAAAGGTCGCCGAAATATCGAGTAGCGGGGCTTCGAGGACCTTGACTTTGGGATGATCCATTCCCTTGGTTTCGCCCGGTCGGGGATAGACAAAAATCTCGTAGTTGTCCAAAATCGCCTGATGATTTTTCCACTTGGGAAAGTGGGCCAGATTGTCCGAACCTAAAAAAAGACAGAACTGATGTTGGGGATATTGGTCACTGAGGTAGGTCAGCGTATCGATCGTATAGCTGGGCTTGGGCATCCGAAACTCCACATCACTTGCCCTGAAGTGAAAATGATCCGCAATGGCCAACTCGACCATCCGGAGACGATCAAACTCATGAATCAGGGATTGTTGTTTTTTGAAGGGATTTTGTGGACTTACCACAAACCAGACCTCATCCAGATCGGAACGTTCGTAGAGGATATTGGCGATGATCAGATGCCCGACATGGATCGGATTGAAGCTTCCAAAATACAGCCCTACCTTCATACTTATTTTACCAAAAAATCCGAAACCAAGCTGACTGCTTCCTGAGAGGCGCGCTCAAAATCATCATTCAGGATCGTCACATCAAACTGAGGCTCAAAGGTCATCTCAAACTTGGCCTTGTAGAGTCGGCGGGAGAGCGATTCGGGAGTTTCGGTACCCCGGTCATTCAGGCGGGAAGCCAATACTTCCATCGAGGGCACTTTCACAAAAATAGCCAAGGCCTGAGGACCAAAATACTTTTTCAGCGCAAGTCCACCTTTGACATCGACGTCAAAAATTACAGCTTTGCCACTGTCCCAAATGCGTTGAACTTCTTCTTTGAGGGTGCCGTAAAAATTTCCCTCGTAGACTTCCTCCCATTCAACAAAGGCATCCTGATCGATTTTGGTTTTGAATTCTTCGATGCTTAAAAAGTAATAATCTCTGCCGTGCACTTCATGCCGTCCTCTTTTGTCACGGGTACAGGCCGAAATGGAGAAGCCCAGGTTGGGCACATGCTGGATCAAATGCTTAACAAGAGAGGTTTTTCCCGAACCGGATGGAGCGGAGAAAATAATGGCTTTACCCTGAATTTGGCTCATTTGCTTTCCTGAATCATCTGACGGATTGAATCAGCCAATTCTGTCGGGACGGGCTGCTTGGTGCACTTGGTCTTCAGCACTTCCCGAATCGCCTGCTCCAGGTGAAAATGCTCAAAGCAAGGCTGGCACTTGTCCAGTTTTTCCTTCAAAACTTCTTTTCCGTTTTCACCTAGGTCTCCGTCAAGAATACTTTCAAGCAGTTGAAAGCATCTGGTGACGTCATTGCACTGAAGCTTTCGCTCTCCGGATGATTGATTGTTTATTTCCATAAATACTCGATTTATTCCTCCTCTTCGTCCGTATTGTAACCCATTGACTGGGCATATCCTTTCAGTTTGTCTTTCAAAAGATTCCTGGCGCGGTGCAGCCTGGATCTCACCGTCCCGATTGGGATATCGAGGATTTTTGCCATTTCCTCATAGGTAAAGCCTTCCAAATCCGCCAAAATAATCACGGTTCGGAAGTCCACTGCCAGCGCATTGAGGGCATTGGAAATCTCGTCACCAAGCATATCCTTGACCGATTCGGCACGCAAATCAGTAGTGCTTTGATAGTCAACATCATCAGAGTTGTAGAAAGTTTCCACCTCCTGATAATCAACTTTCGCAGGTTGCTTACTTTTCTTACGGTACTCGTTGATGAAGCTGTTTTTGAGAATCCGGAATAGCCAAGCTTTGGCATTCGTTCCCTGCTCAAATGAATTGATGAAACGGAAAGCCTTCATGTACGTGTCTTGTACAAGATCTTTGGCATCGTCCTCGTCAAAAGTGAGTCGAAAAGCAAAATTGTACATGGAATCGATGTGGGGCATAAATTCCCCATCAAAGATGGCTGTTCTCTCTTCCTGAGTATATTTCCTTCGCTGTACTTCAGACATAAGGTTCAAAAGTAATCAATGCCCAATTTATAACCAGAATTTGAACCGAAAGTCCGGTGATTTAATTTATTTTGTTAATTCTAAAGCCCTCCTTTCGAGGCAAAATTCCCTCTCAACAGGTAATTGCTATGTTTTTCTTCAGGCTTTTGTCCTACTTGCCGCTTCCGGTTTTGTACTTGTTCTCCGATTTGATTTACCTGATAGCCCGCTTTGTGGTAGGCTACCGAAAAAAGGTGATTGACAAAAACCTGAAGTTTGCATTTCCCGACAAAACCGATTCTGAGCGAAAAAAGATCCGAAATCAATTCTATAGGAATTTTACGGATGCCTTTTTTGCAGAAACGCTCAAGATGCTGACCATCTCCGAAAAAGAACTCCGTCGACGGTTCGAGGTGGTCAATCAGGAAATCATAGATGCTGAAGTCCTCAAAGGAAAAAGTGCTCTTATGATGGCAGGGCATGTATTTAACTGGGAAATGGCCATTCTCGGGGTGGCAATGAACACCAAAGTAACAGCAGAGACGGTCTACCTAAAGCTTAACAATCCCTTTTTCAACAATCTCATGTTGGCTATCCGAACCCATTTCGGGGGAATCATGACCGAGAAAAGGGAGTTTCGAAAAAGCATGATTACCATGCGCAGTCAGCCCAGAATCGTGCATTTGGCCGCTGACCAACGGCCTCCAAAATCTGAAAATCGCTATCAGCGCGATTTTCTAAACCGTCCGGCATATTTCTTCGAAGGAGGAGAATTTATGGCGAAAAAAATGCAGCTTCCGGTATTCTTCGGGACGATGACAAAAGTCAAACGAGGACATTATCGCTTTGAATTTTCCAAAATCGCAGAGCCGCCGTTCGATACAGCGGAGCCTCACAGCATCACGGATGAATTTTGCCACAGGCTGGAAAACAACATCCGCCAACAACCGGATTTGTACCTTTGGAGTCATAAGAGATGGAAGGTCTAAAAAGCGATTAGGAATGCCACTCGCAAAATCCAAATTGCCAAAAAAACCTTATCCTGATATTTCCAAACTGTCATTTTCGGAATCAAAAGCTTCCTTTCCGACTGAATCAGAGTGAGAAATGCAAGCTCACTCTGAGGCAATAATCCTCCTATTCAACTTTCCAGTCTACAGTCTTTTTCCATAATATTTTCTTTCTTGTAGATACTTTGCATTATCAGGAATTACATTTCCTGACAAAGCCAAATCTTAATGTCTGGTCCGCTGTGAGGAAACAATTCAGAGGCCAACCAATCCACCTACGCTAATCCGAAAAAACCAACCTTAATGTTTTTTTTCAGGCTGTTGTCCTACCTCCCACTTCCGGCTTTGTACCTGATTACGGACTTCGTCTATTTGGTAGCACGGTTCATCGTCCGCTATCGCAAAAAAGTGATTGATGAAAACCTACTGCATGCCTTTCCTGAGAAATCGGAAAATGAGAGAAAAACAATCCGTAATAGGTTTTACAGAAATTTTACCGATTCGATAGCCGAGATCATTAAATCCCTGACAATCTCCAAAGAAGAATTATCACGAAGATTCACGATTACCAATCAGGAATTACTCGATCAGGAAGTGCAAAACGGGAAAAGTGTTTTGCTGCTGGCAGGGCATTTTTTCAATTGGGAATTGGGTCTACAGCGTGCCGCTTTGCTGAGTAAAGTCCCATCCGAAGGCGTTTATCTAAAGATCAACAATCCGTTTTTTGATAGACTGATGTATCAAATACGAACCCGGTTTGGAAATACGGTAACGGAAAAAAATGAATTCCGGGATACAGTAAAAACCTTGGATTCCCAACACAGAGTCGTCCAGCTCGCCGCGGATCAACGACCAAACAATCGAAATACCCGCTATCTGCGGAATTTCTTAAACCGTCCTGCCTATTTCTTTGAGGGCGCTGAACACATTGCAAAAAGTATGGATCTCCCCGTTTTCTTCGGGGAAATCACAAAAAAGGGAAGGGGAAATTACCAGGCAACCTATGAGTTAATCAGCAGGGGACCTTATGACTCCGATCTTCCCCATAGCATTACGGATGCATTCTGTGAAAGACTGGAAGAGAACATTCGAAATCAACCGGATTTGTACCTTTGGAGCCATAATCGCTGGAAAGTCTAAAATTGATATTCGCTTTTAAAGATGAATTGAAACTTCCCAAGCCAAAAAGTAATTAAGGTAGAGTTCAATCTTGGAAGTCAGGGATTCTAAACTGATCCCATGAAGTTCCTACCTGAAAATCACTTCCAATTAGAAAACTCAATACTCACTTGATTCTAACGTATTGATTCTTTTATCTTGAATCATGCATCCCGAGTCTAGATATTTAAATAATGGATTACCTCAAGGAACTCAATCCTCCCCAGTTACAAGCCGTTGAACATACTGACGGTCCGGTGATGATCATTGCCGGTGCAGGTTCGGGCAAAACCCGGGTTCTTACTTACCGGATCGCTCACCTGATCTATTCCAAAGGGATCGATCCATTCAATATTCTTTCCCTCACTTTTACCAACAAGGCTGCCGCGGAAATGAAACACCGCATTGAGACCCTTGTCGGACTTGAGGCCAGAAATACCTGGATGGGGACTTTTCACTCCATTTTTGCAAAAATCCTGCGCGTGGAATCCGACAAAATCGGCTATCCTTCCAACTTTACTATCTACGACACGGACGATTCCAAATCATTGATCCGGACTTTGGTCAAGGAAATGCGTCTGGATGATAAAGTGTATAAACCGAGCGTGGTCCTTTCCCGAATCTCCGGTGCCAAAAACCGTCT
Organism: Algoriphagus lacus; assembly: GCF_003583985.1. Lineage (GTDB taxonomy): Bacteria > Bacteroidota > Bacteroidia > Cytophagales > Cyclobacteriaceae > Algoriphagus > Algoriphagus lacus. Next base: position 838,213 of record NZ_QXML01000001.1, on the reverse strand, counting down.
GATTTCCTGGCAAGCCTATCAGGACGATCCCTACGTCAAAGCAGATGATGAAGCCGCCATGAGACCACGGATGGGAGAAATTTACCAGCGATACCAGGAGCGTCTCTTCAAAGCCGGCGCCATGGACTTTGACGATTTGTTGTTCAATACCAACGTCCTGTTTCGCGATCACCTGGACGTGTTGAATAAGTACCAGCAACGGTTCAAATATGTAATGGTCGATGAGTTTCAGGACACGAACATATCCCAATACTTGATTACCAAAAAGCTCGCTTCCATGCATCAAAATATTTGCGTGGTGGGAGATGACGCTCAGAGTATTTATGCTTTCCGCGGAGCGGATATTCAGAATATCCTCAATTTCGAAAAAGACTATCCGGACCTTTTTGTGGTCAAACTGGAGCAAAACTACCGCTCCACCAAAACCATCGTCGAGGCTGCCAATTCCATCATTGATAAAAACAAAGCCCAGCTGAAAAAGCTGGTGTGGACCTCCAATCCAGACGGGGACCTGATCGAACTGATCAAAGCCACTTCAGACAATGAAGAAGGAAGAATTGTCGCAACGACAATTTTCGAGGAAAAAAACAACAAAAAGCTCAACAACAGCGACTTCGCCATCCTCTACCGCACCAACTCCCAATCCCGGGCGATGGAAGAAGCTCTGAGGAAAATGAACCTAACCTATAAAATCGTAGGAGGCCTCTCGTTCTACCAGCGAAAAGAAATCAAGGACTTGATGGCCTACCTGAGGTTTACGGTCAATCCTATGGATGAGGAAGCATTCAAGCGAATCATCAATTACCCCAAGCGGGGCATCGGTGACACCTCTGTCGAAAAAATCCTTGTTTCCGCTTATGAACACGACATCCCACTATGGGATGTGGTCCAGAATGCCCACAGTTTTTTAGGCGGAAAAGCGGGGAGTTCTGTGGATGATTTTTCGACAATGATCAAGTCTTTCCAGATCGAAGTGGAGCGAAAAGATGCTTTTGAGGCGGCAAGCACCGTCGCCAAGCAAAGTGGATTACTTCGGGAACTCTACGAAGACAAAACCATCGAAGGGCTCAACCGCTACGAAAACGTTCAGGAATTGCTCAACGCAATCAAGGAGTATGTGGACAACCCCGAAAATGAGGACAAAAGTCTCGGAGCATTCCTTCAGGAGATTGCCCTCCTCACTGACAACGATCAGGACAAAGACAAAACCGATGCCATCACCCTGATGACCATTCACGCTTCCAAAGGATTGGAGTTTAAGCAGGTGTTTGTGGTAGGGATGGAGGAAGATCTTTTCCCATCACAGATGATGATGCAAAGCCGTGAAGATCTGGAGGAAGAGCGGCGACTTTTCTATGTCGCCACCACCCGGGCCATGGACAAATTGTATCTGACCTATGCCTTGACACGATATCGGTTTGGTCGCTTGCTTAATTGCGAGCCGAGCCGCTTTCTGGAAGAAGTGGATCCCAATACGATCAAAGTGAACAAGCGCATGGCTTCGAAAGAAATGCCGGGAGCATTCCGAAAGGAAGGTCTTCCCGGAACCCAGGGCTTTATCGGTATCAAAAAACAAGCGGAATCCCGACAGCCCATCCAGCTGAAAATTCACACTCCTTCCCCGGATTTCAAACCCAGCAATACCAACAACCTCCAGCCGGAGCAATTGGTAGAGCATCCGAAATTCGGCTTTGGAAAAGTGCAAAAAATTGAAACAGAAGGGCTTAACAAAAAGGCCACCATCCAATTTGAGCATTTTGGGGAGAAAACATTATTGCTTAGCTTTGCCAAGCTCAGAATTATAGACTAATCACCTGCTTCCCTGTCCTTTGGTGATTTTTTGTTACCTTTTGTAAGGCAAAAAACGGGAAGCAACATGGAGCACACCGAACCTGAAAAACACAGACTTATTTTGAAAGAATACGGCAAAAACATTCAGCGCCTGGTCGATCACATCACTGGCATTGAAGACCGTGAAAAGCGCACCCAAAGTGCCTACACAGTCATTGAAATCATCAAGCAGCTCAATCCTTCCATGAAGCAGGAAAATGATCAGAAGCTGTGGGACGATATTTACATCATGTCTGATTTCAAACTCGATGTAGACGGCCCTTTCCCGATGCCGGAGAAAGAACTTCTGGGCAAAAAGCCGCTTCCTGTAGGCTATCCAAAAGGCGAAGTGAAATTCAAGCACTACGGCAGAAACATCGAAAAACTGATCGAAAAGGCCATCGAAATCGAAAATGACGAAGAACAGGAATCAGCTATCATCTACATCGGTCAGCTGATGCGGAGCTTTCACTCCACCTGGAACAGAGACAATTTCGATGACGGAATCATCCTGGATGACATCAAGACACTGTCCCGAGGAAAACTCCACATCGATCTGGAAAAAGTAAGGGAAAACGCCCTGTTCGAATCCAATACCCGTCGGGACTTCAAAATCCCACATATTGAGGAGGAGCATGCTCAGAAAAACAAGCGTCCTATTCAGCACAAAAAACACCGAAACAACGGCCACAATAAAAAACGCAGAAATTAATGGCATCTTTTCGAGTAACCGGGGGAACCCGATTAAAAGGTGAAATCATCCCTCAGGGAGCAAAAAACGAGGCACTTCAGATTCTTTGCGCTGTTCTGCTAACTCCCGAAAAAGTAACCGTCCATAAAATCCCAAACATCCGGGACGTCAACAAACTCATCGAATTGTTGGCTGATATGGGCGTAAAAGTCCAACAGCTAGGCCCCGAATCCTATTCTTTCCAGGCAGACGATGTCAACCTGGATTACTTGGAAACTGCTGATTTTCTCAACAAAGCCTCAGCACTTCGTGGTTCGGTGATGATCCTTGGCCCACTTTTGTCAAGGTTTGGGAAAGGAAAGCTTTCCAAGCCAGGCGGGGACAAAATCGGCCGTAGACGAATGGATACCCACTTTTTTGGGTTTCAAAAATTGGGAGCTCAATTTCATTACGATGCCAAAAACGAGATTTTCCACATTGATGGAAAGCACCTCAAAGGCACCTATATGCTTCTCGATGAAGCATCCGTAACCGGTACTGCCAACATCGTGATGGCTGCAGTTTTGGCTGAAGGCAAAACCACCATCTACAATGCCGCCTGCGAACCCTATCTGCAGCAACTCTGCGATATGCTCAACCGCATGGGAGCCAAAATCACCGGTGTAGGGTCTAATTTGCTAAACATCGAAGGGGTAAAAAACCTAGGCGGCACTGATCACACTATGCTGCCCGACATGATAGAGATAGGTTCATTTATCGGAATGGCTGCCATGACTCAGTCCGAAATCACGATTAAAGACTGTCAGATTCATCGGTTGGGAATCATCCCGGAGACATTCAGAAGAATGGGAATTCAGATGGAATTCCGTGGTGATGACATTTACATTCCGGCTCAGAAGCATTACGAGATCGAGACCTTTATTGACGGATCAATCCTGACAATTGCTGATCAGATTTGGCCGGGCTTTACCCCTGACTTGCTTTCCATCGTGTTGGTGACAGCCACTCAGGCAAAAGGTACAGTGTTGGTTCACCAGAAAATGTTCGAGTCCCGGCTTTTCTTTGTGGATAAACTGATTGACATGGGTGCTCAGATAATTCTTTGCGATCCTCATAGAGCAACAGTGATCGGGCTCGACCGAAAGTACCCACTTCGTGGCATCCGAATGACCTCTCCGGATATCCGGGCAGGTGTGGCATTGTTGATTGCCGCGATGTCCGCTACGGGCACATCAATCATTGACCACATCGAACAAATAGACCGAGGCTATCAAAACATCGATCAACGATTGAATGCCTTAGGGGCTCAAATCGAGCGATTGCCTTAACCAATTCCAGGGGAGCAATGGCTCCCTTTTCCTTTCCATTATCAACTCCCTTTAAGCTTTGCGCCAGGAAATCACTGTCCAGAGAAACCTTCCGGTCAACCTTAATCCAAAGGATCGCCATCTTTTTGAGTCTTCTTTGATGGCTACTTTCGAGCGCCTTTTTCCTGTTCATCTCAAGAATGCATGGGTACTTCAGGACACGGTTTTTTCTCCAGGAGAGTTGAAGTTTTATTCCAGCCATACCCACAATTCATTGTTGGGCTTCCCCCAATTTGCAAAACGGACTATCCTTTGTGCCACCAAAGCATGGAAAACCATTCCCAAAGGAATGTGGGTAATAGACGAATGGAGTGCAAATTACTTCCATTGGATGACCGATTGCCTGCCGAGAATTTGGGAAGGATTGGAAAGAGATCCTGCATGCCCGGTGATTCTACCGGAATCCTTCAAAAGTCTCAGCTATGTCACACAGACTTTGGGGTTACTGAAAATCAAAGTGGAATTTTATAAATCCAGAGAGAATCTTAGCGTGAAAACTTTAATTCTCACAGCGAGAACTGCTCCTTTTCCCCACTTTAATGTCCCTCTAGTTCAAAAAACAAGAGTAAAACTTGCAGTAAATCCTGTTCAGGATCCTTGGAAAAAAGTATTTATCAGCAGAAAACTTGCTACCAAAAGAAAAGCCCATAACGAACTCGAAGTAGAACTCCTTCTCCGCAAAAAAGGCTTTGAAATCGTGAATACCGAACAGTTGACCATCCAACAACAGATTCAATTGATGTCAGAAACGGAACTATTGGTCTGTCTGCATGGCGCGGCTTTGGCCAATATGATTTTTATGAAGGAAGGAATGAAAATTTTGGAACTTCGGAATATGAATGATTCGCTCACCCAATGCTACTTCAACCTCTCTTCTGCCTTGGGACTACAGTATTTTTACACGTTGAACAAAGGGGATTCCAAAAATACCATCATGACAAACTTCACCATTGATTTGAAAGCTTTGGAGGAGGCTTTGTTTTTATTAGAAATAGAAAAGGCCTAAAAAACCTCATTTTCCAAGCTCAATTCCCCATTTATCCAATTTTTTGGTATCTTCTTGGCCAAATAGCTCAACCCATTTTAACCTATGTCCAAGAAAAAACTCCGTAGCCAAGAATGGTACGGACGCACCGGCAAAGACGGAATTATCTACCGATCCTGGATGAAAAACCAGGGACTCCCTCATCATCTTTTCAATGGTGAAAAGCCTGTTATCGGTATCTGCAACACCTGGTCTGAACTTACGCCTTGTAATGCCCATTTTAGGGATTTAGCTGAAGCATTAAAAAGAGGAATCTGGGAAGCCGGTGGCTTTCCATTGGAATTCCCTGTGATGTCATTGGGCGAATGCTCGATCAAACCAACCGCCATGCTTTTTCGGAATCTCGCCTCCATGGACGTGGAAGAAAGCATCCGCGCCAATCCCATGGACGGTGTGGTCCTGATGTGCGGATGTGACAAGACCACTCCTTCATTGGTCATGGGTGCTGCTTCGGTCAACTTACCTACTTTAGTACTTTCCGGAGGACCTATGTTGATTGGTAGATTCCGGGGGAAAAAGATCGGAACCTCAGATATCTGGAGATTTGCGGAAGACTATAAGGTAGGCAAACTGACCCAGAAAGATATGATCGAGGTCGAGTCTTCCATGTCCAGATCTGTAGGCCATTGTGCACCGATGGGTACCGCATCTACGATGGCCGCTATGGTTGAAGCCTTGGGACTTGCCCTTCCGGACAATGCCACTATCCCTGCAGCTGATTCGAGAAGGAAAGTCTTAGCTCATCTGGCAGGCATGCGCATCGTTGAAATGGTCAAAGAAGACCTGACAATGGATAAAATATTGACCCGGAAAGCTTTCGAAAACTCCATTATGGTCAATGCAGCCATTGGAGGATCCACCAATTTCATCCTGCACCTGACTGCAATTGCAAAACGAATCGGAGTGGAACTTGACCTGACGGATTTTGACCACTTCTCCTCCAAGATACCTCTTATCGCCAATGTGCAACCCTCCGGAGAACATTGGGTAGAGGACCTGTTTTATGCCGGTGGACTTCCGGCTGTCATGCGGGAAATCCAAAAACACCTCCATACCGATTCCCTGACCGTCAACGGAAAAACTATCGGGGAAAACATCTCCAAGGCAGAATGCTGGGATAGAAACCTGATCGGAACCTTGGAAAACCCCATCAAACCTGAATCTGGAATCGCAGTCCTCAAAGGAAACCTTTGTCCCAATGGCGCAGTCCTTAAGCCATCGGCAGCCACTCCTAGTCTGCTGACCCATACCGGAAGAGCGGTCGTTTTTGAAAACATTGATGACTATAAGGCCAAAGTCGATGATCCCAATCTTGACATAGATGAGACCTGTGTCATGGTCATGAAAAACGTGGGACCCAAAGGGTACCCCGGGATGCCGGAAGTCGGCAATATGGGTCTTCCAAAAAAACTGCTGGAAAAAGGAGTCAAAGACATGGTTCGGATTTCTGACGGAAGAATGAGCGGAACCGGCTTTGGAACTGTTGTTTTGCACGTCTCTCCCGAGTCTGCTATTGGTGGCCCTCTGGCATTTGTTCAAAACGGAGACATGATTTCCCTTGATGTTCCCAATCGCAGCTTGAATCTTCTGATTTCTGAAGAAGAATTCGAAAAGCGCCGGGCCAACTTTGTACCTACCCAACTACCGTATGAGCGGGGTTATGTCAACTTGTTCCTTGACAAGGTAAATCAGGCACACGAGGGAGTGGACTTTGACTTCCTTCAAGGAAGTTCAGGCTCAGAGGTAAAAAGAGATTCGCATTGATTTGTTGAAATAAACCTGTCGGGTTCTGTAAACCTGACAGGTCTTTCCCCAAGAAAAATGAAAAACTCCAAAGTAGCCGTTATCACAGGGGCAGGCCAGGGAATTGGACTGGAAATCGCCCGTAAATTGCTGGACACAGGTTCTCATATCATCCTCAATGATCTTGAAACAAGCCTGACGGAAGAAGCTGTAGCTTCTCTATCCCGGATGGGAAAAGGGTCTGTATTAGGCTGCTCTGGCGATTCAGCTTCAGACGAAGTCATCTCCGAACTGTTGGACTTGGCCATGAAGCACTTTGGACGTGTAGACCAAGTAGTTGCCAATGCCGGAATCACACTCTTTGGAAATTTTCTGGACTATTCTAGAAGTGATTTCATGGAAGTAACGCGGGTGAATCAAGCTGGAACTTTCTTCCTTACCCAAGCCGCAGCACGAATCATGAAGGATCAGGAAAACGGAGGGGCCATCCTCCTCACTTCGTCAGTCACTGCCCACCAGAGCCATGAAAACCTCGCCGCCTATGCAATGAGCAAAGCGGCTATCGAGATGCTTGCAAAGAATCTGGTATTGGAACTTGCACCTTTTGGAATTCGAATCAACACCATTGCACCCGGAGCCACCCTGACTGAGCGAACCACCTCCGACCCGGCTTATGCCTCTACTTGGTCCAAACTCACCCCATTGGGACGCCCTGCTAATACTACCGATATCGCTGAAGCAGCAGCATTTCTACTTTCTGATGCTGCTCGCCACATTACCGGACAGACACTGATCGTGGACGGCGGTTGGACTTCCATTAGCCCATCACCCTATGCCTGAAAACCACCTAGTCGCCAACGATCTTCACTTTGTTTTAAAATCTCCTCCTCCATGGAAACTCAGCGGGGAGGGAATTATACTGGTTTTCAAATTCAAGAAAGATTGGGTTGAAAATTCCATTCACCTTCCCAACCATCTCAAAGGGAAATTCAAAGGGGGGCTGGGCTATGTAATGCTGGTCAATTATGAAAATTCTCCCGTGGGCCCTTACCATGAGCTATTGATTATTCCAGGGAAATTCCGAAAAACCAAAAAACAGGCCATCACCAAAATCTACGTGGATTCTGAAGCCAGCCAGATTAACGGTCGGACCAATTGGGGAATACCGAAAGAACTGCTTCCATTTAGCTGGATAAAGGAAGAAGGGAAAGACCTGATCCAAATCAAATCAGGTGATAAGACTGTATTCTCCGCTGAAATCACCCACGGAGGTTTTACATTTCCAGTGACCACTTCAGTACTACCAATTAGCCTTTGCCAAACTTGGAATAAGGTGAAATACTACACCAAACCGAGCGGATTTGGCTGGGGCAAGCTAGCCAAAATAAAAAACCTAGAATTGAATCCAGAGTTTTTCCCTGACATCAGCGGAATTAAGCCCCTTCTGGCAGTCAAAGTCAACCCGTTTAAAATCAAATTCCCGGAACCCACTTATGGGGATGAATTCATTTGAAAATAAACGGATCATCGTAACAGGTGCTGCCTCCGGAATCGGGTTGGAAATGGTCAGGCAACTAATCCCATTCACCAAGGAAATTCTGGCGGTAGACAATTCGGTGGAAAACCTGCAAAAACTCCAAAGTCAATTTCCTGAAGTGCGGCACTTACTGAAGGTAGATTTGAGCGAAAAAAGCGGAAACGAATTGATTTTGACTTGGGTGAAAACCCATTGGACTCACGTTGACTTTTGCTTCGCCAATGCCGGAAAGGCCATCTACTCCCCAGCCCTCTGCCAATCCGGAGAAGAATTGGAACGGCTGATTCAATTGAATCTCACCAGTCCGATTGATCTCGGGTTTGCTTTGTTGGACAAGGCTCCAAAAGGAAAATTTCGCCATGTAATCACCGCATCAGCCATGAGTTATTGGAGTTTGCCTGGCTATTCTGCTTACTCGGCCAGCAAAGCAGGCTTGCTTTCCTGGGCGGAGGCGGTTTGGGCAGAGAAAAAGGGAAATTGGTTAAGCCTGGCTTTCCCAATCGCCACCAAAACCAAGTTTTTCGATGCTGCCGGCAAAGGAATTCCTGCAGCATTTCCGATACAGAATCCGGATATTGTCTCAAGGAAAATCCTGCTTGGAGCAAGCATCGGAAAAAAGAAAATTTTTCCATCAAGGCTTTTTCGTTTGATGCTTACCTTGGACAGATTCTTACCGATAATCCGGCCAATCTATCTGGCAATAGAATATTCGAAGTACTCCAAGTGGCTTACCAAACATTCAAAAACCTGAACAGTTTCAATCACAACCTTTTCCATTCACTTATGAAAAACTACTTCTTCCTCCTCGCTTTAATTGGGTTAATCAGCTCCTGCCAGCAGAAGCCTGAACTGCCTGACACCCTACCTTTCAAAGTTGCCAAAGCTTACGGCTTTGAAAACTTCGATCAGGTAAACTCGATCTCCTATACCTGGAATGTACAGCGTGATTCAGTGAATGTCCTGTCCAGAGACTGGAAATGGAACATCAAGGACAGCACGGTATATTACTCAGGACCGGACACCACCTTCACCTACAGTTTAACCGCTGATTCCTTGCCAAAGCAGGACGGTGGCTTCATCAATGACAAATACTGGGCAATGATGCCTTTTCAATTGGCCTGGGATAAAGGTTACACCTTTGAGACCGTTGAAAATGTGACCTCTCCAATCAAAGGAACTCCCTCTACCAAGCTGACCATCGTGTATAATGCCGGTGAGCCACAATCTCCAGGAATGGGCTACACCCCAGGAGATGCCTATGACCTTTATCTTGATGAAAATTTGATGATCGTGGAGTGGGTTTTCCGAAGAGGAAACGGAGCCGAGGGCAGACCAATCACTTGGGAAACCGTCGAAACACACGGTCCATTGAAATTTGCCACCGAACATTACAATGCAGAAGGGAAGAAAACTCTTTGGATCTCCAATATCAAAGTAGAATAGCGCTCTATCCATTCCAAAATGATTTTCAAGCCGTGGGTATCCTTGCTCACGGCTTTTTTTTACTTTTAAAAATGCCTCTTCATCAAATTCATAAAACCACAATGAACCGCAGAAATTTCATCTACCAATCAGGAGCATTACTCGGTGCAGGAATGCTTGCCAATCCTTTTTCGGGCTTTTCCTATTCCGGAAAAAAGACCTGGACAGTCGGTGAAATCATAGATACGTTCATCGCCCAAGTGCCCAATGGACCTTTCGCCCAAACGGTGGATACAATCAAAATAGGCTCCCGGGATACTGTGGTGACCGGTGTGGTAACCACGATGTTTACTACTATGGGGATTATCCAAAAAGCCATCGAACTCAAGGCCAACTTGATTATTCCCCACGAACCCACTTTTTTCTCCGGGCAGGATGATACAGACTATTTGCAAAATGATCCGGTCTTCCGAGCTAAGTACGACCTGATGGAAAAGCATGGGATTACTCTTTGGAGAAACCACGACTACGTACACCGAATGCAGGATGATGGTGTACGCGTCGGTGTGGTGGGAGATCTGGGCTGGAATGCCTTTTACACTCCTGGAAGCCGGATCTTGAACATCCCCAAAACAGATCTTCGGGGCTTGATCAATCATATCAAAACCCGATTGGGAGTTCCTGCGATGCGATACGTCGGAGATTTGAATCAGTCCTGCAGCAAGGTGCTTTTACTTCCGGGTGCAGTTGGAAGCCGACTTCAAATCACCCAAATCATGGAACATCGTCCCGATGTGCTGGTCTGTGGTGAGTCCAACGAATGGGAAACTCCGGAATATGTGCGTGCCGCGAACGAGATCGGGATGAAGCTGTCGATGATCGAGATCGGTCACTCAGCAAGTGAAGAAGGTGGATCCGAGTTTGTCAAAAACTGGCTCAATCAAAACATGCCCGACATACCTGTTCACCATATTCCCTCCGGCAACTCGCTTCAGATATTCTAAATAAAAAAGGCCAGTTTCTCAAACTGGCCTTTGGTCTTTTAATCAGATAATTAGTTGTTTTTTTCAAATGTCTTCTCAACATTATCCTTGAGCTTTTGCCATTCGTTTTCAATATCCCGGGTCGTTTTGTTTACTCCGGATTTGATGTCATCCCAGGTATTTTCAGTGGCTTTTTCGACATCATCAAGCGCTTTTTCCAGGTCAGACTTTTCGGCTCGGAGTTCCTTTTGCATTTCTTCAATTTCAGCTTTTGCATCTGCATTAGCCTCGGCCTTTTTCTCCTCCAACTCTTTGATCTTCTGGTCGACTTCGGCCTCTAAATCTTTGAGTTCTTGCTTAAGCTTATCCCGCTCCTTTTCAAAGTCAATGTTGACTTCGATGATTTGCTCGTCTGAATCTGCTTTCTTATTCTGGTCACAAGACATCGCGGTCATTCCTAAAAATGCCATTCCGATGAAGGCTGCTACTTTAGTTTTCATAGTTTGATCGAGTTAGGTTGTGTAATCGTTAACGTTACTTTTGAGCGCTAGTCTAACAAATTCATTTTTTATTTGATTCAAGACCTCACTTAAAGTAAAGTCTTGCTTAAATTCTTTTAATCGCCAATTATCCAGCTAAAAGTAACCCCTCGCTGATGAAGTGACTATTACAAACTCCAGGTATTACCCACCTCTGACAATGGCATGCAGCCTCTGAATTCTCCCGGAATCGGATCGTAGCTAAGGACATTTTTTCCGATTTCCTCCGAACTGAAATACGCCCAAAGGACGGTGGATTTCAAGCTGCGATAAAACCCGACAGGTTCCTGCGGTCCTACCCCAGTTCCCCAAACCTTAGGCGCAAACTTTGGTGAATTGGCCTCCTGGTCCTTGAAACAGGCAGTTTTGTCCTCCTGACTCAACTCGGCAAAGACTTTCCCAAACTTAGCCTTACAGTCAGCATTGAATTTCTCGATATCAGCTACCACCTGCTTTTGTGCTGCTTCGTCGTAAGTTTTGGAATACATCAGGTCGATAAAAACATCCGCCTTTACGTCCAAGCCTCCGGGAGTTTCGGTTTTGGGTAACAGAAAATCCACAAAAGCAGAAATGAATCTAGCCTGATCTTCATTCAAAAACTGAGGCGTCCAAGTCACGCGGTCAGTCTGTGCACAAGCCTGAAGCAAGCTGAGCAAAGTCGGGGTTCCGGCGGCAGCTCCAAATGCCAATGCCGTTTTTTTGAGTGCGTCGCGTCTGTTCATGGCTTAAAGGTTCATTTTTTTAAGTTCGGATACGGCATGATTGGCAGCTCTGGCGGTAAGTGCCATGTAAGTCAAAGAAGGATTGACACAGGAAGAAGACGTCATGCAAGCACCATCGGTGACAAAGACATTGGCGCAGCCGTGAACCTGATTGGTGCCGTTGAGTACGGAGGTTTTTGGATCTCGACCCATTCGGGCGGTACCCATCTCATGGATTCCGAAGCCCATCTCATGCTTGTTGTCAAACTCCATAATATCTTTCAAACCCGCACGCTCCAACATTTCTTTGGCATCCTTTCGGGCCTGATCGTTGAGTGCAAGTTCGTTGGCTTTCCACTCGGCATCAATGGATAGCGTAGGCTGTCCCCATTTATCCAAGACCTCCTTGTTGAGGTAGACTTGGTTTTCATGATATGGGAGACATTCAGAAAAACCCGTGATGAAAAACTCCCAAGGTCCAGGCTTCATGAGTCCATCTTTGAAATTTCCTCCAAAATCTTCCTGATTGCTTCCTGCACCCCAGCCTGCTCGCCCTCCCCCTCCTTGGAATCCAAAGCCCCTGACAAAATTGTCGGATTGCGGGCCGTCTTTGAGATTCACATAGCGAGGGATATAAATTCCGTTTGGTCTGCGGCCTTTGTAGTATTGATCCTCAAATCCATCCACCGTTCCCATGGCACCCACACGATAGGTGTGATCCATCAGGTTGTGCCCGAGTTCGCCGCTGTCATTTCCCATTCCGTTTGGAAACCGATTGGAAGTAGAATTGAGCAAAATCTGCGTAGTGCTCAGGGTCGAGGCATTTACAAAAACTATTTTGGCTGTGTAGACAATCTCTTCACTTGTCTCCGCATCAATGATGCGGACGCCTGAAGCTTTACCTTTTTTCTCATCATAGACCACAGACTGAACAATGGAAAAAGGTCGGATCGTGAGATTTCCTGTGGCGTGGGCGGCTGGCAAAGTCACTGCATTGGAGCTAAAGTAAGCTCCATAAGGACAGCCCCGATCGCAGCGGTTGCGGTACTGGCATTTGCCCCGGCCATTGAGCGGCTCTGTCAGATGCGCCACCCGACCGATGATCATATTTCGACCTTTGAAGTCCTTTTCGATACGCTCCTTCACGTGCTTTTCCACACAGTTTAATTCCATGGGAGGTAAAAAGTGGGAATCCGGTAATTGCGGAAGTCCCAGCGCTTCTCCACTGATTCCTGCAAATTTTTCGACATGGGTATACCAAGATTCCAAGTCTTTATACCGGATCGGCCAATCCACTCCATGCCCGTCTTTGGCATTGGCTTCAAAATCGAGGTCGGACCAGCGATAAGTTTGCTTACCCCAGAGGAGAGAGCGCCCACCCATCTGATGCGCACGCACCCACAGGAATGGCTTGACTTCGGTGTAGGGATTTTCGAGGTCATTGGCGTGAAAATGCTCATTCATAGCGCCAATGAATCCGGATCGACCGCCTTTGGGATGCTTGGCCTTTTGCTCAGGGGTGAGCCCTCCACGGAGTTCGTGCTCCCAGGGATCAAGGGTCATGGTAGGATAATCCACTACATGCTCCACGATGCGTCCCCGTTCAAGGACAAGAGTTTTAAGTCCGGCTTCGCAAAGCTCCTTTGCCGCCCAGCCTCCACTTATTCCCGAACCGATGACGATGGCGTCGTAGGTCAGGTTTTTGTCGGCGTCGATGTTAAAATTGGCCATTTACAATAGGTTTATAGAGGATTTAATATTAAGGAAAAAATGCAGGAAATGCAGGTCGGCTATTATGTCCCATCTCAAAATTAAAAATCCAAAATTGAATTTGGGATTTTCACAGAACGTGTCTGCCGACCGAAGGCAGACCAGAATTCAATTACAGGTTTCTACATCACAGTAGGTAGTTGAGAGGGGAAAGGCCCAATCTTAAACTTCTATTTTTTTAATAAATCATGAGTGATTAAAACCCGAACCTTGCCCTCGCTCACTTTTTCGCCTATTTTACCCCCATGAAAAAAATCACCCTGATCTTGATTCTGGCGGTGTCCCCGCTTTTCTCATTTGCGCAGCAAAAACTCAACAAAGACGAACAAAAACTCCTTGAACTGATCGATAAAAACTACAAAGAGACCTTAGCTCTATTAGAGGAAGTCATCAACATCAACTCCGGTTCACTCAATAAAGAAGGCGTGCGGGAAGTCGGTCGGATCTTCGAACGGGAATTCCAAAAAATCGGTTTCCAAACGGAATGGATCGAGCTCCCTGCCGAGGTCAACCGCGCCGGGCATTTTGTAGCCACGCGAAAAGGAAACAAGGGCAAAAAACTTTTCCTGATCGGGCATTTGGATACGGTTTTTGAAAAGGACATGCCTTTCACCCCGTTCACTTACCTCAATGACACCACTGCCACAGGCCAAGGCGCTAACGACATGAAGGGTGGTGATGTGCTGGTTTTGGCCAGTCTGAAAGCCCTCAACGAACTCGGACTTTTGGAAGATCGCACAATCACTGTTTATTTCAACGGGGATGAGGAAAGCTCCGGCAACGCAGAACTTTCCAGAAAGGACTTTATCGAGCGGGCCAAGCAGCACGACATCGCTTTGGGATATGAGACCGCCCAAGGGTTCAGCACGGCAACCGTAGCCCGACGAGGTGCCGGAGGTTGGACACTGAAAACCAGCGGAAAGCAGGGACATTCCAGTGGAGTTTTTGGTCAAAATGCAGGTTATGGAGCGATTTATGAAGCTGCGAGGATTTTGAATGAATTCCGGGAGGCTTTGGCTGGTGAAAAGTACCTGACTTTCAATCCGGGTCAGTTTATCGGAGGTTCGGATGTAAGCTTGGATCAAATCAGTGGCTCAGGAACAGCTCTCGGAAAGACCAATATCGTAGCCAGAGAAGCCATTGTGACTGGGGACCTGAGGTTTTTAGGAGAAGCCCAGAAAGAAGCTGCCCGAACTAAAATGCGGGAAATCGTAGCCAAAAACCTCCACCAAACTGACGCCGAAATTACCTTTTACGACTACATCCCTTCCATGGAACCCACCGAAGGAAATTATGCCTTGGCGGAATTCTTAAGCCAAGTCAGCCAAGACTTGGGCTATGGGGCGGTAAAGCCCGGTGACCCAGGAAGCCGAGGCGCGGGAGATATCTCTTTTGTAGCGGAATTTATGGATTGTTTGGACGGACTGGGGGCTTCAGGGTCGGGTGCGCATGCTCCCGGCGAAACGATAAACATGAAGCAATTCCCTGATTTGATCAAACGTAATACAGTTTTACTTTACCGACTGACCCGATAACCTGATATTATGAAGAAACTATTAACCGTGGCGGTTTTGGCGGCGGCAGCTTTTTCCTGCCAAAATCCGGAACCCCAAGAATCCGAACCTATGAAACCCCAAAAAATAGTCGTTTATCAGGTTTTTACCCGTCTTTTTGGCAATACGAATACCACAAATAAACCTTGGGGCACCAAGGAAGAAAACGGAGTCGGGAAGTTCAACGACTTCACGGATACCGCATTGGAGGAAATCAAAAAGTTGGGCGTATCCCACATTTGGTACACGGGTGTGCCTCATCATGGAGTGATCGGAGATTTTCCGGAGATTGGCGTAAGTTCAGACGATCCGGATGTAATCAAAGGCCGTGCGGGCTCGCCATATGCCGTGCGGGATTATTACCAAGTCAATCCTGACTTGGCTGTGGATGTAACCAAACGGATGGAGGAGTTTGAAGCTTTGATCGCCCGCACCCACAAGCACGGGATGAAAGTAATCATTGACATCGTTCCCAATCATGTGTCCCGTTTTTATGAAGGGAAAAACAATCCTGCCGGAGTTCGGGATTTTGGTGCCGACGATGACAAAACGGTCGAATACACCAAAAACAACAACTTCTACTATATCCAGGGAAAGGCCTTTTCAGTTCCGGAACCCAAAAATGGCTATCAACCACTTGGAGGGGAAAAGCATCAGTTGGCCGACGGAAAATTTGATGAAAATCCAGCCAAATGGACCGGTAACGGCTCCCGATTGGCAAAGCCGGATTTCAACGACTGGTACGAGACGGTCAAGATCAATTACGGAGTGAGTCCGGATGGGAAAAAAGATTTTGACGAATTACCTGCCGGAGCCGATTCCTTAGACTGGAAGGCTCATTATGAGTTCTGGAAAGGAAAAGAGGTGCCCGATTCCTGGAAGAAATTCAAGGACATTACCCAGTTTTGGCTGGGAAAAGGCGTAGACGGATTCAGATTCGACATGGCCGAAATGGTGCCGGTGGAGTTTTGGTCTTACCTTAATTCCCACATCAAGATGGCCAATTCAGAAGCTTTCTTATTGGCGGAAGTTTACAACCCGAGTTTGTATCGAGATTACATTCACAAGGGAAAAATGGATTACCTCTACGACAAGGTGGAGCTTTATGATACTCTGAAGCATATCATCCAAGGTCATGGATCTACAGATAATCTGGTGCCGATTTTGGCAGGCCTGAAAGACATCGAGCACCACATGCTGCACTTCCTTGAAAACCATGACGAGCAACGGATAGCCAGTACGGAGTTTGCCGGGAATCCCTGGAAAGCCATGCCTGCAATGGTCTTATCGGCGACGGTCTCTACTTCTCCAACCATGATTTATTTTGGACAGGAAGTGGGCGAACCCGGAGCGGAACTGGCAGGTTTTGGACAGCCAAGCCGCACCTCTATCTTCGACTACATTGGGGTACCTCAGCATCAGAAGTGGATGAATGGAGGAAAATTTGATGGAGGACAGCTCCCCGAGAATGAAAAAGCGCTGAGAAATTATTATTCTGAGGTCCTGAACTTTACCCGAAACAGTCCGGCGCTGATGGGAGAATATTTGGATCTTCACACCTTCAACCGCAAACAAAATCCAAAATATCACAACAAAGCCTTCGCTTTTGCCCGCTGGGATGAAAGCCAAAAGCTGATCGTAGTGACCAATTTCGATGCCCTACAGCCGATCAAAACCACACTGAAACTCTCTCCAGAACTAATTAAAGCCTGGAAGTTGGAAAAAGGCGATCGGGAAATCCAGGAAGTCATGTTTGGGAAGAAAAAAACCATGCTTCGTATAACGGATCAAGGAGCAGAGATCGATTTGGACTTCGGACCTTGGGAGTCGGCGGTATTTGAGATTGGAGGGTAGGAAGTAAGGAAGTATGGAGGTTCGGAGGTTTGGAAGAAGTGAAGCCGATTGAATTTTTCTCAATTTCCAAACTTGGAAAACTTAGAATTATAGAAACCTAATAATGCCCCAAAAGAAAAAGTCCGGTCCTTGGATTTGGATCGCTTTATTGATAGTTGCCGTGGCCTTGGGCTCTGGGTATTTGGTTTTTAAATTCCGACATCAAATTGACCGGAGGCTGGGTGATTTTACCCGAAAAACTCCTCCCTTTACCGAGTCTTTGAAGTTTGAGCACGTATTCTCCAATTTTCCGGAAGGGATTTTGGGAATTGATGTCTCCGAATATCAGGGGAGAATCAATTTTGCGGGGCTTCAACTTCAAATTCAAAACCGACGAATTGAGTTTATAGTGGTTCGAGCCACCATGGGAAAGGACGGGGTGGATGCCCGATTTCGACGAAACTGGGAAGGAATCCGTACCCTTCCAGTCAAGCGAGGAGCGTATCACTACTACCGCCCCAATGAAAACAGCACCCTTCAGGCCCAGAATTTTATCAAAACTGCCAATCTCAAAAGTGGGGATCTGATCCCTGTGCTCGATATCGAAAAGCACAGCACCATCCAATCCCAGGACAAGCTGCGTGAAGGGTTAAAAAACTGGCTCAAGATTGTGGAGTCACACTATGGCGTCAAACCTATGATTTACACCGGAGATCGGTTTTTCTGGGAAGTGCTGCATGAGAATGGGTTTGATGAATACCCCATTTGGGTAGCCAATTACAACCCGATCGTTGAACCTGAAACCGAGGATTGGACCATTTGGCAATTTTCTGAAAAAGGGAGCTTACCTGGAATTGGGGAGAAAATTGATTTGAATGTATTGACAGGGGGCAAGAGGCGGTTAGAAGAACTGTTGCTACCCTGACTCACCAAAACCGGCTTCACTTCAGGTTCAAGTTGTGGAGTCCCTTCTAGTTTTCCTTTCCCTAAAAAGGATCATTATTCAAAATGGATTGATGGATCCTGTGGAAGTGTTTGAGAAGATAATTTTTCACCTCATTATGCCACTGGATCAGATAGGCTAAAGAAAGCCTGTCGGGTATAAAGCAGGTTGCCCAATACTTTCCTTCAGGGTATATTCAAGCATCATCCCCGAAACTCCTGTTTATGAGCACAGTCTTGGTTTCCCTTTTGGTTCTACTGTCTTTTTTTCAACAATCGATTGAGAATAAACCGCCAAATATCCTTTTTCTGATCGCCGATGACTGGTCTTTTCCGCATGCCGGGATATATGGAGATGAACTGGTCAGAACACCCAACTTTGACCGAATGGCCAAGGAAGGAGCCCTCTTTTTGAATGCATATACGGCGTCTCCCTCGTGTTCGCCTTCCCGGGCGAGTATCCTCACCGGGAGATATCCGCATGAAAACGAAAGCGGAGGTAACCTTTGGCCGGAGTGGCCAGCCCAATATCCTACCTATGTGGGCTTGCTCGAAAAGGCTGGCTATTTTACAGGTTCCACACGTAAGGGCTGGGGACCTGGGGACTTCAAGGTATCAGGCATGGCACATAATCCTGCCGGGAAAAGCTACGCCGATTTTGAGACCTTCCTCAAGGACAGACCGGTCGGTAGTCCATTCACCTTTTGGTTTGGAAGTTCAGACCCGCACCGGGAATATGTGGCCAATACAGGAATTCAGTCGGGTATGAGATTGGAGGACGTGGTAGTTCCGGGGTTCTTCCCGGACAATGACTGCGTTCGAAATGACATTCTGGATTATTATTTTGAGATTGAGCGATTTGACAGGGAATGTGGGCAGTTGATCCGTAAACTGGAAGAGATCGGAGAGTTGGACAATACCATCATCGTGATCACCAGTGACAATGGAATGCCATTCCCACGTGCCAAGGCTAATTTATACGACTTTGGAACCCGTATGCCACTGGTAATCCGCTGGCCCCAAAAGATCAATCCCGGAACCGTGGTCAATGATTTTGTGAATTTTGTGGACTTTGCTCCAAGCTTTTTGGAGGCTGCCGGCCTTACACCTGAAAAGATGAGTGGACAGTCACTTTGGCCACTTTTGAACGGGGAAAAACAGCTCCGAAACCAGGTATTTCTGGAAAGAGAGCGGCATGCCAATGTGAGAAAAGGTAATCAGAGTTATCCCATGCGGGGCATCCGAAATCACCGGTTCCTCTACATCTGGAACCCCATGCCCGAGCGTGATCCAGCAGGTAATCCTTCAGTCCATCAGGCAGTGGGGCAATATGGCGATGTAGATCATTCCATCACCAAATTCCTGATAATGGCCATGGAAGGAAAAGTTTCCTCCGGAATGCCGGACTATTTTTCACTGGCCTTTGGTCAGCGGCCGGAAGAGGAATTGTATGATATTGAAAAAGACCCTTACCAACTTCGTAATCTGGCAGGAGATTCCTCATTTGCAAAAACAAAAAAGGAAATGAGGCAAGCCCTCTTGGAATGGATGAAAACCACCGGAGATCCGAGATTTGAAAATCCAAGGTCAACCTATTGGGATGAACTTAGGTACACGCCGGATTATCAGATGCAGGATATAGATTGGCAAAAGGAGATCAAGGACTACCGGGTCAAGCCTGCTGTTGGAACAGTGAAAGAGATTTTATGCCTGCCTGAAATACCTGCTGATCGATAGTTGGCTTCTCTAATAGGGGTTCTTTGGTGGGCTTTATTTCCTTCTATTTTGGTTGATGGTTGAATTCGAAATACGTTAACAGGAGTTCCGGTTTTGCAATCCGGAAAAAGGAGTGGTGTTTCTTTGGTGAGGTTTTTTTGGCTTTCGTTATGGTTATAGGTCGGATATCAAATCCGGCGACAGGAAAGAAAGGCTATAGCAACTGGTAATTCCGTAGCTACATGATTCTACGATATCCATCGGGAATCCCCCTGAAAACCTGTCAAAGGGGCTATGTCCCTTTTTGGGATAAAATGAATCAGGCGAAAGTATCTCAAAATCGAAAGCCCAGAAGAGTTGAAATCAAAAAATCAATCCTTCAAACCTAGTCCCTCATCCATTACTTCCCTGTTTTGATGTATTCAATCGCCCTCTCCAAAATAGGATCGCGGCCTGCAGCCATATCTTCCTGAGTCATGCTTACCCGAATATCCACAGGAACTCCTCCTTCGAAATTTAATCCATCCACCGTATATCCAATGGTTGAACTGTAATTGAAATACCATCCATTGGGCAAGTCATATCCTGCGGGCACTCCACTACCACCTCCCGTGTCGTCTCCCATTAGGATGGCGTTGGGAATCCCTTTGATATACGCGGCAAAATAGCTTCCAGCACTGTATACTTTTCGATTGGTAAGGACAACAATCCTTCCCTCAAAAGAGGGATTTTCTTTATCCGGATTCAGAAAAACCTCCTTTTCCTCAGAAAAGTCAGTTGGCCCTGATCCGTTTTTTTGTTGGTAGGAATAAATTTTAGTTCGCTCCTTGATCATGCGGGAGGCCATTCGTAGGCCATTGGCGGGATTTCCACCCTCATTATTTCGAATATCAATGATCACACCGGGAAGCCCTTTGAATCGGTTTAAGACAAAATTGAGTTCATCGTCCAAAATCGGGTAAGTAAAACTTCTGTAATGGATATAACCAACTCCTTCAATTTCCTGATTAAGAAGATATCCTGTTATCAAATATTTCCCCAGGTATTTTCTTTCCAAAACGTCAAAATTATAGTTGGCCGGGGCTTCGAGATAAGGCGAATACCTACTGATGTCAAAGGGAGTCCTTAGGTTGACATGTCCGTCTTTAAGGGTGTTGAGCATTTGGGCCATGACATCAAAAAGTTCCTGATTATCATTGGCCTGAAGAGCCAGCGGCCTGTAGATGGTTTGTACACTGTCCCAGTTGATCTTTTTATAGTCAAAAAAAGAATACCGATCCTTCATGGTTTGCCACAGGACATCAAAGTTATCCGCATTGGTGTTTTGCTTTTCTGAGTCGTAGAAGAGGTTTTCACATGCCGAAAAAGCCATCATCAGAGTAATGAAAAGAAGAGATATTGCCTTTTTCATTTCGTTCTCATTAAAAAGTTGATTCCTATCGTATGAGCAGCAGTCTGTACCTTACCTGGAACTTGGAATGAATAATATTCCCAGTTGTAGATTACCTGGATTTTATTTCCACTTGCAATGGGGAATTCGACAAAGTTGTCAAACTGAATTCGGGGGAAATTTCCCAACCAACTGACTGAGGTTTCAACAAATAAGCTCGACACAAAATCCTGTTCTTGATCCAAAAAGTCCGGGACTCCGGAAAAAGAGGGCCGGGTAATATAGCCGACAATGGGGAGTTTAACCCCAAAATTTCCAATCATAGGCTTTCCAAAAAGCTCGAATTGTCTTCGATAACGAGCTTCAGCCTGAAGATTTCCAGTGAATTCATAGTTAATCTGACTATTGTCCCAGCGGGGAGATATCCGCAATGAAATAACATTGGAAACAGAGGGACCAAGATAGAACTCACTTCTTTCTCCTTCTTTGATTTTGAACAGATAGCTGTAAGTAATTTCATTCCAATAGGAATCCACGCTTGGCTGAAGGTATCGGGAAAGGGGTTTTCCTTGCTCGAACTCATCGCTTTTGAGACTTCCGATGGTCCCTTCCAAAGCAAAATTTCTCAGCGTGTTGGCCTTAAACTTTTCCTTATTGATCATCAAATAGAACTGCGGCCCATTATACCTGACTTGGGTTACCAATTGATCTTGGAAACGTTGAAATCGGAGTCCCAGTGCTACTCCCCAAAAGGCAGTCTTTTCAAGAGTCTCGGAAGTCTGAGAAAAAGCTATCCCCTGAAAAAGAAAAAAGAGGCTTAGAAGGATGCTTTTTTTCATGCACTTTAAGAAGGTCGTGTGTGAATATTCAAGTTCAACAGATCAAAGGATATTGCCAAGTCTTCACGGATCCAAATATTCCAATTGGGAGTTTAATTTTTTCGATTGGGGAATATTGGTCAAAGGGTTTTGAATCCCCTCAGTTTTCAAAATAAATTCATTTCAAATTCAAAAACTCACTGACCTCCACATCTCCTTTCAGCACTTGAGCAGGCATGGGATTTTTGTTAGTGAACACTCGCAATTCATCCGAAGACAGTAAAGTCACAAAGCTTTCATCAAAGCCATCCTGATAGGGAATCCGCCCGGCATTGAGTCCCAGGTAATGTCCAAAGAAATTATATACCGCGGCCCGTTTGTTTTTACCATAATCATGTCGCTCACCAGCCAAGTGTACGTTGTCTGTCCGACTTTCTGCTTGATAGGCTGAATAAACTTTTTGTACATAAGGGAACTCGATCCGAGGATTATTTTTGGTCCAGTCGCCTCCGTCAGACACCAAAAGCAAAGGTCTTGGCGCAGCCAAAGCAGCGATCTCCACATTGTTGGTTTGATGGGTGGCGCTTTTGTGAATCGGCATC
Organism: Algoriphagus lacus; assembly: GCF_003583985.1. GTDB lineage: Bacteria > Bacteroidota > Bacteroidia > Cytophagales > Cyclobacteriaceae > Algoriphagus > Algoriphagus lacus. Next base: position 815,731 of record NZ_QXML01000001.1, on the reverse strand, counting down.
CCACTTTCGCAGGTACAGCCTCCAAAGAAGTAGGCCGAGACCATCACCACAGGAGCGGAAACGGTAATCCTCGGGTCCAGAGCTGTAATCAAAATCGTCTGAGTACCTCCACCGGATTCGCCAGTCACGCCGATTCGATCAGGATCCACATCCGGCCTGGAAATCAGGTAATCAATCACCCGTTGGGAATTATAAGTTTGAATGGTCAAGGCGATCGGAATTTTATGATCCACCTGCTTGGAATCCCCATAGCCGATCATATCATAGGCAAATACGACCGCCCCCATGCGCGCAAAGGCCGCACTCCTCTTTTGCATACTTTCCCCAAATCTCAGATCAGGACCATGCCCATGCACGCTGAGAATGGCAGGACTTTTTTGAAAAGGCACTGGATTGAGAGGCCGATAGAGATTGCCGGTGATGAAAAATCCGGGAAAGCTCTCTATTGCAATATTTTCAACGATGTAGCCATCCATTTCCCTTGTGCTGTGGATGATGGTGTTGAAAGAAGCTGTTCGAGCGGGCATTTGCTCAAGCTTCATCCCCTGTATGATGCCATTTCTAATGGTAGAAGCACGTTGTTCCCAATCCGTTTTGGTCGTCCAAGTAGAAGCGGTTTGTTTCATAAAAATAGCAGCTTCATCTTCCGTCCAATAAGCACCTTGGCAGAGCATGTTTTCTTGAGCGAATGCCATCGAAAACTGGAAAATGAGAAATACCGAAAGAGGAAGGATTGCTTTTTTCATTTGTTCTAGCGCTTAATCGAGGAGTAGCGTAGTTTCACTGGGTTCATACCCGATTCGATGAGACCTGACATAGATAGTGTTTGCATCTTTTACTTCAAAAGGCCCAGTGTAAACCTTCCAGGATTCTTTTTCAGAAAATCGGTAACCAATAGAGGCACTAGGATTAGAGCAAATCAGCTTTACTTTCCCGTTTTCAGATATAATCTGGGCATTAGGGGTTATTGGAGGAGTGTCCTTGCCTTTCCACCAGGTCCGAACCATTTCCATTTCATTGACAGCTCCCAGGTCGCCGTAATCAGCAATCCATTGTTCATGTGCACTTCGAAGCTCTTTGAGTTTATCAGAGTAAGCCGGATTATCTACCAGATTTTTGAATTCAAAGGGATCCGATTGGGTATCATAAAGCTCCTCCTGAGTCTTGGAAGGAGCAAACCAGCGGGCTTGCTCAGGGGTAAGCTTGCCCTCTTCATGCAGCTTCAAAAGATGGGGCATCAGGGGATTCTGGAGCCGAAAGCGGATATTCTGGTAGAAGGGCTTTTCGGGCATGTAGTTTCGGATGTATTTGAATCGGCCATCTGATACCGCTCTTACCCGATCATATTCGGAATCCATCCGATCCCGGGCAGCATAAATGTATTTTCTGGGAGTCTTGGATTTTTGCTCACCAAGAAATGCCTGGCCCTGTATGGATTCAGGAATCTTAACGCCTGCCAATGAAAGTAAAGTCGGCGCAAAATCCACAAAACTGACTAGCTCTTCATTTCGGGTTCCTGCTTGCAGAAAAGGGGCCTTGATCAACAAGGGAACCCGTAATCCCCGATCGTAGAGCTCCCGCTTGACATAGGGTAATCCGTCTCCATGATCCGAGTAGAAAAAGATGATTGTATTGTCATAAAGTCCATCTTCCTTCAGCTGGCGGATTACCTCTCCTACCTGATCGTCCATGGTCATGACATTGCTGATAAACCGGGCCATCACATAACGGCTCACTGAGTCGTCGGGGTAGTAAGGGGGAAGTTTCACTTTCGCAGGATCGACTTTTAGGGGTTCTTTTTCTCTAGCCCAAACTTGAGATTCATGCGTGGTGGTAAAGTTGAAAATGGAAAAAAAGGGCTGGTTTTTATCCGGTCTGTTGCGGTAATGGGCTTTGCCACTACTCTCGTCCCACATCGTCACCGGACTACGAAATTGGTAATCCTCTTTTGAATTGTTTGAGGTATAGTAGCCCGCTTCCCGTAAGAGTAAGGGGTAAGGTTTCATCCCTTCCGGCAAAACCGCAGAGTACCCTTTGAACCCTGGAGGATAATCATCTGAAGCCACGGCAGAAGCCGCCAAAGTTCGCATATGATGCGCCCCGATCGAAGTCTGATAAGCTCCTGTGATCAAAGCCGCCCGACTGGGAGCACATACGCCTGCAGTAGAGAAAGCATTCATGTATTGCACAGACTCTTTCGCCAAGGCATTCAGATTGGGAGTTTTCCCTCCTGTACCCCCGTACGTCTCTAAATGCTCCGGTGACATGTCCTCGCAAACAATCCAAACAATATTTGGCCGACTGGGATAACCGGATTCTTGGGAAGCAACTTCACTTATCCCAAAAAAACAGGAGAATAGACATCCAAGGGTCAAACAAAAGAGACTGACTTTCATAGTTATGAGTTTGGGCTAAACCAAAAGATACTCCTTTTCATCAAAAAATCTGTCGGGAGGAGATCGGAATCCTGGGAGGAAAAGAAATTTCAGTAAAAAATTTTAATGTGGTTTTTGAAAACATACAGGAATGAAAATTCATAAAAGTGAGCCCTGAAAAATTTTCTTTTGAATTCCTTATTCAATTCGTAAATTATTGACTTTCAATCCGAATTTCCTTTCATGGAGCAGTCCCCCAAAATCAACAGAAGAGAATTTCTAGGTTCAGCCGCAACAATTGCAGCTTCAATTTCGATCGTTCCATCCCACGTCATTGCAGGAACAGGTCATATTCCCCCATCAGACCAAATTACCATTGCCAACATTGGATGCGGAACTCAAGGATTACGGGAAATGGGTGAGCTCCTTTTAAATCCAAAAGTGAGGGTGTTGTCCGTGTGTGACGTCAATAAATTTTCGACAGATTACATCGATTGGTCGCCCTATGGAATCCGAAATGACATACGAAAAACCCTTGGGGACGAATCTTGGTGGGAAGGCAAACCCGGAATTCCAGGAGGTAGAGATATCGGTCAGGAGTATGTGGAAAAGTATTATGCCAAAAACAAACCCTCCGGAAGATATAAAGGCTGTGCGAGCTATGAGGATTATCGTGAGCTTTTTGCAAAAGAAAAGGGAATTGATGCAGTCAAAATCATGACTCCTGATCATACCCATGCCTCCATTGCATTGGCAGCGATGAACAAAAAAATCCACGTGGTGACCCATAAGCCCATTTCCAACCGGCTTCTTGAGGGAAGAAAAGTGATCCAAAAAGCCAAGGAATCCGGTGTGATCACCCACCTTTTGGCTTGGTCTGATCGCCCCGAATACCGACAAATCAAAGCTTGGATGGATGCTGGACTGATAGGGGAACTCCAGGAAATCCACAATTGGTCCTACCGGCCGGTTTGGCAGCAGTGGACCAAAAGACCAACCGAAACTCAGCCCATTCCTGATGGCTTCAATTGGGAGCTTTGGCTAGGCCCGGTACCTGAAATGCCCTATCACAAAACCTACACCCATAACGTCTTCCGGGGATGGTATGAGTTTGGCGGCGGATCTGTGGCGGATATGGGACACTACAGCCTCTTTCCACTTTTCGAAACATTGGGAATCAATCGCTCACCGGTTTCGGCTAGGGCCTTTGGTACGACCAGCCGAGAGGAAATCAACCAAGTCTATCAGTGGGTGAAAAATGACGTCGCTTTTCCTGCCAGCTGCACGATCAAGTGGAAATTTCCGGAACAGGAATCCCTTCCTGCTTTTGAGCTTTTCTGGTACGACGGAGGAATGAAACCTTTCGCCTGTGAGGAATTGGAGGAAGACGGAAAAGACACCCCGGAGGAAGGTCTCCTGATCGTAGGAACCAAAGGAAAAATCCTGGGAGGCTTCCGTGGTGAAAACCCGGTTTTGCTTCCTGAAAGCAAAGCCATACTTGGACGTGAATCCGAGCGGATCAATTCACGCGAAGTCGATCGCAAGAGTGATCAATGGGTGGATGCCATGCTGGAGGGCAGACAAACTCCCGGAAGTTTTATCCGGGCCCAGACCATTACCGATACCATCAACTTGGGAGCTATTGCCCTTCGGGCAAACAAAAGGGTTGATTTTGACCAAAACCTGCTGAAAATCATAAATGATGAATCGGCTAATCAATACCTTACCCGAGTCTATCGCCCAGGATGGGAGATTTGATTTTATCCCTCCAAAATGGGCATTGTAAGGTTTAACTAGAGTCATTCAAATTTTAAATTAACACAACCAAACCATATCACTTAACCATTAATCTTTTAAACTATGAGTAACAGAAGAGAATTTCTGAAAACAGCCGGCCTCGCCTCAGCAGCATTAAGCATTGGCCTTCCCCAAATGTCATTTTCTATGAAAAAAGAAGATTTGTTCAAAATCTCATTGGCAGAGTGGTCCCTAAACAGACCGCTTTTTGCAGGAAAAATGAACCATTTGGACTTTGCCATCGAAGCAAAAAAACACAAAATCGATGCGGTGGAGTATGTCAACCAGTTTTTCAAAGATAAGGCTACAGACAAAGCCTACCTTCAGGAAATGAAAACCCGTGCCGATGGAGAAGGAGTAACCTCGGTATTGATCATGATCGACGGAGAAGGACAACTCGGAGCTGCCAAACCTGAAGACAGACAGCAGACTGTGGAAAACCATAAAAAATGGGTTGAGGCGGCTAAATTCCTAGGGTGCCATGCGATCCGGGTAAACGCCTACACTGCAGTACCGTATAGTACCCACCCAGCATCTGAACAGGAAGCCATAGACGTGTGCAGCTCGACCTTGAGAAGAATTTGTGAATTTGCCGATGGCTTTGACATCAATGTGATGGTCGAAAACCATGGAGGATTTTCCAGCAATGCCAAATGGCTCGCAGAACTGATCAAGCAAACAGCTCATCCGAGAGCGGGGACTTTGCCCGACTTTGGAAATTTCAGAATGCATGCCGAGGGAGAAAAGGTATTCAGCTATGACTCTTACCGTGGTGTGGATGAACTGATGAAATATGCTAAAGGAGTCAGCCTAAAACCAACAGTTTGGGATGATTTTGGAAAAGAACATCAGCTGGATTATGAGCGCATGATGAAAATCGTAGTCGCCCACGGATTCAGAGGATATGTAGGCATTGAACATGGCGAAAAAGACCGGGAATGGGACAGCATCGATGAGATCCGAGCCAATCTCGACACCATCCGAAGAACACTTGAAAATGCTTAATCAAAATCCCGGGGCCGAAACCTCGGGATTTTTTCTTCCCAATCGTTTAATCTATTCTTCTTTGCTTTTCTGAAAGAGAACCGATAGTTCTGATTTTGCTTTTGGCGAAACCGAAAAGAGAAATGAGTTGAGAAATCAAAATTATTCCCAAGACGCTCATCTCCTATTCAAACTCTTTATTTAAGACCAAATTATAAAAAAGCTCCTTAGATCATCAAAGGAGCTTTATCCGGAGATTGCAGTTGGGCTAGCTCAAAATTTGTAACTTAGCATAACTTGGTAAAAGGGTTGTATTTGTATATTCCAATTTTCAACTCTTTCATACTCGACTATCCTTACAAATTCCTCTGGCTCGGGACTTTGAAGCTGGGTATAGTCTACATCTGTTGTTTGGAGCGAATAAACCCCTTGAAGACTGGACTCAACAGAGATCGCAAAATTCTTTCCCAATTCATGGTTATAGCCTATTATTCCGGATAGCCTTATCGTGGACTCCTCATATTTTGAAAACCCTTCTCGGGTACCGGGTCGGCTTGGTCCCCAAACAAGGTTTTCCTTAGCTCGTGAATAACCGATATCTCCACCTGCATATAAGGTTCCTTTGGAAAATACCTTTAAGTCCCGTTGGAGACCGCCAGCAACGAAAAAAGCACTTGTTTTTTGGTCTATTTCGGCAGCCCCATCAAAAAACGCTGAGTCCAGAAGTTCAAATTGCTCAAAACCGATCCGCATCCGAAGTTGAGTTTTCTTTTTTCCTTCGGGATTTAGCCAAAATCTCCCAAAAAGTGAATACGGGGGCAACTCATTCTGATCAATCAAGGATAAAGCGTCCAACCCGATCTCCCAGCGGGGTGATTTTTGAGCGACAGCTGCTTTTACTGAACCCCAGAAAAGGGCCAACGCAAGCAAGCCTATTTTCAACAGGTTTTTATTCGAGGAATTCATGCTATTCATCAAATTAATAGAGTCTTACTTTTCAATTTTAAGATTTTTCTGGGTGATGATTTTACCATTTTGGTAATAGACCACATACTGACCAACTGGAAGGTCATTGACAAGAACTGTTGTTTTGCCTACAATCTTTCCGGACTTCCTTAGATTACCATCAAGGTCATAGATGAAAAACATACCTTCATCAAGCTTTTTTCCTGTCTTTTGTTCATATTCCTCCACTCCGTCCAGACTAATCATGACTTCATGTGACGATGGATTGGGAGCTAATAGCAAACATAGTTCACAACCGGATCCTGGAGGACAAGAAACCGGATCCGAATAGAGATTTATTGTCTTCCACGCACTCCAACCGCAGCCATTATTCACCCTTGCAGAAATTGATGCGTCAACAAATTGGGAAGGAGTATAATTATTTATATTTATAACGAAGGAATTTGGAGTTGTGCTATTGTTATACGGAGTAGCATAGCCATTGGTAACTTGAATTTCGTAGGCGTAGTTTGGATTGAAGGGACCAATGTTAGCAACATATATCCCATTTGGACAAACATAAGGATACCCACCTACCTCATCAAATGGTTGGATTGATATATCAGAGGATTGTAAAGCTCCAGAGTATACAAATTTGGAAACTTCATAATTGCAGTTTCCAGAGACAGTGAATTTTAAGGTAGCCGGTCCAGGGTTGGAACCGGGGATTAAAAAAGCAGTAGACCCTGTACCAGATGCTATTACAACTCTGTTCGCCGGAGTGACCGTCCAGGAAATTGTGGAATTTGTTGGTGGGTTGTCAAGTGTATAAGTATTTCCTGATACACATATAGTTTCGGTTGGTGGCCCTGAGATAGTTCCTGAATTTAATGGCGTTATTGATTTTGAAGTAGAAACCACGCACCCGCCCGCAAGGATTATGTCGGCAGAAATAGTTTGAGACGTTGATCCTGATGGTATAATTACCCTTGTCCTTCCTGAACCTGACATTGTCCAACCAGGAGGTAAGTTCCAAACATAAGAACTTGGACTAACGCATGGCAAATCCGGAACAGAAGCTATAAATGCCACCCCACATCGAACTTCCGATGGGGTCGTTATCACAAATTCAGGAGTCCTTGTAATGGGAAGGACCCTTGGATTACTATAGTGTGGTGTTCCTCTACCTTCGGCATTAGTCCAAGCTCTCACTGAAACTGAACCTGTCGTATTGCTGCAATTCGGTGTAAAGCTTTGAGAAAAAGCATTTGCAGAAGTGAATAACCTAGGAGAACCATTGGAAACTGTACCATCAGAGAATTTCCACCCTGAAGGAATGGTCCATTCATAGCCTGATGCCGCCCTATTTACACCGTTAGGTATCTGCATTGGGGAGATACTATAGAGCCGAGCACCCGATTCACAAATAGGAATAGTAGACTCACCTGAGATCAGGCTAGGCGTTTCACCAGCTATGGACATCACCTGATACGAATTCAGAGATGTAAAAGATCAATTAAACAAAGAATTATCGCAGCTCCCCAACTGAATAGTGACTTTGGCATGTTGTGGCCCTATGGTTTTCCCGCTGCCCCAAGTGACTGTAACTGCATCCAGCCCCGAGGTGAGGGTAGCAATAGCACCCGAATTTCCCACTACACTGGCAGACCTCGCGGAACAGAATGGCGTAATTACAGAACTTGACCCAACCCGATATCCCAAAGCGAAGGTAGTCTGCTCTCCAAACCAAAATGGAGAAGTACCGAACGGGGTAAAGGTAACCTGTTGACCCCAAGAGGAAAAGGAAGTAAAAACTAAGTTTATAAACAATAAAAATTGAATAAGGTTTTTCATGTTATCGAATGGTTATTGTCAAAACAATTTGGTAAAAGGGGTTTGCACCAGCTATAAATTTTTTGGAGCTATTTTGTGCTATGTTGTTAATACTTCCATCTAAGAATATAGCAGAGTATTGATAACTGGAAGAAGATTGTCTGATATAAAGGGCGGACTCAAATGATAGTGCAATATTTCCTTTGAACTTCCTACTAAATCCAACAAAACCTGAAATACTAGTTGAAATATTGGTATTGTCATTGATAGTTTCAATTCCAGCTAGTTCAATAACTTCGTCACCATATGTCAAAAATTGGAGATCATTTAGCCTCTGATGGACAATGTCTGCTCCATAATAAAAAGAAGTTACTGGTGTTGTGTAAATATCCTTTTGAAAGCCAATCGTCGCTAAAAGATTTTGCTTTCTGAACTCTTGGTAAGTGTAAAATTCTTTAGTGGTATTTGTGGTGTTGTTGGTTGTCTGGTATCCCAATCTTGACCTTAAAAACGCTGGTTTTTCCCCGCTTGGATTGATCCAATACCTACCAAAAAGAGAATAGGCGGGAAGCGAATTCTTGTCAAAAAGAGAAAGAACATCCAAACCCACCTCCAATCGGGAGGAATTTGGGTTTTGTTGGGCAGTTAAAGGAAGGGCCAATAAACAGCACCAAAGAATTAATAATTTGAGTTTCATATTCGAGACTAACGCTTAATCAATTATTTTACCTATACATTTATCTATTTTACTAAGATTCATTTTTTCTGATCCCGAAACAGGGAGATACATCCTCAAGATTTTCTTTGTTTTTCATTCCTTGCCCAAAACCTTCCAAAGATCATTCTTTAAAAAATAGCCGTAAATACCCTATTTAGGGTATATTTTAGGATTTTCGTTAATTTTTTGAACCCTAGACTGCATCCAAATTAAGCATTGGAAGGAACGTTTGTCACTAATTGAAATCAGGTTTTTGCCCGGCTTAGATCTGATTCCCATGTAGGTCTGCTTTTTCCGTTTCGTCATATCTCTTACTTTTGATCCATGCCCCAGCAACTCGGCCAACTTTCCCTCCTTGTCAGAGATTACGATGAAGCAATTCGCTATTACACCGAGGTATTGGATTTTGAACTCCTGGAGGATACAAAGATGAGCGAAACCAAACGTTGGGTGAGAGTTTCACCTCCGGGTTCGACCTGCCACCTTCTTCTCGCGAAAGCCGCCAACGAACCACAGGAAAAACAGATCGGCCTTCAGGCCGGTGGTCGGGTATTCCTTTTTCTTTACACCGATGATTTTTGGAGAGACTATAACAAATACACTTCCCGTGGGGTGGAGTTTATCCGGGAACCTGCCCAAGAGGCCTATGGCACAGTTTCCGTCTTCAAAGATCTATATGGAAATTTGTGGGACCTGATCGAGCCGAAGCAATGAGTAATAACCAATTGATAATAAATTGTGAGCAGTAACCAATAATCAATTCTCAATAACTCTTTTCCTTTGGAACACCAACCCAAAAATCCCCTTCACGGACTTCGACTTGACACCATTTTGGAGCAATTGGTAGCGCACTATGGTTGGAAAGAACTCGGAGAGCGCATTACTATCCGTTGCTTCACCCACGATCCCTCGATCAAGTCGAGCCTTACTTTTCTGCGAAAAACCCCCTGGGCCCGAGAACGGGTGGAAGGATTGTATCTGAAAATGTTGAGGGATTTAAACAAAGAATTAAAACACAACTGATTTCAATTGGAAATATTTTTACCCAATTCAACAACGAAAAAAGCCCGAATCGACGATCCGGGCTTTTCATTTTATGGTTTGTGGTTAAAATTATACGTAGTTATTAAGCATCACCGGCATTACCAACATCAGGATATCTTCGTTGGCGTCCTGCTCAGCAGGAAGGATCAAACCTGCTCTATTGGGTGCACTAAATCTCAGACTTACTTCTTTGCAAGAGAGGTTGTTCAGCATCTCCACTAGGAATTTGGCATTGAAGCCGATTTCGATGTCCTCACCTTCGTGATCGCAGGACAATCTTTCATTCGCCTCATTGGAGAAATCCAAATCTTCAGCTGAAATCATCAATTCGCTACCGGTCAGTTTCAATCTTACCTGATGGGTGGTCTTGTTGGCATAGATCGCGATACGTCTGAGTGATCCCAGCAACTCCAATCGATCGATGTTCATTCGGTTTGGATTGTCCACCGGGATGACGTTTTCATAATCCGGGAACCGCTCGTCGATCAGACGGCAGATCATTTTGATGTTGTTAAACTTGAAGTAAGCGTTGGACTGATTGAACTCCACAGTCACTGGCACGTTTTCGGAAGGCAAAGTGGACTTCAACAGGTTCAGCGCTTTTCTTGGAATAATCAGACTGGCACCGTTTGGAGAAGCCACGTCCACTCTTCGGTACCGGATCAGTCTGTGACCGTCAGTCGCTACAAAAGTCGTATTGGTCGCGCTCAGGTTGATGTAAACCCCAGTCATAGCAGGTCGGAGTTCGTCGGAACTCGTTGCAAAAATGGTATTGGAGATGGCAGAAGAAAGCACTTCAGTAGACATATCCACCGTGGTGGCATTGTTTACAGTCGGGATTTTAGGGAAGTCAGTAGCATTCTCACCTGCCAATCGGTAACGACCGTTGTCCGAGCTGATTTCCACGGCATAGGTATCGTGGTCAATGCTGAAAGTCACCGGCTGCTCCGGAAGGTTTTTCAGCGTTTCGATCAGAATTCGTGCAGGTACTGCAATATTTCCATCCTCCTTTGCCTCCACATGAAGCTGAGTCATCATGGACGTCTGCAAATCAGAAGCTGTAATGGTCAAAACAGAGTCTTTGATCTCAAAAAGGAAGTTTTCCAAAATGGGAACCACCGGATTGGTAGTCACGACACCGTTGATGGCCGAAAGCTGCTTCAGCAAAGCAGAAGAGGAAACAATAAATTTCATATAGTAGGGCTTAGTATTAGTTTAAATCCAATGGGGTAAATTTATAAATAAAATGCTAATTCGAGGGGTCAGAAATGGCTTTCCCGAAAATTTTCTAGGGTTAGTTTTTCTGGCTAATCAGCCTGTTTTTTTTGAATATCGAATCTTCCTGAAATAAACAATAACCCCTCCTAAAATGCTCAAAATCAGAACAGGAAGCACCACGTTTACTCCTTGCCAATAGCTTTTTTGAGCTGCAATCTTCACTTTGTCCAACGGGCGTATTTGCAAAGTCCGGTTACGAGCAGCGATGATTCCTTCCGGATCACTGAGGTATTGGACCAGATTCTGAAGTAACTGCTTGTTGGCATAGGTCGTCTGGGCAAAAGGATCCTCTCCTAAAATCAAGGGTTGTTTGCCTTCCAGGTTAAGTTGGCTTTGGAAGACCGAACCATCACCAAAAACCACCACTTTTCCGCTTCCGCTTTCTTTAAAATCAGCTTTGGAGAATCCATCGGGAATAAATCGGTTTTTAAAAAGGGAGGTAAATTCTCCTTCGAGCAAATATGCCAAAGGCAGATTTTTCAGGCCAAATTCTTCGACATTAGGTTCCTGCTCAATTTCCGAAAAAGCCACCCGTGCTGGAGCAGGCAAAATCCGCTCATACTCCGATCCGAAAATAAGAGGAGTCTTGATTACTCCTTCTGCCAAAACGGTATCCAGGCTGCTGGCAAATCGGAAATTGACCTGATCCAAGGCTTTGGTAATCGGATGTGGATTTACCCTTCCTGCATTGAAATAGAACGGCCAAGGCAGCGGTACAATTTGCTCCTGATTCCCAAAATTCCCACCCATCACCGGGATATAGCTGAAATTCAAATCCTGAATCAGGTCTTTGTTGATCCGGATCCCGTAGCGGAAAAGCAAGCGGTCCAGTTCATTTTCCAATGGAAAAGAGAAAGTACCTTCTCCCCCTGCCTGTGTCATATCCACATCAACTCCTTCTGCTGCGACTACGAGATTCCCTCCTTGAAGCACATATTGATCCAGTAAGTATAGCTCACGCTCCGTGTAGCTTTGCTTTGGCCCCAAAATAAAAATCGTGGAAAATGAGCTGAGATCCTGGACAGTCTTGGCTTGATCCATTGGAACCTTGAAGACTTCATAGTTGCCGTCCAGTGCTTCTACCACCCCAAACCCTTCATCCTCGGAAAGCTCCCCGTGTCCGATAATCATGGCAATTGCACCCTTTTCAGGATTCACCAATTTTCGGATCGCATTGCTGAGTTCAAACTCCAGATTTTCGATCGAAGTATTCAAAATTTGATCAGGGGACATTCCCCGTTCCCCTTTTAAAACCAAAGCTCCGGTTTCAAATTCATCGTCACTGACCAAAACTCCAGGAAAAATCAACTGGGCATTTTGGCCGGAATTCTGATTGACAAAGAGGTTAGTCGGATTGATCCCATAATCCGCCAAAGTGTAAATGAAATCTTCCTGTAGGGAATCCACGACCGTGAGTGGATCGAAATAGGATACGGTTATTTTTTCCGCCGAGTAGGCATTGAAGGTTCGGACAGTTTCCTCAATGGATTTCTGCAGGCGGCGCATGCCTCCCGGAAGATTTTCTCCAGTCAACAAAATATCCACATGAAGCGGGCGATCGATGGTTTCCAAGAGTTCCTTGGTGGCGGGATGCAGCGAAAAGCGCTTTTCTTCGGTGAGATCGATCCGGAAACGGAGAAACTGACCCAGCAAAACAAAACCTGTCAGCCCAAGTATCAGGATCAAAAATGGCTTGGCGGTATGGATTCCGATTTTTTTCATTTATTTCTCAATGCCAATACTGATCCTCCCAAAAACACCCAAATCATCCCCAAAAGGAAAAATAAATCCCGGCTGTCCACCACCCCGCGACTGAGGCTGTTGTAGTGGTAACTCAGACTCAATTCTTCCACGAGGTAGGAAACTTCCCCGGTCAGCAATTCTGCCAAAGCCGTAAATCCAAAATACAGGACAAAGCAAAGAAACACACCCAAGACAAAAGCGACCACTTGTTGCGAAGTCAATGCGCTGGCAAAAAGTCCAACCGCTGCAAAAGCTGCTCCGATCATCAGCAAACCAATCCAACTTCCAAAAAAACCTGCCAAATCCAGATTTCCCACCGGATCTCCCAGTTGAACAATACTGTAGGCATACAACAACGTGGGTAAAACTGCCAGAAAAACCAAGGCTAATAGAGCCAGGTATTTAGCCAGGATAATCTGAATCAAGGAAAGCGGAGCAGTCCGAAGCAATTCCCAGGTTCCGGTCTTCCGCTCCTCGGAAATTGCCCGCATGGAAATCGCGGGAACCAAAAACGTGAATACATAAGGCGTATAGGAAAAGAGTGCCTCCAAATCCGCAAAACCATACTCCAACACCGAACTCTCCGGAAAAACCCACACGATCAACCCCAAGGCAACCAGAAACAAGGCCAAAACCAGGTAGCCGGTCAAGCTCCCAAAAAAGGCATTGATCTCTTTCAAAAACAGGCTTTTCATCTGGTTAAGATTTGATTATCAATGGTCAGATGGAATCTTGCATCTTTGAATTTCACAAAGTTTGGTTTGGTAGATCCGCTCGATTTCATGCGTTTTGGGTGATTTCTCTAAAGAGTGTTTCCAGATTTTTCCTGGATTGCGTTAGGCTTTTTAGGCTTAAGGAACGGTCGGATACAAGCAGCATCAGGGCCTTTCGGGTTTCTACCGGATCCTCCGTTTCAATCACTAATTCCCGGTCACCTTTCCCTCCAAATCTCACCTGTCCCAGGGATTCAAACCAAGCCAGTTCCATTTTTTCTTCGGTTTCCAAAATCAGTTCGGTTTTCCCCGATCCAGCCTGAAGTTCAGAAATAGGACTGGCAGCCAGAATTTTGCCTTTATTGATGATCACCACATCCTGACAGATTGCCTCCACCTCCTGCATGATGTGGGTGGAGAAAATCAGGGTTTTATTTTCCGCTATTTCCCGGATCAGATTGCGAATGTCCACGAGCTGATTGGGATCAAGACCTGTGGTAGGTTCATCCAAAATCACCACCTGAGGATCATGAATCAAGGCTCGGGCAAGTCCAACACGCTGTCGGTAACCTTTGGAAAGCTGCCCGATTTTCTTGTGCTGCTCCGGAGAAAGGCCTGTTTTTTTGACCAGTTCATTGACTCTTTCCTGGACGACGGCCGACTTCATCCCATAGAGCCCACCAGAAAATTCCAAAAACTCCCGCACGTACATGTCCAGATAGAGCGGGTTATGTTCTGGCAGGTAGCCGATTTTGGGACTGACTTTCTTTGGACTTTCAAGGGCATTTTCCCCCAGAATTTTAACTTCCCCCGAATCGGCAGACAAATAGCCGGTGATGATTTTCATGGTCGTGGATTTTCCGGCGCCATTGGGACCAAGAAAACCCAAAATTCTGCCGGGTGCAGCCGAAAAGCTCACGGCATCGAGTGCTTTTTGAGTTCCGTAAAGTTTACTGAGACGGGAGACTTCGAGTGACATAAAAAGGAAGGACCAAAGAGAAAATCACCCGCATGGCAGGGGCAAAGTCCCCTTTGGTCAGGCTGGACAAAAATAGGGAATGAGGCTTGAAAGGCAAGGTTTCAGTTAGGAGTTTTCAGTGAACAATTGGCAGACCTGATACCTGCCAACTGATTACTGCCCACAGCTAACTGCCTTCTGATCATTGCTTCTTCCCTTTTGGTCTCAGCGGTCGGCACTCCACATCTGCGATGAAGTAGTTGGGGTGGGTTTCCAGGGTCTGCACGATAGTTTGAGCCACATCGATCGGACGCATCATATTTTCATGCGCCTGCATTCCGGGTATGTTGTCAAAGAAATTGGTCTGGATCGAGCCGGGATAGATCGTGGACACTTTGATTCCAAAATTCCTCAACTCCATGTACATCGAATGGGAAATTCCCCTCACGGCATGCTTGGTTCCCACATATCCGGCAAAGTTGGCTACTCCGTTGAGCCCGGCAATGGAAGCAACATTGACAATATGCCCCTCATCAGCGGCTTTCATGGCAGGAACGAGCCGTTTGCTCACATAGAAAATCCCATGCACATTGGTGTCAAACATGGACTTCCAGTCTTCCGAACTCATCGTCTCAAAAGCCCCGGCCACACCGAAACCTGCATTATTCACCAGAATCCGGATATCCGAACCCAACTTGGCGACTGTTTCCTGATAGGCTTTTTCAACCTGAGCCTCCTGAGCGACATCACAGGTGAAAAAGTGGAAATTGTCATGCGCAAATTCGGGCTTATTCCTTCCCCAACCGGCGACTATCGTTCCTTTTTCAAGTAAAAGTTTGACCAATTCCAGTCCGATTCCTTTGCTTACCCCGGTCACCACCGCGATTGTATTTTTGAGCTCCATAGATTTTGCTTTCTTTTCTTAAAGGAAAAAACTCAGGAAGAGTTCTCCAAAAGGTGATTTTCTTCCGCCAATTCCATTTTTTATACTTGCCCAAAAGCTAATTTCATGTGTTTAAACTTGTTTTTTATTCGCCACATAGCCTGTCCCGAACTTGATTCGGGAGAGTGCCCTGGATAATCATCCCTGTGCGTGAGAAGCTTTTTCTCATGGGCATTTCATACCTTTAAGGAATTCCGAAAAACTATCCATCAACCAATTTATCGAATGAAAAAATTCATACTTCCCCTTGTTTTGCTCAGTGGAGTGGCCCTTGGACAAACCAAACTTCGCCCCGAAATAGATAAAAAAGCAAGCTCCATCGAGACCAAAGTCATCGAATGGCGGCGTGACATTCACCAGAATCCGGAACTCGGAAATCAGGAAACACGAACTGCAAAAAAGATAGCGGATCACCTTCGGTCCTTGGGAATTGAAGTGCAGGAAGGGGTAGCGGTAACCGGCGTTGTGGGTGTACTGAAGGGCGGAAAGCCTGGCCCAACCGTCGCGCTTCGTGCAGACATGGATGCCTTACCTGTAACAGAGCGAGCTGACCTTCCCTTCAAATCCACCGTCACCACTACCTACAACGGACAGCAAACCGGTGTCATGCATGCCTGTGGGCACGACACCCACGTGGCCATCCTAATGGGAGTCGCTGAAGTCCTTGCCAGCATGAAAAACGAACTGCAAGGAAATGTCAAATTCATCTTCCAGCCCGCCGAGGAAGGCATCTACGAACCCGGAGTCACCACTTGGGGTGCCAAGCAAATGGTGGAGCAGGGTGTGATGAAAGATGTGGATGCGATTTTTGGGCTTCACATTTCTTCCCAAACCGAAGTCGGAAAAATCGGCTACCGCTCCGGCCCAGCACAAGCAGCAGTGGATAATCTCGAAATCATTGTCCACGGGACACAAGCACATGGCGCATCGCCTTGGTCAGGGGTCGACCCGATTGTGACCGCTTCCCAGATCGTTACCGGCTTGCAGACTATTCTTTCCAGAAGTGTCAATGTCACCCAAAACCCAGCCGTGGTGACCGTAGGCGCCATTCATGGCGGTATCCGACACAACATCATTCCTGAAAAAGTAGAGATGATCGGCACCATCCGAACCTTCGGCGATCAGCAGCAGGAACTGGTCCATCGCCGCATCACGGAGATTGCCACCAACATTGCAGAAAGCGCAGGTGCCAAAGCTGAGGTAAACATCACTAAGCTGTATCCTACCACAGTCAACGACCCAACGCTCACTGCAGCTATGGTGGCGACAATGGAAGCAGCCGCAGGCAAGGATAACATCAACTACAATCCGCCGGTAACAGGCGCGGAAGACTTCAGCTTCTACCAGCGTGAAAAACCGGGATTATTCATTGGTTTAGGAGGCATGAAAAAAGGCGGCGACCCGACCAAAACTCCTTCCCACCACACCCCAGACTTCTACATCGATGAAGGTGGATTTGTCCTGGGCATGAGAGTGCTGAGCTACTTTGTGGTGGATTACATGGGGATGAAAAAATAGGTTTCAAAAAACAGTTTCGAACCATAAGTAAAAACGCTTCCTAAAGGATATCAGGAAGTGTTTTTTATTTTCATCCCAAGGTTTTCCACATATCTGGCTCATTTACTTACTTTTGGTTGCAACCAATTTCACCCATGAAAAAAATTATCCTTCCCCTGCTGTTGATCTCTGCTTCCGCAGTGGGTCAATCTAAGCTTCGCCCTGAAATAGACAAAAAAGCCACTGCCATTGAACCAAAAGTCATCGAATGGCGGCGCGACTTCCATCAGCACCCTGAGCTCGGCAATCAGGAGGTTCGCACCGCCAAGATCGTCGCCGATCACCTGAGGGCGTTGGGCATGGAAGTCACCGAACAGGTGGCTGTCACGGGAGTAGTCGGGGTATTGAAAGGCGGTAAACCAGGACCTATGGTCGCCCTCCGCGCGGACATGGATGCACTTCCTGTGACCGAGCGGGTGGATGTACCCTTCAAATCCACAGTTACCACCACCTTTGCCGGTCAGCAGACGGGCGTCATGCATGCCTGCGGACACGATTCCCACACCGCCATCCTGATGGGCGTGGCTGAAGTCCTTGCCGGAATGAAAGATCAACTGGAAGGATCGGTTAAGTTTATCTTCCAACCTGCCGAGGAAGGAGTAAGCGATGTGGACATGGCTGGCGCTGAACTCATGGTAAAAGAGGGCGTGATGAAAGACGTCGATGCCGTTTTTGGACTTCATATCTGGGCGCAGGTGGAAGCCGGAAAAATCGGTTACCGACCGGGTCCGACCATGGCTGCCGTGGATATTTTGGGAATCAACGTAACCGGTACCCAAGCACATGGGGCATCCCCCTGGTCCGGAGTGGATCCAATCGTCACCTCTTCCCAGATTGTGACCGGACTACAGACCATCCTTTCACGCAGTGTCAATGTGACTGAGAATCCTGCCGTGGTAACTGTAGGTTCCATCCATGGTGGTATCCGTCACAACATCATCCCGGAAAAAGTAGAAATGATCGGTACCATACGAACCTTCGGAGACGATCAGCAGGCTTTGGTTCACCGCAGAATCAATGAGATCGCCACCAATATCGCCGAAAGTGCGGGAGCAAAAGCCGAAGTCAACATCACCAAGCTTTACCCCGCCACCGTAAACGACGAAGCCTTGACTGCTAAAATGGCCCCAACCATCGAGGCTGCTGCCGGAAAAGGCAACGTGGTCATCATGGATCCAATGACAGGTTCGGAGGATTTCAGCTTTTTCCAACGGGAAAAGCCGGGCGTATTCATCTTCCTAGGTGGCATGAAACCGGGAGCTGACCCACTTAAAACTCCTTCCCATCACACTCCGGATTTCTACTTGGACGAAAGCGGCTTCACCCTTGGCGTGAGAGTCCTGAGCTACTTTGTGGTGGATTACATGGGGATGAAGAAATGATCAGACCATAGCATATAGACGAAAGTCAATAGAAAACCCCTCCTGAAGGATTTCGGGAGGGGTTTCTTTTGTTATCTCATTGATCAAACCACCACTTCGGCATCACATTGGTACTGTTGGGAAAGGCATTGCAGCTTAGGCAGGTAGGCTTGTACTCTGTGGCCCGCTTGCCAGGGATATATGCACAGATTTCTTCCAAAAAGAAAGGGACATCGGCCCTGGTGGTGTAGATCCGGGTCACATTTGCTTTTGCTACTTCAAAATAGCCCAAAACCACTTCCTCGGGATCATTGACATTAAATAGGTTTCCTCGAATCGGTGCCGGTGGTGTGTCAAAAACCGACCCGGTGTTGTTGACCAATTCCCGGACTTTTCGCCAATACTCGTATCCCTGTTTGTCAATGCTCAGCTGTCGTACATTGAAGTAATGCCGACTGAGGAAGGATTGGTCCACCAGGCGCTTGGCCAGAATCTGGCTGCTTTTCCCACCGGGTTTATTCAGCAAATCTCCGTTGACCAAGGTAATCCGCTCCGCATCCGACACTTCAAACACATAACAGGGCGGAGGCGGTGTATTAAACGGGTTTGGGAAAAAGGTCAAATCCCAAAAGTATGCTTCATCCACTGCCCAACGCAGGTAATACCCTCCCACTTGTTCAGGTAAAGTTGCTTCCGTCCGAATCACCACTTGGGCAGCTTCCGGATTATCATCCAAGCGCGTCCGCTCAAAGCTAAAACTCAGGTCATCGGCACCGATGACTTCAGGCATTTTCTGCGGAGTGGAGCGATAGGTTTTATTGGCAACTTGTATTTCAAGAAAATAGGTCAATCCCTCCCGAATCGCATAATCTCCCTCCAATTCATATTGTCCTGGCTTCACTTCCCGGTAAAGCCAACTCCCATTTACTTCCGGAGCGAGCAGATACACCTGCGCATTCTGTACTGGGCGAGGCTTATCATCCAAGGTAAAGTACCCCCCGGAAAAAAGCGGCTGCCTGGCCTTGGAAGTAGTCTCCGACAACAACACAGTGTGCTTTTCGTCCAAATCCGTAAAAGTACCCGAGACAATTAAACGCTCGGTTTCCGGTTTCTCGAGTGGGAACGTGATCTGCTCCACACAGGAATTAAAGGCCAGTAAAACAGCCAGAAGTCCGATAATTCTTAACCTATTCATCACCACCTCCCCATTGAATGCTGTAGGTAATTGACGGAAAAATCGATCCCAAAATCGCCAGTCGATACGGCCTCAACTGTTGAGAATCCCCGTCCTTTTGCCAAAAAACCGAGTAAGCATTTTTCCTTCCCAGCAAATTGTAAATGCTGAAATTCAGGCTATCCCCCTTTTTGGAAAAGACCTTTTCCACAGTGTAGGAAACATCAACACGGAAATAATCCGGGATTCGATACTGGTTTCGGGCGGAATAATCCGGCACGACCAAGCCTCCGTTTAAAATATAAGAGGCATTGACTGCGCTGACCGGTCGGCCGGTGGAATAATTAATCGACAGATTGAAGAGACCACGAGGATACATTTTCCGACTCAGGATAAAATTGACTTCATGTGGTTGATCATAGTTGGAAGGAAACCACTCATTGCTGTTGATTTGCTCTTCTTCAAAGGAACTTTGGGATCGGAAAAAAGAACGTGAATAGGTGTAAGCCAGCCATCCGGTCACCACTCCCAGGTTTTTCTTGATCAAAAACTCAGCGCCATAAGCCTCTCCCTCCCCAAAAACCAACTCAGTCTCCATGTGAGGATTGAGAAAAATCTGTGCAAAATTTCGGTATTCGACCTGATTTACACTGGTTCGGTAAAAAGCATCAATGGAATATTCCCAACTGTTGTCTTTGGAGTTTTTGAATAATCCCAAGGAAAAATTATCCGACCGCTGCGGAGGGATGTAGGTAGAACTCAACTGCCAGAGGTCTATGGGTGTCGGCCCGAAGGTGTTGGAAATGGACTGGATGTATTGGAAAAGTCGGGCATAGCTAAGCTTTAGCGACAAACTAGAATTGAGGTTTTGTCTCAGGGAAAACCGAGGTTCCAATCCTGAATAGGATTTGATTTTTCCGGAGTTATAATACGTCTCTCCGGTGATTTCACCTTCTTCAATCGGGGAATTGGGATTGTATTGGTACACGGTATCGGGGCCCAACTGGGAATAACCGGAATACCGAAGTCCGGCCACAAATCCGGTATTTTCCCCCAACTCATACTCAGCGGAAAGGAACCCTGACAGTTCTCTGCCCCTTTCTTTTCCGACCTGCTCTTCCTGGATCGCGGATTCCTCATTGTAGGGTGAAATCCGTTCAGGCTTTCCCCGGTAATAGATTCCCTCCAGTCCTCCGGTGACCGCCAAGTTCTCATTTGCCCAAGTGGCGGAGATTTTACCTTGCTGGTAGCGCATCCCGTTTTGAACCCGGGCAGCATCTACGCCCTCGGGATCATAAAAGGCATTGTCAAAGTTGCCATCAGCCAGCAATCCAGTGATGGAAATTTGCTCACCCAAAATTCCTTTGTACCGAAGTGAACTGATCCGGTTGGCCCAATCGTAGCCAAACTGGTCAGAAAACTGAAAGTCATCTCCCGTTACCAGGGTGTTTGATTCCAGTTGATGACCGTTGGCAATTTCCCAGTTCAGGCCTAGGTATCCGTCGTAAAAATTCAGTTTGCTGTTTTGGATATCCAGATCTCTGGCTTGATTAAGCAGCCAATTGACATTGGAAAGTCGACCGCCAAAAATGAGGGAAACCTTGTCTTTCAAAACAGGCCCTTCCACCAGAATTTTCCCATTGGAAGTCCCCAATCCCAGTTGTCCCTGCCAGCTTTCCTTGCTTCCAGGTCTCATCAAAATGTTAAGAGCCGATCCCGCCCTTCCTCCAAAAGTGGATGGGAGATTGCCTTTGTAAAGTGTAAAAGTCTCCGTCACATCCGTGTTGAAACCCGACAAGAACCCAAGTGCATGATTGGAACTAAGCACCAAGGCCTCGTTCATCAAGAGCAGATTTTGGTCAGCCTTGGCACCACGAACGTTGATTCCGGAAGTTCCCTCTCCCATGGAACTCACTCCAGGCAGGAGCTGGAGTCCTTTGAAAATATCTGCTTCGCCGAGAAACGCAGGGATGGCTTTCAATTCGCGCGTGGTCAGTTTGGTAACCCCGGTAATTGGATTTCTTACATTCCGGTCAGGTTCATCAGACATCACGACCACCCCTTCGAGTTCAAAATTTTTCTCCTCCATTTCCAGGTTGACCACCCCATTTTCATAAAGCAGGATTCTGGTGAAAACCGGGATGTTGGAAATGTGACGAAAGGCCACCCTGTGATCTCCGGGAGCCACCATCACAAAGTATGTCCCAAACTTATCCGTACTGACTCCTGTAAACAGCCCATCCACATGAATACCCACTCCCTGAATCGGATCGCCACTGTCTTTGGAAGTGATTTTACCAGTCAACACATAGGATTGGGGATGATTGCCTTCCATTTTTCCAAAAGAAAAAGTCAGGGAATCAGTTTGGCCAAATCCGGAGAAAACAGAAATGAAAAAAAAGAAAAATACGCCGGCACAAAATCTCATCATAGGACTTTCAAGAAACTTAATTTTTTCAAAAAATTGCAATACAAATTGATAAACGATCCAAAACCTTTCACGTTTTCTTAAATCAAAAACGTTTGAAAAAATGAAAAAGCTACCCTTCATCATGCTGTTAGTGGCACTTTTTGCCGGATGTAAAGAGGAAGAAGAACCCCAGGCAGATGCTTTTATCTTCGGAAAATGGAACCTCCTCTGTGAAAGCAACTGCATTCAAATCTACAAATTGGACAAAGGGAAATTGTATGTGGACAATATGAATTCCTTTCGGGATGCACCTATCATTACCTACAAATCAACCCCACTCGGGAATGAATTCGCTACGTTGGCCCAAGACCTGAGAACAGCTTTTCCAGAATCGTATCTGCTTCCGAGAGGCCTTGATTTTATTGCATGCCCGGACTGCGCCGAGCAGGGTGGCTATTACCTTGCTTTTGAAAACGAGGACGGTGTTCTGTGGTGGCAAGTTGGAAATATCCCAGAGATCTGGCCGGAAGAAATCAAACCTTTTATGCAGAAGTTGATCACAACGATGGACCAACTTCCTGAAAATTAAAGCTGGGCGACCAACTCCCTCATGATTAAACTCATGACGGGTTCGGCTTTACCGGCTGCCTTGATCACATCCTCGAGGGAAACTTTGTGGATTCTGCCTTCAACGCCCAAGTCGGTGATTGCCGAAATCCCAAATACTTCCATTCCTGAGTGTCGTGCTACCAACACTTCCGGCACGGTACTCATGCCTACCGCGTCACCGCCAATTATGCGCAGGTACTTGTATTCGGCAGGAGTTTCCAGATTGGGCCCTTCCACCCCACAATACACGCCGGTATGTAGGTTGATTCCCTCTTTCTTACCGATTTGAAGGGCTTTTTCAATCAGTCTCCTGGAATAGGCGTCACTCATATCCGGAAATCTAGGGCCCAACTCGTCGAAATTTTTACCACGAAGTGGGTTTTCAGGGAATAAATTGATGTGATCAGAAATGATCATGACTTCTCCCACTTCCTGTGCAGGATTCAATCCTCCACAGGCATTGGAAACCAACAGCGTACTGACTCCAAGCTTTTTCATCACCCGTACCGGAAAAGTCACTTCCTTCATCGAATAACCCTCATAGTAGTGGAATCTGCCTTTCATGGCGACCACTTTCTTCCCGGACAAGGTGCCAAAAATCAATTTTCCCGAATGGCTTTCCACCGTGGAAACAGGAAAATGAGGGATGTCCTTATAGTCAATTTCCAACTCGGTTTCGATTTGGTTGCCGAGGCTTCCCAGTCCGGTTCCTAAAATTATCCCGATGGAAACAGAAGTAGGATTCAACTTTTGAATGAAAGTGACCGCTTCTTGAATTTGCTTGAGGTAGTCCATGATTTTTGGCTGATTTACGGGCAAAGATAGAATTTTGGATCAGCCTTAGAACTTTTCACCCTACTTGCTTGTAATAGGAGTCAGAAAAACCACCCACATGATCAAAATCATCGTCGGCACCAACCGCAAAAACTCCGTATCCAAAATCGTCGCGGAATTGTATCAGTCCATTCTACTGGAAAAAGGTCAGGAATCTGAAATTCTGGAGCTGGCTCACTTGCCGGCAGATTTTGTCGAAACTGCCCTGTATGAAAACAACGGGAAGAATGCCGGTTACAATGCTTTTCATGACCGTGTCAAAGAGGGGAAAAAGTTTGTGTTCATTGTCCCTGAGTACAACGGTTCTTTTCCCGGCGTCCTGAAAACATTCATCGACGGGATGACCTATCCGAATACCTTCCGGAATAAAAAATGTGCTTTGGTGGGAATTTCATCCGGAATAGGCGGGGGTGGCATCGCATTGAGCCACCTCACCGACATCTTCCATTATCTGGGTATGCATGTCCTCGCTCTCAAGCCGAAGCTTGCCAAAATCGAGCAAAATATGTCAGATAACCTGCTCACCAACAGGCTTTATGTGGACTTACTGCAAACCCAGGCAGACATGCTGCTTGAGTTTTAGGACTTAGTCCACATTGTCATGCAGAAATCTGTTATTGCCGAGAATCTCGTTCTCGTCATTCAGATTGTACTTGCTGATGGCAGGCTCTGAACTGTGCTGTGGTTCATTGAGTACCACGTTCTTGCGCTGATAGGCAGGTACATTCATTTTTTCTTTCAAATCTTCCGGACTAGGGTTAAAAGCTCGGTTGCCCTTCAGTTTTTCAAACCGCTCGTGCGCGCGCTGAATCGCCTTTTGCTTCATTTGCTCATAGTAATCGTTGGCAAATACCTGTGGCATTGGCTCAGATTCCTTTGGAAGTTTTTCTACTTTGCTATCAGCTTGTTCGTAAAGGTTGTGAACGATTTTTTCAGGCTCAGCTGCTACAAAAGTCGGCTCGGATTTTTCTTCCTGAATCGGATTCACATGGAATACAAACTCATCCTTTTCCTCTTCAACAGGCTTGGCTGGTGCTGATACAGGCACCTTTGGCAGGTTGAAAGTATAAGTGGCCCCACCGGAAATCGGTTCTTCTTTCACTTGCTGGCTCTTTCCTGAATCAAGGTTGATTACAGTTTTTACTACTTCCGGAGTAGGAACTGGGGTGCTGGCAACGGGATTTGCAAAAGCAGAAATCGGAGCAACGAATTCTCTGTTTCTTGGCTTTTCAGAAAGCTTATCCATTTCGAAACCTGTAGCAATTACTGTTACGCGGATGGCTTTGCCCAATTCCGGATCGATACCCTGACCAAAAATCACTTCGGCATTGTCACCGGCTTTCTCCTGGATGTATTCCGTGATTTCGCTCAATTCGTCCATGGAAAGTTCTTCTTCCTCACCGGACATGATGGAAAGGAGGATTTTCTGAGCACCCTTAATGTCGACATTGTTCAGCAATGGAGAAGAGATCGCAGCACCTGCAGCACGAATGGCACGGCCTTCACCTTCTTCTGTTGAGGAACCCATTACGGCTGCACCGGCGTCTTTCATCACGGTCTTCACGTCTTCAAAGTCGACGTTTACATCCTGGTGGATGGTGATGATTTCAGCGATGGATTTTGCAGCAGTAGTCAGGATATCGTCTGCCTTGCTGAAGGCGGTACGGATAGCCAAGTTACCGTAGATTTCTCTCAGTTTGTCATTGAGGATCACGAGCACGGTATCGCAGTTTTCTCTCAAGGACTCAATACCCGCCTGAGCTACGGCCATTTTCTTTTTACCCTCAAACATGAACGGGGCAGTCACGATACCTACCGTCAGGATGTTAAGTTCTTTGGCAATTTTAGCCACCACGGGAGCAGCACCGGTTCCGGTACCCCCACCCATTCCGGCAGTGATGAATACCATCTTGGTATTGTCCGCCAGGAGTTCACGGATTTCATCCTGGGATTCGAGCGCAGCACTTCGGCCTTGCTCCGGGTTGGCACCTGCACCGAGACCTTCGGTCAAGTTGGCGCCCAACTGCAATCTCAAAGGCACCGGACTGGACTTCAGGGCCTGAGCATCGGTATTGACCACGACAAATTCCACATCTTTGATTCCTTGGCCATACATGTGGTTTACGGCGTTGCTACCGCCGCCACCTACACCAATGACTTTGATGATGGATTTTTGGTTTTTTGGGAGGTCAAATCTGTAATCTTTCATGTTATCTGACATATTTTATGGTTTGGTGAATATTTTTTGGTTGTTGATTTTTCTTGAAAAAAGGGTAAGGAAGGAAGTAATCCGCAAGGCTGATTACCTCCCCAATCATAAGCCCTAGTAATTAGTATTCTTCTCCGACGTCATCGGAGATCAATGTTTTTAGCCGATCGGTTATTCCTTTGAAGAAGTTGTTGGCAATAGCTTCCCGCTTGACCATAATTTTGGGTTTGGCTCCCGAATTGGCTTTTCGCTTTAGATAGCCTTCCTCCCGGTTGTCCAGGGATTTGAATCCTGCCAAAACCAGACCCACAGAAGTGGCGTACATGGGGCTTTTTACATCTTCGATGACGGACTTGCCCAGATGCTCATTGGGGAATCCAATGCGGGTATCCAAACCAGTCATGTATTCGAACAGCTGAGAAATACACTGCAGCTGTGATCCACCGCCGGTCAGTACAATCCCGCCGGCCAGTTTTTTGTAGTAGCCACTTTGCATGATTTCGTTCTGGACGATTTCAATGATTTCTTCCATTCGGGCCTGAATGATGGAAGCCAGATTACGGATGGAAATTTCTTTTGCCGCACGTCCCCGGAGCCCAGGAATTGATACGATCTCATTTGGATTTGCCTCTTCAGCGATTGCTTTTCCGAATTTGGTTTTGAGCAGTTCGGCCTGATTCTGCATCAGCATGCAGCCTTCCTTGATGTCTGAGGTGATGATATTTCCACCCAAAGGAATCACAGCCGTATGTCGGATGATGTTTTCGTAGAAAATCGCAATGTCAGTCGTCCCGCCACCGATATCAACCAGGCAAACTCCCGCTTCTTTTTCGTCGTCACTCAGGACGGAAAGAGAACTCGCCAAAGGCTCGAGAATCAGTTGCTTGGATTCCAGATTCGCTCGCTTGACGCATTTGTTGATGTTGTGAATGGCGGTAGTTTGTGCAGTGATGATGTGGAAATCCGCCTCCAATCGGGTACCGGCCATCCCAACGGGATCCTTGATACCTCCTTCATAGTCGACGGTATAGTCCTGCGGCATCACGTGGATGATGCTGTTACCCGGAGGCACGACGATGTTGTGCATGTCTGCGGACAAACGCTGCACATCTTCCACCGTGATTTCATCCTCGGTGGGCTGACGCATGATGCTTCCGTGCATGATTTTGCTCTGAATGTGCTGTCCGGCTATTCCGACAATGACCTCCGCGATGTCCACATCTGCCATATTGGAGCAATCTTCGACGGCTTTTTGGATTGCGTTGACAGTCTTCTCGATGTTGGTCACGATGCCGCGATCCACTCCATCAGAAACTGCCTTGCCCATACCAAGCACTTCGAGTTTTCCAAATTCATTTTTGCGTCCGATGATCGCGCAGATTTTCGTTGTCCCAATGTCCAGACCTACGATTAGTTTGTCGTTTTCCATATCCAAGCTTTATTCACAAACAATTTGATTTTTAAACTTCACGCTGATTCGCTCATAAGCATTCCAGCCTTTTCTCGGTAAAATCTCCTGATAGAGCACATCGATTCGTTTGAATTTGCTCTCAAAATCATGGGCATCTCCAAACTCAATCACCTGCTTTCCGACCTGCTGGTGCAGACGGATGTCGTCCTTTTTATTGATTTCCAACTCAGTCACCTGAGCACTCCAAAACTCATCTTTGGTAATGAACTGGATCAAAGGCATCAGTTCCGGCATGGCATTCACGCTTCCCTGATCCATCAACTGCTCTGCGTATGCCCCTTCCAAAATCAGCACGCGGCTGGTGTAAGTCGGAGAGGTAGGGATGATCAATCCTTCCGTAGTAATGTAGCCGTCAGCTGCCATCGGTCGGGCAATCCGTGCGATTGGCTCGTGTTGTTGGATGCTCACCTTCAAAATTCCTTTTTGCTCGATGGACGCCTGTACCGACTTAATGAACGGATGACCCGCAAGTCGCTTTTCCACTGCTGCCAATGGAACTTCTGTAGCTGGCAGACCTGCTTTTAATTCTGGAAATGCAGAGCTGATGATCTGTTCGACTTCTTTTTCCTCAACGAAATACACGCCGCTTACTGCCTCCAAATCAATCTCCAATCCCTCATAGGTTTTGAGTTGGGATTGCTTTTCCACAAAGCCGATGAACCCTACCAAAACGAGGCAGAGGGTCAAAAATCCAAGCACTTTTTTCAATTTGGTCTTGTTCATGCTTCCCCGGATTTAGTTCGTGAATTCGTCCAAGCAGCAATGCCCGGCACCAATCGATCAATATCTCCTGCTCCCATGGTCACGAGGACTTGGGGCTGGGATTCCTTCAGGTAGTCCATGACCTGAGCTTTGCTGATGAGCGTCTTTTTATCCGCATGAATTCCCTCAAGTAGCATGGAAGAGGTAACACCTTCAATCGGAAGCTCACGGGCCGGATAGATATCCAACAGCACCACCTCATCTGCCAACGAGAGACTTTCAGAAAATCCGGGTGCAAAATCCCGAGTTCGGGTAAATAGGTGAGGCTGGAAAATCACAGTCAGGCGGCTGGCCGGATACATCGCCCTAACAGAACTCAGGCAAGCCTTGATCTCCTCCGGATGGTGGGCATAATCGTCTATATATATGTGGCCCGGTACTGAGGAATGAATCTCAAACCGGCGCTTCACCCCGCGGAAAGATTTGATTCCGGTACGGATTTGATCCTCGGTTACTCCGTGATCCACGGCAATGGCGATAGCGGCCAAGGCATTTTCCACATTGTGGAAACCCGGAATGTGCAACTCCAGTCCTTTGATTTGGACCTTGGTGCCGATGTAGTCAAAAAGGAAAATTCCAGGCTTGGCAATGATATTTTCCGCATGAATGCCTGAAGAGCGCAAGCCATATTCTCTGATTCCAGCGCTGATGCCCAGATTTTCACCCAACCGGTACCAAGCATGGGTCTGGATGTAGAGCTTGCCTTTTCGGTCCAACAACTTGATGAAATCACGGAATCCGTTTAGGATCGTGGCCTCGTCACCGTAAATGTCCAAATGATCCGGATCAGCACTGGTGACCACAGCTTCGTTGGGATGAAGTCGAAGGAAAGATCGGTCAAACTCATCCGCTTCAACCACGACGAGCGTGGCTTCTTTTGATTTGCCAGGCAGAATCAGGTTGCTGTTATAGTTCTGGGTAATGCCACCCAGGAAAGCTGCCACAGGTTTGCCCGCTGATTTTAGGAGGTGAGCAACCAAGGAAGAGGTACTTGTTTTTCCGTGGGTTCCGGCAACAGCGATAGTATAGAAATCCTTGGTAATCATACCCAGGACTTCAGATCGTTTTTTCAATTGATAGTGCGCCTGGAAGAAATTCAAAAGCACACTGTCTTTTGGAATAGCCGGGGTCCAAACCACCAAAACCTCATCTGGATTGGTAGTGAATTCAAAAGGAATATCTGCCGCAGAATCTGTGAAACTGATCAGCATGCCTTCTTTTTCCAGCTCTTCAGTCAAAGGAGAAGGAGTCTTGTCGTATCCCGCTACAGGATAGCCCTCATGACGGAACCAACGCGCCAAGGCACTCATGCCTATGCCGCCGATCCCGAGGAAGTACACCTTATTTATCCCTTTGAATGTCATTTGACCAGTTTTTCCAGTTCGCTTACAATAGCCAATGCCGCATCCGGCTTAGCCAACTTTTTCATGTTATTTCCAAGTGCAGCTGCCAACTCGGCATCTTGCATCACTTCATCTACTTTGATTTTCAATTGGCCCACCGCTCCTGAATCCCGGAGCAGCAAAGCTGCCTGATGATTCACATAGGCCATGGCATTTTTGGTTTGATGATCCTCGGCCACATTGGGAGATGGGATAAAAATCACCGGCTTTCCTACCAAGCTGAGTTCAGACACCGAAAGCGCACCCGCTCTCGACACAATCACGTCCGCTGCTGCATAGGCCAGATCCATTTCTCGGATGAATTCTCTCAAATGGATATGCTTTAGTCCGGACTCTTCCAGCTTAGACAGCATGTCTTTGAAATAAAACTTGCCACTTTGCCAGAGTACCTGATAGCCTGATTTCTCAAGCTTCTCCATGTCTGCAAGCACCGCTTGGTTGAGTGTACGAGCTCCCAAAGAGCCGCCCAAAACCAGAATCGTCTTGCGGTCTGCTGCCAATCCAAAATGTTCGAGCGCTTTTTCCTTTTTCCCAGACAAATCCAGAATGTCCTTTCGTACCGGATTGCCGGTGATTCTGATTTTGCCTGCCGGGAAAAACTTCTCCATACCCGGATAGGCCACACAGATGGTGGTGGCTTTTTTGGAGAGGAGCTTATTGGTCAACCCTGCATAGGAATTTTGCTCCTGCACCAGGGTAGGAATTCCTTTGCTTTGCGCAGCGTAAAGAACCGGGCCGCTGGCATAACCACCGACTCCCACTACCGCATCCGGACGGAAGTCCTTCACGATTTGTGAGGCAATTCGAAGGCTTTTCAAAAGCTTAAACGGAAAGCTCAGATTGTCCAAAGTCAGGCTGCGCTGAAGTCCTGCCACCGGCAAACCTTTGATCTCATAGCCTGCTTCGGGGACCTTTTGCATTTCCATTTTCCCGAGCGCACCCACAAACAGTACCTCACTGCCCGGATGCTTTTCCTTCCAGGCATTGGCGATGGCAATGGCGGGATAAATATGTCCCCCGGTGCCTCCACCGCTGATGAGAATTCGATATGTGTGCTGAGCGCTAATGGTTTTTGGGTTTATGCTGTTCGTAATCGGTTACTGCTTACTTCAGGCTGTGCACTTACCTCATCCGAGTGGTCTCCGCGACTCACACTCAGGATAATCCCCAGTGCTGTTCCGGTGAAAACCAAGGATGTTCCTCCCATACTCAGAAGTGGAAGTGGCAAACCTGTAATCGGCCCTAATCCCACAGCCACGGCCATATTGACCAAGGCTTGGATGACTAGGGCAAAACTCAATCCTGCGGAAAGCAAGCCTCCGAAGGCTTTATTGGAATTGGCCACGATGCGCATTCCTCTATAGAGAAGTGCGAGGTAGAGGAAGAGCACAGTCGCTCCGCCCACCAGGCCGTATTCTTCGATTATGATGGCGTATATAAAATCGGAGTAAGGATGCGGCAGGGAATTACGCTGTTCACTGTTTCCCGGACCTTTACCGGTGACTCCTCCGGTGGCAATAGCGATGTAGGATTGCTCTGCCTGAAAAGGAATCTTGCTATCGTCCTCCTTGGATTCCCAGAATGCCTCTATTCGTGACCAGAAAGTTTCGCCTCTTTGACCTGTGAAAACCGCAATGGTTAAACCCATCACCCCAACCATAACTACCAAAGCAAGGTATTTTACCGGCACCCGGCCGATGAACATGATCAATAAACAAGTGATTAAGAGCAGGATCGCTGTGGACATATTCGCCATTCCGATCAGCGCACAGATGAATCCGATGGAAAGAATGATTGGTAGGAATGTCCCTGTAAAATCCTGGATGTTGTTCTGACGCTTTGCCAACATCGCGGCAAGTGCAGCAATTAGGGAGAGCTTTGCCAAATCCGACGGCTGGAATGCCTGATTGATCACCGGAATGGTCAGCCAGCGGTTGGCGTCGTTGATATTTGATCCAAAGGCATAGGTAAAGGCCAACAGTGGAATCGACAAGTACATAAAAAGACGGGCATAAAGCGCATACTTTCTGTAAGGCATCTTGTGCGCCAGCCACATAACCACTAAGGAAATGAACACCAGGAAGGAATGACGGAACAGATACAGCTCGGTATTTCCACCTGCTGTTTTGTAGGCAAGAGTCCCGGTAGCAGAATACACCACCAGAATGCTGAACAAAGACAGCAAAATCACGATCGCCCAGATGATGGGATCGCCCTTAAACTGCTCGTCTATCCATGCCTTTAGCGTAGTCATGCTTCTTTTTTAGCTTTTAATTCCAATACCGCAGCGCGAAACTGCTCTCCGCGGTCTTCATAGTTTTTGAATAAGTCGAAACTTGCACAGGCCGGCGAGAGCAGAACCACCTCGCCTGATTTGGCCAAATCCTGACCCCAACTCACCGCTTCGCGGATATCCTGTGTTTCTTTGATCACTGGAATGATTCCGTTGAAAGCTTTCTTCAGCTTTTCATTGTCTTTGCCCAAGCAGATCAAAACCTTGACTTTACCGTCATTTACCAAGTCATTCAGGACTGAATAATCATTACCCTTGTCTACCCCTCCGGCTATCCAGATCATCGGATCGGTATAGCTTCCCAGAGCGTAGTAGGTGGATTCGACATTGGTTCCTTTGCTGTCATTGACAAATCGTACTCCGTCCACCGTGCGGATCAGTTCCATCCGGTGGGGTGCATTCTTGAAAATTTTATACCCTGCGATCAGTTGCTCCTGGGTCAATCCAGCCATCAAGGCTGCTGTACCGGAGCAAAGTGCATTCAAAATGTTATGCTTTCCTTGGATAGAAAGTCCGGAAACCGGAATGCTGGCTCGTTTTCCATTGGCGGAAATCTCCAACGTATTTCCATCGCTGTATCCACCTTTTACCTGCTTTGAAGCGAGCGAAATCCAGTGCAGATCCGCTTTTGGTTTTTTCAATTCCAAGCCCTTTTGAGAAAGCGGATCTTCCAGATAGAAAATAGACTTTTCCCGATGAGTCATGTTTTTGAACAGGCTCATCTTGGAGAGGATATAATTTTCGATTTGATAGTCGTAGCGGTCCAGGTGATCCGGGGTAATGTTGGTCAGAATAGCCACTTCCGGCTTGAAGCGTTCAATTCCGTCAATCTGAAAACTCGAAATCTCAATCACCCACCAGTCGTGATCCTTTTCCACCAGTTGTGCGGCCCAACTTTGACCTACATTTCCTGCAAGTCCTACATCAAGCCCTGCCTCTTTCAACAGGTGGTAAGTCAACAAAGTGGTGGTAGTCTTTCCGTTTGTACCGGTGATGGCTATGACTTTTCCAGCACTGTAATGACTTGCAAATTCCAGTTCATCAATGACCGGAATTCCTTCATTCATCGCCTTTTTCACCAAAGGAGCCTTGGTTGGAATACCCGGACTTTTAATGATCAGGTCTGAGGAAAGGATCTTCTGCTCGTCATGTCCTCCCTCTTCAAAACCAATCCCGGCAGTCTTCAGAGCAGCTTTTCTTTCCTCCGAAATCTGCCCCATATCAGATACCCAAACTCCATAGCCTTCCTTTCTGGCAAGCAATGCTGCTCCCACTCCACTTTCTCCAGCTCCAAGGATGGCAATCTGTTTCATTTTGACTTTATCTCAGTTTGAGGGTTGCGAGTGTAATTACTGCCAAAAGGATCCCTACAATCCAAAACCGGGTGACGATCTTGGCTTCATGGATTCCTTTCTTTTGATAATGATGATGCAAAGGTGACATCAGGAAAATCCTGCGCCCTTCGCCGTATTTCTTTCGGGTGTATTTGAAATAACTCACCTGAATCATGACACTGAGATTTTCGACCAAGAAAATCCCGCACATGATCGGAATAAGCAGTTCCTTACGAAGTGTCAGTGCCAAAACAGCTATCACACCACCCAACATCAGGGATCCTGTATCACCCATGAAAACCTGAGCCGGATAGGCGTTGTACCACAGAAATCCGATACAGGCACCGATAAATGCCGAGGCAAATATTACCAGCTCCCCGGAATTGGGGATATACATGATGTTCAGGTATTGGGAGAAAATGGCATTACCGCTCAGGTAAGCAAAAATCGCAATAGCCAATCCGATGATGGCTGAGGTCCCGGCCGCCAATCCGTCTATTCCATCCGTGATGTTTGCCCCGTTGGACACCGCGGTGATGATGAAAATCGCCACCAAGATATAAAGGACCGGAACCATGGACTCACCCATGAAACCCAGGATGTGTTCGTAATCCAGTTCGTTGTTTTTGACAAAAGGGATGGTGGTTTTCAAGGCCTTCACATCCTGGAAAGACGGCGTCTCCACCACTCCCTCCTCGATGGAAACCGGGGTGGAAAATTCCCGGATCACCACGTCATCATGGTAATAAAGTGTGGCGCCTACAATGATTCCAATGCCTACTTGACCTACAATCTTGAATCTTCCTTTCAACCCTTCCTTATTCTTGCGGAATACCTTGATGTAATCGTCCAAGAATCCGATCAGACCCAGCCAAATGGTGGAGATGAGCAAAAGGATGATGTAAATGTTATTCAGATTGGCAAAAAGAATGGTTGGGATCAAAATCGCCGCAATCATCATAAGACCTCCCATGGTAGGAGTCCCTTTCTTTTGAGACTGCCCTTCCAAACCCAAGTCACGGACTGTTTCTCCGATTTGTCTATTGCGGATCCAATCAATGATTTTGTGACCAAATGTGATTGTGATGATCAGGGAAAATACTGCCGCCATTCCCGCACGGAACGAGATGTAGCGAAACACGCCCGTTCCCGGGATGTCAAGCACTCGATCTAAGTAGTCAAAAATGGGATATAGCATATCAGGTATTAGTCAGTTGTTCTAAGATTTCGGATACTACTTCCGCATCATCAAAGTGATGTTTCACCCCTTTGATTTCCTGGTAATCTTCATGTCCTTTTCCTGCAATCAGAATGATGTCTCCCTTCCGGGAAAGCATAACTGCTGTTTTGA
Organism: Algoriphagus lacus; assembly: GCF_003583985.1. Lineage (GTDB taxonomy): Bacteria > Bacteroidota > Bacteroidia > Cytophagales > Cyclobacteriaceae > Algoriphagus > Algoriphagus lacus. Next base: position 781,632 of record NZ_QXML01000001.1, on the reverse strand, counting down.
TAGCCTCACGCCGGTCTTCGATGGTCAGTGTTTTTCTGACATCTGAAGGACTAACTCCAGCCTGCATATCCCGAAGGATATCCATTGGCTCCTCAAAACGGGGGTTATCAGAAGTGAAAATGGCTTTGTTGCTTTCAGTCACTGCGATTTTTGCCATGACAGGACGCTTGGTCTTGTCACGGTTTCCACCACAGCCTACCACAGTAATGAGTTGTTCATTTCCTGTTCGGACGCCGTTGATGGTTTTCAATACATTGTCCAACGCATCCGGCGTATGGGCATAATCGACGATGGCTGTGATTCCACCGATCGAAATCCGATCGAAACGCCCTTTTGCCCCACGGATTCCGGAAAGCGTTTGAAGGACTTCATCCTCATCCTCTCCCAGGAGCACAGCTACTCCGAGTACACCAAGCAAATTGTAGGCATTGAAAGCTCCGATCATCCGGAACCAAATCTGTTTGCCATGGATATCCAGTTCCAGACCCTCTAGGGTATTGGAAAGGATTTTTGCTTTGAAATCAGCGGAAGTTTTGAGTGCAAAAGTCTGATGAGTGGCCTTGCAGTTTTGGAGCATCACCGATCCTCGCTTATCATCCCCGTTTACCAGAGCGAAAGCATCCTTAGGCAACTCATCAAACAGCTTTTTCTTGGCCTTGATGTACTCATCAAAAGTCCCGTGATAATCCAGGTGATCGTGGGTAATGTTCGTAAATACCGCTCCAGCCAATTTCAACCCAGCAATCCGCTCCTGCACTATCGCATGTGAGCTTGCCTCCATGAAGCAATGTGTGCATCCTGAATCAACCATTTTGCGAAGCAGTGCCTGAACACTGACAGCATCCGGAGTGGTATGCGTAGCTGGGATCACCTCGGAATTGATTTTATTTTCCACGGTGGAAAGCAATCCGGTGCTGTAGCCCATCACTACAAAAAGCTGGTGCAAAAGCGTCACAGTGGTGGTCTTGCCGTTGGTTCCAGTGACGGCTACGACCTTGATTTTTTCCGAAGGATTGTCAAAGAAATTGGAAGCCATGATCCCCAAAGCCTTGGCAGAGTTGACCACCTGCACGTAAGTAATTCCCTCCTGAATAACTTCCGGAAGTCTTTCGCAAACAATGACGGTGGCTCCTTTTTCGAGCGCTGTGGATATGAACTCATGTCCGTCGACCTGAGTACCCGGAACTGCAACGAAAGCACTCCGCTCCTCCACTTTTCTGCTGTCAAAGACAATACCGCTCACCCTACGCTCCATGTCACCAATGGTCGAGGTTAGCGATACTTTGTATAAGATGTCCTTGAGTACTTTCATTTATCCTAATACCAGATTAATAGTTGCATTTGGGGTAAGTGGGGTACCGGGTGTCAGCGACTGAACCTGCACGCGGCCTTTCCCATTGTAATTCACTTTGAGTCCTTTATTCTCCAGGATAAAAAGCGCATCCCGAAGCGGCATTCCTGACACATCCGGCACGACTGGCTTTTCGGTGTCGTTGATTTTCAAATTGACCTTTTCGGCTACCGTTTCAGTTTTGACCCAATCTTCCGTGGTAGGACTTTTCGCGGAAATCTTCAATTCATCGAATATTTCCTGGAGCTCTTCTCCTTTTCCTGCACTGATGTAGGGCAGCTTGGATCCGAGATTTTCAGCCTGAAAAATTTTGGATTGGTCTACCGGATTCAACTCCATGTCCAATGCGAAAATGCGGTCCGCGATTTCCTTGAAAACAGGAGCAGAAACGTCCCCTCCATATGCCGCGAAGCCATTTGGACTGTCGATCACGACAATCATGCTATACTTGGGACGGTCAGCTGGAAAATATCCCGCAAAGCTGGTGTAGTAGGTCTCGGTATATTTTCCGTTGATGATTTTCTGGGCTGTCCCTGTTTTACCGGCGATTCTGTAGTCTTCGTTCAGGATGTTTTTTGCCGTACCTCTCAGCACCACCCCTTCCAAAAGTTCCTGAAGTTGTTTGATGGTTTTTTCGGAAGCGATTCGCTCGCGAACGACCTCAGGCTGATAAGTTTCCACCAAAGTATTTCCTCTACCAACCGCTTTTACAAACATCGGCTTCATCATGACGCCATTGTTTGCGACAGCATTGTAAAAAGCCAAGGTATGGATCGGGTTCAGTTTGGATTCATAGCCGATCGAAATCCAAGGCAAGGAAGTACCATACCAGGTTTTGGATCCCGGTTTTTTGAAGAAAGGCTTTCCTTCACCGGCCAATTGCAATCCAAATGGCTCAGATAAACCTGCTTTTTGCACATAGGCCATAAACTTGGATGGGCTGGAGCCAAAGTGCATATCCACAAGTTTGGAAATAGCCACATTGGAAGACTTCTCAAAAGCCTCACGAATGGTGATTGTACCGAAACCGCCATTTTTGGCGTCGTACATCGTCTGGTTATAGAACCGGTGGGCACCGTTTCCAGTTTCGATTTTTTCGTTGAGGCTGACTTTGTTTTCCTCCAGCAAAGCCAACATGGAAAGCAATTTGAATGTGGATCCAGGCTCAGTACTGCCGATGTCGCCTACTGCATAATTGTAGCTTTCAGAATAGCCTACTCCGCTTTTGTTGCGCTGAAGATTGGACATCGCTTTGACGTGACCAGTCTTCACTTCCATGACAATCACAGATCCAAAAGCAGCATTTCGGTCAGTCAGTTGTCTTCTCAAAGCTGTCTCTGCCACATCCTGAATGTTGACATCCAAGGTGGTAAATACATCATAGCCATTTTCCGGTTTGATGTCATCTGCATCAAACATCGGCTTCCAGCTTCCGCCTGAAAGCCGTTGAAAGAGTGCCTTTCCGTCTTTTCCTTTCAGGTAATTATTGAAGCTGTATTCGATCCCTGCGCCATATTGGTCTTCATTAAGAAAACCAACCGTACGGCTGGCAAGGGAATTAAATGGCCTGTATCGCTTCTCTACTTTTTCAAATATCACTCCGCCCCCAAGTCGACCTTCTCTGAAAATCGGCCAAGAGGTCATCTTCTGCATGTCCTGGTAGCCAATCTGCTTCCTGTTTAGGATCAAAAAACGCTTCTTGTCCACCCGGGCATCCTGAATCATCCGCTTGTAGGCCGTGGCTGATTTGTCCTTGTAAAAACCGGACAACAATCGGGAAAGTGAGTCGATTCCTGACTTGAATTTGGCTTCTTTAGCCATGGTCGGATCAATTGCTACCCGGTAAAAAGGTAAACTGGTAGCCAGCAAGCTGCCATCGGTCGCGTAAATGTTTCCACGCGTGGCAGGAACTTCCCGATATTGAAAATTGACCTGCTCTGCCTTTGCTCTCCACTTCTCCCCCTCCTTGAGCTGCACCACGGCGATCTTGTAAGGGATCGCACAGGCAGCCAAAGCCACCAGGATGAAAACCACCCTCACTCGGAGCACTATGGAGCGTTTGATGTTCACTTTTCTACCTCGATTTTGATCGGTGGCTGGTTCAATTCATAGATTTCAAGCTTGGCCACACGCTTAGCCACTTCGGACTGCATGCTGCTTTGCATATATTCTGCTTCCAGAGTGGTGACATCCGCACGGAGGTCTTCCACTTCCTGTTGAGCTTTTTCGATTTTCCGGGTCATACTTTCTGCCCGGTGGTTGCTGTAGATGTAGATCAGCGCAAGTATGACCAAGAATCCCACCGGAGGCACCAGCTGAACCGGAACGCCTTCACCGAGGATCCCTTTGACATCGAGCTTTTCTTCCATCCAGGTAAAAATGGTCTTTCCGGAACCTCCCTTTGGAGCGTTTCCGGCCTTTAGCTTTTTCTTAAAGGTGTTCTGACTCATTTCCCTACTTTTTTAGCAATTCTCAACTTGGCACTTCTTGCACGCGGATTAGCAGCGACTTCTGCCTCATCCGCTACGATTGCCCCTCTGGTCAAAGGCTCCAAAGGCCGAATCAGATTCCCGTAGAAATCCTTCTCAACCTCGCCTTGGAATTTTCCTTTCAGCATGAGGTTTTTGACCAACCGATCTTCCAGACTGTGGTAGCTCATCACAACCAATCTTCCTTCCGGTTTCAGCAAATCCACGGCACTCAGGAGCATCTCTTCCAATGCGCCCATTTCATCGTTCACTTCTATTCTCAATGCCTGAAAGACCTGAGCGTAGTATTTGAAATCTTTGCCACGCGGGGCAAATTTTTTCAGAAATGCTGTGAACCCCTCAGTCGTCTCAAATGGCCGTTGTGCCCGCTCAGCTACAATTGACTGCGCCAGAGTCTTGGCATTTTTTACTTCCCCGTAGATTCCAAGAATCTTATGAAGCTTTCCTTCGTCGTAGGTATTCAAGACCTCTTTGGCGCTTATCTCAGCAGATTGATTCATCCTCATATCGAGAGTTCCACTGAATCGGGTAGAAAAACCTCTCCCAGGTTCATCGATCTGATGGGATGAAATCCCCAAGTCTGCCAATATCCCATCTACCTTCTTGACCCCGTAAAGCCTGAGATAGCGTTTGATGTCCCGGAAATTGGCCTGCACAAAAGTGAAGCGGTCATCCTGAGGAGCATTGGCAAGCGCATCTTCATCCTGATCAAATCCATACAAATGACCTTTATCGAGATGCTTCAAAATCTCCCTGGAATGCCCACCTCCCCCAAAAGTCACGTCTACATAAATCCCATTGGGATCAATAGCCAAGCCTTCAGTGCATTGGGCGAGCATCACTGGGATATGATAAACAGACTCAGTCATAGCGCTTAGGAGAGATACTTTTCCATCAGGCCAGACAAGTCCGCCGGATCTACAATGATGTTTTTGAGGTAATTGTCAGGATTCCAGAGTTCGATTCGAGTGCCCATGCCAACGACAACTACATCCTTATCCAGACTGGCATAGGTTTGATAAAGCTTAGGAATCAGAAAGCGCCCGGTACTATCCAATTCCACCTCGACGATGGAATTGAAAAAAGATCGCTGCAGCATTCGCTGCTCGGGATTATTGATGTTGAGGGACTTGATCTGACTCTCCAGCTTTTTGTACTCCACCATGGGATAGAGTGCAAGGCATTTGTCTTCAGCCATGCGGAGCATGAGAGATACCCCATTAGCCTCCGGAATTGCCGCCTTAATTTTGGCAGGCAATACCAGACGCCCTTTGGGATCCAGCTTGCTATCGTATTGACTGTTGAACATATGCTAACTTCTATCAGGTAGAGTTTTTGGTAAAAACAAAAGTAATAAAATGACTTACACATTTTACCACTTTGCCCCACTTTTTCCCACTTTTGATTAAAAGTAGCCAAAAGTTTCATCCAAGCCAATATTTTCAAGAAAATTTCGTAGAAAATTTTACTGATATTCAGCGTCTTAGAAAGCAGGAAGTTTGATTTTAAAAAAGCCCAAAATGGGCCAGAATCGAAGATTTTATTATTGAAAAAGAGACATGAGCAACCTGAAAAATTTTGCTTGAGCAGAAAGTGGGAGATTTTCCCGGGAATTTGAAACACTATCCAAAAAGTGGGGGATTTTCCCGGGCGGACACAAAAAAACCTGCCCAATTGGACAGGTCTTTTTGAAGCATCAACACACAATTAATGATCAGTTTTCATCTTTTTTGAGTTCCTCCCGAAGCAGCTTTTGAAACTCCTCAAGCTTGGCTTCATGCTCTTTTTGCCAAACTTCCATTTTTTTCTGAAACTCTTCCATTTTTGGTTTTTGAGCAGCTTCCCACTCTTTCATTTTGAGTTCAAATTCCTTCATTTTTGGCTCCTGAGCCGCTTGCCATTCCTTCATTTTCAGCTCAAACTCCTTCATTTTTGGTTCAAACTCCTTCTTCCAAGCTTCCATCTTAGCCTCTCGCTCAGGCTCTCCTTCCTTCCATTTGGCCGCCCATTCTTCGGATCGTTTTGCAAATTCTTTAGCCTGTTCTTCGACGATTTTTGACCACTCATCTGACTTTTTAGCCATGTCTTTTGCTAATTTTTCTTTTTCCTCGGTGGTCATTTTTAAGGTATCGGAGAAGAAAAACTGAAAAGAATTGGGCCCGTCAAATTCAAATCCCATCGGAGGCATTGGAGGCATCGAAGGCATGGGCTCCATTGGAATCATTGCGAGGGCCTCAAATTCCATCGGAGGAAATTCAAGATTAAATTCAGGGACAGGGGCCATCTCGAATTCCTCAGGGAATACGGGAGGCATCGGGATATCCAAGTTTGGTACGTTTGGCATACCGACACTTCGAAATTGATCAAGCGCCAACTTGGTTTTACCGCTCAGGATAATGGTATCATTCCCTGAGAAAAGGGTGTCCTCTGAAATTCGGTATGAATTTTCTCCATCGGAGAAGACTATGACATGTTCCCCGAAGTGATAAAATCCCTTCTCATTAGGACCGGTATATTTCTTCTTGGTCAAGGTATCCATAGGGGTAGGTATGGATTCTGTCATCGGAATGATGGATTCCGGGGTTGATACTGCCTTGGGAGCATTTTGTTGCCCATTGGCCAATAGACCCAAGCTGAGCATAAGTGTGAACATCATAGGGATAGAAATAATAGGGTTTTGTGGATAGTTTTGAGCGGGGTAACCCAAGATTCGCTTGATGCGCTGAAGCGTCGGGTTTCTTTTTTTACTTGCCGCGAGGGCCAGTTCCGGTGGGTTTTGCTTTGCAAAATTGAGAACCTCCGCAAGACCAGTTGCCAGGTTTTTGGGCTCGATTCCTGCCTTAATTGCCAAGTCATCAGCGGCATTTTCACGAAGTTCTTTTACGGTTTGGTTCATCCACCAGTAGCAAGGATGATAAAAGAAAATCACTTCAAGTCCCGAAAGTACCAAGTTGATGAGGTAATCATTCCGCTTGACATGGGCGAGTTCGTGGGCAATAATTGCTTCCAACTGTACTGGAGACAGGTGAAAAATCAATCCTGCTGGCAAAAGAATAATTGGTTTGAATGTGCCAAAGGTCAATGGGGAAATCCCATAACGACTGATTCTCAACTGGACATCAATTTTGAGCCCCATTTTCCCAACCAATCGGTAGGCGATTTTTTGGAGTTGAAAATCAGAAACCGGAGTTGAAGATTTTCGAAGGCTTCTGATTTCAGAAAGGCTGTTTACCAATCGAAACAAAAACAAAAGGGAACCTAAAAACCAAGCGTTTACCAAGAGGGGAATATTCTGATTGATCCACCAAGTTGTTTTGACCATTGCGGCGTCTAATCCAACCTCAGTTGAGGAAATGGAGGGATCTGTATATAAAATCTGGAAATCGCTTGTGGAAAAAACCGGACGGGTTTCTATGGCATTGAATTCATATACGAATGTGCCCACCCCCGCGAAAATTGCAAGAAATAATGCACCTACCGCAATGGTGTATTTTACACCTGGAGCAGACCGATGAGCCAATTTCAAAACTCCCCAAAGGATGGCAGCTATCAAAACGAGTTGCCAAAGGGAGTGGACTAATGTCCAGCCTAATGCCTGGAGCAGGCTATCCGGTATCCAATCATTTAAAAGTCTCATGGTCAGTTGTTTTCCAGTTGGTCAAGAAATGCTCTAATCTCCTCTATTTCCGCCTTTGAGGGATTTTCCTGTCCCAAAGCTTGCATCACCAGTGACTTTGCCGAACCTCCAAAAGCGGTTGCCATGAGGTTTTTCACTAAGGACTGCTGCGTTTCGCCTTGCTTAATAGCCGGTCTATAGATATGAGTTCGGTTCTCTTCATCCCGGGTAACCATTCCTTTGGCATGCATGATTTGCATGATCTTTAGGGTAGTGGTATAGCCCGTGTCCTTAGTCTCGGCCAGGCGTTCATGAATTTGCCGCACGCTGGCTTCTTTCATCTCCCATAGGAGGGACAAAATCTCTAATTCTGCTTCAGTTGGTTTGCTCATGGCGATATTTACGATAGCTTTCGTACCAAAGTTATACGAAGTGTATCGTAATTTCAAAAAAAAGTACGACAATTATCGTATTAAAAAATGTTAAGGCTTGATTTACTGGTTTTTACTTGATTTTTTGAATAGCTCTTCTCCCTTTGGACTCAAGTGAATCGCGAAAAAGTTCTCCGATTTTTGGCCAGGCGCCGGCGATTTTTGCAAGGAATCCTCTAGTCTCGGGAATACAAACTTGGACTTTTGGCTTTTGCATCAATTCCAAAATCACCTTTGTAATGTCCTTGGGTTGAAGCACTTTTTCCGATCCACTAAAAGTAAGTTTGGACTCCTCCGGAAAATCCAATTGGGTAGTCAGCATGGGCGTATCTACCAAATCGGGACAAACAACTGAAACATCAACTCCATGCCCCAGGAACTCGGCAGCCACCGCCAAAGAGAATCCTCTCACAGCAAATTTGGAAGCGGTATACAAACTCAAGCCCGAAACTGGCGCTATTCCAGCAAGTGATGCAATATTGATAATGTGCCCAAACTCTTGGCCCTTCATTTCTTTTCCAATGATAGTGGTACCCAGCATAGTTCCTTTGGCATTCACATCCAGATGAAAATCAATGTCACTTAACTGGTAATCAGTCACAAAACCCGGACGGATGACTCCTGCTGAATTGATTAAGTGAGAAATGGGTAATCCCAAGTTTTTGGCGATTTCAATTGCCTGAAACCAGGTTTCAGCCTTTGAAACATCTCCTGAAAGGACTTGTACTGATGGGCGGCTCTTAAATTTCTCCAAAAGGCCAGTAATGTTGATGTCAATCAATAACAGCGGAATTTCCTTTTGTGAAAGCGCATCTGCCAAATTTAATCCAATGCCGCTGCCGGCACCGGTAATCAAAATCAGTGTTGGGTCCATTGTTTTTAACTGAGTCAGGATGGAAGATAAATTTTTTTTCTTTCTGAACTATCCCAAAACTAAATTAGTTGTATATACACGTAATAAGAATAATAAAAACCAACATTATTTATGAATAACACACAGCCGCTTTTGAAGCCTATTCAAGTAGGAGATTTGTCCCTTAAGAATCGAGTTTGGATGGCCCCCATGACTAGGAGCCGTGCCGCAAATCCAGAAAACAAAGTTTTTGAACTTCACGAAGAATATTATAGACAGCGCGCTTCGGCTGGCTTAATTATCACAGAAGGCTCCCAGGTTTCTCCGATGGCCGTTGGGTACATCAATACTCCAGGAATTTATTCTCAGGCACAAACTGAAGCATGGAAAGGGGTGACAAACGCAGTCCATGAGGAAGGGGGACATATATTTATACAGCTATGGCATGTGGGCAGAATGTCCCATCCTGATTTTCATGGAGGAGAATTACCACTTTCAGCCTCTGCTACCAATCCAAATTCAAAATCTTACACTCCTCAGGGATTCAAGGATACGGTCACTGCCAAAGAAATGACCTTGGAAGAAATTAAGCAGACCATTGCTGATTTTAAAAATGGGGCCAAAAACGCCATGGAAGCCGGCTTTGACGGCGTGGAAATCCACTCTTCAAACGGCTATTTATTTCACCAGTTTTTCAATGGGACTTCCAATCACCGAACTGACCAATATGGTGGAAGCATTGAAAACAGAGCTCGAATCTTATTTGAAGTGATCGATGCGATAAAGGAAGTAATGCCTGAAAACCGGATCGGTGTCAGATTGAATCCGTCACTTCACGGTGTCTTTGGAATGACCTTGGATGAGCAAACCATCCCAACATTTGACTATATCATTGATAAACTGAACGAGTACAACCTTGCCTACTTGCACCTTTCGGAGCCTTTTACCGATGTAAGTGAAATTCCTTTTGCTGAGCCAAACATTGCAAAACGGTATCGTCCTATTTACAAAGGCGTTTTGGTGATTAACAATGGATTTGACCAGGAAAAAGGGAATCAGGTAATAAAGGAAGGCTTGGCTGACGCTGTCGCTTTTGGCAAACCGTTTATTTCCAACCCTGACCTGCCTGAAAGATTTGCCCATCATGCACCTCTGACTGAATGGGACTCAACTACCTTCTATACGCCAGGAGAAAAAGGTTTTACAGATTACCCAAGTCTCGAGGAAGCGAAAGTTGGTTAATTCACTCAAAGGGGCTGTTTATTGAATAGCCCCTTTTCTTTACCTTTAAAATATGTGTCTAGTCGCTTTTTCCTGGAAAACCCACGAGGAGTTCCCACTGATCATCAGTGCAAACCGGGATGAATTTTTTGACCGTCCCACTGCAGCACTTCACCGGTGGGAGAACGGAGTAATAGCCGGCAAGGACCTTAAAGGAGGAGGTACTTGGATGGGATTTACTCCTGATGGAAAATGGGCCTTACTTACCAATTACAGGGACTTCAATAGCCTCAGAAAAGGAGAAATCAGCAGGGGAAAACTGGTTCAGAACTTCCTTGAGGGGGATTTTTCACCCGAAGTCTATTTGAAGACTATTTTCATGGAAAAAGAACGGTATGAAGGATTTAATCTTTTGGTTTCTGATGGAGAAAAGCTGTTTTACCTGAGCAATTATGCTGACCAAATTCAGGAAATCCAACCGGGGATTCACGGACTAAGCAATGGATTGATCAATGATCCTTGGCCTAAGGTTGAGTTGGCGAAAAGTCAATTGAGGAATGTCCTAGCTTCAGAAATTGATGAAGTGAATCTGCTTGGAATTTTGAAATCAAGCGAAACACATCCCTATGAGATCCTGCCCAGAACTGGCGCCACTGAGGCGATGGAAATCAAACTTTCGGCCCAATTGATCCGAATGGAACCGAACTATGGAACTGTTTCTGCAGCAGCAGTCATTCAAAACCAGAAAGGCGAAACTACCATCCGGGAGCGGACTTTTCAATGGACTCCATCCCAATACACAGACAGAAGGATTCACTTTCAAACCTATAAACATTAATTATTCATGGAAAAGATTTTTGATCTGATCATTATTGGAGGTGGGCCTATTGGTCTTGCATGTGGAATTGAAGCCCAACATAACGGATTGGACTACTTGATCCTGGAAAAAGGTGCCCTGACCAATTCCATCTACAACTATCCGGTCAACATGACCTTTTTTTCCACTTCAGACCGACTGGAAATGGCCGGTATTCCCTTTATGTCAGTCGGGGCAAAACCTACTCGAACCGAAGCCCTTGAATACTATCGAAGGATTTTCTTTCATTTCAAACTGAAAGTCAACCTGTATGAGGCTGTTCAAACGCTTAAGAAAGAAGTCGACCTATTTGAGATCAATACTACTAAGGGCCAATACCGATCCCGAAAAATCGTGTTGGCTACAGGCTTTTATGATCTACCTAACCTGATGAATGTACCGGGTGAAAACCTTCCAAAGGTGCTTCATTATTACAAGGAACCCTGGCCGTTTATCAATCAAAAAGTGTTGGTGGTTGGCGGTGCAAATTCTGCTGTAGATGCAGCTTTGGAAACCTGGAGAAAAGGAGCCGAAGTTAGTATGGTCTTGCTGGGTGACGAGGTAGACGAAAACGTCAAGTACTGGGTTCGTCCAGACATCATGAACCGAATTAAGGAAGGTTCGATCAAAGCATTTACCCGATCAAAGGTGAAAGAAATCCGCGAAAAAGAGGTAATCCTTGAAACTCCAGACGGTGAAACAATCATCCCCAATGACTGGGTATTGGCCATGACAGGTTATAAACCTAATTTTTCGCTACTGGATCAGCTCGGAGTGGAGTTGAGCCTTGACGAAAAGCGGCAACCCTGTTACAATCAGACCAATCAGGAATCCAATGTGCCCGGAGTTTACTTGGCAGGTGTGGTTTGCGGAGGACTTAACACCCGGGAGTTTTTTATTGAAAACAGCATTATTCATGCAGAGTCAATCGTCAGAGACATTGTCCAAAAACTTACTCATAACTAGGCTGCTAAAAATTCCAATAAAAAAACCGGCCTGAGCCGGTTTTCAATTTTTAGGATTTCAAACTATAGTTTGGTGCTTCTCGGGTTACACTCACATCGTGCGGGTGCGATTCCTTGACACCTGCTGTTGTGATCTTAACGAATTTACCGTTTCTCTGAAGATCCTCAATGGTTTTGGTACCGCAATAACCCATTCCGGCCTGCAGACCACCAACCAACTGATATAAAACCTCCGAAACCATTCCTTTGTATGGAACACGCCCTACGATGCCTTCCGGCACCAACTTTTTGATATTGTCCTCAGCGTCTTGGAAGTATCGGTCTTTTGAGCCGGACTCCATAGCTTCCAAAGAGCCCATTCCCCGATAGGTCTTGAATTTTCTTCCTTCATATATGATCATTTCGCCCGGTGCTTCTTCTGTACCAGCTAAAAGGGAACCGATCATGATGGAACTTCCGCCTGCTGCGATGGCTTTTACCAAATCGCCGGAATAGCGGATACCTCCATCTGCAATAACCGGAACCCCTCGGTCTTTCAGTGCCTCTGCACATTCAAACACTGCTGAAAGCTGGGGAACGCCTACACCGGCAATCACCCGGGTAGTACAAATCGATCCTGGACCAACACCCACTTTGACCGCATCTGCCCCTGCATCAGCAAGGGCTATTGCCGCCTCAGGGGTGGCAATATTTCCGACAATAACTTCCAAATCAGGAAAGGCTGCTTTGATCTTTTTGCAAGTTTCAATCACTCCCTTTGAATGTCCATGAGCTGTGTCAATTGATACCACATCCACACCCGCATTTTTCAAAGCCTCCACTCGCTCTACGATATCAGCAGTGACACCAACTGCAGCACCTACACGAAGGCGGCCGTATTCGTCCTTACAGGCATAGGGTTTATCTCTCCTTTTAAGAATATCCTTGTAGGTGATTAGTCCTGTAAGCTTATATTCTTCATCCACGATGGGAAGCTTCTCGATTTTATATTCCTGGAGGATTTCTTCAGCTTGTTCCAAAGAAATTCCGGATTTGGCGGTGATCAGATTGTCTTTGGTCATGATCTCCCGAATCAATCGATTTTGATCCTTGATAAATCTCAAGTCGCGATTGGTGATGATTCCTTTCAGTACCTTTTCTCCGTCTACAACCGGAATGCCCCCAATATGATATTCGCGCATGATGGTTTCTGCATCCCGCACTTTTGAATCAATATGAAGCGTAATCGGATCCAGAATCATCCCCGCCTGAGACCGCTTTACTTTCCGTACCTGGGCAGCTTGCTTCTCGATAGACATGTTCTTATGAATAAATCCAAGTCCACCTTCTAGGGCAATCGCAATAGCCAATTCAGCTTCAGTTACCGTATCCATTGCTGCGGATACCAGTGGAATATTCAGTCTGATTTTTTTGGTGAGTTGGGTCGAAGTGTTTGTCTCGCGAGGGAGCACTTCTGAATAACCCGGAACAAGAAGCACATCATCATAGGTGAGTGCTTCGTAGAGGAACTTCGAGGAGTTTCGATTCATGGCAAATATTGGTTATAGGTAACCCTATTTGCCCGCCAAAGTTACACACAAAAACCAATGCCATCCCAGCGAAAAACAAAAATTAATGTCGATTTGAAGTTATTCTGGAAAGGATTTTAAAATAAGTTTTGGTAATGGGGCGTCAAAACCATTCCGCTATTCCCTTTCCCTGAAGAGCCATCCAAAATGTCCCAAAGCTCAAAAGAAAATAAACCAAACCAAACGTAAGAACTTTCTTCGGGTCATTTCTAAGAAATAGCCAAGCCACTATCGGAAGAACCTGTAAAGCATGAAGCCCTAAGAAATGGAAAATTCGAAGATCTCCATATTCTTTTGCCCAGCCCAAAAACGGCAATCCCTCCTGACCATCCACTGCTCCAATGGTATGCTTTAAATTAACAGACATGACAAAACCTTCGAATCCGGCGACCAAAAAAATCAGCAAACCTAGTCTGATGCCCATAAGATATCCAGGAGGCAAATCATTGATTTTTCTGAATCTTAGGAAAACTAAAATCACCAAGACAGAATTCAGAACAATGGCAACTCCCATAATCTGGAAAAGAATCCCATCAAAAAGGCTCGAAATATTAAAATGAGAAAGCTTCCCAAGTGATGCCTGATAAGTGATGATCACAAGCTCTATTAACATCAAGATCCAAATCCCCCAACTGATTCGTTTTACAAAATTCCGATTCTGAAGGTATTCCATCAACCATCCTATAGTCCAAAAATATATTCCGACCGAAAAGAAAAACTTGGCTGGTTTGGTCCAAACATAAGCACCTTGAAGCTCTCGGGGATCTACCAAGGGAAGGAAAATCAAAAGGACCCCCAAGAGAAAACAAAAACCTCCTGACTTGGCAAGGAGCATATTTCGATTCTGAAGCTCTGTGTACCAGCTTCTAAGCATATGGGTCTTGGGGGAATTTTCTAAGGTATCCGACACGAATCAAGACATAAAGCAAAAGACCCGTAGGTCCAAGCATAAAGGTCAGCAAAAGACAAGGCAATAAAATCCAGCGATTGATTCCTCTTTTGTCTGCATCGCTGCAAATCCACATTCCGACAAAAAGATCAAACACCAGGTAATGAATCCAGCCTGCAAGGACGGCTTCATCTTTGGAAAAGAGGAGTTTTACATTGGCCAGAGTGTCAAATCCTCCCGGCGAATCGCCTCCTATTCCCTGTAGAATGAAAATGAGGTAAACTACTGCCATTCCGGTGAAAACAAATGAAAAAAGCGCCCGGTAAACCCAGCGCTTTTGATAGAGCACAAACAATAATATCCAGCACAAAAATGCTGTTGAATTTGCGATCGAAAAAATCAGTTCCAGGTTCATTTCAAGTATCTATTCTCTGAAAATAAAAATAACCTGCTGATTTTTAGATTAATGCAACGTTAAATTTTCAGATTCGGCTATTTTTTGATCAATCGGGCAATATAAAAACCGTCAAATCCGCTTTCTTGTGCTAGGACTTTTTTGTCCTCTATCAATTCAAAGTCCTTCCCCGCATCGCTTTCTAGGAATTTTTTCACCTGAAGCTCATTTTCGGAAGGTAAAATGCTGCATGTTGCATAGACCATTTGTCCCCCCTTTTTCAGCATGGAAGGATAGGATTGAAGAATTTCCTGCTGGGTTTGGTGGACCTTATCTATAGACTCGGGGCTGAGTTTCCATTTGGTATCCGGGTTTCTTCTCAATACGCCCAAGCCGGAACAAGGCACATCCAAAAGCAGTCGGTCTGCTGATTCCTTGAGCCTTTTGATCGTTTTGGTGCCTTCAATGACCCGAGGCTCGATAATTGAAACTCCATCTCGGCGTGCTCGAAGCTTGGTTTGTTGAAGTTTCCATTCCTCCACATCCATGGAAAGGATTTTCCCTTTGTTTTCCATCAAAGCCGCCAAGTGAAGAGATTTTCCTCCGGCACCTGCACAGGCATCGATTACCCTCATTCCAGGTTCTACCGCCAAAGAGGAAGCGACCAACTGAGAACTGGCATCCTGTACTTCAAATAATCCTTCTTTAAATGCAGGATGACGAAAAACATTTTGTCGCTCTTCCAAAACCAAAGCATCCGGATAGCCTTTGACTACATAGGTATTTATCCCATCCTCAGCCAGTTGATTTTTTAGTCTTTCCCTTGTTGTTTTTAGCGTATTGACACGAAGTACTACTTCAGCCTCCTCATTAAGGGCATGAATTTCTTTCTCCCACAATCCGCCCAATTCTTTTTCTCCCAGTTTTTGCAACCAGTCCGGAATAGATTCCAAAAGTGCCGGATCATGAATGGATTCGTATTTTCCCTTTAGTTTGTCAGGATTGATTCTTGCAAATTCCTCCCACTCCGGAAGGGGATTTCCTTGCATCAGCCAATAGGTCCCAAAAAGATCCCAATAATCCTTCGATGGGCTCAAATAATTAATAAGTCTCCACCAGCGCACCATTTCGTAGGTAGTCTCTGCTATAAATGAACGATCACGCGCACCCCA
Source organism: Algoriphagus lacus (assembly GCF_003583985.1). Lineage (GTDB taxonomy): Bacteria > Bacteroidota > Bacteroidia > Cytophagales > Cyclobacteriaceae > Algoriphagus > Algoriphagus lacus. The sequence continues at coordinate 765,827 of NZ_QXML01000001.1, read as the reverse complement.
CTTCGGGTTGGATTTAAGGGTTCGCTCGATGACTTTATCAGCATATTGCCCCTCTTCAAAAATTGCCTGAAGGGCTGTATGTACGCCTCGGATGGTGTTATTATGTAACTTCATGTGGGGAAAATTCTTGCACAAAGGTAAGGGGAATATCTTGGAGGATGGCTTTCCTGAATTTTTCTGCCAAAAAAGAGCAATCCCAATTACCTTTGCGCATGTCAATTTCATATCAGGAACTCTCTCGAAAAATGGCCAAGGAACTCTTGCCTCATTATTCTGAGGTAGAGGCAGCCACCTTGGTAGATTGGCTTTTGGAGCATCATCTCGGAATGAGAAGAGTGGACATGATGCATTTTTTGGAGGAAAAGGATCTACCCAAAGACCTTAAGACTGATTTTGATCGATTGAAAACCGGGGAACCGATTCAATATATTTTAGGTCATGGGCCATTTTATGGTAGGGATTTTAAGGTAAGTCCAGACACCCTTATACCAAGAAACGAAACCGAAGAACTCGTTCATTTGATCATCAAGGAAAATCCACAAGCTGAATTGGTGATTTTGGACGTCGGAACCGGTACAGGATGCATTCCAATCACCTTGAAACTGGAGTTGAATAATCCAAAAGTATTCGGACTCGACGTGTCAGAGGAAGCTCTTGCGGTTTCGATTGAAAATGCAAATACTCTCCATGCGGAGGTAAAATTTCTGAAGTGCGATATTCTTAAGGAAATCCCAGATTTGCCCCCTTTGGATATTATAGTAAGTAATCCTCCATACATTCCGCTTAAAGAAAAAACAGAAATGCACCGGAATGTGGTGGATTTTGAGCCAGAATTGGCACTTTTTGTTCCCAATGAAGATCCGTTGATTTTTTATAAGGAGATCGCAGAAAAAGGAAAAAAACTATTGAAGTCCACCGGTAAAATATACTTTGAAATCAATGAGCGCCTTGGCCCACTTGTGGTAGAATTACTCCAAACACTGGATTATCAAAAAGTAAGATTGATCAAGGACCTCAATGGTAAGGATCGAATCGTAGCTGCTCAGATTACCGGACAAAGTGCCAAAGCCTGATTTGGTGTAAAGAATTTTTCAACAGGTCCATTCCAAAATTAAATTCAGAAAAATTAGTCGCCTTATGAAAAACACCCTTGCAAATGACTTATCCCTCTTGATCATCCGACTGGGTTCGGGCGGGATGATGCTTACTCATGGATTGCCAAAGATCAACCGGTTTTTTGGTGATGGCCCGGTCAAGTTTTCAGATCCATTTGGATTGGGCCCTGAGATTTCTCTGGCTTTGGCGATTTTCGCTGAAGTAGTTTGCGCCACATTGGTGATGGTTGGCTTCAAAGTAAGACTCACCACAATTCCCTTGATGGCTACTATGCTAACCGCAGCATTTTACGCCCATTGGGATGATCCGTTTGTCAAAAAAGAACTTCCTCTGCTTTACTTTCTAGTCTTCCTAAGCATTTTAATTTTAGGGCCCGGCAAGTATTCGATTGACTCCTTAAAAAAACTGTAAAGCAGTCATAATTTCTATTATAGATAAATTTCAACAGAGAATAGAAAACAAGTTAATTTTTCATTCACAAGCCAAATCTGCTTTTTGAATACAAAAATATTGGTGTTCCCAACAGAAAATACCCAGTACTGGGTATTTTGAATAACATCCAGATTCTTAGCTTTGTCGTATATGCGAAGTATGAGCAGGATTAGGATTTTTGGCATGAAAAGGAATGAAAACCCAACTTTTTTGGAAGATTCATCGGGAAATTTTCTTGACGGCCTGATAAAAGGAGAAAACTCCAAGCCTAAATCTGGAACTTCTTTTCAAGTTATAAACCTCGACTTGCCACTGAACCGGTGTAGTGTTTGCATTAATGCAAAGAAAAAAAGGTACTTGGTTAAGCTGTATCTTAAAAAATCAGAAGTAAAAAACAATAGGATTTTACAACTCCGAAAGGAAAAACTTGAGAAATACAGAATCAATTACATGCCACTATGCTCAGATGAGGATTGGGAAATGATGGCTGCTTTTTATGCTAAAAAGTCGGAATAACTTCACAACTTTTCTCAGGCCTGAATAAATTCAGGAGAACGATTTTTTGAATTTATTGCCAGCATTACATGAGTAAAAAGTTAATGATTGGCTAATCAAAACACCTGCTAACTTCCTATTGGAAAATAAAAAAGCCTTACACTGTTCATGTAAGGCCCTTCTTGTAGCGGGAACAGGACTCGAACCTGTGACCTTCGGGTTATGAGCCCGACGAGCTACCAACTGCTCCATCCCGCGATATTGTGATGCAAAGGTAAGGACAAACTCTCCAAAATCAAGTACCTTTGCAAAAAAATTATAAAAAATGCTCCCGCAAACTCATAAAGCCGGATTTGTAAACATTGTGGGTAAGCCCAATGTAGGCAAGTCCACACTCATGAATTACCTTGTGGGTGAGCGGCTTTCCATTGTTTCTTCTAAAGCCCAGACCACGCGCCATCGAATCCTTGGTCTGATCAATACTGATGACTACCAGATTGTATTTTCGGATACCCCGGGGATGCTAAAGCCAAAGTATGAACTCCATAAAAGTATGATGGGGTTTGTCAATCTTTCTTTGGAAGATGCCGATGTAATCGTTTTTGTGACGGATCTCTTTGAGAATGATGAGGAAATCGAAGAAGTAATTACCAAGATTAACGAATCCGGGGTACCGGTTCTACTAGTAATCAATAAGATAGACCTAGCGAAAGAGGGCCAATTGGAAGAGGTGACCAAGTACTGGACTTCCAGAATCAAATCCGAAACAGTAATCCCAATTTCCGCACAGGAAAAATTCAATACCGAACGTATCCTTCAGGAAATAGTCGACAGACTGCCTGTTCACCCACCTTTTTATGACAAGGAGGAACTAACTGACCGGCCTGAACGGTTCTTTGCCTCCGAGATCATCCGTGAGAAGATTTTTACCAATTACAAAAAAGAGATCCCTTACAGCACCGAAGTAGGTATTGAGGATTTTCATGAAGACGAGAAAATCATCAGAATTCGGGCGACAATTTTCTGCGAACGAAACAGCCAAAAAGGCATCATCATTGGTGACCAAGGCAAAATGCTGAAGAAAGTTGGGATTGAAGCGAGAGAGGAATTGGAGAAATTTTTCGGAAAAAAGGTCTTTCTGGAAACCTTCGTAAAAGTTGAACAGGACTGGAGGAAAAATAAATTGAAACTTAAAAAATTTGGGTACGACCCATCCTGATTATGGCAAATATAGTAGCAATTGTAGGTAGACCAAACGTGGGTAAATCCACGCTTTTCAACCGACTGGTAGAGGAGAGAAAGGCTATCGAAGACAATATGAGTGGGGTCACCCGTGACCGTCACTATGGTCATGCCCAATGGTCAGGTAAATTTTTCTCAGTCATCGACACTGGTGGATATGTTACTGGCTCAGATGATGTTTTTGAGGCAGAAATACGAAAACAAGTTAAACTCGCAATTGAAGAAGCCGATGTAATCCTTTTTGTGGTGGACTGTATTGACGGACTGACCGATTTGGATATGGAGTTTGCCAATGAACTCAGAAGCTCCAAAAAGCCAATTTACATAGTAGCCAACAAGGCCGACAATAGGGAAAAGGCCATGATGGCTCATGAGTTTTACTCTTTGGGAATCAGTGATTTCGAAATATTCCCAATTGCAGCTGTGAGTGGAAGCGGAACAGGAGATCTTCTGGATCAAGTAATCACACATTTTAAAGATGAAGGTGAAGAAGATCCTGATGCTGGTATCCCAAAAATATCCATACTTGGCCGCCCTAACGTTGGAAAGTCCTCTTTTCTAAATGCCCTTTTGGGTCAGGAAAGGTCTATCGTTACGGATGAGGCCGGCACGACAAGGGATGCTATTCACACCCGGTATAAACTTTTTGGTCAGGATTTCATCATCACCGACACTGCCGGAATCCGAAAGAAAGCCAAGGTAAAGGAAGATGTCGAATTTTACTCTGTTATGAGATCACTCAGAACATTGGAAGAATCCGATGTCGTGATTGTCATGGTAGATGCCACTCGAGGTCTCGAGGCCCAAGACATCAACCTAATCAGCTTGGCTATCAAAAATAACAAAGGGGTAATGATCATGGTGAATAAATGGGATATGATCGAAAAAGATCATAAAACCATGAATAAAATTAAGGAGGACATGCTTGACCGATTGGGTGAAAACAAATGGATCCCAATCATTTTCACCTCAGTGATTGAAAAACAGCGCATATTCCAAGCTATCGAGCTAGCGGTGAAGGTCTATGAAAATAAAACCCGAAGAGTTCCAACTTCCAAATTGAACGATGTCCTTCTGCAGGAAATTGAAAAATATCCTCCTCCTGCTTGGAAAGGAAAGTACATCAAGATCAAATACGTGACTCAATTACCAACCAAAAATCCGGTATTTGCCTTCTTTTGTAACCTTCCTCAATACATCAAGGATCCCTACACCAGATATCTTGAAAATAGAATTCGTGAAAACTTTGATTTCGAGGGGGTTTCGGTAAAAATTGTTTACAAAAACAAATAAAAAATATTTGATCACCACTTGCACAATTACAAATAATACTAGTACCTTTGCACCGTAATTAAGAAAACCATAACAAATGAAAAAGGTATTTGCAATTTTCGCAATCGCTGGCTTGATCGCTACATCTTCTTGCGGTAGCAAGTCTACTGAAGAAGCTACTACTGTTGATTCTACAACTGTAGTTGAAGAAACTCCTGTTGTTGAAGAGGCTCCAGTTGTTGACTCTGCAGCTGTTGCTGCTGACTCTACTGCTGCTACTCCAGCTCAGTAATTGATCCGAAAAAGGAAAAATTAAGAGTCCCGGTTTCGGGACTCTTTTTTTATTTTTAGGCCAGATGAATTCCCCAGATCAACTTAGGTCAATTTTCCAAATCCATTTGCCCCAAACCGCAATCCCATATTGCATTAGTCTTTGGCAAAAAATTCCATTTTCTTTTAAAGTGCTTAGGCCTAGAACATCCAAACTAGGAGATTTTCGGTATCGAAAGGACCGGAAAATTCAGACAATTACTATTAATGCGGATTTAAACCCTTTTCAATTTTTGCTTACCTACATTCATGAAGTGGCGCATTTGCATGCTTTTGAAAAGTATGGAACAACGCATTCTCCTCATGGAAAGGAATGGAAAAAAGAGTTTCAAATCTTGATGGAGCCAGTTTTGATTGACTCGGTTTTCCCAAAGGACATCCTGATCCCTTTAAGATCTCACATGAGGAATCCATCTGCCAGCTCGGCTCGGGATCTATTCCTTATGAAGGAAATGAGCAAATATGATACGCCAACTCTTTCTAACGAAGAAGAAATTTTTCTCTCAGATTTGATGCCCGGCAGTCAGTTCACTCTTTCAGGAAGAAAATTCAAAAAGGGAGAAACTCGCCGCACTCGAGTGCTTTGTGAGGAAGTGGACTCCGGACGAAAATACCTCGTATCAAGGCTGGCGAAAGTCAAACCACTTTAAATCTTTTTTATTCCCGTTCTTCCCCGATTTGATTTTCTGGTTGGGAGAAATCCTTGGGCTGTGGCAAATCCTGAATGGAATTGATCCCAAAGTATTCCATAAATTTTGCTGAAGTACCATAGATTAGCGGCTTTCCCACCCCATCAGATTTCCCTTTGATCTCAATGAGTTCCTTTTCCAAAAGCTTCTGAACGGAATAATCGCTATTAACTCCACGGATTTGTTCTACTTCACTTTTGGTTATCGGCTGCTTGTAGGCAATTATTGAAAGGGTTTCCAGCTGGGCTGTCGACAATCTTTTTTGAGATTGCTGCCTTAGGAGAATACTGATACTGATCTGATAGGCAGGCTTGGTCAAAAATTGATACCCTCCTCCCAGGTGCTCCAAGGAAAACGAAAAATCTTCTTGATTGTACTTTTTCCTTAAATCATAAATAGCCGACTCAAGGTGGTCAAGTGGTACCTCTGCACCAAACATCTCATTGAGGCATTTTGAAATTTCACTTACCGGAAGGGGTTCCGGCGAACAAAAAATCAACGCCTCAATATGACGATGCAGAAAGTCCACCCTTACTTTTTAGCAAGTTTAGCCTCAATGGAATGCATGGTGTGTGGGACAGCCTTCAATCTTTCTTTTGAAATCAATTTCCCCGTATCCACACAGATGCCATAAGTACCATTTTTGATCCGGATCAGCGCATTTTCAAGATTAGCGACAAACTTTTGCTGGCGGGCAGCAAGTTGACTCATACTCTCACGCTCGAGGGTATCGGCACCGTCTTCCAAAAGCTTTGAGGTAGAGGCAGTGTAATCAGTCCCGCTGTCATTTTTTTTACTCAGGGTCTCTTTCAATGAATGAAGTTCTTCTTTAGCAATTGCAAGTTTCTGAAGGATGATTTCTTCAAATTCTTTCAATTCGTCCTGAGAATATGCGGTTTTCTCTTCCTGGCTCATGGTAAAAGATGGGTTAAAATAAAGTACTGGGATTGATTTTAAAGGATTCGATCTCTAAAATACGGTGGACTTTGATAATTGCAAAAATTAAAAAAATATGGATTATGAAATGGTTAACCCAAAATTCAAGGGACCAGTAAGCCCCCAAGTTTAACCTCTTATAATCAGATCATTACAAATCCAATGATCGCACTTTATGCCTTTTTCAGTATAAGATAGAATTTCGAATGTTTAATCCGATTAGGAAAAAATTAAAAAGCCATTATGCAACGGCTTTTTCAGTTTGGAGTATTTTCTCCAAGCGCTTTTTCAGCACCAACTCATCAGCGTCCAACCGGTACCTCATTCTCAAATATTGCTGGGCTTCTCTGAGGTCTTTCCCGTCTCGCAGGACAATTTCTTGAAGGGTTATGAAAATCAGATCTCGTTCCATAGCAAACAGGGCTTATTTGGTATTAAAATACTGATCTTTTAGCATTTAACCCTGCAGATTTTCTGAAATTTTATAAGCGGTCAGCCACCACAATTGTCTTTTTAATCAGATTAGTTCTTCCGCTTGGCTCATATAGCTCCACTACTAAAACGTAATATCCCATCCTGACCCGGTTACCCGCAGAATCTGTTCCTGTCCAGGTAAAGATTCCGCTTGTTCCCAAAACTTGGTTTTGAGCCAAAGTCTGAATCAGTTGGCCTCCTACGGAATAGATTTGGAATGTACCGACCCATCCAGTTTGGTCCAGTTGGTATTGAATGCTGGCAAAAGCAGGACCCGAACTCCCCTCTGGATCAAAAACTTCAGGTTCAATCTGAATCATATTTCCATTCAAATCGCCTTCAATAATTTGGGAATTTTTTCGTCCAGGGGTCCCAAAGTCTTCATTCCCCGAGGCCGATTGCCAGTTGGATGGTAAGGATGCCTCAGAGAAGTGGGAAATTCGCTCCAGTGAAACTCCCTTTGAATCTCTCAAAAGAGGATGGTGAAAATCCTCATTGTAGGTAAAGGTTTCGAATATTTTTCCTTCGGGAGAAATCAAAACTACTGTACCACCGGAAATTGGATAACTGGGCAATAATGGAATCTGAAGCAAGTTTCCAGAGGCAGATTTAGGATAGGAAAGTTTTAGGCGGTTGATATCGGTGGAGATGGCTAAATAGCCTTCCGGATTAAGAATCAATCCTTCTTTCCCAAATTCTCTAATCTGGTCTGGCTTACCGAAATCGTCAAAATTAGCCAGAGCCCAAGAATCAAGATTCAGGAATTTCTTGCTGGTATTTCGAAGTTCCACGAACTTAGGATCACCGGATTTAGGATCAAAAAGCACCTCATTTAGGATGACATCACCTGGCTGAGGCCTGGAAGACAGGATTAATTTCGAAATGCCAACTTTGTCGAGATCATTTCCCCAGCAGTCCTTAATCCCAGAGATCTCCAACCGATAAATTTCAGATTCTTTAGCAGGTGATTTTAAATAAATTACAAGTCTGTCACCTGCCGAAAAGTAAGTGGAGTCAATTTCCAGCGAAGGAGAAAAAACAATGTTTTTCTTTTCTATTCGGGAAAAAACCGGTTCCGAAAAGGTCAAATTGACCGTAAGGGAATCTTGAAACCATGCATTCTCCAAAACTGGAAGAGGAGTAACTTCATTTCCTTTACGTACAGAATTTTGCTTTCCGGGAGTTCCTCTGACAGAGTCGATCGAAGGCATTAATAGGACTGAATTATCACACTGGTAGTCGGAATTTGGTACCTCGAGGCTAAACCCACCGTTTGCAAATTCACTTTCTCGCCAACTTGCCGTAGAATAAGAAATCTGATCAATCAAAGAACCTCCAACAGCTTTGAGAGTCAAATGGTCTCCTGAATTCAGTAAAGTTGGCCATTCCCTTACCGGAAAAACTTTCCCATACTGCCTCAAAAGGACAGCCTGATTTTCAGGAGCAAGAACCAAATACTCACCGGGTTTCAGCCATAAATCATCTAAAATCGTCTCAGACCGGGAATTGGAAAGCCGAATTCCTTCTAGTCGGACCTCATCATCGCCTGCGTGATAGATTTCAATATATTCTACATTCGGAAGGTCCTGATCCGCTCTTGGGGCAGGCATGAGTTCATTAAGTACTAAGGTCTTTTCCGGAATTTCAGTGGGATCATAAAAGGAAAACTGAATAGTAGTATCCTGAAGGAAATTTCCTTCCAAATCCGGAATCTGCCGAACGGTAATCCCATAGGATTTTTCGTCTTGCAGGTCATTTTCCATCATTAATACAGCAACGGAATCGGCTTTCAGCTCCACCTTCTCAGGATTCTCACCTCCCAGTTCATAAGCTAGAGGAAGAATGGAAAAAACCGGGTCAACTGGTTCACTGAAGGAAACCAAAACCGACTTTGGACCAAAACCCCTGGCTTCCTGGATTTGGGGAGGGAGCTCATCTGTTATTATATCCCCAAATTCAAAATCATCCATCATCCATCGGGCAGCACTTCCAGACCCCGGACCATAACGAATTTCCAAACGCAGAAAGATTTCCGTTTTGCCAATTAATTCCATCGGAACAGGCAAAGTAAATCTTCGATAATCCTGATCATCATTGGCAAATTCAGCATCGGAACCGATTTGAACTAAATCTGAAAACTCACCATCCAGTTCTTCGCCCCAAGCGAAAAACACCTGTGCGGGACGGCTCCCGGTGCCATTCCGACTAGACTTGGCAAAAAATATTGCTTGGGGATTTTCAAATTGGGCAGGGGTCAATTTTATCCAAATTACCCCATTAAACGTACTGATCGGCTGAACCGATAACGATTTGCTACCACTTCTTCCAGAGTTAGAATCCTGAAAAATTCGAGAAGTGGTGCTTCTGATTTCATTGCCAAACCAACCCGGAAGAAATTCCTGTGGATAATTCAGAATCTGGAAGGGCTCTTCAAATTTTTGGCTTTGGGCAAAAACTGTTTCTATCCCTATCAAAAGGATTATCCAAACGGGAAAAATCACCCGCAAAACCGACAAAAAATAAATTTTCATTAAAAAAATAGAAAAAGAGTCACCTAAATAAATAAAATCAAGTGGTTTTAACAATCGACCTTTTACAAAATCAGTTGAAATTTTTCCGTCACAATCCTGAAAATGAACGCTTAGTCCGTACTTTTGCAGACCAAAATCAATTAAACCTACATTAAAAATGAAACTGGCTGTAGTAGGCGCTACCGGACTGGTTGGCTCCGAAATCCTTGAAGTGCTCGATGAGCACAATTTCCCTTATGACGAACTCCTTTTGGTCGCTTCCGAGCGCTCTGTAGGTAAACAGATCGAGTATAAGGGCAAAAAACATACGGTAATCGGTCTAGCGGATGCCGTAGCAGCCAAACCCGAAATCGCCATTTTCTCAGCAGGTGGCAGTACTTCCTTGGAATGGGCACCTAAATTCGCTGAAGTAGGCACTTTCGTCATTGACAATTCCTCCGCTTGGAGAATGGATCCAACCAAGAAACTGGTAGTGCCTGAAATCAATGCGAAGGAAATCACAGCATCCGATAAAATCATTGCCAATCCAAACTGCTCAACCATTCAAATGGTATTGGCTTTGGAGCCTTTACGTCAGCGCTATGGCATCAAGCGAATTGTAGTCTCTACCTATCAGTCTGTGACCGGAACGGGCAAAGCTGCCGTTGATCAGATGATGGCGGAGCGAGCAGGTGAAGTGCCTCAGATGGTATATCCACATAAAATCGACATGAATGTCCTTCCTCATATTGACGTGTTCCAACCCAACGGTTACACCAAGGAAGAGATGAAAATGATCAACGAGACTAAAAAAATCTTTGGAGACAACTCCATTCAGGTGACTTCTACTACAGTCCGTATTCCTACCATGGGAGGTCACTCCGAGGCGGTGAACGTGGAGTTTAAGCAGGATTTTGATCTGGCAGAAGTGAGAAGCCTCCTGGAATCTGCTCCCGGAGTAATCGTGCAGGACGATCCGACCAACTTCATTTATCCTATGCCAATCACGGCACACAAAAAGGACGAGGTGTTCGTAGGACGTCTGAGACGAGACGAATCTCAACCCAATACGCTGAACATGTGGATTGTAGCCGATAACCTGAGAAAAGGTGCCGCTACCAATGCCGTTCAGATTGCAGAATACCTGTTGGAGAAGGGTCTGGTTTAATGGACTTCAGCGAGTATCATAGCGCTGAATTCAGACAATTTGTGCAGGATCATCTTAATGAAGATCCTGCACTTTTACTTTTTAAATACCAGGGCAAAGTGAGTTTTGACCTGAAAATGGCTGTTCAGCAGATTGGGGCAAGACAAAGAGCCGCAAAAAAACTTTCCGCTTGGTCAGCTGATCCGCAGTTGCTTTTCCCTGCCACCATTTCCCTGGAGCAGAGCTCCAGCGAGGAGACGGCAAAATTCAAATCAAAAGGAATGCATGGAAAGCAGATGATCGACCTGACGGGCGGCTTTGGAGTGGATTTTTTTTACCTGAGTCAGGGATTTGAGTTGGGAATTTACTGCGAAAAGCAGGCTGAACTTTTTGAGGTTGCCCGACACAACCTGGAGCTTTTAGGCCCTGGAAAATTTCAGTTTGTGGAAGGAGACGGGCTCGAATATTTGAAAACAACCCCGCTGCATTTTGACCTGATTTATGCCGATCCGGCCAGGAGGGGCATCAGCAACCAAAAGCTCTATAAGCTGCAGGACTGTGAGCCCGATGTGGTCGGCGCCTGGGCTCTCTTGCGCAGCAAAGCTGAAAGAATTAGGATCAAAGCTTCTCCGATGACCGACATTTCCCAGGCCTTGAGTGAGCTACCCGACATTCAAAAAATCACCATCGTTTCGGTCAAAAACGAAGTGAAGGAGCTTTTGCTGTCCTGGGAAAAAGGAAAAGAAAAGACCTCCAAACGGATAGAAGTCGTGGATTTAGGAAGTAATTTTCCAAGGTTTGAATTTGGTGCGGAAGAGGAAGAAAAGGCAAATTCTCAATTCGGAGAGGCTGAAAAGTATCTCATTGAGCCATTGAGCGGAATTCTGAAAGCCGGTGCATTCCAACTTTTCGGGGAGCGTTTTGGATTGAAAAAACTGGAGAAAAATTCTCATCTCTACACGGGAAGCCAATTTACTCCGGAAATTCCAGCACGGATTTTCGAGGTATTGCAGGAAATTTCTCCCAAAAAACAAGAAATGAAAGCTCTTTTCCCCTCCGGAAAAGCTAATGTCATCTGCAGAAACTATGTTCTCGGTGCTGAAGACTTAAAAAAGAAACTCGGATTGAAGGACGGAGGAGAAGATTACCTGATCGGCACCAAATCAGACAGTGGATATAAGGTTTTTTGGTGTAGACGGCTAAAATAGTCTTGCTTTTATGTCCTCACTCCACAATGGTCCTGAAGGTAAGGTTCACATGGGGAGTAGTGATACGCTTGGTCGGCGGGAGGCGGTGCAGCCAAAACGTCTGAGTGGTGTCTTTCATCACTAAGAGACTGCCATGCTCGAGGACAAATTCCACCTTTTCCTTGCTCTGTTTATGCTTGAAAGCGAACTTTCTTTCCGCTCCAAAGCTCATCGAGCCAATGGCTCCGTTCTTTTTCAAATCGGCTTCCCCATCGCTGTGCCAGGCCATCCCTTCCTCCCCACTATGATACAGATTGAGCAGGCAGGAGTTAAACGTTTCACCAGTTTCCGCCTCGATGAGCTCTTTCAACTCCAGTAGCTCCTTCGTCCATGGAAGTGCGTGTTTTGTCGTATTTGAATAGGTATACTCAAATGGTTTTTCGCCATACCAGGCGACTTTCCGCTTGGTGATTATCTTCTTCCCGAAGATCACCGCTTCGTCATTCCGCCATTCGATGGTTTCCAAAAGACGATTGAAGTAGAAACCCGCCTTTTCCATCGGCAAAATCTTTCCATAATAATTTACCGTTCCCCCATAGGGTAACCAGTTCTTCTGCTGATCTATTGTTTCGCTAAATAAATCCATCTTTTGTATCCTTCTTTCATACAATGCCCACATGGTCGATAACCGTGGAAAATCGCTTCTTTTTCCGAGGAAAAAAACACCCGATTCTCCCGCTTCAGACGCTTACCTGTCGAGCAGGACAGCTTTCCGTAAATCCGCAACTTGCTGTTTCCTGCAAAGGTCAACTCCCTTTTTCGGATCAAGGTTATTAGTTCCCTATCACCCAAATCACTATGCCTCACCATAGTCATGCCCATTACCTAACTGATCGCATCGTGAAAAATGATCCCCAAGGTATGGCGGTGGCCTTCCCTCACTTCGCTTACGCCGTGTTTCATATTCACCCGATAATATCCCTTGGCTCCTTTTTCGGGTTTGAAATTGGTGGTAAAGATCAAGGCATCCCCTTTCTTGGGGTTTAATACAATAGCCTTGGACTGTGCTCTGGGGATCTGTTGCGTAAGGACAAATTCCCCTCCAGTAAAATCTATGTCCGGCTCATTTAAAAACAAGACGAGCTGTATAGGGAAATAGACTTCTCCATACAGGTCCTGATGCAAGGTATTGAATCCTCCCTTTCCGTATTTCAGGATCAACACGGTTGCTTTTTGTTGTCCGGCAATGTGGCATTGCTTAAGAAGCCCCTCATGATTTGGGGGAAATTGGATCCCCATCTTCAAAGCTTCAAACCAATCGTTGGCGATCGGTACGAGATGTGGATAGATGCCGGAACGAATCGTCTGAATAAGATCGGGTAAGGGGTAATTGAAGTATTTATATTCTCCCAAGCCAAAGCGGTGACGGGCCATGACGACCGTCTTTCGATACAATCCCTGATTCTTATATCCAGCTTTCAGGGCTTCGCACTGTTCATCAGTCAACATTTTGGGGAGGAGGGCATAACCGTCTCGATGCATTTCTTCTGTGATGCTTCCCCAAGCGGCACTTTCAATTCTTTGATAAACTGTCTGCATAATCTTGACCTTAGATTTCGGAATAGATCTTAGCCCCTTCCCAACCAATAATGGCGGCCTTCCGGGTGGCCCCCCACATATAGCCACCAAGCATGCCTGAAGATTGAATCACCCGGTGGCAGGGAATGAGGAATGCAACTGGATTGGTTCCGATGGCGGTTCCGACTGCACAGGAAGCCTTTGGATTACCGATCCGGTCAGCAATGTGGCCATAGGTCATCAGTTTTCCCATCGGGATTTTCAGCAGGCTTTCCCAGACTTTCAACTGAAAATCAGTTCCTTTCAGATGCAGTTTAATCTGGTTGAGTTTGCTCCAGTCATTCTGAAAGATGAATAGGGCATTTTGCTGTAGCAAATCGAGTTTCCTTAGGAAATCAGAATTGGGAAATCTCAGCTTCAGATCGTTCAGGGCTATTTCCTCTTCTTCTGCAAAAGCCAGATGGCATACTCCCTTTGGGGTCGAGGCTACGATCAAAGGACCGAAAGGGCTATCGGCAAAACTGTAATTTATCTTCAGACTTTTACCACCGTTTTTATACTCCGCAGGAGTCATCCCCTCGATGTTGACAAACAAATCATGTAATCGGCTGGTACTTGAAAGCCCAGTCTCATGAGCTGTTTCAGACACCGAAGCCTGCCCATCCTGAAGGATTTTCTTTGCATGCTCCACGCTGATGTACTGCAAAAATTTCTTTGGACTTGTCCCGGCCCATTCGGTGAACAGCCGCTGAAAGTGGAACGAACTGAGATGAACCTTTTCAGCTACCTCATCCAGATTAGGCTGAGTCTTAAAATTGGCGCGGAGGTATTCGATGGCTTCGGCGATCCGATGGTAATTGAGATCTGTCTGTGTTTCCATGGCTTTCAAAATTATATGACAAATCTTCAAAATTGCCTGTCTCCAAAAAATCCGAAAGTTGCGGAATTCAACTCCGCCATCAAACAAAAAGGTCTGTGCGGACACAGACCTTTTGTTTGATAAAAGTACGGGAAAGGATTATTCCTTCACTTCTTCGTAGTCGATATACTCCCCCCCCTCGAGGTCTTTTCTCCGTTTTTCCGCCTGATCACGCGGAACAAAATCCACATTCACATCGCTTTTGGATTGGGCCCGCTTTTGAGCCCGCTGCTGTTCCATGGCGGCTTCATTGACCTGCTTAGCAAACTGAGCCAGCTTGGATCGAAGAAAATAGCGGATGAGTTGGCCCAACAGCCAACCCACTCCAAGGAATATGAGAAGAAATTTGAACAATGCTTTTTAAGTTTAGTGGATTTGGTTTACCTACTCAGATAGATATTTCGCTCTGCGTATATCTTCAAGAAATAATCATCCATCAGGTCATCAATGAAGTAAATTGCCTCACCGGTGGATTTCATTTCAGGTCCCAATTCCTTGTTTACATTCGGGAATTTATGGAAAGAGAATACAGGTTCTTTGATGGCATAACCCTTTTTCACAGGTTTGAATTCAAAGTCAGTCACCTTTTTCTCCCCTAGCATCACCTTTACGGCATAATTGACATAAGGTTCCTGATAGGCCTTGCAGATAAACGGCACGGTACGGGAAGCTCTTGGATTGGCCTCGATGATGTAAACTTTGTCGTTTTTAATAGCAAATTGAATATTGATCAAACCAACTGTTTTGAGTGCAAGGGCGATTTTGTGTGTATATGTTTCGATCTGACGGATCACAAGGTCGCCCAAATTGTAAGGAGGCAATACTGCGTAGGAATCACCGGAGTGAATGCCTGCAGGCTCGATGTGCTGCATGATTCCGATGATGTAGACATTTTCACCATCACAAATCGCATCTGCCTCTGCCTCTATCGCCCCTTCCAGGAAGTGATCCAGCAGAATTTCATTGTTTGGAATATCTCTCAGCACATTGACCACGTGCTGCTCAAGCTCTTTCTCGTTGATCACGATCTTCATCCCTTGACCTCCCAAAACATAGCTTGGGCGCACCAAAAGTGGGAAACCGATGGTCTTGCACAACTCAAGTGCTTCGTCGGTATTGTGAATCGTTCCGAATTCCGGATAGGGAACATTCAGATCTTTCAGCAAGGTAGAGAATCGTCCTCTATCTTCTGCCAGATCCAATGCTTCGAAGCTGGTACCGATGATTTTGATTCCGTACTTATCCATTTTTTCCGCCAGTTTCAAAGCAGTCTGACCTCCAAGCTGAACGATAACTCCGATTGGATTTTCCTGAAGGATGATCTCGTAAATATGCTCCCAGAAGACCGGCTCAAAGTACAGCTTATCAGCAATATCAAAATCGGTAGAAACAGTCTCAGGATTACAATTAATCATGATGGTCTCGTAGCCGCATTCTTTGGCAGCCAAAACCCCATGGACACATGAATAATCAAACTCTATTCCCTGACCGACTCGGTTTGGGCCAGAACCCAGTACGACAATCTTTTTCTTGTCGGACCTAACCGATTCATTTTCTTCTCCGAAAGTTGAATAGTAATATGGCGTCTTGGCTTCAAATTCAGCCGCACAGGTATCCACGAGCTTGTATACCCGCTTGATTCCCATTTCTGTGTATCGCTTGTTGAAGACTTCGCTTTCCAAGCAATCCAACAAGTGAGCTATCTGACGATCTGCATAGCCTTTTTTCTTAGCCAGATCCATCAATTCAACTGGAATCGTATCAATTTTATATTTGGAAATCTCCCCCTCCAAATGAACCAACTCTTCGATTTGTCGAAGAAACCACTTATCGATTTTTGTTAGGTCATGAATTGTCCGGAAAGAGATTCCGAGTTTGAAAGCATCATAGATATGAAACAATCTGTTCCAGCTCGGATTTGCAAGGGAGTAAAGAATCTGAGCTTGATCTTTAAGTTCTTTGCCGTCAGCTCCCAGTCCATTTCGCTTGATTTCAAGGGACTGACAAGCTTTTTGCAAGGCTTCCTGGAAGTTGCGGCCGATTCCCATCACTTCACCTACCGACTTCATCGACAATCCCAATTTGCGGTCGGAGCCTTTGAACTTGTCAAAGTTCCATCGAGGGATTTTCACGATCACGTAGTCGATCGTAGGTTCAAAGAATGCAGAGGTGGTCTTGGTGATCGAGTTGCTCAGCTCATCGAGGTTGTACCCGATAGCAAGCTTGGCAGCCACCTTGGCGATGGGATATCCGGTAGCTTTAGATGCCAAAGCTGACGATCTCGATACCCGAGGGTTAATCTCAATCCCGATGATGGTCTTGTTGTCAGGACTTACAGCAAACTGCACATTGCAACCACCGGCAAAGTTCCCGATGCTGTTCATCATCTTGATCGCGTGATTTCTCATTTGCTGATACACTGTATCAGGAAGGGTCAAGGCAGGCGCTACAGTGATCGAATCTCCCGTGTGCACTCCGCAAGGATCAAAATTTTCAATGGAACAGATCACAATCATGTTGCCGATATTGTCCCGCATCACTTCCAGCTCGTATTCCTTCCAGCCCATGATGCTTTGCTCGATTAGCACTTCATGAACGGGGGAAGCTTGAAGTCCCGCCACAAGATATTTCTCAAAATCTTCTTCTTTTTCAACAAATGCTCCACCTGCACCACCAAGGGTGTAAGAAGCACGAATAATCAGAGGAAATCCTATCTCCTGTGCGATTTCTTTACCCTGAAGGAAAGAAGTGGCTGTGTCTCCTTTGCACACCCCAACGCCGATCTCTTCCATCAGCGCTTTGAATTTTTCGCGGTTTTCGGCAGTATCGATCGCTGCGATATCCACACCGATCATGCGCACTCCAAACTTTTCCCAAATACCTGCCTTGTCGCAGTCGATGGCCAGGTTAAGAGCCGTCTGCCCTCCCATGGTAGGTAAAACCGCATCAATATCGGGATGATCAGTTAATATTTTCTTGATGGATTTCTTATCCAGAGGAAGCAGGTACACATTATCTGCGGTGACCGGGTCGGTCATAATCGTAGCCGGATTCGAGTTGATCAGCGTTACTATAATACCTTCTTCACGAAGGGAACGAGCTGCCTGAGAGCCTGCATAGTCAAATTCGCAAGCTTGACCAATGACGATGGGACCTGAACCGATGATGAGAACGTGCTTGATGCTACTGTCTTTAGGCATTTCGAGGTGGGATAGGGAGAGATAAAATACTTACGTCCAAATTGGCGCAAAATTAGAAAAATAATCCGAAGGGGGAAGGATTAACTTGGAGATTTGGGAAAAGAGCTAGGAAAAAAGTGAAAATCAACCATACAAATTCTCAGGTCGGAATTATCAATTTTGATTTAATAATTTCACAGAATGAACTGGAATACATTTGAGTTTTTTCCTGTAATGGGAGAAAAACTGACAACAGAAAATACACTTTCACTGGATTTTACAGCCGCTAATCAGGAGTTGGAGGCGGTTGATCTGAGTAACACATCAGCCTTCGACCGTTATGTTTTTGGAAAATTAAATCAGGCGAGAAAAAAGTATGGAATTGGGGGCTACCTGGAGAAAAGAGCGATCTACCGCCGGAGTGAGGTCTTCGCAACAGGAGAATCAAACTTTCGAAATATACATTTGGGAGTAGATATCTGGACTGAGGCAGGAGCAGAGGTTTTTGTTCCCTTTACTGGTAAAATCCATAGCTTTCAGGACAACGCAGGCTTTGGCAACTATGGACCGACGATCATTTTGGAGCATGAGATTCAAGGGAAAAAGCTCTTCTCACTCTTTGGACATCTTTTCCGTAGTGATCTGGAAAATCTGGAAGTCGGAAAATTTTTCCAAGCTGGAGAAATCCTGTGTCATGTTGGACCTTTCCCGGAAAACGGAGATTGGCCACCCCATCTCCACTTTCAATTGATGTGGGATATGGGCGGAAACTGGGGGGATTATCCGGGAGTGGCAGCGGAAAAGGATTTGGAGTTTTACCGAGAAAATTGCCCGGATCCGAATTTGATTCTTAATTTCTAAAACTAAACAGCCTTTCTGTTATTTTCTTCACCCTATTTTTTTAGCTTATATCCACTTTTAGCTATAGCATGAAAACGATTTTTGTAAAAAGCGGCATTTGGAAAAAGCAAGGGCTTGTCTTGCTAGAGTTTGGATTTGACCACCAATTGAAGGAGCTGGTCAAAACTCTCCCCGGAGCGGTATGGAATGGAAGGAGAAAAGCCTGGATTCTTCCCTACCAAGATGGCCTTCTGGTTCGGATAAAGCACCTTTTCCAAGGCAAAGCCAACTTGGATCTTTCGGGCTTTCGAAAGATTCTTCCTGAGGAGCTGCCAGCAAAATTCCCCGATTTGAGTCCGAATTTGGAACAGGAAATCCAAAAGTTTGGCGAATGGATGCAAAACCGTCGCTATGCCGAGTCGACCGTGAAGACCTATAGCCAAAGCCTCAGCCTTTTTTTCCGATTTATGAGGAATAAAAATCCTGAAGAAATCACAACTGAAGACTTGGAAAACTTTCATCAAAATTATATTCTTAGGAGAAAATACTCGGTTGCGTTTCAATCCCAGGTGATCAATGCTGTAAAGCTCTATTTTTCGACTAAACTGAAGCGAAAACTCGAGCCAACCCAGGTCGAACGGCCCAAGAAGCCGAGAATTTTACCCCATGTCCTAAGTAAAGAAAAAGTGAAAGCAATCCTTCAAGCCCATAAAAATATCAAACATAAGACTATGCTTAGCCTAATCTATGCCTGTGGACTCAGAAGATCAGAACTGCTCAACCTGAAACTTGCAGATGTGGATTCCAAGCGGGGACTCCTGCGGATCAACCAAGCCAAGGGAGCGAAAGACCGGCTAGTTCCAATCAGCGAAAAGACAATAGAAATGCTGAGAGCGTACTACAAATCCGAAAGGCCAAAGGTGTACTTGTTTGAAGGAAGCATGGAAGGAAAGCCCTACTCAGCCAAAAGTCTGGAGAATGTATTAAAACAGGCGGTGGAGAAATCAGGTATCAAAAGGAAACCGTCTTTACACTGGCTTCGTCATAGTTATGCCACTCATTTATTGGAAGGTGGAACCGATCTTAGATTTATTCAGGAACTTTTGGGGCACCAAAGCAGCAAAACAACTGAAATATATACCCACGTTTCTACAAGAAGCCTCCAACAAATCAAATCACCCTTCGATGAATTATAAAAAAATAACCGCCACTGATTTTGGCGTTTTATGGCGCTTAGCCATCCAAAATAGAATTATAAGCGCAAGTTTATGGCGCAAATAAACAAGTTAGCGGTCAGCTTAAAAGACGACAATGAAACAGATAATCTACATATTGACATTTTTAATTTTAACAGGTTGCGGACAAACCAATTCTGAACAGAATTCTAATATCTCTAAAGACACAATCACTGACAAAGTTTCGGACACAACCATTTTAGACAATAAACAAATTACGAGACAAACCATCACAGACGAAAATCAGACCGAAGAGTATAGAAAACAATCTTTAAATGGATTTGAAAAAGCAGCACTTTATAAACTGACAGACACAATAACTGCTGACTTTAACGGAGACGGAATTTTGGACAAAGCATTTTATAAGAAAGAAAATCAAAATTCAGGAATTATAATCAAACACGGACAGACAAACGAAGTAGTAAAGATTGGTTTCGGTAAACAATTCGCACATATGACAGAATTCGATTGGGTTGACTATTGGGGATTAGTTGAAGACAAAGAAACAAGTGAAACAACATTTACAGAAGATGGTGACGTTTTAGGAAGTAAAGATGTGAAACTTCAAAATCCTTCAATAGTTTTAGGTGCTGACGAAGTTGGTGGCGGACTAATAACATTCATAGATAGAAAATATGTGTGGATACACCAAGCTGACTAAAGAAGAAAGCCGAACCGCTAACACGGGTTTTGCGTCATGCGGGGTGAAGTGCAAACTTGGAGCTTTGTGCTTCTATTCAAGTGTAGTGCAGGTTGACAGTTTTGTGCTCCGAATCCATCCCGAACGCAAAGCCCGAAAACGTTAGCAGTAACCTTTCTACACGACTCAGAAAAAAAACTCATGAAAAAACACTATCTGATTTTTGCTCTTTTATTTTTAGCTAGTTGCAGCAATGATCATCGCTACACATTATATTCAAACGATAAAAAACAATCGATAACTATAATAAGTGATGGAAATATTAGATATATCATTAATGGAGATTGTGAAGAAGTTCCTGAAAAAAATTATGTAAAAGTTGATTTGAGTTCTACTCCTATGAACAACAATGATGAGCTTGTTGGACGCTGGAAAACTAATAAGTATGAATGGGAAATAATAAATGATGGTGTGACTGTTTTAGAAAACAAATTAGATTCAATAAGATTTAAATTTGGAACTAAGTTTCCTGAAGACAAGAATGGAATTCCAACCTTAATAGATTTTTATAATAAGCCAAATTGTTTTGACGTAGGGTTTGAATATAATAAGATTTTAAATATGCGTGGAGAAGTAAAAATAGAATAAAAAAGGCTACTGCTAACAGCCGTTTCTCGCAATTGCGAATTATGTGGTAAGTTCACGTTCACGTTTCGCAAGAATTTTTATCTTTAACAGAAAATAATTCGTTCCGAAGTTCGCAACTGACGAGAAGCGGCGGAACGTTGTGTCCAACCCTAAATAAAACCTGAACAACAAATATGAATAGGAATGCCAAAATATTAGGACTTTTGATTTTGGTAATAATCTATTCTTGTGGAAGAAAAGAATCAGGTAATAATATAGAAAAGGCAAAAGTTGAAATACCGAATGTTGTTTATAATCTGGGGAATGACTCTGTTAGAAATAAGTTATTTGAAATTGCCTACAAAAATGGAGATTCATCATCTCCTAGCTACCTTGTATTCATTGCGAAAAATTTAAACACGGGAGAAATAAAAGAAATTTGTTCCGAAGCCCCTCTTTTATCTGGTGCTATGCACCATGAATTTGGAATGGGTTACGACCTCAAAAGTTCACAGTTTATTGACAGTTTGATTTTGGGCAACTCAAAGAGAATTTTTGAATTTAAAGAAAGAAAAGCACTTGAAAACATAAGCTTTAACGAATACCCAAGTAAAGAAAGAATTGAAGTATTAGCTTCAAAGTTAGATTTGAAGGATTTCATGAAGGATTTCGGAAATAATGAAACTGTTAAGTATATGGAATTTAAAGAAGATGAATATTTTCTTCAATTGTCATTTTCGCATATAATGTTTAAGTGTGGAATAATAACGAGTAGAAGTAGTGTAGGAGGTAACACAATTTGGTTTGGCTATCCAAGCATAAGAGCACCTGAAATTCCAGATATAGATTAATGATTAAGTAAAGTAAAAGGGAAAGGCAGGACACAACATCACCTTGGATACAGCTGGCGGTTCCTAGTAAAAATGAAAATCAGAAACTTAAAGAAGCAAAGAGAAACCTTGAAGGGCACGGCTCAGAATGCCCGCCGTTTCCAAGCTGAATCACGTTGTGTGCAAGCATAAAGAACGACAATGAAAAGATTAACCATCATATTGACCTTAATATTTTTCTGCCAAGTTTCACTTGGACAGAATAAGTCTGAACAGACTTTTCAAAAAGTGATAAAAGAAGGGTTTTCAACAGCTCCTGATTTTGTTGTTCTGACAGTAAAGAATTCTAATACAGAACAAATTAAAGAGATAATAACCGATGTGACTTCCTTATTTGAAGCTTATAGAATAGAACAACAGATACAGGATTATGACAGAATTTCGGAGTATTTAATTAAAAATGCAGAATCAAGAGTATTTGAATTTAGAACAAAAGAAGCACTTGAACGGCTAAATTTTGACAATTACGAAATGAAATCAGCCGATAAAATTGAAAAGTTAATAAGTAAAGAAAATATCATTGATAGCCTTCCAAAAATAACTAAGCAAAGAGAATTGATTTCTGTAAAATTCTATGAATACTCAGACCAGAGAGAAGAGATACTTGAAGAGATAAAAGACAGTATTCAGACTAAGCGAGCGTTGACAAATGAAGAAATAAAAATCCTTTCAGACCTTACCGACCAATATTACGATTACCACTATAACGAATATGCTGAAATATCAAATCAAGGAAAAGCATTAATGAAAATATGGAATTCCAAAATAAAGCCCTATAATATGGAATATAAAAAACACACAGCCGAACTTGATAGACTTGAGAATAAGTTTTTTAGAAAACATTATGCAAAATACGGTCTGAATTTTTGTCATATAGTATTTAAATATGGCGTAATTTTCAACTCAAACTGTGAGAATGGAATGATGGAATTCAACCAAGTAATAGATTGAAAAGCGAGAATGCCAGCACACAACAGCGTATATAACTTATGGCGGAGAAAGTGGTAAATTCAAGTTTTGTGCTTTTAAGTAAATTTAGTACCAGCCGACAAGAAAGTGCTTCGAAAACCGCCACAAGTCATATACGCAAAACGTTATAGGTAAGTGTAAAAGACGACACAACGACAAATGAGTATAGACTTTGACAACATATTTCAACACGTAATTCCGATGGACGACTTTCGACTGAAATGGCGTTTTACAGAAGAGAAATATGACAAATTACCCGACCAACATCTTGACAAATTAAAGCCATTGGACAAAGAAGCCGCTAAATTTTTGTGGGACTATATTGCAAAGACAAATTTGCACAATGACACACCATTTAAAAAGGACTTCTTTCAGACAATTGACAAGGCAAGAATTTTAGATGGTAACAAAAAGGAAATTAAAAAGTGGCTTTACCATCGTGGACTTCCTTTTGACAAGCCCATTTTTCTATCTTGGGACGAGACAGACGCAATGATTGTTCCTTGGAAACTTTTAATAAAATACTTCGACAGTTTTTATTATGGCGGCTCAGACGACTTGACTATTATTGACCAAAGTTTGAACTGGGCATTACTATTTTTTCACGAAGACGAAATTTATTTTGGAACTAAAAAAGACTTTAAATCAAGTGAAACATTTACAGACATTGACTTTATATATTAATCATAACGACACGGTGGAAAGAACGCCTACCTATAACAAGCGTTTGGCAAAAAAGCGGGTTCAGTGCTTAAATAAAGCTTTGTGCTTCGTATCAAGTTCAGTGCTGGTAGACAGTTTAGTGCTTCGAAATCCGCTTCTTCGCCAAGCGCCAAAACGTTATGGGCAAGGATAACAGACGACACGACAATGAAAATAAATCTACTGACATTATTACTTTTAATAACTACACTAACAGCTTGCGGACAAAAGAAAATGGAAAATAAGTTTTTCACTTGGGACAACTTTGTAGACAATTTTGGAAAAGAAATGTTGTCAGCAGAAGACGTTCACAATAATATGGTTAAAAGCGGACTGAAAGATAACTGTCTAACAAAAATGGACTTCACTTTTATTTCTGACAAAAAAGAGAATTTGATAAAATTAGGAGAGTTTATAAAAGCTCATTATCCATATACAATTAAAGAAGTAAAAAAGTATGAAGACCTTTGGGAAATTAGCGGGGAGACTAACGAAATTCCGATAACAGCGGACAATTTGCTTTATTGGGCTTTGGATATGTATAAAAGAGGTTATGAGTTTGATGCAAAACTTGACGCATACGGTGGACCGTTCGACCCAAAAGACCAAAAGTTTCCAAACTTAGACACTTCAAAAGCGGACTATTATTTTGACAAAGGTGTTGAGTGTTACGAAAAAGGAGACTTAAGT
This sequence comes from Algoriphagus lacus, assembly GCF_003583985.1. Taxonomy (GTDB): domain Bacteria; phylum Bacteroidota; class Bacteroidia; order Cytophagales; family Cyclobacteriaceae; genus Algoriphagus; species Algoriphagus lacus. The sequence goes on along the minus strand of NZ_QXML01000001.1, from coordinate 741,728 downwards.
GGTTCAATTATTAATTGGTCGCTAACCTTGAATATCAATCCAAAGGAACCTAATTCTTATTACTCAAGAGCAATTGTAAAAAACGAACTTCATACGTGGAAATCTGCACTGAGAGACTATGACAAAGCAATTGAAATCGCACCAGACTTTGTTAGTGCTTTGACAAATCGTGGTAGTTTAAAAGATGAAAACGGTGATTATTCAGGAGCAATTGACGACTACAATAAAGTCCTGTCAATGGACAAAGTAGATTTAGAAAATAAACAACAAGCGTATTTTAATCGAGGAAACTCAAAATTTAATTTGAAAGATAAAAAAGGAGCTTGTGAGGACTGGAAAAAAGCTCTTGAACTTGGAGCAGAATATGCAAAAGAACGACTTGATGAGAATTGCAAATAGAAAAAACCCAGCCCATAACAGCACCTACAAGAAATTGGCGGTTCAGTAGTTGAATGAAGCTTTGTGCTTCGTATCAAGTTCAGTGGTGGCAGACAGTTTAGTGCTTCGAAATCCGCTTCTTCGCCAAGCGCCAAAACGTTAGCGTGCATTGCATTGGACAAAGAAATCATGAATAAAGGACTTCTGACAATTTTCATATTCGTAGTGACAATTGGACAATCATTTGGACAAGTGAAACGCAATGACATTACCGGTGACTGGGAAACTGACAACAAGGACAGTCTATATTACAAGAGCGACACAATTGAATTTATTCAGGACGCTAATTGGCCGTACCGCAATCAGACCTGCGACATTGTAGTGTTAAGGATATCTAAGTCTGATTTCAAATTTATCAATTCATACTTGTGCACCGAACCAGGAAGAGAACGCTGGACAAATGGTAAACAATCAATAAAGATTAAAAAAAGTAAAACTGGACAAACAATTGAAATCAAAATTCTTAACAAAGTAGAAACCTTTGAAATTATAGACTACAAAGAGGAAAGAGTTGAGCGATATCCGTGGGACATTAAGAAACTTAAATTAAAGAGAGTGTAAATGCAACTAACGCTAACAGCACCTACCCAAAAGTGGCAGTTCAGTGGATAAAACAAGCTTTGTGCTTCTATCAAATTTTCTGCTTGGTTGACAGTGAAGCGCTTCGAAATCGCCACCTTCGGGTAGCTGCAAAACGTCATAGGCAATGTTAAACAACAAACAACTAAAAGACATTATCCAATGAATTCAAAACTCTTTTACCATTTTTTCTTTCATATCCTTGTATTGACAATATTGTTGTTTTTAGCATTTAACGAAAAAGAAAATGGCGATATGAATGTTGTGGTTTTTGGGACTTTTCTATACTTGCCATACATTTTTATATTGACAGCACTAAATTTGTTACTTATTACACTTGGATTGAAATGGATAACAAAAAAACCATTTGTATGGTTGACAACAATTTTTACAAGTATCGTTTTGACAATTTGGAGTCTGTTAAGTGGCGGACAAATAACAATAAGATATTGGACATTAGCTCTGTCTGAATTTGTAAAATTAAACATCGTAATTTTGACACTAAATATCTTGACGTTAATTTGGCTTATCAGGGAAAAAAAAAGTGAAATAAATTGACTTATAAAATAGAAAAAAACACATCCTATAACAGCGGTTTGGCACAATAGCTACTTTTAGTTTTAACAACAACGTTCGATTTTCCGCTGGAAAATCTTATATTAGCAAGAAAAAATACGTTCACGCAGCCGCTACTGCGCCAAGCCGCGGAACGTTAAATTCCCCTACTTCCTTGGATGAAATTCCGTCAGCACCTGCCTTAAATAATCCCGATCCAGGTGTGTATAAATCTCCGTGGTCGTGATGCTCTCATGCCCGAGCATTTCCTGTACGGCACGAAGATCCGCTCCTCCTTCGATCAGATGTGTCGCAAACGAATGCCGGAAGGTATGCGGACTGATGTTCTTTTTGATTCCGGCCTGCTCTGCGGTTTTCTTGATAATCAGGAAAACCATCACCCGGGTGAGTTTTTGCCCCCGCCGGTTTAAAAATACATATTCCTCATGGCCCCTCGCCGGAGTCTGATGCACGCGAACTTCCTCTTCATAGATTTTCAGATATCGCAAGGCATCCCTTCCGATAGGAACCAACCGTTCTTTATTCCCTTTACCCACCACTCTTAGGAATCCGACATCAGAAAAAATCTGTCCCTTTTTCAGTTCAACCAGTTCAGTCACCCGAAGACCGGAACTGTACAGCATTTCCAGCATGGCACGGTTGCGATGACCCTCGGATTCTCCTAGCGGAATCGCTTCCAGCAACTGCTCAATTTCGGTATAGCTCAGGGTGTCTGGAAGTTTACGGCCGAGTTTGGGTGCTTCGAGGAGTTGGGCGGGATCTTCCTTGATTCGGTCTTCATACATCAAAAAGCGATAGAATGCCTTGATCCCGGAAATGATTCTAGCCTGGGAATAAGCAGAAATTTCCAGCGCAGCAAGGGCATTGACGAAGCGACGCAAATGCTCCAATTCGAGCTCAAGCGGACCTTTACCGGCAAATTCTCTTTCGGCAAAAGCCGACAGCTTTTCCACGTCGCGGGTGTAGGCCTCGATGGAATTTTCGCTTAGTGATCGCTCCAGCTTGAGGTAATGACGAAATTGGCGGATAAGGGGACTCCACATGTAATTGGAAATGGAAAGCTTGCAAAGTGGAAAGGTTGCCCCAACTTTCCAATATTAAAATATTTCAACCTTTCAACTTTTTTAAATCCTTGTCATACATAAGCCTCACTTTCCCGATTAAGTAGTGTAAATGAACCGAAGCCAACTTGAAACTTTTCTACGACAGTATCACCGAGAAGCCTTTCTATGGGCCCGACAGTGCTGCGGATTTGATGGAGAATTGGCCAAAGATGTGATTCAGCAGGTTTATTTAAAAGTCTTGGAAGGGAAAGCCCGACTGAAAACCGAAGAGCATCCCAAAACTTGGCTGTTTTCTGTGGTCCGTTTCACAGCACTGGACGAGCTCCGAGGAAAAGGAAAATGGGTGGCAGTAGAAATAGAGGAAGATATGGTTTGGGAATCAGAACCTACGGAAATGGAAAGTCATGAGGACCTGATTCGCCGACTTCCCAAAATGCAGCAGGAAGTATTGCTGATGGTCTTTTACCACGACATGACACTGGAGGAAACCGCTAAAGTGCTCCAATTGCATATCGGCACCATCCGAACCCACTACGACCGGGGAAAGAAAAAACTGAAAGAGTGGATTGAACTCCGGCGATCCGTTGAGGTAACCAAGACCTCGAAGGATTCAAAATGAAAAAATCATCTGTGCTATCAGAAAGAAAAATGAACATCGATAAAGACCCCGAACTAAGCTCTTTTTTCCAAGAGCTAAAGGAAAATGATCAGAAAATCCCCACACCGGAGTTTCCGGAAATGGCTCGCCAAGGAAGCATTACTTGGTGGATTCCTTTGGGCATTGCCGCTTCTTTGGCTTTGGGATTTTTCCTTTGGCCAAGTGAAGAACCTTCACCGGATCCTCCTGCAGAGGTAATTATCATTACACTTCAAGAGGATGAAAACAAAGAACAACAAATCCTAATCGAGGAAAAAACCTACCTGGAAACCTGGGAATCTCCAACCGCTTCGCTTTTGGCGGAATATTGATTCAAGACATTTAAAAAACTAAATACTAGAAAGAATGATGAAACGAAGTCTTTTTCTGCTCCTATTCCTGACTTCAAGCCTGACCCAGGCGCAAGACATGTTTCAGGAATACCTCTATTCTGCCGACCTGGTAATGAAAAACCGGGACAAAATCTCCCTTTCGGATACTCAGGCAGACAAGATCAAGAAAATCCATAGCACCAATGCCGCCGACTTCAGTACCTTAAAATGGGATCTGGATGCCGCTACGGAGAAGTTGAAAAAGCTCCTCGAGCAGCCCAAGCCCGATGCGGCAGCCGTTTCCCGACAGATGGACGAAGTGCTGGAACTGGAAAATCAGCTGAAAAAAAAGCAACTCACTACACTGGTCGCCATAAAAAATGAACTGACCGAAAGCCAGCAAAGTGAACTCAAAAAAACCAAGGTAATGGGCAGAGTTACCTCTTGGGAATATGCTCCCGGAGGAACTACGGCAACTTTTCCCCAATCTTCTTTTCAATACAGAATCAGTAAAGAGTCACCAACAGCTACAATAAATGGGACAACAAGAGTCTACGGAACAGATAAATCAACGGTATATATCCAAAGCCCGAATTCCCCAGAATCAAGTCCTGCTTATTACATTAAAAAGGACACGCAATACATGAAAGTCCCAAGCGTCAGCGAGATTAAGCCAGAAGACATCGAGTCAATTGAAGTTTGGAAGGGCGAAAAGGCCATTGAAAAGTTCGGGCAAAACGGCAAAAACGGAGCGATCATCATCACCCTAAAACAGAAGCCAGGTGATGCACCTTTGGAATTCTGATCTTAAATTTAGACCTGATTGATAAAATCCCTGAGCTATGAACACGGAACTTTCTTTTACGGATCCAGGTGCCCTTCTTGGAAAAACTTTTCTCAAAATCGGTCAGGTATTTCTGGCGATTATGGCAATTGGAAGTGGTTACATAGCCTATTTGGCTTCTGAGGGATTGTTTTCAGATTGGGACATTGAAGTGGATTCCGACTTGACTTGGTTGTTTCCTAGCGTGAGACCTGATGAATGGATCTTTTACGTTGCTATTTCCTTAAGTCTTAAATTTCTCCTTTGGCTGGGAATCTTGGCTTGGCTCGAGCGAAAGATTTAGATTCTTCTTTTAGTTTGTTTCTATTTGAATAGCTTAACCACCCGATTGAGAACTTAAGCATTTGCCTTCAGGAGATTCATAAAAAAGCCCAAATCGAAAGATTTGGGCTTTTTCTTAATTCTACATTTTCAATTCTTCATTTTTTACTCTCCGCCACTGCGTGATGGGCTGCCCTTGCTGCAAAAGCCATGTAAGTAAGCGAAGGGTTTTGGGTGGAAGTGGAGGTCATGGAAGCACCATCTGTCACGTAGACGTTTGGAACGGCATGCAGCTGATGGTTAGCATTGAGCAGGGAGGTTTTTGGGTCCTTACCCATGCGTACGCCGCCCATTTCGTGGATATCCAAACCTGGCGCCTGCTTGCTGTCGTTGGACTGAATATTGGTAAATCCAGCCTTGGTGAACATCTCGGTCATCTGCTCGATGTAATCCTTGACCATCTTCTCGTCGTTGTCGTCGTAGTCCACACTGATTTTGAGCTGAGGCATACCCCATTCGTCCTTCAGATTTGGATCCAATGCCACGTAATTCGTTTCCTTCGGAATCGTCTCTCCCATCATGTGAGACCCTACCCTCCAAGGACCATATTTATCCGGGTTGAGCAGGCTGTTTTTCAGATCCATGCCGATTCCGCTGGTATCCGGACCTACGCCTCGACCAGCAGAAAATCCTGCTGCATAACCTCTGAGAAAGTCGGTTTCCTGCTTGTATACATTTCGGAATCTTGGGAAATAGCCGCTGGTTGGCCGGCCACCAGAGGTGGTGTATTCAGAGTGTCCTTCGTACTCTCCTGAAACTCTTGCCCGGTAATTGTGGAACGCCACATATTTTCCAAGCAATCCGCTGTCATTGCCCAAACCGTTGGGGAAACGGTTGGAAGTGGAATTCAGCAATAGCGCATTGGTATTGAGTGCTGCCGCATTGATGAAAATTACATCGGCATAAAACTCTTCCGTCTCTTTGGTCAATCGGTCGATGATCCTGACTCCGGTAGCCTTTCCTTTTTCCTCGTCATAAATGACTGATTGCACCACCGCATCAGGACGGATGGTCAGATTGCCGGTTTTCAAAGCCCATGGAATGGTGGAGGAATTGGAACTGAAATAGCCTCCAAATGGGCACCCTCGCTGACACAGGTTCCGGTTTTGGCACAAAGCCCGACCTTGTTGTGCATAAAATTCAGCGTTTCCGTGAATGTGAGCACAGCGAGAGGAGATCATGTGCCGGTCATTGCCATAGTGTTTTTTGAGCTGCTCGGCAAAATACTTTTCCACCACATTCAGCTCATAGCCTGGCAAGAACTCCCCATCAGGTAAGTGGGCCAAACCATCCTTGTTTCCGGAAACCCCGGCAAATTTTTCCACATGGCTATACCATTTTTCAATGTCTTTGTATCGGATCGGCCAGTCCACGGCGAATCCATCCCGGGCCGGACCCTCGAAGTCAAAGTCTGACCAACGCTGCACCTGTCTTGCCCAAAGTAGGGATTTACCGCCTACCTGATAGCCGCGAATCCAGTCAAAGGGCTTTTCCTGAACATAAGGATGCTCGGTGTCTTTGACGAAAAAGTGCATAGCGTCCTCCCGGAAGGCATAGCAACGGCTGATTACTGGATTTTCCTCCTGGATTTTCTGAGGAATTTGTCCCCGATGCTCAAATTCATATGGAAGAAGATTGGTCGTAGGGTAATCTTTGATATGCTCCACATTTCGACCGCGTTCGATCATGAGCGTTTTCACACCCAAGTCGCATAGTTCCTTAGCAGCCCAGGCGCCACTGATTCCCGAACCAACAACGATGGCTTGGTAAGTTCGTTCCTGTCTGCTGCGAATATTCAGATTAGCCATTGATTCGTGGTTTTTGTAGGTCAGAGATCAGGACAGCGCCATTGTATTCTCCGGGGATGAGGGAATAAGGAATAATTTCGGTTTGGATGTATTCGGAGGCCATGTAGCCTTGGATGGTGAATCGCTTGGTGGAATTCAGGAAGTACGAAAGATTGCCTCGCTCCTTTCCTTCCGGCGTGTCATCTCCTTCAAGTTTGGTTCCGTTGAGGATTAGTTCTTCTTTCTCTTTGGTGGAAAGGGCCTCAAATTTTTTGCCTGCGGTCTTCTGGACATAATCAGGGAATGCCGTGAGTCCTGCAGTAAATTTGTCCTGATTTTCTTTGGTAAAGCAGTCATTCACCATCACCAAAATAAAGTCAGGAACTTCCAAATTGAGTGCTCCTTTGATTTCTCCGGCCGGAATTATCGTATCAGAAATAGCCCCCAAAAGGGCTTTCTGGGATGCGGTTACTTTGAGGTTTTCGTAGGCGGCAAGGATGTCCTCTTTGCTGAAGTCGCAGGAAGGAATCAAAGCTAGTCCTCCGGAAATCAGCGCGATATGCCGCAAAGCATGGCGTCTGTTCATAGGTGTAAATTGGGTTTAAAGCAAATAGAGTTAGAAAGTAGGGAATTTTTCCTGAATTCCACAGCCGGAAATATAAATGGCAATAAAAGCGAATCAACGGGTTAAAATTCCAAATTCTCCAAAAGTTGAAGGATTTCCATCAGTGGTCCTCAGTCCCTTCAATTTGACAAAGCGAGCGGGAATCGGATCAAATCGGACTGTCTGCTCGATCGGGCTGTTTTGGATATTCGAAAACTCACCGCGTGCGGCTGATTTCCAGCTTTTTCCATCCAAGCTCACTTCCAGCCCATACTCGGCGATGTAGCCGCTTGGATATCTCGCTTGCATGGGCAGGTAGGTGAATCCTTTCAGCGAAATTTCTTTTCCCAGATCCAGAATCAGTTCATTTTTTGAAGAGGTCCAGTAAGACTGTGGATTTTCGTCAATGGATTTCACGGCGTTTGAGTCGGCTTGTACAGGTTTCCAGCTTCCTTTTGCCAGATCAAAATCCACCCTACCCAGCCCTGAACTTTTTCCAGTTTTGGGATCTACTGCAATAGCCTGCACGGTGGCGGCATCTGGAACGTCGAACTCACCGGAATAGCGATTTACTTCCGGTTTTGGAGCGCTTCCATCTGTGGTAAAGTAGATGTCGAGGTTTTCCTCGGCGGCAGTGAGGGTTACTTTTCCGGCCGGAGTTCGGCTTATTTTGGGAGGAAAAAGCAAGGCGGGGGCTGAATAAACTCCGATTTCTGAAATGACCGGAATTCCTTTTCCATCCAGAAAATTGACCCGGATTTTTTGCGCTTCGGTATCGGCAAATCTCAAAATCCGCTTATGGCCGATGGTGGTGCCTTCGGCTATTTTTTCCCAAGTGCCATTCACCTCTTTTTCCAAGGAGAAAGCCTTCACCCGCTGTCCCAGATTTACAAATTCCTGGAGCAAAAGCCGATTGAAGGAAACAGGTTTTCCAAAATCCAACTCGACTGAAGCCTGAATCTGACCATCCGGCGTAGTCCAGTAGGTATCAAAATTCCCATCGTTCAGATTTTCGACTTCGTAGCCATTTCCCCGATCTGAACTAGCCTCGAAAGAGGCTTCCTGGGCCAGATTTACTGAGAAATCTTCCTTGATTTTCGCCGCCAGTTGAAGAATAGCCTCCACATCTTTTTCATGAATCAGCCCACGACGATCCACCGGAAAGTTGATCAAAAGGGAGCTGTTTTGTCCGATGCTTTTGTAATAAATCTCCATCAGTTCAGGCAGCGTCTTCACCTTGTGATCTTCATAGGCATGATAATACCATCCCGGACGGATGCTGACGTCAGACTCAGCGGGAACCCAATGCGTTCCGTTTTCCTGACCGCTAGCCCACTTGTCAAAATCAGGCATACCGGCATAGACCGAATCCCGCATAAGATTGGACCAGGTGGTCTCGTACGCAAACCCGTGTTCATTTCCCACCCAGCGCACGTCCGGCCCGGCGTCACTGAACATCATCGCATTGGGCTGGAGTTTTCGGACCAACTCATGAGTCGCAGGCCAATCGTAATAGCTGAATTTGTCCACCTTCCGCTCTTCATTGGCTCCCCCGTACCAGCCGGTTCCGCCGTTTGCCCCGTCAAACCATACCTCATAGATTTCTCCATAGTTGGTCAACAATTCAGTGAGTTGATTGCGCATATAGGTGATGTATTCGGACTTTCCGTAGTCGGGGTGATTCCGGTCCCAAGGCGAATAGTAAATCCCTACTTTCAAACCATATTCCCGGCAGGCATCGACAAATTCCCTGATCAAATCGCCCTTTCCGTCACGCCAAGGGCTGTTTTTCACCGAATGCTCGGTATAGGCTGATGGCCAAAGTACAAACCCGTCGTGGTGCTTGGCCGTGATGATCAATCCTTTCATCCCAGATTCTTTGGCCACTCGGGCCCACTGCCTGGCATCAAGGGCTGTGGGGTTAAACTGCTCCGGTTTTTCGTCCCCAAATCCCCATTCCCGGTCGGAAAAAGTGTTCATGTTGAAATGGACAAAACCATAGAATTCAAGTTCCTGCCAGCCGATCTGGCGCTCGTGGGGAACAGGCAAAACAGGCTCAGGTGGAGCTACTTTCTCCTGGCAAAAACTAAGTCCCAATGCAAAAAAAGGCCAAACAAACTTCTTCATAAGCGGATAATTGGGGGAAAACCTACCGATTTTAAATCAGATTTTATAGAAAAAATTAAGGGAAGTGTATTGGGCTTATTGTAAATATTAAAAAAATCCGAAGGTTTCATTTTCCATTGGCTTCTGAAGATTAGCCGGATGAAAATGATCAGGTCTCAGAGTTTTAAATGGCTATTTCTTTTTTTGTTCAAACACAAAGATTCCTTTCTTGTTGGCAATGACCACATCGGTCAATCCGTCTTTGTTTATGTCCTCCGCTACCACATTCAGTCCGACACCTGAGTCGTCATCAATCTGATGAGCCAGCCATTGGGGTTCTTCGCCAGGGACAAATTCAAACCAATATAGATAGGCAGGTTCCAATGCTCCGGTTCCCTGACGCATGTGGGCATAGTAGCGCTTGCCTGTCACAAAGTCTTTTTTTTCATCACCATTAATGTCTGTAAAGGCTATTGCATGAGTCTCAGACATTTCTTCGGTAAGTGTATGCCGGTTGAATTTCTGGCTGGATCCATCCCCTTCATTTTCATGCCACCAGATTCCGCGCTCATGGGCAGAAGCAGTGAATACATCGAGATGCCCGTCCTGATTGAAATCAAACGTGTACATGTGGGAACTCGGTTCACCCAAGTTTGCTGGATGCCAAGTCCAATTCGCCTGGGAGGGATCTCCGGGATTTTCCCACCATCCTTCACGGATTATCACATCTGACCTATTGTCCCCATTGATATCGGCGTAGCCCAGTCCGTGGGAAAAGTTTTCAGATCCCGGTGTTCCGGGTTGGCTAATCGTGTACTTTTTCCAAGCTACCTCGCCCTTTACTGTAGGGGATTTCAGCCAGATCATTTGCTTGTTGGCTACGTCGCCGCAAAGGATGTCCTTTCTCCCGTCTCCGTCAACATCGACAAAATTGGGTGATTCATTACCCACTGTCTCGTGGATCAGGTGCTCCTTCCAGTGGTTGTCTTTTCCCTGAGGATTTTCATGCCAGTAAACAGCCTTGCCGGGGAAATCCACCCGGACAAAATCCACCCAGCCGTCCTGGTTGACATCCAGAGAAAAGTTGAGCATCGAGTTGCTCCATTCTTTTTCGGCCACGTAGAGCTTGGGGATATAGATTTCGTGACGCTTCCAAGTTGGTGCTTCAAACCAAAACGGACCTGCCATCACGTCGATTTTTCCGTCATTGTTAACGTCTCCCACAGCCACTCCCTCCGACACAAAATCAGAAAAGAGCACCGTTTTTTGAAATGGGATATCCTGGCTTTTGTCCCGATTGGCCATCATCTGCCCTTCGCAACTCAGGGAAAAGCCCAATCCAAAAATTTCAATCAGAAGGAAGGAAATGGAGGTTTTCATAAGGTTCAGGTCTAATCTATTGGTATGAAATTTATTTCTGGGTGAGTAAGTAACCGATCAGAGCATCGAAGTCTTCCTCCGAGAGCGTCTCGCCAAAATTGTCAGGCATTAGGGTGTACTGGGAAGCTTTTTTCTCTTTAATGTCTTCTTTGGCGACCGAAAATTCCTGTCCGGTGGTACTTGCATAGATTTCCAGTTCCCCTTCGCTTCTTCGGAATAAGCCATTCAGGACTTTGCCGTCATTCAGGGTCAAGGTGTAGGTTTTGAATGCCTGCGAAATGTTCCGGTTTGGATCCAGGATTTTTTCGGCAAGGGACCGCCGACCCCAATTCCCGATTCCATCCAGCTGAGGGCCGATGATTCCTCCCTGACCGTTGATTTGGTGACAGACCGTACAGGTATTTGCAAAGATTGCCTTGCCTTTTTCCACATCCGGCTTGGGATCAAATCTGGCCAATCGGGCTTCGATCAGTTTTTGTCGTTCTTCCAGCATGGTGTCCATCCCGGCAGTCAGTGCATCATATTCCTTCTTTTGTCCGGGTGTCAGTTTGGCCAGCAGCTGTTCATTGATTCTTCGGTCCATCAGGATTCTGGGTGACATATTGCCGTCTTTTGCGGCCCGGAGCAAATTGCTTCTACCTTCAGCCGAATTGACAAATACCGAGGCAATTGCCACTTGCAATCCACTCGGCGCATCCTTTAAAGATTGGTTGAGAAGGGAGGTCACTCCCGAATAGGTCGAGGTGCCAATGGTGCGGGCCAGTTCCTCCCGGAACGCCTGTTCCGATGTGTTATCATTAAGTTTTTCAGCTACCAGATCAAAATTTTTGGAAGGGTTGATGTCCAAAAGTGCTTTGGCAGCCATTGCCCTTGCCCTGTTTTTTGCCCACGTAGCATTTAGTAAGTTCTGCAATCCGCTTTCATAAGCCATTAATTTGTTTGCACTGGCAACGTTTGCGGCAAATACCTGCCGACGGGAAATTTCCTCAAAGAATTCGTACTCCTCGTCCACATGGGCGGTAGGCTTATCGGCAACAGGCTCAGGTTTGTTTTCCAGATTTTTCAGAAAATCTCCTGCGAAACTGATGGCCCAGTCAGTCATTTGTTTCTTGTTGACCGATCCACCCCGCTGACCAATTCCTGTTTCGATGGTTGTATAAAGGGTGTACTGTGCAGGAGCATCTGACTTAAATTTTTCTCGGATAAAATCAATCGCTTGAGTCAGTTGGTTTTCTGGAATAAACCTTCCCACATGCTCCAGGTAAACAACCGTTCGATCAGTTGGGGTCTGATATTTTTTCAGATTGGCAAACAGAAATTCTGAAGCAATTGGGGATTGCACATCCGTTAGTACATCCATGATGAGTTTGGTTTCCTGTTCTGTCCAAGTCTGTGCAACGGTCGATTTTAGAATATCCGGTTCCTTTAGGTGATCCCTCAAGGCAATCATCAGCGTATACTTCAGGTGAGTATCCGAGAGTGGTACACTCTGAGCCACAGAAACCATTGGCTTGATCTGATCGGAATGGTGATGCCTGACCAACACATCTGCTGCCGCCCGCTGGGTATGCGGGTCTGTATGCCGCATTCCTTCCAAAACCAAAGCCCGTTGTTTTGCATCCAGAGATTCGTATTCCGTCAAAATCCTATAAGCATGGACTCTCACTTCCTGGTCTTTTCCCTTGGCGGCTTGGGCAAGTTCTTCAAAACTCAGGGCATTCAATCTTTTGAGTACCCACAAGGCATGGGCTTTTTGGTGAGAAGAAGCCTTCGAGTCTTTGATCAGACTCTTTAGAGGAGCTACTGCCTCTTTTCCCTGGTAATCCACCAGTCGATTGGAAGCCATCATTCGCTGACTGAAGGTGCTGCTTCCCAAGCCCTTCAAAAGTTCATCCAGATTGGCTTTGGACCAATCGATCTTTTCATCGGTTTGGCCTTTGTAGGTTATCCTCCAGATACGGCCGCTTTTTCGGTCTCGTCCGGGATGGTCCAGAGGAACCTCATAATGCCCGATGATCCGGTTGTAAAAGTCGGCGATGTACAGCGCTCCGTCGGGACCGATTTTGATGTCTACGGGTCTGAACCAAGGATCTTCACTGACCAGAAAGTCTTTTTCTTGCTTGGCCTGAGGAGTAGATCCTGTGAATGAAACAGTATTTCTGCTTACCCTGGAAGCAACCACATCACCTGAATAGAAGCTGTTGCGGTACGCTTCGGGGAATGCAGGTCCGTTGTAATAGGCAAGTCCTGACAGAGCGGTGGAGCCGATTTGGTAGTCCATCATCTGTGGTCCAAAACCCAAACCGGGGGCTTTTTTTCCAAAATGTGGATAATCACCCTGATTAATCGTCTGATAAATCGGCATTGAATGGCAATCTGCGGAATAGAGATAGCCCAAATCATCCACCGCAAATCCAAAAGGATTGACCCGACCGTAGGTAGTTTGTTCCACATGACTTCCATCGATTTTAAATCGGAAGGTGTTTCCGGAGGTCATATTAATGGAGTCTTGGTCCGCGCCGGCTACATTCGAAGTATTTCTGAATCCGTGAGAGGAATATATCCACCCATCCAATCCTCTGAAAAAGTTGTTGATCATGCCATGGGTATCCTCGTGTCCAAAAGGCCCCAATAGGACACGCTTTTCGTCGTATCGGTCATCCCCGTTTTTATCCTCAAAAAAATAAATGTTTGGTATGCTGAAAGCCACGGCTCCGCCTTTTACGGGCATAATGCCAATGGGAATGTTTAAGTCGCTGGCAAAATCCGTGAATTTGTCTGCCTTCCCATCTCCGTCTGTATCTTCCAAGATGGTGATTTTATCCTGTCCGGACCCAGTCGAGGCTTCATAGGGATATTCAATGGAGTGGGTCACCCACAGCCTTCCTTGGTCATCAAACTCCATGTTGATTGGTTTGGTGATGTCCGGTTCGGAAGCGAAAAGGTTGATTTCAAAACCCGGAGGTAAATGAAAACCGGCCAATTCCTGCTCAGGAGTCTGAAAATCCGTGCTGCGGATATGATCCTTGAAAAGCTCGGGATTGATAAAAGCATCCGGGTCGTATTCGTCTTCCTTTGGGGTGTTTTTGCAAGAAATAATCAGAAAGGCTCCCAGGATTACAGGTATGAAATACTTCATAAAATTTCAGGATAGGTGATTATGGGATGGGCAAATCTTCTGTGAAATTTGATTCTTTCCATAGAAAATTTCACAGAAATTATCTTTTTAAATCGAATTCTCAAAACCAGACCATCGAGCTTTCTATATCTTTGGAGTGGATAATCCAAAAACCTTTTATTCCTAAAGAGCAAAAAGAAACCATTAAGAGTGTTTCTGGCTTTTGTCTGCAAGTTTCCTCTTAATTTTCCTGCATGAAAAAGACACTTACCCTGTTATTCCTTATAATCAGTTTCGGGCTTCAAGCCCAAATCCAGTTTAAAATCACCGATCAGGTTTCAGGTATTCCCTTGGAAAACGTTCGGGTAAAAGCCGGAAAAGACAAAATCCTACGCACCAATTCCTCCGGAATTATCGCCATTCCCGGCAGTGAACCGATCCGAGTTTCTTTTGCGCTGGAAGGGTATGAAAGCAGAGAAGAGGAATATGGACCGGGGGAGTATGAGGTGAAACTCAACCCGACCATTTTCAATCTTGGGACAGTGACCGTTTCCGCTTTTGAAAGCGAAAGACCGCTTTTGGAACAATCAGCTGCCATTGTTCAGGTTTCGGAGCGGGATTTCAATCGCTTCAACGAAACCTCCCCCGTCAATGCATTTAATACCAAACCAGGAATCCGAATTGAAGAACGGGCTCCGGCCAGCTACCGCGTGTCGATCCGGGGAAGCTCCCTTCGGTCTCCGTTTGGAGTGAGAAATGTGAAAGTCTACTGGAACGAGGTGCCTTTCACTTCTCCGGATGGAACCACCGCGCTCAATCTCCTTGACCTTGCCAACATCAAAACTTCCGAAGTAGTCAAAGGTCCCTCAGGAAGCATCTATGGCGCCGGAAACGGCGGAGCAATTTCCCTGTTCAGCCAGCCTGAAATCTCCGGAAACCGAATTTCCACCGATTACCTGGCGGGAGATTTTGGATTGAGTCGATTCAGACTGGGCCTTTCCCAGCAAGTCGGCGATGGCGGAATCGAAGCCTCCTTCGTCAGTCAAAAATCCGATGGCTATCGGGACCATTCTGCGGTGGATCGTCAGGTATTTCAATTGGGAGGGTTTTTTCCGGTTTCAGAAAAGCAGGAAATCCGAACCCAACTGTTGATTTCCGATCTGGATTACCAAATTCCCGGCGCACTGAATGCTGCCCAAGTTGCCGAAAATCCACGTCAGGCACGACCGGGTTCTGTTGCTCAAAACAGCTCCATTTCCCAGCAGGCAGTATTGCTTTCACTCGGGCATTTGTATCGGTTTTCGGAAAAAACCAGCAACAACACAACGATTTACCTCAACACCAACAACTTTGAAAATCCCTTCATCCTGGATTACAAAAAGGAACTGGGCTTTGGGTACGGCCTTAGAACAAAGTTTGTCCATGACGGAAAATTGGCTGGTAAAGCCCTTCGTCTGATCGCGGGAGCGGAGTACCAAAATGGCTTGACCGATGCGCAGAACTTTGGGAACCGGGCTGGAGTCGCGGATACGGTACGATTTTCTGACAAGCTGAGAGCCTACCAGGGATTCTTTTTCCAGCAGGCAGAATGGAATCTGAGTACCAAAATGCTTTTCACCCTCGGCTTGAGTGAAAACTTCTCCGGGTATGAAGTGGACCGACAGATCGATGCCACCGGAGGACCGACAGGACTTCAGACTCGAACCTTTGACCCAATCGTAGTGCCGCGGGTTGCGTTGAATTACAAGCTCAATTCCTTCAGTTCAGTCTATGGATCGCTCAGCAGCGGATTTTCACCTCCCACCATAGACGAAGTCCGCACCAATGAGGGAAGTCTAAATCTTGATTTGGAAGCGGAAAAAGGAGTCAATTATGAAGTCGGCTATCGTCTTGGCCTAGCGCGGCTAAATGTGGATTTGACTGCTTATTACCTCAAATTAAACGAGACCATTACGACTTACACCAATGAAAACGGCGTGGTGCTCTTCCGCAATGCTGGTTCGACTGATCAAAAGGGAATCGAAGCTGCTGTGGATTATGCCATTTTGAGAAACTCCGGCGGGTTTATCAAAGACCTCTTGATCGGAACTGCCTACACGGGTCAGTTTTTCAAGTTTGTGGATTATGCGAAGCAGACCAATGATTTTTCAGGAAATGACCTGACTGGTGTCCCTCCTCACAACCTGGTAAGCCGATTGGACTTGAGAACCTCAATTGGTTTCTACTTCAATTTTACTCATCAGTTTACAGACAAACTTCCGCTGAATGATGCCAATACGGTGTATCAAGAGGCTTACGATCTGGTCAATCTGCGATTTGGCTACGCCCGAACCTTTGGGAACTGGGATCTGGAGGCTTTTGCCGGCGTGGACAATTTGCTGGATGAAAGCTACTCGCTCGGAAATGACCTGAATGCTTTCGGTGGAAGATTCTATCAGCCGGCACCGACTCGAAATTGGTATGGGGGAATTAAAGTGGGATTTAATTACTAGATATTAGTTTAAAGACACAAGATATTAGCCTACCCAAAGAACGAGTTCGGAAATTAATCCTGACCTATCTCAGAAGATGGTTAGACCACCTTCTTTCACATTCAACAGCCGTTATGAAAAGACTTTTCCTATTTCCAATTTTAGTGTTCTTGCTTTCAACGGGAATCTCATTTTCCCAAGAGGAAAAAAGCGAAACAAAATGGGTCCCTCGGGAACCTCAAAAGTTTGAATCGGTACATACCGGCACCTTTAACGGGCAAAAAATCAGCTTCAAGGCCATTGTCGGAGAGACCTTTCTCAAGAACAGCAAAGGGGAAGTAACAGGATCGATGTGGTCAACGAGCTACCTCCGGGAAGGCGTCGACTCTTCCAAAAGACCGGTACTTTTCATTTTCAACGGAGGGCCTGGCTCGGCGTCCGTTTGGCTGCACATGGGATTCTTTGGTCCCAAGGTGGTCAAGACAGATTCAGAAGCCAAAACCGATGACGGTGCAGCGCCATACAAATTTGTGGAAAACAACCAGGCCTTACTGGACTTGACTGATTTGGTGTTTATCGATCCCATCGGGACGGGATTTAGCCAAGTCGAAGGAGTCGGGAAAACATCCGATTTCTGGGGATTGAATCAAGATGCGGAATCCATTGCCCAGTTTATGCGCCTATGGGTGACTAAAAACGGTCGCTGGCAAGCTCCAAAATTCATGGCAGGAGAAAGCTTTGGCACCACTCGAGCGGCCAAAGTAGCCGAAGTTTTGGAAGGCGGAGGCCAAAGCATGGCCCTGAATGGAATTATCCTGATTTCTCAGGCTTTGGATTATGCAGGATCCTCGAGTTGGGCGGATAACCTGACCTCCTTTTTTACCTACCTACCTTCTCAGGCTGTGACTGCGTGGTATCATGGCAAAGCCGGGCAAGGTAAAACCCTGGAAGTTTTTGTGCAGGAAGCGCGGGATTTCGCATATGGGGATTATTTGAAGTCGCTTTACCTCGGGGAAAAACAAACCCCGGCCCAGAAAGAGGCAATCGCCGAAAAACTGGCCTATTTCACCGGTCTGGATAAGAATTACATCCTTCACTCCGACAATCAGATCCTGATGCACCGGTTCAAAAAAGAGCTGCTGCGTGAAGAAGGGAAAGCCATAGGGACTCTGGATGGAAGATATCTGGCAGAGGAAACAGACAAAATCGCAGAAGGACCGGTCTTGGGTGATCCAGCGAGCTATATGACTGGCTCGGCCTACACGGCTGTATTCAACGATTACCTGATGCGGGAGTTAAAGGTGAATCTGGACAGGCCTTACTTTACCTCAGCCGAGGGAATGGGAGGGAGCTGGAACTGGAAGCCTGTGCCGGATGGGGCTTATTGGGAACCGACTTATGTGAGCACAGCAAGGTCTTTGAGCGAAGCTATGCACCGCAATACCAAACTTCAAGTCTTGGTTGCCAACGGGTATTACGATCTGATCACTCCCTTTTTTGATGCGGAATACACCTTTGCACGACATGACTTCCCACAGGAAAGGATTCAAATGACTTATTATGAAGCTGGCCATATGATGTACAACAGACAGGAAGATTTTGACGCGTTGGCGATAGATGTGCGGAAGTTTTTGGAGGGCATGTTGAAATAATATTTGTGGCTAAAGGAACAAAAACAAGGAAGAATTTACTTGAATGTAAAAATCAGAAATAATGCAAAGACCCGATTTCAATACCGAAGAAGTAACCAAAATCATCCGTGGACGTCGATCCATGTTTGTCGCCCAATTCAAAGAAAATGATCCTGTAGATGACTCCATCATCGAGGAAATTCTGGAAAATGCCAACTGGGCACCGACTCACAAAGTCACTCAACCTTGGAGATTCATCGTCTACACCGGTGCAGGCTTGAAGAAATTCGCGGATTACCAAGCGGAGATGTATAAAATGCGGGCTGAGAAAAACGGAACCCCTTTCATCGAGGCCACCTACCAGAAATTCAAGGAACAGCCATTGAAAGCTTCTCACGTGATTGCCATTCTGATGAAGCGAACGGAGGGTTCGGGCATTCCGGTGATGGAAGAAATCGCCGCCACAGCCATGGCTGTTCAAAACATGTACTTAACTGCCTGTGCGCACGGTTTGGCATGCTACTGGGGTACCGGCGGACCAACATTCTGGGGCGAAGCTAGAGAAGATTTCGGACTGGAAGGGGAGGATATGCTGATGGGATTCTTCTACGTCGCAAAGCCAGCTACCGATAACTGGCCGGAAGGCAAGCGCCAGCCGATTGCCGATAAAGTGGGGTGGATTAGGGAGTAGTCCTCATCGCGAGGTAGGAAGCGATCTTAATAAGGAATGTAAAAAGGAAGGTGAGAGCCTTCCTTTATTTTTGATTTACGAAGTACGATTTACGAGATCAAGTAAGATTTTAAGCTCCATACAATTTTTAATCGACAGGAGTCCTGAAATTTTCAAATTTTTCAATCTTCCAGTTTTTCAATTCACAAACTCCCCCACCCAAAATATCCCTGTTCCAAAAATCTCAGTGATCCCCTCCGGCACCTCCAACTGTGTCAGGTAAACAAGAGGAAGCATGAGTTTGCCGTTTTCATTGGAAATTTCCACAGGTAATCCTTCTTTTCCCAAAAGTCGAATGGTGCTTTCTGCAAACCACTTTTTGAATTTCCCACTTTTGACGGGATAGTATTTCCAACCTCCATCGATGACTGTCAGGTCAAACTGGTTCAGCTTTTCCTCCAAATTATGACAAGTCAAATGCGAGACACCCACCAAATGTGCCGCCGGATGCTTGGTGGCCAAAAGGTATTGCAGACCTTCTTCGAGTGGTTTTTCATTCAATAAAGTAAGAAACTTGACGGGATATTGGGACTCCAGCAGCTGGAGGTTTTCCTGTTGAAACTCTTCCGTGGTCAGGATCACATCGACCTTGATACCCCAACTCAGGACCTCGTCCAGGCATTCCTGCCAAACCAAGACCGTTGGCACCCACTCCAAAAGCGGTGCAACCGAATCGAAACTCAGGCCTTCCGTACCCAAAATGAATACGGCCGGTTCCTGCTGTTCTTTGACGAAATGATGACTGGACATCAGTTCCAGAGTTTTTGGTAAAAATTATAAACGTTTTCAAAGGCCAGTTTGCGGAGCTGGGATTCATTCAAATCATGACTCAAGGCTTCCAAAAGTGACGGGTATTTTCCGGCATTTTCGGCCAATGAGAAGTAGAAGGGATGTCTGCTTTTATCCGGAAAATTCTTCGTGTAAAAGAAATCTGCTCCAAAACAGATGGAATCCGCGCTTAGTTTGGCGCCATAGAGCAAGTGCTCGAATAGCCGCTCCGGCACTTCCCGGTCCAGAAATTCCCGCAGAAAATTCACACCGATGATTCCTCCCCGATGGATGATTTCCTGTGCAAATTCATCACTCAGGTTTCGCTTGTGATCCCAGATCGTCCGGAAATTCGAATGGCTGGCCATCACCGGAATCGGCAGGTGGTGGCGGTCGATGTGATTCAAAATCCCCGCCGCCAATGCGTCGGAAGTATGAGAGAGGTCAATCGGAATCCGCTTGCCGGCCATGTATTCCAGGAGTCGCTTTCCGTCCTCTTTAAGTCCGATGCCTTCTGTATAATTTCCTCCGCCAAAGCGGTTTCCGGTATGGTGGGTCAGACTGATGTAGGCTAAGTGCCCAACTTTATTGACCAGCGCGTCAAACTGGGCATAAATCTCCGGCCAAGTCGCTTTTTCATGACCGAATCCGGCCGCGTTTTCCACAGCGGCAATGATGCCGATTCGTGAGTCTGCAGTTGGATCTTTGAGGAATTTGGAATCGAAAAATCTGACCGTTTTTTCTTCTTTTTGAAGAAGATGGGAGAAAATCTCCGCCTGCCGGAGGGCTAGCTGCATACTTCCCGGCTCTACGGTCGTGTAGATCGCCATCACCTGCATCGACACTCCCCCTTCCTGCATCCAGGGAAAAGCACAAGGGATCTGTTCCTTGGAAAAAGGATTTGCACCAGGTACCACTGCCAAAAATGATAGGAGGTCACAGTGCAAGTCAGCGATGGGGAAATTCATGATTTTAAAGGGGATTTTGAGCAAAATAAGCCAAAAAAAGCACAGGTTTTTTAATACTTTTAGGCCCCTCAGGAGTTAAAACAAATCAAATTCATCCAAAATCTGATACAAATGGCCGTTGCAAAACCCTTCAATTTCAAAAAGTGGATTGACGATAACCGTCATTTGCTCAAGCCCCCAGTCGGAAATCAGCAGGTCTATAAAGGCAACGATGACTTCATCGTCATGGTCGTAGGTGGACCCAATAGCCGAAAGGATTATCATTACGACGAAGGCGAGGAGTTTTTCTATCAGTTGGAAGGGGACATCGTCCTGAAAATCATCGAAGACGGCAAGCCCAAAGACATCGAAATCAAAGAAGGGGAAATCTTTCTTTTACCCGCAAAAGTTCCGCACTCTCCCCGCCGTCCGGCCAATACCATCGGCTTAGTGATCGAACGATACCGAAGAGCGGGAGAAAAAGACGGCTTCATTTGGCACTGCGAAAACTGCGGTGAGCGTCTTCACGAAGAATATGTGGAACTCACCGACATTGTCACCCAACTTCCACTGGTCATGGAGCGCTTCTGGTCCAGTTTGGATCGGAGGACTTGCAAAAGCTGCGGTACGGTGATGGAAAAGTAAGGTCAACAGTCCACTGTCGACGGCAAGATAAATCAGAATTCAACATATATTTTCAAGGGCGGTGGACGGTAGTTCATTTACCCTTGACAAGAAAAATCATGAACCCAAATACATTCCAATACTCAGAATCTTTTGCCCGTGAAATGGATGCAAAAGATCCACTTTCAAAGTTCAGATCCCGATTTCACTTTCCCAAAGTAAACGGCAGGGAAGCCATTTACTTCTGCGGAAATTCACTTGGCCTCCAACCCAAATCAGTCAAAGATTACCTCGAAAAAGAACTGAATAACTGGGCGGATTTGGCAGTGGATGGGCATTTTCACGGGGAAGATGCCTGGTATCATATCCGCAAAAAGTCCAAACCGGCCCTGGCTGAAATCCTTGGGGCCCAGGAGCACGAGGTGGTGGCTATGAATAACCTTTCGGTCAACCTCCACCTGCTAATGGTGTCTTTTTATCAGCCGACCGAGGAGCGATACAAAATCATTGTGGAAGCGGGCGCATTCCCTTCCGACCAATACATGCTCGAGACCCAGATCAAATTCCATGGATTGGATCCCTTGGATGTGTTGGTAGAATTGGCGCCCAGACCGGGAGAATTCACCCTTAGGACAGAGGATATTCTGGAGGAAATTTACCGACAGGGTGAATCCTTGGCGATGGTCAATATGGCCGGGATTCAATATTACACCGGACAGTTTTTTGATCTGAAAGCCATCACAGAGGCTGCCCATGCTGTTGGAGCTTTGGCCGGGTTTGATTTGGCCCATGCCGCAGGAAATGCGGTCTTGAAACTTCACGATTGGGATGTGGATTTTGCCACCTGGTGCAGCTATAAATACCTGAATTCAGGTCCTGGGAATATTTCCGGGATTTTTGTGAATGAGCGGTACGCTGAGCGGCCTGACTTGCCCCGATTTGGAGGCTGGTGGGGACATGATGAGGGCGAGAGGTTCAAAATGGAAAAAGGCTTTGTTCCAATGTACGGAGCCGACGGTTGGCAATTGGCCAATACAAATGTTTTGGCCTTGGCTGCGCATCAGGCTTCATTGGATATTTTTCAGGAAGCCGGCATAGAAAATCTCCGTGAAAAAAGTGAAAAACTAACCGGCTATCTGGAGTTTCTAATCCGCCAAATCAGCGGAGAATCAGGAGTTTTGGAAATAATAACTCCCAAAAACCCCCAAGAAAGAGGCTGTCAGTTATCTTTGCTGATTCATCGGGGAGGCAAAGCCGTCTTCGATGAGTTTTACAAACATGGTGTAGTAGGTGACTGGAGAAATCCCAATGTGATCCGCCTGGCCCCTACTCCACTGTATAACAGCTTCTTGGATGTGTTCCGATTTGCGAAAATTTTGGAACAATCCCTGGAGAAATTCGCTTAAAGAAGCGTGGATAAACCTATCCGATGAAAAAAAACGAAATCACCATCTTGGGCGCCGGATTGATCGGAAGCCTGATGGCCATTTATCTCAAGCGCCAGGGTTTGGATGTGTCTGTATATGACAAGCGGCCCGATAAGCGCAAAAATCCCTATTTAGAAGCTGGTAGATCCATTAACATGGCCCTTAGCCATCGGGGATGGAAAAGTCTTGAGCAAGTCGGGCTGAAAGACAAGGTCATGCCTTTGGCTATTCCCATGTATGGAAGAAAAGTCCATGATGAGCATGGAGGAACCACTTTTATTCCTTACGGAAAGGCTAATCAGGCCATCTATTCCATTTCCAGAGGAAAATTCAACCAATTGCTTGCTGAGGAAGCCGAGCGATTGGGAGCTGAAATACACTTCGATCATAAGTGTGTTGAGGTGGATTTCAGAACTCATGAAGTAACCTTTGAAACTACCGAAGGAGAAAAGAAACTGAACCCAAAAGTGGTCATCGGAGCGGATGGAGCCTATTCCTCCCTGAGAATGGCGATGCAAAAGCAAATTCGGTTTAACTATAAGCAGGAGTATATTTCGCATGGGTATAAGGAACTGACGATTCCGGCTACACCTTCCGGTGAGTTTGCCATGGATCCAAATGCCCTGCACATTTGGCCTAGGGGAAAATTTATGTTGATTGCACTTCCCAATCCGGATAAGTCATTTACCTGTACGCTTTTCCTTCCTTTCGAAGGTTCAAAAATTTGCTTTGACAAAATCAAGGATGAAAAAGACTTGGAGACTGTCTTCAGGGCTTACTTCGACGATGCGTATCAGCTGATGCCGGATTTGAAGAACGAGTTTTTCAAAAATCCTACAGCAGCCCTAATCAATATCGAATGCTATCCTTGGGTTCAGGGAAATGCACTCCTGTTGGGTGATGCTTCCCATGCCATGGTACCTTTTTATGGTCAGGGCATGAATTGCGGCTTTGAGGATTGCTTTATTCTGAACGGACTCATTGAAAAACTGGGCACCAATGCTTGGGATTTGGTTTTTGAAAAATTTCAGAAAAAACGTAAGCCCGATACCGATGCCATTTGCCAGTTGGCAATGGAAAACTTCATCGAGATGCGGGATTCAGTTGCCGATCCAAAGTTTTTGCTCCGCAAAAAAATTGAAGCCAAACTTCATGAACTCTACCCAAAGGAGTGGATTCCGCTCTACACGATGGTGACGTTCACTGATATGGGTTATGCGGAAGCTTATGCTCAGGGCAAACTTCAGGAAGCAATCATGAACAAGGTGATGGCCGATCCGCTGATCACCGAAAACTGGAATAAGCTCGACTACGAGGATATTATCTATCAGATGGAAACCTCAAAAGCAGTATAGACCAATTAAAACTTATAATTAAAGGCCTGTCAGGATTTGAAAACCTGACAGGCCTTTATTTTTCCTGCCTCACAAATCAAACAACATTCCGCTGGCTCCTGTTGGTTTGATTTTCAAGTGTTTGTATGCCAATTCGGTAGCCATTCGCCCTCTTGAAGTGCGCTTCATATAGCCTTCCTGGATCAGAAATGGCTCGTAAACCTCCTCAATAGTCTCGGCTTCTTCCCCACAGGCTGTAGCGATGGTACTCAGGCCCACCGGTCCGCCTTTGAACTTTTCGATAATGGTCAGCAGGATTCGATTATCCATTTCGTCCAAGCCATTTTCATCCACGTCCAAGGCATTCAAGGCAATTTTGGCGATTTCGAGCGTGATGGTTCCATTGCCTTTTACTTCCGCAAAGTCACGGGTTCGGCGAAGCAGCATATTTGCAATTCGGGGAGTACCACGGCTGCGTCGGGCAATTTCAAAGGCAGCTACTTCATCGATTGGAGTTTGAAGGATTCCAGCTGATCGGGTAACGATATCCGTCAGCAATTTGGCATCGTAATATTCCAATCGGGAATTGATCCCAAATCGCGCCCGGAGCGGAGAAGTCAACAAGCCGGATCGCGTAGTAGCCCCGATCAGGGTAAACGGACTGAGTGAAATCTGCACTGAGCGGGCATTTGGCCCACTGTCCAGCATGATATCGATCCGAAAGTCTTCCATAGCGGAATAGAGATATTCCTCCACGATGGGATTCAGGCGGTGAATTTCATCGATGAAAAGCACATCGCCTTCTTCAAGATTGGTCAGCAATCCAGCCAAATCGGAAGGTTTATCCAATACAGGACCGGAGGTAATTTTGATCCCAGCTTGGAGTTCATTTGCGATGATATTGCTCAGGGTGGTTTTTCCCAGACCAGGAGGGCCGTGCAACAGAACATGGTCCAGTGGCTCTTTCCGCTTTTTGGCAGCATGCACGAAAACCTTGAGATTCTCAATGATTTTGGCCTGACCGGAAAAATCCTCAAAACTCAACGGCCTTAAGGCGCGCTCAAACTCCCGGTCTTTTGGGCTTAATTCTTCCTCATCTCCTCTCAGATAATCTTCTCTCATGACTTTTGGGGTACACACAAATATAAACAAAACCCCATGCGGAGATCTTTTCCATTTTACCTGTACTGACAAAAAATGACCTAAATTCGCCTGAAAATTGAGTTGAAATGAATTCCAACGCACGGAAAAACATCATCTATTCCCTTGTACTTTTTGCACTCGTGGTTTTGGTCTATGCCTACAGGACCAGGGAAGGGAAACCTGAAGCCGAAGAATTGCCAAAATCCGAATCAGGCAAGGTTTCATTTTCGGGCAAAACTATGGGGACGGATTATCAAGTCACCTATCTGGATGAGGAAAACCGAAACTTTCAAGCCTCAGTGGATTCGCTTCTGAAGGTCTTTAATCAGAGCATTTCCGTCTATGAGCCCACTTCGGAAATCAATCAACTCAATCTCAGGGACACCTTGCTCTCTCCTTCTCCAATCCTAGTAAGTGTACTCACTGAGGCTGACCGGATGTATGGCCTTACGAGTGGGGCGCTGGATCCAACTCAACAAGCCATTGAAAAAATCTGGACTTTTTCACCTTCCGGAGCTCGACTTCAGGACAGTACCGATGTGGGCAAGGTACTTTCTATGGTAGGATTGAAAAAAGTCATTGTGACAGACACGCTCATCCGAAAAACCAATTCGGGGATTTTTCTTGATTTTTCCAGATCAGGCAAAGGCTATGCGGTGGATCTGATCGCAGGATTATTGGAAAGAAAAGGGATTAAAAACTACCTGATTCAAATCGGCGGGGAAAACCTGGCAAAGGGACTAAACGAAAAAGATGAACTCTGGAAAATTGGGCTGCTTTATCTTGCAGACAGTATGGGTAAAAAGGCGGAGGGCGTTGTGGCACTTCAGGATAAGGCAATCTCGACGACAGGAAATTTTGAGCAATTCTACACCAAAGATTCAGTGCGGCTTTCTTTTACGCTTGACCCGCGAACAGGCTATCCTGTGACTCATGGATTGTTGGGAGCAACTGTCATCGGGCCGGATGCAAAAACCGCCGATGCAATGGCCGATGCACTTATGGTCTTGGGCTGGCGGGAGGCAGTACGATTGGATTCCAGCCGGACCGATCTGGAAATGCTGTTGATTTACAATGAAAAGGGCGGAAAATTGAAGCAATATGTCAGTCCTGAGCTCACCCGTTATTTATCTTTTCAGGTAAAGTAATAAAGCTAAATGCAACATTATTGAATTTTATTACCTTTGCGGAGGTTATCACCGACAAGAGCTGTTCCGATGACAAATAGGAATGGCTCAAATTCACAATGGGAATAAACTTTCTGCTTCTTTTTCTTACTGCAATGATTGCGGGCTTGTTGGTGTTTTTTGCCCCTGCTTTCAGAGAGCGCTATTTCAAATTGGTATTGGTATTTGCGGGATCTTACCTCTTTTCCATTACCATTTTGCACATCATTCCGGAGTTGTTCAGTACGGGATACGACCACGGCCGAATGGGATTATATATCCTATTGGGCTTTTTATTGCAGCAGGTGTTGGAATTTTGGTCCTCAGGAATCGAGCACGGACACATTCATAAGCACAGTTCGGAGACTTCCAAAGGCGTCATCACCCTCATGGTTGGGCTTTTCATCCATGCTTTTTTGGAAGGAACACTGCTGTCTCACGGCACGGTAGTGATTGGAGATGCCATCGCATCCACACATGCACACAGTGACAAGACGGTTTTGTTGGGAATTATTATGCACAAAGGACCGGCGGCATTTGCATTGACAGCAGTTCTCTCTGCCTCCTTGAGTAAGAAGTGGACAATTCTGCTGTTAACGGTTTTTGCTTTGGCTTCTCCGATGGGGATGCTGTCGAGCTCGTTCTTTATTTCACAGGGGGTACTCTCCAAAGAAGGAATCGGTTTGCTCTATGGATTGGTGACCGGAGGGTTTTTGCATATTTCCACAACCATCTTTTTTGAAAGCAGCCCACATCACAAATTTCAGATGAATAAGCTCATGGTTACTTTTTTAGCCGCTGCACTGGCTATGGCATCGGAGTATTTGGTGTGATTTCGTAGTCTTCAAGAAATCAAGGAGATTTTTTCAAATACCGAACTTATTCCGCTAAGTTTTTGAACATGCTTCGGGTTGTTTCTAAAAAAATTCGGTTTTTAATGGAAAAGAGTTTGGATTCTGTCTCCAGATTCAAGTATTTCATTTTTGATTTTGAAGTCGAAAAATTCTATGGTCAAAAAGTATTTTCGACCTTCAAATAAGTTGCTTTTTATATCCTAAACCCAAAATACTATGCCTCAAAAGACTGATAGAATGTCTGTCTATTGGAAGAAAAATCTGCGGACACTTCTGATTTTACTCCTGGTTTGGTTTGTGGTCTCCTTTGGGTTTGGAATCATATTAGTCGAGCCACTCAATCAAATCAAAATCGGTGGGTATCCTCTTGGTTTTTGGTTTGCCCAGCAGGGTGCTATTTATTCGTTCATCGTACTGATTTTCATTTATGTGGTTCGGATGAATAAGCTGGATAGGGAATTTGACGTTCACGAAGACTGATTCTCGGATATGGATATTCTTACTTGGACCTATTTACTTGTCGGGCTTTCTTTCGCTCTTTACATCGCCATCGCAATCTGGACCCGTGCGGGGTCAACAAAGGAGTTTTATGTAGCCGGTGGAGGAGTTTCCCCTTTGGCCAACGGCATGGCTACAGCGGCTGACTGGATGTCTGCAGCTTCTTTTATTTCGATGGCCGGTTTGATTTCTTTTGCCGGATACGATGGTTCAGTCTACCTGATGGGCTGGACTGGGGGCTATGTGTTACTCGCCTTGTTGCTGGCTCCTTATCTGAGAAAATTTGGAAAATTCACCGTGCCTGACTTTGTGGGTGATCGCTATTACTCGAATAAAGCGCGAGTGGTAGCGGTGATTTGCGCACTTTTCATTTCCTTCATCTATGTGGCAGGTCAGATGCGCGGGGTTGGTATTGTCTTTTCGCGATACCTCGAAATTCCGATTGAATGGGGGGTAGTCATCGGCATGGCGATTGTCTTTTTCTATGCGGTGATGGGCGGAATGAAAGGAATCACCTACACCCAAGTGGCTCAGTTTTGTGTGTTGATTTTTGCATACATGGTGCCTGCAATTTTCATCTCCATGCAGCTGACTGGCAATCCTATTCCTCAGTTGGGATTGGGAGGAGAAGTTGCAGACGGGACGCCTTTGCTGGAAAAGCTGGACGGTGTATTAGCCGACTTGGGATTCAGTGAATACACCTCCGGTCGGAAAGGAATGACTGATATGCTGATGATCACCTTGGCCCTAATGGTGGGTACAGCAGGTTTGCCACACGTCATTGTCCGGTTTTTTACCGTGCCCAAAGTAAAGGATGCTCGGCTTTCGGCAGGATATGCCTTGATTTTTATCGCGATTTTGTACACGACTGCTCCGGCGATGGCGGCTTTCGGAATTTACAATGTGATCAATTCGACCTCGGAAAAAAACATTTCAGAACTCCCGGCATGGGTTCAAAACTGGCAAAAAACCAACCTCATAAACGTAGACGATAAAAACGGAGATGGAAAGGTCCAATATTTGGCAGATCCTGTTGCAAATGAACTCACCATTGACAAAGACATCATGGTGCTGGCCACTCCTGAGATTGCGCAACTTCCCAACTGGGTAGTCGGATTGGTTGCGGCAGGCGCCATGGCGGCAGCCCTATCTACCGCCGCAGGTTTGCTATTGGTGATTTCCACTTCCGTTTCCCGTGATCTGGTCAAAAACTTCAATCCCGAAATTTCTGAAAAAAAGGAACTTCAGATCGCCCGGCTTTCTGCTGCAGGTGCAGTAATTTTTGCCGGGTATTTTGGAGTAAATCCTCCCGGATTTGTAGCAGAGGTTGTTGCATTCGCCTTTGGTTTGGCGGCTGCTTCCTTTTTCCCGGTAATCATACTTGGAATATTTTCGACGCGGATCAATAAAGAAGGGGCCATCGCAGGGATGATTACTGGTCTCATTTTTACCGTTTCCTACATCACCTATTTCAAGTTTATCAATCCGGGGATAAATTCTGAGGATCACTGGTGGTTTGGAATTTCTCCGGAAGGAATAGGTTCCATCGGGATGCTTTTAAATTTTCTGGTGTGCTATTTCGTTTCGAAATTTACTCCAGCACCACCGCAGCATGTACAGGACCTGATTCAGGAGATCCGGATTCCAAAAGGAGCCGGTGAAGCACAAGATCATTAGAACGAGAAGTACCCATAACCTTACCCTATCATGAGTGACCGATTACATACCCTCAGTGGCTATCTCTACGAATACCAAAAAAGCATAGCCCAGCCTGAAGAATTTTGGGCTAGAATAGCGGATTCCTTTCACTGGAGAAAGCGCTGGGATAAAGTCCTAAAATGGAATTTTGAAGGACCGGATGTCAAATGGTTTGTAAATGCAAAGCTGAATATCACTGAGAATATTTTTGAACGACATCTCTACACGATCGGAGACCGACCGGCGATTGTCTGGGAACCCAATGAACCGGGCGAAGCAACTCGAACCTTAACTTATCGGGAGCTTTTCAGGGAGGTTTGTCGATTTGCCAATGCGCTGAAAAGTAAAGGAATCCAAAAAGGTGACCGGGTAATTATCTACATGCCCATGGTGCCGGAGGCAGCCATTGCCATGCTTGCCTGCGCCCGGATAGGAGCCATTCATTCCGTCGTATTTGCTGGTTTTTCCAGTTCTTCCCTCGCGGATCGGATCATCGATTGCGAAGCAAAAGCTGTCTTGACCTCCGATGGAAACTTCCGAGGAAATAAAAAAATCGGAATAAAATCCGTTGTGGATGAAGCTCTTGAAAAATCTTCAGTGGAAACGGTCATCGTCTATCGCCGCACAGGTCAGGAAACTGAAATGAAATCAGGTCGGGATTTTTGGTGGCATCAGGTATTGGAAGGCCAATCCGATGTCTGCCCGGCTGAAGAAATGGACAGCGAAGACATGCTGTTTATCCTCTACACTTCCGGCTCGACAGGAAAACCCAAAGGGGTGGTTCATACCACTGGTGGCTACATGGTGTATACCAAGTATTCCTTTGACAATGTCTTTCAGTATTCCGCAGGAGATGTGTATTGGTGTACCGCCGACATTGGTTGGATAACGGGCCACTCCTACATCGTTTACGGTCCGCTTTTGGCGGGTGCCACCACGCTCATGTTTGAGGGAGTTCCCACTTACCCGGGTCCCGGCCGTTTTTGGGAAGTCATCGAAAAGCATAAAGTCAATATCTTTTATACAGCTCCAACCGCGATCCGCGCTCTGCAAGCCTTTGGTACAGATCCGATTCAAGGGTGTGATCTCAGTTCACTTAAAGTGCTAGGCTCCGTAGGCGAGCCGATCAACGAAGAAGCCTGGCATTGGTACCATACCCATATCGGAAAAGGGAAATGTCCGATTGTCGACACCTGGTGGCAGACTGAAACAGGTGGAATCATGGTTTCTCCTTTGGCGGGCATCACACCAACCAAGCCTGCTTATGCCACCTTGCCCCTGCCGGGGATTCAGCTTTGTATCGTGGATGCTGAAGGGAATGAGCTAACTGGTAACTCTGTGGAAGGCAATCTTTGCATCAAATTTCCTTGGCCGTCCATGATCCGAACTACCTATGGCGATCATGAGCGATGCAAACAAACCTACTTTTCGACTTATCAAAACATGTATTTCACCGGAGATGGGGTGAAACGCGATCACGATGGTTATTACAGAATACTCGGCCGAGTAGACGATGTGATCAATGTGTCAGGCCATCGAATGGGTACCGCTGAAGTGGAAAACGCGATTAACGAACATCCAAAAGTCATCGAATCTGCTGTGGTGGGCTATCCTCATGAGGTCAAAGGTCAGGGCATTTACGCCTTTGTGATTTGCGACATGACCAACCGTACTGAGGACAATTTGATCAATGAAATCAAGGATATGGTTTCCAAAATCATAGGTCCGATTGCCAAGCCGGATAAGATTCAGATCGTGCCTGGACTTCCAAAAACCCGCTCCGGAAAAATCATGCGACGGATTCTGAGGAAAGTAGCTGAAGGTCAGCTAGATTCCATGGGTGATACTTCGACCTTGCTCGATCCAGATGTGGTAGAGAAAATTGTCGAAGGAAGGAAGTAAGATAATAGTCAAAAAGAAGAGCCAAGATATCTTGGCTCTTTCCTATAATATCAGTCTTTTGGAGAAGAGTCTTCCTCCTCAGCATCTATTTCAATGGATGACACAATCGAATCTGGAGAATCCATTTCTTGCTTGTAAAAATTGTGAACACCAACCATAAAGGCTACAATCAAGGCCCAAATCACTTGGCGAATTGGTTGGAAAATTTTGGTAACCCTCATAGTTGTAATATCTTGATTATTAACTATTCAAGATGAATACCAAAAAGAAACTTGTCAAAATGGCAGGAAAATAAAATCCTGCTTTCTTTTAATGGCCAACGTCATCGTCAATCGGGTTGCGGAGTTCCTTCGCAGATTTCCTCCTTTTTCATTTTTGGGAAAGGACGACCTTGCCTCTGTGGCCAGAAGTGTGGAAGTACTATATCTGGAAAAGGGGGAAATCCTTTTTCGACAAGGGGAAGCTGCACAGCCCCATTTTTTTGTACTGAAAGAAGGGACCATTCATTTGGTACAAAACTCAGTTCAGGGAGAGGAAATCAGGGAGGTTTGTGACGAAGGTGATGTCTTTGGCGTGTTGGCCTTACTGGGTAAAAGGCCCTATTTGCTTACTTCCAAAGTCATCGAAAATAGCCTGATTTATGCCATTCCGGTAGCTGTTTTTGAAAAAATCCTGGAGGAAAACAGTCGCGTAGCACTCTTTTTCGCAGCCGGGTTTGCGGCAGGACAGGTAGTGGTTAGGCAGGATCTTTCCCATGGCCAAAAGGCTCGGGGAGAATTCAAAAATACCTCCGGTGATCATTCCCTGATGATTTTTTCGGACCAGTCTGAAGTCAAAGTATCTGAAAAAGTAGTGAGTTGTGCTCCGGAAGCTTCCATCCACCAAGCCTCAAAATTGATGGCAGAAGCTCAGGTCAGCTCCATCATCATCTGTGATGATCAAGGCTTTCCAAAGGGAATAGTGACTGACAAAGATTTGCGAAATCGGGTGCTGGCATCCGGTATTTCACCACAGCAACCTGTTTCATCGGTCATGACCAGCCCTGTCATTACCCGAAAAAAGCAGGATGGGTTTTCGGATTTATACCTCACGATGATCCGCAATCGACTCCATCATTTGGTATTGACCAATGATGGATCAGATCAAAGTCCGGTTTGTGGGATAATCTCTGATCATGACATTTTCCTGTCCATGGGCAATAGTCCTGCAGTGCTCATCCACGGGTTGATCAATACGGTGGAGGTAAGTGAAATGCGAAAAATCCGGGACCGTGCCGAACAAATGCTCCGGTATTACTTGGAAAATGAAGTTTCGATGGAGTTCGTCTCCTCTGTGATGACAGAAATCAACGACGTGATCATCCGTCAGGCTTTGGCATTAGTGCAAAACCAACTTCTATCGGACTATCCCGAAATGGCAACTGTCCGATTTTGCTTTTTGTCGATGGGGAGTGAAGGGCGTGAAGAGCAGCTGCTCCGAACGGATCTGGACAATGCGATTCTCTACGAAGATGTGACTGCAGAATTGCACGACAAGGCAGCAGAATACTTCCTCAAACTTGGGGAAGGAATTGTGGAAGTCCTTTTGGCCTGTGGTTTTGATCCATGTCCGGGTAAAATCATGGCTAGCAATCCGGAATGGGTTCAACCACTTTCCGTTTGGAAAAAATACTTTTCCGAGTGGATTCTTCATCCTTCTCCGGAAGCTTTGGTTAAGGTTTCGATATTTTTCGATTACAGGGCCGTGGCAGGAAGCAAGACATTGGCCGAAGAACTCACACATCATATCTATCAGGAAATCGGTAATAAGCAGATTTTCCTGAATTTCTTGGCTCAAAATGCCCTGACAAATCCTCCGCCGCTAGGGTTTTTCAAAGACTTCATGGTGGAAAAATCCGGTGAACATCGGGACCAATTTGATATCAAGGCGAGGGCGATGCTGCCATTGACAGACCTTGCCCGGTTGCTGGTGCTAAGCCATCAAGTCGTAGGAATCAACAATACCTTTCGCCGTTTTGAAAAGCTTGCCGAATTGGAACCGAATTATGCGGAGCTTTTTGCCCAAGCCGGAAAAGCCTATGAAATCCTCATGCGTATGAGAGCTCTGGAGGGACTTCAAAACCAAAACAGCGGAAGATACATCCAACCCAAATCTTTGGGCAAACTTCAACGTCAACTTCTGAAAAACACTTTTTCCCCGATTTCAGAACTTCAGGAGATTGTTAATATCCGGTTTCAGCTTGACTATTTCAGAAAATGAGTTGGTGGGAATTTTGGAAGCCAAAAAAAGAGAGGCTGGATTTCATCCGGCAATTTTTGGAACTGAATGCACAGTCTATTCCCGGAATTCGGGGAATTGACCAGCTGAATTTTACGGTTTTGGACACCGAGACCACCGGATTTGATCCGGTAAAGGATTCCATTTTATCCTTTGGAGCGGTTCAGATTTCCGGGATGAAAATTCAAATTTCAACAGCCGTCGAATGGTATCCACTGACAGAAAATACAAGTCGAAAAACTGCTCCGATTCATGGGTTGGTTGAAATCGCTCACCCGCTAGAAGTAGAGGATTTTTCAAAAAGACTTTTGGAATATTTCGGAAACTCCATTCTGGTAGGACATCATGTAAGCTTTGATCTCCAGATGCTCGGAAAGCTTTTGGCCCATTATGGGATATCCCAGTTTCCAAACCCTGTAATAGATACGCTTCGTTTGGCCATTAGATTGGAACATGGTCCGAATGCAGACTTAAGCAGAATCAACATGGAATCCTACAGCTTGGATGAGCTTTGCAAGCGCTACGGAATCGAGACCGATGACAGACACACTGCTGCCGGAGATGCATTTTTAACTGCACAGCTTTTTTTGAAATTGCTGAAAAACTGCTCCAAAAAAGGGATTTTTAATTTTAAAGATTTGATGAAAAATTACTAGCAGAAATAGAGCTTTAAGTAATAAATTTCACTTAAAGATGATTGATTTTTAATATTTTGTGATAAATTCAGGTAGTTTTTTGTTTCACATTTTTAAATTAGTCCTATGTCAAAACTCAAAATTGACCCCACTATTGTTAGGACAGACCTGAACCTGGAGGCAATCAAAGATTTGCTCAAAGTTCAGCATCCTATTACCCAGAAGTATCAATCTCTGGGTGGTTCCGGTGGCTGGTTAGGCCCAAGCACAACTCCAATCACCAAGTGTCCGGATGGAGTAGGCAGCTACCAGCATTATGCAAATGGATCGATTTACTATCATCCATCAACGGGAGCCCATGAAGTTCATGGGTTGATTCGAGCCCGCTGGCAGTCTTTAGGCTGGGAACGGAGCTTTTTGGGATACCCTCTTACCGATGAAACAGCCACTCCGGATGGAGTAGGCCGATACAATCATTTCCAGGGAGGGAGTATTTATTGGAGCCCTGCCACAGGAGCATGGGAAGTGCATGGTGCCATCCGAACGAAGTATTCCAGTTTAGGATGGGAGCGAAGTTTTTTAGGTTATCCTTTGACGAATGAAAATACCACTCCTGATGGGGTGGGTCGGTACAATCATTTTCAGGGAGGTAGCATCTACTGGACGCCAAGTACAGGAGCCTATGAAGTTCATGGAGCTATTCGCGAACAGTGGAAAAACATGGGATGGGAAAGGAGTAGCTTAGGATATCCCACCTCGGATGAATTGATTGTTTTTGGCGGAGCCGGGAGAATTTCACATTTCCAAAGAGGGAGTATCTATTGGTCACCGACAGCAGGAGTAAGAGTCCTTCAGGAGCGAGTTAGAGTTCATGTGAAGATTTTGGATAATCCAGTTTCTTTTACCTTGAATGAACAGTTTGCGGCCATGCAGGAAGTATTTTCAATTGCTGGAATCCGTGTGGATTGGGTCACCACAGAGAATCTTAATTTACCCTCTCTGGCCGATGTGGATGTTGGGGGTTGTTTCATGGGACAAACTACAACGGAGCAAAATTTACTTTTCAGAAATCGGAATTTCATGAGCGGAAATGATCTGGTCGTGTATTATGTCCGAAGTACAGTGCCCGGCTACAACGGTTGTGCAGCATTTCCAGCTGGAAGGCCAGGTTGTGTAGTGGTTCGGTCTGCAAGCAGATGGACTCTTGGTCATGAATTTGGCCATGTTTTGGGTCTTAGTCATGTGAATAACAATAACCAACTCATGACCGGTGGTGGGACTTTCAATATTACCAACCCCCCACCTGACCTTACTTCCGGTGAGTCCACAACAATGCGTAATTCTAATCTCAGCACTCCACTTTAATTCTTTCAATCATGGCACAAAATCGAACAACCGCCGGTAGTTTTTCAACTGATGAACTGCTGGCCTTTCTCAGACAGGATGAACTAGACTATCCTGCAGCTGCTTTGAAATTTGGAAAGGATTCTCTTTCTTTTCTAAAGGAATTGGTGGAAAGCAGTGATGAAAATCTCGCTACCAAAGCAGCTTATTTGGTAGGGTACATTGAAGGTGAGGAGGCGGATAAAATCCTCGAGGGAGCCGCATCAACTGGTCCCGCTCCAGTTCGTGTTGCAGCTGCTTTTGGAGCCCAAAAGCGAAACTCTCCTGTAGCAGAAAAAATCCTTCAGAGATCTTTGGAAGACAATGACCCCTCTGTGGTAAAATTTGCGCTGCTGTCAGTAAAGGTCAAAAAGCTGGAAAAAAACCTCAAATCCAAAATTGATCGAATCTCCAAAAACTTTATGGACGATACCATCAAAATGGCAGCAGGTGAAATGCTCAGAAAAATCAATTAATCAATTCTTCCAACAGTTCAGAGCGGTCCGAAAGGCCCGCTCTTTTTATTTCCAGCTAACGTCCACCTTTCCGGTTGCCTTAAGCTGAACTTCCAGGCCTGTGGCGGTTGGATAAAATCCGTCAGGATAGATTTCTAAATCTGCGATCTTCAAATCTGCAAAGGGAGTTTGAAGAGCAAGGCGCTCACGGATTCCTCCCAGACTTTCTTCCATTACTTCTGCCATCGGGAATCGGAGTTTCTGATTGAGTTGACGGATGATTTTTCCCTTTTTCAAAGCTGCAGCAGTTTTTGCTTTTGGGCTGTCACTTTCCAGGTGAAAATTGACCTGATCAAAAATCAAAACCTGTTGCTCAGTGTCATAAGTCGGTAAGCCAACCAAAAACAATTCCCCTTTGATTTCTTTTCCAGTTTCCTGAACGGCAACAAAATCCATTTGGATCGCCAGTCTTCCTCCATAGGCTTTTGACTTGAAATTTCCCGGCCGGAACACTGTTTTTTTGTTTACCCGGATTGCCTGATTTCCGAATTTTTCAAGAAGGAGTTGATCGATTTCAGCGTAGGTCAATCGAAGTGGAATTCGTATTTCGAGACCGTTTTCCGTACTCGAGTTTTCGCTCAGTTTCGGTAAGGGAAAAGGTCGGCTGGGAGCAGCACCAGCCGGGTGGGAATTTACTTTTCCACTCAGTCCAAGATTGAGGTTAAAGCTTTCGTTTGGAGTAAAACTTTCAGAAAGTTTTACCGAATCCGGCTGAATCGAAAAGGCCATCTTTTTGCCCTGAAAATCCACAAAAACCGGCTTTCCGACCTGATTCCACGCCTGGTCCACCAAAGGTTTGAGGGGAATGAGGTCCGGTTTGGATGTGAGGTTTCTTGATGCAAAATCCCGAATTTCTTTTCGGATCAACTGACTTAGGTCCAATTCCATTCCGAGCACATTAAAGCTCATTTTTCCACCCAAATCCATCAATTCAAATTCTGAAATGCCCAAAGACCAATTGGGATTCACTTGAGGATTGATCAGGAAAACAGGCGCAAAGGATTGATTCAATGGAATTTTTGATTGAAACAAATTTCGAAGTCCTCCCGGCTTGAGTCCCACTTCACCTTGTACCCTAATTGGAAGAGTGACTTGGATTCGTTGTGAATCCACTGCTTCGATTTTTGCCATTCCGTTTCTGGAAAAATTCAGATCCCCGATGATCCCGTTACCCATATCTATCCCGCTATCCTCGAAAAGAATAGGAGGAATTCGCTGATTGAGCAGGTAATCCAGCGTTTGAATCGGAATTTGGACAGGAACATTTACCTTGGAATATGCCAAAGGCACAGGTACAAGCGCCGGATTGAGTGTTGGATCCAGACTTTTACAGGCACCTGAAATTAAAAAAAGGACCAGAATCAGGTAAGAAAAAAAAGGACTTCGGACTTCAACAGGCATTTGCATAGCGGTAATTTCAGGAGGATAAAAGGAACTATTTTTCCCTTGCAACAATTGCCCCAAAAGTAAGCATTCACGATCATGAACTGGAAAAAACTGACTGAAGCATCTCAACTTGAGGAAATCAAGGAATTGAGCAAAACGAAGCCCGTTTTGATTTTTAAACACAGTACCCGCTGCTCTATCAGTAGTATGTCTCTTGACCGGCTACTCCGAAACTGGAAAACCGAGGATGGAGAGAAGGTAGTTCCGTATTTTTTGGATTTGATTGCCTACAGGAAATTATCCGATCAGGTCGAGGAGGAATTTGGTGTTCCGCATGAGTCGCCTCAAGTACTAATAATTCGGGATAGCAAAGCAGTATACGACAACAGCCATTATGGGATCTCCTATCCGGAAATAATGGCTCAGGTTTAGTGTCTCTTATTTTTATAAAAGATTTTTAGACCATCCATCCCCACTAATATCCATTCCAATTTTAAAGGAATTCGGACTTAAACCATTGACATTAGGATTCAGTCAAAGTGTTGAACTTTGCACTGATATGAAAAAAATCTACGTTTTTATTGTACTGATTTTTAGCCTTTTGCTTGATCATCAGGCTTACGGGCAGCGACCTACTGAGCAGGGAAGACCCGAGAGGAAATTTACCGGAAAGGTAATTGATGGAGTAGCCAATACTCCCATGATCGGAGCCAACGTGCTGATCAAGACGGTGACCGATTCGCTTCTTCGGGGTACGGTGACTGGCTCAAATGGTGAATTTGAATTGGCACGCCCCTCTATACCGGAAGTCAAGCTGGAAATAACCTTCCTAGGATACAAGACCATTACCAAAATTCACAGCTTTCGCGATCCGGTAGAATTGGGAGAGTTGATTTTGCTGGAGGACACCAAAGTTCTGGGTGAGGTCGTCATCGAAGGTCAAAATGTGACCGGTGAGCAAAAAGGAGATACCACTTCTTTCAATGCCAATGCCTTTAAAACGCAACAAAATGCCCAGGCAGAAGATCTGATCAGAAAGATGCCCGGCATTACCATGCAAAACGGACAGCTACAAGCCCAAGGCGAACAGGTTCAAAAAATCCTGGTCGATGGGCGTGAGTTTTTTGGAAGTGATCCAAGCATCGCTTTAAGAAATCTACCTGCAGATGCAATCGAGCGGGTGGAAGTGTTGGATCAGCGCTCTGACCAAAGTAGATTGACGGGCTTTGATGACGGAAACTACTCCAAGACCATCAACATCATTTTGAGGGAGGATCGCAAAAACGGTTCTTTCGGCCGAGCCTACGGAGGATACGGTACAGATGACCGATACTCCGCAGGAGGAAGTTTGAATTTGTTCAAAGGAGATCAGCGTTTTTCGATTCTTGGCCTGTTTAACAACATCAATCAGCAGAACTTTTCCAGTCAGGACCTTGCCGGTGTCACTGCCAATACCTCAGGAGGAGGAGGTGGAATGAGAGGAATGGGTGGAGGACGACCTGGAGGTGGAGGTGGTGGCGGCCAATGGGGTGGCGGAGGAAACAATAATTTCTTTGTGGGAAACACAGGAGGAATTGTCACCACCAATGCATTGGGCCTGAACTACTCCGATAAATGGGGCAAAAAAGTCAATTTCACAGGAAG
Organism: Algoriphagus lacus; assembly: GCF_003583985.1. GTDB lineage: Bacteria > Bacteroidota > Bacteroidia > Cytophagales > Cyclobacteriaceae > Algoriphagus > Algoriphagus lacus. The sequence continues at coordinate 702,909 of NZ_QXML01000001.1, read as the reverse complement.
CTATTTCTTCAACAATACCACCAATACACTTCAGCAAATCACCAATCGGGAGACTGTGGTGAATGAAAATATCCGCCAATACTATCAGGAAAACCTCATCAACACGGTAGACAATTACAATCACCGGGCAAATGCGAGAATTGAAGCGGATCTGAATGATAAAAATTCCATCATTTTGACGCCAAGTCTATCCTTCCAAACCAATAATACCTTCAGCGACCGGGATGCCTTGACCTTGGCAAGTACAGGGGATTCACTCTCTGCCTTGAGATCAATCACCAATGCCGAAACTCAGGCTTTCAATATTTCCAACAATTTGACCTACCGATATAAATTCGAGAAAAAGGGAAGAACTTTCTCTACCGATATTTTCACAGCATGGAACAACCGCGATCAGCTGTCGGATCTGTTGGCAGCCAGTAGGGATTTTCAACGAAATCTGATCGATACCACGCTTCAAGAGACCGATGCCTTGAACGACGGGTTCAATTACCGGATCAATGCCACCTGGACCGAACCCCTGGGGGAAAAGTCCATTGGTACTTTTGGCTATCAAGTCGGGAATAATAAGACCCGCGCTGACCAAAAGACTTTTGTTCTGGATGAGGAGCGCAGACCTATTTTGGATACCGCTTTGTCCAATGAATTTGACAACAAGTTCATCACGCAACGACTCCGGTCGGGTTATGCCTACAACAGCGGCAACTGGAACGTCAACCTGAATTTGGATTACCAATATGCCCGCTTGGACAACGAGGCCTTTTTCCCTGAAGAAAGAGTCTTTACCAGAGATTTTAACAATCTCTTGCCGAGTGCTAACGTCAACTTCCGAAACCGTGAAACAGGCCTGTCGTGGAGATTCAGATATCGGACAGACACGGACGAACCAAGTGTGACCGAACTGCAAAACGTGGTAAACAACCAGAACCCTTTGAATTTGAGTGTGGGAAATCCAACCTTGGCTCAAAGCTACAACCATAATTTCTTCGGAAATGTCAGCAAGGTCAATCTGGAGAAGTCGCGCACGCTGTTTATGTTTTTGAATTATTCTGCCACGAATAACTACATCGGAAGCAATACATTCATTACGGCAACCGATACCCTCATCAACGGACAGATTTTGCTCCGTCCGGGTGGACAAATCACCCAGCCGGTAAACTTGGAGGGGAACTGGAGAAGTTCATTTTTCCTGACCTATGGGGCTCCGATCAAAGGAATCAAAACCCAGTTTAATACGAATACCCGGGTAAGTTTCAACCGAATTCCGGGAATTATCAACGGAGAGAAAAACCTGAACGACAATTTGGGCCTTAGCCAAGGGCTGACTTTCAGCTCCAACATCAGCAAAAACGTGGATTTCTCCATTCAGACGACGGGTACTTACAACATTGTCAATTCGAGCCTGCAGCAGGATCTGGACAACAATTATTACCAGCAGGAATCAAATATCAGACTCTACCTCTCCTCACAAAACGGAAAAGTTTTTGTCGGAAACAATGTGGCCCACACGCTCTATACCGGACTTTCGGAAGGATTTAACCAGAATTTCTGGTTGTGGAACATCGAAGGAGGCTACCGCTTTGCAAAAAACAACAAGGCAGAATTGAAAGTGGTCGTCTTCGATTTGCTGAATCAGAACAACAGCATCAGTCGAACCATCTCCGATGTGGCGGTTACAGACGTCTTCACCAATGTCCTCACCCGTTATGGCATGCTGACGTTCACTTACATCATCGGCAACTTTAAGCAGCCGGCCGCCGAGCCTCAGCAGCCTTGGCAAATGGGAAGACCTCCGGGAGGAAGAACTTGGTAGAAGTTAAGCTGAAGCAGCCTGAAATAAGAAAAAGCCGCTTGAAATTGAATTCAAGCGGCTTTTGGGTTTTAAAAACAAGCGTTTTGCTTACATTTTAGGAAGCACTACCGTGTCCACCGAGTGAATTACCCCGTTGGATTGGAACACATCGGCAATGGTCACCTTGGATTTTCCTCCGTTTTCATCTGTGATGTAAAGGTCTTTGCCTTGCATCCAAGCTGTGAGTTTTCCTCCCTGCACAGTGGTAAGCACTGCCTTTCCGTTTCCTTTTTTGATCGCCTCGGCTATTTCTTTGGAGCCCATTTTTCCGGCCACCACGTGATAAGTTAGCACCGCTGTCAGTTGACCTTTGTTCTCAGGCTTCAGAAGGGTTTCAACAGTTCCGGTAGGGAGTTTTAGAAACGCTGCATTATCCGGTGCAAAAACGGTGAACGGACCTTTACCCTGAAGTGTCTCTACCAATCCGGCAGCTTTTACTGCGGCTACCAAAGTGGTATGATCTGCGGAATTCACAGCGTTTTCCACAATGTTTTTGGAGGGGTACATCGGTGCGCCGCCTACTTCCACGGTTTTTTCCATCTGAGCAAAAGCCAAATTGGCTGTCAAGAATGCGAAGGCTGCGAAAGCCACTTTAAATAGTTTGTTCATGTGATGTATTGTTTTGGTTTTTTTGATTTGGAGGCATTTACGAGGTGCTTTTGGAAGCTGGATTGACTCCGGATGAAAAAAAATCAGGAATTCTTTTTTGGGAGCAGAGTTGCATCCCGACCGTTACCCAAAAAAGCCCAAAACTCTTAGCTTTGTGACCTGATTAATTTTCAATCATGTACCAGGAAAAAATCGAATCGATCAAAGCAGCCATTGCAGCAGCAGATGCCACTACCCCGGATCAACTGGAAGCCTATCGCATGGAGTTCATCTCAAAGAAAAGTGTAGTAGGAGAGCTTTTCGCTGCCATGGGACAGATCCCCAACGAGGAAAAACGTGCCTACGGTCAGCTGGTCAATGCCGTAAAGCAATTGGCTGAGGAGAAATTTCAGGAGCTGATTGAAAAAGTAAATGCCTCAACCAAAAAGTCGAAATCCGCCGATATAGACTTGACCTTGCCTCCTTCCAACTATCCGTTGGGAGGCATTCATCCCTTGACTGCAACCCGTCAGCGGATCATCGAGATCTTTGAGCGAATCGGTTTCAACCTTTCCGAAGGTCCAGAAATCGAAGACGACTGGCACAACTTTACCGCACTGAATTTCCCGGAAAACCATCCAGCGCGAGAGATGCAGGATACGTTTTTTATCGAGAAAAATCCCGACATCGCCCTGAGAACCCACACTTCCTCCGTTCAGGTGCGGGTGATGGAAAATCAGAAACCTCCGATTCGGACGCTTTCACCGGGACGGGTTTACCGAAACGAAGCCATTTCTGCCCGCGCCCACTGCATCTTCCATCAGGTAGAGGGTCTTTACGTGGATGAAAATGTAGGCTTTGCTGATTTGAAGAATACCCTGTACCACTTCGCAAAGGAGATGTTTGGCAAGGAAACCAAGGTTCGGTTCCGTCCATCCTTCTTCCCTTTCACCGAACCAAGTGCTGAAATTGATATTTCCTGCTTGATCTGTGGGGGAAAAGGTTGCAATGTCTGCAAGCAAAGTGGCTGGGTTGAAATCGGCGGTAGTGGCATGGTTGACCCCAATGTGCTTGAAAACTGCGGAATTGACTCCAAAAAATACACTGGTTTCGCCTTCGGCATGGGAATCGAGCGAATCGCGATGCTGAAGTATCAGATCCGTGATCTACGCTTGTTTACCGAAAATGATGTGCGATTCCTGCGGCAGTTTAGGCCGATGTTATAGAAAAAAGAAAAAGGCTGATCGAAAGATTGGCCTTTTTTGATTTTTGAATTTCCCGCAGATTTTGACTGATTATTTTCGCGGATTGGCGCAGATTTTCCACTTGCCATGGATTGGTTCAAGTTTTCAAACTTGGACCAATCATAATGCAATCTTCGGACTGCCTAAAATTATTTTCAATACGGATTAGGTCCAAGTCAGGAGACTTGAACCATTTTTAAATCAGCGTTCAATTGCTGCTTTTTCTGCGGAGATCTGCGGGAGAAATAATCAAAAAGAAGCCCGATAGGACTCCAGTCCACTTACCTCCAACTTAACTAAAAAGACATCCCCGCTCTGCGGATTTTTTTTGAGATCATCAGGTGTCAGATTCTCCTGGGCTGTAGTAATCAGCATCAAATCTAGGTTTTCCCCTCCAAAACAGCAGGAAGTCACATGCGGAACGGGCAATTCGATTTTGTTTACTAGTTCACCAGTATTGGGATTCCATCGGTAAACCCCCGAACCCGCATAATGCGCAACCCATAGCATCCCTTCCAGATCGATGCACATCCCATCCGGAAAGCCCAAACCCTCCGAAATCTCGACTGCAATTCGTCGAAATTCAATGGCTCCGGTTTCCGGATCAAAGGCAAATTCCTGGATTTTCTTGGTTGGGGTATCGATAAAGTAATAGGTCTTCTGATCGGCTGTCCAGGCCATTCCGTTGGAAATGGTGAGGTTTTTAAGTGTGACTTCAGGCTTCAAATCAGTTCCGATCCGATACAGCGAACCCGCACCTTCGGTAAAAAGTGTACTCAGTGTTCCGATCCAGATTCGGCCTTGGGGATCCACTTTCCCGTCATTGAAGCGATTCAAAGTCAAATCTGCTTCCACCTCACAGAGTTCTTCGATCTCCTGAGTTTCCCAATCGTAACGCACCAGCTTCCGATCCAAACCCAAAATCAGCTTTCCGTTTTGCCCCTCTAAGACTACCGCCAATCGATGAGGAAAATGCCTGATTTCGAGTTTTTCAGTAGCCAAATGATAGCGATGCAGGTTGCCCTTTTCGATATCTACCCAGAAAAAACAACCGAGCTTTGCGATCCACAGTGGGCCTTCGCCAAGGAAGCATTGGGAGGGGATGGTTGTAAAGTTGGAAGTTTGCAAAGTTCGAAAGTTTAAATGTCAACGGTCCACAGTCCATGGACCACAGCCGCTTCGTTAAAATGGTTTAAGCTCAAATCCAATCGGTATTTTTTTGCGGTCGTCTGTCGACCGTGGACTACTTATGCCAATACTGCGCAATTTTCTTCTTCAAATAGGCCACACTGCGCTCCAGTTGATCCATGCCGTCCACTCCATCTTCGATGCTTATCCAATTGTCAAAACCAACCCGCTTGAGTTCGGTGAAAATGGCATCGTAATCATTCATCCCTTTGCCGATTTCCCCGTGGCTGAGTCGCTTGGCATAACCGACTGCGCCGCCTTCTTCTTTTCTCAGGTCTTCGATCGTTCCGTATTTCAAAAACCGGTCGCTCGCATGCATAGTCACCACCCGTTCAGACACGTCATACAATAAATCCAACGGATCCTCGCCTGCCAAGAAGGCATTGCTCGGATCGTAATTGACACCAAAGTTGGGGTGATGGATGGAGTTGACCAGCTTGGTGAAGATAGCCCGCTTCTGCGCAAACTCCGGAAATTCCCAAAAGTCGTCCTTGTAGTGATTTTCGATGATCAGGGTGATTCCAAGGCTTTGGGCATAGGGAAGACAAGCTTCAATGCAGTCTTTGGCGAGTTTGATACCTTCTTCTATGGATAGCTCAGGTCGGTATTGACCGGAAAGCACGCGGCAATATTTTCCTCCCAGCACATCGGTCATCTCGATCCAGCGCTTTTGCTTTTGGATTTCAATTTCCCGAAAAGCCTTATCTCTGTGGGTAAAATCAGGAGAGCAGCACATCATGGGGATAACCATACCTTCGTTTTCGACCATTCGGCGGAATTTGGGCCAGTTTTTTTCATCAGCCATCTCCAGGAATCCGGCATACCACTCCAATCCATCGAGCTGAAGCGGGGTGGCAAGCTTGACCCAGTCGGCAATTTTCATACTCCCATCCTTGCAGAGCTGCTGCATAAAAGCTTTGGGAAAGGCGGCTAATTTGGGCATAGATCAGTGAATGGTAGAGGTGTCTTTGGGGGCGTTTCGCCCGATCATGGGGTATTGCTCCAGATCAACGACTTGACCGGAAATTGGACCGGCTTCATCTGAAAGCCAATACATACATGCCGCGGCAATCTCCTCAGGCCAGAGAATCCGCCCGGCGGGGGCGTACATTTTGGGTAGGTCTTCATACCAGGTCTCGGATAGACCATGATCTTTTTTGCGTTCCTTTTCCCGCTCCGTCAGCACCCATCCCGGATTGATTTGATTGACCCGGACGCCGTGATCACGGATCAGGGAATCGCCCAAATTACGGGTCATGGTCATCAGGGCTCCTTTGGAAATTGAGTAGGCTAGAAGATTCGGTTCTCCGCTCCAGGCGTTGACCGAGCCGATATTGAGGACGCATCCTCTGGCTTTGGCAAGTTCTGGAAGAGCTGCCTGAATCAGGAGAAAAGGGGAAATGGCATTGATATCTAGGACTTTTTGGAGAAAAGCCCGGTCTGTGTTTTCGATATTGGACTGGATCACCCAAGCAGCATTGTTGACTACTGCATCGAGCTTTCCAAAGCGATCTACAGCCAACTTGACCAAACGCTCTGGACAGCCCTCGGCGGAAATATCCTCTTGATGAAAAACAGCATGTTCCGCACCGATCTCCTCCAATACTTCCTCACCCAGAAATCCTTCCAATCCGTGCAATACCACTTTGGCACCTTCAGCTGCACATCGCTTGGCGATGGCTTTGCCGATGCCTGTGGTGCTTCCGGTGACGATAATGACTTTGTCCTTGAGTCGCATGTTAGACAGGCTTTAAAACCGACTTCACCACCTGTCCGGAGTGCATTTTTTCAAAAGCGGTATGCCATTCGGTAATTGGCCAAACGCCTCCGATAATCGGTTTGACATTCAAGGCACCGCTTGCCAGCAAAGAAATCACACGCTCCCAGATGGGCCAGTTGTGACTGAAACTTCCCTGGAGACGTACATTTTTCTGAACGATCGGATCGATGGAGAAATTTAAAGGCTGCGGCCCCCACCCTACTTTGGTGATTTGACCGTTGGGCCGAACCAGCTTCATGGCGATTTTCAGTGTATTGCTATGTCCGGCTGCATCCACAATCAGATCAGCTCCCAATCCATCCCGCTTTTTTGCCCAAGCCTCTGCAGCATCTTCTCCGATCAGCGGATCGCATCCGTAGGCATTTCTGGCAATTTCCAATCTACCCTTGTCAGCTTCCAACCCAAGAATTGCCACCTCAGCTCCGCAAAGTCTGGCCATAGCCGCACACAAAATCCCGATTGTTCCCGGACCAATCACTACTACCCGATCGCCGGGTTTGATGCTTGAATTTCCTACGACCGAATTGTAGGCCACGCAGCAAGGTTCGGTCAGACAGGCTTCTTCGAAAGACAGATTTTCGGGGACCGTGTGCAAGCATCTGGCTGGCACTCTCACAAATCGGGTCATGGCTCCATTGACTCCATAGCCAAAGCCTTTACGGGTGGGATCTAGGTTATAGAGCCCCACTTTGCTCATGGGATTTTGGGTATCGATCACGGCTGCAGTTTCGGAAACCACTCTGTCCCCAACTTTCCAACCAGCCACCCGAGTCCCAAGAGCGGCGATTTTTCCACCAAACTCATGACCCAATACGACCGGATAGTTCACCGGCCAGCTGTGATCTGAGGTCCACTGATGGAGGTCGCTGCCGCAAACTCCCACATTTTCGACCTCAAGGAGAATGTCCTCCTCACCGATTTCAGGAATGGGAATTTCACGGATTTCTACCGAATGTTTTTGCTCGGAATAGTTGACTACTGCTGCTGATTTGGTGCTGGACATGGCTATTATCTTTTGGGTGAAATGGTTTCTTGGGCGTGAATGGCAGCGCAGATCATTCGAAGGGACTCCTCGAGATTACCGTCTGCGGTCTTGAAAGAATCCGCATCGATGGTCAAAGGCGCACCCAATACCACCAATGGGGCTCCATATTGAGGACATTTGATTGCCTGCTCGAGCGAAAGTCCACCCACTGCCTGTACAGGGATATTCACAGCTGCCACCACTTCCCGGAGTTGATCCAATGGACTTGGCATCCGATGTCCGGCAGCGGCAATTCCCCTTCGCTCGTCATAGCCGATGTGGTGTATGACATAATCACAGCCCAAGTCTTCCAAAAATTTGGCACCTTCGACCATATCCGGGCAGATCATATTGTCTCCCATGACTTGGACTCCGAAGTCCTTTCCGGCTTTGACTACACATTTGATCGTCTCGGCGTGGGCACGGGCCATGACCACGACATGGGTGGCACCTGCCTTGGCCATCATCTCGGCTTCAAGGTAACCGCCGTCCATGGTTTTAAGGTCGGCGACTATTGGAACTCCCGGAAAGGCCTCCCTGAGTTTTCTGACTCCATGCAGGCCTTCTGCCAAAATCAGGGGAGTGCCTGCCTCCAGCCAGTCTACTCCAGCCCGCATGGCCAGAGCGGCTGTTTCCAGCGCCTCATCGATATTCGTCAGATCAAGAGAGATCTGTACAATAGGTTTCATAGTTATGGGTTTAAGGTTGCTTTGAATATAAAATTTTTCCGGCCTTTTCTATTCAAATACTGGATGAAAGGACTACCAATTGATTGGACTGGCTTTAAATATTTGTACTTTCTGAACTGAAATAGAAACAACCCAAAAGTGCCAATCCCAATTAACCTTAGCTATGGCCGAAAAGCGAAAAATCACCCTTAAGGACATTGCCAGAGAATTAAAGCTTTCTCCATCCACAGTATCCCGTGCGCTAAATGGATATGCTTCCCTTTCTGAAGAAACCATACGCCAAGTCAAGGAATATGCTGAAAAACACAGCTATGTCCCCAATGCCCTTGCGGTCAATTTTCGGAAAAACAGAACTTCCATCATCGGTCTGATTGTCCCGGAAATCGTCCATCATTTTTTTTCAACCACAATCAGCGGGGCGCTGGAAACGGCAAAAAAACATGGCTATCATGTCTTAGTAGCCCAGTCCGGAGACATCCTAAGTGGGGAGGTCTTTGCCTGTCGGACCATGTTAGGATTGGGTGTGGATGGATTGTTGATTTCAATTTCCAATGAAACGGTAGAGGGTGATCACATTCAGGATTTTTTGGAAGAAGGTAAGCCCGTCGTGCAGTTTGACAAAATAACTGATCAGTTGGTGACGCCAAAAGTGGTTGTAGATGATTTCAACGGAGCCTATGAAGCTGTAAATCACCTGATTTCAGAAGGCTATCGTAAAATCGCCCACCTCAGCGGAAGAATGGAGGTCAAAAATGCGCACGAGCGGTTTTTGGGCTATAAAAAAGCCGTCGAAGATCACGGATTGGATTTCAGGGAGGATTGGGTTAAGAACTGCTCGGCTATTTCGGAGCAGGAAGGGTATGATTTTACCAAGCAACTGATGGAAAGCGCGAACCCTCCCGATGCGATCTTTTGTATCACGGACTTAGTGGCTCTGGGAGCAATGAACTACCTGAAATCAGCCAGATATGAGGTGCCAGGTCAGGTGGGCTTGATGGGATTCAGCAACTGGATGCTGTCAGAGTACACAAGTCCAAACCTCAGTTCGGTGGATCAACATGGCTTTGAAATGGGACAAAAAGCCACTGAACTTCTGATCGAATTGATCAAAAATCACGACTTGGGAGATAATGAAACGGTGGTGATGAAAACAGACCTGATGATACGGCAATCTTCACTTGGTAAATGAAAAAAGTCGGATGAGGATCCGACTTTTAGGTTTCATTTTGGTTCAAGAATTAAAAACGCGTAAGGCTCCAAAATCAGGTGTTCGTGATCCGGTCCGATCATAAACTCCCTCCCACTCCAGTGATCCACCAGTTTTTGTGCTCCCTCTCCCTGCTCCCGAAAAGCATACCAGGTAAGGTAAGCCGCTTTGTCCGAGAAGTTGAAAAGACAATACATCCGCTCGTTGCCCATTCGGCGGATAAATCCCGCCACATGAATGTTGTGCGGACTCATCCAGGAAATATTACTCAAGTCACTAAACACCCCATTGGCCTTTCGAATCGCAAGCAGTTTTTTGGTTCCGGCGAAAATCTGATGCTCTACAGTTCCTTCTACCTTTTTGCGGTTGACCTTTTCCCAATCGATCACCGGGCGGTGCATCCAGCGGTTGTCATAACTTTTGCCGGGATCATTTTGGTAGCTGTAGTCATTGGTATAGCCGACTTCATCCCCATAGAAGAGCATCGGCAAACCGCCCAAAAAAATCGAATGGGCCTGCATCATCAGGATTTTTTGGCTGCTTTGGTCGATGGCCGGACCATTGCCTTCGATCAGGGCTTTTTCCAATCCGCAAAGTGAGGCCAAAGTCCCGCTGATCCGGGCATCGCCTGTTTTGGGATTGGAAGAGAATAGTGCACCCCTCGCCGGGCTCATCCATTGATCGCCCGAGAACGAGTAGTATTCTTTCAGAAACTTCCGATGTTGAAAGGGATTTTTTCCAGCCTTAGCGATCATGTAGTCATCGTATCCGAGTCCGATATCGTCGTGACATCGCGTGTAGGTGATCCAAGAAGTCCCGTACGGTTTTTGCAAAATCTCATGTTGGGCATTGAGCATAACACGGGTTTCACCGGAAGCCAGCATGTCCCATTGAAGTGCCATTTGGGTGGCATTGTAAGCAAAATCACACTCCTGGGCGATGAATTCACCCGTACCAAAGTACTTCATGATTTCAGTTGGAGCCACGATGGCCTCCCCCAATAGGGCCATTCCGGGAGTGGCCACTTGGACACACTGCTTGATCAGGCGAAGCAGGGTATGTGCTTCCGGGAGGTTTTGCGAGGTGGTACCAGTCTTTTTCCAGATAAAAGCCGGCGCATCAATCCGAAGCAGATCCACTCCCAGATTTCCATAGAACAGGATGTTTTCCATCATTTCCCGAAAAACCACGGGATTGGTATAATTCAAGTCCCACTGATAGGTGTGGAATACAGTCATTACCCATTTTCCCATTTCCTCATTCCAGGTAAAATTACCCGGTGCACTCTCCGGAAAAATGTCCGGCATCGTCTCATCAAACTCGTTTGGAATCCAGCGGTTGTCGTAGGTGTAGAAGAAATTCTGGTAGTAAGGATCTCCTGCTTTGGCTTTTTGGGCCCATTCGTGGTGGTGGGAGGTGTGATTGAGCACGATGTCTAGCATGAGGTACATGCCTTGGTTGTGCATTTTTTTCCGAAGGGCTATCAAATCCTCCAAGGTCCCAAATCGCTCATCGACTTTTCGAAAATTGGATACGGCATAGCCTCCATCGCTTTCCCCGGCGGGGCTTTCGAAAATCGGCATCAGGTGGAGAAAATTTACCCCCAAATCCTCCAGGTAAGGAAGCTTTCCGGGCATATTTTTCAGACTACCACAAAAGCGATCCACGTAAAGACTCATTCCAGCCAGTTGGTTGGAAAGAAACCAAATTCCCTTATTGGCTTTTTCTTCATCTCTCTGGCGGAGACTTTTTTCCCGGTTTTGGTAGCCTTGGATCAGACTTCCGAGGAGTTGGTAAAACTGGGACTCTGCCTCCGGATGGGATGCGTAAATTTCTCCAAAAAGGCGATGAATAAGCGGCAAATGCCTGGAAAGTCGTTCGGTAAAAGCGTGGTCTTTTCCTGTGGGATCCAAGCCAGCAGCCTGCATAAGTCCAAGAGCTTTTTCCTGAAAATTGGATTCGGTTTTCATGACCGGAATTCTGAATATGTTGATTTTTGAAATTAATGTCCTACCGAAACCGGGGCTGCGTTAGGGTCGATGGATTTATTTTCCTTGATTCGAAGGGTAGCTAAGGCAGCGATCAGCAGAAGTACACCCCCAAAAATGATGGCCTGTCCGGCATCGTTGTTTAGGAAGTTTTTGGAGATAAATCCAAAGGTCAGTGTCTGGAGAATCATCGGGATCACAATCATCATATTGATGATACCCATGTAGACCCCATAGCGCTCCTTGGGGATTTCATTGACGACCAGAAGGTAAGGAACCCCCATCATACTCGCCCAAGCAATCCCAAAACCAGTCATGGGGGCAAAGAGCAGATACTTGTTTTCCAGCATCGGGAAAATGATCAATCCCACTCCTGCCATCAGCAAACAGATAAAATGCACCTTTTTCGGACCAAATCGTTGTGCCATTTTCGCGAGGAAAAAAGCAGACAAAAAGGTGACGATATTATACCAGCCATTGACCAGGCCTGCCCAACCGACAGCTTCCTCATACTTGGCAGGATCACTTGACGGGGTCGCATCCCAAACGGAAAGGGCAATACTTTTGGCAGCATTTTGCCAATAGCAGAAGAGCGCATACCACTGAAAGAGGTAGACCAGCGCCAACTTCCACATCACGGAAGGCATGTGAATAATAGACTCAATGATTTCCAGATTTTGGGCAAAAAGTACCCGGGTCGTAGGATTACTTTCTGCCCAATGCATGGTTTTCCGAATGAGTTGACGGTCAAAAATGGAAGGGATCAAGAGGAGCAAAAAAACCAAATAAGCTATCAGCGTAGTCAGGATCGAAAGGAAGAATTGAATTGCGGGATGGGGCATTCCTTTGTTTCGCTCCTTCAATGCCGCCAATTCCTGTGCTGAGGGTGGATATTCAGGTGTTTTGGAAATACTCCACATCACTGACGTAATCGAGCAAACCGTCCCGAGGAAAAAGGAAGCATATACCCACATCGGCAGCGAACCGATTGTTCCTTTGAAAAATATCTGAAAGACAAAAAGTGAAATATTGGCAAGCGTGATTCCAAGACCTGTAAAAAAGCTTTGGGTTAGGAATCCCTTACCATATTGTTCCTCAGGCAAGGTATCTGCGATCAATGCCCGATAGGGTTCCATCGCGGTGTTGTTGGCTGCATCCAAAACCCAAAGTAAGCCGGCTGCCATCCACAGGGAACTACTGAACGGGTAGAAAAAAAGGCAAATACTGCACATCAGGGCGCCGATGAAAAAGTAAGGCTTTCTCCTCCCATATTTTTCACTCCAGGTACTGTCACTTAGGGCACCGATGATCGGCTGAATCAGAAGTCCAGTCATCGGACCTGCTAAGTTCAGGAGAGGGATTTCATCAGGGGCAGCACCGAGCATATCATAGATCGGGTTGACCGCACTTTGCTGAAGGCCAAAGCTGTATTGGATCCCAAAAAAACCAACGTTCATGTTGATGATTTGGGAAAAAGAGAGATTGGGTTTTCGCATTGGGTTAGCTTGGGTTAATCAAAAAAGGAGCAGAAATCACTTTTGATTTTGAAAAAATACAAAGTTTCGGAATTGGAAATTCTCTCCAAAAAAGGGTAACACCAGCCTAAGCGCAGAAAACCTCAAGGAAATCGATTGATAACTCAAAAAAAAAATTTAAATATTTTTTCATGAAAAATTAAAAATGAAATTCACTTCGGTCTTCCCCTTCCTTACCACTTATGTCCATCATCCAATTAATCAAGAAAAACTACCGAAAGTCGAGACTAAAAAGATGGAATCGGCTCTACGACCAGAGTCATGTGACACGGGTGGAAAATGGATTGAAAGTATTGGCTAGTCAGGGAAGAACGCTGTCTCCGCAGGATTCAAAAAAAGCTGAAGAATACGCCAAGACAGTATTGGGGTCGATTGACTTTGCTCCCTGGCTGAAATTGTACACAGCTTATCGGGGAGAGTTTTTGGAGGGTTGGATTCCTGACAATTACCTGGGACGAGTAGTATGCCCAGCTGTCAATGGCAATTTGAGATCCTTGGGACAATACAAAACACTTTCAAAAAAAATCCTTCAAACCGAAAGCCTACCCGATTTAGCCTATTTTATCAAGGGAAGTTGGATCACGATAGCAGGCAACCCTTCTTCAAAAGAGGAGGTGAGATCCATTTGCTTTGACCAATACCCCTATGTTTTTCTGAAAAAGGATTTTTCATTTCAGGGAAACGGGGTGATCAAATTGGACCCCACAGGGTTCGCAACTTTCGACTTCTCCAATGCCGGTGATTTTGTCATTCAGGCCCCGATTTTCCAGCATCCCTTGCTGGAGGAATTCAGCCCAGGTGCGGTGGCCACCCTTCGTATTACAACGGTCAAGCCGCCGGGACAACTTGCCAAAAACCGACTATGTGCGTTACGGATTGGACGAAAAGGGATGGAATACATTTATACCAAAGATTGTATCCGAGTACCCATTTGGCCTGAAGATGGAAGACTTTTTCCGAATGCCACCTCGGCTGACTGGACAATTATGGAAAAACATCCCGACACCGGAGCCCATTTCGCAGGAAAGTCAATCCCCTCTTTTCACCAAGCTGTCCGACTTTGCGAAAATCTCCATGACCGGGTACCTCATTTTCAGTTGATCGGATGGGATGCCACCATCGATACCCATGGGGAAGTAAAATTGATGGAGTGGAATACCGATGAACCTGGTATCGTTTTTTCTGAACCCACCACAGGTCCTCATTTCAAAGGCTTGGGTTGGGAAGAACTCTGGAAAAATGCAACTAACCTCTCCCGGTAAAAATGGGCCTACTTTCTATCGCAAAAACACTTTTTCGCAAGAATCAAAAAGAAAAAAGAGATGCTGCCACCGATTTTTACTTCAACCAAAAAGCCGGGGAAGCCTATTCGGGAGTCATCGCCCAAAATCCGAAAAAAAAGCTCAGCCAATCGCAAGAGAAACAGGTAAAAGAATATGCTTTGGATGTTTTCGGAGCGGAGTCGTGCATCCCATGGCTTAGAGTATACACCGCCTTTAGAGGAGAGTTTCTGGAAGGGTGGATGCCTGTCAACTTTTGGGGTAGGGTGGTATGCCCATCACTTAATGGGGATTTGCAACTTCTTGGAAGGATAAAAACGCTCACCAGAAAGTTTCTTAGATCGGATGCTCTTCCCGATTTGATCTATTATGTCAATGGAACTTGGATCAGTGTGGAGGGAGAGTCTCTGGACAAGAAAAGTGCGGAGGACTTCGCTTTTGCAAACAGTGCAGTTGTTTTTTTGAAAAAAGACCATACTGGGCAGGGCCACGGACTAATTAAATTAAACAGGGAGGAGTTTCAGAAATTAGACTTTTCCAAAACAGGGGATTTTGTCCTTCAGGCCCCCATCACGCAGCATGCTTTTTTTGAAACACTTAGTCCGGGAAGTGTCGCGAGCTTACGGATTACGACATACAAGGTCCCGGGGAAAATGGCTAATACCCATCAGTCCAGCATCCGTGTGGGTCGCTTGGGAACTTCCTTTATTGTCGGAGACGATTGTGTGAGGTTGCCCATTTGGGAAAATGAGGGGCGTTTATACGATTTTGGGTTCAGCGGAACATGGGAACTGATGGACCGCCATCCGGATACAGGCGTTCGATTTTTTGGTTTGAAAATTCCAAACTTTGACTCTATCAAGCAATTCTGCCAAACCCTTCATGACCAAAATCCTCACTTTCCGCTTATCGCGTGGGATGTCATTCTAAATCAGGATAATCAAATTCAGATTATGGAGTGGAATACCGTAACCCCTACAATCGGGATTTCAGAGGCGGCAACAGGGCCCCATTTTAAGGGTTTGGGATTTGAGAACCTCCGGAAATAAAACTACCCCAGCCTCTGAGGGAAACTGGGGTAGTTTAGATATTGGTAGCTTTTACTGAAGTCTAGCCTGAATTTCCTGAATCAAGCCGTCGTACTTTTTCAGAATTCGGGCCCAATCTTCAAATTTTTCGTCATCCTTTACGGTCACCTGAGTTTGTCCATCAAGAAATGCCTCCTGACTGATCAACTTTACTGCGTAAGCCAACTGATCAGAATTTCCTCCACTGGAAACTATCACGCGGGTTCGGATGATACTGGACTGGAAATTTTGGACCTGCCATGAAGTGGTCAGGTATCCGGTATTGTAGTCCACTGTTTCCAGGATATCAAAGTAACCGGTGATAATTGAGCTAAGGATTTTCCAAGCCTCTTCAGGTGCAATTCCAGCTTTTACAGGAACGGTAATTCTTACGTTTGCCAAATCTGAAGAAACTGAAGATGTGTAGGCTTCATCCACCTGCAATTCAAGGAAGTCAGAAGCAGGTGGCTCCTGCATATTGGTCTGATTGCAGTAGTTTTTGATATAGCGAACAAACCCATCTTTGCTTACCCGGATTTCCACACAGGAATTTTTTGGCACTTTCAAATCATATGCCCCATTACCTACTCGCTTACCTCCGATCTCGATCGCGGCATCATTTGGTGCAGTGGTGATTTTAACTAGTCGGTCTTCCAAAAGCACCTTATCCCGTACCGGTGGTTCGGCATCTCCTTCTTTGTTGCAGATCACTTTTTCGTAATTGACAAAACCGTCCTTGGTAACCGTCACAGTAACGCAATCTCCGAATGGAATCTTGACGTCCTGATTGCCTTTTCCCAAAGTGATCCCATTAGCAGCAACCGTGGCATCAGCCGGGGAAACCTCAAGTCGAACTTGGCGGTCTTTCAGGATAAAATGGTCCTTCATCGGAGGGGTTTCCTTGTCAGGCTGATTGTAATACACTTTGGTAGCAGTGACAAACCCCGGTTTTTTCACCTCTACGGTAAGGAAGCGATCCTTTTGAATGTAGAGGTAAATCGCTTTAGTGCCAATCATCCGCCCGTCAACAAATATCTCGGCATCGAATGGTTCAGCTGTAATGTCTACCTGCCGGGTGTCGAGAACGATTTTTTGTTCCTTATCCCACTTGAGGTCTTTGTTATACTCCTTGATGACAGGCTGATAACCAGGTTTTGTGATTTTAACACGGTTTTTAGAGTCTTTTTCCAACTTCAGCTCTACAGTCCCAGTACCCAATTCCTGCAAATCCGAATCGTCATAGTCATTAAGCAAAGTAAACTTTGCATCGGAGTGATTGGCGTTTAACAGGATTTTTTGGGAGTAGGATGAAAAAGCAAAAAGGGTGAAAAAAGAGAAAAGAAGTAAATGTTTGTATTGCATATGCTTTCATTTGGGTAATTGAGATCGGCAAATAATTCAATAAGAATTATTTATGCAAATCAATATTTTCAGAATAGTTCAATAATTCTTAGGTCAGGACCAAGCCTTCTTCAAAAAGTTCAACCAGTTTTGGGACATGACTTTTTCAATGTCAGTTTCACTGTACCCTCTTTTTTGAAGGATATCAGGGATTTTCTGCAGGTCAGCTATGGTTTGGAGATCAGCGGGACTCTGCTCAGTGCCAAAAGCACCGTCCAAATCCGAACCAATTCCAATGTGGTTGGCATTGCCGGCAAGTTGACAAATGTGATCAAAGTGATCGATCACAGTAGCAATCGTCACATTTCGTTCCTGCGGAGTGGACTTTCCCCTGACCCATCCCGGACTAAGCATCCAGGCATCAAATGCTCCCCCAATCACTGCTCCCCGGTCAATCAGGGCTTTGATCATCTCATCGGAAAACTGCCGGTTGTGATCGACTAAGGCCCGACAGTTATTATGACTGGCCCACACAGGACCCTGGTAAATCTCCAAGGCATCCCAAAAAGCCAAATCGCAAAGATGAGTCGCATCCAGAATGATCCCGAGTTCGTCCATTTTCTTCACCAATTCTTTGCCTTGATTACTCAAAGGTGCTGAGGAATCTGTTCCGAAAGCATAGCGTCCCGGTCCATAATGCGCCGGACCCAAAGCCCGAAGTCCTCTTTCGTAGGCTTTTTCCAGATAATCGAGATTCACGATCGAGTCGGCTCCTTCCAGCGAAAGGATAAATCCTACGGGCTTTTGGCTTTTATCGTCTCCCTGATTCCAATGGGCCAAATGCGCCTCCAGCTCGGTCCAATTCCGGATTTGGGTCATTTCCCCTTTTTCGACCATGGCCTGGTACCAAGCCAATTGACCTTGAGTTTGTGCCCAAGCTTGTTCTGGAGAGTGCCAGCCCGGAAGTGGATTGTCAAGTGCAACATAGCGTCCGATCTGGGTAGCAACGACTAGACCGATGTTTCCTTTGCGAAGCTCAGGGAGAGATACAGTGGCATTTCCCCGATCGGGTTTGTCGGTCATCCCTTTTTCCCGGGAGTTTATTTCAGAGACAGGACGAGTTAGGTCACGGTTCCATTCGAGCGCATTCATGCTCAAATCAAGGTGGGCATCAACAGTAAACATGGCTTAGAAGGCTTGAAGGACAAAAACAGTTGGGATTTTATGAAGGTCGACCGGATAGTTTTTCCAATCGGCAACGGGCTTAGTTTGGATAAACTCATCCACTGAAGTGAGGTTTTTGGCGATACAGAGCTTGGTATGGGGTGCCAAAGTCGTTAGCAAATCCTCCAGGAGTTGATTGTTGCGAAATGGGGTTTCCATAAAAATCTGGGCACGTTTCTCTTTGATGGATTCTGCCTCCAGTTTTTTTAAAGCGACGGCACGGTCTTTTTTATCGATAGGCAGGTACCCATGAAAAGCGAAAGACTGCCCGGAAAAACCCGAACCCATCAGCGCCAAAAACATGGAGCTAGGCCCGGAAATCGGTACGACTTGAATTCCCTTTTGGTGGGCATAGGCTACGGCCAATGCTCCCGGATCGGCGATTCCGGGGCAACCCGCCTCCGAAATTACTCCGATATCTGCCCCATTCATAAGAGGCTGCATCAGGCGTGGAAGTTGCTCGGGTTTAGTTTCTTTGTCCAACACTTCCATGTGCACCTCTTCGAGATTGACACCAAGTTTAAGGCTGGAAATGTAGCGCCGGGCAGATCGGGGATTTTCAACCAAAAATATCTTGGTATGCGCGATGACCTCCTGAACTTGGGGCGAAATCACCCAATGGGCAGTGTTATCTGCCAAGACATTGGGGATTAAGAAAAGCTTTCCTTTTGGCATTTTGGGATCGTGGAGAATGGGGCGAAAGATAAAATTTAACATCCAAAATCATTACCTTTTTAGCGTTTATCACCATTCCTATTTCTTAGTATGAAAATTCGCCTTTCTATTTTAGGACTTCTGCTACTACTCTCAATCCAGACCATGTCCCAACAGGTCAAAGCTTTGGTCGGAGGTACCCTAATCGACGGCTTCGGAGGCACTCCCATCCGCAATTCCGTCATCATTGTTGAAGGGGAACGAATCAAAGCCATAGGCCAAGTGGGAAGCTTGGCCATTCCTGAAGGTGCAGAGGTCATTTCCACCGAGGGGATGAGTGTACTTCCAGGGCTCTGGGACATGCATGTGCACCTGATGCTGAACGGACACAGCGACTACACGCATTGGGACAGTACATATATCGATGTCTTTGAATCAGTCATCATGCCCTCCTCCGCACATCAGTTGCTGATGGCTGGTGTGACCAGCGCCAGAGATTTAGGTGCTCCACTGGAAGCGAGTATTAATGTTCGCGAGCGGATCAAGCGAGGGGAAATCCCCGGTCCGACGATCTATGTATCCGGTCCATTTATCCAAAAAGCACCCTATCCCGGCACGGAAGCCTTCCGCTGGGGAGTGAATGGGGCCGCCGATGCACGGGCGAAAGTCAAAAAACTCATAGACGCTGGTGTGGATGTGATCAAGCTGATCGATCAGGATCAAATGACCCTCGAGGAAGCCAAGGCAGTAGTCGATGAAGCGCATAAGTACGGGAAAATGGTCGTCGGTCACTCCCACCGGCCTGACGAAATCCGAATCGGATTGCAGATCGGCGTGGACAACTTTGAACATACAGGGCTGAGTTCAGCTCCGGAATATCCCGAAGATATCATGCTAATGATGAAGGAAAGAGCAGCCAAAATGAACTTGGGGCCACTCTTCTGGACCCCAACCGTAGAGGGGCTGTTCAACTACGAATATGTCCGGGACAATCCCGAAAAGCTGGACGATACTTCCTGGCACTTAGGTTTGCCGGATTCGATCATTCGGGATATCCGGGCTTCCCTTCGCTTTCCAGGACGGATGAGCTATTTCCAGTTGACTCCCGTGAGGAAGCCAACCTTGGATCGCAAGTTTGCCCAATTAAAGGAAAGCGGCGTGGTGATGTTGGTGGGTACGGACAGTGGCATACCCATGAAATTTCACAGCCAAAGTACCTGGAACGAACTCGATGTCTGGGTCAATCACTTCGGCATGGATCCGCTATTGACGATCAAAGCAGCGACTTACTGGCCTGCCGTGGCGATGAAAGTGGATAAAGACTATGGCACAATTTCCGAAGGAAAATACGCCGACATCATTGCCGTGCGCGGAGATGTCCTACGCTACATCAACCTATTACAGGATGTGGACATGGTGATGAAGCATGGAAAGAAAGTCAAGTGATCAGTAGACAGTCGAATTAAAGTAAAAGGGGTGAAATCCGATTGAGATTCACCCCTTGATTTTTTCACCCCAAAAATCTCCTCATTGCCTCCACTACCGCATGAGGCTGCTCAGCATGGAGCCAATGGCCGGCGTTAGGGATAAATTCCAGTTCATAGTTCGGAAAGTGGGACTCCAAATCGGGAAGGTCTTTTTGCTGGATGTAATTGGAATTGGCTCCAGCGAGAAATAGAGTCGGCCCCTTGAAAACAGCGCCCTCAGCCAAGGCTTCACCAACATTTTCAATCTTCTCGGTGATTACCTTCAGGTTAATCTTCCAGGCAAATCCCTCACTGTCCCGAGTAAGGCTTTTCAGCAAAAACTGACGGACACCGAGTTCCGGAATATAAGCAGCCAACTGATCATCGGCTTCTTTTCGGGATTTGATTTCTTTCAGATTTAGGGAATTCAATCCCTCCAGAATTGTCTGATGGTGGATGGGGTAAAACCGTGGTGCGATATCGGCCACAATTAATTTTTCCACTAGTTCTGGGTATTTCACTGCAAAGTTCATCACCGTTTTTCCACCCATGGAGTGACCCATAAGGTAGATATTTTCCAAACCTTCGGCATCGATAAGTTCCTTTAAATCCTCCACCATCACGGCATAGTTCCATTCTTCCGAATGCGCGGAATCCCCATGATTCCGCTGATCGATGAGGTATAGGGTGTAGTGCTCGACCAGTTCCTTGGCGATGGAAAACCAGTTGTCCAGCGAACCAAAAAGTCCATGGAGAATGACTAAAGGTGGGCCGGAGCCGGATTTTTTATAGTTGAGGTTCATAGTTTAGTTTGTCAACGGTCGACGGTCCACAGACGACAGCCGAGCAGCGATATTTTAAAATTTCGAATTGAGGATTAAAGTTTTTTATACTGGGCCGTGGACTGTGGTCTGTCGACCGTTGACTATATCTCAAGCTGCCTCCTATACATCTGAATCGTATTTTCCAATCCATAATAAAGCGCATCGCAGATCAGGGCATGGCCGATGGAGACTTCTTCCAGAAAGGGAATGCTTTGATGCAAAAAGGCCAAATTGTGCAAGTCCAAATCATGTCCTGCATTCAGACCCAAGCCCAATTCCCGGGCAAGATGGGAAACTTCCACATAAGGTTTCACTGCCTTTTCCCGATCTTGATGATAGTGGGAGGCATAAGGTTCGGTATAGAGTTCGACCCGGTCGGTACCTGTCCGCTTTGCCGGTTCGAAGTATTTCGCTTCGGGATTGATGAAGATGGACACACGGGTGCCAATTTCTTTGAGTTCAGCGACGATATCACTAAGGAGACTCTGATGGGTGATGGTATCCCAACCGGTATTTGAGGTAATCGCATCCGGCGGATCAGGTACAAGGGTAGCTTGTGCAGGTTTTACTTCGCGGATTAGTTGCATAAATCGCTGATCAGGATAGCCTTCGATATTGAATTCAGTGGTCACAACTTTGGAAAGATCCAAGACATCCTGATATCGAATATGCCGCTCGTCAGGACGGGGATGCACCGTAATTCCCTGAGCACCAAATCGCTCACAATCCAAGGCTACCTTGACTACATTGGGATTATTGGCTCCCCGGGCGTTGCGCAGGGTGGCAATCTTGTTAATATTTACGCTGAGTTGGGTCATATCCGTAGTGAAAAAGGGTATTTTTACCCCGTATTTTTGATATAACACAAACTTAGGACGAATGGCTTTAAAGCAGAAAGTAGAAGGCGAAATAAAATCCGCCATGATCGCAAAAGACAAGGTGCGACTGACCGCATTGAGAGCAATCAAATCCCTGATCCTGTTGGAGGAAACCAAGGAAGGATTTTCGGGAGAACTCAGTGCCGATGATGAAATGAAGTTATTGACCAAGGCAGCCAAGCAGCGGAAGGATTCGGCTGAAATCTATGAAAAGCAAGGCCGCGCTGACCTGCTTGAAGTCGAATTGGCAGAGCTTGCCGTCATTCAGGAGTTTTTACCTAAAGCCCTAACCGATGAAGAGTTGACTTTTGCAATACAGGAAATCATCAATGTCACCGGTGCTGCAGGTCCAAAGGACATGGGTAAAGTGATGGGTGTAGCCAGTAAGCAACTGGCAGGAAAAGCAGACGGAAAAGCAATTTCTGAAAAAGTAAAATCCTTGCTCAACAGCTAATTGGCACCGGTAGATATCATCATTCTGATTTTAATTGCATTGGGAGCCTATGAGGGCTACAAGAAAGGCCTGTTGCTGAGTATTGTGGGACTTATAGGCTTCGTTTTGGCGATTGCTTTGGGGGTCTACTTCATGGATCCCGTAAGTAAATTTTTGGCAAAGCATCTGGACGAAATCACATTTGCTTTTCCGATTATGGCTTTTTTGATCGTTTTTTTACTTACCCTAATGTTGGTTGGAGCTGCGGGGTGGGTTCTAAAGCGAGTAATGGATATGGTACTTTTGGGCGGACTGGATAGCATCGCAGGTGCGATATTGGGAATTGTTAAATCCGCCTTCTTCATCAGCTTGTTCATGTGGCTTTCTCTCCAGTTTGACATGAAAATGCCCCGGGAATGGCGTGCAAAAAGCGAATACCTGCAATACATTGAACCACTAGCTCCGAGCGTGATTGGGGTTTTGGAACCTGTATCACCCAAGTTGAAAGAATTGCAAAAGACGATGGAGGATATTGTGGAGGAGTTTAAGGATGCTGCTGCTGATTGACAATTTTGATTCCTTTAGTCATATCCTCGCCGATCTGATCCGACAAACGGGTGAAGAATTGACGATTCTGAGGAGTGACGCTACTCCTGAAAAAGTTGAGAAAATTGAATTCCAGGGACTAATTCTATCGCCGGGACCCGGAAAACCTTCCGATTCGGGGAATCTGATGCATATTTTTAAAGCGTACCATGATCGAATTCCTGTCCTCGGAATCTGTTTGGGGCATCAGGCCATCGGGGAATTTTTTGGGGCAGAGCTGGTGAAAAATCAAGTTCCAACTCATGGGA
This sequence comes from Algoriphagus lacus, assembly GCF_003583985.1. Lineage (GTDB taxonomy): Bacteria > Bacteroidota > Bacteroidia > Cytophagales > Cyclobacteriaceae > Algoriphagus > Algoriphagus lacus. The sequence continues at coordinate 679,793 of NZ_QXML01000001.1, read as the reverse complement.
AGGTTCATCCTGTCCGAAAAACCAACCCTCACCATTTCACTCATAACCTGCCTGAACAATTCCAGGTGACCCGCTATCATTCCCTTCAGTTAAAAAATCTTCCAGACTTTCTTGAATCGATTTTAGAAACCGAAAGCGGGGAGATCATGGGAATTGCTCATCGGTCATTGCCCATTTTGGGAATTCAATATCATCCGGAGGCTTTTTTAACGGAATTTGGACTGGAAATCATCCAAAATTGGATCAAATCTGTGCACCACTTAAAGTATTGATCTCTAGAGGTTATTATAAAAAAGCTTACCTCAAGTCAATCACCTCGATACCCGGATATTTTTTGGGATCAAAGACAAAATAGGTCGCAGGCAGACTGGGTGCAGCTTTTAGATTTTTGAACGAGTAGGAAAACATGCCTCCTTGTCCGTCATACATCTCCCAACCCAACAAATCCTTGGTCGCTTTGTCCACCATCAGCTTCACTTGCTTGAAAGGGGCATTTGGCTTTTGGGCAGTCAACTCTACTACATTGACCACTTTTCCCTGGTAAGTTTTGTCTGCTAAAAGCTTGTAATTAAAGCCCGTCTGGTACATTTTGTAAATGTTGGAAGGAGTAAGTTCACCTTCCATCTGGGCCACGTCGTTTATGGTCACCTCTTTGTAGGTATCAGTTTGGATAAAAGTCCAGACCGTTTTACCGTCGTTGTAGATTTCCTGATCGGGAAGTTTGAGTCGGTATTTTTCCCCGCTGACAGCAATTTCTCCGGTTTGACGGTCCCCAGTACCTCCACCGTCTTGAAAGGTGTAATCAAAACTTGCCGTAAAACCCTTCATGCTTTGATACTTTTGGCTCATGCCATCTAGCACCACTTTGGCTTTGGGATCTTTCTGAGCAATCGCCTCAAAACCTATAAAAAACACGAAAAAAAGAAGAGAAACTAAGGAATTGAATTTCATGAAACCGGGCTGCGGGAACTACTAAAACAGCGATTACAAACTATTCAATAACCGTTCCAAACTGGCTTCATCCTGGATCAGGACTTCTCGTGCTTTGGAACCCTCAAAAGGTCCAACTATTCCTGCTGCTTCCAGCTGGTCTACAATTCTTCCGGCTCGGTTGTAGCCCAATTTTAACTTTCGTTGGATCAAAGAAGTGCTTCCCTGCTGATGCAAAACAATCAAGCGTGCTGCCTCATCAAACAGAGGGTCTCGGTCAGAAAGATCCACGGAAGACAAGGAACCCTCACCATCTTCTCCCACAAACTCGGGCAATAGATAGGCATCGGAGTATCCCTTTTGCTCACCGATCCAATCACAAATTGCATCTACCTCCGGAGTATCGAGGAAGGCACATTGGATACGTGTCATTTCAGAACCCAGGGAAAGCAGCATATCACCCTGACCGATCAATTGGTCAGCTCCCCCGGCATCCAGGATGGTTCGGGAGTCAATCTTGGAAGTGACACGGAAAGAGAGACGGGCCGGGAAATTGGCTTTGATAATACCGGTGATGACGTTTACTGAAGGTCTCTGTGTAGCCACCACCAAGTGAATTCCGATAGCTCGGGCCAACTGCGCCAGTCGGGCAATAGGAGCTTCGATCTCTTTTCCTGCAGTCATCATCAAGTCGGCTAATTCATCAATCACCAGGACGATGTATGGCATGAAATAATGGCCTTTGTCCGGATTGAGTTTACGAGCGATGAATTTCGCATTGTACTCTTTCAAATTTCGGCAACCCGCATCTTTAAGCAGATTATAGCGATTATCCATCTCAATGCAGAGCGAATTGAGCGTATAGATTACTTTTTTGGTATCTGTGATGATCGCTTCTTCCGAACCAGGGAGCTTTGCGAGGAAGTGCCGCTCGATTTTGTTGAAAAGTGTGAGTTCCACTTTCTTCGGATCAACCAGCACAAACTTCAACTGGGAAGGATGCTTCTTGTAAATCAAAGAAGCCAAAATCATATTCAGACCAACAGACTTGCCCTGACCGGTGGCACCTGCCATCAGGAGGTGAGGCATTTTCGCCAAGTCAGCCACAAAGACTTCATTGGAAATGGTCTTGCCCAAGGCAATCGGGAGATCTTTGTCGGACTTCATGAATTTTTCCGTTCCCAATACCGCACGGGCAGGCACAAGCTCACGGTTTTTGTTGGGAACTTCGATACCGATGGTTCCCTTTCCCGGGATTGGAGCAATGATTCGAATTCCTAGTGCAGCCAAACTTAGGGCGATGTCATCCTCAAGATTTTTGATTTTTGAAATCTTCACTCCAGGATCCGGGACGATTTCATACAAGGTGACCGTAGGACCGATTGTTGCCTGTATCCCCTGAATTCCAATCTGGAAATTCTTCAGGGTAGTCACGATTTTATCCTTGTTCTCCTGAAGTTCCTGCATAGACACGGTCACCTTTTTGATGTCGTATTCATTTAGCAAATCCAGAGTTGGATACTTGTATCTTGGCAAATCCAAAGTTGGATCGTAAGGATCCAGATTTTCTACTTCCTGAGCAGTTTTTTCTTCTTCAGGAGCCTTTTTTACAGAGAAATTCCCCTCCTTAACAATGGTCTTTCCTGGTCCTTCTTCCAATAAATTAACCTGAGGAACATCAAAAATATCCTCTTCCTCCTCGGGTAAATCAGAAGTAAGATCAAATGGCAATTCTGGCTCCAACTCATCTGGAAGGCTGCTTTTCACCTCCCAAGCACTTCCATCGTCATCAAATTCTTCCTCCTCTTCAGTTAAATCATCCTCCATCGCTTCATCCGAATTGAATGGATTGACCTGCTTGGTTTTTCGTCCTGAAACGGAAGAAAATTCAGATTCATCTTCAACTCCTGCCTTTGATGCAAACCAGTTGAGCTGCTCCAAGCCGAAGAAAAGAACCACAAAAATCAGAAACGCTCCGACAATGAGAATGAATGTTCCCATTCCCAAGAAATCACTCGATAGTTTGGCCAATTCATATCCAAATCCACCCGACAGGAAACTCCAGTAGGAATACCCTTCAACCAAAATCACAATGTATCCCGTGAGCAATCCAAGCCATGCCGTGAAAAAGAGTGCAAAAACCGAGTATCGGGTAAGTGAAATCAGCGAAAACTTAAATGTCCACCTGAATCCAACCAGAAAAAGAAAAGGAGGCAACAAAAAGGCAGCAATCCCAAACCATCGGTAAATCAACCAATGGGAGGCTTGAGCTCCTAAAAAACCAACCCAGTTTTGAGATTCACGTGCAGAATCACGGATTTCCTGATCCAGATTGTTCATCACGAGACTCTGGTCTTCAGGCCCGTTGATCAGGTAGCTGATGAAGGCAATTAATAGAAAAATACTTGCCGAAATCAAGATGATTCCCAAGGTAAGGGTCAGTTGCTTGGTTTTGATGCTACCAAACGAAAAACCCGGTCCCTTCGGAGCCGAGGGCGCCTTTTTAGGGTTTTCAGATTTCTTTCGAAAAGTATTTTTGCCGGGAGATTCTGATGCCATTTAAGCCTGAAAGTACAATTTTAATTTTAGCCAGAAGGCGATTGAAAGACAACTTACCGGGAAAAGTACTCCAGAAGTCCTTTTTTGATTTTTTTGATCAAACCTGGTCCCTCATAAATCATGCCCGAGTAAACCTGAATCAGACTGGCACCGGCTTCCAACTTTTCAATCGCATCTTCCGCTGAGAAAATACCACCCACACCGACAATAGGAAATGCCCCATTCGACTTCTGATGGAGATATCGGATCACTTCAGTGCTTCTTTTTGCCAAAACTTTCCCGCTCACCCCTCCTGCGCCGATCGCGTCCACCTCTGTTTTGGGAGTGCTCAAAACCGAACGGTCAATGGTCGTATTGGTCGCAATCACGCCGGAAATTCCGGTTTCCAGGACGATCTCCACGATATCATCCAACTGCCCGTCTGTAAGGTCCGGAGCGATTTTCAACAGAATCGGTTTTGGGTTTTGCTTTTTGTCGTTTGCCGATTTTACTGCTTGGAGGAGTTGTTTGAGCGGCTCTTTTTCTTGCAAATCCCGAAGATTGGGGGTATTTGGAGAACTCACATTCACTACAAAATAATCAACATAAGGATGCAGGGCCTCCAGGCAAAACAGGTAATCATCTACCGCATTTTCATTTGCTGTGACTTTGTTTTTGCCGATGTTTCCTCCGACAATCACTTGGGATTTGCGCTTTTTCAGTCGCTCCACTGCCGCCAGCACCCCGCCGTTGTTGAATCCCATGCGGTTGATCAAGGCCTCATCTTGGGGAAGTCTAAACAACCTCGGGAGTGGATTTCCTTCCTGCGGCTTTGGCGTCAGGGTTCCGATTTCAATAAATCCAAAGCCTAGCATCGCCATCTCATCGATGAGTTTGGCGTCTTTGTCAAACCCCGCAGCGAGCCCTACCGGATTTTTGAATTTCAACCCAAAAACTTCCCGCTCCAGTTTTGGATCTTCCAATTCAAACGTGGACTTCACCATCGAACTGACCACTGGAAGATTGAACGTCAACTTGGTCAGGTCAAAAGTTAGGTGGTGGGCATCTTCCGGTTTTTTGAGAAAAAGCAGAGGCTTAAGCAGGGATTTGTACACGTCGTCGAGGTTGGATTTCGGTTCCAAATTTAGACAATGCAGAATTGAAAAAAGGGGGAATGCAAAAATTGCGTCCCCTTTTCCTAAGATTCCTGACTGTTGGCCTCCGTGATCAATCTCAGTCCTTCCAAGGTCAGGTTTCGATCCACCTCATCGAAAGTTTTTTCCAAATTGGTCAAAATCGCGGACAGTCCGCCTGTCGCGATGATGGTGAATTTCAGCCCGGTTTCCTGTTCAATTGTTTCGATCATTCCCTTGACCAGGCCGGTGTAGCCATACAATACGCCCGCCTGGATGGCATGAATGGTGTTTTTCCCCAAGGCAGATTCCGGAAGCTTCAAATCCACTTCTGGAAGTTTGGAAGTATTCGAAAAAAGGGCCCGAATGGCTGTTTTCAGACCGGGGACGATATTGACTCCGAGGATTTCTCCGGTGGCATCAACCGCAGTGAACGTCAGTGCGGTGCCAAAATCCACAACCATGACCGGTCCGGCAGTTCTGGAAAAGGCCGCCATGACATTGCACATCAGATCGGATCCGATTTCATTGGGCCTGAGTGCCTTGATGGGTAGTTTGGCGTAGCTTTTTGGATTGATCAGGAAAGGAGACAGCCCAAAATAGCTGTGGCAAAACTGCTCAATTATGGAATTGATCTCTGGCACGACAGAACTGAATCCTATTTTTTCAATCTGGGAAACCTGGATATCATGTTCCAAAAAATAGAGCGGGACTTTTTTACTCAGCTGGGAGATCAGCTTGGGAGTTTTGGTTTCAAGGCGGAATTGATTGGTCCATCTTCCGCTTTTTTGGTCAAAAAGTGCAAAAACTACGTTTGAATTGCCTGCATCGATGGCTAAAAACATTTGGTGCTTAGGTTTTGACTAATTTAGGCCATCCTAAAAGGAAAAACCAAATCAACCTTTATACAATCTGCTTATGTACTCGCTTAGAGAAGGTAAACTTGAAGACTTGCCCCGTGTTTTGGAATTGATCAAAGAACTAGCGCATTATGAAAAAGCGCCTGAGCAAGTCACCAACACGCTGGATTTGATGAAAGAAGATGGCTTCGGGCCAAATCCAGTGTATGGTCTTTATGTATGCGAAAAAGACAGCACCGGAGAAATTATAGGAATTGCCATCTATTACTACCGATACAGTACTTGGAAAGGCAAGCGGCTCTATTTGGAAGACATTGTAGTCACAGAGTCCGAGCGGGGAAATGGTGCCGGTAAAATGCTGTTTGACCGGGTGATGGCCAAGTGCCTGGAGTCTAATTGCACGGGAATGATGTGGCAGGTGCTCGACTGGAATGAGCCTGCAATTAATTTTTACAAAAAATACGGTGCTACCCTTGAGGCCGGCTGGCTCAACGCTCACTTGCAGGATTATGAGATAAAGAAATTGCTGGGTGCATGATGTTCAATGACCGATGCGTCTTCCATACTACATCGGTCATCCCACATAATCCCCTACCTTTGTGATTCATTATGAGAAAGAAGCCATTTACCGTTGTCTATGAGGACAACCACCTCCTGATCGTCAACAAAGCAGCGGGCATCCTGGTACAGGGTGACAAAACCGGTGACAAAACGTTGACTGATTATTGCAAAGAATACATTGCCGAAAAATATGACAAGCCCGGAGACGTGTTTCTTCATCCTGTCCATCGGCTGGACCGTCCGGTGAGTGGATTGGTTGCTTTTGCCCGTACTTCCAAAGGATTGGAGCGGATGATGGAGCTGTTCCGTAAGCGGGATATTCACAAAGTATATTGGGCCATTGTCAAGCGCAGACCAAAAGAGGAGCAGGGAAAGCTTACCCATTGGCTCACCAAAGATGAATTCAAAAACGTGGTTACAGCTCATGAAAGAGAAGTTCCGGGTTCGCAAAAAGCGGAATTGAATTATAAGACCCTGGGCTACATGAATGACCACTGGTTGCTGGAAGTACGTCCGATTTCCGGTCGTCCCCATCAGATTCGGGTGCAGTTAGCATCCATGGGTTGTCCAATCCGGGGCGATGTCAAATATGGTTTTGCCAAGCCTAATCCTGACGGAAGCATCAACCTACATGCATTTCATTTGGTTTTTGTCCACCCGACCCGAAAAGAAAAACTCTTCATGAGGGCGGCACTCCCTGAAAATGAGTTTTGGGAGCAGTTCCTAGAATTCGAAGAGATCAAAGCCAAAGATCAGCATCTGGACAATACCTTTTCAGGGTAACCATATTTGATAGCTTCGCGGATGGAAAAAGATAGGTCTATCTCCAAGATAAGCCCAAAATCTGGCGAAGCTTATCTCAATCTCGCATAGCCTACACCGATAAACTATGAAAAACCTATTCCTTTTTTTTGGCCTCATCCTGATTCTTGGAGCCTGCACTTCCCAAAACTCCCCAAAAACAATCTACATCGTCCGTCATGCTGAAAAACAGCTTGAGGGCAATGACCCTGAATTGGCTTATGTCGGTGGCGTGAGAGCAAAAAAGCTGGCTCAGATCCTACAGGATCAGCAGATTAAGCATGTCTTTTCTACTGATTTCAAAAGAACAAGACTTACCGCGGAACCAACCGCCTTGGCTGCCGGAGTGGAAATTCAATCCTACGACCCGAAAAACAGCGAGGCATTTGCAGAACAGTTGAGAGGTCTGGAGGGGAATGTTTTAGTCGTGGGTCACAGTAATACTGTCAGCCAACTTGCCAATAGTTTTGTGGGAGATGGGGAAAAATACGCTGATCTGACCGATCTGGAATATGATTTCATCTACGTGGTCACACTAGAATCCAATTCTTCTTCGGTTGTACGGAAACTTTACAAGGATTTTTAACCTGAATTTTTATTTGGAGTGGCAATTCCTTTATCTTGAAAAGACAAGAACTGGAATGCATGAATCGGGAAGAAAATCTCAACCAACTCCAAAATTCTGATAAAATCTGGGACATCGCTGTCATAGGCGGAGGCTCCTCCGGATTGGGTGTTGCTCTGGATGCTGTTTCCAGAGGTCTTTCAGTTGCACTTTTTGAAAAAGCGGATTTTGCTAAAGGCACTTCCAGTCGAAGCACCAAACTGCTGCACGGGGGAGTGCGCTACCTTGCTCAGGGTGATATTTTTCTGGTGTTGGAAGCCCTTCGGGAAAGAGGGAGATTGCTCAAAAATGCACCTCACCTAACCCATAATCAGGCATTTATCATCCCTGTTTATAACCGATGGGACCGGATTCAATACAGTGCCGGACTCAAAATGTACGACTACATGTCGGCAAATCTTAGCTTGGGATCTTCCCGGTACATTTCCAAAGAAGAAACCCTTCTCCGGATGCCGGGGATCAATTCCACGGGGCTTTTCGGCGGAATAGTGTACCATGATGGGCAGTTTGACGATGCCCGATTGGCACTTTCGATTGCTCAAACAGCAGATCAGGCAGGAGCCTGCTTGCTCAATTACTCAAAGGTGGTCTCCTTGGAAAAAGACCCGGGAGGAAAGCTGAAAGGCTTAGTCGTTCAGGATATTTTTTCCAAAAAAAAATACTCTGTTTCAGCCCGAATGGTGGTCAATGCCACAGGTGTTTTTGCTGATAAAATCCTCCAAATGGACAATCCGGAGGCCCCAAAAACCATCCAGCCCAGCCAAGGAATCCATCTAGTGTTGGATTTGGATTTCTTGGGAGGACAAGATGCCCTCATGATTCCAAAGACTAGGGACGGACGCGTACTCTTCGCTGTGCCATGGCATGGCAAACTGGTCGTAGGCACAACCGATACCCTTCGGGAAAATGCCAAACTTGAGCCGGAGGCCCTTCAAAAAGAAATTGATTTCGTCTTGGAAACTGCCGCAGGATATTTGACCAGAAAGCCCACCCGGGAGGATGTCAAAGCGGTATTTGCAGGTCTTCGGCCCCTGGCAAGGCCTAAAGAGGGAAGCACCAAAACCAAGGAAATTTCCAGATCGCACAAAGTGATTGTCTCGGCAAGCGGCCTGGTATCCATCACCGGCGGAAAATGGACCACTTTCCGAAAAATGGGGGAAGACACCGTGGCCTATTTCCAAGAGATTACCGGACAACCGTTGGCAGAATCACGCTCCAAAGACATTTTGCTTCATGGATATACCAAAGCGATTCCTGAGGGACATTGGTCGGTCTATGGTTCTGACACCGTTTTGATTCAGGATATGGCAAAGATTGACCCCCGGCTTTCCGAAAAAATCCATCCCGATTTCCCAAATATTCTTGCTGAGGTGATCTGGGCAGTTCGAAATGAAATGGCCATGAAAGTGGAGGATGTACTCGCCAGAAGAATCCGGATGTTGATTTTAGATGCCAAAGCGGCTTCGGAATCTGCCGAAAAAGTAGCCCGGTTGATGGCTTCCGAGTTGGGAAAAGACGAATCATGGATACAAAACGAACTGGCTGATTTTCAAAAAACGGCCGAAAAATATGTGATAAAAAATAACCCAAAATGACCCAAAACAAACCCTACTTAATGGCTCTGGATCAAGGAACGACTAGTTCCAGAGCCATTGTTTTTAACAAACAGGGCCAGATCGTCTCAGTGGCTCAAAAAGAATTCAAGCAGTATTTTCCCAAGCAAGGCTGGGTCGAGCATGACCCCGACGAAATCTGGTCCAGTCAGTCTTCGGTGATGATTGAGGCCCTCCTCAATAAAGATCTACGTCCAGATCAACTTGCCGCAATCGGGATCACTAATCAGCGGGAAACCACCATCGTCTGGGAACGAAAAACAGGCAAGGCAATCTACAAAGCTATCGTGTGGCAAGATAGAAGGACAGCTTCTTATTGCAACGACCTGAAGGAAAAGGGCATGGCAGACCTAATCGCTGCCAAGACGGGGTTGATCATAGATGCCTATTTTTCCGCAACTAAGGTTCGATGGATTCTGGAAAATGTGAAAGGAGCCAGGGCAAAGGCAGAAGCCGGGGAACTGGCCTTTGGGACTGTGGACTCCTGGCTAATCTGGAAGCTTACCTCAGGTCAGTCACACTTGACCGACATCACCAATGCCAGTCGCACGATGCTTTTCAACATCCACACCCAAGAATGGGATCAGGAGCTTTTGGATTTGTTTGAAATCCCTACATCCATGCTGCCTGAGGTCAAAAGCTGCAGTGAAGTCTATTGCGAAACCGCCGGAGACGTCCTGAATGTCAAAATTCCAATAGCCGGAGTGGCAGGAGATCAGCAGGCGGCACTTTTTGGCCAACTTTGCATAGAGCCTGGTATGGCAAAAACGACGTACGGAACAGGCTGCTTTTTGGTGATGAATACTGGAAAAGAAGCCGTTCGCTCTCAAAATCAACTGCTGACAACTGTTGCCTGGAAGATCGGAAATGAGATTAATTATGCCTTGGAAGGTTCTGTTTTTATAGGCGGAGCTGCAGTCCAATGGCTTCGGGATGGCTTGGAGCTATTCAAAAAAGCATCTGAAACCGAAAAATTAGCCATGAGTCTGGAGGACAATGACGGAGTGTATTTTGTCCCTGCACTTTCCGGATTGGGTGCCCCGCACTGGGATCAGGATGCCCGAGGGGCTTTCTTTGGCATTACCCGAGGCACGACCATCGCACACATGACTAGGGCGGCTTTGGAGGCTATTGCCTATCAAGTCTATGATGTGCTCAAAGCGATGGAAAAAGACAGCGGTAAGCCAACTCAGGAGCTTCGGGTAGACGGCGGTGCCACTGCCAATAACTTTCTGATGCAATTCCAGGCAGACCTGCTGGGCTGCGAAATCAAGCGCCCAAAAATCATCGAAACCACCGCCATAGGAGCTGCTTTCCTTGCCGGATTGGCAGTAGGATTTTGGAAAAATCAGGAGGAACTTCAGGAGCTTTGGACAGCAGACCGAAGTTTCAGACCGGAAATGCCAGCAGAAAAACAGGAAAAATTGATACATTTTTGGCACAAAGCGGTAGACCGCTCAAAACACTGGGTAGAATAATTTGAAATGCCCATGAGAAAAATTTCTCGCACAGAGGAATGATTACTCAGGACATTCCATGTTGCCATTGAAAATAAAATTATAAACAGATGAATCCATATATCGCAGAATTTATCGGAACCGGAATCCTTATCCTTCTTGGAACAGGAGTGGTTGCCAATGTGCTATTACCTCAAACCAAAGGACACGCAGGAGGACTGATGGCCATAACCACAGCTTGGGCTTTGGCTGTTTTTTGTGGAGTTGTCGTAGCAGGTCCCTACAGCGGAGCGCATTTGAATCCGGCAGTTACCATCGGGCTTGGAATTGCAGGAAAATTTGATTGGGCTATGGCCCCTGGATATATGCTAGCGCAACTTGGTGGTGCGATGCTGGGCTCAAGCTTGGCCTGGCTGATGTACCGGGAGCATTTTGATTTGGAAAATGACCCCGGATTAAAGCGTGCCCCGTTTTGTACCGATCCAGCCATCCGGAATTTCAATACGAGTTTGATGTCTGAGATTATCGGAACCTTTGTTCTGATTTTTGTGATTCTGTACATCTCAGGCGCCAAACTGGAAAGTGCAGAAGCCACTCCTATTGGCTTGGGATCAATCGGAGGATTACCGGTAGCGTTATTGGTTTGGGTGATTGGTTTGGCTCTTGGCGGCACGACTGGCTATGCGATAAATCCTGCCCGTGACTTAGGACCGAGAATTATGCATCAGATTCTCCCGATCAAAGGAAAGGGGAGTTCGGACTGGGGATATGCTTGGGTTCCGGTAGTCGGGCCGATCATTGGCTGTGCTTTGGCTGCCATCCTGTATTTGGCTGTCGGAGCTTGAAAAAAAGAATTTTGGGAGTTAGTGAGTTTGATCTGATTCTGTCACTTAAAGCAAGAAAGCCCGAACTTCAGGTCCGGGCTTTCTTGATTCTTATTTCTTGTATGTCGTTTCTTAGGCAAACATCTCCTCGATCAGTTCAGTGTAGAATTCCTTGATGCTTTTACCTGTCGCTTTTACCTGCTGGGAAATCAAACTCGTTTCAGTCTGTCCTGGTACCGTGTTGATCTCTATAAAGTAAAATTTGCCAGTATCGTGTTGGAGGAAATAATCCACCCGAACTGCACCTTTGCAATTGAGCTTTTCATAGACTTTGGTCACGATCCGGCCGACACGCTCCATTTCTTCCAAGTTCATTCTACCGGGAGTGATCTCCTCACAGACGCCCGGAACGTATTTCGCTTCGTAATCGAAAAACTCCTTACTGCTGACAATCTCGGTTGCGGGAAGAACGGTGACGATTCCTTTCCCCTTGAAAATTCCAATGGAAAATTCCCTTCCTGACACAAACTCCTCCACAAGCACCTGCTTGTCCTCGGCAAATGCTTTTTCCAAAGCTTCAGGCAATTCTTCCCAAGTTTTTACCTTACTCATACCGATGGAGCTTCCGCCATTGTTGGGTTTGACAAAAAGGGGAAGGGTGAGTTCCGCTTGGATCTTTAATGCGTTTTCAGGAGAATTTTCAAAAAGTTGAATCGATCTCGCTACGTTCAACTCGGGAATATCCTGCACGATGGCCTTGGTGTAGCCCTTGTTCATCGTAATCGCTGAAGTCAGCTGATCGCAGGTGGTGTAGGGAATGCCTAGCATATCGAAGTAGCCGGCCAGTTTTCCATCCTCGCCCGGCGAACCGTGGAGGATGTTGAATACTCCGTCAAACTTCACTTTTTCGTCTCCAATCATGAGGCTGAAGTCATTCAGATCTACAGGAATTTTCTCTCCCGAAGCACAGATGAAATGCCAATCCCCGGGATAAATAAAAATTTTGTACACATCGTAACGCTCCCGGTCGATGGTCTTTTCGACGACAGCGGCACTTTTGAGGGAGATCACGGACTCACCGGTAAAACCTCCGGTGACCAAGGCGATTTTCTTCTTCATGGCGGGGAAAAGTTTAGGCTACGAAATAGCTTATTTTCCGTTTACCCTCCAAGGGTTTCAAATCCCTTAGGGGGTTTTATATATTCGCGCTCGTTTCAATCTGAAATTTTACCCAAAATCAAGCCAATATGATTAAAAGTTGGAAAGTGCTAGGCCTGGCCTGGATCGCGGTGGTCGGAATGGCTCTAAGCACGCAGGCGCAAAGCCTGAAAAAAGTAACCCTGGAAGACGTCTTCAAAAAAGGCACCTTCAACCAAAAGTCCGTCTATGGCATCAACTGGATGAAAGACGGGCAGTTTTACAGTTCGCTAGTGCAGCGTGGTGGAGCACCAGCCGTGGTCAAAATCAACCTTGCAACCGGTGAGGAAGCCGGAGTGCTATTGGATGGTGCCAAGCTAGGCCTGAATTTTTCCAGCTATTCATTCAATGCCGACGAATCGAAAGCACTCATCGCCACGGATGTAGAGTCCATCTACCGTCGATCTTCCAAAGGTATTTTCTACGTAGTGGATATGGCCTCCGGACAAAAGCAGCAGCTGATGAACGGTGAGAAAATCTCCTATGCAACGCTTTCTCCAGACAACGATAAGGTCGCCTTTGTCAAGGAAAACAACCTGTATATGATCGAGTTGGCCAGCAACAAACTGACTCAAATCACCAACGACGGAGAATGGAACAAAATCATCAACGGATCGGCCGACTGGGTTTACGAAGAGGAATTTTCCATGGCTCAGGCTTTCAAATGGTCTCCTGACGGAAAGAAAATTGCTTTCATCCGCTTTGATGAAACTCAGGTACCGGAATTCAATATGCAGACTTGGGGGCCACTGTATCCAAAAGATTACAAATTCAAGTATCCAAAAGCAGGCGAAAAGAACTCCCTCGTTAGCATTCATGTCTACGATTTGGCTACATCTAAAATCCAAAAAGTCGACGCGGGCTCCGAAACGGACATCTATTTACCGAGAATCTATTGGACTAAAGACGCTAATCAACTCGCGTTTATTCGTCTCAACCGTCTTCAAAATCAACTTGACCTTTTCCATGCCAATGCCACTTCGGGCGAAAGCAAACTTATCATCTCCGAGAAATCCAAAACGTACGTGGACCTTGACTACAACGATGACCTGCAATACCTGAGCGATGGCAAATCGTTCATCCGTACTTCTGAGCAGGATGGGTACAAGCACATCTACCATCACAATCTGGACGGAAGTCTGATCCGTCAGATCACTTCCGGAGCTTGGGAAGTAAGCTCCAAGGTAGGAATCGATGAAAAAGCTAAAAAAGTCTACTTCATCTCCACCGAAGCTTCTCCGCTGGAGCGCAATTTCTACGTGATCAATCTGGACGGAAAAGGCAAAAAGCTTCTCACCCCGGCCAAAGGAACACATACCATAAATATGAGTCCGGATCACAGGTTCTTTATTGATTACTACTCTACCACAGAAACTCCGGTCAAAGTGACCTTGAACGATGCAGCTGGAAAAGAACTGAAAGTCCTCGAGGATAATCAGGTACTTAAAGATCGACTGTCCGGGGTTGCTTTGGGCAAAAAAGAGTTTTTCACCTTCCCGACTGTGGATGGTACTGAGCTAAACGGCTACATCATCAAGCCGGCTGACTTTGACCCAAACAAAAAATATCCTGTCCTGATGTACGTCTACGGCGGTCCAGGTTCGCAAAATGTGCTCAACTCCTGGGGAGGGACCCGCGACTTCTGGCATCAAGCCTTGGCAGCAGAAGGTATCATCGTGGCCTGTGTGGACAATCGAGGCACCGGCGCAAGAGGCCGAGACTTCAAGCACTCCACCTATGCCAACCTGGGTAAATTGGAGACCATTGATCAGATCGAGGGAGCGAAGTACTTCGCTAAAATGCCTTTTGTCGATCCGGCTCGGATTGGCATCTGGGGTTGGTCCTATGGAGGCTACATGTCTTCCCTTGCCCTGATGATCGGAAATGACGTTTTCAAAACTGCTATCGCTGTGGCACCGGTTACCACTTGGAGATATTACGACACAATTTACACCGAGCGTTATCTCCAAACCCCTCAACTCAATCCGGCAGGATACGACGACAACAGCCCGATCACCCATGTAAATAAACTGAAAGGCAACTTCCTGCTAATCCACGGCACCGGTGATGACAATGTTCATTTCCAAAATGCGGTGGATCTGGTCAATGCCCTGATCGCTGCCGATAAGCAGTTTGAGTCCTTCTACTATCCGAATCGAAACCATGGAATTTCCGGTGGCAATACTACTTGGCATCTGTACACTCAGATGACGGATTTCCTGAAGCGAAAGCTGTAAAAATTCAGAGCATCCAATAATTAAAAACCCCGCAGAAGCCAACTTTCGCGGGGTTTTTTATGAGATTTTGATCTGATCCAAGTAGAACTTCATCCTACTGTGGTCACGCGGCAAAAAATCAATCTTGTCGATTTTATCCAGCTTGTGGTTGTAAAAAACTTCCACGTATTCATCCTCCAGTAAATAGAGATTTACCTTGTGTCGATAATAGCGGATACCGACCACAAACGTACCCTCTAGGTAGAGCGTCTTGACTTGTTGATGCAACGGCAAACTGATGAATTCCTCTCTACTCATGTTTTATTTCTACTCCGCTAAGACTTCAATTTAGCCAATTAGGTTTGCAATAATTGGGTGAGAATTTTTTGAAGTCAAAAAAAACCTCCGACTTTCCGCCGGAGGTGGGGTGTTACAACTTTTCTGCATTTAAAATCAATGCGCTACTAACTGGAATTCTTTGATGGCTTCGCTGAAATCCAAAACCTCAGCTCCTTTCAGGGCACCTGCAACAATACTTGAACCTGCGGCAGATCGATAACCTCCTGCGCAATGAATGAGTATCGGCTTTTCAGTGGGTATTTCCACTGCCCTTTCTCTTAACTCCTGAAGTGGAATATTTAAGGCCTCTTCGAAAATTGGAGCCGTTGCATGTTCGTCTCTGCTTCTAATATCAACGATGGTGTAAGCCATTTTATTGGCTTTGAAAGCCTCCAGGTCAAAGGAAGTTCCTTTTTCCGTCATTCCGGCAGGATTGACCACTGCGCCTTTGATCAATTGTTCGTAGCCGATTTTGGCAGCTTTATTGATCAAAATTTCCAACTCAGCTGCGGAATCAGAGACCAGAAAGAATCGCTCTTCCGGTCCTACGATCGATCCCAACCAGGTTTCAAATTTTCCACCGTTCATGATATTGATTGCTCCGGAAATATGTCCTGCGGCAAATTTGTCCTGCTTTCGTGTATCGATCACCAGAATTCCTTCCGGCAATTCTGAACTTTCGGCCCAAATACTTACCTGAGAAATGGAGCGCTGAAAAGCAGGCGCACCTTTCTTATTCATGTCCACATCATACCCGAAGTATTTTGGGATGTAGGGCTGGCCTTGAAGTAATGAACTAACAAAGGTCTTTTCATCCAGATCGGTGAACGCCCAGTTGGTTGCCCGCTGCTCCCCAATGGTGGACTGTCGGGCATCACTTAGGTTTTTACCACAAAGCGACCCTGCCCCGTGTGCTGGGAATACCAATACATCATCCGCCAAAGGCTTCAGCTTATTTTGCACCGTTTGGTACATCAACTTGGCTAATTCTTCGCGCTGTGCGGTCATGTTGCCCGCTTTTTCTCTCAGATCAGGACGTCCAACATCTCCAACAAACAAGGTATCTCCGGAGAAAAGCGCGTGGTCTTTGCCGGCTTCACCCTTTAGCAAAATGCTGATGGAATCCGGTGAGTGACCTGGTGTATGCAAGGCATGGAAAGTTACTTTACCGAGTTGGAATGAATCTCCTTCATCAAAAGCAGTATGCGGATATTCTGCTCCCACCAGTTTGGAAACGTAGATAGTAGCTCCTTCATTTTTATGAAATTCCAAGTGAGAGCTCACAAAGTCAGCATGCGGGTGTGTCTCGATCACTGCAACTATTCTAGCGGCATTTTTTTGAGCAAACTCATAATACTGCTGTGGATTCCTTCCTGGGTCAACCAATGCAACCTTACCTCCACTCAAAATGGCGTAGCTTGCATGTGCTAAACCTTCGTCATAAAACTGTTGAATATTCATAGTTATCCGTTATTGTTTCTAAATTTTGATACAAAGTTAAAATGAGCGCAGCTCGGGTTTCGGTGACGTTAATCACGGAAGAAAAAGATTCGGCAATCGATAATTCAAAATTTGACTAAACCGACCTTTGACCTTAAACTTGAAAAACCAAAAAAGTATTCCATTGTCAGTCCAAAAATCCCTTTTTAGATTCCTTCCAGTTTTTTTCATTTTAGGGATTATCCTGTTGGATGGTTGTAAATCCAAAAAAATACCCAAGGAATCTCCCGCATTTACTGTCATCGAAACGGCCAAAAGCTATCGGGGAACTCCCTATAAGTATGGAGGGACAACCAGAGCCGGAATGGACTGCTCAGCATTGGTCTTTCATTCATATTATGCCGTCGGGATCAACCTCCCCCGACGTTCCGAAGATCAAAGCAAGCTGGGACTTAAAGTAAATCAGAATGACCTTCAGCCTGGAGATCTGCTTTTTTTCGCTACCGGAAAGAAGAAGAATGCAGTGACCCATTCCGGTATCGTAACCGAGGTAGCAAAAGATGACATTCGGTTCATTCATGCATCCACTTCACTGGGTGTGACGGAAGACTTTCTCAGCAGCAAATACTGGTCAGAGGCATTTTTATTTGCCAAGCGGATTTTGGAAGATTAGATTATTGGAATGAGAGGCCCAAATACAATCATGCTGGGGATTAGGAAATTCTACAAGGATTTATTTTCCAAATATCCTTTGGTATTAGGCTTTAATGACTAATTTTGCGCTCGAATTAAAAAAGCGTATCCTTTTTACATTTCATACTACAAATGGCAAATATTGGAAAGATAACACAGGTAATCGGCCCGGTTGTGGACGTTTCCTTTGAAGGCGGAAAACTGCCTAACATCCTTGACGCGCTGGAAGTAACCAAAGAAAACGGTCAGGTGGTCGTAATGGAGGTTCAGCAGCACTTGGGTGAAGATCGCGTACGGACTATTGCAATGGACTCTTCCGAGGGAATGGTACGTGGCATGGAAGTGAGAGACATGGGTCAGCCAATCTCTGTACCTACCGGTGAAGCGATCAAAGGTCGTCTTTTCAATGTAGTAGGTGAAGCGATCGACGGTCTTCCTCAGGTACCTGCAGGAAAAAGACTTCCGATCCATAGAGCTGCTCCAAAGTTTGAAGATCTTTCTACTTCCACGGAAGTACTTTATACAGGAATCAAAGTAATCGATTTGATCGAGCCTTATGCAAAGGGTGGTAAAATCGGTCTTTTCGGTGGTGCCGGTGTAGGTAAGACCGTATTGATCCAGGAATTGATCAACAACATTGCCAAGGCTTATTCAGGTTTGTCTGTATTTGCAGGTGTAGGTGAAAGAACCCGAGAAGGAAACGACCTTTTGAGAGAAATGATCGAATCCGGCATCGTGACTTACGGTGAGGAGTTTATCCATAGCCTTGAAACTGAAGGTGGATGGGATCTATCTAAAGTAGATCTTAAGAAGCTTGAAGATTCCAAAGCAACCTTCGTGTTTGGTCAGATGAATGAGCCTCCTGGAGCCCGTGCTCGAGTAGCCTTGACCGGTTTGACTTTAGCCGAATATTACAGAGATGGGGATGGTACAGGTCAGGGAAAAGACATTCTTTTCTTCATCGACAACATCTTCCGATTCACTCAGGCAGGTTCTGAAGTTTCCGCATTGTTAGGCCGTATGCCTTCAGCTGTAGGTTACCAGCCTACCTTGGCTACCGAAATGGGTGCCATGCAGGAACGAATCACTTCCACCAAAAACGGTTCAATTACTTCAGTACAGGCAGTTTACGTACCTGCGGATGACTTGACTGACCCGGCTCCTGCGACGACTTTCGCGCACTTGGATGCTACTACAGTATTGTCTCGTAAGATTGCGGAATTGGGTATCTATCCTGCAGTGGATCCTTTGGACTCTACTTCAAGAATTCTTTCTCCGGACATCCTTGGTGAAGACCATTACAACTGTGCTCAGCGCGTGAAGGAAACCCTTCAGCGATACAAAGAACTTCAGGATATCATTGCCATCTTGGGTATGGAGGAACTTTCTGAGGAAGATAAGCAGGTGGTTCACCGTGCGCGTCGTGTGCAGAGATTTTTGTCTCAGCCATTCCACGTAGCAGAGCAATTCACAGGTCTAAAAGGAGTGCTGGTAGATATCAAAGATACCATCAAAGGCTTCAATATGATCATGGACGGTGAATTGGATCACCTTCCTGAAGGCGCATTCAACTTGGTAGGTAGCATCGAAGATGCCATCGCTAAGGGTGAAAAGATGCTTGCTGAAGTGAAGTAAGGGAGTTGGTTACTGGTTAATAGGCGTCTCAAGATTGTCACTAGCAACTCAGTAACTTTTTACTCAATAACTAATCAAAATATGCAGTTAGAAATCGTCACACCGGAGAAAAAAATATTCCAAGGAGAAGTATCCGAGGCCAGTTTTCCTGGTGCAACAGGTTCTTTTCAAGTCCTCAACAATCACGCTCCGATCGTATCTGCCTTGGCAAAGGGAACTGTTTCCTTCACTGCCAAAGATGGTGGAAAGCAATCCATGGTAGTGGAAGGCGGAGTAGTGGAAGTAAAAGATAACGTGATCGTCGTATTGGCTGAGAAAGTAATCAGTTGATAAAAATCCTATAAAATTGAAAGTCTGGTCCGAAAGGGTCAGACTTTTTTTGTTTTAGGCTATTGGAAATATTTTAGAATCAGCAACTTGAATTTTAAAAATATTCCCTACTTTTGCAGCCACGAAAGGGGGTGTATACTATGATCATTGTAAACGTAAAAGAGAACGAATCCATCGAAAAAGCGCTGAAGCGCTTCAAAAAGAAGTTTGACAAAACCGGTGCGGTTCGCGAACTCAGAGCCCGTCAGGCTTTCACCAAACCTTCCGTTAAAAGAAGAGACGAGATCATCAAGGCTGCTTACAGACAGAAACTTCGCAACGAAGAAATGAAGTAATCGGATTTGATTCCAATAATAGATGCACTTGCCCAAAAGCAAGTGCATTTTTTTGTTAATGTGCTAATGACAATTATCACCTTGACTTCTCCATTTTTCTTCTAACTTTTATTCCATGATTGAGTCTTTTATCAATTACCTGGAATTCGAAAAACGTAGCAGTACTCATACTGTACTTGCATATCGACACGATTTGGAGCAATTGCAGGATTTTGTGTCAGTTTCATTTGAAATTCAGGATATCGCCGATTGTACTCATTCCGAACTCCGCGCATGGGTGATTGATTTGGTGGAGCAGGGGTTAACTAGCACCTCCGTAAATCGGAAAATCGCTACCCTTCGGTCTTTTTACAAGTTCTTACTCCGTTCAAGGGTGATTACCCAAGATCCAACCTACAAGTTAAAATCCCTTAAAAACCCCAAAAAACTTCCTGAATTTATACAGGAAGTGACCATTGAATCCGTTCTAGAAGAAGACGTATATGCCCCTACTTTTGAAGGACAAAGGGATAGAATGGTGATGGAGTTTCTGTATTTGACAGGAGTCAGACTATCCGAACTTACAGGCTTGAAATGGTCAGCTATCAATCTGATAGAGGATCA
Source organism: Algoriphagus lacus (assembly GCF_003583985.1). Classification (GTDB taxonomy): domain Bacteria; phylum Bacteroidota; class Bacteroidia; order Cytophagales; family Cyclobacteriaceae; genus Algoriphagus; species Algoriphagus lacus. Next base: position 659,663 of record NZ_QXML01000001.1, on the reverse strand, counting down.
GGTGAAAGTTTTGGGTAAACGAAAAAAAGAGCGGATTATCCCCATCACAAAAACGCTAAAACAGAATATCCTTTCGTACCAAAAAGTATTTGAAGAAAGGTTTCCTAAACTTGGAATGAATCACTACTTTATAGTGAGCAACAAAGGCGAGCAAAGCTATTCTATGATGATTTATCGGATTGTCAGACACTATTTGGATCTTTTTGCGCAAAACACGCGACGAAGCCCACATTTGCTCAGGCATACCTTTGCAACGCATCTGCTCAACAAAGGAGCTGATCTCAATGCTGTAAAGGACCTACTCGGGCATGCCAACCTGGCTGCGACCCAGGTGTACACCCACAACTCCATGGAAAAACTGAAGGCTGTGTTTGAACAGGCACATCCCAAAGCTTAAATAAAATCAATTGTTCAACAACTTAAATGCAAATCGTTATGAAACTGCAGATGCACTCCATCCACTTCGACGCCGATCAAAAACTGATCGATTTTATTCAGAAAAAAGCCGACAAGCTGGACACATTCTATGATCGGATCATAGACGGAGAGGTTTTTATGAGACTCGACAAACACGAGAAAAACGAAAATAAAATCGTTGAAATAAAACTCAATGTCCCGGGCAAGCAGTTTTTCGCCAAACATCAGAGTGATTCCTTTGAAGCCGCAGCTGACGAAGCAGTCGAAGGATTAAGAAGACAAATCAAAAAACATAAAGAAAAGGTGGTTTTGGCTAATCAGTAAGCCCTGACCAATTCGCATACTAGCCCCGGTAAACCGGGGCTATTTTTTTGTCAACAGAAAATATTTTTTGCTGTTTTCATCGAGTAGTTGATCGAATTGCTTGGATTTATAGCTCAGTAGAAGTTTTCCGATTTGGCGGGATTCCCAGTTTTTAGCCAACAGAATGACTTCATAATGAGCTGTATCCATTTCGGAAAGCCGCTTGTCTTCCAAGATCAGATAAGAAAAATTTGAGATTTCGTTTTCCCAATTTTCTATTGGCAAATCCGTCAAATTGAACTCGGGCCCAAGACTCATCCGAATCTTACTCCCTGCATGAAGGTTTCCAATAAATCCAATTGGGGAATTAGAAGGAATGCCTTTTTCAACAAAAACACGTTTTGCCTGCGCTCCTTGGTGTGGAAGAGAAATGTGAGCCGTGATCGAACTCATTAGAAAAATGATCAGCAAAAAGCTGTAAGCAATTACTTTGGGAAGCTTTTCTTCCTGACGAAAAAGTCTCCACAAATACCCAAAAATCAAGAGACTACAAACCAACTGTCCCCAGATCGTAAAACCCGAGTTACCTTGAATTGCCAGCCATCCTGATGCCAGCAATAGTATTGAAGAAATAATCAGGAAAAATAGAGAAGTGATTTTCAGGCTTTTTCTCCTCAACTCAAATTCTCCTCTTACCAATATCCACCCCAACCAAACCGCCAAAACCGGAGCTACAGGAAGTAAATAGCGTTCATAAAACTTGCTGGTCATCGCTCCCATTCCCAAGATTGCAAGTCCCCAAAGGATTGCAAATCCAAAGAAGGCGGGATTTTCTTTCCAAGTTTTAGCCAAAACTTCCTTGGAATAAGGTAAGACAAAAAATGTCCATGGGATAAATATGGCAATAAGAAGGACCAGCGCCAAAATGCCGTTTTGAACGATCAATAAAATTCTGGATGCCACTCGAATCCCTACCTGATCTTCCAGAAAGCTATCCAGGTATGTAGGTCCGTGGATTTTCCACATGGCAACAAACCAAAACAAAGCAATTAACAAGCTGACCGCCAAGGAAGGCAAATGCATGAGTGTTTTCCATGAAATACGCTGCCAGGGATTCGCCAGTAGATAAATTAGTCCAAGCCCACCCAATGCTGCCGCTGGTAGCCCTTTGATTTCAAATGCAATTGCCAAACTCAAATAAAGCAACCATAAGAATTTCCTGGGAACTTGATCCCCATACCGGATCAAACCAGCAAAACCAATGGCTGAAGCCGTTATGGCCAAAACCAACAGCACATCCGGAATCGACCGGGTAGCTGAAAAAATCAAAACCGGATTTGCAGCCATGATCAAGGCAGAGATTCCGGCTATTTTTTCATTTCTAAAAAGAACCTTGCCTAACCAAAAGGTCAATCCAACAGTAAGCGCTCCTGCCAGAAGGAAGAAAATCCGTGATCCAAATTCATTGACTCCAAAAAGCTTAAATCCAGCAACCACTGCCCAATAGGTTCCGATGGGTTTTTTGAAGCGCAGTTCCCCACTGCCCAAGTAGGTCGTGAGGTAGTCCCCGTTTTGAAGCATTTTGACAGCAGCATCCCGGTAGTAAATTTCATCGGGATAGTGCATGTGAAAATCCAACGCAAAAGGCCCAACCAACAAGGTAAAGGCGGCCATGAGTATCCAGGGATTGATTTTCAATTCAGATGACTTCGAAAAAAGCATGTGCAAAGATAATTCGAATGGAGGTAGTGAATCCAAATTTCCTTCTGAACCAGAAAGGCTTTTCGTCGAATTTTGCCCTAGGAAGGATTTTAGCGTATTTTTGCCCAAATTTTATATCATGAGCAAGCCTCTTTTATCCGTAGTGATTACCGTTTACAACGAGGAAGATAACATCAAGCCTTTATTGGAAGCTACCTATGCTGCCCTATCGGAAATTGACTACGAGGTGATTTTGATTGAAGACGGATCTACAGATAAGACTGTCTCTGAGGTAAAAAAGTATGCTAACGACAGGACCAAGCTCATCATTTTCAACAGAAACTACGGTCAAACTACGGCCCTGGCAGCAGGTATCGATATGGCTACAGGCGAATATATCGCCACAATGGATGGGGATCTTCAAAATGACCCTACTGATATTCCGGACATGCTCCATAAAGCTATCGGGGAAGAATGGGATGTCGTAGCTGGTAGAAGAGCGAATCGAAAAGACGGTTTTGTGCTCCGAAAAATTCCCAGCAAAATTGCCAATTGGATGATCCGAAATACAACCAAGGTTTATTTGAATGATTACGGCTGTACGCTTCGGGTTTATAAAGCAGAAATAGCCCAAAACATGGGGCTATACGGCGAACTTCACCGGTTCATTCCGGTGTTGGCCAAGCAGCAGGGGGCTAAAATGACTGAAGTGGATGTGAAGCACCATCCGCGAATACATGGAACCTCAAAATATGGACTGAGCAGGACCTTCAAGGTCATGGCGGACTTGATCCTGATGCTGTTTTTTCAGAAGTACTTTCAGCGTCCGATCCATTTATTTGGCGGGCTTGGCTTGGTTGCGTTTTTGCTCGGTTTCCTGATAAATTTTTACCTGCTGATCCTCAAAATTCTCGGCGAAGACATTTGGGGCCGACCAATCATGATTTTGGGATTTATTCTGATTTTGGGAGGCATTCAATTAATCACAACGGGAATCATTGCAGAAATCATTGTTCGAACCTACTTCGAATCTCAGGACAAAAAGACCTACCGAATTAAGGCGGTCTTTCAGGGGAAGGCTGAAAAAGTTGGCAGTCTTCAGTCAGAATTGGAAGCAAAAAATTCGAATTAAGTAGCCCGAAAGGTTAAACTCTCCGATATCAATAAAAAAATAATCATCCTCCCTTGTCCCAATTGAAAAACCAACTCAAAACCGCCCTGAAACTTTTGCTGACGGGTTTGGCTTTGTACCTGGTTTTTCGGAAGATCGATACAGCCCAACTTTTAGAACTCTCCAAAGCTATCCATTGGCTATGGTTGATTCCTGCAGCTTTGCTGTTTATTCTAAGTAAAGTGGCCACAGCCATCCGCCTCAACCGGTACTTCGAAAATATCGGCATTCAGCTCTCTGAGCTTCAAAACTGGAGGCTGTACCTCATCGGGATGTTTTACAATCTCTTTCTTCCGGGGGGAATCGGCGGAGATGGATACAAGGTCTATTTGCTCAACAAAGCCTTTAAAACTCCTGTCAAAAAACTCCTTCAGGCAGCTCTTTTGGATCGCTTGGGTGGCTTGGTGGCCATTGTGTTTTTGCTTTTTGGATTGTTTCTCTTCGTAGATATTCGAATCGATTTTTTGGAAAGTTCCGCTTGGGACGGATTGATGGTAGCAGGGTTGATATTGACAATTCCCGGCTTTTGGATGGTGCAGAAAGTACTATTCAAGGACTTTGTTCCTTCGTTTTGGTCAGGAAATGCCTGGTCTTTTACCGGACAAATCGCCCAGCTTATTTGTGCTTGGTTTATTCTAAAGTCTCTCGGCATATCTGAGAATATTCTTGCTTATCAATTGGTGTTCTTACTGTCTTCCATTGTGGCAGTACTTCCCTTGACCATTGGTGGTGTTGGTGCAAGAGAGCTTGTCTTTGTCTATGCCCATACCTATTCCGGAATTGAGGAAACCGCTGCGGTTGCTTTCAGCTTGATTTTTTTCCTGATTTCAGCAATTGTTTCTTTGGCTGGAGTTTTTGTAAAAGCTGATTTAACCGAAAAATCATAACTCGATAGAAATCCTGATTTTTAAAGGTTACCACCACCTAACATTCGGGATCTTCATTTTTAATCTTGATAGATCAGCTCAAGGCAAAATTTTAAACTTCCTATTAATCCTTACTTTTGCCAAAATCCATAAACCATGACCCGTTCAGAGCTTTTCTCCCAAATCCAGCAAAAATCCTCTTTTCTATGTGTTGGACTTGATCCGGATTTGGAGAAAATTCCAGCTCACTTGCTCAGTGAGCCTGATCCGATCTTTGCTTTCTGCAAGCAAATCATTGAGGAAACTGCGGACTATGCCGTAGCCTATAAACCGAACATTGCTTTTTTCGAAGCGCTGGGAGCAAGAGGCTGGGAGACCTTAGCCAAAGTGGCTGAAATTATTCCAAAAGACATCTTCACCATCGCCGATGCCAAGCGAGGAGATATCGGAAATACCTCAAAACTTTACGCCAAGGCCTTTTTTGAATCCATGAATTTCGATTCGATTACCGTTGCTCCCTACATGGGAAAGGATTCGGTGACGCCATTTTTGGAATTTGAAAACAAGTGGGTAATCCTTCTGGCTTTGACTTCCAATGTGGGTTCTTTGGATTTCCAACTGATTGAAGACAAAACTGGGAAGCCACTTTATCAATCTGTTTTGGAAAAAAGCCAAGAATGGGGAAGTCCTGAAAACTTGATGTATGTGGTAGGTGCTACCCGAGGCGAACTGATTGGCGAAGTTCGAAAATCAGCTCCGGAGCATTTTTTCCTGGTCCCAGGGGTAGGAGCACAGGGAGGAAGCTTGGCTGAGGTAGCAAAATATGGAATGAACTCCACCTGCGGACTCTTGGTCAATTCCAGTCGCGGGATTATCTACGCTTCAGGAGAAAAAGACTTTGCAAAAGCCGCTCGGAAAGAGGCGGAAAAACTGCAGGTAGAAATGAAGGAGTTGTTAGAGAGATATCTTTGAATCCTTTACGGGAAGAGGTCCATAGGAGGCTTGTGACATTAATCGGAATTTTTTAAATTCCATAAACTTTTAGTCATCAACTTTTTATGGATTTCAGAGAAGACTTTTTACAACTGGTCTGGAAGTATCAATACTTCGATCGCAAAGGACTGAAGACGCTTGAGGGTCAATCTGTCCAAATCCTCAATGTGGGTTTTCACAATCAAGGCGAAGGTCCTGACTTTCGGGATTCCACGGTGGTTCTGGATGGGGTGACACTTCATGGACATGTGGAGGTTCACCGCTTTGCGTCTGAATGGAAACAGCATGCACACGGAGGAGATCCTGCCTACAATTCCGTAATCCTTCATGTAGTCTGGGAAAACGATAGGAATGTGCTACGAAACGACGGAACACCACTTCCAACTCTGGAACTCAAAGGCAAAATTTTCCTTGACGTATGGAGAAATTATGAGAATCTTCTCGACTTCAAGTCCGATCTTCCATGTGCCCATGCCTTGCATACAGTTCCTGATATCATTCGTTTTTCAGCATTGGAAAAAGCCCTGGTAGAGCGACTTCTGGAAAAGTCCAAACTTATTTTGGAAATCCTCGATCAGACCAAAGGCGATTGGGAAGAAACCGCATACCGTTGGTTGTTTACCTGCTTTGGATTTAAAGTCAACAGTCGTCCGATGAGTGAATTGGCTGTTTTGGTTCCCTATAAAATCCTCCAAAAACATCGAACCCAAGTCTCTGCCCTGGAAGCCATGCTCCTGGGGCAGGCTGGACTTTTACCTGAAAAATCCGATGAACCCTATGTCCAGCATCTGATCAGGGAGCATGATTTTTATCAGAAAAAATTCAATTGGCAGCAGAAGCTAAGCAGGCAGCATTGGTCCTTCATGGGCGCTCGGCCTACCAATTTCCCCACACTTCGGATCGCACAATTGGCTGCTATTCTTTCCCAGGCTCCCAATCTGCTACAGGCCGTAATGGAGGAAAGCCGGGAGTTTTGGACATTCAAAAAACTCCTTCAAGTCAAGCCCTCGGACTATTGGCAGTATCATTACAGTTTTGGAAAGCCCACTGAAAAAACCGCTTCCAGAGGCATTTCAGGCCAAACTTTGGAACTGTTGATCATCAATTTTGTAATCCCTTTGTGGTTTTCTTACGGCAGATATTTCCAGCAGCCCGAATGGCAGGAGCGCTGCTTTGACCTGATGCAGACGATTCCTGCAGAGAATAATTTTATCATTCGGACGTATGGCGAGAAAGGCTGGAAGGCAGAAAATGCCTTCGATTCACAGGGAATGATCGGACTTTTCCGGGGATATTGCCAGCCTCAAAAGTGCCTTTCCTGCAAAATTGGACAAAGCCTCCTCAAGGGGCAATCCAAATGAAACTTTGCGCAAGCACTGCATTTCCTGTACTTTTGCAGTCCAAAACCAACGAACTCTCATGGACAAACCGGTGATTATTCTGGGTGCAAAAGGAATCGCCCACCCTGCGCTCGAGATCTTCAACAGCAATAAGGTCATCGTATATGGCTTCTTGGATGAGGACCAGAGTCTTTATGGGACAGAGATCAACAATATTCCCGTGCTCGGAAATCCCGAAGATGAAGGTTTTCTAAAGCTCATCGGTAAGAAAACAGAAGCATTCGTCGCCGTGGATGACAGCAAATACCGGAAGTTTCTGGTAGAAATGCTGATTGAGAATCGAAAGGTTCAGCCAATCAACGCCATCCATGAGCGAGCGTACATTTCAACAGATGCTGTCTTGGGCCATGGTAACTTTATCAATGCCAATGTGGCCGTCGGCGCTGCCGCTAAAGTTGGCAGTTACTGCATTTTTCACTCCGGAGCAATCATTGATCATAAAGCAGTGATTGGAGATTTTGTCCAGATCGGTGCTGGATCTATCATCAATGCGGAGGCGATTATCGAAGAGGGGGCCTTTATTGGTTCCGGAGTGACAGTCGTTGGAGGGGTGACCATCGGCAAAGGTGCCCGTGTGGGAGCCGGATCGGTAGTCATTGCTTCTGTCGGAAAAAATGAGACTGTCTTCGGTAACCCGGCAGCGAAGATAAAGTAGGAAGTAAGATTTACGAAGTACGCGGCCAAACTAGAATCAAAGGCTCTAACCTTTGTCTGTAATATTAAAAAAAAGTAAATATCGAACGCTGAATCCTGAACACCGAATGATGAAGTAAAACATCGGTCATTCAGAATCGGTCATCAAACAAAACCCAAACACCCTGCCGAAACAGGGCTCTCGTTATGGAAAACACACAAAACAAACCCTACAGCATCCTGCTGTACTATTGCTACGCCAAAATCGACAACCCGGAAGAGTATCGCGAGCAGCACCATCTTTTCTGCGTTGAGAACAACATTCGTGGCCGAATCATCATTTCCGATGAAGGCCTTAATGGAACCGTATCCGGTTTAATTGAGGACTGCGAAAAGTACATGGCATACATCCAAGCGGATCCTCGATTTGCCAAGACGGAATTCAAAATCGATTATCACGACAGCCATGCTTTTGCAAAAATCCACGTGCGCTACAAACCGGAAATCGTCCATTCTGCACTCCGTCACTTGGATCCCAATGTAAAGACCGGAAAGCATCTCGAGCCCGAGGAATTCAAAAAACTCAAAGATCAGGAAGACGTAGTGATCCTCGACGTGAGATCCAATTACGAACATGAGCTCGGACGATTCAAAAATGCAATCACTTTGGACATCGACAACTTCCGGGATTTTCCGGAGAAAGTGAAAGAGCTTGAGCACCTGAAAAACAAGAAGGTCCTCACCTACTGCACCGGTGGAATAAAATGTGAAAAAGCCTCAGCTTTCCTTTTGGAGCAGGGATTTGAAGACGTTTATCAGCTTCACGGAGGAATCATCAAATACGGCATGGAAGCCGGTGGAGAAGATTTCGAAGGCAAATGCTACGTGTTTGACAACCGAATCGCTGTCGAGGTAAACAAGGTGAACCCCACCATCATCTCCAAGTGTCATGTCTGTGGCACGCCAAGTGACCGAATGGTCAACTGCGCAAACCCAAGTTGCAATGAGCACCTGGCCATCTGCGAAAATTGCGGTTGGGAACTGGAAGGTGCCTGCTCAGTCGAGTGCAAAGAGCACCCTGAAAAACGGCCTTACGACGGCACAGGCTATTACCAAAAAAACACCAACGGGTATAATCCTTACAAGGGACTTCACCGTAAGCCAAGTAAAGAACTAATCCAAAAGCTCCATGGAGAATCGGCAAATTCCTGCGTCTGAACTGATCATCAATTCTGACGGGAGTATTTATCATTTGCATTTGAAGCCAGAACACCTGGCTTCAACTGTTTTCACCGTAGGTGATCCGGATCGGGTGGCATTGGTTTCCAAGTATTTTGATCAGATCGATTTCAAGCTGCAGAAGCGGGAATTTATCACTCATACCGGTTGGAAAAACGGAAAGCAAGTCACCGTCATGAGTACGGGAATGGGAACAGACAACATTGAAATCCTGATGACCGAACTCGATGCCTTAGTCAATGTCGATTTGGAATCCCGTCAAATCAAGGCGGAAAGGACCAGCCTTCAGATCATCCGAATTGGCACCTCAGGAAGTATGCAGGAAGACTTGCCGGTTGGGACATTACTGGCCTCTGAAATCGGTATCGGAATGGATACATTGATGGCTTATTACCCTGATTTAGGTGGATCTCAAAACATCGCCGAGGCGATTCAAGCTGAATTGAAACTCCCCTTTCTCCCATATCAAGCCTCAGCTTCAGCCCAACTTTTGGGGAAATTGGACCAACGGATTGTTAAAGGGATTACGCTTACCTGTCCGGGATTTTATGCACCTCAGGGAAGAGAAGTCAGACTCACCCCCAGATTTGATCGAATGATCGAGCGATTGGCAGGGATCAGCGTAAATGGAGAGCGATTGACCAACTTTGAAATGGAAACGGCCGGGTACTATGCTTTGGGAGAGCTCCTGGGCCACGAAATGCTGAGCCTAAACGCGATCGTAGCCAATCGCCCGTTGAAGAAATTTGATACGGACGCTGAAAAAACTGTTGACAGGCTGATCCAAACTGCATTGGACTGTTTTACCAAATGAGCCAGTTGACGGAGCAAATAATCCAATCCTTGAAGGATCGATCGATTCCTGAAAAAGCAGCTTTTTTACCCGGATTTTTCAAGGCATTTCCCGGTGGATATGGGGAGGGAGACCAATTTCTAGGAGTCACCGTTCCTGATCAACGAGAGATAGCCAAACAGTTTTTTAAGGAAATCAGCCTGGAAGAATTATCCCAATTGATCGAAAATCCTTTCCATGAGGCAAGACTCACGGGTTTAATGTCATTGGTTTATCGGTATGAAAAGACCAAATCCGAGTCCGAGCATGGAGTTTTGGTCGATTTTTACTTGAATCACCTTGATTTTATCAACAACTGGGATTTGGTAGACAGCTCTTGTTCTCAGATTTTGGGGCATTTTTATTGGAAAAAGGGGAAAAAGCTCTTCTATGAACTGGCGGACTCCGGTCAGCTTTGGCGTCAACGGATCGCTATGATCAGCAGCTATTTTTGGATCAAAAAAGGGGAATTCAATGATGCACTTGCTTTGGCCGAAAAGCTCAAAAACCATCCTCACGATCTCATGCACAAAGCAGTCGGCTGGATGCTTCGGGAAATCGGAAACCGGGATTTTGAAGTTGAAATGGAGTTTCTGAAAAAGCACTATCACACCATGCCGAGGACGGCTTTGCGCTACGCCATTGAGAAATTTCCGGAGGAATTGAGGCAGGATTTTTTAAAGGGAAGGATTTAAGTTTTGCATCAAAGGCGGGAAGGCGGCGCTAAGATTTTTTCCTCTTTGCACCTCTCCACCTTGGCGAGACATCTATCAGTCTTCAATCCCGTCCAATTCACTCAAATCCAGCCAAGCCAGTTCCAATTCTTCCAGTTCTGAATCGATCGCCTGAAGTCGACTTGTCCAAGTCATCAATTGGTTGACATCTGAGGTACCGGCAGTGATTTGGTCGTTCAGCGTTGACTTTTCTCCTTCCAGTTTGACGATGGTTTCGTTTATCTTCTTGAACTCCTGCTTTTGCTTGTAACTCGCCTTGATTTTTGGTGCCGTATCCACCTTGCTTTGACTGGTTTCTGACTTCCCGCTTTTGACTTCTGCCTTCTGTTGGCTGGCGTCATCCGTCTTAGGTCTTCGGTCTTCAGTCTCTTTCTCCCACTCTCTGAAATCCGTATAATTCCCCGGGAAGTCCTTGATTTTACCTTCTCCTTCAAACACAAACAGGTGCTCGACCAGGCGATCCATAAAGTAACGGTCGTGGGAAACGATGATCAGACAACCCGGAAACGTATCCAAAAACTCCTCCAGGATATTCAGGGTCATCAAGTCCAGATCATTGGTCGGTTCGTCGAGGATCAGGAAGTTTGGGTTCTTAATCAGGACCATCAGCAATTGCAATCGGCGTCGTTCTCCTCCACTCATCTTACCGATTGGGGTGAATTGCTGCTTGGGCGGAAAGCCAAATTGTGTCAAAAACTGACTCACCGTAATCGTCTGTCCTTTGTCCAGCACTACGACTTCGGCCACTTCCTTCACCACATCGATGAGGCGTTTCTCCTCATCAAATCGGTCTTCTTCCTGGCGATAATAGCCAAATGCGGTCGTTTGACCGACAGAGATTTTTCCGGAATCGGGTTGGATCAGTCCGGTAATCATTTGCAGGAAAGTGGTCTTTCCGGCGCCGTTTGGTCCGACTATGCCGATGCGGTCTTTCTTTTTGAAGATGTAAGAAAAGTCCCGAATCAGAGTTTTTTCCCCGTAAGATTTACTGATTTTGTCAATCTCCAGGATTTTGTTTCCCAATCGCTGAGTAGATACGGTGAGCTCAATATCCCGCTCCTCGCGCTTGGTAAATGCTTTTTCCTTGGTTTCCTCAAAGGCATCCACGCGGTATTTTGCTTTGGTACCTCGGGCTTTGGGCTGACGGCGAATCCAGTCGAGTTCCTTTTTGTACAGACTTTTGGCCTTTTCGATTTCGATGTCCTCGATTTGCATCCGTTCGGCTTTCTTGTCGAGAAAATAGCCGTAGTTCCCTTGGTAGCGGTGAATTTTCCCTTGATCGAGTTCGAGGATTTCATTGGTTACTTTCTCAAGGAAATAGCGGTCGTGAGTTACCATGAAAATGGCGAGATTAGCCTTGGCCAGGTAATCTTCCAGCCATTCGATGGTTTCCAGATCGAGGTGGTTGGTCGGTTCGTCCAGCAAGAGTAAGTCCGGTTTTTCGAGAATGGCTTTTGCCAAAGCGACCCGCTTCCGCTGACCTCCTGAGAGACTTCCCACCGGAAGATCGGTGTCGTGAAGGCCGAGTTTTCCCAAGACTTCTTTCACCTGATATTCAAAATCCCAAGCCTGCAGCGCGTCCATTTTTTCAAACAGTTTGGACATTTGGTCGGAGTTGTCGATGCCCCGCTCAGAGTCGAGCATGGCTTTGTGGTAATCCTCAATCACCCGAAGCACTTCCGAATTACTCTGGTCAAAAATGGTTTGGTAAATACTCAGGTTGGCCTCGAACACCGGGTTTTGATGGACATAGGCAATTTTCACTGACTGATTGATGGCCACTTGGCCGGTGTCTGGAATTTCCAGTCCCATGATGATTTTCATGAGGGTGGACTTGCCTGCGCCATTGATGCCCACGAGAGCGATTTTTTGGCCCTGGGAGATGCCAAAGGAGATATTGGAAAAAAGCTTCCGTTCCCCGAAAGCTTTACTGAGATTTTCAACCGAAAGGTAATTCATGGCGCAAAAGTAAGGGAAATAGGCCAGATAAGACTTTTGAGATTCAAATCTTAAAAAAGATAGGTGCTCAGGTTGGATCAAGACAGGTTGATGATTTTACCTTGAGAGGTATATTTAGCGCAGCATCCCGTATTTTCAACCCATGAAAACCATCCACGATATCCTCAAATTAGGCGATCCACGGCTCTATGAAGTCTGCGAACCTGTCCTGAAATCTGACCTTCCTTTAGTCCCCGAATGGACGCTGCAGCTTCACGAAGCAATGGAAGATATCCGTCGGGTGTATGGATTTGGAAGGGGAATCGCTGCCCCGCAGTTGGGGATTATGAAGCGGATGTTTTACCTCAATCTGGACCGGCCCTACATCATCCTCAATCCGGAACTGAAGGGACTCAGTCAGGAGCTTTTTGAGCTTTGGGACGACTGCATGAGTTTTCCAAATCTGCTGGTGAAAGTAAATCGCCATCAAAGTTTAACTCTGGAATACCTGGATGAAAACTGGGAAACCCAAAGCTGGACTGTGGAGGGAGCAATCTCCGAACTGATCCAGCACGAGTATGACCACCTCAACGGTGTGCTGTGTACGATGCGGGCGATTGATGAGAAATCGTTTCGGTGGAAAGAATAAAGAAATCCTCAGCAAAATTATCTTTGACCTATGAATTTCCCGACCCTTGCCGATATCCGAGCGGCACATGCCCGCATCCAGTCATTTATCCACCGCACGCCGATCCTCACTTCCACCGCGATCAATCAAATCGCCGGTTGCGAGATCTACTTCAAGTGTGAAAACTTCCAGAAAGTCGGGGCCTTCAAAGCCCGCGGAGCTGCAAATGCCGTAATGAAGCTGAGCCCTGAAGAAAGAGAAAAAGGAGTTGCGACACATTCTTCCGGAAATCATGCAGCCGCCCTAGCCAGGGCAGCAAGCGTGGCAGGAATACCATCCTACATCGTCATGCCGTCCAATGCTCCCGAGATCAAGAAGAAAGCGGTAAAAGGCTATGGAGGAGAGATCATCGAGTGCGAACCCAATCTTAAAGCCCGGGAAACTACCCTCGAAGCAGTGGTGGAGCGAACCGGTGCGACATTCATTCCTCCTTACGATTACATGGACGTGATCGAAGGTCAGGCTACTTGTGCACTCGAACTCCTCGAGGACCAGCCTGATCTCGATATCGTCATGGCCCCGGTGGGCGGAGGAGGATTGCTCGGCGGCACTGCACTCACGGCCCATTACCTGAATCCTGAGATCGAAGTCATCGCCGGCGAACCTGCCGGAGCGGATGATGCCTATCGCTCTTTTCATGCGGGACACATCATACCCCAAACCGGCCCAAATACCATCGCCGACGGGCTTTTGACTTCGGTGGGCAAGTTGAACTTTGAGTTGATTCAAGCCTATGTGGATGACATCCTGCTTGCCACCGATCCTCAAATCATCGAAGCCATGCGGCTGGTCTATGAGCGGATGAAGATCGTGATCGAACCATCCTGTGCGGTTCCTTTGGCGGCCCTGCTGGCTAACAAGGAGCGCTTTGCCGGGAAAAAAGTCGGAATCATTCTATCCGGCGGCAATGTGGATTTGGGGAAATTGCCTTTTTGAAAATGGCCTAGATACTGGCAAGAAAACTTCTTAGGCCTCTCCATTTTGATTGGTTACTATCCAGGAAGAAAGCTCACCAAATCACTAGAATGGAAAGTGAGGAAGTATTTTTCAACCTTTCGTTTTTTGGATCAGGTAACCGATCAGACTTTTGAGGTTGCTGGTTTTACCATAATCTTCTTCCGGAATGTCCACCTTGAGCTTTTCACAGAGGGAGACAATAAACTGAAGCGCATCAAAGGAATCAATATTTAGCGCTTCCCGAATATTTTCTTCCGGCATCAAAAGTGATGGATCTGTTTCCGGGGCGATATTTTTCAGCAGTTGGAAAACCGTTTTCTTGATTTCTTCCTCATTCATAGGGATTCCGGGTTTTGTAAGTGTTTATTTAATGCGGCTAAAAATCGGCTTCCAATCAATCCGTCCGTAGCCCGGTGATCCGCGGATAAAGTCACATCGACCACTGGGCGGATTCCAAGCATCCCCTCCTCCGCAAAAGGCTGCTCGCTGATCTCCCCAAAACCCACAATACCAACCTGCGGAGGATAGATCAGTCCAAACACCTTATCTGCCCCGCCTTCTCCAATGCTGGTTATCGTAAAGGTAGACTGGCTGAGTTCTGAGCTTCTCAACTTGAACGCCCGGGCTCTTGGAATAAGATCATTCAGCGTTTCCATGATTTCCTCCACAGTTTTGGAATCAGCCTGCAAAATGGCAGGAACCATAATCCCCCCCGATCTGAGGGAAACCACAAATCCGATATTGATCTCATTTTTTCGCTGAAGTCCATTTTCCCAAGTTGCATTCAGGTCAGGAACTTCATCCAAAGCTTTTGCCACTGCCTTGATCAGCATAGCTACCGGCAATATCCTTTTTTGTACCGGTCTGGTCTTATTTGACTCCTTCATCCACTCCAGGGCTTTGGACATGTCCATTCGCTTTTCCAGGAAGTAATGCGGGATTTCCCGGTTTGATTTGCTCATAGCAGCAGCCACCGCCATCCGAATGCTGTCCGAAGTGGTCCGGCTTACGTTGACCGATTCTTCAGGTGCCTCTTTAGTTTTTTCTTCAGGTTGCGGTACTGGCTTATTAGCAATCCGCTCTGAAATGGCTTTTTCCACATCCTCTTTTACGATCGATCCCTCCGGACCGGTTCCTTTCAACAGGGTAAGGTCAATACCATTCGATTCAGCTATTTTCCGCGCCAAAGGCGAAATTTTGATTCGGTGTTCTTCTGTGGACTTGGTTTTAGCCTGTTCCTGAGGTTCCAAAATTTTGGGTACTTCCGGTGTTGGGTTATCACCGGATGATTCACGGATTTCCTCTCCCTTCCCGTCATTGATCAGTGCCAAAACAGATCCGACCGGAACTTTTTGGCCCTCTTTTACCAGGATTTTCTCCAAAACTCCTTCATCAAATACCTCTATTTCGATGAGTCCCTTTTGGGTATCGATATCGGCAATGATGTCTCCCTTTTGAAGAAAATCACCGGGCTGTTTTCTCCATTCCACCAAAACCCCGTCCTCCATATCCGCCCCGAGATTAGGCATCAGAAACTTGATCATGGCTTTATCATTTTTTTGACTTTTTCTACAATGTCCGAAACCTGAGGTACGGAGGCGTCTTCCAAATGCTTGGGGTAGGGAATGGGAACCTCTACCCCGCAGAGCCTTTCCACGGGAGCATCCAGATCGAAAAATGCCTTTTCCATTATTCTGGATACGATTTCCGAAGAGATGCTTACGGACTTCCATGCATCCTCCACCACCAAGGCACGGTGCGTTTTTCGTACAGAAGCAAGAAAAGTGGCCTCATCCAAAGGTCTCAAAACTCTTAAATCGATGACTTCTGCCTTTATCCCCTCTTTCTCAAGAGCCTCAGCTGCTTCCAGGCATTTGTAAACACCTGTGCCGTAAGTGATCAGCGAAATATCGGTTCCTTCCCGCCTTACCTTACTTTTGGAAATATCCACCACTCCGGAATCTTCCGGAATCTCTTTTTCCAAATTCAGCATCGAGGTGTATTCAAAGAGAATCACCGGATCAAGACTCTCTAAAGCTCCCAGCAACATTCCTCGGGCATCTTCATGGGTGCCAACAGACAAAACGATCAAGCCGGGGACATGCGCAAAAAACGGTTCCCAACTGTGAGAATGCTGTGCGGCAAGCTGACGACCGATGCCGGAACCCATCCGAATGATGACCGGGACATTCAACTGACCTCCGGACATGTGGAGTAGAGTAGCGGCATTGTTGAACAGCTGATCCATCGCCAAAAGGCTGAAATTGACAGTCATCACTTCCACAATCGGGCGCATTCCGGCAAGCGCTGCCCCGATTCCCGCTCCGGTAAACCCCGATTCCGAAAGTGGAACATCCATAATCCGATCCGGACCAAATTCCTGAAGCAAGCCTTTGCTTACTGCAAATGCACCTCCATACCGGCCCACGTCTTCCCCCATCAAAAACACCCGTTCGTCTTTGTGAAGAGCTTCCCGAATGGCCATTTTCAAGGCCTCTCGGTAGGTAAGGCTGACGTTCTTTGTCATGGCTGCTTCAGTTCAGAATAAACAAATCGGGTTAGGTTGCTAGCCTCTTCCCAGGTTCCGTTTTCTGCGAAGGCTACTGAATTTTCAATTTCCTGCTCCACGTCCCGTTCGAGCTCATCGACTAGAGCTTGGGAAATGAGATTTTCCTTCAGAAGATATTCCTTGAATTTCGGGATAGGGTCTTTCTTTTTCCACTCCTCCACCTCGGATTTTTCCCGGTATAATTCCGCGTCAAACATGGAATGTGCCCGAAATCGGTAGGTCTTGCAAACCAGAAAAAAGGGCTTTCCAGTTTCTCTGATAAACTCAACCGCCTCAGCGGCAGCCTGCATTACAGCCAACAAATCCATGCCATCCACTGCAACAGAACGGATTCCGTAGGCCTCTCCTTTTTTCTCCAAATCCTCCATGGAATGCGTGTATTTCAAGGCGGTGCCCATGGCGTAGCGATTGTTTTCACAAACAAATAGAACCGGGACCTCCCATAGTGCAGCCAAATTGAGAGATTCATGAAATTCCCCTTCGGCAGCGGCACCCTCACCAAAAAAGCAAGAGGTGATGTTCTTTTTGTTTTGCTTTTTGGACGCCAAAGCCATACCCACAGCCAAGGGAAGATGGCCTCCCACGATGGCATTACCTCCAAAAAAATTTAATGAAGAATCAAACAAATGCATCGAGCCTCCTCTTCCCTTGCTGCAGCCTTCCTGCTTTCCGTACATTTCGGCCATGATGACGTTGGGGTTCATTCCTCTGGCCAAAGCATGACCATGTTCCCGATAGGTACTCAGCAAATAATCCTCCTGGTTTAAGGCTTGAACGACACCCACAGCAACGGCTTCCTCCCCGACATACAAGTGCAGAAAACCTCTGATTTTTGATTTGGTGTATTCCTCTGCTGCCCGCTCTTCAAATCTCCGGATTAAAATCATCTGCTTAAGCAGGTTTTGACCAAGGTTGGCATCGAGTGATGAATTGGCTTTTGTTCCCATGATCTCAGTCTTTTTCTAAGGTGGATAGATCCCCTTCAGGCAATCCCAATTCCCTGGCTTTGAGCAGCCTGCGTAATATTTTTCCACTTTTGGTTTTGGGAAGGCTTGTTACAAATTCGATTTCTTTCGGGGCTACGGCAGGTCCCATGGTTTTCCGGGCAAATCCGATCAGCTCCAGTCTCATTTCTTCGTTGGGATCGAAGCCCTCTTTTAAGACCACAAAAGCTTTGACCAGCTCTCCAATGGAAGGTTCGGGCTTGCCGATCACAGCCGCTTCCGCTACAGAAGAGTGTTTCATCAGCGTACTCTCCACTTCAAAGGGGCCAACCATGTGGCCTGAGGTTTTGATGATGTCATCCGCCCGCCCAATAAACCAGAAATATCCATCCTGATCAATTTTAGCGAGGTCACCGGTGATGTACCAATCGCCTCGGAAGCATTTTTGGTAGCGTTCCTCCTCATGGAGATATCCTCTAAACAGGGAAGGGAATCCCTTTTTCAAAACCAAATGTCCTTGATTCCCAATCTGATCAAGAATCCTGAATTCGTTACCTTCAATTTCAGCCACAGCGGCCACCACTCCTGGGAGAGGCTTCCCCATGGACCCGGGCTTGACAGGTAGCGATCGATAGTTGGCAATCATGATCCCGCCGGTTTCGGTCTGCCACCAATTATCCAAAATTGGAACACCGAATGCCTTTTCCCCCCAGATCACTGCCTCGGCATGCAAAGGTTCACCCACGCTGAGGACCAGGCGAAGGTGGGATAGATCAAATTTTTCTTTCGGAATAAAGTCCATTCGCATCAATCGCCGGATGGCTGTGGGTGCGGTGTACCAAACGGTCACTTTTTCTTTTTCCAGAATTTGGTACCATCGCAGCGCATCAAATTCCTCTTCATCTACGATAGTTGTGACTCCATTCACCAAGGGGGCAATGATTCCATACGAAGTCCCCGTAACCCATCCAGGATCGGCAGTACACCAAAACACATCTCCAGGGGAAAAATCCAACACGTATTTACCAGTGAGGTAATGGGTCAGGACTGCCTGATGCACATGGAGTGCTCCTTTTGGCATACCGGTGGTGCCACTTGTAAAATGCAACAGCGCCGGATCCTCGGGCTGAGTGGGCTGGATTTCAAAATCAGCCGGACTCAAACGCATCAGGTTTGGAAGGGAACGGACCTGATCCGAAAGATCCTCTTCCGAATCCGTTAAAAGGATATATTTGAGAGTCGGCAGTCGATCCAACAGTCCCTTGACTTTCTTTTCAAAAAACTGGGAGTTGGTGATCAGGACTTTTGCATCCCCTTTACTTAATCGCTGAAAAATGGGTTCGGGACCAAAAACTGAAAACAGGGGACAAAAAACCGCCTTGAATTTCAAAGAGCCCAACGCAGCTATGTACAACTCAGGAACCCGGCCTAACAAACTGAAAACCCGTTCTCCCTCACCCAATTCAAGATTCTTCAGAACATGGGCAAATTGGGATGTGAGATTTTTTAGCTTTCCATAACTGAAGTCCTCCCGGCTTAGATCTTTTCGGATCAACCGTAAGGCCAGGGATTCTCCTTTTCCTGCCAAAACATGTCTATCCACTGCCTCATGCGCAATATTTAGCCCTCCTCCATTTGGAAGCCCATCCAGATTTTTCTGTTCGCGCTGCCAGTCAAATTTGGAATAGGCATCGGAGTAATTTATCAGGTTCGGGGTTTTCATGGGTTTATTTGGGTCACCAAACTGATCAGGAAATGATTTGAAAATCAATCCTTTCTATACAGTATAATTTACAAGTTTTATCCTTTCATGAAGCGTTTTCATTGGAATCCTTTTTCACCCAATGAATCCTTTTTGACTTAAGGCAAACCCTTTCTCTGTCTAAGGTTTTTTTTAACCGGAGAAGCCCGACAACTTTGCCTTCCGTTGGCTTCGCTAACCCGAATTTCCCTATCTTTGCCCCCTGATTTTCACCAAACCAAGGCCCGTTTTTAGGGTTTTAAGCAGAGAAAACTATCCCTATGAACAGAGAAGTTCGCGTACGATTTGCTCCCTCACCCACTGGCGCATTGCACATCGGTGGCGTGCGTACCGCCCTATACAATTACCTTTTTGCCAAAAAAATGGGAGGGAAATTTCTCCTCCGCATCGAAGATACCGATCAGACACGCTTTGTGCCCGGAGCAGAGGAATACATCAAAGAATCCTTGGAATGGCTGGGCATCTCTCCCGAGGAGAGTCCTTGGCATCCAGGTGACTGTGGACCCTACCGTCAGTCGGAGCGTAAGCCAATGTACATGCAGTACGCACTTGACTTAGTCGAAAAAGGGCACGCTTACTATGCCTTTGATACATCTGAAGAACTTGAGGCAATGCGTGAGCGCCTGACTGCCGCACGCGTAGTACAGCCCCAATACAACAGCATCACCCGAACCCAAATGAAAAACTCCCTCACGCTATCCGAGGATGAGGTGAAGACACGTTTGGCTTCCGGTGATCCTTATGTGATCCGTGTCAAAATGCCCCGAAAGGAAGAAGTTCGGCTCAATGATATGATCCGCGGCTGGGTAATGGTACACTCCAGCACCTTGGATGACAAGGTATTGATGAAGTCAGACGGGATGCCAACTTACCACTTGGCAAACATCGTGGATGACCACCTGATGGGCATCACCCATGTGATCCGTGGGGAGGAATGGCTTCCTTCGGCACCGCTTCACGTATTGCTTTACCGGTTTTTCGGATGGGAGGATACTATGCCTCAATTTGCGCACCTGCCCCTATTGCTCAAGCCGGACGGAAACGGAAAGCTTTCCAAACGTGATGGCGACAAGTTGGGATTTCCTGTTTTCCCGTTGAATTGGACAGATCCTTTTTCCGGAGAGAAATCTTCAGGGTTTAGAGAGCAGGGCTATCTGCCTGATGCGTTTTTGAATTTTCTGGCATTTTTGGGCTGGAATCCAGGAGATGAACGAGAGATCTTTTCGCTAGAGGAATTGGCAGAGGCATTTTCCATTGACCGAATCGGGAAGTCCGGAACGAAATTCGACATTGCCAAGGCCAAATGGTACAATGAGCAGTACCTTCGGTTGAAAACCAACCCGGAACTTATGCAGTATCTGATCGCTGATGCCAAAGCCGACGGAGTCGATATCCCTATTGAGAAGGCAAATGCAATGATCAGCTTGCTGAAAGAAAGAGTAACCTTCCCGAGCGATTTCTGGAGAGACAGCAAATTCATCATGGCTGCACCAAAGGAATTTGATCAGGAGGTGGCCTCTAAAAAATGGAATGCCGATGCGGCCAAAGTTCTTGGTGCTTATGCCACTGTGTTGGATGGATTTGACAGTCCTTTTGATGCAGTTGCGGCCAAGGCTTTGTTGGAAAGTACTGCTGAAGCTGAGGGAATCAAGCTGGGAAAAGTGATGCAGGCAGTTCGACTTGCAGTGACAGGATCCGGTGCAGGACCTGATTTGATGGAGGTTTTTGCTATCTTAGGTACTGCTGAAGTATCCAAGCGAATTCGATTTGCGTTAAACAACTTGACAGTCGTAGCCTAACATGACCAAGAAAAAGAAAAAAGAAGAAGAGCCCCGGGTTCATGAAGAACTCAAAGGCTTCAAGATGGAAATCAATTCCTTTGGAGAGATTTCCTCCAGTTTTCCGATTGACAAGATCAATGAGTTTCTCAACAAAAATGTAGAGGATAAAAAACTGAAAGATCGGGATGATCAAAACAAGCAAGGTTGATCCTCTTCGAATGTTAAAAAATAAAACTAAAAGCTCCTGATCGGGGCTTTTTTAATATACTTGATCTCAATTTGACGGACCAATGAAACAATCGCTGCTTTTGATTTTTAGTTTTCTGGTATTTTCAATGGGACTTTTTGCCCAGTCCGGCACCATCACCGGAATTGTCAAAGACTCCGAAACCGGTGAAACACTTCCGTTTTGCAGTGTATTCATTAACAATACCACCATCTCCACAGTCACTGACATGGATGGCAAATTCGTGCTTTCCGGCCTGACTCCGGGTCCTGTGGAAATCGGGTTTTCCTTTTTGGGCTACGAGGCACAGACCAAAACCGTAACCATCAATCCCGGAGGCACGCTCACCCTCAACCTGAGCATGAAGCCCTTTGCGCAGGAACTGTCCGATGTCGAGATCAAGGCCTCAAGGGATAAAAACTGGGAGCGGGAACTTCGGAAA
Organism: Algoriphagus lacus; assembly: GCF_003583985.1. GTDB lineage: Bacteria > Bacteroidota > Bacteroidia > Cytophagales > Cyclobacteriaceae > Algoriphagus > Algoriphagus lacus. Next base: position 638,067 of record NZ_QXML01000001.1, on the reverse strand, counting down.
TTCGAAAACCTATTTTTGGGAATCGATGAGGCAGCAAGCCAAACCCAGCTACTCAATCCCTGGGTGATTGATTTCCCTACACCCACTGAAAAAGGGGCCTTTGTAGCATCAGCAGCGCTACCGATCGAGATCGAAAACCGCTACCTAGGCTATAAAATTACCTTTAACCTCAAGGAGTTTTTTGACTCTCCGACCAATTACCGGATTGTGGGCGCGGCAAGATTTGAAGAGCTAAAACCCGAATCCGAAGCACAAAAGTCTATTTGGGAGAAAAATCGCGCCGAGGTCTATCGGAAATCTCCAATGAATATGTTTCGCTCGATTCTGAGAGGTACTCAGGAGCGGGAGGGATTTTACCTTTACGGAGACAAGGCAGGAGGCTCTGCATCCCGAAACATGCGCTCGGATATTTTTGCCAATGAACTGGGCAAGTCTGTGGTCCCCTACAAAGTGGACAGTCTAGTGAAGCCTGCTCCTGCACCAGGGCAGTTTTTGATCTCGATGAAGGGCCGGATTGAGATTCACTATCAGAAGGGCTTTGCCCAAGCCAATACCTACCGGGATGCACCCTATCCCATTTCCTGGTTGGAAGTGGAAGGAGGGCAAGTCAGGGTTCGGGCCAATGGCATGGTGCTCAATCCTGAAAAGCTGGTCTTTTCAGGGGATATGGACCGCAAGCGGATTTCCAATCTGCTCCCCTTGGACTACAATGCGGAGAAGGCGATCCAATTGATGGACTTGGCCAAAACTGCCAAAAACTATCAGGAAAAAGTCTACCTCCATACCGATAAACCCTATTACTATGCAGGAGATCAGGTTTTTTTCAAAGGGTATTTTGTCTACGGCAATCCCTATTTAAGAGATGAGTTGAGCAAAGTGATGCATCTTGAATTGATCTCAGGTGATCGGGATTTTGTCATTGAGAAAAAATTCCAGATTCGGGATGGAATTGTAGTGGGGGATTTTTACCTGCCGGATACACTTTCAGGAGAAAAGTATTTCATCCGTGCCTATACCAACTGGATGCGAAACTATGGGCCAAATCACTATTTTCTCCTGCCACTGAGTATCCTTGACCCTTATAAGCGGGTTGCCCCGGAGGAGACCGTCACCTCGTGGGAAAACACCGGAGCCACTATTCAGGCAGATCCAGAGCAATTTGGTCGTCGGGAAAAAGTGACCGTCACCATGAAAGTCAGTGGTTCTAAAGGTCAGGCAGTTCCGGCTACACTTTCGGTGGGGGTATGGGATGCCCGACAGATCGTTCCGGTGAAAAGGACCCTGGAAATGGGAAAAGCCCTTGATTTACAGACGGTCCCTGAAAATCTTGGTTTGGATCGTTTTTCCTTTCCTATTGAAAAAAGTCTCTCGCTCTCCGGAACAGTCCTGGATGATAAAGGAAAAGGGGCATCGGCACCGGTGACAGCTTTTGTGAATAATTTTCAAGGAATGATTGAACTGGAATCTGCAAGCGACGGGACATTCAGTTTGGACAATATGGAGTTTTATGGTCCGATGAAACTGGCATTTTCCGCCTCGGACAAAAAAGGGAAGCCCTTAAAAATCGACCTGACCACACCCTTGAAAGCTCCCGTGGCCCTACCTATGGAGGCTTATTTTCCAAAGCTCATTACTCTGGCTAACCCACTGAGGATCAAAGAGCTCATGGAGCCAGAAGAAGAACCAATAGAAAAGCCAAATCCTGATGAAAAAAAAGCGATCTACGGAAATCCTGATTTTGTGGTCAAGGGAGAAGACCTGACCAAAACAGGAGTTAATGCCGATTTGGTCACTAGTTTGTCAGGAAAAGTACCGGGCATGCAGGTGACCCTGGTCGGAGCCACAGGACAGCAACAGATTCGAATCAGAGGAGGAGCAATCTCATCCAGAGGATCGATGGAGCCTATTGTGATGGTCAATGAATCGATCATGAATGGAGGCGCCGGTTCCAATGCGGCAGATAATCTGCGCAGCATCAATCCCTTCGACATCGACCGAGTAGAGGTGGTCACCCGAATGGCCCCCATGCTGGGAGATCAGGGACGAAACGGCATCATCGCCGTCTACCTAAAAGACAACCTGGAAATGGGAACGGGGGATATTCCGGGAATTAAAGAATACCTCGTGCAGGGATACCAGCCAACAGGTAGCTTTATCCCGGTCGATTACGAGCAGGAATCCGAAGTGGTGGAGAAGGACGATCGACAGACACTTTACTGGAATCCGTTTATGGTTGCTGATGAAAAAGGGACTGTGACCTTTTCATTCTTTACCAACGATTCGGAAGGACCGGTGGTGGTTGAGGTGAGAGGATTGAGTATCGACGGAGAAATCATCTCGGGTACGTTTATCCTCAATCAGAAGTAAGACAGGTAAGCCTATTTCCTTTATTTTTGGCCATGCAAAAATCCCTTGTCTTTCTGTTCCTATTCGTTTTACCGGTCAGTGTATATGCACAGCTGAGTGTCGGAATCAGAGGAGGATATGCCACCTCTTCTTACAGTTACCAGCCTACTGCATCGAATCGGAGTACCAATGTGGATGGAATCGGAGCCCCGACTTTTGCATTCGTGGTGGAGTATTTTAACTCAAAAAATGCCGGCGTCGAACTCAACATTCAACAGATAACGTTGGGATTTCGCCAGTTTAACGGAGAAGGGGAATTGAACCACAGCGAACTCACCTACCTGAAAGTGCCTTTTTTAGCCAGTTTTTTTGCTGGAAGATCCGGGCGGTTTCAGATTAAAGCCGGGCCTCATTTGGGATATCTGGTCAAAGCAGAGGATCTCACCCGAGAATACTCGGGAGCAACTCCCCCTGAATTGCCGACTTATGGTGGAGCAGCCGATAATCCGAACAAGTTTATGTACGGCATCACAGCCGGTGCGGGAATTTCCAAGCTTTTTGGGAAAAGTACTCTTTCAGCAGAGGCCCGATTTGCTTATGATTTCACCAACCCGGAATCCCAGGATCGGGTTTTTGATATGAGATCCACCAATATCGAGTTTACCCTGGCCTATCTTTTCCGCATAAAAGAGCGAAAAGAGTAGTACCCAATCCCCTTTGAATTCATCTTCGCATTTGGGAATTAACCCTTTGGCATTGACTTGCTAACATTTACCTTTGAAATTCCACTTCGGAACCTAAACCTATTTTACCTTGAAAATTCAAATTATCAACGGACCCAACCTCAATTTACTCGGAAAGCGGGAGCCCGAAATCTACGGAAGTGAGACTTTCGAGGATTTCTTTGAGCATTTGCAAAAACGCTTTCCACAGGTAGAACTCCACTATTTTCAAAGCAATGTAGAAGGAGAGTTGATTTCCAAAATCCATGAAGTAGGCTTTGATTACGATGCCATTTTGCTCAATGCAGGAGGCTACACACACACTTCCGTGGCCATTTCGGATGCCATATCAGGCGTGACTACCCCAGTTTTGGAAGTTCACATTTCCAACATTTACAAGCGGGAAGAATTCCGTCACAAAAGCATCATTTCCAAATCCTGCGTCGGAATGATTTCAGGCTTAGGCCTGAAAGGCTATGAACTCGGTGTCATGTATTTTCTCAACTCCCCAGACTTATGATCACTTTTGCTCCCGGGCCATCCAAAGTTTACGACGCCCTTCCAAAATACATGCAGGATGCCTACAATCAGGGAATCCTCAGCGCAAATCACCGAAGCAACGCCTTCATGCATCTCTATCAGGAGACTGAGCAGTTGATGCGAGAAAAGCTCCACATGCCGGATAATTACAAACTTTTGTTTACTTCATCTGCTACGGAAAGCTGGGAGATCATCTCCCAATCCATTGTGGAAAAAGCCAGCTATCATATTTATTCCGGCTCCTTTGGTAAAAAATGGTTTGAATACGCCAAACACATCATTCCTGCCTCTGCTGCTTTGAAAATCGAAGCCAATCAGTCAGTGGATGTGCCAAATCTGGAAATCGGAGAAGGATTTGACCTGATCGCCGTGACCCAAAATGAGACAGCCAATGCCTCTCAGGTGCCGATGTCGGTCATCACCGAAATCGGAAGAAAATATCCGGAGAAAATGATTGCCGTGGACACGACCTCTTCCATGGCGGGAATTGAGCTCGATTTCAGTTTGGCAGATATTTGGTACGCTTCAGTTCAGAAGTGCTTCGGTCTTCCAGCGGGTTTGGGAATATTGATCGTATCTCCCAAAGCCATCGAAAAAGCCGAACGAAAAGGCGAAAAAGGAAGATACAACAGCCTGAGTTTTATCCTGGAAAATGCTGCCGGGTATCAGACGCATTACACCCCGAATGTGTTTGGGATCTACCTGCTCAATCGGGTGCTGAAGGACATGCAGGAGATTCAGCACGTGGATGCCAGAATTCGATCCAGAATGAGAAAGCTTGAAAACTGTATTGCCCAGACTTCCAAGTTTAGGATGCTGGTGGACAATGACCAGACTCGAAGCTCAACGGTCATGGCTGTTGCAGGAAATGAAGAATTGATTTCGGCTGTGAAAAAAGCCGCAGAAAAAGAAGGCATGCAGCTTGGAAGTGGCTATGGCCCACTCAAACCGACGAGTTTCCGGATTGCCAATTTCCCGGCGATTACGGATGCAGAATTTGATCGGCTGATTGAGTTTCTGAAAAACTACTAAGAAAAATGCCCGGCTGACCGGGCATTTTTAATTTTATTCCAACTTAAATCTCCGAAAGTTTATTGGTCTTGGACAGCAGAAGAAAATCTGCGATGACCAAAGCTGCCATTGCTTCCACAATCGGTACTGCCCGGGGAACAACGCAGGGATCATGGCGTCCTTTTCCGCTCACGGTGACGGTTTCCCCTGCCTCATTGAGGGATTCCTGATCCTGCATGATCGTGGCAACTGGTTTGAAAGCCACTCGGAAGTAGATGTCTTCTCCGTTGCTGATTCCTCCCTGAATTCCACCGGAATGGTTGGTCAGGGTATGTACTTTTTCACCTTCCTTAACAAAGGTATCGTTGTGCTGGGATCCCCGCATTTTCACACCCTCAAATCCACTTCCATATTCGAACCCTTTCACAGCATTGATGCTGAGCATAGCCTTACCCAGTTCGGCATGAAGCCGGTCAAAGACGGGTTCACCTAAGCCGGGAGGGGTATTTTTGATGACGCAGGTCACCACGCCACCGATGGTATCACGGTCCAAGCGAACCGAATCGATCAGTGCGATCATTTTTTCGGCAGTTTCCGGGTCAGGACAGCGGACGATATTTTCTTCCGCCACATCCAGGTTCAACTCATGATAGGGTTTTTCCAACGCCAAGTCACCCACTTGGGAGACAAAAGCCTGGATTTTCACTCCTTTGGCAGCTAGAAACTGCTTGGCAATAGCTCCTCCAGCAACCCGTGCGGCAGTCTCACGTGCACTTGACCGCCCACCTCCTCGATAATCCCGGATGCCGTATTTTTCAAAATAGGTGTAATCGGCATGTGAAGGGCGAAACTTGTCCGCAATGTGGGAGTAATCCTTGCTTTTCTGATCTGAGTTTTGAATTACGATACCAATTGGAGTGCCGGTGGTTTTTCCTTCAAAAACGCCGGACAGGATTTCGATTTCGTCCTCCTCTTTGCGTTGCGTAGTGATTTTGGATTGTCCAGGTTTTCTGCGTTGCATTTCCAGCCGGATTTGTTCTTCGTCCAGTTCCAGACCTGCAGGACAACCTTCCACGATCGCTCCAAGTGCTTTTCCGTGTGATTCACCAAAGGTCGTGAGCCTGAAAAGCCTGCCGAATGAATTTCCCATTATTTCTTCTTGATTATGAGGACCGCCAGCAGCGCCACTGCCCCGAGAAGGAGCAGGTTGATGGCAGTCATGAAATAGTATTTGTATTGCTCGTTGGCAAATTGATTACTTTCCGTATCGATCTTGTCATAGATTCCACCCAGTCTTTGACCCGATAAAGCCTCATTTACTTTGCTTTCGCCGGAGACAACAATTTTTGCCTGAGGCATCAGCGTGTCATAGACTGCCCGCACCGGATCGAAATAAATCCAATTGAAGTGATCATCCAACTCGTATTCACCCGCTTCATTGATTGTGATAAAGTAATTGAATTCTTTGATGCCTGAAACTCGCCCATAGCCCCGGTTGATTTGCTGACGTACATTCGGGTCAAACGTATTCAGGTTTGCTCCGGGCATTCTTTTGGGAGCGGATACCGAATTGATGTTTCCGACTCCATTGATTCCAAAGTTGTAATCAAATCCCTGACCGGTCTCCACTTCGAGTGTACTGATATTTTCTCTCAGCTGAAAAACACCTACACTGACTTCATTTTTGAGCGGGTGCGGAGGTAGCGGTTTTACAGTGATGGTTTGGGGATTGGAATAAAATGTCTTGAAGTCCTCCTGACGGTTTGCTCCGAAAAACGTGGGATTTTTGGCCACTTTGTATTTGATCATTTCCCAAGGAACTCGTGGGATCTCAATGGTCCCTTCAGAAAATGGGAAAAATGAAGCTTCATAAACTTTGTACCGAATCCATCGCTTTCCGTTGATTTCCACTACTTCTGGTTCGATGTTGGTAATGTTGAAGTTTTCTTCCCAGGCATTGTTGGGTTTGAGTTTCTTAAGGACAGCATCCAACTGCTTTCCCGGTTCATAAAACTGAAAAGGCGCCTGATTCTGCTCAGACATGTAAAAAGCAAGGTTCAGGTTGAATCCTTCCCCGGCAAAAATCTCCTTTTTGTCCACCGAAACAGAGAAAAAAGCATCGTCGTCCAATTCCACATATTCGGGTTCTTCCGCATTCCTTCCAAAGAAATCCGCAAAAGGGTCTGCTGCATTTCCTCCTAATCCCTGCGTACTTACCGCATCGCCTACGGTGATTTTTTTCCCCGGAGAGGAGAAGGATTCTCCATTGATCAAAACTGAGAAGTTGCCGAGGGTAAATTGGCCTTTTCGTGTCGGCTTGTAATACTGAATGATACTGTTGGAGCTGCTCATCTGTCCATTGATGATATTCATGGACGAGGATTGGGAGATTCCCTGCTTTTGAAAACCCTGAATCTCCGGAAACTGGTCGTAGGATTTGATTTTGTCATTGGACAGGGTGACTTTGATCGTGAAGGTCTCGTTGAGTCCGATTTCATCCGGCCCCAATTCAATCTGCACTTCCTGCGCTTGTGAAAAATTCACAAATAGGAAGGACATACATACGAAAGCTAGACGAAACGCCGTTTTGATCATGGATGCGAAAATAGGGATTATTCTCTTCTATGGGCCTCCAAAATAACGTAACATATGTGGAAAAGACTTCGTATGGAACCTTAAAATCAGTTAATAAACCCAAATCCAAGCAGTCATGATAGAATATGTGAAGACCATTTTGCAAAAAGTCAGCTTTAGCACGTATTTGTTTGAGCGGGAATTGAAAAAAGGACTTCGGTATTTGATGCCGGCGGAAATCGAAGAGTTTAGAGATTGGTGCTATCAAATGTTTGGCATGAGTCATCAGCCCATTCTCAACCGTTACTTTAAACCAGCTTAGTACTAAATACCTTCAAGAACACTGGCCCCGAAATTACTTTTCGGGGCTTTTTGTTGAAAAGGCTTTTTTGCTAATGGAGTAGCATGCCCGAAATTCGAAGACTTGGTACATAACCAGCAAATGGGTTGATTTTGGTCCTCCACTTTCCCTGATTTGTCCGCCTCGTTTAATAGACTAATTTTGCAAGCGTTTTTTAATAGCTGAAAATGACTAACAAACCAACACTCCTCGTTTTGGCAGCCGGAATGGGCAGCCGCTATGGAGGAAACAAGCAGATTGACGGTTTCGGCCCAAGTGGCGAAACCATTTTAGAGTATTCCATCTTTGATGCCATCCGTGCCGGTTTTGGCAAGGTGGTGTTTATTGTTCGCCAGGAGATTTTGGACGTCGCAAAGGAAAAATTTCTCCCCAAGCTGGAAGGAAAAATCGAAGTGGATTGGGTGATTCAGTCCCTGGACAGCTTTGTACCTGCCGAATTGAAGCAGGCCGATCGGGTGAAGCCCTTTGGTACTGCACATGCGGTGCTTTGTGCCAAAGATGCCATCCAAGAGCCCTTCGCGGTGATCAATGCGGATGATTTTTATGGGAAAGAAGCGTTTGAGGTTTTGGGTAAATTCCTTTCCACGGATGTCCGTCCTGACCTGCATGCCATGGTAGGCTATGCAATTCAAAACGTGCTTTCTGAAAACGGAACCGTAAGCCGAGGAGTCTGCGAAACCAACGAAAAAGGCCAGCTGATCGGGATGACCGAGCGGACTTCCATTGCCAGAGAAGGAGATAAAATCGTCAGCCGCGGTGAAGGGGAAGTGTTGGAGATTGCTGAGAATACGCCTGTCAGCATGAATTTTTGGGGATTCCACCAGGAGGTTTTCGGAGACATTGAGCAGATGTGGAATGAATTCCTTCCTGCAAATTTGAACAATCTGAAATCAGAGTTCTATATCCCGACCGTAGCCAATAACCTGATCAAGGCAGGAAAGGCGGCTTTCGAAATCCTGCCGGGTGGGAAAACCTGGTTTGGGGTAACCTACACCGAGGATCGCCCAGTCGTAATCGAAGCCCTGAAAAAACTTCATGATACAGGGGAATATCCAGCAGATTTGTGGAAATAAAGGAAAGAGGCTTCGGCCTCTTTTTTACTTTTTTAACTCACCCTTTTCCAAATCAAAAAAGAGCACTTCCGCATCCAAAGCTCCCAAAATGCCTTTTGACCGCTCCGGTCTGGCATCGGTCAGGAAGATCTGCCCAAAAGTCCCCCGGGAAACCAAATCCATCAGCTTGGCAATGCGCTCATCATCCAACTTGTCAAAGATATCATCGAGCAACAGAAGGGGTTTTTCGCCTTTGGCTTTTTCGAAAATCTGAAACTGCGCCAGCTTCAACGCGATAATATAGGACTTTTGCTGACCCTGACTGCCGATTTTCCGGATGGAATGCTCCCCGATCTGGAATTCGAAATCGTCCTTATGGATTCCGGCGTTGCTGTTTTTGGTGACCAGATCCTTTTGACGCAGACTTAGAAAGTATTCTCCAAAATCCGATCTCAAGGCCTCCGTTTCATAGCTGACGGAGACTTTTTCCCGACCTTGGGATATCTCCGAATAGTGGGATTGAAGCAGCGGTGCGAATTCCTGCAGAAGTTTAGCCCTTCTTTTAGCCAAAAAAACACTCAGCCGGATCAGTTCCTGATCGTAGCTTCCCAATAGGGTCAGGTCTCTTCGGCCCGTGTCTGCAAATTGTTTCAGCAGGGCATTGCGCTGTTTGAGAAAGTGATGATAGCGGATTAGCTGATCCAGGTATGGATGATCCAATTGGGAGATCAGCCCGTCAAAAAATTTCCTTCGCCCTTCGCTTCCTCCTTTAATGAGTTCTGTATCATCGGGTGCGATCAGAACGAGCGGAATCATCCCCACGTGTTCGCTCGTTTTGTCCAGGGCTTTGCCGTTTTGATAGATCAGTTTCTTCTTCCCCGATTCGAACGTGCATCGAACTTCAAGTGGTTTCCCCCCGATCTCAAACTTACCCTTGATTGAAAAAAAATCCTGTCCATGGGAAATATTCAGGGAATCGCTGCTCTGTACCGCGCTCTTTGTCAGGGACAAATAATGGATGGCATCCAGAATATTGGTCTTGCCGCTGCCATTCAATCCGGTGATACAGTTGATTTGCGGGCTAAAAACAAGCTGTGTCTTGAGGTGATTTTTAAACTGGATCAGGTCGATGGCCTCGAGAAACATGCGGACGGGAATTATTTTAGCGGTGTCCTGATTTTTAGGTCGGGATTGCTATATTTGGGGCCTAAAATAGCATATTTTGATCATTACGATATGGCAAAGAAACCTGCAGCGGCTAAGTCTAAGGTAAAATATTCGAAGGAGACCTACAGCTTTTGGTATGAAAGCATGCTCCTGATGAGAAGATTTGAGGAGAAAGCCGGACAGCTTTATGGTCAGCAAAAAATCCGCGGATTTTGTCACTTATACATTGGACAGGAAGCTTGTGCTTCCGGTTCTATCAGTGCATTGACCAAAGACGATAAGTGGATCACTGCATACCGTTGTCATGCTCACCCACTAGGCTTGGGAACTGACCCAGGCGCAGTGATGGCTGAATTGTATGGCAAGGCAACTGGAACCACCAAAGGAAAAGGTGGATCCATGCACATTTTCGATAAAGAACGAAATTTTGTAGGCGGACACGGAATCGTAGGAGCTCAGGTTCCGATGGGATTGGGTCTTGGCTTTGCAGAAAAATATTTGGGTACAAAAAACCTTGCTATCTGCTACATGGGTGATGGAGCTGTCCGTCAGGGAGCTGTCCATGAGGCATTCAACTTAGCTATGCTTTACAAAGTGCCGGTGATTTTTGTGATTGAAAACAACGGGTATGCGATGGGTACTTCCGTGGCACGTACATCAAATGTGACCGAGCTCTATCAAATCGGTGAAGCGTATGACATGCCTTCGTTCCCTGTAGACGGAATGAACGTGGAAGCAATTCATGAAGCAGTGTCTGAGGCTGCTGACCGTGCCCGAAGAGGTGATGGACCGACTTTGCTCGAATTCAGAACCTACCGATACAAAGGACACTCTATGTCAGATCCTCAAAAGTACCGCACCAAGGAAGAAGTTGAAGAATACAAGCAGCGCGATCCAATCGAGCAGGTGTTGGCCACCATAAAAGAGAACAACATCCTTACTGAAGAAGAAATCGACGCCATCAATAAGAAGGTGAAAAAGCAGGTGGATGATGCGGTGAAATTTGCCGAAGAGTCTCCTTGGCCTGATGGTATGGATGCCTTCAAGGACGTCTATGTTCAGGAGGATTATCCCTTTGTAATGGAATAAAAATCAGTTCAAATCCCTTGAAAGCCATGAAGTCTTTCTGATTTCATGGCTTTTTTGTTTGGACTTGTGTATTTGATAAAAACCGTATATTTGCGACCGAAATTTGAGTATCATGGCAACAAAGCAAACTAAAAAAGTATCCCCCAACGATGTTCTGGAAAACCCGGAAGTACTCGCTCAGCGAATCGGTAGCGGTGAGGCTTTTTTGAAGAAAAACAGTAAAATACTTGGCGGAGTGTTGGCGGCGGCCGTTATTCTGATCGGTGGAATTCTCTTCTTCCAAATCAACAACCAAAACCAAAACGAGAAGGCTCAGGCCGAAATGTTCCAGGCTGTTTATTTCTACGAGCAGGACAGCATCGACTTCGCTCTGAACGGAGATGGCATCAACAAGGGCTTTTTAACTATCGTGGAAGATTATCCGAGAACTGATGCCGCCAACTTGGCACATTTCTACATCGGTTCCATTTACCTTTCTCAGAAGGATTTCCAAAATGCATTGACTCATTTAGAAGATTTCTCTTCGGATGATTACTTGGTCCAGTCCAAAGCATATTCTTTGATTGGCGATGCAAACTTGGAGCTTGGAAACATCGATGAGGCTATTTCAAATTACACGAAAGCCGCTCGCACCAACGAGAATAAATACACTACTCCAAAGTATTTGGCGAAGCTTGCCGTAGCGCAGGAAGAATCCGGTAAGGTGGAAGATGCGATTGCTACCTACACTGAAATCGAGGAGAAATACTACGAGTCATTCGAATACGCTGCAGCACGAAAACACAAAGCTCGCTTAGAAGGCCTTGCCGCTAAGTAATGCTGGTGTGTGTACCGCATAAATTAGAAGAGTAAGGCCCCGGGTCTTACTCTTTTTTGTTTTAATCCCATTTTCAAAAAGAAGAATTTCATGGCAACCGCACTAAAAAGCCTCAGCGAGCACAGCTCAAAAAACATTCAGGATATCAGTTCCAAAAAATTCGCCATTGTCGTTTCTGAGTGGAACGAGGAGGTAACTGAAGCACTTTTTTCCGGAGCATATCAGACCCTGGTTCAGCACGGAGCAAAAAAGGAAAACATCATTCGCAAAAACGTTCCCGGCTCCTTTGAGCTTTCTCTCGGTGCACAGTGGATGGCTCAGGACGAAAGCATCGACGCTGTACTTTGCCTGGGATGCGTAATCCAGGGAGAAACCCGTCATTTCGACTTTATCTGTGATGCAGTAGCTCATGGGATTACCAATGTCAGCCTGAAATACAACAAGCCGGTTATTTTTGGTGTTTTGACCCCAAACAACCAAAAACAGGCGATGGATCGAGCAGGGGGAAAGCATGGCAACAAAGGCGATGAGGCAGCTATCACCGCCATCAAAATGCTCGGATTTTAATTCTCAAACCTATACAGACTCTAGTTTACTTATGAAAATCATGAAATTCGGCGGTACCTCCGTGGGCCGTCCCGAGCGAATGCATCAGGTCAAAGATCTGATTACCCGTGGTGAGGAGCCTACCATTGTGGTACTTTCTGCACTTTCCGGCACAACCAACGCTCTTGTTGGCATTGGGGAGGCTTTGGCTGCCGGCAATAAAACTCTGGCAAAAGAGCGGATTGACACCCTTCATGCGCATTACTTGGCTTTCTATCCTGCACTTTTGAAAACAGCCGTTGGACAAGCCAAAGCAGAAGAAATTATCAGAGAGCACTTTGAATTTCTGAACATACTGCTGAAAATTTCATTCAACGAAGCCATCAATCGGGATATCCTTGCACAGGGAGAACTCCTTTCTACCAAGCTTTTTTATACTCTTTTGGAAGAACTGGAAATCCCGGCGGTATTTCTTCCTGCATTGGATTTCATGAGCATTGATGAAAACTCCGAGCCGGAATTGGGCAAAATCTCCGAAAAGCTGAAGGCAATTCTAGCCAAGCATCCGGAAGGAAGACTATTCATTACCCAAGGATATATCTGCAAAAACCACCGAAATGAGGTCGATAACCTGAAGCGGGGAGGGAGCGATTACACGGCTTCTCTGGTGGCTGCGGCAATCCAGGCATCCGTGTGTGAGATCTGGACCGATATCGATGGCATGCACAACAATGATCCCCGCATCGTAGACCGTACCCGTCCGATCGCAGAGATGTCCTTTGATGAGGCGGCTGAGTTGGCCTACTTCGGTGCCAAGATTCTCCATCCAGCTTCCATTTGGCCGGCACAGTTATACAATGTTCCGGTGAAACTGTTGAACACCATGGAGCCTACCGCTCACGGCACCTTGATCAAAGCTGAGGTGGAGACTACCGGAGTAAAAGCCATTGCTGCCAAAGACGGCATCACAGCAATCAAGATCAAATCCAGTCGAATGCTGTTGGCTTACGGCTTTTTAAGAAGGATTTTCGAGGTGTTTGAAAAGTATAAAACTCCGATCGATATGATCACTACTTCGGAAGTGGCGGTTTCGGTGACTATCGACGACTTAAGCCACATGGATCAGATCATTTCTGAGCTTCAGTCTTTTGGGACAGTCGAAGTGGATCAAAATCAGGCGATCATTTGCGTGGTGGGGAATAAAGTTGCCGAGACCAAAGGAGCGCTTCAGTCTGTCTTGGATTCTTTGGTGGATATTCCAGTGCGGATGGTGTCCTTCGGAGGAAGCAAGCACAACGTTTCCATATTAGTAGACGCACAATACAAAGTTCAGGCCTTGAAGAGTCTGAATGAAGGGGTCTTTACCTGGTAAAACCTAGTGGCCACTGATGAATCGATTTAAATCGCTTCATCGGTGGCTTTTCTTTTATTCCTAATTTTATCCCATGCAAACCGAAAAGCCCGGATTTCTTCAACGACTTCAGACCAAGTGGAAGCTTGAAAGTCTTTTTCAAGTGGTGATGGTTTTGGTGGTATTTGCCTGCACCGGATTCACGATCTTGTTTATAAAAAATCCCATTTTGAACTTCTTTGGCATCGAGCGGGGAGGAGGACAGGGATTTGTGAACACAGTTTTATATCTGCTTTTGGTACTTCCACTCTATCAGATTTTTCTGCTGATCTATGGTGCTATTTTTGGCCAGTTTAAGTTTTTCTGGGAAAAGGAGAAGCAGATTTTCGGAAGAATTACTGGAGTTTTCAAAAGGAAAAAATAAATCCGAAATCCGGTTTTCAAAATCAGCTAATCCGGCTCCAATTCACCGCTGTCTTTTTTTGTAGCCTGACCTGACGAAGGATCGGCACATTATCGGGTTGGCTCAAGTTAGGATCGTTCGACAAGAGCTGCTGGGCTGCATCCCTTGCCAAAGTCAAAATCGGAGCGTCTTTGCTCAGGTCGGCAATCAACAAATCCGTTATACCACTCTGTTGGGTTCCCATCAAGTCGCCGGGACCTCTCAATCTCAGATCTACATCTGCTATCTCAAACCCATCATTGGTCCGTACCATCGTTTCCAGCCGAACTTTGGAGTCTTTGGAGAGTTCCACTTTGCTCATCAGCACGCAGTAGCTTTGCTCCGCTCCACGACCTACCCTCCCACGAAGTTGGTGGAGCTGTGAAAGGCCAAATCGCTCGGCATTTTCTATGATCATCACTGAGGCATTGGGCACATTGACGCCAACCTCGATGACCGTGGTGGCCACCATAATCTTGGTCTCCCCTTTGATGAATCGCTGCATTTCATAGTCTTTCGCATCCGATTTCATTCCCCCGTGCACAATGCTGAGTGGATACTGCGGAAAAGCCCTTGCGATGCTTTCATAGCCATCCATGAGATTCTTTAAATCCATGGTTTCGGACTCCTCGATCAGAGGATAAACAATGTAGACCTGTCTGCCTTTTTTGACTTCCTCGTTAATGAATCCAAAGACTTTCAGTCGATCCTTGTCGTATCGGTGAACCGTCTGGATAGGCTTTCTTCCTGCTGGCAATTCGTCGATAACCGATACGTCCAGATCTCCATAGAGTGTCATTGCAAGTGTTCGAGGAATAGGTGTCGCCGTCATCACGAGCACGTGCGGAATGAATTCCTCGTTTTTGGCCCAAAGCTTGGCTCGCTGCGCCACTCCAAATCGATGCTGCTCATCCACGATGGCCAATCCAAGATTTTTGAATTGCACTACATCCTCCAAAAGCGCATGGGTTCCAATCAGGATTTTCAATTCCCCACTAAGCAGCTCCTCATGAATGACTTTTCGCTCCGATTTTTTGGTGGAACCGGTGAGTAGGGCAATTTTCAACCCCATCATATCTGCAAAATACTTCAGACCCTCAAAGTGCTGGTTTGCTAAAATTTCAGTCGGGGCCATCAGACAGGCTTGTGCTCCTGAGCTGATCGCAATCAGCATGCAGATAAACGCAACCATGGTTTTTCCGCTTCCGACATCTCCCTGGATCAGCCGGTTCATTTGTTTCCCTGACTTCATGTCTCCAAAGGCTTCCCGAATCACCCGTTTCTGGGCATTGGTCAGCTCGAAGGGAATATGGTTTTTGTAAAAATCTGTCAGCAACTCCGTGCTGGACAGGACTTGACCGCGGGATTTTTCAGTCCGGGTCACCTTCATCATCAGCAGTCGAAGTTGGAGGTAGAAAAACTCCTCAAACTTCAACCGCTTTCTGGCTCGGTGTAATAGCTCCGGGGCGCTGGGAAAATGGATTTGCCGGATCGCTTCCTGTTTGCCGATCAGTTGATATTGGTGCAGGATTTCAGGGGAAAGTGTTTCGGGGATATGCGGAAAGACCTGCGGTAAAAGGGCTTCCAGAATTTTGGAGATGCCTTTCGAGTCCAGATATTTTGCCCGCAATTTTTCAGTGGTGGAATAAACCGGCTGGAAATTGTTTCGGGTTTCGTTTGCAGCTGTAACGGGCTCAAGTTCAGGATGGGCAATGCTCCATTTTCGGCCATATTGGGCTGGCTTTCCAAAGAAAATAAGCGCCGCTCCTACAGGCAACTTCTTTTGCACCCATTGAATGCCTTTGAACCAGGTCATTTCCATCTCCCCTGTATCGTCAAAAACGTGCGCGACCAACCGTTTTTTGTTGCCATTGCCGATCAGTTCTACACTTTTGATTCGGGCTATGACTTGCACATTTTCGAGTTCGTCCGTGAGTTCCCGAATTTTGAAAAACTTCGTGCGGTCCTCGTACCGGAAGGGATAATGTTGGAGCATATCCCCATAGGTAAAAATATTCAGCTCTTTGTTGAGCAGTTCTGCCTTTTGCGGGCCGACGCCTTTGAGGTACTCGATGCGGGTATCAAAAATGCCTGACAAGTGAGCTGATTTTGGGAGAGAGCAAATTAAGCCCCGGGCTGATGAAAACCCAATGTTTGGGAATCAATTGTAGGTTTTTAGTACTTGAGTTCGGTCACGGTTTCCCATATCTCCAATAGCTTTTTCCTGTTTCTCTGTTGGTCTTGGAGGAAAATCATCTGGTTTTTGGCTCGGTGAAAGTTCTGCTCGGGATAGCTGACCCTATAGTAGATGTTTCCTTGCAAATGGTCTGTAAAAAACCGAAGCCCCATGATCAGGGTCATGATTTCCCCTCCAAAAAGCAGTGACTTGGCTTCTTCCAGAGTTGTGATTGCCTTTACCCCTTCCCAATATCCTTTGAGCAGCTGTTCAAAAATTTCCGGAATGAATCGAATTTCCGACCATTGGATGGAAGTCTCCGGCAGACTACAGGCCACCGTCCTTACCAAATCTCCAAAATCATACATCAGATAGCCACCCATCAGCGTATCCAAATCGATCAGGGCCTCCACTTGCTCCAGATTTTCGGAAAAAATCAGGTTGTTGATCTTAGTGTCATTATGAGTAACTCTCAGGGGTAGCTGATTTAGCTGTTTCAAATACCAATCGATCAGAGGGGATTGATTCAGGTAGAAGTCCAGAATCTCCTTTTCCTCCACAGAAAGATTATTCTTTCCCAGACTGACCTCTTTGAGTTTTTGATATCGAAGATCCAGTCGGTGAAAGTTGAGAATGGTTTCTTCCATTTCCTTTGCATCGATTTCTATGGCCCAGGAAGCAAATTCTCCATAGGCTTTGGCAGCGATTAAAGCCTGCCGGGGATTTTCAATTTGTTGAAGCGTTTTACCTTTTACAAAATCAAAAAGCCGATACTTTTTTCCTTCCAATTCGGTCAGTCGGTTTTGGCGGGAATTAAGAATCGGCAAGGGTAACTGAAAAGGAAGCGGTTGACTTTTTGCCAAATGGTATAGCATACCAAGATTATGATCAATCCGGGAAGGATAATTGAAGACCGCTTCATTAAATCCCTGGAGAATCCACTTTTTAGATCCATTGGTGACCAAAAGGGTTTCATGAATCAATCCTTCACCGAATGGAGTGATTTCCAGAGGTTGATTTTCCAATAGCGGATAGGCAGTTGAAATTGCAGAGGCGAGTTGAGAAAACATGCTGCGAAAATAGGGAAGAAAAGAATTTTTGCGGTTTTTGATTTTCCAAAAGTATAAATCGGGCAAAAGATCAATTTTGCGATTCATTTTTCAAAAAAATTAAAAAAGACTTTCTCTGTTTAGAAAAAATTTTTGTTAATTGTCCGCCAGTTTAAACCCAAAACTATGAATGTAACCATATTAGATTGGGGCATTATTGCAGCCTTCTTTATTATCTCGCTATGGATCGGTTTGTTTTCTGCAAAAGAGGCAGGGACATCTGCGAAAGAGTTTTTTCTTTCAGGTAGAAATATGCCGTGGTGGCTCTTGGGCGTATCCATGGTGGCGACCACTTTCTCCGCTGATACGCCTAACTTGGTGACGGATATGGTCCGCAAAAACGGTGTGGCAGGTAACTGGGCCTGGTGGGCCTTCCTCCTTACCGGAATGCTGACTGTGTTTGTCTATGCAAAACTCTGGAGAAGATCAGAGGCCACGACCGACTTGGAATTTTATGAAATGCGCTACTCTGGCAAGGGGGCAGCATTCCTTAGAGCTTTCCGAGCCATTTACCTCGGAGTGTTTTTCAATGTGGTGATTATGGCGACAGTTTCTCTGGCCGCAATAAAAATCGGAGGCGTTATGCTAGGCCTTTCTCCTGTCCAAACACTCCTGATCGCTTCTATTGTGACGGTGATTTACAGTTCTCTTGGTGGATTGAAGGGCGTTTTGCTGACTGACTTCTTCCAGTTTTTCATTGCTATGATTGGCTCCTTTGGTGCAGCATATTACGTGCTTGACCTTCCCGAAATCGGATCGTTGAGCAATCTTCTTGCACACGAGGAAGTGGCAAGCAAACTGAACTTCATGCCGGATTTCTCCGATCCAAACGTATACATTCCGATTTTCATCCTGCCCATTGCGATCCAATGGTGGGCGACTTGGTATCCTGGTGCTGAGCCAGGAGGAGGAGGGTACATCGCGCAGCGTATGCTTTCGGCCAAAGATGAAAAAAATGCAATCGGTGCCACCTTATTTTTTAATATCGCGCATTATGCACTGAGACCTTGGCCATGGATCATTGTCGCCCTAGCTTCTCTGGTAGTTTTCCCGAATATTTCGGATTTGCAAACAGCTTTCCCACATATTCCTGTGGACAAGTTGGGCGATGATTTGGCCTATCCAGCCATGTTGTCCTTCCTACCTACCGGCATGATTGGAATCGTCCTAGCATCCCTGATCGCTGCGGTGATGTCTACCCTCTCTACCCACCTCAATTGGGGATCGAGCTATGTTGTGAATGACTTTTACCTTCGATTTGTAAAACCTGAGGCCACAGATAAACAATTGGTGGCTGTGGGAAGAATATCAACAGTTGTATTGATGGCGCTTTCAGCCGTTTTGGCTTTGGCACTTTCATCAGCCCTAGATGCATTTAATATCCTGCTTCAAATCGGCGCGGGTACAGGGTTGATCTTTATTTTGCGCTGGTTTTGGTGGAGAATCAATGCCTATACCGAGATTTCTGCAATGGCAATCTCTTTTGCAGTGGCGATTTTCTTTGAAGTGCTCAATCCAAAAATGGGTTGGATCGATATTCCTGCTGATGAGTCCTACATGAAGTTGGTGTATTCGGTATCCATTACCACCATCGGCTGGCTGATTGTGACTTTCATGACTCAACCCGAGAAAGACGAGGTTTTACTTTCGTTCTATCGAAAAGTAACTCCGGCATCCTATGGGTGGAAAAAACTGCTGGACAGATATCCAGCTGAGAAAGAAGAAAAAGGTCAATTGGGTAAAGAAATCGGATTGATGATTGTCGGAACCTTCATGGTTTATGCCGCTCTTTTCTCGACCGGATTCTTCATTTATGGAAATATGGTGCCTGGATTTATTGCTGCCATTATCGCTTTGGTCGGTGGAGGCATTATCATCAAGTCCTGGAAAAACCTTCATTGATCCAAGCTGACATGACTAAAAAAGCCTGATTTCTCGGGCTTTTTTATTATTCTTTAAACTTCACCGAATTCATCAGGTGTGTCATATCAATTTTGATGTATTCAATGACCGGAGCAAGAGAGTCATTTTTTACAGCCGTGTTGAAATACAAGGCTCCCCGAAGGAAGTGAGTAGTTGAGTCCGTCACAAAAAATTGGAATTGGGTTGGCACCTCCCCCGTCAGTTCCGCTACCACTGCCGTATATCCATTTGGGGTAAGTAAAATACCTTCTTCAATTCCGTAAGCTTTGACTTGATGCTTTGCCGTGAGCTTGAACGCATCGTTGGAAAGGGTTTTAAAATCCACGCTCTTACCGTCAATCCGCTTATAGGTGAGGTGAATCTTAGCCCCAAGATCTCCATAATTCAGATTGATCCAGGCTTTTTCTGCGAGATTAAAAGAATCAGGCTCCACGGTACTGGCCTTGGAAAACTCAAAGAGATACGGGTATCCTTCTGACAGTGGTTGGTAGGTATGTGGAGGAAGATCTATTCGATTATATCCCGGTGGTTTGGGTAACCAAGTTTGCTCACAGGAAGTTAGCCCAATTGCCAGAATCAAAATAGCCGAAATTTTCTTCATAGGTCAAAATTAGGTTTTCCATTTGAATTGAGTCGGGAATAGAGGAACTTTAACTTTCCACCAAATTTTACAAGCTATGATGAAGACCATGAAATTGACCCTTGCCGCTACTTTTTCTGCGGTCCTAATGCTTTTCGGAGCTTATTCCCATGCCCAGACCACCAAAGAGGAATTCCTGAGCAAATGGGAAAACAGCAAGAAATTTACCCTGGATGTACTGGCTAAAATGCCTGACTCCGGGATGGACTACAAAACTGATCCCGGGGCTATGTCCTTCAAGGAACAGATTCACCACATCGCTACTTCCATTGCAGGGATTTCCAAAAATTACCTCAAAGGGGCTGAGGCAGTTCCAACCCTTGACCTCAAAACAGCTGATCGCGCAGCGCTTGCAAGCTATGTGGCGAACTGCTACGATTATGGGACGGCTACCATGAAGGCCTTGAGCGATGCGGATGCGGCCGAAAAACTGGATGTTTTTGGGAACTATGTTTCCCGAAGACAGGTGATGGCGGTGCTGATGGATCACAGTACACATCATCGGGGTTCGGCCATTGCCTACTTGCGGGCCAATGGTGTGGAGCCTCCGGCTTTTGTGGGATTTTGATATCCATTCCTGAAAAACAAAATGGCCTTGGTAATTCCAAGGCCATTTTAGCTTTATTTTTTCTTTTTGATTTTCAATCAAACCTACCCACTTCAAATCCCTTCATTTCCAAAGAAGTCTCCTTTTGCTGGTGCAACTCGGTAAGCAGGCGACCTGTGGCGGGAGCCATAGTCAGTCCAAGCATGGCATGACCAGCACCGACAAGCACGTTTTCATAGCCGGGAGCCATTCCGATGTAAGGCAATCCATCTGGGGAACATGGTCTGAGTCCTTTCCAGATCTGATCTTCTTCGGGGAACTTGGCCTTGAATGTTGGGTAATACTGATTGATGGATTCGAATATTCCTTTGACCCGGTTGAGGTTGACGTTTTGATTCGTGCCGGCGATCTCCAAGGTTCCACCAAACCGAACAAAATTCCCATAAGGACTGACTGCCACCTTTCGCTCAGTTAAGATGGTTGGAATCTGAATTGCAGGAGTATTGTCCTGGATGAAGCTGTATCCTTTACCTCCCATCAGAGGCAGGGAGAAGCTTAGCATTTTCGCCAGTTCTGCGGTCCAGGCACCGCCACAAAGGATGACTTTTCCGGCTTCGATTTTTCCTTTATCGGTCAATACTGACTTCACGTTGTTTTGAGTTTTATCAAAACCCAAAACCTGAGTATTAGGATGAAATTTCACTCCTTTTGAAGCCAAATTCTTCTTCAGGTAGCTGTAAAGCACTCCTGGATCGAGATGGGAATCCCCTGGAAAATAGACCGCACCACGAGCCTTCACTTCCAGATTGGGTTCGAGTTTTTGTACGTCAGTGGCATTCAGCACCTCTGCCTCCAGCTTATATTTTTTGGCTAGATGTGCCAGTTCAATTTCTTCTTTTTCTACAGCCTCGGTTTGATAGACCATCATAAGGCCTTTTTGAGAAAGGTGAACCGAAGATAGAGGGTGTTCTGCTTCAAACTCCTGATACAAAGCTTTGCTGAAGAGGGTCAGGTGATTAAGGTAAGGAATGCTTCTGTTAACCTGGGATTGGGATGTAGCCTTGAAAAAAAGTAAACACCACTGCGCCAGCTTGAAATCCAGTCTGGGATGGATGTAAAACGGGCTTTTCGAAGAAAACATCCAAGCAATCCCTTTACTGATCATCCCTGGAGCAGCCAAAGGTATGATGTGGCTTGGGGTAATCATGCCGGCGTTGCCTGTGGAGCAATTGTCAAGCATATCTGTTTGGTCAATGACCTCGACTTCGATGCCTTCTTTGTTGAGAAAATAGGCGGTAAATAAACCGACGATTCCGCCGCCGATGATAAGGGTTGGTTTCATAAACTAGTTAAAACTAATAACCTGGACAGACAAGCTTTTGTAAATGGGACGTATAATGTGAAAAGAAAATTCACTAAGGCCCCGGAAAACAGGCTGGATTAGCGCTTCGAATTTATTCCGGATACATGACCTTAATTTATCCTTAATTGACCAGAATCCGTCTAGAATTGACAAGTTTGCCACTTTTAAACAACGTTGTTATTTTCTAGCAGCAGGCGTTTCATACTGCTGACAGGATCCAATCATCTGGGATTGAAAGGCAAGATCATTTTTGAGGATATCGAAAAACCCCGAAAGGTATGCCCTAGCTGAATCAAATTCCGAATTGGAAAGGTGTATTCGGTTTTCATCAAGGATTTTCAGGAGTTGAGTTTCCTTTTGAAGATAATAGGCCCTGACCCACTCAGTAAGTTCCGGATTTCTACAGATTCCCCGGTAAAGCCTTTCAGTGACGTTTTTTATTGGGAGATAGTCGTAAGGCAACGCATAAGGAGCATTGACAAATCCGGAATAATCAAAATCATAAGCGACTGGGACATACATGCCATTTCCGATATCCAACATTCGAACGTTGTGTTGGGTAGTATTTGACCAATCGGTGTTTCCGATCATAAAGGCAAAAAAATCCTGGCTCAGGGCAAGCGTATCATTGATCAAGTGAGGCAAGACCAAGCCAGTTTTTTTCTGTTTGGCTTGATAATTTTTGGCCACTTGGTCTATATCCTCAAGGACAAATGCATTTAATGAATAGCTCTTGGCTTTTTTGTTTTGCCGATCTATCAGCGTCAAATTGACTAATCTGGTCCTAAAATAGTAAGGGCTGATCTCTTCATATAGTTTGTAGATGACATACTCCTTAACAGCCAAATGATTGTAATTCTCCCCTTCCTGACAGGGAAGTACCAACTTTAGGCTTCTGTTTCCTTGGAAAATGGTGTTTTTGGCTTCTCCGTTTGGGATTTTAAGCCAAAGCGGCGGAAAAAAGCATTGGGCCCTTCTGGAATTTCCCCTGGCTCTAAGGTCCACCGGGATGGAGTCCGGATTGCCCGCAGAGTCTTTGAATTTAAGCCAACTGGAAAAAAAGACGGTGTCTGACTCCGAATTTTTCAGGAATTTGATGTTAGTATCCATTTCCATATCCAATGGCACTTGGTCAGCAAATAGCTTGTCTTTTTGATAGGCAGCCGAGCGAGGTAGAAGACTGACCACAAGTACTAAGGTCAAGATTCCTTTGACTAAAAAATTTACCTGCATAAAAGTCGGAAATTAAGGTTCACTTAATTTAAGAATATTCTTTTTCCAGCTTACGGTTTTTAAAGTATGTGCCGGAAATCCCACCCTCCTTTTTCAAATTAGGAAGGCCTAATCGTTTCGGAATTATATCACCTGGAATCCATGCACATACGGGTCCTCATCGTCCAGTATGATGGTATTGTAGCCATAGACTTTGGCCCATCCTTCGATACTCGGTACAATGGCTGGTTTACCGGCTATTTTTGTTACTTCTTCAATTCGCCCGGTAAACTTGGAGCCGATGAAGCTCTCATGGATAAATTCATCCCCAGGTTTTAGCCAGCCTTTGGCAAACCATTGCGCCATTCTCGCCGAAGTTCCGGTGCCACAGGGGGAGCGGTCAATAGCCTTGTCTCCATAGAATACTGCATTTCGTGCAGTGCTGGTTGGATCAAGCGTTTTTCCCGTCCAGAGTACATGCGAAAGGCCCCTGATTCGATCATGTTCAGGATGGACAAAATCGTATTTCTCATTCATTTTCTGACGAAGTGCCCGAGCCATGGAGATCAGTTGTTCGGCTTTGTAATGTTCCAGTCCAGGAAAATTCTCCTGAGGATCCACAATGCAATAGAAATTCCCGCCATAAGCCACATCGACAGTAAGCTTTCCAAGTTCATCTGTTTCAATCTCGAGCCCTTCCGCTGCCAGAAAACTCTTGACATTGGTCAGTTTGACTGATTTTACTTTTTTCCCTTCCTGCTTGTATTCAACCAAAACCAATCCTGCCGGAGCCTCCATTCTCAGAAATCCCGGAGTTTTGGGATGAATCAGCCCTTCCTCAATGGCAATGGTGATGGTGCCGATAGTCCCGTGACCGCACATGGGAAGACAGCCGGAAGTCTCTATGAACAGGACGGCAAAGTCATTCTCCGGGTCATGGGGTGGAAAGAGCATAGAGCCGGACATCATGTCGTGACCTCGAGGCTCAAACATCAAACCGGTCCTGATCCAATCCAAGTTTTCCAGAAAGTATTGGCGCTTTTCCAGCATGGTATTTCCTTTTAGAAAAGGAACACCTCCGGAAACAACTCGGACAGGATTGCCGCAGGTGTGCGCATCGATACAACTAAAGGTATGTCTTGAAGGCATTAGGAATTGGAAAATTAAAAGATTCTAAAATTGGAAGATTGGTATGGAATATCAACTCGAATAGTTCAGATTGATTGGATGAGGAATTGAAGGTTAACTCTAGTCAGCCCGTCGTAAATCGTATTTCGTACTTCGTATTTTCAAAATCACTTTTCCAAGTTTCCATTTACCATCCTCCAGATTCCAAGGGGATTACCATCCCTCAAAGCATCCGGAAGCAACTCCTGGGGCATATCCTGGAAAGCAATAGGTCTGGCAAATCGCTTGATCGCATGGGCTCCGACTGAGGTACTGTTTGGAGCGGTAGTGGAAGGGAAAGGTCCTCCATGCTGCATGGCATACCCCACTTCTACTCCCGTAGGAACCCCCTTGAAGAGCAATCGACCACATTTTTCCTCCAAAAGATTCACCAGAAATAGTTGATTCTGAAGTTCCTCCGCTTCAGCCCAAACGGTAATCGTCAACTGCCCATGGAGGTGCTGAGCTATTTCGAGAAGTTCGTCTTCGCTTTGGTACACGACCATCATGGCAAAGGCTCCGAATACTTCTTTTTGGAAGAGGGTATCCTTCAGCCAATCGGCAGCTTTGATTTCTGCCATGGCAGTGCTGCCGTTGATGAGGTGTTTGGGATCTGCCACTTTTACCCAGCGCAATTCCTCCCTGGATTCCAAAAACTGGATTGAGTCGTAATAGGCCTGTGCAATGCCCGGGTGGAGCATGGGCGCCACCGCAATATCTTTCAATTCGGCAGCGACGGCATTTTCAAAGGCTTTAGCCTGCGCTTCCGGTACAAAGATCAAACCCGGATTGGTGCAAAATTGCCCAACGCCTAAGGTAAGTGACGAAATGAAAGCCTTCGCAAGTGCTTGATTTTCTTTTTCCAGCTTGTGCGGGAAAGTAAATATTGGATTTACGGATCCCATTTCAGCGTAAACCGGGATCGGGTTTTCGCGCTGATTGGCAAGATGGAACAAGGCCATGCCGCCCGCATGAGAACCGGTAAACGCTACCGCTTTAGCTAAGGGATGTTTGACCAAAGCCTGGCCTTCGGCAATTCCTCCTTCCACATGGGTGAAAAGGGCCGATGGGAGTCCACACTTCAAAATGGCCTGGTGAATGCAATCTGCCACTTTTCTGGAAGTCTCCGGATGTGCCGGGTGAGCCTTATAAATCACAGGGCAGCCTGCAGCCAATGCAGAAATGGTATCTCCACCAGCCGTAGAAAATGCAAGAGGGAAATTGCTAGCTCCAAATACAACCACAGGGCCAAGGGGAGTGAGAAATCGTCTGATATCCGCCCTTGGAAGTGGGGTTCGATCAGGCAATGCCGGATCAATGGTAGCTTCCACCCAACTTCCTTCTTTGACCAGATTGGCAAAAAGCCGGATTTGGCCCGTCGTTCGTCCCAATTCCCCATTGATCCTTCCTTCGGGAAGATTGGATTCTTTTACTGCCAAGGGAACAATTTCCGACCGATGGGATTCAAGGACGTCTGCCATCGTATCCAAAAAGGCTCCTTTTTCCGTTCCCGGCAGATTTTTATAAAAAAGAAAAGCCTCTTGGGCAGAATTGAAAATTGAGTCGAAGTTCATGGAAATTGAAAATTGAAAGATTAGAATAAGACTGGAAGCAGGAGGCGGAAGAACGAGGTTTGACTTCGGTCTTCCTGCTTCCCTCTTTTTTACAATTTCGGCCTTTTCGCCAATCCTTCAGTAATTATTTTCTCAATTCGTACTCTTTCTTCTCCGATCAAAGTTAATCTTGGCGCACGAACATGCTCAGACCCGATACCGCAGTGCTGCTCGGCAAGCTTAATATATTGAACCAATTTTGGATGAATATCCAGCTCAAGAAGGGGTAAAAACCAGCGGTAGATTTCACGAGCTTCTTCGATTTTACCTTCCTGAACCAAGTTGTAAATCACGACGGTTTCCTTTGGAAAAGCGCACACCAATCCAGCTACCCAACCAACGGCACCCATTAGCAATTCTTCCATCGCCAAAGTGTCTACGCCACATAGTATCTGGAATCGATCCCCAAATCGGTTGATCATTCGGGTGACATTGGAGATGTCCCGGGTGGATTCTTTGACCGCCTGGATATTGGAACATTCAGCCAACTCGGCAAACATATCCAGGGTCACCAAAGTCTTGTAGTCTACTGGATTGTTATAAATCATCATGGGAAGCTTGGTGGAGTTGGCGACGGTCTTGAAGTAAGTCACCACTTCACGTGCGTCTGCAGCATAGCGCATCGGAGGCAAAATCATCAAGCCTGAAGCACCTAATTCTTCCGCTTTTTTAGCCCAAAAAAGTGCATCCTGCGTAGCACCTTCAGCAATATTGAGGATGACTGGAACTTTCCCGTTGATGTATTTGACTGTTTCCCCGGTAAGGGTAATTTTTTCCTCCTGGGACAGGACTGAGCTTTCTCCCAGCGTTCCGCCCAGGATAATCCCGTGAACTCCACACTCGAGCTGAAAGTCCAGGTTTTTGAAAAACAGATCCATATCCAGACTTCCGTCTTTATGAAATTTGGTCGTGACCGCGGGGAATACGCCTTTCCAGTTCATAGTTTGTTGATTTTGTCCACAGCTCATGCCGGGGATTTTTAGTGAAAGATTATCAAATCAAAAGTAGCTGGAGACACCCTTGGAATCTTTCACTGGATTAGTACTTTATGATACAATATTGACATTTTTAAAAAATTTTATGTTTGATTTCCTTCAATTTGATACTAGTTTTAGAACATGGCCAAAGTCATTTCATTTCAAATCCCCAAGTCACAGCGGGAATTTGTCCGCTATCAGGAAGATCGGGGAAGGCATTTTTATGACAAACTCCATCAGCACCCCCAGTTGCAGTTGACGGTGATTTTGGAAGGAAAGGGGCAATTTTTAAGCGGTGACTATGTCGGTCGCTTCCAGGTTGGCGATTTGTTTTTTTTGGGAGAGAATGTCCCCCATGTGTTTAGAAGTGATCCAGAATATTTTGAAGAAAATGGGAAGTTATCAACGGCAGGGAATACAATTTTCTTTGACTTTGCGGCTTTGGGAACGGCCTTGGGAGAATTGGAAGACCTTCAGGCTCTCCGGAAATTCAAAGACTTTTCCGGACTTTGTTTTCAAGTCTTGGGCGAAACCAAAAGTAGAATTTTGGAAATTTTTGATGTGTTTCCCGAAAGTTACGGACTGGCTCGGTTTCAATTTGCCATCCAGCTCTTGGCAATTTTGGATCAGGCGGGAGATAGTCTCGTTCCGTTAAACCGACCGACTTTGATTCGTGGACTTTCCGAGCGGGATGGAAAGCGAATGGATCAGGTGATGCAGTTTTTGCTTGAAAACCGCTTCCGGCAAGTTTCCCTGGAAGAGGCCTCAGAAAAAGCCAATTTGAGCAAGGAAGCCTTTTGTCGGTTTTTCAAACTCAGAACTCGGAAGACTTTTACCCAGTACCTTCAATTACTTCGGATCAATGAAGCTCAAAAACTACTTCAGGAAACTGATCTGCCAGTTTCAGAAATTGCCTTCAAAGTTGGATTTGAGAACCTCTCTTATTTCAACAGAAGTTTCAAATCCATTTTAGGAATGCCTCCCAAAGCCTTTAGAAAGTAAAATTTTGGCCCCTGAGTCTCCCTATTTGGGGAATTCTATTCCCTTTCCGAAATTTTTATTGGGTTGACCTGAGATGGCACAGGGAGTTTGATTGCCAATTAAAATATTGTTTTTCAATAGGTTACACTTTTTGATTTGGCGATTAGATGACGATTGGGATCAGGGCATGTCATTTGGCTAGTGTTGACGAAACACTAGAAAAAATGAATAAAATTTTATTAGCCGTTGCTGTTATGCTGATCAGTATGACATCTTACGCTCAAACCGAAAGAAATCTGGAAGACATTAGCAGTGATAATTCATGGCTAAAAATCGGCTTTCTAATAGCGGCCCCGTCTGGGGAAATCGGTAATTACTCCTCCTTTGTTGGTGGATTGGATGTTGCAGCCCAGTTCTTGAGAACCGATAATTTTGGAATTGGATTGGCTACCGGGTATTCAAAATATTTCAAGAAATCGGAAGCAAATTCTTATCAGGGATTGAACGACGGTTTTGGTGCGATTCCACTCGGATTAATGTTAAGGTATTATCCACAGTCTTCAGGATTGTTTGTAGGAACTGATCTGGGATATACTTTTCTCTCCGGACAAAACGCGTCCAATAAAGGTGGTGCCTACGCTAGACCTATGGTAGGTTATCACAATCATGACTGGAATATTTTTGGATACTACAACCACATTTTCAGACCTGAATCTACCATTGACATTCAGAGCATAGGCATTGCATTTACATACAACTTAAGGTTTAAATAAGCGCATGAAGCATTTCCTGGTTTCCTCAACAAGAACAATCCAATTGGCGGCACTTTTATTCTTTGGATTAGTAATAACTCAACAGGTGCAGGCCCAAGATAAAGGATTGGATATTAAAATAGACTTAAGTCCCGAACCGGTTTGGTATGAACAAACCTGGCTTTTAGTAGCCGCAGGGGCAGCAGTATTTATCCTTATACTGGTCGCGATTTTGAAGAATAACGGCAAAAAAATAGGATAAAGTGCGAGAGCCAGATCTTTGGATTTGGCTCTTTACTTTTTTGTTTTTTTAGAGATCCAATTGCTGTTAAGTCCCCTGAGTTTAGGTTCATTTCCAAAAAAATGCCCCAAGAAGTATTTAGCTTCTTGGGGCATTTCTAATTAGAGGGTCTTGGAATTTATTGGACTTCCACAGCTATTGTATTGTCGTCAGGAAGACGGTCAATAAGCTTATTGTATGGATCGATTCCCGCTTTGACGGGTTCGCCCTTGACTTTGAAAGTCAGGGTTGATTCTCCCGGTTTGATTTTATGTTTTTGGATGTAAAGCGGGTTGACTCGGGTCCTACCATTTTCATCTTTGTCCTCTGCTGCAAAAACACCTACATCGATGTAATCTCCCGCATAGCTGGCATTTTCCTCCTTCCCTGTTTCATCGGCATAAAGTTTTTGCGATCGGATTTTGAGCGTAATTTCATACTCCCCCTCCGCGATACGTTTGGCTTGGACTTCCTCGGCTTTGTTGTCATAAAGGGTAATTTTGTTCCAAGTATCGTCCAGATAGTATTGGAGACTGTCCGGTGTCACTGCTTTAAGATGGCGGTAGAGGTCATAGCTGCCGGGGAAAGGAGGCGTTTCCTTCAGGCCAAACTCCCGATTGAAAGAATAAAGCGCCGAGTCCATGGCCTCCTGACCGATCAGGTCCTGAAGTCCATAGAGGATCAGACTTCCTTTGTAATACCACTGATAGGCTCTGTTGCAGTTGATGAAAGTGTTCTCTTTTTTACCTTCATTGGATCGACCGGACAGGTAGTTGTCCAGTTCCTCCTTCAGAAACCGCTTCATATTGTCCTTGCCATACCTTCTTTCAGTCAGGATCAGCGCCGAATACTCCGCCAAAGCTTCAGAAATCAGGTTTGCTCCACGGGTATAATTTGGCGCAATCTGATGTCCCCACCACTGATGCGCCAATTCATGGGCAGTCACGTAGTAGACATAGTCAAAGTCATCCGGATCTTTGAAATCAGCCACCCATCCAAAACTCTCCGAGAACGGAACTGTATTGGGAAATGACTGTGCAAAACCCGCATAGCGCGGAAATTCCAACAAGCGCATTTGTCTAAACTGGAAGTTTCCATATGTCTCCGAAAAGTACGTCAAGCCATCTTTGTAGGAAGCCAAGAAGCGGTCTAAATTGTATGGATGACGTGCATCGTGAAAAAGTTCGATGTTTACTTTTTGTCCATTTGGTAAAAGCGCCTCATCTCTCAACACCTCGTATTCAGCGGAAACGAAAGTGAAAAACGACTGAATTGGGGTATCCTGAATGTAATGAAAATAGCGTCTGCCATTTTCTTCCCATTCCTTCTGCAAATATCCCGGCGCAACCGCTATCTGTGAGGGAATCGTGCTTACCACCGCTTCAAAGCGGATAAAGTCCGCATCATCTTCAAAAAGCAAGGTAGAAACACCATACGGATCACCATGCTCGGGATAATCTTCCGGCTTGGGAGGAAGGCCGTATTTCTTTCTGTCCTCATCGCTTGACATTTCAGAATTGGCATTGTACCCAATTGAAGGAAGGCCACCTGTGAAAAAGGTACCATTGTAGACAATGTCCCTTCCATACCCTGAATTCGGAAAGCCTGTGTAGGTTTTTTTGCTGATAATAACAAAATCCAGCGTATCACCCGGCATCATCGGCTTGGGGAGGGCGGTGATTCGATACCATTCCGGCTCCGGCTTTTGCCCGAAGATCTGGAATTTTCGCGCCTTATATTTCAAGGGAAACCGGTAAGAAAGCGTATCTCCATCGAGGACTACCTTGAAATCTGTCAGATCAGAGCTGTTGAAATGAATGGAGTCGATTGGAGTACCTGTTTTGTTAACCATCTGGACTTTTGCAGAAAAGTAAGCGCTCCGCTGCATCGGGTAGAGATCTGCCTTTATGTTGATTTTGGTGACTTTAGGTTGAGGCATCCGCTCGTACTTTTTCAGCTGCTGCTCATAGGCCACCAATCGCTCTTTGCTTTCCTCTGAGGTGAGGTAGCCGTTGTCGTAAACCACCACCTGATAGATGTAAGCTCCGGAGAGGAGAGCAATGGCCAAAAAACCAAAAGAAAGCTTTGCGGCGGGTTTTTTCAACCGGGATTTGGCGGTTTTCAGACGGCTCTTCCAGGAGTCTTCCGCCCCTCGACTGAAGAAAATACTGAAAAAGAGTATCAGAAAAATTCCCCAGGAAGTCCAGTATACATTGAACCAAACCAGCGGCTCTGCAAAATGCCCCAGTCCGTTCATGTCACTCCAGGTATAGTTTGGTTTGTAGCTGAAGAAAAACAGATTGAAGTCGTACTCTGCAAAGTTTCGAAGGATGATCATTACCACCCAAATGCCGATAGCCACTGCATGACCTGCAAATTTGTTGTTAACAACCAGATGGACAGCAAAAACCAGCATCACCATCTGCAAAAAGTCTGGTAATGAAATCAGATAGCTGTCGATCAGGTAAACGGATAGATCATAGTCAAAGAAACCTTTGAGCGTCTGCACCAAAATCCCAACCACAATCGGAAGGGTAGTTAGAACCAAACAGACAAAAGCCATCCCAAAGAATTTGGATGCTATCACCACTCCGTCTTTGACAGGAAAGGTATCATTGATCACCGAATAGCCGGTGGATTTATCCCGATGGAGAGCTTCCCCAGTGAAAAAAACGAGAATAATGAATACAAAAATCAGGTAATCGTACCCTTTGTATTCCATCAAAAATGAAGTGGAGGGAAGATTCGAAACACTATACAGTGTATTTCCAATCCAGAAATCGAGGACCAAGAAAATCGTTCCACCCAACAAAATCGACCTAAAGTACATGTCCTTGAGGACATTTTGCACTTCGATCTTAGTCATAGTGACAAAGCTTCTCCACTGATAATCTGCTGAAAAGTCGGACATCACACGCTTCAATATACCAGTAGGAACAGTTTCCGAATCTGCTTTGTCGGAAAGTTTCTTCTGACTCGTCTGAAAGAAGTAATTGAAGCTAAACCTGAAATAAGATGAAAGAAAAAACACCAAACCTACACCTGTCCAAAGGATCCGGTTAAGGAGGAGATTTCCGGAGACTTCAAGCAAAAAGTTGTTTTGCTCATAGGGGGTCAGGTATCTCGTTTGGAGAAAAAACGAGTTCAGGCCAAAGGGGTCGATTAGTTGGACAAGGTCTTTGTTTTCTATGTCCTGTGTCAGAAAATTCGCCAACAAATACCCAATGAAAATGACGATCCCACCCGCATATATCGAGCGAATGTTTCGTGTGAAAATAATCAGCGCAAAAAATATACTTCCGGCCAGCCAAAGGTTAGGCAGAAGCATGGTCAGCCAAGGCTGTAAATAATTGAGCAAAGAGTTGGGGCCATAACGCTCGGGGTCAGTTCCGAAAATGGGACCAAGCAAACTGCCAAGGTAAATTCCAACCAGGGCTCCCAATGAAATAAAAACCAAAGTCAGAAAAGAACCCCAAAACCTACCCATGAAGTATCCAAACTTGGATATGGGATAACTGAATAGAAACGTGGCAGTCTTATGCTCCAGATCTCGGTATAAGGGAACCCCCATCACCGCCGATGCGATCAAAATCCCAAAAATGGAGATGAGTAGCAGCAGGTTAGCAATGACGATCGGGGAATTGTGAAAGACTTTTTCCGAGGCAGGGGTATTCCCAAAACCTATCAAAAGTGTTGCAACCACCAGCAACAAAGCGAAGTAAATCCAGGTAGCCGGACGGCTAAACCGATACTTCAGTTCGAAAAGAAAGATATCCTTAAACATAACCCTTCGATTAGATGGTGATCGGATCTACTTTTCTGGAAATGAAACTAAAATACACATCCTCCAAATCTGCAGGAACGGCGTCAAAACCATTTCCGGGGTTCTCTTCGCTTTCGATTCTAAGACTGAGCCTACCTTCGATGAGTTTGGTAGAAATCACGTGAAAATCTTTTCGGTATTTCTCCAGATCACCCTTATCGATGGATTTCCGGTAGATTTTTCCCTGCACCATGGACAGCCCCTCTTTAGGTTTGCCCTGCATCAGTACCTCTCCCATACAGATGATCGCCATGTTGGAGCAAAGTGTATTGACGTCTTCCACGATGTGAGTGGAAAGGATCACGATGGTGTTTTCTCCGATCTCCGAGAGGAGATTGTAAAATCGGTTACGTTCCGAAGGATCCAATCCCGCTGTGGGCTCATCCACGATTATCAGGGAAGGATTCCCTACCAATGCCTGGGCAATCCCAAACCGCTGCCGCATTCCTCCGGAGTAAGTTCCCAACCCCTTTTTTCGGTCTTTGAAAAGGTTTACTTTTTGCAAAAGAGAAGCAACCAGTTCTTTTCGTTCGGCTTTATTCCCGATTCCTTTCATTTGGGCAATATGATCCAGCATTGTTTCAGCGCTGATTCTTGGATACAGTCCAAAATCCTGGGGCAAATAGCCCAAGCGCTCCCGGACGGCCTGTTTGTCTTTGAGGACATCTATCCCATCAAGTGTGATGCTGCCAAAATCCGCATCCTGAAGCGTGGCAATGGTTCGCATCAGCGTGGATTTACCCGCACCGTTTGGTCCCAGCAGACCAAACATTCCCTGAGGGATGGTAAGCGAAATGTTGTTTAGTGCTTTCACTCCGTTGGAGTAAGTTTTGGAGAGGTTGTTAATGATCAATTCCATAAGGAAAAATGGTTAGGTGAAAATCTAGGTTTCAGCATCAAACTTCTGTTTCAGAAAAAAACAGAAAAGAAATTTTGGCATGGATAAGATAAGCAATTGATTTTAAATGAGATTTTTAAAAATTCATAATTGCATCTTCTGCTATTTGAATGAGGAATTTCCATCACTGGTCGCAGGGAAAAGAGAAATTTTCTCCTAATTCAGGTTCAATCTTTCTTGAGCCATCTCAGACTGTCTATGAAAAAGCATTTTTACTTGGTGATTTTGATTCTACCCTTGTGGATTTCCTGTACCCAACGGGATTTTTTGAAAGAATCCGGTCAAATCGAATCTTTTGCCGAAATGGTCAAAGCCGGGGTAAAACCCATAGCACTGGGTCCACCGCTAAATTCGACAGAAATGGACCTATTCATGCCGGAATTGGAGCGCATCAGCCGCAACTATGGAGTGGAATTCTATCGGGAGACATCCTTGATCGAAACCGACCTTTTTCCAAAAACCAGCACCGAAAACAAGGAGGTCGTCATTCTCTACACCGGGAATTCACTTCAGGCCTACAATAGCCTCAAGGAGGAAATTGCTGGCCTTCAGAAAAACAACAGCTATTCAGATTCGAAGAAAAGGGAATTGAGCAGGAGGTTTGGAAGATTGCTGGGTTATCCTACCTGGAAAATTAATGGATTATTGGCTGAAAATTCAGCTTTTCGGGATTTGGAGGATTTTGGAATCGAGGGTTTGGAGACCCGGTGGTTTTACAAAGACTTGGAAAAAGCCAAAGCTTTTTATCAAACAATCTTAGGCTTGAAACTGCTGGAAGAAACCGAAAACAGCGCCAAATTTCAGATTGCGGGGGATTCATACCTTGTTCTTCAAAGGCTGTCTGGTACGGGATATTCCGGAGCCGAACCTAAATCGGTGGCTTTGGCCTTGCTGACCGACCAGCTTGAAAGTTGGTATGCCCATCTTCAGCAGCAAAAAGTCACAATCAAATACCCGCTCAAGCAAAATCCAGGCGGACCGCACGACGGGTTTGTTGCTGTGGATCCGGAGGGATACTTGCTCGAGTTTGAGACCTTCTTTCAGCATCCTGAAAATGAAATTCTCATTCCCGAATTGAATCAATTGGAGTTAACATCGACCGGAAGTGGAGATAGTCTTCAGATAACCGCGTCCATCGTTTGGCTGTATTACAAGGATATGTTACCGGCTGAGCATTTTGTCGAAGAAACTTTGGGCTTGACCAAAAGTGCCGATCAAGGCTGGGCAAAAGTGTACAGGCTTTCCCAAAATGGATTTTTGGGACTGGTGGATGGCCTCAGAGGGATGAATACCTACGCTCCCGAAAAACTGACCGAATTAAAAATTGATCTCAAAAACCCCGGCCCTTGGGAGAATTACCTCAAGGCAAACTCAGGGGATTCTACCAGACAGTCCGGAACCTTCCGCGACACCGGACTTTACCTTTATCATTTTGATTAACTGATTCCCTATGAAAAAACTTGCTTTCGCATTTCTACTGTGCTTTCTGAGCACCTGGGTTGGAGCCACCGAACTCGTCAATTTGATCCAAACCTACCAAGCGGATCGGGGAGCACTTTCCCGCCTGTACACCAACCGGCTTTCGGCGGAGTATTTTTCCCGAATGGAATCTTTCAATCAGGACTACCTCAAAACCCTTCAGGCCCAGAAATACGAGGGGTTGTCAGAGGATGGGAAGATTGACTATGTGCTTTTTCGGAATTACCTGGAAAAAGAGTTAGCCACGCTTGATCTGGACAAGAGGGATTTCATGCAGATTCAATCGGTGGTAGCTTTTGGAAAGCCACTGGAGGAATTTGTTACTGCTCGAAGACGGGCTAAGCAACCCGATTCACAGGCTTTGGCAGCTAGCTGGAATGCGGTAGCCAAAGCGGTGGATGCCCAACTCAAGGCCTTGCCTACTTCCACCAAATATGATTCCTGGCAAAAGGCCGACTTGGCTGCTCAGTCGGTTGAGAGCTTAAACCGCGTGGTGAAGGAATCCTATGATTTCTACTTTGACTACGATCCGGAATTTACCTGGTGGATGCCTGAACCTTGGAAACAACTGGATGCCAGTATGAAGGCCTATGCCAAAGGCTTGCGGGAGCACTATACAAACTCCGTCAAGGACGACGGCAGTGGCATCATCGGCAAGCCGATCGGAAGAGAAGCCTTGGAGAAGCAATTGGCCTTTGAAATGATCGCCTACTCTCCTGAGGAATTGATTGCCGAAGCGGAAAAGCAGTTTGCCTGGTGCGAGAAGGAGATGTTAAAAGCATCTAATGAACTCGGTTTTGGCAATGACTGGAAAGCAGCTTTGGAAATGGTGAAAAACACTTACTTGCCTGCCGGTGCTTGGCCGGAGGAAGTGGCCCGATTGGGAGAGGAGGCCATTGATATCATGGTGAAAAATGACTGGCTGACTGTACCTCCTTTGGCAATTGAAACTTGGAGGACGAGCATGATCTCAGCAGAACGGCAGCGGGTGAGTCCGTTTTTCCTTGGAGGTGAGGTGATTCAAATTTCCTATCCGACCTCCGAGATGAGTCACGAGGAAAAAATGATGTCCATGCGAGGCAATAACCCACACTTTTCCAGAGCGACAGTGCAACATGAATTGATACCCGGTCACCACCTGCAGCAGTTTATGAATCAGCGATACATGACCCACCGTAGGATGTTTGGTACGCCGTTCTGGACGGAAGGCTGGGCGTTGTACTGGGAGTTTGTGCTATGGGATCGCAATTTCCCTCGGGATGCCAAAGACAAGGTTGGGATGCTTTTCTGGAGAATGCATCGTTGCGCAAGGATCATTTTCTCCCTCAACTATCATCTGGGCAAAATGACTCCTCAGCAATGCATCAATCTCCTTGTGGACAAAGTTGGTCACGAATACGCCAATGCCGAAGCAGAAGTAAGGCGTTCTTTTGAAGGAAGTTATGGACCGCTCTATCAGATCGCCTACATGATTGGTGCCTTGGAAATCTACTCGATGAGAAAAGAATTAGTCGATTCCGGCAAAATGCCCGAGAAGCAATTCCACGATCTGATCCTAACTCAAAACGCCATGCCGATCGAGATCCTAAGAGCAAAGGTCACCGGCAAGCCTTTGGATAAAAATCATAAAGCAAGCTGGAGGTTTTTGGATTGAAAGTCCAAGAATTAATTCCTAATGGAGTCTGCAAAAATCAAAGCAAGCATTGGTAAAATGGCAATTTGATTTCCTATGTAGAAATCGAATAATCAGTGTCAGTCTTTCGCAGCTCATCCAATTCTACTTTGATTTCTTCTTCTTACGAGGACCCTTCGATACATCTCTGTCAAAAAACTTTTCCTATAAACGAAAAAAGGAACCTCTTTCGAGGTTCCTTTTTTATCAGACAGGCAGCAGCTCTTAGTGCTTCGCTCTGATGTTTTCCTTGATACGTGCAGCTTTGCCCTGACGACCTCTTAGGTAGAACAGACGTGCTCTTCTCACTTTACCCTCTCTAACCAAGTCGATCTGCTCGATGGATGGGGAGATGATAGGGAAGATACGCTCCACGCCAACACCGTTGGAAACTTTACGAACAGTGAAGGTTTCACCGTTGGTGTTAGGGTTTTTGCGTTGGATCACAGTTCCTTGGAACTGCTGGATACGCTCCTTGTTACCTTCTTTGATACGAACGTGTACATTGATGGTATCACCGGATTTGAAAGAAGGGAATTTGGCTCTCGCCTCGCTGTATTCCGCTTCTACAATTTTCATTAGATCGCTCATAGCTTTATGTTTTTATGCTTTCGCAGTTCACCGCCTCAGCGGTTTAAATGAATTACTTCTGTTAAATTTTTGTCTCGCCTATTCCCAGCCTTTGCCCTTGAGCAAGTCAGGCCGTTTTTCTTTGGTTCGGCGAACCGACGCTTCAAATCTCCACTCGCTTATCTTGGCTTCATGTCCTGAAAGCAATACTTCCGGCACACCCATTCCCTCATATTCTGCGGGGCGTGTATAAACCGGCGGTGCCAACAGGCCATCTTGGAAAGAATCAGTCAACGCTGAAGTTTCGTCATTGAGTACTCCCGGGATCAATCGGATAATCGCATCGGCCACTACTGCGGCCGCCAATTCCCCACCCGAAAGGACGAAATCTCCAATGCTGATTTCTCTGGTGATAAACTTATCCCTCACTCGCTGATCTACCCCTTTGTAATGACCGCAAAGGATCAGGAGGTTTTGTTTGAGTGAAAGTGAGTTGGCCATGGGCTGATCAAAGGTCTCTCCGTCCGGCGTCATGTAGATGATTTCATCGTACGAACGTTCGGTTTGGAGAGTCTCTATGCATCGGGCGATGGGCTCGATCATCATGACCATTCCGGCTCCACCTCCAAATGCATAATCATCCACTTGCTTTTGCTTGCCGGTGGCATAATCCCGCAGGTTATGCACACGAACACTTGCCAATCCTTTTTCTTCGGCTCTTTTCAAAATCGAATGGGAAAAAGGACCTTCCAGCAATCCCGGCACCACAGTGATGATATCAATGTGCATGACTCAGTCTTCCAGATAAATGTCAAGTAAGCCATCGGGCAACTGGCAGTAAACTTTTTTAGCTGCCTTGTCCACTTTTTGGATAATCCCGTCCTGAATTGGAATCAGAACTTCTTTACCCTTGTGGGTTACTCCGAGGAGATCCTGTGTTTCCAGATCGTAGATGATCTGCACAGGTCCGATCAATCCTAAAGTCTCATCGATGACTTCGAAACCGATCAGTTCGTGGAAGTAATATTGATCCTCTTCCAGCTGGGGCAACTCGGTGAGCGGAAGGTAAATCTCCAGTCCAACGAGTGGCTCTACTTGCTCCAGGGAATTCAGATCCTCAAATTTAACCAGGGCTTTTCCTCCAGGCTGAATCACAAAGTGCTCCAGAAAGAAGGGGACCAACCGGCCTTTTTGTTCGAGAAAGAGGTGCTCTAATCCTTCGTAATCCTCCGGATAATCTACATCCAGCACCGCATTTACTTCACCACGAAGTCCATGAACTTTGGCAAGACGGCCTATTTGAAAGCACTGATCCTTGTTCATGGAAATTTATTCTATTAAGCTTCAGCTTCTCCGCCTTCTGCAGGAGCTTCGGTAGCGGCTTCAGCAGCAGGAGCAGAGGCGGCAGCAGCGGCTGCTTTTGCTTCGTCTTCTTTCGCTTTGATTGCATCCAGACGAGCCTGGTTTTTAGCAGCTTCAGCAGCAAGTGCTTTTGCACGAGCGTCAGCTTTAGCAGCAGCAAGTTTGTCGGTTTTGTTGGTAATCTTGGTGTCTTTCTCAGCCAACCAAGCATTGAATTTTGCATCAGCTTGTTCCTGAGAGATTGCACCTTTCAATACACCGATCTGAAGGTGTTTTTTCAGCATGATACCTCTGTAAGAAAGCATAGCCTTCACGGTATCAGTTGGCTGAGCTCCATTCAACAACCAGGTAAGAGCGCGCTCATTGTTGATGTTGATGGAAGCAGGATTTGTGTTCGGATTGTAAGTTCCGATTTTCTCGATGAAGCGTCCATCACGTGGAGCTCTTGCATCAGCTACAACGAC
The DNA here is from genome assembly GCF_003583985.1 of Algoriphagus lacus. GTDB lineage: Bacteria > Bacteroidota > Bacteroidia > Cytophagales > Cyclobacteriaceae > Algoriphagus > Algoriphagus lacus. The sequence continues at coordinate 599,041 of NZ_QXML01000001.1, read as the reverse complement.
GTCATAGATGGCTTGTTTTTTTCTGCCTCGACGTGCTAATCTGATTTTTACGGACATAATTTTTTAGATTAAGTGATTGGATGGAACCCGTCCATCCTAAATTTGGAGTGCAAAGATAGGTTAAATGATTGGAAAGCCACAAGTTGACTGGAGAATATTTGCCGGAAAGTTGGGATTTGCTTTAACTTGCGACTTTTTACATGGTCCCGTAGTTCAATGGATAGAATAGAAGTTTCCTAAACTTTAGATATGGGTTCGATTCCCGTCGGGACTACAAAATGGGCTGCAAGTAAATTGCAGCCTATTTTTATTTCTGCAATTTCTTAAAAATAGGATACAAATCCTTGGAAATCAACCGATAACCCTTATCTGAAGGATGGAGCCCGTCATACGTAACACCGATTGATTTTTGAGGATAAGGATACTCATCCTTTTCGGGATCAAAAGGAATGTCGATAAAATCAGGATATCGGTAATTTTTATACTCCCCAGTCCCTGGATCTTTCAACCGCTTAAACTTCACCAGATCGGCATGATCCATGCCTTTTTGATGGTACAGATCTACAAATGCGATTCCTTCCAATTGAGCAATTGCCTTCAAAAGGTCAGCAAAAGCTTCTAGACTTTGACCGTTTTTATCCCGATACGAACCCAATGCATTGTTTTTGTAATCGTTGATGTATACAAAATCCACCCGCTTCATCGGAGTGATCAGGATGATTTTTGCCTCGGGATTAAGATTTCGTATTTGATTGACGATCTCACGAAATGAGCCGGCTACGGTGCCTGTTCCAGTCGCATTTTTGTAATCCTCGACCGTACCCAACGAATTCCCCCTCCACCAATCATTGGTCCCCAAGAAAATACTATAAACCTCTGCTTTAGGGATTTCGAGTTTGGCAAATTCCTGGGCAATTCGAATTGCCGTCCAGCCATTGTATCCTTTATTGACTACCTCGAGGTCGGGAAATTTCTCCTGAACCAACGTGAGGTACCCTTTGCTGATCCGGCTTCCGGTTTCTTCCGGATTGTCGTTGAGATAGGTGATCGAGTCCCCAATCGCCACCCAGGTCAACGGTTTGGGTTCAAATCCCAAGTAAAACATAAGGAAAACCAATATCAGAAAAGTCTTTTTCATAGCGACAGGGTTTTTAATACTTAAAGTTTTGATAGGATCCGGTTTCTAAATTACCTGTTTTTGTGAGGAGATCGGGTCGAAAAGAACTGAATTCCCTATTTTTATCCAAACCCAAAACCCAATGAAGAAATCGCAGCTCCTTCTTGCTCTGCTTCTCCCAATTAATTCAGTTTTTGCGCAGGAAAGTCCCGTCAAATTGGAGGCTCATTCCTTTTCTAAAATCAAAATCACTGACTCATTTTGGAAGCCCAAGCTGGAAAAAGTGGCCAAATCTGCCCTCCCTGCTTCTGTTTATCAGACGGAAGTGAAAACTGGGAGAATCCGGAATTTTGAAAAAGCAGGCAGAAAGCAAGGAGAAACTCACGAAGGAATCTATTACGATGACAGCGATGTGTATAAAGCACTTGAAGCCATCGCCTATTCACTTCAAAACATTCCCGATGAAGCATTGGAGCAAAAGGCTGATGAATGGATCGCCAAGATCGCCTCAGCACAAGAACCTGACGGTTACATCAATACTTTTTACTCCCTTACGGGCTTGGATAAGCGTTGGCAGGACATGGAAAAACACGAGGACTACTGCGCAGGACACCTGATGGAAGCAGGTGTGGCCTACTATCAGGCTACCGGAAAACGGCAACTGTTGGACGTGGCCATCCGCATGGCAGACCACATCGACACTCAATTTCGGCAAGCCAATAAACCTTGGGTAAGTGGACACGAGGAAATCGAGTTGGCTTTGGTGAAACTATATAAAGTGACCGGAGAGGAGCGATACCTTCAATTGGCTGACTGGTTTCTGGATCAAAGAGGCCGGGGATATGGAAAAGGTGCCATCTGGGACAAACCGGAGTGGGGACCTAAATATGCCCAAGATGCTGTCCCTGTCAAAGACCAAAAAGAAATCACCGGACATGCCGTCCGAGCCATGTATCTCTACACCGGTGCAGCTGATGTTGCAGCTGCCAAAAATGACTTGGGTTACATGAATGCCATGAAAACCGTCTGGGAAGATGTAGTCTATCGAAACATGTATGTCACAGGTGGCATCGGTTCTTCGGGAAGCAATGAGGGATTTTCCGTTGATTACGATCTACCCAATGAAAACGCCTACAGCGAAACTTGCGCATCCGTGGGCATGGTTTTTTGGAATCAGCGAATGAACCTGCTGGAGGGACAATCCCAATACATCGACGTGCTGGAGCGAAGTCTTTACAATGCAGCTTTGGATGGGCTGAGTCTGAGCGGCGACCGGTTTTTTTATGGGAATCCTTTAGCCTCCAGTGGACAGCATAACCGCAGAGAGTGGTTTGGTACGGCCTGTTGTCCGTCCAACATTTCCCGATTAGTGGCCTCCGTCGGGGATTACATCTATGCAAAAAATGATTCCGGCATTTGGGTCAACCTGTTCATTGGCAATCAAACCGAATTTGAACTTTCCGGTACAAAAGTTCCCGTGGAAATGAAGACCAACTACCCTTGGGATGGGGAAGTTTTGATTGAATTGAATCCGGCAAATCCCACCCGGTTTGAGGTTAATCTGAGAATTCCGGGTTGGATTACAGGAGAACCTGTACCCGGTGAACTCTATTCATTTTTAGATGAAAAACCCACCAATTTTTATCTGGAAGTAAATGGTGAAAAAGTCCAGGCCCCACAGAAGAACGGTTATTTGGTCCTTGATCGGGAATGGAAAAAAGGAGATAAAATATCCTATACCCTCCCGATGGAAGTACGTGAATTGCAGTCCAGACCGGAAGTTTTGGCCAATCAGGGACGGGTTGCCATCCAGCGTGGCCCTTTGGTATATTGTGTGGAAGGAGCAGATAACGGGGGAATGGCCACTGATTTTGTTCTTGCTTCCACTCCGGGATTTGAGGTAAAGGATTATCAGGTATTGGATGAACAAGTCAAAGCAATCAGCTTTAATGTCAATGGCCTGAATAACCAAGGTCAAAAAACACTAACCGCAATCCCTTATTATACCTGGGCCAACCGTGGTCCAAATGAAATGCAGGTTTGGATTCCCGTTGGACAAAAATAAACGCTGGCGTTTCTTTGTGTTTTTGTTCATTCTTTTGAAAAAAATCGGAGACGATCAAAAAAATTTACCTTTGCCAAACTTTTAAACTCTATAAAAATGAAAAAACTCTTACTAACTGCATTGTTTTTGGGCGTGGGATTTGGTCTATATGCTCAGGAAAAAACCAACAAAAACTGGTACGGGGTATCCTCCTCCGAAACCATCCTTTCCTTCGGCAGTGTTGAAAACAATGGACAAGACCTTTCCAACGTGGTCAGATTCTCACCTTTTGTCAACTTTGGCACTCAGTTTCACAAGGACTTTTCAGAAAAAAGCGGATTCTACACCGGTCTAAGCATCCGAAACATCGGTATGATTAATGATATCAACGATTCGGTTCGAGTCAAACAACGTGTCTATACCATTGGCATTCCTATCGCAATCAAATTCGGTGACATGAAAGGCAACCTAGGAGCCATAGGTTTTGAAAATGAATTTGCACTGAACTACAAGCAGAAAGTGTATGTGAATGAAGAAAAGTCAAAATCAAACATCTGGTTTAGCGATCGCACCAAGATCTACTTGCCTTCTGTTTTTGTCGAGTTCAAAAGCAAATACGGAAACTACATCCGGTTCAAATATTACCTGACTGATTTTCTGGAGACAGACAATCAAAAGATTAATGTAGCCGGAGTGGATTACTCTCCTACACGAAGCACCCTGTTCTACGTCTCAACAGGGATCATGCTGAAGAACTTTGATATTTATAAGAAAGATTAAAAATTGTCTTAAATGAAAAACGGCTGTCCGGGAAACCAGACAGCCGTTTTTTTTTGAGTGTGCTTTTACTTCAAACTCCCGATCATATCCTCAGGCTTGACCCACTCGTCAAACTGCTCAGAGGTCAAAAGACCCAAGGCAATGGCTGCTTCTCTCAGGCTGGTTCCTTCTTTGTGAGCCTTTTTGGCAATGGCGGCGGCATTTTCATAACCGATATAGGGGTTCAAAGCCGTTACCAGCATCAGTGAATTCTCGAGGTGACGCTGAATCATCGGCGTATTTGGCTCGATTCCGATGGCGCAGTTGTCATTGAACGAAACACAGGCATCTCCGATCAGTCGGGCGGACTGCAGGAAGTTGGCTGCGATCAACGGCTTGAATACATTCAGTTCGAAGTGACCGTTGGAACCTCCGATCGTGATGGCTACGTCATTGCCCATTACTTGGGCAGCAACCATCGTCATGGCCTCCACTTGGGTTGGATTTACTTTTCCTGGCATGATGGAAGATCCCGGCTCGTTTTCAGGGATTAGGATTTCTCCGATTCCGGATCTTGGTCCTGAAGAAAGCATACGGATGTCATTGGCGATTTTCATCAGAGAAACAGCCAGCTGCTTCAATGCACCGTGGGTTTCTACCATTCCATCGTGTGCTGCCAAGGCTTCAAATTTGTTAGGGGCCGTAACAAAAGGATAACCTGAAAGTTCAGCGATTTTTTTGGCCACCAGTTCAGAATATCCTTTTGGGGTATTCAAGCCAGTTCCTACTGCGGTTCCACCCAAAGCCAACTCTGAGAGGTGAGAAAGGGTATTTTTCAAAGCTCTCAGTCCATGATCCAACTGTGCCACATAGCCGCTAAACTCCTGACCAAGGGTAAGTGGAGTCGCATCCATGAAGTGGGTACGGCCGATTTTTACCACGTTTTTAAAAGCTTCTGCTTTTGCGGCAAGGGTATCTCTGAGTTTTTGAACTCCCGGAATAGTAGTTTCCACCACCATCTGATAAGCCGCCACGTGCATGGCAGTTGGGTAGGTATCATTGGAAGACTGTGACTTGTTCACGTCGTCGTTCGGGTGAATTTTCTTCTTGGCATCCTCCAAAGAACCTCCAAGAAGTACGTGAGCGCGATAGGCGATCACCTCATTGGCGTTCATGTTGGACTGGGTACCCGAGCCTGTTTGCCAAATCACCAAAGGAAACTGATCATCGTGCTGACCGGCCAGAATTTCATCACAGACTTTGGCAATGATTTCGGCTTTTTCCGGAGCTAAAACACCCAATTCAGCGTTGGTCAGGGCAGCTGCTTTTTTCAAAATTGCAAATGCTCGGATGATTTCGATCGGCATACGGTTTTTCTCCCCTCCGATTTTGAAGTTGTTGATGGAGCGTTGGGTTTGTGCTCCCCAGTATTTGTCAGCAGGAACCTCTACAGGCCCCATGGTGTCTTTTTCGATTCGGATTGACATGGTATTTGGGATAGGTGTTTGATTTTCGGGCGCAAAGTTAAGTGCAAAAGGCATTTTTGCCTAAGCTGCAAGGTGTTAATCCTTGTCCTTCATCTGGAAATTGATCAACTCATGGAAAACTTCCCGAGAGGCTTTCACTTGTCTGTGAAAAAAGAAAACTCCCAAGACATAATTGAGGATCGCCAGGCCCAGACAGATGACTCCTTTTTCAACATTCTTGAGCACTCCAAAGTAAAATGCCATAAATGCGATCAAAATGATGCTCCAGAATGCCAGAAAAAAGAGTGTTCCCGGAAAAAGCCGATAACGTAGAAAGATGATGCTGCCCCGGGGCGTAGACTCCACTTCTCCTGTGATCAGAGGCAGGAATGAATCCCCTTTTTTAATCGCTTTTGAAATTCGAAATCCCTCCTGTCCAATCATTCCGTTAAACCGAATCTTCGGATCCTGCAGGGTTCTGGTGTCCAAAAAGTTGACTTCCTTGGTCACACGGATCATATGCCCCAACACTTCCTCCTTGGAAAGGGCACTGACGATGGTTTCACTATGGAAGGGAAGGAGATTCAAAATCGGTTATTTCATGTGTTTATAATTTGTTCTTTATCTGCCACCCACAATGTTCAAAATAATCTTCCTTAGTGTTAGAATCTTTACTCAAGGTAATTTCACGGCTATACAGGAAATTTCAACATTCACATTTTTTGGAAGCTTACTTACCTCAACTGTCTCACGGGCCGGAGGGTTTAATTTAAAATATTGGCCGTAAGCTTCGTTGATCGTACCGAACTGGCCCATATCTCGGATGAAGATCGTGCACTTCACCACATCCGAAAACGAAAAACCTGCTACACGAAGAACAGCCTCCATATTTTTCATCACGGCATGAGTCTCCTCGGTGATATTTTCATTGATCAGCTCACCGGTTTCCGGATCCAAGGCTATTTGACCGGAGATATATAGTGTATTCCCTGCCAGGACAGCTTGTGAATATGGCCCGATCGGTGCCGGAGCTTCCGGGGTGAAAATGATTTGATTGGACATAAAGGGTAAAGATTATTGAGTTTTTGGAAATTGGTAATTGAGTTATTGGTCATGAAAAGCTGCCAACGGAAGACTATTTAATGCCTTTTCGCTTCGTTCCAGTACACATCCATTTCTGCCAAAGTCATTTCGCTGAGATTTTTCCCTGCTTCTTTAGCTGCATTTTCTAAATACTGAAAGCGTTTGATGAATTTGAGATTGGTCCGTTCGAGAGCTTCCTCGGGGTTAATGTCAATAAACCGGGCGTAGTTGATCAGTGAAAAAAGCAAGTCCCCAAATTCTCCGGTGGCTTTTTCTCGATCGATTTCCTTTTCTTCCGCAGCATTGAATTCTGCTTTGAATTCCTGCATTTCTTCCTCCACTTTTTCCCAGACTTGCTGCTTTTCCTCCCAGTCAAAGCCCACTCCTCGGGCCTTTTCCTGGATTCTCATGGCTTTGATCAGAGCCGGTAAAGACTTGGGGACACCGCCTAAAACGGAAACATTACCTTTTTCTTTCAGCTTGATTTTCTCCCAATTCTGCTTGACCGTTTCTTCATCCTGTGCGATTGTATCGCCATAAATATGCGGATGGCGACGAATGAGTTTTTCGCACAGTGAATTTGTCAACGTAGCCATGTCAAAATTACCCTCCTCCGAACCAATCTTGGCATAGAAGACAATGTGAAGGAGAATGTCTCCCAATTCCTTTTTGATTTCTTCCGGATTTCCCTCCAAAATGGCATCCGAAAGTTCAAAAGTCTCTTCGATGGTCAAATGCCGTAGACTTTCAGTGGTTTGCTTTTTATCCCAAGGACACTGGGCCCGAAGCTCATCCATAATGGTCAACAAACGATCAAATGCGGCCAGTTGCTCGGCCCGGGTACTCAAATTTGACATGTCTTGGGAAACTAAGCTGGAATTGTGGACGTTTCGAAGTAAAGCTTTAAATTTGCGCAAATTTATCCGTTATGACAACCATATTTCTAACCTTGGGCTTCGTCGCAGTGTTCTTCATACTGATGTCAGTAAGGCTCATTTTCCTCAAAAACGGAGAATTCAAGGGCACTTGTGCCTCTCAGAGTCCCTTTCTGAATAAAGAAGGGGTAACTTGCAGCTTCTGTGGAAAAACAGTCGATTCCACTAGTACCTGTGCTAATCCGGACAATGAAGTAGACAAGGTTCTTGCAAAATTTAAATAAAACATAATCCTGTCAAAGACAGGTTTTTTTAGATATCCACTTTTACTAAATCAACTGTACGTGTCGCTTATCAAATCTATTTCAGGGATAAGAGGAACCATCGGCGGCAAAGCCGGCGAAGGTCTCACTCCTATCGACGTAGTAAAATTTACCGCGGCTTATGGCGCATGGGTCATTGAAAAGACCAATAATCCAAAAGTTGTAATCGGACGGGATGCGAGGATTTCTGGAGACATGATCTCCAGATTGGTTTCAGCCACGCTACAAGGTATGGGCATTCATGTGGTTGATCTTGGATTGAGCACAACGCCCACTGTCGAGTTTGCGGTGCCTTTGGAAAATGCCGGAGGCGGAATTATTCTCACTGCCAGCCACAATCCCATCCAGTGGAATGCCCTGAAACTCCTGAATTCAGTTGGTGAATTCATTTCTGATGAAGAAGGCAAGTCTATTCTTGAAAAAGCAGAAAACGAGGCTTTCTCTTTCGCAGAAGTGAAAAAGCTGGGAAAATACACTCAAATCGACGACTACATCGACCGACATATTCAGCATGTTTTGGATTTGGCGCTCGTAGATGTCGAGGCGATCAAAGCCAGAAATTTCAAAATCGTGGTGGATGCTGTAAACTCCACTGGAGGAATTGCCATTCCAAAATTGCTTCGTGCTTTGGGTGTGACCGAAATCGAAGAGATGTACTGCACACCTGATGGCCACTTCCCGCACAATCCTGAGCCACTTCCTGAAAACCTCCGGGATATCTCCAAGAAATTGGAAAAAGGAAGCTATGACCTGGGTATTGTGGTGGACCCAGATGTAGACCGATTGGCTTTTGTCAATGAGGACGGATCCATGTTTGGAGAAGAATACACTTTGGTAGCGGTAGCAGATTATGTGCTTTCCAAAACACCTGGCAATACGGTGTCCAACCTTTCATCCACAAGAGCACTTCGTGATGTAACCGAGAAAAGAGGCGGGAAATATACTGCGGCTGCCGTAGGTGAAGTCAATGTAGTCAATCAAATGAAGGCTGTGAATGCCGTAATTGGTGGAGAAGGAAATGGCGGCATCATCTACCCAGCCTCCCACAATGGTCGCGATGCCTTGGTGGGAATCGGATTGTTTTTGACCCATTTGGCCAAATTTGGCAAGTCCATTTCCATGCTTCGGGCTACTTATCCCAACTACCATATTTCAAAGAATAAAATAGAACTTACTCCTGAAATCAACGTCGACAAAATCCTGGTTGAGATCAAAAACAAATACAAAAAGCACCCAATCAATGATATTGATGGGGTTAAAATTGAGTTTGAAAAGGAGTGGGTGCATTTGAGAAAGTCAAATACTGAGCCGATCATCCGGATCTATTCAGAGTCGGATTCTGAAGCCACGGCGGAACACTTGGCCAAGAAAATCATGCAGGACATCAAAGAGGTGGTCAGCGCTTCTCTGATTTGATCCTGAAAAATCCCCCCAGCACCCAATGAAAGTTTATTTTGACAATGCCGCAACGACAGCCATGGACGATCGAGTGATTGAGGCCATGCTTCCGTTCATGAAATCTCATTTTGGTAACCCTTCTTCAGTCCATAGCCATGGAAGGGAAGTAAGGACAGCCATCGAGAAATCGAGAAAGAAAGTAGCGGAATTGCTCAATGCCAGTCCATCTGAGATTTTCTTCACATCCGGAGGAACTGAGGCCGATAACACTGCTTTGGTATGTGGGATCGAAAGCCATGCCATTACTCATGCGATCACTTCTCCTATAGAGCATCACGCGGTTCTGCATACCTTGGAGGTATTGGCAAAAAAAGGAATGGTAAAGCTCAGCATCCTGGATGTAAACGACCGAGGTGAAATCGATCTAAATCAATTGGAGGAATTGCTAAAAACGAATCCGAAAAGCCTGGTTTCCCTGATGCATGCCAACAATGAAATCGGAAACTTGAATGATCTGGATCGGATCGGAGCTTTAGCAAAGGAACACGAAGCATTTTTCCATTCGGATACGGTTCAGACCATGGGACATTATGTCCATGATTTGAAGCTTCTTCCGGTTGATGCCATTGTAGCTGGCGGACATAAATTTCATGGCCCCAAAGGCTCAGGATTTCTATTCGTAAGAAAAGACAAGAAAATTCATCCTTTCATCCACGGTGGAGCCCAAGAGCGAAATATGCGTGGGGGAACTGAAAATGTGATCGGTATCATTGGAATCTCAAAAGCGCTAGAACTTGCCTACGAAGATATGGCCGGACATCGGACCCATATCGAAAAGATAAAAAAACACTTCATTGAAAAGCTGGTCCAAGAATTACCTGGAGTAGAATTCAACGGACTTTCCGCTGATATGGACAAAAGTCTTTACACAGTGCTGAATGTCAGCCTTCCGCCTTCCGAATCCAATCGGGGCATGCTACTTTTCAATCTTGACCTGGAAGGAATTTCCGCCTCAGGAGGTTCTGCATGCAGTTCCGGTGCCACGGTAGGATCCCACGTGTTGAGAGCCCTCCATCACAATCCCGAAAGAGATTCAGTGAGATTTTCCTTTAGCAGATTCAATACTCTTGATGAGGTAGACTATACTGTCAGAAAGCTAAAAGAGCTGTACGCAGTGGAAGTTTAAATAAAAAAAGGAGCCTTTTGGGCTCCTTTTTTTATTTAATACAGTGTCATCTCCCTTATTTGGCGGGCTTATACCCAATCGCATAGGGAGTCCAGATTTCATAGATCGGAGCACCGGTTGAGCTCAGGCCACTGTGATGCCATTCCCCATCAATTACTTTGAAATCAAAACTCAAACTCGCCCCAACTCGGGAATTGTCGCGGGAGAAAAAGGTAATATTTTCAGTGTATTTGCCATTGACGGCAGTGTAGGTTCCTCCTCCTGTGCCGGAAAACTCTTTGGTCTCGGAATTAAAGGCCACCCATTGGAAACGGCCTCCACTGAGGATTTTGATCGTTCTTCGGGCACCCGGTGTAGATCTGGAGATTTCCTCATCACGCTTTCTTCCGGTGATTACCCAGTTTCCAGTCAAATCATCCTTTGCATCTGATATTCTCTCCCAAGTCTCCACCAGCATTCCGTTCGCCGTATCTCCTGAAAGGGTAATTTTATTCCCATTCCATTCAATCCGAAAAGGGGTAGTTGTGCCTACCTGAAGAGGATTCAAGGTGAAAAAATCCAAGGTTTCCAAAAGTTTTCCTTCCTGAATCGAATATGGCCCTCCTCCGGCACCGATAAAGGCATTGTCCGACGCATTTTTTACTCCAAATGCAAAATAGTCATCCTGATATATTTTGATGAATTCCTGGTCCGTGACCGACTTTCCATTTTGGCTAATTAATTTCCAGGCACCGTTTAAATTTTGTCCATTTACCCAGCTGGCCAAAAATAGAAGTGGGAGTAAAAGATATTTTTTCATGATATGATCGGGTTAAGTGTAGCTTACATCAAATTGATGAGGAATAACCAGAAAACCAAAGTTGTGTTGGTTTGATGGTTGTTTGCTTTTATTTAAGGAAATCGCGCATGACATAACTTCCAGCCATCGGGATGTCTCGATTGTCATTGGAGGTTGAGTGACATGAGAGATTCTGAATAAAATTTAAAGACAATTATAAACACATGAAAGAATACGTCTTAGGAAAGACCAAAGAGGAAGTAATCAAATTTTTACCCGAACGGTCGATTAAAAAAATTCAAGTAGGACAGCACCAACTTGCCGGGCTGAGAGTTGGAGATCAAGTTTACGTTTTTCAGGCCTTTTGTCCACATAAAGGAGCATCACTCCTTGAGGCCAATATTAATGGAGCAGGAGAAATCATTTGTCCCCTTCATCAGTACCGATTCGACCTGAAAACCGGAAATGTAAAGGCTGGATATTGCGAAGATTTAACAGTTTACATGACTCGATTAGACGAGGACGGATTAAAGATTACCATTCCTTAATGAAGCCTTTGGCCATTAGGAACATTTCTTTCTACGGTGGCGAGGACGATTCCTCCTTCCCCGGAGGTAAAACCCGTAATCAATACCTCAGACATAAAATCAGCAATTTGCCTGGGTTTGAAATTACATACACAAATCACTTGCTTCCCGATTAAGTCCGTTGGTTGATAAAAATCCGTCACTTGTGCTGAAGATTTTTTCACTCCTACTTCATGCCCTAGATCCACCCAAATTTTATATGCCGGTTTACGTGCTTTATCAAAAACTTCTACCTTTATAACCGTTCCAACCCTAAGTTCTATTTTGGCGAAATCTTCCATGTCAATCGTTTGCATAGTGGTTTTTTTTTCTAATTTTAGGAACATTTTACAAACTCTGGAGTTAAAATATTAACTATTCAAAATAAGCCATGTTGAAATTCGCAGGATTTCATTTTAAAAAACCAGCCTTGCTCAGTGTAGCAATAGTGGGATTGGCGTTGATTACCGTAGATGCTTCGGCGCAGTCAGAGCAGGAAAAAACCGAGGAAAATTCTCCGCGAACCAATGAAAGAGTGGTCCTTGAAGATCCTACCTCAATTCAGGATAATGCTTCACCCAACCTTCTACCGGTACGATCAAATCAAAACCTAAAGGCAGCCCCGGTAAAAAAAGACCTTCCGGCAGTCGGAATTCTACCTGAAAAAGAGGTAAAAAAGAATGAGTCTCCTTCTACGTTGTCTTTTAATATTTTCCTGTACGTAGTTGACAAGTTTAAAGCAGATTGAAATTCTTATCTGAATGAATATAAAAAAAGAGGCTAAAGCCTCTTTTTTCGTTTATGATTCTGCTATAAATTTTTCCAAATCATGCAGACTGATTTTTCCTTCGTAGTAGGCTCTTCCAAAAACAGAAGCTTTCAATCCCATATCCCTCAATCGGCGGAAATCATCAACTCCCCTTACTCCTCCTGAGGCTGCCAAATGAATGGAAGGAAATCTGTCCAAAATCTCCTTGTAAAGATCAAAATTAGGCCCAAGCATTACTCCATCCCTAGTCACATCCGAACACTTCAAATACTTTAACCCTCTTTCGTAGAAAAATTCAATGTGATCAAACAGGTCGATTTCTGTTTTTTTCAACCAGCCTTTGATCTTGATTTTATGGTCTGAAGGGTTGGTGTCGGCAGCAAGATTTATTTTCTCACGCCCATAGGAGAGGATAAACTGGGCGAATCGCTCGGGGTAATTCGCGGCAGCTGAGGCAATGGTCACGGTTTTAGCTCCAAATTCAAAGCATTTGATCACATCTCCGTCAGTAGAGATCCCCCCGGTAAAGTCTACCAAAAGGTCAGTGTATCCGGAAATAGCCTCCAGAATATGATAGTTTTTTGGTTCTCCTCTCCGAGCACCATCCAAATCAACCAGATGGATTCTTTTGATCCCAATTCCCTCGAATGCTTGTGCTATTTCCAATGGGTTATTGGAAATGACCTCTTCTGTTGCAAAGTCGCCTCTTTCCAAGCGAACGCATTTGCCGTTGATAAGCCAAATAGAAGGGATGATCTCAAACATAGGTCTTTTAATAGGTTTTATTAATGGAATCCAAAATTCTTATATCCTTAAATATAATACTGGCAGGGAGGATACAAAGCGGAAAAGAAGTAAAACTTCGCAACTTTTAAAAAAATGATGCTTCACCCTGCCAATCAATTAATAAAAAATGGTAATTCTGATCAATCCAGTAAAAAACCTATCCTACCCTGACTCCCGGATGCCCAAACTCTTTTTCCGTCGTGAGATGATTTCACGGAATGATATCCTATGTCAGAAAAATTCTTCCAAGTATTCCCTAAGTCCACTGAAAAATCCGAGCCGGAGGGTCCTACTGAAATAACCAACTGTTCTTTTTTCCAAAAAGCCACTCCGGATCGGTAACCAAAAGGCGCAACATCTGGAGTTTTAGTCGAAATGTCCCCAACTACAAGAGCATTTCCCTCTCTGGACTCCAATAAAGTGTAATCTCCGCCCACCAAAATTCTACGGTCCTCGGCCAGTGTCATTGCAAAAACACCCTTAGCTGGAGCTCCTTGGGCAATTTGTGCCAAATCGCTTACCGTCCAAACTCTCTTTTCTAAGGAAAAGAAATGAAGACGTGACACACTTCCACCCGTGGCAAATGCAATCCCGTCTGAATTGGTCGTCATGGAGGACGAACTGGCCGCAAATGCCGCTTCACCTGGAGTAGCCAAAGGAAGCGAAGTCAAGGTGTTCCAGGTCTTACCTCCATTCTTTGTCTCCAAAATCATCCATTTTCCCCCAACAGGATCTCCGAGCACAAAACCTTTCTTTTTATTGACAAAGGAAATCGCATCAAAAAACGCCTCCGGACCTTCCTGGTGTACTTTTTCCCAAGATTTCCCTCCGTCATTCGTAAGGTAAATTACTGCAGGTTGGCCAGCAGAAGCGGCCACAGCTGTTTGCTCATCAAATGCTTGAATGGATCTAAAATCAACAGTATCCAACCCTGCAATCACTCCGTATTCCCAGGTTTCGCCTCCATCGGTTGTCTTCAGCCAAGTCCCCCCACTTCCACTTGCCCAACACACCCGGCCTGAAACGGGTGAAAGCCCCCTTAGGGAGGCTTTCACCGGTGTATTCAACTCTTTCCATTGCCAATTTTGAGCATGGCCAATTCCAGCCCAAAATAAACCAAGAAATAATAGAGCAATCAGTCTCATGCAATGTCGACTTTTCGATAAGCCTCAATCAGGGCTTTTTCTCCATCCACTCCCGGCAGGGCATTTCCGTGCTCCATTCCCATGACCCCTTTGAATTCTTTGGAATTGATGTATTTGAACACATTTCCATAATGAATTTCTCCGGTACCAGGCTCTTTTCGGCCAGGATTGTCTCCGATTTGAATGTAGGCGATTTCACTCCAGGTCTTCTCCATAGTGGCTATCAGATTGCCTTCATTGCGCTGCATATGGTAGATGTCATAGAGAATCTTACAACTTGGACTTCCCACGGCTTTACAAATCATATACGTTTGGTCTGCATGGCGAAGAAACAAGTCCGGATTGTCACTCAAAGGCTCAAGTACCATGGTCAACCCGTGAGGTTCGAGTATTTCAGCTCCTCGTTTCATGGCTTCGATTACATTCCCTGTCTGAACCCCAATTGGTAGATTTCTCTCAAAATAGCCAGGAACTACAGTCGCCCACTTGGCTCCGACACGTTTGGCTACTTCCACGGATTCACGGCAGGTTTTTAGAAAGACATCCAGAAATTCCTGTTTGCCTGTGGTCAGGGAAACTTTCCAGTTGTCTCCCCCATCGATCACAAATACGCCCATCCGCATCCCTAGATCACTCAGGGTTTTTCCGATCAATTCCTGATCAGCAACAGATCGTTTCAGCAATCCATTATCCTCCAAAGACCGAAATCCCTGATCCGCCATGAATTTCAATTCATCCACGATCCCCCCGGGGGCGGAATTTTTGAACATCCCAAAGTGAGGAGCAAAATCCATCTTGAATGGGGCTGCAGGCGCTTTTTCACCTGCAAAGGAAGGCAAGCTCATCGCTCCGGCACTGCCCAAAATGGCACTGCCCAAACCCATCTGCTTGATAAAACTTCTTCTTTCCATGACTTAGATTACTTTGGTTTTACCTGGAATCGCATACGGGTAATATCCATCTGCTCCTGGAAGAATCTTAGGCATTGCATCCCATGCCAAGGTATCAGGGAACAAATCCACACTTCCATTCAAGGCTTCATCCCAAGTCAAAACCTTTCCAGAGTACGTGGCATATCGCCCCATAATTGCAGTCATTGTTGATTTTGCCGCATTTTCGGCATCAGCAAATTTGTATTCCCCTTTGACTAGTGTGGCCCAAAGTTCATCGTGCTCAACTTGATAAGGATTTGGCTGATTGTCTCTATTGTGGGTGTAGATCGGATTTCCTTTCCAATCGGTCATTACCCCATGATTTCCTGCACTCAAAAACACCTTTCCTTTAGTTCCTTGGAAGGTTTCATCCACACGATTGGCTGCGCCTGGGAAATGGCGGCATTCAGAGTGAATGACTGAACCATCCGCATAGGTGAAGGTTAGGACATGGTGGTCAAAGATTTCTCCGTGATCCTTTCCAGTACGTACTGCCCTACCTCCGGTACCTTCAGCTTTGATTGGGTAGGAATTTTTCGCCCAGTTGGCAATATCAATGTTGTGCACGTGCTGCTCCACGATATGGTCACCGCACAACCAGTTAAAATAGTACCAGTTTCTCATCTGGTATTCCATTTCTGTTTGCTCAGGCTTACGCTCTCGCACCCAAACCCCGCCGTCATTCCAGTATACCTGGCCACCAACGATTTCACCCAAATCCCCATTGTGGATTCGCTTCATTACTTCTCGGTAATTATTCTGATAGTGACGCTGAAGGCCTACTACCACATTCAGTTTTTTTGCTTTGGCCACTTCAGCTGCTGCTAATACTTTTCGGATACCTGCAGCATCAGTTGCCATCGGCTTCTCTGCAAATATTTGCTTGCCTTGGTTCACTGCTTCCTCAAAATGGGAAGGACGGAAACCCGGAGGTGCTGCCAGAATGACCACATCGGCCTCAGCCATGGCTTTTTTGTATCCGTCAAACCCGACAAATCTTTTTTCTACCGGAACATCGACTTTGTCTTTACCATATTTATCAAAAATCGCTTTATAACTGTTGTCCAAACGATCTTGGAATGCATCTGCCATTGCGACCAATTTGATCGGATGGCCTGTTTCAAAAGCTTGGAAAACCGCACCGGTGCCCCGACCGCCGCAGCCAATCACAGCTAGTTTCAGTTCATTTGCAGGAGCAGCATAGGCTCCGGGCACCAAAAAGGAAGGTGCCAACATGCCTCCCGTCACTAGGGCGGAGGTTTTGAGAAAATCCCTTCTCGAATTCAATTCTTTCATAGATATGGTTAGTTAGGGTTAATAATCAGCAATAGGAGCTTGGTTGTAATAAGCCTGTATTTCCTCCGGCGAAGGAGGATTCAATGGTCTCACGATCCTCAGTCCGATAAAAGGGGCCTCAGGAAACCACCATTGACTTTTGGGAATCTGCGGATCTATGCGCTTCCATGCCGGATCGGATGTTTTTCGGATGGCTGATCCAATTTGATCTTCCGGAGTTTTGAAGCTACCTCCTCTTACAACATGCGGATAAAGTTTGTCTGCCGGATTGAAAGGATTGTCCTTGCCTGACCTGCTGTAAAAATCGGCCTCATACAAGTCAATGGTCCATTCCTGCACGTTTCCGTAGATGTCATATAGTCCCCATGGGTTCGGTTTTTTCTTTCCAACCGGCTGTGTTGATCCTTGACTGTTGGATTCAGTCCATGCAAATTCATTCAGTTTGGAAGGGTCTTCACCGAAGAAAAATCTTCCTTTTGAACCCGCACGAACTGCATATTCCCACTCGGCTTCAGTAGGAATCCTATAAAAAATCCCCGTTTTGAGATACAGCCAATGGCAATATTGAAGTGCTCCGTACTGGGTCATCCCGACGGCAGGTTTTCCTTCTTTTCCCATCCCAAAAGTCATATCCAAATAAGGCAAACTGGGTCGCGTCAATCCATCTACCCGCTCTTCAACTCCTCCCTCCGTCATCGACTCCTCGTAATGCTTGTCCAAAAACAACTCAAAAGCATCCCAAGTCACTTCATGGATACCCATCCAAAATGCATCAATTTCTACTTCATGGGCTGGATTTTGGTCAGGGAATTTTGGGTCGTTCGATCCCATAAGGAAAGTACCCCCCTGAATAGGAGTCATGTCAAAAGTGACTTCAGTTCCGGGTATTTTTTGGGTGTAGGCTTCAAACACACTGTTTTCATTCAATTGAAAACTCATGAGTACTAAACCTGATGCCGCAAAGTATTTTTTCATAGTATGTCTGGGTACTACAGTAATTTAAATTAAGATTTTCTGGCGCTATTGACTTGATTCTTTTGATAAATGGCGCTTAAAGAGGTGGATTCCATCGTCTTTTGTATAAAAAAGCAAATACTCGGCAACCCCTACAATTTTTCGGAGCTCACCTTTCTGAGAAACACCGGATTGAGTTGGAGAAACTGATTGAAATCCTCCCTTCCCATCTCCTAAAAAAACGGAGCCATGATTGGCATCATATCTACCAAATTTCAGTTTGGTGTCATACAGATTGCCCCCGAACACCAAATCGGGATTTCCATCACCATTCAAATCATCCGTGGATGCGGCAAAAACAGGGGAATATTGAGCCGAAAGAGGAAGAGGTTTGGCTTGGAATTTCCCGCTTTGATCAAGCACAAAATAGCTTGTTTCCAATCTGTTGATAAAAATTGATCGGGCATCCTTGCGTTCATCCGGAGTAAAGAGCTCGTCCATTTTCACCTCCGAAAAGCTTTTGAAATCCAGATATCTTTTCTTCAGAAACAGAACCTGCCCCAAAACTTCATCCCGACTTGGAGAAGGGTATTTTTCACCTTGGATGTAATAACTCAAAATTGCATCAACCGAACCATTGGAATCAAAATCCTTATAAAGCAATTCCATAGGCTCCTTATCCGAAGCGCGGAGTTGAGAGTTATTTCCATGATTGCCAATAAATAGCTCAGGTTTGCCGTCCTTGTCCCAATCCCCAACCAACAAATCAGACCAAAATCCTACCTGTGGCATTTCAAAATATTGGGCTGTCACATTTTGCCAGCTTTGTCCTGATTTGGCAAAAACAGTGACTGACATGGCATCCCCAACCAAAATCAATTCGGCTTGGCCATCGCCATTCAAATCAGCCAAACCTGAATCGGTGATCATTCCCAGATTTTTGAAGTCTGGAGCCAAATCTGCGGTTTGATCAGTGAAACTCCCCTTTCCATCACCGATCCAAATTCGACCTCCAGGAGAGGTTGGATATTGTCCTGGAATTATCCTGCCTCCGACAAAAATGTCAGAAATCCCATCTCCGCTGAAATCATGTGTCAAAAGCGAACCAGTTGGAAAAGCCTCCTTGGGAAGTGAATTTGGGGAAAAGGTGAATTTGCCCTTGCCGTCATTTAGGTATAGCCGATCTTGCAACTGTTCGTCACCAATGCTAAACTGATGGACGCCACCACTTCCCACCAAAAGATCCAAAAATCCATCTCCATTGGCATCAATGGCCAACGCGTCGGAGTCTTCTGCCAATGCCGCGGAAGCAAAAGCGGTGGAGTCAGGTCTTCCAAATTGCCCGCTGCCTTGACCAAAGAATAGTCTTCCGCTGATTCCGGCACCTCCACCTACAAACAAATCTGACTTCCCGTCTCCATTAAAATCCTCCGCAACCAGCGCTTTGCCATTTCCGGAAACAGAAAAACTCAATAAGGGCTGACGCTTAAAGTCATTTACCTCTTGGGATTTGGGAAGTGTAATTTTTTCTGCTTTGACTAGAAGGGCCTGAGCTTTTTCAATTTTCTGACCGGAAATTTTCCCCGCCTCGACCTGAGGAATTGTAACAGATTCATTTGCCTTTATTCCGCTCAACTTTGATAGTTTTCCTCCTGGCCAAATCACATGAACAGAATCCGCTTTTGAACTTTTTCCCAAACCAAAAACCAAGCTTGGTGAAACCGAAGACTGAAATCCCCGGTAGAGATTCTGCTCCTGAACCTGAATTTTACCTTCTAAAAATACTTTTACCAAAGCTCCCTGTCCTAAGGTATTTTGACCCTCACCTTCCAATTGGATTTTCAAATAATTCCCCTTTTGCTTTTGCATCGCGAGATTTTCATACACAAAAGCAGGGGAGTTGATGTTATTGACCACCAAATCCAAGTCTCCGTCATTGTCCAAATCCGAGTAGGCAGCCCCGTTACTGTTTCCGTTTTCAGCGATACCCCAAGAGGTACTGACATTTTCAAAAGTCAGGTCCCCTTGATTCTGGAAGGTGTAATTTTTCAAATTGGAGGAAGTCATCGATTTGACGAGGTTAAGGAGATCCTCGCGTTTCAATTGCCCTCCTGCTGTACGGACATAATTGTCCATGTATTTCAGAAAATCCTGATTGTTGTAATCCCGGAGGTAGCCATTGGTGACATAGAGATCTTTCCACCCATCAAGGTCCAAATCCGAAAAAAGCGCTGACCAACTCCAGTCGGTATTGGAAATTCCGGAGAGTTGACCCACTTCCTGAAACGTACCGTCACCTGCATTGACGTGAAGCATATTACGCATGTACTGATAGTAAAATCCACGGTCCAGATTTAGTTGAAACATTTCAAAATTGTCAGGCGAAAGGAGCAACTTTTGGCGCTTATTGTCTTCCGGAAGCATATCCAGGGTGAAAATATCCAGGAGTCCATCGTTGTTGATATCAGCGATATCATTACCCATGGAAAAATGGGAGACATTATCTAACCGGGACTGGATTTCGTCTCGAAACTTGCCATTTTTTTGGTTGATATAGAGGTAATCAGGCATCGAATAATCGTTTCCGATGTAGATATCCGGCCAACCGTCTGCATTCACGTCTGCGACAGAAACTCCGAGTCCATAGGAGAGACTTGAGCTGGAAATTCCGGCTTTTTCGGTGACTTCAAGAAACTTTCCATTTCTGTTTTCGAAAAGTTGAGATCCCGCTTCGTGCTTTTCTGCAAGCAATTTTTTAGTGACAGATGCATCGTGGTTTTGGATGGATTTGGTGTTGTGGTTTAAAAGAAACAAATCCAAATCTCCATCTAGGTCATAATCAAAAAATGCTGCTGAAGTTGTGGTAGATTCAGAGGCAATCCCATAATCCTCAGCCATTTCTTTAAACTGCGGAATTCCGGCAGCGTCATTGCCTTGATTTACAAATAGCTCATTTTTACGCTTTTCCGGCATCAAAGCACCGGAGTGGCAAAGGTAAATGTCTAGCTTTTTATCCCCGTTGATATCTACGAGGACTACGCCTGTTTTCCAGGGTCCAGGACGGCCAGATGCTCCAGATGCCTGGGTAATATCTTTGAATTTTAGATTACCTTGATTGAGGTAGAGTTGGTTGGATCCAATGTTCGCGGAAAAGTAAATATCATCCAAACCATCTTGGTTGAGGTCCCCTACAGCCACCCCTCCACCATTGTAGAGGTATTCATACATCAGGACATTCAGGTTCAGATTTTCCTCAATCGGATTGGTAAAAGTAATCCCAGTTGATCCTGCATCCAGCAATCGAAATAGGGGATCTGATGGCTTGGAGAGTTCTGGGGTGCTTGGAGGATTCGCTTTGTTACATGAAAAAATAACCAGAGAACAAAGTAAAAGGCCTAATGGTAATCGCAACTTTTTCATAATAATAAAATCTGAGCTACCCCAATTGGGATAGCTCAGACAAGTTAATCAGGATTTTTAGTATCCAGGATTCTGAACCAATTCCTTGTTTCGGTTCATTTCATCGCGATGGATTGGCAGATAGTACATTTTGTCCAACCACTTACGGTTTTCCTTACCAGGATCCATTTCAATGACCTTATAGACATAATTGTAAGTTTCCGGATCATACTTATACGTAGTCATTGTCTTTCCGGGCTTCAAAGTACCAGTAATGCTGATACCATTGGCCTGTCTGGCAAATGCCTGTGGTGCAATCATCCATCGACGCGCATCGTGATAGCGCTGCTCTTCATAAGCCATTTCGATTCTGCGCTCATTTCTATAGCGTTGTCTCAAGGCGTCACCTGTCTCAGTCACAGCCGGCTGACCCACTCTGAATCTGATCTGATTGAGCCATTTTCTGGCCTCCTCTTCCTGACCCAATTCGATGGAAGCTTCCACATAGTTCAGGACAGCTTCGGTATATCTCAATACCGGCCAAGGAACTTGCTGCCAGGTGTTCTGATCTACGATAGCAGGGTTTGCATCAATGAATTTGCGGAAATAATATCCAGTGTAGCTACCATTCCAGTCTTCAATTGGGCTATTACGAGTATCCAAACCAAAGTGGGTCACTTTGGCGCCAGAGGAATTGGTCACCTCATATCTTCCGGTCTGAATCTGACCTAGGGGATCACGGGATTGATTTGCAGAGGATCTAGGCTTCCACTGAGCTCCATCATAAAGAACAGAGGCATAAAATCTTGCATCTCGATTTTTATAGGGGGCTGCAGCTTGATCAGGATTATTCCAAGAGAACTTGGTTCCATCCATCATCTCGTAATCATCTACCAAAAGCTGAACTGGGGTGTTTCCTGCCCAGTTATTGTAGCCATTAGGTCCATTGAACAAGCCTTGACGACCACCGTTCTCCGCTTTTAGGTTGATGAAATATCTACCAAGAATAATTTCAGCTTCACCGCCGCTTCTGGCCATGGAGTTGTTGATGTAATTCTGGACGCCTTCTGAGTGAGGCACAGGGGCAGAAAGGCCCATTTTATTACCGGTGGTAGCATCCAAAACCGCCTTGGCAGCAGCCTGAGCTTTTTGCCATCTTTCGGTTCTGTTACCTGACTGATACGCCAACAGTTCCAATTTAGCAAACCCAGCCAAATCCGCAGATTTCGCTTTTGCAGTAGGCCCATCATGCAAATCACTCGCTGCATAAAGCAAAACTCTCGACTTTAACGCTAAGGCAGCTACCTGTGAGGCTCTTCCAGGAATTTTAGATTTCCCGGTCAATAATGCTGCTGCATCATCCAAGTCTTTTACGATGAAGTTGACACATTCCTCAAAGGTGTTCCTTGGAGCCAAGAATGTTTCAGAATCCAGGGTATAGGCAAAGTCAATGATCGGGAATCCACCGTAATATCTGAGCAATTGGTGGTAGTAATAAGCTCTCATAAACTTTGCCTCACCAACCAATCGGTCCGTAGTAGCACCGGTCACAGGAAATTTAGCATCTGTTAGTTTTTCAATGGCCAAGTTAGTAGCACGGATTCGTGTATACATGTTTTGCCATGCCAGGGTATTGTTTACCCACCCGATATCAGCCGGATTGGAGCGTGCCTCAGTGATTGTGGTGATTCCGCGGCCGGGGTGGGTGAAAATTGCCTCATCGGTAAGAGATGCGAGCATCTGCTCATCAAATCCACCATTTCCCAAGCCTTGATAAATACCAATCACATATGCTTCCGCAAGTGCTATATCTGTCCAAACTGATGCTTCTGACACCTGACCCAATGGCTTGGTGTTCAAAAAGTCATCATTACATGCAGTGAAGGAGAAGCCAGTTGCAAGAAGTATGGCGATGATCTTATTAAATCTTTTCATAAGTGACAAATGTTAGAAAGTGACATTTAGACCAGTGCTGATGATTCTAGCCTGTGGGTAGTACTGCCCGGTGGCACTAACTGTCTCGGGATCATAAACATCCAATTTATCCCAAGTCAACAGGTTAAGTCCGTTTACATAAATCCTAAGGTTTCTTACACCCGCTTTCTCAGAAATATGAGAAGGTAGATTATATCCTAATTCCAGGTTTTTCAAACGGATATAATCAGTGCTTCTAAACCAATAGGTATTTCCACCGGAATAGTATTGGTCATTCCGGTTTGCAATTCTTGGATGGACAGTGCTTGGATTATCGATCGTCCATCTGTTATCATGAATTTCCAACAAGAAGTTACCAATGTTTCCGGATTCACCAGCGGAGACATACTGTCTCGCACCAGCAGCTCCTTGGAAAAGGACGGCCAAATCAAAGTTCTTGAACGCCATATTCAAAGTCATACCACCTTGGAAGGTTGGGATGTCGTTGTTGTCCATTCTGATTCGGTCATCAGGATTGATTTTTCCATCACCGTTTATGTCCCTGTATTTCATATCACCAGGGCGAAGGTTGTTGGTAATCGCCTTGTAATCCAACGGAGAGGAATTGATGTCCTCCTGTGTGGCAAAAACGCCATCGTACTGGTAAACCAGAAAGGTGTTCATAGGCTTTCCTGTAGAACGCTGCCACTCTGGAGCTCCTGGAGCTTCGTCCCAGAATAGGATTTTGTTTTTGGCATATCCACCATTCACACCTACTGAGAAGGTCATGTCACCAATATTTCCACGGTAACCTACATTGAAGTCATATCCCTTGTTTTCAACTTCTCCAATGTTCTCAGCTGGAAGAACCAAGCCGGTGCTTTGAGGAACCGAAGCGTTTTTCTGCCAAAGGATGTTTGTTCGCTTGTTGTAGAAGACATCAAACTCGAAGAAAATTTTTCCATCCATAAACTGACCTTCAAATCCAAGGTTGGAGTTGTTGGCCACTTCCCAAGTGATTCTGGTGTTTGGAACTCTGTTTTCTATTAGAGTTTTGACTTCTGTACCATTGATAATGTAGGAGTTAAATCCGTAGGTAGAGAGAAATTGATATTCCTGCAATACCCCACCAAAGAAGATCTGGTCATTACCCAATTGACCCCATGAGCCTCTGATTTTGAAGAAGTCCATGGTTTTACCGATTGAATTCTTCCAGAAGTTTTCGTCAGAAACAACCCATCCCAACATTACTCCAGGGAAGAAACCGTATCGGGTATTCTCTGGGAATATGTAGGAACCGTCATATCTCCAAAGGAATTCTGCCAGGTATTTTTCCTTGTAGTTGTAAGAAGCACGACCGAAGTAATTCAAACGGGCTCTTTCAAATCCTCCACCGCCGTTGTTTTTTTCCAAGTCTCCCCCAGCAAACATTTGATCAATCGCTGTAGAAATGAAGTATCTTCTGAATGCGTTGAAATTGTTCCCTTTTACTGTTTCCTTATTAAAACCAGCTAAAATGTTAATGGTGTGATCATTGGCAATTACCTTATCATAAGAGGCTACGGCACCCAATAGGATATTCAGAGTATTGCTGTTGGATTCTGTCAATCTTGGGTCTGCAGGCCCTCTTACAGTTGCAACCAATTTAGGAGTCACTCCATCCGCTTCGAATCCGGTTCCTTTTTGGTAAAGCGTCCAAGGGGTTTCCCAACGCTTATTGAACTGCATTGTTTTATCCACTGCTGCAGTTCCCGTTAACTTCAATCCTTCCACTCCTGGGATTTTGATTTCCAGTGTACCATTGGATTGGAAATAATCTCGGGTATCCCGATCATATCCGGTTGCGTTTGTAGTGATGACTACTGGATTTTCTCCGTTTTCAATGTCAGGTCCAGGAAGACCATTTGGCCAGAAGGCAGGTTGATTAGGTTTACCTCTCATCTGCATTCTGAAAATAGAACCTGCACTGCGGGTAGGGAAATAGCGCTGCTCTTCCCGGCCCAAGATTCCCAATCCTACTTTAACGTATTTATTTACGTTTGCATCCAGGTTCATTCGAATATCATACTGCTTAAATCCTGTAGCAGATTGCTTATAGTATCCCTCCTGATCCTGGTAGCCAATGGACGTCATGTACTTTACATTGTCATTACCGCCAACGAGTTGGGCATTGATTCTGGACTGTGGTGACCATTCCTTCAAGGTCTCCTTGTACCAATCGGTATTGGGATAATTCCAAGGATCAGAACCATTTCTGTAAAGTTCCAATTCGTTAGGCAGGTAAGGAGCTTTTCTCACCACCCCGTTTGGTCTAGTGTAAGTGCCGGTAGTTTTGTATGCTTGATTCGCAGCATCCCACTCGCTTACAGGTAGAGCATAAATATCCAGATCATTTAGCATTCCTGCATATTGGGCCGCATCTGCCAAGTCGGGTATTACCGTTGGTTGAGCCCAACCTTGATTTACCTGAAAGGTTAACTCAGGCTTGCCACTGATTCCTCGCTTGGTCGTAACAAGAATAACCCCGTTTGCAGCTCGTGAACCATAAATCGCAGCAGAAGCATCTTTCAAAACTGAAATACTCTCAATGTCATTTGGATTCAAGCGATCTATACCGCCTGCTCGTGCAGGAATCCCATCGATTACGATCAGGGCATCGTTATTACCCAATGTATTGGATCCACGGATACGAATACTTGATCCGTCGTATCCTGGCTCGCCGCTTCGGTTAACAGCAACCACACCAGGCATACGGCCAGCAATAGAGTTGGAAAGGTTCATCGCCGGGGACTTGGCAAGTTCACCGCCTTTTACAGTCGCTACTGAACCAGTTATTGTCTCTTTCTTTTGTTCACCATATCCCACGACCACAATTTCTTCAAGTGCTTTCGTATCAGGGCTTAGTGTAATGTTGAGTGTGCTTTGAGCACCTACAACTACTTCTTGGGAGGAAAAACCAATAAAAGAGAAAACCAAAACTGATTGGTCTGAGGCGACATTGATTCTGAACTTTCCGTCCACATCAGTCACTGTACCGGTGGTGGTACCTTTCACTAGGATAGAAACCCCTGGTAGAGGGAAGTTATCCTCGCCTGATATTACTACGCCAGACACCTCCCGGGTCTGGGCCGATGCAGTGCCCAAATAAAGTAGGCACATCAAAAATGTTAGACTAAAGAGCCTAACATGGGTAAAGATTTTCATAGGCAGTTTTGGGTTAAATGAAAACTAAACCTCAATCTCTGCCTTTTTTGACCCAAATCACTAACTGTATAATATCAAAAACTGACTGTTTTTTGCTGTTTCTAAAAACGAATTCGTAAAAAAATGCTCGCTTTAAAGAATGTTTTAAAAGAATGGAACTATTTTTTCTACAAAAAGTTCTAGAATCTTAAATTTTGTTAAATCATTTCTAAAAAAAATCATATTTAAATTTTATTTCATCCATAAAGAGATTTAATAAAAATCAGAGCCGTTTGACCACCTCTTTTTTAGGAATTCTTACCGACCACATGCCTCTTAAGTCTCCGACTTTGTGACCAGTTGCTCGATCATTGGGATAGAGTTTGGTGAGCTTTTCAAGTGTTTCTTTATTGATTTCTTTGCCAGGCTCGCCATGACAACTTAGGCACATTCCATTAGGAATTACGATGGGTTTGGTATAAAGAAAAACCTCTCCACCTTCGAACTTTTGGATATTTGGATCGCTCTTTACTCCCGCTTCTGCATTATATTCGTAAGCCTCCAAAAGCGGTTTTTCCTCTTCGGTCGGCTGGTCAGCCGGATTTCGGTATCTGTTGGATGTCCTTCTGATTTCTACCTTATACTTTTGACTTAGGTCTGAGAGAATGGGTAATGCCTGAACATTACAAAATTCAATTGCTCCAGGAACACCTTTGTCCTCTATCGCTTTTTGAAGATTCGTAATCAATTGTTTTTGGGCCTCTGAAGTGATGGAATCTCCCCAGATCATTGCTTCATCCAAAATTTCCACTTCAGTCAACTTTTTGATCTCCATGTTTTCATTTACCTCCTCAATGGTTTCCTTGGAAACCCTTTCCTGAGGACCACAGGCTAAAAATAAGCCAGAAGCAAGGACAGAAATGACTACCTTTTTCATAATTGAATAGTTTAACCCTTAAATTTATCAAGCTATTTGGGATTATGAGGTAAATCCATTAGTTATCTTGATCTGTCGGATGATTTACAATCAGTGCAAACTGATTAACCAAAATGACCATCTTGAAAAGAATTTATTATAGAGTCAAATGAATAGACTTTCCGCTATTGTATTTTTTCTTTTATTCTTTTCCTACAGCGGATGGTCTCAAACCTGGACCAGAATGCAAAGCTGGGGATTGGATTTTGAATCGATCCATTGGATTAATGATCAGGAAGGAATTATTGTCGGAGAAAAATTAATCATCCGAACCAGTAACGGAGGGACCACTTGGGAAGAGGTTTTACAAAAATTTGACACCCGTTTTTACGATGTTGTTTTTTTTGGTGCCGAAAAAGGTGTGGCGATCGGAGAAAAAGGGGCGGTATTCCTGACTAATGACAAAGGAAAATCCTGGCAAAAAAGGGAATCCGGAACTACCAATGACCTCTTGAGTATTTCCAAGACTTCAGTTTCTGAAGTGGTAGCCGTGGGAAAAAATGGGGAGATCCGAATTAGCTACGATTTTGGAAACACTTGGCAAAAAGTGGTCAGTGGCACAACCGTTCAACTCAACGACATCACATTTGTAAATCAGAACATGGCATTTATTGCAGCAGATGATGGGAAATATCTGAAGTCTTTTGATATGGGGACCACCTGGACTCTTTCAAACCTTTCAGTAAGCAATGACTTGTATGGCATTGCTTTTTCAAGTGATTTGATCGGATATCTAGTCGGTGAAAACGGACTTTTTCAAAAAACCGTGGATGGAGGTCAAACTTGGACCAACCTGAATTCTACAACCACCACCACATTGCGAAAAGTCACATTCAGTCCATTGGATGTGAGGATAGTAGTGGCAGTCGGTGATCTTGGAAACATAATCAGAACTACCAACTCGGGAAGTACTTTTTCAAAAGTCAATTTGGGAGCTAGTGCCACCCGAAAAATCTCTAATACTTCTTTCAAACCAAATTCCAATCAGCAGGTAGCCATAGGCCAAGATGGCTATTTACTCAATTCCGCCAATGCGGGTGCCAATTGGACGCAGGGTCTTGGAGGAATAAGAAATCATTTTTCCTCAGTAGATTTTAAAAACCAAACGACAGGATTTATTTCAGGCCAAAGCGGCAATCTTTTCGTTACAAGTAACAGCGCAACTTCCCTGATCAATCGCCCTTTGCCTGAACCAATTGACATCAGAACAATAGATTTTTGGAATACAGGATTTGGATATACCAGTTCGGCGCAAGGCAAAATCTACCGAACAGGAAATTCAGGTTCAACTTGGGTTCCAGTTTTCAACCCTTCAGGAAAAACCATATCCGGATTTTACCTTTTTGCACCTTCCGTACTTTATGCGGCAGGTTCTCAAGGATACATAACCAAATCTTTTGATTCAGGGGTTACTTGGGACCAGACTGTGGTTTCAAACACCTCTGCTAATCTCAAAGACGTTGTTTTTTTCGATTTTGCGGTTGGGTTTGCCATAGGTGAAAAAGGACAAATAAGCTGGAGTTTTGGAGGAAATATCTGGGAAAATATCCCAAAAGTAACTCAGGAGAATCTAAACGCTCTTGCAAAATTGGATACCACGCGGGCATTAATCGTTGGAGATGGAGGGATAATTCTCAAAACTGAAGACAAGGCAAAAAACTGGAAAATAATCTCATCAGGTACAACAAAAAACCTCAACTCCATAGACTTTTTTAATGAAAAGGTGGGATTTATCGCAGGAGATGAGGGATTAGCTCTAATTTCCTTAGATGGTGGAGAAACATGGGTCAATTCTCCTACCGGTACGGTAAGGAATCTTACCGGAGTAAGTGCCGGTACAGACACCAGAGCCTATTTTGTGGGAGAGGATGGGACTATTCTTTCCTATACCTGTATTCCTCCTGCGGGAAGTCTGGGAGCGATCACAGGAGATACTCAATCTTGCATTCTCTCGACCGTTTATTCAGTAAATGCAACCCCACTGCCCGGATCAGAAATAATCTGGAGAGTCGACGGGGGAGAAATCATCTCCGGTCAAGGAACCGCAAAGATTGAAGTCGAGTGGACAAGTCCAGGAAGAAATGCAGTTTTGGTAAGCAGATCCAATTTCTGTGGCAGCGGAGAAACTTCCTCGCTTGAAGTTACAGTAGGTTCCACACCTCCCTCCAACCTAACCATAATTGGAGAAGGATCCACTTGCAGAGAAAGTACATATGTCTATTCGCTCCCAAATTCAGAAGGTACAACGTACACCTGGACTGCAACTGGAGGGGAAATCACCAAGGGTCATGGCACTCATCAAGTTGAAATCCGCTGGAATCAATCCGGTCAGCAACTCGTATCTGTTTCTCAGGAAAACCGATGTGGAAAAACCAATCCTGTGATTAAGACCGTTATCGTAAAGTCTGCTCCTAGTCAACCCTCACCAATTTCTGGCGAACCCCAAGTCGGACTTGGCGAACAGATTTATGAAATAGAGCGAATTGCCGGTTTGGATTATCGATGGACGATATCAGGAACTGGAGGAAAAATTATTTCAGGGCAAGGCACTGGAAGAATTGTGGTTCTTTGGGATAAAGAGGGAGACTTTGAACTGGCGGTAGAAGCCCAAAATGAATGCAACTTTGGGCCAAAGCGAGTCCTATCTGTAAATGTGAATGTGATCACGGCACTTGAACCAGCCCCAGTAACCCAGCTGAAAATTTATCCAAATCCAAGTCAGGGTCAGGTCACCATTACTTCTTCCGGATTGGACAGCTGGACAAATTTGATTGTCTTCAATCCTATGGGGCAATTGATTCAATCCCAAGATATTTCCACCGGCCAAACCGAAATCAACTTGAGCGGACTTCCAAGAGGATTAGTATTGATTCAGCTTCAAGGAAAAAATGGAAATTTATCGAAAAAAGTATTGGTCAGGTAAAAGGTCTTTTTGAAAATACTTCAAGACCGTTTCGATTACAGAAAAAATCAAAGAATTAATGATAAGAGGTATAAAACCTGGTAGGTAGTTTATTTATTCCTCATCTCGGATGATCACATACTGAAAGATGTCACCGACTGTACCACGCTTAATGAATGCCTTTTTCAGAATCGCTTCAGGGATAAACCCTGCTTTTTCCAAGACATTCATTGACTCTCCATTGAAATCATAGACCTGAGCAAAAATCCTCTGGATGTCAAATTTTTCAAAAATATACTGGGTATAAAGCTTCACAGCCTCGGTTGCAATCCCTTTTCCCCAAAATGGTTCACCCACCCAAAAGCCCATTTCCATGTTGGTCCGGAGTTCATCTTTTCCTCGTTCAGCACCAATTGAGCCGGCTAATTTCCCCTCAAATTCAATGGCAAAATTCTGAGCAGGGTTAAACTTTTGATTATGCTCAATCCAATGTCGGGCATCATGAATAGTATACGGCTGAGGATAACTATCCCTCAGATTCATGGCAATTTTCGGGTTATTGGCAAGAGGATAGAGTTGATGAAAATGCGACTCGTTCCAGGTGACCAGGCTAATTTCTCTTTCTCCTGCTATAATCATACATGCACTCGGGTTATTTCTCCTTAAGGGTTTTTATGTACTTCAATATACCTTGTTAATTCAATCCTGCAAAGCCTGTTCCATTTACTCAATCCCACCAGCCTGCATTTTTTCCAGGTTTTCAGCTAATCGCAGTGCTGAAATGAACTCTTCGATATGTCCATCCATTACATCCGGTAAGTTATAAACCGTTTTATTGATTCTATGGTCGGTTACTCTGGATTGAGGGTAATTGTAGGTTCGGATTTTATCAGAGCGATCCCCGCTTCCTACCATCGACTTTCGCTGGGCTCCTACAGCTTCGTTATGCTTTGCTAACTCTATTTCATAGAGTCTGGATCTTAAGACTTTAAGTGCCTTTTCAAAGTTTTTGATCTGGGATTTTTCATCCTGACAGGTAACAACCAAACCAGAAGGCAGGTGAGTCAATCGGACAGCAGAATAAGTGGTATTAACGGATTGACCACCTGGACCAGATGAGCAATAGGTATCTTTACGGATTTCGTTCATATCCAAATGCACCTCAACTTCATCCATTTCGGGTAGAACCGCCACAGAAGCAGCGGAAGTATGAACCCTTCCCTGAGATTCAGTGGCTGGAACTCGCTGTACTCGATGAACACCAGATTCATATTTCAGCATTCCGTACACATCTGCTCCGGATACTGTCGCGATGATTTCCTTATATCCTCCCGCTGACCCAAAAGTCAAGTCCAATACGGTCAGTTTCCAACCCTGCATTTCGCAAAATCGCTCATACATCCGAAATAGATCTCCAGCAAAAATCGCGGCCTCATCACCACCGGTACCTCCACGGATTTCCAAAATGCAGTCTTTAGAGTCATTTGGGTCTTTGGGAATAAGAAGTTGTTTCAAATCTTCCTCAAGGGTCTCCTTTCGACTTCTAAGATCTTCAAGTTCCGCCTTAGCCATTTCCCTGAATTCTGGATCCTTTTCTTTGTCCAAAATTTCCTTGGAGCTGTCGATATTTTGCAATACGAGTTTGTATTCATCAAAGGCCACGACGATTTTTTCCAAGTCTTTGTATTCCTTGGTGAGCTTAGTGTATTTACTCATGTCGGACATGGAATCCGGCAAAATTATGAGTTGACCTACCTCTTCGAAACGATCTTTAAGCGCTTGTAATTTATCCAGCATGGGTTTTTCCTTGGCTGCGCAAAAGTACAGATTTTATCTTCTGTGGAAGAAAATCAAAACCAATGCGCCAAACAAAAAACAAAAGCCCGGAAAACTGTTCCAGGCTTAGGTTAATTCGCAAATTAAGTGTTATTCAACTGTCACGGACTTGGCCAAATTTCTTGGCTGATCCACATTACAGCCTCTCATGACTGCTATGTGATAAGAAAGCAACTGCAACGGTACTACTGCCACTAAGGGAGTGAATGCCTCGTGGGTTTCAGGGATTTCAATCACGTGATCTGCCATAGCTTTTACTTGGGTATCGCCCTCCGTTACTACAGCGATTACTTTACCTTTTCTGGCCTTTACCTCCTGAATATTGCTGACCACCTTTTCATAACTGCTATCCTGGGTTGCAATGAAAATCACCGGCATTTCTTCATCGATCAATGCAATAGGACCGTGTTTCATTTCAGCTGCCGGATAGCCTTCTGCATGGATGTAACTGATTTCTTTGAGCTTCAAAGCTCCTTCCAAAGCTACCGGGAAATTGTATCCTCTTCCCAAATACAAGGCATTTCTCACGTCTTTGTATTCCGAGGCGATGTACTTGATCTGATCGTTAGTCAGGAGGGCCTTTTCGACCTTGGCAGGAATTGCCGCCAATTCATGCAACAACTGGATGTATTTGCTCTCTGGCAAAGTGCCACGTTGATAGCCCAACTTAAGCGCCATCATGGCCAAAACGGAAATTTGTGCAGTAAATGCTTTGGTGGAAGCTACTCCAATTTCAGGTCCTGCGTGGGTATACGACCCTGCATGAGTAGCCCTGGGAATAGACGAACCGACCACATTACAAACTCCAAAGATTGTGGCGCCTTTGGACTTCGCCAGTTCAATCGCTGCTAAAGTATCGGCAGTTTCTCCAGATTGGGAAATGGCAATCACAAAGTCTTTTTCATTGATAACCGGATTTCGGTATCGGAATTCAGAAGCGTATTCCACCTCAACTGGTACTCGTGCAAATTCTTCGAACAGGTATTCTGCAACCAAACCGGCATGCCAGGAAGTCCCGCAAGCGGTGATGATAATCCGTTCTGCATTTTGGAATTTATTCATGTAATCCCTCAATCCTCCAAGGACCAATCGACCGGATTTGGCATCCAATCGGCCTCTCAGACAGTCTGCAATGGATTTAGGCTGTTCGTAGATTTCTTTGAGCATGAAGTGCTCGTATCCACCTTTTTCGATCGCCTCCAATTCCATTTCAAGCTGATTGATGTATGGATTGGTTTCTACGTTTTCAATGGTTTTTACATTTAGTTTTCCATCGCGGATCACTGCGATTTCATAGTCATCCAGATAGACCACTTTGTTAGTGTATTCAATGATTGGAGTAGCATCTGAGGCCAAAAAATATTCATCTTCGCCAACACCAATAACCAACGGAGAACCCTTTCTCGCTGCAATCAGCGTGTCTGGCTCTTCCATATTGATCAACACAATGGCATAAGCCCCAACCACCTTATGCAGGGCCAATCGAAGAGCTTCCTCCAAGGAACAGTGGTTATGGACATAGATGTCTTCGATGAACTTTACAAAAACCTCCGTGTCAGTATCGCTTTGAAAGGTGTATCCTTTTTGGAGGAGATCTTTTTTCAGAACCTCATAGTTTTCGATGATTCCATTGTGAATCATGGCAAACTTCTCAGAGGCAGAGTAATGCGGGTGGGCATTTACATCGTTTGGTTCACCATGAGTCGCCCAACGGGTATGGCCGATGCCAATTTTAGATTTTAGATCTCCGTTGGATTCAAGGTACTTTTCCAGTTCGGAGACTTTTCCTTTCTTTTTGTAAATACTCAGGCCATTGTTATCCAAAAGAGCTACACCAGCAGAGTCATATCCTCGGTATTCAAGTCTTCTGAGGCCTTTAAGAATGATGGGCAAGGCTTCCTGCTGCCCCACATAAGCTACAATTCCACACATAAATAAAAATTCTTAAAAGTTGGTTAGTACTTCCACAAAGAAACACCTTTCGTGCCAAAAAAAATAATCCACTTTTCTAAAAACGAAAAGTGGATTAGTATGACTTCTTCGAAATCGATTGAATTTACCTTGATTTCGAATAGAGGACTTTTACAGTGATTTTATTTTTATTTACTACAAATTGCCGAAGTGATTTTTTGAAATCATCTCCAGTCTGTGGAGTTGACGCGTATAGTAACCAATCTTGGCGCTGAAGTTGGCCGCGGTAAATCGCATTCACATGGGAAGTAATACCGGCTCTGTATTCATTTTCTTCAGTACCATATCTCAAAATCGCCGCAGTGGCATAGGTATTATTCGGCACCTCATCCCCATTGTTATCTTCGATTACCTGAGGCTGCCCATCCCCTTGGACATATAGCGGTACTTGGTTGATTGTACTGGTAACAGGCTCATTACGCTGATCTGCAAAAATCATCACCATACCTGTAATCGGGGTATTTGTTGAATCCTGAGCCTCTATTTCGCCCATGACAAAATTGATCTGATTGAAAGTAACCCCGGTTAACGTGTCCAGAAACTCATCAATCGGACTGGTATCAATTTTCATAGCCATCGCCATAGTTGATTTCATTCCTACCAAAGAACCAACATCATAGGATTTTCCATATTCCGTGACGTTTTGAGTAGGTGTGCCTGATCGATCTGACTTGATTCCGTTGAAACTCCTTGAGGAAAAAGTCGTGATGTCATATCGTTTGGAAACGGTATCCCCTTCGTAATGGAAAAACACAGAAATACCAGTATTCCCACCTAGCGATACACCAATTGTTGCGTCATCACCTTCTTTCGCCTTTACGGCAACTCCGGGCAAATATCTTCTAAAATTAAAGAGATTGTCAAATTCATTCCCCCTCTTAAGTTTTCCAAAAAGTTCCTCCCGAAAAACTTCCGAGACCGGGAGTCTCAATACGGTGTCTCTGATGTCTTTGAAAGTGAACGACACCTCTGCAATCGGAGACGCTTCATAGGTAAGCTCATCAAAATTGTAATAGAGCGTATCCAGAAGTGGTTCGGACAACTTGTGCACGGTATACTTTTTCGGCTTATCCAGATTGGATCCATTAACACTAACTACGTCTAGATTAAAAAACATGGAGTCCAGAATAGCTGTAGACAAGGGTCGATCCTTTGTTACGTCAATATACAATCTACTATAACCTGTACCTTCGGTTTTCCCAAAGAAGGGATCAGTCTCATTGCCTACTACTAAAACACCGGAGTTGACTGTGTTAAATGAATCCAACAAAACCACTTGGGCATCAAGATTAAACTCTTTGTAAAAAACCCCAATTTGGTTATTTCCAGGAGCTAACTCGAGACCGACGGATGCCGGATCGCTGCATGAACTGATAAAAGGAATAGAAAGTAAGGCCAAAAAGGCCAGTTTAGCCCGCAAGGCTGGTATAAATGCCATAAAGCTCGTCATGAGCTTGCTGCTCTTCTTCAATACTGATTTCAAAATTTTTGTCTTTTGAGAAATCCTCAATGAGTTGGTTTAGTTCTGCAGAGACTTCTGAGCCTTTTACCACCATGTCGGCATATTCCATTCCGATCTTGATAAAGCCAGCAAAGTCTTTGCTTTTCAAAGATGCCAAAATAGTGTCATCGATATCCACCATCTTAACCTTGTTTAACAAATCGTCGCCAAAGGTATGCGAAAATCCATTGTTATAGATCGCAAAGACGGTTTTAGTGTCTTTAAAAAGTGGCTCGTTTTTGTAAGTCGTTTTGAGGTACATCGGAATGAGCGAGGTCATCCAATCGTTGCAATGCACGATATCTGGAGCCCATCCTAATTTCTTTACAGTTTCAATCACCCCTTTGCAGAAGAAAATTGCGCGCTCATCATTGTCTTCGTAGAATTTCTGCTGCTTGTCATGAAATACATGCTTTCGCTGGAAATAATCCTCATTGTCGATAAAGTAAACCTGAAGCTTTGCATTTGGAATTGAGGCCACCTTAATAATAAGCGGCTTCTCCTCGTCGCCTACCGCGATATTGATTCCTGAGAGTCTGACTACTTCATGCAATCGGTTCTTTCGCTCGTTGATCAGTCCAAATCTCGGCACCAATATTCGAATCTCCATACCACGCTCTTGCATAGCTTGGGGAAGAGATCGTAAGAAATTGGCTACTTCTGAAGTTTGTAAGAAAGGGTTGATTTCACTGGCAACGTAGAGGATACGTAGTTTGGACATGCTTAGGAGATTTTAATGATCGTGATAAACAACGGCACAAAGATAAATAAAAAAAGCCTATCAGCATTGTATTTCTGGATATTAATATACTTTTGCCGCAATTTACCCGAAATACTGCCCTCCCGTGAAGGTAATCCGAACCGGAGCCGAATGGAACCCCCTCTGGCTCAAACACCTCCAAAATACCCATCAAATTGGATTTGTGCCCACCATGGGAGCGCTTCATGAAGGACATTTGGATTTGGTGAAAAAGTCCATCTCACAGACTGACGTGACGGTTGTTTCAATTTTTGTAAATCCAACTCAGTTTAACAATCCGGAAGATTTTGCGAAATACCCTGTAACAGTGGATGCTGATCTGGAAAAGCTAGCAAAAGCAGGTGTTGATTATGTTTTTCTTCCTTCTGTGGATGCCATATATCCGACGGAAACCCATCTTAAATTTGATTTTGGTGATTTGGAACGAGTGCTTGAAGGACAATTCCGGCCTGGCCATTTCAACGGAGTAGGTATTGTGGTATCCAAACTCTTTCACCTGATTCGCCCTCATGTTGCTTTTTTTGGCCAAAAAGACCTGCAGCAAGTAGGTATCATCAAACGACTGGTTCGTGATCTTTCCTTCGACCTTTCCTTGGAGATCGTTCCCACCCGACGAGAAGCTGACGGATTGGCCATGTCCTCCAGAAACATGCGACTCAAACCAGAGGAAAGAAAGCAAGCATTGATTCTTTTTCAAAGTTTGGAAAAAGCAAAATCCGATCTTTTGACTGGCAAAAACTGGTTGGAAATCAGGAATCAAATTGAAGTCGCATTTCAAAAAACACCATTGGCCAAACTCGAATACTTCGAATTGATCCATCCCGAATCTTTTCAATCCTATTCCCAATTTGACCCAAATGGAAAATCTTCGATCTGCGTGGCAGCTTTTATTGGCGAAATCCGTTTGATCGACAACATGCCCGTAATTCCTTAATTTCGCGGCCGAAAAAACTAAACCAATGCAAATCCAAGTTTTAAAGTCTAAAATCCACCGGGTAAAAATTACCCAAGCGGAACTCCATTATGTCGGATCAATTACTATTGACGAAGACTTAATGGATGCTGCCCAACTCATCGAAAACGAGAAAGTCCAAGTAGTTAACGTCAACAATGGCGAAAGACTCGAGACGTATGTAATAAAAGGCGAACGGGGCAGTGGCCAGGTATGCCTCAATGGCCCAGCTGCGAGAAAAGCAGCAGTAGGTGATATCGTAATTATTATTTCATATGCGGGAATGGAACTGGAGGAAGCAAAAAAATACAAACCGGTTCTTATCTTTCCCGACGAGAGAAATAAGTTAATCTAATGCTCAACCCAAGAATCAAACAAGGAGTCCAGGTTGCAACCTCACTGGTGATTGCGATCTGGATTTTTTGGTTTTTATACAAGGACATTGAGATTGAAAGTCTGCTGACTCAGCTTAGATCTTCAAACTGGTTTTGGATTCTATTTTCTTTGGGCATAGCGCTTTTTGGATTTTGGTTGAGAGGTTGGAGATGGGCCTTGCTCATCAATGAAGAGGAAGGAAGTAAAGTAACCGCAAACCGTGCCTACCACGCGGTCATGGTGGGATATCTGGCTAATTTATTGGTGCCGAGAGCCGGTGAGGTAGCGAGATGCGGTGTGCTCTCCAGAACAAACGGAATCTCGATCGGTCACCTTCTCGGTACGGTTATTTTGGAGCGAAGTATTGATTTACTTTTCCTTATTGGGACCATATTCCTTGCTTTCCTGATCGAAAATCAACTTTTCCTTTCCTTGGCAGTTCAATTGGTAGATCTGGATGGTATAGGTGAAAAGCTGCTGAGAAACCTCCCCATTTTAATAGGAGGATTAGCCGTGTTTTTGATTTTTGTTTATTATTTATTCAAAAAATTTCGGAATCACGGCCTGGTTAATAAACTCCAGAATTTTGGACGCCAACTTGTATCAGGATTAAAAAGTATCTCCACACTTAAAAATCCTTTCGGCTTTTGGGCAAGTTCAATTTTGATTTGGGTCATTTACTTTATGACTATGTACACCGTGTCCCTTGGGATCCAAAGTACTGCCAACTTGACACCTGGACAAGTTCTTTTGGTGATGGTTATGGGAAGTATTGGCATGGTTGCGCCCGTCCAGGGGGGAATTGGTACCTTTCACGCATTGGTGGCTTACATTTTGATCCAGTTTGGAGTATCAGAACCTGACGGGAAAATTTTCGCAGCAATCATTCACGGAACCCAGGTAATCTTGGTCCTTCTTGCAGGATTGATCAGTTGGGTTATCATGACGAGAATTCCTGCTTGGATTAAACCTGACAAACAATAACTTCGTATTCAAACCCAATTAAACAATTTAATAAAACATGATTATACTAATCGTCGTCGTATTTGCAATTCTTGGATTTGTGGTCAGCAGCAAATTGAAAAGCAAATTCAAAAAGTATTCTCAAACAGCTCTTCAAGCTAACCTCTCCGGTGCGGAGATCGCAAAACTGATGCTGGCAGACCATAATATCCATGATGTACAGGTTGTTTGTGTGGAAGGTCAGCTGACCGACCATTACAACCCAATGAACAAAACCGTGAATCTTTCCCCTGATGTATTTTACGGTCGAAATGCAGCTGCTACCGCGGTAGCCGCTCACGAATGTGGTCACGCAGTTCAGCACGCAACAGCTTACACTTGGCTAAAGATGCGTTCAGCGATGGTACCTGTACAGAATATTTCAGGTAAAATCCTAAATGTGGTATTGATCGCCTCATTGTTTGGAGGATTTGCACTTGGACTTCCCTACCCTGTCATCGGATATATAGTAGTAGGCTCATACTCAGTAATGACCTTGTTCACTCTGGTGACCTTACCAGTTGAATTTGACGCTTCGAACAGAGCATTGGCTTGGGTTCAAAGCCGAAACATTGTTACTCGTCCGGAATATGACATGTCTAAAGACGCCTTGCATTGGGCAGCAATGACTTATGTAGTTGCGGCATTGGCTTCATTGGCGACATTAGCCTATTACATTTTTGTGTTCTTCGGCAATCGCGATTGATCCAGATCAAAATAAAATTCGGAAAGGGGCAAGTTTTTGCCCCTTTTCTTTTTTTGGGCTATATTTTCTCGCAGAATTTAAACCCAAAAATTTTACTACCTCTATGAATTTTCAATTGACAGAAGAGCATTTGGCCGTACAGGAAGCAGCAAGAGAATTTGCTCAGTCGGAATTGCTTCCCGGTGTGATTGAACGGGATACCGAAGCCAAGTTTCCCTACGAACAAATCAAGAAGATGGGAGAGTTAGGTTTCATGGGGATGATGGTGGACCCCAAATACAATGGAGGCGGAATGGACACCATTTCCTATGCGATTGCCATGGAAGAATTGTCGAAAATCGATGCCTCTGCTTCAGTATCCATGTCAGTCAACAATTCCCTGGTTTGCTGGGGATTGGAGAAATATGGAACTGAAGAACAAAAACAAAAGTACCTGACCCGATTGGCAAGCG
This sequence comes from Algoriphagus lacus, assembly GCF_003583985.1. Classification (GTDB taxonomy): domain Bacteria; phylum Bacteroidota; class Bacteroidia; order Cytophagales; family Cyclobacteriaceae; genus Algoriphagus; species Algoriphagus lacus. Next base: position 559,635 of record NZ_QXML01000001.1, on the reverse strand, counting down.
GAGAAGTACTTGGGGCTTTTTGCCTTTCTGAACCCGAAGCTGGATCGGATGCCACCTCACAAAAAACCTCAGCGGAGCTTCACGGTGACCATTACCTCTTGAATGGCACAAAAAACTGGATTACCAATGGTTCTTCGGCTAGTATTTACCTGGTAATCGCCCAGACTGATGCGAGCAAAGGGCACAAAGGAATCTCTGTATTTATAGTGGAAAAAGGATGGGAGGGTTTTATCATCGGGAAAAAAGAGGATAAACTGGGAATCAGAGGTTCGGATACCCACTCCCTGATGTTCACAGATGTAAAAGTTCCTGTGGAAAATCGAATCGGAGCAGAAGGATTTGGATTCACCTATGCAATGGAAACTCTGAATGGCGGAAGGATCGGAATTGCTGCTCAGGCCTTAGGAATTGCTTCAGGTGCTTATGAATTAGCTTTAGCCTATTCCAAAGAGAGAAAAGCTTTTGGGAAGCCAATCAGTCAACACCAGGCCATCCAGTTTAAACTTGCCGACATGGCAACTCAAATCGAAGCTGCGCGACTTCTAGTCTATAAAGCGGCCTGGCTAAAAGATCAGGGAGAGGATTATGCCCACGCCTCTGCAATGGCAAAACTGTACGCATCCGAGGTGGCCATGGGTGTAACTGTGGAGGCGGTTCAGGTACATGGTGGCTACGGATATGTCAAAGAATACCATGTGGAAAGACTCATGCGCGATGCCAAAATCACCCAGATTTATGAAGGCACTTCGGAAATTCAGCGAATCGTAATTTCCAGAGCATTGCTCAAATAGGTTAACGAATTCGATTAACAGGGTATAATTGCAAAAAATTATACCCTTTTTTTATTTTCAATAGAACTATTATCAAATATTCCTGTTTCCCCTTAGGAAAAGTTATATTTTTACATCTTTATTTTTAATTGCAATTATGGATTATTACAACAAAGTCATTGAGTCCGTCCACGTACGTTTTTTGAAAGGGAATAATTTCAAGATTGAAAAGCCTGTGACCGTTCTCAATTATGAGGAAAACGAGAACAGCTTGATATTACTTCATCATGGCACTTTGAAGTTTGGCGAGGATCAGGAATTGGTCAATGAGGGAGAGGTGCTTTTTATTCCAAAAGCTCAAAAAACTCAAATCACTTTCGGGACTGGCTCCAAAAAAAATGAGATGGAAATGGAAGTTTTCGCAGAAAATAAGCGAAAACACCTTCAGAGCATCAGTTTCAAGGACATCAAAATCACCGAAGAAGATTGCATTTCTCTGATTCAGTTTGAATCCAAGGTTTTTGATGTAGTCAATTTTTTCAATTCGCTGGATATTCCTCCTTTTATCATCCGCTTCAATGACCGGATCGCTGCCTTGGTGGAAGACATCATTAAAGAACTGGAAGGGAGTAATGTTGGCAAAGAACGCTCCCTGAAGGCACAAACGGAGGTTTTGGTCATTGAACTTCTAAGACACATTCTGAAAAACAGACTGTTTACGGAAGAACTTTCCACCAATTCAACCTATTTCAAAGATCCACGTCTCATTGACCTGTTTAATTTCATCAAATCAAATATCGGAGGAGACTTGTCCAATAAAGTATTGGCCAAAGTTGCTAATGTCTCTGAAGACTATGTTGGGCAATATTTCAAAATGCTCACTGGAATTAATCCACAGGACTACATCGAGTACCAACGCATGGAAGCAGCTGTCGAATTGCTTCGCACGACCAAAAAATCAATCCGGGATATCGGTAAAGAAGTCGGCTACAAAGATACAGCCTATTTTTGCCGTCGTTTCAAAATGATGTATGGAGTCCCTGCAGGGAAAATGCGACGAAGGGAATCTCTAATTAACGTTCAGGGATAAATTAAAAACAGACTTTAAATGAAGGACCTCGGCCAAAAAACCGGGGTCTTTTTCGATGGAGTTTCCTAAGACAATCAAATCCGCACCTGCTTCGAATGCGGTTTTCACTCTTTCAGAACTGGTCAATCCCCCACCAACAATCAGGGGGCATTTGACAGCTACTTTAACCTCAGAAATTACCTTTTTGCTCACCGGAGTAGCAGCACCACTACCGGCATCCAAATAAAAAAACCTCATTCCGAGAAATTTCCCAGCCAGAGCTGTCGACTTTACAAATTCAAAATCTTCATTGGAAAGCGGTAAGGTTTGGCTTGAAGAATGGACACTCAGTAATTCTCCATCATTAACGAGAATATATCCTGTAGGTAAAACCTCCAAACCCAAAGACTCCACCTCAGATGCTGCCTGCACTTGATGGGAAATCAAAAACTCCGGATTCCTGCCGGAAATTAAAGACATAAATAAAATAGCATCCGCTTTCCCGGACAACTGAAGATGGGAACCTGGGAAAATACAAATTGGAATTGTCCCCGAGATTTTCTTCAGAGATTGAACTACTCGTTCAAAATTTTGAGAAGTGGATCCGCTTCCTCCAACAAGGATTAAATCCAAACCAGAATCTTTGACCCAAGTGAATTTATCAAAATCCAATTCTTTTTCTGGGTCTACGAGCCATGCAATTCCCTTTTCCCCGCATTTTGAAAGGGACTTTAAAAGTTTACTTACTTTTTTCACCTTCATTTACCTCAGCAGGAGAAGTAAAAATCTCATTGTAGATTTTGTCCTTAGCCAATGCCAAACCCAAAATCACCAATCTCTGAGTAAGATTTGGCCAAAAGGTTGATCGTTTGGATTTAGTCAATCGCTTTTTGATGTCATCATTGAGAAGTCCTTCTTTCTCCAGAACCTCAAGTGCTTTATCAGTAGTCTTTTCCTTCTTTTTTCGGGTTGCTTTCACTATTCCATAAGCAAGCAAAGCTCCAACCGCTACCACTGCCCCTACTTTCAACCAGTCCTCGGAATCTTTCTTGAGCAATTCCAGCTGCTTTGCCAAGGTTTGCTCCAATTCTTCGGACTTCTTTTCGAGTTCTTTACTCATCTTCTTTGTTGTTTTTGATTTGGAATATAAAATCCTTGAGCACAGCAGAAAGCTTCTCCTGGATTTTGAGCGAATCCCGGCTGAGGAATAAAACCAAGACCACCAAAAAATACATCAGCGCCACAATCAAAAATCCCAGGTAAGGGCTCTTGGTCACTTGGCTAAGGAAAAAGGCAAGGGAAAGAGACAAAAACAGGAAAACCAACAACAGCATGCTTCCAATTATGATCAGCAAAATCAGTCGGGACAAAATTCCTACAAATTCATCCTGTATTTCCTGTTTGACTAACCCAATCCGGGTCTCTATAATGCCTTTGATCGTTTGGACGATTTCGCCGATTTTCAACATAATTCTGGGTCTTTTTAGCCTAGTTTCCCCTCTTAATTCTGATCGAATATACTTCAAAACTAAGGAGCAAAAAAATCAGGCTAGGTGTCAACTTTCACCTTCCTGATAAAACTTATATCGCAATACGAGCTCCAGAGCCATCAAAATCGCCTGATTGACCGGGTATTGATTGGACAGCGACTCATCCACATCTTTGAGGCGAGTATAAAACGCTGTTGCCATGGGAATTTCCAAATCTGAATTGATCCTGGAGGATGCGATTTTATAGTTTTCAGCCTTTTGTTCTTTTAGGATTTTACAGGTAATCAGTTCTTTTTGACCGTGTTTGTTCTTTCGGGCCGAGGCTCCAAAAAGCCGGCAGATCAGGCCTCTATTTGCATAATTTCCACAAAACCCTTTAGTCACATCCTCCTTTTGCGAACGGTAAACAATGCAATTTCCCGATTTTTCTTCCTGAGACAATTGATTGGCAATTTCCTCGGCAATTCCCTTTTCATAAAGATCAAAAGCCAATGGCAAAAACTCGAGCGGAGAGGCGGGGACCTCCGGATTTGCGCAGCAAAATCCGCAACCTGAAATACATCCCATGCCTGCTTCAGTATGAAACTGCCGCGACTCATCCTCCAGTTCCTGAAACACAGCTTTTACAGCTTCGGATTTTTCGAAAAGATTCATGTTCATTTATTTCTAAAGCAAAATTAGCCTATGTGGACCCCAATAAATTCCGACATCAAACCATTTTTTCTAATTGATTTTCAACATGTTAAAATTGAATTCGCCTTTTAGACCATCATTTGCATTTGAGAATCGTTTTTTTGAAGGATTAAATGGATGGAACATGAGCAATTTGGAAGACAAAAAAGGAGAGGAACGGATTCGTCAGGCCTTTAAGGAACGCGACTGGAGCGAAATCAGAAGTGAGGATAGCTGGGCCATTTTTAAAGTAATGTCGGAATTTGTCGAAGGCTACGAGAAACTGGCTAAAATCGGTCCCTGTGTTTCAATTTTTGGTTCGGCACGGACTCCAAGGGACCATGAATACTATAAAATGGCCGAGGAAATCGCCGCTAAACTTGTACGCCATGGGTATGGTGTCATTACAGGTGGCGGACCGGGAATTATGGAGGCAGGTAACAAAGGCGCCTATTCCGAAGGAGGAAAATCAGTGGGTTTGAATATTGTTTTGCCCTTTGAACAGTTTAATAATATTTATGTCGACCGGGATAAATTGATCACGTTTGACTATTTCTTTGTCCGCAAAGTAATGTTCATCCGCTATGCCCAGGGATTTGTGGTATTGCCCGGTGGATTTGGAACGCTTGACGAGTTTTTTGAAGCCCTTACACTGATTCAAACCAATAAAATCGCGCGATTCCCAATTGTCTTGGTGGGCAAATCTTATTGGGAGGGATTGGTGGATTGGATCAAAAAAACGTTACTCGCCGAACACAGCTATATCAAAGAAGAAGATCTGGAATTGTTCACCGTTGTTGATAATGCCACTGAAGCGGTAAAGGCAATTGATGATTTCTACGGAAAATATTTACTGAGTCCCAACTTTTAATCCAAAAACCGGGTATCCAGAAAATCAAAAAGCCATCTTCTTGGATGGCTTTTTGATTGTTATGCGATCTTATGCAGGTAAATCAACCCACTTTTAATCTAAGTTCACCTTGTCTCTTGAAGACCTTCAGCTCAAAATATTGATTGATAAATGCCTTGCAGTGGTTTTCAGACCATTCAGCTCTTGATTCGGTATCGTATAGTAGCGTCATTCTCAGCATGGTTTTGACATACTGCTCATGCTGACCCAATTCCTGAACCCAACTAATCAAAGCTGCTTCCCAATCTTCCTTGAACTTATCAAAATGGGTACGGCCATCAAAAAGAAGCTCCAACTGATTGTCCCCGTTTTTGTAGCGATAGATTCCGCAAAGCTGCCGGTATATCATTCTGACCCGATCAGTGGGAAAATCAAAAGTGTCCAGAATCCTTGCATAAGTCTGATCCATTAACCGAAGTGGATTGTAGAGGTAGGTATAGGATCTTTTCAGTTCATAAATCATCTGATCAATCAATTCCTCCTCCAATACAAACTGTGCTTGTCGGAGGATGTAATTTTTGTCCAGAGGGAAAAGCTTATCGATCATGCAGTTATCTGAGTTGGACAAAAATACAATTAAATGAGATTAGTTGTGAATTGACAAATAGGAAATAGATTCTTTGGCTTTCTTTTCCAAAGCTTTTTAGCACACATTCTTTCAAAAAAATCAATTTAATCCCAAAATGATCCTTTCGCTTCCTAACTAGAAACAGGAGTCTTTTTTGATCAAAAATTACCAATCTGCCGGACGTCTTGCCTGGTAGGCCGCCATTTGATCCAGCAAATCCACCGGATCATCCGATATAATCAGCATCTCTTCCTGCTCAGGATAAAGGAATCCGGATTCCATGGCATGATTCAAAAAATCTATCAACTTATCAAAGTATCCATTTACATTGTACAAGGCCAAAGGCTTTTGTATATAGTGAAGCTGATTCAGCGTCATGATTTCAAAAAGCTCCTCCAGCGTCCCGATTCCTCCCGGCATTGCGATAAAACCGTCCCCGCGCTCAGCCATCAACCACTTGCGATCCCTCATCGTCTCAACGATAATCAGCTCGGTACATCCTTGATGAGCCACCTCACGATCAACCAGCTTTTGAGGAATAATGCCAAGAACTTCCTTCCCCGCAGCCAGCATTTCATCAGCGATGACACCCATCAGGCCTACCCGGCCAGCACCATACACCAAAGAATGATCTCGCTTGATCATCTCCTGAACCAATGCTCGGGCGCCCGCCTCAAAGACTCCGCTATTCCCTTTCTTTGAACCGCAATAGATGGTAATTTTTTTCATCTGTATAAATTTTTCTTTTCAGCTGCGAGATTGAATCTCGCTTGGTTGATTAGTATCAATCTTTGAGACGTGATTGTCCTGCTCCATTTTATACCGACGAAAATACATGATTTTGACCAAACTGATTCCCGCCAAGAATTCAGGAGGGAATTGAATGTCTTCGATTCAAAATCCCCGACCTTTACATGACTAAGTTCATGAATTAATTGAAAATGAAAATCTGCTTTGCAACCAATAACCTTAAGAAAATCGAAGAGGTAAAAGCCTCTTTGGGATCTGAATTTGAAATTGTTTCCCTTCAGCAAATCGGATGTTACGAGGAACTGCCAGAAACAGGTGATACACTCGATCACAATGCCTTTCAGAAAGCCAGATTTGTTAAAGAGAATTTCGGCGTGGATTGCTTTGCTGATGATACCGGACTTGAGGTAGAAGCTCTAAATGGTGCCCCGGGTGTCTATTCGGGTAGATTTGCCGGAGAGCCAAGAAGCGATGTCCGAAATATTGATTTGCTTTTGAAAAAAATGAAAGGCGAAAGCAATCGTAAAGCCCGATTCCGAACCGTGATCGCTTTGATTTTGGAAGGACAGGAATATGAATTTGAAGGAATAGCGGAAGGGGAAATTTTAGATCAAAAAATCGGTGAAGGAGGGTTTGGGTACGATCCGGTTTTCAGGCCTAAGGGATTTGAAAAGACGTTTGCAGAACTGACCTTGACAGAGAAAAACCAAATCAGCCATCGTGGGAAAGCGGTAAAAAACCTGATTTCTTTTCTTCGCAATAGAAAATTCTGAGATCACACCTTAAATGATTTAACTTTGCCCTCCATGAAATCGAGCGTGTAAGAAATGACACTCACTGTTTCTTTATTTTCAAAGCAAGATTCCACCTGGCCTCTTAAAACAACTTAATAACAGATGAAAAAACCCTTCATCGTCGGAATCACTGGAGGATCAGCCTCAGGGAAAACCTTGTTTTTGGAGCGCTTGCTCAGCAGCTTTGATCCCGGAGAAGTTTGCCTTATTTCTCAGGACAACTATTACAAGCCCCGGCATATGCAGCCGGTAGACGCTCAGGGAATTCACAATTTTGACACCCCGCATAGCATCGATTTTGAGCAATACGCTGCCGATATCCGAAAAATTCAAGACGGTGAAACTGTCCTCAGAGAAGAATATACCTTCAACAACTCCTCAAAAAAACCAAAAATGCTCACCTTCGCCTCTGCGCCAGTCGTGGTGGTTGAGGGAATTTTTGTCCTTTATTATCCTGAGCTCGCGGAACTTCTCGATTTGAAAATATTTATTGATGCCAAAGACCATATCAAGCTTAAGCGACGGATCATCCGCGACAAGGTAGAGCGAGGCTATGATTTGGATGATGTGCTGTATCGCTACGAGATGCATGTGATGCCGACCTATGAAAAGTACATCAAACCTTTCAAAAACGAGGCAGACCTGATTGTTCCCAATAATTCCAATTTTGATCGGGCATTAGACGTGATTAGAACTTATCTGAGAGCTAAATCCGGGAAGTAATTCAAAAAAAATTACCTGAAAAGCTGGAATTTCAAATAATGCCTATATTTGCCGCGCATGAAAAACTCGACAATCCATAGCAAACTATTCCAACAGCGCTTTACGGTGGTGATGGCATTGCTGTTTTGTCTGTTTATTTCCAGTGTGGAATACATGCCTCAGCAGGGTGAAATCGCCAAAACTGAGCAGAGTTCCGAAAATCCGGATCAGACATTTTTGAATGTTGCAGTGGATGCAGTGGTGCCTTTTGTGGTCCATGTGGCAGATACTGTATTCTATCTGATCCATCACGTTTTCAGTTTCGAATTCCAATTACCTACACTTCAGGCCGTTTCGGCATTCTACCCCAATCAGCTGGTTGAGATTCTTTTTGAGCGGATTATTTCCACTAAGGGTCCCTGATTTTAATTTTTCTTTTGTAAAAATTACTTCCCTAACCTTCTCAGGTTAGTCCATTATCCTGTATTTCATAATCAATCAAATATCCAATTCGTATGCAAAACAAAGGTGTCATTGTGTTTTTGACAGTGATTGTTACAGCGCTCTGTCTGTACTATCTGTCATTCACATTAGTATCCAATGGTGTCCAGCAGAAAGCAACCGAGTATGCTACTGACGCCGCCGGCAATGTTGACTTTGCCAAAAAAAGAGCTTATCTGGACTCGGTCTGGAGAGAGCCGGTTTATAATTTCCTGGGTGCTGATTTCACCTATCAGGAAATCAAGGAAACCGAACTAGGTCTGGGTCTTGACCTTCAGGGTGGTATGCACGTGACATTGGAAGTATCTCCGGTGGAAATCGTGAAAGGTATTGCAGGCAATCCAAAAGATGAGGCTTTCAATAAATCGGTAGATGAAGCCCGAGAAGCAGCCAAAACGTCTGACACTAAATTTGTCGACCTATTTTATACGGCTTGGCAGCGCAACAATCCGGGGAAAAACCTGAGTACCATTTTCGCAACGGCTGCAAATAGAGGCAGAATTTCCTTGGAATCTTCCGACTCAGAAATTCTTGAAATCATAGACACCGAAGTAGAAAACGCGATTGAGCGTTCTTTCAACATTCTAAGAACTCGTATCGACCGTTTTGGTACTTCTCAGCCAAACATTCAGCGAATCGCTGGTTCAGGAAGAATTCAGATTGAGCTTCCGGGAGCTGATAATCAGGAACGTGTTCGTAACCTTTTGCAAGGCGTAGCCAAGCTTCAGTTCTGGGAAGTATTGGAGCTTAACGAATACGGAGGAGCCATTGAAGCCATCAACACAACCTGGGTGGCGGATCAGAAAGGCGGCTCTAGTACTGCCGAAGCTGATACCACAGCGACCGATTCTCTTACTTCCGAAGATTCATTGAGAAATGCCCTTGAAAAGCAATTGGAGGCAATTGACCCTTTGAAGCAATCAAATGATGTATCTCCTCTGATCGCATTGATGAAGGCCAACTATGGCTTGGTATACGATGTAAAAGATACCGTTGCCATCAACCGAATCATCAAAAACGAGCGCTACAAGTCTTTCCTGCCTAGAGATCTCAAATTACTTTGGGGAGTAAAACCAACCGTAGCTGAAGACGGAAGCGAAGTGCTTGAACTTTATGCCATCAAAACTACCCGCGGTTCTGACCAAGCTCCTTTGGAAGGGGACGTGGTAACAGATGCTCGTCAGACTTTGGATCAAACTTCCCGACCTGCGGTGTCTATGCAAATGAATGCAGAAGGTGCCAGAAAATGGAGAAATCTAACGGCTGAAAACACCGGCAGAAGGATCGCTGTAGTGCTTGACGACTATGTGTACACTGCCCCTGTGGTAAATGGCGAAATTCCTAACGGCCAGTCTGAAATCTCCGGTAACTTCACTTTGTTGGAAGCTCAGGATTTGGCAAACATCCTGAAATCAGGCTCACTTCCTGCTCCAACTCAGATTGTGGAAGAAAGCATCATCGGCCCAACTTTGGGTAAAGAAGCACAGGCACAGGGTATCTTCTCTATGATTGCAGGCTTGGCATTAACAATGCTTTTCATGATTGCCTATTATGCCAAAGGTGGTCTGGTAGCGGTAGTTGCTTTGATTTTCAACATTTTCTTCATCCTAGGTATCTTGGCTCAGTTGGGTACAGCGTTGACCTTGCCGGGTATCGCTGGTATTGTATTGACCATGGGTATGTCGATTGATGCCAACGTATTGATCTTTGAGCGTATCCGCGAGGAACTTAAAAACGGGATTGGTCTTTTGGCGGCAATCAACACCGGATACAGCAAAGCATTTTCGGCGATTATTGACGGAAACGTGACTACCTTCTTAGTAGGCGCAATCCTTTTTGCCTTGGGACAGGGGCCTGTGAAAGGCTTCGCCATCGTCTTGATGATCGGTATTGCGTGTTCTTTCTTCTCGGCTGTATTTATCACCCGAGTAATCATCTACTGGATGACCATGAAAAAGGGAGACAAGAGCACCATCAATTTCTCCACTCCACTTACCGGAAAATTGTTGGAAGGATTGAACATCGACTTCCTCGGAAAGAGAAAAGTAGCCTACCTGATTTCTACTTCCATCATCCTAGTAGGTCTGGCAATCGGAGCCGTAAACGGACTCAAATTCGGAGTGGACTTTACCGGAGGCCGATCTTACATTGTGGCATTCAATGAGGCAGTGGTTCCTTCAGACCTGAAAGTAGGCTTGGACAATGAATTTGAAGGATCAGTAGAAGTGAAAACCTACGGATCAAACAACACCCTGAAGGTTACCACTTCTTACTTGATCAATGAGGATGATGATGCTTCCAACAAAGCCGTTGAAGCAAAAGTGAAGGAAGGTATTGCAACAGTTACCGGATTTACCTTTGTGGAAAATCCTGAACAAGTAGGTGCAGGCCAATTCTCCATCACCGGATCCTCCAAAGTAGGTGCCACCGTCGCTGACGACATCAAGGCATCCTCTGCAGAAGCCATGATCGCTGCCTTGGTTGGAATCTTCTTGTATATCCTGTTGAGATTCCGAAACTGGAGATTCTCCCTTGCTTCCATCATTGCCTTGATCCATGATACGTTGTTTGTAATCGCTGCCTTTGCCATCGGGAATCTGTTGGGCGCCAACTTTGAAATCGACCAGGTATTCATCGCAGCGGTATTGACCGTGATCGGTTACTCCATCAACGATACCGTGATCGTATTTGACCGTATCCGTGAAAATATCGAAAACCGAGGTACACATAAATTGGTCAAAGTATTCAATGACGCAATCAACCAGACGCTGAGCCGTACACTGATCACTTCCTTTACTACCTTGATTGTGGTGATTGTATTGTTGTTCTTTGGCGGTGAAGTATTGAGAGGATTCTCTTTCGCCCTGTTTGTGGGTATCACCGTAGGTACATACTCTTCGATTTACATCGCTACTCCGATTGTAGTGGATTTGATGAAAAATGAATTGGAGAATGCGGGAACCCCAGCTCCAAAGGATACCAAAAAAGTAGCTTAATCGATTTGTTTCTTAATTACGCTTAGGAGCGGGAGAAATCCCGCTCCTTTTTTTGTCCTAAAAAATTTAAAAACCAGTATCTTTTCAATTCAAATAGAATTTTTAACAGACAAACTTTTAGTGCACAACACATGAAAATCAGCAAAGCCGACTTCGAACAAATGAAAGCGAAGTATGATCAGGAAGTAAAGAAAGGAAAGCCTGCCAAAGGCAAAAAGGGAGACATTGTTGATCAGACCGATTGGATATTTTTTGACCGAAAGACCCTCGAAGAAATCCTGGCCGATCCCAATGCCGGAGGGATCAAGTTTTATTTTACAGAGTATACTGAAGAGGTCGCCAAAAAGCTTCACCCTGAAAATCCCGATGAATATGTAGGTCGGATAAATCTGGTTATGACTGCCTCGGTCGATGGACAAGGTGAAATCTTAGATGCAAGCGGTGATTCCAGTTATTACAACCGTGGCAAACTTTGTCCTCCCACCTGTGAATAAATAACCGAATTCTGTGACTAAGAATGTCATCTTGTCTATCATTGAAGATCCCTATATCCTGTCGATTAGTATCCTTGGGATTATAGGGATTTTCCTATTCCTAATTTTAGCCAAATCAAGAAAAAGAGAACCCGAAAATTATCTTCCTTTTCTCCTACTTGCCCTGGTGTTTTTTTATGAGAATCTGGGAAGCTACCTCATGGTAAATAAAGCTTTCAATCAAAAAATTCACGAATGGCTATTCGATGTCCCTTTTCAGGGATGGAATGTATGGTCATTTAATTTATTTTATTCCCAGGTTTCAAAAGTCCTATTTCTCCTGATTATTCTGAATCACATCAAGGGAAGAAAATTAAAAAAAGTTACCTATGGACTTTTGATTTTCTTTTTAATCCTTTGCATTGGACTCCAATGGAGTGGCGTAGAACCGCTTTACGGCATCCAACCAATTATTTATTCAATCGGAAACTCATTCATCATCTTTGCTTGTGGTCTTTTTTTTATTGACTTGATTACGGATTCTTTTTATTTGGAACTGGATCCCTTGAAACTCTGGTTTTTTTGGTTTATCACTTTGACGCTATTCCAAAGCAGCCTGGTATTCCTATCCGAAGTATCGTTTGAGTACTTAGCCTTTCGCAACAAGCCCCTTTACTATTCATTGGTTTACATTTCACAGTTTCTTTACGTTTCTATGATGTTAAGTATTGTGGTCAAGTTTGCTTTGGAGAAGTTTTTCCCTAGGCCTAAAACCGCTCTAGTCCATGCTTGAACAGGACAACGAACTCGCCTTCTTGATTGTATCAGGCACTTTTCTAACGGCCTTGATGGGAACGTTCATCGTAGCCATGGTCGTGCTCCACCGGCAGCGGCAAGTCCAAAACCGTCAGAAAATTGATCAGTTGAAGGTCGAGTATGAGAAAACCTTGCTCAACATCGAAAATGAAATCCAGCAGGAGACCCTGACCCAGGTCGGCAGAGAACTCCACGACAACATCGGGCAGCTGCTTTCTTTGGCCAAACTCAACCTCAACTCCTCCAAACCAGAAAAGCAGGCTGAGGGGAAAGACTACATCAACCAGATCATCAAAGAAGTCCGGGCGCTATCCAAAACCCTCAACCTGGATTGGGTAGAGTCCATCACCATGGATGAATTCATTTCCCATCAATTGGAAAGAATCCAGTCAACCGGCTTCTGCAAAACTTCACTGGATTCCGACCACTCATTCAATCAGCTCCCGAAAGACCAAAAACTGATTCTTATCCGGGTCATTCAGGAATGCCTCAACAATGCTATCAAGCATGCACAACCGGATACCATCTCCATCCGAATTTATCAAAAGGGTTCAAAACGATCGATCGAAATCAAGGATGACGGAAAGGGCTTCGATTCCAGTATTAAAACCAACGGGAGCGGTCTGTATAACCTGTCCAAACGAATGGAGACTGTAGGAGGGAAATTTAATCTGACATCTGTAGTCGGAAAAGGTACACTGATCACATTGGAGTTGCCTTTGTGATATATCTGATTTAACTTCCCAAAAGATTAGTGCTTCACTCATCTTTTCCCACCACCACCTTACTTAAAATGATTCGGATTGCTCTGGCTGATGACCACAAGTTATTTGCAAAAGGATTAGAGGGACTTATCGAAGAACACGAAGGTTTTTTGGTGACCGGGCTGTTCCCAAACGGGAAGGAATTATTGGAGTTTTTGGAGAAAGAAGAAGTTGATCTCGTACTGACTGATCTCAATATGCCTATTGTTGACGGTTTTGGGGTTCTTCGCCATAGCAAAAAGCACTTCCCTAACCTCAAAGTAATCGTACTTTCCATGTATGATGAAGAGAAGATTTTTAAAGAATGCCTACAATTGGGGGCAGATGCATTTATTCTGAAAGACGCAGATCCGGATGAGTTGATTTTTACCATAATCGAAGTCTATGAGGGTCGATATGTCAAAAATTTTTCCCGCGTTATTCAACAAGCCGATCAAACACCCTTTTTTGATGCTTTCCGGGAAAAATACCGCCTTTCAAGAAGAGAGGCCCAAATACTGAAAATGATCAGTGACGGGATGCTTAATAAAGACATTGCCGAAAAGTTATGCCTGAGTATACAGACCATAGAAACCCACCGGAAAAATATCCATCAAAAACTTCAGGTAACTTCGCGAATTGATCTTATCAAAAAGGTCAACGAAATGCACCTTTGAACCTATCCTTACCGACTATGACTACTCCTGTTCGCACAGCTTTGGTTGGCTACGGCTCAGTGGCTGAAAAAATGCACGCACCGCTCATTTCGGTTTGCCCTGATCTGGACTTCACAGCAATTGTTGAACGGAACGGCAATCGATGTGAGGAGAAATACCCCAAAGTGAGGACATTTCGAAGTTTGGATGAACTTCTCGAAGCAGATGCGGCTGACCTGATCTGCATCACTACTCCCAATGAATTCCACTTCCCCATGGCCAAGCAGTGCCTATTGGCAGGCAAGCACGTGGTCGTAGACAAACCCGTGACGATCTATTCCCAGGAGGCAGAGGAGTTGGAAAAAATCGCTCAGGAAAAAGGACTGGTTTGCAGTGTATTTCACAACCGACGCTTCGATGGGGATTTCAGGACTCTGCAGCAACTCGTGGAAGAAAAAACACTTGGGGATCTGGTTTACCTGGAATCCCATTTTGACCGATTTAGACCTCAGGTTTCTGACAACTGGCGTGAAAAAGAAGTCCCGGGTAATGGCATCACCTACGACTTGGGTTCGCATCTGATCGATCAGGTAGTTCTGCTCTTCGGTAAGCCAAAAGCCATTTTTGCAGACATCCAATCGCAGCGAAAAAATGCTGTGGCAGACGATTACTTCGATATCGCACTTTATTATCCTAACCTAAAAGCCCGGGTTACAGCTGGAGTCTTGGTCAATGTACCCACGCCCAAGTTTATGCTTCTTGGGGACAAAGGAGCCTTTCAAAAGTACTTTTTGGACGTGCAGGAACAGGCTTTCAAGGAGGGAAAAAAGCCGGAAGGCCCAAACTGGGGAGTTGATCCCGAAGAAAGATGGGGGAAACTCTATCTGGAAAACGAAACTGTTCCTTATCCTACCGTTCCGGGAGATTACCGGATTTTTTACCAAAATGTGGCAAATGCCATCCTCCTCGGAGAACCATTGAAAGTGACTCTTTCTCAGACCATTTCGGTTTTGAAAATCATCGAAACAGCATTTATCTCCGCACGGGAAGGAAGAAAAATCAGCCAATCAGAAGGCAACTGGTAAGCAATTTTGGCTTGGACTTTGCCATAGAGGCAGTCCAACCAACAATTACTTACCATGAAAAAACTTCTTTTCCTTTCCCTTTTCCTGATGGGCCTAATTCAAGTAGCTCAAGCTCAAGTTAGTGCCGGCATCAATTTTCAAAATACCCGAACATTTATCACCGTAGGAACCGATCCGGACAAGGAGTTTTTTGGAGAGGGCAGGCTAGGTTTGGGAGATGACTTGGGCCTTGAATTGATGGGCGGCTACAATTTTGTGAGAAAAAGTGAAGTCAATGCCTATGTCGGAGCGAGTCTGGGTCTGTTTGGTGACGATAGCCGAAACAATGACCATGACCATGACGACGTGTATTTGGCCATTCCATTTGGGGTTCTAATCAAACCTTTCAACACCAAAAATTTTGGTTTTTTGATTGAAGCTGCGCCTGTATTCGCGGATGACCACGATGGTTACCTCCGGGGTGGGATCGGATTCAAATACACCTTTAGATAATCCGGTAACCTTCATTTAAGCTGGCCACAATTCGTTATGAATTGTGGCTTTTTTTGTAAAAAAAGAAGGAAATCAAATGCATATGAAAATTTTCTTCCTGCTTCAAGTCAATTTGTTTCTTTAATTTTGCGGCCTATGGCGAAGACAGAAACCCCGGGCGAAAACGCTCAATTGAAAGATATTATTTCCCATGCCAAAGAGTATGGGTTTGTGTACCCAAGTTCGGAGATCTACGATGGCCTTCAGGCTGTCTATGATTATGGCGCCTATGGGGTAGAATTGAAAAACAACCTGAAGCGACTTTGGTGGGAAACCATGACTCGCGTTTCCGACAATATTGTCGGCATTGATGCAGCTATTTTTATGCATCCGACCACCTGGAAAGCTTCCGGTCACGTGGACTCCTTCAACGATCCGATGATCGACAACAAGGACAGCAAGAAGCGCTACCGCGCCGACGTCTTGGTGGAAGAGCATGCTGCCAAACTGGAAAATGAAGGTCAGGTAGAAAAAGCGAGGTCCCTTACCGCTGCTTTGGCACGATTGCTTGAAGCCGAAGATCTGGCTGGAGTTCGTGATTTGATCACCAACGAAGGTATCAAATGCCCGATTTCCGGAACCTCCAACTGGACTGATGTACGTCAGTTTAACCTGATGTTTTCCACTCAGGTGGGTTCGGTGGCCGAAGATGCCTCAACCATTTACCTTCGTCCTGAGACTGCACAGGGGATATTTGTCAATTTCCTGAATGTACAGAAGACCGCCCGAATGAAGGTTCCTTTCGGAATCGCTCAGATCGGAAAAGCCTTCCGAAATGAAATAGTAGCCCGCCAGTTCATTTTCAGAATGCGAGAATTTGAGCAGATGGAGATGCAGTTTTTCGTACGCCCCGGCACCGAACTCGATTGGTATCAGAAGTGGGCAGATACCCGAATGAGATGGCATCTGGCTTTGGGTACGCCTGCAGCAAAACTTAGAAAGCATGACCATGAAAAGCTCGCCCACTACGCGAACGCAGCGATGGACATCGAGTTTGAATTTCCCTTTGGATTCAAAGAAGTGGAAGGAATCCACTCCAGAACTGACTTTGACTTGAAATCGCATCAGGAATACTCCAAGAAAAAGCAGCAGTACTTCGATCCGGAGATCAACCAAAACTACATCCCATATGTGATCGAGACCTCTATCGGTGCGGATCGATTGTTCCTGCTAACGCTTTGCAATGCATTTACCGAAGAGACGACGGAGGAAAAAAGCAGAACATACCTGAAGTTCCACCCGGCTATTGCTCCGGTAAAAGCTGCCATCCTTCCGATTGTTAAGAAAGACGGATTGCCGGAAAAAGCCCAGGAAATTGTGGAACTGCTTAAATACGATTTCAACATCATCTATGAAGATGCTGCGTCCATCGGTAAACGCTACACCCGGCAGGACTTGATCGGAACGCCTTTCTGCATCGCGGTGGATCATCAGACTCTGGAAGACAATACCGTGACTATTCGTCATCGGGACACCACCGAGCAGGAGCGTGTAGCCATCTCTGAGCTTCATGGCCGAATAGCTGAGGCGACAAGCTTCAGAAGGATATTTGAAAAACTCTGATTAGGTCCCTGAGCCTGTCGAAGGGGCCCCTCGACAAGCTCGGGGACCGATAAAAAAAGCCGTCAGAATTGAGTTTCTGACGGCTTTTTTTATTCGGATTCAATTTTCCAATGTTTCAATTTTCCAATTTTGGAATTCTTTAGAATTCAATCTTCCCCTTTTCATTTCCTTCACTTAGGAGTAGGCTTCGGGGGGATTTGGATTGGTTGTAGACATGGACAATGTTCTGCTGCCCGTCAAAATCATCCAGCAAAATGGTGTTTTGAACTTCCACTGACTTGGGGACTTCCGTGGCGGATGACTCCAGGTAAAACCAGGCGGCATCTTCCTCCACTTCGTATCCCAGCAAAGTGAGGGTTAGAGGCTTGGAGTTTACCCAAATCTGATTGTGCTTGAGCAGGTATTCTTTAACCTGACGATCCAGTTTGGCCTTATCCCTTGGATTCAGGAAATCAACCTTTTCATTGAAATTTTCCCCCAAAGCCACCTCTAGGTCATCCCAAAAAATCTTTTGGGCAATCTCCATTTTCTTGCTTGAGGGATTGAATCTGACTTCCGTCAAACTGATAAAAAACGGATGGAGTACGGCCATCAAAGCCCAACTGATCACGGAAATGTAAAGATGTTGCATTTGGTCAGGGCAATGTGCCTTTTGTGGGATTTATCCTGTATTATTGCCGCAATTTACTTCTTTCGAGGTAGCATCACCCAATTATGAGTTCATTTCAATTGTATTTCAAGCTCGGTTTACAGCATATTCTGGACATCCAGGGCTTTGACCATATCCTTTTTGTACTTGCCCTCTGTGCGGTTTATGTGGCAAGGGATTGGAAGAAAATTCTGATTCTGGTTACTGCGTTTACCATCGGGCACTCTCTGACGTTGGCTTTGGCCACCTTCAAAGTCATTCAGGTACGATCTGATGTCATTGAATTCATGATTCCGGTGACTATCGCCATCACTGCCTTGACCACCATTTTCAAACCCAAGCCTTCCACCGGTAAAGGCGTTCAGCTCAATTACCTCTATGCGGTGTTTTTTGGATTGATTCACGGATTGGGATTTTCCAATTATTTGAAAGAATTACTGGGAAAAGAAGCCAGCCTCTGGCAGCCGTTGTTGGCATTTAACCTGGGTTTGGAAGCCGGGCAAATCGTCATCGTCGTAGCATTTATCCTAGTCACCTCGTTGTTGAATCTTGCGGGGGTAAGCAGAAGAGAGTGGACCTTGATTGTCTCCTCTTTTGTATTAGGAGTGGCTTTTATGCTGATGCTGGAAACAAAATTCTGGTAAAACCCTTTAACTGAAGGGTTCTTTTGGAGTTATCGAAAAACAGATTTGAATTACTAGGATTTATTATAAAATGAAAAAACTACTAGCCATAGCAGCAGTCGGACTGGCAGGTCTGGCTCCGGTTTTTGCTCAGCAGACAGAGCAAAACCATGCCGTTCGTTTTGAGCAGTTGGGCACAATGCTCCGAACGCCAAATGTGTACCGCACGGCTTCCGGGGCTCCCGGACACATGTATTGGCAGCAGCAGGCCAACTATGTGATCGAAGTCGAGCTTAACGATGACAATCAGTCCATCAAAGGTTCCGAAACGGTTACCTACATCAACAATTCCCCTGATCAGCTCACCTACTTGTGGCTTCAGCTGGATCAAAACAACCGCGGAAAAGATTCCGATACCCCAAAAACAACTGAGTCAAGCATCGGGCCACGGATGAGCCTTCGGCAACTGGAAGGAATCCTTTGGCACTCGGATGACTACGATGTCAAAATCCACACGATCAAAGATTCCAATGGAAATCCTCTGAATATCGCCATCAACAAAACCATGATGCGGGTGGATCTCCCTCAGCCACTTAAGGCCGGAGAAAGCTTCACCTTTTCCATAGACTGGAGCTTCAATATCACGGATCGGGTAGGATTTATTGGTGGACGTCCTGGCTATGAGTTTTTCCCGAAAGACGGAAACTACCTCTACACTATTTCGGAATGGTTCCCTAGAATGGCTGTGTATTCGGATTTTCAGGGATGGCAAAACAAACAGTTCCTCGGAGCAGGTGAATTTGCCTTGACCTTTGGAAACTACGAAGTTCGAATCACCGTGCCTGCTGACCACATGGTGGGAGCCACAGGAGAGCTTCAAAACCCGGAAGAAGTGCTTTCGGCTACCGAATTGCAACGCTGGAACACGGCGAAAAAGACCTACGATAAGCCGGTCATCATCCGCACTCAGGCAGAAGCCGAGGCTTTGGAAAAGAAAAAAGCTACCGGAAAAAAGACCTGGGTTTATAAAGCTGACAACGTACGTGACTTTGCCTGGACTTCTTCCCGTAAATTCATCTGGGATGCCATGGCGGTAAAACAAGGTGGAAAAGACGTGATGGCTATGTCTTACTATGCCAAAGAAGCCAATCCACTTTGGGAGCAATATTCCACCCGTGTGGTAGCGCATACCATCAAATCTTATTCTTCCCACACGTTTGATTATCCGTACCCAACTGCCATTTCAGTAGAGGCAAGCAACGGAATGGAATATCCGATGATTTGCTTCAACTATGGCCGTCCGGATGCCGATGGTACCTACTCTGAGGCAATCAAAAACGGAATGATCGGAGTGATTATCCACGAAGTCGGACACAACTTCTTCCCGATGATCGTCAACTCCGACGAGCGTCAGTGGACTTGGATGGATGAGGGTTTGAATACCTTTATGCAGTTTATGGCAGAGCAGGAATGGGACCGTAACTTCCCTTCGCGCCGAGGTCCGGCACACAAGATCGTTCCTTACATGGCTAGTGAAAAAAGCTTGCTGGAACCGATCATGACCAATTCCGAAAACATCATACAATTTGGTCCAAATGCCTATGCCAAGCCGGCAACAGCTTTGAATATCCTACGTGAGACCGTGATGGGACGTGACTTGTTTGACTTTGCATTCAGGGAGTACGCGCGAAGATGGATGTTTAAGCATCCGACCCCTGATGATCTCTTCAGAACGATGGAAGATGCTTCTGCCGTGGATCTGGACTGGTTCTGGAGAGGTTGGTTTTACGGTACAGAGCCTGTGGATATTTCCATTGAAAACGTAAGCTGGTACAAACTCGACAACCGTACACCGGCTCAGAAAAAAGCAGATGCCAAGGCTGAATTTGACCGGGAGGAAATCTCAGTATCCAAGGAATTCAACAAAGCGGATGTGGAAAAAACCGTCATCGAATCCGATCCGGCCACTAGGGATTTCTACACCAGTTACAATCCATTTGCGGTGACACCGGAGGATGAGGAATCCTATAAGAAATTCATGGCGAGTCTGTCCGAAAAGGAAAAAGCTTTACTCAACAGCAATATGAACTTCTACGAGATGACCTTCAAAAACATGGGAGGACTCGTAATGCCTTTGATCATTGAGTTTCACTATGCGGATGGTACCTCAGAGATCGAACGGATTCCTGCCGAAATCTGGAGATTAAATGAATCCCAGGTCACTAAAGTCTTTGCAAAGCAAAAAGAAGTGGTGCGCGTTGTCCTCGATCCAAAGCGGGAAACTGCTGACATCGACGAAAGCAGCAACTACTGGCCAAGACAATATCAGCCGACCCGATTTGAGTTATTCAAAGGCGGAAGTGGTGTAAGAGGCGCTTCCACAGGAGACAATCCGATGAAAAAGGCGCAGAATAAAAAGTAAAATCAAGCCCCGAAGTAAACGCTTCGGGGCTTTTGCTTTAATTCCTTGAATGGGGAATAACCCCAACTTTTTTGGATTAAATTGATCCCATAAAAAACATTCACCCCTAATAACCTTTTACTATGAACTCGAAAAAAGGGATCACAATTGCCCTTCTTGCGTTTTTCACCCTGATTTCAGCAAGCCTTTTTGCCCAGAAAGGGAAACGGGACTTTTACGAACTGAGGATTTACCACATCGAAAATGCCAGTCAGGAAAGTCAAATTGACGGCTACCTGGAAAAAGCACTTTTGCCTGCCCTTCATCGAAATGGAGTGGCGAAAGTTGGGGTATTTAAGCCTATTGCTTCCCAACCGGATGCCGGGAAAAAGGTGTATCTCTTTATCCCCTATTCTTCCATGAAAGTCTATGAAAAAATGGCTGAAAAACTGGTCAAAGACCAAGCTTACCAGACTGCAGGATCGGCTTACATCAACGCTCCTTTTGATAACCCTCCCTATAAGCGAATCGAAAAAGCCTTTCTCCTTGCCTTCACCGGACATCCCAGATTTACAGAATCCAAAGTAACCGGTCCAAAGAAAGACCGGGTGTATGAGTTGAGGAGCTATGAAAGTCAAACTGAGCGCCTGCATGAGCAAAAAGTAAAAATGTTCAACGAGGGTGAAATGGACATTTTCACCAAACTGGAATTTAATCCGGTGTTTTACGGACAGGTGATTTCCGGTGCTTACATGCCCAATCTGATGTACATGACCACATTCTCCAATATGGAATCACGTGACGCACATTGGGATAAATTTCGAACTGACCCCGATTGGGAGCGCATGAAAGTGATGCCGGAATACCAAAACATCATGAACAAAAACGATCAGCGACTGCTGTATCCCACAGAATATTCCGATTTCTAAATCTTAGGGAATGAGCCGAATAATCGTTCTATTCGGCTCAACAAAGACCAAAGCCAAAATCCTACGCCTTGAGGATGATTTACCAATTCAAATTGATACCTTCTTATTAGATTTTGAATGAGTTAAACGAAATCTCCATGAAGTCTTTTCCGAAACTCCACCTTTGGTTACTTATTCCATTTGCTCTCACGCTCATTGGATTTAGTGGCTATTGGACGGGATTTTCGGAGGCTCCGCTTCGTTGGCATTTACATGGAATCTCGGCTACTGCGTGGTATCTGATTTTGATCATTCAGCCTTGGCTTTACCATAATCGCCCCATTCAAATCCATCGTAAAGTAGGCATGCTAGGGATCATCCTGGCGGGATTTGTCACTGCCTCAGCGATTGGTGTCATTCAGGGAAACCTCACTCAGCCGGATCAAAGTCCACTTTATGCCGTTCGATACAGCCTCTCTCTTCTGGATTTCATTTTCATCACCGGCTTTTTGGGATCGGTGATTGCTGCCATTTGGAATGCCAAAAACATCCAAGTTCATGCCCGATGGATGATCAGCACGGTCTTTTGGGTACTTTCTCCCGCCACAACCCGTTTGTCTTTTATCCCTTTGGGAATGATCTACCAACCCAAAGAATTTTCGGATTTTCCGTTTTCATGGGTAGAAGTATTAAGCTGGAATCAAGTTTTGGTCTTTTTTGTCGTGCTGGTTTTGATGGTTTTGGATTACCGCAAAGAGAAAAAAATATACCTGGCCTATGCCTTGGTTGCAATCGTACAACTAAGCTGTATCTGGATTGTACTTGCGCTGAAAGACGCCCCTTGGCTGATTTCGCTTTTCAACCACCTTTTCGAACTCTAATCAGAGCTGTCCGGCACCAAATTTATACCCCATCCAAGCTCCTCCAAGCATCAGCAGGAGCGTCAAAAAAATCAAAAGCAGGAGCGTGGAGAGCGGCATTTCCCAATCCACATCACCGATTTTGAATTTGACAGGTTTATTCCAGTTCATCGAAAAAGCAAGTGGTAATTGATCACTTCTTCAGGACTGCCTTCCAGCCTTTTTCCTCAAGTTGCGATGCAGATTCTTCAACCTTCTCACGAAGTCCGGTTTTGAAATCATCCATTTTTTTCCCCACTTCGGAATCGTAGGCTCCGACAATCGATGCAGCCAGAATTCCGGCATTTTTTCCTCCATTTAGTGCGACAGTTGCCACCGGAATTCCGCTTGGCATCTGCAAAATGGACAAAATACTATCCCAACCATCGATGGAATTAGAGCTTTTGACCGGTACTCCAATCACTGGCAAACTGGTCAGCGAAGCCACCATTCCCGGAAGATGCGCTGCGCCTCCTGCTCCTGCGATGATTACTTTAATACCCCTCCCACGGGCAGACTCGGCATAGTCGATCATGCGTCGAGGTGTCCTATGTGCACTCACCACAGTGAGCTCATAGGCGATTCCGAGTTCCTCGAGAAACTGGGCAGCTTCTGCCATGACGGGGAGGTCAGACTGACTTCCCATGATAATTCCTACCTGTGGGTTCATGAGATGGATTTTATTTTGATCAATTCTTTGATTCGGTGCGCACGGACCTTGAGTGCTTCAATACTTTCATCCAAAATGGTCACATGGCCCATTTTGCGGAATGGCTTCGTCAGCTTTTTCCCATAAAGGTGAATATAGACTCCTTTTTCAGCCATAGCTTCTTTTTTCCCCTCCACAATCACCGGACCGGAAAATCCGTCTTCGCCCAATAGATTAATCATGGCTGCAGGACATCTCAGGTCAGGATTCCCTAGCGGCCAGTTCATCACGGCACGAAGGTGCTGCTCAAACTGAGAAGTAAAATTGGCCTCAATAGTATGGTGACCGCTGTTGTGCGGACGGGGAGCAATTTCATTGACGAGTACTTCACCGGATTTTGTGACAAACATCTCCACTGCCAGGATTCCGACCATGTCCAACTTAAGGATGACTTCCTTTGCGATTTCCTGAGCTTTTGCCTCCACTTCTTCAGAGATTTCTGCCGGAGCAAAAAGGAACTCCACCAGGTTGGCAGTCGGGTGAAAAGCACATTCCACCGAAGGATAGGCAACGAGATCACCGTTTTCATTTCTGGCTACGGTGACGGCAATTTCCTTATCGAAATCGATCAGCTTTTCCAATAATCCCTGCGCATCAAAGGCCTGGCCCAAATCCGCTTCAGATCTGAGGATTTGCACGCCACGGCCGTCGTAGCCTTCCTTTCCAAGCTTATTCACGGCAGGAAGGAACTCCTTCTTCGCAATGACGTCGGCTTTGTTTTCAGTCAAAATAAATTCAGCAGTGGGAATTCCCTGCTGCTGGTAAAACTGCTTTTGCTCACGCTTGTCTTGGATGAGTTTGAGAATGTGGGGTTGAGGAAATACCTTTTTCCCCTCTTCAGCCAACTTCTGAAGTGCATCGGTATTAACTGCCTCGATCTCCACAGTAATCACATCACAGTTTTTGCCAAACCCATAAACGGTGTCAAAATCCTTGAGTGAACCTACTTGAAAGTTCTGAGCAATGTCCTTGCAAGGCGCGTTGGGATCAGGATCAAGAATATGAATGTCCTGATTGTAATTGATCGCGGACTGGATCAGCATTCGACCGAGTTGACCGCCACCAAGTACTCCAAGGATTTGGGAAGGTGATTTCGTAGTCATAGAGACCCCAAAATTAGAAGAATTGACTTGAAATTGGGGTATTTAATCCTTCCCAAGTTCAAATAGCAAGTCACAGGACTCATTTGATGAAATTCAACAGCACTACAACCATTGCAATGATCAACAAAACATGGATTAAGAATTGATTTTGATCCAATTTTCCTCTTTAATCCCTGGCTATTTAATTCTGAAACTTTATTCCCATCAGCTCCATGAGCTTGTGGGCATTGAAACTTGGACAGGGGCCGTTTTTGATTTTGTAATCGAAATGGATTGTCTGGTCGAGGATTTCGGAGTGGAAGGAATAATTGATGACTTTCTCTACTGATTTCTCCAAAGAGGACAATTCGATATCGTGCGTGCTGATGATACCAAAGCCTTTGGTCTTGAGGATTTGAAGAATTAGAGCCTCCGATCCAGAAACCCTGTCCTGTGTATTGGTTCCTTTGAGAATCTCATCCAACAGAAAAAAAAGTGGCTCGCCGGATTCGAGTCGTTCGATCAATTGATGAATCCGACTCAATTCTGCATAAAATGAACTGACACTTTCACCAAGATTATCGGAATTGCGCATGCTGGTGTAGAGTTGGATTGGACCGAGTGTTAGACTTTTCCCAAAAGGACTTAGGCCCAGATTTCCCAAAACACAGTTGATCCCCAAGGTTCGCATGAAAGTGGTCTTTCCGCTCATATTGGCACCGGTGAGAATGACTATTTTACGACTCGGATCAAAATCAACCGAATTGCCGATGGCCTTCCCAGGCGCAATCAGCGGATGAGTCAAGTCTTGCCCCGATAGTCCGACACCATCGGTCCAATCAAACTTCCCTGATCCTTCCAACTCGGATTCAAAGGCGCCTAAAGAAACCCAAACTTCCCAGTTTTCGAGATTTTCCGGAAGATGACTGAGCGATTGCCCCACCCGGTTTTTCCAAGCTGAGAGTCGGATAAAAAGAAGAAAATCCGTCCAAAAAAGCAGATTGATTGGCAGATATAACAGATTTATCCGATTCTGTGCCCAAAGACCCAATTGGTCTAATTCTCTCAAAAGCACCGAAGCTCCAACTCCCGAGCCACTCAACGCTGCTTTTTCTTTTCTCAAAGCCGAAGAGAGGAAATCTTCCTTTTCAATCAGTTCGGTTCTCACCAAAAAAGACTGGAGCGTGGTGGCAGATGGGATTGCTTCAGCTGCTGCCTTCAGTGGATGAAAAATCCTGCTGAGCAAGCCAACCCCAGTCAAGATCCAAATCCCCAAAGCGGCTTCGGGAATAATTCCCATGAAGACCAAAACAAGAAGCGACACTCCACCAACCGGTCCGGCAACAGACAAAAGCCGATAAAGACTGGAGGATTTTTCAGGTTGACCCAACCATTCCGTCCATTTACCAGATATTTCGTCCTTCCGGAAAGCCAATCCCGAAGCCTCCATCGCCTGAAGGAACAAATGTTTGCCCGCTAGCTCTGAGACTGCCTCAGCTCGGGCAGTAGATTCCTCTCGATCAAATCGTCTTTTCATGAGACTAGCCAATCGGTCTTTCCCTCCTTTGGAAACCGTATGGTTCAGAAGCTGAAAAAGAGAATGATCCCCAAAAAGGTCCAAATCACTGGAAAAAGGATGATTCTTTTCCGAGTATTCACTTCCTGAATCCAAACCGGAAAGCGTTCGCTTGATTCTTTTATCAGCCTGATCCCCCATTTTTTGCAAGGATAGGTAAATGGCTTCCTGGTCTTTTTGAAAATTGTACCAGCCAACTAATTTGATGAAAAACCAGGCAGCCAAAATCCCAGGAGCAAACCAAATTGGATGCTCCGCCAATCCTAAAATCAGCACAGCAGCCATTCCAAAAAAAACACCCAATCTATACATACTCAATCGGACCGCTTTCTTCCGGATTGCCTGAAGCTTGAGCATCAACTCCTCACTGTCAAAATCAAATTCAACCATGGACAAATATAGACAAAGGGCTATTTGGGAATCAGAAAATATAAATGCAACATTATTGCATAAATTCCGTCTGGTCACTAGGTTTGAGGAAGAAATTTCACCTGATGATGACACTGGAAAAGTACAGGTTTGTGGCTTGGTTCGCTTTGGTAATACTGGTCGGACTGTCTGCCTTCACTGCTCCTCAGAGCCGACTTTGGGAGCTTTTCGCAAAAACTACTTTTCATGAAAAATTCAATAAAGCACACGGCGTCTATTTCTACTTTCCCAAGTTTGGGTCCGAATTGCTCGCCCTTCAGGGCAAAACTGTAGAGCTCCAGGGCTTTTACATCCCTCTTGATACCAGTCCTTCCAAAACGTTGATTTTGTCCAAATACCCTATGGCTGAATGCTTCTTTTGCGGTGGGGCAGGCCCGGAAAGCATTGCCGTGGTCTACCTAAAATCTCCACCAAACCGACGACCCAAACTTGATCAAATCCTCAAAGTTCGTGGCATTCTTCAACTCAATGCAACCGATGTGGAAGAGATGACCTTCATCATTCAAAACGCAGAAATTATCCCATGAATCCTATCAAAAAACTCCCTGTCACTGTATTGAGTGGCTTTTTGGGTGCAGGAAAAACTACACTTCTCAACCACATCCTTCACAATAAAGAGGGCCTCAAAGTCGCAGTCATCGTCAACGATATGGGTGAAGTCAATGTAGACGCACAGCTTATTTCTCAGGGAAACACCCTTTCCAGAACTGATGAAAAACTTGTCGAAATGAGCAACGGGTGCATCTGCTGCACACTCAGAGAAGATCTGATGATCGAGATCGAAAAACTGGCAATTGAAAACCGCTTTGACTACTTACTCATAGAGAGCACAGGCATCTCTGAACCGCTTCCTGTGGCCCAGACCTTCAGTTTTGTAGATGAGGAAAAAGGAATCGACCTGTCCAGATTCAGCCGGCTCGATACCCTAGTGACTGTGGTCGATGCGTTCAATTTCCCAAAGCAGTTTGGCAGCGGAGAAACTGTCCATTCATCAGGACTCAACTCTGACGAGGAGGATCAGCGGTCCATCGTCAATCTGCTGACCGATCAGATCGAGTTTGCAAACGTGATCCTGCTCAACAAAACTGACCTTGTCAGTCCCGAACAGGCAGGAGAGCTCAGGGCCATTTTGCGAAAGCTCAATCCGAATGCCACCATTCTGGAAACTCAGCACGGAAAGGTAGACCCTAAAACTATCCTGGATACCAGACTATACGATGCTGCTGCCCTGGAAGGAACCGAGGCCTGGCAGGAGGAACTGACCAAAGAGCATACACCTGAAACCGAAGAGTATGGCATCCGAAGTTTTGTATTCCGCGACCGTAGGCCTTTCCACCCCGAGCGATTCTGGAACTTCATAAGCCAAAGCTGGCCAGCCAGCATTATACGCAGTAAAGGGCTGTTTTATCTCGCTTCGAGAAAAGACCAAGCCATCTCCTGGTCCCAAGCTGGAGGCAGCCTCAAAGCCGACCCGATAGGTGTATGGTGGGCTTCGATGCCATTCAGCCAAAGAATCCAATATGCGTCCTACCTCGAGAACCAAAAAACGATCGAAAGCAAATGGGACAAACGCTACGGGGACCGGATGAACGAACTGGTCCTGATAGGTCAATATCCCGATGAAAAAGTCATTCAAAAAGAACTGGAAAACTGTCTTCTGACACCTCTCGAGCTGGAATCTTACTTCAATGGTAAACCTTTTAAAGACAATTGGCCGTTTTAAAGGAAATATGATAGACATGAAAAAGTCCAAACCTACTCAAACCATTGCTGAAGAATGGGATCTAAGCGAAGGAATGGGGATTTTGCCAGACGATATTCCTTTTACCCAAAACATCGGCTGCGCCGGGGGGAAGTCCCCAAAAAGTAAAAAAGATGAATCCCAAAAAAAGAACGAACTCAACAAGTAAATAATCACCCTCATAAACACCATGCAATCAAGTATGGCTCAGGTGGCTCAAACAGGTATGATTATTGCCAAACAAGATTCTCCCGAGACTATCCTTCCCAAAGCAAGTTCGGAAAACCCTTTTTAACTAATGAAAAACAAATCATAAGCTTATGAAAAACGCACTTTTGAATCGAATTGGATTGATGTTGGTCTTTGCATCAGTCTTTCTGGCCTCCTGTAGTGAAGATGAACCTCCTTACAATCCAGAGTCCGCTGTGGCAACAGTTGAAGATGAATTTGTGATCAATGCCAGCTTTGAAGATCTGGACAACTTGACGATCGGCGTAATGCAATCCAGCGGATTGGGCTTACGAACGCAAGGGACCCAAACAATTTGCGAAGGGGCAATCGTTAACCATGACCTCAACGGAAAAAAAATCACGGTTAACTTTGGCTCAGGTTGCACAGGTCCGCAGGGAGTGGTAAGAAAAGGCAAACTAACATTCTCCTATACAGGCACAAATTTTCTTTTCCCCGGAACATCCATTGTAACCACTTTCGAAGGATATGAAGTGAATGGTCTCAAAATCGAGGGAACGAGAACACTTACCAATACGGGAATCAACTTGGCCACCTCCACCATTACCTTAGGAGTGAAAATCGATAATGCTAAAATCACCTGGCCCGACAATACATTCGTGACCTACAACAGTACTCAGGTCCGCCAGCTGAAACTGACCAATACCGGATATGAATCCACCATTACGGGTACGGCTTCCGGAAAAAACAGAGCAAATGTCGCATACACGGCAACTATAACAGAAGACTTGGCCATTAAGCAGGCATGTGTGCTTTCGGGAATTTATATCCCTATCGCAGGTACTCTTGAACTCACTTTTGAAGGAGTTCCGATTACTGCAGATTACGGAGATGGAGCTTGCGACAAGGTAATCCTGATCACTTATCCCGGCGGAACCAAAGAGGTTACGGTTGATTGATCCCTTTTGAAATCAAAAAAATGGCTGCTCGAAGGAGTGGCCATTTTTTTTTTTTTGCTTTTATGAAACTGAATGGGTTAAAAAAGCAGGCCTAAGAAATTTTCTGAAAAACAAGAATCAACCTATACCAAAATCGACACCTGCCAACGGAATGCCCAGTGCCAAGAAATTCGATAGTTTTTGATATCGGCTAGGGCTAAAATCCGCTCCCAATCCTTTTTGGAGAATGCCCTCAAAACTGAAAGCGGACCATCATGCTGGACCATGGGGGATTTTGAAAATAAACGAGTCAAAAATCGGATGCTGTAATAGGCCACGGGATTGCGGTGAAGGTCATTGATGATAATTCCGAGTTTGGCCTTTTTTCGGAAGGACCTGAATAAGGTAACCAACTCCTCGTCCGTAAAATGATGCGTAAAAAGCGTACATGTCAGCATATCGGTTTTTCCTTTTTGGAACTCCTCCGAAAAAACATTTTGAACTTCCCAGTCAATTCCGTCCAGATCAGCGAGCCTTTTTTTCGCCAGTTCGATGGTATTTGGATTGGCATCCACTCCGGTCAGTTTGACTTGAAGCTTTCGGCTTTTTGCCCAGTTGTGCATGACTCTGAGCATGTCCCCTCCACCACAGCCCACATCACAGATGGAGTAGGAAGATTGGGGAAAATCCCTGACAAGTCTGTCAAGGCCATTGGTCGTCACCTGATTCCCTCCCAACCAGCGGTTGATGGTCTTCAGTTCACGAAGGGTCTGTTCCAATACCGGCCCGGAGTATTCCAGATCATCCATGATCTCTTTTTGGTAACTCCTTTGGGAAAAAATACTCATCGCTTTTCCAAATGAAGGGTTTCCAAGGTCAAGCCCGGCCCAAAGCCCATCGAAAGAATATCTCCTTGGACATCCGCGTCTTTCATCATGCGATCCAGCACAAAAAGAATGGTAGCAGATGACATGTTACCAAATTTCCGAAGTACCTCCATAGAATGCAGATTGACCTCTGGCCCCAGACCAAACGCCTCTTGCACCTTTTGGAGAATCTGTTTTCCCCCAGGATGGATGGCAAAATTCCGAATCTGACTGAGTCGAAACTTTCTCTCAAAAGTTTCTTTCAGCTGTCGAATTCCCTGATCCAACAAGTTTGGGATGTATTTGCTAAGTCTCATTTCAAACCCAAAATCTCCAATCCCCCAGGCCATATCCTGTTCTCCTTCCCGCAACACCTGGCTGAGGTAGGAATTGATCTTAAGTCCTTTTTCGGAATTCATCACCAAAGCAGCCGCAGCTCCATCCCCAAAAAGTGAATTAGCAAGGATATTGTCTTCGGAATACTCCTTTTGAAAGTGAAGCGTACAAAGTTCCACGGAAACCACCAAAACCTTTGCCTCAGGTTCGGCCCTTAGGATTTTGTCGGCCAGCTTCAGCCCGGTAAATGCCGCATAGCATCCCATGAAGTGAATACAATATCGCTCGACCGCATCGCTCAGACCAAGTTTTTCCATCAGTTGCAATTCCACTCCCGGCGCCACCATCCCCGTACAGGAGACAAGAATGAGGTGGGTCAAGGATCCGCTCGTTTCTCCGACTTGATTCAGGCAAGACAGCGCAGCCTCCGCGGCAAGGTCTGGAGCCGTTGTCTGGAAAACTTCCATTCTGGCTTTGGTGCCTGGAAAAGGAGAGAGGGTTTGGTTATTTGGGAAAAATGAGAAATCCTCCACACTCAATTTGTCAAAATCATTCAGCACACTGTGCCTGCTTTCGATTCCTGACATACGATAGAGAAATCCAAGTTTTCGTCCTTCAACTTCATCGAGCTGGTGAGCCAGTTTCATAAATCGGGCAATTTCGGACTGGGGGATCGGCAGACCCGGATTGGTAATACCGATGCTAACAATACTGGAATTCATCAAATCAAGTTAAGTGAATATTTCTAAATTGAGTGCTACTCTGACAACCATCCCAATCCGATAAGGTTAAGACCACAACAATTAATCCGAATGATCACCCGCTCCAGTCTCCGCCATTTACGCATCCCGTTTTCTTTTTTTCTGATGCCGGTGTTTTTCTTTTCGTTAGCCATTACGCCCAACTTGAATGAAGGACGATTACTTCTTGTTTTTTTGGCACTTCACCTGTTCCTATATCCCAGCAGCAACGGGTACAACAGTTTTTTTGACCGGGACGAAGAAAGTATCGGTGGTCTCAAAGTCCCACCAAAAGTCACCCCGGATCTATATTGGCTTTCCCAAGGTCTTTTTGTGATCGCCCTGATTTTGGGAGCTATGATCAGTTGGAGTTTTGCCAGCATGCTGGTTGTTTACGGACTGATCAGCATGGCTTACTCTCATCCTCGGATCCGGATCAAGAAGTACCCTTGGGCCAGCTGGATTATCGCAGGGTTGTTTCAGGGCTGTTTTACGTTTGCGATGGCCTATGCCGGATTGAGTGATCTGGGTTGGGATGTGATGGTTCGTCCCCACGTATTGATTCCGGGCCTTTTGACCAGTTTGATGCTCTGGGGTAACTATCCTTTAACCCAGGTATACCAACATTCCGAGGATTCCAGGCGAGGAGATCAAACGCTCAGTCTGAAATTAGGAATAAAAGGGACTTTTCTGTTTTCCAGCTTCCTGTTTGCTCTTACCGGAGCAGCGTTTGTCTGGTATTTTCTGGATCGAAATCAACTGGACATCATTTGGGTCTTTCTGGGAGCGATGGCACCAATCATGCTTTTTTTCCTGATTTGGTTCGGGTTTGTGAATTCTAATCCTTCCAAATATGCATCCTATTCCTGGGCAATGGGCATGAATTCCATTTCAGGTTTGGCTTTAAATGCCTTTTTCATTTACTATTTTCTGGAAAACACCCAAATCTTACAGGTATTCGGATATTGATCAAAAAGGCTTTCCGTGCGTGTTTTTGATGATTTGATTAGCAAAAAAAGGAATCCGTCGAATCAGAATTCCGGTTAAAGTCGAGGCGCCCTTTGCGCCAAATAGTCGCTGCACATTTCTTCCAACCCAAAGTCTCTGACGAAATGCTGCGTTCCAGGAAGCAGCATATCCTGACTCGATTTCGCTACGGTTGTTTCCTTTGATAATTGCATCGGCAGCCAATTTTCCCGAATGAATCGCCATCGCCATTCCATTTCCACAGAGCGGTGTAATCAGCCCAGCTGAGTCCCCTGCCATCAGGATATGATTTTCAACCGGCTTTTTAGGTTCAAAATTGATCTCATTGATGACTTCCGGCTTTTCAAACAGAAACTCACTTTCCTCGAAAATTAACTTGAGCACCGGGTTTTTCCATAAAACCTCCCGCTCCATTTCTTCAATCGTACCAAAAGCTCTCAGCTGCTCCCGGCTTCCCAGATAGCAGAGATTGAATTTATCCTCCTCAATTGCATTCAATCCACAATATCCCCCCTCAAAATTGTGAAGTGCTACTGTATCCCGGACTAAATCTGCATTAATGTGGTACTTGACTCCGATATATGGACTCCTTTTCTGCATAAAAGATCTATCGAGGAACTTGTCCAGTTTGCTTCGTTTTCCAAACGCTCCAATTACAAGACGAGCCTGAATCCGGGATGAATCCGAAAGTCCAAGGCTAAACTTATCAGCCTTTTCATCGAAATCAATCGCTGTGACCTGAATCCCAAGATGAAATTGAACACCCACCTGCTTGGCCTTTTGATACAGCCAATCATCCAAGACGAATCTGCTGATTCCAAAACCTCCCAAGTCCAAAGGAATGTGAGAAGTCCGGCCCGAAGTATCACTGAACTCAAATCGAAAGATCTGAGGCAGCTCCAAAAATTCCGGAAAAAGCTCCTCACGTTTCAAAAAACCCAAGACCTCATTGGAAATGTATTCCCCGCACACCCGGTGGAAGGGATATGTTTTTTTCTCAATGAGCAGCACTTCCTTTCCTTCTTTCGCCAATAAAATCGCCGAAATCAAGCCAGCAAGCCCACCACCGATAACTACAATTCCGTTTTCTGTTCCGTTCAAGAGCCTTTGATTTGATGATCCAACCGTTTATAAAAAATTAAGTTTTAGCGCCCACATATCCGACCGTTTGGAAGTTACTTTAAATCGACAAATCATTTTAACTCAATCATGAATAAAACCCTACCCAAATTACTGAGGAGAACCACCTTGATTTTGGGCGTGATTGGATCCCTCGTGTATGCAGAGGATTCTTTTGCCCAAAAGAAAAAGAAAAAAGGCCAGGAAACTCCCACAGCGGCAGCTCCGGTGGCTCCGGCCCGTCCACAAAACGGTGGTCCTGCAACTGGTCCAAAGCCTTACAAAGAAGTGATTACTGCAAAAGCCAAGACCAAAGAAGGGCTATTTAAAGTACATCAAATCGAAGAAAAGTTTTACTACGAAATCCCTGACTCACTCCTAGGTCGCGACATGCTGATGGTGGTGCGAATCGCCAAAACTGCGGACGGTATTGGCTATGGTGGAGAAAACACCAACAACCTGATGGTCCGTTGGGAAAAAAACCAGGATGATATCCTCCTAAAAGTAGTCTCTGTCAACAACTATGCAGCAGATTCCCTCCCAATCTCCATGGCTGTAAAGGCTTCCAATCTGGAGCCTATTCTTCAAAAGTTCCCAATCCGATCCAGAGGAACAGACTCAACGGGTACTGTGGTAGAGGCCACTGACCTGTTCACCAAAGACAACCAGGCACTTGGTCTTCAGCGAAACAGAAGAACTGAATATAAAGTATCCCGACTGGACAACGAGCGTTCTTACATTGTCCACGTCAATTCTTACCCGATCAATATCGAGGCCCGCTATGTGCTGACTTATGCAGCAGCCGAGCCACCTTCAAACAGTGCGACCGGTTTGATCACGTTGGAAATGAATGCGTCTATGATTTTGCTTCCCAAAGAACCCATGAAGCAGCGTCTCGCTGATCAACGTGTGGGTTGGTTTGCCAGATCTTACGTAGACTATGGAGCAGACGAGCAGCGAGCTACTTCGCGTCGTTACCTCGACCGTTGGAGACTGGAAGTGAAACCGGAGGACATGGAGAAATTCAAGCGTGGCGAATTGGTGGAACCGGTGAAACCTATTGTGTACTACATCGATCCGGCTACTCCTGAAAAATGGGTTCCTTACCTGAAGCAAGGTGTAGAAGACTGGCAAAAAGCGTTTGAAGCTGCAGGCTTTAAAAATGCAATCATCGCCAAAGAAGCCCCAAGCCCGGAGGAAGATCCAACTTGGAGCCCTGAGGATGCCCGCTACTCGGTGATCCGATATTTCGCTTCTGACATCCAAAATGCCTATGGTCCGCACGTTTCCGATCCTCGGTCCGGAGAAATTCTGGAATCCGACATCGGATGGTATCACAACGTAATGAACCTGCTGAGAAACTGGTTCTTTATTCAGACAGCAGCAATTAACCCTGATGCTAGAGGTGTGAAATTTGATGATGCGGTGATGGGAAGATTGATCCGATTCGTGTCAGCTCACGAAGTGGGACATACCTTGGGTCTTCCTCACAACTTTGCCTCTTCGGTAGGATATCCGGTTGAAAAATTGCGAGATCCAGCGTTCACAAAGGAGTTTGGTACCGCGCCATCAATCATGGATTATGCCCGATTTAACTATGTGGCTCAGCCTGAAGACAAAGGTGTAAGCCTTATGCCTGATGTTGGGCCTTATGACAAATATGCCATCATGTGGGGCTACCGTCCGATCCTCGAAGCAAAAACTCCAGAGGAGGAGCAGCCAATTTTGGACAAGTGGATTTTGGACAAAAAAGGAGATCCTGTTTACCGATATGGCCGTCAGGGTAACAATTATGACCCAACTACACAGTCAGAAGACTTGGGTGACAATGCCGTTAAAGCTTCCGAATACGGAATCAAAAACCTCCAGCGAATCATGCCAAATCTAATGGAATGGACTGCTGAAGAAGATAAGCCTTTCAAGGACTATTCAGATTTGGAAGAAATGTACGGGCAGGTGATTGGCCAATACAACCGTTACATGGGTCATGTCAGAACCAATGTGGGTGGTGTGATGGAAGTCTACAAATCCGCAGGTCAGGGCGAAGCTGTATACACCCATACTTCCAAGGAAATGCAAAAGGCTGCCGTTGACTTCCTCAACAAGCAGTTGTTCGCAACTCCAAGCTGGTTGATGGATGAAAACATCATCGCAAGAATTGGTGATTTTGGTGCTTTGGAAAGAATCCGAAACACTCAGGTGACTACACTCAACGGAATCCTGGAATGGGGTCGTTTGGGTCGAGTAATCGAAAACGAAGCCTTGAACGGGAGTGAGGCATATAAGATAACCGAACTGTTTGACGATTTGAGAAAAGGAATCTGGACAGAGTTGTCTGCCGGCAGAGCAATTGATGTTCACAGAAGAGCGCTGCAAAGGGCACACATTGAGCGGTTGGAATTGCTTCTTACCGGAAATGTGGTGCAATTACCAGCACAGTTCAGACAGTTTGCAGGACCTCAAATCAATGCTTCCCAGTCTGACATCAGACCGATGGCAAGAGGGGAACTCAAAACGCTTCAAAGCCAAATCCGTAGCGCAATTGGACGTACTTCCGACAGGATGTCCAAACTTCACCTCGAAGATGCGCTGGCGAGAATCGAAAAAATCCTCTCCGAAGAGTCAGGGGAATAAACTTCAAAAGGGCGCTGGGTTCAGCGCCCTTTTTTTCGCTTACATTTTTTGAGTTAATTTGAAAATCAAACAGAAGTCATGCAGAGCCCCTTTTCCATACTTCAATCCCACAAACTCCGAATAACTGATTGCCGGCTGGAAATCATTCAGGAATTCCTGGACAAAAACATCGCACTTTCCCACTCAGATTTGGAGGACAAGCTCCATCAGCAGTTTGACCGGGTGACAATTTACCGCACGCTGAAGACTTTTTTGGACAAAGATCTGATCCACAAAGTCCTTGACGACAGTGGGGCTACTAAGTATGCGCTTTGTGCACATGGAGAAACCGAACATGATCACAGTCATGAGCATGTGCATTTCAAATGTGAAGTGTGTGGGGAGACCACCTGTCTGGAGGACATAAAACTTCCTCAAATCAAACTCCCTGGTGGATTTGAGAAAAAAGAAATGAATTTATTGATACAGGGTATTTGCGAAAAGTGCCATTAAAACTCCACTGGTTCAGGAGCTTTGGTCTTTTTGGGAGCATCCGAAGGCCAAATCACTCCGGGAGGCAAATCAATCTTGGGAGGAGTTAGATTTTCCACTCCCCCATCTCCATCGTCATTTCTGCTGTTTCCTCTTCTAAGTGAATTTTTTGTCATTGTTGCGACGAAGTAAATCAGAATGACATAAGCCACGCCACAAAGAAAGAGATCGATCACAAGACTATTCATGGCTAAAAATTTTCAGATAAGATAATCGAATACACATTCTAAATCAATGAATTAAGGCATTTGTTTTACTTCAGGCGCTGTATTTATGATTTTTTTCGGCTTGCTAAATCACTCGGATAGGTGGATATTTGCGCTCTCAAATTCCTGACTAATGATCATTAAGACTAAAAAATACCAGCTGGAAACTGGCACTTACATCAAAATGGGCCTAAAAACCATCCTGAAAGTACAGTGGTGGGTTATCCTGATAGCAGTAGCGATCTGCTTTGGATATTTCTGGATTGCTTCCATTTGGTGGTTTATCGGAGCTCTGATCGCCTATGGATTGTATGTCCTTTTTTGGGCAATCCAATTTACCGGAGTTACACAAATGGAACAGAATAAGCCCATTTTTCAAAAAATGGCCTATGAAATCGACAGCCGGCAGATCCTCATGAAACTCAATGTACGCGAAGGAATGCCCGTGCAATGGAATATGATTAAGCGGGTAGAGGTGACCAAGGATGCTTTTGTTCTTTACCTATCCAAAGCCCAGTTCATCCATCTTCCATTCCGGATTTTTAATTCCGAAAACGACAAAAAGTTTTTGGAAACCATCCTCAAAAGAAAAGAACTGATCAAATAAAGAAGGCCCTCCGGAAATCCGGAGGGCCTTCTTTTTGAACTTTAAGATAAATTACATTTTTGGCAAAATGACCGTGTCGATCACGTGAACTACACCATTTGTTGCTTCAATGTCAGCAGTGACTACAGTCGCATTATCGATCATGGCTTTTCCGTCTTTCAAAGTCACAGTTACTTCAGAACCTTGAACAGTTTTTGCTTTTTGGCCATTTTTCAGGTCTTTGGACATTACCTTACCTGGCACTACATGGTAGGTCAATACCGCAACCAACTGCGCCTTATTTTCAGGCTTAAGGAGGTTTTCAACAGTTCCGGCCGGCAATTTGGCAAAAGCCTCATTGGTTGGAGCGAAAACCGTGAAAGGACCCTCACTCTTCAATACTCCTACTAGGTCTCCGGCTTTTACCGCAGCTACCAAAGTGGACAAAAACTCAGTTGAAACGGCCAAGTCAACGATGTCTGCTTCGACTTCATGAACGTTGGTTGATTTTGGAGTGAATGCTGACGCTAAGAATATTGTCATCAGCATTACGATTGAAAGTACTTTTTTCATGGTAGAAATAATTTTGGTTTATGCGAGTCGAACAGTCTGTTTTAAGTGATTGTTTGACAAAGAATTGGCGAGAATCGTAAATGGATGATTTCGGTTAGGCACGGCGCAGATCCTGTATAAGTGGAATTTAGTTTTTGTTCAAAAATCCAATAGAAAATATTACAGCGCCTTTTTCGGATATTTGATCTATGCAAATCAAGTTGATTGCCATCGGAAAAACGGATCACCCTGCGATCCAAAGACTAATTGATGAATACTCCAGCCGCTTGGAGCATTACGTCCGGTTTGAATTCGAAATTATCCCTGACCTCAAAAACACCAAATCTCTGAGTGAATCAGCTCAAAAGGAGAAGGAGGGTGAACTTATTTTGAAAAAAGTCCAAAATTCAGACGAACTGATACTTTTGGATGAACGTGGGAAAACTTTTAGCTCGGTGGAATTTTCGGAGTACCTCCAAAAAAAGATGAATTCCGGACTTAGGCAACTCATTTTTCTCATCGGAGGGCCCTATGGATTTTCGGAAGCTGTCTATTCCCGTGCAAACGGTAAGATTTCTCTCTCCAAAATGACTTTTTCTCATCAAATGGTCCGTCCATTTTTTATTGAACAACTCTATCGGGGTTTCACCATTTTAAAAAACGAGCCCTATCATCACGAATAGTTTTTTTACGCTCAATGTTAAGTTTTTGGGCAAGGTCTTTTCTAATGTTACCAAATTGTTAACTTTGATCAGTTTGGTTAACATTAGCTTCATCACTAATGAAAAAGACATTGCTCACACTCATGATTCTGGCGGGACTGACCCATGCGGCAGTTTCCCAGGAAGTTTTGGTATCCCAGGAAACCCTGACGTTTGTTTCTGAGACAGAACGGGATTATTGGAATGCCGGGAAAACCAATCCATATGCCTTGTTTAGGGCTGTAGAGGCCCAATCAGACGAATCCGGCCAGATTTGGGAAGAATTGGTGAATGAACTTGATCAGAAAGCTTCAAAAAAAGTAGATGAACTTAACTTTTTGAGAATGATCTTTCAGAAATCCCACCAAAAACTTCTCAAAAAATACCAGCTTCATTCGACCTTCAATTCCATGCTTTCAGAGGGAAACTACGACTGCGTGAGTGGATCCGCTGCTTTAGGTCTTTTGCTTGAGCGGTATGGTTATTCCTTCGACATTGTGGAAACAGATTTCCATGTGTTCATCGTGGTTAACCTGAAAGGAAAAAATATTGTGCTGGAAAGTACCCTCCCGATTGGAGGAATGATCACGACTCCCTCTGAAGTTGAAAAATACCTGGATGCCTATAAGCCAAAAGAATTTAGTGCACTGAAGTCCTTAAATCAAGGACTAGCGGGTCCAAATATCGACTACAGTGACAATTCAATTTTCAGAAAAGTAAACCTGCAGCAATTGGCAGGACTTCAATACTACAACGATGCCATCGTGCATTTTAACTCGCAAGCCTTTGGCCAAGCTGTGGAGCAGCTTTCCAAGGCGTATTTGCTGTACCCTTCAGATCGGATCCTGGGACTCCGTGAGCTGAGTGTAGACTTGGCTTACAAGACTTACGGCTATGACCTGAAAAAATGAAAACGGCCTCCCTCACAACAAGGGAGGCCGGCTACATTCCCGGCTTCATCACCCCAATGATCCGAACCTGAGCCATGTCAAAAAATTGGCCTAACCACCCGAAAGCCACCCTCCGGGTGATCGGACTTATTGGAAGTTTGCTTTAAACTTCCCGTTGGTGACTGCAACCGTAGAGGAGGTGTTGTTGACTTTACCCACAAACTCAAAAGTTCCTTCAATTCGTTTGTTGTCATCCGAAGTGACTGTGATTTTGCCGGAAGTCCCTTGAAAGGCAGTTGAATATTGCTGCCCAATGGCTGTTCCTCCAATCCAAGTCGCAGTATTTGCAATGTTCACAGGCCCCAAATCATACGTTCCTGGTCCATTGTAAGTAGTAATCCTAAGCTGAAAGCCTTTTCCGGAATTATCTGTACCCTGGACGACTACCACGTTGGAAGCTCCTGCTGAAATTTTGGTTCCAGCGATGGTATCAAAGTCCTTGGAAGCAGAAAATGCTCCAACACCAGCCACGTTTGCAGTTAACTCTTCAGATTCGCCGGACACATCCTGCCCATCATCACTGGAACAGGCCATAAAAGCGATAAAAAATCCAAGCAATGCAGCTTTTCTTAAAATTTCGATTGTATTTTTCATACGGTAAAAGGGTTAAAATTTTGAAACTGAACGGATCAAAACTACCCTCTTCCACCGGTCAGCACCATACGACAAATGCCCTATTCTGAGGGAACAGGGCATTTACCGGGTGAAAGGTTTTCATTGTTTAATGATGATGGTGACCATCCGGCCCATGGACGTGTCCGTGTTCAATTTCGACCTGCTCCGCTTCTCTTATCGCCATTACTTTCCCTTCAAAATACAGGTCATAACCTGCCAAAGGAGGGTTGAAATCCATGTGGACTCCTAGGTAATCCACTTTGGTTATTTCGCCTCGCATTTGATTCCCTTTGTCGTCCTGCATCGGAATCACACTTCCGACTTTAAGCAAGTCCCTGTTCTTTTTGCCTTCCTCTTTAAAATTTGCTTTTGGGATAATGACCTTCTTTGAGTCATCATAATCTCCATAGCCATTTTCGAAATCGATAAAAACAGAAAAAGTCTCTCCCACCTCTTTTCCGGCCAGGGCTTCTTCAAACTTTGGAAGAACATTTTGATGACCAAAAAGGAAATAAAATGGACTTTCTTCACTGACAGTTTCAAAAAGTTCCTGTCCGCTTTCTCCATCATCCACTTTCAAGGTGTAAGCTACAGCCACTACTTTATCTTTTTCTGCTTTCATTTCATTTGGGATTAATCATATTTGACTCAAAATTAGTCCGAAAAAATAGTTACTCGGTATCTTATTTTTGTGGATAATCAAAGAAATCTAGTGTAAGCCTATCAATCTTTATTTTGGATAACTCAATAACTCAGCTACCAAAAAATCACCTCCCCAAGGTAATCGGCTTTGTTCCTGCCTTCAATTCAGAAAAATTTATATTGAGAACTCTTGAGGCACTTGCTAACCAAACCTACCAAAACTTTGAAATCTGGATCTGTGATGATGCGTCTACCGATGCCACTTCAAGGATTTGCCGAAATTATTGTGAAGAAGACCCCAGGTTTAAGTTTTTTCATAACGAACAAAACCAAGGCTGGTGGAACACCTCTCTTCGATTTTGGAGTACCTGTGCCGAGTTGAGCGATTACTGCTTTTTTCATCCTCACGACGATATTCCGGATCCGGACTTCATTTTTGATCAGGTAAATCTATTGGAGCAAAATCCAGATGCGACACTTTGCGTACCGGGGATCCGGAACACTCATTTTGACGGGAGAAGTAGCGAGACAATCCACTCTGAACTAGGGGTGTCATCCCGCCTGAGCAAACGGATAGTTCCCCTGGTCAAGTGGGAAATGACAGATTGGTGGGCTGCCTACCATGGAATCCACAGAAGCAAATTCATCCCAAAAGTCCTACCGGTTAAACCTCTTAGGTTTGGAGAAAAGGAATTTGCCCTTGACCTGATTTGGCTTATAAAAATGGCTTCACAGGGTCCTTTCGTTTGTGCGGATCGAATCCTGTTTGAAAAAAATTATTCTCAAAAGACTCTTTCGGGACAATGGAAATACAATTTCATTAATAGATCAGCTGTATATCTTGCCATGGCAGAAGAGGTAATTAAAATGTCACTCCCAATTTCGGAAAAGTCAGCCATTTTGAATGCAATAGTTCAAAAAGCGGCTGCTTCGATCGGAAATAAAATCAAATTATCTAAATAGATAGGTTAGCCCAATCTGCCCGACAAAGTTCTTTCGGTCATATCCCGGCACGAAATACTGGTCAGGCTGATTCTCCAAAAACCACTTATAGTTCAGGGTGCTGACGTATTGGAATTTGCCTGAAAGCAAAAAATCACCAAATCGCCACTCAGGTGCCAACGTGAAAACCAAGTCAACATATTTGTTTCTCCAATCCTTGGAGGCTTCATATCGGTAGTAATAAAAATCATTGTTGTATTCAATACGCTCAAACTGAAGCCCAATCTTTTTCAATCCCTCCACCCAAGCCACTCCGAAAAACAGCTGATTGCTGGCCGGTCCATTTCCTATCCCCAGCACTTGACCCTGGTGGGTATATCCGTGGCGCACATGATCATGAATATACCAAGTTCGCAGTTGTCGGATTTCTTCACGGATGGTTTGACCGGAAAGTGTCATCTCCGAACTTATTTCCAAATACCTGCCTGGTTTTTTCAAATTCATCAGGTGGGCAAACCCGAATGTGAACGCCCTTCCCTGCTCGGGAGTGGTCATAAATTCCTCCAGTTTTCTGCTGTTACCCCGAGTCCCATATTCCCCGTAAAATTCGAAATGACCTTGAGGGCTCAACCATCTGAAAAATCCTGAACTGAATTGTTGCCTTTTGTCCCGAACCGGGTCATAAACATTTGAAGGGCCCTTTCTTCCATTGAAAATCGGCAATGCATCTGCTAAATCAGTGACGTCTTCCCGATAGAGGTGATTCACAGATCCATAACCCAAAAATAGTCCAGGAACCCATTTAGGTTGATACGTCAAGACCAATCCTGCCAAGTAGCGATTGCCGTTTTCCCTCTTGGGAATATAAACCGGGTTTTGCTGAATGTTGTAATCCGGCCAAGGCGGCAAATATTCGGTAGATTTCAAAAACCCCGAAATCACCTGTCCCTCAAAAGATCCAATCGCCGTCTTCACTGGCTTTCGGGTATTGAAGGTAAAGTGAAGAAATCCAGGAGCATTATTGCCCAACAACAGGGAATTCCTTCTTCCTGGACCCCACCATAGATTTTCAGTCGAAATCCCCAACGAGT
This sequence comes from Algoriphagus lacus, assembly GCF_003583985.1. GTDB lineage: Bacteria > Bacteroidota > Bacteroidia > Cytophagales > Cyclobacteriaceae > Algoriphagus > Algoriphagus lacus. The sequence goes on along the minus strand of NZ_QXML01000001.1, from coordinate 516,904 downwards.
ATTCCTTCAGATTAAATCTGAAGCTTGACTGGCCTCCATATAGTTTTACAAAACTTCCCGTTCCGAATCGCTCAGGCATATCGATTCGATTCATATACTCATAATAGAAAAGGATAGTCGCCTGATGTTCAATAGGAAAACCGATGTAATCTTTATTTTGAGCAATCAGCAATTCCGGCTGCAGTTGAAGGCTAAACTTTCCATACTCGGCATAAACACCCGGACTAAAAACCTGCTGAAATCCTCGATTTGGAATAAATGCCCCATCATTCACTCCAAAGGCATAAGTGGAATTATACTGAACCTTGTAGATTCCCGGGAGAGTTAAAAATTTCCCTTTTCCCTCCTTTCCAAATCTCCAATGGAAAAATGAATTGTCCAGATCTACCACAGAACTGTCCAAATCAAATCCGTTTTCAACTCCTGCCACTTCTGTAGGATAGACTGGGCGGACCATCCAGGAAGCAGTCGAATCGATCTTTCCCAAAAGCTGCAATCGTCTCAGGTAATCATCCAAAACGGGAGTTCCCACCGGAACTGACTGGGCAAAGGCAGCTTTACCCATTCCAAAAAACAGAAATCCAAAAATCAAAAACCGAAAAACTTGTAGCATCTGTCTCATCTCTTAATTGGTCTGAATGGCTACAACTTCAATATTGGCAATCGACCAAGATTCATCACAGACAGGATCCGGTGAGTTGGCCGCCAGCAACTCGGCGCCCATGAAAACTTTTACATTGGGGTTTGAATGCGAAATAAGTTTCGAAACACTATATCTGGTTGTATAGTTTTGCGAGGCTCCAAATAGGCAAAGCCCAGGCAAATTTGTACGCACCGCTCCAGATTTAGGGACATTTTGCCTGAAATAATCATTGGGATAAGATTGATACAAACAATAAGTGGACTCACAAGGAGAATTTGAAAAGGTGGTTCTGAAGATTTCTGTATTGTCAAAACCCATAAACCAAAAATCAGGACCTCCAATGCCATCATCCGGATTCCCATCCCAGCTATCGTGAACCAAAACATCCACGGTAATTTTCAAATAATTATGCGCTGGAAGATTTTGGATGGCGACGGATACCTCCTCATTATGGTAATACCCCGCAAGGGTATCTTTCTGCCAAACGAAAAGCTTTCCATTTTCAAAACCAGCTAAATCCAATTTTGAGAAATTATTGGAATACACGACTTGCTCTGTCTCAACAGTTGGAAGACAGGAAGTAACAGAAATCATCATTGCAAAAAGTACCCACGCCCTCAATTCACCCGACCAGTTAATTTTTTTCATTAATTCTGTTTTACCAAAAAAGCTCGGTGACAAAGAAACAAAAAACCGTCCAAAAGAAGGAGATGAATCTGAGGAAAGAGACAGGCAGACAGGCAGGAATACTTATTTTTGTCGAAATTATTCAAGCAGCCCATGTCCATTTTTACCATTGTAGCCGGAGCCCGACCTAATTTCATGAAAATCGCTCCGATCATTCATGCTTTTCAAAATCAACAAAAAGCCGGTGTCGACGTCCAATTCCGTTTGGTTCACACCGGACAGCATTACGATAAAAAGATGTCCGGTGATTTTTTTGATCAGCTGAATATCCCCGAGCCAAATGCCAATCTGGGCGGAGGTGGAGGTACCCAAGCCGAACAGACTGCAGCTATTATGGTGGCTTTTGAAAAAGAACTGATGGAACATCGCCCAGACCTGGTAATTGTTGTTGGGGATGTCACCAGTACTTTAGCCTGCTCCATTGCCGCCAAAAAACTTCAAATCGATGTCGCACATGTTGAAGGAGGGATTCGCTCGGGAGACCTGAGCATGCCTGAGGAAATCAACAGGATGGTGACAGACAGTATCACAGATCATTTCTTCACCACATCGGAAATCGCAAACGCCAACCTGAGAAAGGCGGGGGTTTCTGAGGAAAAGATCCACTTTGTGGGAAACACGATGATTGATACTCTGATGGATCAAATGCCTAATTTCCGAAAGCCGGAAGGAGAAATTTTCGAAAATCTGACTCCTGGAAATTACTTTGTAATGACCATGCACCGTCCTGCTAACGTGGACCAGGAACAATCGCTCAAAGCGATGATTGATGCCATTTTAGAAGGAACCGGCGGATTACCGATCTTCTTCCCAGTTCATCCCCGTACTGCCAAAAACCTCCAAAACCTCGGAATCCAAGCTCCAAATCTTCACTTGTGCGAACCATTGGGCTACCTGGAATTCAACTATCTGGTCAAGAATGCCAAGGGAGTCATAACAGATTCAGGTGGAGTAACTGAAGAAACTTCCGTGATGAATGTGCCTTGTGTGACCCTAAGAAACAATACTGAGCGGGCCGAAACCATTCACATGGGTACCAACGAATTGGTAGGCACCGATCCCAAGAAACTGAAACCCTACCTGGAAAAAATCATGAAGGGTGAATGGAAGCAGTATCAGGGCATTCCGCTTTGGGACGGTAAGACTGCTCAACGGATCGTGGATATTCTGATCAAAACCTACGATTAACCCATGATCCAAGCACGTATTCTGAAATTGGTAGAAAAGCTTAACATGCACCCGCATCCGGAAGGAGGCTTTTATGCTGAGACTTACCGGTCTCATGCAGAAATCGAAACTGAAACCGGGCAAAGACAGCTGATCACCTCCATTTTCTTTCTACTACGCTCCCAGGATGTCTCCCATTTCCATCGGATCAAGAGCGATGAACTCTGGTTTTGGCATGAGGGAAGTTCGCTTTCCGTTCACTTGCTATCAGAAAATAGACATGAAATTCTAAAACTTGGACCTGTCGATGGATCTGGAACTTTACCTCAACACTTGGTGAAAGCCAATACCATTTTTGGAAGCAGCGTAGACGAACCGAATAGCTATGCGCTGGTTTCCTGTGTGGTGGCACCGGGCTTTGATTTCAGGGATTTTGAACTTTTCAAAACTGAAGACCTCCTTCCTCTTTTTCCTGAGGCAGAAGGAATCATACGAAAACTCACCTGATCCTCACTTCCCGTATTTCAAAACCAAAGCCAATTGACCAGCATGGTAGGCGGTATGGGTGGTGATTCTACCCAAAGCTTCGGCTCTGGTCTTTTTTCCAAACTCTTTGGTTTCAATGATTCCATCCCAATTTTCCTGAGCTAAAATCGCCTTTTGAAGCATCTCTGCCGAGTAGGCGGTTATTTCTTTCAGTTCTGCCAAGTTCGTCCACTCACCGGTATCTTTTCCGGCGATCAGTGTTTTAGCGACGATTTTTACCTCAGCCAGACCAAAAACATTTTTGGCAAAAAGTAACTCCACCTCCGCAATATGACGGATCAGGAATCCCGCTGAATTTGGACTGTCTCCATTTTTTTTGGTCAAGTCAGCTTCTTGGACCACATCCAAAAGCTTGGTAAAGCGGGTTCGGCCTTCGGCCCAAAGCGCAATCAGGGAGGAGTTTGTCATGGGTTAGTTTGGTTAGTCTTTCCAACCCCAAGGAGCCTCGGGAGCATCCACAGGCTTGGTCAAATCGAATTTAACACTAAATAGTGTTTCCGAGCCCAAGCGTCGCAGATTATAGGTAAAGGAGTTTTCATCGACGGAAATCCACCAAATATTTCCCACCGCAGCGGGCAGAAGCTCGGCGGTAAATTGATCTGCCGGAAAAAACTGGATGGTCGCGGATCCGCTATTGCTGGCTTTGCCCCCGTATTGGGTTACTTCATCCTGAGTCCCATCGGAGTGGCGATGGTCATGTTTGAGCTGAATCAACTGATCTTCTCCCATAGTTAACACCCAAGTTCTAGATCGGTCATCCCCAACGAAAAAAGGAATCCGTATCCTTCCGTCTTCACAGGATCTCACATGCATGACCAATCTACCCTGAAACCTTGGATCGGATTCGGGTGATACCAGTTTTCCTTCATAAGCTTTGCCACAGTGAGCAGAAAGTTTTTCCCAGAATTGAACTGAAGCGGCCGTATGCTGCGCTTGTGCCTGATAACAAATCACAATTAGCAGGAGTGAATACAGGTATTTCATATGATTATAATTTGAACTTTGAGGCCATATGGAATCTTGCATGGTTAATAATCATCCTAGTGTGTGACTTTTTAGTCATGCTCCAATTCATTGAATTCCAATTTTTTCCTAAAGTACTCTTTTCCGAACCTAATAAAAGCAAAAGGGCCCTTGTGGGCCCTTTTTGAAGCTATTTTTAATAGTGACTTAGAAAGCGAAAGTAGCACCAAAGTTAACTTTCACCCCAGGAGCCAAGCGGGAGAAGATCTGGTCTTGTGCTCCAAAGGAACTGAAGACCACCTCACGCTTATCATTCAGGAGATTCTGAACTCCAAAGTTCAATTTAACCCGCTCGTCAGCCCCAAAAGACTTGTTGAAATTAAGGTTAAGCGAGTGGAAAGGCACGGTAAAGGTGTCCGTTCTGTTTCCAAAGCCTACATAGTTCAACGTAGATCCCTGAACATTGTAGAAAATACCTGCTTCCAAACCTGTGGTGAAACTGGTGTAGGAAATGCCCGTGTTGATGATATACGGTGCCTGACCTGCCATTTGACGGGTATCGTTGATCACTTCACCTTCTTTTGCAGTGAGTCTTCTGGATTTCAATTCAGACTCAGACATTTTGATACGTGAATCAGTCACGGTCACGTTGGCATTCCAGGAGAAGTTCTCCAAAGATGGAGCCATAAACTTCAGAGACTTTCTGAATTCAAATTCAAGTCCGGCTACTGCACCGTTGCCCACATTTCGAGGCTGGAAAGATCCCGGGTCAGATAGGAACTGGACAATCTCAATCGGTCTTTCAAAGGTTTTGTAGAAAGCACTGACAGAGAACATTTCGCCTCTCTGCTGGAACATTTCCCATCTCAGGTCAAAGTTATTGATCCGAGTCGAGGTCAGATTTCCATCCCAAAGGACTTCAGTTCCGCCGTTGGTAGTTTCCTTATACATCCCTCCGATAAAAGTACGGCCTGTGATTGGATCAAGAATTTCTGCATAGGATAGTTCTTTGAAAGAAGGTCTAGCAGTAGTTCTGGTTGCTGAAAATCTGAAATTCTGATTTTCCTTTAGGTTGTAGATCAAGTTCACGGTTGGGAAGAAATCGAGGTCATCCAGCATTTCTACCAAGTCGTACACAATTGTACCGGTCTGATTGGTTCCTGTATAGTATTGGTTAAACTGCTCCACTCTCAAGCCTGCCACAACTTTCAATTTTTCTGCAGGATTCATTTCCAATGAACCATATCCGCCCATTGTCGTCGCGTAAGCCTCGTATTCGTTAGGGTTGACTGGAATAAAGTCCGGGTTGTATCGAACACCATTTCTGTTGGTTGCAGAGAAGAGATTCTCCTCGTTCATGATCGCATTTGGATCTCCGTCAAATACAGTGTTTCCTGTAGGAAACTGGAAACTCTGAATATTGAATAGTCTGTGCTTGAATAAGTAGCTACCTCCAAATTTCAACTTGGCATCTCTGTTAAACAGACTCATGTTTCTCGTGATATCAGCTTTTGTCACCAAATTTTCCTCCTGAAGGCTTCTCCAAATACGGGCAGGAAGACCTACTTCGGAAGAAATGGTATTAGTTGGCTGACGGAATCTGGTAAATCGGATGTCCGGATCTTCGATGGAGGATAGGGTTGGAGCAATTTTCCAACTCACTTCCCAATCTCTTCCGTTGAACAGGTGCGTTCCGGAAAGTAAAACGCTGGTAAGTGATCTTTGACTATACTCCAGGTTGTACTGCTTGGCTTCGAAATTTGCTCCAAGGTTAGTATTCTCAAAGTCGAAAATACCTGCTTTGGATTCACCGTTTTGAAGGTGAAGGAAATTCACTTTGTATTTGGAAGCGTTGGTTTTCAAGGCAATTCCAGCCATTCCTCCCAACAACACTGTGTTTACACCAAAGTCACCTCTTTGCTTTTCAAGCGACTCCAGTTCGGTTTCGGTTTCCCCGATTGGCTTGGCAAACAGGTTGAATTCCGCGTTTTGGTAGAATTCAGTTTCATTCTTGTAAGTAACAGCAGCGTTGTAGCCCCAAGTCACTTTTGGTCTTGCAATCTGATTTCCAAGTGAAAAAGACAATCCAAAATCCATCAAACTGGACTGACGGCTTCCACCCAAGGTCTTGTTGAATCCTCTCAAAATCTCTTGATATTCCAACCCGGCAGGACTGTTTGGATTTCCAACTACCTGACCAAACTGAGGAATATCTGTTCTACCTCCGGTAGGAATAGCTCTCGTACCGTCATCAAAACCCAACCAGTCGGTTTTTCCACCTTGATAGTCGATGTAGTTTTGATTGAAGTGCATGGATGGATTCAACCCTCCGGAAATCCCCAAACGAATGGTTTTTTCTTCAGGGAAATCCTTGGTTTCGATATCCACCACGCCTCCGGTAAAGTCGGCTGGTAATTCAGAAGTGAATGATTTGGAAACGATGATGTTGTCAATCACATTGGTTGGAAAGATATCCATCTGGATGGTATTTCTGTCCGGGTCCAAGCCAGGGATATCCACTCCGTTCAGTACGGTTTTAGTGTATCGGTCTCCCAATCCACGGACGTAAACATATTTGCCACCTTCAATGGATACACCAGTAACACGCTTCACAGCTGAAGCAGCATCACCGTCACCAATCTGACGGAAGGTGGATGCTGAAATCCCATCCAACAAATTTGGAGATCCACGCTTCACCGACATCAAGGCTGATTCCGTAGTACGGATCGCGGCCGCTTGCACGGTTACAGTTTCGAGTTCAGAGGCTTCTTCCTTCATCAGAATGTCATTCAACACATTTACCTGACCCGCTTCAACTACGATAGAGGTCAGTTCAACAGTGGAAAATGAGATGTAGGATACTTGCAGGGTATAAGTGCCTGGAGCAGCTTGGATTTCAAACTTTCCGTCGAAATCCGTTACAGCCCCGATGGCTAATTCTTTAACCAAAACAGAGACACCAAATAAAGGCTCTCCGTTGGTTTCATCATAGACGGCTCCACGAATGGTGCCGTTTTGGGCAAATGCAAATCCTGCCAGCAATTGGAAAAGTACAAGTAGTACTATGGCCAGAGTGCCTTTAAGCAATGTTTTGGATGATTTATTTTTCATACAGCAATTGGAAATTTTCCTTTTTTTAAACCTGAAAAGGAAGGGTCCTTGCAAGACCTTCCCTTTCAGTTTTTTAATTATGATTATTTAAAGTCTGCTAGTGCGTTGGCTGCCGATGCCCAAGTCCAGCCATTGAAAGCTGCTTGATTTGCTCCGACAGTATTTGCTTTCAAAGCGACTGTACTGGCGCTTTTATCAGTTCCGTTTCTGAATGCCTGCTGAAGTGTTACTCCTTCGGCGAGAGTTGCTTCCAGTTTGGTGAATTTTAACACTCCTCCAGTAAAGTTTGCAATGGTATTGTCACCACTTAGGGACAAGTCGCCTCTTCCGGCGTTGTTGTTTGCAGAAGGTGCAGGGAAATTGAAGAAGTACAAATTCTCGAAAGTTCCTCTAGCTCCGGCTCTGAAGTCAGCAAACTCAGAGGATGGATGGCCTTTTACCGATCCGTTTTTCACGGTATGAGCAGCATTGTAAGCTCCTTCTGGTCCATCGATTTCCAATCCGTGGTCTGTATTGGATCCACAGATGATGATGAAGTTATCCAAGGTACCGGCCCAAGACTGATCAGTATCCACTGCATCGTCGCCTGAGTTCCAAACCAAAGCATTCTTTACAGATACTGTTCCTCCAAACCACTCGATTCCATCATCTTGATTTGCTACTACTTCGATGTTTTCGATTACGGTTCCGGACCCTACAGCACCGAGGGTAAGACCGTTGATTTCGTTTCCTTCACCGATATTGGCTCCTCCGTGACGGATGGAGACATACTTCAAAACACCTGAGTTGTCAGCATCGTCAGTGCCACCATATAGACCATTGGTATCAGAAGCAGGGATTCCTTCAATCTGAATCTCAGTGACATCTCCAGCAAAAGAACCTTTCGCACGGCCCATGATCATCAAACCTCCCCAAAGACCTTCCAAATTTGGCTCAAGGTTAGGAGAAGCGATCTGACCTGGTTTAATTTCGTCAGCAACAGTTGTAAAAATGATTGGCTGAGCGGCAGTTCCAACAGCATTGATTTTGGCACCGCGAGCGATAACCAAAGCAGAAGCATTGGCACCGGAACCTACCTGACCTTTCACTACCACTCCGGGCTGAATGGTAAGCGTCACTCCAGATGTAACAGCAATTCTACCGGCCAATACATAGGTTTTACCTGTCTGCCAAGTAGTGTTAGTGGTAATGTTGGAAGTGATTTCGACGCTGGAGTTGTTGCCCTCATCAATTACCGGCTTTTCATTCCCTTCGATACAGCTCGTAAGACCCATCAGGGAAGCTGTAAAAAGCATCAGTAAGAAATTTAATTTTTTCATGTGGTATGTAATGAATTGTGGTTTTGCCTCTTTGATGATGCAAAACTGCCTTCAATTTTCTCCACAAGAGAATTATTCGGTTTATGCTTTTTTTAAAAAATCAAACCAAATTTAATATTGAATTAACAAAGCAAACCTAAAAAAAGGCTTCCCCCTCGGGAAGCCTGCTGATCGATGTTCTGATGTTACTTTAATGTTACCGACTTATTAATCGGCACTTTTTCAAGGAGTGTTTTTACGAGGCTTCGGGTGTTGACATTATCAGCTTCTGCTTCGTAATTGAGCAAAATCCGGTGATTGAGGACGTCCTCTGCGATTTCTTTGATGTCCTCCGGAAGCACATAATCACGGCCGTCCATGTAGGCGACGGCTTTTGCAGCGAGGTTGAGGTTGATGGATGCTCTCGGTGATACGCCAAACATGATGTATTTGGCTTCATCCTTCAGTCCATACTGTTGAGGGAAGCGGGTAGCAAATACCAGCTCAATGATGTAATGCTCCAGAGGTTCGGCGATATTGACCGCATTGATCTGGTTTCGGATATCGAATATGTCCTGCTTGGAGAGGATTGGCCTTACTTCAGAGGTGTACTGCATGTTGGACATTCTTCGCATAACTTCCATTTCATCGGCTTTGCTAGGATAGTCAATGTGGACTTTCATCATGAATCGGTCAACTTGAGCTTCCGGAAGTGGGTAGGTTCCTTCCTGATCCACCGGGTTTTGGGTAGCGAGTACCAGAAAAGGCCTGTCCAGCGCAAAAGTCGTTTCACCAATCGTCACCTGCTTTTCCTGCATGGCTTCCAATAGTGCGGACTGAACCTTTGCAGGGGATCGGTTCACTTCATCCGCCAAAATCACATTGGCGAAGATTGGACCCTTTTTTACTTCAAAGTTGGCGGTCTGCTGATTGTAAATCATAGTACCAATCAAATCCGAAGGCAGTAGATCAGGAGTGAATTGAATTCGGTTAAAATTCAGGTGCAGGACTTTGGCCAGGGTATTTACGGTGAGGGTCTTGGCCAAACCGGGTACCCCTTCCAGTAAAATATGTCCGTTGGTAAAGAGCCCGATCAACAGTCGATTGACCATTTTGTCCTGACCGACCACCACTTTTTTTACTTCCTGAATTACTTCGGCGATTTTTTCCTGATGCATGAACGACGCGAATTAGATGCCTGAAATGGCTGGGCTAAAATAGGGGAAATTGTACCAATGGACAATCTTAATTCTTAACAGCGGTAATGCCGAGTCCCGACACGGTTTTTAGGAATTTTTAAGATCGGCGGGGAGTTCTGCCTCCTTTTTGTGCTACTCCTGTTTTGGCAAATCCCGTCAGCCCCAGTTGATGGTATACTGTTTTTTCATCCAGTTCCAGGATTTCTCCCGACTGCATTCCGGAAATGGTGATTTTCTCCATTGAATACCTCACCAATCGCAAGGTGGGAAAACCAACAGCAGCGGTCATCTTCCGCACTTGCCGGTTTTTCCCCTCGATCAGAGTCAGCTCGATCCAGGAATCTGGAATATTGGCGCGGTATCGAATCGGGGGATTCCGCTCAGGAAGTTTCGGGGCGGGATCCAGTATTTTGGCAAGAGCAGGCTTGGTTTGATAATCCTTTCCGTCCACATTGATGGTGACTCCGGAACGTAATTTTGCCAAAGCCTCAGGAGTCGGAATTCCCTCCACCTGGGCCCAATAGGTACGTTGATGCCCAAACCTTGGATTGAGCAGATGGTGGTTGAGCCATTTGTCGTCTGTTATCAGCAGGAGGCCTTCACTGTCTTTGTCCAATCGGCCAACAGGATAAACTTCCCGGGGAAAAGCACCAAGAGAGGCCAATGTAGGCCCCTCTCCGGTGAATTGTGTTAAGACCCCGTAGGGCTTGTAGATAATAAAGTATCTGGCCAACGTGTTCGTGTTAACTTCCGCAGCCGATGCAGTCGAAATGAGAATCAATCGGTTTCACTCCTTTGAGCTGCATTTCCAGATTGTGGATTTCATCCCGGACCTCCATGTCAGCAAACATGTCTCCGGTTAGCTTTCCTTTCAAAGCCGAGATGGCTTCCTCGAGCGCAATTTTTTGTTGTTCGGTCATAAAAGTGGTTTTGGTATGAGTGGTGAATGAGTGGTTAAAATAGCCTTTGGTGAGAAATAAGTTCCAGTCAAAAGCCGGAATATTTTGGGCAAAAATAAGGCCAGTTGATAATCAGGTAGAAATGGTTTGAACATGTTGGTTGATCAAAGTGAAAAGGATTGATCACCAAAGTAGTTTAGGAATCAGTGTGGTTGAAATTGCAAAAAAGCAACTCAATTTTTGGAGGGTACAGCAAGGCAAAAAGGATTTTTAAACCCAGGGGATTTTTAAAACAGAGACAATTTCTTAACGACCATGAATACTTTTCCTGTAAGCGATCAAAAAAAATGTCCAGAAGAAGAGTTTCAAATACACCTTGCTTAGAATGAATCATAATAGACATGGTTCCCTGGATTGTTTTCAAGGTAGAAGGAAAGGTAAACCCATCAAATCAGATTCTTTGATTTAGATGCTTACTTCAGATTAGTTGGAAATTCCTACCTCGGGGAAGTATAAACAACGAAATAACCCGAAAATAAAGTCGAGTGGAATTTGGGACTGCTGTTCCTAGAAAATTCCATAAAATCCCTTACTACCAAAAGACCTCTAGCAAACCCACCCTTAATAATGGGTATTATCCTCAGATTTACAGAGTGTTAAGATCTTATTAAGGATGATGACCGGCCATCAATAATTCCTGCAAACCATAGAAATTAGGGCAAACAGAAATTAAAATATGGACTTTAGCCTTTTCAACTATTTGAGGGAAAATGAGGTGGAAGGTATCAGCCAAGTGAAGGCTTTGGAAATAGAAAAGGGGGAATTACTCTACCAACCACCACAGCGGATTACTCCAATCTACGAGATTGTAAAAGGGGCAATCCGGATTGGCTCTTATTCTCCGAATGGAGAAGAGATTTGTTTCGATATCCTTAAGCCCGGAGATTTTTTTGGAAACCTCCAATACTTAAACGGGCAATTTTCTGAATTTGCCAAAAGCTTGACCCCTGTGGTCCTTAGGTCTTACGACTTGGCATTTTTTAAAAAAATCACCACACAAATCCCTACTGTCTCCGAGTGGTTTTCCCATAAACTGGTCAGCCGTTGGTGCAGGGCAGAGGATCGCCTATTTGCAGTACGCAGTCTGAATGCCCAAGAAAAAGTCCAACGAATCCTCAAACAATTCCAGGAACACATCGAGGACGGAACAGGAAGAAAACACAGCATAGTCAATCTGCTTACTCTCCAAGATATGGCCGACCTCACAGGCATGACCCGACAGACAGTCTCCAAAGTGATCAAGGAGGAACTTTTCAGATCTGGTCACAAAAGATCCAAACTCAGGAGTTTGGCCTGAACTTTTAATTAGAAAATTAACAGCAGACTTGAACTGTTAAAAATCAGTCGGTTCATTCCATTTTGGATTCAAATGTCTATCCAAAGTGACTGATTTACCTGCATTTTAAGCCTTCCTAATGAGCTATCTGGACTGGCTGCAACTAATTCTAATCAAAGTCCGGGTTAAAAAACCCGGTCGAAAAAATCGACCGGCTTTCCATCCTGAGGCAATTATTTACTTTTTATTCCTGGATACAGGGTACTTTCAGGCAGTTCCATTTTCAGATCCAAAAGGTAATCCACCACAGCTACCACATCCACCAATTTCATTTCCTGAATCTCTACATTCGTATTGATTCCCGCTCCCCAAGCAATAAATCCAGTTTCGATCTCATCAAAATCAGGAAAAAACCCATGAGTGCCTCCGGTGGCAGGTTTCAGGACATCTCCCTGACTACTGGATGAAAAAGAGATTCCCCGAATTGGTGCCAAGGCCAAGGCAGCGTTCGGATCAGCTCCAATAAAAGCCAGCTCTTCTTTCTCGACTACTCGAAACAGACTTTTCAGATTTTCTGGTACTTGGTTCAAAATGCTTTTAACTTCATCTAGCGTTTTTTGATCCTTAGGATCTTTCAAATGTAAAAATGCCGAAGCCCCACTGGTATGGAATGTAGCTTTCCAATCGCCTCTATCAGGTTTATTTTCCATCAGGCCTGCCTGGACAAGCCAAACATTTGGACTGAGTGAGCTGTGGATATTTACAAAGCCATGGTCCCCTGTGACGATAATGGTGGTCTGATCTAAGATTCCTGCCCGTTGGGCAGCTTCGATGATTTTCCCAATAGCCCGGTCGGTCGCGGCAAGAGATTTCCGGACCATTGGCCCTTCCCTTCCCTCTTCGTGCTGAAAATGGTCAGTGGCAATCAAATGAAGGGTAATCAAATTGGGTTTATAGGTTTCCAATACATAACCTGCCATTTCTCCGATACGATCTTCCCTGTTCAGGTAATCCCCGTTGAAAGTCCGTTCGTTGAGCTTTCCAAGTACTTGTTCTTCCAGCTCTGCCAGAAGTCCCTTGGGATTTTCCTCCTGTCGCATGGGTTCAATTCGTCCAAATCCTTCCTCCAAACTCCAAAACTCAGGGAGGTTGTAATCAATTGGTGCTCCTACAGTCACGGGCCAGATAAAACTGGCGCTTTTCAATCCGGACTTTTTTACTGCATCCCAAAGCGTTGGAACTTTAATTTCTTCTGTTTCCCAATACCATCTTCCGGTTTGTCCATTCGGCTCAAATGGAGCATTATAGTAGATTCCATGAGCTGAAGGAGTTCGACCGGTCACAATTGTCGTATGAGAAGGGTAAGTGACAGAAGGAAAAACACCCGTCACCCCTTCAGCCCTAGCACCTTGCGAAGCCATTTCCTGAAGGTTTGGGGCTGGCCAGGAATGATCCAAATAAAAATCCGGCCTAAATCCATCGATGGAAATCAAGACTACATGTTGACTGGGCCGGTCTTGGGCCTTCGGCGAAGAAACGCCTACTCCAGACAACAGGACAACAACGGTTAAGAAACCGATCATTAATACTTTAAAATAGTTCATTGGAAAATTTGATTTGAAAAAAGAAAAGGGCCCGTGTTGCCTTGGGAAATGGCCGGGCCCATTTTTATTAACTTGGTTTAGAAGAAAATTCTACCGGAAATCTGGACTTGGAATGGTGTCCCACCCGGATTGGCTACGCCTACATTTGGGTTGATCTGATACACATATTGCTGATTCACCCGATCAAAGCTTCGAATAGTCATCAGGTTTTGGTTACCCAGATTTTTGGAAGTTCCCCACTCCTTGTTCAGCATATTGGCTACATTGAAAATATCCGCACCCAATTCAAAACCTGATCTTTTGGAACTATTAAGGAAGAATTTTTTAGCTACTCGAAGATCCCAAAAACCGAAGTAGCCATTCTCGCCTCCGTTTCGTTCTGCCACTTGACCTAAGCTGTTTTGCAGATACTCCTTGGCCAGGTTGTTTGGATTAGCGAGGACTTCTCTCATAGCGGTGGCCATAGACTCAGACATTCCTGGTGCATTTGGATCAAATACAAAGGCCAGATCATTGGAGTTTACAAAGTCACCGTTCACATTTCCGTTAACCACCAGAGAATACCGGGTACCTCCGATACCTGAATATCGAACTCCTACTGTGATCCCTTTGAAAGTAGGAAGGGTACCATAGAATACCACCTTGTTTCGAAACTGCCCATTTGAGTAACTCATGCGGGAAAGATCACGGGGATCGTCCACTACTGCCTGGAAAAGTGTGGCACTGTTGGCTACGTTACCGTTGAAAGAAGTATTGTCTTTGGAGTCATTCCAAGTGTAGCTCAAGGTAACCTGTCCGTCCTTGAAATAACGGTAACTAGCATCTACTATGCCAGTGTAAGTATTGTTCCTTCCTTCGCTGACAAGTTCCAGTACCCTGCCTATTTCTGTTGTCTTTCTGCCTTTCGTCCAATCCGCATTTCCATTTGTGGTACTTATCGTCTCACTGGGAACAAAAACACCTCGATTCCCTTCATTAGCCAATCTGAAATAGGGCTGATCTACCATATTTCGATCCACATACATGTAATTGTTTCTGGCTAAGGATGCTATAAAATTTACCCCGATTCGAAGCCTGTTGTTAAGGATTTTGTTGTACATCACGTTGCCCTTGTAAACCGTAGGGACCTTCAAGTCCTCACTGTTCATATTGATGGTGGTTACTGGAGAGACCCCTGGCTTATTTAAAAGATCCACCCCAGGTGCTGTCGAAGGGTCATTTCTGTAAGAAACAAAATCCGGTGTAGGGACAGCCGCTCCGGTTATGTCGACCGCAACGATTTTTGTACCGTCAAACTGGAGGTTGTTGACATCGGTATAGTTGTTCAATGCAGAGCCAAAAATCCCAGCCCCTACTCTCAGGATATCAGTTTGTTTTTCATTGATGTCCCAGGTAAACTGGAATCTTGGCTGGATTTGAAAACCACCGGTCTTCACATCAGTTCTCAATCCTAATTCATCAAAAACAACCTGATTAAAGTTTGGAGCATTCTGATAGGAGGTGTAGTCACCTCTCAAGCCCAAAATCAAACTCATTCCGTTTCCTAAGTCTGAATCAGATTGTGCATAGATACCCCCACCAAATATGTTTTGCTTAACCGTTGGATCAACCAAGGCCACTTCTCTGGCATACCGGAAAGGACGGAGATTATCAAAATTGTCCAGGCCAGTGAAGAAAAATCTACCATTGAATTCACTGGTTGCCAAGGAGGTCAGATTATTCAATAAAAGGTCCATCCCGAAGGTAAAGTTAGTCCTTCCCCTATTGTAGTAAAGGTTATTCACCAACTGATAGACGTGTGATTCAAACCTTTCCGGAAGAAAACGCTGTCCTCCAAGCTGAATATTTGTGTTTACAGTACGATCGTTTACCTGTGACTGTACATTCTGAACAATTGCTCTTGGGATATTTTCACTTGGTAGCTGATCGCTAGGTCTTCCATCGTCCAGGGTATAGAGGTATTGAAGCTTAATTTCATTGGTCAAATTTGAGGAGAGAACGGTTCGCAGCGAAGCCATCAGGCTGTTTGCCTTGGAGAGGTGATCTCCATATACCTCATACAAATTGATGGTTGTGTTGTCATTGACACCCTGGCTGTTGAGATCCCACGAGAAGTTGTTTCTTACACTAAGCAGGTTTTTGGAATTGATCTGATAGTCCAATCTCGCGAATGCGGTATGGGAATATCTAAGCTTGTCGAAACTACCGGTTTGAGGGGATTCTGCTACCCCATATTTGGATCTGGAAATCTGCAAATAACGGTCTAGGGATTCCTGTGAAAGATTGAATCTCACCTCGTCCTCCGGTGTCTGAATGTCCGCAATAAACAAGGGCTGAGCATCACGCTGACCATCGTAGGCGATGAAATAGTGAAGTTTATCCTTAATTATTGGTCCTCCCAAGGTGATCCCGTACTGCTGAATCGCAAACTCGTTATTTCGCACGTTTCCTCGGATGTCATATTTACTGGCCAACCAGTCGGCACGGTTGAAGAAGAATGCAGAACCCGAGACTTGGTTTGTTCCAGTCTTTGTTACCGCGCTGATAATCCCGCCTCCACTTCTTCCATTGGTTACATCGTAATCATTGGTCACTACCTCAAATTCACGAATCGCTTCCATCGAAATGGAGAATGGTCCTCTATTGGTCGATCCACTGGAGAGAGGACTTCGGTTAGTCATGCCATCAATCGTGTAGTTGGTAGATGAAAAAAGCTGGCCTAACAAGCTGTTCCCATTCGAAACCGGAGAAAGGTCCACCAAGGAATTGAAGTTTCTGCCATTAACCGGAAGAGTAGCCATATCTTTTGCCGAAACAGCGGTTGAGCTACCTAGCCTTTCGATGCTGTTGGTAATTGAATTAGCCATGACACTCACCTCGCTCAGCTCCTGCGCTGTTTCGCTGAGCACAAAGTCAAGTTTGATGCTCTCTCCCTGATTCAGAGAAATTCCGGTGAATGTTTTGGAACTGTACCCCAGGTATGTAGCGGTAACCGAGTAATTGGATCCTAGGGGAATCTGAGAGATTAAGTAGTTACCGGTTACTCCACTTACAGTGGAAGCTGTAAATCCGGTCAGTTCATTTTTGACCAAAATTTGGGCCCCGATGAGCATTTCACCGCTCGGATCAGTTAGCCTTCCTGAAACAGTCGCATTGACTGCCTGTGCAAAGGTGTTTTGCTCGAACATGATACAGAAAACCAGTATCAGGGTCATCAAAAAGGAGGTTGTAAAAGTTTTGAATCTCATAGAATTGAGCAGGTTGATTAATGCTCAAAACTAGATTAGGACTCTAGGGCAGATTTGTTAAAAATTAACATTGAGATGTTTCTTCACTTAATCTTAAACCAGATAACAATTTCATAAATCCGGGTATTAGGTCTCGAAGAAAGAAATCTTCAAAAAAACCAGGTTATAAAAAGCCATTCCGTTTGGCCAGCTTCATCCATACAAACCGGAAAAACTAAGATTGTCAGCTTGCAATCCATTTTGTGGAGGGACTTCTCAAAAAATTGAAGGAAGAAATTTGATAAAGCATTCCAAAAACAAAAAAGCCGACTCACGTCGACTTTTTTGGAATTATTAAACCAAAGATTAATTCATGTATACAGTGACTCTACCATCACCTTCAGAACTCACCACCAACATTGGCCGACCGTTAGGGCTATCTGATTCGGGAATAAACAGCAACCCTTCAGGTGCATCGTGGCCTGGATCACCGATAGATTTTACCCCATCCAAAAGCTGAAGGAATTTCAATCCGGCAGCACCGTTGAGTTCATAGACCATAATCGCATCAGAACGCTCCAATCCAACAAAAACCACGTTTTTACCACGGATTTGACCGATTTCGATTGCTTCAGGCTCTACACCTTTGTTATCGCTGCGACCGTCATCATAGAGCGAAGCATTTGCCATCAAGAGGTCTCTTTCCAAGTTTGAATAGTCGCGTACCAATTCACCGTTTCTGCCATTCCAGATCGAGAATGATCTTCCCCCAATTCCATAAAGCACATCAAAATCTCCATCCCCGTCGGTATCACCAGCAGAAGTAGTCACTGTGTATCTACCAAGGTTCACGTCAGCCTGAAGAAATACTGCATTTGGAAATGAAGTAGGATCCAAATCCAAATCCTTGACTCGCTCTTCCTCTCCATAGGTATCGTAATCTCTTGTATCGCCTTCGTTTGCCGAAATAATAAACGTATTTCCACCAACCTCAAAAGATGAAATCGCATCGGGTAAATAATATGCAAGCAAAGGCCAGTTTTGAAGATTACCGGCAATTCCATCCCGATCACTTACGTCCAGCTTATTTTCAGGCATTGAATGATCTTTCAATCCCAAAGGGAAGATGTTTGTAATGGCCTTTCGGTTGAGGTCCACCCGTGCCATCCCGTTGTTTTCCTGAAGTGTAACCCAGGCAAAGGAAGAAGAGGCATCAATGGCTACATATTCAGGCTCAATGTCCTGGGCAAAAGTTGCCCCTGGGCCAAAGATTCTAAATCCTTTAGCTTTCAAGGTTGGATATTGAGTTGTAAAAGAACCAAAACCCAAGGTCGTCACAGTGTAACCGTTGTTCACATCAATAATGGAAACGGATCCCTCAGGATCGATGGAATAATCGTCGTTTGGTTCTCCTTCGTTGGCAGTCACGATCCGGTTTCCATCCGGGGTAAAGGTGACCATATCAGGGAGAGCTCCTACAGGAATAATCGCTTCTGGAGTATCCAGGTTGGAAGTAACATAAACCAAGACTACTCCAGGATCAGTCTTTTCAAATCCTTCTACTGCTATTGCAAGTTTCCCATTTTTCACCGCGACGGAATTCACACCTCCGCCGTAAGTGGAAATAGAAATAGGTGCAAGTTGAACCAAATTCACCGGATCAGTGAAATCGATCACATCGACTCTTGAGTCGCCATCATTATTTACCACAAAAAGTTTGTCTGTGGCAGGGTCAAATGCGGTGATTTCAGCGGCAGTTGTACCACCGATTTTGATACTGGAAATTTCAGAAAATGAAGTGGTAATGGGGCCAAGTTTTCCAACACGCTCAGTACACCCCGCTAGAAGGAGTAAAGTGGCTCCCAGCAAATAAATTTTTCTCATCGCTTTTACGGTTATGGTCTAAAACAAAATGAAGCCGAAATTACCTGCAACAGGCCACGGCTAAACCAGTAAACACATTACCATTTCATTAAAAAATCAATCTCAACCATCTGAAAATTAACCTGGTATTCGTATTTTCTTAACACATGTTTTTTCTACTGTAGGTGGTATTATATAAAAATGAAAAAGGCGAATCCCTCCATTTATTTGGTTTGGATGATTTCCTCCGTTTTCCAACTTGTAAAAGGAAACTGTCTGAAGCTGGGCATGAAGGTTTTCTGATAAATTGGCTATACTCCAACTAAAGGAAGCGCACAAAAGACAAAATTTTCAACTTCTATTTCAATTACCCTAAATCCTTTATTCTATCGGAATGGATAAAATTGGCAAATCTTGTTCTCTAACCAGATTTTCGGTCAAGCTGGGACTGAATACCCTTACCAGATCTGGCTTATCGGATTTGGCCAAGACCAACAGGTCCGGATGATGTTTTTTGGTGTAGTAGAGAATCCCTTTTTCCATATTCAAAGCATTGATTGCCATGAAATTCTTTGAACCCATTGAAGAATATTTGTATTCCAAGTCCTCTGTTTCGAGAAAATTATAGGGTGTATTGATGAAGACCAAATCCAACTCGGCTTCTAGTAACTCGGCAATGGCTTTAATTTTTTCAAATGCCTCCATTTGATTTTGCTCCAGGGTACTCAAAAATCCGATTTTACTGATGATTGGTTTTAGAGGGTTCTTTTTCACTACCAAGGTGGGATTTTTTACATTTCTGAGGACTTTTTGGGCATTGGATCCTAGCATGAATCCTCTTGAAGCCCCTTTGCCCTGTGAACCCATCACAACCAAATCCGCCTTTGAATTCTTTACATGGGCGAATACATTTTCAGGGCCAAAACTGTAAAGCAACGTGGATACAGTACTAATCCCTGATTGTTCGAATTCATAAACCATATCAGAAAGCTTGGCTTTTGATTTCGCAATTTCATCTCGGACTTCGGGATATAAGTGTTCCCGTTCTTTTGGAAGTTTTACCCAATCAACCGGTGTTTGTAAGATATGCATGATCTCAACCTTGCCCCTGGTTTTTTTAGCTATTTGAAGGGCATAGCTTGCGGCAAATCCTGATACTTCAGAAAAATCTGTAAGCAACAGTAGGTTCAATTCTGTTTTCATAGCCTTGAGTGAATTGGTTACCTGAAGTTACCCTTTTTGAACTTGAAATGAGTTGTCAAAAATTGGCTCAAACAATGATAATTATCAGAAAATCAGGGATTTTATGAAATTTCAAAAGTGGTTACGTTCACGAATTCCCCCAGAAAAACTTCAGCTCAAGACAACCTAAGCCATTTTAACAATTTAAGGATTCAAATTAGAACCTAGGAATGGCATTCAACCCTAAAACCAATTTTTCCATTCCCGAGAAAAGTACCCAAAGATTTTACATTACTGATCCCTTTCCGACTGATTTTAAAATTCATTCTCACCCAAAAGCCCATTTCTTCTATCTTTGTGCCTTGTTTTGAGCGGGATGGCCAATTAACCAACCCAATTCTTCACCTACTTGCCCTTTAGAAAGGAAATTGTGAAAACGTATCAGGAATTTAAGCAGGTCGATTATCCGCATATCGGAGAATCAATCCTTCAGTATTGGAAAGAGAATCAGATTTTCGAAAAGTCTATCGCCAACCGGGAGGGAGCAGAGACTTTTACCTTTTTTGAAGGTCCTCCTTCAGCCAACGGAACACCGGGCATTCACCACGTGATGGCCCGGACGCTAAAGGATATTTTCTGCCGATATAAGACCCTGAGAGGATTTCAGGTGAAGCGAAAAGGTGGCTGGGATACGCATGGTCTTCCAGTTGAACTCCAGGTGGAAAAGGAATTAGGCATTACCAAGGAAGACATCGGTAAGAAAATTTCCGTTGCCGAGTACAATCAAAAATGTAAGGAAACAGTCATGCGATTCAAGCATGAGTGGGATGATCTGACTGAGAAAATCGGCTATTGGGTGGATCTGGATGATCCCTATATCACCTTTGACTCCAATTATATTGAGTCGCTTTGGCACCTGCTGAAAAAACTCTATGACAAAGGCCTGCTTTACAAAGGTTATACAATTCAGCCTTACTCTCCCGCTGCGGGTACAGGCCTGAGCTCGCACGAGCTAAATCAGCCAGGCACTTACAAGGATGTAAAAGACACTTCCATAACGGCGCAGTTTAAACTCAAAGGTCAGGACAACACCTATATCCTCGCCTGGACGACTACACCATGGACTTTGCCTTCCAACTCGGCACTGGCGATCGGTGAAAATCTGGATTATGTAAAGGTGAAAACCTTCAATCCATACACCCACGAGCCGGCAACGGTAATTTTGGCGAAAGCCAGAATGGGCGCTTACCTCAATCCAAAAGCTTCAGATCTTAAACTTGAGGATTATAAAGCGGGTGATAAACTCATCCCTTTCAAAGTGATTGAAGAGTTTAAAGGCAAAACCATGGTAGGCTGGGAATACGAGCAACTCTTCCCTATCGCTGGGATAGCGCTGCCTTATCCCGCCTTTACAGTGGTGGCAGGAGACTATGTGACTACCGAAGACGGTACTGGAATCGTACACTTGGCCAAGGCATTTGGTGCAGATGACTTTAGAACACTCGTGCAAAATAATGTGCCGGGAGTATTTGTTCAGGACGAACTTGGCAATGATATCCCTGTGGTGGATAAGCAGGGAAAGTTCCTCCCTGTAATCGGAGAATACCTTGCCTCCAAAATGAAAGAGCATGGAATCACTGCCCACAAGGAATATGGGGTGAATGATTTCTATGTGAAAAACTACACGAATGATGACGAAAGTGCGGCGGACTACAAAAATACCGACGTGATCATTTCCATCATTCTCAAGAATGAAAACAAGGCCTTCAAGGTCGAAAAATACGAGCACTCCTACCCGCATTGCTGGAGAACAGACAAGCCCATACTTTACTATCCCCTGGAAAGCTGGTTTATCAAAACCACGGCTTACAAGGATCGAATGGTGGAGCTGAACAAAACCATCAACTGGAAGCCTGAGGCGACCGGCACAGGGCGTTTTGGTAACTGGCTGGAGAATCTCGTGGACTGGAACCTCAGCCGTTCCCGATTCTGGGGGACACCGCTGCCGATCTGGAGAACCAGCGACGGAACAGCAGAAAAATGCATCGGATCCATCGCAGAACTGAATGCTGAGATCGGAAAATCAGTAGCCGCTGGCTTTATGGCCAAATCTCCTTACGAAGGAAAAGAACTGGACCTTCACAGACCATATGTGGACGACGTGATTTTAGTTTCGGATAAAGGAGAAAAAATGTTCCGTGAGCCAGACCTAATCGACGTATGGTTTGACTCAGGAGCCATGCCTTATGCACAGTGGCACTATCCATTTGAGAATCAAGACATTTTTAAAGCCAACTATCCGGCAGATTACATTGCGGAAGGAGTGGATCAAACACGTGGCTGGTTCTTTACCCTGCATGCCATTGCGGTGATGCTGTTTGACAGTGTGTCGTTCAAAAACGTCATCGCAAACGGGCTTGTGCTGGACAAAAACGGCAACAAAATGTCCAAGCGTTTGGGCAATGCCGTCGACCCGTTCAAGACATTGAAAGAATACGGTCCGGATGCCTTGCGTTGGTACATGCTCAGCAATGCCAATCCTTGGGACAACCTGAAGTTTAACCTGGACGGAGTAGCCGAAGTCCAGCGACGATTCTTTGGTACTCTTCAGAATACGTACAATTTCTTTGCGCTTTACGCCAATCTGGATGCCTTTGTCTATGACAAAAGCAAGACGGTGGCTGTCAGTGATCGCGCCGAATTGGATCAGTGGATCATCTCCAAGCTTCAATCATTGATCTCCGAGGTCGAAGAAGCGATGGACAACTACGATGCGACCAAGGCAACTCGGGCAATCATGAACTTTACCGTAGATCAACTTTCCAACTGGTATGTTCGTCTGGCCAGAAAACGATTCTGGAGAGGAGAAATGAATACGGATAAGCAGGCCGCATACGAAACTATGTATGAATGCCTGCTTACCCTGACTCAGTTGATGTCTTCCTTTGCTCCTTTCTACTCAGACTGGATGTATAAAAATATGACCGAAGCGAATGAAAGCGGCGAAGCTTCCGTCCATTTGACAAACTGGGTTTCTGCTGATGCCTCGCTGATCGATACCGATCTGGAAACCAGCATGGACTTGGCCCAAAATATTTCTTCTTTGGTACACTCGCTGAGAAAGAAGGAAAAGCTAAAAGTACGTCAGCCACTTCAACGCATCCTGATCCCTGTGCTTTCTGCAAAAACCAAGGCACAGATCGAGCATGTGGAAGACTTGATCAAGACCGAGGTCAATATCAAGACCATTGAATATCTAGACGATGCTTCGGGCATTTTGGTGAAAAATGTGAAACCCAATCTGCCTCTTTTGGGTAAAAAGTTGGGACCAAAAATGCGCTTCGTGGTTGCAGCCATCAATAATTGGGGACAGGCAGAAATTGCTCAAATCGAGCGAGACGGAAAAATCGGGGTCCAAGTCGAAGGTGAAACCATCGAATTGCTGTTGGAAGAAGTGTTGATTAGCTCCCAGGACATCCCCGGCTGGTCGGTGGCTTCCGATCAGGGAGTAACCGTGGCCTTGGACGTAACGTTAACCGAAGAGTTAAAGCAGGAAGGGGTAGCCAGAGATTTGGTCAACCGAATCCAAAACCTTCGAAAGGATATGGGGCTTGAAGTTCAGGACAAGATCCACATCTTCGTCCATGATGAGAACGACTTGGTCAATGCCTCTATTGGTAATTTTGGAGAGTACATTCAGTCTGAAACTCAGGCTTTGAGTTTATCATTGAGCCACCAACTGGAAACCGCGACCCTTTTGGACATGGATGAGTTTGAATTGGCAGTAAAAGTAGAAAAGGCCTAAGCCCTTATTGATGAACAACTATATTAAATATTTCGGAATAGCGCTTTTTGTGATAGTCTTGGATCAGGCAGTAAAAATGCTGGTTCATTTTGAAATGGACTTCGGTACCCCTGGTCAAATTCCTGTTTTTGGAGACTGGTTTAAGCTCCATTACACAACCAATCCAGGAATGGCTTTTGGAATGGAACTTGGTTCCGAGTATGGAAAAATGATCCTGACATCCTTCCGATTGGTTGCGATGGTTGGAATCGGATATTACCTCCATTACATTATTCAAAAGAAAAATCACCCTGTCTATATTTTATGTATTTCAATGATATTGGGCGGTGCTATTGGCAATTTGGTTGACTCAGTTTTCTATGGAGTTTGGCTGGACAATGCTCCCTATAATGCACCAACACCTTGGTTTCATGGTCAGGTAGTGGATATGTTTTACTTCGACATTTGGGAAGGATATATTCCAGAGTGGGTTCCTCTATGGGGAGGTAGTTACACTGCTTTGTGGCCGATTTTCAATATCGCAGATGCTTCAATTTTTATCGGAGTGGCCATCATTTTGATTTTCCAAAACCGTTTTTTCCCAGAGAAAAAAGAGGAAGTTCATCAGGAGGGGGCTGAGACCATTTCCTAAGAATCAGCAAAAAACCTTTAATTCAAGGCCCGGTTTGTTAATTACCGGGCCTTTTTTTTTCTTTTTATCCAAAAAACCCCGGCATTTTTAAAAAGGAAAAGCCTTTTTGAGTAATTTTCAATTTATATATCCTGTTTCAACCCTTCAAATCTTATCTAATATAGTGTTTGGAAATATTTTCATTCCCTATATAATGTATATAACTAGTTATGATAGTTAATTCCGATCAACCTTTCCAACTAGTATATTCCATCTTCAGTCATGAATATTTGGGGTTACTTTTTGAATCTTTTGTAATTCAACTTGATGAAAAGGGCAGGCTTTCACTTGCTTATCAAAACATCAGCTCCGCAAATGCGAATGAATTTGATTCCGGACTGGACAAAACCGATTATGAATTGATCAAGCTGATGGATTCCATGCAGCCTGAAGTGGTTGTCAAACCTTACATGAAAAAGGGAAATGTCCGCCCCAAAGATTTTCTGCAAAAAGTCTTTGATCCAAAAACAGAGGACAAAACCATCCAAGAGCTACTTTTTAAAAATATCGAAATCAAGCGTTCCAAAATCCTTCCCTTGTTGATCGGAAAGCGGCTGTTTGAAATGGGCTCTGATGGAAATCCAACTTGGAAGGAAATTAAGGTGCATGCCGAACGGGCTACAGTAATATTCCATTTTGACAAGGGCGAGTACAATACTCAATATTATCCAACTGTAAAATTCCGAGGAGCTAAGCTAAACTGGCAGCATAAAGGTGGATACTTAATCTGCAAAGAACCTGCATGGCTAATTGTAGATGAGCAGCTTTTTCACTTCGAAAAAGGTATTGATGGCAAAAAACTCCAGCCATTCCTGAACAAAAATCAGATCATGATCGAGCGGCGGTTTGAGCCGGAATACTATCGAAAGTTTATTACCGGTTTGATCACCCAATTTGAAGTTCAGGCAAAAGGATTTGAAATCCACACCGAACAAGGAACTCCAGAGGCCTTGTTGGCCTTTAGTGAGCTCCCAGGAGGATCGGGTGAAGATTTATTCGGTGAGGAAATGGAAAATATCACCGAGGACATCATCGTGTTCGAGTTGCGGTTCAAGTACGGCGAGTTCGACTTTGGAATTATTACAGCTGAAGGAGAAAACAGTGGAAATTCCTGTCGATTTGAAGAAAACAACGGGAATTACACCTTTTACAAAACGGTCCGAACCGTTCAGGTAGAAAAGAAATTTGAAACCATCCTGAAGAAAAAAGGCATGGTTTTCATCCACGGTAAGTTTGCTTTACCCAAAACCAAAGCATTTGAATGGCTGGGGAACCAGGAAGACTATCTGGACGAGAACAAAATAAAAGTAGTCCAGCGAGGGAGTCTGAACGGAAAAACGTACCACATCGGCCGGGCTCAGATTACCATCGAAGTCAATGAAAATATTGACTGGTTTGATGTCAAAGCACTGATCAAGTTTGGGGTTTATCTAGTTCCTTTTGCCAAAATCCGAAAGCTGATTATCCAGGGAAAAACAGAATTTGAACTTCCAAACGGAGAAATGGCGGTAATTCCCGCTTCTTGGTTCGTCAACTATTCAGAGCTGTTCAACTTCATCGAAGAGCGTTCCTCCGAGGAACTTGTCCTGAGAAAGCATCACTTGGCGTTTGCCAGAGAGCTTCAGAACGGGGAATTGATCCGCCTCAACTTAAGCCTGAAACTCGAGCGTCTCCGAAATTTCGATGCAATCGAGGATTATGTCTTGCCTCAATCCTTTGAAGGTACGCTGAGACCCTATCAGCAGGCCGGTTACAATTGGCTTCGGTTCTTGAATGAATACCAGTTTGGCGGCTGTTTGGCAGATGACATGGGTTTGGGAAAAACTGTCCAGACGCTGGCTCTTTTGGCTCATGAAAAAGAGGAAAATCCCGGTTTTACCTCGTTGTTGGTGATGCCTACTTCCCTGATTTACAACTGGGAGTTGGAAGCGAGAAAATTCACCCCCGAACTCAAAATTCTGGTTTACTCCGGAACCCAACGACTGAAAGATCCCTGGAAATTCCGTGGATATGATATCGTCTTGACTTCCTATGGGATTGTCCGATTGGATATCGACATTTTGAAGGATTTCTATTTCAACTATGTCATCCTGGATGAGTCGCAAGCCATCAAAAATCCAACCTCCAACATTGCCCTCGCAGTCAATAAGCTAAAAAGCAAGCGCCGGTTGATCCTGACCGGTACGCCTGTCGAAAACGGTACGATGGATCTTTGGTCTCAGATGAACTTTGTGAATCCAGGCCTTTTGGGCAATCAAACTCTGTTTAAAAAGCAGTACCTGCTCCCTATTGAAAAACAAAACGATAAGGATAAAGCAAGCCGGCTTCATGCGATGATCAAGCCCTTTATCCTCCGTCGACTGAAGTCCCAGGTAGCAAAAGATCTTCCCGAAAAACTTACCAATATCAAGTACTCAGACATGACTCCTGCGCAGGAGAAAGTATATGAGGAAGTGAAAAGCTATTACCGGGAAAAAATCATCGGGGAACTTGCCAGTACAGGTCGAGGATCTCAGCAGTTTACTTTGTTGCGCGGATTGACCCAACTCCGGCAAATAGCCAACCATCCCAAATTAGTCCGGGAAGATTACAAAGACGAATCCGGCAAACTAGAGGACATCACATACATGCTTCAGGAAACAATTTCAGAAGATCACAAGGTGCTTGTGTTTAGTCAATTTGTCCGACATCTATCCATCGTTCGTGAATTTTTGGACCGGGAGGGAATTCCTTATGCTTACCTTGACGGAGCCACCAAGGACCGTCAAGCCCAAGTGGAAAAATTCCAAAATAACCCGAGTGTCAAGGTTTTCCTCATCTCGCTCAAAGCTGGTGGCGTTGGTCTCAACCTTACAAAGGCGGAATACGTGTTCCTGCTTGATCCTTGGTGGAATCCAGCCGTAGAAGCACAGGCAATCGACCGGGCACACCGAATCGGTCAGGAAAACAAGGTCATCATTTATAAATTCATCACTCGTGGATCGGTAGAGGAAAAAATCATGGCCCTACAGGATCGAAAGCTTGCCCTTGCCGGTGAATTGATCAGTAATGAGGAAAGCTTTATGAAGAGCCTGGATAATGAAGACATCCGGGCCTTGTTGGACTAAGGTTGAACTGGGGTAAAGTTCAAAAGTTGCAAAGTTCGATCAGTCAACTTTGCAACCTTCCCACTTTTCAATCTTTTAACTTTTTTATCAATTTGATTCTCAAGACCATCCCGGGGATTTACAATTCTTAACCATAATTTCTTGGCTCTTGCTAGCTTTTGATGGGGATATTTTTCTAACTTAAATCAGTACCTAACCACTACAATTTTCCTGCGCATGCCTAGAGCCAAGTCCGATAAAGATCGGAAAATCTTTGTGCTGGACACTTCCGTGATCCTTTATGCACACAACTCCATCATGAATTTTGCCGAACACGATGTGGTGATTCCTATTACTGTACTGGAAGAGCTGGATCAGTTCAAAAAAGGCAATGATACCAAGAATTTTGAGGCACGTGAGTTCATCCGATTGTTGGACAAACTGTCTCAGGATCACATGATTCATGAATGGACCCCACTAAACGGAAAGACCAAAGGATTTTTCAAGGTGCTGATGAATCCGGAGAACAAGATGAACGCAAACATCATTTTCGGAGAGGAAAAAAACGACCACAAAATCCTAAATGCGGCGCTTTACCTCAAGGAGCATGAAAAAAACCGGAAAGTCATCCTCGTATCCAAGGACATCAACCTCAGGCTGAAGGCAAAGTCTTTGGAAATCCACGCGGAAGACTACGAAACGGGGAAAATCAAGAACATCACTGAGCTTGAAAATACCGGAAAGTATGTTTTGGAAGAGGTGGATCCAGACGCAATCAGCAAACTTTATGATCAGGGGTACATTGAAGCAAAGGCTGTATTGGGCACCCGAAAACGGAAGTCCAACGCCTACTACATCCTCAAAAACGAAAAGAATTCGGTTTTGACCTTTTTCAATTCGGATGAAAATGTGCTGGAACGAGTAGACAAACGCTTGGCCTACAATATCAAACCAAAAAATGCCGAGCAGACCTTTGCGCTGCATGCCATCATGAATCCCGCAATCAAACTGGTTTCGATTCAAGGTGTAGCAGGTACAGGAAAAACACTTTTGGCACTAGCCGGAGCTTTGGAGCAACGAAGGGATTACAAACAAATTTTCCTCGCAAGACCGATTGTCCCTTTGAGTAACAAAGACATCGGATACCTTCCAGGAGATATCAAGTCCAAGCTCAATCCCTACATGGAGCCGCTCTGGGACAACCTGAAGTTTATCCAAAACCAATACAAAGAGACGGACAAAGAATATCAGAAAATCACCGAGCTGGTCAATCAGGAAAAACTGGTCATCCAGCCTTTGGCCTACATCCGGGGTAGATCGCTGTCCAATATCTTCTTTATCGTAGATGAGGCGCAAAATCTCACTCCACACGAGATCAAAACGATCATTTCCCGAGCAGGCGAAAACACCAAAATCATCTTTACCGGTGACGTGTTTCAGATCGATACACCTTATCTGGATTCACAGTCCAACGGACTCTCCTATTTGATTGATCGCGTCAAAGATCATCCGCTCTATGCGCACATTAAGCTGGAAAAAGGTGAGCGTTCAGAACTCGCCAATCTGGCAAATGAGTTGTTGTAAGCTTCACAAATCCTAAAACCCATCAAAAGGCTCTGCTAGGAGCCTTTTTTTGTGGCCTTCCCTCAAAAATTTTTAAACTTTCCGCAACCTGCTTTTTTTTAAAATTTTGTCCGAAGCTGGTGGATTGGTGTACGATTGCGTACAGACATTTTTTAAAAAATGGCCAAAAGAACCCGTATTCCGCCTTTTTCAATTTTGGGTCGGTTTTGGCATATTGGGAAATACGAAAACGAACCAACATTTTCCTTCAAAGAATACCGCAGCATTTATCATCAAAGTCTTTCCTGCTTTGAATCCACTTGGTGATAACAGCAACAAAATAAGTTAATGTCAAAAAGAAAACTGCCCGATTTGAATATTCTAAACCAACTACTCTACAGATCGGAATCTGACTAGAAAATGGTCCTGATTGAATTCAGGTAAATCTTAAAAAAACAAAAAGCCTAAAACTCCAAGAGAGAATCAGGCTTTGATAAGAAAATACTCGTAAGGGTTAATTTGGTTGATTGTTTGGTTAATCTAAAGAGGCGGGTTTTACCCGCCTTTTTGTTTTCTCAACTTTCAGTGATGGTATTTAACTTGGCTAGAAAGCTATTGTAATACTGCCTTCCGACTTGTACCACAGCGCCTTGTTTCAGCATGATTTCTTTGGTGTTGAAGCTTTCGATCTGCCCCAAATGCACGATATAGGACTTTTGAACTCTGAGGAACAGATTGGAAGGTAGGATATCCTCAATTTCCTTCATAGACTTTCGTATGCTATAGTCTCTGTTTTTGGTAAAAATGGTAACCATATTTCCATTGGCCTCCACATAAAAAATGTCATCGTATTGAACGCGCTCAAAGGCATTGTCTGCTTTTATAAAAACAGCATCGTTAACCAGATAGGGGCTTTCATTTACTGTTTTAGCTACGGCAACTTCAGCGGTTGGCTTGGTTCGCTTGTTATAAAGAACGATTTCAACAATCGCATGAATATCATTTGTATTGAACGGCTTTACTATAAATCCCGCAGGAGCAATTCGCTTGGCCCGTTCGATAATCGTAGGATCGCTATAAGATGTGACAAACACCAAAGGAGCATCCACCATTTGCTTCACGATCTCACCCAACTCTATTCCATCTTTGTCGCCCTTTAGCTTGATGTCCATGAAGATCAAATCCGGTCTGTACTTCTTGATGACCTTAATACACTGATTCGCTGAATTGGCAATGTCAATATTTACATATCCCAAGAGCTCCAGAATTTCCTGAATATTCTCCGCGATACTAAAATCATCCTCGACGATCAGAATCCGTTCTTCTTTCATAAACTAGCGCAATTGAATTGCTTTTTTGGGGTGAAAAATGAGCATTTACCTATTGGACCCAATAGATACTCTAATGTCAAAATTTTCTTCGGAAAATCAAATGCTTTTTTTTGCCTATGAAATTTTTAGAGACTCATCATTTCCTTGAAACGTGCTGCTTGCCTGCGGCTTACTTCGATTCTGTCACCACCTTTAAGGGTAACTACAAGGCCTCCGTTAAACCATGGCTCGATCGCCTCCACCCATCCCAGATTGATAATATGCTTTCGACTGGCTCGGAAAAATGACTTTTCATCCAATCGCTCATCAAGTGCATTGAGGGATTTGTGAATCATCGGCTTGAAGTTGTCAAAATACACCTTTATGTAATTTCCATCCGATTCGAAAAGTCGAACATTGGATAGTCTTACAAACCAGCACCGATCACCGTCTTTCACAAATACCTGATCCTCAAGGGTTAATTTCTTTTGGTTGACAAAAGCCCCGTTTTCATCACGCTTTGAGATCCCCTCGATTTTTCCCACCAGTTTGTTGATAGCCTCCTCGAGTCTTTTTGGTTCGATAGGCTTGAGCAGGTAGTCAAGGGCATTTACCTGAAAGGCCTTCAATGCATATTCATCATAAGCAGTGGTAAAGATCACATGAGGCACATTATCGAGCTCCTCCAGTAAATCAAAGCCGGTTTTCTCCGGCATTTGAATATCCAAGAAAATAACATCCGGCTGAAGCTGATCAATTTTTTCCTTTGCATCATCCACATTTACCGCCTCTCCGACCACTTCCACAGTCTCGAGTTGATTAAGCAAATTGATCAATTCCTTTCGGGCTAATCGTTCATCATCTATTACAATGGCTCTCATACTTGTTGAGTTTGTTATTCTAAAGTAATTCTTTGTTTCGGTATTTTGATTTCGGTGATTACGAATTGGTTCCCGGAGTTGAAAATCCGGAAGCTTGCTTTATCACCGTAGAGCAGCTTAAGTCGTTGCTTGGTGTTTTCCAGTCCGTGGCCACCTTCCTCTTTTTTGGTTTTTGAAGGATTTGGATTCAGGTAGCCGCTGTTTTTCACCTGAATATACAGCTCTTCCTGCAAGCCTTCCCTGCATTTGATTTCAATCAAGCCCCCTTTGACCAAGTTGGAAATTCCGTGCTTGATGGCATTCTCCACAATGGTCTGAAGCATCATAGGAGGAATTTTATAACTGTAGGCCTCGTCCTCAATCTGATAGATCAACTCCAGCCGCTCCTCAAATCGAATGGCCTCCAATGCAAGATAGTCCTTTACCGTAGCCAATTCATCGGCAAAATCGATCACCTGTTTTTTGTCCATCATGAGCGAAAAGCGCAAAATGTTCGATATCCGGGTGATCGCTGTCTTTGCTTTGTTTGGATCTTCATCCACCAACGCCCGAACAGAATTCAGTGCATTGAAGATGAAGTGGGGATTCAGTTGGCTTTTTAGGTGATTGAGCCTAATCTCGTTGATTTTAGCCTCATATTTTAAACTACTGTTATAATTGTCCAAAAAGTGAAACAAAAAGTAAAGCAAAAACCAAAAAGCATAATAAAGGAAGCTCACAAAGAGGTTGACCGCAATGACCAAGGCGCGAAAATCTTCATCCGGCTTTAGAGTCCCAAAGGCAAGGTTGATCAGAATCTGAGCCAGCACATTGACCACCGATAGTCCCAACAAGGCCAAGAGAGTCAGTGCCAACAGGCGAAATATTCCAAACTTGAACCATTCGTAGGTCTTTACGATATGGCGCATGGAATGCGTTGACACTAGATAGAATGCTGCCAATACCACAAAAGCCCAAAGCTGAACGGCTGAAATACCTTGAGAAAGCGATGCAAAAAAGATATTGACAAAGGCAAAGCCCCCCCAACCCAAAATCTGCAAAATCCAATAAAGCCTGCCTTTGTTCATACCTGAGTCAAAGTTAGATAAGGAGGCAGATTGCTCACCCTTAATTTGATAAAAGGCGGAGTCGATTGATTTTCGCGTCAATTTCAGCGATTTAACTCAGCTTTAAGAAATCTACCGGTATGGCTAAGCGGATGAGCAGCAACTTTTTCCGGGGTTCCTTGTACTACAATTGTACCCCCTTTATTTCCTCCTTCCAGGCCGAGATCCACCACATGGTCAGCAACCTTGATCACATCGAGGTTGTGCTCGATGATCAAAACCGTATTACCCTTTTCTACCAACTTCTGCAAAACACCCATTAACAGATCAATATCCTGAAAATGCAATCCGGTAGTGGGTTCGTCCAGAATGTAGAAGGTTTTGCCCGTGTCTTTTTTGGAAAGCTCCGTTGCCAATTTGACTCGCTGAGCCTCTCCACCGGATAGTGTCGTAGCATGCTGCCCGAGGGTGATATAACCTAGTCCTACTTCGCTTAGGGTTTTGATCTTTCGAAGGATTTTAGGTTGAAATTCAAAAAAGTCAACCGCCTGCTCGACGGTCATGTCCAACACATCCGAAATGGATTTTCCTTTAAATCGAACTTCCAAGGTCTCCCGATTGTAGCGTTTTCCTTTGCAGGTTTCACAGGGAATATGTACATCTGGCAGGAAATCCATCTCGATCAGCTTCATTCCAGCTCCTTCACAATCCTCGCATCTACCACCTTTGACATTGAACGAAAACCGCCCTGGCTTGTAGCCTCTGATTTTTGCTTCCGGCAGTTCAGTAAATAGTGTCCGAATATCGGAGAAAACTCCCGTGTAAGTGGCTGGATTGGATCGGGGGGTACGTCCGATAGGAGATTGGTCTACTTCGATTACTTTGTCCAACTCCTTGAGCCCGGTGATGCTTTCATAAGGCATGGGTTCTTTTTTGGAGTTGTAAAATTCCCGGTTTAGAATCGGATAAAGTGTCTCATGGATAAGCGTACTTTTACCGCTACCTGATACTCCAGTTATCAGGATCAACGTGCCCAAAGGCAGCTCGAGCGTTACATTTTTGAGATTATTTCCTGAGGCTCCTTTTAGTACTAAGCTTTGCCCTTTTCCGGTTCTTCTCTCTTTTGGAATGGGTAATCCAAGGCTTCCACTCAGGTATCGGGCGGTAACCGAATCATTTTTTAAAATTTCTGCAGGAGTCCCTGCTGCAACCACATGTCCACCATGTCGGCCAGCACCAGGCCCCATGTCCAGCACAAAGTCTGATTCCAGCATCATGTCACGGTCATGCTCAACTACCAATACGGAGTTGCCCAAATCCCTTAGGCTTTGAAGTGCTTTGATGAGTTTTTCGTTGTCCCGCTGATGGAGCCCGATACTCGGTTCATCCAAAATATAAAGAACCCCAACTAGCTGGGTTCCGATTTGGGTTGCCAAACGGATTCGTTGTGCCTCTCCTCCGGAAAGTGTTTTCAAGGGTCGATTGAGGGAAAGATAATCCAAACCGATGTCCAGCAGAAAGCCGATTCGTTTGCGGATTTCTTTCAGCACCTCAACACCGATGATGTTTTGCTTTTCGGTCATCCGATTTTCCAGCCCCTGAAACCACTCAGAAAGTGCCCGAATGTCCATCACAGCCAACTCTCCGATGTGCTTTTCATCAATTTTAAAGTGCAGGGCTTCTTTTTTCAGACGATAACCGTTGCAATCCGGACAAGTTTGGGTGATGGTAAATTCACTTACCCAGTCCTGGATTTTATCCGAGCTTCCTTCCTGATATTTCTGAAGAAAATTGACGATTCCTTCAAATGTCGTATTCCATTTCGTGCCGGGATACTTCACTGAATCCACCGCTACCTCCACCTTGTCTCCAAAAAGCAACACCTCCACCACTTGCTCCGGCAAATCCTTGATCGGAGTGCTCATGCTGCATTTGTAGTGCTTCAGGATTGCTTCGATTTTCTTGAAAATCCAGATGTCACGGTATTCCCCGAGCGGAGCAATCCCCCCTCGGGTGATGCTTAGGCTGGTATCCGGAATAATACTTTCCCGGGTAATCTCCTCCGTAACCCCGAGACCGTTGCAGGTCGGGCAGGCTCCATAGGGGGAGTTGAATGAAAAGGAATTTGGCGCAGGCTCATCGTAGGAAAGCCCAGTCTCGGGATCCATCAGATACTTGGAAAAATGGTGGATCTCCCCGTTTTCCTCCCGGATCATAATCACTCCCTTTCCATGCTGAAGTCCTGATTTAAGGGATTGGGTAATTCTGAAGCGGTCTGATTCGTCAGCTACGATCCGGTCTATAACAATTTCGATGTCGTGGATTTTGTAGCGGTCCACCTGCATTTTGGGTACAATGTCCATCACCACCCCGTCTACACGAACCTTGGAAAAGCCCATTTTTCGAATCTGCTCAAAGAGCTCGCGGTAATGTCCTTTCCGCCCTTTGACTACAGGAGCCAAGATATATAGCTTTTTCCCCAGAAACTTGGTAAACAACTGCTCTATAATCTGGTCCTCCGTTTGGCGGATCATTTTTTTCCCGGTCAGATAGGAATAGGCTTCTCCTGCGCGGGCATAGAGCAATCGCATGAAATCATAGATTTCAGTCACAGTTCCCACTGTGGATCGGGGATTCTTCGAAGTGGTTTTTTGCTCAATGGCAATCACCGGCGAAAGTCCGTTGATCTTGTCCACGTCAGGGCGCTCCATTCCTCCCAAAAATGAACGTGCGTACGCCGAAAAACTCTCCATGTACCGGCGCTGGCCTTCTGCATAAATGGTATCAAATGCAAGCGAACTCTTCCCGCTCCCGCTCAGTCCTGTTACAACAACCAGCTTGTTGCGGGGGATTTTGATGTCTAGGTTCTTGAGGTTATGCTCACGGGCGCCAAAAATCTCAATAAATTCTTCCTGTGAAGCAGGGGATTGACTCATGGGAGAGGGGGAATTTTAAACGGCGAAGGTACGGTTTTTTGAACTCGGGGTGAAACTGGGTTCAAAGAATGTAACCTGAAAAAGGTGGAGTTGGTTCTCGCCAATTTGCTAGGCAAATGGCTGAGAAATCGAAGGGCTTGGCTTGGAAAACCAAACTGGACCGGATTCAGTCATGTAGACGCAATCCTCGTGTCTTACTCCAAATTCACCAACGATGGAAATGTTTGGCTCAATGCTGAAGCACATTCCGGGTTCCAAAATCTGCTTGTTACCCCGAACGGCATTACCCCACTCGTGTCCATCCATCCCGATGCCATGTCCGGTTCGGTGTGGCAAACCTGGAAGCTTGTAATCCGGTCCAAACCCCGCATCTGTAATTACTTTTCGTGCGGCTGCATCGACAGCTTCCAAAGGAGCTCCAATCTGAGCCGCTTTGAAACCAGCTGCTTGGGCTTCTTTTTCCAGATTCCAGATTTCAATTTGTCTGGGGGTAGGTTCCGCCCCGAAAACGATCGTTCTGCTGATATCAGAATTGTATCCCTGTACCATACATCCACAATCCACCAGCACCACATCCCCTTTTTTCAAAATCTGAGGTTTGGAACTTCCATGTGGAAAAGCTGATGCTTCGCCAAAATTTGCCAAAGCAAACGCATGTCTTGCTCCCATTTTTTGATGAGCCTGAGCTACTGCTGAAGAGAAATTGGAAGGCCCCTCTCCCTCTTTGAGTGCAGCAAATCCTATTTTCATTGCTTCAATTGTCAGATTGGTTGCATGTTGCATCAAGGCAATCTCTGCAGGAGATTTGATGATTCTGCAGGGAATCACGACTGGATCAGCACTGATCAATTCAAATCCAGTAGCGACTTGTCGTAGTCCATCAGCGATAAAAAACCGGACTCTTTCTTCAATTCCTATTTTTCCGGAAGCAGCTCCCGAGTCAATGATGGCCTTTTTGATTTGCTCATAGGGGCTTTCATCTTCTTCCCAAGGGTAAATATCCGTTCCGATTTTGATAAGTTCCTCCAGCCTTGCTTGCTCAAATTTTGGACAGATGTACCGGACTTCGCCTTTGGCAGAAATTACGACCACCATCGGGCGCTCGCTTTGTCCCCAGGTCAGTCCGGTGAAATAGTTCATGGAAGTGCCGGAGTCCAGAACGATCGCCCTAATTCCGTTCTTTTCCATCAAACTCTGAGCTTTTGCAATTCTTGCTTTTCGTTCTTCCAATGAAATGGGGACCACATCGGCCATACGGGAAGTCAGCTGGTCAAAATCCGGGCTGGATGTCTTTTTTGCCCCGTAAACTGAAGTACTTGATAAAATGGAGGTTCCAAAGCCTAAGGCAGAGAGTTGGATAAAATTTCTTCTTTTCATCTTAATTAAAATAAGGAGTGATGGTCTGATAAAACCCAAAGAAAAGCCTATTCCGGCAAAAGTATTTCGTAAACTTTCCCTTTTCTGACCTTGAGGTTTCTGTCTCTCAGCCAGGGATTGTAAAGCTTCAGATTTTTGAAAGAGCTTTTCTGGTCTTTGGCCCATTTCGGGAGATCTTTAATGTCCCCGTCCACCCGAATGGATTTAAGTGGAGGGTTTTTGTAATAATCACCTTCGCTGAGATGGTAGCCAAAAGCTCCGGGATTTTCAAAAATCACTTTGAAGGCTAAAATCCGAAAAAGGTAACGGCTCGTCTCTTCGTTCAGGTAAAGCTCATAGTAGTTTCGGTGGAATTGTTCTTCCTGCCTTTTGGCAAAACCGGTTTGCCCCATATTGTAACTTGCCGCCACGGCAGTCCAATCCCCGAATTTGGTATGAGCCTTTTTGAAATACTTGGATGCGGTCAAGGTCGCCTTTTCGAGATGGTACCGTTCATCCACGTCTTCCGATATTTCGAGACCATATTCCTTGCCGGTAGTTTCCAGTATCTGCCAAAATCCCCTTGCTCCGGCAGGAGACCCTACATTCATCAAGCCACTTTCGGCAATGGCCAGGTATTTAAAATCATCCGGAATCCCGTTTTCTTTCAAAATTCGCTCGATTTCCGGCAGGTATTTGGTGGACCTTTTGAGCAGGAGAATCATATTCGATTCCCAATAAGCATTGACATAAATCTCCCGCTCCAGCCTTTCCATCACATCTCCTGCCGTCAATGGGACGCTTTCCCCGGCAAAATCAAGCTCCTTGGGAAGATCAAACAGCCTCACGGAATCCCGGGAAGTAGAAAACTGTGCGGAACTAGCCTCTTCCATCCAAGTCGCTTCGGATGGATCGGTTGCTGTAGTTTGCGAAACTTCCCAGAAAGCCAAAACAGAAAAAATCACCGAAAGTGCAAGCAGAGAATAGATGATGAAGAAATGAAATTTTGACATCGGAGAGAAAGGTTGAAATCAAGGTAAGGCGTAGCAAATTACTTCTTTTCAGTTTGGAGTAATTTTGAGAATTTTTTTTAGTGAGTATATAAATTTTCTTAGATTAAGGGTAAAGATTCCGGCGAAAAAGATTTTGAATACAAGCAGTTTTCCAGTGGTATATTTTCTTTTTTGATTTTTCCAACTTCAAACCCAAAACGAATGAAATATAAATTACCCAGGTCCCTGATGCGAACCAAGCGGGAAGAATTTTCGGATCTTCCATTAAAAGTCCTATCAGGATCCATTCCATCTGATATTCAAGGTTATTCGTACTTCATGGTTCCGTCCGGAGATTGTGAGGATGGGAATTTTTCCAAACCCGACTCCCCGATTTTGGGAGGCGATGGTATGATTTTGAAACTGGATCTCAATCAGCCCGGAGAGGCTTTACTGTCATTCAAATTTGGAAAAAGTGAGAGCTTTCTAGCTGATGAAGTTTCCTATCAAAAATTTAATATTCAAGCTGACGGCACGAAAAAACGTAACCCCTATCACCGATATCGGTTTGCTGACTTCGGGCTTGGAAGGATGAGCTTCAAAATAGGAATGAGAAACCGGCTCAATACAGCCATCACCCCTATCAAATTCAAAAATGATCCGCATGAGCGGATTGTTGTCTGTACAGACGATGGCAGACCCTACATCTGCGACCCCAAATCACTTGAAACCTTCAGTCCGATAGGAAGCTTATCCGAGTGGGATGCCATCATGGGCGAGGAACGAAAAGTTCTGGGATTTAAATTTGGTGTAAAACCTTTTCCTTTGATCATGGCTACGGCACACCCAGTTTTCGACCCGAAAACCAATGAGTTTTTCGGAGTCAATTATGGCCGGCTATTCTCGGACACCATCCGAAATCTTGCTGTCATCAACAGTCGGATCGAATCCATCGGTACCATGCTCAAGCTGTTGATCTTAGAATTACCCCAAGCACTTATCTTAGGCACTTTCAGAGTTTTCTTTTTCTTCCAGAATCTGGTAAAAAATCTCATATCAGGAAAAAAAGTCAGCCGGTTTACCCGGATTTTCACTTGGGATGGAAAGGGCAAATTGAAAAAAGTAAATGTCGTACTGCCTAACGGGAAGAATGTGGTGATCAAGCAAACGCTTCACCAAATGGCGGTGACGGAAAATCACGTCATCCTGTTGGATGCCTCTTTCAAATTCACTCCGGATCAGATTATCAATTCTCTGAGACCATTTCGAAAGACCAACAATTTCATTTCGCGGCTTTTGGAGCGTGTGTTGAGGTGGCTGATGACCGCTCCGATGGAGCCTAATGCAAAATTTTACTTCGTCGAACGGAATGCCATAGAAGCAGCGATCGCCGCCCATGGGGATGCTCCCGGCATTCCTGATGTGGCCTCAGTCTGCACTGAATTGCCCTTCGAAACGCTTCACTTTCTAGTGGACTACAAGGAAGAAAACGGCAAAATCACCATGCATTTGGCACACAATAATGCCGCCTGTCTGGCCGAATGGCTGCGTCCATATGATTTCATGTACACAGGGAAAAAGTACAATTTATGGCAAAAAATAACCGGCATTGGCAAAACCAAAATCCCCACGGATCTCCTGGGAATGGTGGCAGTGGGACAGATGGATGTAAGCCGTATCGAAAAAGTAGAAATTGACCCGGTCACGGGCAGCCCGACCCGATCATTCAACCTGATGAGTTATGGCAATACAGAACCTACCCCATCTGGTCTTGATACCATCCCAAATACGTTCAACCTGAGTTTTTATGCTTACCGTGGGCAGACTCCTGTGGACCAGATTCCGGATAAAATCGAGTACATCTTCTGGATGTGCAGTGGCCTTTATCCAGAAGCATTGACCGAATTCATCCATAAAATGTATGCAGGATATGAGCACAGGGTCATCTCTTTAAAGCTCTTTGATCAAATCACGAAGGAAGGAAAACCCTCCAATCTAATCCGAGTGAATTCCAAAACCATGGAATTGGAAGACAGCTATATTTTCGATCCTAAGCAAGTGGGGATGTCCCCTCAGTTTATCCCGAAAAAAGGGTCTTTGACCGGACAGAAAGACGGCTACATTGTCTGCACGGTCTACACCTACTTTGATCAGATCAAGGCTGGACAAATTGACTGTGAATTTTGGATTTTTGATGCTGCCAATTTGGCCCAAGGCCCCATTTGCAAACTAGGTCACGAAGAGGCGATCTTTGGCATGACTCTCCACACGGCCTACACCGAAAATGCCTATCCTCTGGATCGTTCCGGTTACAAAATCAATGTGGAAAAAGAACTGGAACCCAGAATTTCCAAAAATGACAAAACCCTTCAGGAACTATTCAAAAAGCACGTTTACCCCTATTTCAACAACTAATTTCCCATGAATATCCTACCTGGCTATAAGGTAAACGAAACGATTTACGAGGATGAACTTTATATCATCTGCAGAGTGAATCATGAGGAAAACAAGAATTCCTTTTTAGCCAAAAAACTAAAATCCAAATCTCCCAGCCATCAGGAACTGGCCAATTTCCAACATGAGGTTCGCGTCTTGAAGGAAAACGCCATGGATGGAGTTCCAAAGGTGATTTCTCATGTGGAAGAAGGTGGTCATTACACGATTTTAAGCGAAGATTTCAACGGAATAACGCTTCAGCAATTTCTGAAGGAATCCCGCCTGTCGATCTCCCAGTTTTTGGAAATTTCCCTGAAGTTGGCTGAGGTCATTTCCAGAGTTCACAAAAAAGGCTTGGTTCACAAAAATATCAATGCCTCCACTATTTTGCTGTCAAACGACACGATGGAGCTTCGGTTGATTGATTTCAGTGCTTCCAGCAATGCCAAAAGCGAATTGATCCAGCAGGGTGGAAATCCAATGTCACTTTCGGTCCTCCCCTATAAAGCTCCAGAACAAACCGGAAGACTCAATCAGGCCATTGACCATCGCTCCGACTTCTATTCGATGGGAATTGTGCTTTATCAATTGGCGTCAGGAAGGTTGCCTTTCGAATCTGAAGACGTCTTGGAACTTGTGCATTCCCAAATCGCCAAAATACCCGACAGCCCTTCCCTTCACAATCCAAGCTTTCCCGAACCACTCTGCAAAATCATTCTCAAACTCCTCGAGAAAAGTAACGATCAGCGCTACCAGAGCAGTTCAGGTCTCATTCACGATTTGAATTTTTGCAAAGAATCCTACAGCCAAAAGGGATTTATTGCAGAATTCCAGCCAGGGGCTTTGGATTACAGCCAAAATCTGAGAATCCCGGAAAAAATCTATGGTCGTCAGGAAGAGCTTGAAGTGCTTGGAAACTGCGTGGAAAGGCTTTTTGAAGGAAACCATACCAGCCTGTTCATCAGTGGAGAAGCTGGAGTGGGCAAAACCAAACTAGTATCCGAGCTCAAAAAGCAATTGATTTCCAGACGAGCTGTTTTCGTGGAAGGTAAGTTTGACCAATTCAACAAGAATGTCCCTTACAGTGCAGTAGTAGCCGCATTCAACGATTTGATCGGTCAGATGCTGCAAAGCAAGAGCGAGGATTTAGCTCATCTGAAAGAGCTGTTCATTTCGGAGTTGGGTCAAAACCTGGGAATTATTGTGGATCTGCTTCCCAATGCGAGGTTTATTTTCGGAGATGTTCCGCCTGCACCACCTTTGAGCGGAAGAGAGTCCGAAAACCGATTTAGACTTACGATCAGACAGTTTATTCAGGTTTTTTCCCGAAAAGTCCGTCCGCTAGCCATCTTTTTGGATGACATCCAATGGGCCGATCCAGGAAGCTTAAATCTTGCCAAATGGCTGTTGGAAAACCCTTCTGGCAATCATACCCTGTTTGTCTGCACCTATCGAAACGAGGCTAAACAGCAAAACCCCTTGTTTGAAAAGTGGTTGATGGAGATTGATTTCCAAGCCGATAATCGAATGCTTTTGGAACTTAAGCCATTGGACAAAGAAAATGTTCAGGAACTTTTGGCAGATGTGTTTTTAAAGGAAAAGGAAGAAGTGGCTGATATATCCAAAGTCATTTTCCAAAAAACGGGTGGAAATCCTTTCTTCATTTCGGAAATACTCCGACAAATTCAGGCTGAAGGAATCCTGACTTTGGATATCAATACTGAAAAAGTAAGCTGGCAATGGGATCTTGAAAAGATAAATAACCTCAAAATAACAGAAAACGTTGTTGACCTAGTTTTAAGAAGGACACTTTCACTAAGCAAAGAAACTCTGGAAATCCTCAGTGCCGCAGCTTGTGTCAACAAGACCTTTGATCTGGAAACCATCAGCGAGATCTTTCCGGAAAAGTCAAGAGAAGCCATCGGGGGAGCATTGAAAGAAGCGCTGGAGTCGGAACTTATCTATCCGGTTGATGAAAA
Organism: Algoriphagus lacus; assembly: GCF_003583985.1. Taxonomy (GTDB): domain Bacteria; phylum Bacteroidota; class Bacteroidia; order Cytophagales; family Cyclobacteriaceae; genus Algoriphagus; species Algoriphagus lacus. The sequence continues at coordinate 475,119 of NZ_QXML01000001.1, read as the reverse complement.
CCACCGATTCATTTTATTGTCCGGAATTACAATCAATGCCTCTTTTAGCTTTTCACACGACAGGGTACAACAAGCCATTTATGCCATCAATCCTGTTGAGGATAGTCGAAAAACTCACCTGAAACTAGCTACGCTGGGAGTTCAAAAACTGCATGAAAGTAGCGAAAGCAGTCTGCTGCTGGAGGTGGCTGCCCATTTTTTGATCGCGGCTCCATTACTTACAGCTATCGATCAAAAACTTGCCGCTTGTGAAATTTTGGTCATGGCAGGCGTAAAGACCAAAGAAAACAACGCCCCTGCTGCGCCATTCCTGAATACGGCAATCAGTCTTTTACCTGAAAATTCCTGGGAGGAAAAACCTTCCTTGACTTTCATGGCCTATTACACCTTGGGCGAAAGTGAATTCCTACAGGGAAAACTGGAAATAGCCGAAAAGATTTTTCGCCAGATTGAGGAAAATGCACCATTACTTCATCAAAAAATAGCTGCCATTTGCCAAAAAATGGTGGTGCATATCAACACGCTCCAATACGACGAGTCTATTCAGCAGGGGAAAAATGCCCTCAAAATGCTCGGATATTCCCTTCCCGAACCAGGAGATCAAACGATCGGAATGGGTCTGGGTGAAGTGATGGGATTGTTGGGAGGTAAGGGAATGGATGATATCCTGAAGATGGAGCCCATTCAGGATCAAAACGTCATCCTGATTAACAACATTCTCGCCATCATCCTTCCTGCTGCATTTCTCTCCGGAAACGGTGCCCTTTGGACCGTGACCGTATTGGAGATGACCAAGGTTTTGCTTTCAAAAGGACTATCTCAGCCTGGTGCCTTGGGCCTAAGTTCGTTTGGAATGATCATGGGGTCTATTCTTGGTGACCGCAACAAAGCCAACGAACTGGGTGAAGTGGCGATCCGGATCACCGAATCGCTCAACGATCAAACCCGCGATTCACAACTGAAATTTGTCCAGGCTGCTTTCCTTGCTCCTTGGATTAAGGATGCTTCTTTTATTTTCGAACTGTTGGACGATGCCATCGCCGACGGGTTGAAGTTTGGTGATCTCGCCTATGCCGGATTTTCCTACCAAGTCAAAATTGGAATGGGAATCTATCTTGGAAAACCACTCGGAGAGTTTTTGGAAAAAATCGAACACGACCGACCTATCCTGAATACACTGGGTAAAGAAGATGCGATCCTGCTGGAAAGGATTATCCTGATTTTGCTTCAGCGAGAACATCATGACAGTCCGGAAACGGTAACTGACCTGAAAAACATCGTGGACGCCAGTGTAGGTGAATTGATGTCCAAAAAACTTTACAATGTTATTGGCATATCCTTAAACCTTCATTGCACGCTTTCCAACCTTCATGGAAATCCTCAGGAGGTGGTCGAACGCTACGGACTTCTTTCCCAACTGGAGGAAGTCTACTTCTCCAATATCATGGTGGCGGCAATCAAGCTTCAATATTTTATCGCCAAATCCCGCCTTTTTCTGTTGAAAAAAATCGAAAATCCAGTCGAGGAATTGAACGGTATCCTCACTTGGATGGAATCTCAAAATCAGGGAAATAACCGATTTTTCAGAAATGCACTTGCCCAAATGAAGGCCTATAGGGGATGGATTACGGAAGGTGAGGAGACCGCAGTATTTCTTTTCAATCAGGCATTGGAAGTCGCAAAAGAGACGGATCACTTCCTGTATTTGGGTACTACACATGAAAATCTCTTCCGGATTTACATGTCCCATAATAACCCCACAATGGCTAGATCCCATTTTGGGGAGTCCTTGGCGGCCTACAACAAGTATGGAGCAATCAAAAAAATCCGGGAAATACGGGAAGAATTTCCACAGCTTTCTTTCGAGATCAGAAACATTCAGCTTAAGGTCGGGGAAAATTCTTTTGCCTCAGAGGCCCACTTGGACTACCTGAGTATAATCAAAAGCAGTCAGGTGCTCAGTGCCGAAATTGACATTGAATCCTTACTGAAAAGCCTCCTGCAAATCAGCCGGGAAAATGCCGGTGCACAGCGGGGCAGATACCTGAAATACCAGAATAATGGATTCCTGATTCAGTCTGAAATAGGAAACTGGGATGGATCCTCCTCAGGTCACCTTCTCCCTGAAGGCTTGATCAATTATGTGATCCATACCCAGGAAACCGTATTTATCGACGATGCGGGAATGAATGAACAGTTTGGACAGGACCCTTATTTCAGGGAAAATCCCATCAAGAGTGTCATCTGCGTACCGGTGAAGTTTAAGCAAAAACTAAAAGGCCTGATCTATCTCGAAAACAACCTGATTTACGGTGCCTTTGGCCAAAATACGATTGAATTGCTCAAGTTGCTTTCGACCCAAATCGGAATCAGTATTGAAAATGCCGAACTCTATACGTACCTGGAGGAAACCAATAAAAACCTCGAGCAAAAGGTAAAGGAGCGAACTCAGGAACTGAGCAAACTCTATTCTGAAAATGAAATGCTACTCCTCAACATGCTGCCTTCGAGCATTGCCAAGCGATTGAAAAGCGGGGAAACTTTCATTGCCGACAGCTATGAAAACGTAAGTGTGATTTTTGTCGATATCGTCAACTTCACCTCAATCAGTGAAAATCTCTCTCCAAAGGCGCTGGTAGCAGAAATCCACGAGTATTTCAAAACCTTTGACCGAATCATCGAACAACACGGACTGGAAAAAATCAAAACCATCGGTGATGCCTACCTGGCCGTGAGTGGGATTCCCAAAACGACCCCTGATCATGCAATCAAATGCATAGAAGCTGCCAAGCAAATGATACGGATTATGAACTACAAACGGGCAAATGGCGGACTATTTGAAGTCAGAGTGGGCATCAGCAGCGGGCCTGTGGTAGCAGGAGTCGTGGGGGAGAAAAAATTTGCTTTCGATATCTGGGGAGACACGGTCAATACTGCCGCGCGAATGGAACAAAACTCCCTGCCCGGACAGATCAATCTGAGCGGATCAGCCTTTGAATTGGTTAAAGACCAAATTTCATGCACTTACCGAGGGAAGTTGCCTGCCAAAAACAAAGGTGACATAGACATGTATTTCGTCAACTTGGAGTAAGCTGAAAATTGACCAATCGGATTTAGAACTTCTCAGGAGTTGGATATCATTTCCAAAATCTCATCGATGTACTCCCGCGAATTGGATAGGCGGGGCACTTTGTTTTGTCCTCCCAGCTTACCCTTTTTCCCCAACCAAGCTTCAAAAAGTCCTTCGGGGGCTTGGTGCAGAATAAGTTGCTTTAGCGCCAAGTCCTTATGCCGCTTGGCATCATAGTCGGAGTTTATCTGTCTGAGTTTATCATCGAGAATTCGGGTAAACTCATCCAGATGCTGCGGTGCCTTGCGGAATTCAACCACCCATTCGTGGGCGCCTTTGGAACCGTTGTTTTCAAAATAAACCGGAGCAGCGGTAAAATTTGCAATGGTTGCCCCTGTTTGTTCACAGGCAAATTGGATGGCACTTTCCGCATTTTCGACGATAACTTCCTCCCCAAAAGCATTAATAAAATGCTTGGTCCGTCCGGAAATCCGGAAACGATAAGGAAGCGTGGAAGTAAACTTCACCGTATCGCCGATCTTATATCTCCAAAGCCCCCCATTAGTGGAAATCACCAGGGCGTAGTTTTTCCCGATTTCCACATCCCTAAGGGAAATCACCTGAGGATGTTCCTTTTCCCACTCTTCCATCGGGATGAATTCATAGAAAATCCCGTAATCCAACAGGAGCAAAAGTTCATCTGAATCGGGTTGATCCTGAATTCCGAAAAATCCCTCTGAAGCGTTATAAGTCTCCATATAGCGCATTTTTTCGGAAGGGATCAGCTCCTTAAAAAGACTGCGGTATGGCCCAAAAGCAACCGCCCCGTGGAAGAAAACTTCCAGATTTGGCCAGACTTCCAGGATGTTTTTGGCTTTTTTTAATTGTAGAATCCGCTGAATCAATACCACCGTCCAAGTCGGAACGCCCGCGATGCTGGTGACATTTTCATTCATCGTCTCCCGGGCCATTTTTTCAATTTTTGATTCCCAGTCAGCCATCAGGGCAATCTCCAGAGAGGGAGTTCGGGCAAATTGGGCCCAAATAGGAAGATTCTGAACGATCACAGCAGAGACATCCCCTGCTCGTGCCGTCCCCTCAGGATTCAGGGGATTTTTTTCCAAAGTCCCTCCGATAGAAAGACTTTTTCCAGTAAAAAGCTTGGTTTCAGGATTGTTGGAAACATAAATCGAAACCATGTCTTTCCCACCTTTGAAGTGGCATTCTTCCAGACTTTCCTCCGAAACCGGAATGTACTTACTCCTACTGGAGGTAGTCCCGGAAGATTTGGCAAACCATTCAATGTCTGAATTCCAGATCACCTGCTGTTTGCCCTGCATGGTCTTCTCTATGAAGGGCTTGAACGCTTCGTAATCAAAAATCGGAACCTGCTCGGCAAAATCACGATACGACTTGATCCGGTCGAAGCCAAACTGCCTGCCAAATTCCGTTCGCTTTCCCGCTTCAACCAATTCTAAAAAGGTCTGGTCTTGAACAGCTATGGGATTCTGCTTGAAATTTTCTATCTGGCCCAACCGGCTTTTAAAAAGCCAAGTCATGAAGCTGTTCAGCACTTCCATCAATTAAAAACTTTGCGTTTTAGCTCAAACTGACTTCCCAGATAAACTTTTCGGACCTGTTCATCTGCTGCCAGTTCCTCGGCGGTCCCGGCTTTTAAAAGCTTCCCCTCGAACATCAGATAGGCACGGTCGGTGATGGAAAGCGTTTCGTTCACATTATGATCCGTGATCAAAATGCCGATATTCTTGGTCTTGAGCTTGGCAACGATTGTCTGGATTTCCTCCACTGCGATGGGATCTACACCTGCAAACGGTTCGTCCAACAAGACGAACTTCGGATTCACAGCCAATGCCCGCGCGATCTCAGTGCGACGTCGCTCCCCTCCGGAGAGTACCATTCCGAGGTTTTTCCGCACATGAGTCAAGCTGAATTCCTCCAATAAACTTTCCACTTTTTCCTTTTGGGCTGCTTTGGGCATATTGGTCATTTCCAGCACAGCCATGATGTTTTCCTCCACAGATAGCTTTCGAAAAACCGAAGCCTCCTGAGCCAAATACCCAATACCCAACTTAGCCCTTTTGTACATCGGCAGTTCGGTGATTTCATCGTTCTCCAGAAAAATCTTCCCTTCATTAGGCTGGATCAATCCTACAATCATGTAAAAAGAAGTGGTCTTTCCGGCACCATTTGGTCCCAATAGACCCACAATTTCTCCCTGCTTTACTTGTACGGAAATATCATTGACCACACGGCGGCCTTTGTAGATTTTGACGAGGTGTTCGGCTCGGAGCATCATATCAGTCAAATTTGATGTCTTTCACGTAGAGTTGCAAACTGCTTTTGTCGCGGAAGAAATTCTCCCGCATTTCGGCTACGATATCGAAACGCATCTTGCCCCGAAGCATATTGACGGTGGTAAGATCGGGGTCTTTGGCCCGGTCAGCCATGCCGAACCCCAAACAGACCGGTGTAGTCACCTGTCCGTCCTGCACGATTTTGAATCGTAAATGTTTGTCTTTCAATACAGTGACTTCGTCCGCATAAACATTGGAAATCCGAAATACCGGCTCGGTATTGCCCGGTCCGAAAGGTGCCATCTGCTTTAGAATATTGTAAAACTTGTAATTGATCTGGTCCAAAAGCAGCACATCATCGATTTCGATGACCGGCTTCAGGTGAATCTCCTCGATCCTCCGACGAACCACCTGCTCAAATTTTTCCTGAAAGGCAGGAACATTGTCCACCGATAAGGTCAATCCGGCAGCATATTTATGTCCTCCAAACTGATCCAGCAGGTCGGCGCACTCTGCAATGGCTTCATAAATGTCAAAGTCCACCACAGACCGGGCGCTGCCGGTTGCTTTGTTGTTGGACTCAGTCAGGATAATGGTGGGACGGTAGTATTTCTCAATGCATCGGCTTGCCACGATTCCGATGACTCCTTTGTGCCAGTCTTCCTTGAAAAGCACCGTGGAGTTCCACTGAGCTTCCTCCTCACGGATGGCTAGCATTTCAAAGGCTTCCTTTGTGATATTTTCGTCAAAATTCCGACGGGTCGAATTTACCTCATCGACCAACTTTGCCCGCTCAATGGCATCATCCAAGTTGGGCGCTATCAAAAGCTCCACGGATGCCTGCGCATGTTCCAATCGGCCGGAAGCATTAATCCTTGGACCGATCTTGAATACGATATCCGAAATTTGAATTTCCTTTTCCACCTTGGCCTGCAGGATCAGCGCCTTCAGCCCAGGTCTTGGAGTATTGTTGATCCGATCCAAACCAAAATAGGCTAAGATTCGGTTTTCTCCCGTGATCGGAACAATGTCAGCCGCGATGCTCACCACCAGCAAATCGAGGTAGGGATACAGCGTTGACTCTTCAATGCCATGAGTTTTGGCATACGCCTGAATCAGTTTGAAGCCTACTCCGCAGCCACTCAGTTCTTTGTAAGGATACTCACAGTCGGATCGTTTGGAATCCAACACCGCCACCGCTGCCGGCAATTCGCTTCCGGGCGTGTGGTGGTCACAGATGATAAAATCAACGCCCAACTCAGAAGCAAGCTGTACTTTTTCCATGGCCTTGATGCCACAATCCAACGCGATGATTAGTGAGAATCCGTTTTCGGCAGCAAAGCGAACACCCCGCTCAGAGATTCCATAACCTTCCTTGTACCGGTCGGGGATATAAAAATCCACATGGGGATAAAAGCTTTTCAAGAAGCTGAACATCAATGCGACGGCCGTAGTCCCATCCACATCGTAATCGCCATAGACCAGAATTTTCTCCTGGTTGATGACTGCTTTTTCGATTCGGATCACCGCAGCCTCCATGTCCTTCATGAGAAACGGATCGTGCAGCAGGCTGAGACTCGGTCGAAAGTAATCTTTGGCCTGATCGAAACTTTCCACGCCCCGATTGATCAGCATGTTGGCAAGGATAGGATTCACATTGATTTCCTTACCGAGCTTTTCGATGGCTGCTTGTGAGGCTTTTGGTTTTGGTTTCCAGACGTACTCCATGAGGCTAAATTACAAAAGTAATCGGGATGCAAATCCCAGTGACTTGGTTTGGTTGATCTCCTAAAATCGATCTTTCAGGTTAAAAAGTTTCCTTTTGGAAGGTAATCGCTACTGCTTTTGCTTTTTGTATTGAAACCAGAAATAAGCGGGGAAGGCCAAGGCTTTCAATTTCCAGTCATTTCTCTCCTTAAAACTCAAGCTGGAGTCCTGATGGACAATACGATACATTTTGCCTGCAAAAATCGCGTGCGCACTCAGTGCTGCGAAGAGAATGGCATAAATAATCAGCTCGTTCATTTTTTATTGGAAGATAGAAAGATTGCAAAATTTAAAAGTTACTCCGTTCCTGGAGTGAAGAAACTCAAAACTTTACCACTTTTTAACCATTTCAGTGTTTTTGCAATATCAACGCTGCCCAGTTGTCCTTGGAAGATTTCTTTTTCAGTTCCAATCCTAATGGTGCTGCAGCATTTACTAGGTCTTCAATGTCCTCGGTATAAAATCCGCTGAGAAGCAAATAGCCCCTGGAAGGCAAAAGCCCGGCATAGATTTCCATTTCATCAAGCAGGACATTCTTGTTGATGTTGGCGAGGACTATATCAAAGTGACCTTTTGGATTTACTTGGCGGATAGTGCCCAAACCCATACGGGTTGTCACGCCATTCAGATCAAAATTTTCGTTGCCGTTATCCACGCACCAATCGTCAATGTCAAAGGCCTCCACTTCCCGAGCCCCAAGCAAATGTGCCATGATGGCTAAGATTCCAGTCCCGGAACCCACATCCAGCACTCTTTTACCCGCATGATCCACCTCTCCTTGATGTCTCAGCATTTGAAAAGTCGTGGCATGATGTCCTGTGCCAAAGGACATTTTGGGATTGATGACAATCTCATGCTTAAATCCCGGCACAGGTTCATGAAAGGATGCCCTGACATAAACCAAATCATCCACTGCGATCGGGTCATAATTTTTTTCCCACTCCTCGTTCCAGTTGACCTTGGGCATTTTGCCTTCAATCAATGAAATCCTGGCGGCCTCCCGATAGTTGGATATGAGTTCATCGAATTTCTCACGGTCAAATTCCGATTCGGGAGCGTAGGCATCGATGCCTTCTTCGGTTTCCAGAAAAGAATCGAAGCCAATTTCCGCCAGTTCGGCGATGAGGATTTCCCGGAACTCTTCCAGGCAAGTGATTTTAAACTCCAGGTAATCCATAAGTAAGCAAAAGGGAGAAAACAACCAGGCTTGGAACTATCCAAGCCCGGTTTGATGAGAGATTCAAATGGTCTGTGAAGACACTGACCTAGGCCAGCTGGTTAGAATGATTTGATGATGTCCAAGAAGTCACGCGACTTCAAAGATGCTCCGCCAATCAGGCCACCATCCACGTCCGGCTTGGAAAACAATTCCTTGGCATTGCCTGGGTTGGCACTGCCTCCGTAAAGGATAGAAGTATCGTTGGCAATTTCTTTTCCGTACTTGGACGCGATATGTCTTCTGAGTGCCTGGTGCATTTCCTGAGCCTGATCGGCAGTAGCAGTTTTGCCTGTTCCAATTGCCCAGATTGGCTCGTAAGCAATTACCACTTTGGAGAACTCCTCCGGAGAAAGATCAAACAAACTTTGGGTCAATTGAAATTTCACATTGGATTCGTGGGTGCCGGCCATCCGGATTTCCAGTGATTCCCCACAGCAAAAAATCGGGGTCAAACCATAGGCAAGCGCCTGCTTCACTTTTGAAGCAAGCAATTCGTTGCTTTCCTTGAAATATTCTCTGCGCTCAGAGTGACCCAAGATCACATACTGCACTCCGAATGAAGCTAGGATTTTAGCAGAAACCTCACCTGTAAATGCGCCGGATTCTTTATCGGAGCAGTTTTGAGCTCCAAGGGAAATTCCCGGTGTGTCGCCGATCAGTTTTTTAACAGGAAAAATATGGGGAAAAGGAGGATTGAGTACAGCGATCACATCTTTCACCGCTTCATCCTTGTACATATTCACAATTTCAGAAGTGAGTTTTTGACCTTCATCATAGGTCATGTTCATCTTCCAATTACCGGCAACAATTTTCTTACGCATGGGAGGTTTGAGTTTTTAAGGGTTTGAAAAAACTTAAGCAGAGGGTATTTTGGCCTAAAATTACCAAAAATGTCCAGTTGGGGAAAAAATAACCCGGATCAGGCTCCAAAAAAGTACTGGTCGCTCGAGGAGGCCAAGGGGAAACTCGAATCCTACTGCTCCTATCAGGAGCGAAGTCAGTGGGAAGTAAGGCGCAAGCTTTACGAAAAAGGGATTAAAGGCAACCCGGTGGAGGAATTGATCAGCGAACTGATCACGGCAAATTTTTTAAATGAAGAGCGGTTTGCACGGTCCTTTGCCAGGGGAAAGTTCCGCCTCAAACATTGGGGAAGAATCCGGATTACCCGGGAATTGAAGATTCGCGAAATCAGTCCCCGCTGCATCCAACTCGGCCTTTCGGAAATTGATCCTGATGAATATTACGACAGCCTCCTGACCCAAGTCGAACGGAAATGGGAAAAAACAACAGAAAAAGACCCATTGAAAAAACGCTATAAAGTGATCCAATACCTAATGTCCAAAGGCTTTGAACAGGACTTGATTCAGGAAGCGGTGGGCAGTTTGCAGTAGGCAATAAACAGTGGGCAGTGGCAGTAGGCAGTATGTCAGGCGGAGCGGAGTCGAAGCCTCAAGAGAGAATAAGTCAACGGTCCACAGTCCACCGTCGACAGCCTGTCCAAAGGACTTTTGACCACACTCTCAGTTCAGAAGTCAGCTTGCCCACTTCTAAAATAAAGGCCTGAAGTCCTCAAATCGGTGCCGTGAACTGTCGTCCGTGGCCCCTTGACTATATCATTTCAGCCATAATCTTCGCCGAAAGCAAGGACAGGGGAATTCCTCCTCCTGGATGGACACTTCCTCCGCAGAAATACAGGTTTTTGATATCGGAGGAGAAGTTGGCATGGCGAAGGAAAGCCGCAAACTTGTTGTTGGAGCTGTTGCCATAAAGGGCGCCCTGGGCAGAGGAAGTTTTGGATTCGATCGTTCGGGGATCAAGGATTTCCTCCACTTCGATTAGGGGTTCCAAGTCGGTTTTCAGGATTCGGTTTACTTTTTCAATAATCGTTTTTCGTGCAGCGGCAATGAGTTCATCCCAGTTTTGTCCCTGATTGTTGGGAACATTGATCATAGTAAACCAATTCATGCAACCCGCCGGGGCGTCGTCTTCCTTATAAACCGAAGTAATGTTGATGTATACCGTAGGATCATGATAGATCGATCCTTTTTTGAAAATGTGCTCAAACTCGGTTCGATAATCATCAGAAAAGAGGATGTTATGAAGCTCCAACTCTGGGAATTTGGCCTTGATTCCCCAATAAAAAATCAGCGCCGAACTGGACTTGGGCTGATCGAGCAAAAACTTGGGTTGCTTTTGCTTCCGCAGGATGGTTTTGTAGGCATTGACCATGTCCATATTGTTGACGACCACATCGCCACGGATTTCTTGGCCTTTGGCGAGGATACCGACTGCCTTTCCATTTTCCACCAAAATCTCCTCCACGGGAGAATTGAAGTGGTAACTCACTTCCAGAGACTTGGCCAGACGATACAGACTCAGGGTAATGTCGTGCATTCCTTTTTTAGGGAAAAATGCCCCGATATTAAACTCCAAATGGGGAATGATATTCAGTGTGGCGGGAGTTTCGTAGGGATTGGACCCGTTATAAGTCGCATAGCGATTGAATAGCTGCACCAACTTAGGGTGGGAAAACTGCCGCTCATTGGCCTTGTTCATGGTTGAAAAGATCCCCAACTTGCCCATTTTCAGGTAGGACTTCAGGGCTTGAGGATTGGTCCAGGTACCCAATCGATGCAGAGACCGATGCATAAAAAGCGGCGCAAGATGATCATAAATAAATGCCGAGCGCTTTAGCGCCTCGCGAATGTGGCTTGCCGGCTCTCCAAGTTTGGTCTCCACCTCGTCGGCAAAGCGGTTGATATCGGCCCAAGCCTGGATTCGTTTGCCATCTTCCCAAAAATAATGACAGGCCACCTCCAGCTTTAGGTATTCAAAATGATCCTCCGGCTTGTGACCTGCCAGGCGGAAAAGCTCTTCGACTTGCTCCGGAAGTGTAAACAAGGAAGGTCCTGCATCGAAGCGGTAGCCTTGGATCTCAATTTCCGAAAGCTTTCCTCCGGGATAGGCATTCGACTCAAAGACCTCAACATGATAGCCTTTGAGTGCCAATCGGATGGAAGCAGCTATCCCGGCGATTCCGGAACCGATGATAAGGGCTTTTTTCATTTCGGTGATTCTTCAAATCAAGATCAGGATTTTGGGGGGAATTGTTTAAGGAAATGAGTTAAAAAAACAAATTGTATGTTCCCTGTCATTTGACTCAAATTATATCTAGGGCCTATTCCCGAAAAAATTACAGACTTATAGGACATGGTGAATTACCGCATTAGTTCAGGATTTGCTTTTCTGAATAACCCATTTAGAGTTAGTTTTCAGATTTTAGCTTAAATCAATGGAGTCTTGAACTGCCGTTAAATCGGAAAAATTACCTATTCAAGAGACTACATAAATAATGGTCCCAATACTTAAGTCTTTAACCAAAAAGGAACTAAAGTATTGAACCAAAAAAAGTTTTTTATCCTGAAAAGCCAAGTAATCCTACCTTAATTAATTCCTCAACCACCTTTTCTCCAAAACAAAATAAAAGGACATTTTTCGAAGTTAATTTCAGAAAACCACCTGTCTATAAGAGTTAATTTTCAGTTCATACCATTATAAATTCTTTTTATTAAGTTTTTTAAAACAATAATCTATATTTAAAGCAGATCAAAAGTTAAGCTCAAAACCAAATTAAATCTTTTAACTATCAGTAAAAGCCAACAAAAATTAGCTTGAAATCAGTTTTCACACTTTTAACAAAACGAAATGATGTACCAAAAAACAACCAAATTTTCATCCCTTCTGGTGGGCGTGGGCTTGCTGATGGCTGGATGTGAATCCACGCTAGTACAGGAAGACCTGGTCAATGAGATTGCTGTGAAGGAAGAAACCAGTTTAGGTGGATTCAAGCTCAGCGAGCTGAAAGAAATGACCGATTTTTCGAACCTGAGACAGGGAGATTTTACCGGAAGATTTTTTATCACCAGCAAGGGCCCAAACCTCCCGGCCAATCTGGCCCGAAGCATCGCCGCGGCTGGCGGGGAAGTAGTAAAAAGTTTTCCTGAAATCGGTGTGGCAATAGCAGTATCCCGCTCCGATAACTTTTATTCCCAAGCACAACTTATCTCAGGCGTAGAATCCGTAACCCCGGATATCATCCTGCAGTACACCAAGGAACCAGAATTTGCCACGGAGCAGATAAGCTTGGATGCCAGTGAGTTGGGTAAACCAGATATGGGAACAGCAGGCGCTCCATTTAATTATCAGGACGCCTTTTTCGACGGATTCCAATGGGCACCTGCTTCTATTGATGCTCCTACAGCTTGGGATGCAGGTTTTACAGGAGAGGGAGTAAGAGTGGCTGTGATTGACGGGGGATTCCGAAACACCCACCAAGACTTGGTCGCCAACTTTGATGTGGCGAGTTCTGTTTCTACCGTTCCTGGATTCAATTTCAATCAAGATGTAGGAACGTTTTGGCATGGAACCCACGTGGCAGGAATCGTTGCTGCTGCTGGGGTGGGTACAGTCGGAATTGCTCCAAAGGCAACTATTATAGGCGTAAAGTCCTTGCATAATGGATCCGGTGCTTTTGAGTGGATCTTGGAAGGCATCCTCTACGCTGCCACTCCTCAATCCAGAGGCGGTGCCGGTGCACAGATCATCAATATGAGCTTGGGTGCTGAGATTGATTTCCGCACATTCTGGCAGGAAGAAGGATTTAGAGAAGAATTCCGGGAATTACAAAAAATCTATGACCGTGCTACGCTGTATGCTTTCCAAAACGGAGTCACCGTGATTGCTTCTTCAGGAAATGGGGCTTCAAACTTTGATGAGGAAAACAATTTGTACAAGCTTCCCGCAGAAAACCGTCACGTACTATCCATCAGCTCTACCGGACCTACAGGTTGGATTTTTTCAGGAAATACCAACTTTGACCAGCCGTCCTATTTTACTGATTATGGAAAATCCCTTGTGGATTTTGCAGCACCGGGAGGTTCAGCCGGCTTATTGGTTGTGGATGGAATTACCTCTTCATGTACTTTAAATGGTACATACGTCTCATTATTGAGACCATGTTATGTATTTGATATGGTTTTAAGTCCATCAAGAGGAGCTGGTTCAAGCAATACATCCTACTCTTGGGCACAGGGCACATCCATGGCTTCACCCGCTGCTGCCGGAGTCGCTGCATTGATTATCGAAGCCAACGGTGGATCCTTGACTCCCGCGCAGGTAAAAACCAAACTCCTTCAATCTGCCACCGACCTGGGCAAGCCAGGTCAGGATTTGTATTATGGAAATGGCTATGTCAATGCAGCCAAGGCGGTAGGATTGAATTAATCCTTTTCTCCAAAAAGAAAAGGAAATCGACTTTTGATCTCTGAATACCTAAAAGCCTCCGGAGGAAAACTTCGGAGGCTTTTTTATTTTATTAGCTCTTCAGGATTTGGAATTGTATTTCAGCCCTTGCGAGTGGTTTCTATTCATCCCTTCTTCTCGTACTCCAACTTGTAATCCCCCACGTGGATTTTACTTTCTTCGATTTTGCGCTTGTGATGGAGGAAATTGATCACACCAAAGATCAGAATGCATACGGATATGCCATAGAACAGCACCTGATAGTAGATGCTTCCCTCGACCTGCAGGAGATTTTTGATACTCAAACCCGCCACCAGAAAGTACATTGAGGTCCGAAGAAAGGACAGAAACGTCGTCTGATTGGCCAGAATGGTACGCTGCAAGGCCAAGTTTTCTCTCAGCAATAGATCCTTGTTGATGGAGTTCTCGAGTTTGGACATTGGAAGGATGGATTGGACTTCAAATTACTAATTCCAATACAGTCCTAACAAAAAAAGTCCGACCCAAAGAGGCCGGACTTTTCGCTTTATAACCTTATATGAGAATTAATATCCAGGGTTCTGCGCGATAGGAGCAGTGGCGTTAGTCTGGATTTCTTCCAATGGAATAGGCCAGATAAATCTGAAATCAGCGTAAGGAATCGCGTGGTCGGTAGGGATCGCTCTGTCAGTGTTGTAGAAGTTGATGTTGGTGATGGAACGGGAAGTAGCCTTTGCAGGTACACCGGCCATTCTTCCTTCACCCGCCAGTCGATGGATGTCCGGCCATCTTCTACCTTCTGCCAGGAATTCGATTCTTCTTTCTCTGATGATGGCATCGATGACGGCATCCGCATTACCCAATCCGGCAACTGTGAACGAAAGGGTAGGATCGCCTAGCGCACGGTCTCTTACTACATTCAACAAGGCCACTGCTTCAGTCAATTTACCCAAGCGGGCATTGGCTTCCGCTGCATTCAACACCACCTCAGCAAATCTGACAATGATGTTTGGCTCTGCCAAGGTAGTCGGGTTGTTGTACTTGTTGGTGAAGATACCGGTAGCATTTTGAGTAGTGATTGTTCTGCGCTTATCCTGCTGCAGCCACCAAGAAGCTCTCCAGATCAAAGGAGAAATCTTCACCAGACCACGAGCTCCGTTGCTTGGGTTGCCATACATGGCAGACAAAGCCCCGTTAGTACCTGCATTTGATTCGGCAGTGTTGACAAACGAGAAGATGTTGTCTGTGCTGGTTCCGCCACGGAAAGGAGTGATCGGATCCGGAGTTACTGCATAAGCACTTTTGATTTTCTCATACTCCGTCAATACGCCAGCCCAGTCTTCCATGTGAATTTTGATTCTGGTTTTTAGGGCGATTACGGCACCTTTTCTTGCTCTGAAGGTCGTGTTGGCAGCAGTGATCTTCGCTTCCGCTTCATTCAGGTCAGCCAAAATTTTCTGGTATCCTTCAGCCACAGTACCTCTTGGTACAGCTTCTCCGATCGGCACTTTCGGCACGTCGTTGATCGCTACAGTTCGGTAAGGAACACCCGGTGCGGATGGATTGTCAGAATACGGTCTTGAGAAGTGGGTCAACAATTCGTGGTGTGCTAGCGCTCTCATAAAAAGCATCTCCCCCTTGTAATTGTCAGCAGCAGCCTGAGTCAATACTCCGTTGGCCACAGCCGCATCCAGATTTTCCAACACGATGTTAGCTCGGTTGATCATTCTGTAAAGGGAGATCCACATCCCGTTGTTGTTGGCGGTCTGAGGGTTGTAAGAACCTACGTAGGTTACCTCATAGAACAACTGATCGTTGTACATGTCTTCCCCTCTCATGTCACCTTGCTCCACGTTGGCAGCACCAAATGGATAGCCTCTTTGAACGGCTCCGAGATAGAACCCTCTCTGGGCCGACTCATATACCCCCAAAACAGCGGATTCAATTCTTGCAGCTGTTGCGAAAGCCTGATCATCCGGAATCAAGTTGGCCGGAGAAAGGTCAGTCACTTCACAGGAGCTGACTACACCCATCATGGCAACACCTGCCAGGACGAGCTTCAAGTTGGTTATAGAAAATTTCTTCATTTTAATTCTTCGTTTAGGATTTGGAGATTAGAACCCTACGTTCAAGCCAAGAGAATAAGTACGGATGACAGGAGCTACGTTCCAGTCAACACCGAAATTCAACTGACCAGAGTACTGGTTGGCTTCAGGATCCAAGCCTGAATACTGAGTGAACAGGAATGGATTCTGAACCTGAGCAAAGAATCTTGCATTGGTGATGGCACCGCCGAAAGCTGACTGAAGTGCAGTAGCTGGCACAGTGTAACCGATCACGATGTTCTGAACTCTGACAAAGTCACCTTTCTCCACGAATCTGGAGTTGGAAGCTGAAGTCTGGAACATGTTGGCATCCTGGCCTGAGTACAGCTTAGGAATGTCTGTTACCTGTCCGCTTTCTGTCCATCTGTTCAGGATGGAAGCATGGTTGTTGGAGAAACCCTGACCTAGCAAACCTCTCAAGGTTTCGTTCATGATGTAGTTACCACCGGAGTATCTGATGAAGATCTCTGCATCAAAGTTTCCGAAGGTGAAGCTGTTGCTCCATCCACCTTGCCACTTAGGAAGGGTGTTACCCAAATACTCCTGAGTAGGACCTGAAGCAGTAGTAGCTACATTGCCTGGGTTAGCTGGATCATATGCTCTCCATCCGATGGCACCAGGTACCAGATTGTACTGAACGATGTTTTGTCCACTGTAATACATTGGATTACCGTTGGCAGAGTTAACACCAGCCCACTTGAAACCATAAAGTTGAGCGATTGGTCCACCTACTTCAGTTCTGTTGTAAGTAGAAGTCAAAGGCTGCACCAAGGCAGTCACTTCGTTGTTCAACCAGGTGAAGTTGAAGTCTGTGTTCCAGGAGAATTTGCCTTTGTTGATTACGTTGGATGCGATTCTTGCTTCAAGACCGGAGTTGGTCATTGCACCTACGTTTTGAGAAATGCTGTTACCTGGGATACCCAAAGATGGAGCAGTAGGAGCGCTCAGGATCAATCCGTCGATATCGTTGGTGAAGTAATCCAAGGCTACGGTTACTTTACCGATAGTCATGTCCAAACCTGCGTTGAACTTCTTGGAGGATTCCCAAAGCAAGCCGTTGTTTGCCACGTTGCTGTAACCGATACCTGCACCGACACCGCCCAATACCGGACCGAAGCCACCTACATAAGGGAATGAACCGATTTCGGTATTACCCACTTCCGCATAAGAAGCTCTCAATTTCACATCGGAGAAAAGCTCAGAGTTGAAGAACGCTTCGTCAGAAAGTCTCCATCCGATGGATCCACCCATAAAGGTACCTCTTCGGTTTGCTTCAGGAAGTGAAGAAATCCCGTCATTTCTCAAGGAGAAAGAAGCAAGGTATTTGCCTTTGAAGCTGTAGTTGAATCTGCTGAAATAAGAATCAAATCCGTTTTCAACATATCCTCCACCGGAGAACTGATTGTTGTAAGAACCAGAAATCAGGTTTTCCTGTCTGTAGAAGTTGTCAGAGAAGTTTTGACCCTGACCGAAGAAGCTGTAAAACTTAGTGTACTGGTATTCTGCACCTACCGTCACGTTCAGGTTATGGTTATCAGCAATAACCGTCTGATAGTTCAAGGTATTCTGCCAGTTCCAACGGAATGCAGGGTTGTACGCCATGTACACGCTACCATTTACACCACGACCGTCACCATGTCTTGGATCCAAAGATTGGAAGTCATCTGCCATAGTCAAGTCAATACCGACCTGAGTTCTAGCAGTCAATCCGGCAATGATATCCACTTCACCGTATACGTTGCCCAAAACTCTGTGAGCACGGCTACGGAAAATGTTGTTGTCCAACACAAACCCGATGTTAGGAATGTTGTTATCCGGACCGGCAAGGTTTGCACCGAAACCAGTGGTAGCACCGTTTGCAGTTACATTATATCCGTCAAATGCAGTGTTGGCAGGATCATAGATCGCTACGTTTGGCAAGGCACGGGTAGCGTTGTAGATCGCACCTGAAAGTGAGTTTGCGCCGTTGTTCAACCCGTTGATTTCAGTCAAGGAATAAGAAATGGAAGTACCCAATCTCACTGCCTTGGAAATGCTGTGGTCGATGTTGCTTCGGAAGGAATATCTCTTCAGGTCATTTGGTCTTACTGGAGACTCCTGATCAGTAAAGCCTAAACCGAAGAAATACTTGGTTGCTTCAGATCCACCGGAGATGGAAATATTGTGCTGCTGAGTAAAACCTTTTCTGTAAATCAGATCCTGCCAATCGGTGTTTTCACCCGGATTAGCCAATGGAGACTGGTTGGCATTAGCTCTTTTTTCATTTGCGATTTCAACAAACTGGTCACCGGTGAGCAATTCGAAGCGTTCAACTTCTTCATTGATACCCATGCTGGTGTTGTAAGTTACTTTTGCTTTTCCTGTAGAACCTCTTTTGGTCGTGATCAGGATTACCCCGTTAGCTGCTCTGGAACCAAAGATTGCAGTAGCAGATCCATCCTTCAAAACTTCGAAAGATTCGATTTCAGCCGGGTTAATGTTTGCAAGTGGGTTGGAGGAGTTTACCGCAGAACGGTCAGAATCCACCACAGGAACCCCGTCGATTACAATCAATGGATTAGCACCGGAAGTGATGGAGTTTACACCTCGAATACGGATGATTGGTCTTGCTCCCAAAATACCACTTGGAGTAGTTACCTGAACACCTGGAGCTCTACCAGCCAACTGAGACTCGAAAGACGGAGCCACCAAGTTTTCGATTGCTTCGCTGTTTACAGAAGTCACCGAACCGGTGATTTCTCTTCTTTCCTGAGTACCGTAGCCCACTACAACTACTTCATTAAGCAATTTCACATCGGCGTCCATAGTCACGTTGATGACAGTGCTTGCTCCGATCGTAACTTCTTTTGTCAGGTAACCAACAAAGCTAAACACCAAGGTGCTTGCATTTTCAGGAACGGAAATAGAGTACGTTCCGTCCAGGTTGGTGATTGTACCCATGGTGGTTCCTTTCACCACCACACTGGCACCAGGCACACCTTCTGGCTCTTCGGCCGAGGTAACCTTTCCCGTGATCGTTTTGGATTGCGCGAGTACTGACACGATGGTCAGAAAACTCAAAGCAAAACCTAATAAAACTTTCTTCATAGGTTTTTGATTTAGTATTTTAAAATTCAGGGAGCGAATATGAACGATTAGAAGGCATGCAAACAAATCTTAAAAAGTGCCTGGGGGGCGCATTGAAGCCAATTATATTTGGTGATTGGGGTTAATTAAAAAACATTTAATAAATGAGAGGATCTATTAGTCGGACGCTCGTAACAATTCAATAGTATTACTAACAGAATGAAGAATAAAATTCTTCGAGAGGTCTAAAATTCTGCTTTTTATTCGGAAAGGTAAAAATGTCCCTATTTAAGATTCGAAAGCATCAGGACTCGTAATGAAATAATATTTGGATAATCCGCTGAGTTTTTCGCAACTGCAGATTAAAATTCCGATTTGATTTAGATCAAATCGGGCAATTTCGAAATGTTTATGAAAGGATTCCGAATTCGTCCAAATTTCTTAAAAGTCGGTTTTTTTTGATGAATCTTCATTTTTTAACCTTGATCGGAGCAAAAAATCAATTTTTGCCTGAAAAAATCTCACCAAAAGGTATGGATCGAAATAAAACCCACCTGCCTTCAATCCGCTTGAGAAGTACCAATTCAGCCGCAGAAAATTCCGTCTTAAAACTCCTTTTTCTGACTAACTCCAAGACATCCGGAAAACTATTGGGCTTAAGATCTTTAAACGCAAGGGTCATATGCGGGTGGTAATTGCGATCACTCAGTTCATCCACCAAATTCAACTCTTTCTTGCAAAATGCCTTCAGGGCGTTTTGAATTGTTTCAAGTTCTTTAGACTTGTCTATGTCCATAAAAATGACCCGATTTCCGAAGGTCCCCACTCCTAAAATCCTTACCGAAAAGGGAGCTTGTTGTTTCAACAATTCTCCGATTTTGCCGATAAGGATTTCCTCTTTTGCCTCATTGTAATTGAACGGCATCTTCAAGGTGATGTGGGCAGGTGACTTGAGCGCGTACTTGACTCCGAACTTTTCCCTGATTTCGACTTTGATGGATTCTGCCCTTTCAAGAATCTCCGTCGGAGGTACTATTGCCAAAAAATACTTTTGAATTGATTTCATACAGGTAGGTCAAGTTTCCGGTAAAGAATCCGGAGGATTTCATTTAAAATGCAATTTCCTTTTCATCGCCTGCTCCCGATCCAAAATCAATGTGCCTTTGGTTTTCTAAAATAAAAGCAAGCTTGATCACCTTTACCCTCCTGATTGTACCGATTTGCTTTTTCTTTTAAGGCATCTCTGTCTTCTGGAGTAAAAAACTTTCCGATTTTGCTTTGCTGAAGTGTTTCACCTTGTTCATAAAGAGTGGTACCCCAAAACTGAAAATCAGAGGAGTCAAATTCGACCTCTTCCAAAACGAATCCCAAACTTTCAGCTTTTGATTTAACTCCACGAACTGTAGGAATGATCAAATGCCTAGGCGCATCCAACTGTACCCAAAGATCCCTCTTTTCTTTCCATACCTCCGAATCAGCCACTGGGCAACGGATCAACAATATCCCACCGGGGTTTAATTTTTCAAAACAAGCCATCAACACCTGATGGGGATCTTCCATGTGCTCAAAAGCATGATGCATCATGATCAGATCAAAGGTAAATTCCGACTCTTCAATCCGCTTTTTCCAGAGTGTTAATCCGGAAGCAAGATGTTGTTCCCCCTCAATGTAGGGATCAAATCCATGCAAATCAGAATAGCCTGCTGCATAAAACTCATAGAGCAGTTGACCATTTCCGCATCCCACATCAGCAATCCGGGCTGAAAATCCCGGATGGACCTTTTTCAACCAATAGCCGTACATCGGAGCCTGCCATTGGACACCCAGCAAAAGAAAAAGTCGCATCCTCAGTTTTTTCAGAATTCTGATGCCCAGACCCGAAGCACTAAGCCCGCTAAAAGAGTAATAATTCGAAGGATAATATTCGGAAAGGTCTTCAGGGATAGATTCCAGTTGGAGGGAACCGCAGTCCTTACATTCGCCATATTCAAACTCACCGCCCAATCCGAGCATTCGCTCTTTGGCGGTGAATAATTCTTGCCTTGGGCTTCCGCAAAACTTGCAAAAAGCCACCGAATCAATAGGCATTTTCGCGATTGAAAATCAGCTCATGAATGGTCTTGACCATGATGCTCATATCAAGGAAAAATGACCAGTTATTGATGTAAAAATAATCCAGGCGAACTCTGGATCTGATTTGATGAGAATTTTCAATTTCTCCCCTAAATCCACGTACCTGCGCCAATCCCGTTATTCCAGGACGAATTTTATGACGGGAATTGTACCGCTCGATTTGGGTTTTAAAGGTCTGATTCATCGGAATCGTGTGTGGTCTTGGACCCACGATCGACATATCCCCCATCAATACATTGAGAAATTGAGGCATTTCATCCAAAGATGAATTCCTCAAAAAAGCCCCAATTCGGGTTACACGGGGATCATTTTTAACCGCTTGTTGGGTGTCTGCATAATCGTTGGGAGTCATGGACCGAAACTTCAGGCAATTGAATACCTGATTATTCACTCCATTTCTCTTTTGGATAAAAAATACCGGTCCACGGGATTCCAGCTTGATCAAAATCCCAACTAAAGGAATCAACCACGATAAAATGAAAATGGTTACCAAACTGGCAAAAACCAGATCAAATGCCCGCTTAACAAAACTATTAAGCGCATGATCCAGAGGAATGTCATTGACATTGATGACGAAAAAATCCCCGTATTTGGAGAAAGAGAGATTCTTCTCCAATTGCAAACTGCCGCCGGGGATCATTTTGACTTTAATGTAATTTTCATCCGCGAAGTCAATTACCCGTTTCACCAAGGCAGGTTCCAATTGCTCATGGATATAAATCAGGTCTAAGTCCAAATCTGGCGCTTCTTCAAAAAAGGAGGAAATTCCACCCCGTGTTTGGTTGCAATCTGCCTGATCATCAAAGTACCCGAGGAAATTGATCCCGAAATCCTTCCGAATTTTAAACACATCTGCAAGCTTAGGGCTAGTACCGCCTTTTCCTACAATTACAGCATTCTGGTAATTATTTCCCTGGGAACGATACTGACGAAGCAACATGTGAACTCCCACTCTGAAAATTCCCATGAGAATCCCCAACGTAAGTCCAAGTCCGGCAATCTGAATCCATCGGTAATTTCCGTTTTGGAGTGGCGTCCATAAAATTGCCGTCGCACCAAGAAACCAAATAAGTGTTCCTAACAGATTTTTTAACGTGTGGTCATACTCGTCTGTGCGCCCGATTTTGTAATCTTTTCGAAGTGATGCAATCAACAACCAAAGGAGAGAAAGAGGAAGAAAAGCCGAAAATTCTGCCCCATCGAAAATCCCAAGTGATTGGAGAAAAAAATTGGAAATCAACAATGATAGCAGAGAAGCCAGGAAATCGCTAGCCGTAAATAGCCAGGGAAAATAGGTATCAAATCTTCTCTTCATAAAAATAATTCCAAACGAGATCTGTCTATTAAAAGCAAAAACCGGACAACAATTGGGATTAACCCGAAAGTTTTGCGGCTTAAAATTAAGAAAGAAATTCTCAAGGCTGCTTACTTTTGAATTTATTTGTAACACCCAACCGCCAATAGGCCTGTAATGAGTTTAATAAACGATCTTTTTGCTTCTTCGGATCACCCCAAATCACTTGGCGCCAAATTTAGGGCGAAACGCCTCAAGACCTTTGAAAAGCTGTTTTTTAAGAATTTCAATCCTGAAAAGCCCATTCACATACTAGACGTAGGAGGTACCGCTTATTTTTGGAAGCACAGCCAACTTCCGAATATTCCAGGAGTCAGAATTACGCTGCTGAATCTACATGAGGAAAAAAGTACCCATCCTCACATTTCGGCGCAGATTGGAGACGCTACTTCCATGGAAGAATTTCCTGACAAAAACTTTGATCTCGTTTTTTCCAATTCGGTAATCGAGCACTTGTACACCTTCGAAAATCAGGCAAAAATGGCGGATGAAATTCAACGGGTAGGTAAAAAATTCTTCATTCAGACTCCCAATAAATACTTCCCGATCGAGGCGCATTATGCAATTCCATTCGCCCAATACCTTCCCAAAAGCCTGCTTCTTTTCCTACTGACCAAAACTAAAATCAGCCGCATGAAACGCTGGGAAAAAAGTGATGCCCAACAATACCTGGATGAAATACGGCTTCTGGATGAGCAAGAAATGAAAACTCTTTTTCCGGGAGCAAAAATCTGGAAGGAAAAAGTCCTGGGAATGACCAAATCCCTCACCGCTCATAACATGCGCTAATCCGCAAACTGCAGGCGAACGAGATTGGCGTAAAATCCTCCTTCCTGCTTAAGTAACTCCTGGTGACTTCCCTGCTCTACAATTTTGCCTTCACTCAACGCATAGATGCGGTCCACTTTTCGGATTGTAGCCAGTCGATGCGCTATAATCAGCGTCGTGCGTCCTTTCATCAGTTCGTCCAGTGCCTGCTGAACCAGTGATTCGGATTCGGCATCCAAGGAAGAAGTAGCCTCGTCCAAAATTAAAATGGCTGGGTCTTTCAAGATGGCTCTTGCAATGGCAACGCGTTGACGTTGACCTCCTGAAAGCTTCACTCCACGCTCCCCGACAAGTGTACCCAACCCCTCTGGAAACTGTGATATAAACTGCCAGGCATTGGCTTTTTTGGCAGCTTGGATGATTTCCTCCTCCGTGGCATCAGGTTTTGCATAAGCGATATTTTCCCGGATGGATCCGCCAAAAAGAAGAACTTCCTGCGGTACAATGCCGATTTTGCTACGGAGGGCTTTCAAATCCCAGTCTTTCACATCCCGACCATCTATCAAAATTGATCCCTTTTCGGTTTCATAAAAACGCATCAGAAGCTGAATAATGGTGGATTTTCCAGCTCCGGAGTGACCGGCAAGTGCTACTTTTTCTCCGGATTGGATCTGGAAGGAAACATTTTTCAACACCTCCACCTCGGGACGGGTAGGATAGCTGAACCCCACCCGGGCAAACTCGATTTTTCCTTCAAATTTTTCAGAAGTTGCTCCCGATTCCAACTCCGGCTCTTCATCCAGGATTTCCAATACCCGCTCAGAGCTTCCGATCGCCTTTTGAAGCTGACTGTAAATGTCCCCCAATCCCGCAATCGATCCTCCAATAAACGTGGTGTATAGCACGAAAGAAACCAGCTCTCCGACACTCATTTCTCCGGATGCTACCAGGCTTGCGCCATACCACATTACCGCTACGATTCCTCCGAAAAGTGCAAAAATGATAAAAGAGATGAACGCTCCACGATATTTTGCCGTGGTGAGCGCCACACTCACGACGGCATTCAGGCCTTTTCCATACCGGGCAGATTCATAAACCTCTCCTACAAAGGACTTGACCGTACTGATCGACTGCAGTGTCTCCTCCACAATCACATTGGCCGCAGCCAATTCATCCTGAGTCTTCTTGGAAAGCTTTCGGATAAATCTCCCAAAAACCATGGCGATAAGCACCAACACCGGAAATGTGCCGAGCATGAACAGGGTCAGCTTTGGTGTATTGAAAAACAAAAAGCCTATGCCCGCAACCAGGGTAATGATTTGTCTGAACAACTCGGCTAGGGTGGTGGAGAAGGTATCCTGAAGCTGGCTGACATCAGCTGTTATCCTGCTGATGAGTTCTCCAGTTCGTCTTTTGTCAAAGAAACTCATCGGAAGCCTTACCAATCTGGAGTATAGCTGCTGACGGATATCCCGCATGGACCGCTCCGAAACCAAGGCAAACAGCCAAACCCGGAAGAAGGAAAAAACACTTTGAACCGCAAGAATACCAATCAACATCCAGGCAATGGTGTTGACATCATTAACGATCCATGAGGCCCCTTGAGCAGTGTCAATCAGCTTGCCGGCTACAAAAGGAAAGGTCAGTAAGGTGAGTGAGGAAAAAAGCAAAAACACCAACCCGGAAATAAAGGCCCAACGATAGGGCATCAAAAACCTAAAAATGCCTCCCAGTTTGCTCAGGTTCTGCTTGTTCAATTTCCGCTTTTCTTCCGGCTCCAGTGCAGTTCCTCGTTTTTTAGCCATTTGTGTTGGTGGTGATCAGGGGGCAAAAGTAGGTTTTTTGAAGTAGAATTGACAGGAAAAATGAGGGAGGCGATTCGTTAACCTTTAATGAGCTCTTTGGCTAGTCGCTCTCCCAAAGCAGCAGAATGCTTGAATCCATGGCCCGAACAAGCAGAAACCAACAGGACATTTTCCATCTCCTCCAAAGGTTTGATTATAAATCGGGCATCGACCGTGACCGTGTAAAAACAAACCACTGATTTGACAAAGGCTCGCTTCAGCCCTTGGATTTTACCCTCTACTTTATCTCTCCAAAATGCCTCTTGCTCTTTTGGACTGACTTCTCTGTTTAAGTATTTCGGATGTTGAATTTCGATAAATGATTCGGTAGCCATTTTTACTGTCATGCCATCCAAAGAGGGGAAACCGTAAATAAAATTCTCCGGCTCAGAACCATAGCCCCACATCCAGACGGGATAGCCCTTCCAACCGGTAAACCCTTCCTCGATCTCCAACCAATGCAAAACCTGTCGGCAAATTTTATACTTAGTCTTTTCTTCCTCCGGCAAAAAATCCTTAATCCAACCTCCTGCACTTAGCAGAACTTTTCGGGCAAAAATTTCTCCCTCCCGCGTCCGAATTAGGATGGACTCCCCATTTTTCCCCAATTCCTCCACGGGCATATTGACCAGAATATGGGCACCATTTTTCCTTGCCAGTTCCAACTGGGTCTTGATGGCCAACTCGGGCCTGAGAAATCCAGCTTGGTGTTCGAGATAAACCTTTCCGGAAGGCTCCAAGTGAAAAGCAGGAAAACGAGATTTCAACGATTTAGGACTGAGAATTTCATGACTTACAGCTTGTCTTTTTGCAAAGGAAACCGTCCGATCCCAAAATCCCTCCGAACCATGCTTTGCCCAAGGCTGAGTACCAGAGTCCAGCAAAATTCCCGAGGTGGTGGTCATGATTTCAACTCCAGTTTCAGCCTCGATTTCCCTCCAGATTTCATGGGATCGTTTGGCCAGTGCGACATAATCCTCCCCTTCACCTACAGCCAATCTAGTGATGCGGGTTTCCCCATGACTGGAGCCCAAGGTATGAGGAGGGTCATATCGGTCAATCCCCAAAACGTTTTTTCCACTTTTGCTCAACTGGAAAAGGGCTGCGCTGCCGACTGCGCCGAGGCCAATGACCACTACATCGTAAATCATGTTGGGATTTGTCATAGGTCCAAGATAGTACAGGCATTAAAAAAGCCGAAGAAAATCTTCGGCTCAAGTTTAATTTTTACCCATTTGGGCGTCAATCAATTCCCGTTTGAGTTTGCGCTCCCGCTCCAGGGTATTTTTCCGATGCTGCTCAAACTCCTCCTGAACCTCCAACAGGTCCTTTTCGGCCTTTCTGATTCGCCCAAAACCTCTAAAATACTGTACGGCGAAAAATCCGAGTGCTGATCCCAATACTGCCACCAAAGCCCACATCATTAATGAGTAGACTGTCTTTTGGATATTCACTCCGAAAAATGAAAAGCTTTCCTGGGCTTCAATTGCTGCCTCTTTATCAGCAATTGCCTGATTCATTTTGGCTGTAATCGCCGCCAAGGTGTCGGAATGGCCAGCTTGGGACGCTTTGATCTGAGCCAATTGAGCATTGATTGTCCGGATCGAGTCCAGTACATTGGCCTTTAATTGCTCCAGATTGGATTTTTTGACTACCTCGTATTCCTGAAAATTGTTTGATACCCGATAGATGTAGTCAAACTGGCTCGTGATAGTACCTGACCGGAGAGAATTTTGTGCAGCTGTGGAATCCTGCTTTACCTGAGCAATCGAAACGGAGAGGGAAGCAAAAAACAAAAACAGGGTAAGGGATCTAATCATCTTGTTGGGTGTTTAAGGAAGGCTTAGATTTTTTCTTTACTAAACAATAAACATGCCTCAGATTAAAACAGTATTCATATTTGAAGTGAAAAATCAACCAAGCTTTTGCAATTTGATCGCCGAATCGCAATAGCTGAATTAAACAAAGAAGTACCGTTCCATGAAGTGCCTTTCAGTCGTTTCTATCCTTCTTTTATTTTCATTCGAAGCATTTTCATTTCAGTCCGGAGCCAGCAAAAATCTCCGTGACTTGGGACTGGAAGCTTTTGAAAAAGAAAACTGGGCTGCTGCTCAAAATTACCTTGACCAGTGGCTTCAAACCCACCCAACCGATCAGGAGGGATACTGGATTCGTGGACAGGCCTTTCAAAATCAGGGTAATTTGGATCGGGCGCTAAGTGATTTCAACAGCTTGCTCACACTTGATCCCACTTATGCCGAGGCTATTTTCGAAAGGGGAAGAGTACGCTATCAGTTGGAGCAGTACGATGAGGCGATGGAGGATTTTGAAAACTACCTCAAAACCCCTC
The DNA here is from genome assembly GCF_003583985.1 of Algoriphagus lacus. Lineage (GTDB taxonomy): Bacteria > Bacteroidota > Bacteroidia > Cytophagales > Cyclobacteriaceae > Algoriphagus > Algoriphagus lacus. The sequence goes on along the minus strand of NZ_QXML01000001.1, from coordinate 447,848 downwards.
CTGGAGAAACAACACGGATCCTTTACCGGATCGCCCCCGGAGATAACGGCGTTTCGTCCGTCACCACTGCTCAAACCGGAAATCAGGATCAAGCCTATTATCATTTGGGTCTTTGTAGCATCGCACTGGAAGAATACGATTTTGCCATTTTGTATTTGGATGAGGCCATCACTTTGAATCCCAGTGAACCAGACTTCCATGCAGAAAAAGGCCGTGCTTTGGCAAGATTGGGAGATAATGTCCCGGCTATTGAAGCTTACGAACTAGCCCTTCAACTTGACCCTGATCACCTACCTGCCAAGCAGGGTTTGGCCTTGGTAAAAACCGGAGGCGATGAAGTCTTACTTGAGCAGCTCGATCAGGTGATCGCCGATTCAACCGCAAATTCGCAGACGTTCAAACAGCGTGGATTTTACCGAATGAACCATCAGGACGAACAGGGAGCAATTGAAGATTTCACTCAGGCTATCATGATGGATTCCCTGGATTCTGAATCATTTTTTTATCGGGGAAAGATTTTCTCCCGACAAAAGAACTGGGCAAAAGCCGAAGCTGACTATTCAGCAGCCTTGGAATTGGAACCCACAAACCCGGAATACTTTTTGGCCCGTGGCCAAGCCAGGTACACCAGTGGAAAGCTTGAGGCTGCATTGGCCGATTTCACCCTGACTGTGACCCATGACCCCGAGCATGGTTCCGGATTTTATCATCGGGGAATCACTTACCAACGGATGGGCAAAATCTCCGATGCTTGTGCTGATTTACTGGCTGCAAAAAACCTTGGGATGGAAGCAGCTGAAACCGTCTGGAAAAAAGTTTGCGGTTCAAATTAAAGTTCGCGGACAGTATCCACTTGCGAGGCAATAATAGCCGGCCTCCACGAAGCGAGAAGCGTTATTGAAATTACCGAAACGCTTATCCAAACAAAGTCTGTCCATACAATCCGGACCGGATAGGCGTCTACCACTGCGGATGAAATTCCCAGCGAAACCAATCCAAACGTATCCTGAGCCAACACCAACAGGTATCCCAAAATTAACCCGATCAGGGCCCCACTCAAGGCAATCATCGCACCCTGCTTTAGAAAAATCCCACGGATCATCCGGTCAGGAGCACCCATGGCTTTGAGCACGGCGATGTCTTTTTTCTTTTCGATGGCCAGCATACTCAGCGAAAAAAAGATGTTGAACGAGGCGATAGCCAAAATAAAGGTCAGCGTGAGGAACACAAAAAGCTTCTCCAACTTGACCGTACGAAGCAATCCGGCGTGTTGCTCATCGGCATTTTTGACCAAAAAGTCCGGACCCAGATGGCTTTTCAGTCTTTCCTGAACCGATCCAATCGAATACCCTTCTTTTACCTTGATCTCAAGCGCAGTGCGCTTTTCTCCATAATTCAGCAAATCCCGGGTAAAATCCAGCGGAGCGATCACATACTCATCGTCAAACTGCTGCTCTATGCTAAAAAATGCTCTGGGTTCCAATTGGGCAGAGGCATACAGTTGACTGGGATCAATGCTGGCTGCAGATCTCGGGGCTTTGGGGTAAAAAACCTTAAGTGTAGAATTCACTTCTCCAAGATGTATGGAAAGGAAAAACCCAACTCCTCGTCCCAAAATCGCTCCGGGACGGATTGGCGTACCCAGCGTGGTATCTCCCCAGAAATAGCCTTTTGAAAATCTCCCCTGATCCAGAAAATTGTCCGATACGCCTTTGATTTTTGCCACCAACTGATTTCCGTCGTGCTCAAAAAGTGCATTGTCTTCGATCACCTCGGTGAGCACTTCCACTCCCTCAATCCGCTCGATCTCGCTGAGCCATTCCCTTGGTGCCAAAAAACTTTTCCCCTGAGCCGGCTCGACTTTCAACTCCGCGTCGAAGCTGGCAAACAAACTCCGGATCAAATCTTCCAATCCATTAAAAACCGACATCACCACCACCAAAGCGATCGTACCCACCGCCACGCCCACCATGGATATGATGGACAGGACGGTGATGAAGTTTCGCTTTTTCTTACTGCGAAAATACCTGCCGGCAATAAAGGAACTGGTATTCAAGGGATAGTGCGTTAATCTTCGTCTTCTTCTTCCTCTTCCTCAGGGGCAGGAGGAATATTCAAATCTGAGATCACTTTGTCCATGTGCTGTGCATAGCTGGCTGAATCGTCCGGGAAAAAAGCCAGTTCGGGAATGATGCGAACAGACTTCCCGATCCGTTTGGCCAAGGCGTGTCTGATTTCTTTTTTATGCTCGTCGATCAGTTCAAAAATAGTCTTGGGATCCGCCAGCAAAAAGCTGAGATAAACCTTGGCAAAACCTAAATCCGGACTGACCAACACCCGGGTGATGGTGACCATGGCTCGTCCGACCAGGTGCTTTGCCTCCTTTTGAAAAATATCTCCAAGCTCTTTTTGAAGCAGCTTGGCGTGTTTTTGTTGTCTTTTGCTTTCCATCTGAAGTATTTGTGGTACAAATTTAGCGAAATACTTGGGCAAGCTTTAATTTCGGCCTAATCCAACCCAATTCCCCCCTAATACCTTGTTAAGTTTTTTCAAAGTAAACGACCCATTTAGACTCATCGGTGTAGGAATCTACCTGATTGTTTTGGCGATATTGATGCTTGGGGTATTTTCTTTTCCCATTACTGAACCTCGCCTACTTTGGATGGTTTTGGGAGAGCGATTGAGTGAAGGATTTTTCCTGTATCAGGATGTGATAGACGATACAGGGCCGATTTCGGCAGGGTTTTTCACCTTTGTTCATTTCATTTTTGGCCGAAATACCCTAGCCTATGAAATCATCGGAAGGCTGTTGGTCTTGTTTCAGGTTATTTATTGGAACTCCATTCTGATCCGATACCGGGTTTTTGAGGAAAACACCTACCTGCCGGCGATCATCATGGCAGCGTTGTTCCACTTTTCGTTCGACATGTCCGGATTATCTCCGGCCCTTTTGGGAAGCACCTTTTTGGTTCTTGCCTTGGGACAACTTTTTTCTCAGACCGTCCTTCAGAAAGAAACCAGCGAATCCACGCTTTTGATTGGTCTCTATGGTGGCATTGCCACCGGATTTCACTTGAATTTTGGAATTTTCCTTCCCTACATGATTTTCGTGGGGATCGCAATCAGCGGATTTTCATTTCGCCAACTGATCCTCTCTTTGATTGGATTTTTCCTTCCGATTCTGCTTGTCTTTGTCTTCTATTATTGGAACAATGGACTAAGCGAAACACTCCAGATCTGGCCCCTGATATTCACTTATGAGAAGTATGCTTATCAGCCGATAATCAGTTGGGTGATTTTGGGAGCGTTCCCCATTCTGCTTGCCTTGGTCGGCTACTTTTACAGTACAGTTTTTCGAGGATCTACCGTAAATCAGCAAAAGCAACGTCAATTAACTATTTTCTGGTTGATCTTTTCCGTGCTTGAATTTATTCTTTTGAAAAGGCAGGCCTCTTTTGAGTTGGTGATTTTCTTACCTGGATTGACCTATTTGATCACACAGTTTTTCCTGAATCTGGGAAGAGGATTTTTGGGCAAACTGGCCTTTCTTCTCCTGTTATTCGGGCTTCCAGTTGCAGGATGGTGGTATTGGAATGGTGAAGCCAATGCCGGTTCGGCATACTTTGTAAGACCAAAATCGGAATCCACTTTCAAACCGGGTGAAAAGATAATGGTTCTGTCCAACGACCCTTCAGCATTTCTGGAAGCATCTTTGGGTGGGCCTTTTTTGAATTTCCAATTGACCAAGGCCTATTTGGAATCTAATAAAACTCTGGCAGAAAAAGCCAAAATTTTCCAAAACCTCAGCATTCAAAAACCAAAAACTGTAATAGATCCTGACGGGAATTTTAAGGCTCTTTTAGAAGAATTGCCAGCCCTGAAAAATATCTATCGGGAATCAGAACCTGGCATCTTCCGGTTGAAATAACATTTTTCTGGCTGGTCGGATTTTTTGGCGAAGGGAGAATAACCAAAGTCAAAGAAATTCAACCCCTATTTACCCTTTTTAACACTCCCGGGTTCACCCTTATCAATCCTGGTCCGTACCTTTGGGCATGATTAAATCTCTTTCCAAATCACTGACAGGCCTGAGCATCGGGCTTTTGGTCATGAGTTGCAGCACTTCGGCTGTCATCACTGCTCCTCCGATTTCCTACACCAATATTTCCCCCAGAATCTCCGAATTATCTGAAGCTGAAGCCAGACGATGGGGTCATTTGGATTTGCAAAAAGACACCGTGCCTGGGCTGAGTGTGGATCGAGCATATGCTGAGCTTTTGAAAAAGAAAAAAGGCCAACCGGTCATCGTAGGCGTGATTGACTCCGGAATCGATCTAAATCATGAAGATTTGAAGGATGTCCTTTGGGTCAATAGAGGGGAAAAAGCTGGCGATGGAATCGACAATGACGGAAACGGGTACATCGATGACATCCATGGCTATAATTTCCTGGGGGAATCCTACCACGAACAAATGGAACTGGCCCGAATTATCCGGCTGAAAATCGGCAGTGAAGCGTATCAAGCTGAAGCAAAAGCTGAATTGGAAAGCAAGCTTCCCGAAGCTAAAGAGGCCTTACCCCAACTTCAGCAAATTGAGCAGTTCGTCAGTATGGCTCATCAAAACATTCAAAAAGAATTGGGGAAGGAATACTACTCCATGGCGGATTTGGAAAAATATCAACCCAAATCTCCCCAAGAGGAACAAATCGTAGGCGTTTTAATCCAGGTAATGCAAATGGGGCAGGATATTCCCACGGCAATTTCCGATTTGGAAGAAGGGATTTCTTATTATAAGGGTCAGCTGGATTATAACTTAAACATTGATTTTGACGGCAGAAAAGCAGTCGGAGATAATCCCTATGACATCACAGACAACAAGTACGGCAACGGAAATCCGAACATCCGCGATGCGGAAGAAAGTCATGGAACGCACGTATCGGGGATCATTGCAGCGTCACGTGGAAATAAAAAAGGAGTCGATGGGATAGCCAAAAATGTCTCCATCATGAGTGTCCGGGCGGTTCCGGATGGAGATGAATATGACAAGGACGTGGCTCTCGCAATCCGGTATGCTGTGGATAACGGCGCCAAAGTGATCAATGCAAGCTTTGGAAAAGAATTTTCCCCCAATGCGGAATGGGTGTATGAGGCCCTCCAGTATGCGGCCTCAAAAGATGTCCTTTTTGTTCAGGCATCAGGTAACGACGGGGCGAATCTGGACGATCCGGAAAACAAAAATTTTCCCAATGACCACAAGCTTCAAAATTCTCCGGAATTCGTGGAAAATGTGATTACCGTTGGAGCTTTAACTTCAGCTTTTGGCCCGGAAATGATCGCTTCCTTCTCCAATTATGGAAAGCAAAACGTTGATATTTTTGCTCCTGGGGATGCGATTTTTTCCACCATGCCAGGAAATGATTACGATTTTCAGGGAGGTACTTCCATGGCTGCTCCTGCCATTGCAGGAGTAGCGGCTTTGATTCGTTCTTACTATCCACAACTAACTGCTGTGCAGGTCAAACAGATCATCATGCAGTCTGGAATTACTCCACAGATCAAAGTAGTGGTAGGAGGTTCTGAAGGAGAAGAAAAGTCACTCTCCGAAATCTCAAAGACCGGAAAAATTGCGAATCTGTACAATGCCATCATTCTGGCAGATCAGGTGGCTAAGGGCAGCAAAAGCCTATAAGCGTTTTTACTTAAAACCTACATCTGAAAATTGAAGACTTAGGCGTGATTCCTTACCATCAATAGCAAAAAGGTGAATCCAAGTCCTTGAATTTTTTCTAGATTTCCGCTCAAATTGTTAAACCGGATGCCAAAAATCCTAATCATCGACGACGAAAAAGATATTCGGAATCTGCTGGCCAAAACGCTGGAATTGGAAGGGTATCAGGTAAAAACTGCAGAGCGAATCTCGGAGGGCTGGACTAAACTATCCATGGAGGAGTTTGACCTAGTCCTTTCCGATGTCCGTCTCCCTGATGGTTCGGGAGTGGATCTTTGCCGAAGGATCAAGGAAAAATTTCCTTTACTTGAGGTAATCTGTATGACCGCCTTTGGCAACATCCGGGATGGAATACAAGCCATGAAAAACGGTGCCTTTGATTACCTGGTCAAGGGCGATGACAATGAGAAACTGATCCCTGCTGTGGCAAAGGCCATCGAAAAAGCTGAATTGGTCAGGCGAATCAGCCATTTGGAACAGCGCCTTAATCAACAGGTTGGATTCGACACCATTTTGGGAAATTCCAAAGAAATAAAAAAGGCTATTTCGCTAGCCATAAAAGTGGCCCCGACTGACACTACAGTACTTTTGACCGGTGAATCCGGGACAGGCAAGGAGGTTTTTGCAAATGCAATCCATGGAGCAAGCACCCGCAAAACCCAATCCTTCATTGCCATCAACTGCAGCGCTTTTGGTAAAGATTTACTTGAAAGTGAGCTTTTTGGCTACAAAGCTGGGGCATTTACAGGTGCTACCAAAGACAAAAAAGGACTGCTGGAAGAAGCCCACAAGGGAACTGTTTTCCTGGATGAATTCGGGGAACTGCAAGGAGACCTCCAAGCGAAACTATTGCGGGTCATCGAAACCGGGAGGTTCATAAAACTGGGGGATACCAAGGAAACCCAAGTGGACATCCGGATCATCGCCGCCACTAATCGAAACTTGGAAGATGAGGTTTCAAAGGGGCATTTTAGAGAAGATTTATTTTATCGATTGGCAGTTTTTCAGATTGCGCTCCCGTCCCTGGATTCCAGAAAAGAGGATATACCGCTATTGGCTTATCATTTTGCCAAGCGATTTGCCCAGAAGGAAGGACTTCGGGAAATAAACCTATCCTCTGAATATGCCGAAGCATTGAAAGCCCATCGTTGGAAAGGTAACATCCGCGAACTCAGAAATGTCATTGAGCGCTCAGTCATCCTATTGGAGGGAAACAACTTGACTGTAGACCTGCTGCCCGTGCAGTTTTTGCAGGATCAACCAAGCATTCATCTCACTTCCTGGTCTCTGAAAGACCTGGAAAAAACCCATATCGAAAAGGCACTGGCCCATGCGGGGGGAAACAAAACAAAAACGGCCGAACTCCTGGGGATAGGATTGACCACCCTCTACAGAAAGATGGAGGAATACCAACTGGCTGCTGAAAGCTAAGATCCCCAATCCTTCCATTTTGAAAATGACCCTTCCAAAATGAAAGGGTTTTTGACTTTTTAGAATTCCCGGATTCTGTCAACATCGTATTTATTTCATTGATTTTTAGCTAGTTAATAACATTTTCAGGCTGATTCTCTCAGTTGGCATCGTGGTAGTATAGGGAGGAGGAAAACAAATCAACTAATGGAAATCCTTCAGATTCTAGCCATCACGCTACTTACAGCCACTCTTTTCGGTCTCTTCTTCCGGGCGCTGGACTTCTTCGACCAACTTATCAAAAAATAACATGCTAGCCTTACTAATTCTGTCCCTGGTGACCTTTGGTTACCTGATTTATGCCATTGTAAAACCAGAAAAATTCTAAACCATGACTACTGAACTTCTTGGTATCATCCTGATCTTTTTGGTGAGCCTGGGATTGGCCTGGCCCCTGGGAAAATACATCAACCGGGTATTCACAGACCAGCCTACATTTCTTGACTTCCTCCATTCTCTGGAGGAAAAACTACTGCGCTTCGCAGGAGTCAATCCTTCCTACACCATGGATTGGAAGCAAAATGCCAAGGCCCTGTTGGGCCTCAACTTGGTTTTTTTCCTTTTTGCATTTCTATTTCTTCTGATTCAAGGCAGCCATCCCTTTTGGAATCCGGTACAACTGGGAAACTGGGAGCCCACCTTAGCCTTCAATACCGCGGTCAGTTTTGTCACCAACACCAATCTCCAGCATTATTCGGGAGAAACCGGCGCATCCTATTTCACCCAGTTGATCGTATTCTGCTGGCTGCAATTCGTAAGTGCAGGAACCGGGATCGCGGCCTGTGCCCTGATTTTTCAGGGATTGAAAAATGACAAGAGTAGCCAGTTAGGCAATTTCTATAAGTTGTTTCTGAAAAGCTGCACCCGGATTCTGTTACCATTAGCCATCGTTGTGAGCGGGATTTTGATCTGGGGGGGTACGCCAGTCACCTTTGAAGGTCTTCAGGAAGTGACTACACTGGAGGGGGAAAAAGTCCAAGTAGCAACAGGTCCTGTGGCACCGATGGTGGCCATCAAGCAGCTGGGGACCAATGGAGGGGGCTTCTTTGGACCTAACTCCACCCACCCCTTTGAAAACCCCAACTACCTGACCAATGTAGTAGAAAACATTTCCATCCTATTAATCCCTATGGCCCTGGTTTTTTCCTTTGGATTCTTCCTCCAACGGAAAAAGCTGGCTTTGCTTTTCATGGGCGTGATGACTTTTCTCTTTTTAGCTTTTGTGAGCATTTCGGTAGTCGAAGAATACAAAGGGAATCCCCTGTTGACAGAATTAGGCTTGGCCCCGTCACCCAACTTGGAGGGCAAAGAACTACGATTTGGTTCAATGGCATCCTCCTTTTGGGGGATTTCGACGACCTCCACCTCCAATGGTTCGGTCAATAGTATGCATGACAGTCACAGCCCGCTGTCGGGCGGTATCTTCCTGCTGGATATGATGATCAATGCGATTTATGGAGGTGTAGGAGTGGGCTTTATCAACTTCTTCGTTTATGTAATTGTCGCGGTTTTTATTGCTGGACAAATGATCGGACGAACACCGGATTTTCTGGGGAAAAAAATCGAAGCTTCAGAGATCAAAATTGCGTCCTTGGTAATTCTACTGCATCCATTCCTGATTTTGGCAGGGACTGCTTTAGCCTCCTATTCCCTTTCACTGGATCCGGATTTGGGGTGGTTGAAAAACCCCAGCTACCATGGCTTTTCGGAGATTCTATATGAAAATACTTCCGCAGCCTCAAACAATGGATCTGGTTTCGAGGGGTTGGGAGACAATACTCCATTTTGGAATCTGCTCACAGGAATAATCATGCTCTTGGGAAGGTTTTTTCCGATCATCGGTCCACTGGCACTGGTAGGATCGCTTTCTTTCAAAAAATCTATCCCCCAGTCCTCCGGCTCCCTTAAACCGGAAAGTCTGGCCTTCGGGGTTGTCCTCCTTGCAGTGATCCTGATCGTGACTGCACTTGCCTTTTTCCCCGCGCTGGCTCTGGGACCTCTTGCTGATTATTTCTCCATCTGATTATCCTAGCTATGACTACTACTTCTGTTAATAAAACTATAAACCTGGAAGGCGTAAGATTTGCGCTTTTCCAATCCTTGGTAAAACTGAATCCAAAGCTATTAATCAAAAATCCGGTGATGTTCATGGTTGCTTTGGGCACCCAGGTCATGATCTTGGTGACGGTGATATCGCTGTTTCAAAGTTCAGAATCGCTTGGGACACCCGGATATAATTTTGTCATTACGCTGATTCTTTTTATCACGGTAATCTTTGGAAATTTTGCTGAAGCAATTGCCGAAGCCAAAGGAAAAGCCCAAGCTGACTCACTTCGCAAAACCCGACAGGATACCCAGGCACGCAGAGTCTTATCATCGGGAGGTATCGAATTAATATCCTCGGCTGAGCTTAGAAAAGGTGATGTATTTGTAGTAGAAGCAGGAGAAACCATCCCCGCAGATGGAGAAATAATCGAAGGATTGGCGTCTGTCGATGAATCTGCCATCACCGGGGAATCTGCTCCCGTCATCCGTGAAGCTGAGACAGATCATAACTCGGTCATCGGGGGGACCAAAGTTCTTTCTGATCAGATCAAGGTGAAAGTAGTCGCCGAACCCGGAGAAAGCTTCCTTGACAAAATGATCAAGCTGGTCGAAGGGGCCAACCGTCAGAAAACACCCAATGAAATCGCCCTGACCATCTTACTTGCCAGCTTTACGCTGGTATTTCTGATAGTGACTGTTACGCTGAAGTCTTTTGGGGATCTGGTAGATTCCCCAATTACGATTGCAGCTTTGATTTCTTTATTTGTGTGTCTGATCCCGACGACTATAGGGGGATTGCTTTCTGCAATTGGAATAGCAGGGATGGATCGGGCACTGAAGGCAAACCTTATCGCCAAGTCTGGCAAGGCAGTGGAGACTGCAGGAGATATCGACGTCCTGCTGCTGGACAAGACCGGCACCATCACGATCGGCAACCGAAAGGCAACCAATTTTTATCCTTTGCATGAGGCAGACCGTGAAAAACTCAACCGATATGCCGCCATCAGCTCCATCGGTGATCCAACCCCCGAGGGAAAATCCATCCTGGAACTTGCCAAAAGCTTTGGCGTGACGGTTCAGGACCGCGAATTGGAAAATTCCCTGCTTATCAAATTCAGCGCTGAAACAAGAATCAGCGGAATAGATCTGCCTGATGGCACCAAAATCAGAAAGGGATCTTGGGACTCCATTTGCTTCTGGTCTACCAACAAGGAAGATCTCAAATACCTCGAACAAAAAGTGAAAGAAATCGCAGCAAACGGCGGAACACCGCTTGCTCTGGCTGTGGACAAAAAAGCCATCGGGGTGATCCAGCTGGAGGATATCATCAAGCCGGGGATTCACGAGCGCTTTGACAGATTGCGCAAAATGGGTGTCAGAACCGTGATGGTCACAGGAGACAATCCCTTGACAGCAGCTTTTATTGCAAACAAGGCAGGAGTGGATGATTTCATCGCAGAAGCCAAGCCTGAGGATAAACTGAACTACATCAAAAAAGAGCAAGCCGAAGGGAAACTTGTGGCGATGATGGGTGACGGGACCAATGATGCCCCGGCATTGGCACAGGCAGATCTTGGCGTGGCCATGAACAGCGGAACCCAAGCCGCCAAAGAAGCCGCAAATATGGTTGACTTGGACAGCGACCCGACCAAACTGCTGGAAGTCATTGAGATCGGAAAGCAATTGCTAATCACACGGGGTAATGTCACTACTTTCTCCATTGCCAATGATGTGGCGAAGTATTTTGCCATAGTCCCAGCGCTGTTTGCAGCCTCTATTCCGGGACTCAATGCCCTCAATATCATGAACCTGAGCAGCCCAGACTCGGCGATCTTATCGGCGGTGATCTTCAATGCGATCATCATTCCCTTATTGATTCCATTGGCACTTGGTGGAGTCAAATACCGACCCGTTGGTGCATCTGAATTACTCGCCAAAAATCTCCTGATCTATGGAGTTGGGGGTATCCTGGTCCCTTTTCTGGGGATCAAACTCATCGACTTACTCATCAGCGGACTGATTTAATTCTCACATTATTTAACTCTTACCATGAATTCCATCCGAACTTATTTGATCCTTACGCTTGTCTCCCTGGTTTTCTTCGGATTGATTTATCCTTTGTCCATCTGGGGAATTGGAAGATTGATGCCTGACAAAGCCAACGGTAATCCAATTTACCATGATGATCAGTTGGTTGGCTTTGCCCAAGTAGGACAAGCATTCTCCTCTGCCAACTACTTCTGGGGAAGGCCATCTGCGGTAAATTATGATGCCTCTGCTACCGGTGGGAGCAATTACGGAACTACAAACCCGGACCAAATCCGACAAGTTAAAGAACGAATAACTGCATTACTGAAGGCTAATCCGGGGGTATCGGTACGGGATATCCCAGGGGAACTAGTGACGGCATCGGGATCCGGACTTGATCCTCACATTTCTGTGGCAGCAGCTAGAATTCAGATCAGAAGAGTGGCCTCAGCAAGGAATCTGGAGCCCAAGCTTCTCGAAGAACTAGTCGATGATCATACCCTACAACCCCTCGCCGGGATTTTCGGACCGGGCGATCTGGTCAATGTCCTTGCATTAAACCTTGCTCTGGATCAGCTAACCTTAACAAACTAATCGATTTCTGGCACATTTCAGAATTCATTCTGTCAGTGGAAAAACGAAAAGATTAAAACTGCTGAATGCCTGATTCGATCAAAAATTAGGGATCGATTTGAATTAATAATCGAAGAACTGAATCCCATAATTAGTGGAAAAAGTTACTATAACCCAATTTCAAGGCGTTGACGCAAAGTGCTAATCAACTAGAAAACGGTCAGTTTTTTACTGATCTTTTCAATTCTGCAAGACCCTTCATATTATGAGCGAACAAGAGGAAAATTTCTTTCTTTCCCAGATATTCAAACGGAAAAAAGGCAGACTAAAGGTCTATGTGGGTATGATTGCCGGAGTAGGCAAAAGCTACCGGATGCTTCAGGAAGCACAAGAGCTACTTCAAGCAGGCGTAGAAGTCAAAATCGGACTGATTGAAACCCACCAGCGCGCTGAGACGGAGGCCTTGGTGAAAGGGCTTCCTTTGATCCCCCGTAAAAAGACTTTTTACAAGGGGAAAAATCTGGAGGAAATGGACCTTGAAACCATTCTAAGGATCCGACCGGAAGTGGTGATTGTGGACGAACTTGCCCACTCCAATATTCCGGGATCAAAAAATCAAAAACGATGGCAAGATGTGATGGAATTGCTCGAAGCAGGAATCAATGTAATCACAGCCTTCAATGTCCAGCACCTGGAAAGTCTCAACGACATCGTAGAAAAACTCACCAAAGTCAAAATTCAGGAGTGTATTCCTGACAAAATTCTTTCCTATGCCGACGAAGTAGTCAACATTGATTTGCCATCGGACGACTTGATCAAGCGTCTAAAAGAAGGCAAAATCTACTCAGGTGAAAAAATCGGAAAGGCTCTTGAAAATTTTTTCAAACCCGAAACCATCCTGCAATTGAGGGATTTGGCGTTGCGGCAGGTCGCGATGCAGGTAGAGAAAAAAATTGATCTACAATCCCTAGCTGCCCATTCGGCTGCACGGGAGATATTTTTGGCTTGCATCAGCAGTAATTATGAAGGCGGAAAAAAAATCATCCGAAAGACCTCCAGGCTGGCAGAGCGATACCATGGCAAATGGGCAGTAATCTATGTGCAAAGCAGGAAGGAAAATCCCGATCGAATCAATCTCGCCCAACAACGGAAACTGCTACAAAACCTAAAATGGGCAACAGAATTGGGCGCTAAAATCTACCGACGGCAAGGAGACGACATCCCTGAGGAAATCTGCCAGATAGCAGACCAGATAAAAGCCACTAATATTGTGATCGGCAAGCCTTCTTTTGGCTTGATTAGAATGATCTTAGGAAAAAATTACCTCGACGGGCTTTTGAAAAAAATTGAGGGAAAAGAAATTGATCTAATTATTGTATTCTGATCTACCCATGAAAATCAAAGCAAAACTTTATCTCTCTCAATTTTTCCTACTTGGGATAATAATAATCATCGCCGGTATCGGGGTGTTTTATCTGAACTTGGTTAAAGAGTATAATGACAATGTCCTGAAGGACAACTACCGGTCGATGGATTACATGCGGACAATTAACCAACAAATTGATCAGCTTCAGGAGAGGCATGTACGGGAGGTGTTGACCAGGGAAGAATTTGAAAAAAAATCAGCAGAGATCACTGCGCTGCTAAATTCTCAAAAAGCAAATATCACCGAACAGGGCGAAAAAGCCCTTACCGAAAACCTCATAGGTCTAGTAAATGAGTATCTGGAGCAAATTTCTTTGGGGCTTTCCTCCCAAAAAACAGGTGATCAGGAACTTTGGATTTTAAACAGTAAAATAAAAACCCTCACCGATTCGATTTTCCTGCTCAACGAAGAATCCATTTTTTCCAAAAGTGATATTGCCAAAACCAAATCGGAGCAGATTGTCACCTACATGATCATAATCGGGGTTTCGGGAATAGCCTTCGGGATGTTGTTTTTCTTACGCTTGCCGAATTACATCGTCAATCCCATAAAACTTTTCACCAAATCCATCAAGGAAATATCTGCCGGAAACTATGCCGTAGAAATTCCCTTTGAGGAAGAAGATGAATTGGGTGGGCTGGCAAAATCCATCCGAAAAATGGTCCTCAAACTTAAAGAATACGAGAAGTCCAACTTCTCAAAACTGATCCGGGAACAAAAAAGACTGGCGATGATCGTCAATCAAATGAACGAAGCGATCCTGGTGACCGATGAGAACAAAACCATTATCCTCTGCAATGATCTCCTCCTGGACCTGATCCACATGGAGCGAAGTCAAGTGGAAGGCCGACACATTCAGGAAATCGCCCGGGTAAACAACCTGATGGAAACCATCACAGAGGACCTCTTTGTTCCTGTTCAGGAATGGGAAGAAAACCAGGCCTCCCCAATCCGAATCTTAAAAGGAAATAAAGAACGGATTTACAAAAAGGAGGTCATGAAAATCTCCGGATTTGATGAATCAGAAAACTCAAAAAAACTGATGGGACATTTGGTGATTTTGACAGACATCACCGAGTTTTCTGAAAAAGATCAAGCAAAACTGAAGTTCATGTCCACGCTTTCTCATGAATTAAAGACTCCTCTAGCCGCTATACAGCTAAGCACCAATCTGCTGGAAAACACCAAATTTGGGAGCCTAACTTCAGACCAAACTGATCTGATCCACACCATCAAATCCAATCAGGAGCGTATCAAACGAATGGTCAATGAGGTCATGGACATGGCTCAAATAGATCAGGGCTATATCAATATCCAAACGGAGACGTTTTCGGTAGTTGATTCAATTTCCGATTCACTTCAGGGATTGGAGTTGTTCCTAAAGGAAAAAAACCTCCAACTCAATAGTCAATTTCCGGACAACCTTCCCCAAATCTCGGGTGACTATCACAAAGTTGTCTGGATATTCAATAACCTGATCAGCAATGCAATCAGACATAGCCCCTCCAATTCTCAGATTACCATCAGAGCATTTCAGGAATCAAACCGGATCAAAGTAGAAGTCACGGATCTTGGGCCTGGAATTTCCTTACAAAATCAAGAGCGTATCTTTGAACACTTTGTAAAGTTGGATCAATCCTCCGAAAATGGAACCGGTCTGGGACTGGCGATTTCCAAAGAATTTATGGAAGCAATGGGCGGATCGATCGGGGTCAATTCATCAGTAGGAAAAGGATCTACTTTCTGGGTAAAGTTTCGACAAATTTGATCCGCTTTTAAGTCGAAAAAAATGGATTTGGCCGTTATCCTGTAATTTTCCATGAGGGAGGAAAAAGTTTGATGTCAAAAAATTCCTCCCTAAAATCTCCTGGAGTTGTACAGTACAGAGCTTAATCACCAGAATTCATTCAATTCGTAATCCGACCAAATTTTGGGGGCTAGTCATACCAAGCCCGTTTTTTTTCAGTTCATTTGGAAATTACCGGCATTTGCAGACCAAAGTTGGCTCACTCCACCGCTTCCACTCCAGGAGACCAAGTTAAAAGTATTGATCCCCGCGGAAGTTCCCTGAATCACATATGCGGCAACGGCGGTATTGCCATAACTCCAGGTTAACGGTTTTTTGGAAACACAAACTTCAGGAGCTCCCGCATTTCCTTTTAGAAAATAGGCTTTACCGGCTCCAAACACTTTTGATGTGCCATTGCTTTCCACCAATACCGCGGTGGCTTCGTCCACTCCAATACCTTTGACTACGGTTGATCCAAGCTCAAAATCCTTGACCAGTCTGGCCATGAAAGTAAAATGCCTTCCCTGTCGGGTTCTTTCACCATAGTGGGAGTCGGTAATGACATTCTGCATGTAGTTAACAGACAAAAAATCCCCGCCTCCGAGTCCCTGCATGTCTAAATAATAAGGATTGGCAAGGGCTTTGGCTGAAGTGGCCGAACCGGCAGTTGCGCCGTAATAGTGACTTCCAAGTACTGCCAAGCCCGCACTGGTTCCTCCTATTGGAACATTTCGGATATTGACCGCATTGTTGATTGCAGCTTCCAGCTTAGTGTCCTTCCAGTAGTTTATGTAGTTTCCTTGGTCTCCGCCGGCAATGAAAATAGCCTCGGCATTGTTTACCAGGGTCAAAGTAATGGGGTCTTCTGCCATGGCACGGGAAGAAATAACCAAGGTTTCCACCGAATTGACCCCCCCAATCGTGGAGTAGATGTAAGGATTATACCCATCCGCTCCGGAAGCCCGGAGCACAACAAAATCCCCTCCTCCTGATTTTGAAACCAAAAACTTAAACGCTTCCAACTCGGCCGGAGTATCAGATTCCGCGCCGCCAATGAGTGCAATTCCAAAACTTGTCGGGGTGGTTATATTTGCCTCATCACCTGTCCTGTATACAAGAGGGGCCGTAGTACCACCCCCGCCAGGCTTGGTTCTTCCCGCAGCTTTTATACTTGAAGACACCAGATTAAGGTCCGTCTGAAGATATTCCTGTGAGCAAGACAAGGAAATTATGCCGAGCAAAAGTGCCAAAATTGATTTTTTCATAAGCTGAAATGATAAAGTTGAATCTAAAATTAAACCTTCTTCCCTTGACAGTTGGAGTTGAAAACGCCAAGCAAATCCAGTCAGGAAGGATGATCACCTATGGCCTCTGTTCCTCTGAGTTTAACCACCCTACTGCAAGCTTATAGCCCAAAGTCAGAACTATCGCCCCGGTAAACAGCCCGATAAATCCTGAGAAAAGAAAACCTCCAATCGCTCCCAAAAAGACCACCAACATGGGAACAGATGCCCCTTTTCCCAGAAAAATCGGTTTAAGGACATTATCCAACAAGCCCACGACAACCATCCAAACTGTCAAAATGATCGCTGTGAGGTTATCAGCAGTACTCCAGATGTATATGATCACCCCTATGGAAATGGGTAATATTCCGATCTGAACGATGGATAGAATCAGGGCAAGAATAATCCACAAGCCGGCAAATGGCACCCCGGCTATGAGCAAGCCCACTCCAACCAGTGTGGCCTGAATAGCCGCTACTCCTAAGATTCCCTTTACCACATTCTGGATGGTTTGCTTGGCAATGCCGGCCATTTTTTCACCTTCTTTTCCTGCCAGTTTTACGAAAAGCTTTTTCATAAAATCACTTTCCTCCTTCTCATAGGCCAGCATGACTCCACTGACGATGATGGAAATCATCAGGAGTAATATGCCTTTAGCGGTGTTTTTAAGCAAGTCAACTAGTTTGATCAAAACCGGCTTGAGCTGATCCTGATGCTCTTTTAAGGTGGCTGACAAGTTGGAGGAAGCTTCAGCCCAAAAGGTAAAAAGCCGTTCACCAATCAAGGGCCAAGATTTTACTCTTTCATTTGGGGAAGGGATTTCCAAATCATGGTCCCGAAGACTTTGCGCGAGTTCCTTTATTTCCCCTGCGCCTTGCAACATGAAAAAGATGGCTGGTGCGATCAAAATCAGTAAAGCCAATAACGTGATGAATGTGGCCGAAAGACTGTTTTTCCAGTGAAATTTCCCGGTTAGTTTTTCATGAATTGGGGAAAAGGAAGAGGCAAAAACCGCCGCCCAAATAATGGGAATAATAAAAGGCTCCAAAATATTAAAACACCAAACCAACAGAATGGCCAAGGCCAAAAGCTGCATAGCGTAGTGAATGACTGGACTGGGGGATGAAGAATAGGGTGATTCAGGAAGAGGTGATTTCATAGTGCTGGTGATTGGAAGGATAAAATTTACAGCATTTCAAATTCAAAACTTCCGATCACAGGTATGATAAAAATCATATCCTCTAAGTGAAAAAAACAACCCCAAAGCCTTTTAGGCCAAAAAATAATAGAGTCTAAGTGAAGTCAAATTTTCATGGGCCAAGTGCTTTCCCACTATCCAAAAAAAAGCCTCGAGGAGATTTCCACGAGGCCCATTTTGTCATTTAAAGTCAATCAGTTACAGGCAATTTTACCCACCCGGTTTTGATGTCTGCCGCCTTCAAAATCGGTGGTCAGGAAAATCTGAGAAAGCTTCTCGGCGAGTTCATAGGAAATGAATCGGGCAGGAAGTGCGAGGACATTTGCGTTGTTGTGCTGACGGGCCAGTGCAGCAAGGTCCTCGTTCCAGCAAAGTGCTGCGCGAATTCCCTGATGTTTGTTTGCCGTGATGGCTACCCCATTTCCACTCCCGCAAATCACAATACCCAATTCAAAATCCCCCTTTTCAATAGCAGAACTCAAGGGATGCACATAATCAGGATAATCTACAGAGTCAGATGAAAACGGACCAAAATCCTTTACCTCATAGCCAAGGCTTTTGAGCTTCTCGATCAGTTTGCTTTTATATTCATACCCGGCATGATCTCCACCGATTGCGATTTTCTTAGCCATAGTGATAAGAATTAGTCGTTATTTTCTGATCCGCTTAGTTTTTCTTCCTCTGCTCTTTTGAGGGCCTTTTTCTTCTCCAATCGCTTGGCAATGACAATTCCCACCTCATAGAGAACCAAAATCGGCATGGCAATCAAAAGTTGACTCACCACATCCGGAGGAGTAATAATTGCCGAAACAATCAAAATCACAACGATAGAATGCCTTCTGTATTCCTTCAGCATTCGGGAAGTAACCAATCCAGACATCGAAAGGAAGTAAACCACCACAGGAAGCTGGAACATAATTGCCGAAGCCAATACCAGCATCGTCAAAGTAGTCACATAGGAGGTGACGTCAAACTCATTCAGGATCGTAGGATCCAGCTGGTAATTTGCGAGGAAATTGATCGATAATGGAGAAAGGACATAATAGCCAAATGCAGCACCAGACAAGAACAAAAAGCTTACAAATACCACAGCACCGCGTGCAGCATTTTTCTCTTTATCGTACAGTCCCGGACTGATAAATCTCCAAATCTCCCAGAACACGTATGGAAAAGCAACAATGAATCCCACCACGATACTGGAAGTCATGTGCATGGTAAATTGGCCGGTCATCTGCCTACTTTGAATCGTAAACGGGAGTTCATTGATACAAAGCGCGGAAATTCCCAGGTAATTTCCGAGATCACATAGCACTCTGTAAGTGATAAAATCCACTTTAGAAGGACCAAGAATGATCATTCCAAACACGATATCTTTTGCCAGAAAGGCGATTACGGTGAGAATTAGGATGGCAGCAACAGATCGGAGCAAATGGTAGCGCAAGGCCTCCAAATGATCCAAAAATGACATTCCTTCTTCTTCCTCTTGATGTTGATCTAGGGCCACTTTTGGAAATCAATATTTAGTAAAGGGGAAATTGAATCATCCAGGAATTGACTTCTACCTTGATTTTGGCAAGTTCAGCTTCATCTGAATGGTTTTGCAATGCTCGGTCAATGAGTCCAACGATCTTTTTCATATCGTCTTCCTTCAGACCTCGAGTCGTCACAGCAGCAGTACCCACTCGCATACCTGAAGTCACAAAAGGTGACTTGGTGTCGAATGGAACCATGTTTTTGTTAATTGTGATGTCTACTTTGCCAAGGGTCTCTTCGGCTAGCTTTCCGGTCAGGTCTTTGTTTCTCAGGTCGATCAGCATCAGGTGATTGTCAGTTCCACCAGAAATAATCTGGTACCCACGATTTACGAACTCATCTGCCATTATGGATGCATTCCTTTTCACCTGAATTACATAATGCATGTATTCATCTGAAAGCGCTTCCTCAAAAGCTATAGCCTTTGCAGCAATGATATGCTCCAATGGACCTCCCTGAGTTCCTGGGAATACTCCCATGTCCAACAAAGCAGACATCTTTCTAACTTCTCCTTTTGGAGTAGTCAAGCCCCATGGATTATCGAAGTCCTCTCTCATAAGTATCAATCCACCTCGTGGACCTCTTAAGGTCTTATGGGTAGTCGTGGTTACAATGTGGCAATGCTCCAATGGATCATTCAATAATCCTCTTGCAATCAAGCCTGATGGATGCGAAATATCAGCAAGTAACAAGGCGCCCACTTCATCAGCAATCTCCCGAAGTCTCTCGTAATCCCAATCTCTGGAATAGGCAGAGGCACCGCAAATAATCATTTTTGGCTTTACAGCCAGCGCTTTTTCTTCAACCTTATCGTAATCGATCACACCGGTTGCTTCTTCTACACCATAGAAATTCGCCTGATAAAGCTTTCCGGAGAAGTTTACCGGAGAACCGTGAGTAAGGTGACCGCCGTGAGACAAGTCAAACCCCAAAATAGCATCTCCTGGCTTCAAACATGCCAGCATTACTGCAGCATTAGCCTGGGCTCCGGAGTGAGGCTGGACGTTTGCCCATGTTGCGCCGAAAAGTTTCTTGGCCCGGTCGATCGCGATTTGTTCGATTTCATCCACCACTTCGCAACCTCCATAGTAGCGCTTGCCGGGAAGGCCTTCCGCATATTTGTTGGTCAGGACGCTACCGGCAGCCTCCATTACTTGTTTGCTGGTGAAGTTTTCGGAGGCAATCAGTTCGATGCCTCTTTTCTGTCTGTCTTCTTCTCTTGAGATGAGGTCAAAAACAAGCGAATCTCTTTTCATAATCAGGGGTTTGAAAGCAAGGTATGAAAGCCGGAAGCGATCCGGTCGTTTGTTAAACGAGCCCAAAAATAGCCCTAAAGTCCCTATAATCCAATGTGAAAAAAGAGTTGAAAAGCAGTAAGGAGATAAAGTTTCCTGCCTGATTCTGACTGAATAATCAAATCTTGACCTACCAGTGGAAAAAGCCCCTGTTTTAAGGTTAGAAATATCTATTTACCTAGGGAAAGTCGGAGAATTTGGAAAACTGACCAAAAGACGTCCGATTAAGTGTAAACCCTTAATCACACTTCGTAATTTAGAAGCATGTTTGATTTCAAATTCAGACCGGAAACTTATTTTCAAGGCGAAACGAATTCTGTTTTGCTTGTTCGACTGCACTTTCCTGAAAGTACCTGGGGCGAGCAAATCAGCATTTACGCACACCTTCTCGAAGGCAAAATCCAGTTTGAGGTGGTCGATTTCTATGGAAATGACTATGTCCTTTATCCGGGAAGCAGTTGGGATCCTTTGACCTTGGAGGATTTAATTTATTTGATCGAAGGAATGCAAGTCAATCAGGATTTTCAGGAGGGAAATATGCCCTTGGTACTGGATGGAATCCCGGAGGCTGAAAGTGACTTTTACCCGGAGTTAAAAGAATTTTTTATTGAAAAGCGAAAAGGATTTGGCTTGACTTAAAAATCGAACAGCCCTTGCCTCTGATCTGAAACTTGTCTGGATCGATACCAAAACTCATACATATCGAAATCAAGGCAATCACTAAGCTCAATTCCCTGAAAGAAAATCTTTTTGAGGCAATTTACAGGTAAAAAAGTCCGTAGCGATCGGGCTTGCTCTGCAGTTAATTGGGAGAGCTGAACCCATTTTTTGCCCTCAATAAAAATCGGTATAAGTTTATTCATCTTGATTATCCTTTCACGGCATAAAAGTAGCCTGATATTCAGGGTGATACAATCCGTCAGAATTAATTTTATGTTAATTAAAAATAAGTTTTAACATATTCGGGAATGACAGGAGTAATCATCGCCATAAGCTGTCTTTTTCTGGGACTTTTTCTCCAAAAAGCACCTGGGTTCCCAACTATCAAGGCTGCACGCTGGGTACAGGCCTACCTGATCAACGTGGTGCTTCCTGCCTTGGCTTTGCTTTACATTCCAGCGATCAAACCCTCCTGGGGCCTTCTAATTCCAATTTCTTCTGCCTGGTTTACATTCTTACTTTCCTGGCTGATTTTCGGATTTCTTGGAAAAAAGCTCAATTGGGGGAAAAATACCACTGGCTGTCTGATCATCGTGTCGGGATTAGCCAATACTTCATTTTTGGGATTTCCCGTGATTGAGGGCTTGTACGGAAGGGAAGGTTTGCCTACTGCTTTGCTCATTGATCAGGGTGGATCCTTTTTGATAGTTTCATCCCTTTCGATTTTAGTCGGTTCACTTTATGGAAATCACAGTGAAAGCCTTTCCAATGTTCCGCTCAAAATCATCAAATTTCCTCCATTTGGATTTTTGGTGGGAACCTTGATCATGAGTCTGCTGAATGTTCCAACTCCGGAGGTGCTTATTCCAATTCTTCAATTGATTGGAAAAACCATGCCGCCGATGGCTTTACTGGCTATCGGGTTGAAATTTTCGGTGGATTTGGATTCGCTTGCCTCGAGATTTTTTTGGTATGGATTGGGCTATCGATTGATCTTAGCACCTGCCTTGGTTTGGATGATTTACAGAAATTTCCTTCCTGCAGATTCCTTGGACTTGAAAGTCACTGTACTTGAAAGCGGAATGGCACCGATGATCACTGGGTCAATTGTAGCCATGCAATTCGGACTTCACCCCAGGCTTGCTACCCTGCTTTCTGGGCTTGGAATGCCGATTTCCGCTGCAAGTTTGTTGCTTTGGTATTACCTGTTGGGCTAATTATTTCCAGAATTCATCCAGCACAGCAAGAAACTCCGCGTGGATGTTTCCATTGCTTGCCACGATTTTTCTTCCGAAAACATAATCTGAGCCGCCCGAAAAATCAGTCACTGTACCTCCTGCTTCCAACACGATTATTGCTCCGGCAGCCACATCATAGGAATTGAGATTGTATTCAAAAAATCCTTCGGTCCTGCCAGCAGCGACATAACACAGATCCACAGCTGCAGAACCCAATCTTCTCAGTCCATGGGTCTTTTGCATGAGTGATTTCATCGAGTTCAGATACCGGTCGATCAACTCAAAATTGTAATAAGGAAAGCCCGTAGCAATCAAAGATGCGGACAAGTCAGGAGCGCCACTCACTTTGATTTTGGTGTCGTTACAAAAAGCGCCGCCACCTTTCATGGCGTAAAAACATTCGTGCCGATTGATTTCATAGACAACTCCAAGCACAACTTCATTCTTTTCAATCAGAGCGATGCTTACAGAAAAATTTGGAATCCCGTGAATAAAATTGGTGGTACCATCCAGTGGATCAATTACCCAATTATAGAGTTCTGCTTGAGTATTGTTGGTTCCTTCTTCAGTAATAAAACCAGCTTCAGGCAGGATTTCAGAAAGTTTTTCGACGATTTGACGTTCCGCCTCTTTGTCCACATAGGATACCAGATCATTAAACCCTTTATGCTCAACTTTTTCGACGTCAAAATGCTGTCTTTCCTTTCGGATAAAGGCTCCGACTTCTTTTGCTATGTTTTGAGTTTGTTCTAAAAGTCTACTGAGTTGATCTTGGGTAAGCATGAATTGGTTACGGGTTAATGATTATTGGCTATTTAAAAAAGGTGTTTTTTTTGAATTTAGAAGTACGAAGGAAATGGTCGATAAGGACTTATTCAGAAGTGTTCCACTTTTCTTTTTTTGCAGCTTGCTTCTCCTCGCGGGTTTCCAACTTCTCCGGCTTTCCTGCCACCACTAGGACTATTTCGCCTTTAAGAGGGTTAGTTTGATAGTATTCGATTAGTTCGGAAAGTTGGCCCCGTACATTCTCTTCATGAAGTTTGGTCAATTCACGGGATACGCAGGCTTGGCGATCCGGACCAAACGCTTCCGCCAATTGCTCCAAGGTCTTGATTAGCCGATGAGGAGATTCATAGAAAATGATCGTACGGGTTTCTTCAATCAAGGCATCTATGCGGGTTTTTCTCCCTTTTTTGTGAGGCAAGAACCCCTCGAAAACAAAGCGGTCATTGGGAAGTCCACTATTGACCAATGCTGGAACAAATGCAGTCGGTCCGGGGAGACACTGAACCTCCAATCCGGCAGCCAACACTTCTCTGACAAGTAAAAATCCCGGGTCAGAGATAGCAGGAGTACCGGCATCGCTGACCAAGGCGAATACTTCTCCTTTCTTCATTCGCCCCACCAGTTTTTCCACCGCCTTGTGTTCATTGAAAATATGGTAACTCTGGAGCGGTCTGGAAATTTCCAAATGCTTCAAAAGCATTCCGGTAGTTCGGGTGTCTTCGGCAAGTATGGCATCAACTGACTTTAAAACCTCCAGGGCACGAAGGGTAATGTCTTTAAGATTTCCGATGGGAGTAGGAACCAAGAAAAGGCTGATGGGAGTCTCACTCATGCCAGAATTTGATCGATTGCTTTGGCCAATTTACGATCTTTTTCGGTGACCACATTGCCGGCATCGTGAGTTGTCAGTTCAATTTCCACTCGATTGTAAACATTGGACCAGTTTGGATGGTGATTATGAGCCTCCGCCAAAAAAGCTACCCGAGTCATGAACGCAAAGGCCTCCTGAAAATCAGAAAAATTAAAGGTCTTCTTCAATCTGTTGTTTTCTTCAATCCACATGATATGGGTAGTTTAAAGTGCTATAACGCCTTCGATAACTGAGGCTTGCTCGTAAATTTCAATGATCTCATCAGAACTTTCCATCATGACTTGGATGGTGGTACTCACGTACTTTCCTCCGGAACTTGGCTTCAGGCTCATTTCGTTTTTCGGAAACAATGCTCCTACTTCATTTTCCCGTCCCATGGGAACAATGAATTTGAACATGTAAAGCATCGGAAACTGACCCACGGATTCGAGCTTTTCCTTGAATGCAGCTTTATCAAACTTCTTTTGCATCCTCAAATTTACTTCTTTCTTTTTAGAGATTAAATCAAACAAAAAAACCCATGCCTTTCGACATGGGTTCCTTTTGGATACTTATTCTTTAGAAATATTTATATCTGTAATCTTTTACTTTAGCCAAGTCCTGAAGAGCCATCATGATTTGATAGGCCATTCTTTGGGAGGCTGCTTGACTAAGCTGAGCTTGATAGGAAGTATAATCTCCGATTTCGGCTGCCGGAGTTAGGTTATTCAATTTTCCAACCAACACACCGATGTCTTCCTGAATTGGTTTGGTCATTTGACCTGATGACTTTAGACCAAAGATGGATCCGATTGCTTTTGGAGCAAATCCAACACCCGGGATTACAGAAGTACTTAATCTCAAATCAGGAAGTGAGTTGATGGAAGCATCCGCAAAAACTGCCTTCATCTCTTCCAAAGTTGCCTTTCCGGCTAATTTTTCAGTGATCATGGCGGCTTTCTTATCATTGCGAACCAACTGCTCCACTTGCTCTCTTACGTCTTCAAGTTTTGCTTCGCCTTCTTCTTTTCTGCTCACCAAAGTAGCTACAACATAAGAGTTGTCAAGTTCATAAACCGGAGAAACTTCACCTGGTGCACCTTCACCAAAAGCCCAAATAATCACTTCTCTGGCGTTCTGAAGATTGTTGAGATTTCTTGAAGTCGCATCAACATTATTGGCCTGAAGAATTCTATATCCTTTATCGGTAGCATTCTCAGTAAACTCATTTCTGTTACCGCTTTCAGCTGCAAACGAATCAGCATTTCTAAAAGCTTCATTTCGGGTAGCATCTGAGGCTACCAATTCAAGTTCCAAAGTAGCAAGCTTGGTGTAATTTGAGCTTGGCAATGCAGTCACTTCGATGATGTGATAGCCGTATTCTGTCTCTACTAGATTTGGTAGCAATCCGGTGGAAGAGGCAGCAAAAGATGCAGCAGCAAAAGGCTCCACAAAGTCTTCTTTGGCAAACCAACCCAAATCACCGCCATTTTGAGCAGTCCCATCCTGGCCGTATTGACTGGCAGCCTGAGCAAAATTCCCATTGGCTTTGATATCGGCTAAAACCTGTTCTGCCTGAGTTTTTACAGCGGCTTTACCAGCTTCGTCCATTCCTTCAGTGCTGAACAAAATGTGGGAAGCTCTCATTCTAGGTGCTCCTTCGTATTGGTCGGTAACTTTATAGGAAACATAGCTGGAATTTGCTGTCACGAATGGACCGTAAGTCTGGCCTTCTACCAATTCCGACACGTTTGTGGTCAAGCTTGCTGGAAGCTCGTCCCCCGGTCTGTAGGAATTAAAAGGAAATTGAGTTTCTGAGTTCTGGCTTACAAAAGCTGAATCATTGGTAGCTGTTCTTAGTCCCTCTGTCAATTCTTTGATTCTTGAAATGACGTCAGATGAATCTTGGCCGCTAGGCAAAATGCTGAAGGAAACGTATTCTAAATTTGCAGTATTACCAACTTGGAACTTCTCCTGATTTTTGCTCAGATAGGCAGTTAGTTCACTTTCTTCGATTTTTACATCTCCGTCAGGAATCACGTAGTAAGGAACAAAAAGGATGGAAGCATCTGCAATGGTATTGGCAGACTTGTGTTCAAGTTTGGCTTCTGCTGTAGTAGCATATTCCGACGTTGCCAGGATATTGTCATATTTCACCCGGTTTCTGGATTGGGCAAACAATTTTTCCTGTTGAGCCCAAGCAGCCTGCTGCGCTGGGTCGGCAGTTTCCAAAGACTGTAAGAAAGAAATCAGCTGATCTTTGTCAAATTGACCGGTCTGAGGGTTGGTCAATTGAGCGCGAAGCTCGGGAACAATATTTTTCCCCTGAACCATGTCCACCAATTCCTCGCTGGATACAGTCAATCCGAGTTTTTCATATTCTTCGTCAAACACTCGCTCCACGATCAACGCCTGCCAAGCCTGTTCTCTGACAGAAACCATCTCCGGCTCTGCAGGAACCCGTCCGGTTCGTTGTTGAAAAGAAGCCTTGAATTCTTCCACTTTGAGGGAATATTCTTCGAGCGTGATTTCCTCACCCGCAATTTCACCTACGATATTCTGATTGGAATTCAGTAGAGAGGAGTTTGGACTCAGCAGGTCCCCGCCGAGAAGGAATAGAATCAACCCGCCGGCGATAACACCGATTGCGAGACCTGTTCTCTGTCTTATTTGCTTAATTAACGCCATTATTGATACTACGCTTTTTAGAAGTGTCGCAAAATAATAGCATTGGGGGCGAAATTCAAAATTTCCCCAAGAACAAAGTCAGACCTTGAAAATGTCTGATTCGTTGATTTTCAGTCGCACAGTCTCAATCCGGTGTGCTTGTTTGGTCATTACGGTGAAGGTATACTTGCCATATGTAACCGTGTCACCCTTATTTGGAAGATTTTCGGTGAGCGACAAAATCAAACCCGAAAGGGTCTCAAAGTCTCCGTAAGGCAGATCCCAACCGTATTTATCGTTGAGATAGTCAATTTCATGACGTGCACTGAGCAGGTATTCGTGCTCTTCGATCTTTTGTTCAATCAAATCGTCTTTGTCGTATTCGTCGTCGATTTCTCCGAAGATTTCCTCAATAATATCTTCCATCGAAACAATTCCACTGGTACCACCAAACTCATCGACAATCAATGCAAGGCTTTTTCTTTCCTGAATAAATTGGATCAGAAGCTCATTGGCAAGTGCAGACTCCGGAGCAATTACTATTGGTGTAAGAATTTCCTCAATCGTCTTTGGCTTTCGGAAAAGCTCCAACTGATGACAGTATCCAATTACCTCGTCGATGGTGTCGCGATAGACAATCACTTTGGAATGACCACTCTCTTCAAAAACTTTTTTGAGTTCAGAAATCGAATCTTCCACTTCCACTGCTACAATGTCGGTACGGGGAATCATGCACTCCCGCACCCGAACAGTCTTAAATTCAATAGCATTGTCGAAAATCTTTGAATCAATCTCCACTTTCCCGCTGGCATTAGATTGTCCAAAATGCTCCTTGATAAACGAATTGAGGTCAGTGACGGTAAATGCTGGCTTTTCCTCGTTGTATTCTAACCTCAAAATATGAGTGATAAAAAATCTGGACATCCCTACAATTAACCAGACGATGGGATACATCACAAAATAGATTGCAAAAAATGGAAGCACGAAAAGATTCAGCATCCTATTCGGATTGATCATAAAAAAACTCTTGGGAAGAAACTCGCCGGTAATTAGGACTATAATAGTCGACAAAACAGTCTGTGTGACGAGGATTACCGCTTCATTGTTAAGGGATTCAGGGAGCAAATTTCGCAAAGGCGCGTCGAGCAAGTAGGCCATGAAAGTACCATAGAGCACCAGCATAATCGTATTTCCGATTAGCGTAGTGCCAATAAATTGTCCGGGCTTTTGCAAGAATTTGCTCAACAGTCTGCCACTCAACAGCCCTTGTTTATTCTGAAGTTCTATCTGGAGTTTGTTGGACGAGATATACGCAATTTCAAACCCGGAGAAAAACGCTGAAAAAATCAGGGTTATAATTACGTAAAAGAGATAGTCGTTTTCCATTCCTAGTTTTTCTTCTTGTTTTTTGGCTTTTGCTCGGGCACTTTTTCGTGAACTCGTGCCTTGTTCCGACGAAGTTGAAACCAAAATAACAAGCCTACCGCAAACATAAAAATGAAGTAAGATCCACCCATACCGGTGGACCAGCTTTGATGGATTCCTATGACTATCAGAGCCAAAGCAAGCGAAAGAATTAAGGAGTCTGCTAATTTCATGTGTTAATAATTAGTTTCCATTGGCCGCTAATCTGTTCCTATCTGGGTTCAGAACGTCTTGCATAACGCCTCGATAACTGGTAGGGCATCCCTCCTCGGTGACGTCTTCATTATGTTAGATTTCATATTCCTTCGCCGGGTAAGATAGTCCGGCTATCTCTAACTTTTTTCAATTTATAGGTTGAAAAACTATCATCAGCCTCCATGCCTGTACCATTGAAAAGTGTCTGCCGCTCCTGAATGGTCACGAATTTTTCTGTGTAAATTTTCTTTTCAGCCTGATTCCAAAAGATTTCTTCCGTCTGAAGGCGCTGATCTTTAATTAGGTTTTGGATCTGCACATTTCCTTCCCCTCGATAAAGGTTGGCTTCTTTGTTAAAAAAACCTCGGTCTGCTCTCATTGTGGTTTCAAGAAGACCTTCTACCGTAAAAAACTTGATCTCGATCCCTTCCGGAAATTCAAGATTTCCATTTTGAAATTCCAGTTGCCGCGGTGCTGTAATTTCTGATCGAACGATGGCAGAATCACTGTGAACCAGGAAAATATTGGTGGCGGCATTTACCGGTCCATCATATACTTTGAGCTCCTCAGGGTCTACACTTTCTCTGCAGGAGGAAAAAATGCAGAGGGAAATAATGGAAATGAAGAAAATGCGAAACATGATCACGGTCCAAAGATAACGTAATAGTCCTATATCTGGAGAACGAAAAAAGGCAGTCCTGGGACTGCCTTTTCAATATGGATAATGGAAATTAATCTCTTGTAGCCAAAGTTACAGTTTCACCCACCCAGCAACCTGTGCTGATGGAAGATCCTGCAGTAAGACCTTCAGTGAACAATTCTTCCTTGGATGGGAATCTTGATCTTGCGCTTCCCATTCCTTTGGAGTCACCGGCACGCTGATAGGCATTGTATGCGGCAATGAATACAGAGTAATCTTTTGCACGGCTTTCACCACCTCTACAATCATTGAAGGCAGACATATACAAGTCACCGATCAACCCATAGGCAGAAGCAGTCAACTCACCATCCAATGCAGCAGCTTCTCTAGCAAGTGTTCTTGCCTGAGCTTTTCTTCCAGCCTGAGCATTTACTTTTGCCAATTCAAGACTGATTTCAGCTTTTTGCTTATCGTTTTCTGCCAAAGTCATAGCTTTCTCCAATACAGGCAAAGCTTTTTCAAATTCACCGGCAGCCATGTATCTCATTGCTCTTACCTGAGAGGTGGAGAATGTAGGATTCTTAGAGTCGATCAGTTCCAATGCAGCCAAGAACGAATTGGAGGAATAACACTTATACTGCACAGAATATTTGAAAATCTGATTTGCGAGTTCTTCGTTGGTAGGATCTGCAGCTAGCTTTGGACCCATGGTATTTTCGATAAAATCACAATCGATCAGTTCCATGTTCACCAGCAAAGTTTCCACGGTAGATCTAGAGTTGGTTACATCTTTTCCTTCAGCAGCAGACTTATCCAAAAGGGCGTTAGCTTTTTCAAAGATTGCCAACACTTGCTCGCCAGTATAAGCCTTGTTCTGTACGTAGTTTCTGTAAACCAAGTCAAAATAGGCTTGTACCAATTGATGGTTGATGTTACCGTTTAGTTCGATGGCTTTTTCAAAGTCTGCGATTACTCCAGCAAGCTTTGTTTTGTCAGCTCTGTAAAACTGATATCCGAAGTAGGCTTTGTTTTCCATCCACTTGTTTGGATTGTTGTAGAGCTCACCTCTTTTTTCATAAATCATCATGACGCTGTCCTGATATACACGCTTCTGGGCGGCATCTGCGGTTTTGTCAGCAGCACCTTTGTACACGTTTACACCATTGATGTAAATGGATTCGTTAAGACTGGGAACATTCACCAAAAGCCAGTTCAACGGCTTGGTGGCCTCCACAAACTGCTCCGACTTCATGTAATCCACGTAAGCGGCATTCAATTCTCTTGCTCTCGCTTCCTGAGCTGGATCTGTTGGCCAGTTCCAGCCATCCTGTGCCTGAACTAACCCTGCCAGCAAGAAGGCTCCCAGTCCAAGTAATGTAGATTTGATTTTCATATTCGATTAGGTTTTATCCGGCTTTGGTTTGATTCTGTATTTAGTAATGCAAGTTTCGGGCCTGCATAGATAGCAGTTTTCTTAAAATATGTTATTCGTATACTCTCTTATAGAACCAACTATTGTCATTCAAGGAGAATCCTAAGGTGAAACTCACATAATTCTCTTTGATCAGACCATTGTCAAGCGATCCTCTTCTTCCAGCTTTTAATGCAAAGTTGACCAAAGACAGTTGGTTGACCGGGATAGAAGCGCCCAGTGAAAGACCAATATCGTTTATACTGGTTTGATTGATGAAGTAGGGAGTTTCCATCCATTCCACACCGACTCTGTATGTTCCTCTTTTGGCCAAATTGTCAAAAGACAAATAATCCGGTACAATTTGGAATCCCAATGACACCTTTTTTACCGCCTGAAGGGAAAGAGGATCACCAAAGAAGTTCCTGAAATCTGCAAAATCCTGGTATTGACCTTCCAAACCGACCGCAAATTTATTCATTTTCTCATAGGTCAATCCAAATCCATAACGATTTGGGATGTAAATACTTCCCGCTTCATCATTGGCGATTAGGTCTCCATCCGAATCGGGGTTGCTAGCTTGGCCAATCGCCCCCAACTTTGCAAATCCAGTTCCATTAACCTCGCCTAATTTCTGATAAATGGCGCCTAGATGGATATTACTTTTTTCAGAAGCCTTCAACATGTAGTGAATTCCAGCCTTGAAACCCACGTCAGAAACGGTCAATCGCTCGTAATATTCGGATGGATTGCCGACCTCAACGTTTTTTGGATCATAAACTATAAGCTGATTGGATCGGATTGTCGATCCGAAAAGGTAGGATCCGTGAAAACCAATACTCAGATTTTTGGCAAGCAAATAACCAAAGTTCACGTATGCCTCAGAGATACCCCCGTCACCACGGAGGAAATTTCTTGCTTTCAGATCTGAATTGTTGACATCGCTTTCTACTCTCAGGCGGTAGTTCACACTGGTAATCTGACCCAATCCCATTCCTGAAGTAAACTTTCCGGACTTGATCGGAAAAGAAAGAGCCAAGTAAGAAAGCCCTCCTCCGTCTACTAATGAGCTTTCGGTGCCATTGTCAACATTGATCCGCTTGTAATTGAGCGCCGCCTGGAAATTAAAAATGGTGTTTCGCGTGGTCAATGCAGGGTTGACGTTGTTAGCCTGCCATCCGGTACCATAGCTGATGCCCTGACCGCCCATTCCTTGATTTTGAGTTAGGCCTGAGTAGTTAAATTCCCCAACACCAAGGGCACTGTAGGTAGAGGAGCTGGTCTGGGCGTTGACCTCCGCAAATAAGAAAAGGGTGCAAAGCACACCCAAAGATTTCAACCAGTATTTACTCGACATTGTGGTTTAGAATACAATTCAATCCATGCAGGACCAAATTTGGGACTACAAATATGTGGTCTTTTGCCAATGAATCAAAAGATTGAGAATCACCGCCGCAGATATAGACCTTTATTTCAGGAAATTTAATGTGATAAGCCTCCATTTGGCCAATCAATTCATACTCGACTCCGTACCAAATTCCTGACTGAATACAAGAAATGGTGGAGTCACCGGTAGGGGTTTCGGGTTTTTCACCTAATTCCACCAAGGGTAGTCGCGCGGTAAACTTGTTCATCGCCTTTGCCCGCATATGCAATCCCGGGCTGATCGCTCCTCCCCGGTAGACTCCCAAATCATCCACCAACTCGTAGGTAATACAACTGCCCAGATCAATCGCCAGAACGGGACCTTTTCCCGCCAGTTGCCACGCTCCAATGGCTGCAGCAATTCGGTCCAAGCCCAATGTTTTGGGAGTACTGTATCCATTCAGGATTGGCAGAACCGAATTATGGGTCAGAAAATGGAAAGAAAACGGCAGGACAGATTTTAGTTCTTCCTGGGTCAGACTCACCGAGCTCACCAGACAATGTTCAAACTCCATCTCCTTCCAAAAACCAAGCCCGGAGGCCAAGGTATCAAAACTGTGATCCCCCAAGAGTGTCTGCCCCTCAAAAAGAGCGGACTTGATCCGGGTATTCCCAATGTCGATGACGAGATTCCTCATGGCCTTGCAAATTAGACATTATTAAAAAAGGGACTTTTGAAGTCTTAAATTTATCTTTGATCCATTAAGCCACTTAACAATCTTTAACCCATGAGCCAGGAAAAATACACGTTGATTGGACTGATGTCCGGTACCTCGGGAGACGGACTTGACTTGGCCTATGTCCATTTTGAACTGCATCAGGAATGGAACTTTGATATCATCCATTCTCAAACCTGTGCTTTTCCGCCCGATCTTGGGAAAAAACTTTCTTCATCCCATCTCCTTTCAGGACTGGAATTAGCGCAACTGGACGTGGATTTTGGAAAATGGATGGGACTCCAGGTAAACCATTTTTGTAAAGAATTTCAAATCAAACCCATGGCAGTGGCTTCTCATGGGCATACCGTTTTTCACCAGCCCAAAAATGGACTTTCTCTGCAAATAGGGAATGGATGGGCGCTTCATCAGGCTTCTGGAGAGCGGGTGATCAATGATTTCCGAATGCTGGATGTCCAGCTGGGAGGTCAGGGGGCACCGTTGGTTCCCATTGGAGATCGACTTCTTTTTCCAAAGGTGGATTTTTGCATCAACCTGGGCGGGATTTCAAATATTTCCATGGAAAAAGCGGGTAAACGAATCGCATTTGACAGCAGTCCATTCAATCTTTTGCTCAATGGCGAAGCCAATAATCTTGGTAAACCTTATGATGCAGAAGGGAAAATAGCCCGATCCGGTGAAGTCAATCTGACACTTTTTGAAAAGCTCAATCAGCTTCCATTTTACACCCAGTTTTCAGCAAAATCTCTAGGCAGAGAAGACATGGAGCGGGATTTTATCCCATTGATTAGAGAATCCGGACTCAATCCGGCAGATGTCTTGAGTACATTGGTCGAGCATTTTGCCTTTCAAATCGCTTCAGTTATTAAAACCTACTCCCAAAAATCAAAACCATTGGTATTGATCACCGGAGGTGGGGCTTACAACACTTATTATATCGAGCGACTGGATCACTATTTGGATAAAAATTGGGAGCAATACCAAGCCAGTCCTGAACTCATTGAGTTCAAAGAGGCCTTAATCTTTGCGTTTTTGGGAGTATTGAGACTTCGGGGAGAGAACAATTGCCTTGCCTCAGTCACAGGCGCTTCACGTGACAATTGCGGGGGTGTGATTTACGGCTGAAGGTTCTAACCACTGCATTTTTATTTTTCTATTTTTGGGCCCGAATATAAACCCAAAGAGAAATGCAGATCCTGCTAAAAGAATTTGAAAATAAAAAGCCTGAGATCGTCTTCGAATGGAAAGATTCCGAGACGGAAGCTGAAGGCTGGGTAGTCATCAACTCCCTCAGAGGTGGAGCTGCCGGAGGGGGAACCCGCATGAGAAAAGGCCTAGACAAAAGGGAGGTCGAATCTTTGGCCAAAACCATGGAAGTCAAATTCACCGTTTCAGGTCCTGCCATTGGAGGAGCCAAATCGGGAATCAACTTTGACCCCGCAGATCCAAGGAAAGCCGGGGTGCTGGAACGATGGTACAAGGCGGTAATGCCTTTACTCAAAAACTATTACGGCACAGGAGGTGATCTCAACGTGGATGAGATCCACGAAGTGATCCCAGTAACGGAAGCGTATGGGCTTTGGCACCCACAGGAAGGCATCGTCAATGGTCACTTCCATGCGACAGAACCTCAGAAAATCAGAAAAATCGGTCAGTTGAGACAAGGTGTTTCCAAAGTTTTGGAAGACCCGAAATTCACGCCAAATGGTCCCAAAAAATATACTGTGGCGGATATGATTACCGGCTACGGTGTATCTGAAGCGGTACGTCATTACTATCAGATTTGGGGTGGAAATATTGAAGGTAAAAGAGCCATCATTCAGGGATGGGGAAATGTGGGGGCTGCAGCGGCTTGTTTTTTGGCAGTTTGCGGAGTGAAAATCGTCGGAATCATAGACAAAAACGGAGGGGTTATCAATGAATCCGGATTCAGTTTGGATGAGGTTAGGGACCTATTTCTAAAAAGAAACGGCAATACGCTGGTGGCCGATGGGATGATGTCCTTTGCTGAGATCAATGAAAAAATATGGGATTTGCCCCATGAAATTTTCATCCCAGCGGCGGCATCACGACTTGTGACCAAAGAACAAGCAGAACGAATGGTCAAAGCCGGACTTGAAGTGATTTCCTGTGGAGCCAACGTACCCTTTGCGGATGCAGAGATTTTTGTAGGCCCAATCGGGGTTTGGGTTGATGAGCAAGTGTCACTGATACCGGATTTCATTGCCAATTGCGGCATGGCAAGAGTGTTCGCATACCTGATGAGCGATAAAGTGGAGCTAACCGATCAGGCCATCTTCTCAGATGTGAGTGACACCATCAAAAAAGCTCTCCAGCACACCTTTTCCAAAAATCAGGGAAAAACAAAACTGGCTCAAACTTCCTATGAAATAGCCTTATCACAGCTTATGTAAAAGATTCCGGGTGAAATGAGTTTTCGGAATACTTTAGAACACTAATCGTCTCTAAACCTAATTTAGCCTATCTTCTTCCTTCGATTTCCCGAATTTTATACAGCTCGTAAATTCAAAATCTTGGAATTTGGTTAGGAAAATTATCAGAAAGAAGCTAGAATCGCCGGTCAGTTCTCAAAGTAGAGTATCTTAAACCTAAATAATCAACCAAAAGAAAAAATTAACCGATGGAGTATTTAATCATCATAATCTTTGTAGTCGGCTATTTGGCAATTGCGCTGGAGCATCCGATCAAGATCAATAAAACTGCCTCAGCGTTGTTAACTGCTGTAGTTTGTTGGACAATTTTCGCGGTGTCAGGTTCTCCTGAAACCATGCTCAGCAGTGACAGGTACCTACTTTTTGTCCAAGAACTGGGTGAAAAAGCCAGTTCTTTGAGTGCAAGCGAAATCCATTTGGAATATGTTATTGAACAGTTAGGTCACCACCTAAATGAAATAGCCCAAATCCTCTTTTTCCTGATGGGTGCTATGACCATCGTGGAATTGGTAGATGCGCACCACGGATTTAAATTAATAACTGACAGAATCAAGACAAAAAACCCAGTTATGCTTCTTTGGGTGGTCTGTATTGTTACTTTCTTTTTATCCTCTGTATTGGATAATCTGACTACGACAATTGTGATGGTCTCCCTGATCCGGAAATTGATCCCTGACAAGGAGATGCGTCTTTTCTTTGCAGGTATGATTGTCATTGCTGCTAATGCTGGTGGTGCTTGGTCTCCTATTGGTGACGTGACTACTACCATGCTGTGGATCGGTGGTCAGATCTCTGCAGGAGCAATCATGAAAAATGTATTCTTGCCAAGTATCGTTTGTATGCTTGTTCCTTTACTTTACCTGACTTTTACATTGAAAGGAAATCTTGGCGATTTTGAAGAAAAAGGAAAGAAATCGAAAAATGGAGTTGCTACTGGCAACTTAATGTTAGTCCTGGGTATTGGTGCTTTGATCTCAGTTCCGATTTTCAAAACTGTAACTCACCTTCCTCCCTACATGGGGATGTTGCTCGGTCTGGGTGTACTTTGGGTAGTATCCGAATTGATCAATCCCGACTTGGACGAATCTGAAAAGAAACATTATACCGCTGGACATGCCTTGACTAAGATCGATATGCCAAGCGTTTTGTTCTTCCTGGGTATTTTATTGGCGGTAGGCTCCCTTCAGTCAATGGGTACTTTGGCCAATTTCGCTGCCTATCTCAATGACACCATCGGTGACAACCGAATTATCATTACCCTGATTGGTTTGCTTTCAGCCATTGTGGACAATGTGCCTTTGGTAGCGGCAAGTATGGGGATGTACAGCATGGATATGTATCCTCAGGATCACTTCATTTGGGAATATTTGGCCTACTGTGCCGGTACAGGAGGAAGTATCCTGATCATCGGTTCAGCTGCCGGGGTTGCTGCCATGGGTATGGAAAAAATCGAATTCGGTTGGTATTTGAAACGAATTTCAGTCTTAGCCGCTTTGGGCTATTTTGCAGGAGCTGCGATCTATGTTTTCATGCATGGAGGATCTGCTGCCGCTTAATCGATCACGAATTAACTTATAAAGGGGGCAGTCGCCCCCTTTTTTTTTGCCTTATTGGATTTTGACTTCGTTTTTCCGGAAGCATGAATCGAGGTGATCATTGACTAGTCCAGTGGCCTGCATGTGAGCATAGATGGTGGTACTGCCGAGGAATTTAAAGCCTCGTTTTTTGAGGTCCTTTGCCAGGCGATCCGACTCCGGCGTGGTGGCTTTTGCTTCTTTCATGCTGGCCAGGGAGTTTTGAATCGGTTTTCCTCCGACAAATCCCCAGATGTAATTCGAAAAGGAGCCAAATTCTTCCTGGACTTTCATAAAGCATCGGGCATTGTTAATGGCGGCTTTAATTTTTAGGGTATTCCGGATTATTCCGGGATCCTGAAGCAATTCCTGAACGTAGCTTTCCGGAAACTCCGCTACGACTTGATAATCAAAGTCCGCAAATGCTCTCCTGTATCCCTCGCGCTTTTTCAGAATTGTCGCCCAGCTTAACCCTGCCTGAGCGCTTTCCAGCACTAAAAATTCAAAATGAATGCGATCATCATAAACGGGGACGCCCCATTCCGTATCATGATATTGGACATATTCGGGGAAGCCCAAGCACCAAGGGCAGCGGATGGTTTCGACAGATTTTTCCATACCTGAAAATCACCAATAATCCCTCCAGAAGCAAGGCTGGCGAAATCAATAGAAGATAACTGTCTTATTTTTGAAGGCAAGCACCTTTCGGTCCAAGTGGTATTTGATGGCTTTTGAGAGAGTGACTTTTTCCACATCCTGCCCGATTTGGACTAATTCCGCGACTGTATTGTGATGTCTTACTCTGGCCACCTCCTGCTCAATAATAGGCCCCGCATCCAGCACTTCGGTCACGTAATGCGCTGTCGCTCCGATGATTTTAACTCCCCGCTCATACGCCGCATGATAAGGTCTTGCTCCCACAAATGCCGGTAAAAAAGAGTGATGAATATTGATAATCCGATTGGGGAAATTGCGGATAAAGTCCCCGGAGAGAATCTGCATGTAGCGGGCTAAGACCACAAAATCCACCCCTTGTTCTCTTAAAAGCCTCAACTGCTCAGCTTCGGCTGATTCTTTGGTGGCGGCAGTAATCGGGATGTGGAAAAATGGAATCCCAAAAGCCTCCACGATAGTCTGTAAATCCGGATGATTGGAAATCACCATCGGGATCTCTACCTCCAGCTGACCGGCATGGTGTCTTCCCAAAATATCAAAAAGGCAATGGGATAATTTACTCACAAAAATCGCCATCCTTGGCTTGGGAAAGTTGAAATGAAGCTTAAACTCCATCCGGAAGCGTTGACCAACTTCAGCTTCAAATCTGGATGAGATTTCTTCTTTTTTCAGAGAAAAAGAATCCAACTCCCATGCTGCCCGCATAAAAAACAATCCCATCTCCTCATCCACATGCTGGTCAACTTCCAGAATATTTCCATTATAGGAATACAGAAACCTGGAGACCTCTGCTACTATTCCTTTTTGGTCGGGACATTGAATGATTAAAATGGCTTTGTCCATCGATAAAGTTTAAGAGTTCCAGATAGACCAAGCTGCTTCGGCCTGAAGTACCAGCATGTCCATTCCGTTTTTCACTTGGCCACCCTTTTCCAGGCAGGCTTTCATCAGGGTCGTTTCGGATGGATTGTAGACTAAATCATAGACCCGATTTGAATCATTAAGAAGGCTGATGGGAACTTCAGGCATTTCTTCAGTTTTCGGATAAGTCCCAAGCGGAGTGGTGTTAATGATTAAGGGATAGTTTTTTAAAAAGTCCGGATCACTTGCCAGACTACTATAAGTAATTTGGTTTTCTCCATTATTTCTGGATACAGACAGAAAATTAACTCCAAGATCTTTCAAGGCTACTTTGACTGCCTTGGAAGCCCCACCGGTTCCCAGTACCAGAGCCCTTGGAATATTTTGCCCCAACCAACTCTGGAGGGAATTTTTAAATCCGATGTAATCGGTGTTGAAACCCTTGCGCCTTCCGTTGCGAATTTGGATACAATTCACTGCGCCGATAGCCTCACAGGCAGGATCAAGCTCATCCAAAAAAGCAATGACTTCCTGCTTGTAGGGAATAGTCACCGACATCCCTTCCAATTCTGGATTTTCAACCAGCACCTGCTCAAAATCGCTGATTTGAGGGATTTCATACAGGTCAAACTGACAATCCCAAATTTCTTCTCTTTCAAACTTTGCCGAGAAGTATTTTTTGGAAAAAGAATGTGTCAGGGGATACCCGATAAGCCCGAATTTTCTCATGAATTAATAAGCTTTGCTGCCAGCCATTCGATCAACAATACCAATACAATCCCAAATACGAATGCCAAGATTGCCGCAAGAATTTGAGGTTCTTGGCCGACTTGAGCCAGATAGTCCGTTGGAAGAATGTTTTCATCCAGAAAGGGTTTTTGTTCTCCGCTGGAAGAGGTTCTCCACGCGGTGACAATTTTCCATGGCCACAATTCATTGACCGATCCAAGCATAAATCCGGAAAGCAATCCGATGGTTGCTGAATGATATTTTCTCAAAAGCCAAGAAACCACCCTACTAAATGAGAGAATACCTACTGCGCATCCTGCAGCAAATACAAAAAGCTTCAGAAAATTTCGGTCATTGACTGCCTGCAGAATCGGTTCATATTGTCCCATGATCAAAAGGATAAAACTTCCACTGATTCCGGGAAGAATCATAGCGCAAATCGCAATGGCTCCGGAAACAAAGGTAAACCAGATGGCATTTGGTGTGGTGGTAGGAGGCAAGTTGGTCACCCACCAAGCGATCGCAGTTCCTATCAAAACAGCCAAAACTACCCCCATATGCCATCTTTTGATTTCTTTGAGGATCAAAAAGGCACTGATCAGGATCAATCCGGTGAAAAAAGACCACAAAGGAATAGGATGATCACTCATCAGGTAGGTAATGAGGCTGGACAGGGAAAAAATGCTTGTCATAATGCCCAAAAGCAAGCTGAGCAAAAAGGACCCGTTGACTGCCCGATAGAATGCTTTGATCTCAAGCTTGCCAAGCAACTTTAAATTGTCAATTTTAAATGAGTTGATGCTGTCTAGAAGTTCCTGATAGATCCCTGCAATCAAAGCAATAGATCCACCCGAAACACCGGGAACGATATCAGCTGCACCCATTGACATTCCCTTCAAGTAAGTAAGCGCGTGTTTTTTAATTGGATTCATATAGAAAAAAGGCTGACCGAATAGTCGATCAGCCAAAATTTTAGAAAGGAATATTAAAGTTTGATTTCTCCAAGAAAGTGATCGAATGTGTCACCTCTTAATCCTAAGCGGATGGTTTCCAAGGGAATGACTTCGGAAGGACTAATGTTTCCAAGATTTACATTTGCTCCGAGCAATTTGATAAACCATACCTGTTGGGATTTTTGAGGAGCTTCCCAAATGATTCTTTCTTCAGGAACTTGGGTAAGAATTTCTTCGACAAGACCTTGACGAACTTCTCCAGAATCGCGGAACAAACCAACATTACCTCCTTCACGGGCCTCACCGATTACTTTCCAGGCTCCGGCGTTGAGCTCAGTTTGCATCTGCTCGATCCATTTATAAGGAGGGATAATCTTTGCGGCGTCTTTAGATCCAACTTCGGATAGCACTGTTACTTGTTGGGCCAAGGTGGAGATGTATTCGCATTTTTTGTCATGGTTCAATGAAATGGACCCATCAGAAACCTCTGCGAACTCGAGACCAAACTTGTCCAATACTTTCCGGTAATCATCAAATTGTCCTCTGACAATAAAAGCTTCAAAAAGTGTCCCTCCAAAGTAAACCGGAAGGCCTGCAGACTTGTACACTGCAATTTTCTCGGTAAGATGCTTGGTGACATAGGAAGTGGCCCAACCCAGCTTGACGATGTCAACGTAGTCGGAACAACTGTCTACAAAATCTTCGGTTTCCCGAAGGCTAAGGCCCTTGTCCATAGCCATAGTAAATCCCGTGGTACGCGGCTTCTCAGTCCGTACAGGGATATTCTTAAGCACATAATTCATTTGCCAGATTTTAAAGGTTAGAGCTGGGAATGGTCATCCCGATATTGAGCGATGATCTTATAGATGGCCTTCTGTTTTTTCAGCTCCGGCATCAATTCATACAAGATCGTATGCTTATCGAAGTCCAAAGTTAACGCATTTTCCAAATATGAAAACGCATCCTTGTATTTGCCCATCTTCACAAGATAAACAACCATTCGATAATACAACTCGGATTCTTCCGGCGACTCTTCGATTCCTTCCCGGATTACATCAACGGCCTCTTCAAACCGATTTTGCTCAAAATAAATCACAGAAAGGTTAACATAAGTTTCCATCACTCCCGGCTCAAGGTTGATCGCCTCTTCATAGGCTTCTGAGCTGGCCTGCATATTGCCAAGATTAAACTCCGCATCAGCCAATCCAACCCAATAGTTTGGATTGTCTTTATTGAGGTTAAGTGCCTTTTTGAAATAATGGATTGCTTCAAAGAATTTTTCCTTTTTCAGCATGCACATCCCAAGTCCAAACCAAGCATCGTCGTATTC
Organism: Algoriphagus lacus; assembly: GCF_003583985.1. Classification (GTDB taxonomy): domain Bacteria; phylum Bacteroidota; class Bacteroidia; order Cytophagales; family Cyclobacteriaceae; genus Algoriphagus; species Algoriphagus lacus. Next base: position 406,929 of record NZ_QXML01000001.1, on the reverse strand, counting down.
CTCATCCAGCTTAGCTGACTTTTTAAAATATTTGAATGCCTCATCGATTTTGCCCAGTTTTTCATAGGCAGCACCCATGTAGCAGCAGTTTTCGGCATTGGCTCCTTCACAGTTGATGGTATTTTGGTAAGCTTCCAAGGCCGCCTCATACTGATGGGTATTCATCAGTGAATTGCCCATATTGAAATAGGCTGAAGCAAAGGCATCGTCTATGATCAAGGCATATTCATAGGCTGATATAGCATCCTCGAATCGGCCCAAACGGTTATAAACCACCCCAAGATTATACCAAGCCCCGGCAGAATAGGGATCCTGATCAATGAACTCCTGATAGAATTGAAGGATTTCGTCAAAGGAACCCTCCTCCTCTGTGATCATGGCCAACTGAAACAAGGCATCTTCATGATTGATGCGGTTTTTAACTGCCTCTTTGAAATATTCGCTTGCTTTGGTATTGTCCCCTTTAGCACGGTAGAGATTTCCGAGGGAATAGAAAACCTCCGCCTTGTCTTCGGCCATTGGGAGGTAATTTTCCAATAGTTCGATTCCTTCTTGATGGTTTCCAGCCAGAATTTGAGCATTGGCCAAGGCCAATACAATATCCTCATTGTTTGGGGACAAGTTGTTCAGGTTTTCCAAAATACTCAACCCCTCATCCAACTCGTCATTGAATATCAGACATTGCGCTTTGAGCAAACGAATCTCCACTGAAAAAGGAAACTTTTCCAAGGCGTATTCAGAAGCTCTAAGTGCTTTAAGGAATTTTTGTTGATCAAAGTAAAACCGGATGATGTCTTCCAGTTCTTCTTCTTCGAAATAGAGGTCCAAGTTTGATTTCAGGGAATTCTCAAATCGTTCTACTAGTTTTTTGTCCTCTTCCCAGTCGTGATCGTGATCTCCAGTCATTCGATGGCGTTATGGTTTACATAAGATACCAATAAAACGAGTATCTCACTATGATCAATTGTTAAATTTTTCCTTTCCAGGAATGATTTTTTCACAAAGAAAGTCAGTTAATCTTGAGAGGATTGTCGATTGGTTAAACGCCTGGTTGAAAAAATAAGTTTGATTCAGGGCATTTTGGCCCATTCCAGACTCTCGCGAAGGGAATAATACCTGTATCCAAAAAGTTTCTCAATTTTGGAGTTTTCAAAGCGGATTTTCTGTTGGGACAATCTCGCCGTTTGCTTGTTGAGTGGGCTTTTGCTCATCCCCAAAACTTTTAGAACTCCTGTTGTCAGAGAGGCAAAAGAAATCAGCCAATCGCTTAGCGGAACACTAGGTGCCTTTTTGCCAAAAACTACTGCAACTTCTGAGAAAAAATCCCGATAAGGAATACTCTCTTTATTCAAAATGAAACGTTCTCCCCACGCCTTATTTTCCACGAGCATTCTGGTAATTTTTGCTGCGTCTCTGACATCTATAAAATTCAAATCTCCTTTCGGATAAAACCTGTTTTCCTCCAAGACATATGAATAAATGGCTGAACTGCTTTTTGCGTAACTAGCTTTTCCAAGCAAAATGGAGGGATTCACCACAATTAAATCCAAGCCTTCCTGCTCACCTCGCCAAGCCTCCAATTCTGCCCAGTATTTGGATATCGCATATGGTGTATTAAGTGGAGAATCGGCCCATTTGTATTCCTCATCGATTACACTGAGCTCTGGATTTCGGCCAATAGCAGCCACCGAACTCACGTGGACCAATTTGGAAACGCCTGCTATTAACATGGCATTGACCAGATTAGCAGTACCTACACTGTTTACTTCATACAGCTTGTCTTCATCCTGTGGAGAAAAAGACACTAATCCTGCAGAATGGATGACCATATCAATGTCCTTTAGTGCTTCCAAAAGAGAATCCACATCTGAAAGTTCTCCTTTATGCCACTCCACTTCAAAATCAGGATTATTGACCAAGCTCTTATTGGAATTTTCCATTATCAATCCGCGGATCTTGCCTAAATGGCTAAATTCTTTGGCCAAATGGCTTCCAAAAAGTCCGGTTATTCCAGTAATGAGAATGTTCATAGGAGGGAACCTAAAGTTGGGTGTTGATCAACTCGAGGTTTCGAATTTTGTCGTAGACCTTTTGGTGCTGAGGAAGGGTTTCCAGCATGTCCAGATAACGGGAATTGTGGCAATCTGTTCCCAAGAGCGCAACCACACCTCGATCAATCAGCATTTCACCGAATTCTTTTACCTGTTTGGAATAAAATCCAGTAAGCGACAGCAAATTGACCTGAAAAAGAAGCTTTCTATCGATCAGTTCTTCTTGCAGCTTCTTGTCGGCAATCAGGTATTGGTACCGCTCAGGATGCGCCAGAATGGGCTTGTATCCTGCCATTTCAAGATGAAAAATAATATCAAGCAGCATCTGAGGCTTGTTGATAAATCCGGTTTCCACCAGAATGTAATCGTCTCCAAATGTGAGTAGCTTTTCCCCGTTTTTTACTTTTTCGAGGAATATCTCATCCATGTAGTATTCCGCAGCTGCCTCGAGTTGGATTTTAATTCCCTCATTTTTTACTGATTTCCTCAGATCCTCCAGGCCCATGGCAATAATTTCAGGAGTGTTTCGGTAATACTCAGACATGATATGGGGCGTGGTAATGATTTTTTCCAACCCAAAATCAGCCATTCTTTTGACCAGCCCCAGAGATTCTTCCATGGACTTAGAACCATCATCGATCCCAGGAATCAAATGAGAATGCATATCCACTCTCAACCAGGAAAGGTCCAGCGGAGCCACAACATCAGGTTTCCCTTTAAAAAAATCCAACCACCCCATTTATAATCCTCCTCCAGTCTCTATATTAAATTCTTCCAACGTTGGCCAAACCTTGTCTTTGTCAGAGATTATTGGTTCCGCTACTCCCCAGTCGATTCCCAACTTAGGATCATTCCACAAAATCCCTCCTTCGGCAGATTTGTTATAATAATTGGAGCATTTGTACACAAAAATGGCATCTTCCAATACGGAGAACCCATGCCCAAATCCCACCGGAACGTAAAGCAGGTTGTTTTTCTCAGTATCCAAAACAGTCGAAAAGTGCTTTCCGAAGGTAGGAGAGCCTTTTCGCAAATCAACAACCACATCCAGTACTTTTCCGCTGACCACCCGAACCAGTTTAGCTTGGGCATAAGGAGTATGTTGAAAATGAAGCCCTCTTACAGTTCCTTTCTGGGAAAAGGACTGATTGTCCTGGACCCAGTTTTCATTTATGCCTTGGCTCTGTAGCCAGTCCTGACGAAATGATTCAAAGAAATAACCTCTACTGTCGGGAAAAACCCTTGGAAAAATCTCAATAAGACCTGCAATCGGAGTGCTGCGTAATTCTGCCATTTTGGTGATAAATTCATCGGCTTGGGGCGGTAAAATAACCACACCCACTTGGAGTATCCTAATCTATTCTAAGGAATTATGCCCAAATTTGTTGCAAAAAGGATGAAAGTCAAGCCCTCGGTGATTTGCGGAATCTTCCTTGAATTAGCTTGATGAACCAAATCTATTCTTTCGACCTTTTCTTAAGTGAACCGAACCCCTTATGAGTAAATTTTCAAGAAAACTCCAGAAACTACACGATACAGCACCAAAAGTGGAAACTGCCGTTCTGGTCACGCTAATCCGACAGCAACAAAGTGATCAGGAAGTGGAAGAACACTTGGACGAACTGGCCTTTTTGGCCGAAACGCTGGGAGCAAAAACGGTTTACCGCTTTACCCAACGAATGGAGAAACCGGACATCCGGACTTTTGTAGGAAAGGGAAAATTGGATGAAATCCGTGCGTACGTGGAACATTTTGAAGTGGACATGGTCATTTTCGACGATGACCTTACCCCTTCTCAGATGCGAAATCTGGAGAATGAAATCAAGGTTAAAATATACGACCGATCCCTGTTGATTTTGGATATTTTCCTTCAGCGGGCACAGACAGCACAGGCTAAAACCCAAGTCGAACTGGCAAGATTCCAATACCTTTTACCCCGATTGACGAATATGTGGACCCACTTGGAACGTCAGCGAGGTGGAACTGGAACCCGAGGAGGAGCCGGTGAAAAGGAAATTGAAACTGATAAACGGGATATCAGGGCAAAAATCACTTTGCTGAAAGAAAAGCTCAAAGAAATCGAAAAGCAAGGGGTAACCCAACGGAAAGGCCGAAAGGGTGTCGTACGTGTTGCTTTGGTAGGATATACCAACGTCGGGAAAAGCACCCTGATGAACTTAATCTCCAAAACTGATATCCTTGCCGAAAACAAGCTATTCGCCACAGTCGACTCCACTGTTCGAAAAGTGGTGTTGGATACGATTCCGTTCCTGTTATCCGATACGGTGGGTTTCATCCGAAAGCTGCCCACGCACTTGATTGAATCCTTCAAGTCAACACTTGACGAAATTCGTGAAGCGGACCTCTTGGTCCACGTGGTGGATGTTTCACACCATGCATTTGAAGATCATATCGCAGTGGTCACGCAGACACTGAATGAAATCAAAGCAGGTGACAAACCAGTTTTGCTCGTGTTTAATAAAATCGATTTGGTGCAGCAAATGCCCTCTGAAGAAGAATCTCAACATATCAGCGAACATGAACTTCAGGAAACCCGCTATGTGGATTTTAAAGCACTCAGCGATGCTTTTGAAAAAAAGAATGGAATCAAGCCGGTCTTTATGGCTGCTGCGTCAGGGCTGAATGTCGATGAATTTAGAGAAGCTCTTTTAGCTGAAGTGAAAAAGCAACACCGCAAAATATATCCACATTATCTGGAAGACGAAGTGGTGGATTGGAGTGGAAAAGGCGATAAAGAAGAATGATAAAATTCCAATCTTTGGACTGTTTTTTAATCAATTTTTCAATTTGAAATATTTTTTATTGAAAAATTGGTTGACAAATTAACCGAAAGTTTAATTTTGCATCAGTTTATTATCCAAAGCGGATAAATCTCAACCTAAACCACATTCAATCATGTTTACCTCAAAAAAATTAAAGTCTGCTGCCGTGATGGCTTTTGCATTCAGCTTCGCTCTTGCTACTCTGGTAGGCTGCGGTGCTAAAAAGGAAGAAGCTACCGAGGAAGTTCCAACCGAAGAAGCTGCACCAGTAATGGAAGAACCCGCACCGGCACCTGCTGACACGACAGCAACTGACACCACTGCAGCGCAGTGATCTCTTTCTGAAAAAATCAAACCCGGGGAAAATCTCCGGGTTTTCTTTTTTAAAAGAGAAAAGCTAAATCTAGATGCCCGGGAAAGAAATACCTTTTACCCTTCGATAGAGGTTGAGTGCATATTTATCGGTCATTCCGGAAATAAAGTCTACTAATACCCGAAGCATTGGATAAGGGTTGACCTCAGCCCCCCAGCCCTTGAGCGGAAAGTCCTCCGGGAGTAATCTTAAAATGCTTTTGTCCTGTCCTGAAAATAATTCCGGGCTATAAAACTGGTGGTATAGCGCTTGGGAAAAAACAGACAAAAGGCCCTCCAAAACTTGAAATCCAGCAGCTTCTTTTTCCAAAACAATTTTCGAACGGTAGATTTTCTTTACCGAAACGGCAGAGATCGCAGCCAAGGCCTTGGCAGATGGAATAATGTCAGTCAGCGCCTTGTCAAAATTCCCTTTGCGCATGCTTTCCTCAAATTGGGCAAAAACAGCTACGGTTTCCCGAATCAGTTGCCCAATGGCCATTGCCCTGAGAATTCCCAGATTCTGGGTTTGAGATCGCTCTTTTAATTTTTCCTCGTCAAACCGATCGCCCAAAATGGGCTTCAGCAGCGCCACTGTTTCTTCAAAGCTCACCAAACCTATGGTACAGCCGTCTTCCAGATCAATGATGTTATAGCAGATGTCATCAGCTGCTTCGACCAGAAAGGCCAAGGGATGTCTGACCCAGCATTCAGCACTGATTTTTTCAATACCCAAGGTCTCGGCCATTAACTCGAAATCGACCAGTTGATTGATGAAAAATCCGAATTTCCTTTGACTCTTTCGAGCAACATCCCGCTGGGGTATCAAACTGGGTCTTGGGTATTTGGTAAACGCTGCCAATGTAGCATAGGTCAAATTGAGCCCAAATTGCTTTGAGACCAGCATTCGAAATCCTTGGGCATTCCCTTCAAAATTGACCAGATCTGCCCATTGATCTACCCGGACATGCTTTTCCCAAATTTTACCATAAGAATGCAAGCGGAAAAAATCAGAAATCGCCTCCTCACCAGCATGTCCAAAAGGTGGATTGCCAATATCATGTGTCAAAGCAGCGGCAGCTACAATAGATCCGATAGCTGAGGAAGAAATCCCCAATTTTTGCAAGGCAGGATACTTTTCGAGGAGGAATTCCCCGGCCGCTTTCCCCAAGGATCTGCCCACACTGGATACTTCAAGGCTGTGAGTTAACCGGGTATGGACAAATGCCTGCTCGGGAAGTGGAAAGACTTGGGTTTTATCCTGAAGGTTTCTAAAAGGCGCCGAAAAAATGATTCTATCGTAATCTATTTCAAATTCTGTCCTACTGGATTCCAAAGGCAGAGATTTCAGAGAATCTCCGAAACGACCGCTGGCCAGCAACTTTTCCCATTTCATCATCCCCAAAATTAAAAAGCAAATGCTATTAATCAGGTACAATTGAAGGTATCTTTGATGTGATGGCACGATGATTGAAAATATCCAGTCTATCCAAATAAAAAAGAACTATGAAAGCCCTAGTAAAAAGTTTAACCCTAGCCCTGATTTTGCTGGCAAACTTTGCCTGCAACACCGAAGATGGTCCCAGTTCCGGTCAAGCTCGAGTCAACTTCTACCTGGTAGATGCTCCTGCTGATTTTGATGAGGTTTGGATTGAAGTCCTTGCCGTAAGAGTGAAAGCTGATAACGAAGACAGCGAAATGAATGAAGATGAATCCACCTGGAAGGAAATTACTTTCGAGGGAAGCAGATCCATCAATCTTCTTGATCTGACCGGTGGAAATTCACTCCTTCTTGGTTCGGAAGATTTTCCTGAAGGAGAAATTGATCAAATCCGGCTTATGTTGGGAGGGAACAATTACCTCATGAAAAATGGGGAAAGGTTTGAATTAAAAACGCCAAGCGCTGAGCAAAGCGGATTGAAAATCAAAATCGATGAGGTGATAGAAGCTGGTAATACCTATGAACTGACTATTGATTTTGATGCTGCGAAGTCCATCGTTGTAGCCGGAAACTCAGGCAATATCATTTTGAAGCCAGTGCTCAGAGCCTATCTTGAGCAGTCTCAAGGAATCCAGGGACAGGTCCTTCCTCTTGACGCCAAACCAGTTCAGGTGACCGCAACCAGAAATGGCGTGCAGGTAAATACCTTCACAGACGACAACGGAAATTACTCTCTTCAGGGCTTGGCTCCAGGAACCTACGATCTTACTTTTACTCCAAATGACCGCTATAATCCAGCTACCAGTACGGGGATAATAGTGGAAGACGATAAAACTACAACCGCACCCTCGGTTACCCTTACTTTGAAGTAAAATTTAAATGCCGGACTTGATCCGGCATTTTCTTTTCCTTGCACTCAATGGAATTGACTTGGATTGAGGAGTTTTGGCCTAAATTTGCCCTGTGAATAAAATCAAAGCCCATCTCCTGCTTTTTCTTTTTCCAGTAGTCTTATGGTCTTGTGGGGACATGGACAGTGGTCCAAAAGCGCTGGTAAATATTCTTTTAATCGATGCTCCTGCCCAGTGGGACTCAGTGATTGTTGAAATTCAGGGAGTTGAATTGGAATTTGTCCCCAATGGCCGAGAGGGAGAAATCCAGAAGATTTTTCTTCCTTATGAACCAGGAGACAAGCAAGTAGACATCTCTCAACTCGTGGGAGGTACTGCGCTTCCCGTAGCTCGAAATGAAATGGAGTTGGGGGTTGTAACGGGAATTACCTTAAAATTAGGGCAGGGAAATTTTTTGTTTTTGAATGAGAACCGATATCCCCTGGAATTACCTGAAGCAAAAACGGATTATTATCAGCCACTCGAAATCGACTTGGAATCCGGTTTTTCTTATGATTTGATTTTGGATTTTGATCTTGAGAAGTCAATTAAGGTCACGGATTCTGACCCTTTAACATTCGATTTTAACCCTACAATTTTGGCCTATTCGGGTATCGGAAAAGGCGACTTGACCGGCACCACCAGCCCTACTGACCTTCGTCCAGTAATTTATGCCATTGCTGAATCTGACTCCATCAGCACACATACAAATTCCAGCGGAACATTCTTGTTCCGCATAGAGCCAGGGAAATACACGGTATTCATCGATCCTAAAGATAGCCGATACCGGACCGATACCATTTTCAATGTGGAAGTAAAGGCAGGAGAAAGCACCTCATTAGACCGAATCACCCTAAACAGGAAATGAGCGAGCTGGATCAACTTTACATGCGAAGGGCTTTGGAACTTGCCGAATGGGGAAGGGGTTTCGTCAGTCCAAATCCCATGGTAGGTTGTGTAATCGTCCATCAGGGAAAAATCATCGGCGAAGGATATCACCAAACCTATGGCGCAGCTCATGCGGAGGTTAATGCAATCCTTTCTGTAGATAATCAGGAATTACTTAAGGAATCCACGGCTTACGTCACATTGGAGCCCTGCGCCCATTGGGGAAAAACTCCGCCTTGCGCCAATCTATTGGTGGAAAAAGGCTTGAAAAAAGTAGTCATCGCAGCAGTGGATTCCAATCCACTGGTCGGCGGCAAAGGAATTGAAATTCTGAAAAATGCGGGAATTGAAGTGGAAACCGGAGTTCTGGAAAAGGAAGCGCGCTGGCATAACCGTCGTTTCTTCACTCAAATCGAAAAGCAAAGGCCTTACGTGATTCTTAAATGGGCCCAAACCCGGGATGGATTTGTTGCGAGGGAAAATTTCGATTCAAAGTGGATAAGCAATACCCAAAGCAGACAAATCGTACATAAGTGGAGAGCCGAAGAAGATGCCATTCTAGTCGGAAAAAACACTGCGCTCCATGATAATCCAAGCTTGAATGTCCGAGATTGGATCGGAAAAGACCCGGTTCGGATAGTGCTGGATTCTAACCTGAGACTTCCTTCCGATTTGCATCTTTTCGACGGTTCCATACCGACTATTTGCTACAATTCAATCAAAAACGAGATCCTTAACAATCTCGAATTCGTTAACCTTGGACCTGATTTTTCGGTTAAGGCTATGTTGTCAGATTTGAACCATAGAAAAATTCAAAGCCTTCTCATCGAAGGTGGAAGTTTAATTTTACAGAAATTTATTCAGGCCGAGGTTTGGGATGAGGCGAGGGTATTTACTTCAAAAACCACCTTTGAAAGAGGAATCTCTGCGCCGGTTTTGCATCAAAATCCTCAAGAAACCCTTTCTATAGGAGAAGATATTTTACAAGTTTATTACCATGGCTGAAACTTTATTTATTCCCGAACGAGCAAGCAAATCAGAAAAATATGAAGCGGTGATTCCTCAGATTGAGGCGCTGATTACCGGTGAAGCTGACCTTTATGCCAACCTAGCCAATATTGCAGCAGCTTTGCGGGAGGCTTTCGGCTTTTTTTGGGTTGGGTTTTATGTCGTAAAAAATGATCAGCTGGTATTAGGTCCATTTCAAGGACCGATTGCCTGCACTCGGATTAATTTTGGGAAGGGGGTTTGCGGGACTTCATGGAAAGAAGCAAAAACGCAACTGGTGCCGGATGTAGATGCTTTTCCCGGACATATCGCCTGCAGCTCAGCTTCCAAGTCAGAGATTGTGGTGCCGGTTTTCAAAGGCGATGAAGTTGCAATGGTTCTGGACGTGGACAGCGACAAGCTTGCTGACTTTGACCAGACCGACCAAAAGTATCTGGAAGAACTGATGAGTATTTTGGGGAAATCGCTTTCTTAAAGAGCCGAAATACAAAAATTCCTGACTATCTCAAGAGTCTTTTGCCTTTCTTCCACCATTCCCATGTGTCCCACCCCTTCAAGCTCGGCATAGCTGGAAAAAGCATCTTTTTGAGCCCGACTGGATTCGATTTTGACAGCACCATCTTCAGTGCCTGCAATCAATAATTTTGGGCCTGAGAAATTTCTCAGAACCTCCACTCGGTCCTTTCGATCCCGCATGGCAGCCGAGTAGGCCACCAGTCCATTGAGGCTGGATCGCTTGGCATCTTCGATGGCCGATTCGATTTCCCTCGAGAGTTCCGCTCTCCTGTTTTCTGGAAAAAGCGGCGGAACAAATGAAGTCACAAACTTTTCGACCCCATTGTTCTTCAAAAAAGCAATTGTGCGATTCCGCATTTCTTTCTTGTCAGCATCATCCGGAAAAGCTGTGGAATGAAAAAGTCCAATCGCTTTGATCCGGTTTCCCATCAATTCGAGCAAAGCTAAAGAGACATAGCCTCCCAAAGAGTGCCCGATGACAATGGGATTTTCAATCCGATTTGATTCCAGCCAATCCTCTAAAATAACCGAAACCTCCTCCAGAGAAATTTTATCTCCGGAAATAGGAGAATCCCCGAACCCCGGCAAGTCAGGACAGATCACCCGAAATTCCTTCGAAAGCTTTTCCGAAAAATCTTCCCACATCTTTCCGGTTTCACAAAAACCATGGATAAGGACTAAAGGTTGACCGTTCCCTTTTTCAAAAAAATGAATTCCGGACATGGGAGACTGATCAGAAAATCCGCACTACTTCGGAAAGGCTTCGGACAGCATCGGCAATTCCTTCGGGATCAAACCCACATTCTCGGTGCAACTCGATTTGCTCCCCATGCTCAATGACCTCGTCCGGAATCCCAAGACGTTTAACCTGAGCGGTATAACCATGATCAACCATCCACTCCAGAACAGCCGAACCAAAACCACCCATTAGACAACCATCTTCAATGGTCACCACCTTTTTGAACTTGCCAAAAATCTCATGGAGCAGTTCCTCATCCAGCGGCTTCACGAAGCGCATGTCGTAATGAGCAGGATTTAAACCTTCTTTTAACAAGGATTGACAAGCCTCCACGGCATAATTACCGATGTGACCAATGGAAAGTATTGCAACTTCTTCACCTTCTTTAACAATTCGGCCTTGACCAACTGGGATCTCACGAAATGCAGTTTTCCACTCCGGCATGACTCCATTTCCCCTTGGATAGCGGATGGAGAACGGGCCGTTATATTTGCTTCCGGTATACATCAGGTTTCGTAATTCCTCCTCATTCATGGGTGCAGAAACCACCAGATTGGGTACGCAACGGAAATAGGCAATATCATAAGCCCCATGGTGCGTAGGCCCGTCTGCTCCGGCAAAGCCGGCTCTGTCCAAGCATAGAACTACAGGAAGATTTTGAAGGCAAACATCGTGGACTACCTGATCGTAGGCACGCTGCATAAAAGTTGAGTAAATGTTACAGAAAGGAACCAAGCCCTGAGTAGCCAATCCTGCAGAAAAAGTCACTGCATGCTGTTCAGCAATTCCGACATCAAAAGCCCGGTCTGGCATGGCGCTCATCATGATGTTCATTGAAGATCCTGAAGGCATGGCCGGAGTGACACCCATGATTCGGGAGTCCATTTCTGCCAGTTCTACCAGGGTATGGCCGAAGACGTCCTGATATTTGGGGGCTTGAGGCTTGGAAGGGGTTTTCTTGAAAATCTCTCCGGTGACCTTATCAAAAGTTCCCGGAGCGTGCCAAGTAGTTTTATTACCTGTTTCAGAAGGACCATATCCTTTTCCTTTTACAGTAACACAGTGCAGGATTTTTGGACCTGGAATATCTTTGAGATCCTTTAGTATTTCAACCAAGTGATCCACATCGTGACCGTCTACGGGACCAAAATATCGCAAGTTGAGCGACTCAAATAAGTTGCTCTGCTTAAGTACGGCAGATTTTATTGCCCCTTCTACCTTGGAAATAATTTCCTGAGCGCTGCTTCCGAATTTGCTGAGCTTACCGAGCATTTTCCACACCTCATCCTTCACCTTATTGTAAGTATGTGAAGTGGTGATATCAGTCAAGTAATCCTTCAATGCGCCCACATTGGGATCGATGGACATGCAGTTGTCATTTAGGATGATCAGGAGATTGGTATCACTGACACCGGCATGATTCATGGCTTCGAATGCCATCCCACCAGTCATTGAGCCATCACCAATCACTGCGACATGTTGGATATGAGAACCCTTATATTTAGAGGCAACTGCCATTCCCAATGCCGCGGAAATGGAGGTACTGGAATGGCCTACACCAAAAGTATCGTACTCGCTTTCTTTGCGTTTTGGAAAACCTGAAATTCCACCATAGACCCGGTTGGTATGGAAGCGCTCTCTTCTTCCGGTGAGGATTTTGTGACCATAAGCCTGATGGCCTACATCCCAAACGAGCTGATCTTCCGGAGTGTTGAGCACATAATGCAATGCAACTGTCAACTCTACCACACCAAGACTCGCCCCAAAATGCCCTCCGTAAACGGACACGTTGTCTACAATGAACTGTCGCAGTTCATCACAGATTTGAACCAGTTTGTCCTTGGGAAATTTCTTCAGATCATCTGGAGTATTGATTTGGGCGAGAAGTTCTCCTGGAGTGATTTGCATTTTCGGATGGGTTGGTGTCAAAGTGGAATAACTGCAAGAAGAATACTTTGTTTACTCATTCTGAAACAGAGCGATAATCACGCTTTTGCTTTATTCCGTTACGCTCCATTTAATTTACCTTAATTGAATATCTTTGACTAAGAGGAGCCAAAATTAACCAATTAAATTTACTATCGGTGAGTTTCGAGATCAAATTACCGCTGTTTGAAGGTCCGTTCGACCTGATGCTGTTTTTCATCGAGCGGGATGAACTCGACATTTACGACATTCCTATCTCCAAGATTACCAATGATTTCCTCGACTACGTCCACCACCTCGAGCAAATGGAAATCGAAGTGGCCAGTGAGTTTATTCTCTTTGCCGCGACCCTGATGAAAATCAAATCAAGAATGCTGCTCCCCAGACCGGAGCTGAATGAGCACGGAGAAGAAATTGATCCACGGGAAGAACTGATCAGAAACTTACTGGAATATAAAAAGTACAAATCTGTGGTGGAAGAACTGGCCCAATTGGAGTCAGAGCGTCTTTCCAAGGAAAAGCGGGGAAACCTGGCCAGAGAACTGGAGGAGCTCAGCAAAGTGGAAGATGTAGAAGCAGAAATGCAACACGTCGACCTCTACAAGCTGCTTAAGGTGTTTCAAAAATGTATGGCTAAAATGGCCTCCCGAACCGAGGAAACAAAACATACCGTCATTCAGTACCCTTACACCATCGAGCAACAAAAAGATTTTGTTCTTGAAAAAATCAGTTTCAAAAATCAAGTACCTTTCACCGAATTTATCACCTACAACCCTGACAAAATCTTTGTGATTTATACATTCCTGGCTATTCTAGAACTTCTCCAGCTTTCAAAAGTTAACATCATCATCGGAGAAGGGTATAACAACTTTTGGGTGGAAAAGACTGAGCCAATCGCTGCAGCCTAAGTATGAAGCTGGATAATAAAAAGATTTTCCAAACACTTAACCCCAACCGGGTTTGGGTACCTATCCTTATCGGAATAGGGATCGTGTTTGCTATGTTTTACTTTGATCCTTCGATCACCGTTGATTCGCTCAAGGTAGTATTTGACGCTTCTCTGCCTTGGTTATTTTTTGCTGTTATAGTCCTGTTTTTCAGAGACTTCGGCTATGTCTATCGGATTAGGGAGCTTACAGATCGCCATCTTACTTGGACCAGATCCATCTATGTGATTATTCTCTGGGAATTTGCATCAGCGGTCACGCCTTCGGTAGTTGGAGGTACAGCCGTCGCCATGTTTATTCTTAACAAAGAGGGAATTAACATGGGAAAAGCCATTGCATTTGTGATGGTCACTGCAATCCTGGATAACCTGTTTTTTGTTATTGGTGCACCGATTATCCTTTATTTCGCTCAGGGCAACATTTTCCCCGAAACCAAATTGTTTGAAAACCAGTGGGCAAGCAGTCTACAAGCCATATTTTGGATCAGCTACAGTCTTTACGCTGGCTATAGTTTGGTCATGGCCTTGGCTTTGTTTTACAAACCCAGGGTTTTCAAATGGATCATCGTCAAAATCTGCTCCATTAAGTTTCTCCGGAAATGGAGGCACAATGCCTTGGAATTTGGGGATCAAATTATTGAAGCTTCCAAGCAGCTGGTCGGAAAGGACAAACGCTATTGGTACAAAATTATCGGGGCCACCATTTTTGTATGGACATCCCGCTACCTCATGCTCAATGCACTAATTTCGGCATTTGTACCCCTCACATTCAATCAGGAAATCATTGTTTTTGCACGGCAGGTGATTATGTGGATTGTCATGATGATCTCACCGACACCCGGCAGCAGTGGTACAGCAGAGTTTTTCTACGGTCAGTTTTTCGCTCAGTTTTTGGGAGAATATACCTTTGTTACCAGCATCGTTTGGAGACTGTTTTCCTATTATCCTTATCTGCTGCTGGGGGCAATCTTCCTTCCCCGCTGGATCAAGCAGGTTTTTTTTAAAAAGAAATTAGAGGATTAAGATGCTAAGCCCCCTTTCCGTAGCTCAACTTGTAGAGATTACCGGAGGAAAAGCTACCGGAAAAGGATATCCTGCTTTGATTGCCCAAATCAGCATCGATTCCAGGCAAATCATCCATCCGGAACAGACCCTTTTTGTGGCCTTACGGGGAGCAAAAGCTGACGGAGCAGACTTTATTCCGGCTTTGATCCAAGAGGGAATCCGCTTCTTTTTGGTCCATGAAACATGGGAAATCCCAAGTGGGCTTTTGGAAAGGGCCAGTTTTATCGCAGTAAAAAACACCCGGGATGCTCTCCAGGCAATTGCAGCCTTTCAGCGAAAACAATTTGGAAAACCTGTAGTCGGGATCACCGGAAGCAATGGCAAAACCATTGTAAAAGAATGGTTGGGTCAGGTTCTTAGTCAAAGCTACACGGTCGCCAAAAGCCCAAAAAGCTACAATTCCCAAGTAGGAGTTCCGCTTTCGATTTTCGGAATTCAACCCTATCATCAAGTAGCCTTATTGGAGGCGGGAGTCTCAAGAAGTGGAGAAATGGCCCCATTATCCTGGATGATTCAACCTGAATTAGGCATTTTTACCAACATTGGCTCGGCTCATGAAGAAGGATTTGAAGGGCTGGAATCCAAAATCAGGGAAAAACTACAGCTGTTTTCAGAATGCAAACTCCTGATCTATTGCAAAGATCAAGCGTTAGTCAGTCGTGAAATCGAGGAACGATTTGATCCCAGTCGGTTGATCTCCTGGTCTGCAAATCCCGGATCGGACTTCACTGTCTCAGTGAAAAAGAAAGAAGGACAGACTAAAATCATCCTGATGAAACTCGACCTGAGCACGATGACTTTCCAGGTGCCGTTTACCGATTCTGCCTCTATCGAAAACATCACGCATGTTATAATCGCAGCGCTAACGCTCGGGCAGGACATTCCTGCAATTCAGGAAGGCCTTAATCATTTAAAGTCGGTGGACATGAGGCTAACCCTGAAGCCGGGAGTCAATGATTCCCTGCTGATTGATGATACATACAACAACGACTTAGCAGGATTGAAAGTGGCCCTGGAGTTTCTTAGCCAACAACGCCCCAAACGATCCAAAATCCTGATTTTATCCGATTTGCTGCAACAGGGAATACCTGAAAAAATCTATTCCGAAGTAGCCGAGTTGATCCAATCTTACAGCTTGGACAGAATCATTGGGGTAGGAAAAGAAGTGGCTCGCCTGAAGGATTTTTTCCCAGACCGATTCGAAAACTATCCCTCCACCGAGGATTTGCTTCTCCACCTCGATCCTGAAAAATTTCAAAATGAACTGATCCTGATCACCGGTGCACGCCCTTTTGAATTTGAGCGGGTGGTCAACCGACTACAGCAACGGATACATGGCACTACGCTTGAAATCAACCTCAACGCACTGACGCACAATTTCAATTTTTTCAAGCGGCAGGTAAAACCGGAAACCAAAATGATGGTGATGGTCAAGGCTTTTGCATATGGGGGAGGTGCGGCAGAAATAGCCAATCACCTCCAAACCATGGGAGCGGATTACTTGGCGGTGGCATTTTCTGACGAAGGGGTATCGCTGAGAAAACAGGGCATCAGGCTCCCCATCATGGTGCTCAACCCAGTTGAGGAATCATTTGATTTGCTTCGAGAGTATGACCTAGAGCCGGTTGTTTTCAGCCCGGATTTTTTCAGAAAACTGGGCAAATACGTCCAAAACCACCAAATTCAACTCTCTATTCATCTGGATATGGATACCGGAATGCATCGGTTGGGTTTTGAAAAGCACCATCTACCCGAGTTGAAAGATCTCATTCGGTCTTTTCCGGAATTGAAAATCGCTAGCTTATACACCCACTTGGTAGGGGCGGATGAAGCAGAACATGAGGAATTTTCGCTTTCCCAATTGCGGCAGTTTATGGAAATGAAAGCAGAAGTAGAGACGGTTTTAGATTACAAACCGCTCATCCATGCGCTCAATTCCGCTGGAATAATCCGCTATCCGGAATTTCAGATGGACATGGTCCGATTGGGTATCGGCCTTTATGGAGTGGAAGTAACAGGAAAACACGATGCTGCACTCAAACCGGTCAGTACCTTAAAAACGACCATTTCACAGGTAAAAACTTTGCCGCCTGGAGCAACAGTGGGATATTCAAGAAAGGGAAAATTACCGAATGGAGGCAAAATTGCCACTCTAGCCATTGGATATGCAGACGGATACGACCGTAGATTTTCTCAGGGCAAAGGCTATGTACTGATCCAGAGTAAAAAAGCTCCGATCATCGGAAATGTCTGCATGGATATGGTCATGGTGGATGTAAGTGAGATTGATGCAAAAGCAGGAGATGAAGCGATCATCTATGGCGAGCAAATTTCACTGAAGGAACTGGCAGATCGGATCGGTACCATTCCCTATGAACTACTGACCAATATCAGTACCCGGGTGAAGCGGGTTTACTATCTCGATTAGCAGATTTTTTGCTAAATTCCTTAATGAACCTTAGTAAAGAATATCTAGCACATGTTGTTTTTGAATCCAACGACCGTGCCTCCAGAACATTCGATCTGGTGTTACTTTGGTTGATTTTTGGTTCAATACTTGTCGCCGTTTTGGACTCCGTTGGAGAGCTGCATTCCAAATATGGAGTGGTATTTTACACTCTCGAACTTGGCTTTACCATTCTTTTTACTATAGAATATGGCTTGCGTGTTTGGCTGACCAGCAAAACGTTTAAGTATGTCACCAGCTTCTATGGAATCGTCGACTTGCTGTCCATTTTACCTGTCTACCTCAGTTTTTTTGTGGTAAACACCCAAATGCTCTCAGTTATCAGAGCACTACGGCTTCTTCGGGTCATCAGGATTCTTAAGTTGGGAAGATATTTGGCGGAGGCGGATTTTATCAAGGAATCTCTTCGGGCAAGTGCTACCAAAATTCAGATTTTCCTCTTCTCCATTTTAACCATCGTCCTTATTATGGGGGCGCTGATGTTTGTGGTGGAAGGACCGGAAAGTGGTTTTACCAACATTCCTGTCGGAATGTATTGGGCCATTGTAACTCTGACAACTGTAGGATTTGGTGATATCACTCCACAGACTCCCTTGGGCCAACTCTTAGCTTCATTGATTATGTTGCTCGGCTACGCAGTAATAGCAGTACCCACAGGGATTGTGAGTTCCGAAATGGCAAAAAGAAAAGGGACTAAGGACTACGAATCGACTAAATCCTGCACCCATTGTGGGTTTGACGGATTAGAAACCACGGATAATTATTGCAGGAATTGCGGAGAAAAGTCCAATTAACTACCCAAGTTTAAGAATTCCTGAAGGTTTTTGATTTTCCCAAAGAGCAACAGAATATCATCCTCTTCCAGAATATAATCCGGTGAAATAACACCAGCAACCTCCCGTTTTGGCAACTTGATTCCCAGAATATTTGTCTGCTCCTTTATTTTGATGGTAGTCATGATGTTGAGAGAAAATTCCTTTCGGATATTGGCCTCACTGACAGTCATTCCGACATAGCGGGATGGGACTTTTACCTCCACGATATTGTAGTCTTCAGATATCTCCAGGGAATCCAGAACCCCTTTGAGCTGAAGGCGCTTAGCCAATCGCTCGGCGGTCTCTTCCTCTGGATGGATAATTTCATCTACCCCGATCGCCCGAATAACTGTTTCGTGTAACGCATTGATTGCCCGCCCGATAATCCGCTTGGCTTTCATCTGCTTAAAAATGGCTGTGGTCATAATGGAAGCACCCACATCTTCACCGATTGCTATCACCACCACATCACAATCTTTCATCGGCAGGTTGCTAACGGCATGCTGATCTGTGGCATTCAATGCCACTGCATGGGTAATGTGGTCTTTGACCTGTTCAATTTTGATTTCGCTGGTGTCTACACCTACCACTTCATGACCAAGATCGGTCAATCTTTTGGCGAGGTAGTAGCCGAAATTACCCATTCCTACAACGATGTATTTCATGTGTTATAATTGATTTAAGTGGTCATATAGCCTGTTCCGAACACGATTCGGAAGAATCTCGAATTGCAGATAATCAACCATCGAGATGATGTTAGCTCTCATACTCGCTGGTTTAGTATATTCTTTAAGTAATAAAGACAGTTTCTTCGGGTAATTTATAACGTTGTTCGGTCACTTTTCGGGTGATGGCGACTAAAATGGTGAGCGTTCCAACCCGACCAAGAAACATAACAAAACTGACCACAAGCTTACTGGCGGTTGTCAGTTTCGGAGTTATTCCCAAGCTAAGCCCCACTGTACCAAATGCTGAGAAAATCTCAAACGCAACATCAATCAATGCCAATTCCGGGTTGAAAATTGTTACCAAAAACACCCCAAAACCGATGGTTAAAAAGGACAAGGCGATCACAGCAAAAGCCTTTCTCAAGGTTTCAGCAGTGATTTGTCTGCCAAAAATTTCAACTCTCGTCCTTCCTGAAGCAATACTCCAGGTATTCAATACCGCAACTGCAAATGTACTGGTCTTGAGCCCCCCGCCCGTGGATCCCGGAGAAGCTCCGATCCACATTAAAATCAGATAAATCAAAACCGTGGGGACCGACAGTGCCGTCATATCAACGGTATTGAATCCTGCCGTCCTTGGAGTCACCGAGCCAAAGAACGCCGTAACGAACTTGCCATAGGGACTGAGACCTTTCAGGGTATAATCTTGCTCAAAATACCAATACGCGACAAATCCAACAATCAACAAGGCTCCAGTGGTATACATGACCAGACGCGTATTAATGTTGGTCACTCGAGGAGTATGCTTGTATGCTTCTCCATATACCTTGGCCCGGAAAGCACCTTTGATGACCCGAAAAAAATAATTGTAGTAGTTGATAAATACTGGAAAACCAATACCTCCTAGGATAATTGTAATTGCCACAACGAGGTGCATGTTGTACAATTCCCTAAATCCTGGCTCGTATAATCCTGAACTAAGTGTAGAAAAGCCAGCGTTGCAAAAAGCCGAAATCGCATGAAAACTGGCAAAAAACCATTTTTGCCCTGAGGATGAAAAAAGAGCATCATCCGTCCAAACGTAGATCAAGATCGCTGAAAATAGCTCAACCAAAAGGGTAAAAACGATGATTTTGATCAAGGTTGCAGTGATTTCTCCCACGTTGTTTTCATTGATGTAGTCCCGCAAAAAAAGCGTGTTTTCGATAGAAAGGCTTCCTTTGAAGAAGAACCCAAAAAAGGTCGTGAAGGTCATCATCCCCAATCCTCCGATCTGGAATAGAGTCATGATAATGATCTGACCAAACGGGGTGAAGGCCTTGGAAGTATCCAAAACCGCCAATCCTGTTACGCAGACCGCAGAGGTGGAAGTGAATAGCGCGTCAATAAAACTGATCCCGGCAGTCGTTGAGCGGGGCAAACTAAGCAGCGCTGCACCGATCAAAATCAGGATCATGAAACTCAGAATAAAGACCAATGACGGACTGAGCTTGAGCTTATTGACCAAAAGACTGAATTTTCCGAGCTCCTGGATGAAGATCAGAATGACAAGAATATTGACAAAAAGATACTTCCTGGAGACTATCAAAGCGTCCTCTGAAAGGTCTCCAAATGCTCTCCACCTGATCAAAGCCGACAAAATCAGCAGAACAGCTACGATTAGCTCAAAAATCGTTCTTTTATCCTTTAATGATTTCCCAGAAACGAGGTCTCTTCCAATGATAACCAGGCCCAACAAAAACAAAATCACATCAAAAATTCCAGAGGTAATCCGAATTTTGTCAGGGTCAGATGCGTAGCCAAGTTGGTAGATAAATAGCCCAAAAGTCCCAAAACTTAGGTACCGAATAGCTTGCTCCAATACCAAAACCAAGTTTTTAATAAAGATCAGGTTTTGATCTGGATTTGAGAAAAACGGGGAATTTGCCTTCATTTTTTTACCCTAAGTATTGGACTAAAATGAAATTTCCTGTCCAAAAACAACTCGAAGGTAATCCTTTTTCAGAATCGCCGCAGATATTTGAATTCAATTTTTTGGGAGGAATAAATGCTCCCCTTTCCGCTGAATAAAAAGGAAACAAAACAAGCCAAGCCTAAAAAAATCCCCGACTCATAACCAAATAGCTCCAATCCCATCACCGTACAGGCAATTGGAGTATTGGTGGCTCCTGAAAAAACTCCCACAAATCCCATCCCTGCCAAAAGTGCAAGAGGTAAGGGAATCCAAACTGAAAGCGCATTTCCCAAGGTAGCACCAGTGAAAAAAAGCGGAGTAACCTCACCACCCTTGAAACCGGATCCTATTGTCAATCCGGTCAATCCGGTTTTTACCAACCAATCGTACCAAGGCAAGGGAGTTTCAAAAGCCTCCACAATTCTCGGGATGCCTAAGCCTATGTATGTCGTTGATCCAGAGAAATACACAAAAGCGGCAATCAAAATCCCTCCCAAAACAGGCCGAAGCGGTGGATATCCAACGTGTTTGAAAAGGTCTGCTACTCGATGCCCTGTCTCGGCAAACAATCGGGCCGAAAGCCCAAATGCAATTCCTGCCGGAACTACCCAAGCCAGATTTTGGAGGGAATACATGGGTACTTCAGGAATGGCATACTGCATATGCCCCACACCCCAAACAACTTCGCAAGTCCAGTCAGCCACTAAAGCTGTCCAAAAAGCCGGAAAAATTGATTTCCACTGAAATTTCCGGTTCAGCATCCATTCCAGGGAGAAGATCGCTCCGGCCAAAGGGGTTGCAAAAACTGCAGCAAATCCACCTGCCACTCCACAAATAAGAATCAATTTTCGATTTTCCGAGTCCAACGAAAACCATTTCGTCATTTGATCCGCCAGTGAAGCACCCATTTGCACAGCGGTACCCTCCCGTCCGGCAGATCCACCAAAAAGGTGCGTAATAATTGTCCCAAAAAGAACCAAAGGAGTCATCCGGAGAGGGATGGGACTTTGACTCTGATAGAGCTCATCCAAAAGGAGATTATTTCCTTTATAAGAATTGGCCCCATAATGGTGATAAACATACCCGATCCCGAATCCTGCAAGTGGCAACAGGGAGATCAGCCAAAGGTGAGTTTCCCGAAAATGGGTCGCCCAATCCAGGGAAACCAAAAAGATCGCCGACGCCGAACCGGAAAGAATGCCTACCAAAGCAGCCAATCCGAGCCAAAGGACGAAGTATCGGGCCAAAACTCTTCCGTTCACGATCAGGGGTTTGGCGCAAATTAAGAGTTGAAAACAGAAATTTGATTCGGCAAACGAATAAATAAAACCAAACAATTTGCTCGGTCGGTTGTCACGAAAGCGTACATTTCAACCAATTCCGGGTTTTTCAGGTTACCATAGAAATCGTCACCATGCAAAAAATTCTCATTACAGGAGGATCAGGCCTAGTAGGTCAACGAATAACTGACTTATTGGAAAAGAAGGGCTATCAAGTAGCTTGGCTGAGTAGATCCAACCAATCCGGACGAAAATCATTTCTCTGGAATGTGGAAAAACAGGAAATAGATCAGGAAGCCATGGAGTGGGCCGACGCGGTAATCCATTTGGCCGGGACAGGAGTTGCTGAAAAGCGCTGGACACCTGAGCGAAAAAAGCTCATTTTGGAATCCCGTACCCAAAGCACCCTATTACTCTATTCAGCTATAGAAAAGTCCGCAAAGCGCCCCAACACGTTTATATCGGCTTCCGCAGTAGGCTTCTATGGATTCAATACCGGTACTGCCTTGGTAGATGAAACTAGCCCGGCGGGAACCGACTTTCTGGCTAATGTCGTCGTAGCTTGGGAAAACGAGGTGAAAAAAATGGAACACCTTCAACTTCGCACAGTTCTGCTTCGGATAGGAATTGTTCTTGATGCGGATGGAGGAGCGTTGAGAGAGATGTTAAAGCTGCCAGTGGCGGCACCGCTTGGATCCGGAGATCAATGGATGAGCTGGATTCACATCGAAGACTTGGCCAGGATGTTTGTGTTTGCCTTGGAAAAAACTACCCTTCAGGGTATTTACAATGCCGTTGCCCCTAATCCTGCCACCAATCAGCAAATCACGCAAGAAGCGGCATCCGCCAAAGGAAAAGCCTATCTGGGGATTGGAGTACCGGGATTTGTGTTAAATCTGGTATTGGGAGAAATGGCCGCAATGGTCTTGGGTGGTAACCGCGTTTCCTGCCAAAAAATCCAAAAGGCCGGATTTCAATTTGAGTTTTATGATTTGACAGCGGCCTTGAAGGATATTTTTCGAAACTAAGGAGTCAAAGCCTTTTGTTTCGTCCCACTGCAAACCAAAGGATTGTACCCAGCAACGGAAGCAGAAGGACAATGAGTACCCAGATCAATTTATCGTTCGAATTGGCAAAGCGGCTGCTTACCACCTCATAGATCGTGTAAAAATAGACGATGATCCCTAGAAATTTCCACATGATTTAAGTCGTTTTGGAACCCTTGCCCAATATCAAATAGGCGATTGGACCAAGTCCATGGGCAAAAAGTAAAATAAGCACCCAGATGAGCTTCATATTTTGGTCTTTGAAATTAGACCGGATAGCATCTACCAGACAATATACCCAAAGAACAAAGTAGGCCAAGGAAAATAGAAGTAGGACGATTATAAATCCTCCTCCCATATTTTGTACAAAAGATAAGGTCGTGTTTACCATGCTTTATGCGAATTAATTCAATTAAAATTTGGCTGAAATTTCCTTTCCTTTTTTGAGCTTCTACTCATACTGAGGTATTGAAACGTCCCGAAAACCGGGCCAACCCAAATCAGAATCAACCAGATTAATTTTTGATTGGCTCCTCTAAATTCATTTCTCAGGCAATCAAAAAGCGCATTGGCCCAGAAACCAAGGTAAACCAGGCCTGATAATTGCCAAAAAATCAATCCCGAACTAGGTGTTATTAAATCCATGTCGCTTCTTCCATTATTTTTACCACCGATCCAAAATAGCTTTTTTTGATAAATCTAAGTAAGAATTTAGTCGAATATTCAACCCACAACCTATGAAAAAGTACGCGATCACAGTGATTTTGGCACTTTTGGCATCACTCACTTTCGCACAGGATTTGAGTTATTATTTGCCGAAAGGCTATACATACAACCCCGCAATTCCAACTCCTAAGCAGGTTTTAGGCTATGAAGTGGGAGAATGGCACGTAACCCACGACCAATTGGTCATGTACATGAAGGCCGTTGCCGAAGCTTCCGACCGGGTGATTTTCGAAGAGACAGGAAGATCTTACGAGAAGCGTCCACAGACGCTTTTGACGATCACTTCCCCGGCCAACTTGGGTAAACTTGACCAAATCAAAGCCGATCGGGCAAAACTTCGTGATCCCGGAGCTTCAGTAAACATTGCATCGATGCCGGCGGTGATGTTTATGGGTTATTCAGTCCATGGTAATGAGCCCAGCGGTGCAAACGCCGCTTTGGTTGCGGCTTATCACTTTGCAGCAGCCAACGAAATCGCAACAGATCTCGAAAACATAGTCCTTCTCCTTGATCCGGCTATCAATCCCGACGGACTGAATCGGTTCGCTTCGTGGGTCAATTCCCATAAAGCATATATCCTTAATGGAGACCCTGCTCAGCGAGAATTAAACGAAGCATGGCCTCGTGGCAGAACCAACCACTATTGGTTTGATCTCAACAGGGACTGGCTACCGGTACAGCATCCTGAATCCAGAAACCGGGTAAAAGTCTTCCAAAGCTGGTTGCCAAATATCCATTTGGATTTCCATGAGATGGGAACAAACAGCACCTTCTTTTTCCAGCCGGGAGTCCCTGCCAGAGTTCACCCCTTGACCCCAAAGAAAAACTTCGAGTTGACCGAAAAGATCGGTACCTACCACGCCAAAGCACTCGATCAGATCGGCTCTCTGTATTACAATCAGGAGAATTACGATGATTTTTACTACGGAAAAGGCTCCACCTATCCGGATGTCCAGGGATCAATCGGGATTCTTTTCGAGCAGGCAAGCTCACGTGGCCACTTGCAGGAAAGCGCCAATGGCATGCTGAGTTTTCCATTCACGATCAGAAATCAGTTTACCGCCAATCTTTCTTCTTACCAAGCAGCCAAGGAAATGCGGGTTGAGCTCAACCAGTGGATGAAGGATTTCTACACCGACATCAAAAAAGAGACTGACGCTGATATCAACAAAGCTTACATTTTCGGGGCCAAGGACGACGAGGCACGAAGCTTCCATCTGGCGGATTTGATTTTACAACATGACATCAAGGTATTTGAGCTGCAGGAAGACATCACGGTAAATGGTAAGCAATTCAAAAAAGAAACTTCCTACATCGTCCCAGCGGACCAACCTCAGTACCGATTGATCAAAGCCATGTTTGAGACGAGGACTACGTTTCAGGACAGCTTGTTTTATGACATTTCTGCCTGGACTTATCCGATGGCTTTCCATTTGGATTTTATGGCGCTGAACAGCAAAATCCTGAACCTCGCCAATGTACAGCTGATCAATAAATCAGGGTTTGCTCTTGCCCCGGGCAAGGTCGTGGGAACGGCAGGGGCTTACCAGTATGCTTTGGAATGGTCTGATTATTATGCCCCAAAAGCAGCCTATCAATTACTAAAAGCCGGTTTTTTGGTACGGGTTGCCAATGCTGAATTCACTACCCCCGAAGGAAAAACCTTTGGTCGGGGGACTATTCTTATTGACAAAGGTGAATCCGGTCTGGACAATGAAGCGTTTTTCCAAAAACTTCAGGAAATCGCCCAATCTTCCCATGTGGATATCCACGCCATCACCACAGGATACACCGGTGGGATGAACTTGGGATCGACATTTATTTCTCCGATCAAAAAACCTGAAATCGCCCTACTAGTCGATGGAGGAGTGGACAGTGGGGAAGCAGGGGAAATTTGGCACCTGCTGGATCAGCGGATGCAGATGCCTGTGACTTTGCTTCCGGTAAGTTCTGTTTCCATGGCTAATCTGGATCGCTACAACGTAATCCTGATGGCTGATGGCAACTACAATTCCCTTGGAAAAATGGGTGCCGATAAACTGAAAGAATGGACTGAAAAAGGAGGAACGCTCGTGGCAAAAGGTGGCGCTCTTCGCTGGCTCGCACAAAATGAAATCGGCAACTTCACCTTCAAATCCGTGGATAACGCAGACAAAGGCCTGCAGCTTAACTACGCTGATTTCCAAAATGCAACCGGGGCAAAAGATACCTTCGGGGCAATCTTCAAAGCCAATTTGGACGTAACGCATCCGATTGGATACGGATATTCAGAAAAACAAATCTTCACCTTCCGAAACGACAATTTCTTCCTCGAACCATCCACAAATCCTTACGCCAATCCTTTGGTATACACTGAAAATCCATTGGCCTCAGGATACTTGCACCCCAGTAATTTGCCGGGAATCCAAAATAGTGCAGTCGTTCGTGTTTCAGGAGTTGGAAGAGGTAGAATAGTAGGTTTTGCAGATAATCCAAACTTCAGAGCATTTTGGTTTGGGACAAACAAACTCTACATGAATGCTATTTTCTTTGGTCAGGTAATCGACGGAGGTACTGCCCGCTAAATCATTGAAATCCCGGCTTTTCCTCCGGGATTTCTTTTTTTCCGTTCAAAAAAATTTAAATCCATTTTAATTCGATTTCAGTTTAATCGCACATGAAGAAAGCACTACCCATTTTCGCCTCCCTCTTCTTATCTGCCGGGCTTGTCTTTGCCCAGGATATGAGTTTTGAGGGATACAACCCACCATCCACACTTAAGGTCCCTGAAAATCCGGTGACACGGGCCAAATTCCCTTTCATCGATATTCACAGCCATCAGGGCGGAATCAACAAGGGAAAAATTGACCAGCTCCAATCTGAAATGGATGAACTCAACATGGGCATCATGATCAACTTGAGCGGACGTGGATTTGGCCAGGGGAATTCAAACGCCCAACAGGAATACATCCGTGGAATGATGAATGAGTTTAAAACTCACGCTCCGGGCAGATTTATGGTTTTCACCAACCTGAATTTCAATGGATTTGGAACTCCGGAATGGACTGCCTTAGCAGTGAAAGAACTGGAAGAAGATATAAAAGCAGGGGCAGTGGGATTGAAGATTTACAAGAGCCTCGGGTTGAATTCCAAAGACAACAATGGCAAGCGAATTCCAGTGGATCACCCAGATTTGGATCCCGTGTGGGCAAAAGCAGGTGAACTCGGCATCCCCGTTCTGATCCACTCCGCGGATCCGGCTCAGTTCTGGCAACCCATGGATTCCACCAACGAACGTTGGCTGGAACTCAAACTCCACCCTAACCGCCGCAGATCCGATACCGATCCGGCGCCATTTGAACAGATCATTGCGGAGCAGCACCGGGTTTTTGCAAAGCATCCCAAAACAACGTTCATCAATGCCCACATGGGTTGGATGGCCAATGACCTCGATGCTGCGGGTGCCCACCTGGACAAATACCCAAACGTCAACTATGAGATTGGCGCCATCATCGCCGAACTTGGCCGACAACCACGCCGCGCGAAGGAATTTTTTGTAAAGTACCAGGATCGGATTCTTTTCGGAAAAGACGCTTATAACAAGGAGGAATTTTACACCTACTTCCGAGTGCTGGAGAGTGAGGACGAGTATTTTCCTTATTACAAAAAATACCATGCCTTCTGGAATATGTATGGATTGGGGCTCCCAGATGAGGTGCTGAAAAAAGTCTATTACAAAAATGCCCTTCGCATCGTACCGGGATTGGACAAGACCTTGTTTCCTGAGTAATCAAAATAAGCCCATTGGGAATAGTTTAATCGGAATTGGTTTTGCACTAGTCTCAGTGGGCCTCATTTTTATGGCATTTCAACTGGCCGGATATATTTAGGGGCAGGATCAGTGTTTCCGGGTACTGGCTTGGTGGTCAGAGTATTGGGAAAGAACAATAGGAAAGTTTGTCTTATCAGATTGTAGTAGAATAGATTTGGCCAATTTTGAATTATTGGTGAAAAATCGGTTATTCTTTTATGGTCAAATCCTCCCCATTTTTCAAGTTCAGAAATGCAGTAATCAAGCCTGCTTTCAAGTTTTCTGTGGCCTTGGTCCTGATCGTGTTGGCTACCATTTTTCAGGACTACCTTCACGCAAGATACCAGTCTTACTCATTTTTCTTTTCAGAATCGCTACTGTTCAATCTACATTGGATCTTGATTCTTCCGGTTGCTCTACTGGTGAGAATGGCTTTCCGAAGGTCAAAAATTTTATCAAGTCTCGGATCAAAATGGGCTTCCCGGGTTCTTTTTGTACTTATGGCAACAGTTGTACACCTTTTCTTTTTTGCCTTTTTGGTGTTCTCAGTATCGGGTCTGTTTTATGATCACACTTTCGGGTTTTGGGAAAATGTAGTCTATTCAGTTTCCAATGATTTATACAAATTCCTACTGATCTACGCCGGTGTTTCGCTCATTCCTAATCCCTTCACTACAATTTCTCAAAATCCAACAGTTTTAGACCGTGTAGATTTTTTAATCTTTCAGATTGGAAAAAAGACAGAAAAAATTCAAATAGATGCCATTCTGTACATTTACTCTGCCACCCCTTACGTGGAGTTTTTTACTGCTGATAAAAAATACCTGCAACAAGGATCTCTCAAATCCTATTCTGAAAAACTGGACCCATCAATTTTTGTACGAATCCATAAATCCACCCTGGTAAATGTCAGGAAAGTAGATTCGATCCATTCCCGAGGCAATGGAGATTATGATGTTTTGCTTTCAACTGGGCAGCAGCTGCGACTGAGCAGAAATTACGTCCAGGACTTTCGCAGCAAATTTGAACATGCTCCCTCAGGTTGAGGTACAATCTCCACAGGTCAGCGCATCGGTTTTGTAGACCTCTTTTTCTTTCTTTCACTTTGTCAGAAAAAGAACCTGTGATGACCCGAATCCTTATTAAAGCCCTCATTCCCTTTTTTCTCCTTCTGAATTGTAATTGCTCCGGTCAGACCCCCAAGATGGTTGGCGGAGGCTGTGAAGGTTGCGAAGCCATCTTTGAATTTGGGGAAAAAAGCTTGATCCCAATTGATACCCTGCCAGGATTTGATAGTTCATCACCCAAGCTCAAACTTACCGGTACGGTATTTCAGAGCGATGGAAAAACCCCTGCAAGCGGCGTAATTCTCTATGTCTATCACACTGACCGAACGGGAATTTATCCCAAAAAGGGAAATGAAACAGGCTGGGGAAGACGTCATGGATACCTGAGAGGATGGATAAAAACCGATGAAAGTGGGCAGTATGCTTTTTTCACCTTTCGTCCGGCAGCCTATCCTGATGGATCCGAGCCGGAGCACATTCACTTGACAGTAAAGGAGCCGGACAAAAACGAATATTACCTGGATGATTTCATGTTTGAAGATGACCTGATCCTAACCCAACAAAAAAGGGCGCTTCTCCCTAATCGCGGAGGCTCCGGGATAGGATCGCCCAAACAGGAAAACGGTATCCTTACTTTCCATAGAGATATCACTCTTGGCCTTCATATTCCTGACTATGAATAAGTTGGGGATAATCCTCTTACTTCTCTTGGCTGCCAGCTGTGTGGATAAGTCAACTTCCGAAGTCCAAAAGGTTCATATACAAGCTCCCAAAAGCCAAAGTAGCCAGCAAGAGTCGGAACTAGACACGATAAATCTTGACCTAGAGCGATCCAAACTTTTCTGGAAAGGAACCAAAATGAGAAGAACCGGAAGTCATGAAGGAGAAGTCGGCATAAATCAGGGATTTTTGCTAAGGAACAAAACTGACCTGATCGGTGGCAAATTTGAAATTGACATGAAGCGGATTACGATTACAGATATTCCCATATCCGATCCTATTCCGATCAAAAATCTGACAGAACATCTGATGGATTCGGACTTTTTTGATGTGGATAACTTCCCTATCTCAACCTTTGAAATCACCAAAATAAAGACTCATTCCCCTGAAAATCTGGAAATTTCAGGGAATCTAAGCATTCGAGGAATTAGCAAAAACATCACTTTTATGGCCATTCACAACGGAAATTCAATCAATGCCCGATTTCTAATCGATCGATTTGACTGGAATATTGCCTACGAAGGCTATTGGACGGACCGGACTTTGGTGGATCGGGAGATTGAATTCCAGGTTGAGCTTATGATGGAAAGCAAAAAGTGATTTGAGCTAATGTATAGCAGCTTTACATGGGCCTTTTACTCTGTAAAGAAAATCGAAAAATCTTTACATATCCTTACGTATTCAAATAAACATATCATTCAAAAAAGACTCTCACAGATTTCACTGATATCCACAGATCTCTATTTACCTGTGTTCATCTGTGCCATCTGTGAGAGATAAAATAATTCCTTAAAACTTCATCTTCAAACCCAACAGGAAGTTCGTCCCGGCCTGTGGATAATAGAAGTTCTCGGTAACCAATTCACGTCCGTTTCCTCCAGGCACGAAATAGCTAAAGGTATAGCCATTCGGTTCGTAGAGCTCATTGAAGATATTGTTGATCAGCAAATTGAGCTCCAGACCTTTGAAAAACCGAGGCTGGGCCGAGTAGCTTATTCGCAAATCATTGGTGAAAAAGGCATCCAAGGATCGGGCTTCATTGCTCGTGTTATCCAGGTACTGCCTTCCCACATATTTGCTCAGCCAGTTCAAGGAAAGATTTTTTAAAGGCTTGAACTCGATAATCGCCGAGCCCACCACATTGGGAGAAAAGGCGATGTCAGTGTCGGTATAGGTAAAACTTTCCTGCTGAAACTCTTCAGTACTGTAGTCGTCCACGTACTCCGTGAATTCCCTGATTTTATTTTGGCTCACCGCAATATTTCCCCCCAAAGTCCAGGAGGAAGAGAGCTGATATGCTCCGTCCAACTCGATTCCGGCACGATAGGAAGATTCCACATTTTCCCGGATATAGGCTCCCACATCATTGATTTGCCCAGTCAGGATCAACTGATCTTTGTAATCCATGTAGTAGAAGTTGGCGTTGTAGCTAAGCCGACCTGACTTGGCGCGGACACCCGCTTCGATGTTGTTGAGGCGCTCCGGACGGGGAACTTCCGTGATTGGATTGTCCGTGAAGTCCGAACGGGTGGGTTCACGATTGGCAACCGCATAGCTGGCATACCACGTCTGACTTCCTTTTTCATAGGAAAATCCAAACTTCGGATTGAAGAAGGTGTAGCTCTCCTGGCCATCCACAATTCGCTGATCGTCATTGACGCCTGCAAAGGAATAATCAATCCCGCGAAGCTGCAGATCGCCAAAAATATTCAAGCCCGGACTTACCTCATAGGTTGCTTTGGCGTAGATATTCCGGTCGTCTTTGATCGCATTGTTGTCGTAGTATCGGTCACGGATGTTGGTATTTCCGGCAATCCTGGCCCAAATGATCTCTCCAAAGTGCCCCCCGTCGTATCGGTTGGCTCCACCTCCAAGAATTACATCAAGCTTTCCATCCGTTGAGACATAATTCACAGACCCTACAAATCCATAAAAGTCATTGTCCAGCCAGCGGCGACGGATTATGTCTGTGCTTTCGATTACTTCATTTCCGATAGTCACAGGCGATAGCCCATAGCTTTCAAAATCATCATCCTCCCGAAACTGCTCATAATATCCACGGCCATAAGTGTAGTGCAGGGCAAGATTCGTCTTCCAGTTGGACCCTACTTTTCCGGTATAAATCAACTGATAATGATCCTGTTGATAATTATCCGTTTCATTGTCATAGGTGTAGTAATTCCAAGTTCGGTCATTCTCCAGTTTATCCTCAGGAAGACCCCACCAACTTTGGTAGGTTTGCTCTTTTCCCGAGAAAGCCACCAGCTTGATCACGTTCTTTTCTCCATAGTATCCGCCTGAAACAAACCAACTACTTAGATCTGAAAAGGCCCGATCCACGTAGCCATCCGAGGTAATTTTGGACAATCGTGCATCTACTGCAAATCGGTTATTGAGTAATCCTGTCCCAGCCTTGACCGTATGTCTCCAGGTATTGAACGACCCAAAACCGTTATCCAATTCAGCATAAGCCTCATCTTGTCGGGTATCCGTCTGGAAGTTGAGGCTGGCGCCAAATGTGGCCGCCCCATTGGTTGAGGTTCCAACTCCGCGCTGAATTTGGATATTGTCCACCGAGGAAGCGAAGTCAGGCATATTGACCCAGAAAACCCCGTGAGATTCGGCATCATTAAGCGGAATCCCGTTCACAGTTGCGTTGATTCGCGTTTGGTCCGAGCCTCGGATTCGCAATCCTGTGTATCCCACACCCGCTCCAGCATCGGAAAAACTTACCACAGAGGGAGTGAAATTCAACAAAATGGGAATATCCTGTCCCAAATTTCGTTTGGCGATTTCCGACTTATCCACAGTGGAAAATGTGGTCGGAGTAGTCGCTGCGGCACGGGTAGCCGAAACGATAAACTCTTCTGTGAGGATCTCTTTACTTACCAATGAAATTTCCAATTGTCCGGAATAGGGAACCGAAACCAACTGTCGATAGGTCTCAAAACCCAAGTAAGAAATTCTCAATTCCAACGGACCCATCGGCAGTTTGGTCAGGGTAAACAGACCTTTCTCGTCCGTGACAGCTCCTTTACCCAGGTTTTCAGTCCAGACAAAGGCACCTACCAAGACCTCACCTGTTTTGGCATCTGTTACTTTTCCGCTTAGGCTTTGTTGTGCCCAAGCTGAAAATACGGCTAGGTATAGTACCAAGCCTGTTAGTGTTTTTTTCATTTTTAATCTTCCCTTTCGGGTGGTTGAGTGAAACATAAGAAAACCCAGGGGAGGTCTTCCGTGATTGTTTACCCGTTTTGCGAAGCAGAAACGCAACAGACCTTTCGAAGGCTAGCACTTCGGCAGAATCAATTTACATGTACGCTACGCTTTCTCATTTCCCTTCGCCGGCATTACCCGGATCAGGTCGTATGGGTATGATCTCAGCCCGTTGTATTAAGGCACCCCTTATGATCTGGAAGCAAAGGTAAGCGTGAAAAGTTTTTTTGCAAGGACTCCGCTTCAATTGGATTTTTATAAATTCAAGCCCAAACCTCAAACCCAAAAACCAATGCGCTTATTCAAACTAATTTCAGGAACACTTTTGGAAACTGACCAGGAATTTTTGTTAGGTCCCGAACTCGACTGGGATCAATTGTTGGGGAGGGAGCATTTGCCAAAACTGTTGAAATCAGAGGCTGCTCATTGGGAAAAAATCAGTGCGGAAAAAGCCACCGAACTCAAATCGGAAGGGCTTTTGGCCCCCATGGGAAATCAGGAAATCTGGGCAGCAGGAGTGACGTATTATCGTAGCCGAACCGCCCGCATGGAGGAGTCCAAAGATGCCGGTGGGGCGGATTTTTACGACAAAGTCTATGCAGCTGACCGACCAGAACTTTTTTTCAAAGCCACCGCAAGCCGGGTATCCAATCCGGGAGAAACCGTGAACATCCGAAAAGACTCCACTTGGGATGTGCCCGAGCCGGAGTTAACCTTGTTGATATCTCCATCGGGAAAAGTGCAGGGATTCACCGTGGGCAATGACATGAGTAGCCGAAGCATCGAGGGAGAAAATCCGCTCTATTTGCCACAGTCAAAAGTGTATCAAGGCTGCGCAGCAGTCGGGCCTTGCCTCTTGATTCAGGAAGAAATGCTTCCGGACACCACTACAATCCATCTTGAAATCCACAGAAACGGAAAAATCGAAGCCTCGGGAGATACGACTTTGGCCCAGATGAAGCGAAAACCTCAAGAACTCGCAGATTGGCTTTTTCGGGCAAATACGTTTCCTATCGGTTGCCTGATGATGACAGGAACTGGCATCGTCCCGGATAATTTTACCCTTCGGGCCGGGGACCTTGTCAAAATCAGGATTGAAGGAATCGGAACCTTGGAAAATAAAGTGGGATCGATTTAATCCATGTCCCTTTACTTCCAAAAGCAGCTTCGATTGCCAAGCTACCATCAGGGCTATCACCTGATTACAGACCAGATCGAAAAAACGATTCCTGAAATCAGGGAGATCCGTATTGGATTTTTGCAGGTTTTTATTCAGCATACCTCTGCAGGACTATGCATCAACGAGAATGCGGATCCAACTGTGAGGAAAGATTTTCAGACTTTTGTCAATGAACTGATTCCGGAATCTTATCCTCGGTTTGTGCATAATTATGAAGGAGCCGACGATATGCCTGCCCATATCAAAAGCGCATTTTTCGGGACGAGCGTTCAAGTCCCCATTTCTTCCGGAAAACTGGCTTTAGGAATCTGGCAAGGGATTTACCTCTGTGAATTTCGCAGGGACGGGGGCTCCCGAAATTTGGTCCTGACAGCTTTCGGAGCTCCATAAGTCGAAATTAAAACCCTTTTTTGCCTTTGATAAAATTCTTTGGATCCTGCGATTTCCAAAAGCTAATTTTGAGTGTTGCTCCAACCTATGAAGTCCCTTTTCGGAACTATTTCAATTCTCTTCCTTTTCTGCCCTTTCCTTTTCGCCCAACAAGTCGATGAGGGAAACTCAAATGCCTTTGCTTTCAAGCTGAAGGAACCTATTGTTTTGGATGGAATTCTGGATGAACCCATCTGGACTGACAGTGAGGGATGGAACGGGGAATTCAGACAATATTTTCCTTCCGATACGTCCAGGTCTCAGGTAAATACCCGTGTAAAAGTCGCTTTCGACGAAAACAACCTCTACATCGCGGCGGTGATGGAAAATAACGGACCGCGAAAATATGTATCCACTTCGCTAAGACGGGATTTCCGCGGAGAGCAAAACGATGCCATTGTGTTTGTTTTTGACACTTTCAATGACAAGACCAACGCATTTCAATTTGGGATCAATCCCTATGGCGTTCAACGGGAAGGCTTAGTCTCCAACGGAGGTACACGATCAGAAGATTTGAGCCTGGCTTGGGACAATAAGTGGTTTTCAGTTGCAAAAATCAATGAAAATTCCTGGCAGGCGGAGGTGGTCATTCCTTTGACCAGCATCCGTTTCAACGAAGGAGCTCAAAACTGGAATGTCAATTTTTATCGAATCGACAGTCATTATGGCGAACGAAGCACCTGGTCTCCGGTTCCAAGAAATATTCCGATCCTCAGTACAGCCTTTTTGAGAAAACTCATCTTCGAAGAACCGCTCAAGAAGAGCTCCGCAAACATTTCTTTGATTCCCTACACTGCGGCAAGAGCTTCCAAAAATTTTCTGGAAGGGACTCAGGAAGAACTTACCCCTTCCTTCGGTGGAGATGCCAAAATCGGGATTGGGCCTGCTTTAAATTTGGATTTGACTTTTAACCCGGATTTTTCCCAAGTGGAAGTCGATCAACAGGTTACAAATCTGGATCGCTTTGAGATCTTTTTCCCTGAGCGTAGGCAGTTTTTCCTGGAAAACGCCGACCTCTTTGACAGCTTTGGACAGCCTCGTTCCAGACCTTTTTTCTCCAGGAGAATTGGGGTTGATATTGATTCTGCCACCGGACAAAATGTGCAGAGTAAAATCATCTATGGGGCCCGTCTCAGCGGAAAGCTGAATGAGAATTGGAGAATCGGAGCTATGAACATGCAAACCGCAACGGATGAAAATGCGGGTATTGCCGGCAAAAACTTCACAGTGCTCGCGGTTCAGAAGAAAGTGTTTACCCGATCCAACATCGGGCTGATCTATGTGGACCGAGAATCCCTTGCCCTCGATGAGTTTCAGCAGTTGTTTGATCCCACCGCTTACAACCGACTGATCGGTGCAGATTACAATTTGAATTCATCCAATGGGAAATGGACTGGAAAGGTATTTTACCATCGAACCTTTGAATCCACCGATTTGGAAAAACCTTATTCCTTTAATACTTACCTGCTTTTTACAGACATTCATTGGAACTGGACCTTTAGCTTTCAAGACGTTGGAAAATCATTTAATCCGGAAGTCGGTTTTGTCCCCCGAGTGGATTTCAAACGGGTAAATCCTGATGTATCTTATTTGTTCTATCCCAAGTCGAGATTGATCAACCGTCATGGTCCAAAATTGGAATATGAAGGATATTGGAATGAAACCCTCGGGCAGACGGACAGGGATATCAACTTAAGCTACCTCATCCGATTCAATTCGCTTTCAGAGTTGACAGTGACTCAGCGTAACCGGTATGTTTATCTTTTTGAGGACTTTGATCCGACCAGAACTGGGGGAGAGCCACTTCTAGCAGGCACGGATTATACCAATCAAACCATCCGGATAGAATACGAAAGCAACCCAAGAAATGTATTCAATATCAAATTGGAAGCAGAAGCCGGAGAGTATTTCACCGGAAACTTTCAGCGGGTAATCAGCCAGATGGGATTGAGATTAGGCTACTTGGCCAACATTTCGATGAATTTCAACTATGCCCGAATCCGCCTTCCAGAGCCCCAAAACGATGCAAATTTGGTTTTGGTAGGACCTCGCATCGACCTCACCTTTACCAAAAATCTGTTCTGGACGACTTTTATCCAATACAACAATCAGATCGACAACCTCAATATCAACACCCGACTACAGTGGAGATATGCTCCTGTTTCAGATTTCTTTCTGGTATACACCGACAATTATTTCCCAGGTGACTTTATGCCTAAGCAGCGCTCTTTGGTCCTGAAGTTAAATTATTGGTTGAACCTGTAATAAAATACCTTTCAGGTTTTCGAAAATCCTCAAGGTCCAAAAATCATCTACTCGCCTCCACACGTACTTTTTTACCTGACATAAGAATTCTCCGAAAACCGCCCTGTGTATCCGAGCTGACTTCCTTACCCAACACTTTCACCTTGGAAAATTCCTCTGGGAGCTCAATCGAAATCCCCCATTTGGACTGGGTCTGCTCCACCTCTATCGCACGAACTCCCGACTTATCCACATAGGTAACACGGATTTCATTGTCTCCAATTAGTACCTTTTGAATGGAGGCTTCTTCCCAGGAAGTTGGCATTTGAGGACGGATATGGATTACCTTGTTTCCTGCGTCGGGCTGAATCCCAAAAAACTGCATGACGATCGGAACGGCAAAACTATACATGTTCCAAGCCTGAGTAAACATTCCGTAATCAGGCGAAACCTCATAGATTGAACCGGGAAGAGCAAATCCAAAACTTCGAGTCATTCGCTTGAGGTAATCCAAAGCTCCATTAGGATTGCCGTATCGGTTCTCGCCGATTGCAGAGACTCCTGTGGGCAAAGTCATCACGGCACCGGTATAAGAAAAGCTTTTGCTTCCCGAAAAAGAACCGTCTTCATTCTCTGCACTTTCATCCCTATCGATACCGGTCACAAAGGTTCCAAATGGATTGGTGTACTTTTTTGCGGTAGCCAAAGCAATTTTCGCTTTTTCCGAATCTGCTATTCCGGTTTCCATTGGGGTGTTGACCACCCAGTTATGGTAAAGGACAAAGCCCTGCTTTTGATTTTTTGGCAATGTGGATAACTTTGCTTTTGTCGCCTGCAATTCTGCGACTGCCCAAGGTTTTTTCAGCGTATCTGCCCGGATTATTGCCCCATCGATCAAGTGAATCGCCTCCTGAGCGGTACCGATAAAATCAGCATAGCTTCCGAATTCGTCCACCCAGAAATCCGAGTTAATTTTGAAGGCCAGTGAATCAGCCTTCTGTTGATAACTTTTGGAAAGCTCTGTTTTTCCCAGAATTTCGGCCATTTTTGATGCATCAGCAAAGGCCTTCTGACTGTAAACTGCCACATCAATCATCTCGGATTTCAATCCGTGAATCTCCATCATTCCATAGCCATCGGGGAGAAGGTTTCCGTCCTTGTCATTTTCAGTCAGGAGCCATTTCAGACCTTTTTCGATGGTAGGAAAATACTTTTCCAGCAATTCACGGTCTCCTGTCCAGCGATACACTTCCCAAATCGTCGAAGCCCATTGTGGCGTTTCATTGATATTTCCGGGATTGAAGACTGCTCCATTGGTGCTGACCTCATGTACGATTCGGCCGTTTCCGTTCTCCTTTTCAGAAAGACTGTGGATAAGTTCCAAGGTGGAATAAACCAAGTCTTTCCTCCCAGTAGCAATCAAACCTTGGATGGTATATTCACTGTCCACCCCAAACCACCAAGGATAATCCTGCAGTCCAGCACCAAATCCGCGACCGATTCCAGGCACATCCCGCACCAGCCAATCGGTGTTGTACTTAATCCATTCAAAGGCTTTTTGGAGTTCGGGATCGGGTACTTGAATCTGCGATTGTTGGGCCAGAGATTCATAACGCTTCTTTTTGGCAAACCAATCAGCAGAAAGGTTTTGCCGCAAATCGACCAATGTCTCCATGGCTTTCAGCTCATTTTCTGTCGAACCTGCGATGTAGATTGGAATGATTTGTTCGGATTCAGCAGGTACAGTTACCTCCAAAGAAAAACCGGAGGCCGAACCCTGTCCTTTTGGAGAATACGAGCAAGTCAGGTCTTTTTGTAAAGAAAGTGGAATATTCTCATCGGTTCCCCAAACAGCAAACCAAGGATTCCCCTCATCTTTCGCAGTGAAGGTATTGGTCAGCTCATCAAATGAAATCACATCTGGCTGATCGACCATTCCAGTGCGCTCACCCAACCAAACCGGCATCAAATCCACAAAAGCGTTGAACTGAAATCGAATGTTTTTCGCTGACTTATCCACATTTTGCAGGCGAAACAATACCGTTATTCCTTCCTTACCATCTGCTACAAACTGAATGCGCTCAACCTCTATTCCAGCTTCTGGGAATTTAAATTTCAAAACATTGGAAAACGGATAATTGGTAAAAGTCTCCGCTTGATCCAGGCAATAGGTATCTTCTCCCATAGACAAAGAAGCCGTAAATCCATCCATAAGCTTGATCGGATGCAGCCAAATTCCACCCATTTCTCCCTCCACATGCCAGCCTAAATCGGGGAAAGTTCCATTTTGGTGGCCAATCAAGTACACCCGATCTCCGGCTGAAACAAAAGGCGAAGAGAAGTATTCCGATTTCCCGACCAAGCCTTCCTGAGAAGACAAATCCTCAAAAACACTTTGTTCGGGAGTGAGTGATCCCTGGCAGGAAAACAACAAAATCAAAAGGCCGGAAGTCAAAAATTTGGCAACCATAGAAAGTAGGATTTAAGCCAAAAGATAAACCAAATCGATCGAAAACTGGAAAGAAAGGGCATTTTCCGAAGAAAAAGCCCGAACTCAAAGTTTAAAAAGGATCCAGTACCACTGGGGCAAAAAGATTTTTTGTGGAACCATTCAAACACTTTTCTTAAACAGCCTGTTCAAAAAATATGAAGTATAGCAGAGTAATAGTTTGGTTTCGAAATGATCTCCGGGTTTTGGATCAAGAGACTCTATACAAGGCTATTCAACAAAGCCAGGAAGTGGTTCCAGTGTATTGTTTCGACCCTCGGATGTTTGAGAAAACAGAATTGGGTTTCCCAAAAACGGGAATTCATCGAATGGATTTTCTGCTGGAATCTGTCAAATCCCTGAGAGAATCATTACAAAAGTTGGGCGCAGACTTGGTGATTCTTAAAGGCAAACCGGAAGAAAAAGTTCTGGAGTTGGCGGAGGAAATTGGATGCAAAGCTATTTTCTATTCAAAAGAAGCGACTTCAGAAGAGTTGACAGTGGATAAGTCCTTGGAAAAGGCCGCTTTTACCAAAGGAATTGCCTGTGAAAGTTTTTGGCAAAGTACGCTATATCATATTGATGACTTGCCTTTTCCAATAAAACAGACTCCGGAAGTATTTACTCAATTCAGAAAAGAAGTAGAAAAACAATGTAAGATCAGGTCAACTTTCCCTGCACCAAAAAAGATCAATTACTCAGGTGAAGCAGTGATTCCAAATCCGGGGGAACTGCCAAACCTACAAACATATGGACTGGAGAAACCCAAGCAGGATGCCAAATCGTGGTTGGAGATAAAAGGTGGAGAGGTATCCGCGCTAGGGCGACTCCAGTCCTATTTCTGGGAAAAGGATTTGCTGAAAGTTTATAAAGAAACCCGAAACGGTCTAATCGGAATGGATTACAGTTCCAAGTTTTCTCCTTGGCTAGCTTTGGGCTGTATTTCACCACGGACTGTTTATGAGGAAGTCAAACGATACGAACAGGAGCGGAAGAAGAATGACAGTACGTATTGGCTCATTTTCGAACTAATTTGGAGGGATTATTTTAGGTTTATCGCCAAAAAACATGGTGATAAAATCTTTCACATTAATGGCATCAGAAATCAAGAGGACTCCTGGCGAAGGGATAAGGCGCAATTCCAGCGCTGGGTAGAGGGGTTGACAGGAGTCCCTTTTGTAGATGCAAACATGCGTGAACTTAAGGCAACTGGATTTATGTCCAACAGAGGCCGTCAAAACGTGGCAAGCTTCCTGGTCAATGACCTTGGCATTGACTGGACATGGGGGGCAGCCTATTTCGAAAGCCAGTTGATCGACTACGATGTCTGCTCCAACTGGGGCAACTGGATGTATGTCGGAGGTGTAGGCAATGACCCGAGAGAAAACAGGTATTTCAACATCCTTCGTCAAGCAAAAAATTACGACCGAAACGGAGATTATATAAGGCTTTGGCTTCCTGAATTAAAGCCAATTAAAGGGTTTGATATCCATCAACCTTGGGAGTTATCCACAGTCCAGCTAAGAGCCTTGAAAATCCAGTTAGGCCATACTTATCCACAGCCTATGGTAAAAATACCGTCTCTGGAAAAGGCCTATTGAAAATCCAAATTACATCCTAAACCATAGGATGCTGGGGCTTATTCGTTTGTAAGCAGGAAAGAATTTTGAAAGCTTCAGTTAACGCCTAATAGTCAAATCTAAGCTTACTCAAATCCGAAGGGATCGCTTTTTTTCGCTTCACTTCCAATTGATATAAATACTCTCCAAGTTCTGCGAAAAAGGGTAGCCCAATTTCCTCGGTTTCGTATTTGTCGTCGTTGAGGATCTGGTCTTCATTGACATAAACGACGGCAGAGACAAAAAACTCAACGCCACTATCAAAATCCACAAAATAGGATCCATCAATAAGGTAACCATAGGACCAGCCCGTCTTATTGAAAATCCGAAATCTGGATGGAATCGGTTTTTTGTCGGTCCCAAACTTGAAAAACTTCGAAAAACTATCGTAGTATTCCACGGTATCATACTTGGGATAGGTACTTTCCCGAGGAAGCATGCTCATGTACTTCAACACAAAATTTCGATGCTCCTCGTTTAGGTTAAATCGCTCAATGCCTAGAAAAGCCTCAGGAAAAATGATCCTCTTTACCACTCCGTCAAAGTCAGATAGAGAAAACTTATTCTTATAGGAAAAATCCATTCCTCCCTGAACCAGAGAATCATTTCGATAATACGCCTTTCCGATTTTAGGATTTCCGGGAACTACATAGGCACTGTCTGACTGCCTAGCAGAAAGCTCAAAAATGGTTTTTCCTGAGTTATCCACAAACCGAACCGGATTAAAATGTCGATTCTCTTCCGGAGAAATCGGAAAACTCAAGCGCTGAGTGATAACCGTGTGATTCAAGCCTTTTTCCTTAAGCTTTTGATTGATGTAATCCATTCCCATCAACTCATAGAGTCGATTGGAGGCGTCATTATCAGAAACAAGTAAAATCTTCTTGATGTAATGACCGATACTAGGAAGGCCATTTTGGGAAGTTGAATCTGTTATTGCGGGTAATTGAGAAGGACGGACTGAATCCGTCAGCATGGTCGTTTCCAAAGTGAGGCTTTCAATTTTTTGTTCTTCCAGCCATTCCAAAGCCAGCAAAGCAATCGGAAGCTTTACTGTTGAGGCGGGATAAAAATAATGGTCATCATTTAAGTTGAAGGGGTATTCCTTAAAAAGCGGATTGCCGTGCTCGTTCCGGTCAATTTGAGTATAGAGTATCTGAACCTGGTATTTCGCTGTATCTGCAAGCACTTTTTGCAAAGTGGGATACTTCTCCAAGCCATCCTGAAATGGAACAGGATCATTGGTTTGACAGGCACTTATCCACAAGATAGATAAGGCAAAAAAGCTCAGATTTTTGATCATGATTGTGAAAGTTGGTGTAGTTTAAGACTCAAGGCCATCAAGTCATTCAAAGAATGAAAGCCTGAGATGACAATTCGATTAATTCGCTGACTACCAGCAGTGGGATAGGGAAAAGAAGAGGTGATAAAACCCATTCGCTCCAATTTCTCCGGCCAATCCTGATTTTGATATACAAATACAGGGAATTTTGGTGAACCATTAATTGTGGATAAGTCCTGCGTTTCCTGGAAAAAAATCCCAGAAAAGTCTTTAATCTTTTGGTTTTGGGTCTGATAAATTTTCCCAGTGTCGAGAAAAGTCTGCAAGTTGGCGGGAGAACCAGGGGAAGCTCCAGTGAAAATGGGGAGGGATTTGATTCCTGAAATAGTCTCTTCGCTGCCTAAAATAATCCCCGCCGGCATCGCCAACCCTTTCCCGAGAGAACCGGAAACAATTAAATTGATTTTGGGGTCATGATGCGCAGAATACGTTCCAAAGACACTTTTTCCCAAGATTCCAAAGGCATGACTGTCGTCGATTAAAAGTGTGACCTCGTGCTTTTTAGCGATATCCCTCACCCAGGAATAATCATGAATCACTGCCCGAAGTGGATCCACAGCATTCCCAAGTAAAAGGATTTTCTGAGAAGGAATGCCTTCAGAAAGCTCCAAACACTGATTTTTCCATTGTATAAAATTCAATTGAAAATCAGGTTTTAAATCTGCTGGGAGAATTGCAGGATGGGTGTCAGGTGCAATCCAGCAGGTATTGGATTTAGGATAAAGAAACTGCCAAGCTGATATTCCAGCAAGATAGCCCGAACTCACTACTGCAGCCGATTCAGCGCCAGCGTTCTTGGCAAATAGTTCCTCAAACTCCCCAAAAACAGAAAGCCGGACATTATTGACACGACTCAAACCATGATTGAAACCATACCTTCGGATATTTTGAATCAAGATCTCCTCATATTCAGGAATCTGATCCATTCCCAAGTAGGACGTCCCGCTAAAATACAGGAACTCCTGATTTCCGTTTTTTACCAAGCGACCAATCCGCTGATTGAGGTATAGCTCTTTCAATGTTGAATTTACTTGGCAAAAATTTGTGACTTATCCCGGAAAGCCTTGAATTCCAACGCATTTCCACAGGGATCAAAAAAGAACATAGTGTATTGCTCTCCCA
The DNA here is from genome assembly GCF_003583985.1 of Algoriphagus lacus. Classification (GTDB taxonomy): domain Bacteria; phylum Bacteroidota; class Bacteroidia; order Cytophagales; family Cyclobacteriaceae; genus Algoriphagus; species Algoriphagus lacus. The sequence goes on along the minus strand of NZ_QXML01000001.1, from coordinate 364,152 downwards.
CTTCCCCTTGGAATCGAACATACGGTTTAACAACAAACTCAATCCCGCTTGTCTTCAGTTTTTCCGCAAGAGTTTCAAACTCATCCCATTCCAAAATCACTCCAAAGTGGCGCAAGGGAACTTGCTTATTGTCCACCGTGGTCAGTGCTTTTGAGCCCAATTCCTCCGGCTTTATATGAGCGGAAAGCTGATGACCGAAAAAGTTGAAATCAATCCATCTTTCGGTGCTTCGGCCGATGTCACATCCCAACAAATCCCCGTAAAAAGCACGGGTTTCCTCAATGTCCCGAATAGGAAAGGCTAGATGAAAGGGCTTAAATTCGCTCATAATGGTTAGCTTCGTATGTAATTTTTTATTTTTCCAACAACTTTTGAAGCCTAAATATATGGCAAAAAAGAAAACAGTTTCATTGGTTTTGAGCAGTGGAGGAGCCAGAGGATTGGCTCACGTGGGTGTGATCGAAGAGTTGGAAAACCGTGGATATGAGATCACTGAATTGGCGGGTTGCTCAGCGGGTGCTTTGGTAGGCGGAATGTATGCCGCAGGTAAAATGCCCGAGTTCAAGGACTGGATTTGCAATCTGGACCGTGTGGATGTTTTTTCCCTTATGGATTTTACGTTTTCCAGCCGGGGGTTTATCAAAGGGGAAAAGGTATACAATGCCTTGAAAAAAGTAGTTCAAGATTGTCAAATTGAAGATTTAAAGATTCCTTTCGCCTGCAATGCCGTGGATTACAAATCGGGGAAAGAGTATGTTTTTCGTGAAGGCAGTCTATATGCAGCCATTCGTGCTTCCGGAAGCATCCCCAGTGTTTTTCAGCCGGCTAGGCACCATCGACATGAATTCATCGATGGAGGAGTCCTGAACCCAGTACCGGTTTCTCTTATTCGAAATTCAGAGAAAAATCTGTTGGTGGTCGTAGATGTGAACGGACCTGAAGAACTTTTTATCCATCCGCCCAAAAAAGATTCTTCAGGAAGAAGCTTCATTTCCATGCCCAATTGGCTTGAAGATTACCGGAAGAAAATGACTCAGTTTTTCCCTGAAAAAGAAGAAAAACAGGAATCCCTGTCCTCTCTCAATTTGATTACCCGTTCTTTCGACTTGCTTCAGGATCGGTTTTGTGAGCTGTTAATCGAAAAATACCCAGTGGACGTGCGGGTTCGACTCTCCAGAAAGCAGGCTGGAACCTTGGAATTTCATCGGGCAGGAGAGCTAGTGGAAATCGGACGGTTGAAAGCCAAGGAAGCCTTAGACCAATTTGAACATGGAAGTGAATGAGTTGAACCGGCTCTTGGGAAATGTTGACATCTACCTCTTGGACCAGATCCTGAAGGGTAGATTCACCAAAGAAATGAAAATCCTGGATGCCGGGTGCGGGGAAGGTAGAAATGCAGTTTATTTTATCAACCAGGGCTATTCGGTTTTTGGGATCGATCCCAATGAAGTGGCTGTGCAATACTGCAGATATCTGGCTAAAAGTCTCAATCCGGATTTTGACACTTTCCGATTTCAGACTGGAAAGCTGGAGGAAATCCCATTCCATACAGGGGCATTTGATGCTGTAATCTGTTCGGCAGTTTTACACTTTGCCTCCAGCCAGGAAAACTTCTGGCAAATGATTGCTGAAATCCATCGAGTGCTCAAACCAGGAGGTGTTTTTTGGTTTCGGATGACTACAGGATTGGGGGGAATTGTAACGCAAAGTCAATCTCTTGAAGCTGGCAAATTCGCACTTCCTGATGGTTCAGAGCGGTTTTTGCTCCTTAAGGAACACTTGGATAGGTTGGAGCAAATGGGATTCCGCTTTTTGGAACATCCAAAAACCGTCATGGTCCTAAACCAGCGGGAAATGGGAGTTTTTGTCATGGTGAAAATGTAATCCTTAACTTTATTCAGGATACCTCCTGCTACCAACTCCAAACAGAATTGCCAATCCATGGAACTTCAATACGCACTGGAACTCACCGGAACATTTGTTTTTGCCATCTCAGGAGCTTTGGCCATCCGGGAAAAAGAGCATGATTTGTTTGGTGCAGGGTTTACGGGCTTCATTACTGCTATTGGCGGTGGTACACTTCGGGATATTTTACTGAACAGTTATCCCTTAGTGTGGATCGGCAATGTACAAGTGCTCTATGCCATTCTAGCAGGGGTATTGGCAGCTTTTATTTTTCCGAATTTTCTCAGTCGATTACGAAAAACATTCTTCCTCTTTGATACTTTAGGAATAGGATTCTTTACAGTTTTGGGGGTTGAAAAGGCGCTAAGTTTGGGTGTGCGTCCGGAAATTGCCGCAATTATGGGGATGTTTTCCGCAGTAATGGGCGGTGTGATTCGAGATACCTTGACTAATGAAATTCCAATTCTATTCAGAAAGGAAATCTATGCCTCTGCCTGCTTGGCTGGGGCAGTTGTCTATTTGGTTTTGAATTACTTTGGCCTGGAGAGAAATTACAATTTATTGATTTCGATGTCTTTGATTATCAGTATTCGCCTGATTGCAATGAAGTACAAGCTCAGTCTGCCACGATTGGATTAGTAAAACGGGCCAATCGTTTTAAATACCACAGATTATTTCTACTTTCCTCGTAGATTCCGAACAGGAAAATTTGGGGAGATTAGGTTTTTACCTAAATTTTATCCGAAATGACAAAGACCAAAAATATTTACTTTTTTAGGACAAGCTGGGATGATTAGTACCAGACAAAACATTGATTGGAGATCAGTTTTTGATCCATTTTCCATCATTTACATCGTACTGGGTGTATTTTGTGCTGCTGTTGCCCTCAAGGTATTTATGCTTCCCAATAAGTTTTTGGATGGGGGAGTAACCGGCATTGCAATTATTGTAAACCTGCAATACGATATTGACCTAAACCTTCTTTTGGTTTTGATCAACATTCCATTTCTCTGGCTAGGGTGGAAAAAAATAGGAAAGACCTTTGCAGTTCAATCCAGCTTCTCCGTTTTTTTATTGGTTATCGTGTTAGTTTTTCTTGATATCCCGCCAATTACCAATGATCTGGTATTGAGCGCTATTTTTGGAGGTATATTGATGGGGTTAGGAATTGGATTGATTATTCGAGGAGGAGGGTTAATTGACGGCTTTGAGGTAATTACTGAATTTGTCCAAAAAAGCTCACCACTATCTGCGAGTGAAATCACAGTCTTTCTCAATTCCATTATTATGTTATTTGCGGCGATTTTCTTTGGCATAGAACCTGCAATGTATTCTATCCTTACCTACTTCACAGCAATCAAAATGACAGATTATGTAGTAGAGGGATTTGAGGAATACACTGCTTTGACGGTCATATCACGGGAAGACGAAAAAGTAAAGGAATTGATTGTAAAGGAATTTGGAAAGGCGATTTCTGTATATAAAGGAGAAAGAGGGTACCTTCCTGATACCTTTCACATCAAGCATCCCTGTGACATTATCATGACTGTAGTTACAAGGCTGGAGGTTCACCGCATGAAAGAGGCGATTCAACAAATTGACCCTAAAGCTTTCTTTTATGTACAAACCATAAAAGAAGTAAAAGGAGGAGTAATCAAAAGGGTCGGTAAAAAGCACAGCTGATGGTATTTGAGGAAATCCAACATACGGTCTATCGGGACATTCTGGCAAACCTGCCTCAACACCTGACTTATCACAATCTGGAACATACAGCCTATGTGCTGGAAAAGGCGGTCTTTTTGGCCAAAGAATCAAATGTTTCAGCCGAAGATCTTCACTTGCTGAAGCTGGCGGCACTTTTTCACGACACCGGGTTTATTGATAATCCCAAGGATCACGAAGAAAAAGGCTGCAAAATTGCCGAAAGCTACTTGGCTAAGGCATACTCTCCGGAAGAGCTGAAGAAAATATATGGGATGATCATGGCCACCAAAATCCCACAAAGCCCAACCAATCATTTGGAAAACATCCTGGCTGATGCGGATTTGGAATATCTTGGAACCGATCTATTTGAGCAGATCGGAGAAACACTTTTTGAAGAACTGAAGCACTTTAATCCCAACTTTACCGAACAAGCCTGGGACGAATTGCAGTTGGTCTTTATGCAAAAGCATCATTACCATACTGAGTACTGCCGCCAAAACAGGGAGCCCAAAAAGCAGGAAAACCTGCTTACGGTCAAGAAGCGGTTGGGGTTGGTGTAATAAAGATTTAAAATTTATCTCCCCAAAGCCGAGTTGATCGTCCACATATACAGAGGACGCCGTCTCTGAAAAACAAAATCAGCATTCGCTTAAAATAATTTTTTCCAAAAGGTGCGAATGTATTGTGGTCAAATAATCAACTTCAAAAAGTTATGAAACTTAACGGTTCACTGATTTGATAATCAGGTCAAAGACTGCCGTGGGTTGGATTCGATCAGAATCAAAAATAGAAGGATCAGCTACCAAAAGCGGTTTGTCCAGGTCCGACTCGGGAATCCGCCCGTGGGCCCCTTTCACCAAGGTCGCCTCCAAAGGAATCACGTCCATCAGGTATCGAAATCCAAGCTTTTTCTTCAGCACCTTGGAGCCGATTTTCAGAATCGGGATCTTAATCGCCGGATCGAGCACCAGCTCGACCGGATCGTACCCGGGCTTGCGGTGGATATCCACGCAGCGGGCATAGTCTGGCGCTTTGGTATCGTCCAACCAGAAATAATAGGTAAACCAGGAGTCCGCATCGGCTATCACCACCAGGTCACCTGATCGGACGTGATCGATATGGTAATCCTTTTTGCCTTGTGTATCCAGCACTTTTTCCACACCCGGAGTCTTTTCAAGCAGGGCTTTGACTTCAGCCAATTTGGAGTGATCGTTGACATGGACGTGAGCGACTTGATGATCAGCTACCGCAAAAACTGCCGAAGTTCCGGCATCCAAAGTTTCTCTTCCCAATTCATTCTTTACCTGAATCCAGCCTTTTTCCCGGAAGATCCGGTTGAGGTGAACCGGCTTACTAACACTGGTAATCCCATATTCGGAAAGCAGTAAGACTTCGGCTCCACGATTTTCAAAAAAGGTAACCAGGTCTTTGGCCAGCTCGTCAACTTCCCGGAGGTCCTTGGAAATTTTGCTAAAATCGATACCGTACTTCTGCAGATTATAGTCGAGATGCGGAATGTAGATCAGATTCAGCGTAGGATTATACCACTCCTCTACCTTCTTAGCCGCGTCTGCGATCCATTTGCTGGATTCAATGGTCGTATTAGGTCCCCAAAAAGTGAACAGCGGAAACTGACCCAACTCAGACTGAAGTTTATCCCGCAGCTCCATGGGTTGGCTGTGGCAATCGGGTAATTTACGCCCATCCGCCGGATACAGCGGGCGCGGAGTCACCGCATAGTCTGCCGAGGAATACATATTGTACCACCAAAACATATTCGCTACTGTGAAATCTGGGTTCTCTTTGCGCAGGACTTCCCAAACCTTCTCGGCCTGCACTAGCTTGTTGGACTGTCGCCAAAATTTGATTTCGCACTCGTCTTGAAAGTACCAACCGTTGCCTACGATTCCATTCTCTGTTGGCCATTTTCCAGTCAGATAAACAGATTGCGCCGAGCAGGTAACTGCCGGAAGTACAGGTTCTATTACAGCTTGCTTCTTTGAAGCTATCCAATTTTTCAAAAAAGGAGTATGCTCACCGATCACTCGGGGAGATAAAGCAACGATGTCCAGGACTACTGTTTTTTTCATAGTTTGATTACAAAATCCCTGTTTTAGCAGTGATTTATATTCTTAACGGGTCCGAATTTCCTCTCCCTAAGGGGAGGTTGGACCGCTTTCCGTCTTTTAGTTCAGCTATTTCTCCATCTCTCCAATCACCCACGACAGTTCGCGCGAGATGGATTCACCCAAGCTGAGTTTTGTTTCCTCAGGCAAAACTTCCCACGTATACGTCTCCACTTCCAAGTGTTTGGTTAATGCCGGATTGGATAAAATTTCCTTGAGTACAATCGAAATAGCCTCTTGGGTAGAGGAAAAAGTCCCATAGTGTTCCATAAAAACAGGGACGTGGAAATGAACTCTCCATTCCTGCTCCTTGCTGTCCGGAAGTTTGTCTAAGGCTTGCGGCAAATCTGGATAGGAAATCAAGGTTCCCCCAATAGTCCTTGCCACTACTTGATGGAGGTAAGTCGATTCTGCAAAGGCCTGAAGCTTTTTTCCCAGACTGAATTTCCCGTTAGCTGTTTCTGGAATTATGACTTTGAGCGCAGCAGAGATTTGGATTTTTCCGATTCGGATACCTTTGGCTGAAAATTTGGCAATCACGGCTGCAGGTTCCTCATACACGATTGCAAAATGACAGACGTCATAGCACACCTGAATGTGGGTTTTGATCAAAATTTCGGCCTCTTGTTCGGAAATGCTGAGCTTTTCTGCCAACCAAGGCTTTCCCTTCGGCAAAAGCCATTCGGTAAACAACCAGATCATTTCATCCGAGTTCTCCAGAACTCCGTCAGGCTCCGGTTCAATATCCAAATGGAGGACTTTGCCGGTTTCCTTTCGGATATTAACCAACTCTTCCACAACTTCCAGCAGATGAACTGTTGCTTTTTCCATGGCTGTGGATAACTCCGTCTCTGCCTTAAACCAATACCGGTAAGAAATCGGGGAAGTGGAAATTCCACCTTCCATTCCTTCGGGCAAAAGTTGGTCAAGAATCCTAAAACAACGAAGGGTGTAATCCCGACGGTCTAAAGTTGTCCAATCCGGAAAGTGAACCTTTTCCTTGACGATTTGACGGTGAAAATCCCCGTAAGGAAATCCGTTCATCGTAAACACGTAGGCGTTTTCCTTTTTCAACCAATCCTGAAATTTCTTGAGTTTTTCAGGCTTTTCGAGGATTAAACTGGCTTCATTGGAAAGTCGAAGACCGATCCCAAAAGAGCCCTTTTCCTGAAGTCGGTTCCTGACTTCAGGAATGTAAATTTTTAAGTTGCGAAACGTAGCATCCCAGCTTTCACCCGGATGGATATTGCTGCAATAGCTCAGATGAAATCCTTTAATGTCCATAGCTTGACCGAATAAAAATCAGGAAGGAATCAGACTTGAATTTTCCTGAATGGAATGTAGCAATTCTACTGACTTATAGATCAAATCCGAGTCCATTTCGTGGACTTCTACTCCTTTTCCGAGCTTTTCCAAAAGCATAATTGTCAGCTGACCACCCAAATGTTCCTGGAATTCTTTTAGTCCCTGGATCAGATTTTCTCCTTTCAATTCCGGTGCAAAAAGGTCAAAGCCCAAGGTCTTCATCGTACGAATGATCCTTATTAGGTCTTCTTCCCCGATTCTTCCCTGCAAAAAAGAATAGGCGGAATCCAATGCAATTCCAATTGCTACAGCTTCTCCGTGACGAATTCGGAAATCGCTCAGCTTTTCCAATTTATGTGCTGCCCAATGTCCAAAATCAAGCGGTCTCGAGGAGCCAAACTCAAACGGATCTTTCCCTGCGATGTGGTCCATGTGCATCTTGGCCGAGCGGATGATGTGCACCTTCATGGGTTCCATTTCCCGTCGGGCTAGTGCTTCTGCTTTGCTTTCCAACCACTCAAAAAAGCTCAAATCCTTGATCAAGGCTACTTTGATTGCTTCGGAAATACCCGCTCTCCAATCCCGGTCATCCAGCGTTTTTAGGAAATTGAAATCATTAAGCACCGCCACCGGAGGAGTAAAAGTCCCGAGGTAATTCTTCTTTCCAAATGCATTGATGCTGTTTTTTACTCCAACGGCAGAGTCATTTTGAGAAAGTACTGTGGTGGGAATCCGAATCAGACGAATGCCCCGATGGGAAATCGCAGCAGCAAAGCCCACCATGTCCAACACCGCACCCCCACCGATCACGGCAATGTAGGAATGCCGATCAATTCCAAAAAGATGTGTGGCCTCTACCACTTTATGATATAGGGTTTCGTCATTTTTGCAAGCCTCTCCACCTGTGACAATCATGGGTTCGGTAGCCAAAATGAAGGAATTACTATGGGCCTGAGCGTAAGATTTTATCTGTGAAATCAGTGTTGGATGCGTGTCCGCCACTCCACTGTCAATGACAAACAAAACTTTTGGAATACGGTCTCCCTTGAGTACCTCCACAAAAATCCGATTCGTGGGATCGAAAAGGTCTTCTGTAAAACAAACCGGATAGTGGAATGGAACTGAAAATTTCTGTTCTAGAATCGTATTCATAGGTACTTAAGCAAGAGGTTATTCGGGCTTTTGCCGATTTCAAGACAAAATCGGCGGTAAATTGGTTTATTTTCGACTCAGGTTACGGCAAATTTTTTGGCCAACCAAAGGGAAATTGGAAGAAGCAGCAAAACGATGATTCCAATGGGCCAACCAGAGAAAGCAGAAGCCAAGGATGCATTCACAATGATCAGGGAAATCACCGCTGCTTTCACCGATTTGCCAATGAATTTGGGTTCCTGAGTTCGAATGGCTTTGGCTAGAGGCGGAAATATCATATACGCAAGCAAAGCTAAAAAAGGAAGGACTTGCAAGTATCCCGGACTCTCCAGATAGGCCAAAGCAAAAATTGCCACGAAAATGGACGCATACATTAATCCTCCCGCGAAAAGGGCTTTGCGGTTTTTCCCATGCACCTCGCCCCTGCTGATCATAGTGATCGCTGCTACGTAGATTAAGGGTAAAACACCTATTGGCCAGATTTTTTCCAAGACTTCCGGCGCCACACTGACACCAAGAAGGAGATTTCCGGTTCGGCAAAGCCCCATATTGATCGGACCTAAAATGCGCTGATGTTTTCCCCAATAATCATACAGAACAGCACAAACCGCCACAGTTATAGCCAAAGCCCCAGCGACCGAGTTGACCTGAAATGCACAGACAATTCCAAAAATCAACAGTGCGGAAGACATCAGCGTGGCGGTGGATTTGGAAGCGCGACCGCTGGGTATTGGTCGTTCCGGCCGTTCAATGGCGTCCAACTCCGCATCTGCTACGTCATTGAAGGCTACTCCACCGGCATACAAACCAATTGTACTCAATGAAAGCCAAAGCAAATTCCACCAAAAAGTTTGATCACCATAGACCCAATCTGTGGCCATGTAATCCCATGCACCTGCAATGGCAAAACCCGCCCAGATGTCTGCGATCGCAGTGATCACATTAGCCGGGCGGGTCAGTTGGAGATAAGGAAAAATCTTCGATTGACGCATGGGTTAATTTTCTACTCGGTCGGCAGGACCTTCAACTCTCGGAATTTGACCTCCACGCAGAACGGAATTTCCACCCATTTTTTTTGTTTGATCAATCGGAGGGGCCTTCAACCAGTCATCTTCGTGCATTTGTCCGCTTAGGCCAAATACGGTTAACGCATTTTGATAGGTTGTCAAACGAACATGCTCTTCCGGAATTCCCATCTTGCGCATCAAGGCAGCAGTCTTCGGTACTGCAATGGGATCAGAAATGCCCCAATCCGCTGCTGAATTAACAATTATCCGCTCAGGGCCGTATTGTTTGACGATTTCGACCATGCGTTCAGAACCCATTTTGGTATGTGGATAAATGGTAAATGCAGCCCAGAAACCCCGGTCTAGCACTTCCTTTACAGTCTCCTCATTGTTGTGATCAACCACCACCCAATACGGATCCATTCCGTGCTCTTCGGCCACATCCATAGAGCGGGTAGTTCCTTTTTTCTTGTCCCGATGTGGGGTGTGAATCAAAACCGGAAGGCTGACTTCTTTTGCCAATTCCAATTGGAGTCGATAAAAACGGTCTTCTGCATCAGTTTGGTCATCATAACCGATCTCTCCGATCGCAACTACTCCTTCTTTTCCTGCATACAGGGGAAGCAACTCCATCACTTGTTCAGCGAGGGGCACATTGTTGGCTTCCTTGGAATTGAGGCCGATGGTGCAATAGTGCACTATCCCAAACTGGCTTGCACGAAAGCGCTCCCAACCGACCAATGTGCTAAAATAGTCCTTGAAAGAACCGACTTCGGTTCGAGGTTGACCTAACCAAAAGGCAGGCTCAATAGTCGCAACGATTCCTGCTTTGCGCATGGCTTCGTAGTCATCCGTCGTCCGGGAGACCAAGTGAATATGAGGATCTATATACATTTCCATGATTCGAAAATTAGATTTGAAGAAGTTAAAATTATGAATTGAAGAGAGATTCAGGCGCGTTTATCCTGAAATTCCTTCCCGATTTTTTCCCAGGTAATTTCCCCATATTCGATTGCCATGACTTCTTCCGATCGCGCTTGGAGCAGTTGTTTCGCAGGGGCGAAATCACATTGATACAAAGCCAAAATTCCAGCCTCTGCCTCCAGTTGATCTTCCGACTCGATGACTTTTTTCAAGTCAGTCATGAATTTGTCATTGACAAAGGGCACGACCAATCGCCACAATTCAGGCATAACATGCCTTCCTGCAGCCCATCGCTCATGAGCAAAGTCCGAAGCAATATCGGCCAGGGCCTGATTTCTTCTGGAGTCAAGACCTTGGATACGGTAAATCGGCCGCTGCATGAATATGGATTTCAACACCAACTGATTCCAGTTGGCCTCGGGGAAATAGGTTGATGGAAAAGGATTGTTCAGTGCAATGGCATCAAAAATGACCGTCATATTGGTACGGCAACCATCAATTGCACGGTAAAGCAATTCCTCCGGGTATGGCATGACTGGCAAAGCCGCATAGAGCGCTTGCTGCTCGTGCATGTCACCAGTTTCAAAAAGCTGATTGACTGCTGCCAGCCAACTGCTTTTTTCTTGGGGAAAACAAAGTAAAAGATACGTCCGGGCAGTTTGAAGCAAGTCCCAATGGCTTGGATCAAATCCTGAGACTAGGGAAGACAATTCACTTTTTTCATTTTCATTTAATTCCAAATTCTCCTTTTTGAAAAACCGCGAGGCCTGCGAAAAGGCAAGAAAAAACTTGTTTGGAGAAGTTTCTGAGCTGATTTTTTCGGTTTGGACCTTGAGCCAATCAAGAGCTTTTGCATCGGATCTATTGCTCAAAATCTCCTGAAAAAAAGCAAGTAGGTCTGTTTGGGTTTTCATGTCTATCTCCGGGTTGAAGAGAATCTAAAGTAAGTCCAAAAGCCACAGAAATGCCAAAGGAAATTTACCAAAGAGTGTGAAAAAGGGCGTTTACTGATAAAAATCAGCGTAGATAATCGGATTGCAACTCAGTTCCCTAAAGCTCCTCAAATAAGCGGGAAGGATTTATTTTTACTTTTAAGAAAGCAACTTAATTCATCCATGAAATCCAACTACCAAAAAATGCTGGACGGAGAATCCTATGACTCCCGAGATCCCGAATTGCTGGAGCTTTACCATAGGGCAAGGGCTTTGATTTTAGAACACAACACCTGTGATAGCAGGGATTTGGAAAGGAGAAAGGATCTGTTGAATCAGCTTTTGGGAAAAGTGGAAAAAGGGGTATGGATTGAAATTCCTTTTTTTTGCGATTATGGAGTCAATATCGAAATCGGAGAAAACACCTTTGTCAACACCAATTGCCTATTCTTGGACGACAACAAGATCAAAATTGGAAAAAACGGCCTAATAGCTCCTTACGTCCAAATCTACACTGCAACACATCCTCTCAAAGCCGCGGATCGCATTTACAAAGACGGAGAAAGTTCTCGGTATCATACCTCAACCAAGCCAGTGGCTATCGGGGATAACGTTTGGATAGGAGGCAATTCGGTAATTTTTCCCGGAGTGACCATTGGAAACAATGTTACCATCGGAGCAGGCTCGGTGGTAACCCAGGACATTCCGGATGATGTATTGGCCTTTGGCAACCCCTGTAAGGTGGTGAAGCCGTTGTAAGACCATTTTTCAAATATCCATAAGCGGTTGACTGGATTATGGGATCCTCATTTATTTTTAGCTCATAAACTAAAATCCAATGAATAAAATCTACCGCTATGGCCTCGGGCTGCTGTTTTTGGTATCTGTCAAAGTACAGGCCCAAAACGAAGTCATCGATGCCATCATCAAAGAGGCCACAGAAAACTCCAAATTGGAAGTGTTGGCTCACGAAATCATGGACGGCGTAGGACCACGTCTTGTAGGTTCGCCTCAGATGCAAAAAGCCCATGATCTTGCTGTATCCACTTATGAATCTTGGGGCATTCTGGCCCGCAATGAAAAATGGGGAGAATGGAGAGGATGGGAAAGAGGAATCACCCACATCGACATGGTTGCACCCTGGACCAAATCCCTTGCCGGAACTCAACTGGCTTGGAGCCCTTCCTCCCCTGAAGGTGGAGCTAAAGGCGAAGTAATAGTTCTTCCGGAATTCACAGATTCAATTGCTTTTCAAAAATGGCTTCCATTAGTAAAAGGCAAATACGTGATGATTTCCGTGCCTCAAATTACCGGACGTCCTGACTACAACTGGGATGAGCATGGGACTCCTGAGTCCATCGAAAAAATACGAGCCGAGCGCACCAAAATCAATGAATCTTGGATGAAAAGACTTCAAGCAACAGGAAAGAACAGAACTCAACTTCCGGTAGCTCTTGAAAATGCCGGTGCCTTGGGCATCCTTACCTCCAATTGGTCCAACGCTTTTGGGGCAAATAAAATCTTCTCAGCATCCACTAAGAAGGTTCCAACGGTAGATATTTCCCTGGAAGATTATGGATTGCTTTTCAGACTTGCAGAAAGTGGCAAGAAGCCTCAAATCAACCTCAACGCCCAATCCAAAGAAACCGGCGTTCAGCCTACCTATAATACCATCGCAGAAATCAAAGGAACCGAAAAGCCTGACGAATATGTAATGCTTTCCGCGCATTTTGACTCTTGGGATGGTGGAACCGGAGCAACTGACAACGGAACCGGCACCATTCTGATGATGGAAGTGATGCGTGTTCTTAAGCAAGTTTATCCCAATCCAAAGCGAACCATTTTGGTTGGACATTGGGGCTCGGAGGAGCAAGGACTGAACGGTTCCCGAGCTTTTGTGGAAGATCATCCGGAGATGATTGGAAAAATTCAGGCCCTTTTTAACCAAGACAACGGAACAGGGCGAATCGCAAACATTTCCGGCCAAGGCTATGTTAACAGTTATGAGTACATCGGTCGCTGGCTGAATAAAGTGCCTAGAGACATTACGAAAGACCTGAAAACCGAATTCCCTGGAAATCCAGGAGCTGGCGGTACGGACCATGTTTCATTTGTAGCTGCTGGTGTTCCTGCTTTCAATCTAAGCGCTTTACCTTGGAGCTATTTCAATTACACTTGGCACACCAATTTGGACACCTATGACAAAATCGTTTTCGATGATGTAAGAAGCAATGTGATCCTAACTGCAATTTTGGTGTATATGGCTTGTGAAGAGCCTGAATTGGTATCCCGAGAGCAACGAATCCCAATCAATCCTCGAACCGGTGAACCAACAGAATGGCCATCCAAAAGATCTCCAAACCGAAAGGGAGGAATGAATTAACCCACAGGAGCCGGCTAAAAACCGGCTCTTTTTTTTGATTAGGGAGGATTTGATTTTATAGGAGCTGCGGAAAGTAAGCTTACCAATTTGGAACCAAAATACCGCGATTTCCTTTGTCCTGCAGCTGATGAATAGGGATGGCGAGACAATACTGAAGCATTGATTTTTAAGCTTTTGGAAAGCGGAAAAGATTTGCGTTTCTTCCATAACTTTCATCAGGTCGAGAGAGGAAATTCTTTTACCCCATATTCAAAATCATTCCCCCAAAATGGAACAATCGAGACGGGATTTACTCAAAACAATCACTGCATTAACCGGAGGATTAATGGTCCCTTTTGCGGGACAAAGTCAATCCATGGCTCAGGATCAACTCCCTTTGATAAACGGCGAACCGGTTGACTTGTCAGGAATCATCAATTTGTTTGATTTTGAGAAAATGGCCGAAGGGAAAATGACCAAAATGGCCTACGAATATGTGGCCAGCGGTGCAGCTGATGAATTCACAGTACGATGGAACAGGCAGGCTTTGGACACTTTAAAATTAAACCCAAATGTCCTCAACGATGTCAGCACACTGGATACATCGGTTACACTTTTTGGGCACAAACTGCCTTATCCCATCCTAGTTGCGCCAACTGCCTTTCATAAAATCATGCATCCCGAAGGCGAACTGGCAACTGCCAGAGGGGCAAGTAAAGCGGAAGCGATTTATGTCGTTAGCTCATTTACAACCACCCCTTTGGAGGAAATTAAAAAAGTGGCAAGTGAACCACTTTGGTTTCAATTGTATGTGAGAGACGACAAAGAATTTACCAAAAATCTGGTTCAAAAAGCGGAATCCATTGGTTGCCGCGCTCTTTGTATTACCGTGGATACACCTGTTGGAGGAGCTCGAAACCGTCAGGCAAGAGTAAATTTTAAACTACCGGAAGGTGTCAATGCTCCCTATGCAAACGGGGAAATGATCCAGAAAATGCCACTTACCTGGAAGGAAATGGAATGGTTAATTTCTTTTGCAAAAGTGCCCGTTTTGCTAAAAGGGATTCTACACCCTGATGATGCAGAAAAAGCAATTCAAATCGGTGCTTCCGGCATTATCGTTTCCAATCACAGTGGCAGAAATTTAGATACTGTGCCAGCAACGATTGAAGTCTTACCAAGAATTGTAGAACGAGTCAACAAGAGAATCCCGATTTTGATGGATGGAGGAATAAGACGAGGCACTGATGTTTTAAAAGCGATTGCTCTGGGAGCCAATGCTGTTTTGGTAGGTAAACCGATCTGTTTTGGTTTGGCTTCGGGTGGAGCTGAAGGTGTTACCAAAACCTTGGAAATATTAAGAGCCGAATTTGAAATGGCCATGGCATTGACCGGTAGATCCACGATTGCAAGTATTGACAAATCCTTGATCTGGAAATAACGAGGCAAGGAACAATCAGGCAAAAAAGAGTATCCAATCATAGTATTTTCAATTCCAGCAAATCGGTTCACTCCATAAGCATCCCGAACAAAACCATAAGTCAATGCTGAATTCAGATATCCTCTACAATAAAATCAAGCCTCTGGCCTTAGTGGGTATATTTCTACTCGCTTTTCTCCCTGCCTATTCGCAAAACCGGCCAAACATTGTATTGATTTTTCCGGACAACATAGGAATGGGGGAGGTAAATTCTTATGGCGGTGTTCGTGGGGTACCGACTCCTCATATTGACAATTTGGGCAAAGAAGGTATTCGCTTAACCAACTTCAATGTTGAGTATTCCTGCACTCCTTCAAGGATTGCAATACTTACAGGTCGCTATGCAGCGCGCGCCGGAGATGATTACTATGCTGGAACTACGTTATGGGAAATTACCCTAGCGGAAAACCTCAAATCAGTTGGATATGCGACTGCACTTTTTGGCAAATGGGATCTCGGCGGAAATCAATGGCTCGGCAAGCGTGAACCTACTGATCAAGGGTTTGACGAATGGTATGGAATCCCAGCCACCAGCCATCTTTCTCAATTTACTTCCATGAAAGGTTTTCCGAAAACACAGGAAGCCCCCTACGTGTGGGAAGGTGTAGCAGGACAAACAGCAAAGAAAGTAAAGCCTTTTGATTTGGAGGCGAGACGTACGATCGACCGTGAGGCAGCTGAGAGAGGGGTTAACTTTATCAGAAAAAATTCGGAAAAAGGAACCCCGTTCTTTCTGTATTACCCTATGACACAACTTCATTTTCCAGCTTTGCCACATCCCGACAAATCCGGAACTACCGGAGCAGGAGATATGGGAGATTCAATGGCTGATGTAGATTACAATGTGGGCTTGATATTAGCCGAGCTAAAGAGATTGGGCATAGAAAAAAATACCATTGTGATTTGGTGCTCCGACAATGGTGCAGAGATGAGACGTCCCTGGAGAGGATCTTCCGGACCTTGGCGTGGCTATTATAATTCGGCCATGGAAGGGGGAGTTCGTACACCATTTGTTATGCGCTGGCCAGGACGTATTCCGGCGGGACAGGTTTCAAATGAAATTGTACATGAAGTCGACTTGTTTGCCACGATCTCAGCTGCTGCGGGAGTGCCCAGCAATCTTACAACTGACCGGATCCTAGATGGAGTAAATCAGCTACCATTTTTAGCCGGGACTCAAAAAACCTCGAATCGGGAGAGTACTCTAATTATGAATCGAAGCGGCAATATGATGGCCGTTAAATGGCGGGACTGGAAGTTATGGTACAACTTTAAAACCGAAATCCCCGATCCAGAACCAGACAATCTTGTCAGACTATTTGACCTTCGGGTGGATCCACAAGAAGAAATTGATGTGAAAGATTTTTACCCTTGGGTAATTGGAATCATGGATTCGATCGTACATGAGTATGAAAAATCCCTGATCCAACATCCGAGAGTTGCTGCAAGCGCCAATGCAGCCGACCCCTACTTTCCTCCTCCTGCAGGTTCAGGTAGTCTTATTCCGACCTATTCAAGAACCGATCGGGCAGCTGCCGAAACCCGCTCTGTTTCACTGCCTAACCCTGATTTTTCAGGAAGTTGGTCCACTGCTGACTTAAATACAGTGTCCGTTATTAATCGGGGGGAAAAGCCAAAAGTAGCCTCCTTGGGTAGCGGATGGGGTGAAAAAATTTCCATTCTTCACCGAGCCGATTATTTAGAAATAGAGCGGGTCGTATTCGTTCCCAGAGAAGTCCAGCCCTTAATCACCTATCGATATGCACTTGATGGTTCCGTTACTGAAAATTCTGTAAATATGGGCCGCAATGAAAAACCACTTGTTTCAAGCACAAAATGGCAGGAAAACAAATTGATCATAACTACCCATTTCCCTTATCAAAATCCAAAAAATGGAGAGTGGCATCAAAGCAAAATGACCCAAACATTATGGCTGGAAGAACCAACCGAAATGCCTTGGGAACCAAGATTAATAGTGGAAACATGGAGAGAGGGAGTAATGGGTGGCTTGTCGACCACAAATCGAACAACTTATTCGAAAGGCTACAGATGATCAGGTAGTAGTGGAAAGAAAAATTAGATAAAACCAACCCTTGTGCTTAGCTTCTTTTGGTTGGCCCAAACCCTTTTTGCTATTGGAAAAACTAATCCTCAGCATCTTTTATTTGAGGGGGAAAATTCATTCTCTACCAAACTGAAATTCAAATTTCCTTCCCAAAATACCTTTTTGCCCATTCAATAAAATATGGCCAATTGGGACCGACGGTATGGCCTCCTTCGTGCTGACGAAACGCGATTTCTCCTGAATCGAGATTGGTCTTGATGGGAGGAAATTCATTCGTTGGAAGACCCTTTTTTCCCAGCAACTCATACACTGGACTGGCATGGACTCCGGCAACAAACATTCCCTTGGCATCGATCCAGTTTCCCTCCACTTCCGGGGAACCCACACTGATAAAAACTGGTCTTGGCGCACAAAGGGCAATCATTTCATGTGCATCCACGGGCAAATCATTTGGAGTCAAGGGACCGGCATATTTGATAAAATTCGGAGTAAACCAATGGTATTCACCTGAAGAAGCCAGGTTTTCCACCTGTTCCCCAAACACTCTCCGGTAGATCTTCGCTCCTCCAGCACCTGACGAACCTATCAATCCCATTGCAAATCTGGGTTCATCGACCATCGCAACCAATGCTGCTTTTCCATATCGACTGAGTCCTTCAATTACAACCCTCTTGCTGTCCACATTTGGGTCGGTTTCCAGATAATCCATGGCTCGACTTGCCCCCCAAGCCCAAGCTCGAAGTGTTCCCCAATCATTCAGTTTTCTCGGTTCCCCTTTGTTTACCAAGCCGATGATTCCTGCCCGAAGTCCTGCGCCGCTATCCGCCTGAAAACTTGTCGGAATAATAATCGCAAAGCCCCATCCTTGGGCAAGCACTTGCTCTTGCCAGGAAGGTCCGACTTGTGCGGGACGCTGAAAACCAGCCGGAAAATTCCATCCGAATTCCAAAACCATCGAAACCGGCTTGGAAGAAGTCGCCGGAGTGGTAACTGTGAGATCAATCGCAACTTCAATCGCCGGAAAGCCAGAATTGTCCACCTGTCCTTTCAGGTATTTGACTTTAACCGGAAAATCTCCGATCAGGCTGTCCCGCTCCTGAATAACCAACCAAGTAACCCCTGGAATATTTTTGGGAAGTTGACCGTAGATTTCTTCGTCAAAATGTCCTGCGATTTCTGCCTTTCTCTTTTCCCAATCCATCGCGTTTTTCACGGTAGAGCCATCTTCAAAAATCAGCGGATCCGGGAGACCGGTATAAGGAGAAGCTTTGCTCTCGTCCGAATTTGCTGCATTTGGTGCGCTTGGATTTCCCGAAGGTCCGGGCCGAAGTGAAGTAATTCCCAATCGTTTCATCATCAATTGATGATCTTCAGAACTGAGTCGGTTGATGCTGTCCCGGGCTTGCTGGGAGAGTTGTGCAAAAGAATTCAAACAGATAATTGCACCAAAAAATAAGATCAGGAGGGGCTTCTTCATGGGTTTCAGGTTAAAAGATTTGGGGAAATGGAGAAGGGTCAAATTACAAAGGTCCAGATTTAAAACCTGCAACATCTGGCTAATTCTCAATCCTTTCCTGTCCACAAGTTCAATGTATTCATCCTCCCTTTTAGCAGAAACTTCGCCCAATCGTCAGTCAGTTGATTTTTTTGGATCCGAAATTCTCCAGATGAAATCTCCACCTCACCCAACAAGGAATAGGAATCGGGTTGACCCGTTGTCTTGAATTTATTGTCCCTGCTCATCCATATTTCGACTTTTCCCTGGTCCTCCATCGGCTTCCAAGTCAGGATGATTTCGGTCTCTGTTTCGCTCAACTCCGCCTGAGTGATTGAAATTGGTCCAATCAAGGGCACTCCGTCCAACTCCATTTCTTGCTCCTGCGGAATTTTCAGACCCATAAATCGCGAAATCGTTGGTAGGATATCCACCATCGCAGGCTTCTCATTTTGGAAATAGAAATTGAGGTTCCCGGCATTGGTTACCATCCAGATTTCGCGCTCCCGATCAGATTGCCCTCCGTGATCTTTGCCATCTTCAAGAGTGCGACCATGATCCGTGGTGATGAAAATCAACCAGTCTTCTTTCCGATTTTTCATTCGGTATTCAACCGCTTCCCAGATTCTCCCGACTTGCTCATCGGCGATCTGAACCGCATGATCCATCTCCCGACTATCTCCAAACCGATGTGCAATGTCATCTGTGTATTCCAAGTAAACCCAGCTAAGATCCGGACCGGAAGTTTTCAAATAGTGTGCGGCTTCGTAAGAAACCAGATTGTCGATATTTAAAATGTATCGCTTGTCCTTGTCTTGTGGATAAGTGATCGTATCGAGTTCAAAGCCATCAAAATGATAGTCGAGTTCCAGATGACCGGATTCCGACAATCCTTCTCCAATCAGCTTGGTCCGATTGTCCAACCAGGTTGAAAAAATCGCCGTTTTCGCTTCAGGCCTGGCTTCCTTCAAAAACCTGAAAATCGTCCAGTAGTTGTAATTCGGCTCCTCGATCCCATTTCCCCATACATTATGCTTATTGGCCCAAGTGCCAGTGATCAGACTATTGTATCCAACCGCTGATATGGTCGGAGTTTCGGAATAACCTCCCCTTTTTCCTCCGGTGAAAGCCCGGGTATATCCTCCTTCAGCCGCTATCCTGTCCAGATTAGGGGTGTTCACCCGCTCCACTAAATCGGCTGGAATCCCGTCTAAAATGATGAATACCACCTTTTTTTCTTGGGAAAAGATTGGGAGAACCCAAAAATTGACTGCCAAAAACAGCAAAACCCTATACCGAATAGACCTATCCATTAGAATTACTTTTTGGAAATAAAGTGGAATTTGTACCTTTTACCAAACCCCGTCCTTATGAGAAAATTCCTTTTTGCCTCATTCTTGATTCTGCTGTCAATTCAGGTCAATGCTCAATCGGTGGCTGACTACATTTCGGCACCATTTCCAACCTACATGACCGCAGCTCCTGATGGAAAAGCCGTGGCATGGGTATTTAATGACAAAGGAGAGCGAAATGTGTTTTATGCAAAAGCGCCGGATTATACCGCCCAAAAACTGACAGATTATAAAGGCGACATTGGGGTAGATCTTGGACCTGTAGTTTTTTCCCCCAATGGAAAGACCCTGCTTTTTGTTCGCGGAAATAGCCGAAACTCAGCCGGTCAAGCTGCCAATCCTGCCCAACTCCAAGAAAATACCGACAAAAAAATCTACAGTTTGGATATTGATTCAGGAAAAACCAGGTGGTTTTCACCTGGAATGTCCCCTGTTTTCAGCCCCAATGGAGAACAGGTCGCTTACCTGATTGGTGGATCTGTATATCTGAAAGCTGCGTCCGATACGACGGATTCAGTAAAGCAACTTTTCACTGCGAGAGGAAACGCTTCCATGCTATCTTTTTCGCCGGATGGAAAATATCTGGCATTTGTCTCCGGACGAACCGATCATTCTTTTGTAGGGCTTTGGGATTTGGAGAAAAAACAATTGACTTATGCCGAATCAAGCTTGGACTTTGATTCCTATCCTACCTGGAGCCCAGATGGGAAAAAATTAGCTTACCTACGAATTCCAAACATCCTAAATCTTTTGCCTTTTACCTCCATTAAAGCCGCCAATCCCTGGAGCATTCGATTGTTGGATATTGCTACCTTGAAAGCAGAGGAAGTTTGGAAAGCCGATCAGGGTCGTGGTTCGGTCATGGTGGATGACCTGCCTGCTATCAGCGAACGACTTTGGTGGACACCCAATGGTTCTTTGGTCTTCCCATGGGAAAAGAACAACTGGATGCAACTCTATGCAGTAAACCCCAAAACCAAAGAGGTCCGCCACCTCACACCGGGGGAAGGACAGGTTGAATGGGTACAAAGTTCGTTCACCAAAAATGAACTATTGGTGACTCATAATATCGGAAATATAGACCGCCGTCAGGTATCCCGTCTGGACTTATCCACATTTGAACTTGAACTTCTTTCTGATCCTAATAGTATAAACTGGGCTCCAGTCCGAATCGAAAATGGTCTTGCGTGGTTGGAATCCAACTGGAATCGCCCTGGCTGGCCGATGATACAAACGTATGGACAAAAGAAAATGCTGGCAGAAACCTTATTCCCTGGCAATTTTGCAAAAACATTCAGTAAGCCTGAAGCAGTGAAAATCAAAGCAAAAGACGGTTTTGAGACCTCAGCACAACTTTTCTTACCAGCCAATTACGACCCAAAAAAGAAATATCCGGCAGTAATTTTTATCCACGGAGGCAGCCGTCGGCAGATGCTCCTAGGCTACAACTATGGGCTTTATTATTCCCATACCTATGGAGCACAGCAGTTTTTCGCCTCTCAAGGCTACATTGCTTTGACGATCAATTACCGTAGTGGGATTGGATATGGAATGGATTTTCGTGAAGAGGAAAACTACGGAGCAGGAGGGGCGAGTGAAGTTCAGGACGTTATGGCTGCAGCAGATTTCCTAGCGGGAAGATCAGATGTGGACGCATCGAGAATTGCTCCTTGGGGAGGAAGCTATGGAGGATATTTGACAGCACATGCGCTGTCCCAAGCGCCTGAAAAATTCCACGTCGGCGTAGACATCCATGGCGTGCACAATTGGAACAATGATATCCCTGTTTTTGCTCCATGGTATGCTCCGGAGAAGTTTCCGAAAATGGCCGAACTTGCCTTTAAATCTTCACCAATGGCCTATGTGGATAAGTGGGTAGATCCTGTACTCCTAATTCACGGAGACGATGACCGGAATGTGCTGTTTTCAGAAAGTGTGGAACTGGCTGAAGTACTTCGAAAACAAGGAGTTGACGTGGAACAATTGGTGTTTCCTGATGAAGTTCACGCTTTCCTTCTGCATCAAAATTGGGTGAAAGCTTTTGATGCCACTTATCAATTCATTACCAAACATTCTTTGGATAAAAAATAGGTTATCCACAATTGGAACAAACCATCCAGGTTTTGTAAACCTGGATGGTTTAATTAATCACCCAACTTTTCCACAGCCTCCACGGCAGTATTTAGCCGCTTGACCCGATCTCCGGATACGATCAAAAATGGAAATCCACTTTCCAATGCCAATCTTTTATACTTTTCAAAAAAATACTGCCGCATCTCTAACTCAGGGTACTCCCTTAATGGATCGGGTTCCCAAGGAAGATCGGTATCAGTCAACAAAATCAAATCATACGTTCTAAGATCAATTTCCTCTAAAACCCAAAGATCCGTTTTCCCAAAACGATGCTCCGACCAAATGTGGATAACTCGGAGATCGGTATCGCAAAAAAGGTATTTCTCGGCCTTTCCGGCCAATTGATCTTCTAATAAAACCTGCCCTTTTCCGATTTCTGCCAAGTCTTCGTATTGATACGGCCGGTTGATTTTATCCAGATATTCCCTAGCAAACTCGGGAACCCAAGGCTCGCCAAAGTGATGGGATAGGTCTTCAGCCAAGGTGCTTTTCCCTGTGGACTCCGGGCCCAAAATCAAAATCCGCTTAGGCATCTGCATAGGCTTTGGAAGATTTTATCCAGGCAAAAAGACCAATTGTGGCCAAAACCGTAAAGAACAAAAACTGGAAAGAGGTTAAAACCAGCCCTTTGTAAAAATAAAGCGGCACTGAAACCAAGTCAGTAAGAATCCAGAATATCCAGTTTTCAACCTTCTTTTTAGCCATCAGCCACATGCCGACAAATGCAGATGCTGTGGTAAATGAATCCCAATAAGGAACATCACTGTCTGTAAAATAAATTAAAAGGTAGACCAAGACTGGATACGAAATCCCAAATAGCAGAATTGAATACCCCCATTCCTTTCCGTTCATCCAAGTAGTTGGGAGAATATCCTGATTTTCTTTTGGATGAGTCCAAACGTACCAGCCGTAGATTGACATGATGAAATAATAAGCATTGATGCCCATGTCGGCATACAGCTTATATTGAAAGCAAATCCAAACATAAATCAAGGTGGAAACAATGCCTGTCGGATACACCCAAATATGCTCCCGCATAGAGTAAAATACTGAAGCGATTCCAAAACACACGGCCACCCCTTCCAGCCAAGTCATATTTTGGAGGCCTTGAGCAAATCCATCCAGAAGAAATTGAAAATCCATATTCGAAGTAAGGGATTTGTTTCTTAGGCACCAAGAACGCCGAGTAACACAAAGGGTTTAACCTTTGGTTTCCCTTATAAACTGGTTTTGAGCCTTGAAGGGAAAAGTAACCTTCTAGACTCAGTGGGCAATTTTTCTTCCCCTCCCGATCGGCTTTGCAGTGAAAGAAGGAAGACAACTTTCCCAACTTTTCTCCCACTTGCAGGGTTTGATTGTTAACTTTGCCAGCTATGACTTTAAGCACTTTACCCGCTAAAATCGACATCGACTCCCTCGATCCCAAAGAGTTCATCATCATCAAAAACGCCCGGGTCAATAACCTGAAAAGCCTGAGCGTGGCGATTCCCAGAAATAAATTTATTGTCATCACAGGCCTTTCGGGGTCGGGAAAATCCTCTTTGGCTTTTGATACACTTTTTGCCGAGGGACAGCGGATGTACGTGGAAAGTTTGAGTTCCTATGCCCGCCAATTCCTCGGAAGGATGGAAAAACCGGATGTGGAATACATCAAGGGGGTGGCTCCTGCGATCGCTATTCAGCAAAAAGTCAGTACAAAAAATCCAAGATCCACAGTCGGAACCACTACTGAGATCTACGATTACCTAAAACTGCTCTATTCTAGAATTGGAAAAACTTATTCTCCGGTCTCCGGTAAAGAAGTCAAACACCACACGGTAACGGACATTGTGGATTATGTGCTTTCATTTGAAGAGGGAGCTAAAGTGATGGTTTCCTGCCCGCTTCAAATCGGTCGTGGCCGAAAAATCGAACAAGAACTGGAGCTTTTGCTTCAAAAAGGGTATACCCGAATCCTCATAGATGGGGAGGTTTACTTTGTGGAAGATCTTTTGGGAGAAAAGAAAGTGCCCAAAGGCTCTTATGAAATATTGATCGACAGGGCGACCGTCCGAAAAGACGACGAGGACAATCAATTCCGAATTGCCGACTCGGTTCAAACTGCCCTTTTTGAAGGTCATGGCGATTGCAAAATCACAGTTCCGGATGTTGAAACCCGTTCCTTTTCCGACCGATTCGAGTTGGATGGCATGAGCTTCGAGCTTCCTTCAGTCAACTTTTTCTCCTTCAACAACCCCTACGGGGCATGCAAACGTTGCGAGGGCTTTGGAAATGTTTTGGGCATTGATCGGGACTTGGTAATTCCGGACAAAGAAATGTCCGTCTACGAAGGAGCAATTGCTCCTTGGCGAGGAGAATCCAGCAAGCAATGGCTGGAACCTTTATTGAAAAAAGGAATTGAGTTTGACTTTCCGATTCACCGATCCTACAGCGAACTCACCGAAAAAGAGCAGGAATTGCTCTGGACGGGAAACAAATACTTCCAAGGACTGAATGCTTTTTTCGAAGATCTCGAAAGCAAAACCTATAAAATCCAATATCGGGTGATGCTCTCCCGATTCCGAGGAAGGACTACATGCCCGGATTGTCGTGGAACCCGCCTTCGAAAAGATGCCAGCTACGTCAAAATCGATGGAAAATCCATCACCGACATCGTACTGATGCCGATTGAGGATGCTTTAAGCTTCTTTCGAAACGTACAACTTAAAGAGCACGAAGCCAAAGTAGCCAATCGCCTTTTAAAAGAAATCACCAGCCGACTGGAATTTATGGATCAGGTGGGATTGGGCTATTTGACACTGAATCGACTGACTTCCACACTTTCCGGTGGAGAATATCAGCGGATCAAATTGGCGACTTCTTTGGGTTCGGCCCTCGTTGGATCGATGTACATCCTCGACGAACCCAGCATTGGGCTCCATCCGCGGGACACCGACCGCTTGATCGGAGTGCTGAAAGAATTGAAAAACTTAGGCAATACCGTCATCGTGGTAGAGCACGAGGAAAAAGTAATGAAAGCTTCCGATCAGATCATCGACATCGGACCCGATGCCGGTGTGAAAGGTGGAGAATTGCTTTTCCAGGGAAAAATAGAAGACCTGATTACCAGCGGAACCACCTACACGGCTAAGTACCTTCGAGGTGAAGAGAAAATTTTTACCAAAAATGGCAACCGAAAGTGGAAGGACTCCATCACTGTAAAAGGTGCTCGTGAAAACAACCTGAAAAACCTAACCGTGCAATTTCCGCTCAATACCTTGACTGTGGTAACGGGTGTATCCGGCTCCGGTAAGTCCACACTGGTCAAAAAGGTGCTTTATCCGGCTCTCGGTAAAATGCTGGGAACGGTCATCGACGAAGGCGGAAAGTACGACAAAATCGAGGGGGATTATAAGCGGGTTACTCAGGTGGAATTTGTGGACCAGGACCCTATAGGAAAGTCCTCCCGCTCCAATCCGGTGACCTATGTGAAAGCTTACGATGCGATCAGAAATCTCTTTTCCGAGCAGCCCCTATCCAAACAGCGAGGATACAAACCGGCTTTTTTCTCATTTAATGTAGATGGAGGTCGTTGCGAAGCCTGTCAAGGGGAAGGCACCATCACTGTAGAGATGCAATTCATGGCTGACATCCACCTGACCTGCGAATCCTGCAAGGGCAAGCGCTTCAAAAATGAAATTCTCGAAGTCAAATACAAGGAAAAGGACATCTCAGAAGTTCTGGACATGACCATCGACGAGGCACTGGAGTTTTTCAAGGGAAAAACCCAAATCGTCAATCGACTTCAGCCCCTTCAGGAAGTGGGGTTGGGATATATCGGAATGGGTCAAAGTTCAAACACGCTTTCCGGCGGGGAAGCTCAGCGTGTGAAACTGGCTTCTTTCCTGGGAAAAGGCGGCACCAAAACAGGAGATCATATCCTCTTTATCTTCGACGAACCCACTACCGGACTTCACTTCCACGACATCAGCAAACTTCTGCACAGCATCAATGCCCTGATCGATCAGGGTCACTCAGTCATCATCATCGAGCACAATACCGAGGTGATCAAATCTGCCGATTGGGTGATTGACCTAGGGCCTGAAGGAGGAAACAAAGGAGGCCATTTGACCTTTTCCGGAACGCCCGAAGATTTGGCGAAGGAAGAGGAAAATTACACGGCGAAATACGTCCGGGAGAGTTTTGTTTAAACCATTTAGGTTTTAAAAACCTCGAAGGTTTTCTATATTCGCAAGCACAATCTGGGATATTGGCTCAGATTGTTTGGAGCGTAGCGTTGGATAACGGGAAGGTCAAGAAATTAAATTCAACTTCGCTGACCTACTGAATTGAAAATTGGGATCTTAGCTCAGCTGGTTTAGAGCGCTGCTTTGACAGAGCAGAGGTCATGGGTTCGAATCCCCTAGATCCCACTTAGTTAGCCACTAAAGCACAAGGCTTAGCAAGATTTTTACACTTTTGATAAACCAATAAATTTGATCAGTCAAGCGGGTGTAGCTCAGTTGGTAGAGCGTCAGCTTCCCAAGCTGAAGGTCGTGAGTTCGAGACTCATTACCCGCTCCAATTATTACAAAGGCACAAAGTCCATATGGGTTTTGTGCTTTTTTTAATTCCATTTTACTATGAAAATCGAAAGTCTGATTTTCGTTTTTCATGGTAAATGCAATAAAAACTCATTGGCCATCTTGCATCGGACATCCAGCATCAAATCACCACCACTCCTTTCCCCAGCATCTTTCGATCTAGGATGGCCTGTAAAACTTCCGGAGCTTCCTCAAGGCTGTATGTTTTCCCGATATGCTGCTTGATTTTTCCTTCCTGAATCCAAGTGACGAGTTGTCGGATATTCTGGAAACTCGCCTTGGCCTCCAGTTTTGAAAATTGTCCCCAAAAAACACCCACAATCGAGCAGCCCTTAAGTAAAGGAAGGTTCATCGGAATTTGTGGGATTTCACCATTGGCAAAACCGACGATCAAGTAACGCCCTTTCCAAGCCATCCCTCGGAGTGCAGAATCGGTGAATTTTCCCCCTACAGGGTCATAAACTACATCCACTCCTTTGCCGTCAGTGAGTTCTTTGATTCGGGTTTTGAGATCTTCGGTTTCGTAGTTGATGGCTAGATCGGCTCCTTTTTCTTGACAAAGAGCCAGTTTTTCTTCGGAAGAAGCTGCTGCTATAACTCTGGCTCCCATAAGTTTTCCCAATTCCACAGCTGCCAAGCCAACTCCACCTGCCGCACCAAGGACCAGCAAAGTTTCTCCGGATTGAAGGTTTGCCCGATCCTTTAGCGCATGGTAGGAAGTCCCATAGGTATAAAGCGTCGTAGCGGCTACTTCGGCCGAAAGGCCAGGAGGTAATGGAAATACCCGATCGGCATCAACAGCTACTTTTTCCGCAAATCCACCCCAACCGCAAAGTGCCAAAACAGGCTGCCCAAGTTGGAATCCATGAACTTGGTTCCCCAATCCTATGATCTTTCCAGCCACTTCACCCCCTGGCGCAAAAGGAAGTTCGGGCTTAAACTGATACTTATTTTGAATAATCAGCGCATCCGGAAAATTAACCCCGCAGGCTTCCACAGCTATCAGAATTTGGTTAGGTGCAGGAATGGGATCGGGTAGCTCATCAAAAATCAATTTTTCAGGGAGTCCAAATTCCCGACAAACAATAGCTTTCATTTTTTAGATTGTATAAGTGAGTACAACAAAACAAAGCTTAAACTAGGCAAATCCTTCCGAAAGGAATAATTTTGAGGCCTTTAGAAAACTCAATCACCCAACTATGTCCGTAGCTGCTTTTATCGCCTCCAACAAAGACCGTTTCCTTAACGAACTCCTTGATCTGCTTCGAATCCCCTCTGTTAGTGCCGATCCCAAATTCAAAAACGACGTCTTTGCGGCAGCCCAGTTTGTCAAAGAATCCTTGGAAAAAGCTGGTGCAGATGTAACTGAAATCTGCGAAACGGCTGGCTATCCTATCGTTTACGGCGAAAAAATCATTGATCCGGCACTGCCAACTGTCTTGGTCTATGGCCACTACGACGTGCAACCCGCCGACCCTTACGAACTTTGGGATTCGCCCCCTTTCGACCCGGTCATCAAAAAAACTTCAAATCATCCTGAGGGAGCAATTTTTGCCCGAGGGTCTGCCGATGACAAAGGCCAATTCTACATGCACATCAAAGCGTTCGAAGCAATGATGGCTTCCGGAGAATTAGCCTGCAATGTCAAATTCATGATCGAAGGCGAAGAAGAGGTTGGCTCGGACAACTTGGACAAATTCGTTTTGGCCAACAAGGAAAGGCTGAAAGCCGATGTGATTTTGATTTCCGATACCCACATGATTAGCATGCAGGATCCTTCCATTACGGTAGGACTTCGCGGCATGGCCTACATGGAAGTCGAAGTAACTGGTTCAAATCGGGACCTCCACTCCGGGACCTACGGCGGTGCTGTCGCCAATCCTATCAATGTACTGTGCAAAATGATCGCCTCCATGAAGGATGAAAACGAGCACATTACTATTCCTGGATTTTACGAAAAGGTCCAAGAACTGACTGAGCAACAACGTCAGCGACTGAATGAGGCGCCTTTCGACCTCAATGAATACAAAGGCAAACTCGATATCGAGGATGTCCATGGCGAAAAAGGCTATACCACCATCGAGCGGGTTGGCATTCGTCCAACGCTTGACGTCAATGGCATTTGGGGTGGCTATACCGGAGAAGGAGCCAAAACCGTATTGCCTTCCAAGGCCTATGCAAAAATCTCCATGCGACTCGTGCCCGATCAGGATTGGCATGAAATCGCACAGCTTTTCGAGGCGCATTTCAAAGCTATCGCACCAAAATCCGTCAAAGTAAAAGTCAAAGCACACCATGGAGGTGCTCCTGCGGTGGTATCTGATTCTTCTGTGGGATATCAGGCGGCAGAAGCAGCGATGGAAGAAACATTTGGAAAAAGACCGATCCCGACTCGCGAAGGAGGGTCGATACCCATTGTGGCTTTGTTCCAAAAAGAACTCGGCAGCGATCCGATTCTTTTCGGCTTTGGCTTGGATACGGATGCGCTCCACTCACCTAATGAGCACTACGGAGTGAAAAACTACTTTATCGGAATTGAGACCATTGCGGCATTCTTTAGACACTTCAGAAGTCTAAGCGGAAAGTGATCAAAGTCGCTTTAAGCCAAGCCAATTCATTCTAAATTCGAACCCCAATACCTAAATCCTTGTTTGCCAGAGTAAATCCCAATCACTCATGACCTCCAGTTCCAAAAAAATCGGTAAGCTTTTGCTTCCGGTTTTTCTTTTGATCTCCTTCATTGCGCAAGCCCAACTGGTGAAGCCTCCCAAGTGGACGTTTACCCTTGAGCCGGCAGCACTTCAAGTGGGAGAAAAAGCCACGGTGGTCATGGAGGCAGAGATTCCGATGGGTTGGTATGTATATTCCAATGATTTTGACAAGGATTTGGGACCGCTTTTGACCGAATTTGTTCCTGCTGAATCAGGAGATTTTGCAGTAGCTTCCAAACTGAAGGCCATCAATCCCAAAAAGAAATTTGACGAGGTCTGGGAAGGGGATGTCACTTATTTTATGGGAAAAGGGCGGTTTGAACAGCCGATCACGATCCAAACCACATCCGGAATAATCAAAGGTTCGCTGGAATACCAAATGTGCTCCGATCTGACCGGGCAATGCATCAATTACGAGCAGGACATTGAGATCAAGTTTACGGCGAAAGAAGGTGCGCCTAAGCCGCAATCAACCATCGAAGAAGTTGCACCAGCTATTTCAGAAGAATTAGAAGTCATTTCCGAGGATTCAAGCTCAACCGATTCCCCTTTTGTCCTAGAAGTAGCAGAAACTGAGACCACTTCTGAACCCCAGGACTTCACCCCAGAAGGTGAATCCGAGTCTGTTTGGGGATTTATGGTTTTGGCGTTTTTAGCAGGATTGGCGGCTTTGGTAACTCCTTGCGTGTTTCCAATGATTCCGATGACGGTGAGTTTCTTTACCGGGCGAACCAAAAAACGGTCGGAAGGAATCCGCCAAGCGTTTATTTATGGGGTTTCAATCATCGGGATTTACACCATTGCCGGAACGGCCGTGGCAGCGATTCAGGGCCCTGAATTTGCCAATTGGCTGGCGACTCACTGGATACCGAATGTGTTTTTCTTTGGGATCTTTATCGTGTTTGCCTTGGCGTTTTTGGGTATGTTCGAACTGACTCTTCCATCGAGCTTTGTGAATAAAATCGACGCCAAAGCCGA
This sequence comes from Algoriphagus lacus, assembly GCF_003583985.1. Lineage (GTDB taxonomy): Bacteria > Bacteroidota > Bacteroidia > Cytophagales > Cyclobacteriaceae > Algoriphagus > Algoriphagus lacus. Next base: position 333,938 of record NZ_QXML01000001.1, on the reverse strand, counting down.
AAAAGGAGGATTGGGTGGTGTATTCTTTATGGCCTTCACACTGGTGTTGGTTTCATTCTCTTGCACCGGACCAATTGTGGGATCGATCCTGATTTCCTCCGCTGGAGGTGAATTGGTCAAACCAATCATGGGAATGTTTTCCTTTGGGTTGGCATTTGCGATCCCATTTACACTTTTCGCCATTTTCCCAGAGTGGATGCAGCGATTGCCAAAGTCCGGGGGTTGGTTAAATACAGTCAAAGTCGTTTTGGGCTTTTTGGAATTGGCTTTGGCCTTCAAATTCCTTTCCATAGCTGATCTCGTTTACCATTGGGGTATTTTGGATCGGGATATCTTCCTAGCCATCTGGATCGTGATTTTCTCGGCTCTGGGACTTTACCTATTGGGAAAAATCCGCTTGCCTCACGATTCCAAGTTGGAGCATATTGGCGTACCACGCTTACTTCTGGCATTGCTGACCTTTACTTTTGTGGTACACATGATTCCTGGGCTTTGGGGAGCCCCACTCAAAATTCTCAGTGGCTATTTGCCTCCGATTACTACACAGCAGTTTAAGCTTGAGGAGGGAATTACCTCTGAAGAATCTGTGATCACTTCCGATGAAGTGATCAAGTATGCGGATCGGTTAAAGATTCCACATGGAATTCCCGGCTACTTTGATTACGAACAAGCTTTGGCTGCAGCCAAGCGGGAAGGAAAACCTCTTCTGATTGACTTTACCGGCCACGGCTGTGTCAATTGCCGAAAGATGGAGGAAAATGTGTGGGTGGATCCACAAGTATTGAAGCGATTGAAGGAAGACTTTGTCATGGTGGCCCTCTATATCGACGAACGACTGGAACTGCCGGAAAGCGAATGGTACACCTCGAGCTATGATGGCAAGCTGAAAAAAACGCTAGGCAAGCAAAACGCTGATTTCCAGATCACCCGGTTCAACAACAACGCACAGCCCTATTATGTCATTCTTGATCATAATGAGCGACTTGTGGCCAAACCAAGAGGATACAATACGGATATCGCGGCCTTTATAGAGTTTTTGGATGGGGCGAAAAAGGAATTTGAAAAGAGCATTAAGTAATACTTTCTCCCACATTTTTCACTCTAAATTCCTGATTGTCTAACCTTCAATAATCCGGTTTCTGACTGCCTTATTCACGGCCTCCATTTTATTATGGACATGAAGTTTTCCATAAATGTTTTCCAAGTGCTTCCTCACTGTTTTCGGAGAAATAAATAGGTTTTCCCCGATCTGATTGTAATTCAACCCTTTGGAAGTTTGCTCCAGAATATCGATTTCCCGAGCAGTCAAATTGATTTCCTCTTTGGTTTCTTCAAACTTGGGAGGATTACGAAGAAGCTTGAGAGCTTTCATCGCAATGGAGGGAGTCATTGCCGCACCGCCATCCAGGGTATCCAAGATGCCCTGGTGGAGAGTTAGGGGATCTACTTCCTTCAGAAAATACCCATTGGCTCCTGCCTGAATCGCCCGAAAGATATTTTCATCGTCATCAAACACCGTCAACATGATGTTTTTGATTTGAGGATACTTCTGAGAAATTAATTCCACAGCCTCAATTCCATTCATTTTGGGCATCTCGATATCCATTAAAATGAGATGGACATTGGAATCTTTTTCAAGTTTATCCATGAGTTCCTGCCCATTATAGGCGTGAAACTTCACTTCCAAATCGGAAAAAAGGGCGAGTTTATCCAAAATAGCTTTGAGCAAAAAGCTGTTGTCTTCCGCGATAGCAAGTTTGACAGACATAAGGGAATCGTTTGGCTTGAAAATAAAAAAACGGCTTCCGTCATCCTAAGAGACAAAAGCCGTTATTGAAAAGATTCTGGTTTTCAAGGATAAATCTCCTCTAGTATCTGCGCCAGTCTAACGCTTGCGGCGATCATCCGCTCTTCAGCAATACTGTAATTTTCGTACATGTACTGGTAACTGATCTTTTTGTTTTCTGGAAGGTTGTAAACCATCGGTCGATAGCTGACAGCCTCCTTGAGCCAATCTTCCATTGTCGCTGCCCGGTATTTGGCCTGCATTTCGGGAGTCAATCTTCTGTAAAGTTCTGTTCCGATTTCGGAATAGCTCATACCCTGACGGTCTATCATTCCACTGTCCCAAAGTGCATGAAGGTTGGTTGGTTGATTGAAAAACTCAATCTTCACATCATTTCCACCGCGATCATCTCCAGTCCCAACGTGCAAGGGTTGATGGATATCCTCCACCATGTGGATCAGCATTTTGAGTTTTTCGGATTCCGTTTTTGGATCTAGACCTCCTGCTTTCAGCTCAGCTTTAATCCGTTGAATTGCCTCATAGGCATCTCCGCCTTTTTCCTGAGTCGACGGGTTATACTCTCCGTTTTTACTGTTGAGGTAATGCCATGTGGTGGCATAGTCAAAGCTCTTGTCTGATCTGATTTCGTCCATCCAAGTTCCGCTTCGTCCCAAAGACATCGGATACAGTACTCTTTCTACCTTTTTTCGGGTTGATTTTTTCATTTGCTTTTCAGCCATAAAACCAATCAGGTAGTGCCCGATTTGTCCCCAGGCAAATGCCTGAGAAACCAAAAGGCTAAAGAAGAGGGTAAAAGTGAGGGTTTGTATTCTTTTCATGTGTTGATAATTGATTTTCATATGGCCACATGGAATCTCGCATGCTATATAAATCCTAATTCAGATGGCAAAGGAAAATGCTCGATTTCATGATTTGTAAATAAAAAAGCGAAGATAGTCCTTCGCTGATTTTTAGAGGTTAAGGGAAGATTATCCTTTAGCAAGTTCAGACACCGCCAACCAAGCCATCAAGCCGGCACCTATCTCGAGCGCATCTTCCTCAATGTCAAAAGTCGGAGTATGCACACCCGATACGATACCACGAGCTTCATTTCGGGTACCTAGGCGATAGAAGCAGCCGTCGATTTCCTGAGAAAAAAAGGCGAAATCCTCAGCTGCCATCCAAATATCCAAGTCCAGTACATTTTCTTCACCCAGATATTCCCTGGCTGCTTCCATGGATCGGGCAGTCAGTTCTGGCTCATTTTTAAGGAAAGGATAGCCTTTTCGGATTTCAAAGTCCAGGCGACCTCCCATTCCTTCGACAATACCCTGCGCGATTTGAAGCATTTTCTCATGGGCTTTTGCTCTCCAGGCTTCATCCAGCGTTCGGAAAGTGCCTTGAATTTTTACTTCATTTGGAATCACATTGGTGGCACCCAAAGCCTCCACCCGTCCAAACGAAAGGACAGAAGGAATTTTCGGATTGGCTACCCGGCTCACAATCTGCTGCAGCGCTACAATCATGTGCGAAGCAATAAGTACAGGATCAATGAAGGTCTCCGGCATGGCGCCGTGCCCCCCTTTTCCAGTAACTGTAATATATAGCTCATCAGTGCTCGCCATGTACAATCCCGGGCGAAAACCCACTTTTCCAGCAGGAATCATCGGCATTACATGTTGGCCAAGGATTGCATTCGGACGGGGATTTTCCAGCACTTTATCCTTGATCATCAATGAAGCTCCACCTGGAACCAATTCCTCTCCCGGTTGGAAAATGAGCTTGATTGTTCCCTCAAATTGATCTTTGACTTCATTCAGGATTTTTGCTGCACCCAAAAGGGAAGCCGTGTGGGCATCGTGCCCGCATGCATGCATGACACCTGGATTTTGGGATTTGTAGGGAACATCGTTTGCCTCGATGATGGGAAGGGCATCCATGTCTGCCCGAAGAGCAACGACCTTTTTTTCAGGATTTTTACCTTTGATCAGTGCCGACCAACCCGTGGTGGCTTTTTTTTCAATTTCAGAAATTCCGATTTCCCTGAGTTTACCTTCTACAAATTCAGCTGTTTTGAATTCTTTGAAGGAAAGCTCAGGATTGGCATGTAGGTGTCTCCGATTGGCGATGACTTCCTTCTTGTAGGCCTGGGCCAGGGATTTAATTTTGTCCTTGAGCATTTGGATTTAGCTGCGGTGCCACGTACTCTTTGCGCTGGAAGCGATCCTGAACAATTCGGGCAGTGGGAAACATTGTTTTGATTCGGGAAAAGCTTTTTTGTGCTTCAAACTTATAAGCAAACCTTCCGATTTTGACTAAATACCGAGGTTCTTGGTACTGCATTTCGGGAGAAATCTCCGGAAAATAAGAAGCAATCTCATCCCTAGTTCTGAATGCCTGATTTCGGTCGATTCCTGAATAAACTAACACGGTATACCCGTTGAAATACGGCTCCGACTTATTCTTCTCGGTCAGTCTTTTTTGCACTTCATCCAAACTTGAATCAACGGATTGAACAGAGGTGGAGGGTGCTACGGATTTAGCTTCCTGAGTGGAAACTTGAAAATCAGGATATTCAGGAAGGGATCCCGTCAGGTTTTCCTGATAATTGGAAAATGCCTCAGGTCCAGATACTGAAGCCGAGCCCATGCTTTTGCATCCGCCTAAAAGCACCAAAATCCCAAGTACCCAGATTTTCCTCATTTCAATTTAGTTTTCGATCACAACACATTTTCCGTCAGCGACATCCTGCTCAACGCTTTTGTATTTCACATCTGTTTTGGTCGTGCCATCAGAATATTTAACTGTCACTTTATCGTTCCTGCCAATTACTTTTTCAACCTTTCGTGGAGCTATTGGCTGTGGTGCTGGTCGACCAGCACTTGCAGCTGCAGCCGCGGCACGATTTGCGCCTGGATTCAAGGTACTTCCTGCATCCGCCTTTGAGGTTTGAAGCTTTGGTTCAGGAGCTCTTTGGGTTTGAGCCTGTTGAACCTGTGTCGGGTCTTGTCTTGGGAGATCAGCTCTGGAAAGGAAGGAAATCATGTCCTCATTCAGCTTGCCAATAAATCGCTTAAACATCTCAAAAGCCTCAAATTTATAGATCAAAAGCGGGTCCTTTTGCTCATAAACCGCATTTTGAACCGACTGCTTCAGGTCATCCATATCACGAAGGTGCTCTTTCCAGTTTTGGTCGATAATGGCCAAGGCCACATTCTTCTCTATGGCTCGGATCAATTCACGACCCTCACTTTGGATTGTTGCTTCCAAATTACAAACCACTCCGATCTGCTTGATTCCATCGGAAATCGGCACCATGATGTCCTTGACAGTTCCGCCTCTTTCATCTTGAACTCTCTTGAAAATAGGCAAGGCAGTTTGGGCAATTAGCTCATTTTTCTTCTGATAGCTATCGAAAGCAACTGCATACAATTCCTGAGTCAGTTTGGCTGCATCTTTCGTCTTCAAATCATTTTCTGAAATGTGATAATCCACCCCCAAAGTGGTGAATACGTTCATTCTCAGGTTTTCCGAATCTCCTGTGGATTTGCCCATTTCGACCATGCTTTCGCAAACATCATAGACGATGTTGAGAATATCGAGCTCCAATCGCTCTCCTTTGAGGGCATTTCTTCGACGCTTGTAGACCACCTCTCGCTGAGAGTTCATTACATCGTCATACTCCAGCAATCGCTTACGGGTTCCGAAGTTGTTTTCCTCTACTTTTTTCTGAGCCCGTTCGATGGACTTGGTGATCATGCTGTGCTGAATCACTTCGCCTTCTTCAAGGCCCATTCGGTCCATCAGTTTTGCGATTCGGTCTGATCCGAACAGACGCATTAAGCTGTCTTCCAAAGAAACAAAGAATTGAGAAGAGCCCACATCACCCTGACGACCGGAACGACCTCTCAACTGCCGGTCTACCCGACGGGATTCGTGACGTTCCGTACCGATGATGGCAAGACCTCCTGCTTTTCTGGATTCCGGAGTCAATTTGATATCGGTACCCCGACCCGCCATGTTGGTAGCTATCGTCACTGTTCCAGACTTCCCTGCTTCCGCAACAATATCCGCTTCGCGGGCATGCTGCTTGGCGTTGAGAACCTGATGAGGAATTTTCTTTAGCGTCAGCATTCGGCTAAGTACTTCTGAGATTTCGACTGAAGTCGTACCCACCAAGACTGGCCTTCCCTGAGCCACTAATTCGTTGATTTCGTCTGTTACCGCATTGAATTTCTCACGGACAGTTTTGTACACTTTGTCCTCCCGATCCTGACGGATGATGGGCTTGTTAGTCGGAATCACCACCACGTCCAACTTGTAGATCTCCCAGAATTCTCCTGCTTCTGTCTCTGCTGTACCAGTCATACCGGCCAGCTTATGGTACATACGGAAATAGTTCTGGAGCGTAATAGTAGCGTAGGTCTGGGTGGCATCCTCCACTTTAACGTTTTCCTTTGCTTCAATTGCTTGATGTAAACCATCAGAATATCGACGGCCTTCCATCACACGACCCGTCTGCTCATCTACGATTTTTACTTTTCCATCCACAATGATGTACTCGGTATCCCGCTCAAACATGCAGTACGCTTTGAGCAATTGGTTTACGGTATGGATTCGCTGAGCTTTTACCCCATAGTCTTTGATGACCTCTTCCTTGCGGATCAGCTTTTCTTTGTCGTCAAGGCTGGAGTCTTTTTCCAAATCAGCAATCACCACACCGATATCCGGAAGGATAAAGAAGCTTGGATCCTCATTTTTGGTGGTCATGGTCTCGATACCTCGATCTGTCAAATCCACCACATTGGTTTTCTCATCAATTGTGAACAAAAGCGGCTCATCTGCCTCAGGCATATTCCGCTTGTTGTCCTGGAGATAATAATTTTCTGTTTTCTGTAAAACAACTCGTATTCCAGGTTCAGACAGGAACTTTATTAACGGCTTGTACTTGGGAATTCCGCGATAGGCTCTGAAAAGTGCCAATCCACCTTCTTTTTCATTCCCTTCAGCAATCAGCTTTTTGGCATTGGCCAGGAATCCTTGAACCAACTTACGCTGCTCATCCACCAATGCAGAAACCCTTGGTTTCATCTGTTCAAACTCGTGAACATCGCCTCGAGGAACTGGACCGGAAATGATCAGCGGAGTTCTTGCATCATCAATCAACACAGAGTCCACTTCGTCGACCATGGCAAAGTGATGTTTACCTTGAACCAAGTCACCGGCTTCACGAGCCATATTGTCTCGCAGATAATCAAATCCAAACTCATTATTCGTCCCGTAGACGATATCCGAAGCATAGGCTCTTTTTCGGCCTGGTGAATTTGGCTGGTACTTGTCAATACAATCGACTGTCAGCCCGTGAAATTCAAAAAGTGGCGCATTCCATTCGGAGTCACGTTTGGCAAGGTAATCATTCACTGTTACCACGTGAACACCTCTTCCCGCCAATGCATTAAGAAACGCAGGAAGGGTAGAAACTAATGTTTTTCCTTCACCGGTTGCCATTTCGGCAATTTTCCCTTTGTGAAGAACCATCCCTCCGATCAACTGTACATCGTAGTGAACCATATCCCAAACGACTTCGTTGCCGGCGGCCATCCACTTGTTATGCCAGATTGCTTCTTCATCTCGGATTTCCACGTTGGGCTTGGAAACAGCTAGTTCGCGGTCTCGAAGAGAGGCTTTGACAACAAGTGTTCCGTTTTCCTTGAATCTGCGAGCGGTTTCTTTTACTACGGCAAAAGCTTGAGGCATCACATCCTCCAGCACTTTTTCCAACTCATCATCCCGATCTTTTTCAAGCTTGTCGATTTGGGTAAAAAGTTGATCTTTTTCGTGGATTGCCTGAGCAGGAAGCCCTTCTATTTGAGCTCTGGTTTCGGCTATTTTATCGTCAATCTCCTTCAATCGGCCCTTAATAATCTCTTTGATTTCCTGAGTTTTGGCTCTCAATTGATCGTCAGTGAGGCTTTTCAATGATCCGAAAATCTGATTGATTTCAGTAACCTTGGGCAGGAGTTCTTTAATATCTCTGTCGGATTTGGTGCCGAAAATTTTGGCTAATCCCTTTGCAATAAAATCTAGCATGTCTTTGTATGGATTCCCGGTTGGGGGCCTAAAAATAAGCCCTTTTTGTTAGAATTGATAATTAGTCCTTATTCAGGCAGATATCCTGGAGAAGGAATTTAAAGTTTGATTTTCCCTGAGAAAACCTGCTCAGCTGGGCCAATAAGCCAGATTTTGCTGAATGATCCGTCAGGGTTGGACTGAAACTTAACGGATAACTTGCCGCCAAGGGTATTAATTTTCACCTGATTTTGCTGATGCTGAGCCCCATAAACGATGGCAGCAGCAGTAACGCCTGTTCCACAGGAGAGGGTTTCATTCTCTACCCCCCGCTCATAGGTTCGGACAAAAACTTCATCCTCTGCCATCGGCTGAACGAAATTGACATTGGTGCCGCCTGGAGCATAGACAGAGTCATATCGAATGGATTTTCCTTCTTCAAAAACAGGATATCCTTCTGCTTTTTCCACAAATCGAATATGGTGAGGAGAACCCGTATTGAGGAAAAAATCCCCAGACTTAGCCTCTATGCCTTGGACATCTCCCATTAAAAGTTCCACTTGTTCTCCGGAAATTATCGCTTCATGAGGACCATCAATGGCGAGAAATCTGGTTTTTTCCTTAACTATTCCCAGAAAATGGGAAAAAGCAACGGCACATCGGGCACCATTGCCACACATACTTTGGCTTCCATCGGCATTGAAATAAATCATTTCAAAGTCAAAATCCGGGTGGTTCCGTATGGCAATCAATCCATCGGCGCCGATTCCAAACTTACGGTCGCAAAGCGTCCTGACCAAGTCAAGATTACTTAGATCAAAAGACTCAGCCCGATCATCGATCATGACAAAATCGTTCCCGGTGCCCTGATATTTGTAAAATGTTAGTTCCATGATTTTCAACAGGTCTGTCCCTCGTTTCAAAAACTTAACCAAGACAAATCCCCCTTACAAACTTAACCAACTTGTCAGGAATTCAGACTTAATGTCTGATGCTCAATTCCAAAATCGTCAGATAATCTCTAATTTCAGCAACTAAATCGGACTTTAAACGGTTCTCATTTGGCGAATCAATCCCTACACTCATGAACAATAAAGAACAAAACATAACACGCCGTGATTTCATTGCCAACACTGCCAAAACTGGACTTGCCATCGGACTGGTTGGGGCTGGTGTAACAGATACTTTCGCCTCAATCATTGAAGTGAAGTCTCCAAACGCCTTTGCCACAGGATTTGCACAGACGCCCTTGGCCTATGCCTACCCAGCCTTGGAGCCGAACATTGATGCCCGCACGATGGAAATCCACTACACCAAGCATGCGGCTGCTTACGCTACCAACCTTAGGGATGCTGCAAAAGAAGAAAACGTAGATACTTCAAAACCCCTGGAAAATGTACTCGCAAGCATCTCCAAGTACTCTGTTAAATTGAGAAACAATGGAGGCGGACATTATAACCATGAGCTTTTTTGGAGTATTATGGCTCCCAATACCGGCGGAAAGCCTGAAGGAAAATTAATGGAGGCTATCGTAGCATCTTTTGGTAGCTATGAGGCATTTGCTACCCAATTTGAAACAGCTGCCAAGGGTAGATTCGGATCCGGTTGGGCATGGTTAAGTGTAACAGCCGATAAAAAATTAGTGGTGTCTTCCACACCAAACCAGGATAATCCTTTAATGGATGTGGCTGAAGTGAAAGGAATTCCTATCCTGGGACTGGATGTCTGGGAACATGCGTACTACCTTCACTACCAAAATCGCCGACCAGATTACGTAACTGCATTTTGGAATGTAGTGAACTGGAAAGCGGTGGCAGACCGCTTTAATGCAGTCCTGTAATTCCTTGAGAAAAGGAGGAATAAAAGACCGGAAAAACCGGTCTTTTTCATTTATTTCAAGCCTAAATCAGAATTTCAACTTTCATGCAAGATCCAAAGTCCCTCACCTCGGTCGCTTTATTCCACGAGACCTTCAAGCACCCCGTACTTCCTACGCCCACCATTCCTTCTGAAACCAGATGCAATCTCCGGGTTTCTCTTTTGGCTGAAGAACTAAAGGAATTGGAAGAGGCCATTGAGCAAAAAGACATAGTTGAAATCGCAGATGCCCTTTGCGATCTACAATACGTACTTTCCGGAGCAATTTTGGAATTCGGACTGGGGGAAAAATTCAAAGCCCTTTTTGATGAGGTCCAACGATCCAATATGAGCAAGGCCTGCAAAACTGAAGCTGAAGCTAAAGCCACTGTGAAACATTACGAGGACAAGGGAACTCCTTGTTTTTATGAAAAAGAGGGGGACCTATTCTTGGTTTTTCGTGAAGGGGATCATAAAACCTTAAAATCTGTCGGTTATTCTCCCGCAGACCTAAAGGGAATCTTGGAAAAGTAACTGGAAGCAAGCCAAAAATAGAAACCAGCATTAAAACCGTGCTGGTTTTTTTATGCCCAAAAAACAAAAAAGCCCCGCCCCGATAGCTATCGGAGTGAGGCTTCTGTACCAGGAGCGGGAATCGAACCCGCACGGCCGATATGGCCACAAGATTTTAAGTCTTGCGTGTCTACCTATTCCACCATCCCGGCTTACTCTACTTTAAGGTAGAGCTTCGGTTACATTTGAATTTACAAATGTCCTGAAACGACAAAGCCCTTTTGCAAGGGCTTTATGGAGCGAGAGACGAGATTCGAACTCGCGACCCCGACCTTGGCAAGGTCGTGCTCTACCAACTGAGCTACTCTCGCAATTGTCATTGCTCAAAACGTGATGTGAGCGAATTGTGGATGCAAAGGTAAGACCCGAAAATAATTTTACAAGTCAGCACCATAGAATTTTTTTTAATTTTAGAGATCCCCGTTGTACAAACCTGACCTACAGGGTTTTTTAAAAATCGTAAGAGGCCAAAATTTTGACCATCTCACCCACATTTCTAGCTCCGAGTTTTCTTAAAATATTCTTCCTATGAGTAGCAACTGTATTGACAGAAATATTCAGGAGTTCGCTAATTTCTTTGGATTCTTTCCCTTCAAGAATTAAATCCACAATCTCCTTCTCTTTGGTTGTTAGCTTTATGGCTTTATCAATAGGGGAGTTTTTACTGACAAATATTTTTGCCCCATCCTCTTTGGTGTAGGAATAATTCCAATCATAATTTTTTGCTTTCGGCGGGGTGATCAGTTGAACTATGATGTGCAAATCCATTATGAAATTGCCAGCTTCGTCAATTACATAAGGTCTGACTTTGGAGGTCATCCAGATTACATCCTGAGAGGTCCGATGTACCCACCGTGTAGTATATGAAAACTCAAATGTATGCCTCTCCTGAATGGAAAGACTGTGAAATGCATCAAAGACTATTTTTTGGAAACGAAAAAGCTCCGGTCTATCATCGGGATGAATCATGGTAAATGAGGTCTCCATTCCCTTATTCCGAAACATGGATTCCGGGTAACCGCTTAGTTGCTCTACATTTCCGGTAAAGAAGGCAAGATTAAGATTACGATAATCAAAGCAGGCAATTACTAATCCTTCACTTATTCCAATGGTTTTGCTTAGAGAAGCGAGTTCATCTTTTAACTTTTGCTCGTCTACCTCGCCCTTGAACTCTTGCTCCTTCCATTCCTTAAAAAACTTGGTATACTTATCCTGTTTCTTCAGGTCTTTGAGTAATACCTTATCCATTTTTAATAAAAGTGTTTTTTAGCTTAAATCTTAGTAAAAGATACGGTTTAGGACAAATCATTCCAATTTCTTTTTGATTTCATGAAGTTTGAGAAGTGCTTCAATCGGAGAAATCGCATTAATATCTATCTGATCCAAAATCAGTTTGGCCTCGGTAAACTTAGGATCCATTTCAAACAGACTGAGCTGAAAATTGTTCTTCGGGATTGACTTAAAGTGTTCTTTCTTTTCTTTTAAGGCTTTGTCTTTTTCGAGGTGTCCCATGATCTCAGCGGCACGAAGGACCACTGGATTTGGCATCCCTGCCATTTGGGCTACATGAATACCGAAACTGTGCTCACTTCCTCCTTCTTTCAACTTCCGCATGAAAATCACCTTATTCCCGACTTCCTTCACTGAAACATTGAAGTTTTTGATTCGGGGAAAATCACCGGCGAGTTGATTCAGCTCATGGTAATGGGTAGCAAAAAGAGTCTTTGCTTTAAACGAGGGGTGATTGTGCAAAAACTCCACAATAGACCACGCGATGGAAATCCCATCGTAAGTGGAAGTCCCACGACCAATTTCATCCATCAATACCAGACTCCGATCGGAAAGGTTGTTCAAAATACTGGCAGTTTCGGTCATTTCAACCATGAAAGTAGATTCTCCTTTGGACAAATTATCGGAGGCTCCAACCCGTGTAAATACCTTATCAATAATCCCTATCCTGGCAAATGATGCCGGCACAAAACTTCCCATCTGTGCCATGAGCACAATTAAAGCAGTTTGCCTTAGCAGTGCCGACTTACCCGCCATATTGGGACCGGTAATGATCATGATTTGCTGGCTGTCGTGATCCAGGTAAATGTCATTTGGTACATAATTCTCTCCTACAGGCAATTGCTTTTCAATCACTGGGTGCCGCCCGTCTTTTATTTCCAACGTTTCGGTATCAGAAATTTTAGGACGGGAATAACCGTTGCTTAGAGCTACTTGAGCAAAAGAAAGAAGTGCATCCAAAGTGCCAAGAACACGCGCATTTTGCTGGATTTGAGTGACATAATGAGCAGTTTCCTGCACTAAAGCCTGAAAATACTTCTGCTCAATCCCAAGCATCCGATCTTCTGCGTGAAGGATTTTTTCTTCGTAGTCCTTTAATTCCGGTGTGATATACCGCTCGGCATTCACCAAGGTCTGTTTCCGGATCCACTCTTGAGGCACCTTGTCCCGGTGAACATGGGTAACTTCAAGATAGTATCCGAAGACTTTATTGTAGGAAATTTTCAAAGAAGAAATTCCGGTATTCAGGACTTCGCGTTGCTGGATCTGGACCAGAAAATCTTTACCCGTATTGGCAAGCCCTCGGTATTCATCCAGTTCAGGATCCACCCCGTCTTTGATTACTCCGCCCTGATGAACCAACATGGGCGCATCTTCTTTGAGCTCGCGATCAATCTTCTCCAATAAGAGCTCACAGGGATTAATTTGGTCAGAAAGTCGCTTTAGCGTAGGATTATCCTGGTTTTTAAGAATTTCCTTAATCGGAAGTGCAGATTTGAGAGCCCGCTTGATTTGGTTCATTTCACGGGGATTTGCACGACCCACTACCACTTTGGATATCAAGCGCTCCAAGTCACCGATATGCCGAAGGAGCACAAGAATTTCCTGGATCAGGGTGGAGTTTTGGTAAAAAAAGTCCACCACATTCAAGCGCTCTTCGATCGGCTTTTTTTCCTTTAGGGGAAGTACCATCCACTTTTTCATCATCCGTGAGCCCATAGGCGTCACGGTCTGATCCAAAATGTGAATCAATGGAACCCCGCCCTCATGCTGAGGGAAAACAAGTTCAAGATTTCGGATGGTGAATTTATCCAACCAGACATATTTCTCTTCTGCAATTCTAGAAATGGAAGAAATATGCTGGACTTCCCGGTGCTCGGTTTCCTCAAGGTAATACAGGATTGCCCCTGCTGCGATGGTTCCCGATTCCAGTTCCTCAATTCCAAACCCTTTCAGATTCGCGGTTCCGAAATGATTTTTCAGCTTTTCGTAAGTGAAATCGTACTGATATACCCAGTCTTCACAATGAAAGGTGATGAAGTCGTTTTTGATGAGTTCGGCAGCGGTTTTTTTGGCTGCTTTGGAAAAAATGATTTCCGAAGGGGCAAAACTTTGAAGGAGTTTTTCCAGGTAAGCAGAATTTCCCTCTGCGCACATAAATTCTCCCGTAGAGACATCCAAAAATGCAATGCCGTGCTTTTCCTTTCCAAAATAAATGGACCCGAGGTAATTGTTTTTTCGGGTGTCCAGCACTTGGTCATTGTAAGAAAGACCGGGAGTGACCAATTCGGTGACGCCTCTTTTGACAATACCCTTGACCATTTTTGGGTCTTCAAGCTGGTCGCAAATGGCTACACGATTTCCCGCACGGACCAATTTGGGAAGGTAATTATCCAACGAATGATGGGGGAAACCCGCCAATTCGATGTGGGAAGCAGCCCCATTAGCCCGTTTGGTCAGGACGATGTCCAATACTTTGCTGGCTACGACCGCATCTTCTCCAAACGTCTCATAGAAATCTCCAACCCGAAAGAGCAACAATGCGCCTGGATGCTTGGCCTTGATGGCATTGTATTGCTTCATCAGGGGAGTTTCCTGTCCGTCTTTGGATTTGCTCATGGGGAGAAAAAGGGAATTGTACTTACTTTTGAGTTGGGATTGCGCCCTGAAAATAGCCGATTAGGGCAGGAGATCAAAAAAGATGAAGAAATTAAGCATGGAGGAACTGGATCGGCTTTCGATCCAGGAATTTAAGAAAACCGAAAAGTCCCCACTGGTTTTGGTCCTGGACAATGTGCGCAGCCTGAACAATGTCGGGTCAGCCTTTCGAACTGCAGATGCTTTTCGGGTCGAGAAAATTTACCTCTGTGGAATCACCGGAACTCCACCGCACCGGGACATTCAAAAAACCGCACTTGGCGCAACGGAATCTGTGAACTGGGAATATTGCCTGAATACCTTGGAAGCCATAGAAAAACTCAAGGCAGATGGATACCAGCTTTGTGCCTTGGAGCAAGTGGAAAACTCGGTCAAGCTCAATGATTTTTCTCCGGAAAAAGGAAAAAAATATGCCCTTATCTTCGGAAATGAGGTGTTTGGGGTAGAAGAAGTGGTGCTAAAATCCTGTGATTCTATCCTTGAAATCCCTCAGTTGGGCACCAAGCATTCCCTGAATATTTCCGTGTCGTTGGGAATTGCCGTGTGGGATATGATGGTGAAATTGGATCAGTTTTAAGGCTTGTTTCCCTGATCCTTACAAAACGTAATTTCCACCCTTCAAAACCCCAGATCAGACAATTTCACATGCGTTTTGATCAAGTTTGAGCTGGCCTTTGCCACAAACTTCCCGGATTCTTTTCGGATGATTGCTTCCCAATGATTGAGGTTGGATCCTGAGCGGATTAGTTTTGCGGTTACCTCCAGTGTTTCTCCAATATGTGCTGCTGAGAGAAAGTCCACATTCAGATTGATGCTGGTCATCAGATACTCCGATCCAACCACAAAATTACCCATCCCGATTACGTCATCCAGCATGAGCGAAGCAATTCCTCCGTGAAGAATCCTGCCAGGATTACACATTTCGGGGCGAACGGTATAGGAGACCTTGATGTGGTGGAGATCGATCTCCAGCAAAGTGCCGCCGAGCCAATTCCCTGCTGCGGACGGAGTTTTATCGAGTTTTTTTCCGATTTGGGTTTTGAAAAATTCCAAACCTGGATTTGTTGTGTTTTCCATATTTAGTTGGGTTGTTCCAAAAGTCTGAAGTAATCTTCTACTACAGATTTTAGTGCTGATTTTTCTTTTTCTTCGGACCAAATAGGGTGTGTTTTTCCACCTACGATCAATTCAAAGACGGAACTCTGGTCAATTGCCGGTTTTAACTTCCGAAGCAAATTAAAATGGTCGGTATTGTTCCCATTGGCAAATTCGAAAACTTGTTCAATCCCTCCTGATTTAGACCTGATCTGAATCGGCCAATCCGCATTTTTCAATTCAAAATAGATGAAGGCATTTTCATTTACAGGATTCAATAAGATAACCAAATCCAATGTGGGTAGGATATCAGACTGAAGTCTTTTCCCATGTCGAAACAGCGTCATCCCGGCATCTCGCCTGATTTCCCGATCGTAGTAAATCGACCGGACGTTTTGAAAATAAAGGCGATTGGCATCAGTGACCCGAAATGTTCGATCTTCTCCCGAGTTGTTTGCCCGGCGTTCATTAAAAAACGAAAGCGCCAAAACCAGACCCAAGGCGGAGAAAATGAAGATTTTTAGGATTCGGACAAGGTCTGGAGAAAGGACTGGATCTCGGCTTGGCATGGTTTAATTGATTGGCTCAAGCAACTTTTTACGCTCTTCCAAAAGTAAACTCAATGCATTTCGGATATGTTTTTCTTCCACATCGGTTTGTCCGATCACCCAGCGGATGACAAACTTTCCGTCCAATTTGGTATGGGTAAAAAAGGCTTTTCCGGTAGCATTTACCCGAGCCATCCAAGCCTCATTAAACTGGTTCTGCTTTTCCAAAGAAATGCTTGTGTCACCATGTCGGAAGCAAATTGTATTGAAATTGACGGGGGCCAGGATTTCCAGATTTTTTTCTTTCTCAATCCAACTCTTGGCTAGCTGTGCCAATTGAAGATGGTTTCTCAGCTTCTCCCGAATCCCTTCGAGGCCATAAGAACGTATCACAAACCACAACTTAAGCGCCCGAAATCTCCTTCCCAACTGGATTCCCCAATCCCGGTAATTGTTTACAGAATCATCAAGTTGAGTTTTGAGGTATTCTGGGGTCAACGAAAACGTATTGATCAAAAATTGGGGCTCCCGTAGAAAAAGAACGCTACAGTCAAAGTTGGTAAACATCCATTTGTGCGGATTGAACACATAGGAGTCGGCATCTTGGTGTCCGCTGAGTAGGTGTTGAAATTCCGGTAAAAGCATCGCTGTCCCGGCAAATGCCGCATCGATATGATGCCAAAGGCCATATTTTTTGGTGATTTGAGTGATTTGTCCGATAGGATCAACCGCAGTTGAACTGGTTGTACCCAACGCAGAAACCACACAAAGGGGATAAAATCCGGCCTTCTGATCATTCAAAATCGCCTTTTCAAGTGCATCAGGAATCATTGCAAAATTTTCATCAACAGGGATTCTCACTAGATTTTGTGCCCCGATTCCAGCGATTTTTAAGGCTTTATCTATCGAAGAATGGACATGAGCGGAAGAGTAAACACGAAATTTTTCCTTCCCGGTAAAGCCTTTTTCATTGATTTGATACTGAGTTGCCTTTTCTCTTGCAGTAATAATCGCACTTAGAGTTGCCGTGCTTGCAGTATCCTGAATGACTCCTTTCCAGCTTTTGTCGATTCCTTTGGCATCCCGGAGCCAATCACAAACCCGTTCTTCCAATTCAGTCGCAGCTGGGGATGTGAGCCAAGACATGCATTGTGCACCTAATGTGGACATCAGCATTTCGGCCAAGATCGATGGCTCAGAGTTATTTGCAGGAAAGTATCCAAAAAAAGCCGGATGCTGCCAATGAGTCATTCCAGGCAGAATTATTTCCTTAAAGTCCTCGAAAATTTGATCAAACGATTCTCCCTTTTCCGGCGCATGGTCAGGGATTTTGGTGGAATATTGCCTTTGGTACAAGGGTAGGAGTCACCGGAAAACTTTCCTTTTGCTCCAAGTAATCTGCCATCCAATCCACCACCTGATGAGCAAACGCTCGGAATTCCTCCTTTTTCATTTCCGCAAATGCTTAACGGACATAAGAACCTGCATTCATATCAATGGAGGTACCAGTGGCATGGTCGGCAAGTCCCGAGCAAAGTAGGGTAACCATCGGCGCTATGTCCTCCGGAAGGGTCAGCTCCTTAAGCGCAATATCCTTCAAAGCAAAATCTTCCCCATATTCTGAAAGGATTTCATTGGCCATATCTGTACGGGTGAATCCTGGTGCGATGAGAAAGGCCTTGATCCCAAGCTTTCCATAATGTCTGGCAATGGAGCGGGTTAAGCTGACCAAAGCACCTTTTGAGGCAGCATAGGCTAGATAATCAGGTGTATCGCCACGAAATGCTGCCCTGGAGGAAATCATCACAATTCTTCCGTTCTCATGTGGCTTTGCCTGATCAACAAATTCTTTACTGAGAATCCCAACGGCTGTTGAGTTTACAGCCATAACTTTCTCCCATATCTGCAACCATTCTGCCGTAGGAAGGGTGTCAGGTGCTGAAGGGGAAATCCCTGCATTATTGACCAAGGCAGTTAACGGTCCATACTTTTCAACCAATCGAGGGATAAAACCTACCACTTCGGCGGATTGTGAAAGGTCACAGGCTTCAATATGGGCTGGATTTTTGAGCTGATTTAGAAGACTTTCTGCTTCTGTCTTATTTGAATTGTAATGAATGATTACCTCGGCACCTGACTCGGAAAGTTGCCTGGCAATGGCACGGCCAATGCCTCGGGAAGCTCCGGTTACCAGGATACGTTGATTTTTTAGGGAGATGTTCATGAATTCCAGTATTATTCCAGCTTTTTCAACTCTTCTATAAACGCCTTTGTCGCTATTTTTTTGCCCGAATTCACGACATGGATGTAATCGGAAAAATAATTTGGTTTATTAATCAATCGGGAATGATTGATCACCGTGTAGGGGCAAGACTCTAGGAGATTGATTTCATCCCGAAGGTAAGGAGCTATATATATGATTAGTTTACTTGAGTTTCTGATCGTTAATTCCTGGATCTCTTTTAAAATCGGATTTGTCAAGGCAGTCTGAAAATTGCGTGGCTCCGGTTTTTCATCCATTCCTAGGTAATCAGGGTATTCAAAGTTGCCCAACTCATCAAATTGGTACCTATAATCTGGTTTAATCGATGAAATCAACGTTGGCCCCAACAACTCCATATTGTAATATCCAAACCCAAAAAATGGAAAAGACCCTGAGGCAGCTAAAGGTTTTACAAGGCCTTCATCATATCTGGAATAGTAATTTTGGACATAAGATTCGTTTCGGAAAGGAAGAAAACGGTAATCGTTTTCAGAAATTACTGTCTTTGAGGTATCTCGATCAGGTAAGTCAACAGAAATTACAATGAATTCTGCACGGTAACCTTGAGCGTAAAAATGTTCAAGCATTAATTTTGCCGTAGGTAAGGCAGTATAATCCATGGAAAAATTTGCAGAAAGACCTTCCAGCTCATCTGCAATGAGCTTTGTATCGAGAGAGGCAAGTCCTCTGCTCGAACCAAAAACAGCAAGCTTAAACTGCTCACCTGGCTTAAATGCATTAACCAAAAATGATGGCTTGAAAAACTGACTTCTCTTTAACGTATATAAACCCATTAATGAAAGTCCATAGGCCAGAAACAAAAGGCCCAAAAGATAAAATGTAGACTTTATAACGAATTTTTTCATCAAAACTGAAAGTATATAAAGCTTTCGTGGTTTTTGAACGCACCGAAAAAGATAATTGACAAAGCCAGGATCAACAAATATTTACTTGGCAATAAGACTTCGGATTTTTGTTTGTTTTCGAAAAAAGCCTCTGTTCCCAGCATGAATAAGCTGAAAAAAGCCACTACTGCAAATATTATGGTTCTTTTAGTCTGGCTGAAAATAAAATTTCCAGCCCCTTCATTTGACCATATGTGTCCCAGGTAGTCTAAAGCTTGACCCAATGAATCAGCTCTAAAGAAAACCCAAGCCAAACAAACCACCGAAAACGTCAGAAAAATCCTTGGCAATTTTAGCCAAAAGGAATCCTGATGAAGATTTTGGTGGGCTTTATTGATAAAAAAGGGAACATACATCAAGCCATGAATTGCGCCCCATGCAAGGAAATTCCAATTAGCACCATGCCAAAAACCGCTTACCAAGAAAATGATCATCACATTTCTTACTGAAAAAGCAATTGATCCTCGACTGCCTCCCAAAGGGATGTAAACATAATCCCTAAACCACGTAGAAAGAGAAATATGCCATCTTTTCCAAAAATCATTGATGTTTTGGGCCAAATAAGGGAATCGAAAATTCATCATCAAATCGAAACCAAACATTCTGGAAAGGCCAATTGCAATGTCAGAATACCCGCTAAAATCCCCATAAATTTGGAGTGCAAACAAAACGGATCCGAGAATTAGAGATAAGCTGTTTTGATCCTGATAGTTGGTAAATATCTCATCTACGAGAATTGCGGCGTTATCCGCTATCACAACTTTCTTAAACAAACCCCATACAATAAGCCTGACTCCACTAACAGCAAGGGAATAGTTGAATTTACGTGGAGTATAAAATTGACCAAGTAAATGAGATGCCCGCTCTATAGGTCCAGCAACCAATTGGGGGAAAAAACTCACAAAGCCCAAAAATGCTAACACATCTTTGGTCGGCGTAAGCTGTTTCTTATAAACATCAAATGTGTAACTGAGTGTCTGAAAAGTGTAAAAACTGATTCCAACCGGAAGGATTATGTCCAGTCTGGATTTTTCCAAACTCATCCCGAATAAAGAAAAAGCATCTACAAATGCCTCAGTGAAGAAATTGAAGTATTTGAAAAAGCCCAATAAGCCCAAGTTGGCAACCAAACTCGCTCCCAGCAATAGCTTCCTTCGTTTAGGATCATCTGTTTGTCCTAAGCCAATCCCAATAAAAAAATCTATAAAAGAGCTTAAAGCTATCAAACCCAAAAATCTCCAATCCCACCAGCCATAGAACAAATAACTGGCTAGTAGCAAGATCCACAGTTGAACTCTGTGGTACTTATTAAAAAGCCAATACAGCGCAAATACTATTGGCAGGAAAATGGCAAATTCTATGGAGTTAAAAAGCATCCAATTTAGCGTTTTGGATTTGGAAGATTAATTTCCGATTGGCTTAAATTCCCTCAAAACCAAGTGCTGTACATGCGCAAGATGATGCTGAGAATGCCAAGCATACATTAGCGTGACCTCGCTAAGAGCCTGGGTTTTTTGCTTCTCAGGGTGAAAATAGGTCTTCTTAAAATCCTCCGGATTCATTGAATCCAAAAGGACTCCCCATTTGAAATGGATGGCCCTGATAATGGCCAAGGAAGATTCAATTGGAAGAGTCGCATCCGCAAGATTTGCCCATGTCGCCTCATCGTAGGGTTTGATGGTTGGGTTTTCTTCCGTTAAGGCTAATTTGAATCGGATATAGGCATTCATGTGACTATCTGCACAGTGATGAACCAATTGCCTAACTGTCCAGCCTCCTGGTCGATATGGCGTATCCAACTGGGACAATGAAAGAGGACTTGCTGCAGTAAAAAAATTTGCAGGAAATGACTTGATGATAGCAATAGCATCTTGGATTGCTTGCAAAGTAACGATTTCAGGAAGTTTAAACCTTCCGATAGGGTATTTGAGTAATTCGATGTCTATGGTCATGCCTTGGGATTATTGGCCACCTGCAGCGATGGTAGCCAAATCTACAAGTTTTGCCCCATTGGCCAAAAGCACATTAGCACATGCGCAAAGTGTCGCACCGGTGGTAATTACATCATCAACCAATAAAATCCTGAGGCCGTTGATATTTTCGCTGTCTTTCAAATCAAAAACCTCGTCCACATTTTCAAGGCGTTGAAGCCTTGATTTTTTAGTCTGGGTTTCAGTGAATTTCCTTCTTTCCAAAACTTCTTTTGATCTAATATTCAATGAGATAGAAAGACCTTTGGCAAATTTTTCGCTTTGGTTATAACCTCTTCTTTTTTGCTTCAATGGATGAAGTGGTACAGCCACGATCAAATCCCATTCTCCTGAATATCCTCCCTCTTGTACAAGAGTCAACCCATACAACCTGCCCATTTCTTCACCTATTTCAGGCTTGTTCTTGTACTTCAATAAATGAAGTAGTTTTTGGCTTTTCCCTTTTTTGGTAAATCGGATAAACGCCATTGCTCTATTTACTGGCATCAGTCCCCGAAGCTTTGAAGTGAGTTCATTATCAAAAGCTCTTAAATGAAAATTTGCCCTTGGTAGTGTGCCTTGACAAACCGTACAAAGACAGGGTTCAAAGTCAAAGAGACTCTTCCCGCACAAAGGACAATTGCGCGGGAAGACGAGATCCAAAAAATCTTTTAAGAAAAATAAACGCATGGCCAAAAAGTGTTGTTGTTCTGCCTTAGGGTAGAATAAGCAGTATATTTACCCTTTGGACTATATTAATACTTAAGTTAATGAATCTAATAGAGGAATTCAACGAGTATCGCTCCAAAATGAATGAGCGAATCCTTTCTGAAGACAACAAAGTGATCAAGCGTTTTTTCAACTTGGACACGAATACCTATGCAGAAGGTGAACTGGATATCAAAACCAAAGAAATGATCGGATTAGCCTGTTCGATGGTGTTGCGTTGTGATGATTGCATCAAATACCATTTAGGAAAATCCTTTGAAGCTGGTGTGGGCAGAAAAGAAATTTTCGAAGTGTTTTCCATTTCCATGGTCATAGGCGGATCCATTGTTATACCTCATCTGAGAAGAGCCGTAGAATACTGGGAAGAACTTGAAAATCAAGTATAAGGATATGTTTAAGCGGGATTTGGATCTTGAAAAACGATGGTCAAAACTTCTGGACGGATTGAAAGATACCGTAGGAAAAAAACCCAATGACCTAAATGGCGTACTCTTCCTGATTGGAGTACAGGAACTTGGACAGGGAACAAGGACATTTTCCAAAGAGCAAAAGCAGGACCTAATGCATATTGCGGTGTGCAAAGTTTTGAGCTATGCTGGCTTTTATGAACTCGATTTTATAGATCAAGAGGGATGGCCCCATTGGAAATTGGTAAAAGAACTGCCTCATTTTGATCTTTTGGAACAGGAAAAGTTACTAAAACTCCAAGTCTTGGAATACTTTGAAAAAGAGTATCAAATTGAAATTTAAATGAAACTGATCTCATACAACGTCAACGGAATCCGATCAGCCATGAATAAAGGATTTGTAGAATGGCTTAAGGAAGAAAATCCTGAAATCATTGGTTTACAGGAGATTAAAGCTCAGGAAAAGGATATTGACCCCACTATTTTCCAGGAATTAGGATATGAGTTGTATTGGTTTCCTGCGGTTAAAAAGGGATACAGCGGTGTTGCAATATTTACTAAAATCAAACCCAAATCCATCAAATACGGAATGGGACTAAATAAATATGATGATGAAGGGCGGATGATTCAAGCAGACTTTGAAGACTTTTCATTTATCTCTTCCTATTTCCCATCAGGCACTACGGGAGATATCCGTCAAGATTTCAAATATGAATTTTTGGATGACATTTTTGGATACATGCAGGATTTGAGAAGAGAAAATCCTGCGATTATCCTTAGTGGAGACTACAATATCTGCCACAAACCTATTGATATACACAATCCCGTATCGAATAAAAACTCTTCTGGATTTCTACCAGAGGAACGGGCATGGATGGATAAGTTTACCGATTCGGGTTTTATTGATACTTTCCGACACTTCAATCCCAACCCTAACCAATACACTTGGTGGAGTTTTCGAGCCAATTCCCGTTCAAAAAACTTGGGTTGGCGTATAGATTATCATATGGCAACCAAGGAATTGCAGAACAAACTGAAAAGTGCTGTAATTTTGCCTGATGTAAAACACTCTGACCATTGTCCGATTGTTTTAGAAATTGACTAAGCATAAATCAATAAGATCTGAATCATTGAATATTTCCCAGATGAAGTCTATTAAAATTTCAATTCCATCTCTGATAGAGAATATTAAAATAATCGAAAGTTTCATTGACAATGCCAAGGAAAACTTCGAAATCAATGATGACATCTATGGGAATATTATGATTTCCGTGACAGAGTGTATCAGCAATGCCATTATTCATGGCAATCAAAATGACAAAAACAAACTAGTTCATTTGGAACTACGAGTGGAAGATGACCAGCTAAAATTTACGATAGAAGATGAAGGTGAGGGATTTGATCTTGCTCTATTGCCCGATCCTACAGAACCGGAGAACATTGAAAAACCTGGTGGACGGGGAATTTTCCTTATTCGACATCTCAGTGATGAAGTAAAGTTTGAAGAAGGGGGGAAGAAAACTATACTTTCCTTTTACATGGATTGAAGTATGGCCATCAACTTCTTTACAGAGGAAATCCAATTTGTATTACCTCAAAAACAAAAACGCAAAAATTGGCTTAAGCAAATCGCTAAATCCGAAAATTTCAAATTTGGTGAATTGAATTACATCTTTTGCTCTGATGAATACCTGTATAAGATCAATGTAAATTACCTGAATCATCATACCTATACAGACATCATCACTTTTGATAATTCTGAAGAAGAAGGGAAAATAGAAGGAGACATCTTTATAAGCATAGACCGCGTTAGGGAAAACGCACAAAAACATGCCCAGGAAGAATCCACCGAATTAAGTAGAGTAATATCCCATGGGCTGTTTCACCTGATGGGATATAAAGACAAGACCAAAGATGAGGCTGAAGTCATGCGGAAAAAAGAAGGTTTTGCCATAGACATATTTGAAAAATTATAAACGTTTCACGTGAAACACTCGAAAGGGATTTAAAGCTCATTCCAAGTTTCACGTGAAACATCTAATAAAATAAAATCATGTTTCCAAAATATGATGTGATAGTAGTAGGGGCAGGGCACGCAGGCTGTGAAGCAGCACATGCGGCAGCCAAGATGGGCTCAAAGGTATTGCTCTGCACTATGAACATGAATACCATAGCTCAGATGTCTTGCAATCCCGCCATGGGCGGGGTGGCTAAGGGGCAAATCGTCCGAGAAATTGATGCTCTGGGGGGTATGTCTGGAATCATATCAGATAAATCCATGATTCAGTTTCGGATGCTAAATCGTTCGAAAGGGCCTGCTATGTGGTCGCCAAGAAGTCAAAATGACAGAATGCTATTCGCTGAAGAATGGAGGCTGGCGTTGGAACAAACTCCAAACGTGGATTTTTGGCAGGAAATGATCAGCGGTCTCTTGGTAAAAGATGGAAGAGTCAGAGGTGTTAAGACGGGAATTGGAATAGAAATAGAATCCGAATCGGTGGTATTAACAAATGGAACATTTCTTAACGGTGTAATACATATTGGCGAAAAACAGTTTGGTGGAGGAAGAACTGGAGAATCGGCCGCTAAAGGAATTACAGAACAGTTGGTTCAACTCGGTTTTGAAGCGGGAAGAATGAAAACAGGTACTCCTCCAAGGGTAGACGGAAGAAGTCTGGATTACTCGAGAATGGAAGAGCAATTAGGAGATGAAAAACCTGAAAAATTCTCTTATCTCGATTCTACAAAACCTTTAGAAACTCAAAGGAGCTGCTGGATAACTTACACCAACAAAGAAGTACATCAAACACTCGAGACAGGATTTGATCGATCCCCAATGTTTAATGGCAGAATTCAAGGTCTTGGACCACGTTATTGTCCAAGCATTGAGGATAAAATCAACCGATTCGCAGAACGAGAAAGACACCAAATTTTTGTGGAGCCAGAAGGTTGGAATACCGTTGAAATTTATGTCAATGGATTCTCTACTTCACTTCCAGAGGATGTCCAGTATGAAGCATTAAGAAAAATCCCGGGATTTGAGAATGCAAAAATGTTTCGGCCAGGGTACGCTATCGAATATGACTTTTTCCCTCCAACGCAGCTAAAATTAACGCTTGAAACACATTTGATAGAAAACTTATTCTTTGCAGGTCAAATAAATGGGACAACAGGCTACGAAGAGGCTGCATCTCAAGGATTGGTGGCAGGAATCAACGCAAGTCTTAAAGTACAGGAGAAGGGCCCATTTATACTTAAAAGGTCAGATGCTTATATCGGAGTACTAGTGGATGACTTGATAAATAAGGGCACAGAGGAGCCTTATCGTATGTTTACATCACGGGCAGAATTTCGCCTCTTACTTCGCCAGGATAATGCCGATTTGCGACTAACTCAATTAGGTCATCAAATTGGGTTAGCATCTGACGAACGTCTGGAAAAAATGCTTGACAAAAAAACATCTACAGCCAAATTGATCAATGATCTGAAGCAGAAAAAACTTAGCCCAGAACTAATAAATGAAGGCTTGGAAAACATTGGAACAGCATCAATTCAGGAAAAAATAAGTGTGGAAAAATTACTAAAAAGGCCACAAATTGGAATCGAAGAATTAAAAACTGTCGATCAAGAACTGAAACAGTACTTAAGTAAATATTCAAAAGAAGTGCTCGAACAGGCAGAAATTCAAATTAAATACGACAGCTATATCGACAAAGAACAACAAATGGTGGAAAAGTTGTCAAACATGGAAAGTTATAAAATCCCAACCCGCTTTGACTATTTATCCATAACCGCTTTGTCCAATGAAGGCAGACAAAAATTAAATAAAATACGCCCTGAAACACTCGGACAAGCATCCAGAATTAGTGGGGTTTCACCGGCTGATTTATCAATCTTAACAGTGTATTTGGGAAGATAAAATGCTTGAACGTCTCAATAAATGCCCACTTTGCAAAAGTGGGCTTTTTCTTAACCACTCTGAGGTAACAGATTTTGCGGTGAGCAGGGAAACCTTTATCCTATGTAAATGCTCGAATTGTGAATTACTATTTACAAACCCAAGACCCAAAAAAGAGGATATTGGACCCTATTACAATTTTCCGGAATATTTTTCCCACGAGGATAAAGCAAAGAATTTAACCCAGTGGATTTACCAAAAAGTCCGAAACTATAGCATTACCAAAAAAGTAAAATTCATTGAGTCTCTAAAGAAAAAGGGAAAGCTACTAGACTATGGCTGCGGTACCGGAGAACTATTAAAAGCGGCAAAAAAAAGAGGATGGAAAGTAACGGGGATAGAACCAAGCGAGAAAGCCAGGAACCAAGCAAATTATAAACTGGAAGGAAAAGTCAGAGAAAGCATCGATGACTTGGGAAAGGATTCAACCTTCGACGTAATTACACTCTTCCACGTTTTAGAACATATTCATGATCTAAGAAAATCAACCAGAAAAATTATAAATCATTTAAAATCAAATGGTTGTTTAATTATTGCTGTCCCAAATCACGAAAGCTGGGATGGCAAAAATTATGGTAAGTATTGGGCAGGATGGGATGTACCAAGACACCTTTATCACTTCAACTTATCTTCAATCGAAAAATTCAAGGAGGAATTTGAACTTGAATTAAAAGAAGTAAAACCAATGAAATTTGATAGTTTTTATGTTTCACTTTTATCTGAAGGTTACTTGGATAGAAGTTCCAGCTTAATTTCAAGATACTGGAATGGTTTCTTCAAAGGATTAAAATCAAACCGATCAGCAAACAAACCTGGTCAATTTTCTAGCAACATTTTCATCTTTCAAAAGAAGTGAGCAAGACACTATTCCTGATTACAGGTATTATCATTTTTCTTTTTGCTTCATGTGCAAAGCAAAGTACCCCTACAGGCGGTCCTAGAGATGAAGATCCTCCAATTCTTCAAGAATCAAATCCAAAGAATGAGAGTCTCAACATCAAACCAGAACAGATTGTACTAACTTTTGATGAATACATAAAACTCGAAAATCCATCAAAAGGCGTCGTAATTACTCCCAGAATAAATAAGGATGAAGTGGAGTTTACGGCATTAAAAAATATAGTAACCATTAAACTCAACCAAAAACTTGAGGACAGTACAACTTACGTTTTTGACTTTCAAAAATCAGTCGTGGATATCTCTGAAGATAATCCTGCTGAAAACCTCAAATTGGTTTTTTCGACTGGAAACGCAATCGACAGTATAAGCCTCTCAGGAAAAATACTTTTTCATTTTCCTTCTTCAAAAGTAGATTATACAAATGTCTTAGTCGGAATTTACCCAGTTGGTGACACTACAGATGTTTTCACAGCACAACCCTATTATTTAAGTCAAGTTGACTCAACAGGAAGTTTCATAATGACCAATATAAAAAATGGTCAATACATGGCCTATGCATGGAAAGATGCCAATGGAAGCTTAAAAGCAGAATCAAAATCTGAAGAGTATGATTTTATTCTGGACACATTAGATCTAGACGCAAATCTTGAAAATGTCACCTTCAATCTTTCCAAAGCAGATATTACGCCCATTAGAATTTTAAGGAGCGCTACGTTTGGAAAAAACTTTGATATCGTAGTCAATAGAGAACCAATAGAAACTAACATCAAAAACGATAACCTCGGCAAAGAGTATTTCTATACTTCCTCAGACAGTCGAATAAGAATCTATCCAAAAAGTACAACAAGTGACAGTATTCCCTTTCAAATAAGCCTTAAAGACTCTGTAGGTTTTTCTAAAGACTCATTAATCTGGGCAAAATTCCCTGAGTCAGATCGAAAACCAGAAAAACTGGAGGTCACTGCTAACTCAGGTAAAAACTTCTTCCAGAAATTGGAAGTGGAACTCAAATTCAACAAACCAATCAAATCCATAAATTCTGATTCCCTTTTTGTTTCATTTGATACTGCCTCTAGAATCCCAATTACTGAGTCAATGATGTTTTTTCAAGATTCTTCTAAGCGGGATTTATTGAAAATACAAATGACTATCCCCGACTCCTTAAGCCAAGAAATCTTCACAGTTAAGGCGTCTGATTCTACATTTCAAGATATCGAAAACCAATTCAATGAAAAAAGTCTATCGGCCAATTACCGGAAGATGGAGCGAAAAAATCTTGCAGATGAAATTTCAGGAAATATTCTGGGTGCAAAACCTCCATTCATAGTCCAATTAATTGACGAAAAAAATGAATTAGTAAAGGAACAATTCCTCGAAAACTCAAATAAATACTCTTTCAAACTCTTGGAACCCGGGACCTTCAAAGTTCGAGTTATTGAAGATTTAAATGGAAATAAACGCTGGGATCCATCCAATTTCATACAAAAAAAGTTAGCGGAACGAGTCTTTTACTTCTACAATGAGGAACAAGAACAAGGCCTAATAATCCGCAGCGGATGGACATTGGAAGACCAAAATATAATAGCAACACCCTCAACAGGTTTGCAAAAAATCCCAGAAACCACTGTGGATAAACCTTGAAACCTCGTCGATAACTTGGCAAATACAAAAGGGAAACTATCTGATTTTAAACAAGTCTTTAAATTTCATAATTCAGAAAAAAATTTTTGGGGAAAACCGTATTCTTTTCCACAGCTCACTTAAAAGATTTCCACAGCTCACTTAACCACACCAAACCAAAACGGATTAATCCACCAAATTTCAAAAAATCAACTAGTCTATTGAAAATCAATTAATTATAGGTTAATAAATAGTTAATAACTTGTCAATCTATATAAGAATACAGACAAATTACTGTGGCCAACTTTTAAAGGATCATTTGTCCACAAATCCACACTCCTAATAACCTTAATAGATTTCTTTATTTAAATAAATTAATAAGAGTATTAGAGGGTGGATAGTGTGGATAGCTTTTGTGAATCCATTTTGGTTTTGGTAATATTAGCCGAAATAAACCCAACCTAACTCTCATGCAACTCACCCGACTCTTTGATCTGATTCCATATCAAATTTCGAAGTATGATAAAAAAATAGCCTTGGCTAGAAAAGAAAATGGCACCTGGGTTACTTATTCCTCAAGAGACTTAAAAGAAATTGTCGATAATTTAAGTCTTTCATTTTTAAACTTAGGGTTAGGCTCTGGCGATAAAGTTGCAATTATCTCAGAAAATCGGCCAGAATGGAATTTTGTGGACTTAGCATTGCAGCAAATCGGTGCGATTTCAGTTCCAATGTATCCTACCATCACCTCCGATGATTATGCCTATATCTTTGACCATGCAGAGGTGAAAGTCATTTTTGTAGGTGATCGGGTCATTTATGACAAAGCTGCTGAAGTTGCTGGTGATCGGAAAATCTATTCTTTTGACCATTTGGAGGGTGTCGAACATTGGACTTCCTTACAGGAAAAGGGTATGTCGGGCAACTTGGCAGATCTGGATCAATGCAAACAACAAGTAAATCCCTCTGATATTTTTACCATTATCTACACATCAGGGACTACGGGAAGGCCAAAAGGTGTGATGCTCTCACACACCAATGTTCTGTCCAATTTGCTTTCGGTAGCCTCGATCATGACACCGCTTTCGGGAACTTCAAAGGTACTGAGCTTTCTACCGCTATGTCATATCTATGAGCGGACTGGTTCATTTTGTTACCTCTATCTTGGCTATGAGATTTATTACGCCGAAAGCATGGAAAAAATCGGTGAAAATCTGAAAGAAGTTCAACCGCATTCATTTAACAGCGTGCCAAGGCTTTTGGAAAAAGTCTTTGATAAAATTGTTGCCAAAGGGTATGAATTGGAAGGAACTAAGAAAAAGCTCTTTTTCTGGGCTTTGAATTTGGGGCTCAAGTATGATCCTGCCAAGAATATGGGAGCTTGGTACAATTTCCAGCTAAAACTTGCCAACAAGCTCATTTTTTCAAAATGGAGAGAGGCCTTGGGTGGAAATGTCATGCAGATCAATTCCGGTGCTTCAGCGTTGCAGCCCCGACTTGCAAGGGTATTTTGGGCGGCAGGCATCAAAGTTTGCGAAGGCTATGGTCTTACCGAAACATCTCCGGTAGTTTCGGCATCCATTGGAACCTATGAGGATATCAGAATTGGGTATGTGGGAAAGGTGGTAAAAGACGTGCAGGTAAAAATCGCAGAGGACGGCGAAATTTTGGTCAAAGGACCCAATGTGATGCAAGGGTATTACAAAGAGCCTGAAATGACCGCAGAGGTACTTAAAAACGGCTGGTTTCACACTGGAGATATTGGGGAGTTCGAGGGAGAATACCTCAAAATCACCGACCGTAAAAAAGAGATGTTCAAAACCTCCGGGGGGAAATATATCGCTCCACAGGTTATGGAAAACAAATTCAAGGAATCAACACTCATCGAACAGTTGATGGTAGTCGGAGATGGGAGAAATTACCCGGCTGCCCTGATTGTCCCAAGTTTTGAAGGATTAAGAGAATTCTGCAAGCGAAAGGATATCCCTTACAGCACAGACAAAGAAATGATTGCAAGACCGGAAATTTTGGAAAAGTACCAGTCTGAAATTGATGGATTGAACAAATACTTCGGAAAATGGGAACAGATCAAGCGTTTTAAACTTTTGGATAAACCCTGGGGAGTGGATTCTGGTGAACTGACACCCACGATGAAATTGAAGCGAAAAGTCATCAGTCAAAAGTTTTCGAAAGAAATCGAAGAAATCTATCAGGCGTAACTGCCTGATTTTTTTTGATTAATAAAAAAATAACCTCAAAATTATTTTTGGAGATTTCAATTATTCAAAGATTTTATTCTGTTTAAATAGATTTGTTATTCCATTTAACAACGATAATTCTTTTAATTGGTAGAAATGCAAGTTTTAATTTGTGATGCATGCATAACTTTTTTTGAAAATAGTATGCATGCATACAAATTTTTTCTAACTTAGAACTCCCCTAATTCAGCTTATGAGTGCCATGAAAAGAGAAGAGACCGTAGACTATCACATCAAAAGTGCCTGGCATGCCATATCACGGATGTATAACCAACAGGCTGCAGAGGAAGGGTTTACCACAGCGATCGGATTTGTCCTGATCAATATCAATTCCAAGGAAGGAACTCCAGCTACCAAAATTGCACCTCTGATTGGATTGGAAACCCGAAGTCTGACCCGAATGCTGAAAACCATGGAGGAAAAAGGACTTATTTTCAAAAAAGCAGACCCTTTGGACAAACGATCTGTTCGGATTTTTCTCACTGAAGAAGGAAAAGAAAAAAAGGAACGATCCATCAAAACGATCATGGAGTTCAACGAACAAGTCCGCGAAGTAGTCAGTGAACAAGAGCTAGATACCTTTTTTGGAGTGTTTGAAAAAATCCAGATGGTCATAGAACAGGTCAACGGAAGTGAAGTCAACAAGCCCATATTTGAATTATAAACCAAATCCCGTAAAACGGATATAGACTACCAAAAACCCAAAAAAATGAACAGAACCATTAAAAAAGTTGCCGTCTTAGGTTCGGGAGTGATGGGATCGCGTATTGCCTGTCATTTCGCCAATATCGGTGTGCAGGTACTTTTATTGGACATTGTTCCCTTTGAGCTCACTGAAGAAGAGCTGAAAAAGGGCATGACCAAAGAACATCCTATTGTCCGAAATCGGATTGTGAACACTGCTTTGCAAAATACACTCAAGTCAAATCCCTCTGCGATTTATGATAAATCTTTTGCGGGTCGTATTACCACAGGGAATTTTGACGATGACTTACCAAAAATCAAGGATTATGATTGGGTAATCGAAGTAGTGGTGGAACGCTTGGATATCAAGCAGCAGCTTTTTGAAAAGGTAGAAAAGTTCAGAAAACCAGGTAGTCTGATCACTTCAAATACTTCCGGTATTCCTATGCACCTGATGTGTGCAGGGAGAAGTGAGGACTTTCAGGCCAATTTTGCAGGAACGCACTTTTTCAATCCTCCACGGTATCTGAAACTTCTTGAAATCATTCCCGGTCCAAAAACCAATCCCGAAATCATCGATTTTCTGATGGAATACGGTGACCGATTCTTGGGTAAAGAGACCGTTTTATGCAAAGACACGCCAGCATTTATCGCTAATCGAATTGGGGTTTATGCTATCATTTCGGGAATGCATGCAATCGAAAAAATGGGATTCAGCGTGTCTGAAGTGGATAAGTTGACAGGACCGGTGATCGGTCGTGCAAAGTCGGCAACCTTCCGTACGATGGATGTGGTCGGTTTGGATACTACAGTCAATGTAGCCAACAATCTTTACAAAGCACTTCCTCACGACGAGTCCCGTGATAAGTTTCAACTTCCGAAAATCGTCGAGGTACTTTACAACAACAAATGGTTTGGGGACAAGACTGGACAGGGTTATTTCAAAATGATCCGCCACAAGGATGGTAGCAAGGAACTGAAAGAACTAGATCTGAAAACCTTTGAATACAAGGAGGCAGAAAAGCCAAAATTCAAGGCCCTAGAGGCTTCCAAAGAAATCGAAGACCTCAAAAAGCGGATCAAATTCCTGGTCAATTTTGAGGATCGGGCAGGTGAATTTTATCGAACTTCTTTCTATGATCTTTTCAAATATTGCTCCAACCGCATTCCGGAAATTTCGGATGAGCTCTACCGCATTGATCAGGCGGTCTGCGCTGGGTTCGGTTGGGAGTTAGGTCCGTTTGAGACTTGGGATATTTTGGGAGTCAAAGAAACCCTCGCCAAGATGGAAGCTGCCGGTGAAAAAGCTGCTCCATGGGTTCATGAGATGCTCGCTGCTGGGCATGAGGCATTTTATAAAGTGGATGGTGGTAAGAAATTATACTACGACATTCCGAGCAAATCCTTCAAAGAAATCCCTGGAACCAAAGATTTTATCATTCTCGACACCCTTAAATCTGCAGGGAAAAAAGTATGGGGAAATGCGGGATCAACAGTGTATGACTTGGGTGATGAGGTGATTGGACTGGAATTCCACACCAAAATGAACTCCATGGGTGCCGAAGTCATCGAAGGTATCAATACTGCTATCGGAATGGCAGAAAAATCATACAAAGGTTTGGTCATCGGAAACGAAGGCGGCAATTTCTCAGCGGGTGCCAATTTGGCCATGTTGTTCATGTTTGCCGGAGATCAGGACTTTGATGAGATCAATCTGATGATTGCCCAGTTCCAAAACACAATGATGCGAGCGCGATTTTCTTCCATTCCGGTGGTGGTCGCTCCACACAATATGGCTCTGGGTGGGGGTTGTGAACTTTCACTTCATTCCGATCACATTCAAGCCCATGCGGAACTGTATATGGGATTGGTGGAAGTCGGAGTAGGATTAATTCCTGCAGGAGGAGGCACCAAGGAAATGACGCTGAGATTTTCCAACGGGATCATCAACGGGGATGTGGAGCTCAATCAGCTTCAGGAATATTTCATGAATATCGCTACAGCAAAGGTTTCCACCTCAGCAGAGGAAGCCAGAGGTCTCGGCTACTTAAGGTCCAAGGACGGTATTTCTCTGAACAGAAAGCGGCAGCTTGCGGACGCGAAGTCTAAAGTTTTAGCCTTGAGTGCAGCTGGATATACTCAACCGATACAACAGAATAATATCAAAGTATTAGGCAAAACCTCTTTGGCCTTGTTTGAAGCAGGGATTACGGGCATGCAATACGGGGCATATATTTCCGACCACGATGCAAAAATTGCCAGAAAACTGGCTTGGGTGATGTCAGGTGGAGATTTGTCTTCTCCAACAGAAGTGTCTGAGCAATACTTATTGGACCTGGAGCGTGAAGCGTTTCTCAGTTTGACAGGTGAGAAAAAGACCCTGGAGCGAATTCACAGTATTCTCTTCAAAGGTAAGCCGCTTAGGAATTGATGTACGAAGTACTATGTACCACGTACCAAGTTACTCAATAACCCAAACCCCAATAACTAATAAAAATGGAAGCATATATAATAAACGGATATAGATCAGCGGTTGGAAAGTCCAAAAAAGGAGGTTTCAGATTTTACCGCCCGGATGACCTGGCTGCTGATGTCATCAAACATTTGGTAGCAAATACACCTGGTCTGGAGGCCAAAATGGTCGACGACCTGATTGTAGGTAATGCTGTGCCGGAGGCCGAGCAGGGCATGCAAATGGGCCGAATGATTTCCCTTTTGGCCCTGGGAATTGATATTCCCGGTTTCATTATCAACCGCTATTGCGGATCTGGATTGGAAGCCATCGCTTTGGCCGTTGGAAAAATCAAGGCCGGAATGGCCGATTGCATCATCGCCGGTGGTACGGAATCCATGTCATTAGTGCCGATGATGGGTTACAAAACGGCCCTGAACTGGAAAATCGCATCCCAAACCCCATCCTATTACCTAAGCATGGGATTGACAGCAGAAGAATTGGCCAGGGAATACAGCATCACCCGGGAGGAAGCCGATGCTTTTTCCGTTCGGTCTCATGAGAAAGCTCTTGCAGCCATCGCTTCAGGAAAATTCAAAGATGAAATCGTTCCTGTGGAAGTAGAGGAAACCTATTTGGATGAAAAAGGCAAAAAGAAAACCAGAAAATTCACCGTGGACACTGACGAAGGACCTCGTGCTGGAACTACCATGGAGGGATTGGCGGCATTGAAGCCGGCATTCAAAAACGGAGGCCAAGTGACTGCAGGTAATTCTTCCCAGACTTCTGATGGAGCTTCCTTTGTGGTGGTGATGTCAGAGCGACTGATGAAATCTCTCGGTCTTGATCCAATTGCAAGAATGATGGCTTACAGTGTAGCAGGAGTAGATCCGCGCATCATGGGAATCGGTCCAAAAGAAGCCGTTCCAAAAGCATTGAAGCAGGCAGGCCTAAGCTTAGGTCAGATCGATCTGGTGGAGCTGAATGAAGCCTTTGCTGCTCAAGGCTTGGCTGTGATGAAATCTTTGGACATGAATCAGGATATCGTCAATGTGAATGGTGGAGCTGTTGCTTTGGGTCACCCACTGGGATGCACAGGAGCCAAGCTTTCCGTTCAGATTTTCAATGAATTAAGAAGGCAAAACAAAAAATATGGTCTGGTCACTGCCTGTGTAGGTGGGGGTCAGGGAGTTGCAGGAATCTACGAGTTGTTGAAATAGGGAATACTTCGGTGTTCGAAATTCGTCATTAGATATTCATTATTTGAAATATCGAACATTGAATGTTGAACGCTGAATGTCCAATAATGAAGAATACTAAAAACATAAAAATAATGGCCACACTAACGAAAGCAATCCAAGGAGGTGAATTCCTCGTCAGAGAGACGCCTGCACAGGATATTTTTATTCCTGAGCAGTTTACCGAAGAGCAAAAAATGATGGCTCAGGCCTGTCAGGATTTTATCGATACGGAGATTACGCCAAATATCGAAGCCATTGACAGCATGAAGAACCCTGACTTGGTTCCTTCTATTTTCAAAAAGGCAGGCGAACTCGGACTACTTGGAATTGTCGTGCCTGAAGAATATGGCGGATTGGGGATGAGTTTCAATACGTCCATGCTAATTGCCGATATTATCGGGGCAGCCGGATCATTTTCAACTACCTATGGAGCCCACACCGGAATCGGCACTCTTCCGATTTTATACTATGGCACTGAGGAGCAAAAACAAAAATATCTACCAAAACTTGCTTCAGGAGAATGGGCTGCTTGCTATTGCTTAACCGAACCTGATGCCGGTTCGGATGCCAACAGCGGCAAAACCAAAGCGACCCTATCAGCAGACGGAAAAACCTACTTGCTTAACGGCCAGAAAATGTGGATTTCCAATGCCGGCTTTGCAGATCTTTTCATCGTTTTCGCCAAAATAGAAGACGACAAAAACCTCACCGCGTTCATCGTTGAAAAAACCTTCGGGGGAATCACGATGAATGAAGAGGAAAAAAAGATGGGTATTAAAGGGTCCTCTACCCGTCAGGTCTTTTTCAATGACTGCCCAGTACCTGTGGAAAACATGCTTTCTGACCGTCAAAATGGCTTCAAAATCGCAGTAAACATCCTCAATATCGGTAGGGTAAAACTGGGTGCCGGAGTTTTGGGAGGCGTAAGAGGTGTAATTTCTCTTTGTCTCAAATACTCCACCGAGCGCAAGCAGTTTGGGGTCAGCATCAATACGTTTGGTGCCATCAAATCTAAATTGGCCGAAATGGCCATTAGAACCTACGTTTCCGAATCCCTTTGTTACCGTGCGGGGCAAGATATAGAGGATCGGATTAATGCCCTGATTTCCGAGGGAATGAATGAAACCGAGGCCAAGTTGAAAGGAGTGGAAGCCTTTGCCATCGAATGTGCGATTGCAAAAATCCACGGTTCGGAAGTCCTTGACTACGTAGTCGATCAAGGGGTTCAAGTCTATGGTGGAATGGGTTATTCTGCTGATGCGCCAATGGAAAGAGCCTATCGCGATGCCAGAATTTCAAGGATTTACGAAGGCACCAATGAAATCAACAGAATGCTGATGGTCGGAATGCTCTTGAAGCGAGCTATGAAAGGTGAGGTGAACATTTTCGAACCGGCAATGGCTGTTTCCGCTGAATTGACCTCTGTCCCTTCTTTTGAGACCATCGACACTTCTGAACTTTTTGCAGCGGAGAAGGACGTCCTCAAAAACCTGAAGAAAGTATTTCTCATGGTAGGTGGCAAAGCTGCCATGGCTCTCCAGGATCGGATCGAGGACGAACAGGAGATCATGATGAATCTTGCCGATGTCATGATAGAAATCTATGCTGCTGAATCAGCGATTTTGAGAACCGAGAAACTGGTAAGTCTAAAAGGAGAGGCCGCTTGCTCCAATCAGATCGCGATGTCGCAGGTTTATTTGTCTGAGGCCGTTGACAAAATAAATGCCGCTGCCAAAGAAGCCATCGCATCATTCACTAAAGGTGACGAGCAAAAAGTCATGCTCATGGGCCTGAAGCGATACACCAAAGCGGATTTGGTCAACACCAAAGAATTGAGAAGGCAAATTGCCGACTACATGATTGCCCAAGGAAAATACCCATTTTAATTTTGAGATAGATTGAGTACCTGAGCCTCCGGTTTTGAAAGCGACCGGAGGTTTTTTGTTTTATCTGCTGAAAATCATTTTTCGGAATTCTTTCCCAAATTAGTTTTGACGCTTAGTTGATTAATTAGTTTTTTATGAAAAAAGCCATTCAAATCTTTTGCCTTACTTGTTTTTTCACGGGGCTTGCTTCTGCTCAAAAGCAAAAGGTTTCCTTGAGGGACTCCTTGGACCAAAAGTTGGATTTAAGTGATTGGGTATTAACTGCAAATGGGTTTATTCCTTTTCCTTCAATCATTACTGAACCTGCTTTGGGAAGTTTTGGAGGAGCTTTATTTGCTGTTTTTGTCGATCCAAATACTCCCTATCGGGACAGTGTGGACGGGAAGGTGGTAGAGACTAGAGCCAAACCAAATATTTTCGGAGCAGGTGGAGCTTATACAGCCAACGGAACTTGGGTTTTAGGTGCTGCGGCCGGAGGTGTCATTAAAAAGTGGAGATCCAACTATCGCCTTTTTACTGGCTATGCGGATGTTAATCTTGAATTCTATAGAACCTTTGAAAACTTAGGAGAGAAAGAATTTGAGTTTAATATCAGGACCATCCCAATATCAGGTCAGTTGATCAAGCAGTTTGGGAGAAGTGATTGGTATGCAGGGTTGAATTATTTGTTTTTGAAGACAGAATTAGCCCGAACAAATCCTGAATTCCATGATCCGAAGGATGTCAATAGTACTATTAGCCGACCGGGAATATTGATAGAATTTGATGGAAGGGACAATATTTTCACTCCAAATAAAGGCTTTCGATGGAATACGCTTTTTTCAACTTCTGCAGAATGGCTGGGCAGTGATTACTCTTACAGCTCGGTCAACACAGCAGCCTATTGGTGGATTCCAGTTTCGGACAAACTTATTTCTGGATTCAGAGCCGAGTATCAAAATCTATGGGGAGACGCACCATTTTATATGCTTCCGTTTATCAGCATGAGGGGGATTCCCGTGGCCCGATACCAAGGAAATATCATTGGACTAGGAGAAACTGAATGGAGATGGGATTTTACCTCCCGATTTAGTTTGGTAGGATTTGGAGGGGCTGCAAAGGCCGTTTTAGAGGGAGATTCATGGGGAGATTCTTCCTGGAGAGTTTCCGGAGGTGCGGGAGGGCGCTACCTGATCGCCAGAAAACTTAACCTCCGAATGGGAATGGATGTGGCCCGAGGTCCTGAGCAATGGGCGTATTATTTTGTCTTTGGTACTTCCTGGGTACGATAATGAAGGATTTTCCAAAAGGGATGAGTGTACTGCAAAAAGAAGGAAATCAAGCTCTCAACACTTTTTGAATCCTAATTATCAGGGATAGGTTTTTTGCTGGTTTCGAAATCGAAAAACTATTAGACCATCAAAATCAGAATTATCGCTATAAGGGCTGGTAATCCCTGAACATAAAAGATCTTTTTGCTGGCAGTAATAGCTCCAAAAATTCCCGCGATTAAGACACAGGTCAGGAAAAACAAAGCCACATTATCCGCCCAAACCGGATCGGTAATGACAAGAGACCATACCAATCCTGCAACCAAAAAACCATTGTACAATCCCTGATTTGCAGCCAATGCTTTGGTTTTTGGAAAAAGCTCCGCAGGCATTTGCCTGAATATCTTTCGTCCCGTCGTCTCCCAGGCAAACATTTCAAACCAAAGAAAATACAAATGCAATACGGCGATCAGGCCAATGACTAGATTTGAAGCGAGTTCCATAGATTCATCAGTTTACTTTCAAGATAAGAAATTTTGAAGTTGGCAGTGGTCATCAGGCAGTACGCAAAAATCTGTCAACTGAATACTGCATACTGATCCCTTATATTTGCTCCATGTCCGAGATCCAACTGCCCGCTGACTTTGAGTCCCAGATGCTTGCTCTTTTGGGCAAGCAAGATTTTGAAAACTTTAAAGCGGCCATCAATCGCACACCCCGTACAGCCATCCGCCTTAATCCCTCAAAAAACTTTTCCCCTTCTTGGCCAAAAAACCCGATTCCATGGTCACAACAGGGTTTTTTTCTGGAAGAAAGACCAAGTTTTACCCTTGACCCAGCTTTTCACGCTGGCGCCTACTACGTACAGGAGGCTTCCTCGATGTT
The DNA here is from genome assembly GCF_003583985.1 of Algoriphagus lacus. Lineage (GTDB taxonomy): Bacteria > Bacteroidota > Bacteroidia > Cytophagales > Cyclobacteriaceae > Algoriphagus > Algoriphagus lacus. The sequence continues at coordinate 294,654 of NZ_QXML01000001.1, read as the reverse complement.
TATCGAGCATATCTTGAAAAGTCTGGAAATTCCCAAGGGAGTTTACTTGGATCTGGCTGCAGCCCCAGGCGGAAAGAGTACGATTCTTTCCTCCTATTTGGGAAATGAGGGTCTTTTGGTTGCCAATGAAGTCATTCAGTCCCGAGCTCAAATTCTGAAAGAAAACGCCGTTAAATGGGGACTTGGAAATATTGCTGTGACCAACAATGATCCCGATCACTTTGAGCCATTGGAAGGATTTTTTGATCTGGTATTGGTGGATGCTCCCTGCTCGGGGGAAGGGATGTTTCGGAAGGACCCCCAAGCCAGAGAGGAGTGGTCACTGGATCACGTGACCCTTTGTGCTTCCCGGCAAAAGCGGATAATGGATAAAGCCGGGGCTTTGGTCAAAGGCAGCGGATACCTGATTTATTCCACTTGCACCTTCAACGAGCAGGAAAATGAAGCCATGATCCGCTTTCTCACCGAGGAGTTTGCATTTGAACCTGTTCGGATTACATTGGATTCAGATTGGAAGATTGTCGAAACAGAAGTGGAAACTCCAGACGGGAAGTTTTTTGGCTATCGGTTTTTTCCGCATCTGGTAGAAGGGGAAGGTTTTTTCATCACGGTGTTGAAAAGGCCGGAATCAGCCTCTTCCCAGGAACCAGGTCGGATCAAAGATTTCAAGCATTCGGTGTTGAAATCTCTGGGTGAAAAAGAAGATAAAACACTTGAAGCCGAATTGGGGCTCGATGGAAGCGGAAAATACTACAGCCTCAATGACTCCATTTTCAGGATCAACCGGGAATTTTTCAGGCATTTTGAGCGGATTTCCCAGCATTTAAGTCTCCGCTACTTTGGAGTGGAATTGGGCAAAAAACAGAAAAACGATTGGATTCCTTCCCATGAATGGGCACTTTCCGTGCTGCCAAAATCCGGCTTTGCAACTTTTAAACTTGACCTGGATCAAGCATTGGATTTTCTTAGAAAAAACGAATCCATTCTCCCCGATTTACCTACCGGTTGGGTGTTGATGACCTATCAGGGTCTCCCCCTGGGCTGGGTCAAAAACTTGGGAAACAGGCTAAACAATTACTACCCCAAGGATTGGAGAATCAGGATGTGATCTGACTATTTCTTCACAAATTCAAATCGAGCCCAATTCTTTCGGTAGCGAAGCTCGTTGCCGGTTGACAAAAATGGAGGTAAATAAATAAGCTTCTCCACCCGTAATTCGTGGAGTCCTGGTTTTAAATGACCTACAGGAACCTGCCCAAACAAAGCCATTTGGCCAGTATGGCCTGCCCGCACTTTGGACCACTTCCCCAAGTGAATGAGAGAGTCATTGATATAAATCCGAAACTGATCTTGGTATCCATTTACCGTACTCCATTGAATTGTGTCGGAACTCAGTAACTCATTCATTTTTGATATGGAATTTTCATCCCGGGCATATCGGGGCAAATAAAGCTGCATGAACTCCGAATCCACCGTCTTTTTAGTAGTCCAGACTCGGGCAAATCGTTTTTTTTCAGAATTGTATTCTTCAAAATAGCCCTGATCCTTTGGCCAATCGTATTGCGAATCATCCAAATTGACATTGGTTTGAAAGTCAGAAAATCCTTTCAAATCCTGAGAAATAAAAGGTGAAGAGATCGCCACCAAAACAATAGAGAAGGAGATAAATGACCATTTTCCCAAGTTGCTTTGGTAAACTGCTCCAATGGTGCTACTCATGCTTTTCCCAATGCTGTCCTTTAGCTTATTGGATTTTTTTACAATTGAAAAACCAGCTAGGATAACCATGGTAATCATAAAAATCACATAGACTACCTGAAAGTCCAGATTGAATACCAAGTAAATTCCTATCAGAGCCGATAAATAGCCAGTGATGCTGAAGATCGGAACTGCCACAGAAATCGGAAACCCATATATCATGCTGCACCATCGCTCGAGTTTAACTAGGTAGAACGTAGGGTGGGGATAATCTACCGATTGAGAATATTTAAACAGATTTTCTTTAATCACACCATCCGGAAAAGCATAAGTGATTCCCAACATACCCGCCCAAATAAATCGCATAATCAGGTGTATCACCAAAAAAATCTTAAAAACTGTGATGATCAGAGAGAAATAGACCAGAATCAACTGCGCAGGAATCTGCTCTAGGCCGTAATCTTGGATCAAAACCACAGAAAAATCAAATAATCTGGAAGGAATAATAAACAAAACCGCCAGAGTAATACCCGAAATAATAACTTCCGGCTCCCAGCTGTTTTTTTGAAGGTGCTCAAGCCAGGTTAGATCTTGTTGTTTTTTATCAGTTTGCTGTTCCATAAAAAATTGGAGAAAGCACTAAAAATGAGATTTTTTCGCCCATTCCAAAACTTTTTTCTTGGAAAGCCTCTCTCCTCACGTTTTCCTTTTCCCTTTATCACCCAATTGTCTTTGGCTTAAGTTTTACCAACCAGAAAGATCCAGGTCCACTTGAAAATTCACCTTTTGGATTCCTATATCTTAGCCATTACCTCAGGTATCATCAGAAAATTGCCTCCACATAAGAGGAGAATTAAGATATATGCCCCGATAAGCCACAAACAATCTGATTTTTATCAGGAAAACCACCCCTATTCGGTCATAGAGTTCAGGCTATATTTTGGGTAGGTTTAAGACTCTGTTTTCTTATTACCTAAACCCAAAATAATGGATAATCTGGTAATCCCGTTTGGCCAGCTTAGCATTGGTGACGTTGCCAAAGTTGGGGGAAAAAATGCCTCTCTTGGTGAAATGTATCGAAACCTCGTTCCCATTGGCATTCATATTCCGGATGGATTTGCAACGACAGCTGATGCCTTCCGATTTTTCAAAAAAGAAAACCGACTCGACCAGCCAATCCGTGATTTACTCCATCAGTTGGATAAAAACCATTTTGCAAACCTCCGGGAACTTTCAGTTGAGATCAAAAAGCTAATTCTGGACTCGAAGATCCCAACCCAGCTCGAAACGGAAATCCTGAACTCATATCAAAACTTATGTCAGGCCCATGGCCGTGAATTGGACGTAGCGGTAAGGAGTAGTGCGACAGCGGAAGACTTGCCTGGAGCCAGTTTTGCCGGACAACATGAATCCTTTTTGAACATCCGTGGAAACGAAGCCTTGCTCAAAGCTGTGAAGTCGTGTTTTGCATCTCTTTACAATGCCCGGGCGATCAAATACCGATTTGACAAAGGATTCGACAAAATAGAAATCGCCCTTTCTGTTGGGGTTCAACTCATGGTCAGGTCAGATTTGGCGAGCAGTGGCGTTTGCTTTTCCATTGATCCTGAATCCGGCTTTAGGGATGCGGTTTTGATTACAGGTTGCTGGGGTTTGGGTGAAAATATCGTGCAGGGGGCGGTGATTCCCGATGAGTTTTTGGTTTTCAAGCCCACTTTGAAAAAAGGAAAATATCCGATCCTTTCTAAGAAAATCGGATCCAAAACCAAAACTATGGTTTATGCCGAATCCGGGGGAATCGTCAACGTAGACACTCCGATTGAAAGGCAAAAGGAAGTTGTTTTATCGGATCCTGAAATCCAGACTTTGGGAGATTGGTCAGTCAAAATTGAAAACCATTATGGAATGCCCATGGACATCGAATGGGCTAAAGACGGTATCTCGGGTAAACTGTTTATCGTACAGGCCAGGCCCGAAACCGTCCACGCAGAAAAAGATCCCTACTTGGTCAAAGAATTTTCCCTTTTGGAAAAAAGCAAAGTCCTAGTCTCTGGATACTCCATCGGAAGTGGAATTACCTCAGGGAAAGTCAGAATTTTACATTCTCCTTCCGAATCTGACAAGCTCCAATCCGGAGAGATTTTGGTCACTGAGATCACCAATCCGGACTGGGATCCGATCATGAAAAAAGCAGGGGCAATCATAACCGCCAAAGGAGGAAGGACCAGCCATGCGGCCATTGTAGCAAGGGAAGTTGGAGCGCTGGCGATAGTCGGGGCTGAATCCGCCCTCCAATCCTTGGAAGATGGAGATGTAGTCACCTTGGACACCTCATCGGGAAAGATCGGCAAAGTCTACCAAGGTGCCCTGCAATGGAAAGTCATTGATCATGATTTTCGAGGATTGCAGTTACCCAAGACCCAGCCCATGTTTATCCTTGCAGATCCGGAAAAAGCCTTTGACTTGTCCTTTTTCCCCAACCAAGGCGTAGGCCTGATGAGGATGGAGTTTGTCGTGAACAATAGCATACGGATTCACCCCATGGCCTTGGTTCATTTTGATCAACTCCAAAATCAAGGGGAAAAGGAAGAAATCGAAAACCTCTGTCACGGCTACACGGACAAAAAAGAATATTTCGTGGATAAGCTTTCACAGGCAGTTGCCACGATTGCGGCAGCTTTTTACCCCAAAGATGTCATCCTGAGAATGAGTGATTTCAAAACCAACGAATACGCCAATCTGCTTGGGGGTCATCAGTTTGAACTTTCTGAAGAAAACCCCATGATCGGGTTTCGAGGGGCATCTCGCTATTATCACGATCGCTATCGGGAAGGTTTTCGACTTGAATGCGAAGCAGTAAAGCGGGTAAGGGAAGAAATGGGCCTTGAAAATCTCAAGGTAATGATCCCGTTTTGCCGAACTCCGGAGGAAGGAGAAAAAGTCATTTCCTTAATGGCTGATTTCGGATTAAAACAAAAGGAAAAGGGATTGGAAATCTACGTCATGGCTGAAATTCCCTCCAATGTTATTCTGGCCAAAGAATTTGCCCGGATTTTTGATGGCTTCTCGATTGGATCAAATGATCTCACACAACTGACTCTGGGTGTGGATCGGGATTCAGAGGTGTTGGGTGATCTTTTTGATGAAAATAATCCTGCAGTGACGTGGATGATTTCTCAGGTTATCAGAGAAGCAAAAGCTGCCGCGAGAAAGATCGGATTATGTGGCCAAGCACCCAGTGACAATCCCAACTTTGCCAAATTCCTGATCTCCCAGGGGATTGACAGCATTTCTTTCAATTCCGACGCCTTGATTAAAGGCATCGAAAATATGATTCAGGCCGAAAACGAACGCTAATTCGATGATCATGAAAAAACTCGAAAACAAAACCGCAATCGTAACTGGTGCTGCCTCCGGAATGGGCAAAGCCATTGCAATCTTGTTTGCCAAGGAAGGAGCCAAAGTGGCCCTGGCTGATTTGGACCAGACCGAAGCAGACCTTGTCGCAGGGGAAATCCGAAAGCAAGGAGGACATGCCATTGGAATTTTCTGTGATGTCTCAAGCGAAGAATCTGTCAAAAACCTGATCGAAGTGACCTTGTCCGAGTTTGGGGGCTTGGATATTTTAGTCAACAATGCCGGCATCATGGACAATTTCACTCCATTGGATCGCCTGGGAGATGGGCTGTGGGAAAAAGTCATGGCAGTAAATGTGAACGGCCCCTTTTATACCAGTCGACTTGCAATCAACCAGATGCTTCCTAAAGGAAAGGGTGTGATTATCAATATTTCTTCAATCGGAGGCCTTAATGGTGCGAGGGCAGGACTTGCCTATACCACTTCCAAGCACGCATTAATTGGAATGACCAAAAACATCGGCTTTATGTATGCCAAAAAGGGCATCCGATGCAATGCAATTGCTCCGGGAGGAGTTAATACCAACATCATGAAAAATGCCCAGCCGGATGCAGAAGGGGCAGTTCTGTGCAGTTCGGGAATCGGGTCCAATCCGCGGATGGGCGAACCCGAGGAAATTGCCAAAACTGCCTTGTTTCTGGCTTCAGATGATTCTTCCTTCATTACAGGAGCCGTCATCACTGCTGACGGAGGCTGGACGGCATATTAGATTCCGGGTAATTTGTGGGAAGGTGGCATCATTAATCCGTCCAAGGATTTGACCGCCGGGGTTTGGAATACCCTTAAATTTTTTGGGCTAGGTAGTTTAGACTTAACCTGATTTCTTACCGAATTTCTATTTAACATAGCCAGTAAAAAGAACTCTACGTATGGATGATCTCCTTGAAGAAAAGGACGGGGGAAAGCCCCTCAAGAAAAAGGCTAAAAAACTAATCCAACTCGAACGGACCAGAACAGCTTTTGAGCGCTTGCAGCTTGCCTGGGTAAGAACATCCATAACCATTCTGGCATTTGGGGTTGGGGTGTATGAGTTTTTTTTCAACCGGCTGGAATCCGGGAAAACACCACTTTTTGAAGCTTTTACGGGCCGTGAACTTGCCTTGGTCCTTTATAGTATTTCTTTTATCATTTTGATTCTCTCGCTTTTGCAGCATCTCAAAAGCATGAGAATATTGAAGAAGAGCTTCCCGGAAAGTCGCTATTCGGTGGCAGCGTTGCTTTCGGTTTTATTGCTTCTTTTGGCGTTTTTCTTAGTCAGTTTGCTACTTTGGAAGGCATATAATCCCTGATTATTTGTTGTGGATCCATTCCAAAACCTGAGCTTTGGGCAGGGCTTCCACGACCCTACCGTCTTTGCCAGTCATTGATTCTGCTGCGAAAAGTGAATTAATAATCGCCTCTTCGGTAGCTTCGATCACGGCCAGGAAAAGGGAAGTCATGTCTTCATTTCCTAGAAATTCAGCCTTTTGAAGGGATAGAGGTTGGCTCGAATGCGGAATCCTCAGTCCTTCGGCAGTAGAAAAAGCAATGACATAATCACCCGAGCCGTTGGACGCAATACCACCGGTTTTTGCCAATCCCATCATAGCGCGTTGAGCCATCCTTTCCAAGTTTCGCTCCAATACGGGAGCGTCTGTTGCCACGACAATCATGCAACTTCCGTCGGATTTTTCCAGGGCATCACGAAAGGGATATTTCCCCAGCTTTTCCCCAACTGCGACTCCTCCAATCTGAAGATTCCCGCCGAAATTGGTCTGTACCAATACCCCTACGGTATAGCCGCCCAAGCTTTCGGGAAGTTTTCGTGAGGCGGTTCCAATTCCACCTTTCCAGCCAAAACATACAGTTCCTGTTCCTGCGCCGAAATTACCTTCCTGCACAGGACCTGATTTAGCATCCTGGATCGCCTGAATGACGTCTTCGGTTGAAAGATGCATTCCCCGGATCTCATTCAAATAGCCATCGTTTGTTTCTCCTACCACTGCATTGACGGACTGCAGCTGTTCATTTCTTGACTGAGCCATTGAATACTTGACTACGCCTTCAATTCCGGCGGCTACACTCAGGGTATTGGTCAGGATAATCGGAGATTCAATATTTCCCAATTCCTGCACTTGGGTGACTCCGGCAAGTTTGCCAAACCCATTACCGACAAAAATTGCTGCAGGCACCTTCTCCTGAAATAGATTTCCACCATGAGGTAAGATCGCGGTGACTCCGGTTCGGATAGTTGACCCCTCAATTTTGGTCAGGTGGCCGACCTTGACACCAGCCACGTCAGTGATGGCATTCAAAGGCCCGGTTGGCAAAACCCCAAAATGGACTCCAAGTTCCCGGGGACGGGATTGGGAATATACGATCGAATTCATGGTCAACAGTAGAATTAAGCTTGGGAGCAGAAACTTCATGTATTAGGGATTTGACAAAGAATCAAGTTAAGGATTGTCTTCAATAGGCAGGATTTATTTTAGGGCAGACTTTGTAAAAACAAATAATTGCAGAAAAGTCAGCCTTGAAACGCAAAGGGGCCAATGCTCTATGTTTCTAATCATCAGTAAGAACCCCCGTGGAGCTTTGGTTTTTATTGATGACCAGTCGGGTAGGAATTGGCCCTTCGATTTCATTTTGGTCAAAAGCGACTTTGATCTCTTCCTGAAGACTAAAAAACACATCCCAATACTGAGATTCATCGGCATAAGGCCGGATGGCTAGGGTGACCATCCCGTCTCCGACTTTTAGGACATTCACCGATGGGGCAGGATCCTTCAGCACTTTTTCGTTTGCTTTCAAGACCTCCATGGCTACGGTTTTGGCTTTTTCGATATTCATACTTGGTGAAATGGCCATGTTAATATCCACTCTCAGGTTTCCATGTCTGCTGTAGTTAATAATGGTGTTATTGCTGACTGCGCCGTTTGCCAGGATTACAGTTTTATTTTCGGGAGTTAAGAGGATGGTGTTGAAAATCTGAATTTCCTTCACTACTCCGGTTTGTCCGTTGGATTCTATTAATTCACCTGGCTTGAATGGCTTGAAGATTAGGATTAATACCCCACCGGCAAAATTTCCCAAGGATCCCTGCAAGGCCAAACCAACTGCCAAGCCCAATGCACCGATAATGGCCACAAATGAGGTAGTTTGAATTCCCAGCATTCCGGCAGCGGTGATCAAAAGCAGTACTTTCAATCCGATGGAAACCATACTGGAAACAAAAGTGCGCAGTGAACTATCCACACTTTTTTTATCCATTGCTTGGGAGAGAATCCTGGACGCCCAATTGATGATGGTCATACCAATGACAAGGACTGCAATTGCGGAGATCAGGTTTGGGCCGAAATCAATCAGCCAATTCAATACTTTTTCTGGGAAGGCATTAAATTTTTCCATAGGAAGAGAATTTTAAGTTGAAATAAGGGTTAGATGGTTGGTATTGGAAGAAGTGAAATCTGCGTTTGATGAGAAAAAAATTTCAGGTGCTTACCCCGTAATGAAAATAGGGTGACTGGTTGATCGCTAATCCCTTGGTAAGATTCGCTTCCAAAAAGAAATCTGAAAATCACTAAAAATCCCATGTGCCGAAGAATTAAAAAAGCCTGGATAAGCCTCAAATAATCAAGTTATAGCGATTTCTTTTCCTGAAAGAGTTCTGCTTGAGGATGCCCTTTTTAAGTTAGTCAAATCATTAAAAATCTTCACATTTTTGGCTGAAATTCTCGCCATAGCTGAAGTCTTTTCCAAGCGTTTCGATTTTGGCAAATCCGGTTATCCGGGTAAGATTTAATGGAATATCTTTCGACCTTCCAATTGCTTAGTTATCTTCAGATTCCAAACATTTGTTTTCACCCCCATGCTCAAAAAACAGCGTTACGAAGCGTTTATCAAACATTTTTCCGAAAACATGCCTGCAGCCGAAACGGAACTTCATTATGAAAATCCATTTCAGCTTCTCATTGCAGTGGTACTTTCTGCTCAGTGTACCGACAAGCGAATCAATATGGTTACGCCTGCCTTGTTCCGGGATTTTCCGACGCCGGCCCACCTGGCCGCATCTTCATTTGATGAGCTTTTCCCATATATCAAGTCTGTTTCCTACCCGAGCAATAAAACCAAGCATTTGCTTGGTTTGGGAAAAATGTTGGTGGAGGATTTTGGCGGGGAAATCCCTGAGACAGTTGCCGAACTGACCAAGCTTCCGGGTGTAGGAAGAAAAACAGCCAACGTCATCACATCCGTCGTATGGAATCAACCGAACATGGCCGTGGACACACATGTATTCCGGGTTTCAAGAAGATTGGGATTGGTTCCAATGACTGCCAAAACTCCGCTGGAAGTTGAAAAGCAATTGGTTAAAAACATCCCCAAGCAGTACATCCATGTCGCGCATCATTGGCTCATTTTGCATGGGAGATATACCTGCCTTGCCCGCAAGCCAAAGTGCGAGGAATGTCCGATAACGCATTTTTGCAAGTTTTTTGAAAAGACCAAAGGAAAAGCAGTAGAGGAGGATGCCGAAGTATAAATGTGCGGCATTCATTTAATCTGGGGAAAAGGCGCAAATCAAGATTCAATTCAGGCTTTGGTCGATTCGGCCCGTCATCGGGGTCCCGATCAGGACGCGATATATTCTCCTTGGGCAGGTCTTTGGATTGGTGTCAACCGACTGAAAATCCTCCATCCCGGGCCTGATGCCGATCAGCCTTTATGGGCTCCTGACGGAAAAAGCCTCCTGATCCTGAATGGTGAAATTTACAATTTTCAAGAGTTGAGAAGTCTGCTTTCCAAAATGGGGATCGACTTCATCACTCAGTCCGATACGGAAGTTTTGCTTCATTACCTGAGATTTTTTGGTCCGAAAGGATTGGAAAAGCTCAACGGGATGTTTGCCCTGATTTACGTCGATCTGATAAACAAATCAGTCTTGGTAGCCAGGGATGGAAATGGGGAAAAGCCCCTGTATTATGCCCAAAACCCGGACACCTTGGTGATTTCCTCCGAGACCGGAGGGATTGCAAAAATCCAAGAGCATGCCCCGGATTGGGAGCAGGTGGAGCATTATTTCCATTTCCGGTTCCCATCACCCGGCAAAACTTTTCATCGAGGGATCAGAGAATGGAAACCGGGCAGGTACAGCACGATCTTTCGCCATGACACCTTCCGATGGGATACGATTCCCTTACAAATAGGAATCCTAACCCCGACCCAGGAAAGCTTTCGTGACGCATTGAAACGGACAATACTTAATCAGTTTCATGCAGATGTTCCTGTTGGAATTATGCTCAGTGGTGGGGCAGACAGCAGTCTGTTGTATGCACTCTGGTATCAGGAAACCGGTACTCAATTGCAGGGATATTCCATTCAGGTTGAAAAAAAGTACCGTTCTAAATATGCCGATGGGGATGCCGCCATCCGCTTGGCCAATCAGATTCCCATAAATCACCGAGTATTGGAAATTGACCAAACCGTCTTTTTCAATAACTGGGATGAGTACCTGCAAAGTATTGACCTCCCAATCGGAGATTCAGCAGGTTTTTTGACCTGGATGATTGGCAAAACAGCAAAAACCCAAGTCAAAGTTTTAGTCTCAGGCGCAGGAGCAGATGAACTCTGGGGCGGATATCAGCGTCATGCTGCATTTTTGAGGTACTGGGAGCAATATCGCTTTTGGACGAGTTGGTCTACTACTTTGGAGAAACTGCCATTTGGAAGAGAATGGAAAAAATTCACCTCGGGCATTCGGAAAAACCCAAATCAGACTTTTCTCAATTTTTCTGCGCTGCAAAATCCCTCGTCCGAACTGAAGGGAGATTACGAGCGGATTTTTAATTCCAACCTTGCGGAATACAAGCGAATGCTGGATTTTGACCGGCAAGTATATCTCGTTCAGGATGTGCTAAAAATTCACGACAATGCCCTGATGGCACATGGAATAGAAGGGCGATCTCCCTATTTGGATTCCTCTGTTTTGGGCATTTGGCAAAATGTGGAGGATCCTGCCTTGCTAAGTGGTAAACCTTGGATCAAAAATCTACTTCGGGATCAAAACCTGGCTTGGGTGGCTGATCGCAAAAAGTTCGGTTTTGGATTGCCTTTGCGCGAATGGCTTAGCGAAAAAGGAGAGTTTTCCAATCGGGTTTTTTCAACACTCAAAGAGTTTGATCGAAGCCACGGGGAAAAATTCACGAAACCTGTTAGACAACTGCTTCGCTACCCGGAGGACGGAGTGAAATTCCAATTTCTGACACTCTACAATCTGTTTCTTTTGGCAGAATGGACGAAATTGCGTCGGCTATGAGGGTAATTTACATCCACCAATATTTCAGAACTCCGGAGCAGGGAGGAGCAGTGCGTTCTTATCACCTGGCCAAAGGCTTGGTTCAGGCTGGAATCGAGGTGGATATGATTACTGCACATAATGGTCCAGACTATGACCAACGCTGGATTGAAGGGATTCGGGTTCATTATCTTCCTGTGGGCTATGATCAGAAATTTGGCTTTCTCCTTAGGATTTGGGCTTTTTGGAGATTTGTGATCAAGGCTAAAAAGTTGGTCAAAAAGCTTCCCAGGACGGATTTGATGTACATCACCTCGACGCCTCTCTCTACAGGTATGATTGGGCTTTGGGGCAAGCGGAAATTTGCCATTCCTTACATTTTTGAAGTGAGGGATCTATGGCCTGAGGCACCGGTGCAGGTAGGAGTCCTCAAAAATCCGTTGTTGAAACGGATGCTTTATCGACTGGAGAAGAAAATTTATGATCAGGCGTTGAGCGTGGTTGCGCTTTCTCCCGGAATCGCCTCCTACATCCAAAAGAAAAGTCCTGACCGATCCGTGGCCCTGATTCCGAATTTCTCTGATCTGAACACGTTTTACCCAAAAGAAAAAGATAAAAAATTAGCCATTCAGCTTGGGCTTTCATCCGGATTGACTATTGCCTACACGGGGGCTTTGGGCTTGGTAAATGCCGTGGAGGAATTATTGGATTTGGCTGAATTGGCTCAAAATTCGGGGAAGAACTGGAATTTCCTGGTCATGGGAGAAGGCAGTCACAAGCAGAAGCTGGAAGTCATTTCAGGGAAAAAATCCCTTAAAAATGTCCGATTTGTACCGTTTGGTTCGAAGGATAACGTAAATGAAATTCTGAATCTGGCAGATTTCGCCTGGATTTCTTTTGCACACTTTCCTGTCCTGAAGACCAATAGTCCCAATAAGTTTTTTGATGCCTTGGCTTCGGGAAAGGCCATTTTGGTCAATCACAAAGGCTGGGTTTATGATCTCGTCAAAACCCATCAGCTTGGGATTTCCTGTTTGCCGGGAAAATTGGAGTCCACTTTTTCCAAACTGGAAGAGCTGGAAAATCACCCCTCCAAAATTGACCAAATGGGTCAAAATGCCAGAATGCTGGCCGAAAATCTCTTTTCAAAAGAAATTGCAATTGCCAGGCTTATTGAAGTAGTCCAGCCAAAACCCAAGGTTACTCCGGGCGGCGAGGTCGGTATCCGGACTGCCTGAAGATCTTCTCAGAATCCGATTCCTTCATCAGATCGGGAAGAGAAACATCCTGACCAAATTGGTAGTCGTCCACGATATTCCAACCCAGCCATCGTCCCAATCTTCCTGGAGCTTTGGTGGAAATCGCATCAGTAAATGGTGCCTCCCCTATGTACTTCCGGATCTCGAACGGATTCGTTTCGTACAGCAATTCATTTTCCACAAAGTGCGCCCAGATGAATTCCTCGTTTTCGTAGCATTCGGCGATTTCTTCAGGTTTGTACCCGATGATGTATTGATCGGAGGTGCAGGGAAGGATGGCTTTGACAAAGTGGTAAGCCTTGCCGTAGTAGATCATTTCCGCAAGCAAGGTGTTTTCCTGAGGATTGACTGAATTGTATTTGGAGGAAATAGCCAAAACGATCATCGGAACCAAATAGGGTTTTTCGTAGCGCTCCGCCATATACCTGGCGATATCCGGTTGGAAGGTATGATCAGCCGGAAGGAAGTAGTCCAACCCTATCACAATCATGTCTTCTGTGACCAGTAGGTCAGAGTTGAATCCTGAGACGAAGGTGTAAACTTTCGGAGTCTTGAAATCCGGGAAGTAATGCTTGATGTATTTGAAAGCGTTTTCGAGCTCTTTTTCAATATCCGACACGTCGGCAAACTCTACTTTGACCGAATCATACAATACCCGAAGGGCAGAGTCCTGATGAATGGCCAGGAGGTCTTGTGCCAAAGAATCAGCAGATGCATATTGGCTTTTTTGAAGATAGCTCTCGGCAAAGTCCGGATGCTGATCCAGCAGATACAGGAAATCCTGACTGCTTTTTGCACCAAAAAATTCATCCTCCAGTCGGGTGATTTTTACCTCGAGTTCCTGATCCAGAATGTCCTCATCCAGTTCACAGGTTTCGGTATTTTTACCACAGGCAAAAACCAAAAAAACCAAAATAGACAGGAAAGCCAAGCGGGTGAATCTCATAGAGTCAAGTTGAAGCTTTGCAAAAGTAAGGAATCGGGCGATATGGATTTCAAACGGCGAAAATCGGATTAGCGTATTTCATTTTTGCTTCTTCCTCAGCCATTGCCGTACTTTCTGAGGTGAAAAACAAGTGGATTACCGGGTTGGCATTTTTACGGTTTCTGACTTTTCGGAAAGTCATCAATTACCTCCTGCTTCGGACTTCGTTTCACTTGAGCCAAGTCTTCGGGAAACCTATGATGTGGGGCAATCCCACCACGCTCAGCATCGAACCGACCACCAGCTGCAACTTGCGCTGTCCGGAATGTCCATCGGGATTGAGATCCTTTACTCGGCCTACAGGCATGCTCCAAGAGCAGCTATTCGAGAAAGTCATCGATCAGGTTAGCCGACATTTGACCTGGCTGCACCTGTACTTTCAGGGAGAGCCGTTTTTGAATCCCCGGTTTTTGGAAATGGTGAACTATGCCGATTCCAAGGGGATTTTTACCTCAACTTCCACCAATGCCCATTACCTTCAGGAAAAGCAGGTAAAAGCCATTTTGGCAAGCGGTCTGAAACAGCTCATCGTTTCCATGGACGGGATTACACAGGAAGTCTATGAGCAATATCGGATTGGCGGAAGTCTGGAAAAAGTACAGGATGGGCTGAATTTGTTGATTTCGGAGCGGAAAAAATCCGGTCAATCCTTTCCGAGAATTATCCTGCAATTTTTGGTAACCGGCCAAAACGAGCATCAGCTCCCTGCCTTGAAATCCTGGGCCAAAGCTATGGAAGTGGATGAACTTCAACTCAAAACCACCCAAATCTATGAGTTCGAAAACGGCTCCGAATTGATCCCATCAGACCTTGGCTATTCCCGGTATATTCCCGCCGGAAACGGGAAATGGAAACTGAAAAAGAAACTGGAAAACAAATGTTGGAGGATGTGGCAAGGGGCGGTAGTCACTTGGGATGGAAAGGTCGTTCCCTGCTGTTTTGACAAAGATGCCAGTCATGTCATGGGAGAATTGACCCGTAGCTCACTTGCATCCATTTGGAATTCTTTGCCGTATTTCAATTTCCGGAAACAGCTGTTGTCTGACCGTTCTCAGATCGAGATTTGCCGAAATTGCACCGAGTAGTAGAATCTTCGGGCTGCTTGAAGCCCGGTTTTTGGAGCTATATTTGGTATAATTAAGAAATTGACGGATTTTTAAGTCCCATATTTGCCCGATATTCACCCGGAACAGTCTTTTCGCTCATGATTTCATACAAGAGAATCTGGTACTTTTTTGCCTTTATCGCCCTGCTGATCGTTTCAGTTCCACCTGTAGTTGCCCAGCAAAATACGGATCTGAACACCATAAAAGTAGACGAACTCAGCGATGAGCAAATTGAAGAACTCGTAAAAAGGGCCAATGAGGCCGGCCTTGGGGTGGATGAGTTTCTTCAAATGGCTCAGCTAAGAGGAATGCCTTCTGCGGAAGTTGAAAAACTTCGAAGCCGAATCGAAGAACTGAATTTGAGCGGTTCGGCAAATCGAAGTACCAACGTTTCACGAAGAGAACCCAGGCAGCAACTCGACTTGAATCAAATTACCCAGGGACTTTACCAGCCTCAGGCTGAAATTTTGGCTTCTGAGACTGAAAGTGAAATTTTCGGAACTTCCCTTTTCTATCAAAAAAACCGACGGCTAAGTTTTGAGCCTAGCCTCAACCAAGCCACTCCAAAAAGCTATGTGCTCGGCCCGGGGGATGTGGTTTTTGTAGACATTTACGGCCAGTCGGAATACTATTACGAAGCCACGGTAAATCCCGATGGGTTTGTCTTACTGGACAATATTGGACCAGTATCTGTCTCCGGAAAAACCATCGAGGAAGCGACGGGAATCATCAAAAGCCGAGTGGCGAGATTTTATCCAGGCCTTTCGGGACCCAATCCCAATACTTTTTTGCAGGTGACTTTGGGTAATGTCCGCACGATCAAAGTCCACATCATGGGAGAGGTCAGGCTTCCGGGCACCTTTACCTTGAGTGCTTTTTCCACGGTTTTCAATGCGCTCTATGCAGCAGGGGGACCCAATGAAAACGGCACCATGCGAGCCATCAAACTGATAAGAAATAACAAGCCTGTATCGGAGATTGATGTCTATGATTTGTTGATCAAGGGCACTGCCAACCTGGACGTTCAGCTTCAGGATCAGGATGTGATTTTGGTTTCACCTTTCAAGTCCAGAGTGAAAGTAAACGGTGAAGTGAAACGTCCCTTGACTTTTGAAATCGGGGAGGAAGATACGCTCGAAGATTTATTGAGCTATGCTGGAGGATTTACAGACTTAGCGTTTAAAGATCGTTTGGCGATCTCGAGGATTACCGGAAATCAACGGTCCGTTTCAGACGTTTACCAAAATCAGTTTAATCTTTTTATCCTGAAAGGGGGCGATGAAATCACGGTTAGCAAGATTTTGGACAGATACAGTAATCGGGTACAGATCAAAGGAGCCGTTTATCGGGAAGGCACGTTTGCACTTACAGAAGGGCTGACCCTTTCCCAATTGGTGAAAAATGCTGAAGGCCTGAGAGGCGATGCGTACACGGAACGGGCCAGTATTCTCCGCACCAAAGAAGACCTCAGCACGGAAATGATTGAGGTTAACCTCAGAAATGTGCTTGCTGGTTCAGCACCGGATGTGATTCTAAAACGGGAAGATGTTGTTCGGATTTCCAGTATCTACGACATCCAAAATGAGCGTTACGTTCAGATTTTGGGAGAAGTGAAAAAGCCCGGAACTTATCCCTATTCCGAATCGATGAAAATCGAGGAACTGATTATTCTGGCAGGAGGACTTCAGGAATCCGCTAATTCTCAGGACATCGAAATCGCCAGAAGACTGGAGGATTCCGACCTTGGTACGCTTTCGGATATCATCCCTACCCGAGTCAATCCGGATTTGTCAATCAGTTCGGATTCACCTGCACTCTTGCCATTTGATCAGGTGATTGTGAGAAAAAGGGCCAATTTCACCATGCAGAAGCTGGTGGCGGTCGAAGGCCAAGTCAATGCCCCTGGTATTTTTGCGATCCAAACCAGCGTGGAGCGAATCTCTGATTTGGTGAAGCGTGCAGGAGGACTGAACCAATTCGCCTATTCCAAGGGTGCTACGCTGATCCGAAGAACTGAATTTTTCAATACTGAATCCGAGCAAATCCGAAGACAGCGAAATCTTGAGGCTTTGAAAATGAAGTTGATCGAAGACCCCAACAATTCCGAGGCTCAGGAGGAATTGCTTCAGCGACTGTTCCGGGATTTGCCAAGTGAAAAAGTCAATCCGGTTGACACGCTCCTTTCCAATGCCAAGCGGGAATCCTTGGATCAAATCGCTTCAGAAACTCCAGGCTTCGCCGTGAAAATCAAGGAGTCCGAAGCTGTGGCAATCAATCTGGAAAAAATCCTTCAGAATCCCGGATCTCAGGAAGACCTGATCCTGGAGGAGGGAGATATTCTGACCGTGCCCAAACTTCTTCAAACCGTCCGAATGCGCGGCGATGTGGTCTACCCGACTACACTCCGTCATGAAAGCGGACGCAGTCTCAAGCATTACATCAACAGTGCAGGAGGCTTTGAGCGGCGGGCCAACAGGAAGCAAACCTATGTAGTCTATGCCAACGGCGCCGTTAAGAGAACCAAAGGGATTTTGGCAATCCGAAATTATCCACCGGTGGAACCAGGGGCCGAAGTGATCGTTCCCACCAAGGGACCAAAGGTTCCGCTTCGTCTCGGTGATGTAGTGGGAGTGACCACTGCATTGGCTACTTTGGTATTGGTCGCGTCACAAATAAATTGGTAATGGAAGGATCCAAGCATTTTTCTGACAATCAGTTTACCCTAAAAGAGGTTTTCCAAAACCTTGGGGAATGGTTTGTCTTTTTCCTTTCCAAATGGAAAACCTTGGTTTTTGCCGGAGTAATTGGAGTCGGACTTGGAGCGTTGGTTTCGGTTTTGAAAAAGCCGGTTTTTCATGCTGAAACTTCCTTCGTATTGGAAGAAGGTGACGGTGCTGGAATCGGTCAGATGTCCGGTTTGGCTTCCTTGGTGGGAGTAAACTTGGGTTCACTCGGAAGCACCAGCGGGCTTTTTCAAGGGGATAACATCATGGAACTGTATCGCTCAGACAGAATGATCGGTGAGACATTGCTGAGTCCTTTCGGCGATAATCAACTCCTGATTGATCGTTTTGTCGAATTTGAAAAGCTGGATGAAAAATGGGCTTCCAAAGTTGATTTTTCGGCCTTGGATTTTACTGTTCCCCGAGAAAGCTTCACCGTGACCCAAGATTCGGTGGTCAAAGAAGTAGCCAAACTGATCCGAGAAAGACAACTCAGTGTAGCCAAGCCAGACCGTAAGCTCAGTATCATTCAAGTCAGTATTTCTTCCAAGGACGAGCTTTTCGCCAAGGCATTCAATGAAACCCTGGTGGAAAAAGTGAACAGTTTTTACTTTGAAACCAAGACCAAAAAGACCGGCGAAAATGTCGCAATCCTTCAGACTCAGGCAGATAGTGTGCGGGCGATTTTGGATGAAAGTATTGGCGCTTTCGCCAGTGCTACCGATCGTGTTCCCAATGCGAACCCATTGCTGACTTCTGCCACTGTGGAAACCAGAAAGCGGCAGATCGACGTGCAGGCTACCGGAGCAGTGTATCAGGAAATCGTCAAAAACCTGGAAATCGCCAAGGTGAACCACCGCAATAATTCCCCGCTGATTCAAATCATCGACTCTCCGAGGCTCCCCTTGAAACGATCAGAAATCCGATTGGTCAAAGGGATGGTGTTGGGTGCAGTCATTACCGGCCTGTTGGTTCTTTTCGGGCTTTACTTTCGCAGACTGTATCAGAAGCATGTGCAGGAAAGCTAAACCCTAGGCTGTCGTGTTTGAAAAACTGAACCTGCTCATCCCAATCGGGAATTTTATCCGGAACAAGTCCATCCAGAACTTTCTCTTTTTGGCAGTCATTCAGTCTTCCAACGTACTGATTTCCCTCATTTCCATGCCTTTGCTGATTCAAAGCATTGGAGTGGATCAGTTTGGGCTAGTCAACTTAGCTCTTTCGGTTATTATCCTGTTGAATATTCTGGTTGGATTTGGCTACAATCTAAGTGCACCTCGGGAGGTTGCCTTACATCAAGGAGACAAAACGGCCCTTTCCCATGTGGTTTCCAATGTCTTTTCTGGAAAGGTTCTGCTTGCCGTATTGGCTACATTTCTGATCTTGACTGGAGCGTTTGGACTGAATCTTTTTCAGGAATACCGGATGATTCTGGTTTTTTCAGTGCTATTACTCTTTTCAGAAGCTACGCTACCCCTTTGGTTTTTCCAGGGAATGGAAAAGATGAAGCTGGTTTCCATTGCCAATATTTTCTCCAAGCTGCTCTTTTTGATGGGAATCGTCCTGTTCATTCATTCTCCTGAGCAAAGCAAATGGGTCAACTTTCTGATGGGGTTTTTCGGTCTGGGAATCAACCTGCTGTTGCTTGGATACATCCATTCGTTTCTGGGAATTCGCTTTTATCGCCCTGAAATTTCAGCAATCTGGAAAAGTTTGAAGGACAACATGCTGCTATTTTTCAGCAATTTGGCCAGTCATATTTCGATCAACGGAGGTCTGATTATTCTGAGTTTTTTTTCAGTGGCCGAGACCCTTGGGATGTACAGTCTTGCCGAACGAGTGGTGATGGTATTGCGGCTTTTTCCCGCCTTGATCATTCAGGCCATTTTCCCTAATGCGGCCAGGCTTTTTAAAGATGATCGAGAAGGATTTTATAGATTTTTAAAGGGGGTCTACATCCGTGTATTGTTTTTTGGAGGCTTCATTTCAGCCGGAGCCTTTTTGACTGCCCCATTGATCATCCGGGTTCTTTCCCGTTCTGAATTGGCAGAATCGGTTATTTACTTACAATTTCTATCACCCGTTCCTTTTTTGGCTTGTCTGAATGTTGGAAACATTACACTCCTGTTGGTTTCTGATCTGAAAGAACTCCTCTTCCGGGCAAGTTGGATGATGTGTGTTTACATGATCGTAGTTTCAGTAATTCTGACTTTTTGGATGGGTGGGATAGGGCTTTGCATCGGCATTATTTCCACAGAAATTGTTGTTTTCCTAATCTGTCTGGTACTGCTATACCGACAAAACCGAGCTTTGGTCTATGGCTTTTATTCCTGAAGAATCGGTCGCGATCATTTTGGTCAACTGGAACGGGTATGATTTTACCAGAGCCTGTTTGGAATCACTCAGTAAAGTGGATTTCCCGGATTTCCGGGTGATTTTGGTCGACAATGCTTCTCAAAATCAGGAAGGGTCAAGATTGAAAAAATCCTTTCCTGAAATCGAATTGATCGAAAATTCCCAAAACCTTGGCTTTGCCGGAGGCAATAATGTTGGAATTCGATATGCTTTGGAGCAGGGATTTTCTAATGTGATGCTCTTGAACAACGACACCAAAGTCGAACCAGATTTCCTGGGACAAATGATTCGGAAATTCAATCAGGAGCCGAGATTTGGAGTCGTGCAGCCCTTGATCCTTTTCATGCATGATCCCAAAAAAATCTGGAGCGCTGGAGGAAAATGGATATCGGCTTTGGGACGCGCCATTACCTTAGGAGATCAATCTCCGATTTCGGATTATCGGTTCAAAAAACCGGAACTCGACTGGGCGACGGGCTGCTGCATGTTAATTTCCAGGGAGGCCTTATTGAAAACGGGGCTTTTGAATGAGCAGTATTTCACCTATTTCGAAGATGTGGAATGGTCCCTTAGATTTCGCAAAGCGGGTTTCAGAATCGCATTGGCAGAAAAAGCTATCGTTTACCACGAAGCAGGGGCTTCTTCCAAAAAGAAGAACGCCGAAGGGACCTTGAGTCCAAGGGTGTTTTACTATCATGTGAGGAACCAGTTTTTGCTAATTCGAAGTCAAAAAGCGCCTATTGGACTGATGTATCATCTGCTCCGTTTCACCTTGTGGATGGGGTATTTCCTGATCAGGGTAAGATTTCAAAAACTGAAATCTGTAGCAAAAGGTATCGTTGACGGTCTGACCCAACCTCTTCAATCCCCACCTCAATGGCCCTAATCTTTTTTATTCTGATCGCATTGGCTGTTGGCGCCGGATTTTTGTGGGTGCTTCAGGAGATGGTTTTCAAGGGCAAATGGAGCCATTTTATTTATTTTCTAGCTTCATTTCTTCCGTTTTACATCACCTCTCTGAGTGTCATTTACCTGGCTACCCGCTCGCCTGAAATCGTAGGAATTTTTCAGGTGTTGAAAGAAGTCGTGGTCTTGGTGGCCATACTCGGATTCATTTTCTATCGAAAGAGAATTTTTGATTACCCTTTCCGACTCCGCTCCACCGACTGGCTGATGTTGGCATTTCTGACCCTGTCCTTTTTCTACATCCTCCTACCGCTTGGGGAAGCTTCATTTTTGAACAAAGCCCTCTATTACAAGAGTATGCTGATACCGGGCTTAGTTTATTTCCTGGGTAGAAATACCCGGTTTAATGAGATTGAGATTGCTTGGGTTTTCAAAATCATTTTTGCCGTGGCAATAGGAGCATTTGTAATCAACTGCGTCGAAAACTTCCTTTTGGGAGCGCATTTGCAGCAGTTTACCGGCTATGCATTGTATAATCAAGCGATTAACGACATCGATCCCACCGGGAATTTCGGCCTGACTTGGACCTTTGAGACCCAAGCGGTAACCAAGCGTTTGGCAGGTTTTTTCTCCGACCCACTTGAAATGGCGAGTTCCGTCCTGATGGGCTTTGCGGCTGGCTTGATCTGGTTTTTGACCTCGAAAAAGGAATATAGCTGGCCGTATTTGCTGGTGATGGCTTGTTCCTTGGGAAGCTTGGTTTTTTCGGCATCACGAGCTGCATTTGGGGCCTTTTTCATCATGATCTTTTTCGTTGCGCTGGTTTTCAGGTTGTACAAGCTTATTGGGGCAGGTTTTCTGGCCTTGCTTGGGTTTGGGATCTATGTGGTCGCTTTTGCATCGGATGATTTTTACTTTTTTGTGGTTGATACTCTGACTTTTGAAAATACCTCCAGCATCGGCCACGTGGTCGAATGGCTATTGGCTTTGGACTCCATGGTTGCCAATCCCTTGGGTATTGGTTTGGCGATGAGCGGAAATGCAGGAAGTGTGACGGATGAGGTTCGAGTGGGTGGGGAAAACCAGTTTCTGATCTATGGTGTCCAACTGGGTTGGCTGGGGATGATTCTTTACGTTTTGGTATTGGCTTCCGGGGTGATTTTAAGCCTTCGGGTATTTTACCAAACCGAGGAGGTGATGACCGCCCGGCTTGCTTTTGTCGGAGCGGTGACGAAGGTGGGTTTGCTCTTGCCACTTTTCACTGCCAACGCAGAGATGTACACCTATGTAACTTGGCTGACTTGGTGGATGATTGGGTATAGTGTGAATGAGTATAGCAGATTAAGTTTAACTTTGAAAAGACCTCCAAAGACTGTTTGAGGAATCTAACCCCATTAACCTTGAAAGTTCTCCTTGACCTGCAATACCTCAACGTCGCCACCACAGGGATCAAAACCTACATGATGGAACTGGCTAAAGCGGCCCGAAAATATCCCCATCCGGAGATCGAGTGGATTTTTACCCATGAGCCGGAGGATCAGTCAGCCGATCAGACTTACAAAGGCAATCAGTCCAAAATTCAAAAACTGAATTACCACTTGGATTATTTCCGATGGAAGGAGTTTCAATTGCCCGATTTGGTTAAAAAGTACAAACCCGATGTCCTCATCTGTCCGGATTTTGTTGCGCCGGCGGCATCCTTGCCGTGCCGACGACTGACGGTGATCCACGATGCGTTTTTCTGGCAAATGCCCAAAAACTACCCTTCTTGGTGGAGAAAATATTTTGTAAGTCTGATCAAAAAAGGACTCAAAGAAAACACCGAGATCATCACCACAACGGAATATTCCAAGCAATCGCTCCTTAATTATTTGGGAAGTTCCTGGCCAATCACCGTAGTCTATCAGGCCCCCAAAGGCCTTAAGTCCGCTTCAGATCCCAAGTTTTTGGATAAATACAAACTTGAAAAGGAGGGATATTTTCTCCACATCGGCACCTTTGACCGAAGGAAAAACCTCCCCTTGCTAGTCAATGCATTTGCTGAATTTTTGTCCACAACACGTTCCGAAAAGAAACTGGTTTTAGCAGGAGGCCCGGGTCAAAGTAGACAGATGAATGATCTCCCGGTTGTCCGAAACTTGGTCAAGGAACTTGGATTGGAAGAAAAAGTACTTCTCACCGGATATGTTTCCGACGGAGAAATAAAAGCGCTCTACGAAGGAGCATTTGCCTACGTATTTCCTTCAGAAAATGAAGGATTTGGAATACCCATATTGGAGTCCATGGGTTTTGGAGTGCCGGTTATTCACTCGGATCAGCCCGCTTTACTCGAAGTGGCTGGCGGGGCCGGTCTGGCATTTGCAGGCGGAAATCAGTCTGATTTGATGGAAAAAATGATACTTTTGGAGCGTGAAAACGAGCTGAAATCTAACCTTATCCAAGCGGGAAGGGCTAGATCCAAAGACTTTTCAGCCCAAAATTTTATCCAAGCTTTTCATCAGATTATTCTGAGTTCGCCAACTTCTCCATGAGGCAAATTTCCTGTCCGGTTTGTCATACCTCTCCAACAAGAGCCCCTCAATCCCGATCTGTTCATTCCTGCGAAAGCTGCGGACTTCGGTGGACTTTTCTGCCTGAGGAGGTAGATACTGAGGCACTTTATGAAGACGAAGTCTATGCTGTGGTGGACAATCGACGCTCGATCTTTGAGCGGATCATTTTTTCAGAAGCTAAAAAAATTCTTCTCCAAGCCCTGAAACTTCACCCAAAAATCAAATCGATTTTGGATTTTGGTTCGGGAAAAGGCCAGTTTTTAGCGGTGGCCAAAGAAGTAGGATTCGAAGGCCTAGGAATCGAAACAGCGAAAGATCGGGCGGATTTTGCCCGGGAAAAATACCAAGTCAGGGTTTTGGGTGAGTTTTATTCCGGTGGAAAAATCGAGCAAGGAAACTTCGACCTCATCACTTTAAACCATGTGCTGGAGCATTTACCCGGTCCCATCGGAATGATGCAGGAGCTTTTAAGTCAAAATCTGGCTTCAAAGGGATTGGTCTACATCGAGGTTCCAAGAGCCGATTCCTGGCAGGCGAAAATTGCCGGGGCTGACTGGATGCATTGGGATATTCCCAAGCACTTGACGCATTGGACTGAAGCTGGATTGGAACTGGAATTCTCCAAAATCGGATTTCAGAAAGTAGGTACCCGTGGTTTCTCCGTTCATCTTGGGGTTTTGGGAATGCTGCAGTCGCTGTTGTCAAAAGTTGGGTTCAACGAGAATTTGATTCTTAGACTGAAGCGAAAAAAAACCCTGGGACTTTTGGTTTCGATTGCCTTGATTTTGCCGATTGCGTGGGGTTTGGAAGTTTTTTCCACCGGATTTGGAAAGTCGGGAGTTGTGGGAATTTACCTCAGAAGAAATGGCTAATTTGGGGAACATCCTATTCTTGCAAAGCTCTTCCGAACTCTATGGCTCGGGAAAAATCATTCTGCAGGTGTTGAGGCTTTACAGGAGGGAAGGTTTTAATCCTGTGGTTGTTTTGACCGGCCCGGGGCCCCTTCAGGTGATTTTGGAACAGGAAGGATTCCCTGTTTATGTCCAAAATCTGGGAATTCTCAGAAGAAAATATGTGAATCCAAGTGGGCTCATCAACCGATTGGGGAAAAATTTCAAAGCCTATCGCTTCCTGTCCAAACTGCACCGGAAATATGATTTCAGGCTGGTCTATTCCAATACGCTTGCTGTAATCGTCGGCGCCTACTGGGCAAAAAGAAACCGGATTCCGCATTGTTGGCACATTCATGAAATCATCCCCGGGCCTTTTCCTTTGGTAAAGTTGCTCAGCAATCTGCTCGATCAAAGTACTCCCCGACCCATTGCTGTGTCAAAAGCGGTGGCAGAACACTGGCAGCCTTTTTTGAAGGAATCGAAAATCCAGGTGATTCACAACGGCATTCCGTATGATGCATTTCTGACGGCCACAGCCACGTTAAGGACTGAGTTGGGTCTCGCTGAAAATTCTGTTTTGATTGGAATGATCGGTCGGATCAATCCGGGGAAAGGCCAGCTTTTCTTTCTCGAAATGGCTGAAATACTTTCAAAGACCTACTCGACTGCCTACTTTGTGTTGGTAGGCGACCCATTTCCGGGCTATGAACCCATTTTGGAAGAATTGAAAAAAGAGATTGGAGAAAAGAGATTGGAGGATCGGGTGAGCTACTTGGGCTTTCGGGAGGATATCCCGGAAATCATGGCTTCCTTGGATATTTTTGTTCTGCCTTCCATACTTCCGGATTCCTTTCCAACGGTGATTTTGGAAGCGATGGCTTCCGGAAAACCAGTCGTAGCTACCCGTTCAGGAGGGGCCTCAGAGCTGGTTTTGGAAGGAGAAACGGGCTATCTGATCCCGATTGGGGATGTTCAGAAAGGTGTGGAGGCTTTGGGAGCTCTGGTTCAAAACAGGAACTTGAGGCAAACCTTTGGCGAAGCTGGAAGACAACGGGTACTGAGTGAATTCAGGTTGAAGGCTTTCGAAGAAAAAATCAAAACCCACCTATGGCAGCACCTGAAAGAAAGCTAAAAGTCGCCATCATGGGTGCCAAAGGCTACCCTTATGTTTATGGAGGCTATGATACCATGATCAAAGAGCTCGGTGAGCGACTCGTTGCCAAAGGTGTGCATGTCCGGGTGTACAATCACCGGGCTTTGTTCAAGGACCGTCCGAGAGTGGTCAATGGGATCGAGTGTATTTACACTCCTGCCATCGAGTCCAAGAGCCTGACCCAACTGACACATACCTTCTTTTCCATGATCCATGCCTGCCTTTCGGATGTGGATGTGATTTTTGTGGTGAACAGTGGAAATGGGCCATTTGGAGTGATTTCAAGGCTTTTTGGCAAACCAACGGCCATTAATGTGGATGGTTTGGAGTGGTTGAGGCCTAAATGGAAAGGGCTCGGCTCGACTTATTTTTTCTGGGCATCAAAGATGGCAACCAAATTCTACGATCAGGTTATCAACGACTCAGACGAAATGCGAAGGGTGTATTTGGAGCTGTTCCAAAAAGACTCGAAAGTCATTGCCTATGGAGCCAATCCCAGGGAAAGCGTCTCTTTGGATCCGATCAAAAAATGGAATCTGAATAGCCGTGACTATTTCCTGATTGTAGGTCGACTCGTGCCGGATAACAATGCCGATCTTATTATCGAAGGATTTTTGAAATCCAATTCCAAGCGTACACTGGTGGTGGTAGGTGATGTTCCCTTTGCAGATGATTGGGCTAATCGCTTGAAAAATATACAAGATCCACGATTGCTGTTTACCGGCTACGTGACTGATCCGAACGAACTGGCAGCTTTGTATTCTCATTGCTATGCTTATTTTCATGGGCATGAGTTTGGCGGGACCAATCCTGCCATGCTGAAGGCCTTGGGCTATGGATGTGCGATTTTGGCTTTGGATACGCCATTCAATCAGGAAATGCTTCAAAAGGGAAAGCATGGGCGGTACTTTGAGAAAAGAGCGGAATCCGTCAAAAAGATAGTGGAGCAGGCGGAACTTGAGCCTGAAAGGATGGAAGGACTCCGACTGACTGCACGGTCCGGGCTAACACAGAAATACAACTGGGACTTTGTAACAAATCAGTACTTGGAGGTTTTTAAAAGCTTGGCAAAGATTTAATTCCCCCACAGATTTACCCAGATAATGCCATAAACTGCCACGGATTTCAGAAACATCGACCATTTGCTAATTGAAAGAAACGCCTAATTTCCCTGTCAATCTGTAATTTAAATTGGCAACAGCTTGTGCGACCATTAAAAAAATAGATTCAAGAAACTTAAAGCAACAAAAATCCCTTTATCAATTATCTTTTCACCATAAAAACTCTTTAATCCCATGATCAGAAAAGCAACTGCCGTTTGGAACGGAAGCGGCAAAGAAGGTTCCGGCCACTTGACCACTGCCAGCACTGTCCTTAACAAAACCCAGTATTCATTTAATACCCGATTTGAAGACGGGGTAGGAACAAATCCCGAAGAATTGGTTGCAGCAGCTCACGCAGGTTGTTTTGCAATGAAACTTAGCTTCAACTTGAGCGGGGCAAATTTCCCTCCCAAGGAATTGGATGTCACTTCCAATATTACCTTTGAAGAAGGAACATTGAAAAAGTCTCACTTGGTACTCAAGGCGAAAGTAGACGGAATTTCAGAAGAGAAATTTGCAGAATTGGTGAAGGATGCAGAGAAAAACTGTCCGATCTCCAGAGCCTTGAATATGGAAATCAGTGTGGAATACACGCTGAATGCATGATAAGTAGGATCTGGAAAGACACAGACTAGGTCAAATTTTTAATCCATAAGTAGATTAAAAGAAGCTAGAGGAAACACCATCCTCGGATCCAAAAACTCTCCATGGTTCAAAAAACGTGGAGAGTTTTCTTTTTAGGACCAGCGGTGTTCAGACCAGGTTTTCCGCTGTTTTTCATTCAAAAAACTCCAGACAATAAATCGACTTTTCTTATTTCCCTGCGCCATCTCAATGATTTTTTGAGCCACGGCTCCCGACTTTTCAAGTTGGGTTTGAAGTGGTTTTAGGTTTTCGGATTTGGAAACCAGGGAAGTAAACCAAAACACCTGGCTTTTGAAATTCAGGCTTTCCTGAATCATTTTTCGGATAAACTGCAGTTCTCCTCCATCGGTCCAGAGTTCAGCAGCCTGTCCTCCAAAGTTCAATTCCGGTTTTGGTGAAGATTTACCAGTCAAATTTTTAACCTTTCGCTGACTTCCCTCCAATGCGGCCAGGGCCGATTCATGAAAGGGAGGATTGCACATCGTCATGTCAAAAAACTCATTGGGCTGGATAATGCCCGAGAAAATATTTTCAGGATTGGTTTGCGCCCGGATTTCAATGTTCCCGCTGAAATGTGGGTTTTTGGAAATGATGTGTTCTGCCGAGGCGATAGCCAGGGGGTTCAACTCCGAACCGACAAAACTCCATCCATAGCATGCATTTCCGAGGATCGGATAGATCAGATTGGCTCCCGTACCCACATCCAACACCTTGATTTTTAGTCCGGCGGGAATTTTTCCGGAATGGCTATCTCCCAGCAAATCTGCCAAATAATGAATGTAATCCGCCCTGCCGGGAATCGGAGGACAAAGAAATCCCTCCGGAATGTCCCAGAACTGGAGGTGGTAAAAGTGAAGAAGCAAGGCTCGGTTAAGTGCTTTTACAGCCGTTGGGTCGGAAAAATCAAGGGTTAGATTTCCGTACTCATTGGTAAAAAGGAAGGTATTCAGTTCAGGAAGAGTATTCGCCAATGCGTCCAGGTCATAGCGTCCCTGATGGATATTTCGTGCGTGCAGTCCGGCTTGGTTTCCCTTTCCTTTCATTCTTTAAAACTAAGTCAATCCACCTCAAAACTCAGCTTCATGGTGATCGATGCGGTTTTGTTTTTTGCTGCGGTATTGAAGGTTCCTCCCCAGGAGTAATCCTCCCCGGAATTTTGCCCGGTAATCTGAAAAATTCCCATGTTGGCACTGACCAAGTCGCCCAGACTGGAATTTGAGTTTTCGGCAATTCGCTCTGCCCGGATTCTTCCGTCTTCTGTTGCTTTGGCAATCATTTCCAGTTTCAGGGATTCCAGCTTTGTGTAGTAATATCTTGGAGGCATGGAATAAAAGGTAATCCCCTGATTGAGCAATTCGGTGATTTCCCGGCTGATTTTCTCCACCTTCTCGACTTCCTTGGATTCGATGACCAAGGACTGATTCAGTTGATAACCTTGAAAAGTCTGACCGGCAAAGTTGCCGTTTGCCGTATAGTTTTGTTGGTAAATCGGGGTAGTGGTGACTGCGTTGAAAACCATCTGCTCAGCAGGAATGCCTTTTGACTTCAGATAGTTGATTACTGCTGCCCGATCACTTTCTAGATTTGCATAGGCTTCTTTCAAATCTTTGCTTTCACGAGAAAAATTTCCATCCCATACAATCAGGTCCGAAGTAAAATTCTGCTCTCCCAATCCGGTCACGTGGATCATTCCCTGGGGACGGTTTCGGTTGATGACCGCGTTTCCTAATACAAAAGCAGCGATGACAATGGCTATGGCAAAAACTATTGCCGAAAGGTTCTTTCTCATGTTGACGGGGGAAAGTGTTGATTGAAGTTAGCGCTAATTCCAGTCAATCCAAAGAGCAAAAAACCCGCCTGAATAGCGGGTTTTGAGAATCTTTAGGACATTTAACACTCAGAAAATCCGGTTTCGAAACTCCTGTTTTTTAGGATTTTCCAAATCGATTAGATAGCCATTGACCACTGCAAATTTCAGAACTCCGTCTTTGGCAAGGAAAAAGTTGGGAGTGGCACCTGTCATCCAACCTCCGGAGAATTTCTCGGTGGTTTTTAAAACCAAAACGGGTAAGTCATGGATTTGTCTCGCTTCCCCCGTCTTTACTTTGACGGCCAAAAAACCCTGACGCAGCAAGTCCAAGGCCTTTTCCTGGGAGATGTCTTTGATCCCATCAAAAGCGGTCGGATACAATTTCCCTTCGGTATGTACCAAGCCTGTCGCGTCCAGCGTCTCAAAACCAAAGAAGATCTGCATGTCACCCAAATCCTCCACAGATCCGGTCATGAAATAAGATCCATTGGAATCGGTTTCTCTGCGTCGGATTGCCAAATCAAGCGGGTACAATTTGTCCTGAACTTTGACTTGCATCTCATTGATGATCAAATCCATCAGCTGAAACCCATTGTCCGGAATGGCAAAATACTGCTCCGTGGTGTACTGTTCATAGCTTTTGGTTGCTATCTGATGCAGCGCGTTGAGGATGATCATAAAGTTCAACTTTCGGATGTATTGCTTTTCCGGGTCACCCTGATATCCACCCGATTCGATCAAAATTGTGCTGGTCCCCCATTTTTGGATATTGTCTCCAAATGCTCTGGGCTCAAATGCATCGTCGTATTTTCCAACCTGTCCGGGAATCATTTGCTGCAGGAGTTCATTCATTCCGACAATGGTTTTCATCGCGCGGCCACGTACCTCATTGACTTCGGTTTCCAGGTTATAGGCCGGGGCCAATACAGAAATCGTCGCTTGCTTTGGCGTATTGACCACATTGTAATAGATCTGCTGATCGTGAAGATTGAATCCAAACTCAGGCGCGAAGCTGTCCCGGGCAGTTTTCAGGATTACGGCTTCGGGAGAAATCTGCGATATGGCATCCCGGTTCAGATCGATATCCAGAGAGTTTCGACGCTTGAAACCATCTGCTCCATCGGGATTAAGCATCGGGATAAATTTCAAGCTGAGGGTTGACTTCAAGAGATTTCTCAATTCCCCGTGCTCATCCCCGGAAGCTTCCAGAAAATTGAATAGGTCAAAAAGTGCCATTGTTGCCGTACTTTCATTTCCATGCATCTGAGACCAGAGCATGACTTTGGTCTGTCCATCGCCCCAACTCATGCTGGAAATGCTTTTTCCGTTGACAGATTCTCCCAACTTCTCGATTTGAAAGGCTCCGGAATGCTTCCGGATCAAAGGCTGTATATCTGCATGCTTAAACCGCCGGTGTGTGATTGCTGGTTCTTTATATTTTTCAAATGCAGATTCCAACTTTCCAAGGGAAACCTGTGAATAGGTAACCTGAGCTGAAAGTGGGGTGCTCAGGGATAAGATCAAGAATAAGTGAAGGACAATTATGGATGAAATTTTCATAGGAACAGGTTGGATCAAACGATTTTAAAACTAGCCATTCGGGTGAAATAAATCCGTGTATTTTTGCCGAAGCCCAAAAAATCATGCCATGAAATCGAGCAAATTGCAGGAGACACAAAGTAGAGGGGCTGTAAGTGATGTGAGATTACATGTGGCCTTATGTAAAAAAACTTTAGACACATGAAGTTAAGCTACCAGATTTTTGACCTTCCTCTCAAGCACACCTTTACCATTGCTCACCAGAGTAGGGATATTCAGGATACCCTGATCGTCAAATTGGAGGAAAATGGATTATTCGGTTTGGGTGAGTCCACTACCAATCCCTTTTATGGAATTACGATTGAAAATATGACGGCTTGTCTGGAGGTAATCCGTCCGGTGGTTGAATCAGGCAAATGGAAATCCCCTGAGGACCTATGGGAGTTGGGAAAAGAAGTTTTCAAAGCAAATCCTTTTGCCCAATGTGCCTTGGATTTGGCGGCATGGGATATTTTTACCAAGAAAAAAGGTCAAAAACTCTACGAATACCTTGGCTTGGATCCTTCTCATATTCCCACGACTAACTTCACCATTGGGATCGATACAGTGGAGAAAATGGTTTCCAAAATGAAGGAAGTTGACTGGCCGATCTATAAAATCAAGCTGGGAACGAGCAATGATCTCGAAATCGTCCGCGAACTCCGAAAGCACACCGACTCTGTCTTCCGAATCGATGCCAACTGCGCCTGGACCGCTGAACAAGCGATCCGAAACTCTGAAGAATTGGCCAAACTGGGAGTGGAATTTATGGAGCAGCCACTGGGAAAAGACGATTTGGAAGGAATGAAGGAGGTATTCAAGTATTCCAAACTTCCCGTTATGGCCGATGAAAGCTGCATCGTGGAGAGTGATGTGAAAAAATGCCACGGCCTATTTCATGCCATTAATGTCAAGCTTGTTAAGGCAGGAGGCATCACTCCGGGACTTCGGATGATTCACGAAGCTAAGTCACTCGGCATGAAAACCATGGTCGGCTGTATGACGGAATCTTCCGTCGGAATTACAGCTATTGCCCACATTGCTCCGCTACTGGACTATGTCGATATGGACGGAGCGATGCTTTTGGCAAAAGATCCTGCAAAAGGAGTAAGGATTACTCCTGAAAAAGTGACTTTTCCGGACGGACCGGGGATCGGGGCGGAGTTGGTGTAAATGTTGGGAAGTTAGGAGGCAAGGATGTTTGGGAGTCATTTTTTTCCTGCCGTCAGTTTCGAAATAAACCCTTTGAAAGTAAAAACCCCTGAATTGAATCCATTCAGGGGTTTTGAGTAATTCATTCGACCTGTAGGTCTTGATCTGGCTACTCCAATCATCCTTCTCCCACAATCAGCTTAAACCCTTCCCCGTGCACAGTGATGATCTGTACTTTGGGATCGTCCTTGAGGATTTTGCGGATTTTGCTCAAGTAAACGTCCATGGAGCGGGCGTTGAAGTAGCTGTCATCACCCCAGATTTGCTTGAGCGCATGGCTGCGGTTGACCAGCTTGTTGATTTCTGATGCAAGGAGACGGATAAGCTCATTTTCTTTGGAAGTCAGCTTGTGCTTTCCCCCGGGACCTTCAATAAACTGCTCATCGTAGTGAAGGACAAAGTCTCCGAAAGTGTAGGTCTTGAGTGGGGAAACTTCTGTTGATTTTTGGGTTCTTCTGAGAATAGCGGT
Source organism: Algoriphagus lacus (assembly GCF_003583985.1). GTDB lineage: Bacteria > Bacteroidota > Bacteroidia > Cytophagales > Cyclobacteriaceae > Algoriphagus > Algoriphagus lacus. The sequence goes on along the minus strand of NZ_QXML01000001.1, from coordinate 262,519 downwards.
GATTCTCAACAGTAACTCTTCCATGCTGAACGGCTTTGTCAAATAATCGTCAGCGCCGATTTTCAGTCCTTCGATGATGTCATCTTTTTGGTTCTTGGCAGTTAGAAAAAGAATGGGGAGGTCTTCCTGAACTTTCTTGATTTCTTTTGCCAAAGTGAAGCCATCCTTTTTGGGCATCATGATGTCCAATAAGCAGAGGTCGTACTTATCTTTTTTGAATTTATTCCAGCCTTCTTCCCCATCCCGGCAAAGGGTCGGTTCGTAGCCTTTCATTTGCAGGTATTCCTGAAGGATATCTCCGAGATTCGGATCATCCTCTACAACTAATAGTTTGGCCTTGCTCATTGTGTTTTGGGTAGGTTAATAATAAAGGTACTTCCTTTTCCGATTTCTGATTGTACGTGAATTTCTCCTCTATGGGCCTCCAGCATGGTTTTCACATATGCAAGCCCCAGTCCGAAACCTTTTACGTCGTGGACATTTCCGGTGGGTACCCGATAGAATTTATCAAAAATCTTTTTTACCGCATCTTTGGACATGCCGATTCCCTGATCTTGAATGCTGACTATCACCTGATCACCATCTTCCTTTGCCTCCACTCGGATTACTGGATTTTCCCGGGAATATTTGTTGGCGTTGTCCAGTAGGTTATTGAAGATATGGGTGAGGTGAAAGGCATCCCCTTCGATCTCTGGGTTTTTCAGTCGGTTTTGGAATTCGATTTTTCCACCGCGTTTTTCGACTTGAAGGCCGATATGGTCTACTGTACTAGCCAGAAGTTCGGATAGATTTATCGTTTCGATGTTAAGTTTGAAATCCTTCTTTTCCAAAGCAGCGGCCTGCAGTACTTTTTCCACCTGGGAAACCAACCGCTTGTTTTCGTCCTTGATGATTCCCAAATACCTTGATCGAAACTTGTCCTGATTGGAAAGATCTGGGTCCTGTAAAGCCTCCACCGCCAAACTCACGGTAGCCAGTGGAGTTTTAAACTCATGAGTCATGTTGTTGATAAAGTCATTTTTGATGTCAGAGAGGGCCTTCTGACGAATAATGACTTTGATCGCGTATACAAAACAGAAAATGATTACGAGAATAAAAACAATGGAGCTGGAAATTGGAAGCCAAACTTGCCGGAAGACATGGCTGTTTTTTTCCGGAAAATACACGTAGAGGTAATTGTCTTTTCCTAAAATATCATTTGGAAAAAGCTTAGCCTGTACCCCATCATTAAGCAAACTTGACGAGTCAGTGACATGACCAATTGGAAGAACCTCCCCACGGTCTCCAGAAAGGGCTAATTCGAAATCCTCCGATATCCCACGTTCTGCTAGTTGTGTTTTCAGTAAGGTTCTCACCGCTCCGGTATCCAGACGATCCGTAATCGCACGTTGTCCCTCTGCCAATTCCTCAAATGCCTTATTCATCAGGTCAATTTTCAAATTTGTCTTCCTGATTTTTTCCATTGCATCCGCTGGGATATTCACTTCCGCTTGTAGCGAGGGAAAAAGAGAAACTACTCGTGTGCGTTCCCGCTGATAACGTTGATTTTTGCTGATGTATTCAAGTTGTCGTTCTTTCTCTTGTAGAAGAATCTCCATTTCATCCGGAGTAAACATCGTAGAGGCTACTTCTGGAGTCATGTAGGTGAAAAAATTCTCCAACTCAGACAATACGTCTGCATCCACTCCCCGGGATTGGAGCATTCTCCGGAAGGTAGGACTCATCTGGGGAGCAGGGGATGTAAGAAAGGTATCTACTATGGAAGGCCTGGTATAGGCAGGAAAAGCTTGGATCTGAAGCTCTATGGGATCGATTTTTTTGAATAGATTCTCTTGTAGCGCAGAGTCTAAAATCAGTTGATCCAAGATCACGTCACTGGCTTCTCCCTTTTCAAGTGTAGCAATAGTGCCAGAAAGTGCCTGAAGGACATTTTGGTCAAACCGCTCTTGGTTGATCCGGATAGCATTACTCACCCAATAGTATTGAAACCCCATCAAGCCAAAGCTGGCCAGGGACATCAAGGCTACGATTAAGGTGATATTTCGTTTGGACACAGTGCAAATTTAGAGTGATTCGGAGGGTAGGAATACCAGTTAACATGTTTTAACTCAGGCATGACTCCAGCGATTTTTTATGAATCAAACCTTCACGTAACATTGACGTTAAGTTTTTAAGTTTCTTAATTACACTAAATCCAAAAAAAGGGAGGTTAATAGCCTTCCTTTTTTATTGTTTGGGTATTTTTGGCGCTCATATCCTAAAACCTATTTCTCGTGCCCAATCCTACGCACATTCAAGGAGTTGCCATCGCTGCATTAGCAGACCAATTTGGCACCCCTCTTTACATTTATGACGGTGAGAAAATCACCAATCAGGTCAAAATCTTACAACAAGCTTTTTCAGCTGTCCCGCTGAAAATTAAGTATGCCACCAAAGCGCTCTCCAATATCAATATTCTCAAACTCATCAGAAAAGCAGGAGCTGGTGTTGATGCGGTCTCTATTGAGGAAGTCAAACTGTGCATGCTTGCCGGGTATTCAGCTCGAGAAATCATGTATACCCCAAGTGGAGTTGGGTTTGATGAGATTAAGGAGGCAGTAGAGCTGGGAATCATGATCAACCTGGACAGTCTTCCGCTGATGGAGGAGTTTGGGAAAACCTATGGTAATGCCATTCCATCCTGTATTCGGATCAATCCCCATATCATGGCTGGGGGAAATTTTAAAATCTCTGTAGGTCACAAAGAGAGCAAATTCGGCATCTCCATCGAGCAACTTCCGGAGATTTTGGAGTTGGTCAAAAAATACAAGCTGAAAATCGAGGGACTTCACATCCATACCGGCTCGGATATTCTGGATGCTGAGGTGTTTTTGAAAGGAGGGAATGTGCTTTTCGAAGCTGCCCTACAGTTTCCAGATCTGAAGTTTTTGGATTTTGGTGGTGGATTCAAAGTGGCCTATAAGCCCAATGACATTGCCACGGATGTCATGGAGGTGGGGAAAAAAGTCGGGGAGGCATTTCAGGACTTTTGCTCCAACTATGGCCGACAACTCGAGCTTTGGCTTGAGCCTGGAAAATTTCTAGTAAGTGAGGCCGGTTACCTGCTTGTGAAGGCCAATGTCGTAAAGGAAACCCCGAGCGTAACCTTTGTTGGAGTGGATTCGGGACTCAACCACTTGATCCGACCAATGATGTACGATGCATATCACAGTGTCTATAATCTCAGCAATCCGGAGGGAAAAAAGAACAAATACAATGTAGTTGGTTATATCTGTGAGACGGATACGATTGCTTCCCACCGGGAATTGACAGAGGTGAAAGCAGGGGATTTATTGGTGATCAAAAACGCAGGCGCATATGGCTACAGTATGGCCTCCAATTATAATTCCAGACTCAGACCTGCAGAGGTTTTGATTTGGGAAGGAAGGGCGCTGTTGATCCGCAAACGTGAAAATTTTGAGGATTTGATCCGAAATCAGGAAATATTGGATTTTTAAGCTAGAGGCGCCCCTATCAGGCGCCTTTGGTATAATTATTGAGTTTTATGGAACGTCGATAAGCGAAAAATGCAAATGGATCGTTACCCGATAAGGAATGAAATTGATTGATTGCTCGCCCCAATCCTAAGCCCTGGTAGTTTCAAATCCTAAAAACACATAGAACTCGAGTTAAAGACCTTAAAATCTGTAATTTTAACCTGAGGAAATTGGTGGCGGAAGTCTCATGACGAAGAGAAAAAAGGTAAGTCTTTTCTTGTTTTATATCCTTTTGCTATCATGGCTTTTGGATGGGAAGGCCTACGCCCAGGTCGCTATTCCAAGAGATGGTTTCCCATATTGCGAACCGTTTACCAATTCTACCACGAGGGCAAATACTGTTTTTGACGGTGTGCCGAATAAGGCAATTCTTACCTCTGGAGGAGTGGACCCAAATGGGAATGGTGTCCTTCGATTAACTACCAACGATATTAACCAACGGGGATGGGTTTTCGTGGATCTTCCATTTTCTTCGGCCTATGGAATTAAGACCTCTTTCGAATATTTTGCTTATGGCCCTATTTCACCAAATGAACCAGGTGATGGGTTTAGCTTTTTCCTCTTCGATGGATCAATTGTAGCTAACGACAACGTTGCTCCTGTAAATCCAAACGAATTTCAAATTGGTGGACTTGGAGGATCTTTGGGATATTCCCCCCTTCGATACAGTGGTGGAAATTTCGGTGGTGGATACGGACTGAAAGGGGCTTATATGGGTATAGGCCTTGATGCAAGAGGAAACTGGGGTAACCAATACGAAGGTAGATACGGCGGTTTTGCCAATCCTTTTGAGTATGGCTCTGGTCTCTCGCCAGCGTTTTTTCCGAGATACCCAAACAATATTGCAATTCGCGGCCCTGTTGATCCAGCTGATGTAGTCAGAGATAATGGCATGACTGGAAATTTTGTTGGTTTCCCGGCATTGTTCCCAAGTACACCTATTTATAATAGCTATCCTTTTATCGATGGCAAGATTTTATTTAATGATCCCGCAGATGGCGCTCCATATACAGGATTACCTGCTAAGTATTTTTTGTCACCGGCTCAGAGATTTACCGTTGGAGCACCTTCCAGAATTACAAATTGTGCAATAAATGGGTATCGGAAGGTATTTATTGATTTAAGGCCTAATGGAGCTGGAAAATATACCATTTCCATGAGTATGTTGATTACTACTCCTTCAGGCCCACAAGTGGTTCCAATATTCTCCAATGTACCTTATCCATATACAGCACCACAAAACCTGAAAGTTGGATTTGCAGCTTCAACAGGGGATAGGACAAGTTTTCACGAAATCCGAAACGTAACAGTGGAGGTTTCCAGCATCGACCCTTTGCTGGCTCCAAACCCACCCAATCTTAATGAGAAAGTTTGTTTTGATGAAGATCTGACATTTGACTTTGATGTTAGTCTTCCTGCACAAAACCAGTTTATTCGATGTTTGCAACTTTTTCCTACAAATCCTGGCCCACCTAACAATACGCCTAATCCAAACGGGGATCCATTTATTGGAAATTGCGGACTTTCAGGAGTTTGCGTGGAAAAATGTAAGCCGGAAAACAAAAAAATCGTTGTTCCGGGAGTTGGAACATTTGAGTCAATTTTGGAAGACTTAACTGATGGAAACTTCATAAATGAACGGAATGAAGCTAAAATCAAATTCACTCCGGAACCTGGATTTTTTGGAACCCACACTATTTACTACAATGTAATCGACAATTATGGCTTGACTTCTGAGCCTAGAACTGTAACAGTAACAGTAAATCCATTTCCAAAAATTGATAGTACCGGGGCAATCATAGGTCCTACTTGTAATGGTCAAAATGACGGAAACATAACAAACGTTGTTCTCAAAGACCTTATTCCGGGATACAGCTTCACTTGGAAGGACCAAAATGGCAACATCCTGCCTGCCTCCAGCTATACCAAATCAGAAACTATGGTGGGTTCATACATCCAGGCAACCATAGGCGTAAACGGCATCAACCTTGGGAAATACTATCTTACAGTAAATAACCCGGCTACAAACAGTGCTTGTGACGACACCTTTGAATTTGAGGTAAAAGATGTCCGAGGAACTCCAGTAGAAGTCGTTCTAGATGATCAACAAATTTGTGAGGGTACTCCTGTTATTTTCAATCCTCAGCTGGAGGATCCTACTGATGCCGCTAACCCAAAATTTATTTGGTGGAAGGATAACCAAAAGACAAAGCCAATAACTAATGGTCTAACAGAAGGAGCCGTAAAATATCAAATTACAGGTCCGGGTATTTTGACAATTACTGGTTTAACCCAAAGCGCTACCCCACTTGAATATTTTGTTGAAGTAGCAGCTGATCCTACTCAAAACCTTTGTGCCACTCCTGCAGGTCAACTTAAGCGAGTTCAGGTTTTGGTCCTTCCTCCACTTGCCCTTTCAGCCAATGTTTTGGACGATTTGTGTAGGGTTGGAGCTGGACAAATAGTTGTCAATGCCAGCGGAGGATTTGGCACGTATACTTTCAGCCTTAACGGAGGGCCATTTCAAAATTCAAATACATTTAATGGATTGAATCCAGGCAATTATACCGTTGAAGTAACCGCAGGAACAAATTGTATTGGAACAATCTCTGCGGAGGTAAAAGGAGCTCCTGCATTGTTATTTGATCTTCCAAAAGTGATTCAACCTGCCTGCGGTGAGTCCAACGGACTTTTAGAGGTAAGTTTTTCCGGGGGGACCCCTGCATATACTTTAGAGTTTCTTAAAAATGGTGTTTTAGTGGAAACTACCAACTCTCCCACATCACCTAAAGTCTATCAGAATCTCAGCCCTGGCAATTATGAAATCCGCATTAAGGATGCGAATTCCTGTACCAAAGTTCTAACCAGAACTTTGATTAACGACGTGGGAATACCAATTACAGTTGCTCCAATGGTGGAGGAATTGTGTTTTGGGGATGTTGCAAAAATCACTCCTGCAGTTACTACGACCGGGTCAGCAGAACTGAAATGGTATAAGGATGCCGGCGCCACTCAAGAAATTTTGTCCAGCCCAACGCCTGACGCTAATGGTCATGTGTTTACCATTAATTCTACTAATCAGGAACTGACAGTTGGAGGTCTTCAGGTTGGCGACTATAAATACTATTTGGTTGCCAAAGGGCCAGGTTATTGCCCAAATCCGCCTTTTGTTGCAAGTGTCAAAGTATATGATCCCATTACTGCAACCTCGGTCGTAACTGACGAAATTTGTTTTGGCGCTAAAGATGGAACCATTACTGTAAATGCTTCCGGAGCCGATGGCAAATTCGAATACAGTTTGAACAATGGGCCTTTTGTATCCAATAAGGTATTCACGGGTGTCGGGCCTGGGACTTATACCGTAAATATCCGAAGTACAGGAAATAACGGTTGTACTTTCCAAACCACAGCAACTGTTAATGGACCTTCGGCAGCAATTAGCGTCAATAAACCCAATATCATAAGAAGTTCCTGTGACTTACCTAATGGAAGTATTGAAAATGTGGTTGTAACCGGTGGATGGGGAAATTACACAGCAGAATGGAGAAAGGGTTCTTTAACAGGTCCAATTGTTCCAGGAGGATTGACTGAGGCTGTGGGCTTATTGACTGACACCTATTATTTGATAGTAAAAGATCAAAAAGGCTGCATCGCTTCGTTTGATTTCAAGGTAGATGAAATGCCGGATCCTATCTATGTGATTGCGCCAGTGGAAATATGTGCCGGTGAAAGCGTAATACTCAAACCTGTCAATACAATATCAGGATCCGCTCCAACGGATTTGGAGTGGTATAAAGATCCAGGAAAAACCCAATTAATAACAAACGGCCCAGATTCTTCCGATCCTACCATCAGTTACTCAATAGATCCTTTAACTTCAAACCTTACCATTACCGGTCTGTCAGGAAAGAATGTTCCTTACTCATTTTACTTAAATGTGGTATGTACAAAAGCCATTGTAAAAGGGGATGCATTGGTAAGAGTTGTTCCAAATCCGGTATTTTCTCCCGAGCCCGTTACTTGCTTTGGAGGAAATGATGGCAGAATTGTCGTTCAGTCAGGAGGAGATGCCAAGTATCTGTATTCAGTGGATGGAGGTGCTCCGATCACAGAAGCTCAACTTGAAGCTAGGACTTTTGCAGCCAAAAAATATTCACTCACTGTTTCCAACGAAGGTTTCTGTTTGACCAGTTTTGAAGTGGAGGTGAAACAACCAATAGCAGCATTGGCAGTGGCGCCATTAAGCAAAGTTGATCCAAGTTGCGGAGCTAATGTAGGAGTCATAAGAGCCCAGGTTAGCGGGGGATGGTCGCCTTATTCAGTCACTTTATTTAAAAACGGCACTTCTGTTAACACTCAAACAATCCAAGGGCCAACTTATGAAATCAATAATCTATCTCCGGGACAATATTATGTGAGAATTACAGATGCTGAAGGGTGTGCTGTTAATTCCAATACCATTACGATGGTCTATGGTCCTACTCAGATTTTGGTGGATGATGCAGAGATTTGCGAAGGAGAAACTGCCATTCTCAAGCCAATACCTAATCCTATTCCAACAGGTGCTGTTTTTGAATGGTTTAAAAATAGCGCTCTCACTTTACCAGTGGTTTCCAGCCCGAACCCGGATGCCAATGGCCATATTTTCCAGATTGCATCAGATGGAACACTATCAGTTTCAGGATTGAAATCCACCAATTCACCAGTTACTTATTATGTGAGAATATCTGGAGGCAATTCCTGTCCAGGCTTTACTGCAGCTCCAAAAGTAACTGTAAATAGGCTTCCGGGTTTGGCGGCAACTATTAAGGATGAGGTCTGCTTTGGTGAAAAAGGCACAATAACATTTACCGGAAGTGCAGGAGACGGCACCTTTGCTTATTCTTTGGACGGAATTACATTCCAATCTTCCAATACGTTTGTGGTTAATCCTGGAATTTACACCGGATACGTAAAAAGCGGGGCAGGCTGCCTAGTCCAACTCCCAAATCTGATTGTGAAGGGTCCAGTAGCTCCTTTGGAGGTTAATATGCCTTCAAAACAAGATGCAACATGTAATGCCTCAGATGGAAATATCAGTTTCGAAATCACCGGTGGATTTAACTCCACCTACAAAGTAGAGACAAAACGAAATGGGCAGCTCTATAAAACGGATATTGTACCAGCAGGAATATTCAGTTTGGTTAACCTTCCGTCCGGTAACTACAGTTTTACAATAACAGATACCGGGGGGTGTTCTGTGACCCTCCCTAGTGATATTCAAGTTGAGAATATTCCAACACCAATTGACTCAAACGATGATGTCATTTGCGAAGGTGAAACAGCAACCCTGAGGCCTACTACCACTCAAACTGGGATAACTCCAATATTTACCTGGTATCTAAATTCGAATGGATCGGGACAAATTCTGCCTGGTACTAGTAATGGAGTTACTTACCAGATTGCAGCTGATGGTACACTCTCAATTTCTGGACTTCAGGGGCGTCAAAATCCTTACGTTTATTACTTGAAAATATCCGGAACCGGAGTTTGTGAACCTCCATTACTACCAGTTGAGGTACTCGTTTATGATATTCCAAACCTTAGAGTGTCCAATCCTTCTATCGTGTGCGATCCTCAGGGTACTGTGGATTTGACGAAGTTTATTGAGGGGTTTGATCCTAATATCTACGACTATCAGATTCTAAGTCCAGCTGGAAGCCTCATGCGGATTGATGAAATCGGGGCAGTTAATCAAAGTGGAAGTTATCAAGTGCAAAATGCAATTAAGGGATCAAATTGTTGGTCTCCCAACCAGAGAATTCAAGTCTTAATCGCAGAAGAAGAACTTCTTCCAGACTTCAATTATGAGGCGGATCTTGGTGGGGGCAATTTCATTCCAAATTCTGAGGCACAGATTTTGGAGAAAGTAAACTTCTTGGATAATTCCATTGGAAAAGTAATTATTTGGAATTGGAATTTTGGCGACGGAACTAGTAGTTCTGAAGAAAACCCAACTCATATTTATACAAAGAAAGGAACCTATACCGTAACGCTGACCACCATAGATGAAATTGGGTGTATTGCCGTCACAGAAAAGTTAATTACTGTTTTGGACGATTATGTCATTATCATCCCGAATGCTTTTACGCCTAATGGACAAAAGAATCAATATTTCAAACCTCAATTCAGGGGTATTGCTTCAATGGAGGTTTACATCTTTAACACTTGGGGAGAATTGATTTTTGAATCAAAAAGTCTGGAAACCCAAGGGTGGGATGGGACTCTAAACGGGAAAAATGCTCCAAATGGGAATTATGTTTACAGAGCTGTTTTCCAAACTCGATCTGGAGAAAAAATTGAAAAATCAGGGGTATTTATTCTAATCAGATAAATGGCAAAAAAGCTGTACATAATTTGGGTTTGCCTATTCTTGGGTTTGGCATTTGCAAAAGCCCAGGATGTCCAATATTCCCAGTTTTACGCAGCACCTCTTTACTTAAATCCTGCACTTACTGGAGCATCTGAACTGACCCGAGTTGGGGTGAATTATCGAAACCAGTGGCCCGGACTAGATCACAGCTTCAATTCGTATTCTGCCTATATTGATCATTATATTTTTGACTACAACAGCGGAATTGGTCTGATCTTCAATGGTAATCAAGAAAGTATGGCCAATCTCTCGACCAACGAAATCGGACTGAGTTATTCTTATCGCTTAAGGCTCAGTGAGAATTTCTTTTTTAGAGTGGGAGGTCAGGTCAGTTATATGCAACGAGATGCATTTTTTTCCGATCTAGTTTTTGGTTCTATGATTGATATTGTAAATGGGTCCGTCGGAGGAATTACAGACGAACTTAATGGAGTTCCTTTGGATAGTCGCCATTCTTTCGTGGATTATGCCGTAGGAGGAATGTTTTACAATGACAAATTTTGGTTTGGAGCTTCAGCCCACCACCTAACTGAACCAAATGTTTCTTTTGTGGAAGATCAGACCAGTGTTCTGCCCATGAAAATTTCCCTACAAGGAGGATATAAGATTAATCTGACTCCGGGAGGAAGGGATTATTTTACCCATGATTACCAAGAGCGTTCTGTTTCATTTGCATTTAACTATAAACAGCAGGATCCATTCAGCCAACTTGATATTGGAGCTCAGGTATTTTTACAACCACTGGTATTGGGGCTTTGGTATCGGGGACTTCCCACCAAAAACAGTCTTCCAAATAATGAAGCGTTCATTGGTGTAGTTGGAATTGCCCTTGAAAATGGACTTGATATTGGCTATTCCTACGACGTAACAACTTCAAAATTGGGAATAAGAAACAGTGGTGGAGCTCATGAAATTTCAATTAGATACACATTTTTATGGGGAGACCCTCGCTCTAGAAACCAACGATCCAGAGTAATTCCATGTTTTAGGTACTGATTTTAAGATCAAATTTCGTCTCAACGAAAAAAAACACAAAAAATTTTAAAGTTTTTTCAAGGCCTGTTTAGCAGGCCTTTTTTCATTTCACATCCTTAAAAAAGTATCACCTCAACAGTTTTTTTAATTATGATACATTTTGAAGAAAAATTAGATTTTTTCAAGGTTGTCATTTCGTTTACAGGGAATTGCCTGACTCTTGGAAATTAGAATTTTTACCCTCTATTTTCTTGAAATCAACATTTTTAAAGAATATCATTTTGCTGTATGTGACTTACAAAAAATAATATTCTTAAAAATGAAATACACAAAAAGACTCTTGTAAGGCAAAAATCTAAGGCTGAAAGAGTTCAGGTGTGTGACAAAATGCAAAAATGAAAGAGGTAAAGAAAAATTCGGCTTTATTGATTCTCCTGCTGAGCTTCAGCATGGCAATTAATTTTTCTGCCCTCGCTCAATTTGCCTTTAATTTGCCAACCCGAGCAAATGACCGGGTTTATAGTATTGATGCAATTGCTGTTACTGTTGGCGGCAAACTTGCCCTTTGTTCCTCCACTGAAAAAGGAAGTATCATTTTGGATGTTACAGGGGGAGTTCCTCCTTATAAATTCCGATGGAATACCAATGAGACCACCCAAAATAGAACCAATCTTTATGCAGGTACTTATACGGTAAAAATCACAGATGCAGTTGGTGCGGAACATACTGAAAGAATTATCATTCAGCCTCCTTATCCTTTAATTCTCAATCCTCTTGAAAAAAGAGATGCTTCATGCGGAGCGGATGGATATGCCAAAATAACCATTAAAACTGCCCATTCCAGCCGTGAGCCCTACCGAATCAATTGGAGTAACGGACTTAAGGATGTTTGGGAGGCAAATAACCTTACTCCCGGAACCTACACTGTAATTGTTGCTGACAAATTCAATTGTGATGTTACTGTTTCCTTTGAAATCAAATCCGGTGTTGGAGGAATCAATCTGAATGAATCACTTGAAAATCCTTCTTGTGGATCTCCAAATTCAGGAAGAATCCTATTGAACGTATCCGGAGGTCAAGCTCCTTATACCTTTAAATGGAGTAATGGCTCTACATCAAAGGATTTGGCAGGAGTTAACGCAGGTACTTATCAGGTACTTGTTACCGACACCAAAGGCTGCACCTACCAAGCTTCCTATATTCTTGCCGCTCCAGGAGCAGTTCAACTTGACTCAAAAGTTTCCCAGCCTACTTGCCAGGGTTCTACCAACGGAGAAATCGAAGTAATCGCCAAGGGTGGAAAAGCGCCATTTACTTACCTCTGGAGCAATGGACAAACATCCTCTAAATTATCAGGACTCCCCGCTGGAAATTATACCGTAAAGGTAACTGACGCTTCCGGTTGTATCAGCGAACAGCAGTTTTCACTCCAGAACCAGTCAAACTTGACGCTTCAGGTTTTGGAAACCCGACCAGTCTCTTGTTCAGGTGAGGCTGATGGTGGAATTTCTCTTGGAATCTCAGGAGCTAAAGGAAACTACCAAATCACTTGGTCTGATGGGGTTAAGGGTCTTCTTCAAAGAAAAGATCTTAAGGCAGGAACATACATCCTAACTGCAACTGACGAAAGTGGTTGCTCAGCCTCCAAAACAGTAACTGTCGAGGAAACGACTAAAATCCAGGCAAGAATAGAAACTGCACTTGATGTGGATTGTGCAGTAGGAAAAGTTACTGGTGTAGCCTGGGTTTCAATTCAGGGTGGCAAAGAGCCCTACACCATCACTTGGAACACAGGTTCCACCAATACCCGGGAAATTAATTTCACTAACTCCGGGACACTTAAAGTCACTGTAAAAGATGCCTTGGGATGTTCAGTTGAAACTGAAGCCAAAGTTGATTTTCCAAATCAAAATACACAAGGTTCCAGACTCGATTTCCAATACCGAAAATTGAGCATTACTAGCGAACCGGAAGTGATGGTTGAGGAAGAAATCCTTTTCGAAAGTGAAATCTCCCCGGAATTCATCGCATGGGAATGGGAATTTGGGGACGGTAATAAATCAACCGAAAAAGATCCAGTGCATGTTTTTGGAAAATCAGGAGTCTATGAGGTGAAACTCACCGGATTCGATTTGTATGGCTGCTCCACGGTCGAAAAAAACACAGTACAAGTTAATACCCCAACAGAATTGGTGGTCATCCCGAATGCATTTTCACCCAATGGAGATGGCCTCAATGATACGTTTATCCCTAAACTAAGAGCAATCTCCTCCTTCCACATGGAAGTTTTTAACACCTGGGGAGAAAAACTCTACACCACCACCAGTCTGGAAAGCAAAGGCTGGGATGGCACTTACCGAGGTCAGCTGGTACCAGCCGGTAACTTCCTTTACAAAATTTCTTACACCACCATGGAAGGACAAATAGTCAACCGTACTGGTGGAATCACCCTAATCAGATAGGTTATGAGAAACACTTTTACACTGCTCACCCTTACGCTAATTTCTTGGACTTGTATTTCCTCCAGCCTTATGGCTCAGGACGTTCAATACTCCCAGTTTTACTCCAATCCTTTATACCTAAATCCAGCCATGGCTGGGGCATCAGAGATGACTCGGATAGGAGTTAATTATCGAAACCAATGGCCGGGACTTGACCAGTCATTTACTTCCTATTCTGCTCACTTTGACCATTACCTGTTCAATGTCAACAGTGGAATCGGTGTTATCTTCAATCGCTCAGAGCAAAGCATGGCTAACCTCAGCGTGACAGAAATCGGCGCTACTTACTCTTACCGTGCAAGATTGGGTTTTAGGTCATTCCTTAGAGTGGGCGGTCAAGTAAGCTACATGGATCGTGATGCATACTTTGGAAATTTGGTTTTTGGCAGTCAAATCGACGACCAAACTGGAGCAATTGGCGACTTCTCCGGTGAAAATCTTGGAGCAGATTTCAACCATCAGTTTGTTGATTACAGTTTGGGCATGCTCTGGACCAATGAAAATGCCTGGTTCGGATTCTCTGCGCATCACATTACGCAGCCAAATATTTCATTTCTTGATGGACAGAACAGCCAATTGCCAATGAAACTTTCAGCCCATGGAGGTTATCGAATTGATCTTTCAGGAGGAGCGGCGCGAAATTTCATGAACCAGCGTTCAGGTACGCGCGATATTACTTTGGCTTTCAACTTCAAAAATCAGGAGCCTTTCTCTCAGTTGGATTTAGGGGCCCAGGTTAATATTCAGCCTTTGGTTTTGGGTGTTTGGTATCGAGGAATTCCTGTTTCTGAGGTTACTCAGTCCAATCATGAGTCAGTGATTGCATTGGTCGGAATATCTCTCGGAAATGGTCTTGATGTAGGATACAGCCATGATTTTACAATTTCCTCACTGGGAAATGGAAATACCGGAGGGGCAAATGAAATTTCCATTCGATACAGTTTCCTTGCAGGTTCTGCCAAAGGGGCTGGTAGAAAATCCTCTATGCCATGCTTCAAGTATTGATTTTTTATAAACAATGGGTTTGGAAAAGGGCTTTAAGCAATTAAAGTCCTTTTTTTATGCCCAAAACCTTACGCCTGATCTTGGGTGATCAGCTTAACAGCAAACACTCATGGTTTTCAGAAGTTGATCCCTCAATCACCTACCTGATGATGGAGATGCGTCAGGAAACTGATTACGTGACGCATCATATTCAGAAAATTGTGGGATTCTTTCTGTCTATGCGGACCTTTTCTGAGGAGCTTATCGAAGCAGGACATCAGGTCCTTTACTTCACGCTTGATCATCCTGAAAACCAACAAAATCTCTCAGATCAAATTCAGTGGTTAGTTCAAAAAGAATGCTTTGATCGGTTTGAATACCAGCTTCCGGACGAATATCGATTGGATGAGCTTGTGAATGAACTCTGCGAAAAACTTACCATTCCTTCAGTTGCAGTGGATTCGGAGCATTTTATGACTTCCCGTGAATTTTTGAAGGACTTTTTCAAAGGAAAGAAAACCTTCCTGATGGAGAGTTTTTATCGGGAGATGCGCAAAAAGTATCACATTCTGATGGATGGGAGTCAGCCGATCACTGGTCAATGGAACTACGACCAAGAAAACCGACAGGCATTGAAAGACAGGAAGCTGCTCAAAAAGGCATTAATCCACCGGAAGGATGTCAGTTCTATAGTTGAAATGCTGGAGAAAAGTGGTGTGAAAACTTTGGGCACGATCGATCCGGAAAATTTTCCCTGGCCGACCTCTCGACAGGAAAGTCTGGAGGTTTTGGAGTATTTCTGTAAAAATCTTTTGGAGTGTTTTGGCGCCTACCAAGATGCATTGACTACCTGGGATCCTTACCTCTTCCATTCCCGACTGAGCTTTTCACTCAACACCAAAATGATTTCCCCGTTGGAAGTCGTCCAGACAGTAGAGCAGTATTGGTATCAACATCAGGATCGGATTTCCATTGCGCAAGTGGAGGGATTTATCCGCCAAATCCTCGGATGGAGGGAATACATGCGGGGAATTTATTGGGCCAAAATGCCGGATTTTGCTGAGCTCAATTTTTTTGGTCACGAGCGAAAACTACCGGACTGGTTTTGGACTGGCAAAACCAAAATGAATTGCCTAAGTCAATCGATCGGGCAGACGTTGGAATTGGCCTATGCGCATCACATCCAACGTCTGATGGTCACCGGAAACTTTGCCTTGCTCGCTGGAATTCACCCAGACGAGGTGGACCGTTGGTACCTCGGAATCTACATTGACGCCATCGAGTGGGTGGAAATCACCAATACCCGTGGAATGAGCCAGTTTGCGGATGGAGGCATCGTTGGCACCAAGCCATACGTCTCCTCTGCCAACTACATCAAAAAGCAAGGCAATTACTGTGATACTTGCGCGTATGATTCTGGTAAAAAAACAGGGCCTGGCTCCTGTCCATTCAATAGTCTATATTGGCATTTTTACGCCCGAAACCGGGAGAACTTGGAGAAAAATCCCCGCATCGGCATGATGTACCGGACTTGGGACAAAATGGGAAACAAGCAGGAAGTACTGAATCAGGCGGAGTTTTATCTAAAAAACCTGGATTCCCTGTAAAAGAAAAAACCACCCCGAAAGGTGGTTTTGACTTTAATAGGAAATCACATTAATCCCCAATCCATTCGGCTACAAACAAATTCGTGTCCCTAGTCCCACCGTTGTTTCTGTTGGAGGAGAACACGAGGTACTTTCCGTCATTGGAGAAAACAGGAAAAGCATCAAAAGTGCCGTCATGGGTGATTCGGGTCAAGCCAGTTCCGTCCAGATTGATCATAAAGAGGTTGAAAGGAAAACCGCGCTCGGTCTGGTGATTGGAAGCGAAAATCAGCTTTTCACCGGAAGGATGGAAAAACGGTGCCCAGTTTGCTTTGCCTAAGCTGGTAATTTTTCGGATCTCCGTACCGTCTGCATTCGCTACATAGAGTTCCATGTCTGTCGGCTTTACCAAACCCTCTTTCAGCAAATCTTTGTATTCCTTGGTTTCTTCTTCGGTCTGAGGTCGGGAAGCTCTCCAGACGATTTTGCTGCCATCCGGGGAGAAAAATGCTCCTCCGTCATAGCCCAACTCTGTCGTGATTTGCTTTACATCCGTCCCATCAATATTCATGGTATAAAGCTCCAAATCCCCGCTCCGCATGGATGTAAACACAATTTTGTCACCTTTTGGAGAAACAGTCGCCTCGGCGTCATAGCCGGGTTCGCTGGTCAATTGGGAAAGGATAGTCCCGTTGAGATCTGCGGTGAAAATGTCAAAGCTGTCGTAGATCGGCCACACATATTTCCCATCCGACCTTCGCTCCGGTACCGGAGGACAGGCATCTCCTCCCAAATGTGTGGAAGCATAGACGATGGTTTTGTCTCCCGGCAGGAAATAGGAACAAGTCGTTCTTCCCAATCCGGTGCTGATTTGTTTTGGAGCAATGGTTTTCAAATCATCTGTTCTCCAGTTCAGGTAAAAAATCTGGTCACAAGCTGCTCCCCAATCCTTGAAATCCGACTGAAAAACGAGCATGCTGTCGTTAAAAGCCCAATATGCTTCCGCATTATTCCCACCGAAGGTCAGTTGCTTGATGTTTTTCAAATACTTCATTTCTTCCGGATGAAGTAAAAGCGAGTCTGTGGCAGAACGGGCCTCGGGTTCAGTCACGGTTTCTGTTTTTGGACTGCAGGCAAAAGCCAAAAGCAGGGCAGGAACAAGGAGTTGTCTCATTTTTTGGATTGAAATTGAAAGAATTGCTGGGCGAAGATACCAATTATTATCTTTGGACTAAATCGACTTAAAACATGAAGAAAACTCTCACATATTCCTTTTTCGCTCTTATTTCTGGAGTTTGGATCAGCGCCTGCGATGGTCCTCCAAGTGATGAAAAATTGCTATCAGAACTCAAGGAAGACGTGACCTTTCTGGCAGCGGATGAGTTGGGAGGAAGAGCTATTGGAACCGATGGTGAACAAAAAGCTGCCGAATACCTCGCTAAAGAATTCGAAAAAATCGGCTTGCAGCCTATGGGAACCGAAGGATTTTTCCAGCCGTTTACTGTTTCCAAACCCAGCAATCCGCATGAAGAGGCGGTCATCGGTACTAATGGTGCAGGGATTACCGGAAGGAATGTGATCGGGTTTTTGGATAAAAAAGCAGACAAAACCATCGTGATCGGAGCCCATTTTGACCATTTGGGCATGGGTGGCCAGGGTTCGCTGCATCGTGGCGATTCCGCTATCCACAACGGTGCCGATGACAATGCATCAGGAACTGCAGCATTGTTGGCTTTGGCGCAAATTCTGACGCATGAAGAACTTAAAAACAACATTCTTTTCATCGCATTTTCCGGGGAAGAAAACGGCCTTTGGGGTTCCAACTATTTTGTGAAAAACCCGACGATTGACCTCAAAACGGTCAATTACATGGTTAACATGGACATGGTAGGCCGACTCAATGAAGAAAAGTCACTTGCTATCAATGGTGTGGGAACGAGCCCGAGCTTCGTCCCTGTTTTTGATCAGATAAATGCCGATAGCCTGAAATTGGTCACCTCCGAATCAGGTGTGGGTCCATCTGACCACACTTCTTTCTACCTCCAGGATCTTCCTGTTTTACACTTTTTCACCGGTCAGCATGAAGATTACCACAAGCCTGGGGACGATTCGGAAAAGATCAATTACGAAGGTTTGGTGAAAGTGGTGCGCTACATTTCCCGCCTTGTGACTCAACTGGATGCTGAACCCAAACTGGCTTTCGCCAAAACCAAAGATTCCAGCGACTCTCCTCGATTCACCGTATCGATGGGTGTGGTTCCTGATTACATGTTTGATGGAAAAGGGATGCGTGTGGATGGAGTCTCCGAAGGCAAACCTGCCCAGGCAGCAGGACTTCAAAAGGGAGACGTAGTCGTACAACTTGGCGACTCGACAGTCTATGACATGATGAGTTACATGCGTGCACTTAGTGCTTTCCAGAAGGGTGATTCTACCAAAGTGGTGATCGAGCGCTCCGGACAAAAAGTGGAAGCGGTTGTGAAGTTCTAATACTTCTTGCACGCTGCCAATATATTTGAAACGCCCTTGGACTTAATCCAAGGGCATTTTTTCTTAGCCCGTTTCATTTCAGGCATAAGCTGGTGAAGTTCAGTAGGTGAATTTCACACTTCAGTCAGGTTTAATTTTTTGATTGGGAAAGCCACTTCAATTTTGGTTCAAATCCGAATCGAAATGAAAATCCGACTCACACTTTTTGCCTCCTTTGTTTTTCTCCAAGGTGCAGTTTTTGCCCAAACGGTTATTTCCGGAAAAGTCCTGGACGAGAAAAATCTGCCCCTACCCGGCGTCAATGTTTTTATCAAAGGCAGCTTTGACGGCACCAGCTCGGATGAAAACGGTGAGTTCAATTTCGAAAGCGCCGAGTCTGGCACTCAATTGCTCGTGATCAGCATGATGGGTTTCAAGACCCAGGAACAGGCCTTGGAACTCAATGGAGAATCTATTAAAATCCCCGTAATAACGCTTAAAGAGGAATTTAGCGAGCTAAATACGGTAACTATTTCGGCAGGAGCAATTGAGGCTTCTGATGAAAAAAAATCGGTCATCCTCCGACCACTTGACATCGTTACCACTCCCTCTGCCATGGGAGACATCGTAGGGGCATTCCAAACTTTGCCCGGTACTTCCACCGTGGGAAATGACGGTCGACTTTTCGTCAGAGGAGGAGATGCAAGTGAGGTTGGGATTTTTATCGATGGCATGCGTGTCGGAAATGCTTATGGCACTACTGCCGGAAACGTTCCCACCCGTACCCGATTCAATCCCAATCTCTTCAAGGGCACATTCTTTTCCACCGGTGGCTATTCCGCCGAGTATGGACAGGCTCTTTCTTCTGCTTTGGCACTGAATACCAAAGATCTGGCAAAGCGAAGCCAGGGAGATTTGTCGATCATGTCAGTTGGCGGTGGTTATTCCCATACTCTGGCTAATGATCAAAGAAGCCTAACGGTATCGGGAAATATATTTGACTTGAAACCCTATCAAGCACTGATCAAGCAGGATTTTGATTGGGAAAGAGCGCCTTATGGAATAGACTTGGAAGTAGCCGCCCAACAAAAAACTGCTAAAGGAGGCCTCTGGAAAGTTCTTGCCCGTACTGAGACCGGAGGAATGAAACTCTGGCAACCTCAACCCGGAATTGAAAGCCGAGGCATCTTGGTCGACCTCACCAATTCCTATTCTTATGCTCAAACTAATTGGAGAAGGGCCTATGAAAACGGATGGTCTCTATTTGGAGGGTTTTCCTATTCTCACAACAAGGACTTGTACAACCTGGATGGTTTAAATCTGGAGCGTAAAAACAACCTTAGCCACGCCAAATTCACCGCCACTTACGACTTCAGTGACCGAATCGCTGCAAAAAACGGATTGGAATATTTCCGAAATGATTACCAGGAAACGCTGACTGAGCCTGGGTTTTCAAGATCGTTTGGAGAAAACCAAGTCTATCTCTTTACTGAGTGGGACTGGTTTCTGAGTCGGAAATTTGTCCTCCGAACCGGCCTTAGAAGTGGAGTCTCTTCTTTGGCTTCCGAAGAATGGCTGGATCCCAGAGCCTCTCTAGCCTATAAAATTTCGGAAAACGGTACATTTTCTTTCGCAGCCGGAAGGTTTCATCAACTGCCCCTGGAAAATCTTCGAGTACTCAATCCTGATCTCAAAAATACCCAATCCGAGCACCTGATTGCCAATTACCTCCTTCAAAAAGAGGGGATCACCTTCCGGGCGGAAGCATTCTACAAGTCTTACGACCACTTGGTGAGGTACGACGGAATTCCTCAAAATCCCCAAAATATCCGAAACGAGGGTGAGGGCTTTGCCCAAGGCTTTGACCTGTTTTTTAGAGATCGTAAATCCCTGAAAAACACCGATTACTGGATCACCTACAGCTTTGTGGATAGCAAGCGAAGCTATCAGCAGTATGAGACACAGGTTCAACCGGACTTTGCACCGAAACATAACTTTTCAGTAGTAGTGAAGCATTTTGTACCCACGCTGAAATCCCAGTTAGGGATGTCCTGGTCTTTCAATGATGGATTGACCTACACTGATCCCAATTTTCCTGGAGAAATGAATTCCAAAACAGTCTCGTACCAGAATCTCAGTCTGAGCTGGAGCTACTTGCCCCGTCCCAATCTGATTATTCACGCAGCAGTCACCAACGTGACTGGGCATGAGAACATTTTCGGGTATCAATATGCCCTTACTCCAAACGAGCAGGGACAGTTTGAATCGATCCCTCAGGGTCAGGGAGCTCCAAGGTTTCTCTTCCTTGGGATTTTTCTGACCCTTTCCAAAGACAAAAACGCAAATCAATTAAACAACCTCTAATACTAATTTCTATGAAAACTATCTTATCCACACTCGTCCTTGTTTTTGCCTTCATTTTTAAGGTGTCAGCCAATGATCCGGCCTTTGAAAACGCGATGAAAACGCAGATTGCTGCCATGAAAAGCATCCAAACACCTGCCGAATCACAGACCGTAACCAATGGATTTCTCAGAATCGCGGAGGCAAAAACAACCGAATGGCTCCCCCTGTACTATGCCGCCTACCTTCAGAGCATTGCCGCTTTCCGATTTGAAGTCAACAAAGATGAATACTTTGACCAGGCGATGGAATTAGTCACAAAAGCAGATAAAATCGCCCCAAACAATTCAGAGATAACCGCATTGAAAGGGTTTATTATCATGGGAAAACTATCCGTAGATCCGATGAGCCGGGGACAGGAAATGAGCCCTTTGGCCATGCAGACGTTTGGAAAGGCAATCGCGCTGGACAAAGAAAATCCAAGGGCGACCACATTGATGGCTCAAATGGAATTGGGAATGTCTCAGTTCTTTGGCAGCGGACCTGAGAAAGCATGCGGATTGGCCAGAGTCGGTTTGGAGCTTTTTGCAAAAGAAGAAGCTAAAGTGACTGAGAACTACCTCCTACCTACTTGGGGAAAAGACCAAGCCGAGCAAGTAGCCGGAGTCTGCAAATAATTCTCCATTAGAAAACTAAACCAATTCCTCTCCTCCGAAACCGAGTTTCGGGGGAGTTTGAGTTTAGAAAAACTTGAAATCACCAGTTCGAAATCCGAAATCCTGCGGTTTTTCCTAAATTCCCACATGACCCAAGCATCATCAGCCACCGACTGCAAAGCCGAGAAAGGAATCTGGCGAGATTTCAAGAAGTTTCTACTCATCAACTTCTTGATTGCGTCTTTCCTGCAGGTGATTTTTTGTCCGATTTGCTTCCTTAGTCTTGAGGATATTATCAGCCTTTTTCCTGATTTTTTGTTTTCATTTTGCGTCTCCATGGCCCTGAGCTTTGGGGGAAATACGGTCCAGGAGTACTGGGAACCTCGGGTTTCCTGGTTGCATGAACCGGTAAAACGACTTTTTTTAACCGTTTCGACCTATTTGGTCTATGCCTATTTGGTGAGTTTTGTGATTGTCTTTTTCTATGCCTGGATCGAGTGGAAATTTGAATTAGGCCAAATTCCCTGGAGGGCAATTTTCAAATTTACGCTTACTCCGATGACCATTGCGTTGGTATTTATGGCGATTTTCACCGCCCGGTCATGGCTCATGGAATGGAAAAAATCCGCCATCGAGGCCGAGCAACTCCGTTCCGAAAAACTTGCCAGCCAATACCAAAGTCTCAAGGACCAGTTAAATCCACATTTCCTTTTCAATTCGCTCAACGCTCTGTCCAACTTAGTCTATGAGGATGCCGACAAGTCCGCGGCCTTTATCCAAAAGCTCAGCAAAATCTACCGCTACGTACTCGATGTTCAGCAGGAACAATTGGTAGAACTGGATCGGGAACTGGATTTTGCCAAAAACTACCTTGAACTTCAGAAGATCCGATTTGAAGAAAATCTGAACTTCAAAATGGACGTTCCCAACTGCAAAGGCTGCTTTTTGCCTCCGCTTTCCCTACAACTTTTGCTTGAAAATGCCATAAAGCACAATATTGCCTCTCAGGAAAATCCGCTCAATATCTCAATTCTTCAAAAGGGAGATGAGCTTTGGGTTAGCAATACCTTCCAGCCGAAGACTAGTCAAAATGAACCTTCTACCGGTGTCGGTTTGGAAAATATCCGGTCGCGCTATCGACTACTCAGCGACCGCGTGCCCGAAATCGTCCAAACCGAAGAGGAATTTTTTGTTCGGCTACCACTTTTAAAAATCAATCCATGAACATCCTGATCATCGAAGACGAAAAGCCCGCAGCCAACCGTTTGATCAAGCTTCTCAAGGGACATTTTGTGGATGGCGATTTCGTGGGCAATCTCGACACAGTAAGTCGCGCGGTTAAGTGGTTTGAAGAAAACCCGGCTCCGGATCTGATTTTCTGCGATATCCAACTTGCCGACGGGATTAGCTTTGAGATTTTTGAAAAAGTAAAGGTCTCTTCCCCCGTAATTTTCATCACCGCTTATGATCAGTATGCGATTCGGGCTTTTCAGGTCAATGCAATTGACTATTTGCTCAAGCCAATTGACCCGGAAGCCCTTGGACAGGCTATAGAAAAGTACAAGTCCCGACAAATTAAACCCAGTTTGGATCTGGAACTTTTGAAAGAATTGCTTCAGCCGGATAAAAAGAGCTTTAAAAGCAGGTTCTTGGTTCGCTTTGGAGAAAAAATCCAAAGTGTGCCCATGGAGGAAGTCTCCTTTTTCTTCAGCGAGGAACGGGTGACTTTTTTGCAAACTGATGCAGGGAAAAAATATGTCCTCGATTCCACTTTGGAACAGGTAGAGTCACAAGTCGATCCTGCCCTGTTTTTTCGACTCAACCGGAAATACCTCAGCCGTGTGGATGCTGTGGAGGAAGTACTGGCCTATTCCAACAGTCGACTGAAAGTAAAACTCAAGAACTGTCAGGATTCCGATATTCTGATCAGCAGGGAAAAAGTGGGAGAATTCAAAACTTGGCTGGATTCCTAACCTGACATTTGTCAGGATCCTTTCGAAAGCAGCGTTTTTTTCTGATCTTTTTTCCATGAAGAAAAAACCGGATTGGAGCCAGATCGTCAAGGAAAGTGCAGTATTGGCACCGATCGACCGCATCTCAGAGGTGTTATTCGGGTTGATCATGGTCTTGACTTTTACAGGAGCAATCAGTGTGGGGACAGATGCCCGGGAGGACGTTCGGGAGTTGCTTTGGGCAGCACTCGGGTGTAATCTGGCTTGGGGATTGGTGGATGCCATCATGTACCTGATGAACCTGATCATCGAGCGGGGACATGCCCTCTCGGTTATCCAAAAAATCCATTCTTCCCGAAAAACCGAAAACTCCAGGCAAATTCTGAAAGACGAACTTTCCCCAACCCTAAGCACTTTGATAAGGGACCAGGAGCTTGACCATTTGGTGGGTAAAATCAAAGAAATCCCCGAACCCGGAATACGGCTACTTTTGACAGGACATGATCTGAGAGCAGGACTTCAGATTTTCCTGTTGGTTTTTCTATGCACACTTCCCATCGCTTTGCCTTTCGCCTTTATTGAAGAATTGGAGTTGGCCATCCGTGTCTCCAACGGAATTGCACTGGTGATGCTTTTTTGGGGAGGGTACCTTCTCGCCCAATATGCAGGATTTCGAAAGATCCTTACGGCAGTCATTTATGCCGGTATCGGAGTATTATTGGTAGCACTCACCATGGCACTTGGAGGATGAAAAAGTTACTTATCCTCACAATTTTCATCCTATGCGGAATATCCGCTTCGGCTCAGGAACAAAATGAGAAGGCCTGGTCTTTTCGAACTGATGCCAATTTCTATTTCTTCACAGATGACTTTATTTTCCTCCCGGTTGTTTCGGCAGATAAAGATCATGTCCATCTGGAAATGCGCTACAACTACGAGGATCTAAATACGCTCTCCACTTGGGTGGGCTATAATTTTTATGGGGGAAATAAACTGGAGTACTTCATTACCCCGATGCTCGGTGCCGTAGTCGGAAATTCCAACGGGATCGCTCCCGGATTGGAGACCACGCTGACATTGGGAAGTTTTGAGGTTTACAGTGAATCCGAATACTTCATTGATTTTCAGGAATCGGAAAACCAATTTATCTACACTTGGACCGACTTGACCTATTCTCCATTGGATTGGCTATGGACAGGAATCAGTGCTCAGCGAACGCGCTTGTACCAGACCGATCTCGATCTTCAGCGGGGAATCATTTTGGGTGGAGGCTTCAAAAACCTGGAGTTGACAAGTTATTGGTACAACATCGGAACCGAAGACAATTTTCTACTTTTTACACTGTCCGCGAATTTTTAATTCTGAGGAGAAAAGAGCGAATAGATCGGAGAACTCGCTATTTTCCATGATGAAATCGAGCATGACTCCAGAGCTTCACGAAGGAATGGTTAGCCTACATACAAGATTTTCCCAAACTCACCTCGGAACATTCAATGTGTCCGAGAAAAATCAATGAAAAACATATGAAAAAATCTTCCCTTGTTCTGATTCTCGTTTGGGTGTTTTTGTCCTGTGCCAGTGAAAAGGCTTCAAAGGATATTCTGGTTGATGAGTTGACCATTACGCAGATTCATGAAGCTTTCCAAAAAGAAGATTATACCGCCGAAGAACTCGTGCAGGCTTATCTGGATCGAATCAGGGGATTGGATTCAGCCTTAAATTCGATCTCTGTGATCAATCCGGAGGCGTTGGAGATCGCCAAAAAGCTGGATGAGGAATACCAAAAAACAGGGAAGCTACGCCCGCTGCACGGGATTCCACTGATAGTCAAAGACAATATCAACACCAAAGGCCTTCCCACTACAGCCGGAGCCTTGGCTTTGGCCGATTTTTATCCGGAGGAGGATGCCTTCATCATCCAAAAACTGACCGATGCCGGGGCGATTATTTTAGCAAAATCAAACATGGCTGAGTGGGCATTTAGCCCGATGCATTCGGAGAGTTCCACCGATGGGACCACTCGAAACCCCTACAATTTAGACCATGTTCCGGCAGGTTCCAGCGGAGGGACAGGTGCTGCTGTTGCCGCAAACTTTGGAACTCTCGGATTGGGAACGGACACAGGAAACTCGATTCGGGGACCTTCCTCACATAATGCGCTGGTTGGATTTCGAACGACTTTAGGCTTGGTGAGCAGGGAAGGTATCGTGCCTCTTTTTCTCCGAAATGACGTCGTCGGCCCCATGTGCCGAACGGTGGAAGATGCTACCAAGGTCTTGGAGGTAATTGCGGGAATTGATCCGAAAGATCCCCTGACCGATTATTCGAGAGGAAAGTCTGAAACAGACTATCAGCAGTACCTTCAACCTGACGGATTGAACGGAGCACGAATTGGGGTATTTCGTACCCTTAGCGAAAATGAAACCGATCCGGAAATTTCCACCCTGTTTAATCAGGCCTTGAAAGACATGGAGAGGCTTGGTGCTGTGATCGTGGATTCTGTGGAAGTGGAGAATTTCGATTCCCTCCGAAGAAATCAATGGTGTCCGGTTTTTAAAGTAGACGTAGAAAAGTTTTTGGCAGATTATGTCAAAAGGGACACCATGAGAACTATTGCCGATATCATTCGTGTAGGCACCAAATCAGATTATGCCAGAAATGGACTTGAAAGCTTTCGTGAAAGTCAGCTCCCTGAAAATATGAATCAGGATTGCGGGGACCCATTTACAGATTTGAAGCGGATTGCTTTCCGCGAAGCCATCGAAAAAGTAATGGATTCGCTGGACCTTGACGCCCTGGTCTATCCGAGCTGGAACAGTAAACCTGCGCGGATTGAGCGATTCCAGGAAGAATATAAAGGAGACAACTCCCAAATCATTTCTCCCCATACCGGACAGCCGGCATTTACCGTACCTATGGGATTCACCTCTGGAAATCTACCCGCAGGACTGCAGTTTCTTGGAAAGATGTGGTCAGAGCCTGTTTTGATTAAATTGACCTACGGATACGAACAAGGAACAAAACACCGCAAGCCTCCGGTTTTGTAACAGTCAAGTCTAAATTCCCATGGCCCATCACCACCACCATCACGATTCAGGGAAAAATCTCCGGACAGCCTTTTTCCTCAATCTGGCCTTTACGATTCTGGAGCTTTTTGGGGGATGGTATGTGAATAGTGTGGCAATAGTTTCTGATGCTGTTCATGATTTGGGGGACTCGATTTCATTGGGCACTTCCTGGTATTTAGACACCCTTTCCAAGAAAAAAGCCACCAGATCGTATTCCTTTGGGTATCGGAGGTTTTCACTTCTAGGTGCTCTGATCAATGCAGTCGTTTTGATTTTGGGTTCTGTCTTTGTAATCCGGGAGGCAATCCTCCGGCTGCAAAATCCGGAAATGTCCGATGCCGAGGGGATGCTCTATTTTGCTCTTTTGGGAGTAGCAGTCAATGGCTATGCTGCCTGGAAACTCAGCAAGGGAAAAACCCAAAACGAAAAAGTGATCTCTTGGCATTTGTTGGAGGATGTATTGGGTTGGGGGGCAGTTTTGATTGCTGCAGTGGTCTTGTACTTTTATCCAAACCCCTATTTGGACCCTGCGCTATCCTTGATTATTGCGATTTACATTCTGTGGAATGTCGTCCAAAGACTGAGAGAGACAGCTTTTTTATTTCTTCAGGGACAGCCTTCCGATGTGGATCAGGCCGCAATTGAAAAGGAAATTCTCGCAATCACCCACGTTCAATCCATTCATCATACACACATCTGGTCGCTGGATGGGGAGCACCATGTGTTTACCACACATGTCAAACTCGAACCTATGGAGTCTCTTGAAGAGTTACTTCAGGTAAAAAATGAGCTAAAGCAAATCATGAAAAAATACCCTTTTGAGCACTACACCATCGAGACGGAAATTGCCGAGGAGGACTGTGACTTGCTTAAAGAAGAAAACTGTCATCATCATTAAGAATAGTTTTTGCCGAACTTATATCCTTTTAGAATTATTCGGTATTAAAGAAAAAACCCAAGCCGATATGCGGAATGGGTTTTTTTCTTATTTCTGTTTAAAGAAAATGACAATCAGGTTCGTGCGGGATCTACTACCCGGGTCCTCGCAGGATCAACCAGTCGTGTCCTCGCAGGATCAACTAGGCCTTGAGAAGAATCATCACTTCCTTGGTCATTTCCGTCCGAATCATTGGATTCTTGGGAAATTTCCTCTTCTTCAGAAGAATCTTGGGAATCTTGCTCTTCTTCTTGACCGGCTGCTTTAAGTTCTTGAATGAGTTTTGCAGTTAAAAGTAAAGCCCAGGGATTAACCGTGTCAGCATAAAATCTTTTCATGATTATTAGTTTAAATTCGAAGTAGATAATACTAAATATAGATTGTTTAGTAAACCTACCAAACTTTATTACTTTGGAATCTGGATATTTCGCTTTTAAAAAATCTTTCTTGCCCATTCATGACCTGTTCTTTATACAAAAAATCTAGGTTCAGCATACCCACGCTTGGCCTGATTTTACTTTTGGTCGGGAGTTTTAGCCTGTTGGCTGCATCAGAGTCGAGTGCGCAGAGTGTCCAAAGTCTAAAGGATGAACTTCAGCAGCTTTCCAAAAGACCTGACTATGCCAAGGATACAGCATATCTATCAAAGGCCAATGAGCTGGGGTTTTTGCTAGCCGAAACCGATCCTGACAGTGCTTTTTCGTTCCTGGAAAACCAAATTGAGCTTTGCCGAAAAGCGGGTTTCAAAAAGGGGGAATCAGATGCATTGAAAATTTATGGCAATGCCCTTCAAAATAAAGGAGATTTTGCCGCTTCAATTAGCTATTATCAGGATGCACTCATCATAGCTGAAGGCCTTCCGGAAAAGAAATTGGTACCCGGAATCCTCAACAACATCGGGTTGGTGAATTACAATCTCGGTAACTACGCAGAGGCCCTTAGCAAATTTTACGAGGCGATTAAAGGGTCTGAGGAGTCGGGAAATATGTATGTCAAAGCAGCTGCCCTCAACAATATCGCTTCGATCTATTTCGAGCAGGAGAAGCTGGAGGAGGCCAAAACCAAGTACAGAGAAATGCTGGAGATCTATCGAAAACTGGGAAATCAGGGTAGGATGATCTTGGCTTACAACAACATCGGGGATGTAGAACTGAAACAAAACCGACCTCTGGAGGCCTTGGAGAATCTGAAGATTGGGCATAGCTCTGCTCTTGAACTTCAAAGTCCGGAATTTATAGAAATGACTGCGAGGACATTGGCGGGAATCTATGCAGCACTCGACAGTTCTGAAAAGGCGGAGGGATTTTATCGCCAATCCATCGATATCGCTCGAGAAAAGGGTTACGGCGTACCCTATTCCCATTCCCTGATTGGCCTGGCAGATCTGTATTATAAGCAGGGTAAATACCAGGAGGCTTCTGCATTTGCCAATGAAGGATTGGTTCAAGCGCAACGAATGGGACAGCCTATGCAGCTCCGCAATGCCAACGAACTGTTGGCAAAAATCCTGGAAAAGGAAGGAAATTTTGAGGCAGCTTTGGAAAAGTACAAGCTTTTCAAGAATTACAGTGACAGCATCAATAACACCCAGGGTAAGCGACTGGCTACTGCTTTGGAATCTGAATATGAGTTCTCCAAAAAAACCTTGGAGTTTGAAAAATCTTCCCTTCGCCAACGCTGGCTTATTTTTTCCGCAGGCATTGGATTAGTTACGTTTTTGGTAATTCTGTTTTTAGTCTATCGAAACAGAAATAACCTCAACAAGGCATACCATAGTCTAATGGAAAAGAATGCTGAAATCGGGCAAAAGAACTCCGTGCTGGAAAATACCCTGACTCAGCTGAAGTCCACTCAACAACTCCTCATACAATCTGAAAAAATGGCTTCGTTGGGTGAACTCACCGCTGGAATTGCCCACGAAATCCAAAACCCGCTCAATTTTGTCAATAACTTTTCCGAAATCAGCATGGAGTTGGTGGACGAAATGAATCAGGAGATGGATAAAGGCGACTTGGAAGAAGCTAAATTCCTTGCGTCTGAGCTAAAAGGAAACCTCTCCAGAATAAGCAGTCATGGGAAAAGAGCTGGGTCCATCGTAAAGGGGATGCTCGAGCACAGCCGCAAAAGCGAGGGCAAAAAAGAACTCACTGATCTTAATCAACTGGCAGATGAGTGCCTTCGACTGAGTTTCCATGGGCTCCGGGCTAAGGATAAAAGCTTCAATGCGGACTTTAAAGCAGAGCTTGACCCTGACCTTCCGCAAATTGAGGTGGTATCTCAAGACATTGGAAGGGTTCTTCTCAATCTTATCAACAATGCATTTTATGCCTGCACTGAGCAAATCCCCAATCAGATCGCAGATTCAAAAAATGGTAGCATAGCTGAGTTAAAGCCTCTGGTCAAAATCTCCACACAGAAAACCAAAAATGAAATTATAATCACCGTCAAGGACAATGGCCCGGGAATTCCTGAGTCACTTAAAGACAAAATTTTCCAGCCATTCTTCACTACCAAACCGGCAGGCAAGGGCACCGGCCTTGGATTAAGCCTAAGCTATGACATCGTCAAAGCACATGGGGGAGAATTGAAGTTGGAATCAAAGGTTGGTTCCGGAACAAGTTTTTTCATTCATCTTCCCATCCTTTCGTAACCAATGATGTCAATTCCATTTCAAGGAATAACGAAGGTCCTTGAATTGGCAATGCTTGCTTATTCCTTGATGTATCCGTTGTAGGACATTCCTTGTTTGCTGTTGCTGATTACTCGGAGAGAAGCTGATCCATTTTTTTGCACCGTAAGATAGACCGATCTAATATCGCTGGTTTCGGTCGGCTCAATGGTTATTTCCCATCCTCCTTTCTTTTTGGGCTTTACCAGAAAATCAAATTCCGAAAATTCAAATTTCAGACCTCCATCCCCCGACCCGGGGTTTCCCTGATAGGATCTTCCAAAAAAAGGTAAATTCCCTACCACTTTTTCAGGGCTGACTTGGAGGGTGTATCCCGGATCCAGTTGGATCATCCTTCCGTTCATGCCGGAGGCCTGTCGTGCTTCGAAAACAATAGTCTCCGAATCTATGGCAGACTGTAATTTTTCCGGATCAGTTTGCTGGGCCTGAGCAAATCCGAAAAAAGAGAGACAGAAAATAATAATGCTCGCTAACGTTTTCATACCGCTGGGTTTTGAGTACGTGCAAAAGTTACTAATACTTTTACTCAAATGATTTCCAAAAGCTGGCCTCCTCTGGAGTTTAGACGGATTGGTTTAATCTTTAACCTTCCTTTGACATTACTCCTTTTCCAAACTGATATTCGTCATGTTTTTAGGCTAGGGATCCTTATACATTTGGTCATATATTATATTAATTCTCTTTTTTTCCACCTACTGCAGTTATGAAACAATCATTTCTATTTGCAATCGCTCTGATTTTGAATTTCGGTTATGCCGAAGCCCAAATATTTTCCAATAAGGAAGTTGGAAAGAAAAACGAGCGGTTCATCGACAGTCTCAAAGCTGCCGAATATCCCTATGCTTTGCCCATTTGGGGAGATAAAGCCACCGGGATGGGATTCAATCTTCCGTATTCCGCAGGGCTAAGTGTCCAGTATTTTTGGTCAGAATCTGATATTATCATAGAAAACCTCATGGTTGGGTTTAATGGTGGAGAGATGTATAATGTGGATGAAATCATCCGGTTCAACAATTCAGTAGCCGCCGCCAGCGCAGTGACTGTGAGACCGGATATTTGGCTTTTTCCCTTTTTGAATGTCTACGGTATTTTAGGTCAAGCCCAAGCTTCTACTCAAATAAATGCAGGACTTTGGCTCCCGGATGGTGAAAATAATTATACTGAGGTTCTTCCTTTCGAAACTCAGGTAGATTTCAAGGCAACTACTTTTGGTCTGGGGATGACACCTACCATTGGTGTGGGAGGAGGTTTTATGGCGTTGGATATGAACGTAGCCTGGACTGACGTGCCTCAACTTGATGAGCCGGCATTCTCATTTATTTTTGGCCCAAGATTTGGCAAAAACTTCAAGTTGGCTAAGCCTGAAAGATCCATTGCCGTTTGGGTAGGTGGGTTTCGAGTGCATATCAAATCCGGGACTAACGGGTCTGTAGCATTGAGTGATGTTTTCCCAGAAGGAACCTTGGGAGGAAGGGTAGAGGAAGGATTTGCCAAAGTTGACAATGCATACGACCAGGTTAATTCTTGGTGGAATGGCCTTAGTCAAGCCGAACAAAACAATCCTATAAATCAGGCTAAATACGAAAAGGCAAACTCTGCTCTGGATAGAGCCAGTGAGATTTTGGTGGCAGCAGATGGAGCGATTGGCACGATTGAAAACTCAACTGTTCAATATTCCATGGATAAGCGGGTAAAAGATATGTGGAACTTCCTCGTAGGCGGTCAGTTCCAGTTGAATAAGCACTTTATGTACCGATTGGAATATGGTTTCTTGGGATCAAGACAGCAAGTCATGACTGGCTTGCAGTACAGATTCGGACTCTAAACTTTAAGTGACCCACCTTTTTGTGGTTCATTTTCCAAAAGCGACCTTGGTAAAACCAAGGTCGCTTTTGCTTTTTGGTCAGGGGATTTTCAGGATTATTATCAGAAAAACTAGATTTTTCCGCTACCTTTTATTTCTGTGAAGGCAAAGGATCGGTTCCTTTGTTCAAAAAAGAAAAACTTAACACTCCCCTTCTTTTAATCCGCCATGTTGAAAAAACTATTTTGTGTGCTGGTCTTGGCAATCTTAGCTATACCGGCATGGTCCCAAAACACAGAAAAGCTAAAATCCTCTACCTTAGGTTTCATCCAAACACTCGAAGGCAACCAGCGGGACTCTGTTTTCATTGCCTTTGCCGATAGCTCTAGAACCCAGTGGACCAACCTTCCTTTGGGACTCGCCCCTCGGGTTGGTCTTCGGTATGGTGATCTTTCCGAACAGAGTAAAATTGCTTTTCATAAAGTTCTGAGTACTGTTTTTAGCTCTCAGGGATACTTGAAAACCTTTGCCATCATGCAGGTGGATGACATTCTTCATGAGCTTTTTGAAATCCAGTTTCAGCAGGGGAAAGTCAACGAACGAAGCATGGAGTTTATCCGAAAGCTAAATTGGGATTACGGGAATTATTATGTGGCGATAGCCGGGAATCCTGAATCGGATGACACCTGGGGAGTGAAGTTTGAGGGGCATCACATTTCTATCAACCTTACTGTGGCGGGGAATGAATTTACCATGACACCGCTCTTTTTCGGATCAGACCCGGCGGTGGTGGAGGCTACTCAGTATGCCGGATTGAGGCCATTGAGTAAGGAAGAAGATTACGGTTTTTGGCTGATCAATGCACTGGATGAAAACCAAAAAGCCAAGGCAACCCTAAGCGAGAAAGTGCCTGGAGACATCATCACCAGTCCGGACCGCCCACAGTGGCTGGAGGAATTCCAAGGCATCAAAGGATCGGATCTCAATGAAGGCCAGCAGAAAATCCTTCACTACTTAATCGAAGAATACATCGGCAATTTGGACCATGAAAAGGCGGAAGAATACCTCGCCAAGCTACACGCGCGTGGAATGGGCGAAGTCTATTTTGCCTGGATCGGAAGTTATGAACCGATGAAGCCCCATTATTATGTCGTTCACAGCCCTGACTTTTTGATCGAATATGACAACGTTGGATTTCTTGACAATGCCAATCACATCCATAGCATCTGGAGAGAAAAAGGAAATAATTTCGGAGAGGATGTCCTGAAAAAACACCGAATGAATCATAAACACTAAGTAAAAAATTCAGGGAGGATGAATTCTATTTCTTTCTTAACCCAGCTTTATTATTGTTGGGAAAAGTAAGGAAGGGGGATGGATTAAATGGAATTTGAAACTCTTCCAATTCCGAAAGGCAGAAACCTGCTATGCTTACACGTCAAGTGTACC
Source organism: Algoriphagus lacus (assembly GCF_003583985.1). GTDB lineage: Bacteria > Bacteroidota > Bacteroidia > Cytophagales > Cyclobacteriaceae > Algoriphagus > Algoriphagus lacus. The sequence goes on along the minus strand of NZ_QXML01000001.1, from coordinate 229,158 downwards.
GGCTAGCTGCTTTTTGAAATTGATCAACACCATGGTCCCATTACTTACGTCCATGATCAATTTTCCATCAATTTGTCGTGTTAGCAGTTCGACCAACTGCGTACCAAAACCAGTGCCCTTAGCTTTGGAATCCAACTTCTTTCCTATTCCGTTGTCACTGATTTTTAGCTGAAAATTGTCCTCCTGCAAATTTTTTAGACTTAATTCAATATGCCCATTTTCACCTTTGGGGAAAGCATATTTCAATGAATTGGTGAGCAGTTCGTTCACAATCAAACCCAATGGCACCGCCGTATCCACATCCAATTCAAGGTCATTCATTTCAATAGTCACCTTTATTCGTTCGGATTCATTGTATGAGTCCAAAATATTGATGCACAGGTTTTCGAAATAATTTTTCATTTCGATAAATGCCAACTGCTCACTTTGGTAAAGTTTCTGGTGTAAAATTCCCATAGATTGTACCCTGTTTTGGCTTGCCAACATGACATCCTTCATATTTGGGTCGTCTATTTTTGCAGACTGTAGGGCTAATAAACCCGACACAACTTCCAGGTTGTTTTTTACCCGGTGATGTATCTCTTTTAGCAACACTACATTTTCGCTGTTTTTTTGTGAGAGCTCATTTTTGGTTTTAATCAGGTCCTTGATCATGACATTAAGCTGGTGGGTCCGGTCTTCTACCGTCTGCTCCATAGCGAGAAAAAGTCTGCCATACTGGTTAGTGATATAAATGTAAATGCCCAGTGGATAACTGATATAGAGCAATATCAGATCTATATAATATAAGAAGGTGCTAATCGAAATGAGATCCGCATTGATCATCCTATTAATCAATAGAAAGAAAGAAGTACCTATTGCTCCAAAAGTGACATATAACGCTTCTTTGTTTTTTTCTTTGATGGCAATTCGCATGATGATGACCATCAAAACAATTACGGAGAGGATGATAGTAGCATCAAAAAGGACGAAGTTGAAGATTGGAATAAAATAATTCGTTGTTCTTATGATTGCCAGCCAAACCAAATGCTTGGTCCAGTAAAACTTTTGAATTCGAAACAGAGAACTTAAGGAGTAAGGCAAAAGACCAAAACCCAAACCAAAGGCAGTGGAATTTATTATACCACTGAAAATTGGATTGGAAAAACCGTTAAGGTCAGCAAACAAAAGTATGTGGGCACAAATGGCCGCACATAAAAAGAAAAAGGTGATAAGCGTAATTACCAGGTAAGGCTCCTCTTTCCTGAATTTGAAGAAAAGTAGCATATGCAATACCAACAGGATAAAAAGTACAACCACGATGACCGAAAGGGTGGCAAAGCTGTTGGCATATCTAAAGTCTGAATAGTTTGCCCGAACTTTTGAGGAAAAACCGATATCAAACCCCAAGTTTTCAGAAAAGTGCCTGAATGTCTTAAAGTTACTTTTTGAATGATGATTTGAAAATCTAATAGCCAGCGTATGTGTGCCCTGTTGAGAAATTCTCAAGGGTCTGTCCCCTTTATAATCAGGAGTGAAGGTCTGCTCCAGCTGGCGGTTCGGAGAGAAATTTCCATACGAAGCTACCAGCTTTCCATCCAGGTAAATTTCAGCTGCCCCCCATGAGAAAAAATAAAGCCTTTCAATTGCTTCAATTGTTTTCGGATCAGCCGTAAAAGTGATTCGCCACCAACCAAACCCCGACCAAAGGCTATCCGGCATTTGGTAAGCTTTTAAATCATAAGGAGGAATATTGTACCAATTCCTGTCATCAAAGTTGGGATTTGCCCACTCCGGATTGTCTCCCGGTTGGTATCGCCAGCTTTCTTTAAATTTTAACTCGAGTAACCCTTCTTTAAATTGGCTTTCGTCTAAATGGGGCAGTTGGGCAAAGGAATCAAAAGCTCCTAAAAAGCTAAACAGGAATAAAAATAGGCAAAGGTGAAACGGTTTAATTAACCGAGCCTTCTGGTGACTATGAGCGATATCCTGCATAGCTCAAACATAAATTTAATTTTTGAGAATAGGTTGGCAAAGAACGTTTGGTTCTGAAGATTTTACGAGCACAGGCAATGGGAGCCCTTTAAAATTCCATTCTGTTGCTAAACCCACACCCGAAAAGAATTACCATTCCTTGGGAAAGAATTAGATTTGATTTGTCCTAAATAGGAGAAGTAAGGAGGGCGCGTTGTGTAACTTCATTCGAACGATTTTCAATACAGAAAACTCTGAATCGCTCCATAGAAATAAGCATATGGGCAGTGATGATTTTTGCAACACACCTTATTTCAATAGTTCACACATGAAAGATACAAATCCATCCACGCGCAGAGATTTCATAAGGTCAGCGGCGGTAATTACTTCTGGTACGTTTGGCTTATCCATGATGCCGCAATTAGGCGCAGCCCATAGTTTACCAGCCGATGAACGGATAAATATCATAGGGCCAAGAGACGGATTTTCGCCACAGATTGGAACACTGCTATCCATGATGACCTGGATGCGGGATGTGATTTTACGTCCGGTCAAAGGAATGACAATAGAACAGTTGGATTTTATCAATGATGAAAACTCCAACTCAATCGGATCGATGTTACTCCATTTGGCGGCCACGGAGCGGTTTTATCAGGCCCATACTTTCGAAGGAAAGGCATGGGGTGATTGGAGCGAAAAGGATAAAACCCGGTTTGAAGTGGCGATGAACCTCGGAGCCGAAGCTCGGAAAACGATCAAAGGAAATAACCTGGATTTTTATTTAAATGCATTGGAGGAAGTGCGGGAAAACACCATCATGGAATTCAAAAAACGGGATGATGAATGGCTGTTTTCGGTTGATGAGAACTGGCCTTGGGGTCCGACAAACAACTACTGCAAGTGGTTCCATGTCTGTGAGCATGAATCCAACCACAACGGACAATTCAAATACATCAAAAGCAGGCTTCCGGAAAGTAAATAAGAATAAGGCCTCGGCAGGCAACAATCTAACTTAAACATCTAAAATCAAGTATTACGAAACTCAGGATCTTTATTAAAAACTCATCGCTTACCGATCTCAGCATAAGTGCATTTGGCAGTGTAAGCTGGAATGGTAAAAGTTTTGAAGGCGACACGCCTACTACCACAGATATACTCGGCCCTTTTTACAGACCAGAAGCGCCCATTCGAACCCATCTCAGACTTGCCACTTCAACCGGGGCACCGATTGTTTTAAAAGCATTCATTTTATTGGCTTTGTTCTTTGCTACCAACTTTAGCGGCATGGCACAGGTTAGCGGTAAAGTTTATTCCCAAAACAAAGAAGCAATTTCTTATTACAGCAAAGCTCTTGATTACATAAAAATCGGCAACCCGAGAAATGGCGGTTCGGTTGATAGCCTGCTGAAAGCAGTTGATTTGTTAGAAAAGGCAATAAAATCAGACCCGCGTTTTGTAACTGCCTACATTGAGTTGTGCAAGACGTACTGGCTATTTGATTTTTCTTACCCCAATTTCCCCACATATAACAGTAGTGCGGTGGTTATTTTACCAAAGGCAAAAGCCTCAATTTTGAAAGCAATAGAAATTGACAGCACGTCTTCGGAGGCATACTCGCAATTGGCAAGAATGAACAAGAATTATGAATACAACTGGGATGAGGCCTTGAAAAATTATGCAAAAGCAATTAAGTATGATTCAACCAATGCAAGTAATTATGCTTCCTATGGAGAAACACTTGCATTGAAAGGGGAGTGGGATGAAGCTCAAAAATGGATTGACATGGCAAATAAAATAGCCCCGACTGATAGAAGTGTATTACTCACAACAGGTATTTATTACTATTGGAAAAGAGAGTATGACACAGCGACTATATACCTTGAAAACATTAGTCCCGAAAGTTGGGGTAAAATCTTTTATTTAGGCATGGTAAATATTGCTAACAATAATGCTGAGAAAGCAGAGAAAATGTTCAGAACACTTTATCCAAAATTTGAGCAATATGATGGAGGCTCAAAAGCACTTTTGGCTTACGCTCTTATTAAAAATGGACATATTGAGGAAGCACGAAATATATTAAAGCGAATTGAAGAATTGAACCAAGTTGTTGAGTACCGCTCAGCAGTTTGCTATGTTGCTTTGGGTGAATACGACAAAGCATTTGAACTGCTGAATCAATATTTTGAGAGACAAGGTAATTGGATGACCTGGTTTAAATATGATAAAGTTTGGGACCCTATTCGGAACGATTCGCGGTATAAGGACTTACTAGCCAAAATGCCGTTTGTTGAATGATTTATCAGAATTCAAGTAACAGGGACAGGCATCTTTTGATCTGGCAAAGAGAGGAAGGAAAAAGGGAAAATACTTCGGGCCACCTGGTTTTCATATAAATAAAAATAAATCAAAGTCTTTAAAATGAATCGGGAACGCATTATTCAATCCTCCATGCAAAAAACATCCAGTTACCTGATCCTAATTTTTTCAATTCTCCTGTCCTCTTGCTCCAAAAAACTGACCTCACTTACAGACCTGTCCGAAGCGGAAAAGGAGACAGTCTATCAAATATTGAAGAATGTTTCATATGACTCAGATGCGGAACAGGTGATGGATATCTACCTGTCCCAAAAGGCAAAATCCTTTGGTAAGCGAAACTATACCGTTGTATTCCTTCATGGAGGAGGCTATTACTTCAGCGACAAAAGTCAGGAGGAAAGATACATCGAACCTTACCTGAGGAAGGGACTGAATGTTATCAATTTGAATTACCGACTCAAAAGAGGGATTTCTTTGGCGATGGGCGATCTGACAACTGCCTTAAATTTTCTCAAAGCCAATAATGCTGACTATGGATTGAATTTGGACAATGTGATTGTGACCGGTTTTTCCGCCGGAGCACACATTGCTACCAATGTTGGCTTAGCTCAAAACAATCCTGAATATTCCAATCGACTTGATAAAGGAATCACGATCACAAGCATCATCAATTTTTCGGGTCCCGTGGATGGATTGGATGTGGTGGAACGGATATTTACCGAACATGAGAATGAACAGTTCAAAGCGGTGGGAAAGGCATTATTCCCTTCCGAAGGATATGAATCAAGGGAGAACATAGCTCGCTACGAACCAATCACTTATTTTGACCAAAACGATCCTCCCGTTTACCTGTGGCAAGGAGGCTTGGATGATCAGATCCCCCCCGTGACTTTTGAACGGTTTGTTCCCTTAATGAGAAAGGATAAAGACCTCAGAATTTTTATACCTGACGGAAAGCACAGCCCAAATCAGAAGGAGTTTGAAAAGGCTTATATTGACCTGTTTAAGTTTTTGGATGATTTATAAAAAACCAATATGAAGAGGTCGATTTTACTACTCATTCTTACGTTCACACTATCCATTGCCCACGCCCAAAAACCTCGTGCAAGAGATCTGGGAGTTCCTTTTAATGGCACAACAGGTCAATTCAATGCAATCACCGATGTGAAGGGTGTGGAAGTGGGATACAGCACCATCATCTCAGGAAGCGGGGAAAATAAGGTAGGAAAAGGACCTGTCAGAACAGGCGTCACCGCCATTTTTCCTCGGGGAAAAGCCCAGAAATTCAGCCCCGTGTTTGCCAATTGGTACAGTTTGAACGGAAACGGGGAAATGACCGGAACTACCTGGCTGACCGAATCCGGATTTTTGGAAACCCCGATCATGATCACCAATACCAACAGTGTGGGCGTAGTTCGGGATGCCGTCTTGAAATGGTACGTGGATACTGATTGGTACAGAGGGGAAGAGATGTGGTACACTTATCCTGTTGTGGCCGAGACTTACGATGGGTTTCTTAATGACATTTATGGTTTTCACGTCAAAGAAGAGCATGTGCTCGAAGCCATCACCAATGCCAAATCAGGGAAAATAGCCGAAGGAAATGTAGGCGGAGGCACCGGAATGATGTGCTTGGGATTTAAAGGCGGAACCGGAACGTCCTCAAGGATTGTCACGATCAAAGATTCCACTTACACGGTTGGTGTTTTGGTACAGGCAAATTTTGGCAGAAAACCTTCCCTCACCATTGCCGGTGTTCCGGTTGGAAAAGAGTTGATGGATACCCTGAACAATGAATTAAAACTTCCTCCCCAGTCATATCGAAAAGAAGGAAATGGGTCTATCATCGTGGTGGTTGCCACAGATGCCCCCTTGCTTCCCCATCAATTGAAGCGAATTGCGCAGCGGGTTACCATCGGAATCGGGCGGACCGGAGGAATAGCTACAAATGGTTCCGGGGATATTTTTATCGCCTTTTCCACCGCTAATCCGGATGCTTTCCAGCGATCTGATTTTGCCAAAGTGGACATGTTGGCAAATGACGAAATCGATCCTTTGTTGGAAGCGACGGTTCAATCTGTCGAAGAAGCCATCATCAATGCTATGATCGCGGCAGAAACCATGGAAGGAATCAACGGGAATAAATCCTATGCATTGCCTCATGGATTGCTGGTGGAAGTGCTCAAAAAGTACAATCGCCTGAATGAAGTAAAATGAATAAAATGGTCCAAATCCAGACTGTTCGTCAGGAGTAATCCTACCAAGTTTTAAAATAGAATTAGCTAATAACGTATGAAGAAATTTATTGGAGCTATGCTCTTCATCCTGATGATTTCAGGATGCTCCCCTTCAAAAAAAGAAAAGGATTCGGTTGACCTCAACGGAATCTTTTCGCAATTCGCCCGTGAAAATTATGAACTCTATCCGCTATTAGCTACGCAAAATAACGTGAATGACTTCAACGATCAGCTTCCAGTGGATATCAGCGAAGAGTTTTTTGAAAAGGCCATTGCGCTAAATACCCGTTATCTCGACACACTCAATACGGTGGATTACGATGGGCTGACAGATTCTGAAAAATTGAGTGTGGATGTCCTTAAGTACCAATTGACCATCAAAAATGAACAACTGATCAATCGCTATGGATTTTATAAGCCCGTTGATCAGTTCGTATTCAGTTTTCCACAACGATTTGCAGTACTCGGTTCAGGAGCAGGATTTATTCCATTCAAGGATGAAACCGATTACCGCAACTTCATTAGTCGAATGAAGGCTTTTCCGGAATGGATCGATCAGTCCATTAACAATATGCAAACCGGATTAGAATTGCACTTTACCAATCCAAAGGCGAGCATGGAAAAAGTGCCGGCACAATTAAGACCCCTGTTTGAAGCGGAAGTTGAGAACCATATTTTTTATAAGCCCTTACAGAATTTACCCGAAACGATCGATAGTGCTGCGCGGGAAAAGCTAATTGCTGATTACACCGATGCGATTGAAACACATATTAAACCCGCCTACAAAAAACTGAACGATTTCCTTGTTGACACCTATATTCCAAACACCCGTAGCACTACCGGCCTGCTTGACAACAGCAATGGGAAGGCAGAGTATGCGTATTGGTTGAAGTATTACACCACTACGGACATTACAGCAGATGAGATTTTTGATCTGGGACTTCGTGAAGTGGCCCGTATCCGAAATGAAATGGATTCCATCAGGAAATCAACGGGCTTCAAAGGTGACTTGCCGGCATTCTTTGAATACATCAAAACGGACCCGAAATTTTTCCCCTTCAAGACGGAGGAAGAAGTTTTGAACAGATTCCGAAGTTTTGAAGCTCACATGGAGCCCCAATTAAATCGTCTTTTTAATCTCCGACCGAAAGCCTCCTTTGAAGTGAAAGCCACAGAGAAATTCAGAGAGGCCGGAGCCAATGCCCAGTATATGCAGCCCTCGCGGGATGGGAAACGCCCGGGTATTTTCTACGAAACAGTCCCAAATCCATTGGAGTACAATTATTTTTCAATGGAAGGATTATTTATTCATGAAGCCATACCGGGTCATCATTACCAGGTTGCCATACAACTGGAAGCCGATATTCCTGAATTCAGAAAATCATATTGGACAAGTGCTTTTGGTGAAGGCTGGGCATTGTATGCAGAAAGTCTGGGAACTGATCTGGGTATGTACACCGACCCCTATCAATACATGGGCAGACTGAATAACGAGATCGAGAGAGCCGTTCGCTTAGTGGTGGATGCTGGAATGCATCACAAAGGATGGACACGGGAACAAGCCATCGCCTATGTGCTGGAGAATCAGCCTGTCTCAGAAACTGAAGCAATACAGCGCATTGAGCGATACATGGTCACGCCTGGGCAGGCCGTCAGCTACAAAGTAGGTGAATTAAAAATCATTGCCTTACGTGAAAAAGCCAAGCAGCAGTTGGGGGAAAAATTTGACATTCGGGAGTTTCATGATCAGGTTTTAAAGGATGGTTCCTTACCCCTGTCCATTTTGGAAAGACAAATTGACTTATGGATTGCAAGTAAAAAACCGTAATACTTCTGGGGAGGAAAACATCCGGATAAAACAGAAGAAAAGTCACCCTGCCAGAAGCACAATCCATAAGAAAAAGGGAGAATCAAAAGCACTGGTGTCCTGACTTGAAGGCGATGATCAATTTTAAACTTCATGAATCGCTTTGGTAGGAACTATGAAAAAATCGGCAAGGAAAACTTCCGGGAAACCCTTGGGTTCAAGGTGTCATTGAATCTGGTAACAGAGCTGAAAGGAGATCAATAGTTTGGTCTAGCCATACTTAAAATGGCTATCCTCCATTCGGGCTAAAGTACTTTTAGAAATTAGTTTAACATAGCATTTACTCAAAATGAAAAGATTAATTGATCATTCGCTGTTTGCATTGCTTCTTTCCATTACCATAAGTTGCAATCAAAACTCCCAAGATTCTTCAAAAGCCGAAACCCCCATACCGACGGTGAGCAAAACCGAACTGGAAAATGAGGCCTGGCATATGGAAGAACTCTATTGGGTGTATGTTCAAAACATTGACACAGTTTCCTATAAAACACTCTGGCATGCCAATTTCATCGGCTATCCAAGTTTTGGGGATGGCGTTTCCGACAAAAGTAAAATCGCCAGTTGGATATTGGATTTACATAAGGATCCGGGTCTGAAATACAACTATGTCCTTCACAAAAAGGCCTCCAATGCTATTGAGGATGTGGTGATGGTGTTTTATGACACGGATTATTTCTGGACTGACAAGGACAATCAAGTAGTCAGAAAAGGGACCTTAAAGATTACCCATACCTGGAAAAAAGTGGAGGGCAAGTGGGTGATTTTAGGAGGCATGGCAGCGGAGAAAAATCAGTATGCCCTTGGGGATAAATAAACTAGATCTGGGTGAAAATCAAATAAAAAAACTCCCCCATATCCAAAAGGAAAAGGAGGAGTTGGTCACCATTTTAGTTTAAAAAGCTGTTTTTTGTAATGAAAGAACCTCAGAATTTAGAGACTTTGTAAATCACATTCTTGCCTCCCCCTGAGACATAAATATCTCCGGATTGACCAATTGCTACGCCATCAAACCACCAGGTAGGTGGAAAGTTCGGCAAACCAGCTGCAGGAGCACTCAGTTTCAGACCATCCGCAATTTTAGTCACTTCACCGGTGGACAAGGAAATACGGGATAGTCGTGAAGCCCCTGATTCAACTACCACCAACGTCCCGTCACTATCCCAAGCCAATCCTTCTGGATTTGCAAGTCCTGTTGCCAAAATGGTCGGCGCCTTTGGAATATTTCCATTGAAATCAATCTGCCAAACAATTCCTGTACCCCAGTCAGCTACCCACAACCTTTCTCCGTCAGTAGCCAGACCGCTGGGTGCAAAAACTGTTGCATTGTCGATCGGCAGGATCATAGAATGGTCACTAGCCCAAATCACTCCTCCAAGTCCCACATCGGAGGTGACAATTCCGTCTTTAAATCGCAGTGCATCAATCGGAGCCCCTACCGGAAAGCTTTCCACGACCTGATCAGTCTGTGGATTCCATACTTGAACCACCGCACCAAACCAGGAAGAAACGATCAGATTCTCTCCGTCTGCAGATAGGGAGAAAGAAGTAGTCAGATTGCCTTCGCCATTTAGTAAATCCCCTTTATAAGTGTTTTCCAACCTTCCTGTGAGCCCATTGATTTTTCGCAATCGGTATAAATCACCCACAAACAAAGCGTCCTGATTATTTGCCCCAGGTAATACCGCCAAGCCCATAGGCCCGATCATCCCTCCACCACTTACCGTGCGAGGCTGTCCACTCGGCAGAATTTCTACCACTGATCCTGACTCCGCATTTGAGATAAATAAAGCCCCTTTGGAATCAAAGGCCAGATTGTCCATTCCTCCCTCCAAGGTGGCAAAAAGCGTTTTTTCCCCCGTCTCAGTATTGACTTTAAAAACTCCACCGGACTGATCCAAGACATGAAGGACTCCTTTGGAATCAAACTTCGCAGCAACCGGGACGGTGAAGCCAGCCGAAACCACTGTCACCGTTCCATCGGTGTAGGGACTAGTGGAAGGGGGACCTGGTCTGTTGATGTCTACTTTGACTAAGATATCTCCGGCAAAAATAGGTCCATACAACATGCCGTCGGCTCCAAAGTCAAACGCATTCAAAAACCCAAGGGGAAATGGATTTTCCGGTGTGGAAATGATGATAGGCCGTGGGGCATCAACAAGATTGGGATCAAGTTCATATAAGCCATCACCCAAGAAACAAAGCCCGACAATGAGTCGCCCGTCTTCAGAAAAGGTAATCGGGTTGACACCAGGAGCAACAAACTGCTCAGTTACCACACCTTCCGGAGTCCTTCTCTTTACGAATCCAGTAAAAATATCTGTCCAATACAAAGAACCGTCAGGGCCGAACGCCAAATCATCGGGAGTGGTCACTCCCACATTTGGTCCAAGTCGATTCAGAATCTTTCCGGTTTGACTGTTCATCACGATAATTTCCTGCCCATTTACCGATCCGATGTAAAGATTGCCATCCGGGCCAAAGTTGATACCATTGGCTCCCTTTATGACTGCGCCACTTGCAATCTCTTTTACCAAGGGTTTGGGGCCCTTTTTGCTATTGGCACCCAAAGGAATAAGCTCATTAAATTCTTGGCATGCTGAGACTGCAATCAGCAAGGCCAAGGTGGCTGCACTGGGAAATAATTTAAGTTTCATAGTGATTGGGGTTATGGTTAAAAATGAAATTCTTTGAAATAATAAAGCCTTTATTTTCAAGAAGTTAAATTGAAAAAATAGCAACTCCTAATGTCAAAATTTGTCTAGGATATGCTCAGAAAAAAGAAAAACCGCCAATCAACCTTGGGAAAATAATCCATGCTGTTGGAGAAAAAATTCATACAGTTGGTCCAAGATTGAAAAGATTGGAATGATGGATTATCTATTTTATTCCTTGAAGATTCTTCAAACTTTTTTTCCAACAAGCCTTAAAACCTGATTTAACAACTTGAATTTCTGCAATTTCTACCTAAGTTAAATCTTATGGAAATCGTCCGGTACCTCAATAGACGGCAACAACTAAAACATGAATTGTAAAGCAAAATCCTTCCCTCTGCTTGTTCTGTTTGGACTTTCACTTTTCTCCTGCAAAAAAGACACTCCTTCCCCAAAAGCCTCCAATATCCTTCTGATTGTCGCAGATGACTTAGGATATGCGGACATGGGTTCTTTTGGGGGAGATATTGAGACACCAAACTTGGATGAACTAGCCAGGCAAGGCATTCGCTTTAGCCGGTTTCATACTGCCCCGTTTTGTGCAGTGACGAGAGCGATGCTTCTCTCAGGTAATTTTAGCCATGTTGCAGGTATGGGTTCACAGGGACTGGTAACTGGTGTGCCCGGATACGAAGGCAGACTCAGTGATCGGATTATTCCTGTCCCTGAATTACTTCGAAACGCAGGCTATCACACATACATAGCCGGAAAATGGCATTTGGGAGGAATGGAAGGCGCAAATCCTGCTGACAAAGGCTTTGAAAAATCTTTTGTGATCCAAGAGGAAGGGGGTGCTAATCATTACAGCGAGAAAGGCATTTTTCCTGAGTTTCCGGTTACCCTTTATACCGAAAATGGAGCCCAAGTTAAGTGGCCTGACGGTGCCTATTCCACGGACTTTTACACGGATAAACTGATTGAATACATTCAGTCCAACCCAAAGGATGGAAAACCTTTTTTCGCTTTTGCGGCCTACACATCCCCACATTGGCCACTTCAAGTGGATTCAACCTACTGGAAAAAATACGAAGGCCGCTATGATAAAGGCTATGAGGTACTTCGCGAACAGCGATTGGTGTCACTAAAAAAAGCAGGGATGATTTCACCTAATGCACAGCTTCCCCCACTTCATCCCCGGGTCAAGCCTTGGGATTCCCTTTCTCCGGAGGAGCAGAAAAAGGAAGCCCGCAAAATGGAACTCTATGCCGGCATGGTGGACAATTTGGACTACAATATCGGCAGGTTGATTGCTTTCCTAAAAGAAACCGGACAGTATGAAAACACCCTGATTGTCTTTATGTCCGACAATGGCGCTGCCGCGGAGGATTTCTTCTACCATGAGTATTATGGGCCTTTTCTGCAGGAGAATTATTCTGACGCACTCGAGGACATGGGTAAAGAAAACTCCTTTGTCTCCTATGGCCCCCAATGGGCAGAGGCCGGATCAGCCCCATTTCTGTACTTCAAAGGATATACCACCGAAGGTGGGATGAACGCCCCGATGATCATAGCGGGCAAAGAAGTCGAAGGCAAAGGAAGCATCAACTCCTCTTTCCTCACCGTGATGGACTTGGCTCCTACCTTTTATGAATTGGCAGAAGTAAGTTATCCCGAAAGCTGGCAGGGAAAAGCAAGAAAACCTTTGGCAGGAAGCTCAATCTTGCCTTTACTGACAGGAAAACAGGATCTGGTCCACGATTCTACTTATGTTTTTGGGCTCGAGCATCGAGGCAATGCGATGCTCAGAAAGGGAAAATGGAAGCTTTTAAATACGACTACTCCCTTGGAAGTGAAAAACTTCGGGCTTTACAATATAGAAACCGACTTATCGGAACAGCAGAATCTGAAAGATCTTTACCCTGAAAAATTCCAGGAGCTACTCCTCGAATGGGAAAAATTCTCCAAACAAGTCGGAATCGTCACTCCTACTCCGAAAGCAGGGGAAGGATTGAATAATCAAAACATCAAACCATGAAAAACACACTTCTCCTTCTCTTGGGGCTTTTTATACTCAGCTTTTCCTATGGACAGGATTCTGAGATCGCCCAAATCCTTTCCCAACGGGATGCTTCCAACAAAGCCCTTCGGAATTTTGATCATGAGTTGAATGCCACCTTCTCCACTGACGACCTGTTTATCACTACCGGGGCAGGGACGCTGATTTCAGGCAAAGAAGCTCAGGCAGCATACATTAACTCGCTTCAAGGTCCCAAAATATATTGGGTTCGGACTCCGGATGAAGTGCTGGTCAATCCCAAAACCCTATTGGCATGGGAGACGGGAACCTGGAAAGGATACTATGAAAACTCGGAAGAACCTGTTGTTGGCGGAAAGTATTCGGCACAATGGACCAAAGCCTCAGGGACCTGGCTGATCCGATCGCAGTTGTTTGTCACTTTGGAAAATTAAGGGGATGGAAGAAAACCAAGCCCCCGAAAATGAGAAAGACCTTTCCACCAAAGAGGTGATCAGCTCCCTCAAAAAGAGAAACTGGAGTTCTTACATCAAGGAATTTTTCATGCTGTTTCTGGCTGTTTTCTGCGGATTTCTGGCAGAAAATTACCGGGGAAATATGGTAGAAAAGCGGCAGGAAAAGCAGTTCATTCAATCTTTCATCGAGGATTTGAAATCTGATACTGCCACGATCCGGGTAGCCTTGGATTTCAGAAAATTGAAGATGACGCAAATGGACTCTTTGATGCTTTTGCTAAGAAATCAAACCATTAAAGGCCATGAAAATGAGCTTTATTTTTTTGGAAGAAGCCTGGTAAGAAGTGTCTGGTTTCAAAACAATGACCGAACTTTTGCCCAATTAAAAAATTCAGGCTCTCTGCGATTGATCCGAAATGAACAGGCAACAGATAGCATCATGGCATATCAAAAATTAATAGAAAGATTAATTACTAATCATGAAGATGATCGCACAGAACGGTACAATGCCTTCCCTGTACTCTCTCAAATATTCAACCCGTTTGTTTTTGACCAAATGGTAACCGCTACCGGAATTCAAAGGCCTACTGACAATCCACCTCTTAGGTCCTATGACCCAGCCCTTCAACAAGACCTTGCCTTTTGTATACACCAACTTAAAGGAAGCACTTTCATTATTGAAGACAGGCTGGCACAATTGAATGATAAAGCAATCAGGCTGATCGATTTACTGAACAAAGAATATGATCTTGAATAGGATATGGAAGAAAACCCAAATAACCCCGAAATCCAGCAACCTTTAATGAATCCCACAGCCATTAAAAGAAACTGGACTTCCTATTTCAAAGAATTTCTCATGCTGTTTCTTGCTGTTTTTGCAGGTTTCATGGCAGAAAACTATAGAGATAAGCTCACTGAAGAAGCATGGGCAAAAGAGCTTGCAATCAACCTCTACGAAGAGCTCAAGGCCGATTCAGTCATTGTGGTAATTAAAACTGAAACCAGAATAAAGCAGGAAAAGGCACTTCAGGAATTGATGCATTATTTTGAAGACAGTAGCCTTACCGAGGTGTCCAAAAAATTTTCTGTTAACTTTTTATATGGGATTGCTTACAGAACGCCTTCACTTTTTGAACCCAGAACAGTCATCCTAGAGCAATTACAAAATTCTGGTTCTCTTAGATATTTCAAAAACCGTGAATTGCAAAAGCTGATCGGCGATTTATCCGTTGCCATTAACAATATCAATGACAGGCAAAGGTTGGAGACGGATATCAGAAAGGAGTATATAAATCCGTTGCTGGTCCTTCATTACGATTATGATTTTCATCGGATGCTAGTAAAAGATAGCGTGACAAGTATAACAGTAGCGGCAGCATATGAAGCTTCCGATGAAATCATACCTTTTGAATTTAAATCTTTGGAAAAATTTGACAAACAAGGCACCATCAACGCACTTGGTATTTATGGTATGAATGGCTTAGCTTCTACCCGTTCTGTTCATTTCCAAGTCTATAAGGATGTGAACACAAAACTCTTACAATTACTTAGAAAAGAGTTTAAAATAAAGGACTGATGGAAGAGAATCAAATTAAGCCCGAAATACAAGCTGCCGAAAATACACAACCTGTATTGGCTACCTCACCTCCGAAGAGAAACTTGATTTCCTATTTCAAGGAGTTTCTCATGCTTTTCCTTGCGGTATTCTGCGGGTTTCTGGCGGAAAATTATCGGGACAACCAAAGCGAGATTGCCTACGCAAAGGAATATGCAAAGTCACTGATCCAAGATCTTGAAAACGATACGATCATGATTAATGGAACAATTGAACAAAAACTTGTGATCCTAAAGAGCATAGACAGTATCAGTGAAATAATTCATCAAGGTGTTCCGGTAAATGGAGTCAGAGGATCATTTTACTACCATTCTCAGATGGTTTCTTTTTCCCCCACTGCAATTTGGAATGATGCAACACTCATTCAGATCACCCAATCCGGAAACTTGAGGTATTTTAAAAACGCGGAACTGGTCAATAAAATCAGCGAGTATTATTCGAGGCAAGGTTATCTAACCGGATTGATTGATTCGGACAAAATAAAACGGAACACCACTTTGGAAATCAAAAGCAGGATTCTGAACAATTATCACTATAGACCCTTTTCATCCCTTCTTCCGACAAGAAAAAACGAAATAGCAGATTCACTGATAAATGCATCACTACCGCTTCAAAACAGCGATAAAGATCTTTTAAATGCATTTGCTAACAGTCTGGAAAACAGAAAATTCTATTTTATGCTCGTCATATCCGAGACTTATCCATTGATTAAAAGTCAGGCCCATGAGTTGATTTTGGCCTTAAAGAAAGAATATAACATCGAATAAATCATGGACGAAAATCAAAGTATCCCGAAGGAACAAACCGAGGAAAGCCATCCACCCACGGAGGCTGCTTCCAATTCAAAAGGGACTTGGAAATCCTATTTCAAAGAGTTCTTCATGTTGTTTTTGGCGGTATTCTGCGGGTTCCTTGCAGAGAATTATCGGGAATCGCTTACTGCCCAAAAGGTGGAACGGGATTACATCCTTTCCCTGGTGGAGGATTTGAAAATGGACACGGCAAACCTCAACGGTTACATCGCCTTCCGGAAAGAGAAAAGCGTTTTGATGGATTCCCTGGCGCAAATGATGCTTTCCAAGGATCGGAATTTATTCGGAAACCAGATGTACTATTTAGCCCGGCAAGTATTCAATGACAGGGCATTTTTCTATTCCGACGGTACCATTCAGCAGCTGAAAAATGCAGGAAGCCTACGGCTGATCAGCAAACGCAACGTCGTGAATGAATTGCTTAATTATGAGAAAAAAGTAAAGGTATTGGAAGAATGGGACGAGAATGACAACCGGACCAAGTCCACCTTTCGCGAAATGGGGGGGAAGGTTTTTAATTCCCTGGAATTGAATAACACCATGGACGCAGAATTGAAATTCGTCGTCCCAACCACCAACCCCCAATTGATCACGGATGATTTTGCGGTCATCAATGAAGTGGCTTTCCAGATCCACTACTTATCCAAGATGACCAAGGGCAATAGCATAAGGGCAGAAGCCTTGAGAACTGATGCGGGCCGCCTATTGGAATTGATTCAAGCAGAATATAACCTGAACTGACCATGGAAAACACGTATAGAAATTTCTTTTTGCTATTGATTCTTTTCGTGTGGAGTATGGCAGAAGCTTCACTGGCGCAGGAAGTTTCCCCCAAAACTGAAGCCCACGAAAACGGGATTGATCAAGACCCCGATGAAGCTGCTGTCAAAAACTTGGTAGAGCGTTTTCTCGCTGCTATGGGAAACGGGGATTTGGAGGCCATTGAGCCTATGTTTTTGCCAAAGGCAACCATTGGGGGTGCAAGATTCAGGGAGGGAAAGTGGAACACCTTTACCACCACTATCGAAGATTATTTGGCCAGTAAAAACGAGAATCACTCTCCCTATACCGAACCGGTGTCCAATTACACCATCCACATCAGCGAGGGTCAGTTGGCTTTTGTTAAAGCCGATGCCATCCTTTATCGGGAGGGAAAAGCCCAATCCCAAAACATGGATTATTTCACCTTGCTGAAGGATGGTGATTCCTGGAAGTTTCTTAGTGCTGCGTATACCGCAAAGCCGATACTCGTCAAATAAGATTCCGATGTTGAAATTCTTCCGAAAAATCCGCCAAAAACTCCTTGAGGAAAACCGGGTCACGAGGTACCTGACCTATGCTTTGGGAGAGATCGCTTTGGTGATGATAGGGATCTTGTTGGCTTTACAGGTAAACACCTGGAATGAAAACCGAAAGGCCAGGGTGTTTGAAAAAGAAATACTTTCCCTAATCGACCAAAACCTCCAACGGGATTCTGCACTCTTGTCTGAAGAACTCTTTAAAGCCAAACAGGCAATTGAACTGACCGACCGGCTGCTGGAGCAAATAGCCCTGAAAAACTACAGTGACAGCCTGAATTTCTGGATGGGGAAAATCATTTCCTTCGAACGCTTTAAATCCCAATCCAGTGCCTTTGAAGTATTAAAGGCAAAAGGGATAGAAAACATCACGGATAAGGAACTCCAGCTGGCCTTTATTTCCTACTATGATGTGAATTTGTTTGAGGCCTATCAAAGTCTGGATGATGTGGAATTTTCTTTTAACACCGATTGGCTTCCGGTAATCAAAGCAGAGTTTTCGGATTTTAAGTGGATGGATTATTGTCAGCCGGTGAACTCCAAAACATTTTTCGAAAAACCTTCCAACATTGTGCTTTTCAGAATCTATCAGGATAACCGGGAAGGCACAGTACGAACCGTTGAAAGTGCGCTTCTCAAGATTTCTGAAATCAGATCCCTGACCAAAACCCATCTTCGATGATCACCTTCTTCCGCAAAATCCGCCAAAAGCTCCTTTCCCAAAACCGGGTCACCCGGTACATCGCCTATGCCTTGGGGGAGATTTTTTTGGTAACCATTGGGATTTTGATCGCACTTCAGGTAAATACCTGGAACGAACAACGCAAAACAAAAATCAAAGCTTACAGCTACTTGCAACGACTCAATGAGGATATGGAAATTGCTCTCAAGGATACAGAAGGCTTTATCATGGGCAATGAAAGACATTTGAAGAATTCCATCATTGTAAAAAATGCAATGGAGACCAAAAAACTTTCGAGTTCAGACCAAGTGAATTTTGATCAGTATGTAAATGAATACCACATGTTTTATATGACCTTGGCAAGCTTATCTACTTATGAGGAAATGAGTAGCGGAGGAGAACTCAACCTGATCCAAAGTCGCTGGATTCGAGATGCTTTTATCAATCTCTCTGAGTACCGTGATTTTATCCTGGAAGTGAATAGGACCTATCATGATTCGGAACTCATGAAAACAGGAGAATTCCAAAAGTATGTTCGATATACAATCCTACATCCCGGTACTGATTCCAGCAAAGTCACCCCTTCCTACGATTTTGAATTAATGGCAGCCGATCCCTCACTGATCAATAAGGTTTCCCGACAATCAGTAAGTTGGAATGAAATTCTTGGCATGTTTAAAGGTTACAAGTTCGATGTTTCACGGATTAGGGATTCAATCCAATCAGAGGTGAAAAAATATCACTAATCAATAAGCTCTACTTATGATCTCATTCTTCCGCAAAATCCGCCAATCCCTTCTTTCCCAAAACAAGGTCACCAGGTACATCGCCTATGCTTTGGGGGAAATTTTTTTGGTCACCATTGGGATTTTGATCGCCTTGCAGGTGAATACCTGGAATGAAAATCGAATCAATCAAAAAAAGGAAGCCGCTATCCTCAAAGACCTTCACCAAGAATTTCAGCTAAACAAAGTAAGTATTCATGCCTTCATCCAGCATCATCGGACTGTTTTGGAGGCAATCAAGGAAGTCTTGAATAGTATGGGAGAGCCTGATTCTGAGCTTTCGGAAGCTCATATAGACAGTCTACTCTATTTGACGTTGGATTATGAGAATTACGTCCCCAGCCAAACGGTGATTGCCGAATTGATTTCCTCAGGAAAAACCAACCTGATATCATCGGATACCTTGCGAACCTTGATTTTTCAGTGGGTGAATGAAATCGAGGATAAAAAAGAAGGATTTCAGTCCCTAGACGCTATAGCTGAAACCTTAATGTTACCCTATCTTTCAAAAAACGGGTCGATGAAAAACATCGACTCTTTTGGAATGCTCAAAGGAAACGGAAGATCAAAATTCTCCTCACGAAACCTTGCTCTCTTACAGGAAGTGGAGTTTGAAAATGTATTGGACAATCAAGCTTGGGGCGTAACCAACTACTTTTCCAAACTGGAACAATTGGAGGAAATCATTGAGGCTATTTTGTACCACACCCAACCCCCTACATCATGATCTCTTTTTTCCGAAAAGTCCGCCAAAAGCTTCTCACTGAAAACCGAGTTACCCGATATCTGGTCTATGCGATTGGTGAAATCTTCCTAGTTGTGATTGGTATTTTGATCGCACTCCAGATCAATAATGCAAATGAGGCGAGTAAGGCGAGGCGGTCAGAACAAATCGTTTTAAAAAATCTAATTCAGGACTTAAGGGAGGATTCGCTCTCTTTCAGCGAAAACCTGACTACCCTAACCAAAATAAATAACCTGCACCAAGCCCTTTATGAAATCGGAGTGAAGGGAATAGACTCTGAAATTGAAAACCCCAATTTGATCCGACTCCTGATTTATTACAATCCTATCGCGACTAAGAATGATCCCTTTGTTGCTGACAAACTATCAAATGAGTCTGTCAGAAAGGAAGTAAATACCTACGCCAGGTATCTGAAAGATCTTGATGTTACTTATACAGAGTATGCAGAGTTGTTGGAAAACAGAGTTCGGGTCTATCTGGCCGACAACAAGACCCACCAATTATCCAGCTGGTTTGAAAACAATAACAATAGCGGCAAAGGAGAATCCCCTTTTGACTTTGTGGATAAAGAAAGGCTAATCCTTCTTTCCAAAACGCCGGAATTTCAACAATTGCTTTTGGAAACTTCAATAAAAACCAAAAACACAGAGTTTAACATAAAGACTGTTCTTGCCCAAAACCACAGGCTGAAAGAAGTAATCCTCAAGGAATTAACTAAGTGAGAATTGCGCTAACACCATCATCCTCTTAACATGAAACGCATCTACTCTATCCTCAAAGAAAAGTGGCCGGAATACATCTTGGAAATCCTGGTCATTACGATTGGTATTTTGGGTGCTTTTGCCTTGAATAACTGGAATGAAAATTCAAACAACAGAAGAATCGTAGTAGACTATTACTGTAGATTTTTGGCGGATTTGAATCAGGACGAGGTACAGGTAGATAGTCTGCTCTCAGAAGGCCAGCTCCGCTTAAAGAAAAGCAATGAACTATTGGCTGAGCTGGTCAGCCCCAATCCGAACAAGCAAAAAACCATGAAGCTACTCCTGGAATCCACCGCCAGGATTACCTATCCCTTCAACCCCATATCTGCTGGGTACGATGATATCAAATCCAGTGGAAACCTGAACAATTTCACAGACCAGGCGATCCTGGATCGGATGGGCGTCTATTTTCAGGAAACCAAAGGCCTTTCTGCCAATATTGCCAACAACGGGGAATTGGGTCTCAGCGAAGTATTTGAACTCGATAATTTCTTTTCCATTGGATTTGCAGACAATGAATTTATGAAAGAAGCGCTGGACACGACCGTTGTCCGTCCAGAATTCCTGGACAGGCATCCACTCACCCCCTCCCAAAGTCAAGAGCTAAAGCATGTTGCCTCTGCCCTGATCGCTTTGAACCATCGAAATATCCGGCATTATGAATCTATAAGGTCCAGAATTATGGCCTTAAAGCCAGCGCTGAAAGGCAAATGCTCCGTAGCTTCTGACTGATTCTGCCCATAGACCTAAAAAATAACCCATGAAACGCATCTACTCCATCCTCAAAGAAAAGTGGCCGGAATACTTTCTTGAAATCCTGGTGATTACCATTGGTATCCTTGGTGCTTTTGCCTTGAATAGCTGGAATGAAAACCGAAAAAATAAATTGGAAGAGCGGGCTATTCTGGAAAACCTCCAGAATGATTTGGATAACACCATCGCTGAATTTGAATTCCTAAATACCCTTCGAAAAAATGCCATTGATGCCAGCCTCCGCATATTTGAGATCTCCTCAACTATGCCAATAAATCCGAATTCTGAGTTGGATACATTATTTGGCAAAACCATGGTCCGCCCTACCTACAATGGAAAAATGGGGACTCTGGAATTACTGTTTTCAACTGGTAAAATAAGTCTCATTCAAAATGAAGAAATAAAGGAAAAATTGATCAGTTGGCCGGGAATGATCGATGATTTTAAAGAAGAGGAGGTCTATGCGAATGAAATTTTCATGGGACCTTTCATTGGGCAACTCGCAAAGTATGCCGTAATCCCAGATCTGTATCCGGCGGTATATGGAAGTTCATTTATTAACGCTGCACCCACCTCTTCCAATCTGGAAAACCAACCTAGCCAACTCCCGATGAAAAGTGACTACGGGCACCTCCTGAAAAACCAAGAGTTTCTAAATCTCCTGGCCATGAGAACTACCCATTTCGATATTTCTTACTCAGAAGCGATTTCGCTTGTCAATCATGCCAATCAATTAAGGGAACTGATCAAAAAAGAGCTCCAAAAATGAAACGAATCCTGGTTACTCTTAAGGAAAAATGGCCGGAATACTTCTTCGAAATCCTCGTGCTGATCTCGCAGTATGTTTTTTCCTACAGGGAGAAGCAGAGGAATTGGCTGAGTTACAGTATGGGATGAGGCATATCCTGCCTGGGCGATTTGAGGAAGGTTTTAATTATCCCAATTCAGATAATTCATTTTCAGGAAGTATGATTCCCCTTGACTTCGAATCCCTAAAAACGGATCAGGCCTATTTGTTCTTTCTTAAAACCCAACGAAATCGTACCAGATCCTAAATCAACTTCTTCTATGAAAACCTGAGGAAATCGGTAAAATCGACGATTCGGGATTTGGATGTAGAAATTGCCAGGCTAAGTCCTTGAAATCTTGGGAATACTTCAATTTATCAATCAATGGCGGGTCTGGAATAATAAATTCCCAGAACAATCCATTGAAAAAATAGTCTAGAAGAGGTATGAGCACGTATGACGATCGCGTCTATTCTGCTCAATTTTGAGGTGATGGGAGTGCTTCTATTCGGAAGGCTCAATACCAAAGAAATGTGCGTCAAGATCTGTAAACATGTAATGCCGGACATTTTCATCAAAAAAGTCGCCGTAGTCCGCATTATGATCGAGGAATTCAAAAACTAATGATTAGTAATAATATACCGATATTGATAAAAAACATTACCGCTGAATCATGACTAGTTTGAAAATAAATGGAAAGGAATATGTAGTAGATGCCTCTGCTGACATGCCCTTGCTTTGGGTGATTCGTGAACAATGCGGATTGACCGGGACCAAATTTGGATGCGGCATCGCTCAATGTGGTGCCTGTACGGTTCACATTGATGGCCAGCCTGTTCGCTCTTGCATCACTCCCGCGATCTCAGCAGAAGGAAAAAACATCACTACCATAGAAGGAATAGCTCCTGATAAAAACACACTTCATATCGTGCAGCAAGCTTGGATTGAAGAGCAAACTCCACAATGTGGGTATTGCCAATCCGGACAAATCATGTCTGCAGTGGCACTATTGAATGAAAATCCCTCCCCAACTGATGAGGAGATTGACGCAGCCATGTCAGGAAATATCTGTCGCTGCGGCATGTACAGCCGGATTAAGTCAGCCATTCATCGCGCGTCAGCATCACTTCAAACTTCCAATACGCTCTAACTCTACAAGCATATGAAAAAATGGACTAGACGCGCATTTATAGGAGCTGGAGTTTTGGCAGGAGGAACCTTGGTGATTGGGATAGCGATCCGACCGGGAAACCGTTCTTCAAAAGTAGCCGGATTGATAGCTTCAGAAGGAGAAACCGTCATGAATATTTGGCTCAAGATCGCTCCGGATAATACGGTCACAGCCATCATTCCACATGCCGAAATGGGGCAGGGAGTACACACTGCCTTGGCAATGATGCTCGCTGATGAGATGGATGCAGATTGGTCTAAAGTAACCTTTCAGGAAGCTCCCGCTGATAAAGAATATGCCAATTTCACCTTGTTGAAAGGTTTTGTTGCAGGCAATGCCACTTTCCCCAAGTTTATAGAAGAAACAATAGACGGGGTTTTCCTCACTGCAGTGAAATCCCTGAATTTCCAGATTACTGGCGGAAGTGCTTCTGTAAGATTTACAGGTCAGCAGGCCATGCGTATTGCAGGAGCTGCGGCCAAATCCATGCTACTGCAGGCTGCAGCCGATACTTGGAAAGTACCGACAGAGGAGCTTACCGCTAAAAACAGTATTATAAGTCATGCAAGCAGTAAGCGCAGTGCCACTTTTGCGGAGCTTGCACCTGCAGCAGCCAAGGTCAACATACCCAAACAGCCCAAGCTGAAATCACCCGAAGAGTTTACCCTCATGGGTACTTCACAGCCAAGATTTGATATACCGGCAAAGGTGACCGGAGAGGCTAAGTTTGGAATGGATGTGCAGGTACCCGGAATGAAATATGCCACGATAAAGGCAGCCCCGGTTTTTGGAAGTAAGGTAAAATCTCTGGACACCACTGTCTCCTCAAGCCAACAGGGAGTAAAAAAGATTTTAAACTTAGGAGATGCAGTGGCTGTCATTGCTGATGGATATTGGCAGGCAAAAACTGCATTGGATGCACTGCCCATAGAATTTGAAGCCACAGAAAATAGTGGTCTGAATCAGGCAGAAATCATGGACCGCTATCGCAAGGCCATGGATGCTGATTTGGCAGATGGAAATCTGGAAAAACACTTCAAAGATGGAGATGCTACAAAAGCATTAGAACAGGCAGCGATCCTTGTGGAGGCAGAATACCAACTTCCGTTTTTGGCCCACGCCACCATGGAGCCTATGAATTGCACAGCATGGGTGCACGAAGGAAAATGTGAAATTTGGTGCGGAAGCCAAAACCCCCTTGGGGTCAAGGCCGCGGCTGCAGAACTCCTTGAAATAGATATTGATAAGGTAACCGTCCACAATCAACTCCTGGGAGGTGGTTTTGGAAGACGGTCCGAGACCGATGTGATGACGCAGGCGATATTGATCGCAAAGGAAGTGGACTTCCCGGTCAAATTAATCTGGTCCAGAGAAGAAGATACGCAGCACGATGTCTATCGGGAAGCGACCATCAGTCGGATGAAGGCAGGTTTGGATCAATCAGGGCTTCCCATCGCCTATACCCATCAGTTTATATTCAAACATCATCCGCCAGAGGCAGCGGATATTCCCTACACCATACCTAATCAGTTGATTCAATATTCCAGCCCCGCCTCCTTTGTGCCTTGGGGAAACTGGCGAAGCGTGGACCACTCGACTCATGGGTTTTTGACTGAATCTTTTATTGACGAATTAGCCCATACGGCCAAGAAGGATCCTTTTGCCTACAGAAAGACCCTGACAAAGGATAATTTAAGGTTTCAACGTGTTCTGGACTTGGTTTACGAAAAGTCAAATTGGGGAGCTCCTCTTCCTGCCAATTGGGGCAGAGGCGTCGCCATAGCCCAATCTTTTGGATCTATTGTGGCTGAAGTAGCAGAAGTGGAAGTGAGCGTCGAAGGAAAGGTGAAAGTGCATCGTGTTGTCTGTGCTGTTGATCCAGGCTTTGCCATTCACCCGGATGGATTTATTGCCCAGATGGAAAGTGGAATAATCTACGGCTTGGCGGCTGCCATGACCGGCGAGATTACCATCGAAAACGGGGCAGTGGCACAGAGTAATTTCCATAATTATCCGGTAACCCGAATGAATGAAGCGCCAAAAATTGAGACTTATATCATCAATTCCGGAAATCCTCCAGGTGGTGCAGGAGAACCAAGCACTCCCGTAATAGCCCCGGCGGTGACCAATGCCATCTTTGATGCAACAGGTATCCGAATCCGACAACTTCCGATTTCAAAAAACGATTTGCGAGCATCAATTCTACCTTCGACTTGATCCGTTCTCCTGTTGACATCAGGAGTAGTTTGTTTTTAAATAATCATAACTTTAAAAGCATCGGATTTTTTCGGAAAACCTCTTAGCAAAAAGGTAGAGCCGAAACCCCGGATGCAAAAGTCGCTTTCTTAGAATATGTACTTCAGAATGCAAAATCTCTTTTGATCCACAACTTAAAGATTTTCGAGGAGCAAAGTGGAAAAGACCTTCCTAGAGAAGGAAAGCTAGGGTAGGTGGATTATTTCTTAAATTTTAAACAGGCCATGGTCACAATATTCAGAAAAATCCGCCAATCCCTTCTTCAACAAAACCGGGTCACCCGATATCTGGTCTATGCGATTGGGGAGATTATTTTGGTTGTAATCGGGATTCTGATTGCCTTGCAAGTAAACAACTACCGTGAGGCTCAAATCAAAAAGGCTCGTGAAAGGGCCTTCTTACACGGATTGAAATCAGACCTGCTACTCAACATAACAGAACTGGACCGTAGCATCGACCGATACACCAGAGCCTCAAGCTCTGCAGAAGTGATGATCAGCTACTTTGAAGGTGCTCCCATTTCAGGTTCGGACTCCTTAAATTTTCACACCATGGAGGTGTTGAACTGGGAACCTTTCATTCGCAACAACAGTACCATACGAGAGATGATCAGTTCAGGAAGCCTGGGGATACTTTCTGACGACAGTCTGAAAAGTGAGCTAATGCGAATGGAACTCAACTATGATAAGATCGATGGCAGTCAGGAACACATGCGCTATGACTATCAAGAATATCTTTATGGACCCTACTTCCGAACAGGGGATGTGGGACAGGCCTATAAAGATTACATCAAATTTGTAGATAGGGACACACAAACCTCAGCGAAGCCAACCTCACCCGAGGTGATTGAAAAACTCCTTAGCGATCCTACCTACAAAAATGGTTTTTCACTATGCCTTCTCAACGGTAGAAATTTGATTGAAGAACTGAAAACCATGAAGGTGTCTACAGAACAATTACTGGATAGAATTGAAGCCCAACTAAACCGCTAAGCGATGATCTCGTTCTTCCGGAAAATCCGCCAACAGCTCCTCTCTCAAAACCGGGTCACCCGATATCTGGTCTATGCGATTGGGGAAATCTTCCTTGTTGTGATTGGGATTCTGATTGCCCTCCAAATCAATAATACCAACGAATCGAGCAAGTTGAGAGTAAAAGAAGCTATTTTATTGAGTGAGATGAAAAGCAATCTCCAAAGCGACCTGTTGGATTTGGAGTTTAATATCAGTGGAAACCAAAAAAGAATTACCTCCAATGAAGTCATCCTTTCCGCTCTAAGTGAGAAAAAACCATACCATGATTCCCTGAAACCATATTTCGGGAGTATTTTCGGCAATTTCCAATTGTCAGAAAACACCGCCTCCTGGGAAAACCTAAAATCTGTAGGTCTTGATCTGATTTCCGATGACTCCCTTCGCAATCGGATTTCCTACCTCTATTCCACCCGATACGTCTACCTTGAGAATACCGAAAAGGACCTAGACGATGGATACCAATGGAATTATTTCTATCCAATGGTTCTCGAAAACATAACCATGGATGAGATTTGGGTATCGGCAAGCCCCGAAGATTATGAAGCGCTTTTGAGAAACAGAGAGTTTAACGAAGTGCTCAAAATGAACCTGTTTATCCGGAAGTTCCAGCAAGATCAGTATGAGGAAATTCAGAAAACCGTGGTGGGATTAATCGCGCAAATTGACCGGCACCTTGCAAATCTCAAAGAATAGACCATGATACCCTTCTTCCGAAAAATCCGCTAACTCCTCCAATCCTCATCAAAAAAACGGGGACGGATTGAAAGTCCGTCCCCATTCTGTTTTTCCCAAAGGTATTTTTCTTTTTGGTTAACGTCAGGAATACACTTATAGACCCCATAAATAACCGGTATAGGCCCCGACAAAAAATGCTGGTCTTTCACTTTTCTACGAAAAATAGATCAAGTGTTTCGGTCAAAATAATAGGGCATTCGTCCTCGCTGGGATATTTTAATAAGTACTTGATTTGACTTTACCAAAAGCAATATTTCTTATAATTATTGGTTCGTTTTAACTTTTGAAAAAGGGCAATAAAATCTTATCCCCAAAATATTGTAAGTGTTTTTTCCTTTAGGAGGAATTCAAAATCTATCAATACTTCGATCAGAATTGAATTGTGAAGAAAGCTTCAGAAGGATTAGCATTTGAAATTAACAGGGAAAATTCCCCAAAAATACCTTTCAAAAAATAAGCTTATATTTAGAATAATCACCGAACCCCATTCCTTATGAGCTTGCCAAGAGTTAAACCTTCCTCTAATTACTATTATGACAGAAAAGGCCCTTGGCCACAGCCTCAACCCTCACATCCTTTTGGTTTCGCTCCCGGGGTAGTTCATGTCCCGAAAGATGAGGTGAAAAAATGGAACTGGACAATCGGCATTCACTACAAAATCACCTTCCTTACCTATTGGCCTGTTTCGATGAAATATGCCTTTCAAAATCGAGGCTTAAAGCCTGTTTCTGATGCGGAATTCGAAGAATTACTTACTCATTCTTCTTTCAGCAAATTTATCTCAAACGAATTGAATGAACGGGAAAAGTACCCCGAAAACGAGAAACTGAAGATTTTCAAGGAGTTTTTGGATGCCGAACCTAACGAGAAATTTTTTGTTTCAGACTTTACTTTATTGGAGCACTGTCTTTCTTTTCCGGGGATTTTCACCGCCCCTACGATCACCTTATTTAAGGGAGATTTGGTAGATGGAAAAAGAAAAGTAGTAGCTATCTATTTCCCTGACACTCCATTGATGCTGGAACCAAAAGACGGGAATGCTTGGGAATTGGCTAAATACTTTGTTTTGCAAGGGGCGGCTATCCGAATTTCCTCCTCGGCACATGCCAATTTGCATTTTCCCTATGATAGTATCAATGCCGTTTCAAAAACCTGCCTGCCTAAAGACAGCGTGCTATTGCGACTTCTAAAACCCCACTTAGATCTTACTCTGGAATTGAATTATTCAGTTCTGAACTCTCCTACCTCTCCTATTGTCAATAACCAGAAATTACCTTTTGCAGCATTTCCTGCACCTGAAGGGGGACTCGCGGGAATGTTTTTATATGGGTATAATGGAATAGAAGGGAATCCCTCTTATCCCAAGTATAAGTTCCAAATCGTGCCTGATACCTATCATTCGGATTATGGGACTTTCCTGATGGCCTATTATGATACGATCTTTGATTTTGTACACAAAGTAGTAGAACAAATCCCTCCTGATGAATACACCGACATCATGATTTGGGCGGACTATGTTAAAACTTGGGTCCCGGAATTTCCTTCAGGAAAAGAGTTTTTCTATCTGGATCATAATGGAGATGCAAAGTTCAAAAAGCACGCCGAGAGCGGTGAGAAATCACTTCTTTCGAAGGTAATTGCCAATATCATCTGGGATCTATCCGTAGGCCATGCAGCAGATCATTATGATTTCAGTCTGATTGACATCAATGTGGCACCACTCCGGTTGAGAGTGCCGCCGCCAGATTCCAAGGATATCCCTCCCTTTGACCGCAAAGGAATCATTCATTGGGGAGATATTTTCAGACATCACTTCGAACGGAAAATGTTCTTTGCACCTCGCAATGTCACGCTACTGAAGGATACAGTTTACAATTTCAATAAGCCAACTGAACAGACGCTTCGAGAATTAAATATTTACTTCCTGAAAGATCTGCAAAAGACCGAAAAGGAATTGACAGTCTATAATTACATTCCACTAGATCAGATTTCAAGAAGCATACAATATTAAATCGTTGATGAAAGCGTTTCCAGGATTTACCATTAATGAGTGCCTTTCGGATAATGGCCGAATGATAATCTCCCGAGGAATCCGAACTCATGATGGATTGCCTGTCATTCTCAAACTAGTCCCGGTAGAATTTCAAGAGCTTTCTTCGTTTAGAAAATTTGAACGAGAGTTCGATATTTCCTCGAAAATCCAGATTCCAGGTTTGGTCAAAATGTTGGAAATGGTGGATTCAAGGCATGGTTTAGCCTTGGTAATGGAAGATTTTCAAGGAGTAGTCCTGAGTGAAGGAATCAAGAAAAAAAGACCTTCCATCAACACCAATCTCAGCCTTTGCATAGAAATCGCCACGATCATTGGAGTCCTCCATCAGCGTAAGATCATCCACAAAAACATCAATTCCAGTACCTTTTTGATCGGGGAAGAAACCTCCGAAATCAAGCTTTTGGATCTCAGCGTATCCATGCTGTTAAGTCAGGAAAGAACCGAACTCTTCGACCACAAAGAAATAGTTGGGGATCTTCATTTTATTTCCCCGGAACAGACTGGTCGAATCAACAGGTTACTGGACTATCGAACAGATTTCTATTCAATGGGGGTTCTATTCTATTGGATGTTTACAGGTAAGTATCCCTTTGAGACAGCTGATCCAATCGAACTGATCCATGCACACATTGCAAAGCTTCCGGACCATCCTTCCCTCATTGATAATCGAATTCCCAAAATGATTGGGAATATCATTATGAAATTGTTGGAAAAATCCTCCGATCAGCGGTATCACTCCGCCAGTGGTCTGATCGCAGATTTGGAAAATTGTCTCTTTCTTCTGAATGAAAAGGGGGGGATTTCAGATTTTGAATTAGGACTGCATGATCAATCGGATATTTTTAGTATTCCACAAAAGTTATACGGAAGAGAAAAAGAACTTGAAGAGATTCGTTCTGAATTTCGAAATACATGTATTGGTGGGAGCTCTTTTGTCCTGATCTCGGGCTACTCCGGGATAGGCAAATCTGCCTTGGTGCACGAAATTGCGCAGGACATCATTTCAGCAGGAGGCTTTTTTGCTGAGGGAAAATTTGATCAATTTCAGAGGAACATCCCTTATAGTGCCGGAATTTCCGCCTTTAGAGGTTTGATCAAACGGATCCTGGCCGAGCCGGACAAAAAAGTCGAAGAGTGGAAGGAAAAAATTCTTTCCGCACTGGGTCCTAATGTCCAACTCCTCATTGAAATCATTCCTGAATTGGAATTGATAGTTGGAAAGCAAGCTCAGGTTATCGCTTTGCCTCCACAAGAAGCCAAGAACAGAGCTACATTGGCCTTTGTCTCCTTTATCCAGCTATTTGCAAAACCAGAACACCCACTAGTCATCTTTCTGGATGACATTCATTGGGCTGACTTACCCACGCTGGACTTGATTTACAATATGCTGACGGATCAGGAAACCTCTCATTTTTTGCTGATTGGCACTTTCCGGGGTAACCAAGTAGACATCACACATCCGCTTCAAAATTTGGTCAAAAAGTTAAAGCCCGATTTTAGCCATCTCAAGGAAATTACCCTTTCACAGTTGGAATCACAAGATTTGATTCAGCTACTGGTAGATACTTTTCATCTACCCGCTGCCAAGTGTGCTTCATTGGCCCAATTACTCCTAAAGAAGACAGGGGGCAATCCTTTTTTCACCAGTGAGTTTCTAAAATCGCTGTATGATGAAAAATTGATCCATTTCAACTACGAAAAGAAGGAATGGAAATGGGAGATCAACGAAATCATGAAACATGATATTACAGACAATGTAATTGATCTCATGATTGGGAAAATAAAAAAGCTTGATGCCAATGCCCAAAGGCTATGCGTACTTGCATCCTGTATTGGCAACATTTTCGATCTTCAGGTTTTGTCTGCCATCTATGGCAAAAGCTGGGGCGATACCTCCAGGGATTTTTTGTCTGTTTTGGAAGAAGATCTTGTTCTCTCCATCAACGGTTCCTGGATGAATCAGGAAGAATCACTCGATAACGAGATCCCCAAGTTTAAATTCCTGCATGACCGAGTTCAACAAGCTGCGTATGCTTTGGTGGATGAACCTGATAAAAAAGCCGTTCACCTTCAGATCGGCAGAATGATGCTACACAATTTGTCTGAGGAAAAAATTTCTGAAAACCTGTTTGACCTCGTTTACAACCTGAACAACGGAGCAAGTCTGGTGGAGGATTACTCAGAAAAATTGAAAATTGCCGAGCTGAATCTTCTGGCTGGTAGAAAAGCAAAGGCTTCTGCATCCTACGGACCAGCCAATGGCTTCTATTCAAGCGGATTGCTTATACTTCCCGAAGAAGCCTGGAAAAAGAATTATGACCTCACCCTGTCAGTTTACAACGAAGGAGGAGAAACCGCTTACTTAAGTGGGGATTTCGAATCCATGGGTCGAATTACTGACTCCATCTTCACCAATGCTCAAAATATCAGTGACTTGGTGAAAGCATACATTATCAAGATCAAAGCTTACGTCTCGCTCACAAAAAATGAAGAGGCCTTTGATATAGGGATAGAATGCTTGAAAAAACTGGGAGTAAAATTTCCCTCCAAGCCCAATCCGCTTCATATCATTATCAATCTACTGGCTACCAAGTATTTGCTTAGAAATCACTCTGCCGATTCCCTCCGGTCTTTGCCAAATATGACGCAAGAAAAGGAAGCGGCAATCATGGAAGTACTCTCAGAAATCGCCCAGCCTTCCTATTTCGCCAAAAAGAATTATTTCCCGCTTATCGTATTCAAACAGATCAACCTTTCTATCAAGTATGGAAACCATCAACACACAGCTTTTGCATATGCCACTTATGGAATCGTGATGTGTGGAAGTACGTTTGAATTTGACGAAGGATTGAAATTTGGAGAGCTTGCTGTCAGCCTTAATGATAAATTTCAAACTCAGGGTTTATTAGCAAAAACTCACTTTATAAATGGAAATTTCATCAGGAATTGGAAATATCCTTACCATAATAACCTTCCGGAAATTTTATTAAGCTATCATAAGGGTATTGAAAATGGGGATTTTCTCTTCGCTTCCTATGCAGCATTCAATTACTGTGTGATCAAATTTTTCATGGATGTGCCGCTGACCCAACTCAAATCAGAGATGGATGGGTATGCCTCCAGCCTGACTAAAATCAAGCAGGATTTGGGACTTCGCTGGTTGAATACTTTCAGGCAAACAGTTTATATTCTTCAAAACAACAAGACTGAAACCAACCTTCTCGGGCCATATTACGACGAAGATACTGATCGATTACAACAAGAAGAATCCTTTGATTATACAGGCCTATGTGTCTTTGCCATCAACAAGATGCTGTTGAATTTCCTATTTGGAAATTATGATGAAGTAATAGCGCATGGGGATAAAGGCTTCAAAATAATTGACAATGTATTGGCTTGGCCTCATATCCCATTCATGCAATCTCTCTATGCTATTGCAAAACTTAAGTCGGCTGAAAAACACTCCGGAATAAAAAAGCAAATGCTGATTTTGAAGGCCAAAAAATACTTAGGCAAGATCGAAAAAGCAGCTAGAAGTTCTCCCGAAAATTATAACACCAAAATGTATTTGGTAAGTGCAGAACTCCAACAAATCAAAGGGAACAAAGAAAAGGCAGCAGCATTATTTGACCTAGCGATCAAAACCGGGAAGGATTCCAAATTGATGCTGGAAGAAGCAGTTGCCAACGAATCTGCAGGAAAGTTTCATTTACCTCAGGATAGGGCAGTCGGAATGAAATATCTGATGGAAGCTAGAAGACTTTACCTGAAATGGGGAGCAATAGCTAAAGTTGACCATCTGGACAATATGTATGCGCTCATTCCCAAAACGGAATATGTTGACGCCTTTTCCAAAACACCAATCACGAAGTATCAAGAATCGCAAAACAGCAACAAATTGGATTTGACTTCCCTGGTGAAGGCCTCATTGGCTATCTCAGGAGAAATACTATTTGAGCAGCTCATCAAGAAACTGATGGGTGTAGTCATAGAAAATGCCGGCGCTCAAAATGGCTATTTGATCATTCCAAAAGGAACAAGTTGGGTGATCGAAGGAATGGGATCGTTGAAGGAGGAATTTGAATATCAAACCCTCCAAGTCCCATTGGAAAAAAATAAATTCCTGCCGGAATCAGTCATTAATTATGTAATCAGAACGAAAGAAAACTTGGTCATTGACGATATCCAACATGATCTGAGGTTTGCAAATGATCAAATCCTTGAAGAACAAAAAACATCCTCAGTGCTCTGTTTGCCAATTCTCAATCAGGGCAAAATTTCTGCAGTTATTTACCTTGACAATACCCTTTACTCTGGAGTGTTCAGTGTCGAGCGAGTGGAATTTTTAAAATTATTGTCTGGTCAAATCGCTGTATCACTTGAGAACTCAATCTTCTATCAAGATCTGGAACAAAAAGTAAAGGACAGAACCGAGGAACTCGAAAAGCAAAAAAATGAATTGGAGCAGGAAAAAATAAAATCTGATCGATTGCTCCTCAACATCCTTCCAAAAGAAACTGCTGATGAGTTAAAATCAACAGGATCCACACTTCCTAAATACCATCGTAACATCAGTGTCATATTTACAGATTTTGTCAACTTCACTACCATCAGTGAAAAATTTGATGCCGTTGATTTGGTCAATGAAATCAACCACTACTACAGCAAATTCGATGAAATTATTTCCCTGCATCAGGTCGAAAAAATAAAGACCATAGGAGATAGTTACATGTGTGCAGCCGGTATTCCTGTAGAAAGGAATACTCATGCTATTGACGCTGTACGAACAGCTTTAGATTTCAATGAGTTTGTTGGGCAGGAAAAAGTTAAACGACAAAAAGAAGGCAAGCCTTATTTCGACATTCGAATAGGAATTCATAGTGGACCGGTTGTATCAGGAGTAGTTGGCACAAAGAAATTTGTGTACGATATCTGGGGCAATACTGTCAACCTTGCCTCAAGAATGGAATCCTCGAGTGAGGCTGGCAAAGTCAATATCAGTGAGGTAACCTACAATGAGGTTAAAGACTTTTTCAAATGCGAGTATCGCGGAAAAATCGAAGCAAAAAATACCGGGATGCTTGACATGTATTATGTAGAAAAAAATTAAATCTAAGCGCTTCATTCATTTTTCAGTTCCTTAAGATTACACCCATAGTGCCTTACCCTTTCCTTTTTGAAAATTTCGAAAAGGGAATGTCTGCCAATTTGAAATTAATTGAAGCAGAAAAGGTGGTGATTAGACTCCTCTGGAAAATCCGCTAAACCCTACAATCCTCATCAAAAAAAACGGGGACGGATTGAAAGTCCGTCCCCGTTTTGTTTTTCCCTAAAGCCTCTTACCTCATTGG
Source organism: Algoriphagus lacus (assembly GCF_003583985.1). Taxonomy (GTDB): domain Bacteria; phylum Bacteroidota; class Bacteroidia; order Cytophagales; family Cyclobacteriaceae; genus Algoriphagus; species Algoriphagus lacus. The sequence continues at coordinate 194,802 of NZ_QXML01000001.1, read as the reverse complement.
TTTACATTGGGAATACTCATGTAGACCTCATAAAGAACCGGATTTGTGGTGGTACTTCTGGGTCCTCGAGGGGAAAAGGTAATCGCCGCGGGGGAGAGAATCCCACCGTACATATATCCGACCAATACGGGACCAGTGACTGAATCCGGAAATACTTTGTTCAGGTCGATCACATTGGAAGAGCTTCCATAGAGGTAATCCGACACGGGGAAAAAGACCGCGTTTGTACCCAAGTAGCCTGGTAAAAGTTCATTGGGTGGCAGCTGAACGAGTTCGACGGTTTCATCTTCTCCATTGGTATAGTAAGATGACATCAGATTGGAAAAAGGCAAAACCTCCGTAATTGGAGGAATTACTAATCCGCCCGAGTCTTTGTTGTAAGCCTTGTAAGTGATTCCGCCGAGGAGGGCAATGCGATTGACCCGATACTCCCCAGCAGCCATTACAGAATTGATTTTGGCGCTGGAGTAGAGGTTCACATTCTGCTGAGTCACGGTATCCACCTCGATCGACGGATTGCCCGAGGCAAGGCCGTTAATGTAAACCGGGCTTTGGTAAGCCATGTCATCGGGCGTAAAAACGCCTCCCATGATGACCACACCAATTGAATCCTCATCCGGAAGAATGACCTCTGCCAGATTGAAATCCCGACGGTGAAGATTTTCCGGATCGCTGAGGGTGAGGGTGTCGGTGACAGCCCAGGCATTTCCTACCATCGAGAGTTCAAATTTTCGGATGGCATTGGTGTATTTGCCTGTTTTGCCGGGCTGATAGGCTCCTTGGTAGTTATGCCCCCCAACAATGTAGAAATTGCCGTTGGACTCGATCATCTCGCCCCCCGTGACTTGTAGGTAGGGGTCTCTTAGGAATTTGGTAAAGACTTGGTCCAAATCAGGAGAAGTCCCTCCGATTGTGACATATTGAATCAAAGACGGAACGTTGATTTCGAAAAAAGCATCAGATGTCCAATTGCTAACCAAGGTCGAGCTGCTGTCCGAGAAGGTAAATCCTCCATTCACGTACAGCAAATCCCCGTCCTGAAAATACTGCTGACTGCTGGCCGCGAGGTATTTGAAATAGGAAGGAGGGACAGGAACTCCCATTGATCGTTGGTTGGCAAGGTCCACTACCCAGATCGAATCATTGGCCTGCAGCGTGTTGAATGCCGGAGGATTGTTGTTCATGCTGTGCAAGCCGGCCTTTCTTCCCCCAAAAAGCACCCAGACTCCATTGGAATGGGCTGCTACTGGACTTTGAATCGCAGGCAGGTAAAAACCCAAGGTATCCGGGACTAGGGTCATTTGGACGAAATCTGAAACAGAGGAATCCGCCTTTGCCAATTCAGAAATCCTGGCTATTTCCTGGTGCCACTTGGGTGTAGCCTTTTCCGACACTTCAGTCTGATTTGTGGTAGTGGTACATCCCCACATCCCCATGCCGATCAAGAAAACAGTGACTAGTTGGGAGAAAGTAATCATTGGGCCCTTTTTCATCGCTGGCTAGAATTGAAAATGGAAGATAAAATGCCGTTGGCCCACTTTTGAAGCAGTGCCCGCTGATTTGCCGATAGCTCCCGAGTCACCGGCATGTAATAGGGTTCCCCCCAGTTGGCATCGTCAATGACTCCCAGCAGGTACCGAAGGGTATTGGGCTCTGCCCAGTTGCTTTCCTCAAAAGGAATAATTTTGGACATGATCGGAACCACGGTACCATAGTTCATCAGCACATTTTGCAGGATCAAATCCCAAGTGATGGGTTCATTTCCAGACAAATAAGGATCCAATTCAGGAAATGTGTTCAAAACCCGAGTGGTGATGCTGTAGCCGTTTGCAGCGAAATAGAGTCCCTGCGAAGGATTGCTAGGAATTTGTTGGTTGGGAGTGATGGCAAACACATACTGCATACAGCCAGGATTGGCTACAGGATAGACGAAAGACATTCCATCGATATAGTTAATAGGAGTACTCACAGTGTTTCCTGAGGCAGGGTCACTGTATTGGTAAACTCCCAATACCGGATTGGTCAGAGGTTCTCCTCTATAGAACACCCGAAGGTAAACCGGCCCTCTGCCAGGACCATCGGATTTGTATCCGTAGGCTATGGGCTGATTTTGCTCTGCGTAAGAACCCTGCTGGTCAGATAGAATCAAGTAGTCATCCTCCACCATCAAGGGAACAGTTCCTGACAAAAGGCTGAACGTTCCTTTTGACCAATCTATCTGATTGGGCAAGGCAAAGTCCATTACTCCTCCCCGGGCTAAAAAGGTGGCCATGTTGTAATCATTCACATGATCCATTTTCCCGATAAAGACCGGAGGATTGCCATTTTCAGGGTAAAAATACAGGCTTAAGGTACCGTGGTCAAAGTTTTCAAAACTTAAGAAGGGGGGAATAGAAGTCTGTCCACTATAGTTAGGGTAGGGTCCAAAACCAATTCCGTACTCACAAATGGTACTGATAAGGTCAAGCGAAATGAAATTGTAGGCAGAATTGATCTTTAAAAATGCCGGAGCAAGCTGAAAGGAACTGTTCAAGGAAATCTTAGTCCCACCAAAAGTAGTGGGAATATCCAGTCCAGAGGTGTCAAGGGATGGATTTGCGGAAATGGGATTTTTAAGAATTCTGCAGATGGTGTTGGTGGTCATGTCCCCTTCAAAATAGGGGGTAATGGATCCTGAGATAGCTGCTCTAGCTGGGTTTTTGGGAACCCCAGTCTGGTTGTTGCCCAAGGGTTGGGTAGGCATTTTGGAATAATCCGGACTATGGACTTCATAGACCTCATGAACCATGATTTTCACGGAGAGTTTGGTGACGTGCAAACCGGCATACTGATCCAAAACCTCCTGCAAAGCAGGATCGCAGGAACCTTGGCTCAAATCGATCGTCGTGTAGAAATACGCCGAACCGCTCATCGGCATCAAGAGGTCAGCGTACCAGTTGAGGACTTTGCTCAACCCCAGCCAGTTGAAGGTCGCTTTGCAAGGCTTTCCAGTGAAGTAAGTTTTTTGGGGTGAATTCTGTGGATTATACATACCTGCTTTCCCGATAAAGAGCTGGGTACAAGTCTGTCCAATGCTGTCCACATCACAGAACATGGCCGAGGTCTTGGGATTTGGATAATAAAAATCCTGATGGAAGGAAAATGAAGTTCCTAAAAGCTGCTCCAATCCTGCAGGACAGCCAGCCGAATTTCCCGGTGAGTATGTGGAGACTCCCCCTTGGCCATCAGGTATTTGGACACCGGTCACCTGCACGGATTCGGCAAAGACACTCATGTCGCCATAGTAATTCCAGTAGCCTGGCTGTATCCAACCTGCCCCAAGCGAAGGGTTTGGAACCCCACCAGGAGAGGAAACAGGAACAATATTATACAATTTCCAATAGCCTTGATCCAGGGGGCTTGTTCCCAGAGTCTGGGTACACCATTGGTCGTAAAGTTCGGGAGTATTGATGCTGCTGATCTCTACGTAATTTCCATTACTACCACTTTCAACGTGGTATCCGGCATTGACAACATCTCCGAGGATTTTGTCGGAGATCGTTACGAATGGAGGGATAATCGGTCTGGCATTGACCTGGTCATAAACTTGAAGCGGATCAAACCTGCCGTTGTTTGCAGTACCGACATCAAACAAAACCGAACCATGGAAATTGATCCGGGGGAAATCAAATTGACTCATAAAAATTGGTTTGGGTTAAAAATCTATTTACTCCTGAAAGAGGCTTTTCTCCTTCAGTCTTTCTTTTTTTCGACAAAATACATATCGATGACCCCTTTGTTTTTGGCATCCATTTTCCCCCGATAGGAACAATCAAAGGAATCTTTAACCAATTGATAGGTGCTTTCACTAATATTTACTTTTCCGGCTTCTCCGCTTGATTCCATTCGGGAGGCGATGTTTACGGTATCTCCCCAGATGTCGTAAGCGAACTTTTTGATCCCCACAATACCAGCCACCACCGGACCGCTGTTTAAGCCTACCCGGATTTCGAAATAGGATTGTCCATTCCTTTTTCGCTCTTCCATCAGGTTTCCTACAAAATCACGGATCTCAAGTGCAGCAAGCACTGCATCTAGGGCATGGCTTTCCTTTTCGATCGGAAGACCGGAGGCGCACATGTAGCTGTCGCCGATGGTTTTGATCTTTTCGATCCCATATTTGGTGATGATCTCATCGAATGCACGGTAATAAAAATCAATCTCGGCCACCAAGTCGTGGGAAGACATCCCCTCACTGAACTGGGTGAAGTTTTTGAAGTCCGTGAACAGCACCGTTACGACATTGTAATCCTTTGCTTTTGCAAAACCATTGGCTTTCAATTCCTGGGTGGTTTCGTAAGGAAGAATGTTCAGCAGGAGTTCTTCACTGATTTCCTTCTCCTTCTTGAGTTCCTGGGTTCGTTCATCCACCAAGCGTTCCAGGATCACATTTCGGTCAATCTGATTTTGTACTGCAGAAATCACCCCACCGATGGCGTCAAGGATATTCAGATGATAGGGAAGGATTCCAGTTCCGGTTTGCAAAAGCTGAGGTCTTCTTCCACAGAAAAAGTACCCGAATATGGCTTTGTCATGAAGAATGGGGGCGAGGACAAAATGATGCATGGAAAGCTCCTTTCGGAGCATTTGGACCAGTTCATCCTCGCTGTTTTCTTCATTGAAGATCAAGGAAGATTTTTGCTCAAAAAACTCCGCCGGAATGGTCAGAATTTTTCGGGAAACTTCCTCCTTGTTGTAAGTATTATAGGCCTTGATGTACTTGGGAGTGTATTGTAAAGGCTTTTCTGGTAGGGGTAAAAGGATTAGCGTTACATCCATTTTCAGCCGGATGTTTATACTTTCTGTTAGCCCGTCCAGAAAATCCTCATTGTTGGTGTGGGTGTCAATATGCTGTAATTCTGCAATTACCTTTAGTCCCTCACTCATCTGAAAAACGTCCTTAGAAAGGTCAGCATTTCTGTACTCCAGACTCATGTACGAGCTGGTCATCTTTCTTAGGCGCTCCTTATAATAATTTATTTCTTTTTGAGATAAATCATCATTCTGATGAGTACTCATGGATTGAGGGATTAGTTTTCTGCCAAAATACACAACACTCCGGTCCAATCCAGAGGCTGAAGTTTATTACCCACTTTGGCAACTTCTACTCCTGAATAAAAACCGGACAACGGGATAGCACCAACCTCCCGCTGAACTTCCGCAGCATCCTCAAAATCCACTCCCGAGTAAGGCTTGGCTCTTCCTCCACAGTTAATGTAAAAAGCATGTACTGGATTAAACCCTTTGATATTTTCCTTAATGCCGGCAATGACCTCAGCCACATAATCCGGCTCCAGGTTTCGTCGCATCAACTGAACTTCTGTTCCATTGGTCAGATCCGGTTCGAACATAATTAGGGCCTTGTGTTGCTCATCGACCGCAAGAGTGAGCCGGTTTGCGTAATCACTTTCTTTGAAATCACTGAACTTGTCTCCCCGGTTGACTCCGAGTGTCACGTTCATCGCAAAGTCTTTGACCTTGATTCCATGATCAGGGCCCAATAATTCATCGATCAAATCCAGTGCGGGCTGCCCTTCGATTTCCATTACCACAGGGCCTTCTGCCTTGGTGATGGTGATATAGTCACTGCAAGGCTGACATCCATGCAGGATAGCAGTTTCCATTTTGCATTCTCCTGAAACCAAAATCCCCACAGCATGCTGTGAGAAAATCTCATTGTTTACAAACTGGTAGCACGTACTGAGCATCATGTCTGCCAAAAATCCTCCTCCCGCAACAGAAAGATCTTCTGGAAGGAAATTTTCCAATGCGGCAAAAAGTGGAGTGGCAAAATTCAACATTGGTGGATTTTGCTGCTTGCTGGAGTCATAAAACACCCAGAGTCCGCGGGAATCAGGCTTAATCGCTTTTTGGATTTTACCCCCGAGTTCCTGACCTACTTTGAACTCATCCTCATTTAATCCTCCGGCATGAAAAATCTCAAATCGGATCTTGTCTGAGCTGAAGATGGTCACTCCGACTTCAAAACCATCGTAGCCGATAAATTTGTCTGTAAGGATGCCAAAGGAAGAACCCCCTGCTTTGGGGACATTTGGGATGATTTCATTAACTCCTCGAAGAAATTCCTTGGGATCATGTTTGCCCCCACAAAAAATGAGTGCAAAATCCGGTCTTTCAATTTTTCCCTCTTTCATGGCCTGAGAGGCGGCCTCTTTTCCTGCTGAAAAAGAATTTGTTTGGTTACTGGCACCAACTCCAACTGTTGTCTTCATAAAATGACAAGGATTAAAATATTCTGATTGAAATATGATTTATTCTAGAAAAGTGACCGTCAAGATAAAAATATTCAAAGAACCTTTGAGCGGGAGGCAAGCATTTTTTAAAAAATTAATTTTTCAATTAAACCCCATTTTTTATGCCCCTCCGTGGGTTTTTCCACATATGAAAAAATGTTTTTCCCTTCGGGAAATAATTCAATTGCTTGGGACAAAAATATCATCTTTTCGTCCTTGGCCTATTTTTGAAACCCATCCAATCCAGTAGCTTTTAACAAATCCTCCTGCGGGTGAAATTTTTAAAAACTTAACACACCACTCTTCAATTCGATTCCCCGCTAGGAGGATTTTCCTAAACTATGGATATACATACCTCCCCAGCCTCGTTAGCTCCTCTTCAGGAATCCGAGCGAATTCAGTCCCTTGATGTCATGAGAGGAATTGTTCTTTTTGGAATTCTACTGATGAACATCAACATGTTCGGACTTGCTGGTGCTTACAATGACCCCACTGTTGCAGGAGGGTTCACCGGATGGAATCTGTACACCTGGATTGCCACCAATATGTTTTTTGAGGGCACCATGCGCGGATTGTTTTCCCTTCTTTTCGGAGTGGGGATGTTCATTTTTCTGGACAGGTTAACCAAGCGGGGAGCAGGAATCAAGGCGGCAGATATATTCTTTCGGAGACTCACATGGCTTCTTGTTTTTGGACTGATTCACGGATATCTGCTGCTTTGGACAGGAGAGATTCTTTACGATTATGCGCTGATGGGCTTTCTGGTGTACTCCTTTAGAAATATGGCTCCAAAGAAATTGATCCTGGCAGCTACAGTTTTGGTGTTAGCAGGGTCTGTTTGGAACTATTCGGATTATATCAAAAGTCAGAAACTGGCTGAAGATGTAGCCCTGATAGATTCCTTCAAGGCGGAAAATAAAGATCTGACCAAAGAGCTGAAAGAATCTCAAAATGCTTGGGAAAAGATGCAGGAAGAACGGTCTCCTGAAGCAATTGGAGAATTCAACTCTTCCATGCAGAAAGGCTATTTTGATGTGGTTGCATTTTTAGCACCGATCAATTCCCATTACGATCAATTTATGTCTTACAGATACGGGCTTTGGGATATTCTCAGCATGATGCTGATCGGGATAGCCTTGTTCAGGTGGAACATCCTTTCTGCGGAAAAATCCTTTGGCTTCTATGCAGGCATGGCTGCAATCGGATACCTGATCGGTTTATCAATCAATTACTACGAACTCCGAACCGTTTTAGATGGTCAGTTCTCTCCTGTCGCGATAACTAAATCCAATCTTACCTATGGTTTTGGAAGGATCTTTACTTGTATGGGCCATATTGGACTGATCATGATTTTCTGTAAATCCAACATTTTGATTTGGTTAAAAACCAGCCTTTCTGCGGTAGGAAAAATGGCTCTGACCAATTACATCATGCACTCCCTGATCTGCATGGTAGTCTTTACCGGAGTTGGGTTTGGATTATTCGGAAAGCTCCAACGCTATGAATTGCTGTATGTGGTCTTTTCGATCTGGATTTTCCAATTGATCCTCAGTCCGATCTGGCTCCGCTATTTTCATTATGGCCCGATGGAATGGCTCTGGAGAAACCTCAGCTATCAAAAGGTGCATCCCATCAGAAAGGAATTTCCCGTCACTCTTGTAGCTCTTCAAAAAGAATAGGATAAGAGATGTTTCCGGGGATCCTTACTATCCAAATCCGGCATATTCTTTTTTAAAAGAAAACCACCCCTTTTCCTGATAAATACTAGCCGAAACTATGACGCAAATTTCTTCTCCACAGTTCACGCCTCTTCAGGAATCCGAGCGAATCCAATCTTTGGATGTGATGCGGGGCATCGTCCTTTTCGGCATTTTGATCATGAACATTAACGGATTTGGACTTGCTTTCGGTTATAATAACCCTTCTGTCTTGGGAGGTGATACGGGATTGAACCTTTACACCTGGATGGTTTCCAACCTGTTTTTTGAGGGAACGATGCGGGCATTGTTCTCCCTGCTTTTTGGTGTGGGCATGTTTATTTTTCTGGATCGATTGATGAAAAAAGGAGCAGGAATCAATGCCGCCGACATCTATTTCCGACGGATTACTTGGCTGTTGGTTTTCGGATTAATTCATGGGTACTTATTGCTGTGGGTGGGTGAGATTCTTTACGATTATGCTCTGATGGGATTTTTGGTTTATTCTTTCAGGCGAATGGTCCCAAAAAAATTGATGCTGACAGGTCTTCTACTTTTAAGTATTGGAACCGCATGGTATTACTTCGACTACCAAAAAGATCTCGAATGGTATACCAAAGTGCAGGAAGCTGAAGTTGCAATTGCAGCAGGTCAAGAACCTTCGAAAGAATTGAAGGAAGCTAAAGATTCTTGGGAAAAAAGATTGGCCGAAACCTCCCCTGAAATGATGGCTGGGTATACCGAGGAAATGCAAAAGGGGTATTTTTCAGTAGTCAAACACCTTGCGCCAATCAATTTTGATTTCAATACAAAAGCACCCTATCGAGAAGACATTTGGGATGTCTTGAGTATGATGTTGATCGGGATAGCACTATTCAAATGGGGATTACTTTCAGGAGAAAAGCCTTTCTCAATTTATTGGATTTTCGTAGGCATTGGCTATCCGATTGGCATTGCGATCAACTATTATGAAATGCAGCTGATTTTGGATGCTAAATTCTCCCCGCTATCCTTCAGTGAGTCCAACATTACCTATTACTGGGGTAGATTTTTCGTGTCGATGGGCCATATTGGATTGATCATGATTTTCTGTAAATCCAACATTTTGATTTGGTTAAAATCCAGCCTTTCTGCAGTTGGGAAAATGGCTCTGACCAATTACATCATGCACTCCCTGATCTGCATGGTAGTCTTTACCGGAGTTGGGTTTGGATTATTCGGAAAGCTCCAACGCTATGAATTGCTGTATGTGGTCTTTTCGATCTGGATTTTCCAGTTGATCCTCAGTCCGATCTGGCTCCGCTATTTTGATTATGGCCCGATGGAATGGCTTTGGAGAAACCTCAGCTATCAAAAGGTGCATCCCATCAGAAAGGAATTTCCCGTCACTCTTGTCGCTCTTCAAAAAGAATAGGAGGAAAAGTGTTTCCGGGCATCCTTCCTTACTAACCAGATCCGGCTTTCTCTCCTTAAAATAAAATAACATCCCTTTTCCAAATAAATACTAGCCGAAACTATGACGCAGATTTCATCTCCTCAACTAGCTCCAGTTGAAATTTCCGAGCGAATCCAATCCCTCGATGTCATGCGCGGGATTGTTTTATTCGGAATTCTGCTCATGAATATTAATGGCTATGGTTTGTTTCGGTCTTATTCAGACCCCACAATATCCGGGGGCTTTACAGGATTGAATTTAGCCACTTGGATGACTACTAACCTGTTTTTTGAAGGGACGATGCGGGCGCTTTTTTCACTGCTTTTTGGTGTGGGAATGTTCATTTTTCTGGACCGGTTGGTGAAAAAAGGAGCCGGTGTAAATGCTGCTGACATCTATTTCAGGCGAATCACCTGGTTATTGGTTTTTGGCTTGATCCACGGATACCTATTACTCTGGGTTGGGGAGATTCTTTACCAGTATGCCCTGATGGGATTTTTGATTTATTCCTTCAGACAAATGAATCCCAAAAAATTAATCCTGACAGCCGTCATCCTATTCTGTATCGGCACCACCTGGAATTATTTCGATTATAAAGGGGCCGAGAAACTCGTTGAGAATGTAGCCGTGGCTGAAACCTACAAGGCAGAAGGCAAGGAATTAACCAAAGAACTGAAGGAAGCCAAATCCGAATGGGAGAATAGACTATCAAAAAGATCCGAAGAAGCCGCTGTTGAGTACACCGCAAAAATGAATCAGGGATACTTCGGAGTAGTAGCTCACCTAGCCCCAACCAATTTTGAATTTGATACGGTTTGGCCCTACCGACAAGACCTCTGGGATGTCTTGAGCATGATGCTGATCGGCATTGCCTTGTTTCGTTGGAATGTGCTTTCGGCAGAAAAATCCTTCAAATTCTATGGGCTGATGGTTCTGATAGGCTACGCAGTTGGTTTAGCTATCAACTACTATGAACTGAAAATAATCTTGGATGATAACTTCTCCTTTCTATCCTTCCAAAGGTCTGAAGTCACATACTATTGGGGTCGCCTATTTATAGCCATGGGCCATGTCGGCATGATTATGATTTTCTGTAAATCCAATTTTTTGAATTGGCTGAAATCAGGACTTGCCTCGGTCGGGAAAATGGCTCTCACCAATTATCTAATGCACTCTGTCATTTGCATGATCGTCTTTACGGGGGTAGGATTTGGCCTTTTCAATAAACTGGAGCGCTACGAACTCCTTTTTGTAGTCTTCTCCATCTGGATTTTCCAATTGATCCTCAGTCCGATCTGGCTCACCTATTTCCAATATGGCCCAATGGAGTGGCTCTGGAGGAACCTGAGCTATCGGAAAGTATATCCAATCAGAAAGGAATTGCATGTGTGAGTTTCAACCATTTACCGATAAGAATTCAGGATGGTTGAGAGATGGAAATTATATCGATCAAATAAAAAAAAACGGGTAAGCCGAAAACCGATTAGAGTAAGCACTAAACAACCAAAAAAATGAACAATCCAACCTATTTCCGTATAGCGATCGCCTGTATCGCTTTTTCTCTTTTTAGTGTTGCCTGCAGCTCCCCCGCTCCCGAAGAGGCGGCCGCTCCGGAAGAAATGGCGCCACCGGTAGCCGCTTCTCCGGACATGTCTGCAATCAAAGCTGAAATCCAGGCTCTGGAAACTGCCTGGGGTGCTGCTGATAATGCCGGCGATGTCGCGGCCTTGCTTGCTTTCTATACTGACGATGCTGTGAGTATGGGAAGCGGGGCTCCAATGGCTGTGGGTAAAGCTGCCATTCAAAAGGAACTTGAGGCGGGCATGGCATCCAAACCTGCAGGATCTACTGTTTCTTATGAGGTTTTAGATGTTTTTGGTGATGAAAACACCGTCACTGAAGTGGGTAAAACCACTCGAGTGGATGCTTCCGGCAAAGTAATTTCCTCCGGTAAGTATATGGCAATCTGGGAAAAGCGTGACGGAAAATACCTCTGCGTAAGAGATATCAGCAATAGTGACTCTAAGGAAAAGTAAGTTCCTCCCCTCATTTCCCTCTTCATTCTGGAACTGAGGAGCCTTTGTACAATGTCTCCTCAGTCTCCAATTTATTTTTTTGGAAACTATAAAACTTAGAAACATGAAATCAGAAAAGCCCGAATACTTCTGCCTCAGACCTGAGGTTGAAAAGGCCTACGGGTATTCCCATGCAGTCAAGATTGGAAACAGTATCAAAGTATCCGGGGCAGTCAGCATGGATGATGAAGGCGGACCCACTGCAGTGGGTGATTTTCTTCAGCAGATGAAGAACTGCTATTCTGATCTGGATAAAGTGCTGAAGCATTATGGCTGCACCATTGACGATGTGGTGGTAGAAAATGTGTTTACCACAGATATGCCGGCTTTTTTAGAACATGCAGGCTATAGAAATTCCATCTATACCAAGCAGTTTCCAACTGGATCTTGGTTGGAAGTCAAAGGCTTGGCCTTGCCCGAGTTTTTACTGGAGATCGAGCTGGAAGTGCATGTAATGCAGGATTAAGGAAAAAAATGCAATTCAAAAAATTAAAAACTGAATAGTTAAATCATATAAAATGAAAAAAGTAGGAATCATTGGCGGGGCAGGATTTATTGGAAGCCATGTAACAAGAATATTTTTAGAAGAAGGATTCAAGGTGCGCGTATCGACCACTGACCTTTCCAATGAAAGCAAATATCAACACCTGAAAAAACTTCCCAATTCGTTAAACCTTGAGATCGTACAGCTGGATGTAAGAAATCAGGATGAGCTTCAGGAATTTTTGAAGGGTTGCTCGATTGTCATTCATGGGGGCACTCCTTTTCAATTGGCAGTCAAGGACCCTCAGAGCGAACTCTTTGATCCTACAGTCAGAGGAACTGAAACATTTCTTTCCATGATCCAAAACGCAACAGGAATTGAAAAGGTGGTTTTTATTGCCTCCGTGGCAGCGAGGAACACCAACTTTCCACTTCCTGCAGGAAACAAAGCATCTGGCGAAACTTTCAGCGAGAGCGATACTCCCTTTTATGGAGAAGAAAGTCACCCCTATGCACAGGCAAAATTTCTTGCACAGCGGGCAGTGGAAAAATTCGTTGAAAATCATCCGGATTTGAAATTTGAAATCACCACGGTCTCTCCTGTAATGGTAGTCGGCAAATCCCTTTCCGGAAGAGAAGATTCCACTTCTACAGGTATCCAATTTCTCTTCAAAAACAAGATTGCTCCGGATGCATTCTTCCAGATGTTCTACGACCATGACATTGAATTTGCCCTGGTCGATGTCGAGGATGTTGCCGAAGCCATATTTCAGGCTGCTACTACTAACCGCCTCCATGGAAAAGATTACTTGCTGAGCAGTGAGACCTTTCCTGTTTCTGCTATTCACAGCATGCTAAACGGTCAGGAGGCAAACAGTGATGGAAAAATAGTCTACACCAATTCATTGGCGAAAAGGGAACTGGGTATCAGCTTTAAGCCCGCAAAAGATTCATTAAAGGAATATTCAGAATAAAAACTTCTTGACCTAAAAGATAATAAAGCTCCTTTTTCCCTATGAAACGCCCATGTGAAATACTTCTTACCCAGGGGATGATTATTCAGGGAATTCTCCCGAAACAAGCCTGCCTGAGGCAGACAGGTTTGGGACAGGACATCTGACCAATGAAAAACAAATTATGAACAGATGAATCAAAACCTAACCCTTGCCCCATCCAACACCAAATCCTGGCTTACCTTAGCATTCTGGATTTTTGTGGTTGCTTTTGCAGGAAGATTTGTCCTGAATGATGCCTTGCCCTACTTCGGATTGGAAGAGGAAGTTTTTGGTAGATTCTGGCGGATGAAGTGGCCATTGATCGGTCATATTTCCGGAGGATTGATTGCGCTGGTTTTGGGTCCTTTTCAGTTTTGGGCTGGATTCCGCAATAGGTACCTGAAGGTTCATCGATGGATGGGCAGGCTTTATCTTACCGGAATTTTAATCGGAACCATAAGTTCGGTTACGCTCGCTTTGACTACCGGGATTGCCGTTCATTCGACTTGGGCACTTGCCTTATTGATGCTTGCGACGGCCTGGTTTTTTACTTCGGGAATGGCTTTACGGTTTATCCTGCTGAGGCGCGTCAATCTTCACAAAGAATGGATGATCCGAAGCTATGTGGTCACGTTTGCTTTTGTGATTTTCCGGTGGTTAAATGGAATGGATTGGATCCATGAATTCGGAAAATTTTCAGAAGTAGGCCCGACATTGATCTGGATTTCCTGGGTTATCCCGCTGTTTTTTACCGAGATCATCCTGCAATGGAATAAAAAATAATATTCATACACCTAAACATTCAACCCATGGCGAAGAAAATCATCCTCGGAATCCTGGCTCTTCTAGTGGTAGTCATTGGAGGGTTTGTAGTTTATGTCCAACTGAACTGGAACAAAGTCTACGACATTCCTTATCCCGATCTTCAGGTAAGTACAGACTCCACCGTCCTGGCCAGAGGAAAATACCTGGTGTATGGACCAGCTCATTGTTCCAACTGTCACGTAGCCAGTATGGAAGAATATATTGCCGCTGACAATGGGAAGGAAATTCCGCTCAGAGGAGGGGTTGAGTTTGCCATGGGGCCATTGGGCAGTTTGTTTACCAGAAATTTGACTCCTGACCCGAGCACTGGCATCGGCAGATATTCTGACGGGCAATTGTTTAGGATGATGCGCCATGCTGTAAAACCGGATGGCACAGCAAGCATTGGGTTGCTCATGCCCTTTTGGGATATGGCAGATGAAGACCTAATCGCAGTTGTTTCCTATCTGAGAAGTATGGAGCCTATTCAAAACGAGATTCCGGATAACCAATGGACTTTTATGGGCAAAGCTGTTCGGGTTTTTTCCTCAGCATTTAAGCCTATTGAAACCCCAAATCCTCCACCCCTTGCTCCTCCTATGGAAGCCAGTATTGTAAGAGGAGAATATATCGCAAGGTATGTAGCAAATTGTGTAGGCTGCCATACCAATAGAGATTTGACAACTTTTGAGGCGATTGGGCCGGAATTCGCAGGAGGTATGGAGTTTGAGCCTTGGCCGGAAATGCACCTCGCAGTGGGTGAAGATCCCGAACTGTGGATGCGCTCGCCAAACATCACCCCTCACCCAAACAGTGCACTTTCCAAATTCAAGAATGTGGAGGAATGGAAAGAGAGGTTCCGAAAGGGAAGACAAATAAAGATTTCTCCAATGCATTGGGGTCCCTTTTCAAGAATGTCAGATCAGGACTTAGAAGCACTTTATCTCTACCTCCACAGTCTTGAACCTATAGAGAATGACCCGGGAGAATTGATGTTCAAAAAGTAATCACTTTAATTAAATCCCATAATCAGTGACCATACCCATAATCTTCCAATTGCGGGAGAATCAATCAAATTATCAGGACAAAAAATTAACAAGCAATGAAAGATAAAGTAGCATTAATCACAGGGGCAAGCAGCGGAATAGGAAGAGCAACTGCCGAATTATTTTCTGCAAAAGGTGCCAGTGTGGTGGTCGCTGCAAGGCGGGGCGATGAACTTGATGAATTAGTAAATGAAATCAGGAGTCGTGGAGGCAAGGCAAGTGCCGTAGTGGCAGATATGTCAAAGTCCGGAGATGTGGAGAAAATGGTCGACCATACCCTTCAGGAGTTTGGGAAATTGGATTTTGCAGTAAACAATGCGGGGATTGAAGGAGAATTTTCACCAATTGTGGATTTATCGGAAGAAGAATGGGATCGTGTTCTGGACATCAATTTAAAGGGGGTTTTTCTCTGCCTGAAATATCAGGCAAAGGCAATGCTCGCTGCAAAGCAAGGCGGGGCGATAGTCAATATTGGGTCTGTCAATTCCTTTCTCGGGTTCCCTACTGGTTCAGCATATGTAAGTTCAAAACATGCTCTTATCGGATTGACAAGCAGTGTTTCAGCGGAATTGGCACCAAATGGTATCCGAGTCAACTTGGTTTGTCCTGGTATTATAGATACTCCCATGCACCGGAGACTGAGAGGTATTGTCGGAGATGCGGTTTATGACCAATATGCAATTCCAAATGTACACCTCAGGCGTGCAGGTCGTGCGGAGGAAATAGCCAAAACCATTGCTTTTCTTTGCTCTGAAGAAGCAAGCTATATCACCGGGACTACCATTACGCCAGATGGAGGATTTACACTTACAATTTAATTGTAGTAGGGAATAGATTTTCAGAAAAATATTGAAGCCCTTAAAGGCTTTAAAAATTGGAAAGAATAAAAACTAACCCCAAAATCTTATGATCAAACTAACCGTTCTCTATGGTCACCCCGTTGACCCGGCAGCATTTGAGGCCTATTATTCCAGCACACATATGCCTTTGGTTGCCACCATCAAGGGAATCGTCAAGGCCGAAACCACCAAGTTTTTTCCTAACCCGGATGGAAGCAATGCTAATTATTACCGACTGGCAGAACTGTATTTTAACAGTCCGGAAGAACTTCAAAAAGCCATGGGCTCACCTGAGGGGACGGCAACATCGGCCGATCTGGCAAATTTTGCAACGGGAGGGGTTACTGTGTTGGTAGGAGCGGTGGATTTATAAATACTGAAAACTGGTAATGGAAAATAAATCCCCAAAAGATTGGCCATGGCCGGAAAAGCTGGACGCATTGGCAGCCGATCCCAAGCACCATACTTTATTGCTTGAGAATGAATTTGTCCGGGTTCTGGAAACCATCATTTTCCCCGGCGAAATCACGGCCATTCATACCCATCAATAGCCGGCATCCTTGTACATCATCTCTTGGTCAGACTTCATCAGGTATGATGCCGATGGAAATATTTACGCTACTTCCCGAAATCTGCCTGCCACAGACCGAAACGGAATCTCTCTTTGGACCAAACCATTAGCCCCACATTCTTTAGAAAATGTCGGAGACAAAATGATTCATATCATCAGTACGGAGCTCAAAAAAAACCCTAACTTCTCTGTTCCCTCCTACCAGTATGTCCAAAAAAACTTCGAAAGCATCTTAATCCTGACCTGAAAAATGAATACTCTGGAATACCTCCTCTCCATTGACATAAATTATATCGCATTCGGGTTGATTGCGTTGTTTTTCACGTTGGAGCAACTCCTAAACACCCAATTTCATTTCTCAAAACGAGGGCAACATTTCTTGCAGAGTTTCCTCTTCCAGATCCTTTTCTTATTGGGGAATTTGATTTGGGCAAGCGTTACTGTTTTCTGTATCGATTGGCTTAATCAAGAAGAAATAGGGCTTTTTTACCTGATTGACCTTCCCCTTTGGACTAAGTTGATTTTGGGAATTATGGTCTTGGATTTGTCCACCTATTGGTTTCATCGCTTTTCTCATATAGCACCAGTCCTCTGGAGATTTCATCGGGTACACCATAGTGATACGACCATGGATTCTTCCACCTATTTTAGAGCTCATCCGATTGAGACATTGTTTTGGTTTGGAAGTGCTCCTATCGTCGCTGCAGGTATTTTTGGCCTGGATTTGGTCGTCATCGGCTTTTATTTCCTGGTCCTTACGCCTTTTTTGGTACTTGAGCATTCCAATCTCCGGTTTCCTGCATGGCTGGATCGAACGGTAGGCCTTGTGATTACCACGCCCAATCTGCATAAGTTACACCACGATCAGGATCAGCAGCATACTGACTCCAACTTTGCAGATATCTTTATTCTATGGGATCGGATTTTTGGAACATTCAAATACAAACCTGCCGACCAAATTAAATTAGGGCTGAAGGAATTTGACGAAGATCAGAAACAGACCTTCTGGTATTTGATCAAAAGTCCATTTTTAAGAATTGAAAGGAAAAATTGAGGGTTGAAAATCGGAGGTTAACTTTCTGCTGATTAAATCCGCCTCAAACTTTATTCAGCAATCTGTGCAGATCGTCTTTGTATTGTTTTCCTATGGGAATCAACTTCCCTTTCACATCCACGTAAGATTCGGCCACTGAGTCGAGCTTTGCGAAATTGACCACATAGGATCGGTGTACCCGGACAAATCGCTTGGGATCCACTTTTTCGCAAAGCTTGTTCAAGGGACTTACAATCAAATAGGTCTGAGTAGTCGTTGTGATTTTGCAATAATTGCGCTCGGCTTCCACATACAGAATATCCTCCAACATCACCTTGACCAGTTTATTTTGATGTCGTATAAATATCCGGTCATCCTGGGAATCCACAAAAGTGTTTTCCACAGAGACGATAGGTCGTTTTTCCTTTAGCTTGTCCTCAACCAAAGCAATGGTGCGCTCTAAATTTAGGTTGGTAAACGGCTTGGAAATAAATGCGAAGGGGTGGGTTGCTTTAGCTTTTTGAAAGGTAGCATCATCCTCGTTTGCGGTGAGGTAGATGAGGGGAATGTCCATGTATTTACGAATGGCATGGGCAGTATCGATCCCATTGGAATTCCCCTTTAGTTGGATATCCATCAGAATGATATCCGGTTTGGTTTCCAAGGCATGGTGGACGGCTTCTTCGCCCTTGGTCTCAATTCCGGTGACTTCATAGCCAAGATTGCTAAGTTGTAGGCTGATATTTGCAGCGATGATCATATCATCCTCCACAATAAGAATTCGGGTCTTTTCCATTAGGCGGCTTTTTGCATTAAGAATTCAAATGAAACTTTTGTTCCTGCCTGATTGAACAGGGTCATTTTGCCATCTAATTGGCGGGTGAGAAGGCGGATCAATTCGCTGCCAAAACCTGTTCCGTGAATAGTTGGGTTTTCAGGCATCCCTATTCCGTTATCAGCAACTTGCAGCAAAAGACGACTTTCTTTTTCAATCAGTTTGACTGAGATTTTTCCTTGCCGGTTGTCCGGGAAAGCATACTTTATCGAGTTTGAAATTAATTCATTTACAATTAACCCAATCGGAATTGCCCAATCTACGTCCAATTCCAAAGGTTCCATTTCTGTATAAAATTTGACTTTATTCGGAACATCAAAAGTATCGATCGAGTAATTCCCGAGGCTTTCAAAAAAGCCCTTCATTTCGATGGATTTCATATTCTCCCCTTGATAAAGCCGCTTATGGATCATTCCCATACTGTGCACACGGTTTTGGGTTTCTTCCATGATTTCCTGGAATTCTTTGTTTTTGATTTTTGAGGTCTGCAGGGCAAGCAAGCTTGAAATCGTCTCAAGATTGTTTTTTACCCGGTGATGAATTTCCTTCAGCAGAAACTCCTTTTCCAGATTCTTCTTCTCCAACAAATGGGAGTATTTCTTTTTTCGAAGGAAAATCCGATAAAGCACGAATAGAAAACCCAGCAACAAACCGGATAATATCATAATAGAAACTTGAAGGATCCGATTTCTTGCAAGTTGAGCTTCCTGAAGTTTAATGGTATTTTCCTTTTGGGAAAGCTCCATTTCCGTCTCCAAATTAGAAATCTGGTTATTGGTCTCAGCGGTAAAGACCTCTTGACGAAGCTGATCGTAGGTTCTGGTCGCCTCCAATGCTTTGTCAAATTGCTTATTTCCTTCAAGCGCTTTACTCAGTTCCAGATATACCAAACTCAGAAAGTACTTATCCCCAAAGGACGGCGTTGCAGCTTGAATACTATTTTTCAAAAAATCCACTGCTTCCGGAAAATTCCCTGCGGCATTGCTTGCCCTGCCAAGGGATAAATAGGATCGCATAATCATAAATCCATTTTCCAACAGCTCGGCATATTTAAGTGCTTTCAATCCTGAAGAAAGGGAATATTCAAAATTTCCTTTTTGTGCATTCAGATCAGAAAGTGCGATGTAGCTATCGCTTAGATTATTGTAAAAACCGTATTTTTCCCCGATTTGGATCGACTTTTCAAAATACTTCTGAGCTTCGTCGAGACGGTTGAGAGCCACCAGATTGTTTCCCACAACATGAAGCGTGAAGTCATAGTCCAGGTCGTCCAAGCCTCGTTCTTCAAAAAATTTGATGGATTTCAGCCCGTAATCAAGTCCTGTATCAAATTTTCCCTGCTTCCAAAATATATTGCTCATATCAGAATACGCCATGGCTATGGCTTTTTTATCCTGATATTTCTCTCCGATTTTCAGCGTTTTGGAAGCATAATCAAATGCTTCTCCAAGATTTCCTCTTCGCTCAAATACATACCCCAAGTTGGTATAAAGCAACCAGCTTTCTTTTTCCGGAATTTTGGTAATAGCGTTTTCCAGGACAAGTTCGGCAAGATCCAATTCCTCCATCCGAAGCAAAATTGCTCCCTGGGAAACCTGTAGTCGCCCTTGCCAATATCGGTTGTTTAGTTCGGTTGCTTCCTCCAAACCCTGATTTATAATTTGAAGGGCTTTGTTCAGATTTCGGGTGTGGTAATAGTAGCCCAGATCATTTAGGATACGGACTCGCAGGAGTGAATCTTGGTTGATCAAAGTCAGTGATTTGGCCAAATCCTCAAGGTATTCCTCTCCGAAATCATCACCTTCTATAAATACTTCCCGATATTGAAAAAATCCATTCTTTTCTTCAACCTGGGCGTTTGCCAAAGTTGATATCAAAAGAAATAGAAGTGTCCAAATCCGCTTCATGTATCCTAAATGTAAGGAAATATAAGTTTTTGAAATACAATTTTTTGTTGTTGGAGGTGTCCGAAAAGTAAACCGGCCTTTTCGGGAAGGATTCAACCTACTTCGTCCTATCTCCCTTTCATTCTAATTTTTCTAGTGTCAAGTTGGAAAGAAATAATCCTATAATCTCATGAAAAGGCTTTATAAAAACCTAACAAAAGCGGTACTCAGTGCTGTCTTTTCTTTTGTCCTAGTAACTTTCTCTATGGGTCAGACCCAATCTTTGGGCCCTCTCATGTCTGTGACGGAATTTACCATCAAACCAGGCCACGATACCCAATTTCAGGAAGGCGTAAAAGCATGGAAAGCTTGCTATATCGCCGAAAAAGGAGAATGGACCTGGAAAGTCTGGCAAAGGCAACAAGGGGAAGGCAACGTTTACGTGTTGGCCTCGGAAATGCCAAACTGGGCTGAAATGGACAAAAATGATCCAGTTGGCGGCAAATGTTATTCTCTGGTCACTGCTATGATTGATCCTCATATCGAAAAGGCCACCAGTCATGTCACCCGACTGCTTCCTGAAATAAGTAAGAACACGCCAACAACTGACGAATTGATCTCAGTTGGATTCTATGAGCTTAGTCTTACTGATGGCCATAAATTTCTTCCGGCTGTAAGAGAAGTCTCAGCCAGTATGGCAAAGGCAGAAGGAACTGTCAGAGGATATTGGTACAGTTGGTTGACTATGGGTCCCGACAGCCCAAATTACCATGTAGTGACCCCCTACAAGAATTTTGCTGCAATGGATATTACCAGAGACAGCATTTGGGACATCTACGAAAAAGAGCATGGGAAAGAAAAAAGGGATGCAATTCAAGCTCAATTTAGATCCTCACTCAAGAATGTCTGGACCTATCATTATAAAATGAATAAGGACATGAGCAGGCCTGTTAAATAACCATTAGGGGCAAATTGGAAATCAGAGTTTAGAAAGTACTTAAGTCATTAAATGGAGAGGGACTCAACCGGTACCTAATGGTAGTTCTTCCTCGAGTTACCAGAATGACCACTAAAAAATCATAGAAAGATGAAAAAATTCCTAATAATCGGTGTACTAGCCTCGCTACTTTTCGCTTGCGAAACGAAACAACGCTATACTCAGCAATCAGCCGAAATTGAGACTATTAAATCCATCATCGGCAACTATGTCAACGGCGAATGGGATGCCTACCAATCGCATTATGCTGACAGTGCAAAGATTTATTTCAATGTAACTGAAGCCCATCCATCCACCATACAGCAGATCATTGCCCAGCAAAAAATGGAGTTGGAGCCATTGAGTTCCTATACCATGGACCGGGAAAATGAGGCCATTGAAATGGTCGTCGACGATAAAGGTGAAACATGGGTGAATTATTGGGGACTTTGGAAAGGTACTATGGCCTCAACCGGAAAGACGTACGAGACCCCGATTCACATCACTGCACAGTTTGTCAATGGGAAAATTGTAAAAGAATTTGGGTATTGGAATAATGCTCCGATTCAATTGGACGCTATGGCCTTGCAGATGGCTGCTGAAAAAGAGGCCGAGGAAATTCCTAAATAAAGAGACCACTAACAAATTTTTTTTTAACCGGGAAGAGCTTCAATTATTAATTTGATTGAGCAATCTTCCCGGTTTATTTTTTTATCTCCTTTCTAAACCAAACAAATCGCCCGGGTTCCAGCTGGGTTTTACCGGAGTATTTGCAATGGAATAGCTGATCAAAAAGTTGAGTTGTACGTAGGTTTTGGCTGCCGTGAAATTGAATATCCCGTCCATTTCATCTGCCGCATGGTGGTAGTATTTTGCTCTCCATTCTTTCACAAAAGCATCGAGATTAAATCCGGGAACATTGGTCTTGTTGCCATACTTGATGTGCAAAGCCGGGATTCCACTGACTACAAAGCTGTACTGATCACTTCGCACAAATCGGTTTTGCTCAGGCTCGGGATCGGCTTCGATCTCCAAACCCAGGTAATCCGCTGCGAATTTTACATTGCCCAAAATACTGGAATGCTCCGCTCCCAATGGTACCACCGATAGTAAAGGAGCAATCACTGTTGGCATATCCGTATTCACATCAGCCACTATCGAAGACTTGGGCACGGTAGGATTGGCTGCAAAATACGAAGATCCGACCAAGCCCATTTCCTCTGCAGTCACCATCACGATCAACACTGAGCGCTTGGGTTTAGCATTCCCTTTGGAATAAATCCGGGCAATCTCCAGCAGGGATGCCACTCCGGAAGCATTGTCATGGGCGCCGTTGTAAATAGAGTCGCCGTTTTCAGGCCGTCCTATTCCCATGTGATCCAAGTGGGCAGAATGGACCACGTATTCATTTTTCAACTGGGGATCAGATCCGGGTATCAAACCTACCACATTGTAGCTTTCAAACTCACTATGGGTATTCGAATAGCTGGCTGAGAATTGAAATGGGAATTCAAAGGATGAATTTTTCCTGGATTTGATGTCGGCTAACACTTGGTTGAGGTTTTTCCCGGAATTCAAAAACAACCCGGTGAGTAAGGTTTTGCTTCCGTTGAGCGCAAAACCCAGATTGCCGACAAAGCCACGGCCGTATGCAGTAGTCTTATTCGGATCTAAGGCTACATTGGATTGAAGCGTTGGATTTGTATTGGTAAAAGGTTGATTAGGATTGACCAAAATCGCACCTACTGCACCTTTGCCAAATGCAGTGTTCATCTTATTTCCAGGACTGGAAAAATGTGAAATCAAAGTTGAAGCAGGAATACCATCCGGCACTCCGGTAACCATGACGACTACTTTTCCTTTGACATCTACCCCTTCGTAGTCAGAGTACAATCCAGGGATATCCACTCCATATCCCATAAAAACCAAAGCGCCTTCACCTGAAGCCTTTGCCAGCATGGGATGGGGAACAGGAAGGAAGTCTTTGGCAAATACCAAGGAATCCATATTTCCGTTTTTGTCTTTAATCCAAGCTCGGGCAGTTGAATTATTCACCACCGACTTTCTCAAAATCAGTTTCTGGGTGTATTGTCCGGGATCTCCACCGGGCTGTACTCCCATCTTTTTATACTGATCCACCACATAATCTACCGCCATTTGGTAGCCTTCGGTACCGGGCATTCTCCCTTTAAGCTTGTCATCAGCCAGGTAAGCGATGTGGTTTCGAATAGTAAGGGTATCGATTTGGTTCATGGCTCGCTTGACCGAACCGGGGATGGATACTTTTTGGGAAAATGCTTGGAAAGAGGTAAAAACCAGGATTAGGAATAAGTATTTTTTCATTTTTTGGATCATCTGTCCGCGAGAATTTTTTGACCGGCAATTTAAGTCAAAGCAAGTCCATAAAACCAAGCCGAAAACTCCTGCCAGGCAGGAATTTTATAAAAGGTAAAAAGCGAAACATGATAGATCAGCAATAATAGGAGTACAATCAAAAAGGCATCTTTTCTTCGGTGGGTTTTCCAATCCCATAATGCCAGTCCAATTACCAGTAAATCCGCCAACAAATAGCCGAAAAAGGGAACGATAGGAATTCCTTCCAATTTTGGTGCAAGCTCCACCAATCCGGGAATGTAGTTGAAAATGATCCGGTCAGTGATCGGAGTGAACAAGGGGAAAATCGTACATACCATGTATCGGGCATGGGTAAAGCGGTCCTTTTGGAAGTAAATCCCAAGACCGTAGATAATCGCCAACACAACGGTTGCATTGAGCATCAAGGCTAAAGAGAGGTAAGTGTCCAAATTGACCTCAGGACTTTTCCTAACTGTGGCATGAATCAGGAGAATGGTGGAAAGGATCAAAATGGGAAAAATCAGGTAAGATGCTTTGCCAACACCAGTATGAATTCGGTACTTTTTTACCCGGATCAGAACCGCCTGAGCAATCAGCATCAGACACCATAAGGTCATGAAAATCCCATGGAAATGGACATAAAAAGACATGTCCTGACCCAAAACAGAATAGTAACTACTCCAAAAGGCAATCAGGGTAAATCCAAAAAAGACAATCAAATAGATCGCACTTTTTTGATAAAGAAATAGGTTAAGATTAAGGGATTTTGCCATGGTTAGCGTCTTTTCCAAATCGGTTTTTTTCCGTTGTTGAATGAAATATCCGGATATACCTGCGCGTGCTGGATCAACCTTAAGGTCAGTTTTGATCCATACTTTCAGATGCTTATGATACTCTTTGAAAGTAGCAATCTGGTTGATTTCCCAAATTTTTGTACTCTGAAATCTAATTTAGTCCGCATACAGGGAACCAGAATAAGAAAGGAAGTTTGGGTTTAGAATGACTTACTTATTTTTTGAGCCCTTCTCCTTCTCGAATGAAATTGTTTGCTGGTTTAACAAATAGTGGTGAATTGCTTCCACATCTTCTTCACTCAGTGAATTACTGAAATTAGCCATCCCGTTTTCTGAAAGAATCCCCTTCAATACAATTTCATTAAATGTCATGTGTTTGGCCTCAGTCATCTTGGAAAGATCGGGATGTTGGGACAAATGATTATCACCAAAATTTCCATGACAAGTAATGCAGTAAAAATCATACAAAGTCGCTCCTTTTTGCAGCAACTCAGTTTTAATTACAGTATTTGGAGGAGCAGGAGTAGCAATGGGTTTTTTCTTCGGAGGCAGGGGAGTTTCGCCACCACCTAATTTGAAGGTGAGAATCCGGCCTTTATTCTCGTATTCAAAGACTACCCCATCAGGCAAATAGGCGTATGTCTCCGCCCCACCATACCCAGCCATAACAGAAACATACTGTTCGCCGTCAACAGTATAAGTGGTAGGTGCCGCCATGATACCTACACCTGTGAAAATTGATTTAAGCTTCTCACCTGTCTTTGCATCGTGGACATTCAAATATCCTGTACGTGTACCTTGAAACACCAAATCCGGCGTAGACATGATTCCACCATCAGGGCCGCCTTCGGTAAATTTCCAAACAGCTTTTTGTTGCACCGGATCATAGGCCAGCAAACTTTCTGACCGCAGTGTATCCTCAGCGCTTTTAATTTGATTTGCCACATTTTTTTTGAATTTATACATGTTGGCATAATCCAGGTTGGTATTGTCCACATCGGGAAGCCAATTATATGTCTCAAAAGTTTTAAATACCTGCGGAACTGACCGTTCGGGTATGTAGACCAAGCCTGTAACCGGATTGAAAGCCATGGGCTGCCACACATGTCCTCCACCCAGATAAGGCACCACGAGTTTAGGCTCTTTATCATACCACTGACCTTGTTCCGTCAACACAGGCCTGCCGGTTTTCAAGTCTACATGACTTGCCCAATTTACTTTTGTGTATTTCTCGGCAGAGATCAATTCCCCAGTGGCTCTATCCAACACATAATAAAAGCCGTTTTTTGGAGCCATCATCAACACCTTTCTTGAACTTCCATTGATATCCAGATCAGCAAGCACAATATTTTGAGTAGCGGTGTAGTCCCATATTTCACCGGGCGTGGTTTGATAGTACCAGGCCATTTTTCCGTTGTCAGGATTGATTGCGATGATGGAAGAAAGAAACAAATTATCTCCTCCAGCAGGACTTCGAAACCAAATGGGATAGGGTGTTGAGTTGCCCGTGCCAATATAAAGTAGGTTGAGTTCGCGATCATAGGCCGATTCGCCCCATACCGTGCCACCCATGCCAGAGGGCCATTGTGAATTGGGGTCCCAGGTTTTTGCAGCCATTTCCATTTCTTCACTTTCATGACCCTTGGCAGGGTCTCCGGGCACGATCCAGAAGCGCCACTTTTCCTCACCACTTTTCAAATCATATGCGGTCACGTAGCCACGCACCCCATATTCACCTCCGGAGTTTCCGATCATTACTATATTCCCAGCGACATGTGGCGGACTGGTAATGGTATAGGCTTTCGTGCGATCGGTAAAGGTATCCACACGCCATACCTCTTTCCCGTTTTCGGCATCCAAGCTTACGAGATACCCATCAAGTGTGCCCACATATACTTTACCTTCCCATACCGCCAACCCGCGATTCACCACATCACAGCATGCTCTACGTCCGTAGGAGGCATCTACTTTTGGCTTGTAAGTCCAGAGTTCTTTTCCGGTTTTAGCATCCAATGCATAGACCGCACCCCATGGGCCGGAAGTGTACATGATTCCATCCACTACAATTGGAGTTGCCTCCAGACCACGTGGCACATTGCCGATATAAGTACTGGCATCATATTCCCATGCAAATCCGAGATCTTTAACATTCTCCTTATTGATTTGACTTAGCGGAGAAAAATGTTGCATCATTTGGTTGCCACCCAGTGTGAGCCAGTCCTTCGAATCCTGATTTGCTAATCGATCGTAGTCGATCCAACCTTTTGGTTTCTCTTGCTTGCAGGATAAAACCAGAAAAAAAACAAAAAGGAAAACATATGTAAGTTTTTTCATAAGTATGAGGTTGGCGGTAAAAGTATAAGTTAGCAATTCCGACCTTATGAATCATGTATCCCTTACCCAGGAATTTTCATCTAGATGAAAAAGTCATCAACATTTTTGAACCAAAGTGCTCTTATAAATTAAACGAGTAAATATCTATTAAAACGGTGCATCCTTTCCTTCAAAAGTCGTCTTGGGTAGACTGATCACCTCGAAATCCGGAATGAGCCTAACTCCTTAGGTCGGTAGAAAAAGCAGCCAAAGGGTAATGCCGAACAGTTTTTCATACTGTTGGAGGCTTGGACTCATTCTGATAGTTAGAGAAGTTAGGAAAAAAGGGAAGGCTTCAATTCCTCAATTTTCATGACTTCCCGGATTTTTTGAAAAACGATCAAATCTTTGCCTGTTTGTTAAAATAAAACCAATCAGCACATTAGGATTATTTCAGCTATTTACACAACTTGAGACAATAGACATTAAACCCGATTAAACCATGAAAAATAACCGCCGCGACTTTTTACAGAAAATCGGCTTGGGAACAGCAGGTCTTGCCGCAGTTCCTTTTGCAGCAAGTGCAAGTCCTCTTCATCAAGCAACCGCCGAGGCGGATGATGAGCAATATTTAAAAATCGGAGATGATATCGCTGTGGCCGACACCGGTTTTGGAAAAATCCGTGGCTATCAGCTAAACGGCGTTTACACCTTTCTGGGAGTTCCTTACGGCGCCGATACTTCAGGCAAAAACCGCTTTATGCCACCCCAAAAACCTGAAAAATGGGAAGGCATCAAGGATACCATCTGGTGGGGTAATACCGCTCCGCAGATCATGGATCGGCGATATGCCAATGTCCACGCTTCTTTTGCCGATCACTGGAATTATGACGATGTCTCTGAAGACTGTCTAAAACTCAACGTTTGGACCAACGCAATTGCTGACGGGAAGAAGCGTCCGGTGATGGTTTGGTTGCATGGTGGAGGATTTACAAACGGCAACGGAATCGAACAGGACGGCTACCATGGAGAAAACTTCGCAAAAAAAGGAGACGTGGTTTTTGTCTCCATCAATCACCGACTAGGCCCAATTGGGTTTACAGATCTATCCGGTGTGGGTGGAGAAAAATACGCTGCCTCTGGCAATGTGAGCCAGTTGGACATCATCGCTTCGCTTCATTGGGTGCGAGACAACATTGCAAACTTTGGCGGTGATCCGGGCAATGTTACCATCATGGGACAATCCGGAGGAGGTGCCAAAGTCACTTGTACCATGGCGATGCCTGCCGCAAAAGAGTTGGTTCATAAGGGTGTCGCCCTCAGCGGCAGCATGCTGAAAGCAAACGACCAGGAGTATAGTAGAAAGCTGGGGCAATATGTGCTTGAAGCAGCTGGACTGACTTCAGGAGAAGTAGAAAAGCTTCAGGAAATCCCCTGGAGAGAATACATTGATATTGCGAACAAGGCCTTGGATCGGATGAGAAAGGAGTTTCCTCAACCTGGATTCAGAGGGGGATTTGGTCCAGTAGCTGATGGGGTAAATGTGCCGAAAGGGGAGTTTTTCTCCGACCCAAACAGTCATGAATCCGAAATGCCCCTGATGATCTGCACCACCTTCCATGAGTGGGGAGCTACAAGGACCAATCCAAAGTTGGAAGCTGCCGGTGAAGCGGAGATAATCGAGGCGATGAAACAACGTTTTGGAGACAAAGCCGGAGAAGTGTATAAAGCTTACGCAGCAAATTTCCCAGGCAAAAAGCCCGCGGAAATCATGACTCTGGCAGCCTCAAACCGAGCCAACGCAGTCTCCTGCGGAAATGCAAAAGCCAAGCAAAAAGCTCCAGTCTACATGGCTTGGTTCGGTTGGGAGCCCAATCTCTACAATGGCAGAATGCGGGCTTTTCACTGCATAGACATCTGCTTCTGGTATGACAATACCGACAGAATGTACACCCATACCGGAGGAGGCAAGCGTCCGAGAATGCTTTCAGAGAGAATGTCGTCTTCCTTATTGGCGTTTATGAAAACCGGGAATCCGAATGCTGGAGTACTTCCCAACTGGCCAAGATTCACCCCCCAAAATGGAGAAACTATGGTCCTAAATGATGTAAGTGAAGTGAAAAACGATCCCGATCGTGCGGCAAGAATGGCACTTCCTGTAGTTTAAAACTTGAATTGTCAGTAGTTCAAAGACTTGGATTTCCTAAAAGGCATCTGCTTTTTGGATTTTCAGGTCTTTGTTTTTTTTGGTTTATCAAAAGGATAAAAAACCATTTTTATCTTACTGACCGAATAGTTTTTTGGTGTAGGGTATTTCTTCCTTTCTGGGGAAAAAGTAATTTTCACCCTATGGTCCGGATAAACCTTGTTAACTTACCCACTCTATTTTGTCATCGAACCGATTTATTACTATGACCGACTTTAGAAACTATAAAGTTCCTTACGAACTGACTCCAGAATACTCCAAATCAGTGGCCTATTTCTCTATGGAATTTGCCATCCACCAGCCCCTCAAAATTTACAGTGGTGGCTTGGGATTCCTGTCTGGCTCTCATTTGCGAAGCGCGTATGAGCTCAAGCAAAACCTGATCGGGATCGGTATCCTTTGGAAATACGGCTACTACGATCAAGGCCGAAATCAGGACCAGACCCTGAAGCCAGAATGGTACGAAAAAACCTACAGCTTCTTAGTCGATACCGGGATCAAGTTCCAAGTGCCTGTGCACAATCAACCCGTCTGGGTAAAGGCTTGGTACCTTCCGCCGGATACATTCAAAAGCGCACCGCTTTTTCTATTAAGTACCGACTTGCCGGAAAATGACTACTTGAGCCAGACTATCACGCACCGATTATATGATGCAGATACGGCGGCCAAGATCGCCCAAATGATGATTCTTGGAATCGGCGGAGCCATGCTCGTCGACCAACTCAACTTCAATCCGGAGATCTATCACCTGAATGAAGCCCACGGCGTGAGTAGTATTTTCTACCTGATGAAAAAATTTGGAAGCAAAGAGGAGGTAAAAAAGAGACTCGTCTTCACTACGCATACTCCGGAGGAAGCAGGAAACGAAAAGCACGACTTTTTCCTCTGCGACAAAATGAGCTATTTCTATGGCTACTCAGTTCCGGAAGTTCATAAAATGACCGGAATTGATGGGCATTTGTTTAATCACAGTTTGGCAGCGTTGCGATTTGCCAGAGAGGCCAACGGCGTGAGCAAGCTTCATGGAGAGGTCAGCCGCAGGATGTGGGGACATTACCCCGACATTCCCGAAATCCAGTCCATCACCAATGCGCAAAATTGGAAATACTGGGCGGATAAGCAGCTTTATCGATTTATGGAAGAAGCTGACAACCCGGGGTTTGATGATAGAAAACGGTACCTGAAGAAAAGAGCATTTGACATCGTGGCCGACCAAACCGGTAAATTAATGGACCCGGATGTTTTGACGATTGTTTGGGCAAGGCGATTTGCGGCATATAAGCGCCCCGACCTTATTGCTCAGGACATGCAGCGATTTGAGGACCTCATGAGCAACACTGCCATGCCCGTTCAGATGATCTGGGCTGGCAAACCCTACCCGATGGATTATGGAGCCATCAGTGTATTCAATTCACTCGTGCACTTGAGCAAGCGATTCAAAAATGTCGCCGTGTGTGTGGACTATGAATTGACGCTTAGCAAACGCCTTAAGCAAGCCTCAGACGTATGGCTCAACAACCCGCGGGTGCCTCGAGAAGCGTCAGGTACCAGTGGAATGACAGCCGCCATGAACGGATCAGTGAATTTCAGCACCTTTGACGGGTGGATCTGTGAGTTTGCCCGCCATGGTGAAAACTCATTTATTGTCCCACAGGCAGACTATCACAATCTCAGTATTCAGGATCAGGATGATCAGGATCTGGATCACCTGTATGAAATTCTGAAAAATGAAATCCTGCCTATTTACTACAGCAACAAGCGAAAGTGGAGAGATATTGTCCAGGCAGGTATGCACGATGTACGCTTTGAATTCGAAAGTAACCGAATGGTCAAAGAATACTATGAGTTGATGTATCAGTAAGCCTCAATAATCCTAAATCAAAAAAGCCCGTTCAGTCGGGCTTTTTTGATTTAAAGCAATTGGTCGGGTCAAATTCTGGTTTTTGTTCTTCTTAACTTATGCCCTGATTAAACCCAAATATTGCTCCCAAGGTACAATGCAACAGTTTGATTTTATCATTGTTGGGGCTGGTTCGGCAGGATGCGTCCTAGCCAATCGCCTTTCTGAACTTCCCCAAAACTCAGTCTTACTTATCGAAGCCGGAGGGCCTGACAAAAAACCGGAAATCGGAATTCCGGGTGGATATGGAAAACTTCATCGCTCGGAAGTGGATTGGGGGTTTTCAACCGAGCCACAAGAATTTGTCGATAACCGAAGAATTTATCTCCCGAGAGGAAAAGTGCTCGGTGGCTGCAGTTCTACAAATGCCATGGCTTACGTTCGCGGAAATCGATCCGATTTTGATCAATGGGCAGAATTGGGAAATCCGGGCTGGAGTTATGACGAGGTCTTGCCATTTTTCAAAAAATCAGAGCACAATGAAGATCTGACGAATTCATTTCATGGGCAAGGTGGACCACTTCACGTGGGGTTTGCCAAGTCTTTCCGTACTCCATTTGCCTCGGCTTTTGTGGCTGGTTGTCAGGAGATTGGGATCCCAAGAAATGAGGATTACAACGGAGAAAAGCAGGAAGGATGCGGATTTTTTCAATTCACCATCAAAAACGGAAAACGCCACAGCACCGCAGCGGCATTTCTTAAGCCGGTACTCTCCAGAAAAAATCTCAAGGTAGTAACTGACACCCGGGTTACTCAGATTTTGATCAAAAAGGATCGGGCTGTCGGAGTCGAAATTTTTCAAGGCAAAGGAGCCCCTCAAAAAATATTTGCCAAAAAGGAAGTGATCCTTTGTGCAGGATCTTTTCAGTCTCCTCAGCTCTTGATGCTTTCCGGAATCGGCGAGCCGGAAGAATTGAAGCGGGCAGGCATTGCGGTCAAGCATGCACTTCCCGGAGTTGGGAAAAATCTTCAAGACCATCTTTTCTTTCCCGTTTCAGGATTGTCAAGCATTCAGCAAGGGTTCAATCATCACCTTTCTCCTTTGAATCAGGCAAAAGACCTGATCGTTTACCTATTGACTCATCGGGGCGTGTTGACTTGCAGCCCATTGGAAGCAGTAGCGTTTTACCATTCAAAAGGAAAAGAAGGGGTCGATTTTCAGCTTCATTTTACACCCATCCAAGTTGGAGATCGGTATGAGACCGATATGTACGATTTGAATACTTACCCCAGAACTGATGGATTCACCATTTTGCCAAGTTTGCTCAAGCCAAAAAGTGTGGGTTTTGTGGGACTCAGATCGGCAAATTATCTGGAAAATCCCCTGATCCAACCCAATTTCCTGTCCGCTGAGGAGGATTTGAACTCCTTGGTTGCCGGTGCAAAAAAGGCTCTTGAAATTCTAAAGTCCGATGCTTTTGGTCCTTACAGAAAGCGAATTATTACTCCTCCGCAAGAATCCGAAGATGCCATTGCCCAACATATCCGAAAATCAGTGGAGACGATCTACCATCCCGTTGGTACCTGCAAAATGGGAAATGATGCTGACTCGGTCGTGAACTGGAAGCTTCAGGTGCGAGGAATTGAAGGGCTTAGAGTGGCGGATGCCTCCATCATGCCAACCATCGTCGCTGGAAATACCAATGCTGCGGTGATTATGATCGGAGAAAAAGCCGCAGACTTGATTTCGAAATCCTAGGGCTTGATTTCATTTTTGCGATTTAGAACGTAATGGTAAAGGAGGTTCCCTCATTGACCGTGCTCTCCACCTCAATTTTTCCCCCCATCTGGGTTACGTGATTATAAACCAGATAAAGGCCGATGCCTTTGCTGTCGCTATAGCCGTGAAACTTTTGATGAAGACCAAAAATCCGGTTCCCTACTTCTTGCAAGTCAATTCCGATCCCATTGTCTCGGATAACCAGTTGCTTTTTACCGGATTTGAGTTTGGTTTCCAAGTGAATTTCAGGAGCAATCCCGGGTTTGGCATATTTGATCGAATTGGTAATTAGGTTTAGGAGAATACTTTCGAGTAGTCCCCTATTAAATTCAACCACTTCAAATTGCGTTAAATCGGTGTGAATTTTTGCCTGAGAACTACTCACCAAGGTACTGATGGATTCCAGTACCATATTCAGCGTATTTCCAAGGTTGACATCCTCGCGGATAGCCACTGATTCGTGTCTTTCCGTTAGGACATCCACATAACCATTCAGGGTTTTTTTCAGATTTTGGCCTGATTTTTTTAGAATTTCTACCAGTTCGAGCGTTTCCGGGTCGGTGATTTTGCCGGAATCCAAGAGATTAAACGCGGATAGCAAATTATTCACCGGGGCACGCAAGTCATGAGAAGTGGTGTAGGTCCATTGTTTAAGCCCATCATTGATCCTTGTCAACTGAGCTAAAAGTGAGTTGCGATCTGCTTCCAATCGCTTTTTGTGGGTGATGTTTTTGGCTATGGCGAAGACGACCTGTTGATCTTCCACAGGCATTGAAGTCCAGGAAAGCCAAACTATCTCCCCATTTTTGGTCAGATAGCGATTCTCAAAATTTAAAAGGGGCTTGGACTTGTGTAGCTGATCGCGAACCTGAGAGGTTGTACTTTTGTCCTCGGGATGGACAAATTCATTGATTGGCCGACTGTAAAGTTCTTCAAAAGAATAGCCCAAAACCTGTGTTACAGCAGGGTTTACTTTTTTGAAAAACCCATCAAAGCCTGCAATGCAAAGCAAATCAGGAGTCAGGTCAAAAAAAAGCGCGTAATTGAATTCAGGGTGGATCATAGAATTCCTAGAAACGGAAATTACAAAGCCTGAATTTCCTGATTTTCTAATACATGACGAATTGTTGAAATATGTAAACCAACTTCATGTTGCTAGGACCAGGGTTTTAAAGTCACTGAGGATGTCGGGTATTTGATGATCATCATGCGGTGTGAATATTATATCCACTCGATTTCATTTGAATTTGTACACTTTTCCTTCCGTTTTGCTCATGATGTACACATTCTTTTCGGCATCCAAACCAAACTTCAGGTCTACCCGGTCGTGATTGACCAAGGTCTTCATGGAGACTTCTTTTCCTTCAAAGCGGACTCCCCAAGTTTTCACCTGTGGGCTTGGGAAATCCTTTAGATCTGCAAAAAAGAGCCTTCCAGAAGGCACATCTCCGAAAACGAATTTTCCTTTCAAGGGACCCTCCGAAACCAAGTATCCTCCGATGATCGCTACCGTCTCATCGTGTTCCAATTGGATTAAAGGATAGGAAACGCCCAATTTTGCGTCATCTTCTGGCAATGGGTAAAGCGTACGAAAGCTGCCATAGGGATTTATCACAAATGTCCCTTCACGAACTGGCCAACCGTAGAATTTTCCCGGTTCAATCCGATTGATCTCTTCGATACTGTGCTGTCCTATGTCTGTAGCATAAAGTTGCCCCGCTTCATCCCAAAAAATCCGGTTCGGGTTCCGAAATCCATAAGCAACGACTTCTCCTGCTTTTCCTTTCATTCCCGCAAAAGGATTGATTTTTGGAATTCCATATTTCCCATTCTTCCCGTCAGTGCCCGCGGGATCAATTCTCAAAATGCTGCTGTAAATTCCAGCCCCATTATGGTTGGAAATTCCCGCAAACCGCTTTTCTGCAGTCCCTCCGTCACCGTAGCCAATGTAAAGAAGTCCATAATCAGGATCCCCTTTTTTGGAAGTTGGATTGAAGGTAAGTTCCTGCATCCCATGGGCTTGGGAAGCATTGTCGATTCGGAGGATTTCCCGGTCTGTCCCCTTGAAAACTTTAGCCTTTGGGTCTTCCGCTTTCCATTCGGTTAGGACCCACTGCATAAAAACACTCAAACTGTCCGTGTATCCAAAGTCCGAAGGTTTTGTGCCTCCCGGTTCGGTGTGGGAAGTGTAGAATAGTCCGTTGGTTTCAAAATCAGGGTGAAAAGCAAAACTTCCTACGCCAGTGGCCCAACCGGGCTTGCTGACCATGGCCGGACGCTTTTCCTTCAGATTGAGGTAAAGCGTTGGCTTTTGATTTTCAAGCTCATAAAGACCGACTCTTTGGTCGTTGATGAATAGCCGCTTACTGCCTGGAATGGGTTCCATTTTGGTCATTTTGGCCAGTGGAGGAACAGAGTCAGATGCAGGTAGTTGCGCGAATAGCTCCAGCTCCACCCGAATGCCTGAGTCTTGGATTTTCTCTTGAATCAGGTTGGAAGTGGTGTCTCCTACGATCTCAAGCGGGATGGTTTCGAAAGTATGAAGGTAGCTGAGCAAAGCCTCGATATCCTGATCGGTTAAATTCGGGAATCCTGGCATTTGACTTTTATATTTTTCGAGGAGCTCCACTGCCCGAGGATCCTTGGCTTCGATAGCTGCAGCAGGATTTTTGATAAACTCCCTTATCCACTGAGTTTCGATCTGTCGGGTAATTCCGCTGAGGTTTGGCCCGATGGCATCTTCATTGAAATTATGGCAAGTGGAGCAATTTTGCTCGAACAGTGCTTTGCCTTTTAGAATCTGATTGGCGTCTGTTGAGATCTCCACACCGAATTCTTCCTGTTTTGGTTTGCAGGAATAGACTAGTGTAACACAAACTACGGAAAGGATCAGGAGCTTTTTCATCGCTGCTAATTTGGGATTTTACTTTCCCAAGAAAAACAGTCCCAAGATTTCTTTATCCCTTTTCTACGCAATCCTTTTCCGATACAAAAAGCAAAGTTGCTCACCACTACCTGATATTCGTCATAAATTAACCCCAAACCAACCCATAACTTGTCGAAAACTTTGATTACAAAGGGAATCAAAGAGCCATTTGGAGTGAAGAAAAAAACCAACCGATGAAAAGTCCCATGATTCAACTTTCCTTTATTGATTTTATCAGTCCATGGGTGATTGGATTGATTTTGTTTTTTGTGCTGATACTGGCTTTCGTAGCGGGTTTTAGAACCAGAAAGCGGAAGGTAAAAAAGGATCCTACTCTGGAGCATGAAGACTTGGGCTCTATCAGTTCTACCTTGTTGGGTTTGTTGGCCTTGATCCTTGCCTTCACATTCAGCATGGCCAATTCTAGGTTTGACACCCGAAGGGAGCTGGCTATTCAGGAGGCAAATGCGATTGGAACTGTTTTTTTGCGTACTGAATTTTTCCCGGACAGTGTTCAAAAGGAGCTTAAGTCCAATCTGAAAATGTATGTGGAAGAACGTATTGCATTCTATTATGCCGGAATGGATATGGATATATTGATTGGCCACATGAAAAATTCGGATGTCTTGGGGAAAAAGATTTGGGATCAGGTTACTGCCTATTCCAAAGTAGACCCAAATCTGGTCAAGACCTCGGAGATAGTTTCGTCCCTAAATGAAATGATTGATCTGACTACCTCTCGAAGGGCAGCCGGGGAAGCCAATATTCCAGGCTCCATTCAATGGTTCCTGATCATTTTGAGCATTTTTTCCACCTTCTTACTGGGATATGAGCGGAAAACCCATTTTGATTGGATCATCGTCATGGTTTTTTCCCTGATGCTTTCACTCACTGTCTTTTCCATTTTTGATCTGGATCGGCCGCGGTCCGGATTAGTCACATTGGATGAGGCCAACTCAAAGATTCTTGAACTAAGGCAACTCTTTGAATAAGTGATTTTTCTAAACTTAAGAGTCTAAAGAATTTATGCCCAACTGACTTTTCTCATTAAATAATTTCGACAAGAATGTCACATTTGAATAGAAAGTATCTGAATTCACATTATATCAATCACTCCATTATACGATGAACACGTTAAAATTATTTCTTCTGATAATTTTTGTCGGGACGGGCTATTTGGCCAGTGCCCAGCAAACTCCTACTGTGCCGGACACCGCTAAAATGTCCTACAATCAAATCTCCCAAGCTATGGGCCTGTTTGTGTATCCTTCCAAAGGACAAAGCAAGTCTCAGCAAAAAAAGGATGAGTTTGAGTGTTACAATTGGGCTGTGGAGCAATCGGGAATTGACCCGCTAAACCTTCCAAAAATTGAAGCTGCTCCAGTTCAGTCCGGACCGACAGGTGCAGGAATCGGCGGTGCCGCAAGAGGTGCTGCTGCAGGTGCTGCCATCGGGGCCATCACGGGTGACGCAGGCGAAGGAGCCGCAGTGGGAGCAATAGTTGGAGGTCTTGCAGGTAGAAGAGCAGGAAAGGCTGCTCAACAGCAATCAAACCAACAGGCCCAAGCAAATGTCAAAGCCCAGGAACAACAAATGAAAGACAGCTTCAAAAAGGCCTTCACGGTCTGCATCGAAGGTAAAGGCTACACCATCAAATAATCCCAAACTTAAAAGAACCATGAAATCAATACAAAAACTCGTGCTATTTGCAGGATTGGGATTATCCTTAGTTGCCTGCTCCCCATCTGCGGAAAACACCAATGCGGAAGACTTGGCTGTTGTCAAAAACTACGTGAAGGCAGTTGAATCCTTGGACTATGACGCCATGAATAATTTTTTGGCTGACAATTACCTTGGGCTTGGTCCATCTTACGGGGATTCGACCAACAAAACTCAGGCTGTAAATAGCTGGAAATTCAACGCGAGTAACCTTTACAAAAAGATTGAACATACCAAGGCGCAATACGCCTATGTCTCGATTCCTGAAGGTGGTGGAAAAGGGAATTGGATCGCTTCCTGGTCTGAACTTAAAATTACCTTTCAAAATGAACAGACAGTCATGATTTGGGCGAACAGTAACTATCAGGTCAGTGATGGGAAAATTGTAAAAAGCCTCACCTTTTACAATGAAGCGGATGCCCTTCGACAGTTGGGGTATGACTTTTTCCCTGTCGAATAGGTTGGGATTTTGATTTATCTATTCTAAATCAATTGATTCATAAAAAAAGAAAGGGGCCTTAGCCCCTTTTTTAATTATCATCATCCTCATCGAAGTCCTCGTCTTCTTTCATGTCAAACATGGAACTGAAGAGGTCTTTGAACTGGAGCCCGGTGTCCAATAATTTTTTGCTCAACTGGGAGTACTCGGCCAAGCCATGAAGCGCAAATTCCATAAAGAACTCTTTTTCTTTTTCAGGCAAAGTTTTCACCATCTGGGTTACTACTTCTTCCAATCCGGGCACGGAATGAAGAAGCATTTTATACTCCTTATCTGACTGGGATGCCAAGATATCGAGCTCGTTTCCTTCCCCAAACCAAGCCAGCGGAATCACATAAGGATTGCCGCTTTTGTCCTTTTTCTTTTGCTCAGGAGATGGGAAATAGTTGACAAACTGAGTGCGGATAGCTTTTCCGATCAGGTTGTATGCCACCAATCCGGCGCCTTCCTGCTCGCCTTCATAGACCAATTCAACCTTACCTGTAATCGCAGGAATTACTCCGATCAAGTCAGCGATGCGGACTACGGTATTAGCTTCCCCATTGAGGTAAAGTCGTCTTTCCGCGGCAGAAATCAGGTTTTCATAGGCCGAAATGGTCAATCGAGCAGATACTCCACTTTTTTCATCCACAAATTCGGATCCTCTTGCCTCAATGGCGATCTGCTCAATCAAATCCTTCATGAGTTCGGGGACATGGATATTCTCCACGGGTTTTCCTGCAAGATTGGCTTCCTGAGCTGTGATTTTCCTGCCGATCTCAATGGATTTGGGGTAGTGCGTGATGATTTGACTTTCGATTCGGTCCTTAAGTGGAGTTACGATGCTTCCCCGGTTAGTATAATCTTCCGGATTGGCGGTGAAGACAAACTGAATATCAAGCGGTAACCTCAACTTGAATCCCCTGATCTGGATATCTCCTTCCTGCAGAATGTTGAACAAAGCTACCTGAATCCTCGCCTGCAAGTCAGGCAGCTCGTTGATCACGAAAATGCATCGGTGGGAACGCGGAACCAATCCGTAGTGAATCACCCGCTCATCATTATAGCTGAGCTTCATCGTAGCCGCTTTGATTGGATCCACATCTCCGATTAGGTCGGCCACGGAAACATCCGGTGTGGCAAGTTTTTCCGCGTAGCGATCGTCCCGATGTAACCAAACGATCGGTGTATCATCTCCTTTTTCCTCAATCAGATTTTTGGCAAATGTGGAAAGTGGATGCATCGGGTCATCGTTGAGTTCGGAGCCAAAGACCACCGGCACATATTCATCCAGCAGATGCGTCATCATGCGGGCGATACGGGTTTTTGCCTGACCGCGAAGACCGAGAAGGTTGATGTTGTGACGGGAAAGAATGGCCCGTTCGATGTCCGGGATCACCGTGTCCTCGTAGCCCCAAATGCCTTCGAAGACATTTTCTTTGGACTTGATCTTCAGGATCAAGTTTTTACGGAGTTCTTCTTTGATGGACTTGGGTTGGTATCCTGAGGCCTTCAACTGGCCCAGGGTTTTGATTTGAAGGAGTTGATGTCCGGTGAGTTTTTTGTAGTCCATGCTTAGAAGCGTTTGGTTCGGTTTCGTCTATAATCTTCAAAAATGAGGTCCCCTAGTCCCTTCAGGCTGCTGTAGTAGGCATTTCCATTGTTGACTTTGGTAAACTCTTTAACAAATTCTTTGAGGTAAGGATCCGAGGCGATCATAAAGGTCGTCACGGGAATTTTCAGTTTTCGGCATTGTGCTGCCAGTTTGAGCGTTTCGGCCAGAATTTTACTGTCAATGCCAAAGGCGTTTTTGTAGTACTTGATCCCGATTTTGAGACAAGTTGGCTTACCGTCGGTGATCATGAAAATCTGTTTGTTGGGATTTTTTCTTCGCCTGAGTAAATCCATGGCAAGTTCCAATCCGGCAACGGTATTGGTGTGGTAAGGACCGACCTGGAGATAAGGCAAATCTTTGATTTCTATTTGCCATGCATCATTTCCGAAAACGATGATGTCCAGCGTGTCCTTTGGATAGCGGGTTTTGATCAGTTCGGCCAAAGCCATGGCAACCTTTTTTGCAGGCGTGATACGGTCTTCACCATAAAGAATCATCGAGTGGGAAATGTCGATCATCAGGACAGTGGAGGTCTGGGATCGAAATTCATTTTCAACCACTTCCAGATCATCCTCAGTCAGTAGGTAATCTCCTGAAATACCATGATTTGCCTGGGCATTCCGCAGGGAATCTGTCAGGGCGATTTGATCCAAATTATCGCCAAACTCATACGCACGGCGGTCGGTTCCTCTTTCCTCTCCCTGCCCAGAATGGGTGGTTTTGTGCTGACCCGATTTGCCCCGTTTGAGTTTGCCGAAGATTTCTTCCAAGGCGGATTTTCGAATCGTTTGCTCGGCTTTTCCGGTGATTTTGAACTCGCCCTTCTGGTTTTCTTCGGTCAGGTAGCCCTTGGACTTGAGGTCTTCGATAAAGTCGCCAATGCCATAATTGGGATTGGTCATGTTGTAGCGCTTGTCCAGGTTGGTAAGCCAACTCAAGGCCTCGGCCACATCTCCTCCGGTCATGGTGACAAGCTGAAGGAAAATATTCAGCAGGTTTTCAAATGTATTTTTTTCCGGGTCTAGGGGCGGGACGTATTGGGTAAATCGGAAGCCTTTCATGGAATATTATTAGAAGCAAGACATAAAGAAGCAAGAATAAAGGACTTGCGAACTGGCTTTAATAAAAGGTTTAACAAAGCGATGGGCTGCTGAGTTTAATATTTCTGGCAAATTCCAAGGAAAAGATGAAATCGAGCATTTCATTCAGGTTAAACACTATGAGATTTAGCTTGAATGCGAGATTCCATCTGACCATCAAAAATCAAATTATTGACAGATGAAAAACTATCATAGCGCAGTCGGAATTGTGACGGGGGTATTGATCCTGTTTGTCACTTTAATTCAGTTTAATATTGCTCAACCAGTAATTTGGTCGATTTTTTTAGCGGGACCTTTTTTGATTTTGTGGATGGTTTGGGCGGTTTTGTCTGCCCCAGTGGAAATCAAAGAGAAGTTTGAAGACCAGTGGTATCAGGATCGTTCTGATCTCAAAAGAATGGAATAATCCCTAAATTTCGGTCATGACCCCAGCCGAAAAACATGCCCAAGTACTCAAATCCACCGCCAAAAGACTGGGCTTTGACTTTTGCGGGATTGCCAAGGCGGAGTTTTTGGAGTTGGAGGCACCACGACTGGAAGAATGGCTGAATCGAAACTATCAGGGCAAAATGTCCTACTTGGCCAACCACTTTGAAAAGCGCCTAGATCCCACCAAACTCGTCGAAGGCGCCAAAACTGTTGTTTCCCTGATCTATAATTACTTTCCCGAAAAGCAGCTTCCCCATCAGCCCGAGGACATAAAACTCGCTAAATACGCCTATGGAGCCGATTACCATGACGTGATTCGAGCTAAGCTCACCGAGTTTTTGGAAATCCTGGGAGAAGAAGTTGGAGATATCAACGGTCGCTCCTTTGTGGATTCGGCACCTGTAATGGAGCGGCAATGGGCACAGCGGGCTGGGCTGGGCTGGACCGGGAAAAACAGCCTTTTACTCAACAGGGAAATGGGTAGTTTTTTCTTTTTGGCAGAGCTGATCATTGATCTGGAGGCGACTCCGGACACACCCTTGGCCAAGGATTACTGCGGTACCTGCACTGCCTGCATTGATGCTTGCCCGACCGATGCGATTGTACAGCCGGAGGTGATCGACGCGTCCAAGTGCATTTCCTATTTGACCATAGAATTAAAAGAGGCTATACCCAATGAGTTTGCCGGTAGGATGGAAAATTGGGTTTTCGGCTGCGATATCTGTCAGGATGTGTGTCCTTGGAACCGCTTTTCCCGACCGCATCAGGAAACTGCTTTTCAGCCCAATGCCGAGCTTTCCCATTTCACCAATCGGGAATGGGTCGAAATGACCGAAGAAACTTTCAAACGGGTATTTGACAAGTCCGCTGTGAAGCGGACCAAGTTTTCGGGAATTAAGCGAAATGTGGATGTTCTAATCCTTAAAAAGCCTTCAAGCTGATATCCAGACTTTTCACGGAGTGGGTCAAAGCTCCCATCGAAATGTAATCCACTCCACACTCAGCTACAGCTGCGAGAGTTTCTTCTGTGATTCCTCCCGAGGCTTCTGTGGAATATTTTCCGTCAATCAGTCGCACAGCTTCCTTCATGGTGGCATAGTCCATGTTGTCCAGCATGATGTAGTCAACTCCTCCTACGGTCAAGACTTCTTTTACTTCCTCCAGATTCCGCGTTTCCACCTCGATTTTTAAGTTGAGGTTATGGTCCGAAAGGTATTTTTTGGTTCGCTCGATCGCAGGACGAATTCCCCCTGCAAAGTCCACATGGTTATCCTTTAGCATGACCATGTCATAGAGTGCAAAGCGGTGATTTACCCCTCCGCCAATATAAACAGCCCACTTTTCCATCAGTCGGAAATTTGGAGTGGTCTTGCGGGTATCCATCAGCCTTGCTTTGGTATGGAGTATCAATTGGGTGAGGTGATGGGTTTTGGTGGCGATCCCACTCATGCGCTGCATGCAGTTGAGCACGAGTCTTTCGGCTGAAAGGATGGAAGCAGAAGGCCCGGAAACAATCAATCCCACATCGCCGAATTTGACTTCATCCCCATCTTTTTTCAGGAAGACTACTTCAAGGGAAGGATCGACAGCCTTGAAAATTTTTCCGGCCATTTCCACTCCTGCGAGGATTCCTTCGTCTTTGATCAGAAGCTGGGCCTTGCCCGTCTTGCCTTCCGGAATGGAAGCTAAAGAGGAATAATCTCCTGGACCGATATCTTCTCTAAGAGCTGAATCAATGAAATTTTGGAGGGCTTCCGGAGTAAGGTAGGCAGGCTTCATGTCCCAAAAATAGCCAAAACCCTTGGGTTGAACCTTGGGAATTTAGTTTTTTACGAAATCCAGGCTGTAAATCCGGAATGAATTGTCGTTTTGGGAAACCTTGATAAAAACTTTAAATGTCCCCTGTCCTGAGGCATATTCACCGATATAAGTGCTGAGGCTGGTCGGTTTTTCACTTCTAAAAACGAGGGAAAAGCCAAGAGGAGGGTTCTTTTTAAAAAAATCTTTCAGTACAATTTCCGCCTGATTTTTTGAATATTCTCCCTGCTGACCGTTGACATTCAAAGAGATACTGGTATTGAAGTATCTTGCCAAATCACTGCTTGAGCCACTGTCAATCGCGGATACGACCGGATCAATGGAATCCACTGTTTCCTTGCCGGGGTCCGGGAAGGAAAACCAAAGAAATGTGGATAATATGAGGTTGAGCAGTAGCATCAGCCTTGTTTGGCAAAATCCAAGCCAAAAAAAGAAAGGCTAGTTTAATTTTCAGATAAGAAAAGTGGGGCGTACATCCAGTGTCAGAAAAGATTTCACGGGAAAGATTGGACCGAAAAGTAATATATTTGCCCCATGGACAAGAAAGTATTACTGATGATTTTGGACGGTTGGGGCATTGCGACCAACCCTGCAGTTTCTGCCATTGACAAAGCCAAAACGCCTTTTGTAGACAGCCTTTATACGAAATATCCACATGCCACATTGGAAGCTTCCGGACTTGCCGTTGGTCTTCCCGAAGGACAGATGGGTAATTCTGAGGTGGGGCACATGAATATCGGTGCCGGAAGGATTGTATTTCAGGATTTGGTGAAAATCAACCTTGCAGTCGCAAACGGTGAACTTAATTCTCATCCCGTATTAGCCGCAGCTTTTGCCAAAAACAAAGCCGCAGGTAAGAAAGCACACTTTATTGGACTCGTTTCCGACGGAGGAGTTCATGCCCATATCGATCACCTCAAAGGCCTTTGTGATGCCGCAAAACATCATTCCATGGATCAGGTGTTCATCCATGCATTTACGGATGGACGTGACACCGATCCCAAAGGAGGCCTCAAATACTTGGCGGATCTTCAGGATCACCTTAAAAACTCAGCTGGTCAGATTGCTTCCGTAGTCGGCCGGTATTATGCCATGGATCGCGACAACCGTTGGGAAAGAGTAAAATTAGCCTACGATGCCATGGTGCACGGAGAAGGGGAAAAGTCAAAGGACATCCTCGCGGCTATCAAAAAATCCTATGATAACAACGTGACGGATGAGTTTATCCGACCAATCATTCATGTGGGGGCTAACAATAAGCCGTTGGCAACTATCGAAGAAGGGGACTTGGTTATTTGCTTCA
This sequence comes from Algoriphagus lacus, assembly GCF_003583985.1. Lineage (GTDB taxonomy): Bacteria > Bacteroidota > Bacteroidia > Cytophagales > Cyclobacteriaceae > Algoriphagus > Algoriphagus lacus. Next base: position 151,158 of record NZ_QXML01000001.1, on the reverse strand, counting down.
ATTTCCGAACTGACCGTGGTCGCGAAATCACCCAAGTGTTGACTCAGAAGGATTTCGAAGATTACAACATGAAAAAGCTAAACGTGGATTACATCACGTTTACCAACTATGACGATACCTTCCAGGGAGTGCAGGTGCTTTTTGAAAAAGACAACCTGAACAACACCATCGGGGAAGTCCTGGAGCGTGCCGGGAAAAAACAGATTCGCATCGCTGAGACAGAAAAATATCCTCATGTTACCTTCTTCTTCTCCGGGGGAAGAGAAAAGGAATTTGTAGGTGAAAGCAGAATCCTGTGCCCTTCACCGAAAGTGGCCACCTACGATCTCAAACCTGAAATGAGTGCGTTTGAAATCGCTGCCAAAATTAATCCTGAACTGAAAAAGAAAAGCGCGGACTTCATCTGCCTCAATTTTGCCAATGCGGACATGGTTGGTCATACCGGAGATTTTGATGCGGCAGTGAAAGCCTGCGAAGCGGTGGATGCCTGTGCACAGTCGGTAGTTACGACGGCTTTGGCCAACGGCTACACCATCATTGTAATTGCCGACCATGGCAATTCCGATATGATGATCAATGAGGACGGTACTCCAAATACCGCCCATACCACGAATCTGGTTCCTTTTATTATGGTTGATGACAACGAACAAATTCCGGTGAAAGACGGGAAATTGGGAGATTTGGCGCCTACTATTTTGAAATTGATGGGTGTCGAAATCCCAGCCGAAATGACCGGAGATATCCTGTTGAACTAATGAAAATTCAAAGACTGATGCTTTCAGGGCTGCTCCTTTGGGCAGCCTTTTCCTGTGTATCCAGTGAAGGAGAAAAGAAGCTCGAGAAGTTGCCTTATTTTGACCTTTCCGGGTTTATTGATTTGGAAATTTCCAAGCTGGATGGTGCCCAAGTGACCAAAACCTCCCGAATCAACGGTGAGGAAAAAATTGTAGACACAACTTATTCCATTACGGATTGGAAGGAAGAAATGGAGGCCTTTTATCAGGCTGACATCAATACTCCATCCCTTGCCCTTTCCTATTCTACCGAAACGAAGTTTGAATACCTAATCCATAAACTTCTACCTGAGGCGAAAGGGAAGGTAAAGGAGATTAAGGTTTCCTACTACAAAAACTATCCTTCCTCGGTGACTTTCAAGATGTCTGATGAAAATATGTTTTTCTCCACAGTTACGATGGGAGAGTTTTTCATGAGCCAAAGCACCAATAAGCTGGATCATTATTCCATTGAGACCACCCAAAAAGTCTGGTTTTTGAAACCTACCAACATCAAAATCTCAGGAATTGTAAAGTAGGAACTGAATCTGATTGGAATTAAAAAAGGCCCTGAATTCGAAATTCAGGGCCTTTTTTGTCATTTATTTATCAAACATCGGCGGACGCTTGGCCTGCCAGTCTGTATTTTCCTGGATCAATCGACCAAGCATGATGAGCTTTTCTTCCTCAAAAAGATTGGCAAGTAAGGTGATGGAGGTAGGGCTTCCATTTTCTGCAAATCCATTGGGCAGACAAAGCGCCGGATGTCCGGTCAAGTTGGTAATCTGAAGTTGCTGTCCGGCAAAAGAAGGCGTCACGATCACATCATATCCTTTCATCAGTTCATGCATTTCCTGGATCAGCAGACTTCGCTGACGGCTCATTTGCACATATTCTACGGCAGGGATAAATCTCGCAGCCCGGAAGATGTTTGGCCATGCATTTCGGTGCTGTGCCACGAGTTGGTCATCGAGATTCAATCGGGTAAGGTCATCAAATGCTGCGGCACCTTCGACCAACAGCATGTTGACAATCGGTGCGGGATTCATGCTCGTCTTCAGCTCAAGGGGATGCAACTCGATGCCCTGGCTTTTCAACACTTCAAGGACTGCCTGGTCATTTTTGATGTTGGGTCGGTCTCCTTCAAAGAAAGGTTTGAAGTAGCCCACCTTTAGTTTTTTGACCTCGTTTTTTGCCGAATAATTAAATGCCGCCGGGATGGTGGAGGCATCTCTTTCATCCATTCCATTGATGATGGACAGCACAATCGCATTGTCCAAAACAGATCGAGAGATGGGACCGATTTTGTCCATGGACCAGCTGAGTGCCATGGCTCCATGCTTGCTTACCCGTCCATAAGTTGGGCGTAGTCCGGTGACTCCGTTTCTGGTAGAAGGCGATACGATTGATCCCAAAGTTTCTGTTCCGATTGCAAAGGGCACCAAACCTGCACTGACCGCTGATGCCGAACCAGCAGAGGAACCGCTGGATCCTTGCTTCAAATTCCAAGGATTTTTGGTGACTCCACCGTACCAGACATCACCCATCGCCAAGGCACCCAAGGTGAATTTTCCCACCAAAACTCCTCCTGCAGCATCCAGTTTTTCGACCACGGCAGCTGTTTCCTCGATCACCTGATCTTTGTATGGGTTAGCGCCCCATGTCGTTTTGGTCCCTGGGACCGCCAAAAGATCCTTGATGCCATACGGGATTCCGTGGAGTGGTCCCCGGTATTTTCCCTCAGCCAACTCTTTGTCCATGGCTCGAGCCTTTGCCATTGCAGGCTCTTCCAATAAAGAAATCAGACACTGAAGCGTATCCGAATAGGTTTTGATTCGATCCAGGTAAATTTTAGTCAGGCGCTCGGAGCTGATTTGCTTGTTTTTGATCAAAACTGAAAGGTGGCTAACCGGTAGATAGGCGATGTCATTTTCTTTGGTTGGCAACTCCACTTTTGCAGGCAATCCCCAGTCGAAGGCTTTTTGATCCTGGCTTGGGTAAAATCCCTGAGGCAACGGGTTAAACACCAAAGCCGGAGCAGTGGAGTTTTCAAGCTTGGTCTGCCGGAGGATTTCAAAATTATTCCGTTGAGTTGTGAGAGTATTGATCATGCTGTCTTTTTCCTGAGGTGTAAAAGACAATCCAATCAGGTCGGCGGCGTAATCAATATTAGCTGGGGTGATTTCACCGGCTTTTCGACCAAGTGTAAATCCAACTGCCAAGAATGCAGTGGCACCCAAAATCATAAAAGCGCGGGAGCGGAGGTGTTTTTTTCGTTCCATTGGATAGTTTTGTACAAATACCAAACATTGAGCGCCTGAAGGTGTTCAAATCACCCAAATAAATCAAACCACCCATGGATCAAAAACCCGTGTTTCCCACTTTTCCCATGCATTTTAGGGGATTATTGCTCTTGGCCGGAATGTATACAATTGCCTGGTCGGCGTTTTACAAGTGGTTTGGTCCGCAGTTGCTGAAGTGGATGGCGATGGGCAATTCCGAATTGGCAAGTCTCCCTTCCAATTATTTTGGCACTTTCGGGATTGTGGTCGGGTTGGTGATTTTTGTTTCGGCTTTTTATCCGGTGAGCTGGGTTTGGCTGATTCTGGCAGGAATCACCGGAAAAATAATCACGGCGATATGGTTTACGCTGGGATTTGCACCTGAACTCAGCTGGAACAAGCGGAGCATCTTTCATTTGATTTTCAATGAACTGGTCTGGCTGATTCCTTTGATTTTGATTTTTTTAAGGTCTCTTCAAGTGAAAAACTACCTAGATCGGTCAGATTCAGGAGCTTGATAAAGCAAGCCGTTTCGGAGAAAAATCAGATTAAAAAATTATTCTCCGGCAAAAATCAAGGAGCTCTGATTAATGTCAAAAAATAAAACCTTCGTAAAAATTTTAGGAGCGAAGGGTTTTAAAGGCTTTAAGGAAAATTGAGTTTACTCCCCTTATACCAGAAGGATTAAAAGGAGTATTATGATAATGACTGCACCAATAGAAAGGTAAACACCGTTGCCGGATGCTCTTGCCTCTGCTTTCATTTCCTTCATCTCCACTTTCACATTTCGGATCTCATCCTTACTCATGGATTTGAAATCCATGGCTTTGATTTCTTCAAGTCTGCTTTCCATTTCTTTTGCCCGGATTTTTTGAGCTTCTGTCAATTCTGGGTTTTTGGTTTTTGGATTGGAATCCGGAGCGGCTGTAAGCCCCTGCATACTGAATACAAAGACTAAAAGAATAAGTAATTTTTTCATGATTTTGTAAGATTGATGATCTGTTACATTTGGCTTATCAAAGCGGTGTCCAAAGTGTGTCTGTAGGTGGCAGAAATAAAAATCTAAGAAATCCGCTAAAGGAAAAATTGTAACTTACCGACTTGTGTTTTAGAGCACATTCAATTCAAAAAATCCCGAAAATGTCCCAAAAACAAGCCCATAAGCTATTTTTATTGGATGCCATGGCCCTGATTTACCGGGCTCATTTTGCCTTCAGCAAAAACCCAAGAATTAATTCCAAAGGCCTGAATACCGGAGTTATGCTGGGCTTTACCAACACCTTGCTGGAGGTCCTCGAGAAGGAAAAACCTACCCATATTGGGGTGGCTTTTGACACTTCTGCCCCAACTTTCCGACATGTTCAGTATGATAAATACAAGGCCAATCGGCTCGAGCAGCCCGAGGATATTACGGCCTCAATTCCTTGGGTAAAAGAAATCGTCAAGGCGTTCCGGATTCCGATTTTGGAAATGGATGGTTTTGAAGCAGATGACATCATCGGCACCATAGCCAAAAAAGCCGAAAAAGATCATTATACCGTCTACATGATGACGCCGGATAAGGATTATGGACAAATCGTGGACGACCATATTTTTCTGTACAAGCCTGCTTTCATGGGAAACGGAGTAGATGTGATGGGGCCGAAGCAGGTTTGTGAAAAATGGGACATTGAGCATGTGGATCAGGTCCGTGACATACTTGGACTCATGGGAGATGCTGTGGATAACATTCCCGGTATCCCGGGAATCGGTGAGAAAACCGCCGTGAAGCTTTTGAAGGAATTTGGTACAGTCGAAGGTCTCATCGCCAACGTGGATAAGCTGAAAGGAAAGCAACGGGAAAATGTCGAAAACTTTGCCCAGCAGGGTTTGCTGTCCAAGGAACTAGCAACGATCAAAATCGATGTTCCTGTTGACTTTGATGAAGCCGCACTTCGGTGTGACGGGATAGATGAGGAAAAACTCCGGGCCCTTTTCACCGAGCTTGAATTCAGAACGCTTGCAGCCCGGATTTTTAAAGAACCGAGCGCAAAAAAAGCCACCATCAGCGCCCCTGCCCAGATGGATTTGTTTGGAGCTGCGGCTGCTCCGGTTGTCACAGGAGCTGTCCCCGAGGAGGAAGGCGAAGCCGGAACCTTGGAAGTTGGCCCACCTCCTATCCTGGATACGATCTGGTCCAACGTGCACAATTACCATAAAATCAAGGGAAAGGCAGAGGTCACTGAATTGGTGGAATACCTGCAATTGCAAAAGGAAATCTGCTTTGATACGGAAACCACCGATTTGGATGCAATGAAAGCTGAATTGGTCGGACTTTCTTTTTCTTACGTTCCCGGGGAGGCTTACTATATCCCGGTTTCAGCGGATCAAAAAGAAACCCAGGAAATCCTCGAAATCCTCCGCCCGGTATTTGAGAATGAGGCCATCACCAAGATCGGCCAAAATGTAAAGTATGACATGCTGGTCCTGAAAAATTACGGGATTGAAGTCAAGGGGACACTTTACGATACCATGCTGGCGCACTACCTGATCGAGCCGGAAGGCAAGCACAGCATGGATTGGCTGGCTCAGCAGTACTTGCAATACAGGCCGGTTTCCATTACCGAACTCATCGGTAAAAAAGGGAAAAACCAGGGAAACATGAGGGATGTAGACGAGGACGAAGTCACCGCCTATGCCGCTGAAGATGCAGACATTACGTTGCGATTGAAGGAGAAATTTGATCCGATATTAAAGGCCAATGGTTTGGTAAAGCTTTTTGATGAGGTGGAAAATCCTCTGATTCGGGTTTTGACGGATATGGAATTTGAAGGGGTGAGAATCGATATCAACAGCTTGGCAGATCTTTCCGTTTTGCTGGAAAAAGAAAGCAAGGAAATCGAAAAGCAAGTGTACGAACTGGCTGGTGTTCGATTTAATCTGGCTTCACCCAAGCAGTTGGGCGATGTCCTTTTTGAAAAACTGAAACTCGATCCCAAAGCCAAAAAGACAAAAACTGGTCAATATGCGACTGGGGAGGAGATTTTGAGCAAATTGGCCAACGAGCATCCCATTGCCGAGGCGATTTTGGATTACCGTCAAATGGTCAAGTTAAAGTCCACCTACGTGGACGCCCTGCCGACCATGATCAATCCAAAGACCGGTCGTATTCACACGACTTACAATCAGTTTGTGGCGGCTACCGGACGCCTTTCGTCCATCAATCCCAATCTCCAAAATATCCCGATCCGAACTGCAAGAGGGCGTGAAATCCGGAAAGCATTTGTGCCTCGGGACGAAAACCACGTCTTGCTTTCCGCGGATTATTCCCAAATCGAATTGCGCATCATGGCGGCATTTTCAGGGGATGAATCCATGATCGAGGCATTTAAAAGCGGACGGGATATCCATGCTACCACGGCAGCGAAGATTTTTAAAGTACCCTTGGAGGAAGTCACATCTGACATGAGGAGAAAGGCCAAAACTGCCAACTTTGGAATTATTTATGGCATTTCAGCTTTTGGGCTTTCTCAGCGTCTGTCGATTCCAAGAACAGAAGCCAAGGAAATCATTGATGCGTATTTTCAGGAATTCCCTGCTGTAAAGCAATACATGGATGGGGCCATCGAAAAGGCCCGAAAGCATGAGTATGTGGAAACCATCCTAGGGCGTCGCCGCTACCTGCGCGATATCAACAGCCGAAACATGACTATGCGCGGCTTTGCCGAGCGAAATGCCATCAACGCACCGCTTCAGGGTTCGGCCGCAGACCTCATCAAAGTCGCCATGATCCATGTGTACGACTGGATGAAAACCGAAAAACTCCAATCCAAAATGATTCTCCAAGTGCATGACGAATTGGTCTTTGATGCGCATAAAGACGAGGTCGAATTGCTTAAAAAACATATCCCCGGCCTGATGTCCAACGCAATCAAACTGGCCGTGCCGATTGAGGTGGAGGTGGGTGTTGGAACCGACTGGCTGGAAGCGCATTAAGATTGAAAGATTGGAAAATTTCGTTCTCCACTTTTCAGACTTCGATAAAGGTTTTAGGCTAAAAATTTCTCATCCCGCCGTAATTCGAATTTCGTCCCTCGTACTTAAAAAATGTCTAAAGTAAAAACCACCTTTTTCTGCCAAAACTGCGGAGCGCAAAGTCCAAAATGGTTAGGCAAGTGCCCTGCTTGTGGGGAGTGGAATACCTATGTGGAGGAAATACTCCAAAAGGAAGAAACAGGAAAAGGGAGTTGGAAGCCACAAGGCTCCGGCACCAAAAAGGCCAGTGTCCCCAAGAAGATCACCGAAGTCAACTACGAGGAGCAGCCACGCTGGATCACCGGAGACCCGGAATTGGATCGGGTACTTGGTGGGGGCATCGTTGCAGGTTCCTTGGTGCTGATTGGCGGGGAGCCTGGAATCGGCAAGTCCACCCTGATGCTTCAGATTGCGCTGACATTAAAGGGGAAAAAAGTACTCTACGTCTCCGGTGAGGAAAGCGAAGCCCAAATCAAAATGCGGGCGGATCGGATGAGTGCCAAAAATCCAGATTGCTACGTCCTGTCCGAGACCAATACCCAGCAGATTTTCCAGCAGATCGAAATCTTAAAGCCGGATTTTTTGATTATCGATTCCATCCAGACCCTGAATAGTCAGCATGTGGAATCTGCCGCCGGATCGGTTTCCCAAGTACGTGAATGCACCGCCGAGCTGATGAAATTTGCCAAAGAAACTGGAACGCCTGTTTTCCTGATCGGACACATCACCAAGGATGGATCTATCGCCGGACCCAAAGTATTGGAGCATATGGTGGATACAGTCCTGCAGTTTGAAGGAGACCGACACCTGACCTACCGGATTTTGAGAACTTCGAAAAACCGTTTTGGCTCCACCCACGAATTGGGCATCTACGAAATGCGGGCGGAAGGCCTCCGGTCTGTAGCCAACCCTTCGGAAATTTTGTTAACGCAGCGGGAGGAAGTCCTCAACGGAGTCGCAATCGGCGCCATGATGGAAGGAAATCGCCCGCTGTTGATTGAGATCCAGTCTTTGGTCAGTCCGGCGACTTATGGAACCCCGCAGCGAAGCAGCACCGGCCATGATGCCAAGCGACTGAATATGCTCTTGGCAGTATTGGAAAAAAGAGGAGGCATGCGATTGGGTCAGCAGGATGTTTTTTTGAATGTAGCAGGCGGACTTCGGGTGGATGATCCCGGATTGGATTTGGCGGTTTGTGCTTCGTTGATCTCCAGCTATGAGGATACACCGGTTTCGGAGCAGATCTGTTTTGCTGGAGAAGTGGGACTTGGTGGAGAAATCCGCGCTGTCTCCCGCATCGAAAACCGAATCGCCGAAGCAGAAAAGCTGGGATTTAAAAAGATCGTTGTCTCCAAATATGCGGTCAAAGGATTGGACTTGAAGAAATTCAAAATTCAGGTCATCCAGGTTAGTAAGTTGGAGGAGATGTACAAGCTGATTTTTTAGGATAAAAAGGATTATCGGGAGACAAACTCTTGGAGTTGCCTGATAAGCTGATCTCCTGAACTCGGACGGTGGATACCTTCACGGATTAGCTTACCCTCTTTAGTAAGGATCAAGTAGGTAGGAAACCCAGTGATCTTAAATTCTTTATCGAATTGTTCAAATTCTGTCTGGCTGAGGAAAAAATGTTCTCCTTCGAGACCAAATTTTTTGACCAGATTTTCAAAGGCACCTCGTTCGGACTGGGCGCAGATATAGGCAAATACGACCCCTTCAGGAGCATCCTTTTTTAATGTTGCTGCATGTTTGAACTCACTGATACACGGGCCACACCAAGTAGCCCACACATCAACGTAAATCACTTTTCCCGGATTCTTATCCTTAAGTTGGGATAGAATATTCTCGCCGTTTGCAGCGATGGATACCCATTCGACAAACCGTTCATTTTTGCCCCGCTCAAAATCCTCTATTTCTTCTCTGATAATCGCCAAAATCCTAGGCTCAAGGTTGATCTCTTCCAATTGATTTTGAATGGACAGTGGAATTTCCTTTCCTACAGACTGATAGTTCATATCGAGGTAAGTGGCAATGACACTGGAGCGGGGAATCAACTCCAAATCCTGGATTTTTGCCAGCAAATGAGGCCATTGTACTTCCAAAAAAAAGTCAGACAACTGATTTAGATACGTTTTGGATAAGGATTTATATTCTTCAGAAAGAATAAGGCTGTCTCTTGGTACACCCTTTTTGATTTGATCATACCAAGCGTCCACAGCTTCCGATTGCGCGGAATTCAATTCCTGTTTTTTGAAAAAATCATACGTCATTTCATCCATTTTACCAATCAAAGATTTCATTTCTGAGGGCTGAATAGGCATTGTAAACTCCCGAATCAATCCCGCATAGTCAGGAGCCATAAGATCGGCTAAATCACCGGTCATGAGTTTTTCTACCTCCTGAAGGTAGGAATCTGGGACATCGACGGGATTCAGCCGTCCTTCATTGATGCCTCCGTGAAGCCAGATATATCTTCTCAGGTCGTTGGCAGCATAGATTCTGGCACCGCGCAGACTGATCTCCTTGGTTAGTGGACTTACCGGAATGGAATCAAAATAGCTGTTAAAAAAGGCCTGATGCTTTTCCATCAAGCCGATTCTGTACTTCAAAAAATCCATGGGTTCAAGGGCTTTTTGGAGGCTGTCTGTCACGAAGTAATCCCGAACTTTCATAAACTCGGGGTCCAGCAATCTTCGTTCTTCATTTTCGACCGCCAAGTCACCCATAAAATCCAATTCTTTTAAGGTTGTCCAAGCCTCTATTCCATTTACAAATGACTTTTCATAGACTACCATAGCTTGTTGTGCTCCTGGTTTGGAAAAAAAAGTAAAGATTGCACTACCTGCCCTGACCATGACCTCTTGAGGATAGTCCAAGGGGAAAATCAGTTTGAATCTACCTTGGTCATCCACACTACTGCTAAATTGTCGCTGACCTTCTCCAAAAGCATGGTTATAAATGACACTAACAGTGGTGGGCATGGAGTCTTTTGGCACGATCAATCCCTGCAAAAGCACTTGATCCTTTTTGAAAAAAGAATCGGAAACATCCGTTTGTCCGACTTGCCGAGTTTTGAGATTGGTTGATTTTTCAGGTTGAACTGAGATTTTGACTGCCCCTTCTTCCAGAAAAAAGTTTTCTCCTGCTTTGGAAATGGAAATCTGCTTTTCATGATCCAGATTTTTCAACAGGTACTTTCCGGGCTGAATGGAATCCATTTCCCATATCTGACTTTGATAAAGAGCAAAATCATCGGCCAGTAGAAGGCGAAGTTCATTTCTTCCGTCAGTGGAGTACCAAGTATGCTTGATTTTCCGTTGGGGCGAGTTTTGGGGAAAAACAGAAAAGGAAATTAAAAGGAAACAAATTAAACAATATGATATTTTCATAGATAGAAATACTTCTTAGGTAAATGTATCTACTAATCAGTTATGCACTTAGCTAAAAAGTAAATTTTATTTTTATGAAGTCATTTTTTGAGTTTCAGATTTTAATGCCATTCCTCCTATTAATTTTAGTCCTTCCAGTTTTTCAATTAATACTTCAGATTTGAATCAACAAAGAATTGCCATCCTAGGCGCAGGCGGATTAGGAGCATGTGCCGCCTTGGAACTTTCCCAGCGTGGTTATAAGGTCGACCTTTTCGAAGAACATTCCGAGCCAATCAAGAAAGCAAGCTATGCCAATGAAGGCAAAGTCCATGTGGGGTTTATTTATGCAATGGACCGGAGTTTTCATACGGCGCATCAGATGTTGGTTGGTGCAGTACATTTTATGGAATACCTGCAACGGTGGGTCGACGTGAAGCCCGAAGAAATGATCTCCACTCCGTTTTATTATTTGGTCCAAAAAGGCTCCCTGCTCAATTCTCAGGAGCTGAATAGTCATTATCAGCGTTGCTGCCAGGTTTATAAGGAGCTTTCAGGAGGAGGGAAAAAGAAGTACCTCGGATTATTTGATTCTTTGGAGGCGAGACTTCTGCACAAATCCAGAATTGATGGAATAGCCAATCCGGAATTCACAGAGGATATTTTTGAAACGACCGAGTATTCTGTTGAGCCTCGTTATATCGCAGAGAAATTAACCCAGGCGATTTCTTCTGACCCCAATATCAATCTCTTTTTGGACTCCAAAGTTGAAGCTGTGGCTAAAGTTGGGGATCGTTTGAAAGTGATTTTCCGAAATGCTGGAATTCAGATAGAAGAAGAATATACCGATGTTGTTAATTCCACATGGAACGGGCTTCTTGAAATTGACCGAACCATGGGGATTGAGCCACTGGGTACTTGGTCCCACCGCTATAAGTTTGGTAACAAGCTTTTGATCCCGCTCAAAGAAGCAGATTTGCCTTCCTGCACGATGGTGCTGGGACCATTTGGGGATATAGTCAATTTTCGGGAACGAGGCGCATTTATGTCTTGGTATCCAGTTGGACGTACAGGTTGGTCAGAGGACTACAGACCTCCCGAGTGGGATTCGATGTATTCTCCGGAGGAACGAATGGATGTATTTCAGCGAAGCTTTGAAGAACTGAAAAAGCGAATTCCTGCTGCTGGTAATCTGAAATTTCCTTTAGAGGCAGTGGATCCGGTGGGAGGTGACATTCTTGCCCTTGGCAATACCGAAGTGGACCAATCCAAAAGCAGATTTCATGAGCGATTTGAAGTGGGCATTCGGTCATTTGGAAATTACCATTCTGTCGATACTGGAAAATATACCCTGATTCCTTATTTGGCGGTCAAAGTGGCCGACCGATTGGAAGGCATTGATTGAAAAAGACATGAACTCACCGCTCGTATCCATCATTACCGCAACCTACAATTCCAGCCACCTGCTGAAATATGCGATTCAAAGTGTGTTGGACTCATACTTTCAAGATTGGGAGTTGATTGTAGTTGGGGATTGCTGTACCGACGATACTGAGGAGCTGGTTAGGAGTTTTGGGGATCCGAGAATTTCTTTTTTCAATCTGGAGCAAAACAGTGGGCAGCAAGCTAAGCCCAACAATTTTGCTTTGGAAAGAGCCCGTGGACAATACATCGCTTTTCTCAACCAGGATGATATGTTTTTCACTTTGCATCTTCGGGAATGTGTTGCTGAGATTCAAATCAGCGAAGCCGATTTTTTAATCGTTCCTGGACTGGAAATTCTTCCTTCAAAGAAGGAGAATCTGGAAGAAGGAAAAATTGAAGCCCAATTGTGCAGTGTTCATCCCGACGGGAATTTTTCAGCGAATGTATTCAGTGTGGCTTCCACTTGGTTTTTTAAGAGATCCCTTGTAGATCGGTTGGGCCCATGGAAGATGGAAAAAGATCTCTACGTTACTCCTTCCCAAGAATGGCTTTTTCGGGCTTGGAAATCGGGGATAAAATTTCATTTCCCCGCCCGGTGTGGGATTTTGGTTATTATCAGTGGTGCGCGAAAGGGGTCCTATAAAATGAACTCAAGTTTCGAGCATGAATTTTTTTACCAAAGGCTAAATGATCATGCTTTGAAGTCCAAGCTTTACGAAAGGGCCGCAATTTTTGTATCTAAAAAGCTTCACAAGGAATTGTTCTTTGATCCCAAGTTGTTGATCAAAAGGCTGGGAGGCTACCAATTGGATTGGTTCCTGAAAAAGTTGGGGATCCATCCGACGGCGGTTCGTTTCCGATTTGCTTGGGGTAAAAAGGGGGGTCTGATTGAGTATGCCCGAAAGAATTCCGGCCTTTAACTCGAATAAAAACTTTACTTTTTGGGCATTCCCTACTCAGTAAAATCTTTTGCAAATATGATTTTTATCATGATAAAATTTGGCAAAAAATGGAAATAAAAGGTCAAATTTAGACTAGAATCGCAGTGCACCCATCAATTCTTAGTCTACTTTGCCATGAAAAAGATCCTTAAAAACGCTCCTGTATTCTTCCTTTTTCTTTTTGCCGCATCTCTGCTTAACCCGGTTTTCGGACAGGATACCCAGAAAGTTGCTCCAACCGACACCACCCAACTTGCAGCTGCCGATACGACTGCCAAAAAGGAAAAAGCTGATCGAAAAAGAAAAGATTCTTTTGTTGTTTACATTGGAGCAAATGCTAATGAGTTGAGCGTTTCGCCCGATCAGTTTAACTCAGACACGGAGTTGGGCTATCAATTGGGCTTTAATTACAGAAGAGGAAAATTTTTGTATTGGGGTGCCGGGGCAAAATATACGAATGCAATTTATGGACTGAAAGCGGTGGACAGTGCTTCCGACTCCTCGTCCATTTCTGTTAAAAGCATCGATATTCCGCTTACTGTAGGACTGGATTTATTGTTTTTTACAAGCCGACTCTTTACCGTGCGCACCTTTGTGGGCGTAGTTCCTTCTTTTGTGCTGAATGTAACAGATGATTCAGGGCTTGATATAACCAAGGATGACTTGAATACTTTCAACCTCCTTGGTCAAGGAGGGATTGGAATTGATATCGCCTTCCTCGATATCGAACTAGGATATAATATGGGTTTCCAGGATGTGTTAAAAGATCAGGAATCGAAACCCGGGCAAGCATTTGTCAATCTGGGATTCAGGTTTTAGCGATTCTCTGCTTGATCTGTACCCTGAATCTGTGAGTTCTCCCTTTCTCATCCGGATATAGGAAGAGATAAGGGCAAGTTGAGTCAGGAAGTCGTCTTATTTCTGCCGAAAAGGAGCTTTCCCCTCCCGCTCAGGCAAGAAGAAAAAACGTTTAGCCATATGGGTATTTTCAAATCTACCAAAGAAGAAAATGGAGGGCCGTATTCCCGGGAAAATGATCCTAACAGAAATGAGCCACGAAAAATCCCCTCCTCAAAGACCTGGCTGATTTTTATCGGGATTCTGATTCTTAATTACCTGGTAGTGAATTTCTTTTTCCCTGACAAAGAAGAGGCGATTACCATTCCTTACACCTTGTTCAAAGAAGAAGTAACGAAGGGAAATGTAAGGTCAATTTACTCCAAAGGAGAACTTATCTCGGGTAAATTTACCACTGAAGTCAGTTATACAGCAGCAGCGTCGCCAGACGGGAAAGTCCCAGAGCCCGAAAAAATTCTTGAGTTTAAAACTGTCGTTCCGGCTTTTGCCGATCAAGGGTTGGAGGCTTTATTGGCTGGGCATCAGGTGGAGATATTGGCTGATCCGGTATTGGATGAGAGCAATTCTATCTGGTCGCTTTTGGCTTCATTTGGTCCTGCTCTGCTGATTATTGCTTTTTATATCTGGTTGTTTCGAAAAGCTCAGGCAAGGGGTGGTTTTGGAGGTTTGATGGGAATGGGTGAGAGTAACGCAAAAATATTTGATGTAAGGACAGAGGAGCGAGTCACATTTGATGATGTGGCGGGGATAGATGAAGCCGAAAATGAACTGGTTGAAATCGTAGATTTTTTGAAAAACCCTGAAAAATATACCCGATTGGGCGGAACTGCACCGAAAGGAGTTTTGCTCGTGGGTGCTCCCGGAACCGGAAAAACGCTTCTTGCTCGGGCTGTGGCAGGAGAATCAGGAGTTCCGTTTTTTTCAATGAGTGCTTCCGAATTTGTGGAAATGATCGTGGGAGTAGGTGCGGCTCGGGTTCGAGACCTATTTAAGTTAGCTCGGGAAAATGCCCCCTCCATCATTTTCATTGACGAATTGGATTCTATCGGTCGGTCCCGTGGACAGTACATCGTGGGCGGAGCGAGTGAGCAGGAGCAGACCCTCAATCAAATTTTAACAGAAATGGATGGTTTTTCCAGCAAGGAAGGGGTCATAGTTTTGGCTGCGACCAATCAACCGGATATTCTGGACAAGGCACTTCTTCGTGCAGGTCGTTTTGACCGAAGGATTGTGATCAATCCTCCGGATAAAACCGGAAGAATCGCCATTTTGAAAGTCCACACGCGCAAGGTTCCCTTGGATAAGAAGTTCAGTTTCGAAGAAATCGCAGCCATTACACCTGGATTCACGGGTGCAGACCTCAAAAATCTCGTCAATGAGGCAGCGCTTCAAGCCGCACATGAAAATGCCGAGAAGGTCACCACGGAGCATTTTATGAATGCGTTGGAAAAAATTGTTCTGGGGCCGGAGCGACCAATCCTGCTGAGTAAAGAAGATCGGGAGCGGATCGCCTACCACGAAAGCGGGCACGCTATCCTCGGACTTTTAGTTCCCGGAGCCGAACCCGTCAATCGGGTGACTATCGTCCCGAGAGGTCAGGCCTTGGGAGTGACCTATCAGCGACCTGACCGGGATAAGTATAATTATGAGGAAGAATATCTCCGGGCTCGGATCATTGGGATTTTGGGAGGTCGATCCGCTGAAGAAGTGGTTTATGGGACGAAAACTACCGGAGCTGAGAATGACATTGAGCAGGCCACCGAAATTGCTTGGGGAATGGTAACACGCTGGGGAATGAGTGATGAGTTGGGATTGGTTCAGTTAGGACCAACTCAGAATGAATATCTAGGGGTTTCTTATGGAGATCTCCCCTATACCTACATTGAAGAAACTGCCAAAAAGATTGACGCGGAAATAGTCCGAATCATCAATGAATGTCATGATGAGGCTATTCGATTGCTGAAATTGCATCGAAAAAAGTTGGATGCCCTTGCCAACGCATTGCTTGACAAAGAAACATTGGAGGAAAAGGAGATTTTGGAAGTGACCGGACTGCCACCCGCACCTGATCTGGAGATCAAAAAGCACTAAGAGCCATTCAATAACCCATTCTTTCGCTTTAGGAAGGTGGCCAATTTTCAAAATTTGATGAGATTTGGCTGAATTAAAACTTCCGCAGATGAAAGCACTTCTTACCATCGGACTCTTGGTACTTTCCAACACTTTTATGACTTTGGCCTGGTACGGTCATCTGAAATTTGCAGAGTGGAAGTGGTTTAACAAGCTCGGCTTGGTTTCCATTATTTTGATCAGCTGGGGGATTGCTCTTTTTGAATACATGTTTCAGGTTCCGGCTAATAAAATCGGTTTTTCCGGAAATGGTGGGCCATTTTCTCTGGTCCAACTGAAGGTCCTGCAAGAAGTCATCACCTTGCTCATTTTTATGATTTTTACCCTGATCGCCTTCAAAAATGAAACCCTAAGGCTTAACCACCTGATCGGAGCAATCTTCCTTGTGCTTGCAGTTTACTTTATTTTCAAAAAGTAGTGCGGCAAAGCAACCCCTATCCCTTATTTACAGTCTTCTGAAAAATCCCTTCTCATGTCATTAGAAAACAATAATAAAGACCTTACCCTTGATCCTGAAAACTGGGACCAAATGCGCGAATTGGGGCATCGGATGATTGATGACCTGTTTGAGTATTGGAAAGGAATCAGGGAAGAGAAAATCTGGAAGCCCATTCCGGCCGAAGTCAAAGATTTTTTGGATCAGCCCATTCCTGAAAAAGGCCAAGATCCGGAAGAAGTGTATCAGGAGTTTAAGCAATTCATTTTTCCCTACAACAAGGGTAACGTGCACCCCCGGTTTTTTGCCTGGATTCAGGGGACGGGTACCCCGCTGGGAGTTTTGGCGGACTTGTTGGCCTCCGGAATGAACCCGAATGCGGCCATTGGGGAGCACTCCGCGATGTATGTGGATCGGCAGGTAGTCAACTGGTGTAAGGAGTTGATGAATTTTCCGAAGGAGGCATCAGGAATTTTGGTCAGCGGAGGCTCCATGGCTAATATCACAGCCCTTACTGTTGCAAGGAATTCTTTTAGGGATGAAAAAATCAGAAGCAAAGGACTAAAAGCCGCCTCTGCCCAACTGGTTCTTTATTGCTCAGTCGAAACGCACTCCTGCATCCAAAAAGCCGCTGAAATCATAGGACTTGGTACTGATGCTGTCCGGAAAATCGGAGTGAATGAGCGGTTTGAGATGAGAACAAATGAACTGGAAGCGCAAATTCAGGCTGATTTGCAAGCGGGTTTGCTGCCATTTTGTATTGTAGGCACTTCTGGTACTGTCAATACAGGAGCGATTGATCCGATGGAAGAGCTTTTGGAGATTTCAAGAAAATACGGAATGTGGTTTCATGTGGATGGGGCCTACGGGGCTTTGGCCAAATTGGATTCGAAGTATTCTGGGCGGTTGAAAGCCATAGAGGAAGCGGACAGTTTGGCCTTTGACCTGCACAAGTGGCTATATGTCCCGTATGAAGTAGGATGTACTCTGATCCGGGATGCCAAAAAGCATCGGGAATCTTTTGCCGTTACACCGAATTATTTGCTTCAGGAAAGCAGAGGACTTGCCGGAGGCTTGGATTCCGTCAATAATTATGGGTTTGAGCTTTCCCGAGGATTCAAGGCACTAAAAATCTGGATGTCGCTCAAAGAGCATGGACGGGAAAAGTACGCTCAAATGATTGCCCAAAACAACCGACAGGCGGAGTACCTCGCACATCTGGTCAATCAACATCCTGAATTGGAATTGACCGCACCGGTTTCCATGAGCATCACCTGCTTCCGAATGATCCATCCGGACTTCTCCGAAAGTCAACTGAGGGAATTGAATCGGGAGATTCTGCTTCGACTTCAGGAAGAAGGCATTGCTTCACCAAGTTCTACCATTTTGAATGGGAAATTCACTCTGCGAGTGGCAAATGTCAACCAACGAACCCGTATGGAAGACATGGATTTGTTGGTGAGAGAGGTGCTTAGAATTGGCGGAGAAATTCAAAATTCTGGCACTTAAATCCGTGTTTTGATCGCGATTGGCTTAATTTTAGCTGATGGCAGTTGAACCTTTAAAACCGATTATGAAAACTTTAAAACTACTTGTTCTTGTATTTGGGCTAGCCCTTTTTGCTACACTTGAGTCACAGGCTCAGGAAGTCGGTATCCGATTTGGAAACGTAAATGGGAACAATGTCGCCCTGGATGGGGTATTTGCACTGGGTGAGTTCAGCAGAGTTCACGCTGATTTGAGCTTCGGAAATGACGGTGTGGGTATCGATGCACTTTGGAACCCGGTTTATGATGACATCGCGTCATCGGATTTCAAATGGTATGCGGGTTTTGGTCCATCGCTTTTCCTTTCGGAAAACTTTAGATTCGGAGTAGCAGGAGAAATTGGTGCTGAGTATCCGTTTTCGGAGATTCCTTTGACCATCGGTTTGGATTGGAGACCTTACTTTATTTTGGTGGAAGACACCAGTTTTGATGCTGGTGGGTTTGGTCTAAACATCCGCTGGAGATTGAATTAATTCGTCAACAAAATAGATTGGAGCGGGAAAACCCGCTCTTTTTTTTGCCATGGAATTAATCATACAAGGCGAATTTCAATTGGAAAAATTTCCCGGAAAAGGGGGATGGACTTTTATTCGCCTTCCCGTTTCCGTCCTTCCATCGTCAAAGGTCTTTGGAATGATTAAAGTGTCCGGAACTCTTGATGACTTTGAATTTGAAGGAAAACACCTCATGCCCATGGGAAATGGGTTTCTTTTTTTACCGGTAGCCAAAGTGATCCGAACTGCAATCCGAAAAGAAACAGGTGATAAAGTCCGGGTCAGACTTTACCGCGATGAAATTCCAAGTACACTCCCGGAAGAATTGGTGGCTTGCCTGGAGGATGACCCCGGTAAACTTTCCCTTTTCAATCAACTCACCGAACCTGAACAGAAGCACTGGATTGAATATATCTACAGTGCCAATTCGGTTGAAGCCAAAGCCCATCGGATCGTCAGACTACTTTCCGAACTGGGATCAAAGGCTTAAAACTCCACTATTATCCCTACAGTAGGCAGGATGTTTCCTGCGGGATTATCGATCAACTTCAACTGATAGCGACTAGGGTCGTTTGGATCAACTAGAATATTTCCTGAGTCATCTCTGACAGGAATAAGAATCGGTGCTTGCTCTGCCTGGAAGTTGTAAAGGTTTTGGATGTCCACATACCAGTTTAGATTCCAGCGATCAAAGAAATACTTCTTGTCAATTCGGAGATCCAGTTGGTGAAAAGGATCCAGTCTGATTGCGTTGATTTGAGAATAATCAAGGATTCCTGAATTTCTAAGATCCCAATTGCTGATCAGACTCGATTCTTCCAAATCGAACGGGGTGTATGGGGTTCCACCCAAAAATCTCCATCGGGATCCGATCTCCCAGTTTTTACCAAATCGCTTTCCTGCACTCAGGCTGACAATGAATTTATTGTCCCAAGAGGAAGGCACAAAACCATCGGTGTTTGGGTTGGTGAATTCACTTCTCACCAAGGTAAGCGCTGCAATTCCATAGAAATTGTTAAAAAAGCGCTGCTGTGCAAGGAACTCTAAACCGTAGGCCCTTCCTTCAGAATTGGACTCAACAGGTTCATTGCCAATCACACCAAAATCTGCTCCCAGATTAGCCAGAGAAATGCCGTTTCGGATGGAGGAAGGGTAATTGCTGTACTTTTTGTAAAAGGCTTCTGCAGTGAATCGGCGGTTTTTCTCAGGCACCAATAATTCAATTCCACCAATGATTTGAGAATTTCGGATGTATCGGACGTCATTTTCCTGATTGACCAAATCACCTTCATTGTCCCGGAAGCCGAGTACCGAATAAGAGGGTTTTTGGTAATAGATCCCTGCATTGGCCGTAGCAAAGAGGTTTGGCCTCAACTGATAGGAAACAGAAACTCTTGGGCTGATTTGATTTAGGGGATTTGAAGCGGTTTCGGCAAAATCTGCTCCATCCATCCGAATTCCTCCGGTAATCAATAACCTTTCTCCGTAGAAGTTTTTACTTCCCGAAATAAATGCCCCGTACTGGTTGAAAAAAGAAGTTGATTCTACATCGATCACACCACCTGTGGTAGAAAGAGTCGATCGGTCAAAGTTGCTGATGAAGTAGCGCGAATATTGGTAATTCACTCCGTACTTGATGGTGTATCCTTTTCCAAAAATGCTGTTTTCAGCCCGGAACTTGTTTTCGGATTCCTGAGAGGAATAGTCAAAAAGCAAATTGTCTTCCGTGCTTTCGTCATTTCCTGCATATTTGATGGATTGGTTGTTCAGCATGTTTCGGCTGAGCACAAAGGTCCAGAAACCATTTTCCCGGAATCGTTTCAACTTTACTCCGGTTGTATAATTCCACTGGGTTTGGACAGGAAGTACATCAAGTAGGTAAAGCCGGTTTTCCCGTTCTTCTTCTGTTTCGTCTTCCGGAATATCCTCATTCAGCTCAAAATTGTCTATGGCACCAACCCCGATGAAGGTCAATTCGGTTTTCTCGTTGATTTTGGTGGTGGTTTTTAACTGAAAATCATTGAAAGTCGGTAGAAAGGGAAGTCCCAAAAGTCTGAACAGTCCCTGGAGGTAAGATCTTCTTGCGGAAAGTGAATAGGTGGTTTTTTCGGATAGAGGCCCATCATTGGATAAGGTCAATTCTGAGGCACCAACAGTCAATTGGGTAAACATCTTATCCCGACGTCCCTCCTTGAGTTGGATGTCAAAAAACGAACTCATGGCATCCATCCTATTGGCTGGGAAGCCACCTGCGATCAGATCCACATTTTTAATCAGGTTCACGTTAAGAATTCCCACAGGTCCACCGGATGATCCCTGAGTAGAAAAGTGGTTGATTACAGGCACTTCAATCTCATCCACAAAAAATTTATTCTCATTAGGTGCTCCTCCCCGGATCAAAATATCATTTCGGAAGGATGGGGTACTTGCCACGCCTGGAAGTGCTTGAATAACTCTTGAGATATCCCGATTTCCTCCCGGATAGCGCTCAATTTCGTTGGTGTTGAGTTTTCTTACTGAAAGTGGCGTCTCTTCCGATCGGGTAAATTCACTGCTCACCACGACTTCGCTGAGGTCTGATGCCTCCTCTTCCAGCTGAAAATCAAGCTGTGTCGCTCTGGCCAAAGTCACTTGCACCTCGAAAACGGAGGAGGTTTTATATCCTACAAAACTCGCTCGGACGTTGTACAATCCGGGAGGAATATTTTTTATTTCGTAGAACCCGTTTTCATCGGTGATGGCTCCCAGATCCGTCTCAAGTACCAAAATATTTGCAAATGCAACAGGTTCATTGTTGATTGGATTGAAGGCTTTTCCTCGGATGATACCCTGTGAAAATGCCTGAATGGATGACATAAAAATGACCAAAATGGCCAATCTGATTTTCATGTGTGTAGTTGGTTTAGGTCTAGAATCAAAAAACGGGATTAAAGTTTCGTCAATGACAAAAATTTGACAAAAATCAACGGATTCAAGCCGTTTGTTGCTCTTTTACTCTCCAAAGTCTCCACCAAGGAGTACCGGGTGAGTCGTGATGCTCGTAGTGGTATCCAAAAAAGTAGCAACTGATAAATGCCCAAAAGTGATTTTTGGATTGGGAGCGAGAATGATGTTTGTTGTCGCTTTCTCCCATATGAGGAAGGTAGGTTCCAAAGAAAAAAAGCTGGAGTGTAGATAAAATCGCAGGAAGCATCCAAAAGACAATCAAATTTTCGGTTGGAAGAAAAAGCTTCAGAACATTGAAGGTAACTGCCATCAGTAGGATCTGCCAGATCGTTACATACTGACGGATAAAGCTTAAATACCAGATCAAAAATTTTCCTGACGGGTGGTAATCCGGATCCTGATCGGTAGCTACAAACCGGTGATGCTCGTGATGTTTAGGGAAGAGTTTCCAGTAGAAGTTGTAGGAGAATAGCATCGCTGCAATCCAACCAGTCACATGATTTAGTTTTTTGTTGGACGAGACGATTCCATGCATGGCATCATGAGCCGTGATAAAAAGTCCGGTATACAAGTGCATCTGCACGACTATTCCGATATAGGTCAGGGGATTGGACCAGCTGAGAGGGAAGTAAAGTAAGAAAACGAGTGATGTTGCCCAGAGCAGGATAATTCCCCAACCGATTAATAGTCCTTTCGGATCTATGGAAAAGGAATTGGATGGCTTAGCCGAATTCATGGCTGAAGTGTTGATCAGAAAGTAAGAATTCGCTCTTTTACCTGTTCCATCAGCCACATCGGAGTAGAAGTGGCACCGCATATCCCTACCGATTCGTTTTGGCCAAACCAAGAAGCTTCAATTTGCTCAGGATTAGACACGAAATATGTGTTTGGGTTTCGCTCTTTGCAGACGTTGTAAAGAACCTTTCCATTGGAGGATTTTGTCCCGCTTACGAAAACGATTTTGTCAAATTTTTCAGCAAAAGCCCGGAGTTCTTTGTCCCGGTTGGATACCTGCCTGCAAATGGTATCGTTGGTATTAACCGCGATTCCGTTTTGGGTCAGAATATCATTGATTTCGTAAAACTTGTCAGTGCTTTTGGTAGTCTGACTGTAAAGGGTAAGATTTTTCGGAAGACTTGGGATATCCAATTCTGAAATATCCTGAAATACGACCGCTTTGTTATTGGTTTGACCCAATAGGCCAATCACTTCTGCATGGCCATGTTTGCCATAGATGTAGATCGTTTCGTCTTTATCAAAGGAATTTTTAATCCGATTTTGCAGTTTCAATACGACTGGGCAACTCGCGTCAATAAGGGTAAGGTTATTATTGATTGCCAGTTCATAGGTTGATGGGGGTTCGCCGTGAGCACGGATCAGAACTTTTTCATCCTTCAGTTCATGCAGATCACTGTGGTCAATAATTTTCAGGCCTTTTCTTGTAAGCCGGTTAACTTCTTCGTCATTATGGACGATGTCACCCAAGCAATAGAGATACCCCTGCTCGTCCAGTATTTCTTCGGCCATTTCTATGGCATAGACCACACCGAAGCAAAAGCCTGAATGGTCATCGATTTGTACCTGGAGATTTTTCATAGCCTATTAACTTCAGTAGGTTTCAATTGTTTTTGGCTTCGAATCTTTTCGAATATACTGATATTCATGAGAAACAGGGTCATGGAGTAAACGGTATCCTCAATTGGAACCGTCCAAATCCGGATTCCCAGATTTTCCGCATTGTTGTAAATGACTACCGGTTCTTCTGTAAGTCCTCCGGTAAGTATTCCATTGCAGAGCATCAAAGGAATGAGGTGTACGAGGTATGCGAAAATAAATCTTCCCAAATACCGGTCATTGAAAATCAGAAAATGAGCAAGCAATGTCCCAGCCCCCACAAACATATTCACAGAAGTGTACCATTTGTCCATATGAAGGATTCCCATACCGATCAAAAATGGCACAGTAATATAGACAACAGGTTTTGCCAAGGGTTGAAAGTAATCTTTGGGGAAGAAGTAAATCAGGACCTCGTAAATGAAAACGCAGGCAAATGGGACCACAAAGAAAAACATCCATTCTTCCAGTGGTAGGTCAAGAAAGAAAATTCCTAGGACATAGCGGGAGTTGAATTCCCAGACCCCAATCTGTGTAAACCAGTAATCCCAAACAATGAAAAAAGCAGCCGTAATCAACAAAGCAGGGAAAAGCGCATACCATTTTGTAGCATATTGAATCCGGTGCTCAAATGACTGGGCCAAAGGATAGGACAATGCAAACAGGATTACTCCGAGGTAAACAAACTTTTCCATTAGACGAGACCCAGTTTGGATTCAAAATAGGTTCCTATCAAAAGTGACAATTTTTGGGAATTAGGAATTCGGATGCGCTTCTGCGTAATGGTTTCAGCTGGAAGTCCTTTGATTTTATCAAACAGTTTTTGGTAATACAAATAGGCTACTCGTACTCCCAGTTTTGCCCCAGAGGGAAGTCCTTCAATCCCAATCAACGAATCGTTGAAATCTTTTTGAATATCTTCCTCGATCAGGCTTTTTGCTGGTTTATCGAATTGGGTAAAATCCACCCCGGGAAAATACACTCTCCCACGCTCTTCATAATCACTTTTAATGTCCCGTAGGAAATTGACTTTTTGAAAAGCTGCTCCAAGCTTGCAGGCAGGTTCTCGAAGACGCTGGTACATTTGGTCATCTCCCTCACAAAATACTTTCAAACACATTAACCCGACCACTTCGGCAGACCCATAGATGTATTCGTTGTATTTAGAGTCGTTGTAAGTTTTGAAGTCCAGGTCCATTTCCATGCTATGCAGGAAAGCTTCGATTAAGTCAAGATCAATTTTATACTTATTGACCATCAGCTGAAATGCGTGGAGAACCGGATTTAAAGAAATCCCGCTTTCGATTGCCTCGTAGGTGTCTTTTTTAAACCGAGCTAGGAGCGCTTGTTTGTCTTGATTGTGAAAGGTGTCCACGATTTCATCGGCATACCTAACAAAACCATAAATGGCATAAATAGGCAAATGGAACTTCTTGTCCAGAGTTTTGATCCCCAGCGTAAAACTGGTGCTGTAGCGCTGAGTGATCAGTCGGCTACATTCCAGAGTGGTTTGGTCGTAAAGCGCTATAGCATCCATTGCTTTAATATACCTTTTTGTCTACAAATTGTTTTCTTTCATCACTTCCTTGGCCACAACCCTGCCAGAAATCAGCGATGGAGGAACACCTGGGCCCGGCACAGTCAATTGACCGGTATAGTACAGATTTTTCACTTTTTTGCTTTTCAAAGAAGGCTTTAAAATCGCAGTCTGAAGTAAGGTATTGGCCAATCCGTAGGCATTGCCTTTGAATGCGTGGTAATCTGATTTGAAATCAGAATGTGCATAGGAACGTTTGTAAATAACATGGGAGCGAATTTCTTGTCCGCTTATTTTTTCCAATCGATCCATGATGATGTCGTAATATTTTTCCCGCATTTCCTCTGAATCCTCCAGATTGGGAGCCAGCGGAACCAGCAGGAAAAGGTTTTCCATTCCTTCCGGAGCTACTGTTGGATCGGTGATGGATGGTACCGATGCATAGAAAAGGGGTTTTTCAGGCCAACGGGGATTCGTATAAATTGCATCTGCATGAGGACCAAGCGGCTCATCAAAGAAAAGATTGTGGTGTCGGAGGTTGGACAATCGTTTGTTGACTCCAAGGTAAAAGAGCAAACTGGATGGGGCCATGACCCGCTTGTCCCAGTAGTCTTCAGAGTAATTACTGTAATTTGGATTCAGCAAATGTTTATCCACATGGTGATAATCAGCCCCAGCCACTACGATATCTGCATTGATTTTTTCCCCAGACTTTAAACGAACTCGTCTAGCCTGACCATTTTCCACTTCAATTTCTTCCACTTCTGCAGAATAGCGGATCTTAACTCCTTTTTCCTCCGCAAGCGAAACCATTCCTTTGATGATTTCATGCATTCCATTTTTTGGGTACCAGGTGCCCAAGGCAATGTCAGCATAGTTCATCAAGCTGTATAAAGCAGGGATGTTTTCGGCAGTTTCACCTAAGAAAAGCACGGGAAACTCCATCAAGCGTATGATTTTGTCGTGTGTAAAATATTTACGCACGTGCTTGGCCATGGACTGGAAGATATCCATTCGGATCATGTCTACCAGTAGACCAGGAGAAGTAAATTCAAAAAGTGATCTGCTTGGTCTGTTGACCAAATCGTGGATTCCGACTTCGTACTTGTATTTAGCCTGAGCAAGAAACTTGTCCAGCTGACCTCCGGCACCGGGCTCAATCTTGTCGAGCATGGCTTTAAAATCCGATAAATCTGCCGGAATATCCAAGACATCCTCTTCTCCATATATCACGGCATAGGAAGGATCCAGGCGGAGTAGATCATAATAATCTGAGGGCCTTTTGCCAAAAGCGGCGAAGTAATCTTCGAAGACATCCGGCATCCAATACCAGCTTGGACCCATATCAAAAACAAACCCCTGGTGTTCGAACTTTCTAGCTCGACCACCTGGGGAATCATTCTTTTCTAAAATGGTGACTGAACAACTAGTTTTATCAGCCAGATAGGTGGCTGCCGATAGTCCCGCGAATCCGGAACCAATGACCACCACTTGTTTTTGAGACATAAGATCAATTTTTATGCTTGTACACCATCAAGTCTTCCTTGAGTAGTTTGCGGGCAATATGGATCCTATTTTTTACAGTTCCAATTGGGATTTGAAGCTTATCTGCAATCTCATGGTATTTGAATCCACGGAAATGCATCATGAAAGGAGTTTTATAAACATCTTCCAACTTTTCAATTGCGGTTTGAATGTCATCCATTGCGAAGCTTCCAAACACACCGTTTTCAATCAGTGCATCGCTGGAATTGATGTAGTGAAGATTGTCTGTTGTATCTACAAAAGTTCCTCTTCTCACCATACGCTGATAGTTGGTGATGAAGGTATTCTTCATGATGGTGTACAACCATGCCTTTAGATTAGTACCATCAGTAAATTTGTCTCTGTTTGTAAAAGCCTTAACCATGGTGTCTTGCAAAAGATCATTCGCATCGTCCACGTCTCTGGTAAGTTTCATGGCAAAAGGCTTCAACGAACTGGAAAGCTTGTTAAGTGAATAACTGAATTCTAGAGTTGTCATGGCTGCTTTGTTTTGTTTAATCAAATGTAACAATCATTAAACAAACCGCAAGTGTTTTGTTGAATTTTTTTTCAATTAGATTAAACAAAAGTTGATGAAGGGTCGAAAAGTGTGCTGAATCGCTGTATATACATGAAAATGGGCCTGAGAATGCCAACCTGAGAAATTACAATAGCCTGACAGCAGTCTGGAATAGCCCTTTGAAAAAACTATAATCAAAGAAAAAGGCTCTTTTTGATGAAGAACCTTTTTGTATAAAGTGGAAATTGGAGCTGAATTATTTTTCCTGATGAACTTCGCTTAGTTCTTCCAGCATCTCTTTGATGTCCCGGATGTAGTTCATCTGGCGGACATTGGAAGGGAACGTCAGGTCTTGGCCGATCACCTGATATCCGGTCACCAGAATCTGGGAATCGGAAAACCGTTCTGAAAGTGAGTTGATGTACTCCTGTGCATATTCTGCTGAAGGGGAAGTGGTGATCACCGTCAACAGAAATTCAGGTTGATGGACTTTGTACACGGACAGCAGATCGTCCTTGGGAGTACTTTGACCCAAGTAAATGACCTTGTGACCTTTCGATTTGATTAGGTAACTCGCAAAAAGCAGTGAAATTTCATGTAATTCTCCTTCCGGAAGAAAGAGTAAGAATTTTTTTCCTCCATTAAACCTTTTTTGTCCGTCGATCGCAACGATCATTTTTTGACGAACAAGATTGGATATAAAGTGCTCTTGGGCAGGATTGATAGCCCCTGTTTGCCATAGCACTCCAATTTTGGACATGAACGGATAAATAATATTGAGCATGGTCTGCTCAAATCCAAGTTTGGAAATATTGCCTGACAGCACCTTGTCAAATCGCTCTTCGTCCATTTCAATCATTGAGATTGTCAGGGCATGGATTTGATCATCGTGAGTCAGTGACCGTTCGGTTAGTTTTATTACTTCATTTCGGATTTCATCCGAAGCCATTGAAGCAATTTTGCTGATCTTGACTCCATTGTCATTTAACAATGCCACATTCAAGATCAACTTGAGGTCATCGTCGTCATAGAACCGAATATTGGTATCCGTGCGTTTGGGGCTAAGCAAATTGTAACGTTGCTCCCATATACGCAACGTATGGGCTTTTATGCCTGACAGTTGTTCCAGATCCTTGATCGAATAGGTGCTCACTTTTCTTCGTTTTTAAAGAATTCTTTGGGTACTACAAACAATCCAAACGAGACAGCGTCTTCTTTTTGATTTGTTCGATGATGAGCCTGATGGGCTTTGAAAATGCCTTTCAGGAATGTGTTATTAGGCCGGTCAAACCATTTTAGCCTTCTGTGAACCAATACATCATGCAAAATGAAGTATAAAATTCCATAAAGACTGATTCCCATGCCTATCCAGAATCGGTAGTCAAAATTGTCTACCCCGAGTAAAATCAGAACTACAGCAATGCTTCCAAATAGGACAGAAAACAAGTCATTCAGCTCAAAGAAAGTCTTTGAAGGCTGATGGTGAGTCTTATGAATCATCCAAAGAGGACCATGCATCAGGTACTTATGGATGAACCATCCAGAAAATTCCATGGCTGCAAATCCCAGTATTATGAACCCTATTGCTGTAATCATTATCGTGATAACCAGAAATTTGAAGTTTTGTTAGATAATAAATTCAAGATCAAAGTATGTGTTCAGAAATAAAGTCCTTTAATCCATCGAATCAAATGTCAAGGGTAAGATTTAAAACTGCAAAGAACAAAATCAAAGCCATTATTAGAGGGAAGGCAATTGGGTTTGATTTTTCGAATTGGGCTTTCCTATAGATCAAATGGATCAGGAATGATACGCCAAACCAGCCCAAATAATTGCCTGGAGGTATAATGTCAAACTTCCATGCCCAAAAATCCAAGGCCACAGCTACCGGCTCCATGATGTAATCGAGGCAGGTCATCGCAGTGGCACCAAGGATTGCTGCGTAGATGTCATTCGGGATTTTATGAAATAGAGTTCCTGTAAGGTAACTAAGAATAAACCAATTAACGCCTATGATAATGGGGACGTCCCAAAGCTTAGTTCCCAAGGTAGGGCCATAGACATAGTCCCCATAAAGGTAGCCGGTGTGGATTCCGATCAATTCCGAACCGAAACCTATCCAAAAAGCGGCAGCAGCAAAAACTGGGAAAGCATCATTCCAACCTTTATGGAAGAATAAAATCAGGAACAGGGAAATCAAAAGCTGGGTTGGAGTGAGTTTCAGAAACAATTCCTGGAACTCTGGCAGACTTAGGCCAATTACCCCGACCAGATGAAGTGCAATGATCACCACTTTGGCAATCAATACTCTGGAAATCCGGGATTCCCCACGAGAAGGGACGTATTTATGCATAATTAATCAGGTGGGCGAAGTTTCGTTTTGGGATTCCTAACTTTACTGCCTCTTTATTGTTAGCAAAAAAAGTAAATAAAACCCAATTCACTGATTATGATCCTATACAATATCACTATAAACGTCACCTCTGACATTGAGCAGGACTTTGTTTCTTGGATGAAATCGGTCCATATCCCGGAAGTGCTTGAAACTGGCATTTTCCATGAACACAAGTTTTTCCGCTTGCTGCATGATTCCGATGACGGATCTACCAACTACTGCATTCAGTATTTTACTGACAGTATTGATCAAATGATGGAGTATGAGAAAAAGCATGCGGCACTTCTCCGAGCCAAAACTCAGGAGCGCTACAAGGATAAAGCGATTGCCTTCCGAACCCTTCTTGAAACGATCTGATCCATGCCAAACTACCTTAAACTGATCATCAGCCTTGCCTTACCACAACTTGCTGGAGGATTGGGTGCATTCTTTACAATTAGTTCGGTTCAGAGCTGGTACTTGACAATCAACCGTCCCACTTGGAATCCACCCAACTGGCTTTTTGGTCCAGTTTGGACTTCGCTCTATGTGCTGATGGGAATTGCCTGTTTCCTAATTTGGAAAAGCGAAAGTCCTTATAAAAAGCAATTGCTTACCCTGTATTTTGTACAGTTAGGATTGAATGCCCTTTGGTCACCGGCCTTCTTTGGGATGCAGTCTCCGATCCTGGGACTTGTTGTGATCGTTCCACTTTGGATTTCCATTTTGATGTGCATCTTTCAATTTCGAAAGGTTAGTCCGCTCGCTTCCGGCTTGCTGTTGCCCTATTTGGGGTGGGTTTCTTTTGCCACGGTGCTGAATGCGTCGATTTGGTGGTTGAATTAAAAGCAAAAACCCAGCTCAAATCCGAGCTGGGTTTTTCATTTTGAGATTTTTTAGATTTTACTCCTTCACACTGGTAGTCACTGCTGGAGCAGGTTTGGTCCAAGGCGTAATGTCGAGTTTTCTTGGAGTTGGGAGGATTTCATCAAGCGTATTTCCGTCATACACTCTGCCGTTTTTCACCACATGCGTGATGCTATTGGTGTTTCGGATATTCTCCAGTGGGTTTTTATCCATGATCACCAAGTCGGCAAGTTTTCCGGATTCAATACTTCCCAGCTCTTTGTCCAATCCTAAAGCTTCTGCTCCAAGAATTGTTGCGACTTTAATGGCATCGAGATTACTCATTCCTCCGCTGGCTACTGACCAAAGTTCCCAATGGTATCCCAAGCCTTGAAGCTGTCCATGCGAACCAACACCTGCCAGTCCACCCTGCTTCACAATTGAATTTACACCCTGGGCATGTTTTTGAAATACATGGTCCTCCGGCGCAAACCATCCACCCAGGCCGCCCACTCTTCTGCGTGCTTTGGAGTTCATTTCATCGTAAGGAGTGAAGCGATTCAACTTGGGATCATGAAGTGGACTTTCATTGATATAATAGAAATTTTCGGCCCAAGGACCGCCATACGCTACGAGTAAGGTAGGTGTATAGGCCATTTTGCTTTCTGCCACGGCACGGGTCACATCACCATAAAGCGGGTGAATTGGAATAGCGTGCTCATGTCCAGGATATCCGTCAAACAACTGAGTCATGTTCAGTTTGAAATCCAGTCCACCTTCAGTGGTTGGCATGAGTTGTTGCTCTTTGGCAGCCATAATCACCCATTGACGATGCTGTCGGTTACCCACCAAATACATTTTGATATACTGGGTATTGTAGTATTTGCTGTACTGCTTCAGGACATTCTTGGTTTGGTCCAGAGATTTCATATTGTACATCCAGAATCCGACACCTGGTCCGGTGGAGTACACCCTTGGTCCAGGAACCATCCCAGCCTCAACCATATCTCCGTAAGTTAGCACATCGGTGGTAGCTGTCTGAGGATCACGGGTTGTCGTAACGCCATACGCCAAGTTTGCTGCATAGATCCAAACCGAATTTTTGTGCAGTCCCCAAGTAGGCCACATGTGGGCATGGGTATCGATGAAGCCCGGAGTGATGGTTTTGCCTGAGACATCAATGACTTGAGCACTTCCTGCATCAAGAGTTCCGGTTTTCCCGACGGCTTTGATTTGGTTGTTTTCAATCAAAATGTCTCCATTTTCTATTACCTCTGACCCGTTCATGGTAATGATTCGGGCATTTTTCAGGAGAATGCTTCCTTTAGGAGTATCCTTGGCAAAGTAGACTTTCACCTGATGCTCAGTCGGCTTGTAGCTTTCTTTTTCCTTGAGTTGAGCTTTATAGGTGCTGTCGGCTTTTGCTTTTTCTTTATCAGTTTTGAAAAGCTCTTCGATTCGTTTCTTTTCAGCTTTTGCCAAAGAATCAGCCAGTTTTACTGCGTCTTCACCTTTTGCTTTTAGAGTGGCTACGCTGTCGGCATCGGCAAGCGTTTTTGCTTTTTTGGCAGATTTTACGGAGTCTTCCACAAACTCTGCCCTAGCGATATCATAAACCCAATGACCATTTCCCAATGACCAGTGTACTTTTTTGCCATCGGCTTCCCAAGCAGGCCATTCTCCTCCGATTTCAGTCAATTGACGGGATGGGAAATTGCTCGCACTTGGTTCGGCCACATTGATGGTAGGTACCTTTCCTGCAGTTGGAATCGTGACTACATAGACGTTGTTGTTGACTTGTGCCAAAGCTTTGTTCCCTACAGGAGCCATCAAAATGGTACTGGCACTTGCCGGCATCATCTGCGGTTCGCGGGAATTTGATCCTTCAGGAAGCATGCAGTAATTAACTGCATCGGCATTGGAAATCGGTTTTCCCATTACATATCGAACCGTGGAGGCTTCCTCCAGGCTGGCATGTTCATGGTCAGCATGTGGATCTGCAGCAGATCCAAATGGGGTAATCCCAGTGATTCTGGCGTAGATTTTTTCGTCAGTTCCATCCCACTTTACACTGAGTAAAGATCCTCCAGCACCATTTAGGAATATTCTTGTTGTGTCCCGGGTAAAATGAGGATTTCCATAATTTCCAGCATCCATTATTTTTCTGAATGATCCACCCGAAGACGGAATCCATACCAACTCTGCTTCCGCACCATTTACTCTGGGTCCTTCAGCCTCTTGAAGTAGACGATTGGATCCTTTATAGACCACGATTTTATTATTTGGACCCCAGACAGGACCTACATAAAAAGCAGATTCTGCGGTCAATTTAGTCACGCTGCCTCTGCCTGTAACGGAGGCTATGTAGAGATTTCCCCCGAGTTTTTCATCCCAAGTGGTGAATACAAGTTGTGTTCCGTCAGGACTCCAAGAAGGCATGGCCTCAGTAAAATCATGGGAAGTGACTCTTTTTGGAGTTCCGTTGGGATAGTCCATTACGTACAATCTGTTGAGTGCCGTGAAGGCTAGCTTTTTTCCGTCCGGAGAGGGTACAGCATCACGGATTTGGGTGGCAAGTTTGGCTGTTGTGTCCTTGATTTCATAATTGAAATAAAGACGAGGACCCATTGCCAGTTTCACATCCACCTCAAAAGGAATTTCCTGAGCCGGTGCTCCGTCTACAGAAAGTTTCCAGATTTTTCCTCCATAGGAAGCAATTACAAACTTACTGTCCGGAGTGAAAGCCATAGCTGGAAGGACACCTTGAGGGGCGATGGACTCTTGCTCATCCCGTTGGACTGGATAGGCGAGCCATTTTTCCTCTCCCGTTTTTAAGTTTCTAAGTACAAAGCCTGTTTTGTCTTCCCATCGGGATCCGTAGACCATCCAGTTTCCGTCTTTACTTAAGGTAGGAGTGAATGCCGATCCATATCGGGAGGTGATGCTGGTAATTTGGCCTTTCTCAAAATCATAGGTCCCGATTTGGTATTGAGGCAAAAGCGCATTGTAGTTCCAGGATCCTGTTCGCCAGGAGAAATAAACTTTCTTCCCATCTGGACTTACTACCGGGTCAATGGTTTTCATCGTTGCAGGATTCTCATTCAGCTGAATTCCTCCTCCACCGTCTTTATGATACATCCATAGCTTGGAGATTCTCCTTCCTTTGGAGACAATAATGTATTCTCCGTCAGGAGTCCATGCAGCGCCTGGCACATCGCCATTTTTATCTTTGGTGACCTGGACGGTATCTTTTTTCACCTGATCGATATACCAAAGATTGTCGCTGCCCGCACGGTCTGAGGTAAACAGGATTTTACTTCCGTCAGGGGAAAAACGCGGATGCGTTTCATAAGCCATTCCGGATGTAAATGGAGTAGCTTTTCCTCCTTCGATAGGCAAGGTGTAAATGTCACCTAGCAAATCAAAAGCTAACGTTTTTCCATCCGGACTCACGTCCAAACTCATCCAGGTTCCTTCCTGGGTGGTAAATTTGACCTCACGTTCTGCCTTTAATGGAAGATCTTTGAATTTTGGGTAGTCAATACTGTCTTTTTTCACACTGTCAGCAGAGGCCTTGACTTCCTTTTCCATGGGGAACAATGCCTCCCCGGATCGTGGAACCAAAGCCGCAAAACTGACCGATGCGCCTAAAGCCACCAGTAATGCGGGTTGGGTAAGTTTTTTCATCTGTTAATAATTTGTTGTTTTAAAATCAGAATGCCTGTCACAAACCTATCTATTTCCGGCAGGCATGTTTAGGGAGAATCAATTGAGACAGTTTGTCTTTTCGTTGTGCGTCCTTTGGGAAATGCTCCATCTCAAGTCCATTGGATTTGGGCATATAATCTACTGGGAATCTTTGGTCTTTTACAAATACAAACTATGTCCAAGGCTTAAATAGATCGTTTTCGGACATTTTCCCTTAGACTTCTTTGGCTAAGAAGAATGGAAAATCCCGATAAACAGAATTTATGCAGGGGTGGAATTAAGTTCCTCTTCTATCAATAAAATCAAATCTTCGATCGGAGGAAGGAGGCTTTCTAATCTGTTTTTGGTGGTGTAGGTACTATTTTTATGGAGCTGGATTAAGTGTAAAAACTCCTCCCTGTAAATAACCTTGGGATCAATCATTCTTCCCCGGATGGTTTTTTCTCCGTTTTCCAAAGGAACGATTACCCGGGTGGTCAATTGCTCCACCAAGGCACTTTCAACCGGGTCCAAATTGCTGAGGTTTTCAAAAATTTTCTCAGATCTCGGGATCAAAAACTCATAAATATCGGCCATTTTGGCCCGGATCGAGTCATTGGAGATTTTGTCGATTCCTCCCGATTTTATTGACCCATATGCCCCGGCATTGTATTGAAACAGAATATCAAACCTCAGATCAGCAAAGTATTTATTCAATGTGTCGAGATTTTCCTCCTTGTTTTCAATCATGGCCAAAAGCCGGTTTGCGGCTTCCTGCTTATGGCTAAGTCTGGGAATTTGGGATGAAAAGTAATTCCTGTCTTTTTCCAGGGTTGATTTTAGCTCTTTGAGCATTTTGATCTCGTATTGCCTGGTCTTTCGCAACTCATTCCAGGTGTTGATCTGGAGGGCAATTAATATCCCAATGACCACCAAAAAAATCTCTCCGACTGCATAGGCCAGGTATTGGGTTATACGGTGTTGGCCTAAAAGTTTTTGACGGATTTTTCTGAAAAGCGAAACCATAGTCCAACCGCTTTTCTAGCTAAGTACTTCAAAAACTGTAACAGGATTGGCCTTGTTTTTCAGCTTCATTTCCCCAAATGGATTGACTTTGAATCTGTCTTTGATCTGGTCGGCACTTTTGTCCAAAATCAGAATTTGACCTGGATTTGCCGCATTTTGAAGCCTGGAGGCCACATTCACAGTATCGCCGATCACAGTATAATCCAATCGTTTCAGTGATTTGGAGCCAATATTTCCCGAGACCATCTCTCCTGAATTAATCCCAATGGAGACTTGAGGTCTGAAATGTGTTATCGTCGAATACTCCGGGATTGCTTCCATTTTATCGCGGATTTCAATACAGGCTTTTACAGCACGGCCAAGGTGGTCTTCTCCCTGAAATACTGCCATCACTGCATCACCTATAAATTTATCCACGCTACCTTTTTGTTCGATGATTTCCCGTACCATCAGGTCAAAATACTCATTAAGCAGCCCAACAACAGTGTTGGGATTTTCGGTTTCGGAAATTTTGGTAAAGCCAACCAAGTCAATAAAGGCTGCAGTCGCATCAATGGTGACATTCTCCATCAGTGCTGACTCGATTTCTTTTCCACCCATGAAATTCAGCACCGTCTCATCGACGTACATTTTCAGGATGTTATTTTCCCGCATAGCTTGGAGGGTGCCTTTTACCTGATTGATGTAGCTGAGGGTTTTTTCGATGGTAATTTCCAAATCCTGGAAGTCCACCGGTTTGGTCACAAAGTCGAACGCTCCAAGGTTCATTGCTTTGCGGATGTTTTCCATGTCCCCATAGGCAGAAATGATGATCGTTTTGATCAGCGGATTTTTTTCTTTGGTATGGGATAGAAGCGTCAGGCCATCCATGACCGGCATATTGATATCGCTCAGTATCATATCCACATCGGGATGTTCATTGAGGGTGTCCAAAGCCAACTGCCCGTTTAGCGCAAAAAGCATTTCATATTCTCCGGCGCGGATTTTCTGACGATACTTTTGCCTAAAAAGCATCTCCAGATCCTCCTCATCATCTACTACCAGTATTTTCGCCATTTTATTTATTGGTTAGCAGTTCTGCTATTTCATTTTTTAGGGATTCAAAGTCTACGGGCTTGGTAAAAAATCCTTTTGCTCCTGACTTTATCGCTTTATTGTAATTTTCCCGATCCCCATAAGCCGAAATCATACTGACCTGGATGTGGGGAAATTTGGTTTTAATGTTTTCCAATAGTTCAAGTCCACTCATTCCAGGCATGTTGATGTCTGAAAACACATACACAACATCGGGTGAACCAAAACGTCCAAGCATTTCCAGAGCTTGTTCCCCTGAAAAAGCAAATTCTACTTCCAGGAGTTTGCTTTTGATTTCTCTCCGGAATTTTTGAAGGAACATGATTTCAACATCCTGTTCATCATCTACAATCAAAATTTTCATTCGAAAAAAAAGTTAAGTTGTTGATTTGGGCAATAAAATTTTAATCTCGGTATTTTCCTACCATTGATTAAATCACTATCTGTTCCTTATGAGATTTGGAAATATCTTGGGTGATACTTAATCCCAGTCTGGTTTTTTTCGGGTCGCTTTTTGGCAGAAAAAAGGCGTCATAAGTTTCTCTCAAATTTCTCCAGGCACTTATTGCCTATTGAATTCTACCTTAATCAAAACCTTGTCTCCAAGATGCTGAATCCGAAACCCTAATTTAGCTTTATATTCCAATCCTACAGCACTTATTTTGTTGAGAGTAGCATCAAAATGGGTTTTTGTCAAATTTGGCATCATTCGAATAAGATCCTCATTATTAAGATTTACCAAAGGCAGCATTATCTCCGAAAGGGATGGTTTTATAAGTTGACGCCTTAAGGACTCCGTTAAATGGGTTTGGCCATCGGGTCCAAAAAATTCAAATTAAAAAACTAAAACTGGTATGAATGAAAGGCTGTTTTTAAAGTCGAACTCAAGGCTTTGACAGAAAAATTTCCTCTTATTGATTTAAATGGAAAGTTTGAAAGTTAAGGAGGCAATTCTACTTACTTAGGAGTTGTTTTAGCAGATGAAACTAAAGTGTATTACCTATCCCTCTCCTTGCAGGGCGGCTATTTCCTTTTTCAAGGAATCAAAGTCCACAGGTTTGGTAAAGAAACCCTTTGCACCTGATTTCATCGCTTTGTTGTAGTTTTCAGTGTCTCCATATGCAGAAATCATACTCACCTGAATTTGGGGAAATCTTGATTTGACAATTTCCAGCATCTCCAAACCGCTCATGCCCGGCATGTTGATATCGGAAAAAACATAGACGACTTGTGGTGGATTTTCACTTCCAAGAACCTCAAGTGCTTCATTTCCGGAAAAAGCAAAAACCAGTTCCAATTGTCCACTTCTGATTTCTTTTCTGAGTTTTTGACGAAAAAGATCTTCTACGTCACGCTCATCGTCTACAATCAAGATTTTCATAGGTAAAAATTTAAGGATTTGATTTTGGTAATACAATGCTGAATCTGGTAAACTCTCCAACTTTAGACTCGATTTCCAATGTGCCCTCATGGGATTGGATGATGTCGTGCGTAATGCTGAGTCCCAGACCTGTTCCTTCGGTGCCCTTTTTTGTGGTAAAAAACGGCATCAAAAGTTTATCTCTGATGTCATCAGGTACTCCCGGGCCATTGTCCTCCACCTCGATGAGCACTTTATCTCCCAGATCTTGGGTCCTGATTTCAACTTTGGCTTTATACTCGCCTCCTTCTTTCACAATTTTTTCCCGCATTGCATCAAAGGCATTTTTGACCAAGTTCAAAATGACTCTACTAAAATCCTCAGAGTTAAGATTGATTTTGGCAAGCTGTTCCTCAAGCTTAAGTTGAATATCCACATTGATCGGATTGGGATTTGCTCTCATTCCATGAAAAGCAAGATTGGCGTATTCCCGGATCAGGCCATTTAGGTCTGTTGGTTCTTTGGTTCCTGTTCCACCTCTTGAATGAAGAAGCATGGACTTAACGATGCTGTCCGCGCGGGAGCCATGGTGCCTGATTTTACCCAGATTTGATTTGACATCCTCCAAAAGCTCCAGGATGTTTTCTTTCTCTGGGCAATCGGCAATTTTCGTCATCTCATCCTCAATCTCCTCGATGAAGTCAACACTGAGTTCGGAAAAGTTATTGACAAAGTTGAGTGGGTTTTTGATTTCGTGTGCTATCCCTGCAGTCAACTGTCCAAGCGAGGCAAGTTTTTCCTGTTGAATTAGCTGTTCCTGTGTGTCTTTCAAGTGATTTAGTGCTTCCTGAAGTTCCTCTTTTTGTTGGAGGATTTCTGAGGTTCGTTCTGCCACAAGCACTTCCAATTGATTTTTCTGTTCGGCAGTAGCTCTCAACTGCCGTTCCTGTTCTTTGGAAATGATACGTTCGATCTCAATTTCCTTCATTTGCTTTCGGTGATTCAGCCACATGGTCACCGCCCAGATGAGGGCAAAAAATCCTGCCGCATCCAAGTAATTTTCAATGTTTTCGTAGGTCGAAACACTGATTGTTTTAACCACATACTTTAAAAGTTGTACCCCTAAAATCGGAAGAGGAGTAATGGCCATGTTCTTTTGGACCTCGAGCTCCGGGGTATTCAAAATCAAGTAGATAATGGCACCTACCAATACAAATGAGATCAGTTCATAGAGAATCTGAGGAGGTAAATTGCTTATGCCCAATGCAATCAGTACTCCCGCGGTAATCATCCCCCATTTGAACAATTTTTGAATTTCCTCCGGCAGTGGTGTCGGCCCGGGGTTTTTCTTTAGGTAAAAGAGAAGAAAAAGGGATATGAGATTGATAAAAATCATTTCACAGGAATGGGTTTGAAACTGGGATTGATTCCTTTACGAGCAATCTAATCCCAATTTGATAAAATACTGAGGATAATTAAATAGGTATGGTGGTTTTGATAAGATTTAGTGAAGAAATTTTTTTCGGAAAGTCAAATCCTGCACTAATTGTTTGAACTGTCATGAATCGGTTTTGCAGAATTATTCATTAAATTAAAGATCTATAACCTGCATTAAATTTTGAGATAATCGAAATTAGTGAAACCCAGAATAACCATGAAGCCTACGAATACCCGAGATCCCGAGTATTACCACAAGGTGGTTGACTGCCAATATGCCTGTCCCGCCCACACTCCTGTGCCGGAATACATCCGGCTGATTGCCGCTGAGAAATACACTGAGGCCTATATGGTCAATTGGGAATCCAATGTGTTTCCCGGAGTACTTGGAAGAACCTGCGATCGTCCCTGTGAGCCAGCCTGCCGAAGGGTAAGGGTAGAGGAAGAGCCTGTTGCGATTTGTAGATTAAAGCGGGTTGCCGCAGACCAAAAGGGCGATGTCAAACAACTGATGCCGCAAGGGCCATTTCCGCCAAATGGGAAAAGGATTGCTTTGATTGGCGGTGGACCTGCTTCGCTCACGGTTGCCAGGGATTTGGCGCCATTGGGATACGAGATTCATCTTTTTGACGAACAGATTGCCGGTGGCGGGATGATGCGTAGTCAGATTCCTTCTTTTCGACTTCCCGAAACTGTTCTCAACGAAGAAGTGGGTTTCATCTTGGATATGGGCATACACACGCAGTTTTTAACTTATGTGAGCAGCCTAAGGGAAGTGCTTTCCCAAAACTATGATGCGGTCTTCGTGGGAACAGGCGCACCCAAAGGAAAGGATCTGACCAACTTGCCGGGAAGAAGCGAAGGAGCTGCTTCCATTCACATCGGAATCGAATGGCTGGCGAGTGTTGCCTTTGAGCACACTAAATCCATCTCCAAAAAAGTGATTGTACTCGGTGGAGGAAATACGGCTATGGACTGCTGCCGAACTGCCCGAAGATTGGGCGGTGAGGAAGTGAAAGTAGTGGTAAGAAGCCCATTCAGCGAAATGAAGGCCTCTCCTTGGGAAAAGGAAGATGCCATGCATGAGGACATTCAGATTTTTGACAATCACGTTCCCTTGAGTTTTGAAGTTGAGAACGGAAAACTCATAGGCATGAAATTCCAAAAAGTAAAAGCCGTTTATGATGAAAAAGGGAAAAGGCAACTGATTCCCACCGAAGAGCCGGATGTCTTTATCGAAGCGGATGAAGTCTTGGTTGCTATCGGCCAGCAAAACAGTTTTCCTTGGATAGAACGCGATTTGGGGCTGGAATTTGATCAATGGGAAATGCCCGTTGTGGATAGAACCACCTTCCAATCCACACTTCCAAAGGTATTTTTTGGCGGAGATGCTGCTTTTGGTCCGGAGAATGTCATTACAGCAGTGGCCCAAGGTCATCAGGCAGCCGTTTCCATTCATCTTTTTTGCCAAGGAAAAGATTTAATGGACAGACCTTCTCCCTACACCAATCTGGTCAGCCAAAAAATGGGCATCCATGAATGGAGCTATGACAGTCAGATTGCCGCTGATCACCGATATGCAGTTCCCCAAGCCAAAAAGTCCGTCACTCTGAAAGACAGGAAAAAAGAAGTGGAGTTGGGATTTGATGTGCCAACGGCCTATAAGGAAACCCAAAGATGCCTCAACTGTGATGTCCAGACGGTTTTTTCAGCTGATCGCTGCATCGAATGCGATGCCTGCATGGATGTTTGTCCGACCTCATGCATCAATTTTACAGAAAACGCAGAAGAGGATCAGTTAAGGTTGAACCTCTTGGTTCCTGCCGAAAACACTTCCCAAGACTTGCTTGTCTCTGAAAACCTCAAGACCGGAAGAGTGATGGTCAAAGATGAAGATGTCTGCCTCCATTGTGGACTTTGCGCGGAAAGATGCCCGACTTCCGCCTGGGACATGCAAAAGTACTTCTACAGCGTTACCAAAGCGTATCAGGTTCCTGCTCCATTTCCCTCCTTACAGAAATGAAAAAAAGTGTCAATGATTTTATCGTTCGTTTTGCAAATGTGAACGGAACTGGTTCGGCCAGTGCCAACTACTTGTTTGCAAAGACAATTTTCAGGATGGGTGTTCCTGTTACTCCCAAAAACATTTTCCCTTCCAATATCCAGGGTTTGCCGACTTGGTATGAAGTGCGGGTCAGCGAAAAAGGGTACTTGGGAAGGAGAGAAGGGATTGACTTGGTGGTCAGCGTGAATCCTCAAAGTATGGCCAAGGATGTGCAGAGTGTGAAGGATGGAGGTTACTTTATTTATGACAGCACCAAAAAATTAAACCCGGATTATTATCGTGAGGGTATTCACTATCTGGGAATTCCCATGATGGAGATGTCCAATCAGGCCTTTGACGATCCACGGAAAAGGCAGTTGCTGAAAAATATAATTTATGTAGGGGCCTTGGTCAAATTGCTGAATATGGATGAAGACACGATTCGTGATTTGATTTCTGAGCAGTTTGAAGGGAAAAAAGCACTGGTAGACGCTAATAACAAAGCCTTGAGTTTGGGAATCGAATTCGTTGAAAGCCACTTTGATTACCCGTTACCTTTTTCCTTGGAGAAAAGGAACCTGCTTGAAAATAAAATTCTTGTTGACGGGAATACATCTTGTGGTTTAGGGGCAGTTTTTGGAGGAGCCACAGTTATGGCTTGGTATCCCATCACCCCTTCCACTTCAGTGGCTGAGGCATTCGAACGGTATTGTAAGGAGTTTCGAAAGGAAAATAGTGGAGAGGCAAAATATGCCATCGTTCAGGCCGAGGATGAGTTGGCCGCGATAGGAATGGTGGTAGGAGCCAACTGGAATGGAGCCCGTGCATTTACTGCCACTTCAGGACCGGGGATTTCCCTGATGAGTGAATTTTTAGGACTGGCCTATTTTGCGGAAGTTCCTGCAGTATTGATCGATGTGCAGCGGGCAGGTCCGAGTACCGGAATGCCCACTAGAACTCAGCAATCAGATCTGATGGCAGCGGCTTTTGCCTCTCATGGGGATACCAAGCACGTTCTGCTTTTGCCAGCAACACCCAAAGAGTGCTTTGAAATGACCGCCGAGTCCTTTGATCTGGCGGAGCACTTGCAGACCCCGGTGATCCTGATGACAGACCTTGATTTGGGGATGAATGATCACGTCAGCGATCCTTTTGAATGGGACGAAAGAAGGACCTACAATCGGGGTAAAGTATTGACGGCCGAGCAACTGGAAAACATCGGGAAATTTGGCCGATACCTGGATGTGGACGGGGACGGAATACCTTACCGCACTTATCCGGGAACGCATCCCACAAAGGGATCTTTTTTCACCCGTGGGACATCCAAAGATGAATATGCCGCCTACACCGAAGATGGAGCAGCCTACAAAAGAAATATGGATCGACTCACCCGGAAGTGGGATACGGCCAAGAAACTGGTACCTGAGGCGGTGGTTTATCCATCCACCAATTCAAGTGATTTGGGGATCTTGTTTTTTGGGACTTCCACTTTTTCTTCCGAAGAAGCAAGGGACCTTTTAGCTGAAGAAGGAATTCTAGTGGATGCCATCCGGATCAAAGCTTTTCCTTTCGGGGAGGAGGTGGAGCAGTTTGTTCAGGCTCACCGCAGGGTTTTTGTCATCGAACAAAACAGGGATGCCCAGATGCGAAAAATGATGATCATGGAATTGGATTGTCATCCTCAAAAACTCGTTCCTGTCCTGAATTATGATGGGATGCCCATCACCGCCGATGCTATCAAGCATCAGATCACAACCTATTTAAAACAAGAAAACAGCGCAAGCCATGAGTTATCTAAAA
Source organism: Algoriphagus lacus (assembly GCF_003583985.1). Taxonomy (GTDB): domain Bacteria; phylum Bacteroidota; class Bacteroidia; order Cytophagales; family Cyclobacteriaceae; genus Algoriphagus; species Algoriphagus lacus. The sequence continues at coordinate 109,101 of NZ_QXML01000001.1, read as the reverse complement.
CCTCTGTTTAGTCATCCCAAGCTTCCAAAAAATAAAATCGGCTATACGCTCAAGGAGTACGAAGGCTCTTTGTCCACGCTGTGTGCGGGCTGTGGTCATGACAGTATCAGTGCTGCAATAGTTCGTGCCTGTTTTGAATTGTCCATCGAGCCTCATCGGGTAGCCAAAATTTCAGGAATTGGATGTTCTTCCAAGACTCCTACGTATTTCTTGGGAAATTCTCACGGCTTCAATTCTGTACACGGAAGGATGCCCTCCGTGGCAACAGGAGCCAATATGGCCAACAAAGAGATGGTCTATTTTGGTGTTTCAGGAGATGGTGATTCCGCCTCCATCGGAATGGGGCAATTTGTCCACGTCATCCGCAGAAACCTGAACATGGTCTATGTGGTGATGAACAATGGCTGTTATGGTCTGACTAAAGGGCAGGATTCCGCCACCGCAGATCAGGGATCTATCAGCAAATCAGGCCATGTGAATCCATTTCAGGCAATCGATCTTGCCAGTTTGGCGATTGAGCTGGGAGCATCCTTTGTTGCCCAAAGCTTCAGTGGAGACAAGCAGCAACTGATTCCATTGCTCAAGGCAGCCATTCAGCATCAGGGTTTTGCTTTCCTCAATGTGATCTCGCCCTGTGTCACATTCAACAATAATCCCGGCTCTACCAAATCTTATGATTATGTCCGTGAGCACATCGAAGCGACCTCTGTTTTGGATTTTGTTCCTCACCAAGAGGAGATCAAAACCCAATATGACGAAGGAAAATCTACCCGGGTAGAGCTTCATGACGGTTCGGAGATCCAACTCAATAAACTGAGCATGGATTGGAATCCTGAGGATAGAGTCTCAGTAGTGAGTGCCTTACAAAATGCGAGAGAAAAGCAGGAGATTTTGACAGGATTGCTCTACATCAATACCGAGTGGAAGGATTTGCACGGTACCTTGAATACCACAAAAACTCCGCTTAATAGGCTAAAAGAGGAGGAGCTATGTCCGGGCACTGAGGCATTGAATCAAATCAATATAGGATTCAGATAAAAAGGAAAAGGGGATAGCTACTATCCCCTTTTCCTTTTACAACCTAGACCAAAATCCCCGTCTGGATTTACCAGAACCGTTCGGTTTCAGGAACATTTTTCAGTGCATCCTTCATTTGATCATATCCCTTTTGAACGATTTCTTTCCATCGGGAATCGTCCAGCATCCCAATTCCTTTCAAATCCATTTCCAAATAAACAGCGACACCTGATTTGGACATTTCCTGTTTTTGCCGACTGTTGAGGGTAAGTGAATTGACCAAGATGGCGGTAATTCCCGGAAGGCGATATTGTTTTTTCCCGGTGATCATATCCCAGAGGATACGGGTGGCAGGAGGGGTTTCAGAGAAGCTGACCGGCTGCGATTTAAGCTGGGTAAGGGAGATTGCAATGATGTGCCTCACCGGATATTTATACATGGTTTCGATAGGCAAATTGTCCACCACTCCTCCGTCCACATGAAGCTGATTGTCAATCACGACTGGAGGATAAATTCCTGGAATAGCAATGCTTGCTTCGATTTGTTTCCAGGCCAGGCCCCTGTCATGCACTCTGGTGGAGGCATTGGAATAGTTGGTGGATACGCAATAGCTCCCTACCCAAAAGTCCTCCAAATGTGCATCTCCCATCATTTTTTTGAGGTAATTGCTCATTTTCTTTCCGGACATGATTGAGATCAACGGAATGGTAAAGTCATTGCTGGTAAGTTTGCTTTCTGCAGAATCTTTACTGTAGAAATCGATCATTTTTTGGTCAAAGTCGCAAAAGGATGCGGTAATCCCATAAAGCGCCCCTGCACTCGTTCCTCCCAAAAAATCAATTTCAAGTCCTTCGTCATACAGCGCCTTGACGACTCCGAGATGAGCAAAGCCTTTGGCTCCCCCTCCGCCTAGAACCAAACCGATGGCTTTATTGGAAAGAATGCGCGCAAAACGGCGGATATCAGGTCCGTGGTTTTTTCGGTAATGGATGTGAAGATCGATTTTGCGGTCTACAAACCAACGGCGGGTATTTTCCGGAAACTTAGCCTGCTCGGGATGTAGAAGCAAAAGGTAGATTTTCTTGTTGAGTATGTTTTGAGAGTATAGACTGAGATGCTTTTCGATCTCGTGTATTTCGCTGGAGGCATAAAAATCCGTGGCGATGATAATTAAGTCAGCATAAATGATGCATTGCCTGGACCAGGTTAGGTCGGCTTCACTGCAAACCAAAAAGTTCAGTCCCTCGTGTTGCTCCAGCGTATCGTACATCGTCTGAGTCTCCAGATTTGCATGGGATTCATGATCGAGAATTTGAATGCTGACTTGTAGAGATTCAAATTGAGCTTTGATCGGATCGGTGTAAACGGTAATATCACGATCTGCCTGTAGGTTGATAACGGCAATGTTTTTGGCTGAAGTTTCCAGATGTTGCTGCAGCACATTTCTTCTCAACCGTTTCACAATGAAACGGGCCAGTTTGCTTGAAAAAGAGGGGTGTTTGGCCACAATTGCCAGATATTGACTTTCCTTTAGTTCCAAAACGATGGACTTCCGGATTGCTACCACCGAAGCGGATCTTGGTTCGGCCATGAAGAGGGCGAATTCTCCAATTGGCTCGCCTTCACCGATGTCTCCGAGGGCATGCAAGGCTCCGTCATCCAACGTCGCCAAAGCACGGAATCTGCCGGAAAGTACGATGTATAGGGCATTGTCGAGATCTCCCTGATGAAACAGAAATTGGCCACTGTCCACTTCAAGGGTTTGGCCTGAATCCAGAATTTGTTCAATGAGTTCTTCTTCAAGTTCACCAAATAGGTTGAGAAGAATTTTCCGTCTGTGGGAAGGGTTAAAAAAGTGATTTTTCAAAGGAAATTAATCTTTTGGGTTACTATTAATTGACTTTACAGGATGTAAGCTTATTTACTCTACCAGTTGTCGATTATTTTGATTAACGAGCGGAGAGACCGAGGATCAAAGAATTCCAAAGTCAAACGTTCCTCTGAATTTTCAATGGTCTAACTAAACTGGTGGCTCCATTGACACTCTTCAGATTAACTCTCGAATAAAATACGGATAGGATTCGGAATAGCCAACCTGATTTTGAAAACGAATGAAGAAAAAGGTGAATTGGTAGGATAATCGGGTAAAATTTTGTGAACTAAAATCCGGACAATTGAAAGGTTTGTGCAAAAGCATTCCTTCGGAGCAGGCCCATCAAACCTACTTTGTCATGCTGGATGATTTCAGTTTTTGCTTCTGTAAAACCCTTGTCTTCTCCTTGTAAAATTTCCGATTGGCATAAAAACCAAAATTCTTTTTTTGGAAGATTTACGCTGGCATAATTTTAAGACTTTAAGGGTAAAAGAATGGTGAATTCCGTTCCAACGCCCTCCTCACTTTTAATTTTCAATTCTCCGCCATGTGCTTTTACAATATCATTGGTAATGCTTAAGCCAAGCCCAGTGCCTTCGGTCCCTTTCTTTGTTGTAAAAAATGGTTGAAGAATTTTGTCTTTGATATCCTCAGGGATACCGGAGCCGTTGTCCTGAATACTAAACAAGAGGCTGCGGGGATCTTTCCGGGTCTTGATCAGCAGTTTGGGTGAGTAGGTTTTGTTCTTTGATTGCAAGGATAGGGCAATCAGTTTTTCCCGCATGGCATCCCAAGCATTGTTGCAGAGGTTGATGGTGGCCATGCTCAACTCTTCTGCAAAGACCGGGATTTCCCCAATTTGGTTGTCTAGCTCAAAATCGATTTCAACCGGAAAGGGTTTTTTTCCGGCTTTCATTCCATGGTAGGAGAGCAATGCGGCCTCCTTGATCAGGTGGTTGAAATCTGTCAGAATACGTTTTCCGGATCCACTTCTGCTATGCTGAAGCATGGAGTTGATGATTTCATCTGCCCTTTTGCTGTGTTCATTGACTTTGGACAAGTTGGTTCTTACATCCCTTAGAATCTCAAAGGCCAATTTTATCGACTCAATTTTGTTTTCCTTTTCCAACAGTGCCGCTGCCTCGTTCACTAGTTCAAGACTGAGTTCGGAGAAGTTTTTGACAAAATTCAGCGGGTTTTTGATCTCATGCGCAATGCCGGCTGTCAGCTGACCAAGCGAGGCCATTTTTTCAGATTGGATGAGCTGATTCTGAGCCGCTTTCAAATCTGAAAGTGTTTTTTCCACCTTGGTCTTAGCTTCTTCCAATTGCTCAAAATCCTGATACCTTGCATAGGCAATTGAGAAGGATTCTGCCAGGGATTTGACCAGTTCGAGTTCGCTTTCGGAAAGGGGTGCCGAATTTCCTATGTAGAGCATACCCTGGGAAAAGGGGACAAAATGGAGATCAAGGGATTCAGGAGGAGATGCAGCACCCTGGTAAGTTTCGGGATTTTGGACTTGTCCCAATTCAATCATCGAAGCGAGCCAGTTGGTGAAATCAACCTTGTTCCAATGTTGCCTGTAGATCTTGTTTTTCTTCCAAAAATCCACGGCTTTGGTGGTGAGCTGGTTGGAATTGAAAACAAGATTCAATACCCCAAGAGAATGTCCTTCGGGTGAGGACAAATAGACTTGGATTTTTTTGTCCTTTTCGTTGATGATAAAGACTCCGCATCGAAAAAATGGTACACCCAAAATTCTAAGTTCACGCCAAATAAGCGGTGTGATCCGATTTAGATCAGTAGAGTTACGCATGGAGGCTATCTCCGCTCGGAGCCGATCCAAAGAGGACTGCCTTGTTGCTTCCTTCTCGCGGGTTTCAGCTTGTTGGATATCCTTAAATCGGGTATAAGCTTGTTCGAAAACTGCCCCAAATCGCTCTAGAACCGAAAACTTTTCTTCGCTCAAAGGTTCATTACAAGTCACAAACAAAACTCCGAACTCAGAGAAACTTTCGTACAAATGGACCTGATCTGGCGCCATCATGTTACGTTTCATGGCTATTGGAAGCCGGCGTAGGTCTGTTTTGTAAAAAAGGAGATTCTCCCAGCTTTTTTTCAATTCACCGGAAAGCTGATAGTAAAACCGAGATTTCCGCTCCATCCATGCCTTCATAAAAGCGTGAAATGCAGGGTGATCCAGAAAGGGAATCCGGAAGTGAAAAATCTCGTCTGCTGCTTCAGGATTGGCCGTCCACCAAGTAAAAGACTTTTCTTCCGGAATGAAAATCAAGATACAACTTTGGATAAATTCCCTGTTTAAGGATCTGAGTTCCTCAAAGATTTTGGAAAAAATCCTGTTCATATCCGAGGATTGTTTCATGGTGACAGCCTTAGTGCGGATTCGATCCAGTGCGGCTTCGATTTCCAACTCCCTGTTTTTCTGTTCCAGTTCTGCAGTCCGTTGATTTACTAAATTCCTTAACTGTTGATTTTCCAAGGTGGTCTTTTCAATGGAAATACTTTGACCCTCTCTTGTTTTGGAAACTGGAAAAGAGGAGTGTCGATGGATGATTTTCCATTCTTGGTTCTGTTGCTCCATTAGAGTGGAGGCCCGGAATTTGGCATAAAACCCCCAGTCAGATTCCCTGAGGACATAGATGTCGCATCGTTCGTGAATCAGAACAAAGTGATCCAGGTGCTGGTACCTGATGCTGCGGTTTCGCATTTCCACCTTTCCAGCCACCTGATCAATGGTGTCTTGAAGGAATCGGACTGCATCTTTTTTTCTGAAAAAATCCTCAGCTTCAGTACTTCCCACCTGGGTATAGTTATGTCCCAGGAGGGAGATCACTTCTTCCACGTCCCCGTTGAGGTAGTGATCCCAAAAGGAGTGATACACCTCCATGGACTCCAAGTCCATGTGTTGTTGGGTTTTCATTTTTTTGGAAAGATCCGGTTTCAAATCACGGACTCGAAAAAACGCTGCTGACCTTCATGACTTGGAAAAGTGTCGGGTCTCCTTGCTCCCTTCGACTTCAGGAGCATTTATTCATTGCAATGTATTCTATGGGGGACTTGGTAAAAAGTCCTGCTTTTTACCGGAAAAAATCTTGATCCGGCATATCGGCCAAAATTCTATCATCATTTTTTGAAGTTTAAAACTTCTTTAACGGGTGAAACGGACAGTATTTCTATTGCCCGTAAGAATCGGACTCGAAAAACAGAACTTAATTCTATTGCCTAGCGCTACTTCAGAAACTCCATTTCTACCACTTGTTTGAAAATGGAAAGAAATGCTCTGATCTAATCCTTATACTAATTTACCCAACTCTGACTGTCGAGGCAAAGTGATTGTTGAGTTTATGAAAATGAATTTTAGCGAATTTTACTACACAGATCCTAATACATTACAGGTGGTAAAATGGTAGTGAGGTCAGGAGGCCAGTAGGGGTAAATGGACGGTAAAACGGGTAAATTGGCCTTCCACTGTCTCCACCTTCAACTCCCCTCCATGCGCCTTCACAATATCATAACTCAGTGACAAGCCCAATCCTGTTCCCTGCCCGGTGGGCTTGGTAGTAAAGAAGGGCTGAAAGATTTTTTCTTTGATGGCTTCGGGGATGCCGGGGCCGTTGTCTTTGACGGAGATTTCAATAGAACCCCCCTGCCCCCTTGCTAGGGGGGAGTAGGTGCTGCTAACCGTTACAATTGGTAGATAATCCGGCTTAGCAGTTCCTGATTTGACTCTTTCATTTACAACTTAAAACGCATTGTTATACAGGTTGAGCAGAACCTTGCCGATATCTTGGGGAATGACCGAAATCCGTGGAAGATCAGGATCCAGGTTTGTCTGTAACTCAACTTTGAAATTGGGATCTTTCGCCACAAATGACTGGTAGGTCATCCGAAGGAAATCATCTGCCAGCGCATTGAGGTCCGTTGGCTCTTTTTGTCCGGAGCCTCTTTTGCTATGCTCAAGCATTCCCTTCACAATGGCATCCGCCCGCTTGCCGTGGAGGGCGATTTTTGAGCTATTCTCTTTCAGCAAGTGAGCTAGCTCTTTTACCTCTTCTAAATCCCCTTTCTCAATTTCTTCTAGCTGCTCATCAATCAACTCACTGTTAACCTCCGAGAAGTTATTCACAAAGTTCAGCGGATTTTGAATCTCATGGGCGATGCCTGCTGTGAGTTCACCTAGCGAGGCCATTTTTTCTGCATTTATCAATTGCTTTTGAGTAGCCTGCAATTCAGTCAATGCATTTTCTGCGTTTTTTCTGGCCGCTTCGAGCTCCCTGTTTTTCAATTCCAGTTCAGCCGTTCTTCTTCTCACGGCTTCGCGAAGCTCCAGATTTTCTTTTTCTATCTTTTCGGCTGCAAGCTGTTGGCCTTCTTCGGTACGATGGTCTGGAAACGAAGCATGGTGATGAAGAACTTTCCATTTGCTATCGATCATTTTCACAATACAGGAAATCCTGGCGCGGCCATAATACGTCCAGTTGTCGCCAATAAGAACATACACATCACAAATTTCCCGAACAACCACACTATTATCATCCAGGGACTGTACGCTGATATCCCTGTCTCGCATTTGAATCTTATCTCTTAGCTGGTCGGCAGTGGCGGAAAAATAGGCCACCGCCTCTTGTTTGCTGAAAAAAATTTCCCCGTTGGCCGAACCGAAAATGCTGAAATCATCCGCCAAACTGGAAGCAAAACTTTCCATATCGCCTGAGAGATTAGAGACCCAAAAGCTGTTATAAGCCTGGATCAACTCACTTTCCAGTTGTTTGCTTAGTTTCTGTACCATGCGTTTAATTATGTCGGTAAATGAACCGTAAACTCCGTCCCCTCATTCTCTTTCGTCTCCACGTTAAGTTCCCCTCCATGTGCCTTTACAATGTCATAACTCAGTGACAAGCCCAAGCCTGTTCCCGAACCTGTTGGCTTGGTGGTAAAGAAGGGCTGGAAGATTTTGTCCTTGATGGAGGCGGGGATGCCGGGTCCGTTGTCTTTGACGGAGATTTCAATAGAACCCCCCTGCCCCCCTGCTAGGGGGGAGTAGGTGCTGCTAACCGTTACAATTGGTAGATAATCCTGCTTAGCAGTTCCTGATTTGACTCTTTCATTTACAGCATAAAACGCATTGTTGATCAGGTTGAGCAGTACCCGCCCGATGTCCTGAGAGACCACTTCCAGTTTGGGAAGATTTGGGTCAAAGTCGGTTTTAAAGTCCGCCTGGAAGGTTTTGTCCTTGGCCCGAAGTCCGTGAAAGCTAAGCCGGAGGCATTCGTCGGCTAGCTGATTGAGGTCGGTGAGTTCTTTTTTGCCTTCGCTTTTGCGGCTGTGTTCCAACATTCCCCGGACAATGGATCCGGCACGTTTGCCGTGGTGGTTGATTTTGGATAGGTTTTCTTTGAGTTCGGAAGCGATGTATTTTACTTCCTCCAAATCTCCTTTTTCCAGTTCCTCATTCATTTCATCCACGAGTTCGGCACTGACTTCGGAGAAGTTGTTGACGAAGTTCAACGGATTTTGAATCTCATGGGCGATGCCGGCGGTGAGTTCGCCTAGTGATGCCATTTTTTCTGCTTGGATGAGTTGGGATTGCGTGGCTTTGAGTTCCTTCATAGCCGATTCCACTTCTGCTTTTGCACTTTCCAATTTCACAAAATCCTCATACCGGGCATAGGCGATGGAAAAAGCTTTAGCCAGTGCCTGTACCAATTCCAATTCATTTTCTTCCAAGGGATTCACCGCTCCCACATAAAGCATCCCCTGTTTGAAAGGAACAAAATGCAAATCGAGCGATTCGGGGGGTGCCGCTGTCCCCTGATAGGTGCTGCTGTCCTGGATTTGATCCTGCTCCATTAATTGATTGATCCATTGGATAAAGTCTTCTTTGTTCCAATGCTGACGGTAAACCACATCCTTGCGCCAAGCCTCCACCGTCTGAATGGTGAGTTCGCTGGCGCTGTAGGGAAGCCTCAAGACCCCAAGTGAATTGCCATCTGGGGAAGAAAGGTAGGCTTCGACCAGTTCCTGCTTTTCATTGATTATAAAAACCCCACAGCGGATAAACGGGACACCCAGTACGGTTAGTTCTTTGAAGATCAGCGGGGTAATTCGGTCAAGATCATCCGCATTCCGCATGGAAGAAATATCTGCACGAATCCGATCCAAAGAGGCTTGACGCATCGCTGTACGGGCACTTGCTTGTGCATTTTGAAGGTCCTGAAAACGGGTATAGGCAAAGGAAAAAACTGTGGTTGCTCTTCTCAGCAAGTCCCAGCTTTCTTGGGAAATTTCACCCGGTGCAGCTGCTCCGATATACCCGTTTGAAAATTTGTATAAATGATAGGTGCGGTCCGGAATGGTATCTCCATAGAAATTGCTGGTCCCGAACAAATTTGTTTTTCCCTCACAGTAGAGGATCCACTCAAGTCGGTTTTCTCCTCGCATCACAATGGAGGTCTTCTCAGCCGGGGAATGGAAAAATTCCCGCATTTGCCTGCCGACCCAGGTTTCTTCCAGTCTAATCGTCATTTGATCGGTTACAGCCTTGGCGGGATTCGCTGTGTTCTTGATGGTAAACCAACATTCTGTCAATCCGCTGCTTGCATCATGAATATAGATGGAGCTGGTTTCCAGTTCTTCCACCCCCAATGCCCCCATTTCTTCCCGTAGCAGTTGGGCAACTTCTATGAGTTCATCCGGGCTTTGCATGGCCAGCGAACGGGAGCGCACTTTTTCCAATGCTGCTTCTATCTGAGCTTCCCTAGCCTGTGCTTCTGCTTTTTGAAGATCGAGGAACCTCCGGTAGGTTTGGCCAAACACACTTGTGAATCTTTTGAAAATTGCGGCCCACTCCATTGGAAGGGGTTCATTGGTAAAGGCAAAAACGGAACCCTCTGAAAAATGAAAATCGCTGTGAATTTCTTTGGCAGGCAATGCCTTCAAGCTAAATTGAGTAGGATAGTACTTTGAATTATTAATTGCTTGATAGTAGTTGATCATGTCCTGGCCCGTCAACTCATAGGAATAAAATGGTTCTTTATTCGACCAGGAAGTTCGCTCTCCCACAAGCATGGGATGCATGTTGATTTCCAGTTTGCCAATAACCAATGTCGCTTTTTCAGTGGGGTTAGACTTGGCTGTCCAGACTTCTGAAAACTCGCTATCACTATGAATCAATATACCGCAGCGATTCGTTGTGACACCCAACTTCACCAGTTCATCAAATAAAGCAGCCACACTCTCGCCCACATCCGCACTGTTATGCATGGCCATGGTTTTGGCTCGAACCCTTTCCAATCCCGCTTCAATCTGAGCGTCTCTTGCCTGGGCCTCTGCTTTTTGCAGATCGAGGAAGCGTGTATAGGTTTGACTAAAAACTTTGGCAAAGCGAACCAGTAACTGCATGGTTTCAGTGGGCATCGGTTCATGCGCACTGATGAGCAACAAGCCCTGGGAAAAGAATGCACCATGGTGTACTCTTCTTCCTTTTATTTTAGAGGCATCAATCGGCATCTTCACCACATCCCTCACATATGCAACCCATTCTTTCAACGCCTCACCCGAGAGATCTACCATGATGCTGTCTTTACCCTCCTTCCACGCAGCAAAATATTGCCCAATGGTGGGCCCATGAATAGACGCATCAAAATGAAGTGCCAACTTGCTACCACTTTGGTCAGTCGCCCACCATTCAATAAGTTGCGATTCTTCTTTAATAATGCCAATTGCAATGCGGTCAGGAATTTTTCCCAGCTCTGCAAACTGTTCGAACAGCACCTGCGCAGTTTCAGGCAACTGCTCACTTTTGTGCATGGCCATGGTTTTGGCACGCACTCTTTCCAATGCGGCTTCTATTTGTGCTTCGCGTGCCTGGGCTTCTGCCTTTTGCAGGTCGAGAAAACGGGTGTAGGATTGTTCGAAGACCCTTCCGAAACGTTCGAGAATTTCTAATTCGTCCTCGGATATAGGGTTTAAACTCACCGTTTGTAGTCCACTATATTTAAAGAAAGTAAAGCCAGCTACATATCGTTCGAGGGCTTTATTCGCTTCCTGAACGTGCTTTGGAAATCGCCGGAATTCAGTTTCGGAGTAGAGGTATTCATCGTAGATTTTTTTTTCTTTTCCTTCTATGGTGTAGACAAATCGCTTTTTTTGTGCTTTCCAGGCATCCCACATGGCGTGATGAAAGGGATAATCCTCAAACTTCATGTAATAGGATTCCGGATCTTTCCCCGTTTCAGGATTAGCTGCCCATACCGTATTACTCATGTCCTGCTCATCGATAAGATTGATGATACAGAAGGTAAGTGTAAATTCAAGCTTGGTGAACTCAGTGAGTAGGGTATCCACCACTGCAGATAACTCGGAAGAGTGATGCATCGCCAAGCTGCGCGATCTGACTCTCTCTAATGCGGATTCTATTTTCGCCTCTCTGGCCTGTGATTCTGCTTTTTGGAGATCGAGAAAGCGGGTATAGGTCTGCTCAAACACTTTTGCGAAACGTGGTAAAATCTCGTTCAACTTCGTTGGGATTGGCTCAAGACTAATGGCCTCAAGAAAACCATATTTCATCGCCGACAAAGAGAACATTACATAGCGTTCTGAAAGAATTCCTCCTTTGACACTTTCAGGCATGTTTTCATGTGGGGTATTGGCAAACATCCATTGATCATAATCAAGCTTTTCTTCATCCCGTAGTTCTGTAGTCGATAATTCAATTTGTTGCTTATAGACGTTCCAGATTTTTTCTGCTAACGGATGACCTTGATTCGGAAGAAAAATGGATTCAGAAAAGATTCGCTTTTCGGGAGTAGTGTACCACACGTTAAAACCACCTCTTGTTTCATCGGCAAGAGATATCGAAGCACCCCAACGGGCAAATCCCAAATGGTGCATTTGCTCAAAAAGCTCGAAAGCTACTTCAGGTAGTTCATTACTCTTTTGCATGGCCATCGTTCTTGACCGAACTCGCTCCAGTGCCGCTTCTATCTGTGCTTCAATAGCCTGCGCTTCGGCTCTTACCAAATCCAGGTACCTTCGGTAGGTTTGTTCAAAGAGTGAACTGAACCGTTTGGTAATGTGAATCAGTTCGGGTTGAAATTCCTTGGGACTGAACGCATAAAAGAACCCATGCTCGAAAATGAAACAATGTTGGATCTCTCTTTCGGGTAATTGTTCTAAAGGAATCTGAATTTTATAGTCAGGTGCATTATTCAGCATTTGATAATAATCCAGCAAATCCTGTCCTTCCAAAATGTATTGATGAAAAAGAACTTGCTCCTTCCAAGCCTTTCGGGCACTTTTCAACAAAGGGTGTGAGGCCATATCGATGTGGCCGATATGAATCTTAACTTCTTCCCCATCTTTTCGAGCCGTCCAAAGCTGATTGTTTTCGTTGTCATGATTCAGGATCCCGATTCCAAATCGGGTTCCTTTATCCACCCCAAGAGCGGTGAGTTCACTGAACATCTTGACAACACACTTCCCCACGTCCTCGCTGTTGTGCATGGCCATAGTCTGTGCCCTGACTCTTTCGAGCGCAGCTTCCACTTCCAGCTCGCGGTTTTGGATTACAATTGCTTTTCGCTTTTGTTCCAGTTCTGCGACAGTTTCTTCAAACAGGATCTCAGTGGTACGTTTTGCTTTTTCAGTGCGATTGAGTTTGAATTCTGTTATTTCAAATTCCTTTTCAGCTTCCTTCAAAACCTTCAAAGCGTCCTCCCTTTGCTCTGTAGTGAGTTGATCCTGCCGGAGGATTTCCAAAATGCGTTGAAGGTGCTTATTCATGGTTTTGAGGCAAGCTTTTGTGGTTGGCAATCCATTACTTTTCCTTTAATGCTACCCAGCAGCACGTATTGGCATGAAACTCATTGTTTCCGTTAGTAGTCCTGCCAAATTCCCCATAGGTGAAGAACCCTGCCATGGGTACATTAAAAACGTTTCTAACGCCATCTATTTCTTCCCCCACCAGGGGGCCAAATTGACCCAACCTGCCAATGCACGAAAACATCAGCAAGGCATCCACTTCTGGTAATTCTTCTTGTTTTATTTTTTCTGCTTTTTGTCTTACTTCTTCAATCACCTCAAAATCCGGAGCGATAGTCAGACGTATCCTGTCTCCTTCATGTATGTCGCCAAGCGGCAGAAACGATTTATTATTCCAATCAAAAACACCCAAACCCCGTAAAACCGGATCACCTTGGTCGCGGGCAACGCTGAACACAATGGCCTCTTTGGGATAATAAGTTTGCGCTTCTTCGGGTGTTAAGTGGAGCCCCAGGAATTTCAACACAATTTCTGCGGCCGGCTGATGGTCAATTTCGTAAACCCATTTGCCAACAACTTTGGTAACAACCCGCTCCGTGCCCATCGCTTTTTGTCCGGAGGCTGCCTCACCTCTCACCAGAACTTTGTCACCATCCAAAACCAGCAGGAGAATCCCTCTTTTGGTTGAAAATTCATGATTGAATACTACCGTTTCATGAAAATCAAAATCATCGCCGGCCCGGCCACCCCATAGGATGATGTTCTTACCGGTGACGGACTCGATGGATTTTACCACAGGGTCTTCCATGGCTGGTCCGGATTCACCCCTTACGTCGGCACTGACTGAGATGATAATAGAAGGGTTTTCAAAAGTCTTTTTTGCCAAAGTCGCTATCTCCCGCGCTACCTCCTGAGTGTCTTTGTCACGGTAGTCCTGCAAGAGTACTCTAAAGTGAGCCGGATTCATGTCCACCAGCAGGATGGCAATAGAACCTGCTCCAATGTCACCATCTATGAATTCACCTCCGGTGGTAGCTCCAAAAATCTGAATATGATGCTCCATCAGTACTTGCCGGACTGAGTCAATGTCCTGTTTGATGGACATGAATACAAATGCCAAGGTAGGTTTAAAACCATCCTGCATACATTTATCTAAACCGGTCTTTATTTCTGCAGGAGAGGTTCCTTTGATTGATTTAGCCTTCATTTGTTCAGTTTGATTATAAATTTTGCTCCGTAGTCGATCGATGTTTCCACCGACAACTCTCCACCATGCGCCTTGATGATGTCATGAGTGATGCTTAAGCCAAGGCCTGTGCCTTCAGTGCCTTTTTTGGTCGTGAAGAAGGGTTGAAGGATTTTGTCTTTGATCTCGTCAGGAATACCGGGACCATTGTCTTCAAAGGATATCCGAACCTGACCATTTTCCAGACTTGTTGTTACCTTCAATTTCGGATTGTACTTGACCGTTTCAGAATCTTCGGCCTTCCGTCTTTTGTCTTCCGTCTTTAAAAACTTCTCTCGCATCGCATCAAAGGCATTGTTGCAAAGGTTGATCACCACTCTGGTAAAGTCTTCTTTGATCAGGGATACAGGTTCCAAAGAAGGTTCTAACTCCAGCTGGATATCCACGTCGATCGGATTTTTATTGGCCCGCATGCCGTGAAAGCACAGGTTGACATATTCCTTGATCAGGGCATTGAGGTCTGAAGGGGCCAATTTGCCGGAGCTAGCCCGTGAATGCTGAAGCATGGACGTTACGATTCCATTGGCTCGGGTTCCATGGTCATGTACTTTTTGGAGATTAGACTTAATGTCCTCCAGTATTTCGTCCACCAAAGTTTCATCTCTTGTTTCCTCGCTCTTGCTCCTTTCTTCTATTACCTCCTCGATCATTTCAAGGGAGACTTCCGAAAAGTTATTGACAAAATTCAGCGGGTTCTTGATCTCGTGGGCGATCCCGGCAGTGAGCTGGCCCAAGGAGGCAAGTTTTTCCTGTTGGACGAGTTGGGATTGGGTAGCCTTGAGTTCGGAGAGTGCGTGTTCCAAGCGCAGTTTTTCTTCGAGTAATTCCCGTTCCTGTCTTTCTTTCGCTTCCAAATCCAAAAAGCGTTTGTATGCCAGTTCAAAAACCAATGCGCAGCGTTTCTGGAGCATTTGAGTTTCCTCGGTCAGATTTTCATGGGAAACCATCAACAGCGCCCCGCCTGAGAAATCAGAAAAATGGTAAAACTGCTTTTCCGGAGGAAGATCTCCCCAATAGGCAGCGATCTTCGGTGCGTTCCTTTTTATTTCGGCCAACCATTCTTTCAACTTTGCGCCCTTTACTTCGATCGTGTACTCAGTGACCTCGTCCTCGTAGAGTTTCAAAAACTCCTTGGCCAAGGCTGAATTTTCAAGGCTGAACGTGGCGACACCTTCGATTATATGATCTCCCGCCCGAAATGCATACCAGGAATCAAATGTGGGAGAACCGGCAGAATACAAATGGACCACGGATGCTTCCAGGTCTTCCTGACCCAGAATGCCCATTTGGTCCCGCAGGACTTTGGCCACTTCACCGAGTTCGGTGGAGGATTGCATCGCGAGTGCTCTTGCGCGGATTCGCTCCAGGGCCACCTCAACCTGCGCTTCCCTTGCCTGTGCTTCTGCTTTTTGAAGATCAAGAAAACGAGTATAGGCCTGCTCAAAAACATTGGCTGAGCGTCGCAATAAGGTTCTTGATGACATGTCCGCCTCTCCATAAGTAACCATCACTAATGCTCCTCCAGAAAAGTCGGCAACAGACCAGTTGCCTTTCAGTTTATCTAAAGGCACTTCATTTAGGGATTGAATGATGGATGCGTACAGTTCGGGGGCTTGTCTTTTCAAGGCCTCAAACCATTCCAGCATTTTTTCTCCTTCATTTACCAGGACATAGTCTTTGGTTCCGTTGGTATAGTGGTGTAATAATTCATCAATAATGCGAATACCCTTTTTGGAAAAGCGGGCCTGCGTCTGAACAATATCACTATCGGATCCAGGAGCTTTCATGGCACTCCAGGATTCAAATGAGTGTTCTTTGTCGTACAAATGAATAGCGCAAACTTCCAGATCTTTTTGACCAAGCAATCCCATTTGTTTTCTCAATTCCAAAGCCACTTCTTTTAGCTCCTGAGAGTTGTGCATGGCCATGCTTCTGCTTCTTACCTTTTCCAAAGCTGCTTCAATCTGAGCTTCCCTTGCCTGAGCTTCGGCTTTTTGCAGATCGAGAAAGCGGGTATAGGTTTGATTGAAGACGGTTGTGAATCGATCCACAATCCCTTCATGCACTTCGGACAAGGGAGAAAGACTGCTTGCTATCAAGCAACCGAAATCATCCGAAGAAATGGAGAGGTGGATTGACTCTACCGCTGCCATATCTGCTTTGATGAAATCAGGTAGTTGAGCCAATTCGGTTTGCGAAAACCCATAGGCATCCCAGCTCTTTTTTTCTTCCCCTGCCAAAAGGTAATGCCACTTTTTCCGCTTGGTACGCCAACCTTCCAAGTACGCCAGGTGGGAAGGATGGGAGTTGTCCGCTACCAAAAAGCCATTGTTGGAAAGCAGGCCTTCCTTGCCGGTGAGGTACCAGGTGATACCCAAAGTCTGTGGATTGACTATCAAAATAAGGCAGCGGTCAAGTTTTGCATCCAATTTGACCAGTTCTGTAAACACGATATGGACGACCTTACTCAAGTCTTGGGAACTATGCATGGCCAATGAAGTTGACCTGACTCGTTCCAAGGCGGCTTCTATTTGTGCTTCCCTTGCCTGGGCTTCCGCTTTTTGGAGATCAAGGTATCGGCGGAAGGTCAAAGAAAAAACAGAAACAAATTTCTTCATTATCTGCTTTTCACTCTCTGAATGTGGTTGTAAAGAATTTGTCCAAATTGCTCCCTCACCGAAGAAGTAAGATTGAACATGTACATCCGGAAGATCTGTTATAGGTTGCTCTAAATAATGAGGTGTTGTATTTAACAAGGCAATGTATTTTGCCTTATCCTCTCCGGCCAGCCAGTAATATTGAAACTCCTCTTTGGTTTTAAATGCTTTGAATAGTTGTCGCCAAAAGGGATGCAACCTCATATCAAAAATCCCAATAGCTCTTAATGTGATTCCCTCGGGCAAATGGGTTACAGACCAAACTTCCTGTGTTTGATCCGGGCTAATTATTGCAATACCTCCCCGAAGATTTTGAACTCCTAATTTTTCCAACTCAGTAAAAAGTGTTGCAGTTGCCATACTTACATCATTGCTGCTATGCATGGCCATCGTTCTTGCCCGAACTCTTTCCAATCCGACCTCTATTTGTGCTTCCCTTGCCTGGGCTTCTGCTTTTTGCAGGTCAAGGAAGCGGGTGTAGGTCTGTTCAAACTCTTTTGCAAAACGCCTGAATACGTCATGAGCTTCTGGCGCCGGCACAAGGGTAATAAACAGCAGGTATCCATATTTGAAATAGGCAACATGGTCGATTTGGTACTCGGGCACTTTTACCAAATTGGACTCGATGGTTTCCTCTTCATTTCCGGAAATTGAAAGGGTAGCCAAATACTTATAGTGTTCCTTTATTCGGTCTCCTCCAAATTCCTCAATCCACAGGGTTTCTCCCCGCTGACCCGCCTCGTAGTATTTCAAAAATATATTTTCCCTTGGCGTTTTGTAGGTGGGGATTGTGCCTTCCAAGTTGCTGAACCATTCGGTTGAATCCTCCTCGTTGTAAATATTAAAGGCGCAGCCTCGGGTAGGAATACCCAAGTCCACCACCTGTTTGTTGAGCAGATAGGATACTTCAGCCAATTCCTCGCTGCTTTGCATAGCCATGGTGCGGGCACGCACACGTTCCAACGCTAATTGTATTTGCGCTTCTCTTGCCTGGGCTTCTGCTTTTTGAAGGTCTAGGAAGCGGGTGTAGGTTTGGTCAAAGACTTTAGCGAATCGAACAAATAGATCGACATCCTTGAAGGGCTGAGTCGTGATGATAAGCAAATAACCGTGGGTGAAATATGCGGCATGCCACCGTTGCCAGCTAGGGAACTGTATTCCAGCTTCCAACATGCCTTTAAAAATCTTTCCTGCAGTTGGTAAAGATACCATAATGTCATAATGGGCCTTTAGTTCCTCACCTCCAGCCTCTTCGATATATAGTTCCTCACCTTGTTGCCAGGCCTCAAACATGTGACGAGTAACCGGTTCCTTTTCATTCGGGACAATAATTGGAGGCAGAAATTCACCTTCGGCACTCATCCATGACTCCGAATCAGTTTTATTTTCATTTAACAACGTAAAGCCGCAAGCAAAAAGATTTCCACCCAACTCTTTTAATAGCTGAAACATCAATATTGCTACGCTCAACAATTCATCACTATTTTGCAGCGCTATAGTTCGGGAGCGAACTCTCTCCAACGCTGCTTCAATCTGTGCTTCTCTTGCCTGTGCTTCTGCTTTTTGCAGGTCTAGGAAGCGGGTATAAGTTTGTTCAAAAACTTTGGCGAAGCGTTTGAAAGTATCATGCATTTCTGGGAAATGCTCAGGAGTAATGAAAAGCAGGTTGCCGTGTGAAAAATTCGCAATATGATCAATTTGAAAAGTTGGAAATGGAATGCCTGCATCCAACATATTTTGCAATAGCTCTCCCAAAACAGGAAGTGATAACATATACCTGTAATGGCCAGCCTGATATTCGCCATCCTTTTCATATACATAAAGTTCATCGCCTCTCTTTCGTGATTCATTGAAGGCCATAAAAATCGGATGTTCCGTCAACGGAATTTTGCAAGGTGGAAGAATATCACCATCAGCACTTCCCGGATACCATATACATTCTTTGTCATCAATTTCAAAAATGTTGAATCCGCATTGAAATTGAGGCACGCCTAATGCTTTCACTTGTTGGAAAAGAAGACCTGCCACTTCAGGCAGTTCTTCACTTCGCTGCATGGCCATTGTTCGTGACCGAACTCTTTCCAATGCCGCTTCTATCTGCGCTTCCCTTGCCTGTGCTTCTGCTTTTTCTAAATCCTTGAAACGGGTATAGGTTTGTTCGAATACTTTGCCGAAGCGCATAAGTATAGCATTATCGGCATCAGAATAAGGTTCGGTAGTAAATCTATCTATGTAAAGCGTGACGTTTTTCAGAAACACATTGGATACGGTATAGCCAGGTGTGCTGAGTACTAATTCCAATGCCTCGGCAGGCAAATTGGGGATGTGTTTGCCAAATTCAGAAACGAAACTATTTTTCTCCGCGAATGCCATGGTATAGGCAAGCGTATCCAGTCCTTTTCGCTTCGCATCGTTCCATGTGTTCCAATAAGGATGATCAAAATAGGGAATATGCAGCAGGGTGGGAGAAAGATTGGCCAAATCAGCAGACCAGATGTGCCAGTCCTCACTTTCCCTATAATCCATCGCAAAGGCTGCTCCGTAAAGATCGATGCCCAGATGTAAAAACTGCTCATAAATCACCTGTATCACATCACGCAATTCATCACTTTTTTGCATGCCTACGGTACGGCTTCGTACTCGTTCCAGCGCAGCTTCAATCTGTGATTCTCTTGCCTGCGCTTCGGCTTTCTGCAGATCAAGGAAGCGGGTGTAAGCCTGCTCAAACACCTTAGCGAAACGAGGGAATATCTTCTCTTCTGCATATGGCTGTAAAGAGGAGACAAGGAGATAACCATACTTGAATGAAGCACCATAATCAATTTCCCAGGAGGGGTGACCCAGCTCTATGCCCTTCAACTTCAAATCGTCCATTACCGTCTTTACCGATGGCAAAGCAAACATCAGTTCAAAGTGGCGGGCTATATAGTCAGACGGAATTTCAATGGAGAAGAGTTCAACTCCGGCTTTCCACTGGTCGTATCGGTAGCGGTGAATGTAGTCAAGGTCAATAGGCACCTGGAATGGCGTCATCATATCGCCTTCGCCCAAGCCATGCCATTGCTCAACCACGTTTTTATCTTTGTCGCACAATACAATGCCAAAGGCAAAAAGCTCAGCTCCCAACAATTTCATTTGGTTGAACATCACCTTAGCTACTTCGCCTAGTTCCTTACTATCGTGCATCGCCATGCTCCTGGAACGAACCCGTTCCAGTGCAGCTTCAATCTGTGATTCTCTTGCCTGCGCTTCGGCTTTCTGCAGATCGAGGAAGCGGGTGTAGGTTTGCTGAAAAACTTTTGCAAACCGCAGCATAATATCAAGTTGTTCTGCAGATAATCTAGTGCCGCCTACAATCAATAAATAACCTTCTTTGAAATAAAAATTATGAAGGAACAATCTTGCCGGTGAAATGGCAATCAGTTGTTCAGCGTTCAGAGTAAAGTTGGTACTGCGTTCCGCAATAAAGGTTTGGTGCTTAATGGTTTCTTCTTCATCCATTTCAACCACATAATGAGATGTTCCCTTTTTCCAGTTTTCAACCACACGTTGGAGATGAACCGTTTCATTATGCGGAATGATAACCGGAAGGGACATTATTTTTTTTGTGGATGGATCAGGGGTATAATTCAACCCGTTTTTTTCTTGCTTATCCATTAACACAAACCCTGCAGTTAGACTTTCTATACCCAGCTTTTGCAATTCTGAAAAAAGAATTTCACCAGCCTCAAGCAACTCATCGCTTTTGTGCATGGCCATGCTTCTGCTACGTACTCGTTCCAATGCCGCTTCTATCTGCGCTTCCCTTGCCTGGGCTTCGGCTATTTTCAAATCATTGAATCGGGTGTAGGTCAGGTCAAAAACCCCTGCGAATTTCTCCAGGAGATACAAGGCCTCTTCATTCAGCGGTTCAGGGCTGGTGAGGATGAGCATTCCTTTGGAAAAAAAACCGGCAGTTTGAACCCTTCTCGAATGAAGGTAGGCTTTATTGAAAGGGATTTTTATTTCCTCATTCAAATAGTGAAGCCAACTTTTCAACTCCTCTCCATTCAAATCTACTACAAGGGATTTCTCTCCCTTTTTCCAGGAATGATAGGCTTTGGAGAGCGTGGTTGGTTCGGAAATGCGTCCGGAAAATTTGGTGCTAAGTTTGTTCCCTCCCTGTTCGGTGACCCAAAAGTCAATAGTATGATTGTCTTCATTGACGATCCCAATATTGATGCGCTCATGAGTCACACCCAAGAAATTCAACTGCTCGAAAAGGACATAGGCTGCATCCGCTAGTTCATGGGAGGAATGCATGGCCATGGTTCGACCTCGCACTTTTTCCAGAGCCGCTTCTATCTGCGCTTCCCTAGCCTGTGCTTCTGCTTTTTGGAGATCAAGGAAGCGGGTGTACACCTGCTCAAAGGTTTTACCAAATCTTTTCAGTACAGCAATTTCCTCATTCGTATAAGGAATATTAGAGTAGTTCTGGATGGCAAGTGCAATGTTCTCCAAGAACACCACTGCCCTGTAGAAGCCGGGGCTTTCAAAAATTAACTTCTGTCTTTCTTTGGGAACATAGGTGATGTACTTAAAGAAATGCCTGAAGAATTCATTCTTCTTCTCAAATGAAAGTTTTTGTATATGGAAACTTAATTTTTTTTCCTTGGCCTCTTTAATGGAATAGAAAATAGGATTATCAAAGTAGGGAATATGCTGATAGGTGGAGTACGGCTGACCGGGCACGGCTGTCCACAGATTCATATCATCGCTGGCTTTGTAATCAGGGTCGAACTGGGCGGAATCAATATTGAAGTTCAGAAGGCGGAATTGTTCAAACACAAGCTGGATCACTTCTCTCAGCTCTTCGCTTTTATGCATAGCCATACTGCGTGACCTAACTCGTTCCAGAGCCGCTTCAATCTGCGCTTCTCTTGCCTGTGCTTCTGCTTTTTGGAGATCGAGGAAGCGTTTATATGCCAGATCAAACGTTGCTGCCATTTTTGGAAGAATGAATTCCATTTCAGCCGGAGGGGGTTGAACAAAATCGATATTCATTTTTCCTCTTTCCAGAGAAACTGTGGGAAGCCACAAATGCGTTATTTGGCCTGACTCCAGAAAGCGAAGGAAGTTGTCCGCATTTTTTGGATCGAAAGTCCGAAGAAAGGCTTCACACCTCCATAAGTCATCCTGATCCATTTCCACCACACAATATTTGTCTTTGAAATTCCAAATCCTGTGAAACCAGAGATCGGAATCCGTTTCCTCTAAACGGAATTCAAAGTCCAGGTTCAGATAAGGACCTTTTTCCGATTCCAGTAACTCCGTTATATCCCAGACTCGGACGTTGCCATTATCCTGTTCCAGGTAGATGGTTGCCGCAGAAACACCTTGTAAATCCAAAGCAACCATAGCATCTCTGATGGACACGGCAACTCCGAGGATTTCTTCTGAACGGTGCATCGCAAGCGCTTTAGCACGCACTCTTTCTACTGCCACTTCAATCTGCGCTTTCCTTGCCTGTGCTTCTGCTTTCTGCAGGTCAAGGAAGCGGGTGTAGGTTTGCTCAAATACCTGGGCAAATCGTATGAAAATATCATGCGATTCCGGAACTGGTTCATAGGTAATAAAGAGCAGAAACCCTTTTGAGAAATAGGCCTGATGCATAATCTGGAAGGTAGGTAGGGGATGACCAGCCTCAATAATTGAATCCAGAATTTCACCTACCACCGGAAGCGTGCGCATATACTGGTAGTGTCTCACCAATTTGTCGCCCCCCATTTCCACCACATGAAATGCTTTACCATCTTCCTGGCCCTTTCGCATTTCAATAAATAATTCATCTTCCGTAGTGGGAGCTGTAAAGGGGGGCTGCAACACGCCTTCACTGCTCATCCAGAGCGTAACCGATGTTCTTTTATCATCAACCCAAGTACAATAACCGGCACTCCAGGCAGGCATTCCAAGTGATTGCACTTGTTGAAAAAGCAAATTGGCTGCATCTGGAAGTTCGTCACTCTTCTGCATGGCCATTGTTCTTGCCCGTACTCTTTCTAGGGCCAATTGTATTTGGCTTTCTCTTGCCTGTGCTTCTGCTTTTTGGAGATCAAGAAAGCGGGTATATGCCTGACCGAACGCATTTGCGAATCTTTTAAAGATCTCATTTTCCTCATCGGTAAAATGGGTTGTACTAAACCTTCCAACTTCAAACCAGGTATCCTTTAAAATTATATAAGATGAGACGGCACTGGGTTTGCTGAATCCCAGAGCTTTTACCTCAGCGGGCATCTCTTTATAGACAGTTTCTTTGTACTGATGATCCAGCCATTTGCCCAATTCTCTTTTATCCAGCAGGAGTGTAAAAAAATTAGTACCATCCTTCTTATATCTTTCAAATTGTTCAATCAAAGTTCTAAATAGAATGTGCTCTGTATATGGAATAAATACCCGTTGGGCAGACTGATACTGACCTGGCATAATAACCAGCTCCCAGATATCAATACCTTTAGAAATATCTAATCCATTTGCCCCGAAATTGACCCATTCATTGTCAAAACCAAGGTGTGCGAATTGTTCCCCGATCACACTAATTACATCTAAAAACTCCTCCGGCTTTTGGATGGCCATGGTTTTAGCCCGCACTCTTTCCAGGGCCAATTCTATTTGTGCATCCTTTGCCTGTGCTTCTGCTTTTTGGAGATCAAGAAAGCGCTGGTAGGTCATTTCAAATACTCCAGTAAACCTTGCCAAGAGTGATTCTTCTTCAGCGCTCAGGGGTTCTCCACAATTGATGTTGAGATAGCCATGAGAAAAATTGCCGCAGTAAAAATGAACCGGATCGGGGACAGTCGATGAGGAGCTAATTTCTGCTGCCTCCTGATTGTTCATATAAGGAATTACAAATTCATTTGCTCTTTTTAATAGTTCGCCGCCTACTGGCTGATGACAAACAGGAACGCGCTGTTTCCAGGCCTCATACCTGGCATCGATGACGGGCTCACCTGTAAGTGGCAGGTAATAGGGCTCTTTTAGAAAACTCCCATCCGGCCTAGTGGACCAAGCGCGCTGTAGGTTGTTAATCTCATCAACTTCTACGTATCCGCATTCAAAAAAATCCTGCGTTGCACCTAGTGTTTTTAGTTCCTGATATAATACAACTGCCACTTCTGCCAACTCTTGGCTTTTGTGCATGGCCATTGTCCTGGCTCTCACCCGCTCCAGGGCTAACTGAATTTGAGATTCTCTGGCCTGTGCTTCGGCTTTTTGAAGATCGAGGAAGCGCTGATATAGCCTTACAAATTCCGTATTGAACCTAAGAAGTATTGACTTTTCCTCTTCTGTCGAGGGTCGGTTATGATCATACCCCAAATGTCCAAACTTAGAGCAGGCTATTGCGGTATATATTCCATCAGGAAAATCTTCCTGGAATACTTTTGCACCTTCCGGAAGTTGCGAGAAGATTTCATCATAGATTTTGAACACTTCGGGCAACAACTCTTTTGGGCAATACATGGTGTCGATAGTGTCATAAACGCCTGATTTCCAACGATCCACCACGTCTTTCCAAATATTCATTGCATCCATGGAGATGGTTTGCTGCGCCAATACTTTCTGTCCGTGCCTGCCTGTTTGGCGATAAGTGAATGTGTTCCGTTCTACATCTATAAAACTTAGGAAGGTATAGACGGGTGAAATGGCCAGCACTTCGAATTGCTCGAATAGGACTGACAATACCTCACTAAGATCATCCGAATTGTGCATTGCCATAGCCTTTGATCGCACTCGCTCCAGTGAAAGTTGAATTTGCGATTCCCTGGCCTGTGCTTCGGCTTTTTGAAGATCGAGGAAGCGGGTGTAAGTCTGTTGGAATACTTTTCCAAATCGCATCAGAATGGCATTTTCTTCTGCGGTAAAAGGAGTTTCTGAATAATGCTCGATATATAACCCCACATTATCCAGCAATACGGTGGAGATGGCCAGTCCCGGCTTGCCAAAAATTGCTTGCTGCGCTTCTTCCGTCAATTCCGGAATCCACTCGAATAGATCACTGTAGAATTTGTTTTTTACTTCAAAGGGCAGCAGGTTGGCAAAGAAAGATGCCCGATTGGCTTTGGCCTCGAGATAACTGTTCCAATGCGGGGAATCAAAATAGGGAATGGTGATCTCAGTTGGCACTCCTTGTTGATGGTCTGCCAGCCAGATATGCATGTCATCCTGTTCCTTATAGTCCAGTATGAATCCGGCATGTTCGACATGGATATTCAAACCCACAAATTGGTCAAACACTACCTGAATGACTTCTTTGAGTTCCTCTGTATGGTGCATGGCCATGGTCCTTGCCCTTACCCTTTCGAGGGCCAACTCGATTTCTGCTTCGCGGGCTTGTGCTTCTGCTTTCTTCAAATCAAGAAACCGCAGATAAGTCATTTCAAAGACCCGGGTGAATCTTGCTATCAATGATTCCCCTTCAGCATCTAAAAGTAATCCGCAATTAATTGCGAGGTATCCATGCGAAAAATTTCCGCAATAGAAAACAACAGAGTCAGGGACTTGGGTTCTTGCAATTTCTTCCGCTTCTTTTGAATCGAAATAAGGAATTGCAAATTCAATGTGTCGCTTCAATTGATCACCGGCTACTACTTGATGAAAAATCGGAATCTGTTGCTTCCAGGCTTCGTACCTTGAATCGAAGATCGGCTCACCCGTTAAAGGGAGGTTAAACGATTCCAATAGATTTCCATCCGGCCCTGTCATCCATGCGCGCTGTATCTTATTTGCTTCATCGATTTCAACATACCCGCATTCAAAAAACTCCTGCGTAACTTCTAATGAAAAAAGTTCTTTGTACAGCATCACAGCAACTTCGGTTAACTCTTCGCTTTTGTACATCGCCATGGTTCTTGCCCGAACTCTTTCCAATGCCAATTGAATCTGTGATTCTCTTGCCTGGGCTTCCGCTTTTTGGAGATCTAGGAAGCGGGTATAAGTTTGTTCAAAAACTTTGGCGAAACGCTGATTTATATTGTGAATATCAGGTTGAGGTTTCGTTGTAATCAAATGCAGATACCCCTGCTTAAAAAATGCCGCATATTTAAATTGGACTGTTGGCAATATAATCCCTGAGTTTTCAATTTGCCCAAAGACTATTCTAAAAGAAGGTTGCGACATTAGCCAATCATAATGTCTGGTTAATACCTCTCCCTTCACTTCTACTTCAAAAACCGATTCTCCCCGTTGTGAAGCTTCATAAATACCCAGATGGCTAGGATCCTCTTTAAAAGGAAGTAAAATGATAGGGAATAAATCTCCTGTACTCATCCATGCCTCTTCCAAATCAACTTCGGGCCTCCAAATACCAAACCCGCATGACCATATTTCGAAGCCCAATTCCTTGATTTGTTGAAAGAGAATTGTTGCCGTATCCGCCAATTCACTTGAATAATGCATGGCCATGGTCCTTGCCCTTACCCTTTCGAGGGCCAACTCGATTTCTGCTTCGCGGGCTTGCGCTTCTGCTTTTTGCAGGTCGAGGAAGCGGGTATAGGCCTGATTGAATGCAGCGGCCATTTTCAAGACGATGGTTTTGGTGTCCTCAGAGGGAGGGCTTACCAAATCGACACCAAGGAGTCCATCCGAAATTCTGGCACAAGCAGTCCATTGATGGGTTAAAATCCCCTTTGCCAAAGCTTCTTTAACCAGGCTGGCAACTGTAGGATTGATTTCTTCCAACTCATAAACGCCCCTCTTCAGTTTTTCGAGGGGAAAATCGGCCACAAAGTAGTTCAGGTCAGTTTGACGGAAAACTTCAAAGGGTTCTCCCATCAATTCATACTTCTGGAAGTCGTATTGAAGCGAATAGCTATTCTGATCTCCGATATTTCCAGGACTTGAAAAATCCCATGCTTTCACCCATCCATCCTTATCGACCAGGTAAAAGGTAACACCTGTCAGGCCTGGTACCTGGAGTAATTGGAGTTGGTTCAATATTTCTTTATTTACCTTATCCAGGTCATCGGGATGGTGCATGGCCATGGATTGGGCACGAACACGTTCCACAGCTACTTCTATCTGCGCCTCCCGTGTCTGGGCTTCTGCCTTTTGGATATCCCGAAAACGTTGATATGCCAAGGAAAAAACCTGGTGAAAACGCTTGAACAATGTCAATACATCCTCAGCCATGGGTTGGTACAAAGTCAACCCAAGGCCCCCTTCCCCAATGGACAAAAAGCAATAGTCCAATTGGGTGGCTTCGTCCAAAAACGGATCGGGAAAATGGTTCTCTTTTTTGCGATGGGAACGAAATGCCTCGAGCTCTTTGCCACTTAGTCCACCGATAAAAAACCCGTCCCGTGAAGCCAGCATTTGCCTGACCATGCCTTGCTCCACAGGACTTTTGAGGTATTCTGTTTTTTCTACTGCTGTTTTATTGTATGCGGTGAAATACTGATAGCAGAGGTATTGGCCGATCGTTTCATCTATGATTGCGGTCTGAATATTTCGGATTTTTTCCACTCCAAATTCCTGCAACCGGTCAGAAATTTCACGGCAGACCTCCAGCATATCCTCCGGTTTTTTCATGCCCATGGCGACGGCACGCACTTTCTCCAGTGCTGCTTCGATTGCCAATTCCCGGTTTTTATTTTCCAGTTCTGCCGTGCGCCGCTTGACCGCATCCCGGAGTTCCAGGTTTTCTTTGCTGATTTTTTCGATGGCTAGGGTCTCGCCTTCCTGCACACGCATATCAGGAAGCGATCCATGCTGCTGAGTTACTTTCCAGCCTTCTTTGGTTTCTCGTAGTAGTGTTGATATTCTGATCTTTGAATAAAAATTCCATTCAGAATCTATCAGTACATAAATATCACATTGCTCATTGACCAGTATCAACGGGTCCACAGGAATTACATCAATTTGCCTGTTTCGCATCTCCACTTTTCCCACGACCTCATGCAGTTGGGCTTTCAAAAATTCGATTCCATCTGCTTTCGAATGGCAAACTTCAGCTTCGGAAGTTCCAATCATTTCAAACCGATCATCCAAGGTGGAGGCAAAGGTTTCCAAGTCTCCTTTGGTGTAGCTGTCCCAGTAGATTTCGTAGGCTTTTTTTGCCTCGTTGAGTTTGTTGATACTTGGCTTCATAGGTTAGCCGTTGAGAGGCAAGCGAATGGTGAATTCCGTTCCCACTCCTTCTTCACTCTTTAGGATGATTTCACCACCGTGGGATTTGATGATGTCATAGCTCAGGGAAAGGCCTAGCCCGGTTCCCTGTCCAGTTGGTTTGGTGGTGAAGAATGGCTGAAATATTTTGGATTTGATCGATTCGGGAATTCCATTTCCATTGTCGCTGATCCTGATTTCCACCTGATCGCCCAAATTTTTTGTGCTGACCGTCACCATCGGTCTGTAGGATTTGGCTGCCTCAGAGGGATTTGATTCTTGTTTTATTTCAAGTTTGCTCTGCGTTTGTCGCTCCGCACAGGCATAGAAGGCATTGTTGATCAGGTTGAGAAATACCCTCCCAAGGTCCTGTGTGACGACATTCACCTTTGGCAAATCCGGATCAAAATCGGTTTTGAAGTCGGCATTGAAGCTTTTGTCTTTTGCCCGGATGCCATGGTAAGACAGTCGGAGGTATTCATCGGCCAAGGAATTGAGGTCGGAGAGCTCTTTTTGTCCGGTACCTGCACGGCTATGCAGAAGCATTCCTTTCACAATAGCATCGGCACGTTTTCCATGGTGGGTAATTTTTTTAAGGTTTTCTTTCAGATCATCTCCGATTGCTTTTGCCTCTTCGTAATCTTTCTCATCCAGGGCTTCCTTCATTTCATCCACCAATTCGGAACTCAGTTCAGAGAAGTTGTTTACAAAATTCAACGGGTTTTGGATTTCATGGGCAATTCCCGCCGTAAGCTCACCCAGGGAAGCCATTTTTTCGGACTGGATGAGCTGGGATTGGGTAGCCTTCAGCTCATCGATAGTTTTGTTCAACTGCCCGGTACGGTGGGCGACTTTTTCTTCAAGAAGGCGGTTTTCTTTTTTAAGCCACTGGGACCGAACATGGACTATGGCGTAGGTCAAGCCTCCAAACAATGATACAAAAAGCAGGTAGGCCCACCAGGTCTGCCACCACGGAGGCAAAATGACAAATTCAAAGACGGCAGGCTCACTCCAGACTCCGTTGAATCCGCGGGTTGCAACTTTAAAGGTGTATTCTCCAGGTTGAAGGTTGTAGTAAATCCTCGAAGCAGGTTTTGGGCTTACCGCTGACCATTCTTCATCTTCTCCCTCAAGGATATATCGGTAAACGATCATGTCTCTTCCCAGTCCGGACTGATTCACAAAGGAAAAATTGAAGGAGTTTTGATTATAGGGGAGTTTCAAACCGATCGGTAATCTGAATCCCGGACTGATGCTGTCCCACTGTATTTTGTTTTGGGTCAGGTAGCTTGAATCTGCTGGAAGTTTGGATTTGGTCCACCCTTGGGAAAAGTCACTCAACCACAAGGTGTCTTCCTCGGCAAGGTGTTTTTGAAAAAAGGAAGGTTTTAGAAAATCCGGATTTTGATCCATGATGTTCATGCCTTTGATGTGAACCGTTGGAGGAATGCTGTCTATTCGGGGATCTTGATGATTTACGACTAAAATCGGAGCCGCACCCCACCATACCTGCCCGGTGGAGGTTACATAGGAAGTTGCCTGATTGTGGTCATTGTAAGGAAGTCCCGATGACTTGCCAAAATTGGTGAAACGCCAAAATGGGTTTGAAGAATTCTTTTGGGGTCGTTCCACTACAATGATTCCATTTTCTGATCCGACCTGTATTCTTCCCTTGCTTTCGTTCAGATCATAAAGTGAAGGAGGATTTATTCCTGATTTTCCAGACACGTGGGTGATGGTTTTTTCTTCCGGATTGAAAATGGAGATTCCCATATCCCCTCCGATGACGATTTCTCCTTGGGAGGATTCAAAAAGCATGGAATTGTAATCAGTCATTAACATCTTCCCCTTATTCAAGGGTCGCTGGGATTCGCCCTTCGGATCGAATAAGTGGACTCCCGAATCCGTACAGACCCAAATTTGGCCTTTGCTGTCTTTCTTGATTATAAAGGCAAAGTCTGAGGATAATCCGTTGGATTTACCCACCTTTTTGAAAGTGTTTGCCTCAGGGTCAAAAACCAGAACCCCGGATCCTGAACCCATCCAAATTTTACCTTCTGCTGTTTTTTCTCCCGTGAATATGGTCGTAATCCCCAAAGAGCTCCGTGTTTCATAAAAAGTTGCCGAGTTGGCTTTCAGGTCTATAATGGAAAAGCCTCTCGCCATTCCCACAAAAAAAACGTCCTCTCCAATTTTATTGATTTGTCTGAAGTCATTGATAAGGATATCGCCGGGAAAATGGAATAGGTAAAGCCGTTCTTTTTGAGGATCATAAATATTAAGTCCCCGATAAGTCCCCAGCCAAATTCTTCCTTTTGAATCTTCATTGATCCCCCAGACATCGTTGCTTTCGATCCCGTTTTCCACAGTGAAATAGTCCGAAAGCATTCCTTTTGGATTCATCAGAAGGACGCCCACCTTATCTGTTCCCAACCAGATCATTCCATCATTTCCCACCATGGAAGAGGAAGGGGTATTATTATCCCTCGTCACCGCACCGGTCACGAGTTTTTTTACCAGTGCAGTCTTCTGGTCCAGGATTCGGACGGTATCCTCGGAGATCAACCAAAGTCTCTTTTCTTCATCCAGAAGCACATCCGCTGTCCTTCCAAAAAAACCCTGTTCTGGCCCAAGTTGGTTAATGATTTGATTTTGAAGGTTTACCGAAAATGATCCCGGAGAAAATGCCGAAATCCACATATTGCCCAGTGGATCTTCCAAAAATTCATAAACAGTCCGGACCTCGAGGCCTTCCTGGTCTCCAAGAATGCGAATGGATTTTTGGGAAGCGTCCATGATCGCGATTCGTTGTGCGAGGCCAATCCAAAGATTTCCTTTTGAGTCGGTTTTTACCCCGAATCCATTAGCCAGTCCAGCTGAAGTTTGGATGGGGATCACAGAAATTTTCCTTTGATCCAAATCCAAAAGGTGAAGTTCCCGGTTGGCGCCCCAGAGTTTACCCTGAGCATCATAATCCATTCTGTAAAATCCTTTTCCTGTTTGGAAATGCTCCACCAATCCCAAAGTAATATCGACTCTATAGACTCCAGTTACAAAGCCGGAAATAATCAGTCGGCCCTCCTGATCAAACAGCAATTCAGAAATAACCTCTACAGATCCATTTTCTGCTCTCCCAAAGAAATTGTAAGTCAAAAATTCCGAGCCGTCGTACTTGGTCAATCCTCTGTCTGTAGAGATCCAGATGCTTCCAAAGGGATCGGTGACCATTGCAAATACTTTGTTTCCCAAGAGCCCTTCCGTTTGACCCAGTCGGACAATTGCCGCAGTCCCGCCTTGCCATACGGAAGGGACAGAGGCCGCCGTCACTATCGGAGCCGGCAACAAAAACTTTTTGACCGAAATGGGCTTTCCTTTGATCGTATCGAGATGGATGGGAATGGTTTCCAATTTGTCCCACTCGAAAGGAGTGGTTTTAATGGGAGCTTTTAGAGGCTTGAACTCATTAGCAGTGAAAGATTTGTAAGGGAGGCTTTCGATTTTAAAATTGATCTTGATTCCGGTAGGGATGCTGTCACTGGGATAGGTTTTCCAGCGGATGGGTTCCGGGTCCGGCAATTCAATTGGTATAGGTTTTGGGACTTCATACCCAGATGGGTTTTCAGGAAATGGTACACTTGATTCCTGATTGCAGGAAACCACTATCGCAAAGAACAAAAGCAGGAAAAATGGCTTTTGAGGCGACTTGATCAATAATTTCATAGGTATTCCGGGTAGATAATAAATCTTAAAATCAAGGATAAGATTGTCTTCGATAAAATATTGACTTCCCTTCTTCCACAGGTTTGGTGAAGACTACTTTTCCGAAGCAAGAAATTTATGGTCCGGGAAGAACATTAATTCTTAACCAAGACGACTCATCGTTGCTTCAAAAAGGAACTAGGGAAATCAATAGCAGTGGTTAAAAAACAGTGGCATTTTCAATTTAGGATAAGTTTTTGAATTATAGGAGCTTTTTGAGAGGATAAAGCAGACTTCTCCTGAATTGAAAATCTTTAGATTGGAATACCCGCCTCAGCAATTCTTGCGTTGGTTTTCAAGAGGTGTAAAAAGCACTTTTTTGAATTCAAATAGCGCTACCTAGGTCAGGATCCTTTTGGTATGGTAATGCTGAATTTTGTCCATTCTCCCACTTGGGTGGTAATGTCCAGGGAGCCATTGTGGGCCTTGATGATGTCGTGTGTGATGGATAGACCCAGTCCCGTACCTTCGGTTCCTTTTTTGGTGGTAAAGAAAGGCATCAAAAGTTTATCCTTGATTTCATCAGGTACGCCAGGACCGTTATCCTCGACTTCTATGAGGATTTTGTCTCCAAGATCTTTTGTCCGCACTTCCAACTTAGCCTTGTAGTCAGGACCGACCTTATTGATTTTTTCTCGCATTGCATCAAATGCGTTTTTGGTCAGGTTCAATATTACCCGGCTAAAATCCTCGGTATTAAGTGGGATTTTTGGCAAGCCTTCCTCCAATTGCAGGACCAAATCCACATTGATCGGGTTTTTATTGGCCCGCATACCGTGGAAGGAAAGATTGACGTATTCTTTGATTACCTCGTTGAGGTCAGCTGGCTCCATGGCCCCGCTACCTCCTCGGGAGTGCATGAGCATGGATTTCACAATGCCATCCGCACGTCCGCCATGGTGCTTGATTTTGGTCAAGTTGGTTTTGATGTCAGATAGCAGATCCCTCACATTTTCCAGGGCATCACTGGACTCCATTTTGTCCAGTTCTTCTTCAATTTCATCGATAAATTCCAAGCTAAGCCCGGAGAAATTGTTGACAAAGTTGAGCGGGTTTTTGATTTCATGGGCAATACCCGCAGTCAGCTGGCCGAGTGATGCCAGTTTTTCCTGTTGGATCAACTGTGCCTGAGTTGATTTCAGGTTTTCATGTGCAGCTTCCAATTTGGTATAGGCCTTTTCTATTTCCCTTGCTTGCTCCAGTTCCCGTTGACGTGCTTTTTCCTGTTCCGCTTGGATGGCTTTGTTGCGTTGATAGCGGTAAACAGGATAGGTCATGGAAAGGAACACCAGAGTATAAATCACGTAAGCCCACCAAGTTCGATACCATGGAGGGAGGACGGTGAAAGAGAATTCAAGGGGTTCGGTCCATTCTCCTGCGGGTCCTTCAGCTGGTCCGGTAAACCTGGCCTTTACCAAAAAAGTATAATCGCCTTCGTGAATATTTCCGAATGTCGCACTGGTCTTTTTCAGAATAGGACTCCAATCCGCATCGTAACCTTCAAGGATGTATTGATATTCCACCAAATAGGGTTTTGCCAGTTCATTGGATCCAAAATCAATGTTGATATGGTTGTGCCGATAGGGTAAAACCAGTTCCTGAGGAATGGGAAAAAACGGTGTAGTCTCTTCGAATTCAAGACCTGCAAATTTCTTTTTGAGATTTTCCCGCTCAGTATTGCTCAACACTTTTCCAAAAGTGTTCAATTCTTCGGATGACCTTGAAGAATTGGGGTCTTCTGAAATCAAAGACTCCCAGGAAATGATCTCCTCATTAATTCTAAGTTGCTTCAAAAAAACTGTAGGAGTCTTCTTGTTTCTTATTAAAGCTTGGTAATCAAATCGAACTAGAGCTGTTTTATTATTTCCTGTTCCGGCCCAAAGGATTCCTTTGCTATCCTGGAACATTCCATTTTGTCCATCGGTGAGGTCTTTGACCGGATATCCGGTATCGGAGTTAAACACTTCAAGATTTTCAAGGGGAAAATCCGTGTTTACCGAATCCGGTGCATCAAAAAAAGCAATCCCCAGATTGGTGCCGACTGCAATCTTGCGATTATCCATGGGAACGATCTGTAGGATCATGTTATCCGGAAGTCCTTCGGTTGTTCCAAAGGATTTAAAGAAAGATGATTCAACAGCCTTGCCGGAGGCGATGGATTGGATGGACTCGTTACTTAAAAAACCGAGGCCATGTTCTGTTCCGATCCACATATTTCCATCAGGATCCTCTGCCAATCTGATTACAGCATTGTCGATAAGCCCTTGAGCAGTAGTGAAATTCGTGAATTTTTTTCCATCGAAACGGCTGATCCCTCCGTCCACAGCGGCAAACCACAATCCTCCGCTTCGATCTTCCAGAATACTGAGGATTACATTTCCTGCCAGCCCCTGATCTGAGGTGTAGGTGGTAAACTTCTCTCCGTCAAATTTACTGACTCCGCCTCCGTCTGTACCAAACCAGAGATTGCCCTGCCGATCCTGAGCGATTGACCAGACTTCATTGTTTGTCAATCCCTGCTCGGTAGAATAAGTGGTAAATGCCTTACCGTCAAATTTGCTTACTCCACCTCCTCCGGTACCAAACCAAAGATTTCCGCTTTGGTCTTCAATTATGCTATAGACAATGTCCGCTGCAAGGCCCTGTGCAGCAGAATAGGTGGTGAAACTTCGCCCGTCATATCGACTTACTCCGCCACCTGCAGTGCCAAACCACAAGTAGCCATTTTTATCTTCCAGTGTGCTTAGTACCAAATTGTCTCCGATACCTTGGGCTTCTGTAAAACTGGTAAACGAACTTCCGTCAAATCTACTTACTCCTCCACCGTCGGTAGAGAACCAAAGTTTACCGGAATTGTCTGTGACAATATCCAGAACACTGTTTGCCGGCATGCCTTGATCGCGCGTGTAGCTGGTGAATTTACTTCCATCGTAACGGCTAATTCCGGTTTCTGTGGCAAACCAGGTGAATCCGGAGCTGTCTTCTAAAATGGTTCTGACGATATTTCCGGCTAGGCCATCTGAGGAAGAAAAGTTTTGAAAAGTTTTTCCATCAAATTTGCTGGCCCCACCGCCGATGGTTCCAATCCAGATTTCACCACTTTGGACCTGCCTTATGCTACGTACTCTGTTGCTGGCCAGGCCGTTGGTTTCGTTGAAGTTTACAAATGTCTTCCCATCGTATTTGCTGAAGCCACTGCCGTTTGATCCGAAATATAGATTCCCATCCCGGTCCTTTCCGGTACTGATGATTACGTTGTCGACAAGTCCCTCTTCTGCTGTGAGATTTGTGAACTTTTCTCCGTCGAATTTGCTCACACCTCCTCCACCCGTTCCAAACCAGATGTGGCCAGACTGGTCTTCCACCATACTGAAAATGATGTCATCTCCCAATCCGTTTTCACTGGTAAAATTGGTAAAGGAATATCCATCGTATTTGCTAACTCCACCGCCGATGGTTCCAAACCAGATATTTCCTTTGCTGTCTTCCAGGATGCTTCGAATGGTATTTCCGGCCAAACCCTGGATGGTGGTGTAATTTGTAAATGAATTCCCGTCGTACCGACTGACTCCTCCTCCATTGGTCCCAAACCATAAATGGCCCCTGCTGTCCAAAATGGAACAATTTACTGCATCCAGAGCCAGACCGTCGTCCGTGGAATAGGTTCGAAACTGGGAAATCCCCCCTTCTCCCAGGAGAAAAGGCTGTCCGTTGGAATCTTTGATAACCTCCCCGTTTTCATCCTTGAGAACGAGTAACTCCTTCTTTTTGGGAGCTAAAAGAGGGAAAGTCTGATATTCCCCATTTTCATCCGGATAGGAATAATAACCCCCATCCTGTTTTGGCACTTGAATCACCCTTGGTGAGGGAACTGTACTTAAGCTGACTACCTGAGGCTGGATCGAATCAGCCAAAGCGGAAACCTCAATAACAGCCGGGGGGGCAAAAGGTAAATTCCCGTCAGAATTGGTGAGTTGATCCTCCTTAGCGCAGGAAAAAAGTAAAAAAGCAATTCCCCAAAAGCGAAGGGTTTGTTTCATTCTATTGGTCAGAATTCAATCCGAAAAAGCCAGCCAGGCTTGCCTCTTCCAAAATTTTCGAAAAAGATAGGGATTTCTGACATTATAAAAAATGTTGAAAAAGGGCTGATTTGTTCATCTTAAATTTAGTAGTAAGATATGTATTCTGAATATTGGAATTCGTGGAGTGCAGGCCATTCACTAATTGTCAATGGTAATTGTCCTTAGATCTAAACCTGGTATTAAAGAGAAAGTAACCCATCATACCCCCAATCAATCCACCAAAATTGGCAGCATGGTCTACTTTATGGAAAAAGCCAAGTATCAGAACGAGGATTACATATCCTGAAATTATCCACGGTTTAAGTTCGGTGATGGAAAGCGTTTGTGTCTTGATTCCATTTAGACAAAAAGCTACAATCAATCCAATTGCAAGTGGACTTGCTCCGCCTACCCAATAAACAGGATGGAAGTATAAACTAACCAATGCCCCAAAAATTAAAGAAAAGATGGACAAAAGCAGAAAACCCAATGATCCAATCTCTTTTTCGAAGGCACCTCCAAAATACCCTAAAATGAACATATTAATTATTCCAATGAAAGGTCCAGTCGATAGAAATCCAAAAGTGATTAATCTAAGCCACTCTCCTCGACCTACCTCAATTCTCCTTAATCCTCCCCAATCACCTAAAAATGGATGATCTAAAAATCCTCCAATTACTCCGGAACAAGCCATTAAGAAGCCGACCGTCAGCAGAATCCAAAGAAATGTAACCGTGACGGGTTGGTTTTTTCGATATGAGAATCTATCAAGAATGTCATCTAGCCAAGACCTATGCCGCCTGCTTGCCAATCTGAAATTTTTCAAAAACCCTTGCCTACTTTTTCCAAAAAACAATACCACCATAAATAGGAAGGTACCAATGCACCAAGCGAAAAAAATCCAATATCCGGTCATACCAATTCGGATCTCGAATGGCTCTTTTTCCGCCTCAAGTATGATAAAATTGTTTTCAGAATTGAAGTTTAATAACCTAGAAATAGCTTGGTTATAAATAAAGAAGTCTTCGGATTTCAAGAGTCTTCTAAAATACTTTGCCTCTTTGAAGTCCCAGCTTTCCATCTTTTTGAGACTTTCCCGCTTGAATTTTTCAAATTGTTTTTCCTTTTCCGCATCAGAAGCCCAATTTGACATGCTTTCATTAAATCTCACCCCATACCATACTAGAGGGACATCAGGAATCATTTCCCAAGTCGTATTTAAAAACGGACTGGCAAAAAACAGCTCAAAATGAAGGGTACTATTGTATTTCCCTGAAGTGTGCCAATTCCACGACATGGCCCCCCAGTTGGGAGGGATTTCATAATTGTCGATTTTGTAATAGTTGGTTTTTGGTGTCAAAACCAAATGCGAAGGATAATCAAGGGCTGTGAGCTTCCCAAATCGTTTTTCCACATAATTTCCTGTCAGCAGTAACATAGCTAAACCAGTCAAAAATGAGATGAGTGTCAGAACATCTTGAGCGCGATCACTGTTCTTAGCAAAGTAAATCCAAAGGATACGGTGACGGTACAAGAATAAGTATACCAAGCCAATCAAAACCAGAGGAATGACAAACTCCAGGGCCCCTTCCATGAATTGGAAAGAGAAATTCTGATTCAGGGGAACTAGCGTGAAAAATCTAAAAACTCCAAAAATCGGAACCAATCCTACAGTCATCGCCAAATGTGCAGGAAAAAGGATTCTGAGCTTAAGCAGGAAATCGTTCAAGAAAATTAGAATTATCTCGTTAATATAACTTTTAGTAAAAAAAACCGGCCACTCTGAAGCAGCCGGTTTTCATTCTTACTTTTTGGACTTCAAGGCAATTATTGTCCTACAAGGAAAATCGCGTTGCTCAGGACCAATTTTCCGCTTTCCCAGAATCCTCTGAAAATCGGATTGTCCACAAAGTACACAATCTGTCCTCGACCTTGCCTTTCAGCTCCGATGGCCATGGATTGTCCCATTTTGGATTTTATTTTGTACCCGATGTATCCGGTGCGATAGGATTCGTTGGTAGCAATGACACCTGCATTTACACCACCCGTCAGGTAGGCAAATCGCTCCGCATTGTTTTTCAGGGAGTAGAATTTCCCTCCTGTTCCATATCCCAGTGGGTGGGTTTGATCCATGTCGATTTGATAAATGGCACCTGCGACACCTGCGGAGATTTCCAAGCGCTCACCTTCTGTGTATGGCTCCAGTCTTTCCTGCTTGGCAAGTTCTTGGGCAGCCTTTTCAGCAGCTTTCTTCTCGTCCTCAGTATCAAAGGTCTTCAAGGCAAACCCTTCCTTGTTGGCAAACAGATTCAGGGCGTTTTCGATGGCAATCAACTTTCCTCCGGCACGTACCCATTCCATGAGCTTTTTCTGGGAAGCCTCATTCAAGGCGCCGCCCCAAGTGGATGGCAGAATGATCACATCGTATTTGCTCAAATCGTAGCTGCCCATGGAGGCTGCGTCCAGGTTGCTGAGCGGGTAGTTGAGTTCTTTTTCGAAGAAATGCCAGATTTCCCCATAGTTCAGGGAAGAAGTTCCGTTTCCGCCTACCAAAGCCACTTTTGGAGTTTTAATCACTCGGATGTTGGGTGAGCCAAAGTCCTTGCCTTTTTCCACATATCCCGTTTGGGTGGTTGCTAACGTGACGCCGAACTTATTGGCGGTTTCGGTTACTTTTTTGTCAAAATCAGTTACGTACTCGTTGCCTCCTTTGGTAATCATGAGCGTTCCCGAGGCATAACTTTTCCCTTCTACTTCAAAAGGATATTCAGCATATCGGACTCTGATTTTCTGATTGAGGATCGCTGCCAAAAACGCGGCATCTCGCGTTCCTTCCCAGTTTATCAAATAGGCGACTGGAGTCTCTCCGGCTTGGTTTGGGGTCTGAACAGGCTTTTCATAAGCTCCAGCAGCGTCCAGTTTGGTCTCCATGGCATAGCCTTGGAGTCCGTAGGCATAAGGAAGAGCCCAGCTGGTGATGTCATACGTGATGGAGTCATTGAGCGTAGGATTCGGTTCGAACAACACCTGGGTCAGGACAGATTTGGGCTGATAGGCATTGATCACTATATCTTTGTCAGATGTGGAAAAAGTCACCCCTGATTTTCCGCTTTGGTATTCAAACCCTTTCAAGCCGGTTTTCGCAGTGGCTTTGCCGTATTTGATTCCGTTTTTATCCATCAGTTCAAGCAATTTGGCCAACTGTGCAGGATTATTTTCCCCTTTGATCACAAAGCTTTTGTATTTGCCTTTTGGATTGGAGGAGTTGTTTTTGAAATACGTGGCGAATTCTGATACCAGCCTTTTGGCATTTTGGCTGGTCACTTCTGTCGCAGACATCGCTGCAGTATAATGACCGGCAATTCTGCTACTCAGGGTTACAGTATCTCCCACAGAATTGAAACCACCTCTGCCTGCACGGCCCCCGCCTCCTTGCTCAATGGTCATCCCAATGGCACCGTTGTACATGGGATAGGAGTCTCCATAGGAAGGATAAAGGATGTCAAAGCGCTCTTTGGTGAAATAAAACCGACCCATTTGGTCAAAGTACTTGGCTGTATTTTTTCCGAAAATATCCTGAAACTCATGTTGGAAATCGGTCAGCTGCTCATGCAAAGGCTCTGCGGCAGGGGCCATGTAAAACGGCTGGTCAATTCCTTGCTCATGGAAATCCAGGTGCAGTTGGGGCATCCACTGCTGATAGATTTTTAAGCGCTGTTGAGATTCTACCTGTACCTGCCAAGCCCAATCCCGGTTCAAATCGAAGAGGTAATGGTTGGCGCGGCCACCCGGCCAAGGTTCATTGTGCTCCATTGACTGCAGATCAGGCTGAAGGGTAGTATTCATTTTCTGATTATACCACATTGCATAGCGATCGCGTCCATCGGGGTTGATACAGGGATCGATGATCACGATCTGGTCTTTCAGCCATTCCTGAGATTTGGGATTTTTCGGATCTGCCAAGGTGTAAAAAGTAGAGATGGCAGCTTCCATTCCTACAGATTCATTTCCGTGGACATTGAAAGACATCCAGTTGATTGGGACTTCTGTGGAAGGAGTACCTTCCAACAGACCGGCACGCTTGAGGTTGTCGGTGCGGATTTGCTCCAGCTTGGCCATGTTTTCCGGACTGGAAAGAATGGCAATGATCAAAGGCCGCTTTTCGTTGGTTTCCCCGTATTGGATCAGTTTGATGTTGGGATTTTGAGAAGCTACGTGCTCAAAATAATCCACCATGCGGTGATGAGGCGTAAAGCGATCCCCTGGCTTGTAGCCGAGAAACTGCTCAGGAGTTTGCAATTGAGCCATTGCTCCCCAAGCCGCAATAAGTAGTAGGGTTAGAGAAAGTAAAATCTTTTTCATTTGATTTAAATAGAATTTAAGCGGTCAAATAGCTTGTCCCGAACTCGCTTCGGGAGAATCTTGCCTGGCAAACAAACACCTCTCTGCTTGAGGCTAAGATTATGCTCGATTTCATTTAGAAAATTTTGTTTAGGTCGGGAAGTTAAGGTCTTTTGGATTTTTGAGCGGTACCGATCAGGGAAAATTGATTTTGGGTTTTGGTGGAAAGAAATTAGGATCCGTTTTCGGATCCTAGTTGAAACTTTGCTGTATTAAATGCCCGCCCTGACTTCCACTACCATACTTCCTCGGGTGGCATTGGAGATCAGACAATTTTGATGAGCAAGGTCTGCCAATTGTTGGGCATGTTCTAAAGAATCAGCCTGGGGGATTTTTACTTCAATTTCAGCAGAAATCCCGAAACTGTTTGGTCCGTAGTGTCCCAAATGGACTTTTACTTTAATTTCTGAATCTCTCAGACTGGTTTTGCCGGCTACAGAAGCCAATGCTCCACCAAAACAAGTGGCATAAGCGGCTGCTAAAAGTTGTTCCGGATTGGTCTTGCCTCCTTCTCCTCCAATTTCTTTGGGCATTGCCACGTCAAAATCCAGCAATCCGTCGTCAGTACGCACATGACCTTTTCTTCCACCGGTATTCACTGCTACTGCAGTGTAGTCAACTATCAATCTTTCCATTAGTACTTCTTAAGGGTTTTGAGTTTTTTAGAGAATTCTTCCACAGCAGGAAAAAGCAATTGTACTTCCTTTCCGAGCATTGGATTCAGTTTTTCTTCCAACTCTTGCATTGCTGTCAAAGTTTTGGACTGAAGGGTTTTTCCTGGATAAGTCAGGTGAATGGTCACGGTACGTTCGTCAGCTTCACCCCGTTTTCGCTTCAGGAGGTTTTGGTTTTCCAGTTTTTTCAACAAAGGAGTCAACGTACCTGAGTCCAAACTGAGCTTTTCGCCCAGTTGGAAAACTTTCAACCCATCCTGTTCCCAAAGAATCGAGAGTACCAAATACTGAAGATAAGTCAGGCCGACATCATTCAATTTCAGTTGAATTTGTTGGATTAGAAGCCTTGAACTGGTGTATAGCAGATGGGAAAGTTGGAGTGTGGAGGAATTTTGGTCTGGCATAGAAGGAAAACAGGATTGAATACAATCTACTTGTTTTCAATCCTGATTGCAATAGAACTGCTGTAAATTTCCAACTTCAATAGATCCGAAATCTCATATACGGAACCTAAAATCAATAATACCTCCCTATCATCGGGTGATCCACAATTGCCTTTTTCAAAGCCAATGGATCAATACTCCCGGGAACTCGATAGACCACTTTTCCGCCCGGTTCAATCAACAACGTGATCGGTAGGCTACCGTCCCAATCTGATCCGACTACCTTGATCACTTCATATTTGTCGTCTGTATCCATGAGGTAATTGGGCAAAGCCGAAGTTTTTCCTTTTAAAAATTTCAAAGCTTTATCTAGTTGGTCAGGAGCATCCATGCTTACTGAAACAAACTGAAAATCACGCTCTCCATACATCCGCTGAATCGTTACAAACTCCGGATATTCGATAATGCAGGGCCCGCACCAGGTTGCCCAGAAGTTCACCAAAAGGAGTTCGTCGGTGTCGTTTTTCAATAAGTCAGCAAGACCTGCTGGAGAAAGTTTCTCCAATGTCACTTCCTTTTCAGCCCATTCTTTATTGGTCTTGATGGTGTATTCATTTTTCCAGGCCCATTTGATTGAGCACCCGAATGCAGGAGTTTGGGCAGATTCTGCGGGAAGGCCTTCTCCTTTTAAGGTAGCCTCTATGGCAGTTCTCAAATCCTCCGAATTTCCAGTTCCGGGTTTTTCAGAAGCGTCGATCCTTCCGGAGTAGGTCAACTTTCGGGTTTTGTCAAATACAAACACATGCGGAGTGGCTGTGGGGCCATAAGCGAGAGAGAATTCATGAGTATCTCCGTCATAGAGATAGGGGAAATTGTAAGACTTATCCAAAGCCCGAAGCTTCATTTCTTCGTGGTAGTCGCTCAGATCCGTGTACCCCAATTCCTCCGGCAAAATCGCAATGGGACTGTTTGGGGAAATTGCCACAAAAGCCACTGATTTTCCTTGATATTCCTTCACCAGTCCAATAAACCGATCCTCGTAGGCTTGGGCTGTTGGACAATGGTTACAGGTGAAGTTTACGACCAAAACATCGGATTCGGAGAAATCTTCCAGCTTGTGAAATTTCCCGTCAACATCCGGTAGATTAAAAGGAGGCGCCTGATCACCAATGGCTAATTTTCCAATTGGTTTTTCTGCTACCACCTGAGGTTTGGCTACAAATACAGATGGACTTTCAGCCGTTGCGGAGGTAGATTCCTCGCTGCTTTTTCCACATTGGAAAATCAAAAAGGCTGTGGATAAAAGCAGCCAATTCAGAATTATCTTTCGGGTCGGGAAATTCATAGGGCTGTGGATAAGTTGGTTTTTAGGTTAGCGAATACCCGTTTTGGTAGGCATAGTGCAGTTTGGAATTGGCTTCAGCATCCGTGAAAACCTGCGCCATCGGATCCCACTTGAGAGGTCTTTGCAACTCGTGGGCAATGTTCCCAATTGTACAGGCAGTACAGGTACTGTGACCGATTTCCACCGGCACGATTGGGTCTTTTCTTTTTCTTATACAGTCGATAAAGTCGATGTGATGTGCAGTAAAAGTGAAATTTTCGGGCTCCTTTCCGAGGTCCAGTTCCTTGAGTGAGGTATCATAATTCCCTCTGGAAACTTTGATCCAGCCATTTTCACCCATGAATTTCACACCCTGTCGTCCTTCATCAAATTTGGTGATCAGCATTTCAACACCGTTTGCATAGCGATAGGTCAGGGGCTTGTCTCCGGAGGCCGGAATCACTTCCACCGGACCGTTTCGGTCCATACTGAGTCCCCACTGAGCGACATCAATCATGTGAGCGCCCCAGTCAGTCATAAGTCCTCCGCCGGTTTCTTTGTACCAACGCCAAGCGCCCCATGCGGCTTCGTTTTTATCTGGGTTTAGGGTGATGCCTGGATTGAGGAGGTCATTGAAGTGCAAGGCAGGAATTGGCCCCAGCCATTTTTGCCAATTCAATCCGGCAGGTATTTCCTCTTTGGCCAGGTCGTAAGGTTTGGGGTGCGGATTGTCTCCGACATGGACCAACACCTGGGAAATTTTCCCCAGTCTTCCTTTTTGAACATGCATGGCAGCAGTCTGGAAATTGACAGCGGCACGCTGCATGGATCCCACGGCCAACACAACCCCGTTGGAGCGAACGGCCTTAACCAATTCCTGTCCTTCTTTAATGGTAAAGGTCAATGGCTTTTCCAGGTAGATGTCCTTTTTAGCCTTGCAGGCATCGATGGCCATGAGTGCATGCCAATGATCCGGTGTAGCAATGACTACGGCATCCACCTCCGGATTTGCCAAAAGCTCCCGGTAATCTTCATAGAGTTTAGGCGCGAGGACAGCCTTTCCCGCGTCAGTTTGATTCTTTTGCACCCGCAGCGCAAAACGCTCCCGCTTGATGGCATAAACGTCTGCACCAGCCACCACTTCCACTCCTGGGATTTTCATGAAATTGTTTAACAAGCCCATAGCCTGACGACCTACACCTATAAAACCCAAACGGACACGTTCATGTGCAGCTTGGAAAAGTGGGTTGGGAGATGCAGCAAAAGATAATCCCGGAATCAAACTCAATCCGGCTGAAGTAAGAAGACTGGCGCCCAGAAATTTCCTTCTGGAAAAAGAAGAGTTGCTCATGGTTTTGGTTATTGGGGTTTTTGATTTTCAGTGAAATAGAGAAAATAAATTACTGTTTTTTGACAGCTGTGGGAAATATAAGTAAGGCAATTTTTTAAATAGGTCAATAAGAAGGATAAAAGGGACGTTTTATGACTTTTTTCATGGCTGTGGATTGAACTCATTTGGAGGATATTGCCTTTATTGGCATAGAAAATTTCTATCAAAATGACTATTCAACAGCTGGAGTATTTGATT
The DNA here is from genome assembly GCF_003583985.1 of Algoriphagus lacus. Taxonomy (GTDB): domain Bacteria; phylum Bacteroidota; class Bacteroidia; order Cytophagales; family Cyclobacteriaceae; genus Algoriphagus; species Algoriphagus lacus. Next base: position 65,196 of record NZ_QXML01000001.1, on the reverse strand, counting down.
GCGGTGGATAAGCACCGCCATTTTGGAAATGCCGCTGAATCCTGTTTTGTCACCCAGCCTACTTTAAGTGCTCAACTCAGCAAGCTGGAGAAAGAGCTGGGAGTGATTCTTTTTGACCGAAGCAAAATGCCGGTGATTCCGACCGAAATCGGCGTTCAGATCATTGCTCAGGCAAAAAAAGTAGTCTCAGAGAGCAAAGGCATTTTGGAACTTGTGGCCCAGTTGAAAGGAGATATTTCCGGGACAATCAAGTTGGGTATCATTCCGACTTTGGCCCCTTACCTTTTGCACCTCTTCATCCGAAGGTTTTTGGAGAAATATCCCAATGTAAAGCTTGAAGTGCAGGAAATGGTCACCGAGGAGGTGGTTCGGAAATTGAAAAATGACGAATTGGATCTCGGGATTGTGGTGACGCCATTGGAGGAACCTGGGATTCTGGAAAAGCCCATGTTTTATGAGAAGTTCTACGCTTACTTTTCCAAGGGACATGAATTGCTAAAGGAGAAAGAAATCCGGCCTGAACAACTTAAGAAAGAAGAACTGTGGGTTTTGCAGCAAGGTCATTGCTTTCGGGATCAGGTGATCAGTTTTTGCGACCAAAGTCTGGCTGGTCATAAAAACTTCCATTACGAAAGTGGTTCTTTGGAAGGACTTCGAAATATGGTGAACCGCTACAAGGGACTTACGCTTTTGCCTGAATTGGCCACTCATGAGCTATCCGAGGAAGAAAAATCCCGGCTTAGGCCTTTCGTCGGAACAGCCCCAACTCGCGAGGTGAGCATCATCCTCAACCGAAGCTTTCTCAAGCAAAAACTCGTGGAACTGCTCTACACGGAAATAACAGAGGCCATCCCGCATGAGATGACCTCCAAGGCACATGGGAAAATTGTTCGATTTAAGTAGTCTTATTTCTTTTTGAGAATGTATTGGTTTGCAAGGTCCCCTTCGATCTTCTTGCCTTCGGCGTTCAGGTACCAAATCTGGTTTTCACCAACCTTAAACTTGCCCGGATAATCTCCGATGAGCCCCTCAAAAGAAACAATTCCTCCGGCAGCGTCCCAGGAGAATTTTCCTGTAAAAATCTCTTCACGAGCATCGTTCAGGCCTAGGTAATTGGTCTTGTATTCATAGGTACCATCCCCTTTAAGCGTAACCCAGGTCTCAATTCCCTCACAATGTCCACAGGGAAGAGTCGCAAAGTAGGTTCCCTGCCAATCCACCGAAGTTTGTGAATTGTCTCCAGTATATGTAGCTCCGGTAACGGCCTCAGGAGCATTTTCGGATGCTGTTTGGGATTGGGTAGTTTCCGCTTCTGCAGTTGGGGCATCTGCAGATTTATTGCATGAGCCGAATGCGAAGGACACCAGAGATAGAAATAGAAGGCTTTTTTTCATGAGCGTTAGCTTTTTTCAAATCCTACCTAAAACTAACATTTCCAAGTCTAATCATCAATTGGCGGAATCTTAAACCCCAAACTGGCTTAGGTGGTGATCCAGGTGTTTGTAAAACTGATTGTTCCATTCTTCCGCTGTCATGGGACCAAAGGAAATCGATTCTTTGCCCTCAAAATGATCCCTTCCCAAGGATAAGGTATGCTCCAGATACTTGATCAGGCGTGCTTTTTCTTCTTCAAAGTTCTTTCGTTCAGAAATGATAAATGCGGGAGCAGTTCTCAGATTTCGTTTGTATGGGACTTCGCTGACTACCCCTTTTTTGACAAATGCTTTCAGTAATAGCCGCATGAATGCGTTCGGTTTGGGATGCTTGTTGGTAAATGCCATTTCGTAAGCCACACAACAATGGGCAAGCATCTGGTCCACGGACATTTTGCCCCAAAGCGCAGGGCTTTCTGGTTTAAGTTGGTTGATCCGCTGGATCAATTCTGCGGTGACTTGAGGATCGAAGATGTTTTTCATAGTATTGAAATCGAGGGCTTTTCGAATTTAGATTAAAATTTGAATCATAAGGAGAAAATTTTTTTCAATAAATTGGTTTATGATATAAACCAATTTATATTTGTCCCGTTGTAAGAATTAAAAACCTCACAAATGGAAAAAGAACTCAACAGTAAAGAATCCTTGGCACTGATCACTTCGATGATTCAGGAAGCCAAAAAAGAGGCTGCCGGGGATGGTAGTTTTCAGTTGCTCCTTTGGGGCTGGGTTGTGGCCCTATGCAATTTGGGTCACTTTGGATTGGAAAAAGCAGGATATGAACAACCTTGGTTGATTTGGTTGCTGATTTTGCCCGCTATTGGTTGGAGCATTGCCCATGAATGGAACAGCCGAAGAAAATCTAGAATCAAGACACACTTGGATCAGTTTCTCGGACAACTCTGGATTGGAATTTTTGGTGCAATGTGTATTATCCTGACTTTTATGCCTGTTTTGGAGTTTCGTCACAACCCCATCATTTTGTTGTTAGCTGCTGTTGGAGTGTTTTCCACAGGATCTATCATTCGTGTAAAGATGGTCCGTGCGGGAGGAATGATTTTAGCAATCGGGGCTATTATTGCCTTTACTTTGCCAGTAAATGATCAATATTTGGTATCCGGAATTGCGATGATCTTGGGGTATTTAATTCCAGGATATTATTTGAAAAACCAAAAGTCGTGAGCGCATTTAAACCACTCGATCCCTTACTTCACTCACAGCTTCGGCTGGCTGTTATGTCTTTGCTGATTGGCTTGGATGAGGCGGAATTTACCTTTCTAAAGGAAAAAACCGAATCCACTGCCGGCAACCTCAGCGTGCAATTGGACAAGCTGGAAAAGGCAGGATACATTAAAATCGAAAAATCATTTCGTGACAAGCGTCCTCTTACCACATGCAGCATTACTCCAATGGGAGTGAAAGCCTTTGAAGAATACGTCGAAAACCTTAAAAACTACATTTCCTAAAAATTTTGCCCATTTAGTTTATAATATAAACCAATTTATACTATGAAAACGAACTCTCAAATTTTCACTTTACTCATGATGATCTGCTTGATGGCGATGGGATTTCCTCAGGATATCAAACGACTTAGCTACGAAGCATATTTGGATCAAGACAAAAACAGTTGGAAATCTAACGTTGCCCTAGCCACCAAAGCTTATCAATCCCAGCCGGGCACAGAAACCAAATTTCAGCTTGCACTGACAGAATACGGTTTGCTAAATGCTACGATGAAGGATCAGGATGAGGTGCTTTTTGATGCTTATGTGGATGGCTTGGAGACGCGACTTGAAGAACTGGCCGAAGACAAAACTCAGAGCGCAGAAGCAGTGGCTTTGCTTTCATCAGTCTATGGCTTCAAGATAGCTTACAGTCCTTGGAAAGGAATGTTTCTTGGCGGGAAAACCAGTGATCTGCTCGAGACTGCCCTGAATAACGCTCCCAATTCCCCAATTGTCCAAAAGATGTTTGCCGGAAACCAATACTTTACTCCTGAAATGTGGGGAGGAGACAAGGACAAAGCCCTTGCCGCATTCCTGAAGTCCAATCAGCTCTTTGAACAGCGAAAAGACACGCAAAACTGGATGTACCTTGACAATCTGGCTTGGATAGGAATCATTTATCAGGAAAAAGGAATGCAGTCCGAAGCAAAAAAGGCTTGGGAAAAGGCCTTGGCTATTGAGCCGGATTTTGCATGGGTCAGTAAAGTGCTATTGCCAGGGCTGAACTGAAATTGATTAAAGAGGTTGTAAATGAAAAAAGCAGCGGTCTATGGCCGCTGCTTTTTTTTTAGTCGAGGATGATTCGCTCCGACTTGGGGTACTTGACCTCGTATTGGAGGGCAAGTTTTTGCTGAGCTCCGGGAGGCAAGGTGATCTCCCAAGTTACAATACCCGTCTGAGTATCCAGATTTCCTCCGCTGAGTTCGCCAGCAGTCACGGTAATACTTGAGTTGACCGAAACCGGAATTTGGTCTTTAAGCACTAAGGTTACCGCTTGGGATTTGTTGTTTTTCAGCGTGATCTCATACCCTCTGTTTTCGGTGATGTTCGCCCCTATCGTTCGTTTTTTGGAATACTGGTCTACTTTTTCCCGCTGCATCACGATAGATCGGTCCCGACCCATGGAGACCTGAAGTGTGTCCTGGAGGTCGGCTGCATTCAAAATAGACCTTCCCACAAATCCTTCTTCAAAGTACAGATTGCTTTCACCCTCAAGCAAGCTGTATTGATTCCAGTCGGTGAGTTCGGCAATTAGAAAGGCGTCTTTGTCCAGCTTGGGGATGGCAGTATAGCGGTAGGTAGCTGGGATTTCGTAGGCTTTTAGCTCTACGAGCGTTTTTTCTCCGTTGGTTTTGATCGAATAGGGTTCGGCCACTTCGATTTCGACGGTAGTTTGGTTTTCTACAAAGGAAGTTTCGAGTGGAGCGGCCATTGGATTGCTTGCACCTCTTACTTTCATAGATGCCATTTCTTTTTTTGATACTGTTCCATATCCGGTTACAACCACCTCACTCAACGAAGAGGTGTCATTGAGTAGGGATACGTTCAGGCTTGATTGGCCGTTAAGCGTTCTTTCTTCGGCCCGATAGCCGATGAAGGAAAAGACCAAGCTTTTTGCATTTTGAGGAAGGACAATGGAATATCTGCCTTCCAAATCAGTGGAGGTGCCAATTGTGGTTCCTTTCACCAAAACTGTCGCTCCGGGAATTGGTTCTCCCTGCTCATCCAAGACTACACCGCTGACCTGCCCGGGAGTTTGTGGAACTGAGAACCTATTCACCGTTGTGAATCTCGCATAATTCAGTTCCCATTTCTCCAAATTTGGAGCCTGACCGCTTTGGTTGGGATTGGCATTGGAGAAGCGGAGTTTGACATTTTTCCAGTCCACGCCAGTGTTTTGATAGACTTCTGCTTTGTAATTGAGCTGCAAAGGTTGGGTGATGTTTTTTACCCGGATGTCATACTTGGGATACCAGCCTGCGTTGGCCACCAGGTAATTGATCTGAAAAGAAGCCGCACCTGCAGCGCTTGCCTTCACTCGAATGCGAATCTCTGAGGTGGATTTGTTTTCACTTTCCTGCATGGCATTGATTTGATTTCTCAGCTTTTCCAGCTCTCTTTCTCCCGCTTGGATTTTGGATTTGACCTGAAGTTCCTCGTTGGTGATTTTGGTGAGTTCGGCATCGAAAAAGTCCAAAGCCGTGCGAAGTTCGGTCATCGTTGGTCCGGTTTGATTGCCTCCGAGGTCCTTGTTGGCAGCGAGCAACCCGGCCTTATTAGTGAGGACTTGAAGTCTGTTTTGGGATAAAGTTTGGCTTTTTTCAATTTCTTCGATCTGCGCTTCAAGAGCTTTGATTTTTTCTCCAACTTCCTTTTCGCTTAGGAAATCCAGCCTCTTGTTGACAGACTGAATGGTAAAATTTCCCTGGCCTTTAACCTGAATGCTTTTCTCGTCGAGGTAAGGAGAGAGGCCTTTAATCAGGATGACAGATTCCCCGGATGAGATCTGGCCACTGGCAGTTTCAAACACTTGGGCTCCGGAAAGGAATAAAGTGACCTCATGGATCTTGCTGGTAATTGAGGTTTCTTTGAGTTCTTGTGAAAAAGAAGGCTTGATCAAAATCAAGCTTAAAAGGATAAAAAGAGATTTTTTCATTATAAAATTAAATAGGCTTTAATCAAACGAAAAATCCTTTCAATCCCAACCCAAATGGGTTAAAATCTCCAAACCCCCACAAATTTTCCTTGGCTTCTGATTTGGAATGCTAGTTTTGCAGCATCATAATTTTAATTCCATGACCCTTTTTCAAAGCATCATCATTGCCATCATTGAAGGCTTGACTGAGTTTTTGCCCATCTCTTCGACCGGACATATGATTTTGGCATCGGCCGCAATGGGAATCCACGAGGATGAGTTTGTGAAAACCTTTGAGGTTTTTATCCAGCTTGGGGCGATTTTGGCGATTGCGCTTATGTACATCAAGCGGTTTTTCCGCAGTCTGGACATTTATTTCAAGTTGTTTGCGGCATTCCTGCCCACAGCAGTGGTGGGACTTTTGGCTTATGATTTCATCAAGGACTACCTGTTCAATCCCGTTGTAGTCTCGGTTTCTTTGATCCTGGGGGGGATTATTCTGATTTTCATTGACAAAAAAGTCGTGGCCAGAGAATCAACCCTCGTCGAAGTGGAAGACCTTTCCTATAAAAACGCCTTCTTCATCGGCCTATGCCAGTGTCTTTCCATGGTTCCTGGCACCTCCCGTGCTGCTGCTACGATCATTGGTGGCGTATTTAACGGATTGGATAAAAAGCAAGCCACGGAGTTTTCCTTTCTTTTGGCCGTGCCGACCATGATGGCAGCCGGAGGATATGACTTGCTCAAATCCGATTTAGCATTTGACCAAGCCCAGTTGATCATGCTTGGGGTAGGATTTGTGGTGGCTTTTATATCTGCCTGGATCGCCGTGAAATTGTTTATCAAATACGTTTCCAGCCATGGTTTTACGGCGTTTGGCTGGTACCGAATCGCACTCGGGATCTTGTTTTTGATCTTTATGTGGGAAACAGATTTGGGGTAAAGGTTTCTTTCTCTCCCACAGAAAGTATCGATTTGCACAGATAAAAAGACCTGCCAAGTTTCTGAAATTTGGCAGGCCTTTACATGTTGGGAGATTTCCTTCTTTCCTTTTACTTCCTATTCTTCACATACTTTTCCAGCCAGGTGTCCATTTCCCAAAGGGTATGAAGTACCGATTCTTTGGCGGCGTAGCCATGGCTTTCATGAGGCAAAAACACCAGCCGAGTGGTGGCGCCATGACCTTTGAGCGCATTGTAATAGCGCTCGGACTGGATTGGGAATGTGCCGGAGTTATTATCCGCTTCACCGTGGATCAGGAGAATCGGAGTTTTTACCTGATGAGCAAATGAGAAGGGGGACATATTGAAATACACATCAGGAGATTCCCAATATGTACGCTGCTCGTACTGAAAACCAAAAGGAGTCAGGGTTCGATTGTAGGCTCCACTACGTGCAATACCGGCGGCAAAGATGTTGGTGTGCGAAAGCAAATTGGCAGTCATGAAGGCGCCATAGGAATGTCCTCCCACTGCAATTCGGTTTCTGTCCCCAATGCCCATTTCCACGATATGGTCGATAGCGGCTTCGGCATTGGCTACCAATTGCTCGATAAAGAAATCATTCGGCTCCTGATCTCCTTCACCGACGATAGGCATTTCTGTCTGGTCCATGATCGCATAGCCTCGAGTCACCCAATAGATCGGTGATCCCCAACTCAATCTGGTGAAGGTATATTTTGATCCACGAACCTGGGCAGCATCTGCCGCAGATTTGTATTCTCTTGGATAAGCCCACATCAGAACCGGTAGTCGGCCGTCTTTGGCCGGATCGTATCCTTCCGGTGTATATACGATTGCAGAAAGGCTCAATCCGTCTTTTCTTTTATAGGTAACCAACTCCTTTTTGATTCCCTTGATGGATTCATAGGGATGGACAAAAGCAGTCAGCTGCATCGGAACGATCCGTTTCTTGGTATTGATCAGCCAATAGTTTGGTTGGATGTCGGTGCTTTCTTTGAGCGTAATAAATTCCGTGGCATCGGCATTCATGACTTTGGCTACTCGCTCGTAATAAGGGGCCTGAGACCTCCACAGGATTTTCTGCTCTTTGGTAGTCGTGTTGAAAGTGGAAAGGAAAGGCATGCTTCCTTCCGGGCTTCCGCCTTCGGATGTCATAAATATCAACTCGCCTTTTCTGAGTAAAACATTACGTCCAAATTCATTTTCGGTGAAAACGGGATCTCCCGGATCGGTATAAATATCATCTGAAGAACGCTCGATAATCACTCGTGGAGCCTGAGCAGGATTGGAAGGATTGATTACTAAACGCTTCTCCGTACGGCTTGCAAACCAACGCTCATTCAAAATCGCAAATGAATCATCAGACCAGTTGATCCCACCAAATCTCAGGGAGGTAGCTGCCAATTTTTGCTTTTCACCTGAAAAAGGAGCATTCAAGGTGTATACAATGTCTCTTTCAGTGACTTTCGCTTTTGGATCTCCTCCGTCCAGTGCTTCAGCCCAATAGAGGGTGGCAGGCTTATCGGCTCTCCAACTAATATTTCTCGGACCCTTTACTGTTGCGTCAAATCCGGTTGGGCGGACTTCATCCAAAGGAATCTCGGCTAGAGTTTTTACCTTTTCCCCATTGGATTTCCAGATTTCGACATGGTAAGGAAACCGGTCTGCAGGAACCAAGTAAGAGAATGGCTTTTGTATGATTTCCACTAGTAAATAAGTTCCATCTGGACTGAGGTCCATGGACTTGATTATTCCAGGCTTACCCACTGGGCTTTTGCTTCCATCCAACTTGATGTTCATCAGTTGGCTGTCCATGAAATAAGCAAAAAGTGCCTCATCGTAGGGATTTGTCAACAAGTCCTGGTAGGTTCGGCTTGGAGCTGCATTTCCGGAAGTTTCCTGAACAATCGGTCCAACTGGAGCGGCAGGAGCCTTTGGCATTGATCCACGGGAAGGATTGGCGGCTTTGATCAAAATACTATTGTCAGGCATCCAGGCTACCGCATTTCCAAAAACCTGATTGACGATGGGATCCGTGAGTTTTTTGGCTTCATAGGTGGCTAAATCAACAACCCAAAGGCTGATCCCGGTGGCCTCGGTATTCGTGAAGGCCAGGTATTTTTCATCCTGGGAAAGGGAAAATCCGCTCATCTTAGGATTGCTTGGCAAGCCCTTGATTTGGATTTCTTCTCCAGAGCGTGTCTTTTTTAGTTTGAGGTTGTTGAAACTACCTGCGCGACTTTGGCCCGAAATGGCCGGGTTGATTCGGATACCTGCGATTCGCAATTCAGGCTGTGCAAGATCCTCAATGGATGGCGCCCCGGCACGCTCCAAAATCATCATCATCGAGCCGTCTTTGTTGAACGAAACGCTGGGTGTCGGTTGCGCATTAAACAAGTCCGATATGGACTGAGGCGGAGTTTGATAGGTGGTTTGGGCTAGGGAGGGATTCCAGATGAATCCAAACAATGCTAACCCCAGGGTTAATTTTCTTAAAACTCTATTCATGTTGAGATGGGTTAATTCTTGTGGAAAAATACCTCGCTTATTTTTTAATAAAGCTTAAAAATATTCCAATGGTTTAAAGAACCGGAATTGCGGATGTTCTCCGATTTACTTTCCTCGGCTGAGGAAAACAAAAAAGGCCTCGATTTTTCGAGGCCTAAATTTTTATATCGGAAGTGAATTTACTTTCCTTTTTCTCCGATTGAAATCATCGCGCATCGGAAACCAATGTTATTGGTAGCGGAATCCTGATGCATGTATCGGCGCGTTCCAGGTGCCAGCCAGTAAGCCACATCTTTCCAGGATCCACCTTTGTACACTCTGAGCTCATCTGTGAAAAGTGAAGTCTCGTAATTTTCTTCCTCATCATAGACACCGTCTTTTCGTAGTGGGTTTAAATCATCCGCATCCTGGAAGGTCAAAGGTCTGTAAACGTCATAAACCCATTCGTTCATATTTCCAGCCATGTGGTACAGACCGAAATCGTTTGGCGCCATGTCATACACGTTGGTTGGAAGAATTTCACCGTCATTTCTTTGATTACCGGAGATACCGGCGTAGTCACCACGACCTCTTTTGAAGTTGGCTAGGAAGTCACCTTGCTTGCCTTTACGCTTTACGTTGTATGGGTTACGAACGCCACGGCCATCCCAAGGATAAATTCTGCCGTATTCCTGATTTTCGTCCAGGTATTGAGTACCGATCATTGCCTTGGCCGCATATTCCCATTCTGCTTCGTTTGGAAGTCTGAAGTCCGCCATGGCTACCCCCCGTTCGATCAACTGAGTTTTGGTGAAGGTAGAATCAATTTCACGCTCTTTTCTGATTAAGTCCTGAACAAATTCAGTTCTCCATTTGGAGTAGACATTTGCTTGAGACCAAGACACCCCAGCTACTGGATAAAAGTTGAATCCAGGGAATCTGAAATAGTAAGACTGGTATAAGTCGTTAAAAGACATTGCACCTGACCATACATTTTCAGATGGCTCCAGCTTCAAAAGTGAATCTGCACTCACTTTTTTCTTCATGTCAAAAAGAAATTCTCGGTAATCGTTGTTGGTGATTTCCGTTTCGTCCATATAGAAATTGGCAATTGAAACGGTTCTTTCCAAGTTGTCACGGAAAGCCATCACATCTTCTTCCTGAGAACCCAGAACTGTTCGGCCACCTTGGATAAATTTCAAGTTAGGTCCGGGAATTTGCTCTGCATTTCGGGACACGAAAAAGTTGGTTGAATCATTCTCATCAAAGGAAAACTCGGCGCCCGTAGTAGCACTTTTTTTACCAGGATCACTGGCAGTTCGGCGGCCGTAGCCCGGAGTTTTGTTACAGGAGGACAAAACTGATGCGGATGCAAGCACTAGAGCTGTTGCCCACATTCCCCAGGATTTGTTGTTCAGACTCATATTTTAATGTTTTGGTCTATTTCAGGATGCTAATATAAAGCCATTGAAACCTACTTCCAATGGTTTTGAGATTTGCAGGATTTCGGTAATTCCCCTCTAATTCAGGGATTCAGCCAAAATCAACAAAATTGGTAGGCGAAACTGCAATATTTATGCCAGTTAAATTTTGATAAATTCCTTATGAATTCATCTCCAAAAGCATCTTTTGGGCCTTTTGGATCGTTGGGACTCCCTCAAGCGTAAGAATCAAACGATTCTTGTGTTCTTTTATTTTACAATCCTTGGAATGGCCTTGAGCAAACTTCATGATTTTGCCAAAAACCGCTGAAGAATAGAAGTCATCCCGGGAAGACGGCAAAAGATAACACTTCATCTGTCTTCCTTTCAAGACGAGCTTCTCAATTCCAAGCTTTTCTGCCAGCCAACGTAAACGAACTGTCTCCATTAAGTCGTTGACTACCTGCGGTAAAGGACCGAATCGATCGGAAAGCATGGTGGCAAATTTGCCAAGTTCCTCTTCGTTTTTGATCGCATCCAGCTTGGAGTAAAGCCCCAGTCGTTCGCTGATATTGCTAACATAGCCTTCGGGAATCAGGAGTTCCAAATCGGTCTCAATGGTGCAGTCCTGAACCAATACTTTTACTTTATCAGTAAGGTCTGTTTCAAACAAGGCCGCAAATTCATTTTCCTTCAATTCCTGAACAGCTTCGTCGAGGATTTTGTGGTACATCTCAAAGCCCAAATCGGTGATGAATCCACTCTGTTCCGCCCCAAGTAAATTTCCTGCTCCTCGGATGTCCAGATCCTTCATTGCTACTTTGAATCCGTCTCCCAAATCAGAAAACTCCTCGAGGGTTTGTAGTCTTTTTCTGGCTTCCGCAGTCAGGCCTGACATGGGACTGGTCAGCAGGTAGCAAAATGCTTTTTTATTGCTACGGCCCACCCGACCCCGCATCTGATGAAGGTCACTCAATCCGAACATATGTGCCCGGTTGATGATAATGGTATTGGCATTTGGGATATCTAAGCCAGACTCGATGATGTTGGTTGATACCAGGACATCGTATTCATGGTTGATGAAGTCCACCATGATTTTTTCAAGCTTTTTGCCATCCATCTGGCCGTGGGCACCAATTACCCGGGCATCAGGCACGAGTTTCATGATCAGATTGGCAATGCTGTCAATCTCTCCCACACGATTGTGTACAAAAAACACCTGTCCACCTCTTCTCAATTCGTAGGCGACTGCATCACGGATGACTGCTTCCTGGAACGTCTGAACCTCGGTCGTTACCGGCTGACGATTCGGTGGTGGAGTCGCAATAACAGAAAGGTCCCTCGCTCCCATCAGGGAAAAATGGAGGGTTCGAGGTATCGGTGTGGCGGTTAGCGTAAGCACATCCACATTTACCCGTAGGTTTTTGAGTTGGTCTTTGACTTTTACCCCAAATTTTTGCTCCTCATCGATGATCAACAATCCCAAGTCTTTGAATTCAATATCCTTGTTGACGATTTTATGGGTTCCGACCAGAATGTCGATTTCACCGGATTTCACCTGAGCCACAATATCCTTGATTTCCTTGGCTGAGCGGAACCGATTGATGTACTCGACTTTTACCGGGAAATTTTCCAGTCGCTCGCTGAACGTCTGGTAGTGCTGCATGGCCAAAATTGTGGTTGGCACAAGAACTGCCACTTGCTTACGGTCATTGACTGCCTTAAATGCTGCCCGAATCGCAACTTCGGTTTTTCCAAAGCCAACGTCTCCACACACCAAGCGATCCATGGGATAGGTTTTTTCCATATCCGCTTTCACATCTGCAGTGGCTATGGCCTGGTCAGGGGTATCCTCGTAGATAAAGGAGGATTCCAACTCCACCTGAAGTACCGAATCTCTGGAAAAGGCAAATCCGTGAGCAGATCTTCTCTTTGCGTAAAGGTTAATGAGGTCTTTGGCGATGTCCTTGACTTGCTTCTTGACCCGTGACTTTTTGTTTTCCCAATCCGGTGAACCCAGTTTGGACATGGATGGAACCTGCCCTTCCTGTCCGGAATACTTGGAGATTTTATGCAACGAGTGTACGTTGACATAGAGTAGGTCATCATCCCGAAAAATCAATCGGACTGCCTCCTGCATTTTGCCTCCCACGTCGACTTTTTCCAACCCGGCAAAACGCCCTACCCCATAGTCCACGTGCACAATGTAATCTCCGGGATGAAGGGATTTAAGTTCCTTGATGGTCAGGGCTTTCGATTTGCTCGCTTTGGCTCTGGACTTATAGCGGTGGAATCTCTCGAAAAGCTGATGATCGGTGTAGCAGACGAGTTTGGTTTGCTTGTCCACAAATCCTTCCCGAAGTCCAAGCAACATACTTTGGACATGAAGGGTGGGATCCAGTTCATGGAAAATTCCGAGCAGACGGTCGATTTGCTTTTCGTTTTCGGCCGTGATCAGGTTGACGAATCCTTGCTTTTCATTGTCTGAAAGGTTGGCTACCAGCAGGTCAAAATTCTTGTTGAAGGAAGGCTGGGGTTGACTTTCCCAGGACACCTTTTTTTCCGTTTTAAGGTAAAACTGCCTGCCAAACTCCACTGTGGAAAACTTTTCAAGGGTAGCTGCAAAGTCTTTCCCCTGATCAAACAGGTCCGTTGGCTTCAAAAGCAGCTTTTCAGTTTTGGTCTGGGCCACGATCTGATTGAAGGCTTGTTCGGCTTTGTGAAAGCACTCGTCCATGACATCCAAGGTCAATTGGTAATCTTTCAGCCAAATGGAGGCGTCTTCAGGCAGGAAACTCAAAAAGGACTGCCTAACTTCCTGAAGCAGTTTGGTTTGGACATTGGGGATCAGGGAAATCACCTCCACACTGGCGATCGAAAGCTGGGTTTCCGGATCAAAAGTCCGGATACTTTCGATCTCTTTTCCGAAGAGTTCGAGACGGTAAGGGTGTTCGTTGCTGAAAGAAAATACATCCAAAATCCCACCTCGGATGGCAAATTGTCCGGGTTCGTAAACGAAATCCGTCCGCTCAAAATCATAACTCCCAAGCACCTCTGACACGAATTCCATGTCGACGGATTCACCCACTCGCGCCGAAAACGTGTTTTCAACCAGCGATCGCTTATTGATCACCTTTTCATAGATGGCTTCTGGATAGGTAATCACGATGCGGGATTTTCCTCTGGTTTCCAGGATATGGTTCAGAATTTCTGCCCGCATAAGGACATTGGCGTTGTCCACCTCATCATATTGGTAAGGACGCTTAAAGCTTCCAGGGAAAATCATATGCTCCTCGGTTCCAAGGAGGTTTTGCAGGTCCGAATTGAGATATGCCGCTTCCTCTTTGTCCTGGGCAATGATCAGGTGAAACCCTTCCTTTTTCTCAAAAAAAGAGGCGAAGATTACCATGTCCAAACTTCCAGAAAGCCCACGAAGCTGAAGACGGAATTTTTCCTTCGAAGCCAACTGATGCGCAAGTGTCTGAAAAATCGGGTCGGACTGGTAAATGGAGAGGAAGGACTGACGATCCAAAGCAGGAGAGGTTAATGGAATTGGGAAGGGGCAAATTTAGGCATTTTTGACCTTTTTCGGGTTTGGGATTCAGTATTTGCTAATTTTCTGAACCAAGGGCCTTCCAAAATGTTTTTGAATGGATGAACCGCACCAAAGAACCTCAAACCTGGCTTCAGCGACTTGAAAATCTCCATCCTTACGAGACCTTGCTTTATTTGGGGATGCTGGGCAGTGGGCTCATATTTGTATTTTTGGTGGCAGCATTTCTTTTTTCAGGGCTCAATCAGCTGGAAGGTCTGAATCACCGAATACCGGTGGCTTTTCTGATTTCCACCTTTATGTTGATCCTTTCGGGCTATACTGCCACTAAAATGAGGCTTCATTACCAAGAGGAAAATATCCCCAAACTGGAACGAGCGCTAAGAAATACCTTTATGCTTGGGGTGATTTTTACCATTCTTCAATTCGCCGGATGGAAAGAACTCCAGGATATGGGAATCAATTTCAGAGGACTTCCCAGTGGGAGTTTTCTTTATTTACTTTCTGGAATCCACATTTTCCACTTGCTTGGGGCGATGATTTTTGCCGTGATATTGCTCCTGCAGCTTCGCAAAACTCAGGAAGACGGAATCCGAAAATTGATCTTGGTGACCAATCCCTTTGAAAAAATGCGGATTCGTCTTTTCACCGTTTATTGGCATTTTATGGACGCTGTTTGGCTGATCCTGTTTTTCCTGTTTATTCTCAGTTTCTGATGAAATTCACCATAGCTACTCCTGTGGAGCAAGGTTACCTTGACGTAAAAGCCGGGTTTACCGAATCTCTTTTCAAAAAACTCAGCCCTCCATTTCCACCTGTCAGATTGCTAAGGTTTGATGGATCTGAGAAGGGGGATATCGTTTCCCTTGAACTCAATTTTATTTTTTTCAGACAAAAATGGACCAGTCACATTATCGAAGATCGCACTACTGATCAGGAGTTTTACTTTGTGGATGAGGGAGTGGAATTACCCTTTTTCCTTAAAAAGTGGAGGCACAAGCACCGGGTTATTTCATCCGGAATTGGATCAATCATTCGGGATGAAATCGAATTTGAAGGTCCTGTTGGTCTGTTGACTGTCTTACTTTTCCCGGTGATGTGGTTGCAGTTTGCTTTTCGAAAGCCGATCTACCGCAGAATTTTCAAAAGGACGGCTGCCCGCTGAGATTTTCACAGTTTTCGATCTTGCAATCTCCGTAGAGAACCAATGAATGGCTGGTAATTCCTGATTGAAATTCCCTTCCCATCGCTTCCTTGATTTCGTTAATTCTTGGATCTGAAAATTCCCGGATTTTTCGGCATTGGTTGCACACATGGTGATCATGATGCTTGTAGGTAAGTGCCTGTTCGTAGAGGGCGACCTTGTCTTTGAACTGATGTTTTACGGCCAATCCGCTTTCCACCAGTAGATCGAGTGTATTGTAAATGGTGGCCCGGCTGATCGTGTAGCCTTTGTTTCTCATTTTCAGAAATAGTCCTTCCACGTCAATATGCTCATCCTCAGGAAGCAAATAAAGCTCATCGATCACTGAAAAACGCTCAGGAGTCTTTCGGTTTCCTTGTTTGATCAGGAAATTTTCAAAGATTTTCTTCGCTTTTTCGATCAGGGCCGAGTCTGCCATTTGTCAGTTTGATTTAAAATTAAAGATGAAGTATTCTGGATTTTTTGGCAAACAGCTCGGGGAGATCAGGGGTAATTTGGGATGATTCTAAATTATAAAGAAGATTTATGGATTTTGATCCAACCAAATGGGTACGATTTTGAGTTTAATAAAGTAAATGGTTAGAAGAAAACTCCCTAACTTTTAAAAGAGATCGCCCCAACCCAAATGACTTCAAGAAAGGTTTTGCTCCTTTTGCTTTTTATTTTTCAGTTTGTTGGCTCCATTCGAGCTCAGGTGCCCGGATATTTTATAAAAGAGGAAGCCAACAAAGTGAAAATTCCCTTTTATTCCTCCAATAGCCTGATCATACTTCCGGTTTCGATCAATGGCAACACCAAAATTAATTTCTTGATTGACACTGGCGTCCGCTCGAATATCCTTTTTAGCAAGAAGTTGGGAGATGCATTGGGACTAGAGTACACCCGAAGGCTAAGCATCACAGGTGCCGACGGAAGTACCAGTATCATGGCGCAGGTTTCTCCGATCAACAGCATTGATTTGGGTCCGGTGGAAGGCCGATTACAAAGCCTATTGGTACTGGAGGAAGATTTTTTGGAGTTGGAGTCCGTGATTGGGGTACCGGTTTATGGGATTATCGGTTATGAGTTTTTCAAATACAATCCTGTCAAAATCAATTATGACGAAGGTATTCTGGAGTTTTATAAACCGGGAGGGCTTAAATGGAGGCCGCCATTGTATCGAAAAATGGATCTTACTGTGGAAGACAGTAAAGCCTACATCACTGCAAAAATCAACCAAAAATCAGGACCTAAACTTCAGGCTAAATTACTGATAGACACCGGTGCCAACCATGGACTCCTGCTCAATCAGGAGACCTCTGATGAAATTAAAATGCCGATGATTTTCATCGAATCTGAACTGGGCCAATCTTTGGGAGGCGTTCTTTATGGATACATTGGCCGGGTAAATGCGCTAAGTTTGAAAGGACTTAGAATGGAGGAAGTGCTGACTTCTTTTCCCGACAAGAATGCCTTTAGCGATGTGATCAAGGCAACGGGAAGAATGGGTAGCCTGGGGTCAGAGGTGTTGGGAAGGACCCGGTTGATTCTCGATTACCCTCGCAACAGACTCTTTATCAAGAAAGGGCTGACTTTTTATTCTCCGTTTGAGTTTGACATGAGTGGGCTGATCCTGCGCAAGGTACCAAATGAAGACAACCGAATATACATCAGTGATGTCCGTCCGGGTTCTCCAGCCTATCGGGTCGGAATTTTACCTTTTGATGAGGTTCTTACCATCAACAAAGTGCCCGCATTTCTCTGGGAGCTTTCAGAGATATTCAAGTTGCTGAGGTCTGAGGAGGGAAGAGAAATTCAGCTGGAAATGCGTCGCTATGTAGGGAATGACCTGACCAAATACAGCGACTACAAAGTGAGTGTTTTTCTCAAAAAGCAGATCTAAAACTCCTGTGCGCCGGGAATATTTGGATAACTTTGGGTCAGGATTTAAACACATTGTTTGGAAATCCGTGTAACATCTCGTTTTTAACACATTCTAAAAAACATGAAAAAATTCCTTATTCCTATTGCAATCATTGCGGTAGTTGGCATTTTCCTCTACACCAAAGCAGTGGGTACCTACAATCAGTTTGTCCAGGCTGAAGAACAAATCAACGGTCAGTGGGCCGAAGTTCAAACCCAATATCAGCGGAGAGCCGACTTGATTCCCAACTTGGTCAACACGGTAAAAGGGTACGCTGAATTTGAGCAGGAAACACTTACAGGAGTGGTTGAGGCCAGAGCCAAAGCTACTGGGATGACCATAGATCCTACCAATTTGACTCCGGAAAAACTGGCAGAATTTCAGCAGGCACAAGATCAGCTTTCTGGGGCTTTAAGCCGATTGCTCGTAACGGTCGAAAAATATCCTGACCTAAAGGCCAATCAAAACTTCCTGGAGCTTCAGGCACAGTTGGAAGGAACCGAAAACCGCATTTCTGTCGCCAGAAGAAATTTCAACGAATCGGTACAGGCGTATAACTCCAACCTGAGAACCTTCCCGAACAACATCTTTGCGGGTTGGTACAATTTTGAAGCAAAAGGATATTTCCAGGCATCAGAAGGAGCTGAAAATGCCCCAACCGTACAGTTTTAATCATGGCTGAAAAATTATTTTCTCCGGAGGAAAAGGCTCAGATCCTGGCTGCAATTCAGTCAGCTGAGACCCGTACCTCCGGAGAAATCCAGGTTCATATTGAGAATCACTGCAAAGGAGACGTACTTGATCGGGCAGCTGAGGTATTTGAGACTCTGAAAATGTACCATACCAAGGATCGGAACGGGGTATTGTTTTACCTCGCTGTGTTGGATCACAAGTTTGCCATTTTGGGAGACGCCGGGATCAACGCAGTGGTGCCAACCAATTTTTGGAATAACATCAAAGACCAAATGGCTGCTCACTTCCGCCAAGGAAAATTTTCACAGGGCCTGATTGAAGGCATTCACCAAGCGGGAGATCAACTAGGGGCGCATTTCCCTTACAATGAATCCGGCGACAAAAACGAACTTTCGGATGAAGTATCTTTTGGCTAAGCAGCCACTTATCCTGCTGCTAATTACACTCCTGTTTGGACAGGTGCAGGCGCAGGATTTTCCTCCAGTACCTGATCCTCCCCGTTTGGTCAACGATTTCACCGGGACACTTACCCCTGAGGAAGCGGCAAGGCTTGAGCAAAAGTTGGTGGCCTACAACGACAGCACATCTACCCAAGTGGCCATTGTAATGATGCGGTCAACGGGAGATTATGATATTGCGGATTATTCCCAGCGATTGGCCCAAGCATGGGGAATAGGAGGAGCAAACAATGACAATGGCATTCTCATCCTAGCTGCGATGGACGACCGAAACGTCTTCATTGCGACAGGCTATGGTATGGAAGGGGCAGTGCCTGATGCCCTTGCCAAACGAATCGTTACCAACCTGATCATTCCAAACTTCAAAATGGAGGCTTACTATCAAGGTTTGGATCAGGCCACAGATATGATTTTCAAACTGGCTTCGGGTGAGTACAAAGCAGAGGATGTGGAGTCGAACGGAAACCATGGGGGAGCGATTTTCCTGATTTTGCTTTTCGTTTTCCTCTTTGTGATTCTTCCATTGATCAAAAACCGAAAGGATAATGACAATCACATGGGAGGAAAAGGTGGAGGAATCGACCTTTGGACGACCATCATGCTTGCCAATATGCTCAAGGGTTCCGGGGGTGGAAAGTTTGGAGATTTTTCCTCCGGCCGTGGATCATTTGGAGGTGGCTTCGGTGGAGGTGGTGGATTTGGTGGCTTCGGCGGCGGTTCTTTCGGAGGTGGCGGTGCAGGCGGAAGTTGGTAAGCCACTTACCTATTTGGAGGGATCAAACCCAAACCTATTCTGAATAGCAGAAAAAAAAAAGCGCCCTAATTGAGGCGCTTTTTTTGTCATTTTTTCATTCAACTTATCCGTACTATTGCCTGATTGCTATAGACTGAAGTCCGTTGACTGTTGAATCAATCAGATCACTCTTTCCAACTGAGAGAAATAAAAATTACCCTCGATGGCTGCGTTTTCGTCGGAATCAGATCCGTGAACAGCATTAGCTTCAATAGATTTCGCGAAGATTTTTCTGATGGTTCCTTCGGCCGCATTAGCAGGATTGGTAGCGCCAATCAGGGTACGGAAATCTTCCACAGCATTGTTCTTTTCTAGGATTGCAGCGATAATTGGTCCTGAGGACATGTATTTGCAAAGATCTGCGTAGAATGGTCTTTCCTTGTGAACTTCATAAAATTTGCCTGCCAATTCCGGAGTCAATCGGGTAGCTTTCATAGCCACAATCTTGAAGCCTGCCTCTTCGATCATTTTCAGGATAGCGCCTGAGTTTCCGGCTTCAAAAGCATCCGGTTTGATCATAGTGAATGTTCTGTTTCCTGCCATGGGATTGTTGTGTCTTGGTTTAATTTGGCCGCAAAAATAGGAGTTTTCGGATCATTATTCCGCTACTCTCCATTAATTCTTGGTTACCCTCCTAATTATCAGTCTTATGAGGTCTTTGGGATTTCTGGAAAATTTGCTGACCTTTGCAGGCTACTAGAGCCAAAAGTGCCGCTGAACAGATATTAATGGAAGCTTTAGCCTCGTTTAAAAAAGAACTTTCCTCTCCCAAGAAAATATTCATCACTACCCATGTCAAGCCCGACGCCGATGCATTGGGCTCTTCATTGGGTTTGGCGAATTACCTAATCAGAAAAGGTCACGAAGTTTCAGTCGTAACTCCCTCTGACTATCCCTCCTTTTTGGCCTGGATGAAAGGCAATGAATCGGTACTTGATTTCAGTAAGCCTGAGGAAAAGCCATTAGCTACTCTTCGTCTGGAACAAGCAGATATCATCTTCTGCCTTGATTTTTCAGTGTTGGACCGGGTCAATGAGCTGGGTGAGATGATCCGAAAATCAAACGCTTTTGTAGTCAATATTGATCATCATCAGGATCCTGAAGACTTTGCCGACTTCAGATACTGGAGTACCAAAGCTGCCGCTACCTGTGAGTTGGTTTATCAGCTTATAGTTGAACTCGGCGATAAAGACTTGATCGACAAGGATATTGCGGAGTGCCTTTATGCAGGCATCATGACTGACACTGGAGGATTTCGTCATCCGAATACTACCAAGAATGTCCACCTTGTTGTAGCTGAACTTATTGAAATCGGAGCCGACAGTTCCCAAATTGCCAATTTGATTTACGATTCCAATTCGGTAAACCGTCTCAAATTCATAGGATTTGCCATCACCAGGAGATTGATCGTACGTGAAGACCTTCACACCGCTTATTTTGTGATCAGCAAAAAAGATCTTAAAAAATATCAAAGCCAGACCGGTGACACGGAAGGATTGGTCAATTATGCCCTATCTTTGGACGGTATCAAGCTTGCAGCCTTGTTTTCAGAGCGGGAAGACGGAATTAAAATTTCCTTCCGATCCAGCAGTGATGTAGCGGTCAATAAATTTGCCGCGTCTTACTTCAACGGAGGAGGTCATAAAAATGCTGCCGGAGGAAAATCTGCTTTAAGCCTTAAAGACACCGTTGACCGATTTGAATCACTTGTTGAAAAATGCCAGGAAGAACTGTTTCACTCTGAAACAATTTCAGCCGGATAAGGCCTGATGCAGAAAAATTACTCAGAAAATTCACTTAACCTTTATGAAATCGAGCATGTCAAAAAAGACAAAACCAGCCATGATTATGGGCCATGCGAGATTCCATGTGACCTTTAAAAGACAAATTATAAACAAATGAAAAACAGCAAAAGCCTATTGGCGATCCTCGTTCTGATATTTGGAGCGAGCACTATGTCTTCCTGTCAGAAATCCAAAGTCACTGAGAAGGACGCAATTGAATACACTTACATCAACGAAGGATCGGAGAAAGCGCCAAATGGTCATTTCCTTCTTTATAACCTGGAAATCACTACAGCTGGTGATTCCGTAATCTACACAACTGCAGGTCAGCCATTCCCTGGTTACCTGATGGCGAATGACACGCTGGCTCCTCAAAACGGAATGGATGAGATTTTCCTAAGCTTGAGAAAAGGCGATTCCATCAATTTTGAATCAACTGCAAAAATTATTTTCAACGGGAATCAGCCTGCATTCCTGAAAGAAGATGACATAGTAAAAGTAAAATTGGGAGCATTTGACGTCAAAGATGAAGCTGCTATGCAGGCTTACTATGAAGAAGTGATGGCCGCTGAGCAAGCTAAAAGTGCCGAAAGAGCAAAGACGCTGTTGGTAGAGGAAGCTAAAACGATCGAGGCTTACATCACTGAGAAAGGTCTGACTGCCCAAAAAACTGAAAACGGTCTGTACTATGTGATCGAGCAGGAAGGAACAGGGGATGCAACTACTCCTGGAACTACCATGTACGTAAACTATGCTGGATACCTCCTTAACGGAACTTTGTTTGACACCTCTTTGCCTGATTTGGCAAAGGCCAATAATGTATTTGATGAAGCTAGACCGTATGAGCCCCTTCCAGTTAACGTGGGAATGGGTCAGGTGATCCCAGGTTGGGATGAAGGCTTGATGCTCTTGAAAAAAGGTTCAAAGGCCAAATTCATCATTCCTTCACCATTGGCTTATGGTGAAAGTGGTGCCGGCGCCTTGATTCCTGCCAACTCCATTCTCGTATTTGACGTAGAAGTGACCGACGTCCAGAAGTAATAATTTTCAGAGTAATTGAACTAAACCAAAGCATATGAAGAACCGACTAATCGCGATTGCAGCCCTGCTCTTAGTAGCTTTTTCATGGGTTTCTTGTATTGATCCTGACCAAACGGAGGAAGTAATCCTCCAACAGGATAAAGAAGAAATCCAGAAATACCTTCAAGAAAACCCCATTGTTGGGGTAAAGGAGTACAAAGAAGAAGTGGAGGGATTTTATATGTTTTGGCAAGTTTCCAATGATGCAGGTCTCACCGTGGTAAGGGGAGATACTGTTACGGTGAACTATACCGGTAAGCTCCTAAGCAACGAGGTATTTGATACATCCTTGGAGCAAGTTGCCAAGGATAATGGGATCTTTTCGAGTTCAAGAAAATACCAGCCCCTGAAGTTCAGACCTGGATTTAACTTTGCCATTTCAGGATTTGAATTTGCCATTTCGCTTATGAAGCAGGGAGAAAAAGCAACAGTGATTTTCCCGTCAAGACTAGGATATGGTAACCAGCCGCAAGGTCCTGTTCCTGCAAATTCACCCTTGATCTTTGAGATTGACCTTCTTGAAGTGAAAAAAGGTTCACTGCCAAACCCATGATTAAAAGACTCATTCCTGTATTTTTCCTGGGCCTGCTAGCTCTCTTGTCCTGCGAACCTACCAATCCGTTCAATACCGGGCCAGCATACGATGTGGAGGGAAATTTAAAAATTGACAGTACCAAAATCGTGGCCTACTTAGATACGGCCAAGATTGACAGTCTTTATCGAATTCATGATCCCAGTGGGGTCGTTGTCATTGTCCAGGAGGAAGGAGTAGGTACCCGACCAACGTTTAACACAGTGGTCTACACCGACTATACCGGCTCATTGATGGAAGATGGTTCGGTATTCGATACCAGTATCGAAACAGTTGCCCGTGAAAACAATATTTATGTGGAAGGGAGAAAATACAATGCGTTTAGCTTTATTATTGGATCCAGCGGGGTGATCCAGGGATGGGATATTGCCTTCCGAAGACTCAGACCTGGCTCAAAAGCAGTATTGATTATTCCCTCCCCATACGGCTATCGAAACCAATCAAACAGTGACAGAATTCCTCCAAACTCCGTTTTGATCTTTGATGTTGACTTTCTAGGAATAGATTAAAAATAGGGCTTAGGCCCTTTTTTTGTGGATTTTAGGGAAAAATGCCGGGACCTCCTTTTGATATTCGAGGTAACTTTCTCCAAACTGAGCGATGAGATTTTTTTCCTCAAAGTATATCCCAAGAGGCAAGTAGA
Organism: Algoriphagus lacus; assembly: GCF_003583985.1. Lineage (GTDB taxonomy): Bacteria > Bacteroidota > Bacteroidia > Cytophagales > Cyclobacteriaceae > Algoriphagus > Algoriphagus lacus. The sequence goes on along the minus strand of NZ_QXML01000001.1, from coordinate 42,050 downwards.
CAAGAAGGCAGATCAGATGGATCAAAGCGCCTACAGTCCCAGAAACCAGGAAAAACCCAATAAAAATAAAAAGCATCCCGAGATAAAGAGGATGTCTTACCTGAGTATACATTCCTGTTGTGACTAACTTGGGTTCCTCCTCAAATTGCTCATTGGGCCTTAGACCAAGGAATGATTTCATCGAAATTTCTTTGATCGATTTCAAAAATATCATCACTCCCCCTGTGGCAATCATATATCCTGCGTATTGTCCAAACTTGCTAGGGAAAAACACTTCTTTTACGGGCATTACCAGTGCTTGTATGATAATTCCCATGAAAAGCAGAGTAGAAAGAACAGCGTAAAACAATCTATACCATTTGTAAGCGGAGGGCCATTTCGCCTTCAAAATTCTTTTTAACTTGGAAGCAGCAAGTGCTGAGTGTAGGGAGTAAAATAGGCCCCAACTGAGGACCATTAGGAGATATGTCATTTGCCAGAACTAAACCCGGTACTTTAGAATTTTTATGAAATCGAGCATGACGCGAGTTACATACAGGTATACCCCGATAAGTATCGGAATACCAAGCGAGATTCCATGTGGCCTATAAAAGAAAATTATAAACACATGAAAATCGGAATAATCCGCGAAGGAAAAAACCCTCCTGACAAGCGCACGCCTTTTTCCCCAGATCAGCTCAAATCCTTACAGGAGCAATACCGGGAGCTGATTTCATTCGTAGTTGAATCCAGCCCTATTCGCAGTTTTTCGGATGAGGAGTATCGGATGGCAGGAATTGACGTAGTCGAAGATATTTCGGTAGCTGATGTACTTTTTGGAGTGAAGGAAGTGCCGGTTATCCAATTAATACCGGATAAAACCTACTTCTTTTTTTCCCATACCATCAAGAAGCAGGCATATAACAAAAAGCTCCTTCGGGCGATTTTGGACAAAAATATCCGCCTCATTGATTATGAAGTCCTCAAAGATGAAAAGGGAGAACGGGTGGTAGCCTTTGGTCGCTGGGCAGGGATAGTAGGGGCGTATAATGCCTTTTGGACTTATGGGAAAAAGACTGCGCTTTACGATCTCAAGCGGGCATCAGAGTGCAGGGATTTGGCGGAGCTTAAACTTGAGCTTAAGAAAGTTCAGCTTCCTCCAATCAAAATTGTGGTAAGCGGAGCCGGTCGGGTTGGAAAAGGAATCAGAGAAATTTTGGAAGCCTTGCAAATTCCCGAAGTCGACACGCATGAATTTTTGCATTTGTATTTCGAAGAGCCTGTTTTTACCGTCTTAAGTTCCTCCGATTACAATCGAAGAAAGGCCGATGGAGGCTATGATCGGGAGGAGTTCTATTCCCATCCTGAAAAATACGAAAGTCACTTTCTCAAATTTGCCGAGGCAGGAGAGATGCTAATCGCCGGAGCATATTGGAATCCGGGAGCTCCGAGATTGTTTAAGCTGGAGGATATCAAATCTCCCGATTTTGCGCTGTCAGTGATTGCAGATGTGACTTGCGATATCGGAGGATCTATACCAACCACACTCCGGGCTTCAACAATCATAGATCCAGTTTATGATATTGACCGGGATAGTGGGAAAGAACTGGCTGCTTTTGGAAGTCAAACCAGCATCTCGGTAATGGCTATCGATAATTTGCCTTGTGAACTTCCCCGAGAATCCAGTATGGAATTTGGGAGGCAGCTTGAAAAATGGGTCATTCCTGCCTTGTTGGAAGAGAATGCGCCAATTCTGGAGCGGGCGACCGTAGCTCGGGAAGGAGACTTGACTTTGGAATTTATGTATTTGAGGGACTTTGTTTATTCTGAGGAATAGTATTGAAAATGAAAAACCTGAACCGATTTTTGGAATCTACAGTGCTTCGTCCAACCATGACGGACAAAGATGTGGATCAGCTGATTGCAGATGCCATCGAAGAGCAGTTTGTCGGGGTTTGTGTACCACCATTTTGGGTTAAGAAAACAAAGCGGGACCTAATGGACCAGGATATTCAGGTTGTGACTGTGATCGGTTTTCCATTTGGCTTTGAAGACACAGCCACAAAAGTCGCTGAAACTAAAGAGGCCATCAAACAGGGAGCAGACGAATTGGACCTGGTTTGGTCCCAGACTGCTTTTCACTCAGGGATGAATTGGCCCAAAATCGAAATTGCCCAGATTGCAAAAATCTGCCACGAGGAAGAGCGAATTCTGAAAGTAATCATCGAAACTGCCTACCTGACCTCTGAGCAAATCCGTGAGGCCTGCCTCATTTGTCAGGATGCTGGAGCTGATTATGTCAAGACATCCACTGGCTACGCATCTTCCGGAGCAAAAGTCGAGGATATTGAACTGATGCGGAAAACGCTCCCATCGGCCATTGGCATCAAAGCAAGCGGAGGGATCAAAACACTTGATTTTGCGGTAGACTTAATCAAAGCCGGTGCTGACCGGATCGGTACCAGTTCGGCTAAAGCCATCATGAATGCATGGAGGGCTACCCAGTCCTAACCCCTGCTGAAATAAATCAATAGGAAGGGAATGATAAAAAATGTGAGTAGGATATAGGCAAATCCAAAGACTTTATGCTTCGCTGAAGTCCTTCCCATAAATTCAGCGATTTTAACCGGAATTTGACGGATTTCAGGAAAGGGAAGAAAAATCAAAGCACCTATGCAATTGAACAATACATGCACAAAAGCAAGGGCAATTGCGGCTTCGGTTTTGTAAATGGAGGCAATCACTGCAGTTATAGTAGTTCCGATATTCGCTCCTATGATGAAAGGAAAAGCGCTGGCCAGCCTTACTTTTCTGTTCGCAACCAAAGGAACAACAAGGCAAGTGGTGACGGTGCTGGATTGGATGGCGGCTGTGAAAAAGACCCCGTAGATAAATGAAAGCCCGGTATTTTTGAAGATGATTTTGTTCACATCCTGAAAAGTGTCCAAAACGAAGGTATTATAAACCGACGTGGTTAGGACTTTGATTGAAAAGAAAACCAGGAAGATGGCGAGTAATGTGGATACAAATGGGATATTGATGTTTTCGACGATCCATTCGGTCATGGTTCTGGTAAACATTCGATTGTATTCAAATGGTCCGGACAGCGAACTATCCGAGGAAAAGAAGTGTGCTATTTTTTCTGCGGTTTTGGACAAAAAGTTAAAGTACAACTCCAAGGGAAAAAGGATCAAAACACTCAGGATGTTGAATACATCATGAATTATTCCCGCGGAAAGTGCCCTTTTAAATTCTTTATTCCTCATGATAAAGGTGAAGGACACTAAAGAAGAGGTCAGCGTAGTTCCAATGTTAGCTCCCAAAACCATCGGAACTGCCTGCTGCAAAGTCATGTTTCCCGAAGCAACTATTGCCACTATGCTCGCGGTGACGGTGGAGCTACTTTGAATCAAGGCTGTGACCAAAAGTCCAACAAACAAACTGATGAAGGGATTTCGGGTAGCCTGAATGATGTCAGTCGCAACTGAACTGTTCAGCCGGCCCATGGCAACAGTCAAGAGATCAATCGCAAAGATGAACAGGAGTAAAGCAAGAAGAACCACCAGATAGCTTCTGATTTTGCTCTTGGGGGGTTTCGCTTGGATCAGCTCTTCCATTCCTGTTTAACTTAATTCTGAATCAATGGGTGAAAATAGTTCAAGACGTGATTTTCCGGGATAGGTCTGTGGTGAAAATCAGAATTTTATTAAAAATCCGGGGTAAAAGTTGAAATTTTTTCGCGATATCCAATCTAATTTTCGGGATTGAAAGAAGCTTTTCGAACTACTTAACAATTTGTTAATACGGTGGCTATTATTCTTCCTTAATTTTGGGCTCTACCTCTCTCTAGCCTCATTATGGCCAATAAGAAAGCAATTGATCAAAACATCAATCAGGAAAAACTTACCAAAAAGACCTATTCAATTTTTGATTTTTCCAAAAGTGAACGTCCTTTTCTGATAGTAATCTGTGTTTTGATTTCCATTGCAGGGCTTATCACAGAATATACGTATGCAGCAATGTGGTTTGGGTTTGCATTGGCGGCCTATTCAGCTATTGCCAATGACAGTATTCAGACCATTGGAACCTTCATCATTTCCAATCAGGCGCGTAAATGGTATTGGCTGTGGTTGTTTGTCGGAATAATCTGGATTGTGACGATTACCTACAGTTGGATTGTTTTCAATGGTGACGTGACCTTTCAGTTGCTCAGTACTCCGGGATTGGAAAAGGCCCCGGAAGAATTTGTCTTCCTCCAGTTAGCTGCCCCGATTGTTCTGCTGATTATGACGCGAATGCGGTGGCCAGTATCCACCACTTTCTTGCTTCTGAATGTCTTCACCTACAAAGCAGGCACGATCATGTCGGTGATGACTAAGAGTTTTTTTGGATACATCCTTGCATTTGGCTTGGCAGTAGTTGTTTGGTTTGTTTTGGAGCGATTTGTCAGGAATTACCTAAAGGGTCAGGCAGGATCTTATTGGATGGTATTGCAGTGGATTACTTCGGGTACGCTTTGGGCTGTGTGGATCATGCAAGATGCTGCCAACATCGCGGTATTTCTACCAAGACAATTGGATACAGTTGAGTTTTTAGCCTACACCGGATTCGTCTTCTTGGGATTGGGGCTTATTTTCTATTTGAAGGGGGATAAAATCCAGGACATCATCAATGAGAAAACCAATGTGGCCGATGTACGAGCCGCCACCCTGGTGGATTTAGTCTACGCTGTAATCTTGTTCTATTTCAAGATGTACAACAATGTACCGATGAGTACTACTTGGGTATTTATTGGGTTGCTTGCAGGTCGTGAATTTGCGATCGCAATCGGAAAACATGGGAAAGCCAAAAAAAGAAACGCTTGGTTGGTGCGAGCCTTCCGTCTGGCCAGAAAAGATATGTTCAAGGCTTTGGCAGGTTTAGTGGTTTCCCTGATCTTGGCAATTATTATCAATAAAGGAGTAAGAGAAGAAATCTTTTCTATCTTCCAATAACACGCGGACTTGGAACTGTATACCCACGAATATTTTATGAATGAGGCTTTGAGACAAGCCAAGATTGCCTTTGAAGAAGGTGAAATACCTGTGGGTGCGGTCATCGTTTCCAAAAATAAAATAATCGCCAGGGCTTACAATCAAACCGAAAAACTCAATGATGTTACTGCTCATGCCGAGATGCTGGCTATCACAGCTGCTGCCAACGGCCTGGGGGCGAAATACCTCATTGATTGCAGAATGTACGTCACCTTGGAGCCTTGCCCTATGTGCGCAGGGGCTTTGTTCTGGTCCCAAATCGGAGAGGTTTATTTTGGGGCCTCAGACCCCAAACGTGGCTTTCGGACTAGTAATCCCAACATGCTTCATCCTAAGACCAAGGTGTTTTCAGGGATATTGGCTGGCCAGGCCGAGCAATTGGTTTTGGATTTTTTCAAAAAGCTGAGAGAATAGGTCATTTTTTGTTCAATCAGAACCTTTTTTTCGGAAGACTGGTTGTCAAATCGTAGTTTACAATATGATTTTAAATCTAATGTTTAACCCAAATCTTTAAAAAAATGGCTTTTACACTTCCCGCCCTGCCTTATGCTTTTGACGCCTTGGAGCCGCACATCGATGCACGCACCATGGAAATCCATCATGGAAAGCATCACAATGCTTATGTTACTAACCTGAACAATGCCATTGCTGGCACTGATCTGGAAGGAAAATCCCTTGAAGACTTGATGAAAGTGGCGGGTTCAAATACTGCTGTGAGAAATAACGGTGGAGGTCACTGGAACCATAGCCTTTTCTGGAAAACGCTTTCTCCAAACGGTGGAGGTGCTCCAAAAGGCGAGTTGGCGACTGCCATTAATACCAAATTCGGTTCGTTTGATGCATTCAAAGAGACCTTTAACAAAGCGGCAACTACCCGATTTGGCTCTGGTTGGGCTTGGTTGGTAGTTACCGAAAATGGACTTGCGGTATCATCCACCCCTAATCAGGATAATCCCCTAATGGACGTAGCCGAGATCAAAGGAACTCCGATTTTAGGTTTGGATGTATGGGAACATGCCTATTACCTACACTACCAAAACCGAAGACCTGATTACATCGCTGCTTTCTGGAATTTGGTCAATTGGGATGAGGTAAGCAGGTCCTTCGAAGCAGCTAAATAAGCCAATTCGTTTACTAAGATCTAAAACCCCGGACCAGCAGTCCGGGTTTTTTTTGTCCTAAACCGAATAAAATACTGTACGGAATTGAGACAAATTTTTTTTCGAAAATTCAGGAAAGTCTCATTTTAGCCTTTTTAGACCGATTTTCAGCCTTGGCACTTCATTTTCCTATAGGATGGCACAGACAATTTGACTAAGCCAATCTATACAATGAAAACGACCAACTTTATTTTTCTTGCCATGCTTACGTACCTGCTTGGCATAAGTAACCTAGCTGCGGCTCCTAAGGAGGTGGCCAAGATCACAGGAAAAGTTGCTGACCAAAAAGGTCAGCCAGTAGCCTATGCCAACGTAGCCCTGATACAGGAAGACGGCGCCTTGGTTGACGGCGCTGTTTCTGATGAAAACGGCGTGTTTCTCATCGAGTCCACCAAAACTGCCAAAGTAAAACTGGTCGTATCCTCGATCGGATATGAATCTTTCACCTCCGAACCTTTCGATTTGGCCCCCGGAGTTTCCAAGGATTTTGGGGATTTATCCATTTCAGATGAAATGACTGGACTTGATGAAGTCACAGTAAAAGCTTCCCGTCCTGAGATTATCATTGAACCCGACAAAACCATCGTCAATGTGGAGGGTACCGTAATGGCTCAGGGGTCAAATGCCTTGGATGTAATCGGTCGATCTCCTGGAATCTATGTTGATCAGGAGGGAAATATCAACTTGAATGGTCGAAGCGGTGCCACCGTAATGATCAATGATCGGCCTACCTACATGAGTTCCACCGATCTGGCCAACTTCCTCAGATCAATGCCGGCAGATAACATCAAGAGCATTGAGGTGATAAATAATCCATCTTCCAGATTTGATGCGGAAGGATCTGCAGGGGTGATCAATATTCAATTGAAGAAAAATTCAGTGGACGGGGTATTTGGAAACGTCCAGATTGGCGGACAGTACAATGGCCAGTTTGCACCCAATACCGGACTCACCTTGAACGTGAAGAAGGGAAAGCTTTCCACCAACGGGACATTCAATTACAATGAATACGCGGTCTACAATGATATCTCCATCAACAGAAATTTTACACTGGAGGAAGGAGTTTCAAATTTTAATCAAGACTCACGGATAAATTCCCGATACAAGACTCCTTCATTTAATGGTTCGGCAAATTATGAGATCAATAAGAACCAAAATATAGGTTTGAATGTGCAGGCTTCAGCTTCTACCGACATCAATAAAAGTACTTCAGGTACAGTGATAACCAACCCGGGTCAGGATTACAACAGTTTTATCGAGTCATACAATGATGCAGAGGGAAGCAGAAACCGACTGTTTACCAACCTGCATTACGATGCCAAGTTGGATACCTTGGGAAGTAAAATTTCCGCTGATGTGGATTACACCATTATGGATAGCGAAAGCTCTTCCCTTTTGGACAATATGTACTGGTCTGGAGATGACCAGGCATCTGCTTCTACGGACAAAATCCTTACGCTGAATGACATGTACTATACCATTTTCACCGCAAAAACTGACTTTACAAAAATGCTCAAAGGTGGAAAGACATTGGAAGCGGGACTAAAAGGAAGCTGGGTGCAGTCTGATAATGACCTAGACCTAAGCCGGGCGGAAGATGAAGGTCCTTTTGTACCTGATCCTAACTCCAACCAGTTTATTTACAATGAAAATGTATTGGCTGCATACGCATCTCTGAAAGGGTCTTTCAGCGAAAAGCTAAGCTATCAGGCCGGCTTGAGAGGAGAGTATTCTGACATCGTAGGCAATTCAGTTACGCTGAATCAGATCAACAAACAGAACTATTTCAACCTTTTCCCAAGCTTTTTTGTCCAGCAAAAAGTGAGTGAGAAATATCAGATCGTTTATAATGCCAACAGACGAATCACCCGTCCTAACTACCGCTTGTTGAATCCATTTGTATACTACATCGATCCATTGACTTCCGAGCAAGGTAACCCAAATCTGAAGCCTCAATACTCTACCAACTTTGAAATGAACCACGTGGTAAATGGATCTTACCAGTTTACCTTGGGGTATAGTGTGACGGAAGATACCTTCATGCAGGTTTTTGAGCAGGATCAGGAAGAGCGTACGACGACCACCTATACGGACAACTTTGATCAGACCCGTGCCGCGAATTTCCGGGCCATTGTACCAGTGGAAATCAAAAAGTGGTGGAGCACATCCAACATGCTCCAGGTGACCTACAATCAGTTTCAAACTCAAATTGGTGAGAATTTCCTGGACGTAGACCAAGTTTCCTACATGGTGAGAACTCAACAAAATTTCACCTTACCCAAGGGGTTTAAGTTGGAGTTGATGGGTATGTACCTAGGTCCTCAAATCTGGGGTCAGGGATCCATCGGAGGTTTTGGTTGGGTAGATGCTGGGGTGACCAAGTCTTTGATGAAGGACAAACTTTCAATTGCAGTTAACGGTACAGACCTATTCCGTACCCAGTTTATCAATGCAAAAGTCCAGTTTGCGGATATCGATACCAGTTTCCGTCAGTACCGAAGCAATCAGGGTGTGAGATTTACGCTGAAATATAATTTCTCCAAGGGTGAAAGCTTCCGTGTAAGATCAAACTCCGGAAGTACTGAGGAGCGTAACCGATTGGATTAATTTTTAACCTCCTGATTTTTTGTGCCCCCAAGAAGTGTCTGGCTTTTTGGGGGCTTTTTTCGGATTGCGTTTTTGTTTTTTGGAGGAAAAGCACAAGCTTGATTTATGAATCTGTGGGACATCCATACGCACCGTCGAGGCACTGAAAAAGCTATTTTTAATTCGCTTGATTTTTCGGATATCCCTGATCAGCACTTTTCTGCGGGCTTGCATCCTTGGTTTTTGGACGAAAATTGGGAAGGTAAACTACACCAAATCAGGTCAGTTTCTCAGCAGAGCCCAGCTCTTTTGGCAATCGGAGAGTGCGGATTTGATCGATTGAGAGGACCTAATAATTCTCTTCAAAAGGCTGCTTTCCGTGGTCAGGCTGATTTGGCCAAAGAATTGGAAATTCCCTTGATCCTGCATTGTGTCAGAGGATTCGATTTGCTTTTGGAATACCTGAAAGCCGAAAAAAATCCGCCCGCCATCATTTGGCACGGCTGGAATCTAAAACCGGAGTTGGCGACCCAACTCTTGCAGTATCCTGTTTTTTTCTCCTTTGGAAAGCATCTCCAAAAAAAGGAAAGCAATGCAGCTGGCTGGCTTAACCTTTGTCCCCGGGACCGGATTTTTTTGGAAACTGACGATTCGGGATTGGAAATCAGTTCAGTTTATCAGGCCGCTTCTCTAATTTTGCGCCTTTCGGTGGAAGAACTGGAGCAACTGGTCATTTCCAACTGGAATCGCATTTCAAAACGAAAAATCGAATGAGTGAATTTGCCTGGCTGAGCCGGACTGAGTTGATTGTGGGCCGTGAAGGTTTGGAAAAACTTGCCCAAAAACATGTGCTGGTGGTCGGTCTGGGAGGAGTGGGTTCCTTTGCCGCTGAATTTATCTGCCGCTCCGGAGTGGGCGAAATGACCATCGTCGATGGAGATACCGTGGACATCAGCAATGTCAACAGACAACTTCCCGCTACTCAAAAAAACGTTGGCCAGTCCAAAGCGGAATGGATGGAAGACCGACTTCTAGCCATCAACCCCAACCTAAAAATTCACACGATCCGGCAATTTCTCAAGCCGCACGATCTGACCCAGCTTTTAGCAGAAAATGAATTTGACTACGTGGTAGACTGCATTGACAGCTTTACTCCCAAAATGCACTTAATAGAAGGGGCCAAAAACCGGGGCTTTAGGTTGGTAAGTTCAATGGGTGCTGGGGGGAAAGTCGACCCCACTAAGATCAAGGTTGTAAATTTTGAAGATACCTATCAGTGCAGGCTCGCAGCCATGCTTCGAAAGCGCTTGAAAAAGCGGGAGATCTTTGGTGGTTTCAAGGCCGTGTTTTCAACCGAGGAGGTGCTAAGGGAAAGCCTGATGCTGACTGACGGAAGTAATTTTAAGAAGTCAGCCTATGGAACGATGTCATTTCTCCCGGCAGCCTTTGGATGCGCTTGTGCGGCAACGGTGGTCAATGACCTGCTTGCTTCCTGATCAATGGAAGTGGTAAAGGAATATTAGAACGCCGGTAAATGCCGGCTTTTTTTGATCCTTGATTTCCAGTTTAACTTCCACCTCTGCCTTTACAGTGCCTCTGAGATTGGCTACATTTTTCAATTTGGCCACTAGCCTTACCTCACTGTCTACCACTACTGCTTGGGCAAAGCGAAGGGATTCAATCCCATAGTTGATCATCATTTTGAGGTTCTGTACGTGCACGATCTGTTCCCACAGATGGGGGACAATACTCAGCGTCAGGTATCCATGGGCAATGGTGTTTCCAAAGGCTCCTTCTGCTTTGGCGCGATCCGGGTCAATGTGAATCCACTGATGGTCGTAGGTAGCATCTGCAAAAAGATTGATTTGAGATTGGGTGATTTTAAAATAGTCAGAAGCTCCTAGCTCTTGCCCATTGTGTTTTTCAAAATCTTCAAAACTTCCGATGACGAGGGGATCCATGAAAATGGTGATTGGATTGTTTTGAGCAAAATAGCACCCTTTATTTATTAATTACAAGCTGTCATTTTTTTAGGCATTTGAAAAAATACAGTTTGTATAGTCTAAAGAGCATTTAGTTTTAGTATAAAAAAATTCTTAGTGAATTGCTTGAATTTTTAAAAGACTAAAACCTTATTGCATCAGTTATTGACCTTTTATGAGTTTGAATTTACTTTTTGGAATCCTACTAAGCATTAATCTTTTTGGGTTTCAGGATACAGCAACCGTGACAAAGAAAGTACCGGTTTATTCATTTTTAGAGCAGAAAACCACCTTTTCACTTTCGGCTGACTATCAGGTAACCGAATTACAAGAAAAGACGATTACCATTTTAAGTGCTGATGGATTGGACCATGCATCGGTGGTTTTGATGTATGATAAACTTCAGGAAATAAAAAACTTCGAATTGGAAATGACCGATCCTTTGACAGGGAAGGTGATCAAAAAAGCGAAGCTAAGAGACATGGGAGATGTAGCTCCCTCAACCACTGATTTTTTGTTGGATAATAGATACAAATTTTTCGAAGTTACTTCCTCACATTATCCCATTGTGGTCAAGGTGAAATCAGAAATTCTCCGAAAGACCAATTTCTCATATCCTTCATGGATACCAGTACGTCATCACAACCAGAAAGTAAAAGAGTCTGTCCTCGTTTTTAATTTTCCTACTGAGATGGGCTTGAAATATAAAGAACTTAATCTCAAGGGTAGCAAAGAGATAAAAGAAGAGGGAGGGAACACTACCGTGGTCTGGACTGAAAGTGATTTGGAAGTGCAGACACCCAGCTTTGATTTGGAAAATGATCCCAAAATTCTACTTTCTCCGGTGAAATTCGCCATCAATGAATTTCAGGGTGAAATGAATGATTGGTCAGGATTAGCTTCTTGGCAAAATAAACTCAACCAAGGTAGAGGAGACCTTCCTGAGGATTTCAAAAGACAAATCTTGCAAATGGTGGAGGGAAACTTGGATCCTTATGAAAAGATTGGGATCCTTTATGATTACCTCCAGCGCAATTTTAGATATGTAAGTATTCAGTTAGGAATCGGGGGCTGGCAGACAATGACTGCCCGTGATGTGGTTCAGAATAAGTTTGGAGATTGTAAGGCCTTGACTACCCTGATGAAATCCATGCTGGAGGTGGTTGGAATTCCCTCCTATTATACGCTTGTGTATGCAGGGGAAGGCCAAAAGGATATTGAAGTCGATTTTCCTTCCAATCAATTCAACCATGTAATCCTTCAAGTGCCGACTCGGTCCGAACCAATTTGGCTGGAATGTACCTCGACCCTTAATCCTCCCGGCTTTTTAGGAAATTTTACAAGTGACCGCCACGTCTTGGTGACCACACCTGATGGTGGATATCTGACCAAAACTCCTGGCTATCGTTCAGCACATTGGAATACCGTCAACACCAAATCCAAGTTGGTCTTGGATCCTCAGGGCTTGGCGCAGATTGAGAGTCAAATCATAAGTCATGGTAATGAGGCCATGAGTGCAAGGCAAGTCAATTCCCAATTGAACGAACGGGAAAAGCGCGATTACCTCAACAAAAGTTCCGCCGTTGCTGGATTGATTGTGCAGGAATTTTCAATCGTAAACGACCGAAAAGATTCAATTCCTATTTCGGAGATCAAGTACAAAGGGATTATCCAACGATTCACCCAGGCTACTTCAAAGAGAATCATTTTGAGGCCTTTTTTAGCCCGAATTACCGAAAGTCAGATTTCCTTCAACACTTTGATACGGGAAGATTTTTATGAAATCCAACTCCTTGACGACCTCCAACTCGAAGGAGGGTCAGGTCGGGAGATTCGAATAGAAGGAAAAGGTTACCAGGGAAAATTGGTTTTTTCTCAATCTGACAAAATAATCACGGTAGTCAGGGAGCTTTCGGTCAGCCTCGATCCTGGCCTAGAAGAAGCCGATAAGTCTTCCCTGCTCACTGAGATCAACTCCAAATTTGACCATACACTTACATTAATAAAACCATCTTTAAGCACCGTTAAAAATGAATAAACTGATTTTGTTCCTGACTTTTTTACTAGGACCGACCTTTCTTTTTGCCCAATCCATCAAGATGGGCTACATTAATGAGAATGAGCTGGCGCTTACTGAAGTGCCCTATGAAACAGGGGCTCCTGCTGTGATCCTAGCCTCTAGTGGAGATTCCCGATTTTTTGGGGAAATGCTCGAAACCACCTTTTTCTACCGGATCAAAATCCTGACTGAAGCAGGGAAAGAATTTGCAGATGTCAAAATCCGCTACTTTCGAGGCGAGAATACAGTAGAAAACATTTCAGGGGTAAAGGCCAGCCTCGTCAATGTGGTAGATGGACGAATGACCGAAACCAAAATTGGTAAGGAACATATCCATGATGTGGAAATAGGCGATGGGTTCTGGGAGCTCCGCATTTCCTTTCCGGACGCACAGGTTGGGTCTATTTTGGAATACACTTACAAAAAAGGGGATAAAAACTTGACCTTTTTGGATGGATGGAGTTTTCAGCGATCCATTCCTACGCTTTTTTCCAAGTATCAGATTATTATGATCCCACAATTGGAGTACAAGATGATCGGTCAGGGATACAATTTGTTTCAGAATTCTGAAAACCTCGCCAACAATGGGACTTTTTCATGGACTTTGAGAAATTTACACTCACTCAAAGAAGAACCCTTCATGAAAAACTACCGGGACTATCAGGAGCGGGTGGAGTTTCAGCTCTCGCGCTATCAGTCTGCAGGGGGATCGGGCTATCAGTCAGCAGGAGAGGGACAAGGTGAATTTGTCGATGTGCTTAATACTTGGGAAAAGCTGGGGGACGATTTGATTGAGTATTATTCAATGAAGGGATATTATCGGACAAACACTCTGGAGAAAGGACTGCTGGACCTTGACCTATCCATTGGTTCTCAAAAGGAAAAGGCCGAAAAGGCCTATTATTACCTAAGAGATAATTTGATTAATGATGGGGAAGATTGGATCTATCCTGATCAGACACTCAATCAACTTTTGAAATCCAAAAAAGGTGCTCCCGGTGAATTGATTTTGGCCTACATGGGTGTTTTAAAATCACAGGGAATCACTTGCGATCCCGTATTGATCGGAAGCAAAGGGTATGGAAGGAGTGAATTAGTCATGTTTCCCTTTCTCAATCAATTCGACGAAATACTCCTTCTGGCCGAGTTAGATGGCAAAAAGCAGTTTATTGATTTGAGTGATCCATTGGCTCCTTTTGGTTATGTGGATATAGACAAGCACGTCAAGGGAGGTTTGTTACTTCAAAAAGGAAAAAGTGCTTTGGTCCCGATTGAGATTAAGCATACTTCCAACAACTTGGTTTTTACCAATGTAGAGTTGAATTCCGAGACAGGTGAGCTAATTATCCATAATACCCTGAGGAGTCACTTCTATGAAGGTCTGAAAATCGCCCATGCAGTCAAATCCTATGAAAAGGCAGAGAAATCGCTGGACGAAATGTTTACCTCCCCAGGCGAAGCAATGACTGTAAAGAATGCTAAGGTGGAAGATCTACTTCAGGAAAAAAATTACATCAATTCTACTTTTGATTTGGTGATGCCAGGGGCAGCGGACATGGAGACATTGACGTTTAATCCCCTCAGAATTTCTTCTTTCACAAAAAATCCATTCACGCTGGAGTATAGAGTGTTTCCAGTGGATTTTGAATATCCTTTTAGTGAAGTCTATACAGCAAACATAAAAATTCCCCCAGGATATGAAGTAGATGATTATCCGACCAATGAAAATCTTACGATTCAGGGATCCACTGTCAGCTTCAATTATTCGGTAGAAAATCTAGGTGAAATCCTCAAAGTAACCGCCAAACTGGACATCCGGGCCAGTCTGATTCCTGTCCAAAGGTATGGTGATCTAAAGTTTCTGATGGAATCAATCGCCGCCAAACTCAGTGCTCCGGTTATCTTGAAAAAGGTAGTCAAACCATAGAATAAGGGCCAAGTGCCCTTTTTTTTATTTTAAGTGGTGGAATTGATCCCCTGCTGATTTCCCTGCTATGAAAATCCAGTATTTTTCCACCAATTTGTAAAGGTAATTGCAACGGTAAATTCACCCATGAAGATCATTCGCTGGATTTGGAGGCTGTTATGGAAGACAGCCCTTTGGTTTTTCGGACTTTCAATCGGTCTAGTCATTATATACAGATTTGTTCCAGTTCCGATTACTCCTTTGATGGTGATCCGACTGGTCGAGCAGGCTTTTGATCCGGAAAAAGACCTCAGGCTTTATAAGGATTGGGAGTCAATTGATCACATTTCCAAAAATGCCCCTCAAGCGGTCGTGGCAGCAGAGGACCAAAAGTTTTTGGAGCACAAAGGGTTTGATTTTGAAGCCATGGAAAAAGCCTGGGAAAACAACAAAAAAGGCAAGCGAATCAAGGGAGCCAGTACCATTACCCAGCAAACAGTGAAGAATGTTTTTCTGTGGCCGAGCAGAAGTTATGTTCGAAAGGGTCTGGAGGCATATTTTACGGTGTTGGTAGAGTTGCTTTGGTCAAAAGAACGCATCATGGAAGTTTATTTAAATGTTATTGAAATGGGAAATGGGATTTATGGAATCGAAGCAGCAGCCCAGACCTATTATAAAAAACCTGCCGCCAAACTAAATCGAAGCCAGGCTGCAATGATCGCAGCTGTCCTGCCTAATCCACGGAGATGGACTCCGGCTAGACCAACCGGATACATAAGGGGAAGGCAAAGCTGGATTATGCGTCAAATGAATAACCTTGAGCCGGTTGGATTTGGAATTTAAAGCTTGAATTCTGAGTGTTAAAATGGTACTATACCAAGAATTTTTTTTGTTGAGTTTCTTTGGACTTAGATCTTGAGCCGGAGGACTACCTGCCAGCTCGCTAAATCCAAATTTTGTTTTAAAATTTATGATTTTGATCAGTGAATTTTAAGATTGTTGGAATTGTTCCGATAAACTGAAAAAGGCCCTTGATTTGCAGCAATTGAGGATTAAAAAACGCAAGAAAAATTTATCCACATTTTCATTTATTTATCCACACTTCTAAATTTATTAAGTATAAATAATTGATAAACAAGGATTTAACACTACTAAAGCTAGACTGGTTTTGTGGATAATTTTAGCTAACTGCAACAAAATCAACTGAAAAAAAATGCGAAACCGTGGATAATTTCAAATTCCAAATTTTATTCTAAAATGGCCTCAATCATGCTTTTGCTTGATCAATCTTTTCCGATAGGCATTGAATATTCTGGACTTAGAGACGAATCCCAAGTACTTTCCATTTTCGACTACAGGAAGGTTCCAAGCACCGGATCGCTCAAATTTTTCCATGGCAGATTGCATATTTTCAGTAGCCAATAGGATTTCTGGGGGACTATGCATCAGTTGACGCACCAAGACTGTTTCTTGCTTTTCGGAATCAAACATGATATGCCTGAAATCATCCAGTGTGATAATTCCCCTGAGAGTTTGATTCTCGTCAATTACTGGAAAAATATTTCGTTTTGATATTTTCACCAGATCAATCAGGTTTTTCAATTTAGCATCCGGGTGGATAGGCAATAAATCCCTCTCAATAACCTGGGAGATGTCTATCGTGTCCAAAAGTTCCTGATCCTTGGTTTCAGGAAGTTGTTTTCCTTGGTCTTTCAACTGAAGCTTGTACAGACTGTCCTTTTGAAAATAAGTAGTGGTAATAAAAGAAATAGCCGACACGAACATCAGGGGGACAAAAAGTTCATATCCTCCGGTAATTTCGGCAATCAAAAATATCGCAGATAGTGGGGCATGCTGGACTCCGGCCATCAATCCGCACATAGCCACCAAAGTAAAATGGGCAATCGGTAACGGGATATGAAAGCCAAGCATGTTTTTGGAATAGGCAAAAAGAAATCCCACAATGCCTCCTACATAAAGTGAGGGCGCAAAAATCCCTCCGCTTCCCCCTGCCCCAATAGTAACTGCTGATGCAATTGGTTTGATCAGGACGATCAATGTTAGAAAAACCAAGATCATGGCAGGATTTTCTATTACGGAGAAAAAAGGACTTTTATCCAGGATTTGAGCAGAGTTTCCTTCGATCAGGGTATTCAAAGTTCCATACCCTTCACCATAAATGGGAGGGAAAAAGAAAACCATAAATCCCAGAAATGCCCCGCCGTACAGGATCCTCATGTACTGATCTCCCAAATCCACCATGATTCGCTCAGTTCGTCTTACCATTCGGCTGAAGTAAAGTGAAACCACACCGCAAATCATCCCTAACAATAAATAATAAGGCATGTGTGCAGCCAGAAATGTCTCCTTCAGGTCGAAATTGAAAAGGGACTCTTCTCCGATTAGAATCATTGAAGTAATAGAACCTGTCACAGAGGCAATCAATAGGGGGATGAAACTTGCTGTGCTGATTTCCAACAGGATTACCTCGATTGCAAATATCACCGCTCCGATAGGCGCACCGAATATTGCTGAGATTGCTCCCGCAGCTCCACATCCGATCAGAAGAGTTCGCTTTTTCGCATTGAGATGCATGAGCAGGCCAACGTTTGATCCAATGGCCGATCCTGTCATTACCATAGGAGCTTCAAGCCCAACTGAACCCCCGAATCCTACTGTTAAGGCTGAAGTAATTATCCTGCTGTAAATTTTTACTTTGGGAATGAGACTGGATTTTTTTGAAATATTAAACAGTACATCCGGGATACCATGTCCACCATAGTCTTTGAGCAGGTAGCGGCCTACTAGATAGGCTGCCGATATCCCAACCAACGGATATAGGATATACATGAAATTGGCATACTCGGTGTAAAAATCATCAGTTAGAAACTCCTGAATGAACTGAACAGATTCTTTTAGGATTACCGCTGCAAATCCTGAAAATATTCCTATAAGCCCGCTCAGAATCAGTATGAAAGACTGATTGCTCAAATGCCTAAGCCTCCAGATCAAAAAACTCGTGATCAAATCATTCTTTGCCAAATCGAATCAATTTTGATAAAAAACCAAAGCTGGGATTAAGATAAATTATTTGCCACTCGACTCTTCCATCAATTCGCTGTCCAATTTCAGAATACAAGTCAAAACCAGATTAACTGCCTTGATGTAAAACGCGGGATTAATGTTTTCAAACTCATCGGATGGTTTGTGGTAATCAATGTGATCTTCCACTCCGAAATAAAGATGAGGGACCTTTTTTTCAAAAAACGCTCCATGATCGGAGGACTTTGTCCAATCTTCCTTTCCTGTACCAGGTATATCATGGCCTAGGCGAAGGACCGGATCTGACCCACTCGAAGCTTGCTCCAAGATCGCCTTGAATTGAGGGTTATGATAGGTTCCTGAAGCATAAAGTTCATTTTTATCACTTCTTGAGAGCATGTCAAGATTTACATTGAGAAGTATCTGCTCCAATGGGTAAGGGAAATCATCCACTAGTGCCTTTGCCCCTTGAAGTCCCATTTCTTCTGCATCCAAGGCGACAAACATCATGCAATGTTGGGGACGATTTTTGGAAAAGTATTCAGCTAAAACAAGTAGTGCAGCTGTTCCTGAAGCGTTATCATCGGCGCCATTGAAGATCGAATCACCTTTTGCATCTGGTCTTCCTATCCCTACGTGATCGTAATGAGCAGTAACCACGATTACCTTTCTTGATTTACTTCCCGGAATGAAAGCAACCAAATTGGCAGCATCTTCATAAGTCCTGTTTTCACGACGGTTTACAAAAGAGAAGCGCTGGATGAAATCAGGGTAAAGTGCCTGCACGTTGCTGAACGAGGTGATTTCATCCAAGATGTACTCACGTGCCTTAAGATTTCCTTCACTAAGTGGCTTTCTGCCTGCGAGTTGGTCCGAAGAAAGGTACTCAATGTGTTTTAAAAGTTTTTCAGCATCAATACTTTGGGCAAAACATTGACTGGTCAAAACTAAAGTGACTAGAAAAAAGAGGATTTTTTTGAAAGAGAACTGCATCTGGTGATCCATCATTCGTTGTGTATATTCGTAAAAATACTAGGCTTGACGTCACCACATTTGAAATTGATGAAATATATCAGCAGTGCCCTTCTTTTTTTGGGTTCTTTTGGATTTGCTTTTGGTCAGGGAGGTCTTCCCGAAAGTTTTTTTGATGGGAAATCGGTGGTTGTGGTATCAACTGATCCTGGTGCAAGACCGGTGTTGACTTGGAAGGAATTGGCGGATAGTGTTCATGTTCACCTTGTGGAGGCAGGAGCTGATCCGGTTGCCTATTTTGAATTGGAACAAGTGGCACTTTCTGAAGCAAGACAGGCTGATTTTGCAAAGGCCTTTGCACAAAGGCAAGTCAAAAACATCATTCTGGTGACCCGAAAAAAGGAGAGTCTAAGTATCCACGTAGGGCCTTTTAGCGGAGACGGAAAAATCATATCCTCCAAGGCATTGTATGGCATCACTGGAAAAGATTGGGATGAAGCGGGAGCTCAGCTGGCAGAATCGGCGAAAACCACAAGATCCATGAATCTGTTGGTCATTGATGTCGCGGAATTTCCTCAAATAAGTACGCAGGAAACTGCCCAATCCGAACAAAAATTTCTTCCCCGAAATCCCCTCAACCTGGAAGTATTCAAGTTGGGAATTCCTTTGGAGGGCTCCTCTGCAGAAACTGGATTTCTAAGCTATTTCCGATATGATCTGCTCGGCAAATCCGCAGAGGCCATTCTTGCAGAACAAAATGCTCAAAAAACCCAGATTCAGGCAATTGTCGAAAGTCTTTATCCTCATCAAATAGAATGGCTCACTGAGGCCAAAACGAATGAGCAATTGGTAAGAGACAGGGTTCAGTTTCTACTGATAAAAGTAGAGGGTAGACAAGCTGATCTTATGGCCAGTATGGGTCTGGAGCCTATAGGGGGTGAAGAAGGTGCTAAAACAGTAGTAAAATATTACATCAAACTTCTAGTGAGAGATGAACTGTATATCGGGCCGGAGTGGGACGCTGATTCAGACTGGAGAATAGCACTTTCCAACTTTTTAAATAATCTAAAAAAATAAACCTCCCGGAGGAGGTTTTTTACTTGATCCAAGGTTGGGGTAATATAAACAACTTTTACTTCAAAGATATTAAGTGATGTTTTTTGTATGCGAAATGCTTATTTTCATAAAAGAAGAAATAATTTTTAGTAAATCCAATTTCTCTTTATTTTTTTTAATTAAAAGAAGGTTTCCTTAATTTTTCTAAGAATCAGTTATTTCTAATAAAGATTTTCATTGAGAAATGGAATAAGAGCAAGAATGATAGCTTGCCGGTAATATTCAGTTCGGTCCACTACTCCGTGAGTTAAAATTCCGACCGACCCACCTTGCTGTTTGGAATTGTCTTTATTAAATACCGAGTCGTCTGCCTTTCCCAACTCCATTCCTTCACTTACCAAGGATGCTACGGCAGTCGGAATATAAAATGTACCTGTTTTCGATTGGCTGGTTTTCCCCATTTTATCTACAATGAAAATCCAGGCGAAGGCAAACATACCTTTTTCATCCTCATCGACTCCTCCTTCGATCCCAACCCAATAATTTGCTTCAGGGAAAATTTCGCGGGAATTAAAGGCTCGATTTTTGGCTCCAAGCAACGTTTCCCGATTTCCCACAGGCTGTTCGGGAACACCGGAGGAGGCATTGATTCCTTCAACAAGGAAGCTTTTGTTAAATGCACGGGTGAATGCATCTTCGGTGCAGGAAATTTTTACCGGATTTTTACTTCCAACCAGCACAAGAAGCTTATCGGAAGGTTGGAAATTTTCTCGTCTCTTAAAACTCATAAAAAAGGCCTGGCTTAAGCCTAGGCCATATTGGTAAATACTTGGTTTACATCATCGTCTTCTTCCAGACGGTCGATCAATTTGTTGATGATTTCCTCCTGTTCTTCAGTGAGTTCGGTCAAAGTTGTTGGGAAACGTTGAAAATCAGCTGATATGACTTCAATTCCACGGTCCTCCAGTGCTTTTTGCATGGTTCCGAAATCCTCGAATTCAGTGTAGGCGAATATCTCCCCTTCATTTTCCGCAATTTCAGTCAGTCCGTAGTCGATCAACTCCAGCTCAAGCTCTTCCAAATCATAATTTGCTTTTGCAAATCTGAAAACAGCCTTACGATCAAACATAAAACTTACCGATCCCGAAGTTCCCAAGGCTCCACCGGCTTTGGTGAAATAGGATCGGATGTTTGCTACAGTGCGATTGGTATTGTCAGTGGAAGTTTCTACGATGATTGCAATTCCAAAAGGGCCATAGCCTTCATAAACTACTTCTTCGTAATCTTTTTCATCTTTATTGGAAGCCCTTTTGATCGCCGCCTCGATGCGGTCTTTAGGCATTTGAGCACCCTTAGCATTTTGAATAACCGTGCGGAGTTTGGTATTGGTGTTGGCGTCTGGTCCGCCAGCTTTGACAGCCATCACGATTTCTTTACCCAGTCTGGTAAAAACCTTGGACATCTTGTCCCATCGCTTAAACTTTCTCTCTTTTCGGAATTCAAATGCTCTTCCCATGGATTTGCTTGATTAGGTGGGCAAAAATAGCAAATCTTTTTACTTAGAAGAACCTCTGTTCTTTTTCTCTAAAGGGAGTAATTTTTCTTGATACCTGTGTCTTTAGGACCTCTTTGTTTCGTATTCTCTTTATTGATATTCCAATGAACTACTCCAATCTTCAACCGATTCCCAATCTCCCAAGACTAGATCTTCCAAAAGTTGTCATTGTCGGAGGTGGTTTTGCAGGACTCAAACTTGCTTTGGGGCTTCGAAAAAGCGCATTTCAGATCATTCTTCTGGATAAAAACAATTTCCACCAATTTCAGCCGCTCTTTTATCAGGTTGCTACTGCTGGATTGGAGCCAAGTGCCATTTCTTTTCCGCTTCGCAAAATTTTCCATGGAGTCCCCAATGTCAGCTTTAGAATGGCCGAAGCGGAGGGTGTCGACACAAATGCTAAACGGCTTTACACAGATATTGGCTATATCGATTATGATTTTCTGGTGTTGGCCATGGGAGCTGATACCAACTATTTCGGAGCAAAAAACATCGAGTATTTTTCTACTCCGATGAAGACGGTTTCCGAAGCTCTCTACATACGCAATAAAATCATTTCCAACTACGAGAGGGCTATCAATATTCCAAAAATGGAGGATCGCAAATCGCTGATGAATATGGTAATAGTGGGTGGAGGACCTACGGGAGTGGAACTGGCTGGTGCTATGGCTGAATTGAGAAATAATGTTTTCCCAAAGGATTATCCCGAATTGAGTTTTAAAAACATGAAGGTGGTCCTGATTGAGGCAGGGCCCAAGTTGCTTGCCGCTATGTCAGAACAAGCCCAAAGTCATGCGCTGGATTACCTTCAAAAACTGGGAGTAGAAGTTTTTTTAGCTACTAGGGTGCTGGACTACGATGGAAAAGTAGTTTCCCTTGAAGGCAAAGAGCCAATCGAAACTCAAACCTTACTTTGGGCTGCCGGAATAAAACCAAATCGCATAGAAGGGTTTGACGCAAGTCAATATGCAGGCAATGGGCGTATGTTGGTAAATGAATTTAACCAACTCATTGGGTCTGAGGGTGTGTATGTTTTAGGAGATCAGTGTATTTTGCCTGGAGGTGAGTTCCCAAAAGGTCATCCCCAAGTGGCACAAGTTGCAATTCAACAGGCTCGAAATCTATCGAAAAACTTGTTCCGCCTGATCAAAGGTGAACAATTGGTCCCATTTAAATATAAAGATCTTGGGTCTATGGCAACTGTGGGGAAAAAGTTGGCGGTGGTGGATTTGCCTTTTTTCAAATTTCAGGGACTATTGGCATGGCTTACCTGGCTGATAGTTCACTTGATGGCAATCCTTGGGGTAAAAAACAAATTGTTCATTTTTCTTAATTGGTCATGGAATTACCTCAGCTTTGATCCAAGTCTGCGCCTTTTGATCAAACCGAAGTATGTGCGAGCCTCAGAGCGTAAAGAGTTGATCGAAGAAAAGAGCTCTTAATTTAGGTTAATTTACTCCTCAAAGTAGGAGTGGATTAAACCCGGTTGTTTTTGTCAAGTCTAAATCCTGAAACAAAACCAAAACAACTATGAAAAAGTGGATGATGGGTGCAGCTCTAGTGGTGTTTACCAGTTTGAATGTAGCTGCACAGCAGGAAAAAAGAGAATTGCCGAATCCTGAAGAACGAGCAAAAAAAATGACCGAACGAATGGCCACAGAACTCGAACTTTCAGAAGATCAAAAGGCAAAGGTCTTGGCTATCAATCTTGAAAATGCTCAAAAGAGACAAGCTCAAATGGAAAAAGAAATGGCAGAAAGAAAGGCCAGAATGGAAGAAATGAAAGTTCAGGAGGAAAAAATCAAAGAGGTCTTGACGGAGGAGCAAAGAAAGAAGTGGGAGGAAATTAAACTGGAGAGGCGTGAGCAAAGAAGACCTGGAGGAGAAATACATGATCGAGGACCTATGCCGCATCACGGCAAAGGACGAAACTAAACCAAATGAAGAAAGCCACCTTTTGGGTGGCTTTCTATATCGCAGGTCAGTCAACTAAACAGGGTACTATTGGCATGTCAGGGCATTCCCACTGGGGATCGCCTTGACTTTATCCCGCGATTTGCTCTTCTACCTGGAAGAAAGACTCATCTTTCTGAGGCAGTGAAGATGTACCCATAAGGTATTCATCCACTTTTACCGCCGCTTCCCTTCCTTCTGAAATTGCCCAAACAACAAGCGATTGGCCTCTGCGCATGTCTCCGGCAAGGAAAACTTTGGGATTTGTACTTTGGAAATTTTTTGATTTTGGAAGACTGTTTTCCATAGTCTCCGCTCCGAAAGCTTGCAACAGACCATTTTGTGCAGGCCCCATGTAGCCAATCGCAATAAATGCCAGGTCACAGGGAAGGGTTCTCTCAGTTCCAGGAATTTCCTCGAATATCATCCTGCCTCCCTTTTCTTTCCATTCGATGTCTACCAAAGTAAGTCCGGTCACTTCGTCAGCATCGTTTCCCGTAAATTCTTTGGTCAGGATGGAAAACATCCGTTCGGCACCTTCTTCATGAGAACTGGATGTTTTAAGGGTCATTGGCCACTCTGGCCATGGGTTCAAAGTTGTCCGTTGCTTAGGTGGTTTTGGCAAAAGCTCCAATTGGGTGATGGAAGCTGCTCCATGTCTGTTGGATGTTCCTATACAGTCACTTCCTGTATCACCGCCTCCGATGACAATCACATGCTTTCCTTTTGCTGAAATCGGGTTTTCTTCAATTTCGCCACTGATTACCTGATTCTGTTTCCCTAGAAATTCCATGGCAAAGTGTACGCCTTTGAATTTATCTCCCTTGATATTGAGTCTTCTAGGTTGAGCAGCTCCGGTGGAAAGCACTACAGCATCAAAACTTTTGAGGATTTCATCGGCTTGGATAGTTTTTCCGATTTCAGTTTTGGTGGAAAAAGTCACTCCTTCCTGAAGCATAAGTTCTACTCTACGGTCAATTACCCATTTTTCAAGCTTGAAATCCGGAATGCCATATCTGAGTAAACCTCCAACTTTAGCGTCTTTTTCAAAGAGAGTCACTTCATGACCTGCCTGGTTCAATTGATCCGCTGCTGCAAGTCCTGCTGGACCTGAACCAATTACTGCCACTTTTTTTCCGGTTCGTTTTTCAGGAGGATTTGCTTTGATCAAACCAAGTTCGTAGGCTTTTTCAGCGATGCTTTTCTCAATCAGTTCGATTGCAACCGGATCCTTGTTGATTCCCAACACGCAGCTGGCTTCACAGGGAGCTGGGCAGATTCTGCCGGTAAATTCCGGGAAGTTGTTTGTGCTGCGCAAAATGCTGATTGCCTGTCCCCATTCCTGATTGTATACCGCATCGTTGAATTCTGGTATCACGTTTCCCAATGGACATCCGTTATGGCAAAACGGTACACCGCAGTCCATACAGCGGGCTGCCTGATGGTTTAATTTTTCGCCGGAAAATGGCTCATATATTTCTCTGTAGTCACCGATACGTTCTTTTGGATCCCGGCTTACAGGGGTTTCTCTTTTGAATTGGATAAATCCGTCTTTCGCTCCCATCTTACACCAATGATTTAGCTTGTTCTTGTGCTCTTTTTTGCAAAACTGCCTTGTAGTCTCGAGGAATCACCTTGATAAACTGCTCTTTGGCCTTTTCCCAATCATCCAGAAACCGTTGCCCCAAACTACTGTTGGTTAGTTTTACGTGTCGTTTGAGGTACGATTTGATGGTGGTATAATCTTCATCTTCCAAAATGTCGATGTCCACCATTTCAGTGTTGATTTCAGTAATGTAATCTTTTAGGATGTAAGCAATTCCCCCGCTCATACCGGCTGCGAAGTTTCTGCCAATTTCCCCGAGGTTGACTACTAAGCCACCTGTCATGTATTCACAGCCATGGTCCCCTATTCCCTCGATGACTGTTTTTACTCCGGAGTTCCTTACACAGAATCGCTCTCCGCCTTTCCCGTTGATGTAGGCTTCGCCTGAGGTGGCACCATAGAAGGCCACATTGCCGATAATGATGTTTTCCTCAGGAGCAAACCGTGCATTTCTACTTGGATAGATGATCAATCGTCCTCCGGAAAGTCCCTTTCCAAAGTAATCGTTGGCTTCACCCTCCAGCTCGAAATTAACTCCTTTGGCAAGGAATCCTCCGAAAGTCTGTCCGGCAGATCCAGTAAACTTGAAATGTATGGTGTCTTCAGGCAAACCTTGGCCTCCATAGATCTTTGAAATCTCGTTGGAAAGCATTGCCCCGACAGATCTGTCAATATTCTTGATCTGGAAATTTCCCGTGACCGGAATAGCCTGTTCCAAAGCTGGAGTTGCAGCTTTGATCAGTTGGCGGTCCAGCACTTTTTTCAGTTCAAATTCCTGATCAATTTGCTTGTGGATTCCGACATGATCTGGGACTTCCACTTTATGGAAGATTGGGGAAAGGTCGATTTTATCCCATTTCCAGTGATTCAAGTGTCCGGTTGACTGAAGTACCTGGCTTTGTCCGACCATCTCATCCACGGTGCGGAATCCAAGTGAAGCCATGATTTCTCTCAGGTCCTGAACCAAGAAATTGAAATAATTCACTACATGGTCAGGATCCCCGGTGAAGAGTTTTCTCAACTCCGGATCTTGCGTAGCAATCCCAACTGGACAGGTATTCAGGTGACACTTACGCATCATAATGCAGCCTTCAACTACCAAGGCTCCTGTGGCAATGCCCCATTCTTCAGCACCCAGTAAGGTTGCAATTGCCAGATCCCGGCCTGTTCTCAACTGTCCATCGGTTTGTAAAACCACACGGCTTCGAAGGTTATTTTTTACCAAAGTTTGATGTGCTTCAGAAAGTCCAAGCTCCCAAGGAAGTCCGGCGTGTCTGATGGAGCTTAATGGTGAAGCTCCTGTGCCTCCGTCTGCTCCAGAAATCAAAATCACATCAGCCATCGCTTTGGCCACTCCGGCGGCTACGGTTCCGACTCCTGCTTGGGATACCAACTTTACGTTGATTCTAGCTTTTCTATTGGCATTTTTCAAATCGAAAATCAGCTGAGCCAAATCTTCGATTGAATAAATATCGTGGTGTGGAGGAGGTGAAATCAAGCCAACCCCTGGAGTGGAATGCCTAACCCGTCCGATCCACTCGTCCACTTTGTGCCCCGGCAATTGGCCCCCTTCTCCGGGTTTTGCTCCTTGGGCCATTTTGATTTGAAGTTCAGCAGCATTGGTGAGGTAATGGCTAGTCACCCCAAAACGGCCGGATGCCACTTGCTTGATGGCAGATCGCTCCCAATCTCCGTTTGGTTTTTTCTCATAGCGAATTTCATCTTCTCCACCTTCTCCCGAATTGCTTTTTGCACCAATTCGGTTCATTGCAATTGCCAGCGTGGTGTGAGCTTCGTGAGAAATTGAACCAAAGGACATCGCCCCGGTAGCAAAACGTTTTATAATGTTTTCAGCCGGTTCAACTTCATCGAGAGGAACACTGATTCTTTTCTTGAATTCAAACAGGCCTCTTAAAGTCAAGGCATCTTTGGTCTGTTCGTTGATTTTTGCTGCAAATTTTTTGTAGAGCTCATAATCCCCAAGCCGCGTTGATTTCTGCAGCAGGTGAATTGTTTCAGGGTTGAACATGTGTTTTTCCCCTCTTCTTTTCCACTGATACACACCACCAGTCTCCAGTGTTGGACTGTGGGTTTCATAGGCAGCATGATGCCGTACCAGAACTTCTTCTGCGAGCTCGTCAAATGATACACCGCTAATACGGGAAACCGTGCCTTTAAAGCATCGGTCGATGACCTCCGGTCCCAATCCCAAGGCTTCAAATATCTGTGCCCCTTGATACGATTGTAATGTGGAGATTCCCATTTTGGAAAGGACCTTTAGGAGACCTTTTCCGATGGCATCCTGATAGTTTGCAAAAAGGGTTTTTAGATCCTTGACCTTATGCAACTGGCCTTTTTCGAATAGTTCAACCAAAGACTCAAGTGCCAAATATGGATTGATAGCAGATACACCGTATCCTATAGCTGTCGCAAAATGATGGACCTCTCGGATATCAGCAGACTCCAACACAAGACCTGCTCTGGTTCTGATTTTTTTCTTTACCAAATGTTGATGAACAGCCCCGATTGCAAGAAGAGAAGGAATTGGAGCTAGCTCCTCTGTACTGTTTCGGTCAGAAATAATAAGGACGTTTTTGCCTTCATGTATTGCATCTTCTGCTTCCTGGCAGAGTTTATCCAGTGCCTCAAGCAGTCTTCCAGGCTTGTGGTCGGCAACAAAATGACCGAAAAGTCTTTTTGTCCTGTAGCCCAAATGTCCCATACGGGTTATTTTTTCCAAGTCTTCGTTAAGGAGGACTGGCTGGGAAATGTGGATCTGCTTGGTATGCTGTGGACTTTCTTCCAAAATATTGTGTCCTTCACCGATACGAGTGAAAAGGGACATCACTAATCGCTCCCTGATCGGATCAATCGGTGGGTTACTTACCTGTGCAAAAAGTTGCTTAAAGTAATTCGCGATGTGCTGACTTTGCTTGGACAATACCGCCAAGGGAGTATCTGCACCCATGGAGCCTACGGCCTCGTAGCCTGTATCGCCCATTGGAGCAAGGATTACCTTAAGTTCTTCTGAAGTATAGCCAAAGACAGTCTGGCACTTTTTAATATTCTCTGTCGAATACGGATGGGTCAATTCCTCCGGATCAGGCACAAATCTGAGTTTGGTACGCTGCTCGTTCACCCACTTTTCGTAGGGTTGACGACGACAGATTTCGCCCTTTACTTCTTCATCAAATAAAACTCGTCCTTTCTCAAGATCTGCCCAAAGCATCCTCCCGGGACTTATTCGGCCTTTCTCCGTGATGGTCGCTTCACGAATCGGCAAAGCTCCAGCTTCAGAAGACAGTACCAAGCGATTGTCTCTGGTAATGAAGTAACGAAGTGGACGAAGACCATTTCTATCGAGGGTAGCACCCACCGATTTTCCATCGGTGAACAGCAATGCTGCAGGACCATCCCAGGGCTCCACGAGAGACGCATGGAATTTATAAAACGCCTTTCGGTCCCGGTCCATCACTTCGTTGTCCTGCCAAGCTTCTGGCACCAGCATCATCATCGCGTGGGGAAGAGATCTTCCGCTTAGCGTCAATAATTCCACCATGGCATCCAGGTTGGCAGAGTCGGAGTTGAGTTTGTTGGTGATAGGCATCAACTTGGCAAGCTCCTCATCAGTGAAGAATTTGGACTTCATCAAGGCTTCCTTGGACTTCATTTTGTTCAAGTTGCCTCTAATAGTGTTGATTTCGCCGTTATGGGAGAGAAATCTGAAGGGCTGGGCTAGTCTCCAGTTAGGAAACGTATTGGTAGAGAATCTTGAGTGTACGATCGCAAAAGCAGACTCAATTCTTGGGTTTTGGAGATCTTTAAAAAATGCCAAAACCTGGTCTGTCCGCAACTGTCCTTTGTAGATTAGAGTGAGGCTACTCAGACTCGCAAAATAGAAAGAATGATTGACCCCCGGTATCTTGGTATTGATCTCAGAGGAGGCATAGTTTCTAAGGACATAGAGTTTTCGCTCAAGTTCAATTCCAGTTAGTCCTTTTTTATGGCTAACAAAGAGTTGTTCGATGTTTGGCATTACCTCCAAGGCACCTGAACCGGGAATAGTCTCATCCACCGGTACCTCGCGATATCCGATAAGGTTGAAGTCCATTTCCTCAATCAACTGATTGAGCATTTCCTTGGAACGCTGATAGAGCTGTTTATTCTTCGGGAAGAAAGTCATGCCCACACCGTAATACCCCGGTTCTGGCAGATTGATTTCGGTACGTGCTGTGACGTCTTTTAGAAATTGATGTGGAACTTGAATAGAAATACCGGCACCGTCTCCAGTCTTAGGGTCGGATCCACGTCCACCACGGTGCTCCATATTACTAAGCATGTATAAGGCATCGCTTATAGTCTCATGAGTTGGGATATTACTCAGGTCGACTACCGCACCTATACCGCAGGAGTCATGCTCAAACTCCGATCGATACAAACCTTGTTGCATTCTAAATTGATTTAATAGGTTCAAAATTTCCAAAAACTACAAAAAAAAATTCTTTTGTTAAAATTAAGGCAATAAATACGGCCTAATAGTGAAGGATTAATTATAAAATGAGGCTTTATTAATTTTTTTGTAATTATAATTTTTGGTTATAAAAAATTGAATATTTAGCCGATTGGCAGTCCAATAAAGAGTATTAGGGTCAAATAAGTGGTGGTTTGGTAAAAAAATCTGTAAAAATTAACCAAATCGGTTATTTAGAAAAAAAGTAAAAAATTTTCCAAGTTTTTTATTTCAGAATTTTTTCATCGGTCGAGTACTTTGAAGATGTCAACCACAAAATCAGAATAAAATTCTGAAAAAATTAAATTAAACAGAATTTAATAAATCTTAATTTCAGTCAGTAAACGGAGTAGAACTGTCCTTTTCTCCAGAAATCTGATGGACTTTCACTTTTTTGATTTTTCGAGTATCCACAGCCAATACAGTAAACTCAAAATCCTGATATTTAATTTTTGTCCCGTTTTTGGGAAGTTTGGAATTCAATTCAAGCAAAAGCCCTCCTAAAGACTCACTTTCTCCTTTGACATCCTCAAATAGTTGAGGGTCCAATTCGAGCTTTTTACAAAAATCATTCAACGAAACCTTTCCTTCGAAAATAAAGGTGTCACTATCCAGCTCTTGAAAGAAAATGTCATCGGTGTCATCAAATTCGTCATTGATTTCTCCGATAATTTCCTCGATCAAATCTTCAAAAGTCACCAAGCCGGAGGTTCCACCATATTCGTCCACCACGATCGCCATATGCACCCGCATTCGTTGGAAATCTTTTAGAAGTGAATCAACCTTTTTTGTTTCAGGAACAAAAAAACTTTTCCTGATCAGTTCCTTCCAAGCAAAATCTTCATTCTTTTCAATGAAGGGAAGGAGGTCTTTTATATACAATACCCCCAAAATATTGTCTATAGTTTCTTCATAAACTGGAATCCTGGAATAACCGCTTTTATTGATTTTGTCCATCAACTCATGAAAATCCATTTCCACATCTATGGCAGTGATATCCAGTCTGCTTCGCATCACTTGTTTTACTGAAAGGGTACCAAAATTCACAATACCCCTGAGAATTTCTTTTTCCTCTTCGGGGGTATCTTCCGTAGTTAGCTCAAGGGCCTGATTTAGTTCGTCCACAGATAAATCATAGCCCTTTTGTACCACCCGTTTTTCGATTAGGTTGCTAAATCCCATCAACAACCAAGAGATTGGCTTTAAAAAAGAATAGAAAAAACTGATTGAGGGAGCCAGCGCTGTCGCAAACGGAATTTTTGCTTGGTTGGCATAGACTTTTGGTACAATTTCTCCAAAAAACACAATGGCAAAAGTAACTCCAACAGTCTGAACCAGAAGGATTATTATCCCAGTAGCATTCAGTCCAAAAACTGTCCAAGAGACGAATGTGGTTAGAGTAACTATGCCAATATTGATTAGATTGTTCAGGATCAATATGGTACTTAACAGTTGCTTGGGATTGGAGAGAAGTTTGGAAACGATCCGACCTCTTTCAGGATCTGATTCCTGGATAGAGGCGATTTCTTCGTTACTGAGAGAAAAAAATGCAACTTCCGAACCGGAAGCCAAAGCTGACCCTATCAGCAGTAAGATTAGAATCAAACCATTGATTAGGAAATAACTAAATGAGGGCTCGATAATCTGCGCAATCAGGTAGTAACTCGGGTAGGGGTCGTCCATGTAGGAGTGTAGATGATTTAGGCAAAATTAAAGAATTCCCCTGATAATCAACTTCAGGGGAATTAAGCATCAGTTAAAAGGGCAGATCATCGTCTGAATTGTCCAAAATCAGATCAGGACCGGAGTTGGAGGTGGTAACGGCTGCATTTGATGGTTTAGCGGCTGCCGATGTGCTTGCCTGACTTTGTCCGCCGCCCATTCCCATTCCTTCAGGTTTTCCGCCAAGCATGGTAAAACTGATTACTCTGATTTTGGTCCGGTACCTATTTTGGCCCTGGTCGTCCTGCCAAGTATCTGTTTTGATTTTTCCCTCTACATAGATTTGAGACCCTTTTTTCAGGTATTGTTCAGCAATCTTCGCTTGTTGATCCCACATTTCTAGATCATGCCATTCGGTTTGATCAACTCTATTTCCAGATCGGTCCTTATAGGATTCTGTTGTGGCTAACCTGATTTTCGCTACAACCTTATCACCTTCCAGGTATTTGACCTCAGGATCTGCTCCAAGATTACCCACTAAAATTACTTTGTTTACTCCTGCCATAATTTGATTTGTTTAGGTGGAAAAATGAATAAAATTGAAATTACTCAAATCCCTTGATCGGTCAAAAAGTTCACGATCAATTTAGGTTTTGCAAGGTATTCGATTTCATTTTCGGCGACCAGCAGATATCCTTCATTTTCACACCATTTAGAAAGTTCTTGATGCTTTTCGAGAGGAATTTCAAGTTCTGAAAAACTTGCGTTTAATCGCTGATGAGACAAAATGTGTCGGTATTTTTTCGGAATCAACCTTGGTTTTTCTTCTGAAATCCCAAGGTATGGTGCTGGTTCACCTTCCGAATGGGGAAAATCATGAAGGCCTTCCCAAATGTCTCCGGATTTACGTTTCTTCCAAACCCAATTTTCTCCACACCGAATTACATAATAATGGAGGTTTCGTTCCTTTACCTTTGTTTTATTGATTTTAACAGGAAGGTCTTTGACCAAGTTTTTTTGATAGGCAAAACAGGTTTCCTTCAGAGGACATTTGGGACAATCCGGATTTTTGGGAACACATAGCCTGGCCCCAAAGTCCATGATTGCCTGATTGTATTCTCCCGGGTTTTCATTAGGAATCAATTTATTGGCTAAAGTTTCGAATTCTATTTTTGCTTTTCCCGAGGCAATGTCAGTATCTATTCCGAAGTATCTTGCCAATACCCGAAACACATTCCCATCCACCACCGCTTTCACCTCTCCGAATGCAAAACTGGAAATTGCAGCTGCCGTGTAGCTGCCCACCCCTTTAAGTTTGAGCAATTCTGAATAAGTATTGGGGAAGATGCCTCCTAGTTCATACCAGATAAACTTTGCGCAAGAGTGGAGGTTTCTGGCTCTGCTGTAATAACCCAAACCTTGCCAAAGTCGAAGAACTTCCGATTCAGGTGCGAGTGCCAAGTCTTTTACAGTTGGGTAAGTTTCTGAAAAAGCGTAATAATAAGGTAATCCTTGGGCAACCCGAGTTTGTTGAAGGATAATTTCTGAGAGCCAGATTTTATAAGGATCGGTAGTTCCTCTCCAGGGAAGTTCTCTGGGATTGGCTTTGTACCAGGAAATTATTTTTAAAGAAAACGCCTGATTTTCAGAAGATTTACGGCTCATGGGGTGAAATTTTTCCTGATACAAACCAAGGTAATTTTTTTGAATATGTTTTTTAATTGCATTGCATATCGTACATTTGCAGTCCCAAAAACACTTGGTTAATAGGTTGTTAAGCTTATTTCGTAATTTCTAAAATAAAATCACTGTGACAAAAGCAGAAGTAATCACCAAGATTTCAGACAAAACAGGAATCCAAAAGGATGATGTTACACAAGCCATTGAGGCGTTCTTCAAAGTAGTGAAGGATTCTATGTCTGAAGGAGAAAACATCTACGTAAGAGGATTTGGTAGCTTTATCAACAAGAAAAGAGCTAAGAAAATCGCCCGTAATATCTCCAAGAATACCGCGATCGTGATCGATGAGCACTACATTCCGGCTTTTAAGCCTTCCAAAGTCTTTGTAGAAAAAATTAAAAACAGCAAAAAAATCAAGCAACTGGCTCCTCAGGACTAAGTCTGAGGTGACTTTGACATGAAAAAATCCCAGCTCATTCTCATCGTTATCGGTATCAGTGCAATTGTTGGACTCTATGCCTTACCAAAGGTAGTAGTGGACAATGAAGCGGGTACAACCTCGGTTGAAGACCCAAATGCCCCTGAAAATACCCCTGAAGGAGTAACCGAAATGCATGAGAATGAGCTTTCTTCTGAAAAAAGATCACTGGCTGATGCACTTAAATTGAAGTTGGATCAAGACTCGGATAACACCGTGAAGATTTCAGCCGCAAAAGAATTAGCCGGAATTTATCAGACAGAAGGGATGTTTGACAGTGCAGCTTTCTACTGGGAAAAAGCTGTGGAGGTCAATCCACAGGACATGCAACTAGTAGAGGAGGCCGGAAAAGCCTATTACGAGGCGTTTTCCTTTGCCTTAGATAAAAACAAAGTGGAGGATCTTGCCGAAAAAACAAGATCATACCTCAATCAAGTCTTGGAAAAAAATCCAAGCCGATTGGATTTGAAAACCAAAGTGGCGATGACTTATGTATCTTCGGCCAATCCAATGCAGGGAATTACCATGATGAGAGAAATTCTCGAAGAGGATCCCCAAAACGAGGATGGACTGTTTAACATGGGAGTCCTCTCCATGCAATCCGGACAGTACGAGCGCGCCGCTGAGCGATTTGAAGAGTTGATCAAGTATCATCCGGATAATCTTCAAGGGCAGTTTTACTTGGCGGTAAGCTATTTCGAGTCCAATGAGAAAAATAAAGCGAAAGCACAGTTTGAGGCTGTTAAGAAAATGACTCAGGATCCCATGATTCTGGAAAGTGTTCAGACCTACCTCGACAAGCTATAATTATTGTTACACACCTTAAAATTTAAAAACTATGCCTTGCGGTAAGAAAAGAAAAAGACATAAGATCGCTACGCACAAGCGTAAGAAGAGACTTAGAAAAAACAGACATAAGAAGAAGTAATCCACTTCTTCTTTTGCCATTTTATAACAACACGTTCATTTACATATTATTAAGACAAAATTTTGAGTACGGAATTGTTAATCGATTCTGCTCAGAACGGAAGTCGGATTGCCCTGCTGCATGATAAGCAACTGGTAGAGCTTCATTCCGAAGGAATGGACAATCAGTTTAAAGTAGGTGACATTTATCTGGGTACGGTCCGAAAGATCGTCAATGGACTCAATGCTGCGTTCATTGACGTAGGTTATGAGAAAGACGCCTTTCTTCATTACCAGGACCTCGGCCCAAATGTCAACAGCTTGTTCAAATTCACCAAAATGGTGAGGAACAACAACTACAATAGCTATCTGCTGAAAGGCTTCGAAAACGAGCCTGAAATAGACAAAATCGGTAAAATCGAAAAAGTCTTAGCCAAGACCAATCAGGTGTTGGTTCAGGTCGTCAAAGAGCCAATTTCAACCAAAGGCCCCCGACTTTCCTGCGAGCTCTCTCTGCCCGGGCGGTTCCTCGTGCTTGTGCCTTTTTCAGATACAGTCAATGTATCCAAGAAAATTCGAAGCAACGATGAACGCAAAAGGCTTCTCAGACTCATCAATTCAATCAAACCTGCCAATTTCGGAGTAATCATCCGAACAGTGGCTGAAGGGCAGTCCGTGACGGAACTTGATAAAGACCTTCGAAATCTTCTCGATACCTGGGAAGAAGGAATGAAGAAATTGCTGAAAGCCAAGAGCCGGGACAAAATCATCGGAGAGATGAGTATGGCTTCCTCACTTATCAGGGACCTGCTCAACGAATCATTCGACGCAATCACCGTAGAAGAAGAGTCCACCTACGATCAGATCAGATCCTACATCAGGTCAATAGCCCCTGAAAAAGAAAAAATTGTCAGACTTTACAACGGTAAAGTCAAGCTCTTTGAAAGTTTTGGAATCGAAAAGCAAATCAAAAGCTTGTTTGGACAAACAGTGAGCTTGCCTCAAGGCGGCTATGTCATCATTGAACACACTGAGGCTCTGCACGTCATTGACGTTAACAGTGGCAATAAATCCAACCAAGAAAGTGACCAAGAGTCTACAGCACTTAAGACGAACCTGGTTGCAGTTAAAGAAATTGCCAGACAACTCCGCCTCCGAGACATGGGAGGAATCATCGTTGTCGATTTTATCGACATGAAAAGGGCCGAAAACAAAAAGGTCATTTACGATGCGATGATGTCGGAGATGAAAACAGACCGATCCAAGCATACCGTTTTGCCGCTAAGCAAATTTGGTCTCATGCAAATCACCCGGCAGCGAGTACGTCCTGAGGTCAACATTGTGACCAAAGAGACTTGCCCTGCCTGCAACGGCACCGGCAAGATACAGGCCTCAATCCTGATCGCCGATAAGCTTGAGCATGATCTGGAGCATCTTGCCACTATCCAAAACGTGGCAAAAATTCAAATTGGGCTGCATCCCTACCTGCATGCATACTTTACCCAAGGCCTGATTAGCCAGCGGGTTAAGTGGTTTTTCAAGTATTACAAATGGATAAAACTGATCAGAGATTCTTCTCTACCTGTGACGGAATACAGATTCCTCGATGAATCTGGTGAAGAAATCGAACTACAAGTAAAAAGCGAGACTGAATAAGTCTCGCTTTTTTTTTTTAGCTAATTTTTAAACGAATAGACCCCAACCATCATCTATCCTCTCTGAGGAATCAAAACCCCGAACCCATTCTACAAATAGTGTTCGGAATTCTGATATTGCTTCTCTTAGCAAATTCAAATGATCTTCTGCATGAGTTTCCTCAATGGCAAGTTGGTAAGTCATTGAGTTTAGATGGCGGGCGTGAACTTTCATAATCGTAGCATTTTCCATCTTGAGGATGAAGTCGTTTACTCCTTCAGCCCCTGCAAATTTGGCGCTGATTACCATTGCATCCTCCATCATCATGCCCCCGTATAGTTCTTTTCGCGCTTCATCAAGACTACCTACAAGCGCATGCGTAAGCGATACGATTTCATTCGATTTCTTCATTAAAGGATGGGAGTAAATTTGATCCCGATTTGCTTTCGGATCAAATTCACTTTCATCATCCTCCTCATTTTCATCAAAATCTTCCCACATCGAAAAGTTAAGTTAAAAAAACATTGTACTAATTATTTTAAAAAGGAAGCTTGTCTTCTTCGCTTTCAGAGTAAAAAGTATCGACCTCCGGCCCTTCGGAAGGTCCAATTCCACCGTGAGTTCGGTCTACTTTATAGACTTTCACCTCAGTATACCACCTTCCGTTGTATTCACGGCTTTCCACATCGATACCCAAGGTTACTTGCTCCCCGACTTTCAGCCCAAATTGTTCAATTTTATCACCCCAGACGGATAAGCAAACCTTTTTTGGATATTGGCCTCCAGTCTCTAAAATATATTCCTGTTTTCTCCAGGCATTTCCACTTTTCGAACTTCCTCCTACTTCAGGTAGTTGGGTGATTATTTTTCCACTTAAATCCATTGCTATGCTAATTACTTGATCAGATTACGAAGGTAATGATTGAGTCGAATTTTTTGGGGTATTTCTGGTCTTAAAACAATTAACCAATGGTTGTATTTTAACATTTTTTGGCATAAACATTGGCAGTTCAATTTGCCTGGGTTATTAATCGCAGCAATTAAAATTTGATTTGGTGATTTTTTCCAAAGTTCCTTTTGAATTTGGATTGCTACTTGACAAATCAAAAAAAAACGCGTTAGATTGGAATCCTAGAGTAATCTTTGAACCGCTACCCAACTTTTACAATTCTTTCACTCTAACCTGATACTATGGCTTAAACTTCTACGTTGTTCATAAACCAACTTAAAATGAGTAAGCAAATAGGTCCTCAGGACAGCGAGTTGATAGCTCAGTATCGAAATGGCAGCCAAGCTGCATTTGATGTATTAGTAGATCGGTATCAAAGTAAAGTTTACACCACAATTTTCCTGATCGTTAAGGATCAGGATGTTGCTGAAGATTTGCTTCAGGATGTATTTGTCAAAGTTGTGCAGACGATTCACTCTGATAAATACAGCGAAGAAGGGAAGTTTCAGCCTTGGTTGATGCGGATTGCCCACAATCTGGCAATTGATCATTTTCGGAAAGCGAAACGTTATCCAACCATTTTGATGGAAGATGGATCGAATGTGTTCAATTCCCTTCAGTTTGCAGAAACCTCTGTGGAGGATCACAAAGTGAAAGAAGAGACACTGGAAATGGTCAAAAAACTTATTGAGGAACTTCCGGAGGCTCAAAAAGAAGTATTGGTCATGCGCCATTACTTGGAGATGAGCTTTCAGGAAATAGCCGATCAGACTGGTGTCAGTATCAATACTGCCTTGGGAAGAATGCGCTATGCGCTGATCCACCTCAGGAAAAAGATGAAACAATTAAATATTGCCTATGATAAAACCATTTACCCCAAATGACCTGGTAAGATACATCTATCAGGAAATGCCGGAGGTAGAACAAGAACTCTTGATGCAAGCCTTGCAAAGCGACGATGCCTTGATGCAAGATTATGTGGAGATGCTGAGCACGATAGAGCAATTGGACCAGGTTCGCCTGCAACCTTCGGAAAAAGTAGTAAAAGCCATCAAATCAATGGCTCATTCTAAGGGACTTCAAAAAGTCTGAAATGAAATGGTAACCCCGGCAATTGTCGGGGTTTTTCTTTAAAACTCCCCTATAAACTCTTTAGCTTGTCTGATCAATTCCTCATTGGTTGTCATGGTGAATCCATGACCCTGGCCGGGCACTTTAGTAAATTGATGCCTAACACCTTTATTTTGGAATGCAGCTTTCAAAAGCTCACTTTGGCTGATGGGAACTACCGTGTCGACATCTCCGTGGAAAAAAATGGTTGGAACATCCATAGGGTCCACGAAATTTACCGGACTGGTTATCTGGTAGTTCAACGCTGCAGTGCTTGGGGTGCCACCCAAAACCGCTCCTAAACCTAAAGCTGTCAGATTATTGAACTTATAGAGTTCTGTTAGATCTGTTGGAGGGAAAAAAGCGATGACCCCTTTTAGGTCAGAATTGTTGTTTTTTAATGCATGAAGAAGGGCCAAGTGGCCACCTGCACTGGCACCTGCGAGTACGATATTATCAGAAATATTCCAGTCAGCCAATTGATTTTCGATGGAATTGAATGCCAAAATAATGTCCTGCTCTTGGTCCAAAATCCCATTTCTTCCAGTTGCAAAATCGTAAAGGCGGTAATTCAAGGAAATAAAAGCGTATCCCGGAAATTCCTTTTCCAAAAGCGGTTTTACCTGTAAAAACTCACTCTTGTCCCCGTCTATCCACGCTCCTCCGTGTATATATATAAGGAGTGGCGTTTCGGATGGAGATCTTCCGGCTGGCAAATAAACATCCATTTTTTGTTTTGGATCATTTCCATAGGATTCATTCTGGAGTTCCCTTGCCGCAAGAAAATCCGGTTCATTATCTGAGGAACAGGAAGAAGCTAAAAGGAGTAAAAAGAACGTACTAAAAGTGAAGGATTTAAAAATATTCTGCTTCATAGCTTAAAACCATTTTATTAACGATGCAATTATTTGCTTTGTTTTCATACCGTATGGCGGTCTGAGTAAAGTAACGTTGTTGTATCCAACCCGTTGCTTAAGGATCCCTTTTTCATTACTGAAGGCCAGGAATCCATAGTATCCATGAGCTTTTCCGATTCCACTGTTATTCACACCGCCAAATGGAAGGTCATTGTGAAGAAAGTGAAGGACACAGTCATTGACTACCATGTTTCCGGAGCTTGTTTCAGTTAGCACTTTCTTGGAATGTGTAGAGTTGTTTCCAAAAAAGTAAAGTGCCAAAGGTTTTGGCTTGGAATTAACTAATTCAATGGCTTCGTTTAAATTCCTGTAAGTCAAAATCGGAAGAATTGGGCCAAAAATCTCTTCCTGAAAAATGGTCATGTCTTCTGAGATGTTTGAGATCAAGGTTGGCTCCAAATAACAAGTGGATTCATTCGTATTTCCACCAAACTCCAATTTCGCTCCTTTTTCCAACGCCTCGGTGAGATAGCTATTTAGTCGCTTGTGGTGCTTGGAGTTGATTATTCTGGCATAATCAGGGCTTTTTTCAATACCCTTAAATGCAGGATCATAGAACTTTTGCAAATAGACTTTGGCTCTCATGAGGAATTCTTCCAACTTATCTTCAGGGACCAACAGATAGTCAGGAGCGATGCAAGTTTGTCCGCAGTTTACAAATTTGGACCAGATGATTTTTGCTGCTGCATCATCCAAATCGGCGCTGTGATCTACAATCACAGGTGACTTTCCGCCAAGCTCTAACGTTACAGATGTGAGGTGTGCGGAAGCCGCCTTCATTACAATTTTTCCAACTGCAGGGCTACCAGTGAAAAATATATGGTCAAAAGGCAACTCAAGCAGATTACTGGCAACTTCCACATCTCCCAAGAAAACAGCTACCTCTGAAGGATCAAACAGCTCTTTGATCATATCGGATATCAACGCTGAAGTGTGTAAGGACATTTCTGATGGTTTGATTATCGCGGTACAACCAGCAGCAATTGCAGATATCAATGGCCCCACTGTCAGATTAAATGGGAAATTCCAAGGGGCCAGGATTAAAACTCTTCCTTTTGGTTCATAGTGGATTTTTCCGGTGGTACCGATCATAGGAAGCGGAGTGGAGACTGATTTTGCCTTCATCCATGATTGGAGATTTTTTACGGCATGGTTGATTTCTGAAGTCACCGGGAAAATTTCACTAAGATCAACCTCTGCTTCCGGTTTTTTAAAATCCTGCCAAAGCGCTTTTCTGATTTCCTTCTGATGGTCTTTGATCCATGCTCCGATTTTTTTCAAACGAGCTATTCGTTCTTCAGCAGTAGATTTTCTCCAATGTAAAGAAGTCTTCAGTTGGGATTCAAATGCATTTGTAATAAGTGAAGAGTTGGAATTTATTGGGAAATGGGGCATGGTAAATCAGATAGGGCTTTTTAAATCTGGCTTAAAGAAGTCAGGCTCTCACAGCAACAAGTTAAGAAGCACCAAAAGAAAGAACAGTGTTCGATGAACTTTATTTGACAAAGGTCAATCATTAAAAAAGTAATCGATTTTGTTTAATAAAAACTCTAAAAACCTAAACAAAAATTGCTTTTGAATCAAATTTTATTCATTTCGTATTAAAAAAATTGCATTACAAATAAATTTTTTTGTAAATCCTTTGTTTATGAAAAACAAAAAAATGTATTTTTACAACTGAAATGTATCTGTAAACTGAATAGGTTAGGCGGGTAATATTAGATTGGAGTTCATTTTTAGAGTAAACAGACTGAAAAAAAGGTGGCTGTAATTCGAATAGGCAGAGTAAAAGCCTAAGTAAAATCGAAAATGCGGTTTAGAAAGATCAAAAAGTAAGCTATTGCAAAACATTTACTAGCTCGAAAATTAAAATTCTCAACGATATGGACAACTTATCCAATTGTCAGACCAACCCCCGGCCACCTAAAAGTGGATTTTTCAAGGGGTTAATGAGAGATACAGGATTTGTCAGACAGGTAATGCTCTGGCTTTTCCTGATTTTCTTTTTTGTGCAGGGGGCCGTTCGTGCACAAAATTCAACTATAATTTCCCCAACCACTCCATTTCTCATAGATCCGGCTAACCCACCAGCCTGTCCGCAAAATAACCTTCAGGTTGTCGCGGTTGAGTTCAGATATAAGGGTGGTGGGGTTATTTTACCTGGAGACTTGGATGGTACGCCATTGGGAACACCAATTGAAGGGGAAATTTGGGCCACATTTGATGTTAGCGGTAACGGCTATAACCTCCATGTGCAATATGATCTTTACATAAATGATGTATTGCAAGGGGGAACTCAAGCGAAATGTATTGTTTATGAAGATCAATTAGGGAATACCATCAACATAGAAAATGGTGACCAATTAAGGGTGAGTGACTTTACCTGGAATTATGGAGATAAAATAGAAATAAAAAACATATACCAGACCTGGAAGACAGGTAAGGCTGACTCTGATGATAAATCCTGTCCACCAACTGCAGGAAATGCACAGTGCGATTTCAAAGGTCCAGGATTTATTGTTAAAACCCCTTTAGTAGCCAATTTTGATTATTCGACTTCCTGCGAAAACTTTGATGTTAGTTTTACTGACAAATCAACTGGAGGAGAAGTTGGAAGCTACACTTGGAGCTGGAATTTTGGTGACGGTTCGACTTCTAATCTTCAAAACCCAACTCATACTTATGCAGCAGCGGGTTCATATGAAGTAACTCTGACTGTGGATGATCCTGTTTCAAGTCCAAAAACAATTACAAAGACGGTGATTGTTAATACTTGTTCAATTTCATTGGAGAAGAATGGAACATATTCCGATTTCAATAATGATGGAATTCAAAATTCTGGCGATAAAATCACCTATGTTTTTACAATTGAAAACACTGGTACTGTTAGTATTTCTGGCATTTCTTTAATAGATCCAAAAGTTAGTGTTTCGGGAGGACCGATAGCAAGCTTAGCCCCTGGGGTGGTCGATAATTCTACTTTTACAGCTACTTATGTTTTAACCCAAGCAGATATTGATGCTGGGACTTTTACAAATACTGCGACAGTGTCCGGCACGGCTTTGGGAACAACTGTTTCTGCTATAGATGACGACATTCAGAGCCTGACCCAGACACCGGCGTTGACTTTGGACAAGCAGATCAAATCAGGCAGTCCATACGATGCGGTAGGGGATATCATTACGTACGACTACGTGATCACTAACAGCGGAAACGTGACGTTGGCCGGACCGTTCAGTGTGAGTGACGACAAGATTGCGGGAATTGCTCCGGTTAACGGGCCTTTGGCTCCGGGAGCAAGTGTGACTGCGACA